>NZ_CM174437.1:25000-2387500 GCF_057836745.1 Bacillus sp. BACIII | reverse complement strand
TGCACGCAATCAGGCATTCGGATTGCGAAGATTGGAGCGGTGACTGAACGGAAGGAAGCAAGTGTTCTTTTGACAGCCAATGATCAGAGACAAATCGTCCTTGAGAAAAAAGGATACAATCATTTTAAATAAGACGGGTGACTCACTTTGACGACATTACAATGGAGAACGAAAAACCCTGAAGAAACGAAAGCCGTAGCCAAGCTTGCCGCTTCATTGGCAAAGCCGGGAGACATTCTGACACTGGAAGGCGACTTGGGAGCGGGAAAAACGACTTTCACAAAAGGGTTTGCCGAAGGACTGGGGATCACAAGAGTGGTAAACAGCCCGACCTTTACAATTATAAAAGAATACCATGATGGTTCGCTTCCTCTATATCATATGGATGTGTATCGCATGGAGGATGAAAGCGAAGACTTAGGCCTTGAAGAATATTTTGAAGGACAAGGCGTCTGTTTAATTGAATGGGCTCATTTAATTCAGGATCAGCTGCCCGCTGAACGGCTGCAGATCGTCATCAAGAGAGCCGGTGATGAGGAAAGGGACATTACCTTTACGGCTTGCGGAACACGGTATGAAACGCTTTGTGAGGAGATTAATAAACATGACAATACTGGCAATTGATACGTCAAATTACACGCTGGGTGCCGCGCTCGTTCGTGAGAAAACGGTGATGGCGGAGTATATTACATATTTAAAAAAGAATCATTCCGTGCGGGCGATGCCTGCTGTCAATTCATTGCTGGAGGATTGCGGCCTAACACCGCAGGACCTTACGAAAATAGCGGTGGCGAAAGGACCGGGATCGTACACTGGTGTCAGAATCGGTGTGACGCTGGCGAAGACTTTGGCTTGGTCGCTGAAGCTTCCGATTTCCGCTGTGTCGAGCCTTGAGGTGCTGGCGGCGAACGGACGGCATTTTCAAGGTCTGATCTGCCCGTTATTTGATGCCAGACGCGGACAGGTGTATACGGGACTTTATGAATATCAGGACGGCCGATTACAATCCGTTCTTCCTGATCAGAATGTGCTTTTGACGGATTGGCTCGGCATGCTGAAAGAAAAAGCGTCTCCGGTTTTATTTTTAGGGCATGATACAGCCATTCATGAAGAAACCATTCTGCATGAACTGACATCTCAAGCAGTGATGGGAACGGCTGCACAGCATAATCCGCGGCCGTCAGAGCTGGCGTTTTTAGGCTTGGAAAAAGAAGAAGCGGATGTCCACAGCCTTGTTCCAGATTATTTGCGTCTGGCAGAGGCTGAAGCGAAATGGATGGAATCTCAAAAATAGGGTGATGGGGATGAAAACGAAAACGGCGATTCGAAGCATGCGGCCGGAAGATATTGATCAAATTTATGAAATTGAAACAGCATCCTTCACTTCTCCGTGGACGAAGGATTCATTTTATCATGAGCTTTTGGAAAATCCGTATGCGCACTACCTTGTCATTGAAAAGGACGGCTGTCTGGCGGGGTATTGCGGAATCTGGATTATTATAGATGACGCGCAGATTACGAATATAGCCATTAAGCCGGAATACCGGGGCCAATCATTGGGAGAAGCTCTGTTTCGCGCTGCGGTAGAATTGTGCAGAGAAAAAAAGGCAAGGAGGCTCTCTCTCGAAGTCAGGGTCTCGAATCATCCCGCCCAATCCTTATATAAAAAATTCGGTCTTCAGGCCGGAGGAATCAGAAAACAATACTATACAGATAACGGGGAAGATGCGTTATTAATGTGGGTGACATTACATGAGTGAAAAACAAGATATTTATGTATTAGGAATTGAAACAAGCTGTGATGAAACAGCGGCTTCAGTCGTGAAAAACGGTAAAGAAATCGTTTCAAACGTAGTCGCTTCGCAAATTGAAAGCCATAAACGGTTCGGCGGGGTCGTGCCTGAAATTGCGTCCAGACATCATGTGGAGCAGATTACCTTAGTGATTGAGGAAGCTCTTTTAAAAGCGGAGATGGGCTTTGGTGATCTCGATGCGATTGCGGTAACGGAAGGACCCGGACTTGTCGGAGCCCTGTTAATCGGAGTCAATGCGGCAAAGGCGTTAAGCTTTGCCCATCAAATACCGTTAGTCGGCGTCCATCACATTGCGGGCCATATTTATGCAAACAGACTGGTAGAGGAGCTTCAGTTCCCGGCGCTTGCTTTGGTTGTGTCGGGCGGACATACGGAATTGGTTTATATGGAAGAGCACGGTTCATTCGAGGTTATCGGAGAAACGCTGGATGATGCCGCAGGCGAAGCTTACGACAAAGTGGCGAGAACGATGGGGCTTCCTTATCCGGGAGGGCCGCAGATTGATAAGCTGGCTGCTGTGGGAACGGATTCTATTCCGCTTCCGCGTGCGTGGCTGGATGAGGGGTCTTACAATTTCAGCTTCAGCGGGCTGAAGTCAGCCGTGATTAACACGCTCCATAACGCCTCGCAAAAAAATGAGGTGATTCCTCCTGAGGATCTTGCTGCGAGCTTTCAGCAGAGTGTCATTGATGTACTGACGGCAAAAACCTCTAAAGCCGCGAAAGAATACGGGGTTAAACAAGTGCTGCTGGCAGGAGGCGTAGCCGCCAACAAAGGGCTGAGAGCCGCTCTGCAGCAGGAATTCAGCCATCCGGGAGATCCTGAGCTTGTTATCCCGCCGCTTTCTTTATGCACAGACAATGCAGCGATGATTGCGGCTGCCGGAACCGTTGCTTTTGAAAAAGGAATCCGGGGTTCATATGATATGAACGGACAGCCCGGCTTGGAATTAACATCTTTTGAGCGTCTCACGTTGTAAAACGTGAGGCTTTTTTAATTTATTAACAGATAATTCTAACATATCCACAGGATTGTGAATATATTCAGAAATCCAGGCTGAATAAGGGTCTGAAAGTTGTTAGTAAAGTGGATAAAGTCAGAAAATTTTGTGGATAGTGTGTATAAAGCGCTTACTTAAATAGCAGGCAAGGAGAAAAGCTGTGGATAAAAAAGCACCCCTTAAAGAGGTGCTTGACTTTTTCTATTCTTCTGAGGAGAGTTCTTCCCACTCCGCTAATAATCGTTCCAGCTCTTGATTCAGAGCTTCGTTCTCTGTGTGAATGGTCTGTACCTTTTCATGATCCTGATACACGTCAGGGTCGCACAGCAGCTCCTCATTGGCGCTGATTTTCTCTTCGGCGGATGAGACGGCTGCTTCGATTTCTTCAATGCGTCTCAGGCGCTGCCGTTCTTTCTTTTTCCATTCTTTTTCTTCCTCGTATGTTCTTTTTGTATCCTGTTTGACCTTGCCGGCAGGCTGTGCTTGCTCTTTTTCCTGCCGTTTCATTTCTTCCAATTCCAGCTGCTGGGCTTTTTTCTCGGTGTAATAGTCATAGTCACCCAAATATTCTTCTGCATGATCCGGAGACAGCTCCAGCACCCTTGTGGCGATCCTGTTAATAAAGTAGCGGTCATGCGATACAAATAACAGGGTTCCCGGATAGTCGATCAGGGCGTTTTCCAGCACTTCTTTACTGTCCAGATCAAGGTGGTTTGTCGGTTCATCAAGGATGAGAAAGTTTGCTTTTTGCAGCATCAGCTTGGCAAGCGCAACTCTTGCTTTCTCACCGCCGCTTAGAGAACGGACAGGTTTCAGGACATCGTCTCCGCTGAACAGAAAGTTGCCGAGGCATGTCCTGATCTCTTTTTCCGGCATGTCCGGATATTCATCCCACAGCTCGTCCAAGACGCGTTTGGATGAGGTCAGTTCGGCTTGCTCCTGATCATAATAGCCGATTGTGACATTGGAGCCGTACGTGATCGACCCGGATTTCGGACTGAGCGTATTGTTAATGGCTTTCAGCAGGGTTGACTTGCCGATCCCGTTCGGTCCGACGAGGGCGGCGCTTTCCCCTCTTGTAATGCCGAAGGTCAGGTTTTTCAAAAGCGGCGGCTGGCCGTCATAGCTGATGGAAACATCCTGTACGCGAAGGACGTCGTTTCCGCTCTGTTTTGTAATGTCAAAACGGAAGGCGGCTGATTTTTCATCACCGAGCGGCTTTGCCATGACGTCCATCCGTTCAAGCTGCTTTCGTCTGCTTTGGGCTCTTTTGGTTGTTGATGCTCTGGCCAGGTTGCGGTCGACAAAATCTTGGAGCTTGGCGATTTCGTCCTGCTGTTTTTCATACAGCTTCAGGTCTTTCTCATACTGCTCAGCTTTTTGTTCTAAATAGGCGCTGTAGTTGCCGAGGTATTTTTTACTTTCTGTCCGTGAGACCTCGTACACTTGGCTGACGACTTTATCAAGGAAATATCTGTCGTGGGAGACAATCAGGATGGCGCCTGAATATCCCTGTAAATAATGCTCAAGCCATGTAAGCGTGTCGATGTCGAGATGGTTCGTCGGTTCATCCAAAATAAGCAGATCAGGCTGGGTCAGCAAAAGCTTGCCGAGTGCAAGCCTTGTTTTCTGACCGCCGCTCAGGCTTTGCACTTTCACGGAATCGTCAAATTTTCCGAAACCGAGGCCGTGAAGGATAGAACGGACGTCCGCTTCATACTGATAGCCGCCTTTATCCTTGAAGTCCTGCTGAAGCCTGTCATAGGTTTTCATCAGTGTCTCAAGCTCCGCGGGGGCGGCCGTAGCCATCTTTTCTTCAATAGAACGCATTTCTTTTTCCATTGCTTTCAGGAAATCAAAAACACTCAGCAGTTCTTCTTTTATGGTAAGCTGGGATTCCAAGCCTGTGTGCTGGGCAAGATATCCCATCGTTAATTCTTTCGGTTTGATTAATTCACCCTTTTCATATGAAAGGTGACCTGCGATAATTTTAAGGAGAGTTGATTTGCCGGCTCCGTTTCTGCCTACAATGGCGATGCGATCCCGAGATCTGACTTCAAGCTTTATATTGTTTAAAATAGGATCAGCGCCAAAAGATTTGGACAGCTGATTAATTTGTAAGATCATCATATTATTTCACCTCTGTTATAATAAGTTAAGTGTAGCTTATCAACCTGCTGTCAGCAAACAATACATCAGAATTGGAACATTATAGGATAAGACATCAGGGAGAAAATAGTGTATGATCAGAAGTAAGGAGAGTTTAAATATGAATGGATTTTCTCATTTTAATGAAGAAGGCCGTGCCCGCATGGTGGATATAAGCGATAAATCTTCAACAGTCCGTACTGCCGCTGCAATATCCAGCGTACACATGAAGCATGACGTGTACAGCAGAATCAAAAAACGCGAGATCGGAAAAGGAGACGTACTGGCTGTCGCACAGGTGGCCGGAATCATGGCTGCAAAGCAGACCTCAGCGATTATCCCGATGTGCCACCCGCTTTCTTTAAGCAGCGTCGACATTTCATTCGGCTGGGAGGAAAAGGATTCCGAAGCCGTTCTTCATATACAGGCAAGCGTAAAAACAAAAGGGAGTACAGGTGTGGAAATGGAAGCGCTAACTTCCGCTTCAGTCTGTGCTTTGACCGTTTATGACATGTGCAAGGCGCTGGATAAAGGAATGGTCATCGGCCCGACCTGCCTCATGGAAAAAACGGGAGGCAAAAACGGTGATTTTAAAAGAGATGCATCTGAGTATAAAGTGGAGGACCAATCATGAACAAGGATCAATCAAAAATTCCGCAGGCGACAGCAAAACGGCTGCCGCTTTATTACCGCTTTTTAAAGAATTTACACGCGTCAGGAAAGCAGCGCGTTTCATCTGCTGAACTGAGCGATGCGGTAAAAGTCGATTCGGCCACGATCCGCCGGGATTTTTCCTATTTCGGGGCGCTCGGCAAAAAAGGATACGGCTATAATGTGGATTACCTGCTGTCATTTTTCAGAAAAACACTGGATCAGGATGAAACGACGAACGTCATTTTGATCGGTGTCGGGAATTTAGGGACGGCGTTTCTTCACTATAATTTCACAAAAAATAATAACACAAAAATATCTATGGCTTTTGATGTGAATCAGAGTAAAATAGGAACTGAGGTAGGCGGCGTGCCTGTCTATGCTCTTAATGATTTAGAGCTTCACATTAAGGATGAACCCGTGGCGATTCTTACCGTTCCGGCGGTTGCCGCGCAGTCAATCACCGATCGGCTCGTGTCGCTCGGAATCAAGGGAATCCTTAACTTTACGCCGGCCCGTTTGAATGTGCCGGATCACATTCGAATTCATCATATAGATTTAGCTGTAGAGCTTCAATCATTGGTTTATTTCTTAAAGCATTATTCTGTTTTGGAAGAAATTGAATAACGAAAGGAGGAGCTGCACATGATCGGTCCTGGAAGCCTGGCTGTTATCGGTGTGGTGGCGGTGATTATTTTCGGTCCGAAGAAGCTTCCCGAGTTAGGAAAAGCCGCGGGGGACACGCTTCGTGAATTTAAGAACGCCACTAAGGGATTAGCCGGTGAAGAAGAGGAAAAAAAGAAAGAAGAACAGTAAGATAGGATGACGCGTATGAGAGTGAATCAAATGACGCTTGTGGAGCATATTGCCGAACTTCGGAAACGATTGCTGATTGTGGCGTTATCCTTTACGGTTTTCTTTATTGCCGGCTTTTTTCTGGCAAAACCTATCATTGTGTATCTTCAAAAAGCCGATGAAGTAAAAGAGCTCACCCTTAATGCTTTTAACCTGACGGATCCGCTGTTTATCTTTTTGCAGTTCGCGTTTATTATCGGCATCATTTTGACTTCGCCGATTATTCTCTATCAGATTTGGGCGTTTGTCAGCCCGGGGCTGTATGAGAAGGAGCGCAAAGTAACACTCAGCTATATTCCGATTTCGATCGTGCTGTTTGTCGGCGGTGTGTCATTTTCTTATTATATTTTATTTCCGCTGGTCGTTGATTTTATGAAGCGGGTCTCGAATGACCTCGATGTCAACCAAGTGATCGGAATCAGCGAGTATTTTCATTTTCTGCTGCAGCTGACGATTCCGTTCGGGCTGCTGTTTCAGATGCCGGTGCTGATCATGTTTTTAACGAGACTCGGTGTTATCACGCCGATGTTTTTATCGAAGATCAGGAAGTACGCGTATTTTGTGCTGCTTGTGATCGCAGCGATGATTGCGCCGCCTGAGCTGCTGTCTCACTTGATGATTACGATTCCGCTTTGCATTTTATACGAGGTCAGTATCCTGATTTCAAAAGCGGCGTATCGGAAAAGGCAGACCGGCAGCAGCGAATCCGACCAGGACGTATCAGCATAAAAAAAGCCATTTCTCCATGATGAGAAATGGCTTTTCTTTTATTTTTGATTTTTCTTCACTTTAAATGAGAAAGCGAACATTTTAAACGAGATGCTGATATTATAAGCGGCGAAAACCATCAGCAGTATGGAATAAAAAGACCACATGCTTCCCGGCGAGCTTGCGGCCAAATACGTAAAGATACAGCCGACTGCGAAATAAATCAAGCCCCAAGTCATTGGGTTCCTCATACAAACAATCCTCCAATAATTAATTGCATTTGTTCACTATGCTGTTCAATATATTTTTGGGCGGGGCCGAGCTGCATGACCACGACAATGGTATTCATCATGACATGGGCGAATATCGGCACAATAATCCGTTTCGTCTGCACATACAAGAACGCAAAGGTAAAGCCCATGGCCGTATATAGCAGCAGGTGTGTGAGGTCCTGGTGCACAATGCCGAAAATGACGGAACTGATCAGTCCGGCGAAAAAGAAATTCGTTTTTTCATATAATACACCGAAGATGATCTTCCGGAAAATGATTTCTTCAAGAATCGGCCCGACGATAGAAGAAACGATAATCATGAGCGGCATGGCTTTTATAATGTTGAGAATGGCTTTCGTGTTTTCGGAACCGCTGTTCACGTGAAAGACATACTGCTCAATCATTCCGGCGATACCCTGAGAAAATAAAGCGAGCCATATTCCCGCGACCGCCCAGAGAACGGACATGCCGGCGGATGCTTTCTTCCCGTTTCTTAATGTCTGCTTCGGCGCGGTTCTCAAAATCAAGAGAACGATAATCAGGCAGATAAAAAAGCTTACGACGGAATAAATCCCCTGAGCCATGGTGAGATTCGCATTCGTAGGATGCCCGCCCGCGTAGCCGAATTTGTACATTAAAGGAATGCCGATCAATGCGGAAAGCTGCATGATAACGTATGTCAAAATGATATACCAATACTGTTTTCTCAAATGATATGTACTCCTTTATCCTATAAAATCAACTTATTTGTTCTTATTGTAACATAAGTGAACCAGACGTGAAAAAAGGAGAAAATCGCTGTAAGAGAGAATGATGTAAGCGTGAAAATTTTTTATTCTTATGACTTGAAATTGGAAGTGAGATTCTTTATTATAATAATTGTGTTAGCACTCTTTAGAGCTGAGTGCTAAAATTACATATTCATACTATTGAGGAGGTTATTACATTGTTAAAGCCATTAGGTGATCGCGTTGTCATTGAACTCGTAGAATCTGAAGAAAAAACTGCCAGCGGAATCGTATTACCGGATTCTGCAAAAGAAAAGCCGCAAGAAGGCAAAATCGTGGCAGCCGGTTCAGGTCGCGTGTTGGAAAGCGGAGAGCGCGTTGCTTTAGAAGTAAAAGAGGGCGACCGCATTATCTTCTCAAAATACGCCGGTACTGAAGTGAAATACGAAGGTACTGAATACTTAATCTTACGTGAAAGCGACATTTTAGCTGTTATCGGCTAAGCAAATAAATACTTTTAAAAATTCGAGGAGGTTTCGTTAACATGGCAAAAGATATTAAGTTTAGTGAAGAAGCACGCCGCGCTATGCTTCGCGGTGTCGATGCGCTTGCTGACGCTGTAAAAGTAACTTTAGGGCCAAAAGGACGCAACGTGGTTCTGGAGAAAAAATTCGGTTCTCCATTAATTACAAATGACGGTGTAACAATCGCAAAAGAAATTGAACTTGAAGACGCGTTTGAAAACATGGGTGCGAAGCTTGTGGCTGAAGTAGCCAGCAAAACAAACGACGTTGCCGGTGACGGTACAACGACTGCAACAGTTCTTGCGCAGGCTATGATCCGTGAAGGCCTGAAAAACGTAACTGCGGGAGCTAACCCTGTCGGCGTGCGTAAAGGTATGGAACAAGCCGTAACCGTTGCAATCGAAAACTTAAAAGAAATTTCTAAGCCGATCGAAGGCAAAGAGTCTATCGCTCAGGTTGCTGCGATCTCTGCTGCTGATGAGGAAGTCGGAAGCCTTATCGCTGAAGCAATGGAGCGCGTAGGAAACGATGGCGTCATCACAATCGAAGAGTCTAAAGGCTTCACAACTGAGCTTGAAGTTGTGGAAGGTATGCAATTCGACCGCGGATATGCATCTCCTTACATGGTGACTGACTCTGATAAGATGGAAGCGGTTCTTGATAATCCTTACATTTTAATCACAGACAAAAAAATCACAAACATCCAAGAAATCCTTCCTGTGCTTGAGCAAGTTGTACAGCAAGGCAAACCATTGCTTCTGATCGCTGAAGATGTTGAAGGTGAAGCTCTTGCTACACTCGTTGTCAACAAACTTCGCGGCACATTCAACGCTGTTGCCGTTAAAGCTCCTGGCTTCGGTGACCGCCGTAAAGCAATGCTTGAAGACATTTCCGTTCTTACAGGCGGAGAAGTGATCACAGAAGATTTAGGTCTTGACCTGAAATCTACTGAAATCGGACAATTGGGACGCGCTTCTAAAGTTGTGGTAACGAAAGAAAACACAACAATCGTAGAAGGCGCCGGCGATACTGAAAAAATCGCTGCACGCGTTAACCAAATCCGCGCTCAAGTGGAAGAAACAACTTCTGAATTCGACAGAGAAAAATTACAAGAGCGTCTTGCGAAACTTGCCGGCGGCGTAGCTGTCATCAAAGTCGGCGCTGCGACTGAAACTGAGCTGAAAGAGCGTAAACTTCGCATCGAAGACGCCCTCAACTCAACTCGCGCAGCTGTTGAAGAAGGCATCGTATCCGGCGGTGGTACAGCGCTTGTCAACGTATACAACAAAGTCGCTGCAGTTGAAGCTGAAGGCGATGCGCAAACAGGTATCAACATCGTGCTTCGCGCGCTTGAAGAGCCGATCCGTCAAATCGCGCACAACGCTGGTCTTGAAGGATCTGTCATCGTTGAGCGCCTGAAAAACGAAAAAATCGGCGTAGGCTTCAACGCTGCAACTGGCGAATGGGTAAACATGATCGAAAAAGGTATCGTTGACCCGACAAAAGTGACGCGTTCTGCTCTGCAAAACGCTGCGTCTGTAGCAGCAATGCTCCTGACAACTGAAGCCGTTGTCGCTGACAAACCGGAAGAAAACGCCGGCGGTGCAGGAATGCCTGACATGGGCGGAATGGGCGGTATGGGTGGAATGATGTAAAAAATTATGATCCCTGTTTGGACATAAGGGGTTGCCAGATGTAATGCCATACGAGGTCTCTCACAAGTTCAATGAATTTGTGAGGGGCTTTTTTTATTTCTATCATTCATCTCAAATTACGAATGAATGATGCTAATTTATTTAAGTTAGCATCGGCTATAGTACAAGATACTCTCAATTTTCCAAAAACAGATTTAATAATTCATTTGAAGCAGTTACTAAGGATGCAGAGTACTATTTAAACACCAACAATCCTGTCTATTTGAAATTTAAACATCATTTTACTGTTAATAATTATACCTAAGAGGATGGTCAAACAATTGCACAAGCATTTGCAGATTGCCTTAAAGAAAAATAAAATCTGAATAATTAATTCTTCCCAAAAGTAATGCATATTATGAGGGGGCGCATATCATTGTGATACAGTTAAAGATTATATATAAGGCAGTATTAGTAATTTTAATAAGTGCCTGTTTTTTATTGTTTAATGGATGGTATTTTCATAAATGTATTATTGATCCGCATTACTACCAATTAACAGATTTTTCGGAAGAAGATATTCAAATTTTTGAGCATTTTTATAATATTGATCTACCTTCAAACACGAAGTTTATTAAAGCAGAGCAATTTGAAACAGGGGTAGGTAATTATTCTGCGATTTTGTACGTAGCATTACCTGCCAAAAAGGTAAAGCCTTTAGTTTCTGACTATTCTTATATGCCTATCTTTTATAACAATAGGTATACAGTATTTTATGGTGTTAATATTACAAGCAGCAATAAGGAAACAGCACAAATTACATTTGGAGCAGACGATAGTTCGCTGAATGGTTCTTTATGGAGTAAGCAAGTAAGGAATCTCTTAGAATCGAGAGGGAAGTATATTGGCGTTTCAGATGAAACTTATGTTATTTCTGCGTTTTTAATTAACGTCGTTTTTATTGCATTACTTGTTTGGATCTTGAAAAAGAGCAGAAGAACTAGAGTTTGAATTAAGAAATATTTGAACTCACCAGCATAATGTTGATTAGGAATACTTAAGGGTATATCGGACAGAAAGAGTTTTCATTGCACAGATCTTTATTAAATAATAACACTAAACCAATTTTAAATGCAGTTCAAGGGTATTAGAATAGTCTTGTTTAATAGTATGGAAGGAAAGAGAAAGGGGGAAACATGAGGAACTTATCATGCTGTTATTCACATTGTGTTTTCTACCCCATATCCATTGGGCGCTTGGAAGGACACCTTGGCAAAGGTTTTATAGATGATACTATACTTCAAATTTTAAGCTTCATTTCACAAGAATCTTAAATATGCATTAATATTAATAAATTTCTATCATACTTATTCATTTCTCAGAAGAAATATATGGAAAAACCTCTGTTTTTTTTAGGAAAATATGTTATTATAATTGTGGATTTAAAATATTAAAAAGAAAAGAGGAATTCTAAAGATGAAAAAGTTAGTAATGACCCTGTTTACAGCAGTACTTTTGGGAGTTGCCATTTTCGCAGGCGGGTCAGAAGCCTTAGCTATGGATTCGAAAGGTACAATCAAATTTAAAACAGATGCTAATACATATACGAAAAGTGCTACTTCCATTGTGGTTACGGGTACTTTGGCTAGGGATTTAGATAATGGCTTTTCAGTAATTATATTAAATAATAAAGGTAAAGTATTTGCCAGAAAAGATATTTCGCATAGTATTGGTTCACGTAATTTTCGTGTGAGTTTTTCAACGAAAAATCTTCCTGCAGGTAAGTATGATGTGCAAGTTGGACAGGATTGGGGAGGAAGATATTGGTCAGGTGAACTAAAACATTATATTACAGTACAGCATTAATACGGCTGTATAAGTATTAACCTCTTGTTGCTAAAAAGTTTAACTTTAGAAATTTGTTTTCTGTGAAATATTAATTTTTCAATCAAGGTATCTTAATCAATTTACTGTACTGATAAAGATACCTTTTTATCTTTAAAAACAACAAGGTCATGAGTGTTTTTCAAAGCTCGTACCGCTAGCCGCAATGTATTTGTCTTTTAAATGAGAATATCCATTTGCTCCACCTCACCCCGAATCCCAATCCCAGGCTCCCACGAATCAATCAAACGCATCGCCTTCTGATTCGATTCTATTGCTTTCGTTTTCTCTCCTTTTCGGTACAACAGTTGTGCGATCCCATAATGATAGTAGATCAGTTCAACTTGATTGGCGTTGTGTTTGTCATAGAGCATCTGTTCAAAGGCTTTTTCCGCTTTTTCGAGTTGATCACACTTGACGTAAGCCATGCCCAGGTTGAAATAGGCTTCTATTGTTTTTTCGCCGCCGTATGCGGCGCTGGTGGTGTTTGCCGCTTCGTATAATGTGATGGCTTCTTCATAGTGAGAGCGGGCGAAACTCAGGTCGCCGCGGACCAGAAGAACCCTGTGCCGGATAATGGGCGAGACGGGCTGATCTTTGATGCCGTCCAGCATTGCTGCCGCTTTGTCCGGTTCTCCGATTTTTAACAGCAGCCTTGCTTGCAGGGCGATTCCCCATACTTTCAAGTCATCGTGATCCGGCGCGCCTGATTGTTCGAGTATCTTCAGGCCGGCTTCTATTTGCTTGAGAGCTCCGTCTGAATCGTTGACTTCCATCAGCGCCCAGCCTGCCGTGTCGATCCTGAAGTAGGCTTCCCGTGTGTGTTCGCCTGATTGATGGGCGGCATCGGCGGCTTTTAATCCGTATTTGATTCGCAGGGGCAGGTTGATTCTGCTTAGAAAATGGCTGATACGGATGATGAGTTTGATCAGGATTTCATGTTGTCCGGTTTCGCTCGACCATTCGATGACCTTTAGGATGTTCGGCCATTCCTTTTTCATTTGCTCTAAATTCCGTCCCAGCAGGTAGCTCCAATAGATGGAATTCGGCTGTTCCCGCTTTATATGGGTTTCCGCATAATCCATATAATAATGCGCCCAGCGGCTGCGGGCTTCTTTTGCAAATTCGTGATTTTCGGATAAGTGCTGTTCTCCGTAAGCGACAACGGTTTGATGGGCTGAATATTGAATTCTTCCTTCGCTTCGTTCCGGCTGTATTAAAGCATATGACCGCATTTGCTCAATCGCGTAATGAAAACGCCGTGCGTCTAATCCGGCCGCTTGAGCCAAGCTTTTTTCGTCAGGGGGCTTAGCGAAAAAGCAAAGCGTCTGCCATAGTTTCCGTGTGTCTTCATGACACCTTTCCCATGTGCGGCCAAAGAGAACCTCAAACAATTCCAATAATGAGTAACCCGCTTGTTTAAGCTCTTGAATGAGCTGGGGAGCGGGGATGTCGTCGTCTGACATGTATGCAATGCTCAGTGCCATGGCCTTCGGGTTGCCGGCGGCTGCCGAGACAAATTCATTCTTAAGGTCAGGTGATAGCTGCAACAGCTGCTCCAGCTTTTCCCGTTTTTGCGGGAAGTTGCATGTTTGCAGACAGCGGTGCACTTCTTGGTGAAAAAAATCAAGGGCATCCGTTTGTTCAAGACCGCTCAGCTGGATGGCCGCCAGTTCTCCGAAGCCGTCCCGGTATGTCTGTTTTACATTTTCACGTGCCGTAAGCAGGACTTTTACGCCTTGCGGAAGGCCGATGATAAATTCGTGAATGTCACGTTCCGCTGTATCGATGCTGTCAACGATCAGCAGCACGGGTTTTTCATTTGCATGAGCGGCTAATGCATTGCGGACAACGAACCGTTTTTCGTTGATGGATTTGTCGATTTGTTCGGTGCGTCCGAGCTGGTAGGCAATCGTGTTTAAAAAATCGCTGAAGCTTAATCCTTTCCAGTCAGCGCTGATCCAGATAATGCTGCTGAATGCCGGCCAATTTGAAGAACCTCCGGCACAAAGGCAGGCTGCTTCAAGAGCGATCGTTGTTTTTCCCATGCCGGCCCAGCCTGTGATTAAACAGACCGGTGACGGAGAAAGTATCCATTGCCGGATCGCTTCTATATCAAAGCCGCGGCCGATAAAGTTTCCGGTCCGACGTGATGGTAAGTTATGCGTGACGGACTGTTCTGTAAGCGCATTCGTTTTATGGCTTGGTCTGTCCTGAAACAGCCGCTTCACTGCTTTTTCAACATCTTCATCAGTCGGTGCTCCGAATGATCCGTCTTTCCGGCGTATTTTTGCTTTTTTTAGACAAGACGCCGTCCAAACGGGCAATGCGGGTGTGATGACGGGAATCGTGGTGTTTTCCAGAAGGCCGGTCAGCCATTCAGGATCCATGTCGGTCTTTTCTATAATAATCCAGATCATGCCGAACAGCTTTCCGTCGTCAATTCGTCCGGGAATGTAGTGTGCGCCCATCTGTCCGATCCAGCTTTTGATCGTGTTAGAGGATACGCCTAATCGGAGTGCAATTTTGTCTATATAAGACTGTCCTGCTTTTACGTTCTTTGTCCTTTTGATGTTGTAATCAGGCTGAAGTTTCAGCGATTTGACGGCAGGCGCCAGCAGTTCTGAAAATTGTGTCCGGTTTTCAAGTTCAGCCATTAGCCTGTACCTCCTATTAGTACTATTTTATCAATTCAGTGTTTTTTGTATATGAAAAAATAAAAAGTACAGTGCCGCTGTCCTTTTATACAGCAGGAAAGCTTTTGCATGTCTTGAAAAGCAGATAAAATGGGGGCAGTAACAGAGAAAACAAAAATGTATGCACTTACATTTCAGAGCAGAGAAAGGATTTTGCCAAATGACTCACACAGTGCCTCAAAACATGAAAGCGGCGGTTATGCATAACACGAGAGAAATCAAAATCGAAACATTGCCCGTGCCTGAGATCAATCATGATGAAGTATTGATAAAGGTGGTGGCTGTCGGAATTTGCGGATCTGATCTGCATTACTATACAAATGGCAGAATCGGCAATTATGTAGTGGAAAAACCATTTATCCTCGGTCATGAATGCGCGGGAGAAATTGCCGCCGTCGGATCGTCTGTCGATCAATTTAAAATAGGAGACCGGGTCGCTGTCGAACCGGGTGTCACATGCGGACGCTGTGAGGCGTGCAAGGAGGGGCGTTATAATCTTTGTCCGGATGTACAGTTTTTGGCGACGCCGCCGGTTGACGGCGCGTTTGTCCAATACATCAAAATGCGTCAGGACTTTGTTTTTTCGATTCCGGATTCACTTTCCTATGAAGATGCGGCTTTGATTGAACCGTTTTCTGTCGGTATTCATGCAGCAGCGAGAACGAAGCTTCAACCCGGATCAACAGTTGCGATTATGGGAATGGGGCCTGTTGGATTAATGGCTGTTGCGGCAGCGAAAGCATACGGGGCAGGCACAATTATTGTGACCGACTTGGAGCCGCTGCGGTTAGATGCCGCGAAGAAAATAGGAGCGACGCATGTCATCAATGTCTGTGAACAGGATGTCGGTGAAGAAATCAAAACGATCACAAATGACAGAGGTGTTGATGCTGCCTGGGAAACAGCGGGGAATCCGGCGGCATTGCAATCCGCACTGGCTTCCGTGCGCCGGGGCGGAAAACTGGCGATTGTCGGTTTGCCTTCTCAGAACGAGATTCCGCTCAATGTGCCGTTTATTGCAGATAACGAGATTGATATATACGGAATCTTCCGTTATGCCAATACGTATCCGAAGGGAATTGAATTTCTCGCTTCCGGCATTGTGGACACGAAGCATCTTGTAACGGACCAATATCCGCTTGAGCAGACGCAAGAGGCGATGGAACGCGCCCTTCAATACAAAAATGAATGCTTAAAAGTGATGGTGTATCCAAATCGCTGAGTGAACGGGGAGGATCTTTGCATTCTCCCTCTTGCTTATCAAAAATGAAAACGGATTCTTGGGGTGGGATATGATGATTGAAACAGAAAAAGCAGCGGCAATAAAGATGAAACATCGCGGCCTGTCCTGGATGGAACGGATCGGATACGGATTCGGCGATATGTCGTACAATATGATCTTTCAGTTTGTAAACGCATACTTATTATTCTACTATACAGACGTCGGCGGCATTAAGCCTGCGGTTATTGCAGCTTTGTTTCTGATCGTAAGGGTGCTGGACGCTATTTTTGACCCGATTATGGGTGTGATTTTAGACAAGACGAATACTAGATGGGGGAAGGCAAGGCCGTATCTGCTGTGGGTGGCGTTTCCTTTTGCGCTATTTACGTTCTTATGCTTCACGACCCCTCATTTCGGCGAGACGGGAAACATGGTATACGCGTACATCACCTATATTCTGCTTGGGATGTCCTTTAGCATGCAGACGATCCCGGTCAACAGCTTAACGGGGCGGATGACGAATTCCGTGGAGGAACGGACGGTTTTGACGACGACACGGATGATTTTGGTTTATATCGGAATTCTGTTATCGATTTCCTGTGCGGCACCGCTTGCGGACGCCATCGGCGGGAAAGACCAGGCGTTTGGTTTCCAGATGACGGCGCTTATTTATGCGGCGGTGAGCATCGCATTGAATCTGTTCAGTTTCTTTACTGTACGGGAGCGGATTCAGCCTGAAAAAAGAAAAAAACAAGGAATGAAAAAAACGTTATCTGTTTTGTTCAGAAATAAGCCTTTGCTTATTTTGGTTTCTTCATTTTTAGCGTTTGCGATCGGGTTTAACATTAAGCTCAGCACGATGGTGTACTATTTTACGTATAACGTCAGCCATAAGGAATTTGTGTTTTTAGGAACCGTATTGTTTTTCGGAGCGGCGCTGATCAGCAATCTGTTTATTCCTTTCTTTGCTGAGAAGCGGGGCCGGAAGCAGGTCATGATCATCACGGCGGCGCTATCGCTGATTTCTTATGCGGGCCTTCAGTTTACATCGTATTCCTCGATTCCGCTTATTTTCTTTTGGCTTTTCGTTTCTGGATTTTTCACGACGCCTTTGAATACCCTTGCTTGGGGAATGGTTGCCGATTGTGTCGATTATGCGGAATGGAAAACCGGAGTCCGGGCTGATGGCGTGGTGATATCGAGCATGAGTTTTATCAATAAGCTCGGCGTTGCGTTAGCCGGGTCATTTTCGGCCGTTTATCTCGAAATCGCCGGGTATGCCGCGAATACCGAACAGGCGGCATCGTCATTGAATGCGATTAAAAATATGAATGCGCTCATCCCGGGATTGTTCATTCTGCTGTCCATTATTCTTATTTCTTTTTATCCTTTAACTGAAAAAAAATATCAGCAGATGATGTCTGATCTGGAGCAAAGAGCTGCAAGATAAGTATATGTAAAATTTAAAATATTCAATGTAAACGGTTGTATTTATGACAGAAAGCACTATACTGAAACTATAATCGAGAATTGATAAATGAGTGTGATAATGTGGGAAGCCAATCTGTTATTTGTATTGGAGAATTATTAATTGATTTCTTTTGTACCGATGTGGATGTCGATTTGACGGAAGGGCGCAATTTCTTAAAAAGTGCCGGCGGGGCACCGGCGAATGTGTCGGCAGCGATTGCCAAACTGGGCGGAGACGCGGCTTTCAGCGGAAAAACAGGCAAGGATCCGTTCGGGTATTTTCTGAAGCAGACATTAGACGCCGTACACGTCGATACCTCTATGCTCGTCATGGATGAGAAAGCGCCTACAACGCTGGCGTTTGTTTCATTAAAACAAAATGGGGAGCGCGACTTTGTGTTTAACAGAGGAGCGGACGCTTTGTTTACGCTTGAGGATATTGATCAGGAAAGGGTCAACGATGCGAAAATCCTTCATTTCGGCTCAGCGACGGCACTGTTATCAGATCCGTTTTGCTCAGCCTATTTACGGCTGATGTCGATTGCGAAAGACAATGGACAGTTTGTTTCCTTCGATCCTAACTACCGGGAGGATTTATGGAAGGGAAGAGTTTCAGAGTTTATAAACACCGCAAAAAAAGCAATTGCCGTAAGTGATTTTGTGAAAGTCAGTGACGAGGAGCTTGAGATCATCAGCGGTGCGAAGGATCATAAAGAAGGTGTTGCGATCCTTCATGAGATCGGGGCCGGCATTGTGGCGGTGACACTCGGAAAAAGCGGGACCCTTCTTTCAAATGGAAAGGATCTTGACATCATTCCGAGTATTCCGGTGACATCAATAGATTCAACGGGAGCGGGAGATGCGTTTGTCGGAGCGGCGCTGTATCAGCTGGCGCGCATTGATGAGATTCAGACGGCAGCCGCTGATTTTGCGAAGCTGCGTGATATTGTCTCATTTGCCAATAAGGCAGGGGCGCTCGTGTGCACCAAAATCGGTGCGATCGATGCTTTGCCGACCTTAAAAGAGGTTGAAGTATCACTTTAAAATATGGAGGATGTTTCTTGAAAGTCATCGGACTTCGGGAAGCATCCTTTTTTATTTAGGACTGAAACCCTTTTCGATATACGGTATACTCTATAGAGATATCCAGTAAATTGAACCATTGTGAAGTACATACAATAACGTTTTTATCAGATCCCGAGTAAAACCAAGTTTCTGCTGCTGCCGTCATGTACAGGGTGACGGTCTTTAAATATTGGACTGCGGAGGAATGTTCATGAAACATATTTTTCTTATTGTGCAATGCGCGTTTTCTGTTTTTTGTTTTTTCTGTCTCGCTGCTGTGAATTGGTATCAGGGGAGTGAGCTTGTTTCTGATTCGTTTGATTGGAATTATACGGCTAAATTTTCAAAGCTGCTGAATGGGACGGATACAATTACAAGGCCCGAGCAGATATCGCAGCTGGATTTCTTCGTGTATTCTGCTAAGCATTATCCGTTAGTGAGCGGATTGATGATCGGGCTGTTTATTTATTTTTTGTTTTCACTGTATCTGGTCATGAAGAATATCCGCCGGCAAAAACGGGCTCGATGAGACTATTTTCATATAAAAATACATAAATTCATGAGAAATTGAAACTTTTTTCGAAAAAAATCAGTATATATAACTGTGAATTTGTTACTATTTAACTTTAGGAGGAAAATGAAAAATGAGTATTTTAGGAAGATTTAAAGACATTATGTCAAGTAATATCAATGCGTTGCTGGATAAAGCTGAAAACCCTGAGAAAATGGTTGATCAATATTTGCGGAATCTGAACAGTGATTTAGGAAAAGTGAAGGCGGAGACGGCTTCTGTCATGGCTGAGGAACAGCGGGCGAAAAGAGCGTTAACGGAATGTCAGGCCGATGCCGAAAAGATGGAAAGCTACGCGATGAAAGCTTTACAGGCAGGAAATGAAGCCGATGCGCGGACATTTTTGGAAAGGAAAGCGGCTGTTGAATCAAGACTGACTGAGCTGCAAACAGCTTATCAGCTCGCTTCTTCCAACGCGTCTCAAATGCGCAAAATGCATGACAAGCTTGTTGCTGATATCGGAGAGCTTGAGTCGCGGCGAAATGCCATCAAAGCGAAGTGGTCTGTGGCGAAAACACAGGAAAGAATGAATAAACTGGGGTCCTCTGTGTCAAATGCGGGCCAATCGCTGACCGCTTTTGGCAGAATGGAAGACAAGGTCAACCGGGCGCTTGATCATGCCAATGCGATGGCGGAGCTGAACGCGTCTCCGAAAGACGATATTGACGAGCTGACGGCTAAATATGACAGCAATCAAAGCAGTGTTGATGATGAACTGGCGGCGCTCAAGCAGAAAATGCTTTTCAGTAAAGACCAATAGAAAGCGGGCTGCAGCTTTGTCCGATATAAAGAGAAAGTGAGAGAAACAGAATGATCATTTCTTATAAATGCCCGAACTGCGGAGATGATATGGTCTTTGACAGTTCATCCGGCATGCTGACGTGTCACAGCTGCGGGCGGCAGGATCAGATTGAAAGCCTGCCAAAGGAGTATATTACGACGAGATTTTCCGAAAATGAGGCGAACGAGTACCGCTGTGAGAACTGCGGCGCGGTTCTGATGACTGAGGCGGAAACGACGGCCACAACGTGCGGATTTTGCGGAGGAGCCGCCGTTCTCGCCGACCGATTATCAGGAAACCTCGCGCCTTCCATGGTGATTCCTTTTACGATCAGTAAAGAAGAGGCCATGAGCGCTTTTAAAAAGTGGTGCCGAAACGGCCGGCTGACACCGAGGGGATTTATGACTGCCGATCGGGTGAAGAGCATAACCGGTATGTACGTGCCGTTTTGGATGTTTGACTTAAACAGCAAGGTTCAGGTCAATGCCGTTTGTACGAGAGTGCATCATTATGATGAAGGAGAATACCGGGTGACTGAGACTGAGTATTACAACGCGTATCGTGATATCAATCTCGATTATCTCAAAATACCGGTCGACGCTTCAGAAAAAATGAATGATGAATTAATGGACAAATTGGAGCCTTACGCTTACAGTGAGCTGAAGGAGTTTAATACGGCTTATTTAGCTGGCTATATAGCGGAAAAGTACAATTATACCGATGACGATCTCTTTCCGCGGGCGAAGGATAAAATCAGCCATTATATTGATTCTTATGTCAGATCCACCTTCTCCGGCTATACGACGGCTGACATAACGGATGAACAGATTCAGACGGATAAGATCAGCAGCTTTTACGTACTGCTTCCGGTCTGGATGGTCAGCTACGATTTTGAACGGACTGAACATATTTTCGCAATGAACGGGCAGACGGGCAAGGTTGTCGGCAAACCGCCGATCAGCGCCGGAAAAGTGGCCGCGTGGTTCGGCGGCATAACCGCCGGTGCGTTTTTAGCATTAAGACTTGTCTCCCTTATGATAGGAGGCGGTTTTTGATGAGAGGATCGATGAAAAAAGCGTGTCTCTTGTGCTTCGTCCTTTTTCTGATGCTGTCTTTTTCTTTACATACAACAGCGTCTGCTGCGGAACAGAAGCAATACGTTTATGACAATGCTCATTTATTAACGAAGGATGAAACGAAGAAACTTGAGGAATTGGCGGGGAAGCTCGGGGCAAAGCGCCATACCGATTTTATCATTCTTACCGCAAACGGAACGGGCGGTAAGGACATCGAGCAGTATGCCGGTGATTTTTATGACAGTCATTTTAGCGGAAGCACGGCGATATTGACCATTGATATGAAGGACCGGGAAGTGTTTATCTCCGGGTATAAAAAGGCGGAGACGTATTTGAACAGCAGCCGGCTGAATACGATCAGGAATACGATTTCGTCAGACATTTCCGCAGGTCATTATGAAAAGGCATTTCAGACCTACATTAAAATGTCTTATAAAGATATGGGGAAAAGCCCGGACAGCAAGTCTGACAATCTGCTGCTCACATGGTGGTTTCAGCTGATTATCGCCGCAGCCGCAGCCGGTATCGCCGTCACAGTGATGGTGTACAATTCCGGCGGCAGGGTCACCGTCACCGGAAGCACGTATATGGATCACGATACGTCTGAAGTGCTGGACCAGCACGACACATATATCCGAACGGACGTGACAAGAGAAAGAAAGCCTGACAAAGATAATGACAATGACGGCGGAGTCACGAGAGGCGGCACGTCTTACAGCGGAAGCAAGGGAAGCTTTTAAATTTAACGTAAAGGATTTGAACATACATGGGCTTTTTCAGAAATCAGTTAGCAAATGTGGTGGAATGGGAAGAATTCAGAGACGACATGGTTTTTTATAAATGGAACAACCGTGAAATTAAAAAAGGCAGCCGTCTGATCATCCGGCCGGGGCAGGATGCCATCTTTTTATACAACGGAAAGATTGAAGGGATTTTCCGTGATGACGGCGATTATGATATCGAATCAGAAATCATTCCGTTTCTATCGACATTAAAAGGATTTAAGTTTGGCTTTAACAGCGGCATGCGGGCTGAAGTTCTGTTTGTGAATACGAAGGAGTTCACGGTGAAGTGGGGCACGAAAAACGCCATTAACATTCCGGCGGCGGGAATGCCGGGCGGTATGCCGATCCGAGCAAACGGCACATTTAACTTCAAGGTCATTGACTACATCGGATTGATTGATAAGATTGCGGGTGTCAAGGACAGCTATTTAGTGGATGACATTAAAATCCGGATTACGTCTATTCTCGATCAGCTTTTGATGAAATGGATCACAAAAGAAGGAAAAGACATGTTCAATCTGCAGTCGAATTCATTTGAAATCGGAAAAGGCATTCAAGAAGACCTTGATATGCAGCTGATCGGAGACGGGATGTCGATTACGGGCTTCAATATTATGAGCTTTAACTATCCGCAGGAAGTGCAGGATATGATTACGAAAAACGCTTCTTTCGGCATGGTGGGCGATGTGAACCGCTATCAGCAGATTTCCATGACGGACGGAATGTCATCCGGCAAAATGAGCGGAAGCGGTGCTGCCTCTGACATGGCGGGCATGATGATGGGAATGAATATGGCCAATCAAATGATGAACCAAATGAATCAAAATCAGCAGAACCAGCCGCAGCAGAATCAAAGTCAGCAAAATCAGGGGGCGGCGCAGGCAAACGGCTCGGAAGGAGCGGCTAAGCCGAAATTTTGTCCGAACTGCGGAACGAAAACGGAAGGCGCGAATTTTTGCCCGAATTGCGGACAGAAGCTTGCCTGACGATATACGAAAAAGAGGCCTTTTGGGGGCCTCTTTTTTTGTCATGATTTCATTGTTTGAACGATGAGGGATGTCAGCGCTTTTGATCCCTCGGGTATGAGATGGACGCCGTCTGGTGTGAAGTATTCAGGGTGCTGCAATGCTTTTGCGTGCCAATCGACAAGGGTCACATTCTTGCGTGACTCGGCCTGCCGGCGCAATGACTCGTTTACTTTGCTTTCCCACTGCCGGGGCACACGTGTGTTGACAAGATAGATATCGGCTTTTGAGAAGGAGCTGATCAATGATTCAATTTGGCTGTTTGTGAAATAGCCGTTCGTTCCTAACTCGATGATGACCGCTTTGTCCGGCTGATTAAATGATGCATATTCCGAAGTGAGCCGGAGTGCTTGAGAGACTTGTCTTCCTACCTTTCCGTCGATGGTGACATGAGGAAGGGACTGCCGCAGGTATGACGCAATGTCCAGCATCACCGAGTCACCGATGGCCAGCACGTCTTGCTGAGGCTGTGTTTGTTTTGGATCAGCCGTTTTTTGAGATGACTGTTCCTTTTTGTGTTTCGTCTTCTTCGTATCTGATTTGCCTGTTGGTTTATTCTTGTTGTTGTCTGATGCGGTATCCGTTTTTTCGCCGCCGTGTTTTTTCTTGCTGTCATCTTCTTTAGCAGGTTGATTGTGATCGGCCGTTTTGTGCGAAGCGACGGCTGTTTCTTGCTGCTCGCTTTGCGCGTACGTCCATTGCGGCTGTTTTTTCTCTTCGGCTATCCCTGACAGCCCGCCCGCAAATACGAGAATGGCGGCAAGAATGAGGCCGAGCGACATTCTGCTGATGACAGAGGCCGTCTTCCATTCCAAAAAGCGGTTCAGAAACACGCGGCGTAAAAAAGGCCGGAAGCCCGCAGTGCGGATCGGTTTCTCAATGAAATGATAAGAAAGCTCGGCCAAAATGAAAGTGGCGCCGATTCTGACGGCGCAGTGCCAATAAACCGGATTTCCGATTTCCTGCACCGGGGTGCTCAGCACGATAACCGGGTAATGCCAAAGATAGATTCCGTATGATCTCGTTCCGATCCAGCGAAGCGGTTTCCATGAAAGGACATATCCTATAAAGCTGCTCGGATGACATATACATGCAACAAGAACCGCTGCGGTGATGCTGATCAAAAGCATGCCGCCTTTGTACAGGAAGGGTTCATATTCATCCGTGTAAAAGACGCAAAGCACCAGTGCGGCAAAGGCGGCAAGCTCTGCCCCGTGAAGCAGGTGTTTCATGCTGCTCGGCAGCCGTTTGGAAGATAATCGTTTCATCGGCCATACTAAAGCTAAAGCGCAGCCGATCAGCAATTCAAATGAACGGGTGTCCGTCCCGTAATAAACGCGGCTCGGATCTCCGCCGGGCACATACATCATACTCATTGCGACTGCTGAGCAAAACGCGAGGAACATGACCGCGGCTGCAAGCCGGGCCCGTGTTTTACATATGTACATTCCCGCAAGCAGCAAAAAGGGCCATATGATATAAAACTGTTCTTCAATCGCCAGCGACCACAGGTTTTTTAATGGCGAAGGGGATCCGAAGCTGTCGAAGTAAGAAAGTTTATGAAAGATAAACCACCAATTGCTTATGTAAAAAAGTGAGGAGACCGCATCTCCGCGTACGGTATGCAGGAGCTCGCTGTTAAACAGTACGACCCAAATAACTGTCGTGATAATCATGAGATAAGCCGCCGGCAGAAGCCGTCTGATCCGGCGCACCCAAAAATCACGCAAATCGAGAGTGATGTCATTGCCTTGGGCAGGCAATATAATAGATGTAATTAAATATCCCGATAAAACAAAAAAGATATCAACACCAATGAAACCGCCGTCTGCCCAATTAAAATTCAGGTGATATGCGATCACGGCGAGGACGGCAAAGGCGCGAAGTCCATCCAGTCCGGGAATATAGCGGTGGTGCAGTGACTTGTCTGACATGGTATTCCTCCAATAATGTGTGCGGAAATTCTCGCTGTTTTGCGGATGGCTATGGCAGATTTCTGTACAGTCTTCCATTTGTTCCGTTAAATAGACTCATCCGGAAGGGGATTTTGTTTCAGAAAAAATGAATGAAATGTTCTGATTCTCTTAAACTTTTCTGCCCCTGTCCGGCGTCTGTTATATGAAAGGGTTCCCTTGCGCAATGGCTGTTGCGGGGAAAAAGAAAAAATCCATGATCTGCGGATATCATGGATTTTTTTCTTTTACCGGATATAGCGGTCTCCGACAAGCAGTTTGGAGATGACAGAGGTCGGTATTGTAAACTCTGTAACGCCCATATATCCGGGTGCCGCTTCATATTCATCAAATGAGATGACAAGTTTGTGCTGATCTGTAATATAAAAGTTTTGGTCAGCGCGGATGGATTTGAAAGGCTCCGCCATATCATCATCTTCGACCCAGTATATTTTATTCGGGTCTTCTTTCATCTGTTTTTTCATTTGTTCTTTAATATTTTGGCTGATCACTTTGATATAACGGTCATCTTTGAATAAACTCTTTAACGTAAGCACGGCCTCATTTTTTTTATCAATCGTGATGTATCGGCTTTGCGTATAAGCGGAAGCTTGTGTTTTTTCGATATCACGGCGGATTGAGATCAGATCCGCTGTATCAGTCACGGTTTCATAATCGCTGTAGATGCTGAGGTGGCCTTTTTTGCTTTTTGAGGCCGCCTTCATAAATTCCTGATACAGCTCTTTGCTTTCTTTCATATAATGCCGGTTGATGCTGTCTTCAAGTTTATGATTGGAAAGGCCGGACAGAGCGGGTGTTTTCACATCAATGCTTGATTGGTTCTTTTCTTCTTTCATCTCCACGAACGTGATGGCTTGGACGACTTTGCCGATGACGGGGATTTTGGACATAGCCTGTGCGGCATCCGGATTGATATTGACAACGGCGGTAAATAAGACTGCCGCAGCGACTGCCGCGGATGTCGGCCACATCACGATTCGTTTTTTCTTCGGTTTTGGCTGAAGGGCTTTTTCGACAATGCTGTCCAATTCTTTAGGAATGGGCACACTTTTGTACTCTTCCCTTAATTGCTCTAATCTCTTTTCCATTAAGAAAGATCCTCCTTCGTCAGCTGAATGCGCATAAGCTTCAGCCCCCTGTAAAGGCGTGTTTTAACGGTGTTGATGTTTTCCCCCGTGATGTCTGCGATTTCTTCTAATTTCAGGTCTTCAAAGAAACGCAGAATGATAATGGTTTTATATGGATGCGGCAGGTCGTCAAGCGCTTCGTGAAGGTCTGTGTCTTTGTAGTGATCTTCCTTTCCGCGGCTTAAAAACTCGATCGTTTCATCGTCCATCACTTTAAGCTTTTTCTGTTTGCGGAGAAAATCAATGGCCGTGCGCACTAAAATTTTATAAAACCAGCTTTTGATCACATCGGGGTTTTTGACGGATTCGACCGATGTCAACGCTTTTTGAATTGATTCCTGAACAATATCTAACGCGTCATCCTTGTTCTTTACATAACTGTACGCAAGCCGGTAAAAGTCTTCTTTGCGCTCAGTTATGCACGTCACAAGCGACGCTTTGGCTGTTTCGTTCTTCATTGCTTCAAAGGGCTCCTTTTTAAAAAATACGTATCATAGGCTGCTGCCTAAGGATAGACGGGACAGGGTGAAAAATAGTTTGCGCAGAGCGGATCATTTTTAAAAGGAAAAGGAAGGGAAGAGGAAGAGACGAAAAAAAAGAGCCTGAACGGCTCTTTTTCGAATGTGTATGGTGTTTTGCCAAACGGCTTAGTTCGGTTTGACTAAGATTTTCACTTGGTTTTTCTCTTTGATTAAAGCGCCGAAGCCTTCTTCAATCAAATCGTCGAGCACGATTTTTTTCGTGACGAGCTTATCTGCTGAGAAGTAGCCTTCTTTCATCAGTGCGAGAACGGAAGGGAAGATATCACGGTATCCGATAATGCCTTTTACGGTCCGTTCTTTGATGACGATATCGTTCGGATGGATTTCCGCTCCTTTTTCCCAGATGCTGACGATAACCGTTTCACCGGAAATGTTTGTTGACTGGATCGCCTGGCGGAGAACGACAGGAACGCCTGTCACTTCATAAGAAACGTCAACGCCGCCGTTTGTGCGTTTAGCGATTTCTTCAACGACATCGTCCGTTTTTGACGGATCAATGATGATAGCGCCGAGTTCTTTCGCTTTTTCCTGACGTTCCGGTGAAAGTTCGACCGCGTAAATATCCGTTGCGCCGGCCGCTTTCAGGGCTTCAATCACAAGCAGTCCGATCGGTCCGCAGCCAAAAACGGCTGCCGTGTCGCCCGCTTTTAATTTGCTTTGGCGGACGGCGTAAAGCGCTACCGCTGACGGCTCAACAAGCGCGCCCTGTTCGTAAGAAAGCTCTTCAGGAAGCTTAAACAGCAATTCTTCGTCAACGGACACATATTCAGAAAATCCGCCGCCGCCTCCGGCTAAGCCTAAGAATCCCATTTGTTCATCAAGGTTATAGGCTCCCTGATGTCCGTGTGTGGCAAAAATCGGTTCCACGACGACACGGTCGCCGACGCTGTAATTTTTGACGCCTTCTCCTACTTCCACGACTTCTCCTGAGAATTCGTGACCCATCGTGACGGGCGCCATTTCGTTTGTTAACGGATGAGGTTTGCCGACCGGAATAAAGATCGGGCCTCCCAGATATTCATGAAGGTCGCTTCCGCAAATCCCGCACCATTTGACTTTAATTTTGACTTTTCCCGGTTCTGCTTTAGGTTCATCAATGTTTTCGATTCGAATGTCTTTTTGATTGTGCCATCTTGCCGCTTTCATTGATTATCACTCCTAGTCTGATAGAAACGAGTATAGGTACATGATCAATATGAACCACGGTTAAAAGGAAGAAATGCTTCCTGAAGCCTGATTTCACAAACTATATCATATTACGCAACTATCAATAGGCCTTATAAAAAGTCCATATTGAATGCAGAAATACTCTATGAATATTATAACGCTAATGTATTAAATTTTGTAGTATAATTTACCATGGAATTATATAGAACAGAAGTTTGTGTCATCAATTGAGTGCGTGTCTCCGTCACGTTGTAATGAACATGTAAAGTGATTGAAATATTATAAACGTCTTCTTGGTGTATAATTTTGCCTAGAATAAAGAATCAGGAGGATGAAAGCTTGAAGAAGTTATTCTTAGCCTTATTGATTTTAGCAGGAAGCACGCTGGGAGCGATCAGTTTCTCTTCTGATGCAAGTGCTAAAAAAGTGAACGGAAATATTACATGGTATAATGGAGTCGGTAAAAAAGGATCGTCCGGTAAAAAACTGGGACACTGGGATTGCGCGACAAAATTAGGATTTGACGTTCCGAGAAACGGAACGAAAATCAGAGCTTATGCGAAATCAAAACCGAAAAAGGTTATCACAGTATACAAAAATGATGTAGGCCGTCTGCCGAATGCCGTATTGGATGTCAGCCCGAAAGCGTTCAAAGCGCTCGGATATCCGTTAAGCAAAGGAAGAGTATCCGGACATTACAGCTATTAAAATAGACCATCTTAAAAAGCAAGGAGACTGATTCTTGCTTTTTCTGATTGACGGAGAGATTGATAATGAAGAAGAAACGATGGATTTGGATCCTCGCAGCCGCTGTTTTGGCGGCGGCCGTCATCGGAGCCGTTCTGCTGATCAAAGGAAAAAGCGGCAGCGGCGGAAAAGCCGTTGTTTCCGGCGGCCATGACAAGCTGCTTGTTTCGCTTACAGACAAAGATCTGATGACGAAATATTACGAAGACAGCCGCATGCTGTACGAGGAAAAGCTTTCGGCATATCCGGCGTTTGCGCTGGATGACGCTCACCAGGCGCTCTATTTTGTCGGTAATAATGATCAAAATGAAATGCGTCTGTATAAGCTTGATCTGAAGACGAAAAAGAAGACGGTGCTTTATAAAGGATCGGCGAGCGCTGACAGTCTGTTTTTATCAAAGGACCTGACGCACATTTATTTCCGTCTCGGTAAAGCGGATGAAGATATTTTCCGTCTCGCATCTTTTGATTTGAAAACGAAGCGTTATCAAAATCTGTATCCGGCGGCGGATGAGAAAGACGACAGTGTGAGCAGTTTCTTTTATAACCGCAGCCAAAACGATTTTGCGCTTCTGCATTATTCCGTTAAAGAGGATTATAAAAAAACGGATGAGGCAAATGAGAAGGGGATTGACCCTGAACCGACGAATATCCGGTTTGCAGCAGGGGCGGGCAAAAACCTTCAGGATCTGACCAATCTTGAACAGTTTATCAGCGACGTCGCGATGTCACCGGACGGAAAGAACCTTGTCTTTACATCTTATACACAAAAAGGGACGGAACAAAAAGCGTCCATCCGTCTGATGAATGTCAAAACGAAAAAAGATGAAACGATTATTACAAACGGGAAGGATTTCTCTCCGCTGATAGATGCCCAGCCGCAGTTTTCTAAAGACGGCAGCATCATTTATTTCATGGCGGAAGCCAAAGGCGCTAAGCGCTTGAAGGATGAAACGGGGCGGAACGCGAAGGTCCGGACCATTTATGCTTATCATTTGGATACGAAAAAATGTGAAAAAGTCTGGGAAAATGACAGCGGCATTATCAACAGCTTTTCCGTTATCCAATAATGAAAAAAACACTCAGCGCCAGCTGGGTGTTTTTTAATAAACAAAGCTGGCTGCGGCTGAGGCGAGCCATTTGAAAAAACGGAGAATCGGAACGGCAAAATGGAGTGTTTCGATGAATGACTGTGCGGCAAGGTTCTTTTTCTTCCGTTTCGCCATTTCCTTCAGGTCTTTTTGCTGCTGATCGTTTTTCATGTTCATTGCTCCTTTTCATCATAAAAGGACATGATAACGCAAAGGCCTCTCATGGGATATGGAGGCCTTCTCTATGTTGAGACTCGTAAAAGGGAGGTCTAACTTGATGCCGTTTGATTGTTGTTTTGGAGATTCACCAACGAACGGACGCCGTCGATCATTTTACTGCCGCAAAGGGGGCAAGTCGGGGTATCACTGCCGGTGCCGGCAAAATTCTTTCTGCTCCAGCCGATACAGTCCTCTTTCGTGCATTCCCACGTACTGACATCTTCTTTAGGCAGCGGTTCCTGATTACGTTTGTTGTAGTAAGACATAAAGTCACTTCTTCCCTTATGAATTTTCGTGCACTCCTTCATTGTCTCATACTTTTCCCTAATCTCCTAATTCCTTTTTCTATCCATATTTCCAATGAGGGTGCATCGTCTTCCTGTTATTACAGTATATGCAAATAAGCAGCTTCTTATTTTTTCTTTTTGGATAAATAAAAAAAGCCCCTTCTGAAAAAGGGGTGATTCTTGTTTACTGCTTATCCGTGATGTCCATCGGTCTCATCATGTCGTAATCTTCATGCTCTAAAATATGACAGTGCCATACGTAGCGTCCGCTGTAAGGAGCGAATGTCGCCGCGATTCTGATGACTTCTCCCGAGTGCGCCTGCACGGTGTCTTTCCAGCCTTTTTCACTTGGAGGAGGCGGGACGGCGGGGCCCGTATACACAATGTCGCCGAATTTGTTATAACGCTCTAAGTCAAAAGGACGCCGGTCAAGGACTTGGAAGGAAACAAGGTGCAGGTGTATCGGATGGGTTCCCCCCATCGGATTGATAATCGACCAGATTTCCGTTGTGCCGAGCTTCGGCGCTTCTGTCACAGGATCATGCCAGCGCTTGTTATTAAGCGTCAAAACCGGCCGGCCGTATTTGTCCTGCGTATTTGTGAGTTTAAGCGTCCTGATATTGTGTATTCGTTTTGAGGTCACATCAGGCATGGCTGAAAGATATTTAGGCTTCCGGCTTGTGTCTTCTCCCTTCAGGGGTTTTGTGACGCGGAACTGCATGACATTGGCGTCGGTATCCGGGTTGACGTCGCCCCCGCAGCCGGTGCCGTTCGTCAGAATGATATGTTCTCCGTCAAAAGCGGAGAAATCAATCAGCACATCATACCGCTCTGCCGGGGCTAAGCTGATGGTCTGTGTTCTGACAGAGCGGGGGAGCAGTCCGCCGTCAGAACCGATTTGGATAAACCGGCCGCCGTTATTGAGCGAGAGAGTAAATGTTCTCATATTTGAGGCGTTAAGAATGCGGAAACGGTATGTCCGCGGTTCAACTTCCATATACGGCCATGCTTTTCCGTTGACGAGAATGGTATTTCCGCAAAGAAACGGGACGATTGAAGGGGTGGGCAGCGTTTCGGAAGGGTTATCCGGCCCGCTCGGATAAGACAAGGAACCGTCGTCATTTAACGTGCGGTCCAAAATCATAAGCGGTACGTCGTACTCTCCGGCGGGAAGCTTCAGCTGCTTTTCTTTTCGCTCACGGATGATATACATCCCGGCAAGTCCGGCGTACACATTAAGCCTCGTGGCTGCCATGGCATGGTCGTGATACCATAATAGCGCCCCGCGCTGTTTGTTTGGATAATGGTATACCTCTTTTTCAAAATAAGGCCCCGTTTCCTTAAAATCCCGTGTGAACCAGGCTTCCGGATAGCCGTCGCTGTCAGGCGGCGTTTCTCCTCCGTGTAAATGGACGACGGTCCTGACATCGGGTTCCTGATGGCCGCTTTCTGAGTGGTGAATGGTATGGTCTACGGGCAGAAAGTGCTTATCTGGCAAGTCATTCATCCATTTAACATAAATGCTTTCACCTTGGTTGACGTCGATCGTCGGGCCCGGAAACAAACCGTTATACCCCCACAGCCGGGTCGGCGGGAGATCGCGGTGCAGCTTGTGAAAGCATTCCTTCATTGTGACTTCGTAATACGTGCTGCCGTCTGATTTCTTCTGCGGCTCCAGTGTTTCGATAATCGGCAGTTCATCTGCAAATTTTTCAAGTGCCATTATTTATCCTGTCCTTATCATTTATTGAATTCCTGTACTATAGATAATGCCGCCTGGAACAAGTTGGTTAAAAAAACACCCGCCCTTTTTTGAGGACGGGTGTTTCGGTTATTGCGCAACCCGGTTTGCGGAAGCGCTCTCTTTCGGTTTTTGTTTTTTGCGGAATACATAGGAGGCGAGCACCAGCAGTGTAATAAATCCTGTCAGCAGAAATTCAGACCGCATTGAACTGATAAACAGCATAGATAACAAGATGGCGCAAATAGCAATGATTGTCAGGTAGGTTAAGTATGGGTAGCACCACATTTTGATTTTAAGAGATTCAGGATTTGTCCGTTCGATTTTCTTTCTCATTCTCAGATGTGAGACGGCGATGACGAGATAGACGAGCAGTGCGATTGCCCCTGATGCATTGACCAGAAATAAGAATACGGAGTCGGGAGAAAAGTAGTTCATGACAACGGCAATATAGGAGAAAAAGGTGCCGGCGATAATGGCTTGGACCGGTACGCCTCTTTTACTCAGTTTCATAAAACGCCGCGGCGCTTCATTTCGCGCCGCCAGTGAATACAGCATCCGTGACGTTGTATAAAGCCCGGAGTTCAGGCAGGACAGAACGGCTGTCAGGACAATGAAATTCATGATCTGAGCGGCTGCGGGAACCCCGATATGTCCCAAAACGGCAACGAAGGGGCTTTCCAAAATATTGGCTGAATCCCACGGAAGCAGCGTGACCACAACCGTAATGGAACCGACGTAAAAAATAATGATCCTCCAGACGACTGAGCGGGTCGCCTTTGTGACGGATTCGACCGGGTTTGACGTTTCTCCCGCTGCGATTGCGACGATTTCAGATCCCATGAAAGAGAAAATGACGACGACGATTCCGAGCAGAACGGAACTTGGGCCATTAGGGAGAAATCCGCCGTTGCCTGTCAGATTTTCCAGCCCGACCGGTTTGCTGCCGGGGACGATTCCGAAAATGAAAGCAAATCCCGCGATTAAGAAGACAACGATCGTCGCTACCTTCACTAAGGAAAGCCAGTATTCAAATTCGCCGAACGATTTAACTGAATAAATATTCGTCAGTGTTAATAGCACGGTCAGAAGCAGACTCGTCAGCCATAACGGAATCCCAGGGAACCAGTACTGTATGATTCCGGCGCCCGCAATGGCTTCAATGGCAATGACGATGACCCAGAAAAACCAATACAGCCATCCAATGGTATAACCGGCCCATGGACCGATGGCGTCATGCGCGTACTGTGAAAACGAACCGCTTGTCGGATTGACGGAGGACATTTCCCCCAGCATCCTCATAATAAAAATCACTAATAGTCCTGCTAATGCGTAGGAGACAATCGCTCCGGGTCCGGTGGAATGAATGACGGATCCGCTTCCGACAAATAATCCGGCGCCGATCACGCCGGCAATTGAAATCATGGTCATATGCCGGGTTTTTAATCCCTTCGATAAAGAATTAGGCTGATTCATTCTTTGCCTCCTTTTGGGTTATTTTATGCTGAATATTCCGACAAATATTATTCTATCATACATGCATGAGACATTTGTTAATGATGTGAGAAAATGTGACTTCTTTTCTCATCTGTACGCAGAAAATGACGCAAGGTGTTTCTATAGACCCACTGTGGTTCAGTGATGTGTCTCATTAATAGGAAAATACGAGCAGAGAGGAGTTTTTTGGTAAGGAGAGATAAGATGAACTGAAAAAAGGGAGAATCTGGGACAATGGTCACTATTGCTGCTTATCCTGTTCTATCTGCAAAGATCATCGGTTATGTTTTTCACTCAGAAGCACTTACTGCAGAGGTTTAATAATAACTGACATTATTGTTTCGGTGGCTGTGATAATCGCATCCATTCACGGCCGCTTTCGGGCGGAAACGATCGCATCGCTTATTGAATCTTTTATTGTGATGGTTGTCGGACTGCTAGTGCTGTTGGAATCTATATTTTCTGCTAGACAAGAGATGCCAAAAGCTTGGACGACAGCGGGCATGCAGCCCTGATGTTTGTAGTCTGCCAGACAATATTAGGAAACTGGTGATAATAAATTTCGAGGCATTCGTCAGTATCAGCACGTTATCGGAATTACAGGAGAGAACAGATAATTTGGACTATTTAATATATTTTTAATTGACAGAATCATTTCGTTATAATAATCTGTTTTCTGTAAATGTATTTAATTACAAATATACAATTTATTCTTATTTTTGTAATTAAATTTAAAGGTTAATTATGTTTATTTACTAATATTCAGAATAGGAAGGTGTAACAAATGAAGGTTGAAATTGAAAATTTAGATACTAGAAAACTCGCTTATAATGAAACTTATGCGTGGACTTCAACTCTTTTAAAGTCGCTGAGAAATTCAATGGATTTATTTAAGTTTGACGAAATTGTTCCGACTCCCTTTTCTAGAAGATATGAGCCAGGTGCCAAGCATTCAGTAATCGTACTAGGGGATAAAACTTTACCTGACATTAAAGAAAATGGGGATCATGACTCCTCCTTTAATTCAAAAGTTGAGGTGGCGGGTGAACAGTACTACTATATGAGTGTTAGTCATGTTGTAGAAAAACAGATGGCAACGGAATATTTACCTAAGGTTTATTGCCTTGCCCCATGCCTTCGATTATTGATGGAAGGGGAAGAGCTATCTGCAAAACATATTTATTCCTTCTTTCAATTTGAAATTGAATGGAGAACTGAGAGAATGGAAGATGTTTTCGATTTAGGGGAGAAGATTCTCTATGAAGCAGGCAATAAGATTTTATCTCTAATTGATAATAATGATGATTTGACGTTAACTCCTTTAGCAAAACGCAACACAGAGAGCTTGGTAAAAGGCTCATATCCTAGAATAACATTTGAAGAAGCCTTAGAAAGAGTAGGACGATCTAAAGATTCAGAAGGGGATCTTACTTCTGAAGAAGACGCACTTCTCTCTAACCAATTCGACACACCTTTTTGGATTTATAACTATCCAGCAGGAGTTAGAGATTCAATTTATCACGAAAGTCCAAAAGGTGTTTTTCAAACTTACGATTTAATGTTGCCTTTTGGCTACGGTGAACTAACTACCGGGGGTATCCGTCCAACTAGCGGAGAGGAGATTATTAACCAATCAAAAACGCTCGGCAATTCTTATCATCCGGAATATGCTCAATGGAAAGATAAATCACAAGTGCAAACAGCTGGATTTGGAATTGGACTGGAGAGATTGTTAAAGTTTATCTCTGGCGCAGAAAGTATTTTAGATTTCATTCAATATCATGATGCAGGTCCAAACACGACGATTACACGTCCTAATCAAAAATAATAACTTCTGATAGGGGAGAGGGTAAGGAATTAAATTCTAACCCTTTTCTTTCTTTTGAGTCGTATAGAAGGGAGAATTAGAAAAACGTGAAAACCTTATTTGTTATTGATTCTTCTGTTATTGGGCCAGAGTATATTGTAAAAGCGGCAAAGGAAATGAATCTGAATGTTCTGTTCTTGACAAACTTAAATAGTCAGGAAGGAGATGCACTCTCTCAACTTACATCTTATAAGTTTATTAATTGTAATACTAATTCTTTTGAAGAGCTGTATGAGATTATAAAAACTTTTCCAAAAGAGGACATTGCAGGAGTTATCTCTTTCTTAGATAGTAAATTAGAAATTTGCTCTAAATTATGCAGCGCTTTAGATATAAAGGGAATTGATCCAAAAATTGAATTACTTAAGGATAAGGCGTATGTCAATGACATTATCCCAGAATTTACGCCGCTATCACTTTCTTTCACTACAGGGGCGATTCCTTATTCAGAGATAAAAAAAATGTTATCAGCTTCACAGAATGGATTGATACTAAAACCATCCTTTGCAGCTGGTGCTAAAGGTATAAGTGTATTAGAGGATGAAAATGATATTGAGAATATAGAAAAATTATTTGATAAAACCTTACCTAAGCATCTGCACCCTGACGAATATGTCGTTCAAGAAATAATAGACGGAGAACTTGTAAGCTTAGAGGGATACGTTTTAGAGAGTAAAGTAATTCCAATTGGAGTAACTGGCAGAAGGAAGACGGAAAATGCAGAATCGGTATTCATATTCCCTTATCATTCTATAGCTCAGAAAGAATTGTGCAAGATTGTTCAAACTCTAGTGGAGAGAAGCGGGTATAGCAGAGGATTTTTTCATACTGAATTTATTGTTTCAGAAAATCAAGTTAAATTAATAGATTGTAACTTTGGAAGGCCTGGCGGAGCAAATATTACTGAGATTATAGCTTGTTCATACGGAATTGAACCACATAGTATTTACCGACAATCAATGGAGTTAGTCCTAAATGAAAAAGAGATCATTCCAACGGCCTTTTGGGGAGAAGAATGTAAGGATAGCTTAGGGATAGCTTACGGAATTCCTAATCAAGATAGAGTACTTGAAATTAAGTATGCGGAAAATATGAAATCTAAGCATACACAGGCCCAAAATTTAGGGGACACCGTTTCCGCTATGGGAAGCAGTAATTGGAGTTGGCTGGGAATGCTTTCTGGACTAAAGGAAGACGTAATTAAAGATGTAGATTCTATAAGAGTAAAAACTCTACATAACGGATGGATAAAACCTGTGTACTATAATATGGAATTAAAGGAGCCTTTAGACTATCTTGAAAAAGTCTAATAGTATCTATACATCTAAATTGATTTTGTTCCTTGGGTGCAGATTTGTATCAACAGTATCCGAACAACTTCTGCTATTTGCTATCCCTTTATTAATTTTTCAATACACCGGAGAAGCGTCCAAATCAGGATTAGCATTCCTTATAGAGTGGCTGCCGGCAGTATTATTACTCCCCTTCATAGGAGTGCTTGTAGATACTTATAAAGAAAAAAAACTTTATATTATTGGCGATAGCCTGCGAGCATTAGTTTCCATATCAGGCTTCTTATTATTAATCTATATGCCAAGCCAAACATTTATTATACTTTCAGTTGCAGCATCTTTGTTCGCTATTTTAAACTCATTAAACTTTGTCACATTAGAAACAACTATCGGTAGGAACTTTGACAATAACGATATTCCCCGCATCCAATCGTTAATCCAAGGATTGGAGCTTAGTTCCCAAGTGATGGGACCGGCTTTGGCAAGTATATTGGTTCTATTTATAAAAGAGATGGATTTTCTTATTATTACTGGTATTGCATTTGCAATAACAGGTTTCGGAGTACTGGGTCTTCCCAATAAGGCTAAAAATCTGGTTGTTAGGGAAACGAAGTCCATTAAACGAGTTCTAGGAACAATTGGGGATGGGTTTAAGTTTATAGCTAAAAATTTCTTCCTTCGGCTGTTGGTACTGGCAACAATGCTTATTAATCTTGTGATGGGGACTGTAATGGCTTTAAATCCGGCTGTAGCCCAAGGGGTTCTTGGTGCAACCTCTAGAGAGTATTCATTATTGGCGATGTTTGGCGGGATCACGGGATCTATAGTGGTTTTGTTAATTCCTGTATTTTTGAAAAAAAGTAAGAGTATTAATAATATAGGCATAGCATCTATTGTGTTGTTAACATTATCTGGCGTCATTTTGGGAATAGCCAATCAATTTTACATTTATGTTATCGGCTACGCCCTTTTGGTTTGTGGAATAGGGATTTTTAATGTATTTCTAAGAACAGAACGAGTTAAGTTAATACCGAAACATCATTTAGGTAAGAGTATGGGAACTATTGTTTTCTTTAATCGTCTAAGCCTGCCCCTTGCTGGATTAATAACTTCTACCTTTACTAAAATTACAGGACCTCAAGAAGTAATATTAGGAGTTTCGATTTTTTGGATTATAGTCAACTCCACAATATTTACTTATTATTTTTATAATAAACGTCATGCTGCCCAGAAAGATGTTTTAGAATTATAATATGAAGATAAAGGGGACAAGTATTATGACTAAACACATATGTATTATTAATCGCTGGTCAGTAGGGTGGGATTCTGAAAAACCTGATTATGAAAAGATAATGAATCATAACGAATATAAAGTAAGTTATATTGTTGATGCTGAAGGCAATAAAGGTTTATCTCAAAATATTTTAGAAAATTCTATTATAGAGCTTGTTGAGGATATTAACTCTTTGGATAACATTCGTACAGCATTTGAAACGATTGAAAAAAAAGGTGGAAGTATAGATCGGTTAATAGCTCTGAGTGAATGGGATATATTGAATTCAGGGAAATTAAGAGATGAAAAGGGATTAGAGGGTCTATCTTTTGAACAGGCTCTAAATGCCAGAGATAAGGTAAGGATGAAAGAGATTGTCAGCCAATCTGGCTTAAGAACTCCTAAATTTAGTAAATGTGATAGTGTAGAGGAGTTAGAACAATTTATTAACCAAGCAGGCTTTCCTATTGTCATAAAGCCTAGGAGAATGGCTGCTAGTAAAGGAGTTCATATTCTTCATAATCAAGAGGAGTATGACGAAATATTGCCACACATAGAATTTAAGGACTTGGAATGCGAGGAATATTGTGAGGGAACAGTATTTCACGTTGATGGATTAGTAAAGGACAATCAATTAAAATTTTGTATTCCGTTTCGGTATATCAATCCGCCAATAAAATTCTTTCAACAAAGTCCATTGGGATCGGTTTCTGTAGATAAGAATGAGACTATGTTATATGAGGGGCTCATCGACTTTACCCAAAAGACAGTTAATGCCTTGGGAATAAACAATACTATGTTCCATCTTGAAATAATTGTAGATGAGAAAAGTGACAAGCTCGAACCTATTTTTATGGAAATTGGAGCCCGTATGGGAGGAGCAGATATCCCAAGATGTGTAAGTCTATTGATTGGCCGAGATGCTGTAACTGATCAGTTAAAAGTTGAATTAGGGGAAGAAGTTTCGGATGTGCGGCTGGATGAAGGAGTGTCTTCAGGCTATCTCTTAATTCCTTTTCCAGCAGAACTGCCTTGTTTAATGGAAAAAAACACTTCATTTAAAGGGAAATTGTCAACTTTAGTAGAAGAGTATTTACGGAGTAAAGGAGAAGTACTGGATGGAAGCGGCGGATATTTGAAGATTCCGGCCAGATACATCTTTAAAGGGGAAACAAATCAAGTTTATAAAGATGTCATGAATGCTATAAAAGAACATCAGTATGAATATAAAAGCTTTGTAAAACAGTAATATTACAATAAAAAATAATTTTATAAGATTCATTAACTTGAGTTTTGGAAGGGGAAGATTAAATTGTCAACCTTGCTTACCGAAGAAAAAAGTTCGTCTCTAGGTATGAGTGAAGGTGTAGTTTTAGAAATATCACAGGCTGAAAAAGAACTGATTGAGAACTTAATAAAGGAAATTAATTTCAATCCAAATGTTATTAATAATTCTGCCCTAAATAGATTACAATTTGTTTCGCATAATCTTCCAGACAGAGTAAAGAGTGCTCTAATTAATTTTAAGCGAAATTCTAACAGAGAAGGAACGATTTTATTTAGAAACTTGCCTACAGACGATAGTTTACCTCAGACTCCTGATGATGGCAATCCCTCTTTGGATAAGATCTCCTTTGTTAGTGAATTATGTCTAATGCTATTCATGCTGTATATGGGTGAGCCGATTGGGTATGCTGATGAAAAAAATGGACAACTCATTCATGATATTTGTCCGATTAAGGGGAAAGAAAGCGGTTTGGAAAACTCTGGATCGAAAGTCTTTTTTACTTATCATACTGAAGACGCTATACATCCATACAGACCTGATCACCTTGCTTTATATTGCTTACGATCAGACCATAAAAACGAAGCACAAACAGAAACTGCTTCTATAGTTAATGCTTTAGAATTACTGCCAAGTTCAGTAGTATTAACATTAAGAGAGCCTCTGTATAAATTAAGCCCGCCTGCTTCATTTAATTCGGATGACTTATCAAAGATCATACCCGTGCTTTCAGGCAGCATTCAAGCACCAGAAATGGTCATTCATTGTTCCTTAATGGAAGGAATAACTGAAGAAGCAAAATGGGCATTGGAATTATTAAAAGAAGCATTAAGTAAGGTTTCTATAAAAGTACCTCTCTGTCCTGGGGACCTTATTATTATCGACAACAGATTAGCAGCGCACGCTCGCTCATCCTTTACCCCACAATACGATGGGAATGATCGTTGGCTTCAAAGAATGTTTACAGTGAATGATCTAGGCCGATCTAGTTTTAGCAGAAGCCCTGGCAGTCATGTATGCATACCTCTAAAATATGAACTCAAATTAAAGTAAATTGTCGTTTTATGCAGTTAGCTTAATATAAAATTCTTAAATCATACACTTAGAATAAATTTTATTGTTTAACTAAGTGTATGGTTTATTTAAATTGTTAACCTCTAAGATATTAACAAGGAGAGAACCAGAATGAATAATAGTGAGGTTTATAAAATTGGAATTCTTGCAGGGATGGGACCAAGATCAACAGGTCCATTTTTAGAATCTGTTCTGGACTGCTGTGAAAATTTATATGGAGCAAAGTTCGATAATGATTTTCCCCATATGATAATATATTCGCTGCCAACACCTTTTCATCCTAAAAAAGCGATTGATGACAGCGAGATGTTAAAGGCATTAAAAGTCGGAATTGACTCACTAAACAATTCTAATTGTTCGATTATAGCAATACCTTGTAACGTGGTTCATTCATATTATAAAGAATTGTGCCAAATGACAAGTATACCCATATTAAATATAATTGATGAAACAGTAAATGAATTAGAAAATGAAGGAAATGAAGTCGGCTTACTTGCTACAAGAGGGACTGTGGAAAGCAATTTATATCAAGAAAAACTAAAGTTAAAAGGTAAAAATGTATTTTGGAACGATGAGTATCAAAAAAGAGTTGATGAATTAATTTTAAAAACTAAAACATTAGGAGTTTGTTCAAAAGTAACGGATGAATGGAAAACGATAGAAGATATTCTTTTAACAGAAGGGATAAATGAAGTAGTTTGTGCTTGTACTGATTTATTTTTTTGTACGAATCATACTAAACTCAAGATATATGATTCTTCTCAGATACTAGCGAGAAGACTAGTAGAAAGATATATAAAAGAGGGCTTGGAGAGTGGGAAGAATGAATAGTACCTTGAAAGTTGGGGTTTCGGCTATTTCTAAAAATATCTCTCCTTTTAATATTTATTCATGTGATTATGAAATATGCAGAGCTCTTTTTCCTCCATTATTTAAGATGTCCAAAGAAGGGCATTTATTGCCTAACATTATTGAACAATGGGAAATTAATGATTGTGATAATGAATACCTCCTTGTACTTAGAAAAGATATTTACTTTCACAATGGCAGAAAGGCTTTAGCTCGAGATATTGAGTTTTCTTTATGCAGAGGAATGATGAAGGGGGCAAGATCTACCTTTTCAGAATTACTATCCGATATAGAAGGTTACGAAGAGGTAAGTCAGACAAATAAATATGTTCCGAATATGTGTTCCGGCATAAAGGTTATTGATGATTACAGACTAAAAATAAAATTGAAACATCTAAATTTGCTTTTTCTAAAATACTTTACTCGAAGTGCCTTAAGTATTGTTCCGCGAGAAGAGTTTTTAGAAAATGATCTCTGGGTGTGGAAAGACAACCCCATAGGAGTTGGAGCTTACTGCTATGAAAGCCTAAGTGAAGACTCTAAGGTTTTGACTTTAAAAAAGAATGAGGATTACTTGGAGGAAAGAATCGATTCTTTTGATAAATTACAGTTTGTGGTATATACAGACGTAAGTCAAGTTGATTTATTAGCCGAAGTGGAAAATCAAACAGAAAACGAGTTTGACATTTTGAAAAGCCCTATAAGCGTCACAATAGCTATAGAATATTTTGTTTTACATGATAAAGATAAGATGTGGAAGGAATTAAGAAGTTTAATTAACTTAGCATTAAACAAAGAAGATATATTATCCAGCATACCGAAAACAGAGAGGTCAATATATTCGCCTGCTCATAGTTTCTTACCTGAAACTATATTAGATGTGCCTAATCATGAGGAAGAATTAATAAATTTTAATTTCCAAGCTGCTAAGGAAAATTATCTTTTAAAATGGGGCTATATTCCTCAATTAAGTATCATTGTTTACAATAATTATAGTGAACACTCTCATTTGCGTAAAATGCAGAACAAGCTATATCATTTATTGAGTGCCAAAGGCTTCGACGTAGTTAAAACAGAACTTTCTTCCTTACATGAAAGCCTTTTAGATACTCAGCAGCATATATTAGTCAGTTCCTCAAGTTTTAACTATAATGATCCGGAAGATTTATCTTTATTTTTCAGCAGTGATAAAGAAATCTATCGTGCGAATACTGGAACTCTTATGAATATTAGAGGTCTCCTCAAAGATGCGAAAAAAGAAATTAATATGAATAAGAGAAATAAAATGTATAGAAAAGTAGAAGAGTTAGTTATAGAAAACAGCTTAGTGTTTCCGATAGCTTTAACCTATGAATCTTATCTATTTCGTAAATCCAAAATGGATGGAAAAAGTTTTTTTGATCAATTTTATCAGCCTGCATATGAATACATAAAACCATTATCATTGGAAACGATGTAATCCTAAGGTGAACTTAACCATTGAGTTGCAAATCTGCCTTGCTTGGATTGATACAGTCACGGTGTGTGATCGGTCTCCTTATTTTGAAAAGAATCATCCCGCTCTTTGACAGTGGCTCCGATGTAACGGACATTTCAGCTTATAAACAGACGATCGAAAAATCTCGGCGTCAGCCGTTTAAAAGATATTAAAGCGAGATATCTTGGCAGCTCCGTTCATATTGATGTTGTCATTGAAGTGCCGTCTGATCTGAATATTAAAGAGAGCCATGATATCGCAAATGAGGCAGAACGCAGGATGAAAGAGGAACACGCCATCGGCCATTCACATGTTCATATGGAGCCTCTCCAGCTGAAATAAAGCTTCCTTTTTAAAGGGAGCTTTTTTGCTTTTTCGGACTGGACACAATTCACTGAAACGTTTTTTTATACTAATTATATTTTGTGGTAAAGTTAGGTTACAATAATTGAAATTTGAGAGATGACTAGGGGGAGAAGAATGGCTTATAAAGAAGAGCTGCATCCGCTGCTGGAGAAAGCCGTTGAGCATATTGAAAACATCATCATAGGAAAACGGGACATCGCCATACTCAGCCTGGCCGCCATTCTCGCAAAAGGGCATGTGCTGCTGGAAGACGTGCCGGGAGTCGGAAAAACGATGATGGTCCGCGCTTTGGCCAAGCTGATCGGTGCTGACTTTAAGAGGATTCAATTCACGCCGGATCTTCTGCCGTCAGATGTGACGGGTGTCTCTATTTATAATACGAAAACGATGGAATTTGAGTACCGCCCCGGACCGATTATGGGGAACATCGTGCTGGCCGATGAAATTAACAGAACCTCGCCGAAAACGCAGTCTTCTTTGCTTGAGGCGATGGAAGAGGGAAATGTCACGATTGACGGAAAGACAATGCGGCTGGCTGAGCCGTTTTTCGTCATGGCGACACAAAACCCGGTTGAATATGAAGGGACGTATCCGCTTCCTGAAGCGCAGCTTGACCGGTTTTTATTTAAGCTGCGCATGGGCTATCCGACTGCCGAGGAGGAGCTTCGGGTACTGTCTTTGCAGGAAGGGCGCAATCCGCTCGAAACACTCGAGCCCGTCATTTCTAAAGAACAGTTCATCACCCTCCAGCAACAACTGGAGCAGGTGCGGGTAGATGATGGAATTAAAGCGTATATCGTCGGCATCACTCAGCATACCCGCCAGCATCCGTCCGTCCATTTGGGCGTAAGTCCGCGCGGTTCGATCTCATTAATGAAAGCCGCGCAGGCGTACGCGCTGCTTCATGACCGCGATTACGTCATTCCTGATGACGTCCAGTATTTGGCTCCGTATACGCTGCCGCACAGAATGATCTTGACTGCCGATGCGAAATTTAATGATGTCACGCCGGAAGCGGTTATCGAAGACATCATGCAAACGGAAAAAGTTCCCGTTCAAAGGATGTCGGTCCGCTAATGAGAAAGAAAGTGCATTGGCTGTTATACGGCTGGAAGCTGCTTATTTTGGCTGTGCTGACGGCGGCGGTCTTTTCTTATGCCATGTTCCAGGGCGGATTTGTGAGCTGGTTTTTATTTTATGCGTTTTTGCCGTTTATCGTTTACGCCGGGCTGGTCGCCGTGTATCCGCTGCGGGCGTTTCAGGCGGCGCGTGAGATTTCTTCCGCCCGGTTAACCTCTGGTGACAGACTGTCTGTCACTATCAGTCTGACGAGGCGCCTGCCGTTTCCGCTGACATATATGATCATTGAAGACGTGATGCCGGAAACGCTCGGCGAGAGGCGCAGTGCAAAACAGCTCGTGTTTCCGTGGTTTCAAAAGAAGCTGACGTTACAATATGAGCTGCCGCAGGCGCCGCGCGGGGAGCATCATTTCCATACGATAAGAGTGCGGACGGGAGATGTTCTCGGGCTCTTGGACAAGACGGCTTCATTTTCCGTAACGGATACGGTCTTAGTATTCCCGGCGTACGGGTCTGTTCATGATAAGCAGCAGGCTGCATCAGGCGAAGAAGGTGCGGGTGCCGGCACGCCGTTTCAGGTTCACCGCTCCGCAATAGCCGCGGGCGTCAGAAATTATCAGCCGGGCGACCGGTTTTCCGCTCTCGACTGGAAAACGTCCGCGCGCCGCAATGAACTGATGACGAAGGAATTTGACCCGCTGCAGAGCACGGATATGATTTTCGTTTTGGACTGCAATCCGTCTCCTTCATTTGAAGCCGCTGTGTCAGCCTCAGCATCTCTGCTTTACACCGCGCTTGTGAAGGGCTCTCCCGCAGGATTTATTTCATTAGGGAGGGACCGGACTGTTTTTCCCGTCCGGGAGGGAGAAGAGCATTTCAGAAATGTGCTGCGTTACCTGGCATCAGCTTCTGAATCGGAAGAAGCTGGTGCAGGCGGGCGTTTAGGAAAAGAGCTGGCGAATCCGCGCGTCCGCAAAGCTTTTATTGCCGTCGTGACGGGCAGTCTTACAGAAAATCTCCTCAAACAGGCTGAGTCCGTCCGCCCTGACATGACGGTGTTTTTGGCGAAAGAAACGAATGCCGTGCTTTCGGAAAAAGAACGGAATCTCGCTCTCATCTTCGCTCAAAAGAATATCAAGGTGCAAATGATCAGGGACAAACGGGTGTCCCATGTTGTTTAGAAAGAGAGGTGGCGCGCCATGCCGCATGACGAGAACCAGGGAAGCAGGCTGAGTCTGCTGCTGTTTTATTTTCTCGCTTTTTTATTGTTGTGGGAATGGCTCAGGCCGCTGCACAATTTTACGGATACAAAGCATACCGGTTTTTTCATCGTCTTTATCGGTTTGGCATTTCTGCTGTCATTCTTCCGGATGAGGTGGTACGTCACCGTGCCGTCCTGCATTCTGTTTACGTTGATCAGTATTCACATGCTGTTTTATAAAGGGTCGGTTTTTCAGCCGGAATGGCTTGCTTCTTTTTTACGGGACGTGATGCTGAATGTCCGGCACATCGGAACCGGAAGATGGAATGATATGAACCCGTCATTCCGCACACTGCTGTTCTTTGTGCTTTTATGGCTGCTTGTGTATTTGCTGCATTATTGGGTGATCTATCAGCGGAAAATCTTATTCTTTTTTATCATGACGGTGGCGTATATTACCGTACTTGATACATTTACTCCTTATGATGCCGCATACGCCGTCATCCGGATCGTCTTTATCGGCTTTTTGATGATGGGGCTTTTGTATATGGAGCGCATCCGCCTGACAGAACACATAGCATTTAAAAAAAGATTGATTATCAAATGGTTTCTGCCGCTGGCGCTGTTTATCTGCGCTTCCGTCGTGTTCGGTCTGGCGGCTCCGAAATCAGATCCGAATTGGCCGGACCCCGTGCCGTTTCTAAAAAAAATAACAAATCACAAAGAAGTGCCCGCCGCTGAAAGCAAAATCGGCTACGGCAATCATGATGAAACATTGGGCGGCCCTTTTCAGCAGGACGATACGCCGGTTTTTACATGGAAGGGAAAAGAGCGGTCGTACTTCCGGGTGGAAACGAAAGATACATATACGGGAAAAGGCTGGGTGGAGACCGACCAGGGCATGTCCTATAAACTGAACGGCGGCAATGTGGAAGACATATGGTTTGATCGGAGTGTGCAGACGAGACGCTATACGGCGCAGGTGTCCATTGATGAAAATTATCTTTATAATCACGTCATGTATCCGATCGGCCTCTCCAATATTAAACCGAAGCACTCGATTCAGCTTGAAATGAACGGAAACACCGAGCAAATCACGCCGATCAGTGAACAAGTGGGCAACATCCGCAATATGGGACGGTACACGGTGACTTTTCACGCGCCCGTCTTTAAGCTGAATGATCTCAGAAAAGTGAAAGTGAAACGATACCGTGAGCAGAACCAATTTAATGATCGGTATTTACAGCTTCCGGACAGCGTTCCGGAAAGAGTGAGACAGCTTGCGGACAGGCTGACGCGGGATCATCATAATATGTTTGATAAAGCGAAGGCCGTCGAGGACTATCTGGGATCTTCCGCATTTTCGTATGATACGCAGGATGTTGCCATTCCGGAGCACAATCAGGATTATGTCGATCAATTTCTGTTTGAAACGAAAAGAGGATATTGTGATAACTTTTCATCGGCTATGGCCGTGCTGCTCCGATCTGCGGGAATTCCCGCCCGCTGGGTGAAGGGTTATACATCCGGCGAGTATAAAAGCGCAGGCGACCATAACGGCCACATTTATGAAGTCACAAACAACAACGCCCATTCGTGGGTTGAAGTGTATTTTCCCGATCAGGGCTGGGTGACGTTTGAGCCGACGAAAGGCTTCACCAATCCGACGGAGTTTACGTCAGAGCAAAATCAAACAGCTGGAAAAGACAGCGGAAGCTCAGCGGGGAATTCGGATACACCGTCTGACAAGCAGCGTCAGGAAACAAAGCCTGAAAAAGAAGAAGCGCCGAAAAAGCGGGAGCACAGTGCGGCACCGCATCCTGTGATCCGCAAAAATACCGCGGCACAGCTGTGGCCGTATGCAGCCGTCATCATCGTGATTTCTGCCGCGGCGGCGCTCGCCTGGCTGCTCCGCGCGCGCTGGATTCCGTACGCTGCAGCAGCCAGACTGAAGCGGCGTACGGATGAAGACGTCTTTTTCGATGCATATGCCGCGCTGCTCCGCCAGCTGAAACGAAAAGGATTCAGCAGAGGAGACGGAGAAACGCTGCGCGATTTTGCCGCGAGGATTGACGAGGCATACGATACAAACGACATGTCCGAGCTGACGCTGCGCTATGAGCGGGCCTTATACCGCAGGGATAATGCCGCGGAGCTTTGGAATGAATCGGGACAGTTGTGGGAAAATATAATTAAAACAAGATAGTCTTGACCGTATATCGTCCTGTTGTTAGAATAAATGAATGTTAAATGGGAGCCCGGGAGCGTTAAAAAGCCGGGCTTCCGGACAAGTCTTGCGCGACAGAGGGCTGAACGTTTGTCCTCCGTTTTTTCTGTGTCAAAAACTTAGAGGAGATTAGGTGACAACCATGACGAAGTTAGTGAATGAAATGATTCTTGTTCTTGATTTCGGCAGTCAGTATAACCAGCTGATTACCCGCCGGATCCGTGAATTTGGCGTATATAGCGAGCTGCATCCCCATACGTTGACAGCTGAGGAAATCAAAGAAATGAATCCAAAAGGAATTATCCTTTCAGGCGGACCGAACAGTGTATATGATGAAGGATCTTTCCGCTGTGACGAAAAAATCTTTGAACTCGATATTCCTGTATTAGGCATCTGCTACGGCATGCAGCTGATGACTCATTATCTCGGAGGGAAAGTCGAGGCGGCAAGCCAGCGCGAATACGGAAAAGCGAACATTCAGATTCAAGGAACTCCTGACTTGTTCAAAGATCTTCCGGAAGAACAGGTTGTGTGGATGAGCCACGGCGATTTGGTTGTAGAAGTTCCTGAAGGCTTCACTGTTGACGCCACAAGCCATCACTGCCCGAATTCAGCGATGAGCAAAGCGGACAAGAATTGGTACGGCGTTCAGTTCCACCCGGAAGTGCGCCACTCTGAATACGGCAATGATCTTCTGAAAAACTTTGTCTTCGGCGTTTGCGATTGTGAAGGCAAATGGTCAATGGAAAACTTTATCGAAATCGAAATGCAAAAAATCCGCGAAACAGTCGGAGACAAGCAGGTTCTTTGCGCGCTAAGCGGCGGTGTAGATTCCTCTGTTGTGGCTGCTTTGATTCATAAAGCGATCGGCGACCAGCTGACTTGTATTTTCGTCGATCACGGCCTGCTTCGTAAAGGCGAAGCGGAAGGCGTCATGAAAACGTTCAGCGAAGGCTTTAATATGAATGTCATTAAAGTTGATGCGAAAGACAGATTCTTAAACAAGCTGAAAGGTGTTTCTGATCCTGAGCAAAAACGCAAAATCATCGGCAACGAATTCATTTACGTGTTTGATGATGAAGCGGACAAGCTTAAAGGCATCGATTACCTTGCGCAAGGAACGCTTTACACGGATATTATCGAGAGCGGTACTGCAACGGCGCAAACGATCAAATCTCACCACAATGTCGGCGGACTTCCTGAAGATATGCAGTTTGAACTGATCGAGCCGTTAAACACCCTTTTCAAAGATGAAGTGCGCGCGCTTGGCACAGAGCTCGGCCTTCCGGATGATATCGTATGGCGTCAGCCGTTCCCTGGCCCTGGCCTTGGCATCCGCGTACTTGGCGAAGTAACGGAAGAAAAACTTGAAATCGTTCGGGAATCAGACGCGATTCTGCGTGAAGAAGTGGCGAACCACGGCCTAGAGCGCGACATCTGGCAATACTTCACGGTTCTTCCTGACATCCGCAGCGTCGGCGTCATGGGAGATGCGAGAACGTATGATTACACAATCGGTATCCGTGCCGTAACATCAATCGACGGCATGACATCTGACTGGGCGCGTATCCCTTGGGATGTGCTTGAAGTGATTTCAACACGGATCGTCAACGAAGTGAAACACATCAACCGCGTCGTGTATGACATTACGAGCAAGCCGCCTGCAACGATTGAGTGGGAATAGTCAAAAGAAGCTTAGAATCCTTGGTTTATAAGGGTTCTAAGCTCTTGTTTTTTCAAAAAATAAATTTATTCTTCTAAACCAATTTTATAAAAGTCTCCACTTGAAAGCTTCTTTTCCAATAAAACACCTTCATATTGTTCTTTGATAAAATAGTTCTGAAGATCAAATTCATCTTCAAGATATACGTCTATAATTCTCTGGAATAATGACTCTGCATAACTCTCTGCAAAATTTACTAAGTAAGGTATAAGGTTTTTTGCTACATAACCATTATGAACAATTTGATTTCTAGACTTATATATATAATCAATTGTTAACTTAACTTCATCTTTTTTGTTTCGGAGCATCTGTAAAGCCTTTTTATTATTTTGATAAAAATCAAGAGTATCTTCAATACTATCTAAAAAGCTTTCTTTTGTGGTATAAGACAATAAATCCTTCATCCGTTTGTGAAATTTAACCAGTGAAACTACTGAGTCCTCAGACCGCGCTTGGTAAATGCCAACATCATGGGCAAATTCCTCCGGTATATTGATGGAATCATCATTTCTAAATGAGTGTTCAGTATACTTTACAGTTAATAAAAAGAGATTATGAATTGGTCTAAATTGTTCCCAAAGAAAATACATATTTGATATTGCTTCTTTAATAAAAGTAAATTTAGATTCATTATATGCCTTTGAAATGTTTGCTAAACTTTCAATGCAAATCCAATAATTCAACAGCTTATTGTTCTCGGTTTCCCAAATAGAATTAGACATCAATTCAATTACATTAATAATAGAATTTAATTCAATGAACATATTCCTTTTTTCAAGGGCATCAATTACCTTAGAATAATCTTTCATTTGTTTAAACTTTTCATTACTAAAATAAACTGGATTATCTTTGCTGAGTTTTCTTCTAAAAACTCTGTCATCTCTACCTAAGCTAAATGCAGTACCAAAACTAGATTCGCTATCAAGATTTTTTCCTATATACTGTCCATCCCAAAAAAACTCTTTAAACTTGCTAGCAAACTTCAAATTTGCTAACCTTAAAAAAATTAAATACTTTTCTTCTGCAATTTTTTTCGCCACATTATTAGAAATAGCCTGTACTTTAACTAGTACATTACATCTACTATCAAATTTATATGTATTTTCAACAACTTCTTCTTGTTTTTTTGTGTTAAACGTTTCGTCAAACAATTCGGCATCTGGAGTTTTTTTTTCTCGGACTGGATCATATACATAAAAACCAAATATTGTATCGTTTTCATCTTTAAGAGGAGGTGCAATCATTCCCCATACAGGAAATATAAAAAGATAGTCACTTTTCTTTGCTATTAAATTTTTTCTAAATATCTCTAATCTATCTTTTACACTTAAATTATCAATATATACTTTGGCTTGTTCAGGAGACAAGCCAGCAGGAGTATATTTGAAAAGAATAAAGATATCTTCTCCATGTACATTATATGTTTGGAATACGTCACTGAGTAAGTTTTCGATATCCTTCACACTTTTCCCTGAAGTTACTAAGTCTATAATGATATCCTTAGTTAAATTTTTAATTTTAGTTCTATCTTTTTTTAAGAATAATTTCTTTTCGATAATTTCTAATAATTCGTCAAATAATATTTGTGCAAAATTTGCATTAGAAATTTTTTTAGAAAGTTCCTTAGCAATAACATAAACTGCCTGACTATCTTTCCTTTCCAATTTCCCTTTTAAAATGAGTAATTCATCTCTATATAATTTCATATGTCTTTCACTAATAAGATTTTCGATTAATTTTATATAAACTTTACGATTGTTGTCACTCTCAAATTTATTTAGTTCATATTCATTAATCACATCCAATAACACAAGACGAATATTAACTATATCAATTCCTATTGTCCCATTTTTCACTTGTGATATTAAAGATTTCCATTCTTCATACCAATACTCCAATGCTTTACTATATAGCGAATCTCTATAAAATTGATCTAATTGCAAAAAAACACCCCACTTTGTCTATAATTTAAAGGTAGATTTCTCTACTTTTAAATTATATCATCAAATTTTTTAAATTTCTTTTAACATTTATGATTAGAAATCAAGTTTCTATGAGACTTAGCATGATCTACGGGAAATCATTTTTAATCGGTCAGAGTCAATTTCAAATGGTTGAATGGAATGATGAGTATCTAAATTATCTTTAGCCTAAAAAAGTAGTCGTTAAGGTTTTTTTCGTTTTGATTACATATTTAAGATTTCCTACAAAGTCCACAAATAAAAAGTATCATTGTAAAAGAGTGCAAACGATTTACAAATAACAGAAATCAAGATATGCTTTAATCAAAGAACTCTTATACTGTTTAGAGAACATTGAGTGGGAATAAATCAATAAAAAAACGCCTCTTTTTAAAAAAGAGGCGTTTTTTTTCATCTTTTTGAAACCGTTTTGGCCCGATTCATATCTAACAGCATAGGAGGTGGATAAGGTGAAGGAAGAACGATTGATCAAAAAGGCGAAAAAAGGTGATGCCTCAGCCTTTGAAAAACTGATCACAACCCATCAAGATACTTTATATAAAACAGCTTATCTCTATTTGCATCACAAGGAAGATACGCTGGACGCAGTGCAGGAAACGGCTTACAAGGCTTTTCTTCATATCGCGCAGCTGAAGGAGCCGAAATATTTTAAAACGTGGCTGATCCGGATTTTGCTTAATACGATTTTTGCAATGAGGAAAAAGAACGGAGACGTCATCCCGTTTGAGCCGCAACATGATACACGCGCGGAGAATAAGAACATTGAAGAACACATAGATCTTCGGAATGCCATGGAAACGCTTGACGAACATATACAGCTGACCATTCAGCTTTATTATTTTCAAGATTTCTCGATTGCCATGATTGCTGAACAGACCGGTATGGCGGAAGGCACTGTAAAAACGCATCTTCACAGGGCGAGAAAAGCATTGAAGCAGGAGCTGGAAAAGGAGGATAAGCAAATATGGAAAAGCATCAAATGAAGCAATTGTATCAGGACATTGACGTGCCGAAAGCTGAATTGAAAAACGTGATACATAGCGCCGCTGTCCGTGCCGGAAAAGAAGGCGCCGTCAGACGGAGATGGGGACGAAAAGTGATAAACGGCCTCGCAGTTGCTGCTGCTTTGTTTATTCTGTATCTGTCCTCAGGCTTGTTCATGCCCTCCGTTAATACGGCTATGGGAAACATCCCTGTTGCCGGGCAGATTTACAGGGTATTTCAGGATAAGGCAGGTTCTGCGCTGTTTAAAAGCAATTTGGTGACAAAACTGAACGAGAAAGCGGAATCGCGCGGAATCACGGTGACAGTAAAAAGTGTATATTATGACAGCGGACAGCTCGTTTATAATTTTATTGTTGACAATTTGAAATCTGATGAGGAGAGTATTCCTTTTCAAGTTGATTATAAAGATACCCGGAATATATTATCTGAGGATTATGACAGTCAGGGCATGAAAAAAATGAAAGACGGGCAGTACGGGGGGCAGCTTCGCTTTTTTGCGGACGGCCCAAAGATGAAAGACGGTGATAAGCTTCCGCTTGTCATTAAACAAATCAAGGATATTCCCGGAAACTGGCGCTTTACACTCCCGATTAAAAAACAAAAGTCCGTTTCTCTTGAAGGAACGAAAGCTGTGAATGTAAATCACGGACTATACCGTTTTTTCGATATCCGGGCGGAAAACGGAACGATGGGATCGGCTCTCTTATTTTCAGTCGACTTTCAAGATGCAGCTAAAAATGATACCATCTCGATTCACGAAGCAACGGATGATGCAGGAAACCATTATGAAATGACGTTGGCGGCTATTGAACTTGGCAGCCGGAAGAACCTTCCCGGCGGCGGGAAAAGAGTACGCGGCCAAACTCAATTCAGCAAACCGATAGACCCGAAAGCGAAAACACTTTTCATAACGGGTGATGTAAAATCAGAATCAGAGCCGGGAGAAATCGTCCCTCTGAAAACAAAACTGCCCGTCAGTTATAAAACGAAACATCATCATATCGGCATCACCATCAAAAAGATCAAACAGCAAGGCAGACGGGTAATTGTCGATTATCAATTTAGCGGAATTAATCTAAGCAAGGCGGATGAGGATCAGCTGATGAATATCGGTGAGTCCATAGGTCTTGGCAATACGAAAAAAATGAAAACATGGCCATCGCTTAATGAGTATGAAAAAGGCTATTATCTGAAAGGGAATAAGGCGAAAGTCACGAATCTTAAAACGGGTGAAATGGAATCCGTTTTTGAATTAGATGATTCATCCGATAAAGAATATTCATTGCGCGATTTCTCATTCGATTCATACGCTTTGTATGTCAATCAAACGGCCATGAACACTTTAGCAGGTGACGGCAAGATCACATTCTCGGTGCCGGTGCGGCCTGCGGACGGAAAATGATGTCAGGAAGGCGGCTTTTGCCGTCTTCCATTATTGGTCAATTAACGAATAAACTAATTTTTTTAAACAAGATTGTTCGTTTTTTTATTGAGTTTTCAAAATTGAATTGATACAATAGACTCAGAAATCAAATATGCAGATATCGTATAATGGCGGGGATATGGCCCGCAAGTTTCTACCAAGCTACCGTAAATGGCTTGACTACGGATCAATCTCAATCGTTTGATATAAATAATCCATTCTTATTTATTCAGACTGAACGTATGTAGTCAAGCGTCCCAAATGTATTTGGGGCGTTTTTTATTTGGCGGATAACGGGCAGAATAAATGGGAGAGAATGAAGGAGGCAATTGGCTTGAAGCAATTTTTTCAGTTTGATGAGCTGGGGACAAGCTATCGTAATGAAATCATCGGCGGTTTAACGACCTTTTTGTCAATGGCGTACATTCTGTTCGTCAATCCGCTGACATTGTCTTTAAACGGTGTGAAAGGATTTCCGGAAGCATTAAAAATTGATCAGGGCGCGGTGTTCACCGCTACAGCCCTTGCGTCTGCGGCCGGATGTATTTTAATGGGGCTCATTGCAAAGTATCCGATCGCGATTGCGCCGGGTATGGGATTAAACGCGTTTTTTGCTTTCTCTGTCGTCCTCGGCATGGGGATTTCATGGCAGGCTGCGCTTTCCGGCGTCTTGATTTCCGGAATTATCTTCGTGGCGCTTTCGCTGACGGGATTGCGGGAAAAAATCATTAATGCGATTCCGCCTGAGCTGAAATTGGCGGTCGGCGCGGGTATCGGTTTATTCATTACATTTGTCGGTTTGCAGGGTTCGGGCATTATTGAAGCGAACTCATCGACTTTGGTATCTATCGGCAATATTCACAGCGGGCCTGTGCTGCTGACGGTTTTCGGTGTTATTGTGACGGTCATTCTGATGGTGCTTCGCGTAAACGGCGGCGTATTTATCGGAATGCTTCTGACGGCGGTTGCCGGAATGATCTGCGGGCTGATTCCGGTTCCGACACACATTGTCGGCAGCGTGCCGAGTCTTGCGCCGACTTTCGGACAGGCGTGGATGCACCTTCCGGATATCTTCTCCGTACAAATGCTGATTGTCATTTTAACTTTCCTGTTCGTCGGATTTTTCGATACGGCCGGTACGCTGGTAGCTGTAGCGACACAGGCCGGACTGATGAAGGAAAACAAACTTCCGCGCGCGGGAAGAGCGCTTTTGGCAGATTCAACTTCAATCGTTATCGGAGCCGTGCTCGGTACGTCTACAACGACTTCTTATGTTGAATCAAGCTCAGGCGTTGCGGCGGGAGCGCGCTCCGGGTTCGCGGCTGTTGTGACGGGCATTCTCTTTATGCTGGCGATGTTTTTCTCGCCGCTTCTGTCAGTTGTCACCACGAATGTGACGGCTCCGGCTTTGATTATCGTCGGCGCGCTGATGGTGGCGCCGCTCGGTAAGATTGCCTGGGATAAATTCGAGGTGGCTGTTCCGGCATTTTTAACGATGATTATGATGCCGCTGACATACAGCATTGCGACGGGGATTGCGATCGGTTTTATTTTCTACCCGATTACAATGATCTGCAAAGGAAAAGGAAAAAGCGTCCACCCGATTATGTACGGGCTGTTCGTCATCTTTATCCTGTATTTCATCTTCTTGAAATAACGGAAAAACCGGCTGAGGACAGCCGGTTTTTTGTTTTTGTCCTATTCCGTAAAACCAATACATCATATAAAACGTCATGTGAGTGTCCGGGTGAAGAAAACCGCTTGACTGATGAAGGACGCTTCGGTACCTTATATAAGTGTTTTATTTTCTTGCTTGACAAATTCCGCCGTATTTTTTTGATAGGAGTTGCTGACATGACGGAAGAAAGAAAAGAAACGTTGGAAGAAGAAAAACAGCATCAGGGAACTGATGAAGAACCGCTCTCGAGAATGTCCAGAAAAGCGGGACGTTATCAAAAGCAAAAGAAGAAAGAAAAGGAACGGCGCCCGGCTCCGGCTTTTACGGAAAAACTCGCTTCTGTATGGGCCGCGGTCAAACGTTATTGCCGTTTCGCATTGCGCATTTTGACATCACCGGTGAAGGTCGTTGGAGAAGACGGCTTTTCCCGCTTTAAATATGCTCTTATTTCAATGCTTGTATTCAGTATTTTTTTCTCAATCGGAAATTGGTTTCAGCTGAGGGCGAGCCAGCAGAGACCGCTCGGATACGGGGAACGGCATCACACGTTTTTTGACGGCTTTACCGTCGTTCTCGTGTATTCGCTCGTCTTTTTTGCCGCTGCGGCCGGCGCGGTCTGGCTTGTATCACGCTATCTGCTGAAACAGAAAATTACGATGCGGGATGCGGCCGCGGGAGTCGGCTCACTTCTTGTTCCGGCTGTCGTCTGCTCTATCGTGTGGATGATTTTCGCGATATTGAATCTGCCGGTTATCACCGTAGTGTTTACGGCGCTGACCTTATTTCTCGCTGCATCGGCGATGGTGCAGTTTGTGCAGATTCTGTACAAATCGGCTGAGAATCCTGCCGTCGACGTGATGTACTGTATTTCTGCGGCGGTCATCATCATGCTCGTCTTTACGGCTGTGACATGGCCGCTTATTTCAGAGTACTTTACTGCCTCGCTGATCCCTTTGTAAGTCGAAATTTGTCTTTCACAATGTTTACAAATATTTCTAATATAGCGTGTTGTTTTGAAAAGCCGTCCGATATATGATGGGAGCAACAGAAATTGGAAAGCGGCATTAATCTTTATGATTCGGAAAGGATGATGAGGATGGCCCCGTTGTTGCGAGAAGCCATTAATCGGAAAAAACAGCATCTGAGGACAAAGCTGATCCGCTCAGGGTTATACCAAAACCATGTTCAGGAACTGTCCGGATACACGCTGAGCGAGCTTGAAAAGGAATATGAAGCGGTCAAACGATTGAAGAAAGCTGAGCTTCACTGAAAAGAGTTTGAAAGTCTGCCTTGGGGCGGGCTTTTTTTTCTTTTGAAAATGATCAAAAGAGGGTAAACTATCCTTAATTGAAAGATTGGCTTTTCAAATTATCAGAGGAGGGGGAATCAATGATGCAGACGATTTTATCCAACAGTATAGGTATGGTTCTCATTATTCTCATCATTAATATTATATATGTCTCTTTTTTTACGATCAGGATGATCCTTACATTAAAGGGGCAGCGCTATTTCGCAGCAGGCATCAGTACGGTTGAAATCCTTGTGTATGTGACCGGCTTGAGTCTCGTGCTCGGCAATCTGAATCAGATTCAAAACGTCATTGCCTACGCGCTCGGCTACGGCCTCGGCGTCATAGTGGGAATGAAAATTGAAGAAAAACTGGCGCTCGGCTACATAACAGTCAACGTCATTACGAAAGAGCTTGATCTGGACCTGCCGAAACAGCTTCGGGAAAAAGGATACGGAGTCACAAGCTGGGTCGCGGGCGGCCTTGAAGGGGACCGGACCGCCATGCAGATTCTGACGCCGCGCAAATATGAGCTTCAGCTGTATGATACGATTAAAACGCTCGATGAAAAAGCGTTTATCATCGCTTTTGAGCCGAAAGCGATCCATGGCGGATTCTGGGTGAAAGCAGTGAAGAAGAGGAGAATTAAGGAATGACAAAGCCAAAAAAGAAACGGTTTGAAGTAACGGAACATGAAACGATTGACACCATTCTCACTTTAATGAAGGAAGAGGGCTATATGCCCGTCCGGCGGATGGAAGAGCCGATCTTTACAGAAAAGAAAGAAAATGGATCAATTCAAGTCGTTCCTTGCGGGAAAAAAATCGTATTTGAAGGGAAATTGATCTAAACACGAACATTAAAAGAAAGAATTTTTATATCGTTCGATAATGTCGTTGACATTATCCAAGTCCGTTGTTAAGATAAACATGAAATCAAAACACGACCTCATATAATCTTGGGAATATGGCCCATAAGTTTCTACCCGGCTGCCGTAAACGGCCGGACTATGCAGGAAAGTGATAAACAGCTGACATGGATATCGCAGAAGCGAACGACTGACGATACGCGCGCCATGCCCGGTTTGTATTGCTTCCTCATAGTTGCAATATAAGCCGGGCTTTTTTTTCTGAAAAACAAAGCATGAGAAGGTGGGAACAGAATGCAGCCGCTAGCAGGAATCATCATGGGAAGCACCTCCGATTGGGAGACAATGAAACATGCATGCGACATACTTGACGAACTTCACATTCCTTATGAAAAACAGGTAGTATCCGCGCATCGGACGCCTGATTTGATGTTTGAATATGCAGAAAGCGCAAGGGACAGAGGCTTAAAAGTCATTATTGCCGGAGCCGGGGGAGCGGCGCATCTGCCGGGAATGACAGCGGCCAAAACGACGCTGCCGGTGATCGGCGTACCGGTTCAGACGAAATCACTTAACGGGCTTGATTCTCTTCTGTCTATCGTACAGATGCCCGGCGGCGTGCCGGTCGCGACGACGGCGATCGGGAAAGCGGGCGCAGTGAACGCGGGTCTGTTAGCCGCGCAAATTTTGTCGGCATTTGACGGTGATATTGCGGATAAACTAGAGGCGAGAAGAAATGCGACAAAACAAATGGTGCTGGAAAGCAGTGATCAGCTTGTCTGATAAAAAAACGATTTTTCCCGGCGCCGTCATCGGCATTATCGGAGGCGGACAGCTCGGAAAAATGATGGCTGTCGCCGCAAAACAGATGGGTTATAAAGTCGCAGTCGTCGATCCCGTTAAAAACTCGCCATGCGGACAGATCGCCGATATTGAGATTACCGCCCAGTATAATGACCGTGAAGCGATTCAAAAATTGGCCGGAGTCAGCGACATCATTACGTACGAATTTGAAAATATCGATTACGAGGCGCTCAACTGGCTCAAAGAACATGCATACCTTCCCCAAGGAAGCGAGCTGCTGCTTATCACCCAAAACAGGGAAACGGAAAAAAAGGCGATCCAGTCAGCCGGATGTCAGGTCGCTCCTTATCGGATCGTAAACAGCAGACGGGAGCTTGAGGAAGCCGTTCAGTCATTGGGGCTTCCGGCAGTGCTGAAAACATGCCGCGGCGGATATGACGGCAAAGGCCAATTTGTCATTAAGGAAGAAGGACAGACAGATGAAGCGGCCGCGCTGCTAGAAAACGGCACGTGCATACTGGAAAGCTGGGTGTCATTCCGGATGGAGCTTTCCGTTATCGTGACAAGATCAGTGCACGGAGAGATTTCAACCTTTCCGGCTGCTGAAAATATCCACAAAAATAATATTCTGTTCCAAAGCATCGTGCCCGCGAGAGCGGAGGAAACGGTTCAGAAGCGGGCAGAGGCGCTTGCCGTTCAGCTCGCGGAGAAATTGGAGCTTGTCGGGCCGCTTGCGGTGGAAATGTTCGTCACAGAAGACGGAGACCTTTTGATCAATGAACTGGCGCCGCGTCCTCACAATTCGGGGCATTATACGCTCGACCTTTGTGAAACGAGCCAGTTCGAACAGCACATCAGAGCGGTCTGCGGACTTCCTCTCGGCCGAACCGATCTGCTCAAACCGGGAATGATGGTGAATCTTCTCGGTGATGAAGTGAAGCTTGCGGAGGAGCATACGGAGCTTTTAAAAGAAGCCAAACTGTATCTCTACGGAAAACATGAGATTAAAAAAGGCCGCAAAATGGGGCATATAACGTTTTTGCGGGAGCCTGATGAAAAATGGATTCAGGACATCACGAACATATGGATGAAAAGAGACGGAGGACGAGCATAATGATCGAACGTTATTCAAGACCTGAAATGTCCGCGATCTGGACGGACGAAAACAGATACCAGGCATGGCTGGAAGTCGAGATTTTAGCCTGTGAAGCCTGGGCTGAGCTTGGCGTCATTCCGAAAGAAGATGTTAAAGTCATGCGCGAAAACGCGTCTTTCGACATTAACCGCATTTTGGAAATCGAGCAGGATACGCGCCATGACGTCGTGGCATTCACCCGCGCGGTTTCAGAATCATTAGGCAAAGAAAGAAAATGGGTCCACTACGGCCTGACGTCAACAGATGTCGTGGATACCGCTCTTTCCTATCTATTAAAACAGGCGAATGAGATTTTGCTCAAGGACATTGAGAGATTTGTTGACATTATAAAAGAAAAAGCGAAAGAACATAAATACACGGTCATGATGGGCCGCACGCACGGCGTACACGCGGAACCGACGACATTCGGCCTGAAGCTCGCACTTTGGCACGAAGAAATGAAACGCAACCTTGAACGTTTCAAGCAGGCAAAAGAAGGGATCGAAGTCGGGAAGCTTTCCGGCGCGGTCGGCACGTACGCAAATATTGATCCGTTCGTAGAGCAGTATGTCTGTGAAAAACTCGGCCTGAAAGCGGCGCCGATTTCCACTCAGACATTGCAGCGCGACCGTCATGCGGATTATATGGCGGCACTGGCTTTGATCGCGACGAGTATTGAAAAATTCGCAGTGGAAATCCGCGGTCTGCAAAAGAGTGAAACACGTGAAGTGGAAGAGTTTTTTGCAAAAGGACAAAAAGGTTCATCGGCTATGCCTCATAAACGGAATCCGATCGGGTCGGAAAATATGACGGGCATGGCGCGCGTGATCCGCGGGTACATGCTGACGGCATACGAAAATGTTCCGTTATGGCATGAGCGTGATATTTCTCATTCATCAGCTGAACGCATCATTCTTCCTGACGCGACAATCGCGCTGAATTACATGCTGAACCGTTTCAGCAATATCGTCAAAAACTTAACGGTATTCCCGGAAAATATGAAACGCAACATGGACCGCACACTCGGTTTAATCTATTCTCAGCGCGTGCTGCTCGCTTTAATCGACACGGGTCTGCCTCGTGAAGAAGCATATGACACGGTTCAGCCGAAAGCGATGGAAGCGTGGGAAAAACAAGTCCCGTTCCGCCAGCTTGTCGAAGCGGAAGAAAAAATCACGTCCCGTCTTACACCGGAACAGATTGCCGATTGCTTTGACTACAATTATCATTTGAAAAACGTCGACTTGATCTTTGAGCGTTTAGGTTTATAGAAGAAGCCAGCCGGAGGCGGCTTCTTCAGCCGCTGTAGATTGAATATTCCCAACATTCGGGTTAGGAGGCCTTCCGTGAATATTATGAACAATAATCTTCTTTATGAAGGAAAAGCGAAACGAATTTATCAAACAGAAGACGAACAGATTCTCCGCGTGGTCTACAAGGATTCCGCAACAGCCTTTAACGGTGAGAAAAAAGCGGAGATCAGCGGAAAGGGCCGTCTGAACAATGAAATTTCAAGCCTGATTTTCAAACATCTGCATGCTAAAGGAATTGACAATCACTTTGTAAAGCGCCTTTCAGAATCAGAGCAGCTTATCAAAAAGGTAAGCATCATTCCAATTGAAGTCGTGGTCAGAAACTTTGCCGCCGGAAGCATGTCGAAACGCCTCGGCATCCCTGAAGGAACTAAGCTTCCGCAGCCGATTATCGAATTTTACTATAAAGACGACGCACTCGGTGATCCGCTCATTACCGAAGATCATATCTGGCTCTTAAAAGCTGCGGTTCCGGAGCAGGTCGAAACGATCAAATCAATTACAAATCAAGTGAATCCAGAACTTCAGCATATATTTGAAGACTGCGGTGTCAGATTAATAGATTTTAAACTGGAATTCGGCTTAGACGCAGAGGGACGGGTGCTTTTAGCAGATGAAATCTCTCCTGACACGTGCCGTCTGTGGGATAAAGACACGAACGAAAAGCTTGATAAAGATTTGTTCAGACAGAACCTGGGAAGCTTAACCGACGGATATGAAGAGATTTTCAAAAGACTGGGAGGCATTTCATAATGTATAAAGTGAAAGTTTATGTCAGCTTAAAAGAAAGTGTGCTCGATCCTCAAGGAAGCGCGGTGCAGCATGCATTGCACAGTATGACCTACAATGAAGTGCAGGATGTGCGAATCGGAAAATACATGGAGATGACGATCGAAAAATCTGACCGTGATCTTGACGCGCTCGTGAAAGAAATGTGTGAGAAGCTCCTAGCCAATACAGTCATTGAAGACTACCGATATGAAGTTGAGGAGGTTGTCGCACAGTGAAATTTGCGGTGATTGTGTTACCCGGCTCCAACTGTGATATTGATATGTTCCACGCCGTGAAGGACGAACTCGGCGAAGAAGTCGAGTATGTCTGGCACGAGGAAACAAGCCTTGACGGATTTGACGGCGTGCTCATCCCCGGCGGCTTCTCTTACGGCGATTACCTGAGATGCGGCGCCATCGCCAGATTCGCAAACATCATGCCGGCAGTGAAAAAAGCGGCTGCTGAAGGCAAACCGGTTCTCGGCGTCTGCAACGGATTCCAGATTTTGCAGGAGCTCGGACTTCTGCCAGGCGCGATGAGACGCAACAAAGATTTAAAATTCATCTGCCGCCCGGTTGAATTAATCGTGCAGAACGGCGAAACAATGTTCACATCTTCTTATAAAGAGGGACAATCGATTACGATTCCGGTTGCCCACGGCGAAGGCAATTTCTACTGTGATGACGAAACGCTTGAAAGATTAAAAGAAAACAATCAAATCGCCTTCACATACGGAAGCGATATTAACGGAAGCGTAAGCGGCATTGCCGGCGTCGTGAATGAGAAAGGCAACGTATTAGGCATGATGCCTCACCCGGAGCGTGCGGTCGATGAACTGCTCGGCAGCGCAGACGGTCTTGCATTGTTCCAGTCTATTGTGAAAAATTGGAGGGAAACTCATGTCGCTACTGCTTGAACCAAGTAAAGAACAAATAAAAGAAGAGAAACTCTATCAGCAAATGGGTGTCAGTGATGACGAGTTTGCACTGATTGAATCGATTATCGGAAGATTGCCGAACTATACGGAAATCGGGATTTTTTCCGTGATGTGGTCAGAGCACTGCAGCTATAAAAACTCAAAACCGGTTTTACGCAAATTCCCGACTAGCGGCGAACGCGTGCTGCAGGGTCCCGGAGAAGGCGCGGGAATCGTTGACATCGGTGACAATCAGGCGGTCGTGTTCAAAATTGAATCGCATAACCACCCGTCAGCACTTGAGCCATACCAAGGTGCTGCGACGGGAGTGGGCGGCATCATCCGTGACGTTTTCTCAATGGGCGCCCGTCCGATAGCTGTATTAAACTCTCTTCGATTTGGTGAACTCACTTCACCTCGAGTGAAGTACTTGTTTGAAGAAGTAGTGGCGGGAATCGCGGGATACGGAAACTGTATCGGCATTCCGACCGTCGGCGGAGAAGTGCAGTTTGACCCGAGCTATGAGGGCAATCCGCTTGTCAATGCAATGTGCGTCGGCTTAATCGATCATAAAGATATTAAAAAAGGCCAGGCGAAAGGTGTCGGCAACACGGTCATGTACGTGGGCGCTAAGACGGGGCGCGACGGCATCCACGGCGCTACTTTCGCATCAGAAGAAATGTCTGATTCGTCTGAGGAAAAACGATCCGCGGTGCAGGTCGGCGATCCTTTCATGGAAAAACTTCTCTTGGAAGCCTGCCTTGAAGTCATTCAGTGCGACGCGTTAGTCGGCATTCAGGATATGGGGGCGGCCGGTCTGACCAGTTCAAGTGCGGAAATGGCAAGCAAAGCCGGCTCCGGCATTGAAATGAACCTTGACCTCATTCCGCAGCGGGAAACAGGTATGACCGCTTACGAAATGATGCTTTCCGAGTCTCAGGAACGCATGCTTCTCGTCATTGAACGCGGGCGTGAACAGGAAATTGTCGATATTTTTAATAAATATGATCTAGAAGCGGTTTCCGTGGGTCATGTTACGGATGATAAAATGCTCCGCCTCCGCCATAACGGAGAGGTTGTTTGCGAACTTCCGGTCGACGCGCTGGCGGAAGAAGCGCCTGTGTACCACAAGCCGTCAGCGGAACCCGCGTACTACCGAGAGTTTCAGGAAACGGAAGTTCCCGCGCCTGAAGTGAAAGATGCGACAGAGACGCTTTTTGCCCTGCTGCAGCAGCCGACAATCGCCAGCAAAGAGTGGGTGTACGATCAATATGACTACATGGTGCGTACAAACACGGTGGTCGCTCCGGGATCTGATGCGGGAGTGCTCAGAATCCGCGGCACAAAAAAAGCGCTGGCGATGACGACGGATTGCAACGCCCGCTATTTATATCTTGATCCGGAAGAAGGCGGAAAAATCGCTGTTGCCGAAGCAGCGCGCAACATCATTTGCTCAGGTGCAGAACCGCTTGCGGTCACAGACAACCTTAACTTCGGAAATCCGGAGAAACCGGAAATCTTCTGGCAAATCGAAAAAGCAGCCGATGGCATCAGCGAGGCGTGCAATGTGCTCAGCACACCGGTTATTGGCGGTAACGTATCACTTTATAATGAATCGAACGGAACGGCTATCTATCCGACGCCTGTTATCGGCATGGTCGGCTTAATTGAAGATACGGCTCATATTACGACACAGCATGTCAAAGCGGCCGGAGACTTGATTTACGTCATCGGTGAAACGAAGCCTGAGTATGCAGGCAGTGAACTTCAGAAAATGACCGAAGGAAAAATCTATGGCCGAGCGCCTGAAATTGATCTGGACGTTGAAAAAGCCCGCCAAACATCACTTCTTAACGCCATTAAACAAGGTCTGATCCAATCCGCCCATGACGTGTCAGAAGGCGGCTTGGGCGTGGCGATTGCGGAAATCGTCATGACGACGGAACACCTTGGCGCGAACGTGACTGTAGAAGGGGAAGCGGCGTTATTATTCTCTGAGTCTCAATCCCGCTTTGTCGTTTCCGTGAAGAAAGAAAACAAGGCGGCGTTTGAAGCGGCTGCGGCAGATGCCGTTCATATCGGTGAAGTGACAGGAGACGGACAGCTGACGATCCGAAGCCAAGAAGGACAACAATTGGTTCACGCGCAAACGAAAGAACTTGAGCGCGCGTGGAAAGGAGCTATTCCATGCTTGCTGAAATCAAAGGCCTGAATGAAGAATGCGGTGTGTTTGGCATCTGGGGTCATGAAGAGGCTCCGCAGATTACGTATTACGGCCTGCACAGTCTGCAGCACAGAGGACAGGAAGGCGCCGGCATCGTGGCGACCGACGGCGAAAAACTGACGGCGCATAAAGGGCAGGGGCTTATTACCGAGGTTTTTCAAAACGGCGAACTGAGCAAAGTGAAGGGAAAAGGCGCGATCGGCCACGTCCGCTATGCGACGGCCGGCGGAGGCGGATATGAAAATGTCCAGCCGCTCCTGTTCCATTCGCAAAACAACGGCAGCCTCGCGCTCGCCCATAACGGCAACTTGGTCAACGCTACACAATTGAAGCAGCAGCTTGAAAACCAAGGGAGCATCTTTCAGACTTCCTCCGATACGGAAGTGCTGGCTCATCTGATTAAACGCAGCGGCCACTTTTCGCTGAAGGATCAGATCAAAAATTCGCTGTCCATGCTGAAAGGCGCTTACGCCTTTTTAATCATGACAGAAACAGAGATGATTGTAGCGCTTGATCCGAACGGACTCAGACCGCTCTCGCTCGGCATGCTCGGCGACGCTTACGTCGTGGCATCAGAAACATGCGCATTCGATGTGGTCGGCGCGGCATACCTTCGCGAGGTAGAGCCGGGCGAAATGCTGATCATCAATGATGAAGGCATGAAATCAGAGCGTTTCTCCATGAATATCAATCGTTCCATCTGCAGCATGGAGTACATTTATTTCTCAAGACCTGACAGCAATATCGACGGCATTAACGTGCACAGCGCCCGGAAGAATCTCGGGAAAATGCTTGCCCAGGAGTCCGCAGTTGAAGCGGATGTCGTCACAGGCGTGCCTGATTCCAGTATTTCTGCCGCCATCGGCTATGCCGAGGCAACGGGCATTCCGTACGAACTCGGTCTCATTAAAAACCGTTATGTCGGCAGAACGTTTATCCAGCCGTCACAGGCTCTCCGTGAGCAAGGCGTGAGAATGAAGCTGTCGGCCGTACGCGGTGTTGTTGAAGGAAAACGGGTCGTCATGGTTGATGATTCCATCGTGCGCGGAACGACAAGCCGCCGGATTGTTACAATGCTCAGAGAAGCGGGAGCAACAGAGGTGCACGTCAAGATCAGTTCACCGCCGATCGCCCATCCGTGCTTCTACGGCATTGACACATCAACCCATGAGGAACTGATCGCTTCCGCCCATTCCGTGGAAGAAATCCGCCAGATCATCGGTGCCGACACGCTGTCTTTCTTAAGTGTAGACGGATTGTTAAAAGGAGTCGGCCGAAAATTTGAAGACACCAATTGCGGACAATGCCTCGCTTGTTTTACGGGCAAATATCCGACGGAAATTTATCAGGATACAGTGCTTCCTCACGTAAAAGAAGCGGTGCTGACAAAATAAAGTTTGAAAATGATATAAAGGCAGCGCGAGTTCAGGCTGCCTTTCTCTTTCTGCCTTTAAGGAGAAACGAATTGACAAGGAGTGATAGGGATGTCTGATGCTTATAAAAATGCCGGAGTCGACATCGAAGCCGGATATGAAGCCGTCAAACGAATGAAAAAACACGTGGAGCGCACGAAAAGGCTCGGCGTTATGGGAAGCTTGGGCGGTTTTGGCGGAATGTTTGATCTGTCAGAGCTCCCGTATCAAAAGCCCGTTTTAATTTCAGGAACAGACGGTGTCGGCACCAAGCTGAAACTCGCATTTTCAATGGATAAGCATGACACGATCGGCGTCGATGCGGTCGCGATGTGTGTAAACGATGTGCTCGCCCAGGGAGCGGAGCCGCTGTTTTTCCTTGATTATTTGGCAGTCGGCAAGGCCGATCCGGTGAAAATTGAGCAGATCGTTCAAGGTGTGGCAGACGGCTGTGAGCAGTCAGGATCAGCGCTTATCGGCGGTGAGACGGCGGAAATGCCGGGGCTGTATACAGCTGATGAATACGATATTGCCGGATTTTCAGTCGGTGTTGCGGAAAAAGACGAAATCGTCACCGGTGAACATATCGAAGAAGGGCATCTCTTAATCGGACTTACTTCAAGCGGCCTTCACAGCAACGGGTTTTCCCTTGTGAGAAAAGTGCTTCTTGATGATGGCGGACTTGATTTGGATACTGTCTATGAACCGTTTGCGCGGCCTCTCGGAGAAGAATTGCTGGAACCGACGAGAATATATGTGAAACCGGTGCTTGAGGCGGTGAAAAGCGGTAAGGTGGACGGCATGGCGCATGTGACAGGCGGAGGATTCATCGAGAACATCCCGCGGATGCTGCCGGACGGATTGAGCGCGGAAATTGATCACGGATCATGGCCGATCCCGCCGATTTTTCCGTTTTTACAGGAGCACGGCAAGCTGAAAGAAGAAGACATGTTCAATGTCTTTAACATGGGCATCGGTTTTGTCCTTGCCGTTAAAGAAGAGGACCTGACAGACGTTATCGAAACGCTTGAAGCTCAAGGCGAAAAGGCTTATTTGATCGGACGGGTCAAACGCGGCGAAGGCATTTCTTTCGGCGGTGCGGCTCTTTCATGAAGAAATTTGCGGTATTTGCTTCAGGAAACGGATCGAACTTTGAGGCCATTGCCAAACGTATGAGAGAAGAGAAGTGGGACGCGGAGCTCTCCCTTCTCGTGACGGATAAGCCCCAGGCAAAGGCTGCGGAAAGGGCGGAGGCTTTACATATCCCGTCATTCGCCTTTGAGCCGTCAGCTTTTGCAAACAAGGCCGCCTTTGAACGGGCCATTATTGAACAGCTTCGTCTGCACGGGGCGGAACTAATCGTTCTCGCCGGCTATATGAGACTGATCGGAAATACGCTCCTTGAAGCTTACGGAGGCCGCATTGTTAATATACATCCCTCGCTTCTTCCGGCATTTCCGGGAATTGACGCTGTCGGACAGGCGTATCGGGCCGGTGTGAAAGTGGCGGGCATTACCGTTCATTACGTCGACGAAGGCATGGACACCGGACCAATTATCGCGCAAAAAGCATTCGAGATACAGGAAAACGATACGCTTGAAGATATAGAACATACGATACACGAGCTTGAGCACAAATGGTATCCGAGCGTTGTGAAACAGCTGCTGGGACTAAATAACAGAGGTGAAAAGGCATGACAATCAAACGCGCACTAATCAGTGTTTCTGATAAAACAAATCTCGTACCTTTCGTAAAGGAACTGACAGAGCTCGGCGTCGAAGTCATTTCGACCGGAGGAACAAAAAAACTTCTCCAGGAAAACGGTGTGGATGTCATCGGCATTTCGGAAGTGACCGGATTTCCTGAAATCATGGACGGACGGTTAAAAACGCTCCATCCTAATATTCACGGCGGACTGCTTGCCGTAAGAGACAATGAAGAGCATATGGCGCAGATCAATGAGCACGGCATTGCCCCCATTGATCTTGTGGTCGTCAACCTTTATCCGTTTAAAGAAACGATTTCAAAAGAAGACGTAACATATGATGAAGCGATAGAAAACATTGATATCGGAGGCCCCGGCATGCTGCGCGCCGCATCGAAAAACCATCAGGATGTGACGGTCATCACAGATCCGGCCGATTACAGCTCAGTGCTCAATGAGATTAAAGAACACGGCGGCGTTTCGCTTAAAAGAAAACGCGAGCTTGCGGCAAAAGTATTCCGCCACACCGCGGCATACGACGCATTAATCGCTGATTACTTAACACGCGAGGCCGGTGAGAAAGACCCTGAGCAATTCACCGTTACATTTGAAAAAAAACAATCGCTCCGCTACGGCGAAAACCCTCACCAAGAGGCTGTTTTCTATCAAAGCGCACTGCCTGTCTCCGGCTCCATCGCGGCGGCAAAACAGCTTCACGGCAAAGAGCTTTCTTACAATAATATTAAGGACGCGGATGCGGCCGTTCAAATCGTCCGGGAGTTTGCAGAACCCGCGGCTGTTGCCGTTAAACATATGAACCCGTGCGGAGTCGGTACGGGAGCTTCAATTGAGGAAGCATTCAATAAAGCGTATGAAGCTGATAAAACGTCCATTTTCGGCGGCATCATCGCGCTGAACCGTGAAGTTGATCAGGCAACGGCTGAAGCTCTTCACGGCATCTTTTTAGAAATCGTTATCGCCCCTTCTTTCAGTGAAGAAGCGCTGAACGTGCTGACGGCGAAGAAAAATCTTCGTCTGCTCACGCTTGATGTGAACGCCTCAGGAAAGAAAGAAAAACAGCTGACTTCTGTACAGGGTGGTCTTTTGATTCAAGATTTAGACGTCCATGGATTTGATGACGCCGACATCAGCATTCCGACAAAAAGAGAGCCGAACGAGCAGGAGTGGGAAGATCTGAAGCTTGCCTGGAAAGTCGTTAAACACGTGAAATCCAACGCAATCGTTCTTGCAAAAGACCATATGACGGTCGGTGTGGGCGCAGGACAGATGAATCGCGTCGGTTCAGCCAAAATCGCCATTGAGCAGGCCGGAGAAAAAGCAAAAGGCAGCGTGCTCGGTTCAGACGCGTTTTTCCCGATGCCGGATACAGTCGAAGAAGCCGCAAAAGCGGGCGTCACGGCAATTATCCAGTCCGGCGGATCGGTTCGCGACGAAGATTCAATTAAAAAAGCGGATGAATACGGCATCGCCATGGTATTCACCGGCATCAGACATTTCAAACATTAAGGGGAGGAACGAAGCGTGAATGTATTGATTATCGGTAAAGGCGGCAGAGAGCATACACTGGCTTGGAAAGCAGCGCAAAGCCCGCTTGTTGACACGGTGTACGCCGCGCCCGCAAATGACGGTATGGCGGATTGCGCAACGCTGGTCAGCATCGAAGAAAGCGATCATGCCGCACTCATCGCCTTTGCGAAAGAACATCATGTCGGCCTGACGATTATCGGCCCCGAAGTTCCTCTGATCGAAGGGATAGCGGATGAGTTTGAAAAAGCAGGACTGCTTGTTTTCGGACCGTCCGAAAAAGCGGCAATCATTGAGGGAAGCAAACAGTTTGCCAAGGATTTAATGAAAAAATACAGCATTCCGACGGCGGAGTATGAGACATTTACTTCATTTGAAGAGGCGAAAGCTTATGTGCGGCAAAAAGGCGCGCCGATTGTCATTAAAGCCGACGGGCTTGCGGCCGGAAAAGGTGTAACGGTCGCGATGACGGAAGAAGAAGCGATCGAATGCCTGCACGATTTTCTTGAGGATGAGAAATTCGGCGAGGCGAGCGCATCTGTTGTCATTGAAGAGTTCCTCGCCGGCGAAGAATTTTCCTTAATGGCGTTTGTGAAGGGGGAGACCGTCTATCCGATGGTGATCGCCCAAGACCATAAGCGCGCCTTCGACGGAGACAAAGGGCCGAACACGGGCGGAATGGGCGCCTATTCACCGGTGCCGCACATTTCCGATGATATCGTCAAAAGCGCTGTCGAAACGATTGTGAAGCCGGCGGCAAAAGCAATGGTGAAAGAGGGGCGCTCCTTCACGGGCGTGCTGTACGCGGGGCTGATTCTAACGGAAAACGGATCAAAAGTCATTGAATTCAATGCGCGCTTCGGAGATCCGGAAACGCAGGTCGTCGTGCCGAGAATGGAATCAGACCTTATTCAGGTGCTTTTGGATCTGCTGCATGAGAAAGATGTTGACCTAAGATGGAAGGATACGGCCGCCGTCAGCGTTGTGCTGGCTTCTGAGGGCTATCCTGAAAGCTATGCGAAAGGCACACCGATCGGCAGTTTGACGGCCGCTGAAGACGGGATCGCCGTTTTTCATGCCGGAACGAAAAAAGCCGGCGGCCAATTTGTCACAAACGGCGGCCGGGTCGCCAATGTCACAGCATTTGCTGAAACATTTGAAGCGGCGAGGGATAAAGTGTACAGCGCCGTTTCAGGGCTGACAAAACCCGGACTGTTTTACAGAAGCGACATCGGCGCCCGTGCGCTGAAAGCTTCGCAGCGATAAAGAGGGAAACCCGCGTCATATAAGACGCGGGTTTTCTTCTGAAAGGACGACTAAGGTTGTTGATTTGCCGTGAGAGATGATTCTTCTCGGAATCGTGATAACAGGAGAAAATAAAATAACAAGCCGTTGCGGCTTGTTATTTTTCTTGCTGATGGCTGTCATCCTGATTCATTCCGGCCTGGAACATATATGTCACCGGACAGAAGCGGAGGATGCCGGACGCCGCTTTCATCGCGCCCATCATCATACAGAAGAGATGCATCTTGCACCAAGGTTTCCTCGTATATTTCGCTGACGCAGCAGACAAAATGGTGAGGCCGCAAGTGATGCGCATAACGGCGTTCAATAAACTGATATTCGGTTTCATCATTTCAGCTCCCTTAGAAAAAGTTTTTTCATTCATCTTCAATAATTTGTAACGTTTCAGCCGTGCGATAATTGTGCGGATGTGATACGATGGGTCTAATATAAGCGAAGGAGAGTATGTGAATGTCCGAACGTACCTTTAACTGGAAAAATAAAGACATCAGATCACAGGCGGATGTTGTAGACTCAAAGCTGCTTCCAACGCTGCTTTTACGGAACGCTCTCGTTTTAAATCCTTTTTTAAAACAATGGCTGAATAAGAATATCTGGATTTACGGAGACCGAATCGTATATGTTGGTGATGAGCTTCCTGATGCAGCAGAGCACATTCATACCATAAATTGTGAAGGAAAATACATTGTGCCAGGTTACATTGAACCGCATACACATCCTTTTCAAATATATAATCCCCAAACGCTCGCCGAATATGTGTCTCAATTCGGAACAACGACGTTTGTGAATGATAACTTGTTTTTTCTTTTGAACAGCGGTAAAAAGAAAGCGCTTACTATATTAGAGGAACTGAAAAAACAGCCGGTGCAATATTTCTGGTGGTCCAGATACGACCTGCAGACTGAAGTGCTGAATGAGGATCAGCTGCTTTCTTTTGATGTCCGCAAACAATGGATTGAGCACCCGGATGTCATTCAAGGCGGAGAATTGACCGGGTGGCCGCGCCTGATGGACGGCGATGACTTAATGCTTCATTGCATGCAGGCGACGAAAAAACTGCGCAAGCGGATCGAAGGGCATTTTCCCGGCGCTTCTGAGAAAACATTGACGAAGATGAAACTGTTCGGAGCTGATTCCGACCACGAGGCCATGAATGGTGACGAGGTGATGAGACGGCTTGAATTGGGCTACTATGTCTCACTCAGACATTCATCCATCCGCCCTGATTTGAGAACGATATTGCAGGATCTCCATCAAAAAGGCTTCCGGCATTATGATCATTTCTTTTACACGACGGATGGGGCGGCGCCGCATTTTTATAAAGGCGGCATGACGAATGAATTGATCAAAATCGCTTTGGAAGAAGGGGTTCCGGCGATTGACGCCTACAATATGGCGTCTTTTAATATCGCGAAGTATTATCAGATGGATGACTTTCTCGGTGTGGTCGGTCCGGGACGGCTTGCCTCATTGAACATTCTTGACGACCCGATGAACCCGGACCCGGTCACGGTGATCTCTAAAGGCATCCTGCTGAAAGAAGACGGCCGAAATATGAAGGCGTTTACAAAAACGGATTGGAAAAGAGGCGGTCTTGTCCCTCTTGAGCTTTCATATGATATGACGATGGATGATTTACAGTTTTCAATGCCGATGGGTGTGAAAATGCGCAATGCGGTCATTATGGAGCCGTATATGATTGCGATTGATAATTCTGTTGACCAGCTTTCTTTTGATCATGATGAAAGTTACCTCACGCTTCTCGATAAGCATGGAAAATGGCGGGTCAATACAATGCTGAAAGGTTTTGCCGAGCGGGTGCAGGGCTTTGTCAGTTCTTACACGACAACCGGAGATATTATCGCAGCGGGAAAAAATAAGGAAGATATCCTGCTTGCTTTCTCACGGATGAAAGAAATCGGCGGCGGAATCGTGCTTGCCGAAAACGGGAAGATTCTTCATGAAATTCCCCTTGCCTTGAACGGTTCTGCATCTGCGGAGAGTTTTGAAGACGTCCTTGAAAAAGAGCATAAGCTGAGGACTTTGCTGGAGGAGCGGGGCTACCGATTCTGCGATCCGATCTATACGCTGCTCTTTTTGCAGAGCACACACCTGCCTTATATTCGCATTACGCCGAGAGGAATATTCGACGTGATGAAAAAAACTGTACTCTTTCCATCGATAATGCGTTAAAATATAAAAGCAGGGAGCCGACATATGAAAAGATGGAAAACCGTTTGTATGCTTTGTTTTGCGTTTTTGCTGCTTGCCGCCTGCCGGCAGAATGATGCCGATCAGGTGAAGCCGAAAGAGGCGGAAGCTCCTTTAACGGGGTTAAAAACTGACCGGAAACTTGCAGAACGCCGTCCGATTGCAGTGATAGTGAACAATCATCCGAAGGCGAGGCCCCAATCCGGGCTGTCAAAGGCGGATGTTGTCATCGAAGCGCTTGCGGAAGGCAGGATTACGCGGTTTCTCGCGATTTTTCAGAGTGAGATGCCGGAAATGGTCGGGCCTGTGCGGAGCGCGAGGGAATACTTTGTCACCCTCAGCAGCGGGTTTAACAGCATATTTATCCATCATGGCTGGAGTCCCGGCGCTAAAAAGCAACTGGAGTCCGGTGCTTACGATTATATAAACGGTTTGGATTTTGACGGAAGCCTGTTTTGGCGGGCCGATTTCAGCAAGCCGCCCCACAATTCCTACACGTCTTATGACAATATCAAAAAGGCGGCGGAACAAAAAGGATACAAGCTGAACGGAAAAACAAAACCGCTTCCATTTCAGACATCAGAAGCAAAACCCGGAAACGAAACCTACAATATTCGGATAGATTATGGAACACAAAACGTTACAAATCTTGTCGAATACGATTATGATAAAAAAGCTGATACTTATACAAGAAGCTCTGATGGTGTGAAAGCGACAGACCGGGAGACCGGAAAGCCTTTAGCCATGCGCAACATTTTTATTGTTGAAGCCGGCCATCGCATGACAGACAAAGATGGAAGGCGGGCCATCGATATTCAATCAGGAGGGAAAGGCCTCCTGATTCAGCACGGCGATGTTATTGAGTCAGACTGGGAATACAAAGACGGCCGTATTCTGCCTGTTAAAGGCGGTGAGATTCTTCCGTTTGTGCCGGGAAAGACATGGATTAATATCGTTCCTGATCTCGATGCAGCTTCCATTAGTAAAGGAGAAGGTGTTTGACGATGCAAATCGATAAATTACGCGGAAAAGAACTGGACCAGTTATTTTTATCTATTTTATCGCTGAAAGATCTGGAGGAATGCTATCGTTTCTTTGACGATCTTTGTACGATTAATGAAATTCAATCGCTGGCGCAGCGTTTGGAAGTGGCAAGAATGCTCCGCGAAGGAAATACGTACCACAAAATTGAAAGCGAAACGGGTGCTTCCACAGCGACGATTTCCCGAGTGAAGCGCTGCTTAAATTACGGAAATGACGCCTATGAAATGGCGCTTGACCGTGTAAACAAAGGAGAATCCTCCTCAGCAACGTAAAAAACCGACCTGCCGGTGACGGCAGGCGGTTTTTTTTATGCGTGCTGATCCATAAGGCTGGGAAGTTCCCTCAGGCTTCCGTCTTCCTCCCGGTATACGATGTGTTCAGCTGAGAAATGAATCGGCGAGCTGATGCCCGCCGCCGCGGCAAGGTGAAACAGCCCTTCACGCAGGGAAAGCACGTAGTTGCAGACGCGGTGCTGTTTGTCTTCGATACTGAGCGCGCGCTGAAGCTTCGGATCGGTTGTCGCTACACCGACAGGACAATGGTTGGTGTGGCATACTTGAGCGCGGATACAGCCGACTGAAAACATCATTCCCCGGGCAATATTGACAAAATCCGCGCCTAACGCGAGGGCGACGGCAATCTTATCCGGAGTGAGCAGCTTTCCGGATGCGAAAATTTTCAGCTTATCTCTTATACCGTATGTCTTCAAAAGGCCGTCAACTAGGGGGAGGCCGGTCAGAATCGGCAGGCCGACGGAATCCGCCAGCTCATGGAAAGAAGCCCCGGTTCCCCCTTCACTGCCGTCAATCGTAATAAAGTCGGGATGTTTGCCTGATGAACTCATGCAGGAAATAAGGTCTTCAAGGTCTTTGCGGCTGCCGGGGACAATTTTAATGCCGACCGGTTTTTCACCGACAGTCCTTAATTTCTCAATGAAATCAAGCATGTCCGGAACATTTGAGAACTCGTTGAAGCGGTTGGGACTGTCAATGGATTGTCCGGGCTGCACATTCCTGATGGCGGCAATTTCTTCGGTCACCTTTGAGCCGTCAATATGCCCGCCTCTTGCTTTCGCCCCTTGGGCAAGCTTTAATTCAAAGGCTTTAATCTGCTTGAGACGGCTTTTTTTCTTAAATTCTTCCCATGAAAATTCTCCTTCTTCGGTGCGGACGCCGAACAGCCCCGGGCCGATTTGGCAAATAATATCCGCGCCTCCTTTCAGGTGATACTCTGACAGGCCGCCTTCGCCTGTATTCATCCATGTGCCTCCGGCTTGGTGCAGCCCTTTTGACAGGGCGGTAATTGCCCGGTCGCCAAGTGAGCCGTAGCTCATCGCTGATTGTCCGATTAATCCTTTTACATAAAACGGCTTTTTGCATGTGTCACGTCCGATTATTTGCACATCGTCCGGATGCAGGTAATAAGGGTCTGCTTTCGCTTTTTCACGGTGCTCGTTGCGCTTCAGCAGATTGTCCTTGTCAATTTTGTATACCATCGTCTCGATCTTCGGCGTCTGATCTGTGCGCAGCTCTTCCCTTTGTTTCGGGAAGAGGGCGTTACGGATATAATAGCCCGGCTGATCGAAATCCCGTTCTGATCCGAAGCCCATCATTCTGCTTTTATACTTTCCCGACATGACTGTCTGTTCATATTCTCTCCGGGAAAACGGCTGCTCTTCGTTATCATTGCTGAACAAATACTGCCGCAGCTCAGGTCCGATTTTTTCAAATATATAACGCAGCTTTCCCGCTGCGGGATAATTGCGCAGCACTGAATGCTCTTCCTGCTTTTCGTCTCTTATGTATATCCAAAGAAACAATGCGGCGGGAACTAAAATAATCAAAATTAATATACAAATCAGTATGATAATGGCTTGTTCCATTGAAATCAGACTCCTTGCCTTTTTTCTCTTTGACATTCCACATTTTGTCTTTTTTGAAACATAGGCGTATCCCAGCAGGCGGAGCGCAATCTTTTTTTGTGAATCAGGTGAATGACGTCTTTTTCCGTTTTTCCGGGCCAAATGAATTTGTTATAATGTTTAAATGGCAAGAAACGAATGGAGGAACGAAAACGCATGTACGATGTTAACGAGTGGAAGCACGTTTTTAAACTCGATCCGAATAAAGATTTACCGGATGAACAGCTGGAACGGCTTTGTGAATCAGGGACTGACGCCATTGTGATCGGAGGAAGCGACAATGTCACCGAGGACAATGTGCTGAGGCTGATGTCAAAGGTGCGGCGGTTTTTAGTGCCGTGCGTACTTGAGGTGTCAACGATTGATTCCATTGTGCCCGGGTTTGATCTTTATTTCATTCCGAGTGTGCTTAACAGCAAAAATGCGGACTGGATTGTCGGCATGCACCACCAGGCGATGAAAGAATACGGCGAGCTCATGTCAATGGAGGAAATCGTGACCGAGGGCTATTGCATCGTCAATCCTGATTGTAAGGCGGCCGCTTTGACGGAGGCGGATACACATATAGAAACAGAAGATATTCTCGCCTATGCGCGGGTCGCGGAGAATTTGCTTCATCTCCCGATTTTTTATCTGGAATACAGCGGGATGCTGGCGGACATAGAAACAGTGGAGAAAACGAAGGCTGTGCTGGACAAGTCCGTCCTGTTTTACGGCGGCGGCATTAAAGACGCGGAAACGGCGGAACGGTTCGGCCGTCATGCCGATGTCATCGTTGTGGGAAATGCCGTATATGAAGATTTTGACCAGGCGCTCAAAACGGTGGCGGCTGTAAAGACAAAGTAGCTAAGCGGACGAATTTGATTTATGATAGAACATATGTTTGATAGGCGGTGAACGGATATGAATTACATTAGCAATCAATTATTAAGCGGATTAAATCCCGTTCAGCAGGAAGCGGTCAAGACGACGGACGGTCCGCTGCTTCTGATGGCAGGTGCGGGAAGCGGAAAAACACGGGTGCTGACGCACAGAATCGCGTACTTAATGGCGGAAAAGCACGTGGCGCCGTGGAACATTCTGGCGATTACATTTACAAATAAAGCCGCCAGAGAAATGAAGGAGCGGGTGGAGAGCATTCTCGGCCCCGGCGCGGATGAAATCTGGATATCCACCTTCCACAGCATGTGCGTGCGGATTCTGCGCAGGGACATTGACAGAATCGGCATCAACCGAAACTTCTCCATTCTTGATACGGCTGATCAGCTTTCCGTTATTAAAGGGATTCTGAAAGAGCGGAATATCGACCCGAAAAAGTTTGATCCGAGAAGTATTTTAGGCTCGATCAGCAGCGCAAAAAACGAGCTGATCGAACCTGAGGAATTCGCAAAAACGGCCGGCGGCTACTACGATCAGGTCACGAGTGACGTGTATACCGATTATCAGAAAAAACTGCTGAAAAACCAATCGCTCGATTTTGATGATTTAATCATGACGACGATCAAGCTTTTCGAGCGTGTGCCGGAAGTGCTTGAGTTTTATCAGCGCAAATTCCAGTACATTCACGTAGACGAGTATCAGGATACGAACAGAGCGCAATACCTGCTCGTTAAGCAGCTTGCGGCCCGTCTTGAAAATATCTGCGTCGTCGGTGACTCCGACCAGTCCATTTACAGATGGCGCGGGGCGGATATCGCGAATATCCTTTCCTTTGAAAAAGATTATCCGAGCGCAAACGTGATTCTGCTCGAACAAAACTACCGCTCAACAAAGCGGATTCTGCAGGCGGCCAACGAAGTGATCAAAAACAACTCAAACCGCAAGCCGAAAAATCTGTGGACGGAGAATGACGAAGGCGTCAAGCTTGCTTATTACAGCGGCGACAATGAATTCGGCGAAGGCCAATTCGTCGCGGGCAAAATTTATGAGCTGAACAGCTCAGGCCGGCGGAAGCTTTCCGATATCGCGATTTTATACCGGACAAACGCCCAGTCGCGCGTTATCGAGGAAACCCTTTTAAAAGCCGGTCTGAACTACAATATCGTCGGCGGAACCAAGTTCTACGACAGAAAAGAAATTAAAGACATTCTCGCGTATCTGCGCCTTGTGTCAAACCCGGACGATGACATCAGTTTTACGCGGATCGTCAATGTGCCGAAACGGGGCGTCGGCGCCACTTCGCTTGAAAAAATCGCTTCATACGCGGCGATGAACGGCATGTCAATGTTCCAGGCGATCAAACAGATTGATTTCATCGGCGTCAGCGCGAAAGCGGCAAACGCGCTTGACGGCTTTGGCGCGATGATTGAAAATCTGACGAATATGCAGGATTACCTGTCCATTACGGAACTCACGGAAGAAATTCTCGATAAAACGGAATACAGAGAAATGCTGAAGGCTGAAAAGTCTATTGAGGCCCAGAGCCGTCTTGAAAATATCGACGAGTTTCTTTCTGTCACGAAAAACTTCGAACAAAAAAGCGAAGACAAGTCTCTCGTCGCGTTTCTGACCGACCTGGCGCTGATTGCGGATATTGACCAGCTCGACCAGAAGGAAGAGGAATCGGGCGGAAAGGATGCCGTCACGTTAATGACGCTGCACGCCGCTAAGGGGCTTGAATTTCCTGTCGTGTTCTTAATGGGCATGGAGGAAGGCGTATTCCCGCACAGCCGCTCCCTGATGGAAGAAGCCGAGATGGAAGAAGAGCGCAGGCTCGCATATGTAGGCATTACGAGGGCGGAAGAAGAACTGTACTTAACGAATGCCAAAATGCGCACCTTGTTCGGGCGCACCAATATGAATCCGGAATCCCGCTTTATCAGGGAAATACCTGACGATTTATTGGAGAACCTAAATGAGAAGAAAACCCCGCGCATGCAGCCGGGAAGAAAAATGCAGCCGAAACGCGGGCCCGTATCCCGTCCTGTTTCCTACGCGAACAAAACAGGCGGCGACTCGCTCAGCTGGGCGGTCGGCGATAAAGCGGGCCATAAAAAATGGGGCACCGGAACGGTTGTCAGCGTAAAAGGAGAAGGCGAAAGCACAGAGCTTGATATCGCATTCCCGAGCCCAGTCGGCGTGAAACGTCTGCTGGCCGCCTTTGCCCCGATTGAAAAGCAGTAACCTGAAGAGAAAGGAAGAACATGATGGACAAAGAAACAGCGAAACACCGGGCAGAAGAATTGCGCCGCACCATCGATCAGTACAGTTACGAATACTACACCCTAGATGAACCGAGCGTGCCGGATTCCGAGTACGACAGACTGATGCAGGAGCTGATGGCCATAGAAGAAGAGCACCCGGAGCTCAGAACGCCTGATTCGCCCACACAGCGGGTCGGAGGAGCGGTGCTTGAGTCGTTTCAAAAGGTGCAGCACGGCACGCCGATGCTCAGTCTCGGCAACGCATTTAACGATGACGATCTTCGCGATTTTGACCGCCGCGTCCGTCAGGCTGTCGGCGACGGCGTCGCTTACAATGTGGAGCTGAAAATAGACGGTCTTGCTGTTTCTCTCCGTTATGAAGACGGCTATTTCGTCAGAGGCGCGACAAGAGGAGACGGAACGACGGGCGAAGATATTACGGAAAACTTAAAAACGATCCGAAACATTCCGCTGAAAATGAAACGGAACCTCTCCATAGAAGTGCGCGGAGAGGCGTACATGCCGAAACAGTCATTCGAAGCACTCAACGAAGAACGGCTGAAACATGAAGAAGAGCCGTTTGCCAATCCCCGGAATGCGGCTGCGGGCTCACTCCGGCAGCTCGATCCGAAAATTGCAGCGAAACGAAATCTTGACATCTTCGTCTACAGTATAGCGGAGCTTGACGAAATGGGTGTGGAAACACAGAGTCAAGGCCTGGATTTTCTGGATGAGCTCGGTTTTAAAACAAACCAGGAACGGAAAAAATGCGCCACGATAGATGAAGTGATTGAAATGATCGAAGAGCTGCAGGCGAAGCGGGCCGATCTCCCGTATGAAATTGACGGAATCGTTATCAAGGTGGATTCGCTCGATCAGCAGGAAGAGCTCGGGTATACGGCAAAAAGCCCGCGCTGGGCGATTGCTTATAAATTCCCGGCAGAAGAAGTCGTGACAAAACTGCTTGATATCGAACTGAATGTCGGAAGAACGGGCGTCATTACGCCGACTGCAGTCCTGGAGCCGATAAAAGTCGCGGGGACGACGGTCTCAAGAGCATCCCTTCATAACGAAGATTTAATTAAAGAGAAGGATATCCGCATTCTCGATAAAGTGGTCGTCAAAAAAGCGGGCGATATCATCCCTGAGGTCGTCAATGTCTTAGTTGAACAGCGGACCGGAGAAGAAAAAGAATTCAATATGCCGACCGGCTGCCCTGAGTGCGGAAGCGAACTTGTCCGCATTGAAGGAGAGGTCGCGCTGCGCTGTATCAACCCGGAATGCCCGGCGCAAATCAGAGAAGGCCTGATTCATTTTGTCTCACGCAACGCGATGAATATTGACGGCCTCGGAGAACGTGTCATCACACAGCTTTTCCGTGAACATCTCGTACGTAATGTCGCTGATTTATATAAGTTGACAAAAGAACAGGTCATCCGGCTTGAGCGGATGGGGGAAAAATCAACTGACAATCTGATCAGCTCCATCCAAAAGTCGAAAGAGAATTCGCTGGAACGGCTGCTGTTCGGTCTCGGCATCCGTTTTATCGGTTCAAAAGCGGCCAAAACACTGGCCATGCATTTTGAAAGCCTGGAAAATCTGAAACAAGCCACAGAGGAAGAGCTGCTTGCAGTAGACGAAATCGGTGAAAAGATGGCTGATGCCGTCATCACCTACTTCCGAAAAGAAGAAATGCTTGAGCTTTTGAATGAACTGGAAGAGCTCGGTGTGAACACACTCTATAAAGGCCCGAAAAAAGTAAAAGCGGAGGACAGCGACTCTTATTTTGCCGGAAAAACCATCGTGTTAACCGGAAAGCTTGAAGAGCTGTCCAGAAATGAAGCCAAAGCGCAGATCGAAGCGCTCGGCGGAAAGCTGACGGGATCTGTCAGCAAAAAAACAGACTTGGTGATCGCCGGAGAAGCGGCCGGAAGCAAGCTGGAAAAAGCGCAGGAATTAAACATTGAAGTATGGAATGAAGCACAGCTATTGGGAGAGCTAAAGAAATAAGAGGAGTGTTTTCTATTGAAAAAGATGTTGGCATTGGCGGCGACGGCGACCGCGGCAGTATTGATGCTGTCAGCCTGTTCGCCGAGTTTCGGAGGAAAAAAAGAGGAAGAGATCACGCAGAAAACCGCAAAGTCTTCTGAAAAAGCGATCATACCGAAATATAATATCTCTGATTCCTACTATAAGATGGTGCTTCCGTTTAAGGCTGGAAAAGCGCGCGGCCTGACCGCGGACCGGCTGAATACGAGGCTGGACATCGACGAATTCGAGACGGGGCTGATGCGGCTCGCCCAAGACACGTTCCCGACGGATGATTATTTGTATCAGGAAGGCCAGTATTTAGATGAGGATACGGTACTCAGCTGGCTTGACCGTAAAAAAGAAGGCAGTGATCTGAAAAAGGCGAAAAAGGCAGACGCCAATTTTCAGAATCTCGGTTTAAACCCGGTGCTGCCAAGTTCGGGATCGGCAAAAGAGAAAAACGAAAACAGCCCGATTTACTTAGCGTCTATGCTTGAACAGGATTACTTAGTAAGAAAAGATAAAAATTCCATCCAGCTTGGCGGTGTCATGATCGGTCTCGCTCTCAACTCTGTTTACTATTACCGCGAAAAAACCGGTGATCCGCAGCAGGAAGTAGAGCTCAGCGACAAAACGATCCGCAGCCACGGTGAAGAAATCGCCCAGGAAGTCGTTAACCGTCTCCGGAAAATGGATAACCTGAAAAATGTGCCGATTACCGTCGCCCTTTATAAACAAGCGCCGAAAACATCAATCGTACCGGGAAATTACATTGCAAAAACAGAAGTCAAAGCCGGCTCATCCACCATTTCAAACTGGGATGATGTCAAAGAAAAATACGTGTTCTATCCGGCGGATACAGACACGGCAAAGAAATACCCTGACGATTCCGAAGTGTTTAAACGCTTCAAAAACGCGATCGACAGCTACTTCCCGAACTACACCGGAGTAGTCGGAACGGCGATGTACGAAAATGATGAAATGAGAAAAATGAAAATAGAAATTCCGATGCAATTTTACGGTAAAAGCGAAGTCATCGCCTTTACCCAATACTTAACAGGTGAGCTCATGGATTATTATTCAAAAGGCTCAGTCGATGTTGAAATCAATATCACCTCATCAGACGGCCAGGAAGCGCTGATCGTCCGCAATGCGGGTGACAAAGAACCGACCGTCCATATTTACGATTAATTAAGCGCCCTTGTTCATTTCTTGATGAGCAAGGGTTTTCTTGTATATATCGTTGGTGAGAGAAGTGACGTATGTTATGATATTTGTATAAATAGGGATTAACAGGAAAAACTTTTTTGTTTATAGGCGGATGTTACTAATCTGTTAGGAACAAAAAGAAGGGCGGGATGTTGATGAATGACTTATGCTGAGTACACATGTCACTGCCACAAGATATGAAGAGGGTGAATCAGCATGCATAAAGATATTAAAGCGGTTTTTGAGGAAGATAAGGTGCTCGCTAAAGCCGGTGAAATATACGGCTTTACCAAATTTCAATTTATCGCAGACGCAGAGAACTACGTATATGAAATTGTGAAAGATAACGAACCTTATATCTTGAAAATTACGCATACGATCCGCAGAACACCGGAATATATTCTGGGAGAAATGGAATGGCTTCATCATCTCACAAAGGGAGGGCTTTCAGCAGCAAAACCAATTCCTTCATTAAATGGCAGAGATGTCGAAGAAGTGCCGGATGGAAAAGGCGGAGCGTTTTTATTAAGAGTCTATGAAAAAGCGCCGGGCCATAAAGTAGAAGAATCAGACTGGAACGGAACTCTGTTTTATGAGCTTGGCAAGTATACGGGGAACATGCATCGGCTGACGAAAAGCTACCGTCTGAGCGACCCGAAATATAAAAGACAGGAATGGGACGAAGAGGAGCAGCTGAAGCTGAGAAAATACGTGCCCGCAGATCAGCATCTCGTATTTGAGCGGGCGGATGCTTTAATGGAAGAACTGCGGAAGTTGCCGAAGAACCCGGAAAGCTACGGCCTGGTGCACGCCGATTTGCACCATGGCAATTTCAACTGGGACAACGGAAAAATTACTGCCTTTGATTTTGATGATATCGGCTACAATTGGTTTGTGAATGATATCAGTATTTTGTTGTACAACATGTTGTGGTATCCGGTCATCCCGTATGAAGACAAGGCCGCGTTTACGGGTGAATTCATGACACACTTTATGAAAGGCTACAGGGAAGAAAATGACCTTGATCCCGTATGGCTTGAAAAAATCCCGGATTTCCTCCGGCTGCGCCATATGCTGATCTACGGATTATTGCATCAGGCGTTTGACCTAGACTCACTCGGAGATGAAGAGCTTGAGATGCTGAAAGGCTTCAGACGCGATATTGAAAACGAAACACCGATTACTGAATATCATTTTTCTGCATTCGTATAAATAGAAAAACGCCGGCTGACATCAGTCCGGCGTTTTTTTATAACGTATCGCATTTCACTCCGACGACACCCTGAATTTCTTTAATATCATAATACACGTCCGTGGTGTAGCGGTTTTTATGAACGCTGATTTTCACTTCCATAATCGGAAATTCTTTTTCATGCAGATCATCTATCCGGACGGAGTGAATGCGGAGCTGTTTGCTTTTCATTTCCTTTAAAATCTCGGTCATTTTGTCTTTGTCGGAAAGAGACATCCTCACGCGGATATCTTTCTCCTTCAAGCGGTTGGGGCCGATTTTTCTGATCAGCCATGGAAGAAACTCGACGCTGATCAGGATAAACAAGAGGCTTGCGAACGCCTCCTTATAAAAGCCGGCGCCTGTGGCCAGACCCAGTCCGGCTGCACCCCAGATGATAGCCGATGTCGTCAGGCCGGAAATGACGTCATTGCTTTTACGCAGAATCACGCCCGCACCGATAAAGCCGACGCCGGAAATGATTTGGGCGGGAAGACGGAGCGGATCCATCATAATACGGTAATATTTCGGAAAATGATAGGCCGCATTAATGCTGACGATCGTCAGCATACAGGAGCTGACGGCGATGACGATACAGGTTTTCAGTCCGAGCGGTTTATTTTTCAGCTCGCGCTCAAGACCGATGATCATCCCGATCAGCGTGGCAATGCCCAGTTTTAATAAAATGTCCGGATCGATAGGCCAGCTCAATTTGCACAGCACCTCCGCAGTTTTTCTTATAGTAAATTGATATGATTTTCTCACAGTATTTATAGCAGGACAAGTGCGGAAGAAAAAAGCCGTCAGGGATAAAATCTGACGGCTTTTTGTCTATTTCTTCTTTTTCAAAAGAGCTTCCATCCGGCTGAACAGCTGATAAGAAGCATCGGCCGGTTTTTTGGTCAGCAGACTGACGGCAATACCGGCAATCAGACTGAGGAAGAACCCCGGAATGATTTCGTATATGCCGGTTGAAGCGGCAAGCCCCGTCGTAATCCAGATTAGAACGGCCGCAGCTCCGGTAATCATCGCCGCAAGCGCTCCCCATTCATTCATCCGTTTCCAGTACAGACTGAGAAGGAGCGCCGGACCGATGGCCGAACCGAAGCCTGCCCACGCATATCCGACCAGATCAAGAATGGTGCTGTTCGGATTCATGGAAAGCAGGATGGCGATCACGGCCACGATGAATACCGACAAGCGTCCGGTCATGACCAATTCTTTATCGCTCGCTTCCCGTCTGAAAAAGGCGCGGTATAAATCTTCTGTAATGGCGCTTGCCGTTACGAGAAGCTGTGAGGAGATAGAACTCATAATCGCCGCTAAAATCGCGGACAGCAGGAAGCCCGTAATCAGCGGATGGAACAAGATTTTAGAAAAAATAATGAAAATCGTTTCCGGATCTTTTACGGAGACCCCGAAGTGATGAGAATACGCAACCCCGATAATCCCGGTCAGCAGTGAACCGATAACTGAAATAACCATCCAGCTCATCCCGATTCTGCGGGCGGGTTTTAAATCCTTCACTTCTTTAATCGCCATAAATCGTACGATGATATGAGGCTGGCCGTAATAGCCGAGTCCCCATGCCAAGTAAGAAATAATGCTAATGACGCTCGCGCCTTTAAAGATATCCAATAGTTTCGGGTTTACGGCGTTGATCGAATCAATCGTCGTTGAAACGCTCCCGAGCTGGGTAAAAGCAACGATCGGCACAAGCACTAATGCCGCAAACATGATCGCTCCCTGTACGAAGTCAGTCAGACTGACAGCAAGGAAACCGCCAAACAGCGTGTAAAGCACAACAACACCGGCCGTTAAAAACAAACCGAATTTGTAGTCGGCGCCGAATGCCGATTCAAATAACCTGCCTCCGGATACCATTCCGGACGATGTGTACAGTGTGAAAAAGATCATAATAATCACGGCGGAAACAATTTTCAGCAATGATGACGAATGGCGGAACCGTTTATCGAAGAAATCGGGAATCGTAATTGCATCATCCGCAACTTCCGTATAGGCGCGCAGCCTCGGAGCAAGCAGCAGATAATTTGAATATGCGCCGATCGTCAAACCGAGCGCCAGCCATAAGGTCGATAATCCCGTTGCGAACATTGCGCCGGGAACTCCCATCAGCATCCATGCGCTCATGTCCGCCGCACCTGCGGACAGCGCCGTTACGAACGGGCCGAGTCCTCTTCCGCCCAGCATGTAATCATTAATATTCGTTGTCTTTCTGAATGCGTACCAGCCGATTAACAGCATGGCGGCAAAGTAAATGCCAAGAGATATAATTAATTCAATACTCACGTTTCTGGACCCTCTCTTCTTTTAAGTAAATGTTGCATCACCTCTGCAGATTAGTAGTGCCGGACTTTTGCGCCGGCGGCAAGCCTTTAGTTATCATGACATGCCGAATGCATGATTTTGTGCAGGCTATGGTTACTAAACCTAACAAAGTATCCCCGATCAATCAACTCTCGAAACCTGGCCCATTCAAGGAAAAAATCCCCGGCAACATAGAACAGCTTAAAGATGAAAACGCTACCAATAAATTATAAAAGTAAAAATTTTCTGACATATAATTCGTTTCTCTTTCTCCCCGATTTAGGATAAAATAGAGAGGGTTTCATCATGCCTCAGGAGGCGGCGTTTTGTTGCTTTAGAGGGCTCGTTTTTGATATGATCAGTATTATATGACGAAACGGAGAATTATGCGGAGGTGGATCTTATGTCACGAATTTCTATAGAAGAAGTAAAACATGTCGCTCATTTGGCGAGACTCGCCATTACAGATGAAGAAGCTGAAATGTTCACAGAACAGCTTGACAGCATTATCTCGTTTGCCGAGGAGCTTAATGAAGTGGACACGGATAACGTGGAACCGACAACACACGTGCTGAAAATGAAAAACGTAATGAGAGAAGATGAAGCGGGTAAAGGCCTTCCGGTCGAGGATGTCATGAAGAATGCTCCCGATCATAAAGACGGCTATGTCCGTGTGCCATCTATTCTGGATTAAAGGAGGGAGACAGTATGTCATTATTTGATCACAAAATCACAGAACTGAAACAAATGATACATAATAAAGACATCAAGATTTCCGATCTTGTTGACGAATCTTACAAACGGATCGCATCCGTGGATGATAAGGTGCAGGCGTTTTTGCAGCTTGACGAAGAAAGAGCCCGCGCTTACGCGAAAGAGCTTGACGAAGCGGTTGACGGCCGGTCTGAACACGGTCTTCTTTTCGGAATGCCGATCGGCGTCAAAGACAACATCGTGACAAAAGGGCTTCGCACAACATGCTCAAGCAAAATCCTCGAAAACTTCGATCCGATTTACGATGCGACGGTAGTAGAGCGCCTTCAGGCCGCTGAAGCCGTCACGATCGGAAAGCTGAATATGGACGAGTTCGCGATGGGTTCTTCTACTGAAAACTCCGCGTACAAAGCGACGAAAAACCCTTGGAATCTTGATACGGTTCCCGGCGGATCAAGCGGCGGTTCCGCAGCTGCGGTTGCGGCCGGCGAAGTGCCGTTTTCACTCGGATCTGATACCGGCGGCTCCATCCGTCAGCCGGCTTCTTTCTGCGGCGTCGTCGGATTAAAACCTACATACGGACGCGTGTCACGTTACGGTTTGGTCGCTTTTGCATCTTCATTAGACCAGATCGGACCGATCACAAGAAACGTAGAAGATAACGCATTCCTGCTTCAGGCGATTTCAGGCGCGGACAAAATGGACTCTACGAGCGCCAATGTCGAAGTGCCGGACTTTCTTTCTTCATTAACTGGCGACATTAAAGGCTTAAAAATCGCCGTGCCGAAAGAATACCTCGGGGAAGGCGTCGGCAAAGAAGCGAAAGAATCGGTTTTAGCCGCTTTAAAAGTGCTTGAAGACCTTGGAGCGACATGGGAAGAAGTATCTCTGCCGCACAGCAAATACGCGCTTGCGACGTATTATCTGCTGTCATCTTCAGAAGCGTCTGCGAACCTTGCGCGCTTTGACGGCATCCGCTACGGATACCGCTCAGACAATGCGGACAACCTGATCGACCTTTATAAACAGACACGCTCTGAAGGCTTCGGCAACGAAGTGAAGCGCCGCATCATGCTCGGCACCTTCGCGCTCAGCTCAGGCTACTATGACGCGTATTACAAAAAAGCGCAAAAAGTGCGCACGCTCATTAAAAAAGATTTTGAAGACGTCTTTGAGAAATACGATGTCATCGTCGGACCGACAACGCCGACACCGGCTTTCAAAATCGGCGAAAAAACCAGCGATCCGCTCACAATGTACGCCAACGATATTTTAACGATCCCTGTCAATCTCGCGGGTGTGCCGGGAATCAGCGTGCCGTGCGGATTTGCGGACGGACTGCCGCTCGGACTGCAAATCATCGGAAAACACTTCGATGAAGGCACTGTATACCGCGTCGCTCATGCTTTTGAGCAGGCAACAGATCATCATAAAGCGAAACCTGAACTGTAAGGGGTGAAATGAAGTGAACTTTGAAACGGTAATCGGACTTGAAGTCCATGTGGAATTAAAAACAAAATCTAAAATTTTCTCAAGCTCACCGACGCCATTCGGAGCGGAAGCCAATACCCAAACGAGCGTCATTGACCTTGGGTATCCCGGCGTGCTGCCCGTTTTAAACAAAGAAGCGGTCGAATTCGCGATGAAAGCCGCAATGGCTTTGAACTGCGAAATCGCAACGGATACGAAGTTTGACCGGAAAAACTATTTCTACCCGGACAACCCGAAGGCATATCAAATTTCTCAATTTGACAAGCCGATCGGCGAAAACGGCTGGATCGAAATCGAAGTCGGCGGAAAAACGAAAAAAATCGGCATTACCCGTCTTCACCTTGAAGAAGATGCGGGAAAACTGACGCATACGGGCGACGGCTATTCCCTCGTTGACTTCAACCGCCAGGGCACGCCACTTGTCGAGATTGTATCTGAGCCGGATATCCGTACACCGGAGGAAGCTTACGCATATCTCGAAAAGCTGAAATCAATTATCCAATACACAGGCGTGTCTGACTGTAAAATGGAAGAAGGTTCACTGCGCTGTGACGCCAACATTTCTCTCCGTCCGATCGGCCAGGAGAAATTCGGCACAAAAACGGAGCTGAAAAACCTGAACTCCTTCGCATTCGTGCAAAAAGGCCTTGAGCATGAAGAAAAACGCCAGGAGCAGGTGCTTCTGTCAGGAGGCGTCATTCAGCAGGAGACGCGCCGCTACGATGAAGCGACGAAAAAAACCATTTTGATGCGTATCAAAGAAGGTTCGGATGACTATCGTTATTTCCCAGAGCCTGACCTTGTCGAGCTCTACATTGATGACGAATGGAAAGAACGCGTAAGAGCAACCATTCCTGAGCTTCCGGATGAGCGCCGCAAACGTTATATCGAAGAGCTCGGCCTGCCGGCTTATGACGCAATGGTTCTGACGCTGACGAAAGAAATGGCTGATTTCTTCGAAGAAACGGTCAATAAAGGCGCAGAAGCCAAGCAGGCATCAAACTGGCTGATGGGTGAAGTGTCAGCTTACCTGAACGCCGAACAAAAAGAGCTTGAGGATGTCGCACTGACGCCTGAAGGCCTTGCCGGCATGATTAAGCTGATTGAAAAAGGGACCATTTCGTCTAAAATCGCGAAGAAAGTCTTCAAAGAATTAATTGAAAAAGGCGGAGACGCTGAAAAAATCGTCAAAGAAAAAGGCCTCGTGCAGATTTCTGACGAAAGCGTGCTTCTGAAGCTTGTGACAGATGCGCTTGACAGCAACCCGCAGTCAATTGAAGACTTCAAAAACGGAAAAGACCGCGCGATCGGCTTCCTTGTCGGGCAGATTATGAAAGCCTCAAAAGGACAGGCCAACCCGCCGATGGTCAACAAAATCTTACTTGAAGAAATCAAAAAACGATAAAAAAAGCAGCCGCCTGTAAAGGCGCTGCTGACACGGAGACCGGTATGCGCCGGTCTCTTTTTTTTATAAGCTGAAATAGGTTTCAATGGAAGCACGCAGCGTTTCAATCTGTTTATTTCCGCTGCCTGCCAAATTAGACAGCATACCTTTAATAATCGGTTTTCGCGGCTCTTCCTTTGCGCTTTCTTCTTCAATGACTTCCAGCGAAACGAGAACGTCCTCAGGCAGCCCCTGCTGAGCTTTTGCCATTTGAATATCCGCGAGCAGTCTCTTTCTGTCCGCCGCGGGCTGAGTGAAAATATCCTCAGGCAAAAGCGGATCAGGATTGTCTTTTATCAGTCCGGTAATCAGATCATCGATCCTGGCGATCAGAAAGGGGGCCACGTTTTCCGTCCGGAATGCCGTATTTTCATTGAAAATCAAGAAATGAATATAAGAGCTCACAATTCCTTGGGCCATAACGGATGCGTCCGCTAAAAACGGTATGACGGCATCTCCGTAAACGGAAAGCAAAGCATCCCGGTACAGCATGTTAAATTGAATATTCGCCTCATGAAAGTATTGTTTTACCTTTTGATTTTCTGGGATGACCTTTTCGCTCAGCAAGAGAATGATAAAGTCCTTATGCTCCATAAATTCCTGGAATTGATATGCGATTTGTTTTTGGAATACGTCCTTAGGCGGTTTATGCTGATGTTCTGTTTTGATCTTCTTTATTTCTTCCATAGACATGCCGATGTAATACTCACATGCGGACAGCAAAAGGTCTTCTTTTGATTTGAAATGGAGATAGAAGGCTCCTTTTGAAATTCCGCATTCACCGGCGATTTCCTGAATGGTTGTTGAAGAAAACCCTTTTTTGGCAAATAAATGGATGCCTGTTTTTATGATTTTCTCTTTTTTTTCGTTCATGACGTGCTTCCCCTTAATCCTGAAAAATTTAGAAAAATTTACTGCCTTATTAGTTGACGATGTTGAGTTATACCGTTTAGTATTATATAGAATGACCAGTCAGTCAATAAAAAATAACGGAGGACATGATGAACCACATTATTAACTTTGTACTGAAGAACAAATTCGCAGTTTGGCTGATGACGATTATCGTTACTGTAGCAGGGCTGTATGCCGGTCTGAATATGAAACAGGAATCCATACCGGACGTCAACATGCCTTACCTTTCAGTAAATACGACTTATCCCGGAGCTGCTCCGAGTCAAGTTGCGGATGACGTGACGAAACCAATTGAGCAGGCGGTGCAGAATTTAGAAGGAGTGAGCGTCGTATCGTCCACATCCTCTGAAAACGTCTCATCGGTTACGATTGAATATGATTACAGCAAGGATATGGACAAGGCGAAAACTGAAGTCGCTGAAGCGCTGGACAGTGTCAGCCTTCCTGACGACGCGAAAAAACCTGACATTTCCCGTTACAGCATCAACTCTTTCCCGATTTTGACGCTCAGTGTGACAAGCGGCAAAAGCTCGCTTGAAGATCTGACCAAAAATGTGGAAAACACTCTCGTTCCTAAGCTCAAAGGCATCCAGGGCGTTGCGTCCGTGCAAGTTTCCGGACAGCAGGAAGAGCAGGTGGAATTCTCTTTCAAAGACAAAAAAATGAAAGAGTACGGACTTGATGAAGATACCGTCAAGAAAGTGATCCAAGGCTCTGACGTCAATACGCCGCTTGGATTGTACACGTTCGGCAACAAAGAAAAATCAGTTGTCGTTAACGGAAATATTACGTCAATTAAAGATCTGAAAGATATGAGAATTCCGGTCACATCTTCTTCTGCCGCTCAAGGTCAAGCGGGCGGAGCTGGTGCGGCATCCGCGGCGGACGCTCAGGCTGCGCAGCAGGCACAGCAAAGCGCATCAGCAGGGGTGCCGACAGTCAAGCTTTCTGACATTGCCGACATTAAAGATGTGAAAAAAGCTGAATCCATTTCCCGCACGAACGGAAAGGACAGCATCGGAATTAATATCGTAAAGGCCAATGACGCCAACACGGTGGAAGTGGCCGATGCGATTAAAGATGAACTGAATCAATACAAAAAAGACCACAAAGGGTTCAAGTACAGCTCGACTCTTGATATGGCAAAGCCGATTACAGAGTCAGTGGAGACGATGTTAAGCAAAGCGATTTTCGGCGCGATTTTTGCGGTCGTGATTATTCTCTTATTCTTAAGAGATATTAAATCAACGATGATTTCTATCGTTTCCATCCCTCTGTCACTGCTGATTGCGCTTCTGGTGCTGAATCAGCTCGATGTCACATTGAACATTATGACACTCGGCGCGATGACGGTCGCTATCGGACGGGTAGTCGATGATTCCATTGTCGTTATCGAAAACATTTACCGCCGCATGAGGCTGAAAGATGAGCCTTTACGCGGGAAGCAATTGGTGCGTGAAGCGACAAAAGAAATGTTTAAACCGATCATGTCATCAACGATCGTAACCATTGCCGTATTCCTGCCGCTTGCCATGGTCGGCGGACAGATCGGCGAACTGTTTATGCCGTTTGCCCTAACAATCGTTTTCGCGCTTGCCGCATCATTGTTGATTTCCATCACCCTGGTGCCGATGCTTGCGCACAGTTTATTCAAAAAATCGCTCACAGGCGCGCCTGTTAAAGCGAAAGAGCATAAGCCGGGCAGATTGGCCGATTTCTATAAAAAAGTGCTGAATTGGTCATTAAGCCATAAATGGATTACATCTATTATCGCGGTTCTGATGCTTGCCGGCAGTTTGTTCCTCGTACCTCTGATCGGCGCGAGCTACCTGCCTGCGCAAGCGGACAAAACAATGCAGCTCACATACACGCCTGAACCGGGCGAAACGAAAAGCGAAGCTGAAAAAGCTGCGCAAAAAGCGGAAGACATGCTGCTTAAACGCAAACATGTCGATACCGTCCAGTATTCATTAGGCTCGCAAAGCCCGCTCGGCGGAAGCTCAAACGGGGCATTGTTCTACGTGAAATACGAGGATGACACGCCTGATTTTGACAAAGAAAAAGACAATGTCTTAAAAGAAGTCAAAAAAACATCCAGCCGCGGCGAATGGAAATCACAAAATTTCAGCTCGTCAGGCAACAACAACGAATTAACGTACTATGTGTACGGAGATTCAGAGTCTGATATTAAAGGCACGGTCAAAGACATCGAAGGCATCATGAAAAAGCAGAAGGATCTGAAAGACGTCAACTCAGGCCTTTCAAGCACATATGATGAGTACACGTTCACCGCTGACCAGGAGAAGCTCAGCAAGCTGGGCCTGACGGCTTCGCAAATCTCCCAAGCCTTGATGCCGCAAACGTCACAGTCTCCTTTGACAACGGTGAAAAAAGACGGCAAAGAGCTTGACGTAAACATCAAAACAGAAAAAGACCAGTATAAGAGTGTAAAAGAATTAGAGGATAAAACCATCACGTCGCCTGCAGGCCAAGAAGTAAAAATCGGCGATGTGGCGAAAGTGAAAAACGGCACGACATCTGATACCATTTCCAGACGCGATGGCAAAGTGTACGCTGATGTAACGGCAACCGTCACTTCTGACAACATCACGAAGGTGTCATCAGCCGTTCAAAAGAAAGTAGACAAACTGGATAAGCCGGACAATGTCTCCATTGATACCGGCGGTGTATCAGCCGATATTGCTGATTCCTTTACGAAACTCGGTTTAGCGATGCTTGCCGCAATCGCCATCGTATACCTCGTACTTGTGATCACGTTCGGCGGAGCATTAGCGCCGTTTGCGATTCTGTTCTCGCTGCCGTTTACAATCATCGGCGCATTAGCCGGACTGTATGTATCCGGAGAGACGATCAGTCTGAATGCCATGATCGGTATGCTGATGCTGATCGGAATCGTCGTTACAAACGCGATTGTCTTAATTGACCGCGTCATTCATAAAGAAGCGGAAGGCTTATCGACGAGAGAAGCGCTCCTTGAAGCCGGCTCTACGAGATTGCGTCCGATTCTGATGACGGCGATCGCGACAATCGGCGCCCTGCTTCCATTGGCATTGGGCTTTGAAGGCGGAAGCCAGGTCATTTCTAAAGGACTCGGTGTCACCGTTATCGGCGGTTTAATCAGTTCGACTCTGCTTACCCTTCTGATTGTGCCGATCGTATATGAAGTATTGGCGAAATTCCGTAAGAAAAAACCAGGAACAGAAGAAGAGTAAGACAGCGGGCCTTGGCTCCTTAAAAGGAGCCGAGGCCTTTTTTCTTCTGGCAATTCCTGTACATATTGTTGCGATTTTCTCAAGTCATAGTATAATTAAAGGTTGTTAGTGTTAATAATGGATCGGATACTCTTAAGTAGGATGATGAGATAATGAAACGTGCACGCATAATATACAATCCGACTTCAGGACGGGAGCTTTTTAAGAAAAATCTTGCCCAGGTCCTGCAAAAATTTGAACAAGCCGGTTATGAAACCTCCACCCATGCCACCACATGCGCGGGGGATGCCACTCACGCCGCAAAAGAAGCCGCTTTGCGGGAGTTTGACCTGATTATCGCAGCCGGCGGAGACGGAACGATTAATGAAGTCGTCAACGGCCTTGCGCCGTTAGACAAACGCCCGACACTCGGCATCATTCCGGTCGGCACGACAAATGACTTCGCCAGAGCGCTGGGCATTCCGAGAGAGAGTATACTGAATGCCGCTGATACCGTCATTAACGGCGCAGCCCGCCCGATCGACATCGGTCAGGTGAACGGTCAGTACTTCATCAACATCGCCGGCGGAGGCCGTCTGACGGAGCTGACGTATGATGTGCCGAGCAAACTGAAAACAATGCTCGGCCAGCTTGCTTATTATTTAAAGGGAATGGAAATGCTGCCTTCACTTCGACCGACAGAAGTCGAGATTGAATATGACGGCAAGCTGTTTCAAGGCGAAATTATGCTGTTTTTAGTGACGCTGACCAACTCGGTCGGCGGATTCGAGAAGCTGGCCCCTGATTCCAGCCTGAATGACGGCATGTTTGATTTAATTATTTTGAAAAAAGCCAATCTCGCGGAGTTTATCAGAGTCGCGAGCATGGCGCTCAGAGGCGATCATATTAACGATCAGCACATTATCTACACAAAAGCGAACCGTGTGAAAGTCAATGTATCAGAAAAGATGCAGCTGAACCTGGACGGCGAATACGGCGGCATGCTGCCCGGCGAATTCGTGAATCTGTATCGGCATATTCATGTCATCATGCCGAAGGAGAAAGCGGAACAGCTGGATGATTAATACGCGGACAAAATCCTAAAACAGTATTCGTTTTAGGATTTTGTCATCTTTTCAGCGTGATCGGAAACCTTTGAAGGCCTGAATTTGAAGGTTTGCCAGCACGCTGAAACAAGGCTATTGGTAAAACTAGAGGTGATTATAGATGAAAATGAAACCCCCGGTAGAAAAAAATGAATACTATGACGTGACATTTGAGGATTTGACGCACGAAGGAGCGGGCGTCGCAAAGGTTGAGGGCTTCCCGATCTTCGTGCCGAACGCCCTGCCTGAGGAAAAAGCGCAAATCAAAGTGACACGCGTCAAAAAAGGCTTCGCTTTCGGCCGCTTGATTGAGCTGAAGGAAGAAAGCCCGCACAGAACGGATGCTCCGTGCCCAATCTACAAGCAATGCGGCGGCTGCCAGCTTCAGCACATGACCTATGAAGGCCAGCTATTATTTAAACAGAAACAAGTCAAAGACGTCTTAGAACGGATCGGCAAGCTGGATCTCTCTAAAGTCACCGTGCACCCGACGCTCGGCATGGAAGACCCGTGGAACTACAGAAACAAAGCACAGGTGCCTGTTGGTGAAAGAGAAAGCGGACTCGTCGCCGGCTTTTATCAGCAAAGAAGCCATGACATCATCGACATGAGCGCCTGCCTGATTCAGCAATCCAAAAACGACGAAGCCGTCCAAGCCGTCAAGGACATCTGCGCAAACTACGGTGTCAAAGCCTACAACGAAGAACGCCACAAAGGCTGGCTCCGCCATATCATGGTCAGATACGGCGTCGTCACGGGCGAAATGATGATCGTCTTCATCACAAGAACAAACGACTTCCCGCACAAAGCGAAGATCATCGAAGACATTACGGCGCAATTCCCGCACGTTAAATCCATCGTGCAAAACATCAACCCAAATAAAACAAACGTGATTTTTGGGGACGAAACAAACGTCATCTGGGGCGAAGAATACATCTACGACCTCATCGGAGACGTCAAATTCGCCATCTCCGCCAGATCGTTCTATCAGGTTAATCCAGAGCAAACGAAAGTGCTCTACGACAAAGCGCTTGAGTACGCGGAGCTTCAAGGGGAAGAAACCGTCATCGACGCCTACTGCGGCATCGGAACGATTTCTCTCTTCTTGGCGAAGCAGGCGAAAAAAGTGTACGGCGTCGAAATCGTGCCGGAAGCCATCGAGGATGCAAAACGCAACGCTGAGCTGAACGGCATCACAAACGCGGAATTTGCAGTCGGAGAAGCAGAAACCGTCATTCCAAAGTGGTACGAAGAAGGCATCACGGCCGACACCCTCGTCGTCGACCCGCCAAGAAAAGGCTGCGACGAAGCCCTCCTGCGGACAATCATCGACATGAAACCGAAGCGGGTGGTGTACGTGTCCTGCAACCCAGGAACGCTTGCAAGAGACCTGCGGGTGCTTGAGGATGGCGGGTATGCGATGCTCGAAGTGCAGCCCGTGGATATGTTCCCGCATACGAATCATGTGGAGTGTGTGGCTGTGCTGGAATTAATTAAATAAGGAAGCAGGTGGGTTCGAGAATCGAATAAAAAAATTCTCGAACTTCATCTGCTTTTATTTCAAGAATTAACTCAAGAAAGCGATGAAGTATTTCTTGAGTTAATTCTTGAAATTCCATAAAAGCATCTAACTGTTGTTTAATTTCATTGATATTGGTTTCAAGAGAAGATTTCAATTGCTCGGTTTTAGAATTGATAATGTACGTGTGGTTATTGATATCGATGACACTCCATCATAATCTGCTTTGGATATTTTTTCGTCAATAAACAAATTGAGTGACTTCTTTTTCTGTTGAGTAGATTGTTTTCAAGGATATGCAAAATTTCCTGATTGTCCAAATTGATGCTAGATGTTTTAAGTCATTTAGAATGACTTGTAGTGATCACAACTGATTTCTAATATTAATATTTAAGAGTAGAAATAGGCACTATTTCGCTCAGGATTGATGATGTGTGTAGTAACACAATTTGAATACATAAATTTTTCTCTATTATTCTTTAATAATCTAAATAGTTAGTATAATAAGCGGATTTTTTCAAGAAGTCAGAATGTTTGTATCGTTTGACCTCTCATCAGATAAAGGGGTTTTGTGCCCCACCCCTTTACTTTATAGGGAGACTCCATAAAATTTGGATGCTTACTAAGAAAAAGAAACATATAGTAGCAAATGAGAGGGAGATTTCTATATGGTATTACTTTTTGTTGTGCAAACTCCTATAATAGTAGGTAATGATATCTATTTTGATGAATCAGTGAATAGTAGGTCGTCAATAGGTGATATGAGCGAAAAAATGCTCAGTTATTACAATGAGATAAGCATCCTAAAAACTTCTCAAATTATCTCAATCTAGCTACATGAAAAGTAGATTCGAAAAAAATTATTAAATGAGGTATATAACATGATTAACTTCCAAGATAAAGTAAGCTTCATTTGGTCAATTGCTGAGATTTTACGTGGACCATATAAGCCGGAAGACTACGGTGAAATTATATTGCCATTAGCTGTATTACGTCGTTTTGACTGCGTATTAGAAAGTACAAAAGAAGAAGTGTTAGCGAAAGCAGAGCAGTATCCAAATATGACATATGAAGCACGTGAGCAGATTTTAAATCGTGTTTCTAAGCAAAACTTCCACAACATAAGTAAATATGACTTTAACAAGCTATTAACAGACGCTGATAATATCGCTGATAACTTACGTGACTATATAAATGGTTTCTCAAAAGTGGCTCGTGATATCATGGAGCACTTCGACTTCGATCGCCAAATCGATAAGCTTGATCAAAATGACTTATTATACTTAACGATTAAACGTTTTAGTGAAATCGATTTACATCCAGAAACAGTTTCAAACATTGAGATGGGTTATGTATTTGAGGAACTAATTCGTCGTTTCAATGAGTATGCAGAAGCAGGGGATCATTACACGCCACGTGAAGTTATTCGCTTAATGACACATTTGTTATTTTTACATGATGATGCGAGTATTTTAACGAAACCAGGTTTAACACAAACGTTGTATGACTGTGCAGCTGGTACAGGTGGTATGGGTTCAGTTGCGCAAGAATATTTACTTAATCAAAATCCAACAGCACATTTAGAATTTTTTGGTCAGGAAATTAACCCTGAATCCTATGCAATTTGTAAGGCAGACTTACTCATTAAAGGTGAAGAAGCACGTAACATTCGTTTAGGAAACACGTTATCAAACGATCAATTCCCACATGATACATTCGATTACTTAATTTCAAATCCACCTTACGGAGTGGACTGGAAATCATATGAAAAGGCGATTAAAAATGAACATGAGAAACAAGGTTTTGATGGCCGTTTCGGACCTGGTACGCCTCGTACAAGTGACGGGCAGCTATTATTCCTCATGCACTTAATCTCAAAAATGAAGCCAGTCACAGCAGAAAATCCACAAGGCTCTCGTTTAGCCATTATTATGAATGGTTCGCCGTTATTTACAGGTGATGCAGGTTCTGGTGAAAGCGAAATTCGAAGGTATGTGCTTGAAAACGATTTAGTAGAAGGTATCGTCGCATTGCCGAACGATCTCTTCTACAACACAGGCATTGCAACGTACATTTGGATTTTAACAAACAATAAAGCACCACTTCATAAAGGGAAAGTACGGTTAGTCAATGCTGTAGACTTCTCGAAAAAAATGAAAAAGTCGATGGGTAGCAAGCGTAACGAAATTACGGAAGAGCAAATGAATGAGATTGTTCGTTTATACGGTGATGCACAACCAAATGAGTACGTGAAGATTTTTGAGAATGAAGACTTTGGCTATGCGAAAATTACAGTAGAACGTCCATTACGTTTAAACTTCCAAGTAAATGAAGAGCGTTTGGCACGTGTAGTAGAGCAAAAAGGCTTTGCGAACTTAGCCACATCGAAGAAAAAAGGTGATGCAGGTCACTTAGAAATTGAGGAAGGTAAGAAGCTGCAAACGCAAATTTTATATGTTTTACGCACGTTAGAAAGCGATACATTATATAAAAATCGAGACGAGTTTACGAAAGTACTAAAAGATGCATTAAAACAAGCGGGCATTACTATTGGAGCACCAGTTTTAAAGGCAATTTTAGCGGGGCTTTCTGAAAAAGATGAAACAGCTGACATATGTATGAAAAATAAAACAGATATCGAACCAGATACGGATTTACGTGATACAGAAAACGTCCCGTTAAAAGAAAATATTGATGAATACTTTGCTCGTGAAGTATTACCACATGTTCCAGATGCATGGATTGATGAATCAAAAACAAAAATCGGCTACGAAATTCCATTCACTCGCCATTTCTACAAATACACAGCATTACGCAGCTCAGCAGAAATTATGGACGAGATTCGTACGTTAGAAGTAGAGATTGCTGAGCAGTTGAAGAAGGTGCTTCAATGAGCTGGAAGAAAGTAAAGTTAAAATATTTAGCTAATATGCGTAGTGGAGACAGTATTACAAGTGATTCGATAGATGGTAAGGGAAGTTATCCTGTTTATGGTGGAGGAGCTTTACGTGGATATACTGAAAGTTATACGCATGAAGGGAATTATATATTAATTGGAAGACAAGGGGCTAATTGCGGTAGTGTAAGACAAGTAAACGGTAAATTTTTTGCTTCTGAACATGCAGTTGTAGTTAGTCACAATTCTGGTGTTGATAATGAATGGTTGTATTATTTATTAGAAAGTATGAATTTAAATCAATATTCTATTTCGGCTGCGCAACCTGGTCTAGCTGTAAATACAATAAAGAATTTAGAAGTAAATTTGCCTTCATATGATTTGCAGATAGTTATTAGAAAATATATTGATAAAAAAACTAAAATCTTTGAGACTATTATTAAACAAAAAGAAGATCTCATTGAATTATTAGAAGAACAACGTCAATCAATCATCACAGAAGCTGTTACAAAAGGTTTAAATCCGAATGTGAAAATGAAAGATTCAGGTGTTGAATGGATTGGTGAGATTCCTGAGCATTGGTCGATCTTAGCTTTAAAACATATAGCTAGTGAAAAGAAACATTCATTTGTAGATGGGCCATTTGGTTCGGATTTAAAAAATGAAGAATATGTCGATTCAGGAGTACCAGTTATTCAATTGAATAACATTAAAAATGGTGATTTACGAGTTATTAATATGAATTTTGTAACTAAGGAGAAATCGGAGCAATTAAAACGTCATATTGCATATCCAGGTGATTTAGTAATAGCAAAAATGGCATCCCCAATTGCTAGATCAGCAGTTGTGCCTAAAACGTACGAGAATTATGTCATTGTTGCCGACTGTATTAAATTAAAGTTAAAAGAAAATTATTTGAATCACTATATTAATTTCGCTATGAATACTCCTTTTACCATCGCTCAAGCAGAATCTTTTGCAAATGGTACAACACGTTCAAGAGTAAATTTAAGTATAATAAAAAATTTGAAATTACCTATCCCTAACTTTGAAGAACAAAAAGAAATAGCTAGTTATCTAACGCTTAAAGTATCAGAAGTAAATAATGTAATAAAAGCTGTCGAAAACCAAATACAAAAATTAAAAGAATACCGTCAATCCCTGATCTACGAAGCAGTAACAGGCAAAATCGACGTACGTGATATGGAACTTGATGAAGTGAGGTGAATGGTAATGGCGATCGATACGACAGAGACAGGTTTTGAGACAAATATCGAATTAGCATTAATCGCGAATGGCTATAAAAAGCGTGTGTTAGAAGGTGAGGCAAGTAGCTCTTTCAAGAAGCATGCAATCGACGTAGAAGAACTATTTGCTTTTTTAGAAGATACGCAGGAAAAGCGAATGCGTACGTTAGAAAAATCGTATGGCCCTACTTATAAAGAACAAGTGTTAAAGCGCATTAAAGGTCAGCTACATAAACAAGGTTTGATTGAATGTTTACGTAAAGGGATTAAAGACCGTGGTGTCACATTACAACTTGCGTATAACCAGCCACCGACCGATATGAATAAAACATTAAATGAGCAGTATAGGAAGAACCGTTTTAATGTTGCTCGCCAAGTGTTTTACAGTGATAAACATAACAATAGCTTAGATATGGTGCTGTTTTTAAACGGTTTACCACTTGTAGTGATGGAGCTGAAAAATCCATTAACAAATCAAACAGTTGAAGATGCGATGAAACAATTAAAGAATGACCGTGATCCACGTGAGCAGCTATTTAAATTTAATGAGCGTGTTGCTGTTTACTTTGCCGTTGACCCAGATGAAGTGTTTATGACAACAAAGCTTGATAAGAGCAAAACGTACTTCCTCCCATTTAACAAAGGCAATAATGGTGGGAAAGGCAATCCGTTAACTTACGGTGACAACTATCGAACGCATTATTTATGGGATGACATTTTAGCACCTGATAGCTTGCTCGATATTATATATCGCTTCATCTTTATTAAGAAAGACGACATTAAAGATTCAAACGGTGAAACAATAGGTGAGCGTCAAATGCTCATTTTTCCTCGTTTCCATCAGCTTGATGTTGTACGTAAGTTAGAAGCAGATGTTGCACAAAAACTTGTCGGTCATAATTATTTAATTCAGCACTCTGCGGGATCTGGTAAGACGAACTCGATCTCATGGCTTGCACACCGTTTAGCTAAGCTACATAACGAGAAAAATGAATCGATCTTTAGTAGTGTGATTGTGATTACCGATCGCCGAGTGTTAGATAAGCAATTGCAAGACGCAGTGTATCAGTTAGAGCATAAAGCAGGAATGGTCGAACCAGTCGATAAAAACTCAGAGCAATTAGCACGTGCTATTAATAGTGAAACACGCATTATTATTACAACACTCCAAAAGTTCCCATTTATTTTGGAGAAAGTAGCGGGTTTAGAGCGAAAAAAATATGCAGTTATTATCGACGAAGCGCACTCATCTCAAGGTGGTAAAGCATCTACTGCGTTAACAAATGTTCTATCAGATAAGACGTTAGAAGCAGCATATGAGGAAGACCGGATTGCCGAAGAAAACTTAGTTGATGTAGACGAGAAAATTGTGGAATCCATTTTGAAAAGTGGAAAACAGGATAACGTATCGTTTTTTGCATTTACAGCGACTCCCAAGCCCAAGACGTTAGAAAAGTTTGGTACGGTTGGTATTGATGGTAAGCCAGCTGCATTCCATCAATACACAATGCGCCAAGCGATTGAAGAAGGCTTTATTTTAGACGTACTTGAAAATTATACGACCTATAAAACGTTCTGGAAAATTGCAAAGACAGTTGAAGATGATCCAGAGGTATCAAAAAAACAAGCTACTAAAAAGCTAGCACAATACGTGTCACTACATCCACATAGCATCGCACAAAAAACAGAAATTATTATCGATCATTATCGCAATTTCGTACAGCGCAAAATTGGCGGCCGTGCAAAGGCAATGGTTGTTACAGCAAGCCGTTTACACGCAGTACGTTACAAAATGGCTTTCGATAAGTATATTAATGAAATGGGCTACGATGATTTAAAAACAGTAGTTGCTTTCTCCGGTACTGTGAAAGATGGTGAGATTCATTATACTGAGTCAGAAATGAATCAGTTCTCTGAAAAAGAGTTACCTGAAAAATTTAATTCTGATGAATACAAAGTGCTACTTGTTGCTGAGAAATATCAAACTGGATTTGATGAACCACTGTTGCACACAATGTATGTAGATAAGCCATTAAGCGGTATTAAGGCAGTGCAAACACTATCTCGTTTAAATCGCACATGCCCTGGTAAGGACGATACATTTGTTTTGGATTTTGTAAATGATCCAGAAGACATAAGAGCGTCTTTCCAGCCTTATTATGAATCGACAAGTCTATCAAAAATTTCTGATCCGAATATCCTTTATGATATGCAGGCCGAGCTAGAGCCATATCAAGTATTTACTGAGGAAGAGGTGCAAAAGGTAAATGAGCTTGAAGTAACGGGTGGTGTGAAGAAGTCTACGAAGGCGCAAGCCGAGTTAAATGCGCTTCTCGATAAAGGTGTGGAGCGTTTTAAAAAACTTTCGGGAGAAGAACAATTCGCATTTAAACAAGTGGCTACGAAATTTACACGTACTTATGGCTTTGTGCTACAAGTTGTAACATTTATTGATTTAGATCTACACAAGCAATATATTTACCTGACGTACTTGTTACGTAAATTGCCACGGGGTCGAGGAGATAAGGACGTTTACTTGGCGGATGATGTAGCACTTGAATACTACCGCAATCAAAAAGTATTTGAAGGCAGCATTGAGCTTGAGAAAACGGGCGGCTACGACCTAGATCCTCAGGAGCATGGTGCTGGGGGTGCGGCTGAAGATGAGAAGGTTCGTTTATCGAGCGTGTTAGAAAAGTTAAATGACCGCTTTGGCACGCAATTCACAGAAACAGATTTCCTTTCTCGTGAGCAAGTGAAAGAGGATATGCTAAATGACGAAGACATTCGCCAAAAAGCAAAAAACAACACAAAAGAAAACTTCAAATTCGCCTTTGAAAAATCCTTTATGGATTTCGTCATTGACCGCATGAGCAGCAATCAAGAGTTCTTTATGAAGATTTTAGAGAACGACGAGTTTAAGGCTTATATTATGGAAGATATGATGAATGAAGTTTATGGAGAAGTGAATAGTTAGCTTTTTAGTTTGGACGGAGTTATGATTTTAATCTTTTAAGGTTAGTCTTGGCTCCGTTACTTATATTATTTACAGAAAGGAAGTTTTTATTGACGTATTTTTACGATTCTAATAAGGTAGATATTTCGTCTATTACTATTAATGATAGGCAAAATATTATACTGGGTGTAAATTTAAGATATAGCTTATCAATTCCTTTTATAAATCGAATGGAAGGTATTACTGTTACAGTAATATTAATGAATCCATCGGAAGCTAATTCAAATATTTCAGATAGAACTGTAAATAAATTAATTGATTTTTTCTATTGTTATACCCATAAGAAAATTCAAGTGAAAAAACTTCACATAGGAAATGTTATACCTATCTATGCTCCAAATCCAGCAGACACCTCAGCAAAATTGAAAAGTATTCACGGTGCAAATCTGTTAAATCATATTCAAAAGAATAATATTAATACAGTTAGTTCAATGATAAATGATTCAGATATAGTTGTCCTTGCATGGGGGAAACTAAATGTGAAAACTGTACACAACCTTTATTACTATTCTCAAGTATATAAATCATAGAGGTAAATTCGAATACTGATAAAGATATTTTTGTATTTAATATGGGAAATACAAACACAATCTTAACAGAACATGGCGACCCGAGACATGCTGGACGGTCAGCAACTTTAATTGATTTAATCAAAATAGATATTAATGAATTATTGGGGTTAGTGTGAAGGAGGGGAATTCGTGGATACAATCGAAAAGACTTTGATATCAAAAAAAGCCCAGCAGAGTAGGGCTGATCTATTTTTTAATTATAGACCGAGGTAACTAATTACAAATTCTTTATCATCCTCATCTTCAGGCAAAATACCAAGGTTTTTATATTCCCATATTGCGCTTCTTTCATATCCATCTAATTCTGATGCTAAAATATCATCATAATTATAATCTAATTGGAATTCTCCGCTACGATCCAATGTTAGTGTAAGGTTAGTCCAAACATCATCGTTATTATTTCTGTGTTCAGTTTTTAATTCTTCAAAAAGTTCTCTTAATTCTCTTAACAACGTCTTGAAAATATCCTTGCTTACGTTGTAATGGCTAGGTATATCTTGTGAATAAATAATTTGATTATTTTCTGGTGTTCTGAAGTAAAAAAGAACCATGGTAGAGTCATTTAATACTTCTGCATAAAGGTAAACTTTTGCCCATTCACAAGGTATGATGTCATTTAATTTCTCACAAATAAACTGGTACAAATCTTGCATTTTTTTAGTTTCCAACCTTTTAAACTCCTATTGTCGAGAGATCTTAGTTATAAAAAATAGCCCAGCAGTAAAGCGCTGAGCCATTATTGATTTATAGACCGAAGTAGCTTATTACAAATTCTTTTTCGTCCTCATCTTTAGGCAATATCCATATTTCCAAACATCTCGTCTTTGAAGGTCATCAAGTTCAGACGATAAAACATCATCATAATTATAATCAATTGAAAACTTTCCGGTGTTTTGTAATTTTAAAGTGAGATTTGTTCAAATATCTTGATTGCCTAGCTTAAATTCTTCTTTTAGTTCATCAAATAGCTAATAAAAGTATATATCTGCTGAGTCATCAAGTATTTCAGCATATAAAACGATCTTTTCCCATTGAGATGGAATCATTTCATTTAGATGTTCAGCAATCTTTTGATATAGTTGTTCCATTTTTTCATTGTTCATTTAGATATTGTTCAAGGAACTTTCTGCTGCTCTCGCTTATTGGAGTAATTCCCAAGTGCTTATATTCCCAAATTACTTGTCGCTCAGTATCAGTATATTTTGAAGCGAGTGCATCTTCATAATCATAATCAATTGAGAATTCACCGTTTCTATCTAAATTTAGTGTGAGGTTAGTCCAAATATCTGAGGATTGCTTTTTAAATTCATCCCTTATTTCATCAAATAAATCTTGAAGGTCTAGCAGCATATTTTTGTAAATTCGATTACTTACTTGAAAATGTTCAGGAATATCGTATGAATAAATATATTCTTCGTCTTCATGTGTGTTAAAGAAAAAATAAACTTCTCTGGAGTCATCCAACATTTCGGCGTATAGAGTGACCCTCATCCATTCAGAGGGAATCATATCATTTATTTTTTCAGCAATCTTTTGATATAGTTGTTCCATTTTTTCAGTTTCCATTGATGATCCTCTACCTTTGAATTGTTGAAGCCATTATTTAATATTTAGATAATCCTTAACAAATTCTTTATCCTCTTCATCTTCGGGGAAAATACCCAAGTTATTGAACTCCCAAATCATTTGTCTTTCGTATTCGTCCAAATCAGATTCAATAACATCTTCATAATCATAATCAATTGAGAACGTTCCATCGCTTTCAAGATTCAGTGTCAAATTTGTCCATGCTTCGGGGTTATTTTCTTTAAATTCAGTGTGTAACTGCTTAAATAACTCTTGAAGATCTATTAATAGTTCGGTATAAATTTTTTTACTAACTTGAAATTGTTCTGGAATGTCATGAGAGTATATATATTCATCATTTTCTGGTGTTTGAAAGAAAAAATACACTTCTCTGGAACCGTCTAATATTTCTGCATAAAGAACAACTTTGCTCCATTCGGAAGGGATCATATCAATAATTTGTTCTGCTATCTTTTGATATAGCACTTCCATATTTTTTGTTTCCATTAGATTAACCCCCTGGTTTATTTTCTATAGTAACTTGTCTCGCTCTACGATTACCTATCTTATATTCAACATTAAATAATACAGGTCTTAGTGAATCTCCCTGATAAACGGGTTCTATATTAACTTTTACTTGCTTAGGAGGTTTTCCGTTCAATGCCTTTGACCACACTTGCTCCATTTTGTACCATTTCCCGCCGCTCCTATTAATCTGAGAGTTCATCGGCACGATATTGTCGAATTGGCCTGAGCCTTTGAATTGGGTGGCGATTAGGTGGCCTCCGTCGTCATCTGTCAGACGGTCTGGTTTGCCTGCTTTTGACTGTGCATATTGGTTGCGTTTTGCTTCTCCCAGCTGCAAGTCTGCTTTGACACTTGTAATTCTACCATAGTTGTCAGTGGTGTACGTGTAGCCTTCTTTTGTTTTGTAGATGACATTCGGCTTCAATACTTTCTTTCTGGTCCATTTCGCAAAATGCTCGCCGTAATTGACCGTTACCGGCGGTACATGCGGTGCCGGTGTCCGTCTGCCGCTTGCGGAGGTTCCGTACGGTTTCGGCAGGATGACCTTGGCGAATTTCTGAAGTCCTTCTTTAAGTGTGACCCCGTTGACTGCGTTGTAAGGAACGCCTGCCGGCACTAAGTCGTGACGAGGATGATACGGGAGAATGTCAGCCAGAGTGAGATCCCCGATTTGATTCAACTTGGTTTTGATGCGTTTTTTTGACACTTCGATGCCTGTGTTGACCTTTTGCTTGATGTGGTCAATGGTTTGTTTTGAGACCGTTATCGCTTTTTGAGCTGTGGCGGATTTGCTTGCTGCTGTTTTGACTTTGGTCGTCACTTTGGCGGCTGTGCCTGTTTTTGAGACGGCGCCGACGCCTTTTGTACCGACAACTGATGTCACAACTGTGCCCACTGCATATGACACCCATCTTGCTCTTGAGTAGGTGTCGCCATTCACCATGTCTTTTTGGTACGATTCTTCGATTGCCGCTGAAATCGCTGCATACGTTTTGATCGGGTGAGCCACCGCTCCTGTAATAGCTTCAACCGTTCCGCCCGGATCTGTGACCATATCCCACAGGCCTGTGACCGCGTCTTTTCCGGAATCATAAAGGCCGACGGCAACGCCTTTGAAACCGTCTGTGAGTTCACGCGTGTTTTCAATTTGAGTGAAGTAGCGCTGCTGTTCTTTTGTCAGGTTTTTATAGCCGATCGTTTTGGCCATTTCATAGAATTCATCGGCATTCGCATAATCATAGTTTTTCAGTCTTTCTTTCAGTTTTTCAATTTCCCGCTCTTTCGCCTCTTCCTTTTTAATCGTCAAATACGCATCCGAATGTCTTGCGATATCGCCTTTTTTCTTATGGATGTCGCTTTCTCGGTACGCTTTGGCATTGTAGTGAAGCGGCGTGGCGCTTTTTCCTTTGCCTGTGGCGTTTTGGAGCTGCTGGAAGTCAGCTTGAATGAACTGTTCGTTCGCTTCGGTTTCTGCGTATTCTTTCGTTAGATCGTGATCAAGTTTGCCGAGCTTATGTATGGTTTCGCTTCTTTTTTTATCAGCTGAAGAGAGCTTCTGATCCGTGTTTTCGGTTGAAAACAGATCAAGCGAGATGATGTCATTGATCTCACCGAGGATGGAGCGCATGTCCTTTTTCTGCTCTTCCATAATCGCCTTTGATTTACTGAGGGCATGGGTGAGCTCGTGCTCCAGAAAAGATTCCTCCACATGTGAATTGGAAAGTCCGGCATCTTCGACCTTGCCGGGGAGGCTTGTGAGAAATGCGATTTTCATATCGATCAGATCAAGCCAACTGTCTGTGACGCCGGCGTGGTCCTTGAAAAAAGCTTTAATGTTATTTGCGCCCCGGCCTGAGAAATCATTGTCACCAAGATCAGCCATGCCTTGAAACGCTTTTTTCAGATTAACCATCTGACCGCGCAGTTTTTTGTATTCACCCGCACGCTGTTTGGCGGCGGCGAGGAGGCTGTTTGCTTCGAAAACTTTCATGACCATATCCTTTCTTTTGTTCGATATCAAAATTTTACCACGCGAGTCAGGGGATACAGTGTAGGAAATAGGTAATGAGAACAAAATGAATCTTTTGGCTTGCGACTTCCTTCCTGTATGAAGGGTTGTACAATAACCCTCAAATTCGGCTTAGTGCGCGCGGTGATTTTGAGCGTGCCTGTTTTTTCTAATGTCTTACACTCGAAACAACCTAATCGCTGAGGTATAATAGAAACAGAGTATTTAATCATACAGATTCAATTCGTGAAAGAGAGTGGAACAAAATGGGCCGTAAGTGGAACAATATTAAAGAAAAGAAAGCATCAAAGGACGCAAATACGAGCCGGATTTACGCGAAGTTCGGCCGTGAGATTTATGTGGCGGCAAAACAGGGCGAGCCTGATCCGGAATCGAACCAGGCGTTAAAAGTGGTGCTTGAGCGCGCGAAGACGTACAGTGTGCCGAAAAACATTATTGAGCGTGCGATTGAAAAGGCGAAAGGCGGCGCGGAGGAGAACTTTGACGAGCTGCGTTACGAAGGTTTCGGGCCGAACGGTTCAATGATCATCGTGGATGCGTTAACGAATAATGTAAACCGCACGGCGCCTGAAGTGCGCGCCGCATTCGGGAAAAACGGCGGAAATATGGGTGTGAGCGGGTCTGTCGCTTACATGTTCGATGCGACTGCCGTTATCGGCGTTGAAGGCAAGACGGCGGATGAAGCGCTGGAATTGCTGATGGAGGCTGATGTGGACGTTCGCGATATTTTGGAAGAGGATGACAGTGTGATCGTGTATGCCGAGCCTGATCAATTCCATGCTGTACAAGAGGCATTCAAAAATGCCGGCGTTGAAGAGTTCACAGTTGCGGAGCTGACGATGCTTGCGCAAAATGAAATCGAGCTTCCCGAAGATGCGAAAGCTCAATTTGAAAAGCTGATCGATGTGCTGGAAGACCTGGAAGACGTACAGCAGGTTTATCACAATGTAGATTTAGGCGAATAAAGACAAAAAGGCCGGGACTGCTTATGTTCCGGCTTTTTATTTTGCCCGTGCGTTCAGCCTGTATTGCAATCCGTAAAGCTATAATTGATTAATTCGCCAAAACTGGGCGGCTGCCCATACGTTTCCCTCCGAATGTCATAAACTGGACTGTAACCTATGTGAAGGAGCGATAAATCATGGATGAAAGAAGACCGATTTACGGCGGCTTTGGCGGCGGCTATGGAGGGTTTGGAGGCTATCCGGGGCACGGCTTTGGCGGTTACGGAGGCTTCGGAGGCTATCCGGGGTACGGCTTCGGCGGAGGCTTCGGAGGCTACCCGGGATACGGTTTTGGCGGTTACGGAGGTTACGGAGGTTACGGCGGCTTTGGCGGCTTTGGCGGCCATGGCGGCTTCGGAGGCTATCCGGGGTACGGTTTTGGCGGCTATGGCGGAGGCTACGGCGGTTACCCGTTCCATCATCGGGACAGTCAATATATCTGACCATTCGGGAAAAAGCACTCTTGGACAGCAAGAGTGTTTTTTTTGTGACCGTTTCTAAGCGCCGGGCTTTTTTCATTTCTTGCGGGGCATAAATGCCGTTACGGGTTCATACCTATTAAGGTCATGTGTTTAGGAAAGGAGGATCGTAATGAAAGAAAATCAGCCGTTTACACCGGTCAAATCTTATAAGCCCTTCCACAGCCGGTTTGATCCCTGCCCGCCGATCGGGAGAAAATACTACAGAACGCCGCCGCATCTTTATATGCGGTTTCAGCCGTATCACTTGGAGCAGTTTTCTCCGATGGAGGCATTGAGAAAAGGGACCCTTTGGAAGGATCTTTACGATTTCTATGATAATCCTTATCGGGGGGGAATCGAATATGGCGAAAAAGATTGATGATGAATACTATCGGCTGCTGGAGCAAATCCAGGCGGCGGACTTTGTCTTAGTGGAGCTGACGCTTTATCTGGATACGCATCCCCATGACCGTCTCGCGCTTCAGCAGTTTCATGAATATTCCCGGTACTCAAGGCAGCTGAGAAAGCGGTTTGAGCCTGAGTACGGACCGCTTCTGCAATTTGGCGTGAGTCAGGTTGGCGCGCAGTGGGATTGGGGCCGCGGTCCTTGGCCGTGGCAAGTATAAGGAGGGATCTGTAAATGTGGGTATATGAAAAAAAGCTGCAGTATCCGGTTAAAGTGAGCACATGCAACCCGATGCTGGCTAAGTTTTTGATTGAACAATACGGCGGGGCTGACGGCGAATTAGCCGCCGCGCTCCGGTATTTAAACCAGCGCTACACGATTCCCGATAAGGTGATCGGCCTGCTGACGGATATCGGCACGGAGGAGTTTGCCCATTTGGAAATGATTGCGACGATGATTTATAAGCTGACAAAAGATGCGACCCCGCAGCAGCTGCGTGATGCAGGGCTCAGCGACCATTACGTCAACCATGACAGTGCGCTGTTTTATCATAATGCGGCCGGAGTTCCGTTCACGGCGTCTTACATACAGGCAAAGGGAGATCCAATCGCTGATTTATATGAAGATATCGCGGCTGAAGAGAAGGCGAGAGCGACGTATCAATGGATTATTGATATTTCCGATGACCCTGACCTGAATGATTCACTCCGTTTTCTGCGTGAGCGTGAAATCGTTCACTCCATGCGTTTCAGGGAAGCGGTTGAGATTTTAAAAGAAGAACGTGATAAGAAGAAAATTTTTTAAACGGCCCTCAAACATGACGGCTGTTTTTTTCCTTTCTGCGTTTGGTCTATAATAATGGTGTCGAATATTCTGATTACGGGAGGATTATATGACACCATTTACGATGACGGAAGAGACGGCGGGAGCCTTCCGGGTCACCCCCGCCCGGAAGGATGATACAAAAGAGGTGATGGAGCTGCTCGTGTCAGCGGCGGAATGGCTTCGGGATAAAGGATCAAACCAGTGGAGCGGGCTTTTGCAAGGGGAAGATACCCACAATATGCGGGAGGCGATTGCCAAAGGACATGTTTTTTTATTCAGGCAGAAAGCAGAGCTGGCCGGTGTCGTCATGCTGCTTCCCGAAGCAAGCGAGTGGGACAGACGTCTATGGGGCAATGAAGGACATGGAGAATCCGTATATCTGCATCGGCTAGCGATTAACAGGCGGTTTGCAGGCGCGGGACTCGGCCGGACGATCATGACATGGGCGGAGACGGGGGTGTCTTGTCCGGGAAAAACGAAAATCCGGCTCGATTGCGTGTCTGACAACAAGGCGCTTCAGTCGTTTTACAGCGGGATGGGATACGAATCAAAAGGATTTGCATCAGGTTATCATTTGTTTGAAAAAGAGATGAGCAAATAAAAAGCTCCTCATGACGGAGGTGCAAGAGACATGGGATATTTTTATCTGATCTGTCTGGCCGCGTTTTGTCTTAATTTTGCCGTATCGGTTGTTCTCCGTAAAAAATGGCCGAAAAAGATGTGGCCTGAATGCCTTTTGGCGGTCCTGGGCCTTGCTGCATTCGGTACGGTTGTTTACAGTATTTTCGGTGTCGGCGGCTGGGAAGGGATGGGCGTGGGCCTTGCTGCGATGTTTGCCGGCTTCGGAGCGGCCGTCGGTTATGTCGCTGAGACATGCGTTCGGGTCGTGAGATCGAATCAAAAACATTAAACTGAGAAACGCGGCTTCGGCTGCGTTTTTTGTGTTTTCGGCCGCTGTATAGAAAACAGGCGGATGTCCATAATGGTAATGACTTTTAAGAAGAAGGTGCAGATATGGGACATTTATTTACAGTGGCTTGGGAATTAGTATGCGGTTTGGGTATTTTATTTGTGATTTTAAAATTGCTCGGAAAAACTCAATTCTCACAGATTACGCCGTTTGATTTTATTTCGGCGCTTATCCTCGGCGAATTGGTCGGAAATGCGGTGTATGATAAAGGCGTCAGGATCGTTGAAATCATTTTTGCTTCTCTGTTATGGGGGATTTTAATCTATTTCATCGAACTGATTACGCAGAAAGTGAAAAGCTCCAGAAAGCTGTTGGAAGGCGAGCCGAACATTGTCATCCATAAAGGAAAACTGAAATATGATGTGCTGAAAAAGAATAAATTGGACATAAATCAGCTGCAGAGCCTTCTCAGACAGGCGAACTGCTTTTCCATACAGGAAGCGGAATATGCGATTTTAGAAACAAACGGGATGGTCAGCGTCCTGCCGAAATTTCCGTACGACACGACGAAAAACGGCGACATGCAAATAAAACCGAAGCAGGTCTCTTTACCCGTCACACTGATTATTGACGGTGAAGTGCTGCACGAAAATCTGAAAGAAGCCGGGGTGGAAGAAGAACAGCTGATGCAAGACCTGAAAAAGCAAAACATCAAAAAAACGGAGGACGTGTTGTATGCGGAATGGAAGCCCGATAAACCGCTGTTTGTCCTGCCGTATGAGGAGAAAAAATAAAAAGAGCTTTGCCCTGGGGCAAACGCTCTTTATTATTTTCCATGTACGCCTGTTTTAACGGCTTTGACATGATACATACCGACGTCCGTCCCAAGCATGTAATCAGGTTTCGGCTTGCCTTGGTTTGCTTTGTGGGCCGCGATGTGATCTTCGCTTTTTTCCCATTGTTTCCAATGGTCTTCTGACTCCCAGCGGATTAAGACGACGACTTCTTCGTCGCCGCGGCGGACTTTTTTCTCCAGGACTGTTACGTCAATCAAGCCTTCCTGCTTTTCGATTACGCCTTCTGAGCTGAAGCGTTCGATCACTTTATCGGCATGTCCTTCTTTTACGGTCATTTTTCTGATTTGCACGAACATCTGGCATCTCTCCAATCATTTTCAAGCTTTATTTTAAATGAAAATGATTCTCAAAGTCAATTGAGACTCATGATTTGAGGAGAAAGACATGGCCTTCCTCGTCTTTAAATTGCACGAAGCTGCCCCACTCCATTTGTTTCGGTTCATCTATAAATGTGACGCCGTTTTTTTTCATCTGTTCGTATGCGGCAAAGACATCTTCGCATTCAAATACGATTGAAGCCTTCATATGCTCGGCCCCTTTCATCATCGCTTTCGGATAGATAACCAAATGAGTCTCGGCTCCTTTTGGCGCTACTTCAAGCCAGAAGGCATTCGGGCCCATCGGATGTTCGGCTACGGTTTCAAATCCCGCTTTTTCCGTCCAGAATGTTTTTGCTTTTTGCTGATCATCAGTGTATACGGCGACTGTCGCGATTTTTTTGATCATCTTACTGACCTCCTGTTTCATTTCTTTTATAGTGTGTCCTGCAGGCGAAAAAAGCAACCGAAAGCTTTAATGTGCCGGCTTTTTTTTATTTCTCTAGTACGATCGGCAATTCCGATTTATAATTTAGACAAAAGGACATATTCTTGAAAGAGGAGACGGCAGTGAACAAAGACCAATTACTTCATGATTATATTATTACACATTCGGCCGAGCTGACGGAAAAATGGCTCAAGCTGAGACGGAAGCTGAGAGGGCATTTTTATTCTGCGGATCAATTAAGTGAGGAAATGAAACGGCTGCTGATCGAGCAGCATACCTTTACGAACACGGCCGTCGCAAGCGCTTTTTTGGAAGACCCGGCTGTTTTTCAGCATAACAAAGAAAAATGGGCCGCACAGGTAGCGAAAAGCAGAGTGGAGCAGGACGCGCAGGTTCATGAGGTCGTTGAAGCGATCGGCAATTCAAGAACCGTCTTTTGGGAAGCGGTCACCCGTTTTATAGATGAGAATCCGGATATCGTAACAAAAGAGGATGTCCGCCGCTGGAATCATCTTGTTAACGGCTCATTTGATCAGCTGATGACGGATTTTACTGAACAGTATCAGACATTAATGATCGCGAGGCTGTCATCTCAGCAGGAGCTTATTTCCGAATTGAGCTGTCCGGTTATTTTGATCGCGGATACGATCGGCACTCTGCCGCTCATCGGCGCGATTGATACGAGACGGGCGCGCGTGATATTGGAGACGGTGCCGGAAAACTGTGTCGCTAAACGGATCACAAACCTTGTGATTGATCTGTCCGGTGTGCCCATTGTCGATACGATGGTGGCGCAACAATTGTACATGCTGTCGAAAACGTTATTTCTCCTCGGCATCAGAACCGTGTTTTCCGGCATTCGGCCTGATGTGGCACAGACTTCTATCCAATTGGGGCTTGATTTTTCAGCGTATCAAACCTACGGCTCTCTGGAGCAGGCGCTCGCCAGCATGGGTGTCACATGTACTATTGAGGAAACAAAAGTGTGAGAAAAAAAGTGCTCCGGCCAGAGGCGGGGCGCTTTTTTTGTCAGCGGGAAACAATTTAAATATTCAAAAACTTAGTTGACAGCTAGGGATAGTTTGAATTATTCTTATACACATCGAACCGGCACCAATAGCTGATCGTACACAAACGAAAGCTGGCCGTATTGCCCATATCTAATACCGGTATAATGGCCCATCAGTCAACTGAAGGCATATTATTTTCTTTTTTTAAAAAGGAGATAATATGCCTTTTTTTATGCAGAGAGAGAGGAGAAATCAGGAAAATGAAAAAAATAACGGCATTTTTAGTATTACTATTACTGGCAGGGGCGCTGTCAGCCTGTCAGTCTGAGTCCGGGAGCGCTTCATCAGACGGAAAAACCGTTCAGCTGCTGAATGTATCGTATGATCCGACGCGGGAGCTGTATAAAGAGTATAATCAGGCCTTTTCTTCTTATTGGAAAAAGAAAACGGGTCAAGAGGTAACCGTACAGCAATCGCATGGAGGTTCGGGGAAACAGGCCAGATCCGTTATAGACGGACTTGACGCTGATGTCGTAACACTTGCTTTGGGCTATGACATTGATTCGATAGCCGAAAAAGCCCATCTCATTGATCAAAACTGGCAATCCCGTCTGCCGGATCAATCAACTCCTTACACGTCAACCATTGTGTTCTTAGTCAGAAAAGGAAATCCGAAACATATCACTGATTGGGCTGACTTAGCGAAAAAGGGTGTTTCTGTCATTACGCCCAATCCGAAAACATCCGGCGGAGCCAGATGGAACTATTTAGCGGCCTGGGCATATGCGGATGAAACGTATCATCATGACGAAACGAAAATCAAACAGTTTATGAAAGACCTCTACGGCAATGTGGAAGTACTTGATTCAGGGGCGCGGGGGGCAACGACCAGTTTTACAGAAAGAGGGATGGGGGATGTATTGATCGCTTGGGAAAATGAGGCCTATCTCACATTGAAGGAATTCGGCAAAGAAAAGTTTGAGATTGTCAATCCGTCAATCAGCATTCTTGCTGAGCCTCCTGTCTCTGTCGTCGACAAAACGGCGGATAAAAAAGGAACAAAAAAAGCGGCTGAAGCATATTTATCCTATCTCTACAGCAAAAAAGGACAGGAGATCGCCGCGAAGAATTTTTACCGGCCACGCGATAAAGAGGTTCTGAAAAAGTATGAAAAACAATTCCCGCATATCAAAACAGTGACGGTCGAAAAGGAATTCGGCGGCTGGAAAAAAGCGCAGGAAACCCATTTCAATGACGGCGGAACCTTTGACAGCATCTATGGGAAATAGAAAGAGGAAACGATGATGAGAACACTGCTTTTCAAAAAAACAAAACCGTCCGTGATTCCGGGTTTCGGATTAACGATGGGATTTACATTTTTATATATGGCCGTTTTGGTTATCGTGCCGCTCTCAATGGTGTTTTTTCAAACCATGTCAATGGGCCCCGGGGACGTCTGGCGTATCATTTCTGAGCCGAGAGCCGCAGCTTCCTATCGTCTGAGCTTCATGACGGCGGGCTGCGCCGCTTTGATCAATGCGGTTTTCGGCGTTGTCATCGCCTGGGTGCTGACGAGATATGACTTTCCGGGGAAGAGGCTGGCTGACGGCCTGGTTGATCTGCCTTTTGCACTGCCGACCGCCGTCGCAGGCATAACATTGACGGCGATGTATGCGCCGGACGGCTGGATCGGACAGCTGGTTCCTTTCCGTATCTCGTTTACGCCGATCGGCATTGTCATCGCATTAACGTTTATCGGGCTGCCTTTTGTCGTCAGGATGGTTCAGCCCGTCTTAGAAAGTCTCCAAAAAGAAACGGAAGAAGCATCTGCTTCACTCGGAGCTTCAAAATGGAAAACCTTTCGAAGGGTCATTCTGCCGGAGCTGTTTCCTTCTATTCTATCGGGTTTTGCATTATCCTTTGCCCGCGCTCTCGGGGAGTATGGTTCTGTTGTTTTTATCGCGGGCAATATGCCGTTTAAAACCGAGATTTCCCCGCTGATCATTATGACGAAACTAGAGCAGTACGATTATGCCGGGGCCACGGCTGTTGCGGCAGTCATGCTTGTCATCACATTTTTCATTTTATTCATCATCAATGGATTGCAATGGCTCACCGCGAGAAAATACGCAGGAAGGTAGGGGATATGCCATGCAGCTGGAAACCGCCAAAACAGCCGCGCCAAAGCGGGAGATGCGGGAATCACCCGTTGTGAAATGGGTGCTGATCTCAGCGGTTCTGCTCTTTTTGTCCATATTTTTAATCATGCCGCTTGCATTTATATTTATTGAAGCTTTTAAAAAGGGGGCGGAGGCCTATATCCTCTTTGTCACGCATCCGGATTCCCTTGCCGCGATGAAATTGACGCTCCTCGTTGTTTTCATCACGGTTCCGTTGAATACAATGTTCGGCGTCGCCGCGGCGTGGGCTGTGACCAAATATGAATTCAGGGGGAAAAGTCTGTTTATGACACTGATTGATCTGCCGTTTGCCGTGTCTCCGGTAATCGCGGGCTTAATCTTTGTCCTTTTGTTCGGGCTTCACGGCTGGCTTGGTCCATTTTTACTTGATCACCAGATAAAAATCGTATTCGCCATCCCGGGAATCGTGCTTGCATCCTTGTTTGTGACGCTCCCTTTCATCGCCCGGGAATTAATACCGCTTATGCAAAGCTTGGGAAATGCTGAAGAAGAAGCGTCCGTCACCCTTGGTGCTGGAGGCTGGAGAACATTTTGGCATGTCACGCTTCCTAATATCAAATGGGGGCTGATCTACGGGGTGATTTTAAGCACGGCCCGGACAATCGGCGAATTCGGCGCTGTATCAGTCGTTTCCGGCCATATCAGGGGTGTTACCAACACGCTCCCGCTTCATATCGAAATTTTGTACAACGAATATCAGTTTACGGCCGCTTTTGCGGTGGCTTCTGTCATGTCGGTTTTTGCGATTGTGACACTGTTTTTGAAAAACATCATTGAATGGAAAGCCGGTTATCGCTCTGCCAAAGCCGGGTGAGGAAGGAGTCATTATGGAGATTACGATCGACAGTATTTCTAAGCATTACGGAAACTATCAGGCATTGCGGGATATTAATCTTCACGTCAATAATGGCGAGCTGGTCGCACTTCTCGGCCCGTCAGGCTCAGGCAAAACGTCATTGCTGAGAGTTATTGCCGGCCTTGAGCAGGCGGATGGGGGGCGTGTCCTGTTCGGAAGACAAGATGTGACAAATACGCATGTGAAAAGCAGACATGTCGGTTTTGTGTTTCAGCACTATGCGTTATTCAGCAAGATGACAATCTTTGAAAATGTCGCCTACGGATTAAAAGTCCGTCCGCGAAAGCAGCGCCCTGCCAAAAAAGAAATTGCCGAAAAGGTCAGAGAGCTTCTCGCTCTTGTAAAACTGGAACCTTATGAAAAGCGCTACCCTTCGCAGCTGTCAGGCGGACAAAGGCAGAGAGCTGCCCTCGCACGCGCCTTGGCCGTAGAACCGAAAATTTTGCTTTTGGATGAACCGTTCGGCGCGCTCGACGCAAAAGTAAGAAAAGAATTGAGACAATGGCTCAGGCGGCTTCATGATGAATTCAGCATGACAAGTATTTTCGTCACTCACGACCAGGAAGAAGCACTTGATGTGGCTGACCGGATCATCATCATGAATGAAGGCGTGATTGAACAGATCGGAACGCCGCAGGAGGTCTATGATTACCCCGCAAACCCGTTTGTGTACGACTTTCTTGGCAGTGTCAATGTATTTGAAGGAAAAGTGGAAGGCGGAAAGCTGATCACCGGAAATGCGGTATTACCTGTCGGGCATGCTGATCAGGACAGGGGGATCGCTTATGTGAGGCCCCATCATTTTACCGTAGAAAAAAATCCGTCCGGTCTGAATTCGTTTGAAGTAAAGGCGGCGCATATCCGCGCCATCGGGCCGTCCGTCAGAGTGGAAGCCGTCCGTACTGACACAGGCCAGCATTTGGAGATTGAGCTTTCAAAGGAGCAATATGACGACTTGGGGGCCGGTGTCGGTGACACAGTTTATGTCAAAGCGAAGGAAGTGAAAGTATTCGCAACGAAATCATATCCAAAAATCGTGTAAATGTTATTGATTTTTGGAGGGAAACATAATAGTATAATTATATATTTCTTATCAGAATAGTATGAATTAAAAACCATTGTCTTCAAGACGAACGGCCAGACATAAAGGGGGAGCATGATGACGTCCAAAGGAAACGTAGATCCGCATGTGGTTGAAAAGATTATCAGTGCGCTGGAAACGATCGATTTCGGGACTGTTCAGATTACGGTTCATAATTCCCAAGTGACACAAATTGATAAGGTGGAGAAATATCGATTTTCCCTGAAGAGCAAAGAAGTAAAGCAATCTTAAAAAACGGCCAATGACAGGAGGCGGTACATATGAAGCATTCAACTGTTCCTTTCCGGGAGAGCCGGTATCTGCACCTGCCCGAAGTGCGCTTTCTGCATTGGTGCACGAAGCAGTACGGCATAAATAAAGGCGTGCTGAATACAATTGACGGCTGGTTTTATGATGCGGGCATCATTCCCATTCCCGTCAGGCGCCTTTATGTGCTGGCGTTTCTCGATTATGCGAAAACGCCGGGACAGAAGGGGAATATCCGATTCGGGCACGGCGGATTGACGAAAAAACTGTATGATTTCATGAATATGCAGGAGTGTGCAGCAAAACGCCAGGCCTGATATCCTTAAAATTTTCTTAAAATCATGCAAATTTCTCCCATTTTATTTATAATAGACCTATTACGATCAATTTTTGGGAGGACTTTTGACATGCAAACTGCTGCTTATGAGAGCAAACAATCTATTATGCAGCGCATTATAACGGTATTTGTGTTTACGCTGTTAGTTGCGACAATCGGCCTGTATACCGGCCAGTTCATTCCGCCGGCATTGATGCTGCCGCTGTCGCTCTTAGAGGTCGTCATGATCTTCGCGGCGTTTTGGCTGCGCCGAAAAAAAGCCGTCGGATATGCGTTTGTGTTTTCATTCGCTTTTATTTCCGGAGTGACGCTGTTTCCGATTATCAGCCATTATGCGTCCGCAGCGGGCGCCTATGTCGTATTGGAAGCATTCGGTTCTTCGTTTGTGATTTTTGCGGTGCTCGGCACGATCGGCGCTAAGACGAAAAAGGACTTGTCGTTTTTATGGTCCTTCTTGCTTGTCGCTGTTATCGCGCTTCTCGCGGTGGGGATCTTTAATATTTTCAGCCCGCTGAATTCCGCCGCCATGATGGCGTATTCCGTCATCGGAACGATTGTGTTTTCAATGTACATCTTATACGACCTGAACCAGATCAAACACCGTGACATCACGGCGGATCTGATTCCTTTGATGGCATTGACGCTTTATATCGACTTTATCAACCTGTTTATCAACCTGCTTCGGTTTTTCGGGATTTTAAACAGTGATGATTAACCGCGCGAAAAAGGCGCCCTTCTAAAGGGGCGCCTTTTATGTTCTGTCTCCGGAAAACAGCAGAATCTTATCAAATAATACTTCAAGCATTTTTGTGAAGGCCGCTTTTTCTTCAGCGGTGAAGTTTTCCATGACACCTGAAATTTTAGAAAAGTGGCCGGGGAGGAACAGCATCAGCTTTTCTTTTCCTTCCTTTGTGAGCTCGATGCTGATTTTTCGTCTGTCGCCGGTATGCCGGCTGCGGTTTACAAAGCCGTCCCGTGCGAGTCCGTCGATCAATCCGGTGATGGTCGCTTTGGTGACGTTGGATTTTTTCGCCAGCTCCGTCGGACTCAGGCTGCGGCCGGGTGCGTCAAACAGAAACATTAAAATTTTGAATTTGCCTTCTGACAATCCGTGACTTGAGAAATAATGCTCCATGACATGATTCATTTTTTTCGCCATATCAAATAAAGTCAAAAATGTTTTCAATGAGTCAGCGTCCATATCGGCGTAAATCTCAGCGTGTCCGGCAATCTGCGAGTAATCCGGCAAATCTCTCAATTCCATTTTGTAAGCCTCCGTACATTTTTGTGATTCAAAGTATAAGCTTGCCGGATTCAAAAGGCAACTTATAAAGATTGACAGTTTTTCAGCTTATATAGTAAGGTGGCTAATAGTTAATGGATAGTAAATAAATAGAGAAGGCGGTATCGTGATGAACCATGAAGTGAAGAAGATCATCATAGCGGGCGGAGGGATCGGCGGCTTGTCCGCAGCGATTTCTCTCGGGAGAGCGGGTTTTGAAGTGACCCTTTGCGAGGCGGCGTCCGATATGCGAAAAAGCGGAGCGGGCATTCTCCAGCCTCAAAATGCGCTGCGGGTGCTGAGGGAAATCGGTGTGTATGAAGAATGCTGCCAACACGGCTTTCAAACGGAATGGCTGAAGCAGCATGATGAAAACGGAGTGCTGCTGTTTAAAGTAAGTGAGGCGTTTTTAGATGATTCATTGCCTGGGAGGAATAATATACTTCGGCAAACCTTAAATGATGTCCTCAGAAAGCATGCTGAAGCGGCGGGGGTTACGATTCTGCTCGGTAAAAAAGTCGTATCTTACGAAGAAACAGCAGATGAAATAACGGTGCATTTCGCAGAAGGAACCGCGCTGACGGCTGACATTCTCGCCGGTTTTGACGGCATCCGCTCTGCTGTCCGCGATCAAATGCTGCAAAGAAAAGTGAAAACGGAGTATCTCGGCATGGGGGCGCACAGATTTTACATCTCTTTTCCCGAGCCGATATTTCATGATTCAACACTGATGTATAAAAAAGGGCAGACACAGGTCGGGGTCGTGCCGCTGTCCGAAAAAACAGGATACGTATTTATCATCCGGCCGTATGACGCTGACTTCAGGGATGATGAGGACACACGTTTTGAACGGGTGAAAGACTTGCTGCGCGGAATTCCGGGAGTGAAGTTTGTGACAGATCATATGTCAAAGGAATATCCCGTTTTGTTTCATAAGGTTGAGCAGATGGCGGTCAAAGAACCGTGGCACAGAGGCCGCGTTGTTCTGGGCGGGGATGCCGTCCATGCAGGAGCGCCGACATTGGCGCAGGGAGCGGCGATGGCGATCGAAGACGCGATCGTGCTTAGTGAAGAACTGCAAAAACACGAAAACTATGAAACTGCATGTCAGGCATACTTCGAACGACGGGCGGAGCGGGCTTTACGGGTGCAGAATCTCTCATCTGAAATCGTCCGCCGCGAGATAAAGGGAACGCCCGGCGTCCAAGACATCATCGGTGAATGCTATCGATTGCTCAAAGAGCCTTATTAAATAAAGAAAGTCCAGAACATGGCGTCTGGACTTTTGTCAGTCTTGTTCAGATTTATTCCGTATCCGTTCAATCACCTCATGCAGCCCCTCAGGCTTGTGAAACTCCACCGGCGAACTGCCTTTTTCAAACGAGATCGTCTCCGCCTCAATGAGCGCGACATAGCGCCCGTTTATTTTTGCGAGATGGATGGTTTCGCCGAAATCGGCCAGCAATCCTTTAATCTCTGTTTCTCCGACTTTCATTTTCAGCTCGGCTTCCGGCGTATGTTCAATGATCTGGGCAGATGCCTCGATGACTTGATGGGTGTCGAGGCGCTCCTGAATTTCCCGCTTTTCACTCGCTTCCCAAATTTCAATGTCGTGCTCAAACTGCTGAAGCTCTTCGCTGTTTTCTTCAAAAGTTTCATACACGTGCTCCTGCACCATGTTCATGACTTGGTTTTTCATGATTTCCGGCATCGATTCGCCGTATTCGACAAATTTGAGAAAGTCCTCAAAATAACGGGCATGCGAGGCTTGGTGGATTTTTAGCTCGTGCTCTTCCGTCATGCCTTCTTCCGGCATATACGGATATTGAATGCTTTTCATGTTTTTTGTCGTGATGGCCATTTCGACTTTTTTAATGAGAGATGAGGCGTCTGAGATCCGGGCGACTTTCGGCTCGAAATCGCATTTCATCATAAAGACGAACTTGTCCTCAAAATATTTACGCGGCACGGCCGATGCCACGATAAAAACACCGCCGCGAACGGCGCTCGTGTCCAGATAAGTGCGGACGAACTGCTCGCTTGCTTCGATAAATGCGTCCTTCGTATCCGCAAGTCTGGCGCGGTTGAAAAGGTTGTAATTCGGATTTGAATCAAGCTCATGGCCCGGCTCCGTGATAAAATGGCCGATTTTTGTGGGGACTTGCTCGGATTGCGGATGCCGTTCGGCTTTCCGTTTGACGATTTTCTTCAATTCCCCGTCCAGGAAATCCTTCAGCTCGCTTTCTTCAAATTCTTCCGTATCAAGCGTCTGGAAATGTTTGAACTGTTTGTTTGCCTGTTCGTCTTTTCCTTCCACTTGAATGACATAAAACGATAAAAACTTGATTTCAAAATCCATATATGAACTCACCTTATTTCTGTATTTGACAAGCCTCTCCAGTATAGAAAAAACCGTTAATGATCGTCAATGAGGATTGCCCGCTCTGGCGGATAATCGGCGGGTGAAAAGGGCACTGTAGTTGGAAGAAACGCATTCCGTTTAAGAAAGGGTGTTATTCATGAAGGAAACAAGTCCGATTCCGCAGCCAAAGACGTTCGGCCCGCTCGGAAATCTTCCTTTGCTTGATAAAGACAAGCCCACCATATCGCTTCTCAAACTGGCAAATGAGCAGGGGCCAATTTTTCAGTTGCATACGCCGGCGGGCACGATTATCGTCGTGTCCGGCCATGAACTGGTGAAAGAGGTGTGTGATGAAGAACGGTTCGATAAAAGCATTGAAGGGGCTTTGGAGAAAGTCCGCGCGTTTGCCGGTGACGGGCTGTTTACAAGCTGGACGCATGAGCCTAACTGGCGAAAGGCGCATCATATTCTGATGCCGACCTTCAGCCAGCGCGCGATGAAAGATTATCATGCGATGATGACGGATATCGCAGTGCAGCTGATTCAAAAATGGGCAAGGCTGAACCCGGATGAGGCCGTTGATGTGCCTGCCGATATGACCCGGCTGACGCTCGATACGATCGGGCTGTGCGGTTTTAACTATCGGTTTAACAGCTATTACAGGGAAACGCCTCATCCGTTTATCAACAGCATGGTGCGCGCCCTTGATGAAGCGATGCACCAAATGCAGCGCCTTGATGTTCAGGATAAGCTCATGATCAGAACGAAGCGCCAATTTCATCATGACATTCAGGCGATGTTTTCGTTAGTAGACAGTATTATCGCAGAGCGTAAGTCAGACGGCGGCCGGGATGAAAAGGATCTGCTGGCCAGAATGCTGAATGTGGAAGACCCGGAAACAGGCGACAAACTTGACGATGAAAATATCCGGTTTCAAATCATCACGTTTTTAATTGCCGGCCATGAAACGACAAGCGGCCTGCTTTCTTTTGCCATCTACTTTCTGCTGAAGCATCCCCGTGTTTTGGAAAAAGCCTATGAGGAAGCCGATCGGGTATTGACCGATCCCGTTCCTTCATATAAACAAGTGCTGGATCTTACTTATATCCGGATGATTTTGCAGGAGTCATTGCGCTTATGGCCGACCGCGCCTGCGTTCAGTCTTTATGCGAAAGAGGATACGGTGATTGGCGGGAAATATCCGATCACGGCAAAAGACAGAATTTCCGTCTTAATTCCTCAGCTTCACCGTGATAAAAAGGCGTGGGGAGACAATGCGGAGGAATTTTATCCGGAGCGGTTTGAAGATCCGGATCAAGTGCCCCACCATGCGTACAAGCCGTTCGGAAACGGTCAGAGGGCGTGTATCGGTATGCAGTTCGCCCTGCACGAAGCAACTCTTGTTCTGGGTATGATTCTTCAGCATTTTACCTTTACAGACCACACCGATTATGAGCTCGATATTAAACAAACATTAACGCTCAAGCCCGGCGATTTTCATATTCGGGTGCGGCCGCGAAACAAAGAAGCCGTTTCAGCTGCTCTCCCGGCGGCTGAAAAAGCGGGGGAAGGCGTCAAAAAAGAAAAAGAGGAGACAAAAGGCGCTTCCATTATCGGACTTGATAACCGTCCGCTTCTGATTCTGTACGGCTCAGATACGGGAACTGCAGAAGGCGTGGCGCGGGAGCTTGCCGATACTGCCGGAATGCACGGCGTCCGGACTGAAACGGCGCCTTTAAATGACCGGATCGGAAAACTGCCGAAAGAAGGAGCGCTCTTGATCATTACATCCTCTTATAACGGAAAGCCTCCGAGCAACGCGGGGCAATTCGTGCAATGGCTTGAAGAAGTCAAACCCGGGGAACTGAAAGGCGTCCGATATGCCGTCTTCGGCTGCGGTGACCATAACTGGGCGGCGACATATCAGGCCGTTCCGAGACTGATTGATGAAAAGCTTGCCGAAAAAGGGGCGGAACGATTTTCCTCCCGAGGCGAAGGGGACGTCAGCGGCGATTTTGAAGGAAAGCTTGATGAATGGAAAAAAAGCATGTGGGCGGACGCCATGAAAGCGTTCGATCTCAAGCTGAATGAAAATGCCGAAAAAGAGCGGAGTACGCTGGGCCTTCAATTTGTGAGCGGGCTTGGCGGCTCCCCTTTGGCACAGACGTATGAAGCGGTTTACGCATCCGTTGCGGTAAACAGGGAGCTTCAGGCGCCGGAAAGCGGCCGAAGCACAAGGCATATTGAAATCATTCTGCCGAAAGAGGCTGCTTACAATGAGGGGGATCATCTCGGCGTGCTGCCTGTAAACAGCAAAGAGCAGGTCGGCCGTGTTCTCCGCCGGTATAATCTGAACGGGAACGACCAAGTGCTGCTGACGGCCAGCGGACAGAGCGCGGCTCATCTCCCGCTCGATCGGCCGGTCAGGCTGCACGATCTTCTGAGCAGCTGTGTCGAATTGCAGGAAGCAGCATCAAGGGCGCAAATCCGGGAAATGGCCGCTTATACGGTCTGCCCGCCGCACAAACGGGAATTGGAAGATTTACTCGGAGAGGGCGTCTATCAGGAGCAAATCTTAACATTGCGCGTCTCAATGCTCGATCTCCTTGAAAAATATGAAGCGTGTGAACTGCCGTTTGAGCGATTTCTGGAGCTTTTGCGTCCGCTGAAGCCGCGTTATTATTCGATTTCCAGCTCACCGCGGAAACATCCCGGACAGGCTTCAATTACCGTCGGCGTCGTTCGCGGCCCCGCCCGGAGCGGTTTGGGGGAGTATCGCGGAGTCGCTTCGAATTATTTGGCGGAACGCAGACCTGATGATGGTATCGTGATGTTTGTCCGCACTCCGGAAACAAGATTCCGGCTGCCCGAAGACCCGGAAAAACCGATTATTATGGTCGGTCCCGGCACAGGAGTCGCCCCCTTCCGCGGATTTCTGCAGGCACGCGCGGCGTTAAAAGAAGAAGGGAAAGAGCTGGGGGAAGCTCATCTGTATTTCGGATGCAGAAACGATCATGATTTTATTTACCGTGATGAGCTTGAAGGTTATGAAAAAGACGGAGTCGTGACGCTTCATACGGCGTTTTCACGCAAAGAAGGCGTGCCGAAAACGTATGTGCAGCACGTCATGACGGAGGATGCCGAAGCTTTAATTTCGATCCTTGACCAGGGAGGGCATCTATACGTATGCGGCGACGGAAGCAAAATGGCGCCTGATGTAGAGGCAGCACTGCAAAAAGCGTATCAGTCGGTTCACGAAACAGATGCACGGCAAGCACAAGAATGGCTTTTGGATCTCCAAACAAAAGGCATTTACGCAAAAGATGTCTGGGCCGGCATTTAACCGCTTTGATGAAAAGGACTGGATGACTCCAGTCCTTTTTTGCATCGGCGGAAAAAAATATTCAAGTTTTTCAATCCCTTTGCATACAATAACTTCAGCCCGCCTGTCGGGCGGCTGCCTTTGATATTCATTTTTCGTTTTTAAGTAGTTTGTGTTATTCTTATATTTGGTATCTCCTAGTTTCAGACTGGGTCTGAAACGGTGCCTTTTAATGCCAGAAAAAAATGTGAAACGAAGAACGGATATCCTGCGTCTAATGGCTGGCGGGATAAGATGTTCAATGGGCATGACACGAATGATAAATATATCGTTTATTAAAATGGTGTGTTTATGGGGCTGTGTGATGCTTTCGTTTTGCTCGGAAAGCAGGAATTGAAGCAAAAAGTAAGAATACAGATTTAAAGTGTTTAGGAAAGTAGAGGTTGCCATGAAGAAATTATTTTCTTACAGACTTAGTTTTTTTGTACTGGCTATTATTTTGTTTTGGGCCAAAACGTATTTAGCCTATCATGCTGAATTCAACCTTGGGGTGAAGGGGCCGACGCAGCAGTTTCTGCTAGTGATCAATCCGTTCTCAAGCGCCATTTTCTTTTTAGGACTGGCATTGTTTGCGAAAGGCCGCAAATCAGCGATTATCATGGTGATTATTGATTTCATCATGACGTTTATTTTGTATGCAAATATCCTATTCTATCGATTCTTCGATGATTTCTTGACATTCCCTAACTTAAAGCAATCCGGTAATGTCGGAAATATGGGAGACGGCATCTTCAGCATTATGTCCGGCCATGATATTTTGTACTTTGTTGACATTATTATTTTAATCGCACTTCTGGTGTGGAGACGTGAGCTGAAGGAATTCAAGCTGAAAAAACGGTATACGTCTTTAATTATCGTGACGGGTATTGTTTTGTTCTTTGTTAACTTGGCGATTGCCGAAGAGGACCGCCCGGAGCTGCTGACAAGAACGTTTGACCGCAATTACATTGTAAAATACTTAGGTCTTTATAATTACACGATTTATGACGGCGTGCAGACGGCGCAGACGGAAACGCAGCGGGCATATGCAAGCAGCGATGACCTGACGAGCGTTGAGAACTACACATCGTCGCATTATGCGAAGCCGAACGCCGAGTATTTCGGCAAGGCCAAAGGCAAAAACATCATTAAGATTCACTTGGAAAGTTTCCAATCGTTTTTAATCAACTACAAACTTGACGGAAAAGAAGTCACGCCGTTCCTGAATAAACTCGCCCGCGGCGGTGAGGACATGACGTACTTTGATAACTTTTTCCACCAAACAGGCCAAGGTAAAACATCTGACGCCGAGCTGATGATGGATAACAGCCTGTTCGGACTGCCTGAAGGGTCAGCCTTCGTGACAAAAGGGGAAAACACGTATCAATCGCTTCCTGCCATCCTTGACCAAAGTGAAGGCTATACAAGCGCCGTTTTACACGGTGACTACAAATCATTCTGGAACCGTGACCAGATTTACAAACATATCGGCTATGACAAATTCTTTGACGCCAGCACATACGATATGTCTGATGACAACCTTGTCAATATGGGACTGAAGGATAAACCGTTCTTCAAAGAATCCATTCCGAAGCTTAAATCGCTGAAACAGCCGTTCTATGCGCATTTGCTCACGCTGACGAACCATTATCCGTTTACGCTTGATGAAAAAGATGCAACGATTGAAAAAGCGAAAACAGGTGATGCGACTGTAGATGACTATTTCCAGACGGCTCGTTATCTCGACGAAGCGCTTGAACAGTTCTTTAAAGATCTGAAGTCATCCGGTTTATATGACAACTCGGTGATTATGATTTACGGAGACCATTACGGAATCTCTGAAAACCATAACCGCGCGATGAAAGAAATTCTCGGCAAAGAAATTACGCCTTATCAAAACGCGCAGAACCAGCGTGTGCCGCTTATGCTTCACATCCCCGGCAAAAAAGGCGGAGTGAACCATACATTCGGCGGTGAAATGGACGTTGTGCCGACGATCCTTCACTTGGAAGGCATTGATTCTAAGAAATATATTAATTTCGGAACCGATCTCTTCTCGAAAGACCATGATGATACGGTGACGTTCCGTAACGGAGACTACGTCACGCCGAAATATACTTCTATCTCCAATGTCGTATACGATACGAAGACAGGAAAAGAACTGAAAGGCAATCAGGAAACGAAAAATCTGAAAGCCAGAGTCACAGAGCAGCTGAAGCTGTCTGACAGCGTGATGTACAAAGACCTGCTCAGATTCCACAAATTGAGCGACTTTACGCCGGTTGATCCGTCTAAATATCATTACGGCAAAGAAAAGCTTAATGAGGATAATAAATAATAGAAAGAGCCTTACGGAATTTCCGTGAGGCTCTTTTTTTGTGTGTATCTTCACCAATCTGAAAAAAGAGAGAGCTTTCGATCACAAAGGGCGCCAATCTCTCATATCTTACAGTAGATTTTGAAACCGGTGATAGAGAATCGGACAAATTATCCGGTTGGGTTTCTCTTATACGGGCGGTTTCGAATCCAATATTCACAGAGAAGAGGGGTAGAGATGAAAGCAGTCATTCTCTGCGGCGGAAAAGGAACGAGAATGAGCGAAATCACCAATGAACGTCCCAAACCGCTCGCCATGATAGGCGAAAAACCGATTCTATGGCATATTATGAAACTCTATCAATACTATGGCGTGAACGAATTTATCCTGCTTCTTGGTTTCAAAGGAGAGATGATTAAGGAATATTTCTTAGATTATGACTGGAAGAATCATAGTATGACGCTCGACAGCTCTACCGGAGAAGTGCGGATATTGGGAAAATCCGAGCCGTGGAAAATCACTTTTTTAGACACGGGGGAACACACGCAGACAGCGGGGCGGCTTTTACAGGCAAAGGACATCATCGGTGATGAAACCTTTCTCATGACATACGGAGACGGACTGGCCAACATCAACCTGTTTCACCTGATCAGCTATCATCAATCAAAAGGGGCTGCGGCAACCGTCACCGGTATTGAAAAGACCTCGCAATTCGGGACGCTGACAGTCGAAGACGGCATGGCGAAAAGCTTTTCTGAAAAAACCTCGAGTGACGGCATCATCAACGGCGGATTCTTCGTGCTCAGCCCGAAGGTATTCGATTATCTGCCGAAAGACAGCGATGTCATGTTTGAAGAAGAACCGCTGAAGGAGCTGGCGAAGGACGGCGAATTGGCGGTATATCGGCATTACGGTTTCTGGACGGCGATCGATACGTATAAAAACCTGCTGGAAATCAACAAGATGTGGGACAGGGGACAACATGTATGGAAGGTATGGTGATCAAGTTTGAGTTTCTGGAAAAATAAAAATGTGTTTGTGACGGGATGTACAGGTCTTTTAGGAAGCTGCTTGGTAAAGGAACTGATCGATCAGGGGGCCAATGTGACGGGACTTGTCCGTGACACTGTGCCCAAATCTAATCTGTATCAGGGAGAGCAAGTGAAGCAAATGAATATCGTGCAGGGCGCTCTTGAAGATCTGGATGTGATTGAGCGGGCGCTGGGCGAATATGAAATCGACACGGTCTTTCATTTAGCAGCACAGGCGATCGTCGGCGTCGCAAACCGCAATCCGATTTCCACATTTGAAGCCAATATTCTCGGCACATGGAACATCCTTGAAGCGTGCCGCCGGCATCCGCTCATCAAGCGGGTGATCGTCGCCTCCAGTGATAAAGCGTACGGCGACCAGCCGGCACTGCCGTACGATGAAAACATGCCTCTTCAGGGCAAACATCCGTATGATGTGTCAAAAAGCTGTGCCGATCTGATAAGCCACACATATTTTAATACGTACGGCCTTCCGGTTTGTATTACGCGCTGCGGCAACTTGTACGGCGGCGGGGATTTGAATTTCAACCGGATTATCCCGCAGACGATTCAGCTCGTGCTGAACGGTGAAGCGCCGGAAATCCGCAGCGACGGCACATTTATCCGTGATTATTTTTACATTGAGGATGCGGTCGAGGCGTACCTTTTGCTGGCGGAAAAGATGGAGGAGCTCAATCTTGCGGGAGAAGCGTTCAACTTCAGCAATGAGATTCAGCTGACGGTGCTGGAACTTGTAGAAAAAATTCTTAAGGCTATGGACAGTGACTTGAAGCCGAAAGTGCTCAACCAGGGGAGCCACGAAATTAAGCATCAATATTTGTCGGCGGAAAAGGCGAGAAAGCTTCTGAACTGGACACCCGCGCATACCATTGATGAAGGGTTGGAAAAAACGATCGAATGGTATAAAGCCTTTTTTCAAAAGTAACAGAAACAGAGGTGATAAAGACGTGACAAGCGCATATTGCACAGTTTTATCAAAAGGAAGGCTGTATCAGGCCATCGCTTTATTCGGCTCATTGAAAGAGGTTCAGGCTGACGCCCCCATTTTTACTTTGTGTATGGATCAAGACACCTATGACGTGCTTCAGGCAATGCAGCCGGATAATGTCACCCTGATTCCGGTGTCTGAACTGGAAAATGAGGAGCTCCTTGAACTGAAGCGGACGAGAGATCAGAGCGAATACTGCTGGACGGTGAAGCCGGTATTTCTCGAATTCGTGCTGGACGGACATCCGGACTTAGAGCGTGTCACGTACATTGATGCCGATTTGTTTTTTTTCGCTGATCCGCGCCCGATTTTTGAAAATCAGCCGGATTGTTCGGTGCTTCTGTCACGGGGCGATATCGTCATCCCCTCATTTGAAAAACAGGAAATTGACATGCTGCAGCGCCTTTTAGGCCGGTATAACTCCGGTTTTCTCAGCTTCAAAAACGACCGGGCCGGCACAGATTGTCTCAGATGGTGGAAAGAACGCTGTCTTGAAGAATGCAAAAATGCGCCGGGTGAAGGAAAATTCGGAGATCAGGGCTACTTGGATTACATGTCTGATCTATTCCCGAATGTGTGTGACATTACAACGCCCGGTGTGAATATCGGCCATTGGAATTACGGCCGGCACACATTTTCATGGAAGGACGGGCGTCTTGTGCTCGAAGACGAAAGTCCGCTGATTTTCTATCATTTCAGCGGATACCGGATCATCACAGCCGGCGACATTCGGCAGATTCACGAGAAGACCCGGACCGACCTGCCGTTTGTCCATCAGCTTTACAAAGACATTCTGAAGCAGGTGATCGGGACGGTCAGCGCCGTCTGTCCGGAGTTCAGCGGCTTTGCATCTGAGGACGATAACAAATAAATGATTATATACAGGAAGTGAACAAAAGTGAAGGCAAGCGTCATTGTTCCCGCATATAATTCCAGGGAGCGGCTTTATAACAGTCTGCTGTCCCTGAATGAACAGGAATGCACAGAGCCGTTCGAAGTGATTGTGGCTGACAACGGTTCGGAAGACGGAACCTTATCCATGCTCGAATCATTCAGCGCGAATTTTCCGCTGATTTTTGTGAGAATTAAAGAAAACAGAGGGATCGCTTACGGCCGGAATCAGGCGGTCCGCAATGCCAGAGGCGATATTTTGATTTTTCATGACAGTGACATGCTTGCCGAAAAGGATTTGGTGGCGAAGCATATCAAGGCTCATGAGAACCGGGACGATCTTGTCGTATGCGGTATGTTCTGGAAGCGGCTGTACAGCTTTTATTATGACCGTTTTGAAAAAGAGCATAAGGAAAAGCTCGCCGAACTGTATGAAGAGCTGCCGGGCGATAAAGAGCCGCTTCTTGATGAAAGTGCCATCAGAGACGGAAGCTTTCTCGACCGATGCTTTGACTTAGATACCGATTTTATACGTGTGCTGAAAAGCATTTTGGAAAAATACGGAGACGGCTTGAAAGGCTACCGTCTGCCGTGGCGTTTTTTCATTACGAACAATTCATCTGTCAAACGGCAGCACGTGGCAGATCTCGGTCTGTTTGATGAAGGCATTGTCAGATACGGTTTTGAAGATTATGATCTCGGCATCAGGCTTCACCAGTCGGGCTTGTCGTTTCAGCTGCGGCGCGATATCATGAGCGTCCATCAGGAGCATCCGAGCAACTGTGCTTCCGTTGATGACATCAGGGCGAATATCGCGTACATGTGCGACAAGTACAATGACATTCATTCGCTTGACGTGCACCTCGCGTTTAACGGCCCGTTTGATGCGGAGTTAACCAACAGCATTATGGCAGACATCGAAGTGCTGCTTGATTATGAGAAATATGAAAGCCTGCTGTACATCTTTCTTGAGCTGATGCACGCGGTTAAAGACCGCAACCTCGATCCGGACTGGAGGACGAAAAGCCCGCGTATCACGGCGAACAGCTTTCATCTGCCGGAGGCCCAAAAGCTTTTGTCAAAAGCGGAAAAAAAGCTGGGCGTTACGCACTTTGCAAGAGCGTTCAAAGCGCTGTTTGCTGATTTACTGCATGTGGATTTTAAATAAATTGGATGTGATATGGTGAGTAAATATCATTTTTCAACCATTGTTTCAAGAACGCATATCTTTAAACTGATGCCGATGATTCATTCTCTCCATGAGCATTGCCGTGATTTTCATCTGTATGTGCTGTGTGTCGACAAGAAGGCGTATGAACTGCTTCAGCAGGTGCCGTGGGAGCATGTCACGGCGGTTCAGCTCCATGAAATGGAGGACCCGGAGCTGCTTGAAGCAAAGGGCGGGCGGACGTTTCATGAATATTGCTGGACGCTGAAGCCGGCATTTCTGTTCCATGTGATGACGGAGTATGATGAAGCCGAATATTTTGCCCATTTGGACACCGATCTCTTTTTCTTCTCAGATGCGGGCGAGCTGTTTGCGGAAAAGCCGGATGCTTCTCTTTTCCTGACGGATCACCGCAATTCAGAACGGTTTGCGTCTTATTACAAGCTGACCGGGCAGTACAACACCGGGTTTGTCGGCGCGCGGAATACTGAGGAAGCGTATCGGGCGGTCTGGCAGTGGAGACAGGATTGCATCTCCTATTGTACGGTGGAGATGAATGAAGAAAAAAAGACATACGGTGACCAAAGGTATGTTGAAAAATGGCCCGCGCAGTTTGAGAACGTTCATGTCACGGAGTCGATCGGCGCGAATGCCGCGCTGTGGAATATTGAGCAATACGAAGTCAGCCTGCGTGACGGGGCTGTATATGTCAATGACACCCCGCTGATTTTTTATCATTTTTCAGGCTTTACGCTCGTCACGGAGAACGAATTCAATCTGTGCTGGTACTATCACATTGATGACGAGGCGACAGTCAATATGATTTACGTGCCGTACATCAAAAACATAAAAAAATGGATTGATGGAATTCAAAAGGCGTTTCCTGATTTCAGAGACGGGTTTATTCCGAAATATGCGGTTCCTGACACTCATTTTTATACGGTTGAAACATAAAATCCCTGCCGAAAAGGCAGGGATTTTTTTATGAATGCCATTCTTTTAATGTTTTGTCGCTCGGCAGGACAAACGCGAGCAGTCCTAAAACGGGCAGAAAGGCGACGGCTGTCATGGTCGGCGTCAATCCCGCGGAATCAATGAGGGCGCCGAGTGCAACGGCTCCGATCGCGCCCATTCCGAAGGCGAGCCCGACCGTAAGCCCTGACATCGTGCCGATTTTACCCGGAACGAGCTCCTGCGCGTAGACAACGGTCACAGAGAAGCTGGACATCAGGACAACGCCGATCAGCGCCAGTACGCCATAGGCGATGACAGGTCCCGCAAACGGAAGGAAAATCGTCAAGGGAGCCGATGCCATCATTGATACGATAATGACGTTCCGCTTTCCGAAACGGTCTGCCAGCGGCCCGCCGAGAAACGTTCCGACAGCCCCGAAGAATAAAAAGACGAAGATGTAGCTCTGTGCCTGCTGAATGCTGACATGATAGGCATTCATCGCATAGAACGTATAAAAGTTGCCGATCGCGCTCACATACCAGGAACGCGCGAAAATCAGGAAGATAATCATGATAAGGGCAAGAATAATCGGCTTTGTAATCACAGTCTCCACAGCGGCAGCCGGTGATTTTTTACTTGCGGCACGCAAATGAATAAGGCGGCCTTTATACCATTTGGCGATATAAATGAGAAACAGCACAGCGATTGCGGCGACAAGCGTAAACCAGACAGAGCCGAATTGACCGAGCGGAACGAGAATCAGCGCGGTAATCAGGGGCGCCATCGCCTGACCGGTGTTTCCGCCGACTTGGTAAATCGATTGCGCCAAGCCGCGCTTTTCGCCGGCGGCCATGTAAGCGACACGCGATCCTTCAGGGTGAAAAACGGCGGAGCCAAGGCCGATAAAAAATACACAGCATAAAATCGTCAGAAAAGACGGGGCGAACGCGAGACCTAAAATGCCGAGCATGCTTGCGGTGAGTCCGAGCGGCAGGGCATACGGCATCGGGCGTTTATCCGTATACCAGCCGATGACGGGCTGCATCACGGAAGACACCATATTCAGCGTAAAGGCGATCATTCCGAGCTGTGTAAAGGTAAGGCTCATGGAACGTTCCAAAATAGGAAACATCGCCGGAATCACCGCTTGCAGTGAATCGTTCAGCAAATGACAAATCCCGATAATCAATAAAATGGAATACATGGTTGTATCGGGACGATGGACAGGTTTTTCTTTCATCGGTGCGGCAATTGCCAAAGTGATTCTCCTCCTTTTATGTAAGCAAAGCATACACCATATTATTCATAAGGTGAATGAATGATCAAGAGCAAAAAAGGCTCTTCTTTCTCAAATCGAAAAAAGAGCCTCCCTTTTTATTTGTTTAACAAACTGTGTTTTCTCGAATAAACCATATAAACGACGATCCCGGCGGCGATCCAGATGACAAAGGAAAGCCATGTCACGCCGGGCAGGCTGCTTGCGAGATAGAGGCAGAAGCATGCGCTGATGATCGGCACAAAAGGAACGAAAGGAACACGGAAGGAAGATTTGATCTCCGGATGTTTCTTTCTTAAAACGATGACGGCGATCGCGATGACCGTAAAGGCCGCCAAGGTTCCCATATTGACGAGATGGGCTAATGTTCCCAAATCAATCAAACCGGCGAGCCCGGCGGCAACGATCCCCGTCACCCAGGTGTTTTGAAACGGTGTTTTAAAACGCGGGTGCACCTTGGAAAATACGCGGGGCAAAAGACCGTCTCTGCTCATCGCAAATGTGAGACGCACCTGAGCGTACAGCAGAGCAAGCATGACTGTTGTAATCCCGATAATCGCGCCGACGGAAATAATGCCCGCGATTTTGTTCTGGCCGACAAACTGCAGCGCAAATGATACCGGATCTCCGACATTTAATTTAGTGTACGAAAGCATTCCCGTCAGAACGAGCGATACGGTAATGTAAAGAATGGTGCAGATGGCGAGCGCGCCGATAATCCCGATCGGCATTGATTTCTGCGGGTTCTTCACTTCTTCCGATGCGTTGGACACAGCATCAAATCCGAGATACGCGAAGAAAACGGTCGCGGCGCTCGTGATGACGCCTTTCATTCCGAACGGCATAAACGGCGACCAGTTTTCCGGTTTCACGTAGCCGAATCCGACGATGATAAACAGCAAAATGATGGCAATTTTCATCAAAACAATGACATTATTAAAGCGGGTGCTTTCTTTCACGCCTCTTGAAACAATCGCGGTAATCATCAAAATAATAATAACGGCCGGCAGATTGAGCACGGCGCCCGCTTTGCTTCCGGGTGCGGCGGTCAGCCCCTCCGGAAGATGCAGCCCGAAGCCCGCAAGAAGCGACTGGAAATACGATGACCAGCCGGTTGCGACGGCGGCGATCGCAATGACATATTCAAGCATTAAGTCCCATCCGATCAAAAACGCGAGACATTCTCCGAGAGTGACATAGGAGTAAGTATATACGCTGCCTGAAATCGGAATGGTTGAAGAAAATTCCGCATAACAAAACGCTGCGAGCGCGCAGGCAAGACCCGCGAGCACAAACGACAGAATCAAAGCCGGCCCTGCCCCTGTTGCGGCCACGGTCCCGGTAATTACAAAAATCCCCGTGCCGACAACACAGCCAATTCCGAGTAAAACCAAGTCAAAAGCGCTTAACGAGCGGGCCAGACCGGCCTGTTTGCTCTGGGCCTTTAAGTCGGCGATCGGCTTTTTCCGAAATAATAAAGACATATGGGTCCTCCTGAAAATTCATAATATTCATATCATTATATACACTGACGTTTGTATTATATTGTCGAAATTTCGCACAGTCAATTAAAGAATTTTCCACTTTAAAAGGAAAAAGCTCAAAAGCGTCGATGTGCGGAAGGAACAGTAATTTTATTGTGAAATAGTTCAATTTTCTTACGTTAAGACCGATACAAAAAATGACTCATCAACTATTTTCAAGTTTCGGTGAAAGGGAGATGTTTACATGTTTCAATATGAAGAACTAAATAAGCAGTTTATCGGCGGCCGATGGAGGGATGGGAGCAGCCGGAACGTATTGGAAAACAGGAATCCTTATACTCAGAAAGTCATCACCTCATTCCGAAAAGCGACGCCTGATGACGTAGATGCGGCGTATCGCGCCGCGGCTCTTGCGAAACAAGAATGGGACAAAGTCAATCCTTTTAAAAAGCGGGCCATTTTGGAAAAAGCCGTATCTTTCATCGAAGAGCACGAAGAAGCGATCATTTACTTAATCATGGAGGAGCTTGGCGGAACAAGGCTGAAGGCTGAGTTTGAAATCGGACTTGTCAAAAATATGATAAAAGAAGCCGCAACATTTCCGGTGCGGATGGAAGGGAAAATTCTCCCGTCCACGATTGACGGAAAAGAAAACAGGCTGTACAGAATACCGGCCGGCGTCGTCGGGGTCATCAGCCCGTTTAACTTCCCGTTTTTCCTTTCGGTGAAATCAGTTGCGCCGGCACTCGGAGCTGGCAACGGCGTTGTGCTGAAGCCTCATGAAGAAACACCGATCTGCGGCGGAACACTGATTGCGAAGATTTTTGAAGCGGCCGGCGTACCGGACGGGCTGCTGAATGTCATCGTGACGGATATCGGGGAGATCGGCGACAGTTTTGTTGAGCATCCCGTGCCGCGGATTATCTCATTTACGGGTTCAACCGGAGTGGGCAGCTATATCGGACAGCTTGCGATCAAACACTTTAAAAAACCGCTGTTGGAGCTTGGCGGAAACAGCGCGCTGATCGTGCTTGAGGACGCTGATCTCGAATACGCCGTCAATGCGGGTGTATTCAGCCGGTTTACGCATCAAGGCCAGATCTGCATGTCGGCGAACCGGGTGCTCGTACACACATCTGTATATGACAAATTCACAGAGCTTTACGAAGCGAAAGTGTCATCGCTGAAAGTCGGCGATCCGATGGACCCTGACACGGTGATCGGGCCTTTAATCAATGAGAGGCAGGCGGAAGGTCTGAGACGGTCTGTCGAAAAAGCGATAGAAGAGGGAGCGGTTCCGGTGCTGTCCGGCCGATTCAGCGGAACGGTCGCTGAGCCCGTCATTTTAAAAGATGTGAAACCTGAGATGAGCATCGCGAAGGAGGAGCTGTTCGGTCCGGCCGTCTGCATCATGCCGTTTGAAACGGAGGATGAAGCGGTAAGCATCGCAAACGCGACACCGTTCGGTTTAAGCGGAGCCGTGCATACGGCAAACGTTGAGCGCGGCGTTGAGTTTGCTAAGCGGATCGAAACCGGCATGATTCACGTCAACGATACGACTATTAATGATGAACCGAATGTCGCGTTCGGCGGCGAGAAGCAATCAGGTCTCGGCAGGCTGAACGGCGAATGGAGCCTGGAAGAATTCACTACGCTGAAATGGATTTCGGTTCAGCATGAAAAACGGCAATTCCCATATTAAGAAGGAGTGAAAGAAATGAGTATACAGACGGAACAGCAAACGCACAGCCTGCTTGACGCTTTTGTCAAAGTTGCGCCTTTTTTAAACAGCCTGATCCAAGATGACATCACCATCGGGATTTATGATACAGAAAAATTAATCGTGAATATTCCGGCTAAAACGTTTTCTCTTAATGTAAAGCCGGGAGACCCGCTCCAAAAAGGAGACATCATTACAGACGCAATCCGTTTGAATCAGAAAAAGACAAGCATGGTGCCGAAAGAGCTGTTCGGATTTCCGCTGATCGCCAGAGCGATCCCGCTTCACGATGAAAACGGAAAAGTCATCGGCGGCGTCGGTCTCGGCACGAGCCTTGAAAAATCAGCCAAGCTTCATGATGTCGCTGAAAGCCTGTCCGCCGTCGTGGAACAGACTGCTTCAGCCATCGCGGATATTTCAGAATCCATCAGCGGCTTTTCATCACAGATGTCCGGGATTTCCGTTCAGGCGAAACAAGTCAGTGAAAGCGCGGGAGAAATCGCCGACATTTCCGTCACTGTCAAGGGCATTTCAGATCAAAGCAATCTGCTCGGTTTGAATGCGGCCATTGAAGCCGCGAGAGCGGGAGAATCCGGAAAGGGCTTTTCCGTGGTGGCGGACGAGATCCGCAAGCTTGCCACTCATTCAAAAGACAACGTCGGACAAATTGACCAGATTACGAAAAAAATCCACAGCCTGCTGAAAGGGCTGGAGGACTCTATTGAATCCATCAACCAGAACACAGACGGCCAAGCGGCGGCGGTTGAACAAATTTCTGCCACGATGCAGGAGATTTCAGGAAGCGCCCAGCATTTAGCGAAAATGGCTGAAAATGTGCTCGGAGATTCATAAAAAAGGGGAGCTTATGGGCTCCTTTTTTGTTTTCTCTCCATTATTCGGAAACTGCATTTCATACGTTTGATCCGCTATGCTCAGGGGTACACATACCAATACATCACCAATGATAAAGGAGAGTTTTGTATGTCTGATGCAAATCTGCACAACCCGCTGACGAAATATGATCATGATGAATTTCCAAAACAATATCAAGAACCGCCCGGTTTGCAGAAAGAGATGAAGCCTGTGCCGGACTGCGGCGAAACAAGCTATAAAGGAGCCGGCAAGCTGAAGGGAAGAAAAGCCCTCGTCACCGGCGGCGATTCGGGGATCGGCCGGGCCGCCGCGATTGCTTATGCCCGGGAAGGGGCGGATGTGGCGATTAACTATCTGCCTGAGGAACAGCCGGATGCTGAAGAAGTGAAAGCGTTAATTGAAAAAGAGGGAAGAAAAGCCGTTCTGCTGCCGGGAGATTTAAGCGATGAAGCGTTTTGCGGAGAATTGGCGGAAAAAGCGTATCAAGAGCTTGGCGGTCTTGACACGCTCGCTCTTGTCGCCGGCAAACAGCAGGCAGTGGATGATATCAGCGATCTTGCCACAGAACAAATCTATCAAACATTCGAAGTCAACGTGTTCTCGCTGTATTGGCTCGTCAAAGCCGCGCTTCCGTATCTGCCGGAAGGTGCGTCTATTATCACGACAACTTCTGTCGAAGGGTACAATCCAAGTCCGATGCTGTTGGATTATGCCGCGACGAAACATGCCATTATCGGCTTTACCGTCGGCTTAGGAAAGCAGCTGGCGAATAAAGGAATCAGAGTCAACTCTGTAGCGCCGGGGCCGATCTGGACGCCGCTTCAGATTTCCGGAGGACAGCCCGGTGAAAACATTCCGAAATTCGGCAAGGAAACACCGGCCGTGCCATTACAGCGTGCCGGCCAGCCCGCGGAGCTTGCAGGGATTTATGTCTTTTTGGCCTCAGAAGAATCGAGCTATGTGACATCCCAGATCTACAGTGTCAGCGGAGGTATTCCGACGGCGTAATGAATAAGGAGCTGCCCTCTTACAGGGGGCAGCTCTTTTTTTGATGTTATGTGCCGAGCACGTTTTGATTATACAGTACGCTCGGATGTGACGGGTGATAGGAGGCGGCTTTGTCGTTATGAATCTTCGCTTTTTCTCTGTCGCCGAGCTGCCAGTGGCAGACGCAGAGCTGCAGATGAGGATACCAGGTGGAATATTCGAGCTGGGTAAAGCCTGAATCGCTGTATGTGGCGGATAGGGCGAGCTCATACCAAAACACGCCCTGCCGGTATTGCCGTTTCTCCGCAAAATAGTCGCCAAGCCTGCAGCAGAACTCCGGCCGCGGACAATCAATCAAAAATGATTTTAAGAGCGACGTCATGGCGGCCTCTTCATGGCCGACCGCCCTGTAGCAATCGAATAGATATTGGCACGTTCTGATCTCGTCTTCGATCCAGCACTGTTTAGTGGAAAGAAAATGGTGATAATACGTAATGGCGCGCTGATACTGGCCGTGATCCTTTAATTCATTCGCGAAATAAAATAAATCGCGCGGTGTCATCGTTTCACTGTTTTCCGCCATTTTCTCGTAAATCCTCAGGTTGCGGTCTGAGGGAGGCGAGTGCTTTTTCTCGGATTTGCGGTGTGTGACGGCGATATCGGTTTCTATGATGTTTCCGTATACTTCCAGATATTCATGCACGGCTCCGATCCAGCGGAACCCTTTTTCCCGCTTGACGAGACGGTTGCGGCGGTATCTGAAGCTGACCTCTCCCCGATCATCAAAGCCGACGTGATAATACATGGATACCGCGTCCACCTCTTTTGAAAGCGACGCCTTCAGTTCAATCAGTTTTTCACGATCCTTTTCCGTCAGCATATCGTCGGCGTCCAGCCACAGAATATATTCCATTTCCGCTTTCGAAAACGCAAAATTACGGGCGGCCGCAAAGTGATCGATCCATTCAAAATCATAAATCTTATCCGTATAACGGGCCGCGATTTCTTTCGTCCGGTCGGTCGACCCCGTATCAGCAATCACAATTTCATCCGCAATGTCTTTGACGGAATCAAGACAGCCCGCAAGCACTTCCTCTTCATTTTTCACGATAACGCATAAACTGATGCTGATCATGTCATCACCTCTTCACCTCCAGTGTATAAAAGGAGAGGCGGAAACATTCTTCGGACAAAATGATCGCTTCCAAGAAATTTGTCTGCCCTTTTACTAGTTTTATTCCAGCGCCTGATTTAAAATGAACACATGAACTTACGTGAGGATTGATAGGAACCATGAGCATCATAAAAGCGGAAAACCTTTATAAAACATACGGAGAAAAGACATTATTCGACCATATCTCCTTTCATATTGAAGAGAATGAAAGAATCGGTTTAATCGGCCCGAACGGAACGGGGAAGTCCACGCTTCTGAAAACCATTGCCGGCCTCGAATCAACGGAGGAAGGCGAGATGACGGCTTCAGGAAACGTGCATATTGAGTTTTTGCATCAGGACCCTGAGCTTCCTGCCGGACAAACCGTCCTTGAGCATATTTATTCCGGCGACTCAGCCGTCATGAGAACGATGCGGGAGTACGAAAAAGCGCTTCAGGAGCTGAATGAAGAGCCGGAAAATGAACAGCGCCAAAAGCACCTGCTTGATGCGCAGGCGAGAATGGACGCGAATGACGCGTGGGAGGCGAATACATTAGCCAAAACGGTTTTAACCAAACTCGGTGTCACCGACTTGATGAAGGATGTCAGCGAGCTGTCCGGCGGCCAGAAAAAGCGCGTCGCGATTGCGAAAAACGTCATCCAGCCGGCGGACCTGCTTATTTTGGATGAACCGACAAACCATTTGGACAATGAAACGATTGAATGGCTGGAAGGCTACTTATCGCAATATCCGGGTGCCGTCATGCTTGTCACGCACGACAGGTATTTTCTGAACAGGGTGACGAACAGAATTTACGAGCTTGAGAGAGGCAGCCTTTATACGTATAAGGGAAACTATGAAGTATTCCTGGAAAAACGGGCCGAACGGGAGGCGCTGGCAGAGCAGAAAGAAACGAAACGTCAAAACCTCCTGCGCCGCGAATTGGCGTGGCTCAGAAGAGGAGCGAAAGCACGCTCGACGAAACAAAAAGCGAGAGTGGACAGAGCGGAGGCGCTCAAGGAGCAAAAAGGGCCGGCAGTCTCAGGATCGCTCGATTTCGCGATCGGGTCCCACCGTCTCGGAAAACAGGTGATAGAAGCGGAAAACGTCACCCTCACCTACGACGGCCAAGCGCTGATCAGCCAATTTAACGAGCTTGTCATCCCGGGTGAAAGAATCGGCATCATCGGGCCGAACGGAATCGGGAAAACGACACTTTTAAACAGCCTCGCCGGCAGAATTCAGCCAGACAGCGGCAATATTACCATCGGGCAGACGGTCAGGATCGGGTACTACACCCAGGACCACAGCGAAATGAACGGCGATATGAAAGTCATTGACTATATAAAAGAGACGGCTGAAATCGTCAAGACGGCGGAAGGTGATGTCATCACCGCGGAACAAATGCTTGAGCGCTTTCTGTTCCCGCGCCCGATGCAGCAGACATATATCAGAAAGCTGTCAGGCGGGGAAAAGCGCCGTCTGTACTTGCTGAATGTACTGATGCAGGAGCCGAATGTGCTGTTTTTAGATGAGCCGACCAATGATCTGGACACAGAAACATTAAGCGTGCTCGAAGATTATATCGAACAGTTTCCGGGCGTCGTCATTACCGTATCCCATGACCGCTATTTCCTTGACCGTGTCGTGGACCGCCTGATCGTATTTGAAGGACAAGGCGTCATTTCGCGTTTCCAAGGTTCGTACAGTGAATACATGGAATACGCAAAAGCGAAGAAGACTGCGGTAAAACAGCCGGCCGAAGAGAAAAAGGCGGAAGAAGAGCCGAAGAAAAAGCGCAAAAAGCTTTCATACAAGGATCAGATCGAATGGGACGGCATCGAAGACAAAATTGCCGGCCTTGAAGAAAAGCATCAGCGTTTGGAAGCGGAAATCGCTGAAGCGGGAAGTGATTTCGGAAAGATTCAAGAACTGATGGCCGAACAGGCAAAAACGGCTGAAGAGCTTGAAGCGGCGATGGAGCGCTGGACCGAATTGTCACTGATGATTGAAGAACTTGAGAATTAAGAAAAGCCGGTACGGCCCCCGAGAAAATGGCGGGTCATACCGGCTTTTTTTGTCATGAGCAGATGTTCATTATGCGGTATGGATGTTTATCCAGTAAAAATTCCTTTTCAAAACTTTACGTTTACGTTAAGGTTCAAAAGGTGTATAATAGAAACAGAAACGACAAGAGGGGGATTCACCTTGGAATGGATGAAGATTGATCAAGTTGCCAAACGAAGCGGATTGACAAAACGAACCATTCGTTTTTACGAGGAGATTGGTTTGATTCCTGCACCTAAACGGACAGAAGGCGGCGTCCGGCTTTACTCTGAAGATGATATGGAGGAGCTCGAAAAAGTCACCAGCACAAAAGAAGTGCTCGGTTTTTCCCTTCAGGAGCTTCAGCAGTTTATGGAGATGAGCCGTCAGCTGGAATTAAACAAAGAGGGGTACTTGTTGTCACTGGATCCGAAGGAACGGAAAGCAAAGCTGGAAGAGATTCAGCACGCATTGAACCACCAGCTTGAGATGATTGATGAGAAGATCGGCACATTTCTGCATTTTAAAGAGCGCCTTAACGGAATGAAAGAAAAAGCTGACCGCGCCATTCAATCAATCGAATGATTTTGCTGTAAACGCTATGAAGATAGCGTTTCTTTTAATGGATTAAATAGGAGGTCTGATCAAATGGATACATCATCACAACAGAAAACAGGCTTATTCAGCCAGCCGAAAGCCGTTTGGGCGGTTGCGTTTGCCTGTGTGATTTCCTTTATGGGAATCGGACTCGTCGACCCGATTCTTCCGGCGATTGCCGCACAATTACATGCTTCACCTAGTGAAGTATCTCTGTTATTTACAAGTTATTTACTCGTTACCGGTTTTATGATGTTTTTCTCCGGCGCGATTTCCAGCCGGATCGGCGCGAAATGGACGCTGCTTCTCGGACTTATTTTTATCATCGTGTTTGCCGCCCTTGGCGGAAGCTCAAGTTCAATCGCTCAGCTTGTCGGCTATCGCGGCGGCTGGGGGCTTGGGAATGCTCTCTTTATTTCAACCGCGCTTGCCGTCATTGTCGGGGTATCTGTCGGCGGCAGCGCCAAAGCGATTATTTTGTATGAGGCCGCGCTCGGCTTGGGGATTTCCGTCGGGCCGCTTGCTGGCGGAGAGCTTGGCAGCATTTCATGGCGCGCTCCGTTCTTCGGAGTGTCTGTCCTGATGTTTATAGCGCTTTGCGCGATTTCACTCATGCTGCCGAAGCTTCCGAAACCGGCGAAGCGCGTCGGTGTGTTTGATGCGATGAAGGCGCTCAAATATAAAGGCCTTTTGACAATGGCAGTATCGGCATTCTTATACAACTTTGGATTTTTTATTTTGCTTGCTTATTCTCCGTTCGTTCTGGATTTAGATGAACACGGTCTTGGATACGTCTTCTTCGGCTGGGGGTTATTGCTGGCAATTACGTCAGTCTTTACGGCGCCGCTCTTGCACAAAGCGCTGGGAACAGTGCGTTCGCTCGTCGTTCTCTTTATCGCCTTTGCGGTCATTCTCATCGTTATGGGGATCTGGACTGACCATCAGACATTGATCATTACATGTATCGTTGTCGCCGGTGCCGTGCTCGGTATGGTGAATACGATCATGACAACCGCTGTGATGGGTTCTGCGCCGGTTGAACGTTCAATCGCGTCTTCAGCCTACAGCTCAGTCCGCTTTATCGGCGGTGCGCTCGCTCCGTGGATTGCCGGAATGCTGTCAGAACACTTTACCGCAAGCACACCATATACAGTTGGCGGGATCGTCGTTTTTGTCGGCATGCTTGTCCTTCTCATAGGACGCAAACATCTCTCCGGAATAAAAGCCGGACATTAAGAAAAAAAGGAACTTCCGCACAGGCGGGAGTTCCTTTTTGTGTTTACAGCACTTTCGTCGTCCAAGACTCGCAGTTCCATGTTTCCGTCGCGATATCCATATAGAACTCAGGTTCGTGGGAAATGAGCAGAATGGAGCCTTTGTATTCTTTCAGCGCGCGTTTCAGCTCTTCTTTCGCATCGACATCCAGGTGGTTTGTCGGCTCGTCAAGCACGAGCAGATTTGTTTCTGAATTGATCAGCTTGCACAGTCTGACCTTCGCTTTTTCTCCTCCGCTTAATACGGAGACGCGGCTTTCAATGTGTTTAGTGGTCAGGCCGCATTTGGCGAGGGCGGCGCGGATTTCGTACTGGGTAAAGGAAGGAAATTCGCTCCACACTTCTTCGATGCACGTATTGTTATTGGTTTCTTTTACTTCCTGCTCGAAATAGCCTGTGTATTGATGCTCGCCGCGTTCCACCGTGCCTTCCAGCGGCTGAATTTCACCGAGCAGGCTTTTTAACAGCGTCGTTTTCCCGATGCCGTTCGCGCCGTACAGGGCGACTTTCTGTCCGCGTTCCATTCTGAGGTTGAGCGGACGTGACAGCGGGGTATCGTAGCCGATGACTAAGTCCTTCGTTTCAAAAATCAGCTTGCCTGACGTTCTCGCCGGCTTGAAATGGAATTCCGGTTTCGGTTTTTCAGCCGCCAGTTCAATCATATCCATCTTATCGAGTTTCTTTTGGCGGGACATCGCCATATTTCTCGTGCTGACCCGCGCTTTGTTGCGGGCGACGAAATCTTTCAGCTCTGCGACTTCCTGCTGCTGCTTTTTGTAGGCCGCTTCGAGCTGCTGTTTTTTCACCTCGTATACTTCCATAAACTGATGGTAGTCGCCGACATAACGCGTCAGCTCTTGATTTTCCACATGATAAATCAAATTGATCACGCTGTTTAAAAACGGAATGTCGTGAGAAATTAAGATGAACGCATTTTCATATTCCTGCAAATAGCGTTTCAGCCATTCAATATGCTGCTCATCAAGGTAGTTGGTCGGTTCGTCCAACAGGAGGATTTCCGGTTTTTCCAAAAGCAGCTTGGCGAGGAGCACTTTCGTCCGCTGTCCGCCGCTTAAGTCAGTGACATCGCGGTCAAGGCCGACATCCTGCAGGCCGAGGCCGCGGGCGATTTCTTCAACTTTGCTGTCAATCACGTAGAAATCATTATTTGTCAGGGCGTCCTGAATGACACCGACATCTTCAAGCAGCTGCTCAAGCTCATCGGGGTCCGCTTCGCCCATTTTGTTGTAAATCTCATTCATTTCTTCTTCCATCGCAAATAAGTAATGGAACGCATCTTTCAGCACGTCGCGGATCGTTTTGCCTTTTTCAAGCACGGTATGCTGATCGAGATAGCCGACGCGCACGTTTTTCGCCCATTCAACCTTTCCCTCATCAGGCTCAAGCTTTCCGGTAATAATATTCATAAACGTTGATTTACCTTCGCCGTTAGCTCCGATTAAGCCGACGTGCTCCCCTTTTAAAAGACGGAACGATACATTGTTAAAAAGCGCACGGTCACCGAAGCCGTGGCTTAAATCTTTTACGGATAAAATACTCATCATTACACCTCTATCGTTATCAGACACGTTTTTTCATTATGTGTCTTTCTCATTAATGATTATAAAGGAGGAGACCGTTTGTTAAAAGGCTTGGAAGGAAAAAGAAAATTGCGTTTGCCGCGTGCATTTGAGATACTATGGAGTAGATTTTAAGAATTGAGGAGAACGACATGACCCAAACATGGCCATTTTTACAGCATACACAACCATTTATCGCCGAAAACTGGAAGGCGTCTGGCTTTCAGAAGCCGACCGACATTCAGGAAAAAGCCGCTCAGGTGATCATGGAAGGGAAAGACGTCATCGCCGAATCCCCGACGGGAACGGGAAAAACATTGGCGTATACGCTTCCGGTTCTGGAGCGGATCAATCCGGAGCAAAAACATCCGCAAGTGATTATTTTAGCGCCGTCCCGCGAGCTTGTGATGCAGATTTTTCAGGTGATTCAGGATTGGACAAAAGGCGCCGATCTTCGCGCCTTGTCTTTAATCGGCGGAGCAAACGTGAAAAAGCAGGTGGAAAAGCTCAAAAATAAACCGCATATCATTGCAGGCACACCGGGCAGGGTGCTCGAATTGATTCAGGCGAAAAAGCTGAAAATGCATGAAGTCAAGACGATCGTTCTTGATGAAGCAGATCAGCTCGTGACAAAGGAACACCGCGAAACAATGAAAAAAATCATTAAAACGACGCTGAAAGACCGCCAGCTTTTAAGCTTTTCTGCTACGCTGCAGCCGGAGACAGAAGAGGTGCTGAATGGAATTGCACACGAACCGGCCGTTTTGAAGGTGGAGCGGAATACGGCGGAAAAAGCGCGCGTCACGCATCAATATCTCGTCTGCGATCAGCGGGATAAAGTGAAGCTATTGCAAAAGCTGTCACGGCTGAACGGCATGCAGGCGCTCGTGTTCGTCAGAGATATCGGCAATTTAAGCGTCTATGCGGAAAAACTCGCCTATCATCACGTGGATCTCGGCATCCTGCACGGAGAAGCGAAAAAAATGGAGCGGGCAAAGATATTATCAGCGTTTGAACGAGGAGAATTTCCGCTGCTTCTGGCGACTGACATAGCGGCGCGCGGACTCGATATCGACGATCTTCCGTACGTCATTCACGCGGACATCCCGAATGAAGACGGGTACATTCACAGATCAGGCCGGACGGGGCGGGCCGGTAAAGAAGGAACGGTACTCAGCCTTGTCACGCCGATGGAAGAATCCAAACTGAAAAAGATGGCCAAATCACTCGGAATTGAGCTGAAAGAGGCCGTTTATTCAGGCGGAAAATTATCTGAGAAATAAGAAACGGAGGGCGGGAAGCCCTTCGTTTTTTGTTGTGAAATAATAGAAAAGGTTCGCGCGGGGGGCGGGAAGATGGTTTCAATAGACAGATTTCAAAAATTGAAGGAACGTGAGCTGAAAATACTTGAGCACTGGTTTAAAAACGATAATATCCGACGGAGAATGGATGCGATGCTGCCATTAGATGCGTGGTATGCACGATTGAATAAAGATGAAGATGATACTGTCCTTATGGCATATGACGGGCAGCTGACGGCAGGCATAGTCTCTATAGAGTTTGTGGAGGAACGGGTGTATATCGGATTGATCGTCAATCCATTGTGCCAGCTTCAAGGGTACGGAAAACGGATATTGCAAAAACTCCTGACTGACCCTGGGTTTACCAGTGTGCGGGAATGGGCGGCAAGCATCGAAAAAGACAATCGAATCAGTTTAGCCTGCTTTCAAGCAGCGGGATTCACTTTGGAAGATACGGAGCCGGATGAAGACGGCTTTCTGACTTTGATTCTTCGCAGCTGATCCGAAAAAGCAGAAAAGGAGGGGACAAAGCCCTCCTTTTTTTCATCATCATGTTAACTTGGATCACTGGCCTTGATGATCTGTTTGCCTTTGTTTTCTCCTTTAAACAAACCGAGAAACGCGTCAGGAATATGGCTGAATCCTTCCGTAATCGTTTCTTCATAATGAAGCTTCCCGTCTTTGAGCCATTCAGCCAATTGTTTCGCGCCTTCGGAAAAGCGGTCAGCATAATCACCGACGATGAATCCCTGCATCAGCGCTTTAGTTTTGATCAGTTTCGGCTGTACGCGGGGGCCCATGTCTTCCTCTTCACTTTCGGTATTATATGAAGAGATCGCTCCGCATACCGGAATGCGGGCGAATTCATTCAGCAGGTTTATCACCGCATCTGAAATCGGTCCGCCGACATTGTCAAAATAGACATCGACGCCGTCAGGGCATGCCTGTTCAAGCGCTTTTTGAATATCATCCGCCGTTTTGTAATTAATGGCTTCATCAAATTGAAGCTTCTCTTTCAGATACGCGATTTTTTCGTCAGAACCGGCGATGCCGACAACCCGCGCGCCTTTGATTTTGGCAATCTGCCCGACCGTTGAGCCGACGGCGCCCGCAGCCCCTGAAACGACGACGGTTTCGCCTTTTTTCGGACGGCCGATATCGAGCAGCCCGAAGTAAGCGGTCAGTCCGGTCATCCCTAAAATGCCGAGATACGCCGAGGCGGGTGCGATATCCGTGTCCAGTTTGCGGAGGGCGGACTCATTCACTGCTGAGTATTCCTGCCATGCGAGATTCCCGATCACGATATCGCCTTTTTTCAGCTTATTGCCGTCTGTGAGAACCTCGGCAATCACTCCGCCTGTTATGGCTTCATCTAAAGCGAACGGCTCGACATATGATTTTGTATCCTGCATTCGTCCGCGCATGTACGGATCAACGGACACATAATTTGTTTTTACAAGCACTTCACCGTCTTGCGGCTCGGGAACGGCAATCGTTTCAAAACGGAAATCGTCATGGGCGGGAACGCCTTTAGGGCGTCTCGCCAATTGAATCTGCTGCTGATTTTTCGGCATGATGCATCCTCCTTCAACATGAGTGTTTGTTCCAAATGTAACACGAACCATTTCCCGAATACAAAATCAAACCGTCGGCCGGCAACAAAAAAAGAAGGGCCCGGGCCCTTCTTTCCTATGCGTCATTTAATAGAACAGCCGGAACATCTCAGTGTTTTTCTCATGTTCCAAATATTCATAGGCATTTGTTTTAGAAGAATGAAGCATGTCAGCGTTAATGACGGGCTGAAGCGTGGTCAGATAAGTACCCAGCGTATTCTCAATTTCTTTCGGCAGAACGGATTCGATATCACCGATATTGATAATAATAGAGAAAACGAAATCAATATTAATATGAAAGGTATCTTCAGCAAAGGCCGTAAGCTCTTTTATTCCATCCGGGCAGCGGGTATGCCGGCGGAATACCTGTTTCACTAAATCACTGACAACCCAAGCGTTAAATCGCTGTTCCGGTGAAAAATAATGAATAGGAACCACCTCCCTGCGTGATCGGCTCTTGAAAATTTTTATTTTTCTGATAAAAGCAGCTTCTCCTACTGTAACATGTCCCGGAAGAAAATATCCACCGACAATCTGCCCGATTTTTCACTGAACGCTCTTTCTTTTGTTTGGCACTTGGTGAAGCGGGTAAACACACAATATACAAAAACAAAAGGGAGGACTTCTCAATGAAACCGGTAGTAAGAGAGTATACAAACGATCAAAAACTGATGCAGGACGTAAAAGAGCTTCAGCAAATGGGTGTCGCAAAAGAAGATGTATACGTGCTTGCTCATGATGACGACAGAACGGAACGACTGGCCGACAATACGGATGTTAATACCATCGGAGCAAAAGAAACGGGCATTAAACACGCGGTCGGCAATATGTTTAATAAAAAGGGCGACGAGCTCCGCAACAAAATTCACGAAATCGGCTTTTCAGAAGAGGAAGCGTCACAATTTGAAAAGCGCTTAGATGAAGGAAAAGTTCTTCTGTTTGTCACGGATAACGAAAAAGTAAAATCATGGGCGTAAGCCGATCAGGTCCCAAGGGGTTTCGGTCCCTTGGGATTTTTTTGCGGTTTCCGCAATAAAACCGAAAGACACATTCTGTACATTTTCGGTGCTGTTTCTCAACTGATTTGATACAATTCGGTTGTAATAAATTGGAATCGAAAATCAGGAGGAACACAATTCATGAAAAAAATGTTATTTATGCTGGCGGTTTGTTTATTGATGATTCCTGCGGGTGTCCATGCCGCTGACCTTGGCCGGCAGACGTTAGGAGCAAATGACGGCTGGGGAGCCGCTTCCGGCGGGACAACCGGCGGCGCGAAAGCCTCTTCATCGAATGTATACACCGTATCAAACAGACAGCAGCTCGTTTCTGCATTAGGGGGAAGCGCCAACAGCACGCCGAAGATTATTTACATACAAGGCACAATCAATATGAATACCGACGACCGCAATAAAACGCTCGGCTTTCAAGATTATAAAGATCCGGCGTATGATCTCAACGCCTATTTGAAGGCGTACGATCCGGATAAATGGGGGAAAAAAGCACCGTCAGGCACCCAGGAAGACGCCAGACAGCGATCCCAAAAAAACCAGAAAGCGCGGGTCGTGATTGATATCCCTTCAAATACGACGATCATCGGGTCAGGCTCAAACGCCAAAGTGACAGGCGGAAATTTTAATATGAAGAACGGCGTCGACAACGTCATCATCCGCAACATCGAATTTCAAGACGCATACGACTATTTTCCGCAATGGGACCCGACTGACGGCAGCAGCGGCAACTGGAACTCGGAATATGACAATATTACCATTAACGGCGCGACGCACGTCTGGATCGACCATTGCACTTTCAATGACGGATCGAATCCCGACAGCGGTTTTCCCTACTATTACGGGAGAAAATATCAGCACCATGACGGCCAGACGGATATAGCCAACGGGGCGAATTATATGACATTATCCTATAATAAATATCATGACCATGACAAAGGCTCCGTCATCGGAAACAGCGACAGCAAGACGTCGGATGAAGGAAAACTGAAGGTGACCCTTCACCATAACTATTACCAGAACATCGTCCAGCGCGCCCCGCGGGTCCGGTACGGGCAGGTTCATATTTATAATAATTTTTACGCAGGCTCGAAAAGCGCCGCATACCCGTTCAGTTATGCATGGGGCGCAGGATATGCGTCAAAAATATATGCACAGAATAATGTTTTTGAGGTGCCGGGTCTGGCTGCTGGTAAGGTCATCAGTGTCTTCAGCGGCGGAAAAGCGCTTCATGAAGAGGGCACTCTTTTAAACGGCGCTGCCATTAACGCGTCAGCCGCCAACGGATTAAGTCAGTCTGTCGGCTGGACACCGGCATTGCACGGCTCTATCGGCTCATCCGCAAATGTAAAACCGGATGTTATATCTAAAGCCGGTTCGGGTACGTTAAAATAAGAAACACAAAGGAATATTTCCCTTTGTGTTTTTTAATTAACAAAAACGTTTATTAACTTAGTTAAGTAGTAAAATGGAATGGGGGATGGAAGACAACAAAATAGGAGGAGACCTGTAATGGCTTCAGAAAAAGACGCAAAAAAACAGCAGGCGGTAAAAATCATTCCTTTGCTTATTACTGTTGCTGTGGGATTAATCATTTGGTTTATTCCCGCGCCGTCCGGACTTGAACCTAAAGCATGGCATTTGTTCGCTATTTTTGTCGCAACAATTATCGGCTTTATCTCCAAGCCCTTGCCAATGGGCGCAATTGCAATTTTTGCATTGGCAGTCACCGCGTTAACGGGAACGCTTTCTATTGAAAATACGTTAAGCGGATTTGGAAACAAGACAATCTGGCTGATTGTCATCGCCTTTTTTATTTCCCGGGGATTTATCAAAACCGGGCTCGGCGCCAGGATTTCTTACGTATTCGTACAACGGTTCGGGAAGAAAACACTCGGCCTTTCTTATTCACTGCTGTTCAGTGATTTAATTTTATCACCTGCCATTCCGAGTAACACGGCACGGGCGGGCGGCATTATTTTTCCTATTATCAGATCATTATCCGAAACTTTCGGGTCAACGCCGGCAGACGGAACAGAGCGGAAAATCGGCGCTTTCTTATTAAAGACCGGTTTCCAAGGAAACTTGATTACGTCTGCGATGTTTTTGACGGCAATGGCGGCGAACCCGCTGATCGCCAAGCTGGCCCACGATGTCGCAGGGGTGGACATCACATGGACAAGCTGGGCAATTGCGGCCATTGTCCCGGGATTGGCGAGCTTAATCATTACACCGCTTGTCATTTATAAGCTGTATCCGCCGGAAATTAAAGAAACACCGGATGCGGCTAAAATCGCAACGGAAAAATTGAAAGAAATGGGTCCGTTTAAAAAATCCGAGCTCTCCATGGTCATCGTCTTTTTATTGGTGCTTGCGCTGTGGATTTTCGGAGGAAGCTTAAATATCGACGCAACGACGACGGCCCTGATCGGATTATCCGTTTTGCTTTTGTCACAGGTATTAACATGGGAGGACATCAAAAAGGAACAAGGTGCGTGGGATACACTGACTTGGTTCGCGGCGCTTGTGATGCTGGCGAATTTCCTGAATGAACTCGGCATGGTGTCTTGGTTCAGTAATATGATGAAATCCTCTGTTTCCGGTTTTTCATGGATTGTGGCATTTATGATTCTGATCGTTGTGTATTATTACACCCATTACTTCTTTGCGAGCGCAACCGCGCATATCAGCGCCATGTATGCGGCATTTCTCGCCGTCATCGTGGCGGCAGGCGCTCCGCCGTTATTGGCGGCGCTCAGCCTGGCGTTTTTCAGCAACCTTTTCGGTTCGACGACGCATTACGGCTCAGGAGCGGCTCCGGTCTTTTTCGGAGCGGGCTATATTTCGCAAAGCAAATGGTGGTCCATCGGCTTTATCCTGTCAATCGTCCATATTGTGACATGGCTTGTGATTGGCGGATTATGGTGGAAAGTATTAGGTTTATGGTAGAAGAAAAAAGGCAGACTCAGGTCTGCCTTTTTTTGTTTTGATAAGAGGCGGGAAGGCCCTGCACATGATGGCTTCAGCGTGAATACAATATAGCCGGGGTGATAATATGAGCAGCGGCCGTAATCAATACATGATATTGAAACAGAAACCTTACAAATATATGAGCAGACATATGAAACGCTGGTATGAACAATTACTATATGATAATGAAAAAACGGAAATAGTGACGGAAAAACAGTTTCCGTCTTTAGATGAAAATCGATCTGCCCTGTGCGTGCCCCAGATGCGGGGTCCCGAAGGCAAAAGAGGCCCCGCCGGCTCCCGCGGTCCGCAAGGGGAAGCAGGTCCGCCCGGTCCCCCGGGGCCTGAGGGTCCGCCCGGTGCGGTTCCGGCTGTAGCTTTTCAAAATACAGCAGAACAAATGACGATTCCGTTAGAAGGAACACCGATAAATGTATTAAGCACTGTGGTAGATGCGCCGACAGATCAATTGGTAAAAACGGATGCCGTCATACAAGTAAATGTGGAATTAGATCTGCTCGCTTCTAATTTTTCATTAGACTTAGCTGTCGATCTCCAAAGAAATGGGGTATCTATTCAAACACTAAGACAAGAGCTGAACCTCTTTTCTTCAGGCGGGCAAATCTTGGGGATTCCTTTTACGTACATCGAGGAAATGACGGCGGGAGAAACAGCTGCGTATCAGCTCTTTTTATCTGTACTGTCTTCGAATCATGTCACACAAGTCACAGCGGCAAACCGTTCCCTCATTGCAACGGGATTCCCCATTCAAGGATCGGACTAAGGTGATGAATAGAAATCACCTTTTTTATTTAGGTTGTCAAAAGACAGCCCGTATTAATATGCTGTCTTAAAAAGTAAGGTTATCCGCAACAGAAAGGAGAGGGAAAAAGCTTGAATGAATAATCCGATTATAAATGGGAGCTTTGAAACCGGTACATTAGAGGGTTGGAGTTCGGCAAATACCCAGATTAACAGTTTGTTTGCACATTCAGGGAGATATTCTGCACAATTTATTGGAACTCAGCCATATGCTTACCTCAGTCAAATCATCCCCATTTCAGCTCAGTCACTGACTCTATTCGTATCACTGGCAACGCTCGGAAATGAGCCAAGTCCCCAGGTAACCCTCCAGATCATATATGTCAGCGCAGCAGGTGAACAAATCAGTTCCGTTCAAGAAAATATCACACCCGGAAATTTGCCGAACGTGCTCTTTCATACATGGTCTGAAATCTATAAAACAAGCAGTGTGCCCTCTGGCGCGGCCTCTGCTGTCATTGTATTAAGTAAAGTTTCTTCCGGTACGGTTTTAATAGACGATGTTTCATTGGCACAAACCGGGGGTGAACCTGGCGTTACAGGCCCCACAGGAGCAACTGGGGTAACCGGATCAACAGGTCCAACGGGTGCAACCGGCTCAACCGGATCGACTGGAATCACCGGGTCAACCGGTCCAACTGGAGTAACCGGAGTAACGGGAGCAACTGGAGCAACGGGTGCAAGAGGAGCAACCGGATCGACTGGAATCACCGGGTCAACCGGTCCAACTGGAGTAACCGGAGTAACGGGAGCAACAGGTCCAACGGGTGCAACCGGCTCAACCGGATCGACTGGAATCACCGGGTCAACCGGTCCAACTGGAGTAACCGGAGTAACGGGAGCAACGGGTGCAAGAGGAGCAACCGGATCGACTGGAATCACCGGGTCAACCGGTCCAACTGGAGTAACAGGAACAACAGGAGCAACAGGTCCAACGGGTGCAACCGGCTCAACCGGATCGACTGGAATCACCGGGTCAACAGGTCCAACTGGAGTAACCGGAGTAACGGGAGCAACGGGTGCAAGAGGAGCAACCGGATCGACTGGAATCACCGGGTCAACAGGTCCAACTGGTATAACAGGATCAACAGGAGTAACAGGTCCAACGGGTGCAACCGGCTCAACTGGATCGACTGGAATCACCGGGTCAACCGGTCCAACTGGTATAACAGGATCAACAGGAGTAACAGGTCCAACGGGTGCAACCGGCTCAACTGGATCGACTGGAATCACCGGGTCAACAGGTCCAACTGGTATAACAGGATCAACAGGAGTAACAGGAGTAACAGGTCCAACGGGTGCAACCGGCTCAACTGGATCGACTGGGATCACCGGGTCAACCGGTCCAACTGGAGTAACAGGAACAACAGGAGCAACAGGTCCAACGGGTGCAACCGGCTCAACCGGATCGACTGGAATCACCGGGTCAACCGGTCCAACTGGAGTAACTGGAGTAACAGGAGTAACAGGTCCAACGGGTGCAACCGGCTCAACCGGATCGACTGGGATCACAGGGTCAACCGGTCCAACTGGAGTAACAGGAACAACAGGAGCAACTGGTGTAACAGGGGCAACAGGAGAAACAGGAGCAACAGGCTCAACTGGAGTGACTGGAGAAACTGGCCCAACGGGTCCAACCGGATCGACTGGCTCAACTGGTATAACAGGGGCAACAGGCCCAACGGGTGCAACCGGGGCAACAGGAGTAACAGGAGAAACTGGCCCAACAGGTCCAACCGGATCGACTGGCTTAACTGGAGCAACAGGAGTAACCGGCTCAACTGGAGCAACAGGCTCAACCGGAGCAACTGGAGAAACCGGCCCAACGGGTGCAACCGGGGAAACAGGTCCAACCGGAGCAACAGGAGTAACTGGTGTAACCGGAGCGACCGGAGAAACCGGCCCAACGGGAGCAACCGGGGAAACAGGTCCAACAGGAACAACAGGAGTAACGGGTGCAACAGGCTCAACTGGAGTGACTGGAGAAACTGGTCCAACGGGTCCAACCGGGTCAACAGGACCAACCGGAGCAACTGGCCCAACAGGAGTAACTGGCGTAACGGGTCCAACTGGAGAAACAGGTCCAACAGGAGCAACTGGTGTAACAGGATCAACAGGAGAAACCGGGGCAACCGGAGCAACAGGAGTAACTGGTCCAACCGGATCGACTGGCTTAACTGGAGCAACAGGAGTAACCGGCTCAACCGGAGCGACCGGAGTAACCGGCCCAACCGGAGCAACAGGCTCAACCGGAGCAACAGGAGTAACTGGTCCAACCGGATCGACTGGCTTAACTGGAGCAACCGGAGTAACCGGCTCAACTGGAGCAACAGGCTCAACCGGAGCAACTGGAGAAACCGGCCCAACGGGTGCAACCGGGGAAACAGGTCCAACCGGAGCAACAGGAGTAACTGGTGTAACCGGAGCGACCGGAGAAACCGGCCCAACGGGAGCAACCGGGGAAACAGGTCCAACAGGAACAACAGGAGTAACGGGTGCAACAGGCTCAACTGGAGTGACTGGAGAAACTGGTCCAACGGGTCCAACCGGGTCAACAGGACCAACCGGAGCAACTGGCCCAACAGGAGTAACTGGCGTAACGGGTCCAACTGGAGAAACAGGTCCAACAGGAGCAACTGGTGTAACAGGATCAACAGGAGAAACCGGGGCAACCGGAGCAACAGGAGTAACTGGTCCAACCGGATCGACTGGCTTAACTGGAGCAACAGGAGTAACCGGCTCAACCGGAGCGACCGGAGTAACCGGCCCAACCGGAGCAACAGGCTCAACCGGAGCAACAGGAGTAACTGGTCCAACCGGATCGACTGGCTTAACTGGAGCAACCGGAGTAACCGGCTCAACTGGAGCAACAGGCTCAACCGGAGCAACTGGAGAAACCGGCCCAACGGGTGCAACCGGGGAAACAGGTCCAACCGGAGCAACAGGAGTAACTGGTGTAACCGGAGCGACCGGAGAAACCGGCCCAACGGGAGCAACCGGGGAAACAGGTCCAACAGGAACAACAGGAGTAACGGGTGCAACAGGCTCAACTGGAGTGACTGGAGAAACTGGTCCAACGGGTCCAACCGGGTCAACAGGACCAACCGGAGCAACTGGCCCAACAGGAGTAACTGGCGTAACGGGTCCAACTGGAGAAACAGGTCCAACAGGAGCAACTGGTGTAACAGGATCAACAGGAGAAACCGGGGCAACCGGAGCAACAGGAGTAACTGGTCCAACCGGATCGACTGGCTTAACTGGAGCAACAGGAGTAACCGGCTCAACCGGAGCGACCGGAGTAACCGGCCCAACCGGAGCAACAGGCTCAACCGGAGCAACAGGAGTAACTGGTCCAACCGGATCGACTGGCTTAACTGGAGCAACCGGAGTAACCGGCTCAACCGGAGCGACCGGAGTAACCGGCCCAACAGGAACAACCGGGGCAACTGGTGTAACAGGGGCAACAGGAGAAACAGGAGCAACCGGGGCAACAGGCCCAACCGGAGCAACAGGCTCAACCGGAGTGACTGGAGAAACCGGCCCAACAGGATCGACTGGCTTAACTGGAGCAACAGGAGTAACCGGAGTAACCGGCTCAACTGGAGCAACAGGAGCGACCGGAGTAACAGGAGAAACCGGCCCAACGGGTCCAACCGGAGCAACTGGCGTAACGGGTCCAACTGGAGAAACAGGTCCAACAGGAGAAACTGGTGTAACAGGAGCAACAGGAGAAACCGGCCCGACAGGAGCAACAGGCTCAACTGGAGTGACTGGAGAAACTGGCCCAACAGGTGCAACTGGCTTAACAGGAGTAACAGGCTCAACGGGTCCAACCGGAGCAACAGGCCCAACTGGCCCAACTGGAGTAACAGGAACAACAGGATCAACCGGTCCAACGGGTGCAACCGGATCAACAGGAGTAACTGGTGTAACCGGATCAACCGGGGCAACCGGAGCAACTGGTGTAACCGGATCGACAGGAGTAACAGGAGCAACCGGGGAAACTGGAGTAACAGGAGCAACAGGCCCAACCGGAGTAACAGGAGCAACCGGAGCAACCGGGGTAACGGGAGCAACCGGAGCAACCGGATCAACCGGAGCAACGGGTGCAACCGGAGCAACAGGGCCAACGGGTCCAACCGGAGTAACCGGCCCAACCGGGGAAGCTGGAGTAACGGGAGCAACCGGGGAAACTGGTGTAACGGGAGCAACAGGGGAAACTGGAGTAACAGGTGAAACTGGGGCAACCGGGGAAACCGGAGCCACTGGGGCAACGGGATCGACCGGGGAAACTGGAGCAACAGGAGAAACCGGCTCAACTGGAGCAACAGGAGCGACCGGAGTAACAGGAGAAACCGGCCCAACGGGTCCAACCGGAGCAACAGGCTCAACCGGAGTGACTGGAGAAACCGGCCCAACGGGTCCAACCGGGTCAACAGGACCAACCGGAGCAACTGGCGTAACGGGTCCAACTGGAGAAACAGGTCCAACAGGAGAAACTGGTGTAACAGGATCAACAGGAGAAACCGGCCCGACAGGAGCAACAGGCTCAACAGGAGCGACAGGAGAAACCGGCCCAACGGGAGCAACCGGGGCAACAGGTCCAACAGGAACAACAGGAGTAACGGGAGCAACAGGCTCAACTGGAGTGACTGGAGAAACTGGTCCAACAGGACCAACCGGATCGACTGGCTTAACTGGAGCAACAGGTGTAGCCGGTGTAACGGGTCCAACTGGAGAAACAGGATCAACAGGGGCAACCGGAGTAACAGGAGTAACGGGAGCCACCGGAGTAACGGGAGCAACCGGGGCAACAGGTCCAACCGGAGTAACAGGAACAACTGGGATAACAGGAGCCACAGGTCCAACTGGAGTAACGGGAGCAACCGGGGCAACAGGAGCAACTGGGGTAACTGGAGCAACCGGCTCCACCGGAGTAACAGGTGTAACTGGAGCAACAGGATTAACCGGTTCAACAGGTCCAACCGGCGCCACAGGCAGTGCACCAACCTTGCTCTTCACAAGAACTAATGGGCCGCTCACTGTTTATCCGCCGTTAAATACAGAAGTTCCCGTTGCTACGCTGGCAATTCCAGTTAATGCTTTGCAGAATGTAAAGCTTGATTATGCACTCAGTGTCGCGTTAACAACTGCAGCAAATTCAAACTTTGTTTTTGAAGTGAGATTATATAGGGGAGCAGTACAAATTCATACAAGAACTCTGTCGCGAACTAGTACTACCGCAGCTACGGATAGTTTTTCGATTGCTGATACAACAGTGGATACTGCGCCGACCGCAGGAACGAACACTTACCAGCTCAGGGTTATTTTCACAACTGCTAATAATTTAACGACAGCAACTGCTCTCAATATTGATTTTAACAGCATAAATTTTCCGACAACCTCATGAAAATAGCAGTCTGATATTTTAAAGATGAAAGGCCTGACTGATACGCGGTTAGGTCTTTTTTTCCGTAAACGCTGTGCAACATACACTCTTAGAGACCAGTTGATCATTTAAATGGGTTTTTGAAACACCATTTGTTTTTGAAAAAATATTATGCAAGAAGAGGTGGTGTAATGAGAAAAGGAGATACTTGGTATAACAGATACGACTCTGGAGATTATGACTGCCGGTATTGTAATGATTGTTGCTGTCATTCCCAACATAAAAGAAGAAATCAAAGGCGCAGTTACCATAATCGAGCACATTGCTGTGAAGGATGCTGCTGTGAAAACTCTTGCTGACATGAAAGATGGTGTCCGTGCTGTCATCCAAATCATTATCATATGAGAGGCGCGACCGGAGCAACGGGGTTCACCGGAGCAACGGGGCTGACTGGAGCAACGGGGCTGACTGGAGCAACGGGGCTGACTGGAGCAACCGGAGTAACAGGCGACCCCGGAGTAACAGGGCCAACCGGGTTAACAGGAGCAACCGGGTTAACGGGAGCCACCGGAGTAACGGGAGTAACAGGGATAACCGGAGCCACCGGGGTAACAGGAGCCACCGGGGTAACAGGGCCAACCGGGTTAACAGGAGCAACTGGGTTAACAGGAGCAACAGGGATAACGGGAGCAACCGGGATAACGGGAGCAACCGGGGTAACGGGAGCCACTGGAATAACAGGAGCAACGGGGTTCACCGGGGCGACCGGAGTAACAGGCGACCCCGGAGTAACGGGAGCAACAGGGATAACCGGAGCCACCGGGATAACGGGAGCAACCGGGATAACCGGAGCAACTGGGGTAACCGGAGTAACGGGGGCAACTGGTGTAACCGGCGCTACCGGGGTAACCGGCTCAACGGGAGTAACCGGGATAACAGGAGCCACTGGTGTAACCGGAGCGACAGGAATAACAGGAGCAACAGGTTTAACCGGAGCCACTGGAGTAACGGGAGCAACCGGAGTAACGGGAGCAACCGGAGCAGGCTCGATCATTCCTTATGCTTCAGGTCTTCCGACTGCCGTGACCACGATTGCCGGCGGATTAATCGGAACGGTCAGCTTTCTTTTTTTTGTTATATAAATCCTCAAAAGTGAAAATATGCCTATCATCCTTTTTGAAAATCGGCAAGAGAAAAAGATCACGAAAATTCTTAAAAATAAAAAATAAGGATATAAAAAGTGGTATGATTTTAGGAGGAAAGGACGGCTGGTGCTGTGTTGGAAGAGAAACGGTTTTATGTCTCTCTGCAAATGAAAATCGCCGGATTAATTACGGCTTTATTAATACTTGTCATCGGAACGCTTACTGTTATATTTGCCTTTCAGCAATTAAAGGAAGGCCAGAAGCAGGCGGAACAGCTGGCGGTGCAGACGGCAAAAACCATATCATACATGCCGCCTGTAAAAGAGGCATTCCGGCTTGCGGATCAAAATGCTTTTAAAAAGTTAGACGTCATTGAACAAATGAAAGAACAGGCAGGTGCGCACGCCGTCTACATGACCGATCAAAAAGGGCGTGCCGTGTTTCATTCGGACCGCAGCAGCATTCCGAAAGACAATCAAAATCTGAAAAACAAAGCCGTCATGTTCGGCGGGGCTCCGGTTTCTGACGGAATGAAGGCCGTCCGGGGAAGCGCACCGGTTATTCTGGAGGAAAAAAATCATAACGAAGTCGTCGGAACGGTGACAGTCGAGTTTCTGCAAGATGAGATAGAAAAAGATATGAAAGCGCATTTGCGGCACTTAAGCTATTTTGCATGTTTGGTGTTTCTTATCGGCATCGGAGGAGCAGCGGCGCTCGCAAAAAGCATCCGTAAAGATACACTCGGCCTTGAACCGCATGAAATTGCGGCGCTGTACCGGGAGCGGAATGCGATGCTCCTTGCGATTAAAGAAGGGATTATCGCCGTAAACAAAGAAGGCGCGGTGACCATGATGAATTTGTCTGCGGCTGATATGCTGCATCTTCCTGAACCGATGATCGGAAGGCATATAAAAGAAATCATGCCGGGCGCAAGGCTCATGCCGGTTTTTGCAGGCGGAGAATTACCGCCGAACGTGGAGGTGCGAGCCGGGGATAAAGTGTTTATCTTAAACGTGAAAGAGATGAGACAGGCCGGGCAAGTATACGGAGCGGTCATAAGCTTTCGCGAAAAAACGGAGCTCAAGAAGCTGATTAACGAGCTGACTGAAATAAAAAAATACTCGGAAGATCTCCGTGCGCAAACGCATGAATTCTCGAATAAGCTTTACGCGATACTCGGTCTGTTGGAACTGGGAGAATACGATGAAGCCATTGAACTGATTAAAGAAGAGTACGCCATCCAGAATGAACAGCACGAAATCCTCTTTCAAAACATTCATTCACAGCGGGTTCAGGCCATACTATTAGGAAAAATGGGAAAGGCATCTGAGAAGAAAGTGAAGCTTTCAATAGATGAAAACAGCTTTTTAGAATCGCTGCCGGCGCATGTGGGCTCATCCCAGCTCATTACAATCATCGGAAATCTCATTGATAACGCTTTCGAAGCCGTCGCCGAAAAAGAGAAAAAAGAGGTATCCTTTTTTATGACCGATATCGGAAGGGATATTGTCATAGAAGTGGCGGACTCAGGAGACGGGGTGCCTCAGGAAAAAACAGAAACGATATTTGAAAAGGGATACTCTTCAAAGGGGACAAGGAGAGGATACGGCTTAGCCAATCTGAAGGAAGCCGTCAGTGAATTGCAGGGATGGATAGAGATTTCGCAGCAAAAGAGCGGCGGTGCCGTATTTACGGTGTTTATACCGAAAGAAAGGCCAAAGGGGGAATCCGTGTGATTAACATCGCGATTGCAGAGGACGACTTTCGAATCGCGCAAATCCATGAAAAATTTATCGAACATCTTGATGGATTCAATGTCATCGGCAAAGCAATCAATGCCAAAGACACCATATCGCTGCTTGAGAACCGGCAGCCTGATCTGCTGCTTTTGGATATTTATATGCCGGATGAGCTGGGAACAGATTTGCTTCCGCTCATCCGCTGCCGTTTTCCTTCTGTTGATATCATCATTATTACGGCTTCTGCCGAAACAAGACTGCTGCAGGAAGCGCTCAGATCAGGCGTTTCCCACTATGTCATAAAGCCGGTTTCGGCACATAAATTTACAGAAGTGCTTTTACAGTACCGTGAAAAAAGAGAATGGCTGCACTCACAGCCGGAGCTGAGCCAGTCCGTCATCGATATGTTTTTCGGAAGCGGCCAGAAAGAACAAAAACAGCTCAATGATCTGCCCAAAGGCATTAATTCTATTACACTCCAAAAGATAAAAAACGCGCTCAGGACTGCCGAAAAAGGGATGACGGCTGAAGAACTGGGTGAAAAAATGGGGGCTTCCAGAACAACGGCGCGGCGCTACGCCGAGTTTCTCGTTTCTCAGGAAGAAGCGCTCGCTGAATTAGAGTACGGCATTATCGGCAGGCCGGAACGGAAATATTATTTAGCACATGAATAAGGGAGGGGAGAAATGAAGCGGTTGGGAGTGCTCCTTGTTTTGCTGGCGGCGCTGGTTTCATTTGACGGACGGCAGATGGCGGGCATCCGCTCAGCCGGAGGGCCGATTGAAATCGTCGTACCCGCAGCGCCTCAAGGGGGCTGGGATGTAACGGCAAAAGCTTTGCAATCGGTAATAGAGCGGAAGCATATATTAGACCGGCCCGTAAAGATTGTCTATAAGCCCGGCGGAGGCGGAGACAGCGGCTGGAAATATGTAAACGAACGAAAAACGGATGTCATCAGTATGAATTCAAGCCTGCTGTTAAGCAATGAAATTTTAGGACAAAGCCGGCTGAAGGCAGATGATTTTACACCTTTGGCCATTATCGCAAAAGAGTGGCAGACTGTCGCTCTTCCGAAAGATTCAAAGATAAAAAGCGGAAAGCAGCTGCTCGGCGATATTAAAACACATCCGGGCGGCATAAAGATCGGATTTGCGCCCGGTCTCGGAAATGATGACCAGCTCTCCTTTGCGAGAGCCGCGGAAATGGCGGGAATTTCGCCGTTTGATATCCGCTTTTTTCAATACGGGAGCAGCAATGAAGTCATTGAAGCTCTTATCAACCACGATATAGATGCCGCCTCGATGACCATTTCAGAAGCGAGAGACACCTATGAGAAAGGAAAAATCACATTAGCGGCCGTTACTTCTGACAAAAGGCTTTCAGGCTTCAGCGATGTTCCGACATGGAAAGAACAGGGGGTGCCGTTTGTCTTTGCGCATTGGAGAGGCATCATGGGACCGAAAGACATGACCGAAGGCGAAATCGCTTATTGGGATCAGGCTTTGAAACAGATTACCTCATCTGCGGAGTGGAAACAAATGATGAAAAAACGGGATTGGGAGAGTTTTTATAAAAACAGCAGCGGCGCAAAACACTTTTTAGAAGAGCAGACCGAGTTTTATAAAGAAATGATGAGCAGCGAAAAATAAAGATTCCGCATATATGCGGAATCCTTTTTATTTATAAATGAACAAAATGAACGAAAAGGTTATAAAAAATTAAAAATCTTTAAAATCCAAAATATTTACTTCAATATGCAATTCTCATAATATAGCAAAAAGGCGGATAAAGGGGAATCGGGCCTTTAAAATGTAAGCGTATTCATAATAAGGGGGACATACTGTGTTAGCAATCTTAGGCTTTCTTATGATGGTTGTTTTTATGGTGCTGATTATGACAAAACGGCTTTCGGTGTTAACGGCGCTCGTATTGACGCCGATCGTATTTGCGCTGATTGCCGGCTTTTCATTTAATCGGGTCGGCGGGATGATGATCTCCGGTATTGAACAGGTGGCGCCGATTGCAGTCATGATTATGTTTGCGATTCTTTATTTCGGCATTATGATTGATACCGGTTTATTCGATCCGATGGTTGCGCGTATTTTAAAACTGGTCAAGGGCGATCCGCTCAAAATTGTTGTCGGAACAGCCGTGCTGACCATGCTTGTCGCGCTGGACGGAGACGGTTCGACGACGTATATGATTACAACTAGCGCAATGCTGCCTTTATATATCATGCTCGGAATCCGTCCGATTATTTTAGCAGGAATCGCCGGGGTCGGCATGGGGATTATGAACACGATTCCATGGGGCGGCGCGACGCCGCGTGCGGCGAGCGCGCTCGGCGTGGACCCGGCGGAGCTGACGGGACCGATGCTGCCTGTTATTGCGAGCGGCATGGTGTGTATGATTGCGGTCGCTTATGTACTCGGAAGGATGGAAAGGAAACGGCTCGGGGTGATCGAATTAAAGCAGCCGTCCCATACAAATGAAACGGCTGCGGCTGCGGAAGATGAATGGAAGCGGCCGAAACTGTGGTGGTTCAATTTACTGTTAACGCTTTCTTTAGTCGGGTTTTTAGTATCAGGAAAAGTGAATTTAACCGTGCTGTTCATCATCGCGTTTTGTATCGCGCTGATTGTCAATTATCCGAAGCTTAACGATCAAAGGGAGCGCATTTCAGCCCATTCGAGCAATGTGCTGGCGATCGGGTCGATGATTTTTGCCGCAGGCGTGTTTACCGGAATTTTAACGGGGACGAAGATGGTTGATGAAATGGCCATCTCTCTCGTTTCGCTTATTCCGGAGCAGCTGGGGGGATTTATTCCGGCGATTGTTGCCTTAACGAGCGGTATTTTTACATTTCTGATGCCCAATGACGCCTATTTTTACGGCGTACTGCCCATTTTGTCCGAAACCGCCGTGGCGTATGGTGTTGATAAGGTGGAAATCGCCCGCGCTTCAATTATCGGCCAGCCGATTCATATGTTAAGCCCGCTCGTGCCGTCGACGCATTTATTAGTCGGGCTTGCCGGGGTAACCATTGATGAGCATCAGAAATTTGCGATGAAATGGGCGGTTCTCGCCGTTATCGTCATGACTGCCTTTGCACTCCTTATCGGCGCGATCACGATTTTTTAACATAAAACAGCCTGTTCGTCGCACACTAAAGGCATCAGAGGAGGTGCCATGATGAGTGATCCGTTTATGCCGCTTTTTTCGGTTAAAAGCGGCGTCGGTTTTAAAGCGGCGGACGGCGTTTACGGACTGACCGTGCAGATTGCGAATGTTTACTTTATCGAAAATCCCTCAGCTCCGGGGGAAATCATTCTGGTTGACGCGGGAATGCCGCAATCGGCAGAAATGATTACAGATGAAATGAAACGCCGGTTCGGCGAGGGGTATCAGCTGAAGGCGGTCATTTTGACGCACGGCCATTTTGACCATGTCGGTGCGATGGAAGAGCTGCTTAAACTTTGGGATGTACCGGTTTATATTCATGAACAGGAGCTCCCGTACGTCACGGGAAAAGCGGATTACCCGCCTGCCAGGCCCGATGCGAAAAAAGGGCTTGTCGCAAAGCTGTCCCCGCTGTTTCCCCGCCATACGATCCGCATTCCGTCCGTTCAGGCGCTGCCTTCAGACGGCGCCGTTCCATTGCTTGAAGATTGGAAATGGATTCATACGCCCGGCCACACCCCCGGCCATATTTCATTATTCCGGGAGAAAGACCGCGTTCTGATTGCCGGTGATGCCGTGATCACTGTTGAACAGGAATCCCTTGCGGACGTTGTCATTCAAAAGCAAGAGCTTCACGGGCCGCCCGCCTATTTCACAGCGGATACGCAGACTGCGGCAGCATCCGTTCAAAAACTGGCTGAACTGGAGCCGGAAGCGCTTTTGACGGGTCATGGGATTCCGATGTCAGGAAAAAGCTACCGTGATGATTTGCTTACACTGGCTGAAAAACTGCATTCCGTTTTGTGAAACACCTGCGAAAATCACAGGTGTTTTTTCTTTGCACTTTCCAGTATGAGACAAAAAAACCATTGTGTTCACCCTTAAAAACGATACAATGGGAAGCAGATGTAAATTGAAGGAGAGAGTTTTTTGAAACATACGGAATTACTCTGGGATGAGGCGAAGGATTTTATTGAGGTCTGCTATCAGGAACTCGGCATGGAATCGCAAATCAATGCGCGTCTTCACGCGATAAAAGATGAGATAGATCGGACGGGCAGTTACGTCCATACGGCGGAAGAGCTTGAACACGGGGCGAAAATGGCATGGCGCAACAGCAACCGCTGTATCGGGCGTCTGTTCTGGCAATCGCTGAACGTCATTGACCGTCGCGGTGTGAATACGAAAGAAGAGGTGCGCGACGCTTTATTTGAACATATCGAAATCGCAACGAACGGCGGAAAAATTAAACCGACAATTACGATTTTCCCTCCTGAGAAGAATGGGGAGAAACAGGTGGAAATCTGGAATCATCAGCTCATCCGCTATGCGGGATATGAGACTGAAAAAGGAAGAATCGGCGATCCGGCATCGTATGAGCTGACGGCTGTCTGCGAAAAGCTCGGCTGGCGCGGAAAGCGGACTGATTTTGATATTTTGCCGCTGCTGTTCCGGATGAAAGGGGACGAGCAGCCGGTCTGGTACGACCTGCCTCAGGCTCTCGTGAAAGAGGTGCCGATCTCCCATCCTGATATAGTAGAGTTTGCCGATTTGAATATCAAATGGTACGGGGTTCCGATTATCGCCGATATGAGGCTTGAAATCGGCGGACTGTCGTACAACGCGGCGCCTTTTAACGGCTGGTATATGGGAACCGAAATCGGCGCAAGGAATCTCGCTGATGAGAAACGGTATGATCTGCTCAGAAAAATCGCGTCGGCCATAGGGATTTCATCCAGCCTGAATACCGACCTGTGGAAAGATCAGGTGCTTGTAGAACTGAATAAGGCAGTGCTCTATTCATACAAAAAACACGGTGTCAGCATTGTCGATCATCATACGGCGGCAAATCAATTTAAGCGCTTTGAAGAGCAGGAACAAGACGCGGGCAGAAAGCTGACGGGAGACTGGACCTGGCTGATTCCGCCGATCTCGCCGGCTTCCACCCACATTTTCCATACATCATACGACAATACGATTGTGAAGCCGAATTATTTTTATCAGGACAAGCCTTATCAGTAACTGATGGAAAAGGTGCGGTACCCTTTCAGTTGGCGTGATTCTTCGATGGTTACGCCTGTTACCTTTGAGAAGGGGCTGCCTTTTCTGACGGCTTCGGCAAAGTGTTTTAACGACTCTTCAGGGCCTTCGGCAAGGATTTCAACCCGGCCGTCATCGCGGTTTTTGACCCAGCCGGTAATCTTATGTCTGTCTGCTTCCATCTGGACGAAGTAGCGAAAACCGACGCCTTGAACCCGGCCGTCTGCAAACATATGATATTGAAGCATGGAAAAACCACCTTTTTCCTACTATGATAAAGGAAAGATATGATATTTCGCAAAGGATGTGAACGGGATGACGCAAGACTATTCTGTCTTATCTATCAATCTCGGAATGCCGGCAATTCATGAATTTGCCGGCAGACAAATCAATTCCGGCATCGTCAAGCGGCCTGCGGATTCTTCCGTCATGCTGTATAAAAACCATTTTGCGGGGGACGGACAAGCCGATCTGAAGAATCACGGCGGCGCTGATAAAGCGGTGTGCGTGTATCCCGCCGAGCATTATTCATATTGGGAAACAATGCTTGCGAGAAAGCTGCCCGCCGCAGCGTTCGGAGAGAATGTAACGGTCAAAGGGCTGGCCGAACAGGACGTATGGATCGGAGACGTGTTTCAGCTGGGCGAAGCCGTCGTGCAAGTAAGCCAGCCGCGCCAGCCCTGCGTCAAACTCGCCCTCAAGTACGGCATCAAAGATATGGTGCTCCGTGTACAGCAGACGGGATTTACCGGCTTTTATTTCAGGGTGCTTGAAGAAGGATATGTCGATCCGCATCCGGTCCTCAAGCGTTTGTCGCGAGGCAAAGAAAGCATTTCCGTCTGGTATGCGAATGAAGTGAAGTACCGTGATTCAGGCAATCTGCCGGCCATTGAAGAAGTGCTGCGGGAAGAAGCGCTGTCAGAAAGCTGGAGGGAGTCCTTCCTTAAAAAAAGAGACCGGCTCTTGAATGTATAGAAAAAAAGCCGTGCTGCACTGACAGCACGGCTGATTGACGTTATGCTTGTTTCTTTGTTTCCAGCAGATTGGCAAGGAAATACTTTTTGAAGCTTTGAAGCTTTCTTCCTTCATAGTGGGTAATTCCTTTTTTCTTTAATTCTTCTACATACCAGCCTTTACTGCCATAATGCATGTCAGAAAACTCCTTTCTCATTCTCCCTCAGGGGAGAGTTTCTTCAGTTTTTGCCAAACTTTTGGCATTGTAACATCTATAAAAAGACGCTGAAAAGGGGTAAAGCAAAAACTGAGCCTTTCGATTCAGAGATGTAAAGCTTTCTTACATATATATGTAAAGGGCGGTCTTTTCATGCTTAATGGCCGGTTAATTTTAACAGCACCGTGCCGAGTGTCATAATTCCGAATACGACGCCGAAATAAATCAGCATCCCCTTCTTTTTCTTCACCCCGTAAACGGTAAGAATGATGCTTTCAATAAAGAAAATAAACCCGAAGATAATAAACCACATGTTGAAAAATGGCTCCTTTCACAGACATATGTCCAGTGTAGCACATCTCTTGTCACGAAACATAAAAAGCCGGGCACTGTATCAGTGTCCGGCAAGTTTGACGAGAAGCTGGGCCAAATGCTGTTTTTCATTGTCATCCGCAATATCCCACAGCTCTTGTAAAAGTTTTTCTTCCGCATTGCGGGGCTCCTCGTGCTTGGCGAGATAGTCCCCGAGGATGGCGGCGCTTTTGATGATTTTGCTGTCATCCAGGCCTAGTTTCTTTCCGGCGGAAATTTTCTGGTGAAGGTACGCTTTAAATTCCTCGAAATCCTCTAAAATCTGCTGTTTCGTTACGCCGTGCATGGCGTGTATTTCGTTTTCGATTTTGATTTTTTCTTTATCTTTTTTCATGCGTCTCCCTCCTTCGGGTTAGTTGTTGTATACCTGTTTGGAAGGGAGATGAAACATTACAATGCCGTTAAAATAATCGGTTTGTCTTTTGTGATGACGATGGTGTGCTCCACTTGGGCGACAAGGCTTTTATCCGGTGTTTTATATGTCCAGCCGTCTCCCGCTTCAACAATGGTTTCAGCCTTCGTGGAAATAAACGGCTCAAGCGCGATCACGGTGCCGTTTTTAAACAGCGCGTTATCAAACGGATCGTAGTAATTCATGATGTGGTTCGGCGCTTCATGGAGGTTTCTGCCGATTCCGTGGCCCGTCAGCGTTTTAATGACGGTAAATCCGTTGGAGCGGGCTTCATGGTAGACGGCTCTGCCGATCTGATTTTGGCGTTTGCCGGCTTTTGCCTGATCCAGTCCTTTTTGAAACGCGGATTGTGCGCAGTTACAAAGCTTTTGCAGACGTTCATCGCCTTCTCCGAGCACGAATGAAATTCCCGTATCGGAATAAAAACCGCCGAACTCCGCCGAAATATCGATATTTACAAGATCCCCGGCTTTTAAGATTTTAGAGGCGCTCGGAATGCCGTGAGCGACTTCGTCATTTACGCTGATGCATGTCACGCCGGGGAAATCGTATTCCTTCTCCGGAGCGGAAGCAGCTCCGTGTTCGTCAAGCACCGCCTTTCCGATCAGGTCAAGATCTTTCGTGCTCATGCCGGGCTCTGCCTTTTTCTTCATTTCTTCACGCGCCAGGGCGACGATTCTGCCGATTTTTTTAAGACCTTCTAATTCTTGATCGTTCGTTACAATCATTGTCATTCCCGCTTTCTATGTTTAATCATCTGATTCAAGCTTACCACAACTGCTTTATAAATAGAAAACCAACAAGCCTTATGTGCATAAATGAAGGGAAAATTGGTATAGATCACTAGATAACTTATGTGATATATTTAAGAAAAAAGAAGGGGGATGGGTAAAATGCTTCAATTTTTGCAAAAACTCGGAAAATCCTTTATGCTTCCGATTGCCGTTCTGCCCGCCGTGGGTATTATTTTGGCCATCGGCAGAGAGGATTTATTAAATATTCCGTTCATTTATGCGGCGGGGACAGCGGTATTTGATCATTTGCCGCTGATTTTTGCGATCGGAATCGCGATCGGGATCTCAAAAGACAGCAATGGGGCCGCCGCTCTGTCGGGAGCAATTTCCTATATCATGCTGGACGCGGCTGTAAAATCAATCAATTCGACAAATAATATGGCCGTTTTCGGAGGGATTATCGCGGGGTTAATTGCGGGATACACGTATAATCGCTTTAAGGATACGAAGCTGCCTGAATATCTCGGATTTTTCAGCGGCCGCAGGCTCGTTCCGATTGTAACGGCGCTGATTACCATTATTTTGGCCGGTATTTTCGGCTTTGTGTGGCCGCCGATTCAGTCGGTGATTACGTCATTCGGGGAATGGATGATCGGGCTCGGGGGCATCGGTGCCGGAATTTTCGGGATTTTTAACCGGCTTTTGATTCCATTCGGTCTTCATCACGTGCTGAATAATATTTTTTGGTTCCAATTTGGCGATTTTCACGGAAAAACGGGAGATCTGGCCCGCTTCTTTGCGAAGGATCCGACGGCCGGGACTTATATGACGGGGTTCTTCCCGATTATGATGTTCGGGCTTCCGGCCGCTTGTCTGGCAATGATTGCCGCAGCTAAGCCAAGCAAGCGCAAAGCAACGGCCGGGATGATGATCGGTCTTGCGCTGACGGCATTTATTACCGGAATTACAGAACCGATTGAATTTGCATTTATGTTTTTATCACCGCTTCTGTACGGGGTTCATGCTTTATTAACCGGATTCTCTTTATTTATCGTCAATATTCTCGGCATCAGATCAGGCTTTTCGTTCTCAGCGGGGGCGATAGATTATCTTCTCAGCTACGGTATTGCGGAAAAACCGCTTTTGCTGCTCGTTGTCGGGCTTTGTTATGCGGTGATCTATTTTGCCGTCTTCTACGTGCTCATCAAATCGTTAAACTTGAAGACGCCGGGACGGGAAGATGATGAGGAAGAGGAAGAAGTGCTTAGTGAGGATACGGCCGGTTCGGTTGAAGAACATGCCATGCTCAAGGGGCTCGGCGGCAGACAAAATCTCGAAACGATTGACCACTGTGCGACCCGCCTCAGACTGACCGTTCAGGATACATCCCTCATTAATGAGACGGCACTTAAAAAAGCGGGAGCAAAAGGGGTTATCAAAACGGGGAATAAAACGGCGCAGGTCATTATCGGGCCGAACGTCGAATTTGTTGCAGAAGAGCTGAGAGAGGCCGTCCGTCATGACGGTCAGAAGTAGACCGAAGCCCGGATCATTTATGTGATCCGGGTTTTTTGTGAACATATATCAAGTTTCACATAATGGACAAAAAACAACGTTTCCTTCTGTGGTAAGATTCATGTAGAACAAGTATGGAGATGATGTAAGGTGACGTGGATTGCAGTTGTTTCAATTGTTGTCATAAGCCTGATTAAGATTGTGCTGACATGCCTTCCTACCGGAGCGGTGGAATGGATTCTCCGAAAATTTGAAACCCATTCGAAGCTCAGTGAGGCGTCCGCTGCCGTATCCCTCGGCGGAAAACGTCTGGAAGGCGAAGACAAACGCCGGGTGATTGATGATTTTAATGAAGCCGTATTTATCGAACGGCATTATATATACCCAGGTGATGAAGAGCGGTATCTTCATCCGCAGAACGGAGCCGACCCGCTTGTCATTAAGACGAGAAAAGGGAAAAAAGATGTGACGGTGTTTGTATACAGCTACGAAGATCATGTAGATGTCGTCAAACAGCAGAAAAAGAAAGTCGTCGCTTATTCGGTTCTTTCCGACAGCCTGCAAAAGCGCTCTATGGCCGCTGCCGGGAGCTGAACATAAAAAAGCCAGATCATTGATATGATCTGGCTTTTGTTTATTCTTTTTGATCATCTGCTGAAGAATCTTCACGCTTTGTATAATCGAATTGTGAAGGATCCACTTTCTTGAAGCCTTTCGGCTGATAGAAGCGAAGCAGATCTCCGTTGATGATCTTATCAGACATTTCAAGCTCAGTCTTGACGAGTGAGTCTTCTTTTTTGTCGACTTCTGAATCATCTAAAAGTCTTCCGGTTTTCGTATCGTAATACTTGCCGGATACTTTCGTGTAGTTCGGTGAGATGAAGTCGCCGTTACGGAACGGAATCACTTCTCTGTGCTCTTTCGATAAGATATCTGAACCTGACATGAGATAATCTTTCGTATCGACGCCGAGCAGATGGAGAACGGTCGGCGCGACATCGACATCGCCGGCAAATTTATGATTGCGGCCGCCTTTCACGCCCGGAGCGTGGATAAAGAGCGGAACCCGCTGAAGCTGGGCATTCTCGTATTCATTGATCTCATCTTTGCCAAGCACTTTCGCCATCGCTTTATTATGGTTTTCAGAGATGCCGTAGTGGTCTCCGTACATCACAATAATCGATTTATCATACAGGCCGTCTTTTTTCAGGTCATGAAAGAACTGTTCGATTGATTCATCCAGATAGTTCGCGGACTGGAAGTAGTTATTGACGACCGAATCGCCAAAGTCTCCCGCCGGGAAGTCTGTGTCTTCTTTATCCATCCCGAACGGGAAGTGGTTTGACAGCGTAATGAACTTCGTATAGAACGGCTGCGGCAGGCTCTTTAAGAGCGGCATGGATTCTTTGAAATACGGTTTGTCTTTCATGCCGTAGTTTTTCGTATTCTCTTCGCTCATGTCATAATAAGCAGAATCGAAAAACTTATCGATGCCTTCCGCTTTGTACATTTCGTTACGGTTCCAGAACGTCTGCGTATTTCCGTGGAAAGCGGCAGACGTGTAGTTTTTGCCTTTTAAAATCGCAGGAACGGACTGCAGCGTGTTTTGCGCTTTATTGACGAAAACCGAACCTTGCGAGAGCGGGTACAGAGAGTTCTCCATCATAAATTCCGCATCTGATGTTTTACCTTGTCCCGTTTGGTGGAAAAAGTTATCAAAGTAGAATGTTTGATTGTCATGCGCCAGTTTGTTTAAAAACGGCGTCACTTCCTTGCCGTTAATTTTGTAATCAATGATGAAGGACTGCAGAGACTCTAATGAGACGTAGATGACGTTTTTTCCTTCGGCTTTACCGAAGTAGACGTTGTTCGGCACGTCATAGTTGGCCTTCATATAGTTTTCCACATCCGTTACATCGCTTGAATCGGCAAGCGCGCGCTGGCTGTTTGACTTCACATTCTGCACGGCATCGTAAATCGTAAAGTTGTACGTGCCCAAGTATTTCACCAGATAGTTACGGTCAAATGAGCGTGTCAAAAGCTCAGGACGGTCGGTTTCCGCTACGGCGAGGTTGATCAGGAACACAAGCACGGCGGAAGCCAAAACGATTCTGAATGATTTCTTCGCCGGTTTTTCAGCCGGTTTTTTCATCTTAATGGCCAAAATAATCAAAATGACGGTATCCAGGAAGTAGAAGACGTCTGTCCATCTCATTAATGAGAACGCGCTGTCTCCGAGCTGGCCGCCGTTTGTTTTTGCCTGCATCATGACCGGGATGGTAATGAAATCATTAAAGAATCTATAATAGACGATGTTTGCATAAAGCAAAAAAGACAATAAAAAATGAATCACAATAATGGCTGTCTGCTGTAATTTTTTCTTGAAAAGAAGTCCAAATCCAAGAAAGAACAGTCCGGAGCTCAGCGGATTCACAAAAAGCAATATTTTCTGGATCGTGTTGTCTATGCCGAGGTTAAAGTTTAAAATATAAGCAGCATATGTTTTCACCCATAATAACACGACCGCTATCAAGAAGAAGGCAAGTCCTCTTTCTTTTATAAATGTTTTCATTGTTACACTCCTTTTTTCCGATCACGGTTTACACGGAACGATAGAAAAAACGAACGTAATCAATATACCATGAAACCAGCAAATAGAAAAGGTGGAAAAGGCTCATCGGAAAAAGGGCGAAAAACGCTGTCGCAACGGAGGTTTATCTGTTGAAAGCCGGCTATGAAAAATTCGAATGGAACAAAATGGGATATGGATTTTTGTATGGATATGATCCGGTTTAATTGAAAAAAGGAGGTAACAAGTGATGGATATTGCCCATATCGTGGCTGAAGATAAAATCAAGCGCGCCATTAAGGATGGAGAATTCGCCGGCATCAAAGGCATGGGAAAGCCCCTGCCGAAAGACGATGCCGCACATCTTCCGGAGTCGCTCAGAATGGGCTACCGCATGTTGAAAAATGCCGGGATCGCCGAGGATGAGGGCGCGCTGAAGAAAGAGCTGATGACGCTCGATTATTTGATCGCCAAGTGCCGCAATGAAACGGAGCTGGATCACCTGCGGAACAAACGGACGGAAAAACAAGTCAGACTCGACAAGCTGACGGAGGAGAGAGACATGTTCTCAGAACCCGCATCTTCTCATTATAAGGAGAAAGTGTACAGACGCCTGAACCGTCCGTAAACCGGTTCCTTATATTTTCTGCTGAAAAGGAATGTATTCCATAAGGCGCGGATAGGAAATGTGTAGCAGGCCGTTCATGCACTGCGCCTGCAGCAGATGGGGCTCAGCCGGTTCAGGAAGTTCAATCGTCTCATCAATTTCTCCGTAATACCGGTTTTGGCAGATCCCCATGTCCTTTGGAAAAAGGGGCGTGATATTTCCTTTTATATGCAGCCGCGTTCTTGACACCAGCCTCAATGTCAATTCTTCTTCGTAAACGCCGGGCATTTCCACAATGACAAATGTGTGCTGTTCATCCTGATAGATATCATAAACCAGGGTGTTTTTTTGTAAGGAGAAAAACTCTTCGGGAGATTTCCGTTTCAGGACATTGGTCCAAAAGTCGCTGGGCTTGTGCTCGTTTGTAATCTCAAGCCACTTTCTCATTTTTTCGATATCCACTTCAGCAAACCCCCCTTATATTTGATTTGCGATCGGCATTGACGGGTTGGCGATCTGATCCTGGTCGCTCACATCAGGATCAAGATGGCCCGAATTCAAACATCCGGCGGCCGGTGAAAAGTCTCCTAAAGAAAAGTTCGCGCCGACAAATTTGCTGTTGGCGGTGTGGCTGTTTTGTACGGTCTGACCGATATCGACGTTTCCGTTTTGGGTGGCTCCGTTTACTTTTATATTGACGACGTTAATTTGGTAAGGCATTCATAAAAACCCCTTTAATCTATAATGGGCGGCACCGGCGTAATATTTGCGGTATCTGCGGTTCCGATGGCTGTCTGGTCGTTTACATCAGGATCATTTAACAAGTTCTCCATCATCGATTCTATAGGTGACGTATCGCCGAATGAAGAGTTCAGTCCTTGTGATTTGTTGTTTGTGGTGGGACTGTTGTATGCCGCTTCCCCAATCGTAATAGATCCGTTGCCAGAAATACTGTTAATCTTCAGATAGTACAGGTTGATAACAGTGGATGGCATCTCTTCACACCTCTTTAACTTAGTTGTACAGTACTGTATGCTTTTTGCGCTCCTGTTGTGAATTCCGCCCGGATTCAGCCATATGGCGGTCGTGAAAAACCGTATCTTTTTGGAGGGCGCCAGCCTCTTTCAGTACACAGAAAGCCGGCACAGGCTCGATATATTCGGTTTCGTCGGCTTTGCGAGAAGAGAAAAATAAAAACGGACTGCATCGGCAGCCCGTTTTTTTGTCAGTATCAAAATGAATACTATCCAACAAAAATGTGCGTACTGGTACTTTCAAAAATAATGGCTACAATAGTACATAACGAGATAAAAAGGAGAGATCATGAATGTCAGATAAAAAACAGCAGATCATCGAAGCGTATCAATTCAGACACGCCACAAAGGAATTTGATCCTGAGAAAAAAATTTCAGAAAGCGATTTTGAATTCATTTTAGAAACGGGAAGACTGTCCCCAAGCTCACTCGGTTTGGAGCCTTGGAAATTTGTCGTCGTTCAAAACCCGGAGCTTCGTGAAAAACTCCGCGAGTTCACATGGGGCGCGCAAAAGCAGCTGCCGACTGCAAGCCACTTCGTACTTCTGCTTGCCCGGACGGCAAAGGATATCCGTTTTGACGCCGATTATGTCAAAAACCACTTGAAGGAAGTCAAAAAAATGCCGGAAGATATGTATGAAGGCTATATCAGCAAAACAGAAGATTTCCAGAAAAATGATTTCAATCTGCTTGAATCAGATCGCGCGCTGTTTGACTGGGCTTCAAAACAGACATACATCGCCCTTGGCAATATGATGACAGCCGCGGCGCAGATCGGAATCGACTCCTGCCCTGTAGAAGGCTTCAACTACAAAGAAATCCACCGGATTCTTGAAGAAGAAGGACTTCTGGAAAACGGAAGTTTCGACATCTCTGTCATGGCCGCATTCGGTTACCGTGTCAGAGAACCGCGTCCGAAAACAAGATCTGCCGCAAAAGACGTTGTAAAGTGGGTATAAGGTAAATAAAAAAAGCTGCCGGGAGTTTCCCGGCAGCTTTTAACGTTTCGTCTGTTTCGCTAAAAAACAGGCGGTGATCCAGGACGTAACGGGAATGATGATGCCGATCCCGACCCCGGCGCAAAGAATGGTGACGGCTTCCGCGCTGAAGACTTTTGAGTTCACTATTTTTTCAGCAGAGTATGATAAGTCTTTAAACCAGATAATTAAAGCCAAATAGCTGCCGAAAAAAGCAAAGAATAACGTATTCGTATTCGTTCCTAAAATATCTCTTCCGATGCTTAAACCGAATTTGTACAGATCTTTTCGGCTCATGGACGGATTATAGCTGTAAATCTCTCTCATGGGTGATGTAATGGAGATCGCGACATCGGTAATTGCCCCTATCGTGCCCATAATGATCATAGCCGCTGTAACCTTCACAAAATCCACCCCGACAAAAAGTGTGAATATGCCGATATCACCCAGTTCTTCTTCACCAAACCCTTGAATCGAAGTCTGTTTCGTGACGGCCAGAATAAAAAACAGCATTAATACGATCGTCAGCATGGCAGAAATAAAGGCGGTTACGGTTTTGACGTTTCCCCCGTTAATATAAAAAAGTGTAATGCTGCAAATCGCGGCGGAAGAGAGCAACGTTAAAACAATCGGATTAATGTGCGGGTCTGTCATTAAAATGATGGTGAGAAAGAGAACGCCGAAATTTAAAAATAGCGCAATAAAAGACCTCGCTCCCTTTTTACCGCCGATGAGAACCATCAATAGAAATAAAATCGCCGCAAGAATTACGATGACATTCATGAGCTTGCCTTCTTTCGTTTAATAAAAAAGACAGAAGCATACAGACTGGCGGGGATGGTTAATACAATTCCGATTCCCCCGGCCAATGCTCTGGCTATTTCCAAGGAAATGTTCATAGAAAGAGTGAATCCTATCGGGGAATCATTTTTCAAATACAAAAGCATCATCGGTATAGAGCCGCTGATATAAGCAAAAAACAGAATGTTGGTCATCGCCCCCATGATGTCTTTACCGATCTCCATTCCGGAACGTTTGAGTGCTTGTAATGAGATACTCTTGTTTTCTTCATATAATCCAAAGACAGATGACGTCATGGTAATGGCCACATCCATGACCGCTCCCAGTGATCCGATAAATACTCCGGCCATGAACACCGTGTGATAAGGGCGGGTTAAATACTGCATTTCTTCATATCTGAGACCTTTTTCTCCGGTTGCCGCCATCACCAAATACGTAATGAGCAGGGAGACAAAAGTGCCTGCGAGCGTCGCGGCTATGGCGGCATATGTTTTCTCGTGAAAACCGCTGACAAGCAGCAATGAAATGACAGTAAAGATGAGAATGCAGATACCGCAGATGAAAATCAGCCCGATATTCGGGTGCTTTCGGTACAAATCTAATGCATAAGACAATAAAACAGCGTTAAACATCAGGCTGATGATCGAAAAGAAGCCTTGTTTTTTGCCGACGATCAGTAAGGTGAATATGAAAATCCAAGCGATCAGCAAAAGCTGTTTATCCCGTTTTTTATCTATAATGCTTCCGGATATATCCTTACTTGATGTTTTCCCTTTATCAATAGAGACGAATACTTCATCGCCGGGCTGATACTTTTGATCATTCGCTCCGGATGAGGAATACTGATTGGACAAATGAATGAGCTTTCCTTTTTGACTGCCGTTTTCAAGTTTGGCTGTAATCGTCTGATTGAAAATCTTATCTTTGTTTTTGTGCATGTCCTGCACATCAGACTGGTGTTCCAATGCTGTTTTTGTCACTTTGGCAATCGGGCGCTCATAAAAAGAAGCGTTGTAATTGACGAAAATGAGCGAGCTGATACAGCAAAGCGCTGTTATCACGTAAAACAGCTTTATTTTGTAAGTCATGCTGTTGCGTTTGTTTTTTGTTATTTTCAAAAAAAGTCCTCCAAACAGGCCCCGCTGTGAAGTGTCAAGCTATGCAGCTGCTGCATAAATAACGCTCATATTTTATCATTCGGCCGTACCGCTGTCGATTCAGAAGGCGGACCGGGAAAAGCTCCCCTGACATCAGATCAGGAGAGCTTTTGGGATGAACCGGCCGAGAAAAGCGGCCTTTTTATGCTTCATTCACTTTTTTTGCTTTTCTTCTTTGATACAGATACAGTGCCGTTCCGAGCGCGCTGATGAGAAACCCGGCAAGGAGGATGGAATACATCGCTGTGGCTGTATCAGGAAGCAGGCCGCCCGGCGATACTCCGTCCTGCGCTTGGCCGGATGAAGGGTTTTGTCCGTTTGGCTGCTTTCCGGAGCCGTGATCTCCGCTTGTCGGCGGCGCGCTCTTCGTGTTTGCGTTTAATATGGCGTATTCACTGAAATGATTGGTATAGCCCGTGACGAGATCGTGTGAAACCGATCCGTTGTCTGTTTTTGTATAGACGTTCTTTTTCCGGTCTATGTGATAAATGCCCGGCTGTTTCGCCTTTTTCGTATTCTCAATGCGCATGGTAAGCTTTACAGGCGCTTTGAATGTTTTGATGTCTTTGTTTTTCTGCTTCATTGTAAAGTCGTATACATTTGAAAGCGCGCCGCTTACTTTCTTTTTCGGCGTCACGCCGAACCGTGTGTCATTAGCTGCAGCGTTTGCCATCGGCATTTTCATGCTGAACTTGTCATGCAGGATCGTAAGGGAAGAATCAGATGTTCTGTCCCTTAACAGGCCGATCTGATTTTTGGTTACGCTGAGATCAATCGGCTTTTTGGCGCCGTCATTCTTGTCGTAGTATACGATCGGTGTATTGGCGTTTTTGGCATAGGCCGCAAATGCGCTGTCATCTTCAAGCGTCCACGAGCCGTTTTTTTGCTTCGTCGGCAGGTACACTTCTTGCGCGCGGCCGTCAACTTTCGGTTCCACCGCTTTTCCCGCTTTTTCAAGCTGCTCGATGAAGACCTCATAGTCGACAAAGCCAAGGTCTTCTTTATGGGACGCTTCGTTAAAGACGGAATATCCGTCTCCGCCTTCACCGACAAAGTTACTGGTGGCGACTCTGTATGTTTTCTTATCAGAAATCGGCTTTACGCTGCCGTCATCCTGCACGGCCGCAGCTTGAAGAACGCGGTGTCCCGGCTTTTTATTCAGTGTAAACGTGTATGTTAAACCGGCAACTTGAGGGAAGGCGCCCCCTTGAGCCTCAATTCCGCTTAACCCTTGTTCCAAGGCTTGTTTGATCTGTTTCCCGGTTAAATCCGCGACGTAAAGCGTGTTGCCGAACGGCATCACATTCAGCACATCGCCGAGTGTGATGTCTCCTTTATCAATGCCTGCGCGGATGCCGCCCCCGTTTGTGATCGCGATCTGGGCGCCGGAGGCTTCCTTCGCTTTTTGCAGCATGCCGTTCGCGATGAAGTTTCCGAGATTGGTTTCTTTGGAGCGGACATGCTCGCGCCGGCCGTCAAGCGCAACTTTCGTGGAGCCGACTTTTTCATTTTTGACGGAGATGAGCTCTTTTTTAAACGGATCAAGCTCTGTTTTCAGATCCGGGTCTTCTTTCGTCTGCTCGTTCACCGGCAGCGCTTGAAGAGAGGATTGTTCCGGCAGAACGACCCCGTTTTTGTCAAATGCGACATCCACCCGGCCTAAATATTCGCCGTATTCTTTTGCCTGGGCGACGATGGTCGGCTCTTCGTTTTTGACAATCTCCATTTTATCTACAAGCGTATGCGTATGTCCGCCGACGATTAAGTCGATGCCTTTTACTTTTTTGGCAAGATCGAGATCACGCTGATGCCCGATATGGGTCAGGGCGATAATTTTATTGACATGTTCCTTGTTCTGTATCTCTTTTACCGTATTTTGTGCGGATTGGAAGGCATCATTAAAGACAATGCTTTTACCCGGGCTTGATGTGACGGACGTATCTTCCGTCGTTAAGCCAAATACGGCGGCTTTTTCTCCGTTTACATCTAGCAGAATGTATGGATAGATGCCTGCTTTTTTCTTTTTCCCTGCCGTAAAGGTGTCTGCTTTTTTCATGAATGGTCTGAGTTTTGACTCTTTGGACACATCGACATTTGAGCTGACAAGCGGAAAGTCAGGCGCTTGGAAATTGTACTTTCCGGACGGGTCCGCCGCGCTTCCGTTCCCGCTCAAGAAGCTGGCGAGAGCACCCGGGCCTTTATCAAATTCATGGTTTCCGAAGGTCATTGCGTCGTAGCCCATGCTGTTCATCAATTTTAAATCAGCCAGCCCCTGCCACTTCGTAAAATAAAGATCGCCTGAGAAAACGTCTCCCGCATCAAGCAGAATGCTGCGGTCTGTTTCGCTTCTGATTTCTTTGATTTTCGTCATTCGCCTCGCCGCGTTATCAAGGTGGGCGTGCGTGTCGTTTGTATGCATAACGGTGAGTTTCCATGCGTCATCTTTCGGCGGATCTGTGCCCGGTTCATCATCTTTGAACTGGAGCTTGTACTGTCCGTAGCCGGCGTTTTGTGATTTTCCGATATAGGCGACGTCATCTGCGCGGTCGGCAAACGGCTTTGCGGCCAAGGAGGATTCAAATGTCAGGTTCGTCCCTTTGACCGGAAGGATGGACCAGTTATGATCAGCCTGCGGATTAATTGTTTTCTGCTGGATGATGTAATCCATTAAGACCTGCCTGTTTTCATCGGCTGATGAGTATACGATTTTATCATTGCTTAAGTGAGGAAATCCTCCGCCTCCTGAAGCGCGGTAATTATTTGTGACAATCAGAAATTCCTGCTTGGCGCTGACAGGCTTTCCTTGGTAAGAAAGGTTGACGATCCGGCTTGCATCGGGATGAATGACTGTTCCGTTTTCGTTGTATTTCGCCGGTTTAGTGACATCGACCTGATAGGTGACGCCGTCAATGACATCAAAATTGTATGAGCGGTAGGCGTCATTTAAAAGCGCTTGGCTGCCGCCTTTTGCCTGATCGATCTGATTAAATTGCCCTGCGGACATTTCAAGCCAGTCTTTCACTTCGCTGCCGTTCAGCTTGACGATCTGAACCGTGTTGTCATACAGGTATAAATCGCCGATATTTTTGATGGCGAGGTCACCTGCGGAAATGTTTGTATAGTAGTTTGAACCGTTCCGCCCGCCGGCTTTAAACGGAGCGCCCGCCGAGAGGATTGGCAGATCTTTATATTCCGTATCTTTCATCTTATTTTCGGCGTACCATTTTTGCGCATCCGTCACGATTTGAATGGACGGATCATCTTTGACTTGGGCGAAAAAACTGTTGATATCGGCTTTTGTCTGGCCGACGGGTTCTCTGATGTATTGCAGTGTGCTTTCATGCGCTTTTTTGACGGTATTGACGACGGTTTCGTTTTCCGAAGTCACATTGCCGGCAATCGGCTCGATCCTGCCTTTTCCATCTTCCACATGCCATGCGCCGTCTGTTTTTTCAAGCCGGAGGTTGATGACGCCCGCATATTTGCCCCAGCTGCTTGACATGACAACGGGGATGCCGTTAATCGTGCCTTTATCGACGTCGAATTGATCAGCGCCTTTGTATTCGCCATCAGGGAACAGACCGTGCTGATGGCCTGATACGATCGCATCAATTCCGCTGACTTTCGTTGCCAGATCAAAAACGGCATTTTCCGCACGGGAGGACTGTGCTTTTTTTTCGATGCCGCTGTGGGCGAGGGCGATGACGATATCAGCACCTTCAGCTTTCATTTTCGGGACGGTTTTCTTCGCGGATTCCACAATGTCCTCGACTTGAACGCGTCCTTCAAGATTTTTTTTATCCCACGTCATGATTTGGGGAGGGACAAAGCCGATGTAGCCGACTTTTAGCTGATGTTTTCCGCCGTTTTCATCCGTGACGGTTTTATCTTTTATGACATAAGGCGTATAACGGTTTTCACCGCTCAATGTTTTCACATTGGCGTTGACGATCGGATAATCAGCGCCTTTCATCGTCCCGTCCAGAAAATCCAGCCCGTAATTAAATTCATGATTGCCGAGTGTTCCTGCGTCATAGTGCAGACTATTCATCACTTCAATGATCGGATGGGTCTTTGCGCCTGAAATGATATCGTTTTTCTGATATTTTACAGCGTATTCTCCGAGGGGATTTCCTTGAATCAGGTCTCCGTTATCGACAAGCAGCGTATTCGGATTTTCGCTTCTGTGCTTCGCAATGAGCTGAGCCGTTCGGGCCAGCCCGAATTCCGTTGTCGGTTTGTCGCTGTAGTAATCGTAGTCCATCATATTGGCGTGAACGTCAGTTGTCGCTAAAATGCTGAGATTCACACTGGAGGATTTGTTTTCTTCTGCTTTAATGGGTGTTATTGGGAGGATTAGACTAAGTATCATAACTAGGGGCAGCAGAATACGGAGTGTCTTATTGACGCTGCATCGTCTTTTTCTGTATTCTCACCTGTTCTCCACCTTTCAACAAATTTTGTCATGCAGTACCATTGTAAGAATATTTTGTGAAAGTTTATATAGATTTCATGATGATTCTTGTAAAAAGAAGAAAAATGAGGATAATGACCTATGCAAAACGAATGGGCGGCAAATGAGTCTTTTATGTTTGATGTTAGTGTGGCTGGGGTACATGGATTTATGTAGACTTCATCAAGCAGGAGGTAGTAACTATGGGTAAAAAAATTGCAGTTGTATTAACGGATTATTTTGAGGACGTCGAGTATACAGAACCTGTGAAAGCTTTTGAAGATGCGGGTCATGAATTAACAGTGATTGAACAGGAAAAAGGAAAAACAGTCAAAGGCAAACAAGGGGAAGCGGAAGTGAAAGTGGATGCGTCCATAGATGATGTGAATCCGAAAGACTTTGACGCATTGCTGATCCCGGGCGGATTCTCACCTGACATGCTGCGTGCGGATGACCGATTCGTCCAATTTGCCAAAGCGTTTATGGATGATAAAAAACCGGTTTTCGCCATCTGCCACGGCCCTCAGCTTCTTATCAACGCGAAAGCATTGGACGGGCGCAAAGCGACAGGATTTACATCCATTCGTATTGACATGGAAAACGCAGGCGCAAATGTGGTGGATGAAGAAGTCGTCGTCTGCCAGAACCAGCTGGTCACAAGCCGCACACCGGATGACATTCCGGCATTCAACCGCGAGTCATTAAAACTGCTTGCATAATATAAAAGCGGAGCGCCGTATCAGGCGTTCCGCTTTTTTTGTGAAGATTCACGAATGACCAGCTCAGGCGCCAAAATAATGCGCTGTTTTTGGTGCTGGGAATTGGTGATTTTATGATGCAGCAATTGAGCCGCTTCTTTTCCCGACTGCCGCGGAAAAGAAGCAACGGTTGTAAGCGGGGGATAAGAAATTTCAGCTTCCGGCACGTTGTCAAAGCCGACAATATCAATATCTTCGCCCGGGATGAGTCCTGCTTTTCTGATCCCTTGCATGACGCCGAACGCGACCAAATCACTGAAGCAGAAAATCGCGGCCGGGCGCTCAGGCCGGCGGAGCAGCTTCATCACAGCTTCATAGCCTGCCTCGCGGGTCGGCGCGCTGTCAATCACAAATTCACTTTTCACTGCAAGATCCGCTTCACGGAGCGCTTTTTTAAACCCTTTTATCCGTTTCGTCCATGTTGATGAGTGCTTCACGCCGCCCAGAAACGCAATCTCCTGATCCCCTTTTTCAATGAGATGGCGCACTGCCTTATAGGTGCCTTCCTCATAGTCAGCTCCGACAAAATCACAGTCCGCATCGGCAATCTCCCTGACGGCGAGCACGACCGGAATATCAAGCTGCTCAAGGCGGGAAAGGGTTTCCTCGGCCGCGCCTGAAACCGGGCATAAAATCAATCCGCCGACCCTGTGTTCCAGCATGGTCGAGATCAGCTGCTCCTGCTTGGCGACGGAATCAAATGTCGTGCCTAAGAGCACTGTTAATCCGACTTCCTCGAGTGTATTCTGCACGCCGATCAGAAACTCTGAGAAAAACGTATTGGAAATGTCTGTGATAATCAATCCTACTGTTGTGGACGTCTGTGATCGTAAATTCGCGGCGACCCGATCATATACGTACCCAAGCTCCCGCATGGATTGCAGCACTTTCTCACGGGTCGCTTCGGAAATACGCGGATTATTGCGGACGATTAATGAGGCGGTGGATGTTGAGACGCCGGCATGCTCAGCGACCTGCTGCAATGTCACCCGGCGTTTTTTTTGCTGTTTCATACGTCGCATTCCTCACTTGGTTATTATTCGTTACCTCCATTATAAGCGTTTTGGCGCGTGAGAAGAAAGAGAGAGGGGGAGAAAAAGATAAAGCGCCGGAAGACGGATTGTCCTTCGGCGCTTCTATCACAATAGATTATTCAAACATCTGCTCTTTAATATACTGAACCGGCATTTCACGGCCTGTCCAATATTCAAACGCCTTGGCGCCCTGCCAAAGCATCATGCCGAGGCCGTTAATGGTTTTGCAGCCGGCCGCTTGAGCCTGTTCAAGCAATTTCGACGTAACGGGGGTGTAAACGACGTCTGTCACAATCAAATCCGGACGGAGCATGGATGTGTCTTCAATAACACTCAAGCCTTCAAGCGGTTTCATGCCGACACCCGTTCCGTTTGTAAAAATATCGCTTGAAGCGATTTCAGCACGCAGCGCATCTTGATCTTCGAGCGGGAAAAGATTCGCTTTACAAGAAGAGCCCTTCATTTCTTCATTGATGATGCGGACATTCTCTTCCGCCTTTTCGAAAAACGCGTCATTGCGGGCGAAAATTGAGATTTCGCCGAGGCCTTCCAATGCGGATTGAATCGCAATCGGAGTGGCGGCTCCGCCGGAACCGACCAGCGTCATTTTTTTGCCTGTGATGTCGATGCCGTGTTCTTTTAGGTTGCGGACATATCCCATACCGTCAGTGGAGTGTCCGATCAATTTTCCGTTCTCATTCACCACTGTATTCACCGCACCGGTGAATTTCGCTGAATCCGCGAGTTCATCGAGGTAAGGGAGAATGTTCATCTTGTTCGGCATCGAGACATTGAAGCCCCTGACGTTTAAGGCGCGCATTCCCGTCACCACATCTTCAAGCTGTTCATTGCCGACTTCAAATGCGAGGTAAGCGTAGTTCAGCCCTAATTTTTTAAACGCCAGGTTGTGCATCGCCGGAGATAAAGAGTGTCCGATCGGTGTCGCGAATAATCCGATAAGCTGCGTTTTTCCGTTAATCCGTCCTAAATCTTTCTTCATGATGTATTCCTCCGTTAGTCCATTCATCTGTTTTTCATTCCGCTTGAGGGAAGAAAAACGCTGGTTACATATTTTTATTTAAAATGCTGAGTACACTTCGCAATTCAGCAACGGGAATCTGTCCGGGCGCAGATGCTTCTTTGCCCGCGCCGAACGTACACGCCGAGCCGAAGACTTCCCCGGCCAGCCGGCTGATCAGGCCCGTTCCCGCCATTGACATCGTGATGATCGGCCGGTCTGCGTATTGTGTTTTCATCGTATGTGTGGCATCCAATAAGACGAAAACATCTTCAGTGCTTTGCGGCATCACCGCGATTTTCGGGATGTGCGCGCCGTACGCCTGCATTTTCCGCAGCCGGGAGATGATTTCTTCTTTTTTCGGTGTCTGATGAAAATCATGATTGGACATGACGACATATACGCCGTTGTCTTCAGCAGTTTTCACAATTGATTTGACTTCCGCTTCTCCCGTAAACAATTCAACGTCTACAAGGTCAATGTGTCTTGTTTCGATTACGGTTTTAAGCAATTCAATGTAAAGGCGGACGTCAATAACTTTATTTCCGCCTTCTCTATGGGTTCTGAATGTGAAAAGGAGCGGTGTTGCGCCTGCGGCTTTCCGCACCTTTTCAAGCATGCCTTTTACGGCGTCCGGGCTTTCAACGTGTTCATATACATCCGCCCGCCACTCAATGATATCCGGGTTAAGCCTGTTGACGGCTTCAATTTCTTCAAGGAGCTCTTTCTCTCCGCCTGCCATCAGCGGCACAATGATCTTCGGAAGTCCTTCGCCGATGACCGTGTTTCTGATTGTAATAGATTGCATGATAGGTTCTCTCCCTTTAAAAAATAGTCAGGCTTTCATCAATTGCTTAAAACGGATACCGATAAACAATGCGAGGAGGGCGCTGACAGCCGCAATTCCGATATCAAGCAGAAAAACAGGGGTCAGGCCGGCCGTTTTGGATATCTCTCCCGTTATAAGCGGAATGACAATAAAAGATAAGCTTGATGCTATATTAACAAAAGATGTGATGGTTCCTTTATTTTTAGGGAATAAAACAGCCATAACCGTCATCGCCAATTGCAGAATGCCCGCAGTTGAAAGTCCGATGACGAAGGAACTGATGACCGATACGGCCGGCTGCTGAATGAAAATCAGAGCAAGCAGCGCGATTGCCGCGATCACCGGGTACAGCACCATTACCGTAATCGGCTGAATCACTCTGTTTAACAGCACAGCCAGCAATAACACGGACACAAGCGCCCCGATGCTGTAATAGCTCAACAATTTGACGGCTTGCACTTCGGGCATGCCCAAAACGGATTGACCGAACTTAGGAAGCCATACTTGAACGAGCATAAACAGCGCTGTTGATGAAAAGCCTAACAAAATAATCGCAAGGCCTTCACGCCATATCGACGGCTGTGATTTGAACGCGTCATCAGACGGAGAGGCATCCGCCCGGCCGCCGTCTTCTTTTTGCTTATGATTCGGGAACGGAACTTTCAACAGGAAAAAGCCGTTCAGGAAGAAAATGATGCCGGGCACGAAAAACGTCCACCCGTAAAACAAATGCCTGTCCGCCATAAATGCGATAAAAAACGGAAGCACCGTCGCGCCGATGGATACAAACGCTTTGATTAACACGGCTGCAGAGCTTGCGTTTTTCGGAAATCCTTCAATAAGCGCCGGATATGTGCCGGAATCCAAAAATGAATTGGCGATCCCTGCGAAAATAGCGAAGATAAACGCTTCCGTATAGTTTGTCGAAAGCGGAATTCCGATTAAGAAAATCAGATACAGAAATGCGCCCGCCACGATAAACGGCCGTCTCCCGAATGTATCTGAGAGCTTTCCGGCAAAAAGAAGCGAGATCAGCTTCCCGATGCCGATGGCGGAGACCAAATAGCTGACTCCGGCTGCTGATGTATGAAGCTGTTTTGATAATGCTTCCATATTCGATGCGATCATAATATTGATCATGCCCAGCAGGAAATAGTTGATATAAAGACCCGCTGCCATTTTGGTGTATATGTTTTTCATGATGACATCCCCTAATGCGGTTATTAAAGTTAAATTATTGATGAACGCACAGAACCATTCCCCTTTATTGAACCACTGCCTTTCTTTAAAAAACTGGTTTGATAAAACGGCTGCATGTATACTTGATTAACGTTGATAAGACAGTAAGTATATCGTTATACTAAAAAACAAATTAGAAGACCGCATATTTCGTTCTGCCAAAGTTCGCAGTTACTATACCCCTTCTTTTTATATGTGTCAAACCGATGAACTTTTATTTTTCGCTTTTTTAAATCAAAAAAGACCCGCCGTTTTTTGGCGGGGCTGACACGGGTTTATTTTCTGAGAGAGGCGAGTTCCTCAGCAATGGCCTGCATTTCACTCGGGCTGAATGATGTTTTTTTCATGACCATTTGATGAAGGTATGTAAGATCTTCTATTTTTTCATCACTGAAATCTTCCGCTCTGATGACGCCGACATTGAGCATGTTGAGCTTCTGCGAAATGTCTTCAATCATTTTGTTTAACGTTTCTGTTTGTTGGCTCGGCAAATTCATGCATCCTTTCATGACCGTTTTCGTACCCTTTATTCTAACAGAATTCATTTAGAATAAAAGCTTATTTCCACAGCCGCAGAAAAATTGCTAAGATGATGATAAGGTTTTTGATCCTCAAAATGTGGGGAAAGAATAGGGAGGTTATCGATATGATACATGTGCTGTTTGTCTGTCTGGGAAATATTTGCCGTTCGCCTATGGCAGAGGCGGTATTTTCTGATATGGTGAAGAAAAACGGGCTGAACGGGCAGATTAACATTGATTCAGCGGGAATCGGCGCCTGGCATGCGGGAAATCCGCCGCATGAGGGAACGGAGCAGATCCTTAAAGAGAAAGGGATCAGCACAAGCGGTATCACGGCGAGACAGGTCCGTGAGTCTGATCTGACCGATTTTGATTACGTCATTGCGATGGATGCTGAAAATATCGGGCATCTGCGCAGCATGGCCGGTTATAAAAAAGCGGCGCCGCGTATCGCAAGGCTGCTTGATTATGTACCGGAGTCGGATCTTGCGGACGTGCCTGATCCGTATTATACCGGGAATTTCAGCGAAGTGTACGCTCTGATCGAGTCCGGGTGCCGTCATTTGCTGGAAACAATAAAGAAAGACCATCATTTATAAGGGGGATTGACCGATGAAGCAGACACGCATCATGGCAAAAGCGATTCTGATCGGCGCTGCCGCCGGCGGAGCACTTTCTTTATTACATAAGCCGACAAGAGAGGCATGTTTCCGGAACATGGACGCGTGCAGGCGGCGTGCGGCATTTTACCGGAATAATCCCGAAGCCTTGAAACAGGAGGCTTCTGCAAAACTGGATCAAGTGAAAAGCATCGCCAATACCGTATCGGACGATCTGAGTTTTTTAAACGGGCAGATCACCAAGCTGAAGCAGACGACGCCGCAGGTCATTGGTCTGTTAAAAGAGACGAAGGAGCATTTTTCGAAAAACGATCATTGAGGTGGGATGTCATGAGTTTTATAAAGGAGCTGTTTGCAAGATTTTCTCTGCATGAAGGACAAAGTAAATCGGCGGAGCTGGCGTATTTTTTTCTTCTGTCATTGTTTCCGTTAATGATTTTCATGCTGACGCTCACGGCCTATCTTCCCATATCGGCAGAAGACGTGCTCGGCGCAGTCGATCAATACGCGCCTGACAGCGCAATGTCCATGGTGAAATCCATTACGGAGCAAACGCTGAACAAACGCAGCGGCGGACTTTTGTCATTCGGGATAATCGCCGTCATCTGGTCGGCTTCCAACGGTATGAACGCGATTGTCAGAGCGTTTAACCATGCCTACGAAGTCGAGGAAAACCGCTCATTTATCATCATTCGCCTGACCTCAATTTTTTTAACCATCGCGATGGTGGTTACGATTTTAATCGCACTGCTTCTGCCGGTGTTCGGCAGAGAAATCGGACTGCTGGTCGCAGATTTCATCGGCGCCCCCGGCTTGTTTTTGCAGGTGTGGTCGGTTGTCCGCTGGGGTATCAGTCCGCTTATCCTTTTAATCGTCTTTACCGCGCTTTACATTTTCGCGCCGAATAAAAGGCTTTCCCTCCGTTTTGTGCTGCCGGGAGCCGTATTCGCGGCAGCCGGCTGGATTATCGTCAGTATGCTGTTCTCATTTTATGTCGGCACCTTTGCCAACTACAGCGCCACATACGGGAGCATCGGGGGAATTATCGTCCTTATGATCTGGTTTTACCTTACGGGAACCCTGCTGATTTTAGGAGGAGAAATCAACGCGCTTTTACATAAACGTAAAAAGCTTCCTGATGAAAATCCGTACCGCGGGAGCAAGCTATAGAGGAACGGATGACGTTCAAGCTGAAAAACGGAGGGGAATCGCTATGACCAAGCATACGAAAAAAGGCGGAAGCCATAATAAACAAAACTCAAAAAACGGCCCGAAGAATAAAACAAGCGGAAGCGCCAACGGGCAGAACGGATACCACTAGAAAAAAGCCGCCTGGCCTAAATCAGGCGGCTTTTTATGAGGCGGGAAAAGAATGGGATTCGGATGCGGCGCTGTGCTTTGTTTCCCCGAAGACGAGCGCAAGCCAAATACAGACCAGGATCACTGTAATAAAGTAAAACAAATTGGCGCTTTCAAACCGCTGCATATACCAGCCGCCCGCCACCGGCCCGATCATGCTGCCGAGGCTGAACGAAATCCCGCAGAGCAGATTGCCCGCCGGAAGAAGATGGGACGGCAGCAGGTCGCTCATATAGCTGATGCCGAGGGAAAACATACTGCCGACCGCCATCCCCGCCATGAAAAAGCAGCCGTCGATGACAGAAGGCGACGGAAACAATCCGGCCGTCAAAAAGCACAGGGCGCCCGTCAGTAAAATGACGAGCAGGACACGTTTTCTCCCGAACCGATCGCTTAATAAACCAAGCGGAAACTGGAATACAATACTTCCGATGGCGAAAGCGGGCAATATCAATGCGACGGCATCAACGGATATGCCTAAGCGCAGGGCGTACACGGGGAAGCTTCCGTTCAGCGCCGTTTCTAAAAAACCGTAGCCGAATGCCGGAAGAAAAGCGACCCAGCCGAAAAGCAGGGCGCGGTAAAACCGTTTTGCGCTGTTGTCCCCGGATGTTTCATCCGGACCTTGCGCCGGGTGCTCATTACGTAAGACAAATACAAACAGCCAGGCGGCAAGACTGATACAGCCGGATACGATAAACGGAAGGGACGGACTTGTTTTTACGAGAGCGACCATAAACGGACCGACAGCGAATCCTAGCCCGAAGGACAGCCCGTACAGCGAAATGTTTCTTCCCCTGTTTTGGGGTGTTGACTTTGAAGTCACCCACGTTTGGGTTGAAAAATGCAGCATATGATCGCCGATTCCGATCAGCAGCCGAAGAAAAAACCATAACCAGATGGATTGAAGCCAAATAAAACTGAATAAGCTGATGATGACAAGAAATCCGCCCATGACCATCAGAGGTTTGAATCCAAGTTTTCTCAGCGGCGCTTCCATAAATGGCGAAGCAAGAAGCACGCCGATATACAGGCCGGTTGCGTGCAGGCCGTTTATAGCGGCTGATTCACCGTTCGTTTCAAAAATGACGGAAATGACCGGCAGAAGCATGCCTTGGGAAAAACCGGAGATGGAAACAAGCAAAACCAAAATAAAGAAGTGCAGTCGTGACATCGCGTATTTTCTCCTTCTTCAGTATCTTTCTTGATCGTACACAGATTTTTCGCGTCCGGCAACCTGAAAATGCCAATTGGGATTTCTCCGGAAGTGTAATTGAGAGAGTTTTTGAGAAGGATATAAAAAGACTCATTCGAAAAAAGGAGCCAGGCAGAATATGAATCGGATTTTTTTCTTTACCGCTGCGGCGGGAGTGCCGCTGTCAGTCATCGGAAGCCTGATGCACTGGCCGTCAGCTGTTTTGTTTATGATTTATTGCTTGACGATTATAGCGCTTGCAAGTTATATGGGGAGAGCGACTGAAACTCTGGCCATTATCGCGGGTCCGCGGGTCGGGGGGCTGCTGAATGCCACGTTCGGAAATGCGGTAGAGCTGATTATATCGCTATTTGCCTTAAAGGAAGGGCTGACGGGCATCGTACTTGCTTCACTGACAGGTTCGGTGCTCGGCAATCTTTTGCTCGTCGCGGGATTGTCGTTTTTTATCGGCGGTTTGAAATACAAGCGGCAGGAATTCAATATTCATGATGCCCGGCATAATTCAGGCCTGTTGATATTTGCCATTATCGTAGCTTTTGTCATTCCCGAAGTGTTTTCCATGGATATGGGGGAAAAAAGCAAGCTTGATTTGAGTGTCGGCATCAGCATCATCATGATCCTTTTATACGTGGCGGCTCTTTATTTCAAGCTCGTCACCCACCGCGGCGTTTATCAGCCGAACCAGCCGGAGGCCAAGGAAGAAGAGGAGCAGCCTGAATGGTCGGGGAAAAGAGCGACAGCCGTCTTATTTATCGCAACCATTATTGTCGCCTACATATCTGAAAATCTTGTCCATACGTTTCATGCGGTGGCTGAACAGTTCGGCTGGAGCGAATTGTTTATCGGGGTGATTATCGTCGCAATCGTCGGAAATGCCGCAGAGCATGCGTCGGCCATCATTATGGCGTACAAAGACAAAATGGATGTCGCCGTTGAAATCGCGGTCGGCTCGACTTTGCAGATCGCCATGTTTGTCGCTCCGGTGCTCGTGATCTGTTCCGTCTTTTTCCCGGTGAATATGCCGCTGGTATTCACATTGCCTGAGCTTGTCGCGATGATATCATCCGTCCTTTTGATGACGATGATTTCAAATGACGGTGATTCGAACTGGTTTGAGGGGGCTACTCTCCTTGCCGCTTATGTCATCATGGCGATCGGATTTTTCCTGCTTTAACCTGTAAAAAATGCGGATAACAACGATTACGGAGGAAAAGACTAAAGGAAAATGCTATAGAAAGAGTGATATGATGAAAAAGCTGTTTCATGCCACATTGATTCTGCTGTTATCCTTTAGTTTTTTTGCAGCGCCGTCTGCCGGTGCAAAGAAACCGTTTAAGGTTCCCAACTCTGTCGTCAGCATTTCCAAGGAAAATACGTATCCGAATGCTTCACAGGACCAGCCGATGCTTCAGCCGAGCAAACTGGCAAAGGAATTGTTAGATACATCAGAGATCAACATCGAAAATCCGCATCTGATAAAGATGCTGAATGAATCTTCGGTTTCCGGTTCACCGCTTGCCATCGGATACCGGGCGACAATATTTCTCGGGAAATGGGCGCTCGGCTATCAATCGAACGAAACGGTCGCCAACTGGGAATATAAAAAAATCAACACGAACAGAGCGGATAACCGGGGCGGGCAGCAAGCCGCGGAAATCTCATACGCCCAAGAACAGCAATACAAAATCAAAGGCGGGCTCACAGCGAAAGTGCCGAACGCAGAAGACGTGAAAAGCATGATGATGCAAAAAGCGATGAAGAAAACAAAACTGCCGCTCGCGTTTGAAACGGTCATCGGCGCCGGCACAAAACGCGATCAGATTTATAAAATTTCTCCGCAGCGGCTCGGCTACCTGCACGCCTATGCCCCGGCCGTTAATGAGAAAGGAAAAGTAACATACGGCGAAGTGTATTTGGTGCTGAAAGGCAGCAAGCGGAAACTTGTCGTCAAAAATGTGACCTCGCAAGGAATCGGCGCTTGGATTCCGGTGCAGGATCATGTCACATTCGGTTTTCAAATGACAGCGCAGCCGAGATAAATAAAAAAGCTGATTCCGGTTTGGGAATCAGCTTTTTTGTGTATAATTCATCTCTTCAAGCAATTGCACATTGTTGTTGTACAGTTCCTGGGCAAGAACGCGTCTCACCGCAAGGCTCGCCGAGAAATATTCTTTGTCTTGAACCATGCCTTTGACGGTAAATTCTATGCCTCTCGTCAATTTGTTCAGACTCATGATTCCATGCACTTGAAACGGTTCCGTCGCATTGAGAAATTCATCCCGCTTCAGTGAATCGCGAAGCTCATCATTGAGCATGTCACAGGCTTTTTCTAAGACGGCATATACCCGCTCAGGATCTTCCTTATAACTGATCACGACAGACTCGGTAATCCGCATAAAATCAATGTTATAGTTTTGAAGCTGTCTCACCTCACCATTTGAAATGGTAAGCAGCTTGCCGGTCCACTCACGGATCTGCAGGGAACGGAGTCCGATTTCTTCCACTGTACCGTTGAAGAGATTATTAATCGTCACGTAATCGCCTTTATGCAGCTGGCGTTCGTATATTAAAAAGACACCGGCCAAAATGTCCTTGATTAAAGACTGGGCGCCGAAACCGATGACGATACCGGCAACGCCCGCCCCGGCTAAAATTCTGCCGAAATCATGAACGAATAAAGAAATGACGTAAAAGATAAATCCGATCGTCGCCGTATACTGGGTGATGGATCGGACGAGGCTCTCAATCGTTTTCCCTTTCCGTTCCTCCAAGAAATCTGTGCGTTTAAATAACACCTGTACAAAACGGTTGATCAGAAAGACACCGGCGTAAAGCACGAGAGCGACGATGATGATCTCAACCACTTTGCTTTTTAAAATATCCGTAATTGTCGTTTCCATCTTCTGTTAACCTCTGGCTTTTCGTAATGAAAAATCTGTCTCCTGATAATAACTGTTTTTGACAAGGACGTTCGGACCGAGGCACCGGACGTTTGTACAGCGGCAGTTCAGCTCTTTGCTCAGCTTCGTCTGTCTCCACTTGTCATACGCTTCAGGAAGGCTGTCAGTTTTAATATTGCCGAGCGGCGGTGTATCACCGAAATCCGTGACAATGATATTTCCGTCAAAGATGTTGACGTTCAGGCGGGAGCGGCCGTCAGGATCGTTTCGCACCGTAACGTTTTTCGCTTCCCGCAGGCGGCGGAGGAGCTTCTGGTCTTCTTCATCAGGACTGCATGCGTAAAACGGGAGCGTGCCGAACAGCATCCATGTTTCTTCATCGCGAATATCGAGCAGATGATGAATGGCCTGTCTCATGTCCTTCAGGCTGAGTGATTCAAGCGCGCTGGCGAAATCACTCGGATACATCGGATGGACTTCGTGGCGCTGGCATTTCATTTCTTCCGTAATCTGCCGGTGAATATGTTCAATATGCGGCAGCGTGCGTTTATTCAGCATCGTTTCCGCTGAAACCATTACACCCGCTTCGACCAGCGTGCGGCTGTTTTCAATCATTTTGTCAAAATAGCGCGCCCGCTGTTCAAATGTCGGTTTTTTCTCCATCATCGCAAATCCGATGTCGGCAAAGTCCTCGACCGTTCCCCAGTTGTGGGAAATGTGAAGGACGTCCAAATAAGGAATAATCCGTTCGTAGCGCCCGATATCAAGCGTCAGGTTTGAATTGATCTGTGTGCGTACGCCGCGTTCATGCGCATATTTCAAAAGCGGGACGACATATTCCTTTACCGATTTCAGCGAAAGCATCGGTTCGCCGCCCGTAATGCTGATCGAGCGTAACAGCGGAATTTCTTCAAGCCGCTTTAATAAAAGGTCAATCGGCAGCGCATTCGGGTCTTTCGGCTGAAGCGTGTACCCGACCGCGCAGTGCTCGCATCTCATATTGCACAAGGTCGTCGTTGTAAATTCAACGTTCGTCAGTTTCATATCTCCATACTGGTCGACATCCATGTACGCTTCCCAAGGATCGTACTCCGGTGTGATCGGACGCAGTGCTGTGTTTTGTGTCATGACTATCTAACTCCTTTATAAATGGGCATACTAACGTCTGCCAAGTGTTAATTTTAGACCTGATCTGCCAAGATCGCAAGTAGCGGAACCATTGAAAAACGGCAAAAAATACGCTACCATTATAAAAAATGAATGGAGTGGAAGTATGGGGAATGCAGTAAACAGCAAAGATCAGCAGCTCGATTACTTGAAGAACAGACTCGATATGTTTATGAATGTCATTGATTCATTAGACCCTGAATCAACGGACGTTGAAGATATAGACCGGCTCATCGGCATGCTTGATGATCTGGAAGCAAAATACGAACGCTTCAAAAAGGATTGGGAATAAACCCCGGCAGCCCGCCGGGGTTTTTCTCTTTCCATAATGCGGCTGTATAAAAGGGGTGAGCCTACTGCAAAATAAGGAAAAATGCAGAAGGAGTGCTGGGCATGAAATGGTTTTGTTCAATTTGCTGCATGGCTGTCTTACTTGCGGGAGGCATGAACAGTGCAGAGGCCGTGCCGAATGAACGGATAAATTGGGGATTTAAACGCAGCGTCAATCATCAGCCGCCGGATGCCGGCAGACAGCTGGACAATCTTGTCGAAAAATACGATGCGTTTTATTTAGGCAACACGAAAGAAAAGACCATTTACTTAACGTTTGATAACGGATACGAAAATGGGTATACCCCGAAAGTGCTTGATGTTTTAAAGAAACATCATGTCACAGGCACTTTTTTTGTCACAGGCCATTTTGTGAAAGAGCAGCCTGATTTGATTAAACGGATGTCAAAGGAAGGCCATATTATCGGCAATCATTCTTTTCATCATCCTGATCTGACGACAAAAACGGGCGATCAGATTCAAGATGAACTCGATTCCGTCACAGAAGCTGTTTACAACATTACCGGAAAGCGGGACAATCTGTATCTCCGTCCGCCGCGCGGCGTGTTCAGCGAATATGTCCTGAAAGAAACGAAGCGCCTCGGCTACCAAACCGTTTTCTGGTCCGTCGCATTTGTCGATTGGAAGGTTAACGAGCAGAAAGGGAAAAAATACGCCTATGATCACATGATAAAACAGGCGCATCCCGGCGCGATCTACCTTCTCCACACTGTTTCAAAGGACAATTCTGAAGCTTTGGACGATGCGATTACCGATTTGAAAAAAGAAGGATACACGTTTAAAAGCATTGATGACCTGATGTTTGAGAAAGAAATGAAGCTGCCGCGTCTGTAAAAAACACCTCTCCTGATGGGACTGACCCCCGTTTTTGAGACAGGGATCAAAACACCTTTAAGCAGCCAGCTGTCGGTATGTGACCGGCGGCTGGTTGTTTAGTTTCGTTTGAATACGAATGTTGTTATAATAGTGTATATAGGTTTCGACAGTTTGTTCTACGATGGTCGTCGTAGTGCTTTCCAACCTGTCGAGGTAGAACGTTTCAGACTTTAGTGAGGAATGAAACGATTCGATGGAGGCATTATCAGCGGGCGTCCCTTTGCGGGACATGCTCATGGTAATGCCTTTTGTTTTAACAGCTTTCTGATACTCATAAGATGTATAAACAGAACCTTGGTCACTATGTAACACGCAGTTCTCTGGCAGTGCGGGCAGCTGATCAAGTGTGTGTAAGACAAAGTCTGTGTCCTGTCTATCGCTAATCGTAAAAGCAATCACTTCTCCATTGTATAAATCCAATATACTGGAAAGATACAATTGTTTCTGCCCATAAGGCAAATATGTGATATCCGTTACTAGCTTTTCCAGAGGGCGATCAGACTGAAAGTTCCGATCCAATATATTCTCGGCCACGGCATATGGCTGCCCATTCTTCTTGCGCTTTTTCACCTTAACCCGGCATTGCCACTGATTCTTCTGCATAATGCGCTGAACCGTTTTATGATTTATACGCATTCCCTTTTTTAATATGGCTGTGATTTTCCGATAGCCATATCGATACTTGTGTTCTCGGCACAACGTGCCGATTTGTTTTTCTAAATGGTATTTAGGGTTATCTTTCATCAGATTCTTCTTCCAACGATAATAAGATGCTCGTGAGATACCTAAATGAATACAGATATCCTTTATGGTCATTGTGCCGCGCAATGCTTCTACAAGCTCGACTGGCGTTTCGCTATCAGCTTCCTTTCCAATTCGTTGTACTTTTTTAACACTTCATTCTGTTGTCTCAGATAACGATTTTCTGCCTGCAGTTTCTCTAATTCGGAAGAATACTCTGGACCTTTTCCATAAGAATATTGCTTTCCGACAGGTTGTTCGAATCGATGTGTATCCCCAGCTTTATACCACCTGACCCATGTCTGAACCTGCGTCTTATTCTTTATATTCAATTCCTGCATGATCTCCTTCACAGGCACGCCCGCCAATCTCATTTCTACAGCCTTCTGTTTGACTTCAACCGGATAACTCACTCTTGCCCTCATAGAAAAACACCTCCAAGTCTAATTTCGGATAACAACGATCCGTTTTCAAACTTGAAGGTGTTTTTTGTTTGTCTCATATTATGGGGTCAGTCCCGATAACGGAGAGGTGTTTTGTTATTTCAGACATTTAATCAAAGCGGCCCAATCCAGATCCCCGAATCCTTGTTCGATCCCGCTTTCAAAATGGCTCTTGGCCAGCTCGGCAAGAGGGAGTTTGGCCGAAACCTGTTCCGCGGCGGTGAGCGCCAGATTGGTATCCTTCAGCCCTAAAGACATTTTGAAACCGGCCGGCTCAAATGCCTCATCAGCCATAATGGTGCCGTAATTTTGATAGACAGGAGAGCCAAAGAGCGCGCTGGCGATTTCTAAAAATTGTTTCCGTTCTAAACCGTACTTCTCCATCATTAAGAATGATTCAGATAGCGCCTCCAGCATAGAAACGAGCAAGAAATTGATGCTGATTTTCGCGGCATTTGCGGTCTTTGTTTCTTCACCGACGTCAAATATCTGCTGGCTCAGGCTTTTTAGCAAAGACTTGGCCTTTTTCTTCGCTTCTGCCGGTCCGGCTGTGATGATGCGAAGCTCGGCCTTCTCAGCGGCATCAGGCCGGCCGAGGACGGGAGCGGCAATAAAGGATTGGCCTCTGCCTGAATGTGCAGCGGAAAGCTGTTCTGACAGCGCCGTACTGATGGTGCTCATTGAAATATGAATGCCATTTTCAGATAACCCGGCAATAATGCCGTCAGCTCCGAACGTCACGCCTGTTACGGCTTCATCGTCTGACAGCATTGAAAGTACAATGTCCGCATGTTCAGCTGCCTGGCGGGGCGTTTCGGCATATTCAGCCCCTTTTTCCAGCAGATCAGCCGCTTTTTCCTTCGTCCGGTTATATACAGTCAGACTGTATCCGGCTTTCATGATATTTTCGGCGATGGGGCGTCCCATATTGCCGAGTCCGACGATGGCGATCTTCATTTAACAATCCCTCCAATTACGTGTTTTCCATCATTATATAGGCAACGTGTTTATTCTGCTGTGTTCAGGCTTGCCACTTTTAATTCAGGTTCTGAAGACCATCCGGAGTCTGAAGCGGCTTTTCCTTTATAAAACCCGGTAAACCGCGTCTTGATGATTGTTTTTGAACGGGGCTTTACTGTGAACGTTTTTGATTTGAATGTGACGCCTTTTATGTTATCAGATAAATCCGGCGTGACAGAAATGGCTTGTTCCCCTTTTCCGTAGTGATTGACATAAAGCGTACAGCTCATGCTCGCTCTTTTTCCCTCAATGAAATGGCTGCATTCGCTGCGGTGCTTCAAATATTCGACAGCCTCTTTTTCGGGCGCGAATTGTTTTAAGGAAAAAGCGGCATATTCGGTGGCGGGGCTGATACCGGAAGCGGCCCCCATACTGAGAAAGATCAAAAACAGCCCCGCCGCGGGAAGCGTCCGCCTGAACGCGGCGGCACACCAGATTAACGTCGCAAAGTAAAGGACGACTCCGGGAATGACGGAGATATGGGCTCCGTCTTCAGACCAGGGAGAAAAGCCGAGCGATTCAAAGATGTAATCAGACATCGTACAGCCGTTATACAGCGGGGCAATGGACATGACACAAAAAAGCAGGAGGACAGAAGAAATGGTTTTGTGAGAAAGCATGATAACGGCGCACTCCTCTTTACGTTTTTTTCCAACATATCATGTTTTCTCAAAAAAAAGAACAGCCGGCAGCCGTTCTTACTTGAAAATATTAAACCAGCCTTTGCGGGCGAACCAAAACAGCATGGCGGCCACAAGAACGGCCATGACGCCCAAAACGATAAAATATCCGTATTTCCAGTGAAGCTCAGGCATGTTATCAAAATTCATACCGTACACCCCCGCGATGAACGTCAGCGGTATAAAGATGGTCGAGACGATGGTTAACGTCATCATAATGGCGTTCATCCGGTTTGAATTCAGCGTCACGTAGCTGTCCCGCAGATCTGACGTCATATCACGGTTTGACTCGATCAGCTCAGCCAGTTTTAACAGGTGGTCATAAATATCGCTGAAATACGCCTTCGTTTCACGGCTTTCTTTTACATGGTCAAGGCTCAAAATCCGGTACATTAAATCGCGCATCGGAATGATCGTCCGTCTCAGGTTCAAAAGATCAGTCCGCAATTCAAACACTTCATTCATTAAAGTGCCGTAAGATTTATGTGTTCTGCTGTCTTCAATTTCATTCAGCCGGTCTTCAATTTTGTACAGCACAGGGAAATATTCATCGACAAGCTGATCCATAATCATATAAGTGATATGTCCGGGCCCTTTTTTGGCTAACCCCGGAGAAGCGAAAAACCGTTCTCTCACCCTTGAGACGCCGGGCGATTCGTGCAAATGGAAGCTGACGATGAAACGGTCGGACTGAAAGATGTCCACCTCTTCCATTTCCAGTGTGTCCGGGTTTAAAGCGTGGAGCACATAAAAACGGTAGCCGTCATAGTGGTCGATTTTCGGCCGCTGCATGTGCTGAAAGCAATCCTCGATCGCAAGCGGATGAAAATGAAAATAATCCCGCAGCAGCTCGGTTTCATCATTCTCGGCGCCGAAAAAATCAACCCAGTACCATGCGATGTCCGGTTGTTCTGTACGTGATAGGGGGATATTATCTAATATCTCATTATGTGTTGTGATTGCGGTTATATGTATCATAAACAACCCTCCGCCTGCCATTATATCATGCGGCGTTATGAAGAAAAGTATACGAATTGCCGCCGGGCCGCTTCATGATATACTTGGACAAAAAGGGGTGGAGCATATGTGGGAGGAAACGGTTTCGGTCACGCCGCCGTATCATTTTGATAAAGTGCTTGAAAGGCTGTCACTCGATCCGCTGAATGCGGTCGATCTTAAAGCAAGATCAATCAAAGTGCCGCTCAGAACACGGGACGGCAAACTGTCCGTCATCACGGTTCAAGCGGAAGGCACCGCCGCAGACCCGGTTTTTCTCGTCAGCGGAGAAAGTGACCGCGCGGAGATGATTGAACGGATCAAACACATTTTTCAGTGGGAACAGCCGCTTCAGCCGGTGCTTGATCATTTCTCAAAAACAAATCTGTCGGCGCTTTTTGAGGAGCATGCGGGAACCCCGCTCGTCTTAGAATATGACGTCTACAACTGTCTTATGAAATGCATCATCCACCAGCAGCTCAATCTGTCCTTCGCTTTTACGTTAACGGAACGGTTCGTCCATGCCTTCGGTGAACAAAAAGACGGCGTCTGGTGCTATCCAGAGCCGAAAACGATTGCGGCGCTTGATTATCAGGACTTGAGGGAGCTCCAGTTCAGTATGAGAAAAGCGGAATATGCGATTGACATTTCACGGATGATTGCAGACGGGGCGCTCAATCTGGCGGAACTGTCCCATCTATCGGATGAAGACATTATGAAAAAGCTGATCACCATCAGAGGCATCGGGCCGTGGACCGTCCAAAACGTCCTCATGTTCGGCCTCGGCCGCCCGAATCTGTTTCCTTTGGCGGACATCGGCCTGCAAAACGCCGTCAAACGCCGCTTCGCCCTTGAGGATAAACCGTCAAAAGACATGATGCTCCAGGTAAGCAGCGAATGGGCGCCGTATTTAAGCTATGCGTCCTTATATTTGTGGAGAAGTATTGAATGAAAACCGCTTTGATCATTTTTTGGAAACTTCCAATGAAAAACATGAAGGAACCGCCGGCTGCATGTTATACTGAAAAGATGCGGTATTTCAAATCAGCCGTTTTCCCATGAGGAAGGCTTTATATAGAAACGGAGAGAAAAAAACGTGAACCAACATCAAAAAAAGGCGCCTGCCGAATTGAAAATCGGACAGACATTTCCGCTGACCATCAAACGCCTCGGCATTAATGGAGAGGGCGTCGGTTATTTTAAGAAAAAGGTTGTCTTCGTTCCCGGCGCTCTGCCCGGCGAAGAAGTCGTTGCCGAAGCGACAAATGTGCAGCCGAAATTTTCAGAAGCACGCGTCAAAAAAATCCGCAAGCCGTCTGAACACCGCGTCACACCGCCATGTCCGGTCTATGACCAATGCGGCGGCTGTCAGCTTCAGCATCTGGCATACACCCAGCAGCTTCGCGAAAAACGCGATATCGTCATTCAGTCTTTGGAACGTCATACGAGATTCAATGCCGAAGAAATGAACATTAAAGAAACGATCGGAATGGACAACCCGTGGAATTACCGGAACAAAAGCCAGTTCCAAGTCGGACGCTCGCAAAGCGGCAGCATCATTGCCGGCTTATACGGACTTGACTCCCATAAAATTGTTCCGATCAAGGAATGCATTGTCCAGCATCCGGCGACAAACAAAACAACGGGTATCGTCCGCCGCATTTTGGAAAAACACAACGTATCTGTTTATAACGAACGGACCAAAAAAGGCGATGTCCGCACCATCGTGACGAGAGTCGGTTTTGAAACAGGCGAAGTGCAGGTTGTGCTTGTCACTGCGAAGGAGACACTGCCGAATAAAGACGAAATCGTCAAAGCCATTCAAAACCGTCTGCCGGAAGTGAAATCGATTATTCAAAACATCAACGGCGCGCGCACATCCGTCATTTTCGGTGACAAAACAAAAGCGCTGGCCGGAAGCCATGCCATTCAAGAGGTGCTCGGCGACGTGTCATTTGAACTGAGCGCCCGCGCTTTCTTCCAGCTCAACCCTGAGCAGACGGTCAAGCTGTATGACGAAGTGAAAAAAGCGGCGCAGCTGACCGGAACAGAGAAAGTCGTTGACGCATATTGCGGCGTCGGTACGATCGGCATGTGGGTCTCAAGCGGCGCAAAAGAGATCCGCGGCATGGACGTCATTAAAGAATCAATTGATGATGCGAAGAAGAATGCCAAAAAACACGGCATCAAAAACGCGGTATATGTCACAGGAACAGCCGAACACTGGCTCCCGAAATGGACGAAAGAAGGTTTCCGCCCTGACGTGGTCATCGTCGACCCGCCGAGAACCGGCTGTGACAGAACATTTTTAGACACCATCAAAAAAGTAAAACCGAAACGCTTCGTCTACGTATCCTGCAATCCTTCCACACTGACCAAAGACTTGCAGGCGCTGTCGAAAGACTATCGCGTCGAATATATTCAGCCTGTGGATATGTTTCCGCAGACGGCTCATGTGGAAGCTGTGGCGAAGCTTGTATTGAAATCGTCTCACTAAAATTAAACAATTTCTCATCAGATCTGGATTTCGGCAGAATGAACATTGCCGATTTCCGGATCTTTTTCATGTGCGGATACTTATTTTAACTGACGAAAAGAGTTGAAAAACGTGAGATAAGCGAATGAAAACAGCTAATGTCGAGCAGAAAAGTATGCAGGAAAAGTCTATTACAACTCGAACGGTGGACTTCGGGTTGGAAGGTCTGATTTAGGAAAAGTACATCGTAAAAGGGAAGAGATTTTACTGCTCCGAAAGTGCCGGCATAACTCTAGTTCTCAAATCCGTTATATCGGCAGCCAATAATAAAAATTGATCGTTTCAAAAAAGAATTTTATAACAGTTAAAACTCTAACACTTATCGTTCGATGATAATCATTGAAGGTTGGAATGAAAACAGTTCACGTACAGACTTATGAAGGTAGTGAGAAAAGAAGTTGGCACATCTGCTGCTTCATAATATAATGATTTTAGATGGACATTTAGTAAAAATATTGCAGAAAAGGAAACTGGTTAAATGGATAAAGTAAACAAAAAACGACCGTTATATAAAAGAAGTTGGTTTCTCACGGTCTTGGCATTTTTAGTTTCACAGCTTTATTTTAACTTTGGAGAATTAACGGGATGGGGTCCTAAGTATAGAGAAATGAATGGATTCCCAGCAAATATAGTTGAACTGGATTTCTTTCAAAACTATCTTTCATTCTATGAGAATCCATGGTTTAATATTGTCACTGTTTTCACTGTTATACAAATCATCACAGGTATAAAAAAGGATATTCGAAATGAAGACTGCGGCACTTAGTCAGCAGTCTATTTTTTGTTTTGGATCAGGGTTACCGAATCGAAACCTTATCCAAACATATATAGTGATTTCTGGCAGTGTCTTATAAAAGTAATTATTTATTTTTTATGCAGATATTTTGTTTATAAGTAATAACTAATCTTTGTCAGGTTGCCATTTGTTGCGTTGGTTATTTCTAAACGATGAGCAAATTCCAAATGAGATTGAAGTTCTTGCAATTTGTTAAGTTCGAGTTTATTTTCTCATCCCATCCTCATTACTCCATGTGATTCATAAGCGGTAAGTTAAGGCTTTTTCTTTTTACATTCTCTTCAGTACTCAGATATACCCCCCAGCCCTATTTGCTTAATCAAATGATTTCTTGAAATTATGATATTGATATACGGAAATGGTGCAGCGTAAAATATTTTATCTGCGATAACAGGCCAATTATTTTGCATTGGTAATCGGGAGAACTCATATGATATTCTATTTAGGTTGGAATCCTTTTTATCCAAAAAGCTCATAAGTAAGGCTGCTGCGAAAGATGAAGGTCAGCGCTACTATTAATAACCACAATATAAATAAGGTGCACTTAATCATCACACTTTTTCTCTTAGAACCTATTAAAGGTTAAGGAGTTGACTGAGTTGATCAGAAATGAACGATATGAGGATAACTATAGCGATAGTCTATTACGTTAACTCAATTCATGTGTTCTGCTTCAGTTTGCTTTTTCACTTTTTTACGTGTAAAAAGTGAAATGTTCAAAATTTACTATCGTTTGATAAGAAAAGCTTTCGCGTGCTATAAGTGTAAAAGGAAAGCATGGTCAGTTTTTTAATAAATGATGCAGCCTTATTCCCTAATGAAAGGATATGAATTTGTTATGATAGATAATTTCTGGCGTGAATTGCCGCGGCCATTTTTTGTATTGGCGCCAATGGAAGATGTGACGGATGTCGTTTTTCGCCATGTGGTGAGTGAAGCTGGCAGGCCTGATGTGTTTTTTACAGAGTTTACAAACTCAGAAAGCTATTGTCACCCGGATGGGAAGGATAGTGTGCGCGGCCGTTTGACTTTCACAGAGGATGAACAGCCGATGGTAGCCCACATATGGGGAGATAAGCCTGAAAACTTTCGCCAAATGAGTATTGGGATGGCGGAATTAGGGTTTAAAGGGCTGGATATCAATATGGGCTGTCCTGTGCCTAATGTGGCGGGGAACGGAAAGGGAAGCGGCCTGATCTGCCGTCCTGAAGTTGCAGCCGAATTAATACAGGCAGCGAAAGCGGGAGGGCTGCCGGTAAGTGTGAAGACCAGACTTGGCTACACGGATGTAGACGAATGGCGCGGCTGGCTGACACACGTATTGAAACAGGATATTGCTAACCTTTCCATTCATCTGCGCACCAGATCGGAAATGAGTAAAGTAGATGCGCATTGGGAGTTGATCCCGGAAATCAAGAAACTTCGTGACGAGATAGCGCCAGATACCCTTTTGACGATCAACGGGGATATTCCTGACCGGGAAACCGGGTTAAAGCTTGCCGAACAATACGGTGTTGACGGGATTATGATTGGACGAGGCATTTTTACAAATCCATTCGCCTTTGAAAAGGAGCCGAAAGAGCATAGCAGTAAGGAATTGCTTGATCTTTTGAGACTGCATCTGGATCTTCATGATGAATATTCAAAAGAAGAAGCTAGAGCATACAAACCGCTCCCTCGCTTTTTTAAGATTTATCTCCGCGGATTCCGGGGAGCAAGTGAATTAAGAAATCAATGCATGAATACAAAGTCAACAGATGAAGTGCGTGCATTGCTCGATGACTTTGAGAGAAAGTATCTTGATGGGATGGAGCAAGAGTGATATATACAATTCCTCATCCGGCCCGGATTTCAGTATGAATTCCGGGTCTTTTTGTGTGCAGCCTTTCCCCCGCCTGCACCCTGATTACAGAAAGCAGATCTATGTCCCGTTCTCCAAGGGCTTCTGTCTGACGTTTTATCATGCGTAAATCAGCAGATAATGGTACATTGATATGAGAAACTGCATAAAGGGGGAGAGAAAATGAAACGACTGTGCATCATCCCCTGCGGCAAGAAAAAAATCTGGGACATCAATCCGGATACAGGGCCGGTAAAGGCGGAGGACGCCTATCTCAGCCCATTTCATCAAGCATGCGAGCGATACGCGAAAGCTTTTTTCGATGAGTGGGTGATTTTGTCGGCAAAGCACGGATTCCTTCGTCCGGATGATATGGTTCCTGAAAATTACGATGTCACTTTTGGAACCGGTCATCCGGAGATCATGGCAGCGGAGGAGCTGCAGCGCCAATTTTGTGAAAAAGGCTTTTCTGACACCGTTGAAATTGTCATGCTTGGCGGGAAAAAATACCGAAGCGTCCTAAACGCCGTTATCGAAAAGCATCAGCATGTCAGCTGGCCTCTGTCATCGTACAAAGGCATTGGCTACATGCTTCAAGCGCTGAAGAAGGCTGCAGAAGAAAAGCATGAACTGTAACAGCCATTCAGACAAGCAGTGCAGAAGTATGAAGCTGTTAAAAGATTTCCGAGGAAATAAATACGTCGATCATTGTCAAAGACCGGGTGATATCCGGTCTTTTTTGTATACCTGAAAACGAGACAAATGGATATAGATCGAGACAAAATGAGACACCTGTATCAAACTGTCTCACAGTATAAAATAAAAACATTGATTTTACGGGCTTTAAAAGCTGGCACACTTCTTGCATTTATAAATATGAACCCTAAATAGAAGGAGGCGCACAAAAAATGGAATTGTTAAAACGAGAAGGCTTGTCATTAACTGAGGAGAAAGCGCTGTGGATGTACCAAAAGATGCTGGAAATCAGGGGCTTTGAAGACAAAGTCCATGAACTGTTCGCGCAGGGAGTGCTTCCAGGATTCGTCCATTTGTATGCCGGTGAGGAAGCGGTAGCTGCAGGGGTGTGCGCTCATTTGAATGATGGAGACAGCATTACAAGCACACACAGAGGACATGGCCATTGTATCGCCAAAGGCTGTGATCTGGATGGTATGATGGCGGAAATATTCGGGAAAGCGACCGGACTGTGTAAAGGCAAGGGCGGTTCTATGCACATTGCGGATCTGGATAAAGGCATGCTCGGCGCAAACGGAATTGTAGGCGGAGGCTTTACGCTTGCCTGCGGATCAGCGCTGACGGCTAAATATAAAGGGACTAATAATGTAAGCGTTTGCTTCTTCGGGGACGGCGCAAACAACCAAGGCACGTTTCATGAGGGGCTCAATCTGGCGGCTGTATGGAATCTTCCTGTCGTGTTTATCGCGGAAAACAACGGCTACGGAGAAGCGACGCCGTTTTCGTACGCGTCGGCCTGTGACTCTATTGCCGACAGAGCGGCGGCTTACCGGATGCCCGGCGTAACTGTGGACGGAAAAGACGTGCTGGCCGTTTATGAAGCCGCAGAAGAAGCGATCACGCGGGCGAGAAACGGCGGAGGGCCGTCATTAATTGAATGCATGACTTACAGAAATTACGGCCACTTCGAAGGAGACGCCCAGACGTATAAGCCGAAAGAGGAAAAGACGGATCACTTAGACCGTGATGCAATCAGCGCTTTTAAAGCATATCTGCTTCAGGAAAAGACAGCGGAACAAAAGCTCGCCGATATTGAAAACAATGTGAAACAAGCGGTTGAAAAAGCGGTTTCTTTCAGTGAGAAAAGCCCGTATCCGAGCGAATCTGAGCTTCTGACCGATGTGTATGTGAGCTATTAAAAAAGGGGGAATGTTGAAATGGCAAGAATCGTGAGCATGTCTGATGCAATCAATGAAGCGATGAGACTTGCGATGCAAAGAGATGAAAATGTGCTGTTAATCGGTGAAGATGTGGCCGGAGGCGCGGATGTCGACCATTTGCAGAATGATGAAGCATGGGGCGGCGTGCTTGGTGTGACGAAGGGGCTTGTTCAGGAATTCGGGAGAAGCAGGGTGCTTGATACGCCGATTTCTGAAGCGGGTTACATGGGAGCGGCCATGGCTGCGGCCTCCACCGGACTCAGACCGATTGCCGAGCTGATGTTCAATGACTTTATCGGAACCTGTTTTGATCAGGTGCTTAATCAGGGGGCGAAATTCCGCTATATGTTCGGCGGGAAAGCCCAAGTGCCGATTACAGTGCGAACGACTTACGGAGCGGGTTTCAGAGCGGCCGCCCAGCATTCTCAAGCCATGTATGCTCTGTTTACAAGCATTCCCGGCCTGAAAACCGTCGTTCCTTCAAATCCTTATGATGCAAAAGGACTTCTTCTGGCTGCGATTGAGGACAATGATCCGGTGTTCTTTTTTGAAGACAAAACGTCCTACAGCATGACAGGCGAGGTGCCTGAAGGATATTATACGATTCCGCTCGGCAAAGCCGATATTAAACGCCAAGGCGGCGATGTGACACTTTTTGCAGTCGGCAAGCAGGTGAATACGGCGCTGGAAGCCGCGGAAGAGCTGTCGAAAAAAGGGATCGAAGCAGAGGTGCTTGACCCCCGCAGTCTGTCCCCGCTTGATGAAGAGGCTATCCTTGCGTCACTTGAAAAAACAAACAGGCTGATCATTATTGATGAAGCCAATCCGCGCTGCAGCATTGCGACAGACATCGCGGCGCTTGCTGCGGATAAAGGCTTTGACCTGCTGGACGCACCGATAAAACGAATCACGGCTCCGCATACGCCTGTTCCGTTTTCACCGGTCTTAGAAGATATCTATCTTCCGACGCCGGCACGTATCGTAAATGAGACGCTTGAGCTTTTAGGAGAACCTTTGGCGTATTAAAGGAGGGATAAAGAATGGCTGTAAAAGTAGTGATGCCGAAGCTTGGAATGGCGATGAAAAAAGGTGAAGTATCCGTCTGGAATAAAAAAGTCGGCGACCCGGTTGAAAAGGGAGAAAGCATCGCCAGCATCAACTCTGAAAAAATAGAAATGGACATTGAAGCGCCTGAAAGCGGCACGCTTCTTCATATTAAAGTCAAAGAGGGAGAGGGAGTCCCGCCGGGAACGGCCATCTGTTATATCGGGGAAAACGGCGAAGAAGTGCGGGAAAAAGAGACACCGGCGCCTGAAAATGAAGGGAAACCGCAAGCTGAACCTGAAAATATTCCCGCTCCCAAAGCCGGGCAAAAGCGTAAACACCGCGTGAAAATATCTCCCGTTGCCCGAAAAATGGCCGAGAAAGCCGGATTGAAAGTCGATACGCTGAACGGGACGGGTCCCGGAGGCCGAATTGTAAAAGCTGACGTCATCAAGGCCATGAAGACGGAAGCTGAACCGCAGTCTTCGGTTCAGACGGCACAGCCGGAGGGAAAACCGGCTTCAGCGATGAGAAAAGTGATTGCAGACCGAATGCACAAAAGCCTGCAAAACAGCGCCCAGCTGACGCTGACCATGAAAGCCGACATTACAGAGCTGTTGAAATGGCAGCGGCAGCTCGCTGACAGTGCGAAAAAGCGGAGCGGAGTTAAGCTGACAGTCACGCACTTCGTATCCCGGGCGGCGGTGCTTGCGCTGAAACAGCATCCTGAACTGAACAGCTCTTATCAAGAGGAGCGGATTATCACCCATCCATATGTCCATCTCGGGATGGCGGTTTCACTCGAAAACGGCCTTGTTGTGCCGGTGATCCGGGATGCGGAAAAGCTTTCATTCCTTGAGCTTGCGGATCACATCAGCACATCTGCACGGCGGGCGCGGGAAGGCAATGCTTCCGGCGATGACCTTCGCGGATCGACATTTTCTATTACGAATCTCGGAGGTTACGGAGTGGAGCATTTCACCCCGATCCTCAACCCGCCTGAAGCCGGTATTCTCGGAGTGGGCGCAAGCTATGAAACACCGGCGTTCAAAGGAGATGAGCTTGTCAAAAGCACCATCCTGCCGCTGAGCCTTACCTTTGATCACAGAGTATGTGACGGTGCCCCGGCTGCGGACTTCCTGAAAACGGTCAAAACGCTGCTTGAAGAGCCTGCCGGATTGATTTTATAGAGAGAGGTGAAGAAATGAAACTAGCCATTATCGGCGGCGGGCCGGCCGGATATGCAGCTGCCGTGACTGCCGCGCGGAGGGGAGCAGAAGTCGTTCTGATAGACAAAGGACCGCTCGGGGGCACGTGTCTCAATGAAGGGTGCATCCCGACAAAGTCGCTTTTGGAAAGCGCAAATGTGCTTGATAAAATCAGGCACGCAGATACATTCGGCATCGAACTCCCGCAAAACATTACACTCAATTGGGCCCGCATGCAGGGGCGCAAACGGCAAATCGTCAGCCAGCTCGTGCAGGGAATTCAATACTTAATGAAAGCAAATCAGATTAAGGTCATCCGCGGGACTGCTTCATTTCTCACAGATCAGACATTGCTGATTGAAGAAGAAGAAGGCGCAAAAGACATTCTGGAAGCGGACCGGATATTGATTGCATCCGGATCTGAACCGGCGGAGCTGCCGTTTGCCCCTTTTGACGGTAATTGGGTGATCGACAGCAAAGATGCGCTTTCTTTGCAGCACATTCCTTCTTCTCTTCTCATTGTCGGAGGAGGTGTAATCGGCTGCGAGTTTGCCTCTTTATTCAGCCGGTTTAAAACGAAAGTAACGGTGATTGAATCGGCTGACAGGCTGCTCCCGGCAGAAGACGGAGAAATCGCGGCCGCTTTTGAAGACTCTTTAAGAGAGAGCGGGGTTAATATTCAGACGAAAGCCGCCTTGCAGCGGATTGACAGAGAAAGGAAAACCGCCGTGTGGACACAAGGCGGCAAAGAAATTGAGGCCAAGGCTGATCACATTCTAGTTGCAATCGGCAGAAAACCGCGTTTGCAAAAGCTGAACATCGAGCAGGCAGGCATCCGATATTCTCCGCGCGGCATTGAAGTCAATGACCATATGCAGACAAATGTGCCGCATATATATGCATGCGGCGACGCGGCCGGAGGAATGCAGCTGGCGCATGCCGCTATTCATGAAGGCGTCACCGCCGCTTCGCATGCCACGGGAAAGGACAGCAAAGTCGATATGCGGGCGGTGCCCCGCTGCATTTATACATCGCCGGAAATGGCAGCTGTCGGACTGACGGAAACGCAGGCGAGAGAGAAATATGGAGACGTGAAAATCGGAGAATGCTCATTTTCTGCTAACGGAAAAGCGTTAATTAAACATCAGCACGGCGGCAAAATGAAAATCATTGCCGAACCGGAATTCGGAGAAATCGTCGGCGTGTCAATGATCGGGCCGGACGTAACAGAATTGATCGGCCAGGCGGTCATGCTGATGAACGGTGAAATGACGGCGGATATGTCAGAGCACTTGATCGCCGCGCATCCGACTCTTTCAGAAACACTTCAGGAAGCTCTGCTGAATGTCACCGGACTTGCGGTGCATTCCGTGTAGCCGGGATACCCTTTCTCAGACTGAGAAGGGGTATTTTTTATTGAAAGCGCTTTACTTTTCCCCTACAATATATGAAAAGATGGTCTGAACAGGGGGGAGCGGATACGATGAATGTCATTCGGAATGATTTTAACACCTGGAAGCGCTTTGTGAAAGAAGGCGTGCTTGATGAATCCCGTATTCAGAAGCGGATCGCAGCCTCATGGCACCGCTGCAAAAACGCCGACGTCAACCCTTATCTGGAAAAGGGGCCGAAGGTAATGCCGGCAGATCATTTAGAAAGGCAGGCCGAGAAGCATGCGTTATTTTTGGCGGCCTCGTCGCCGCACGCAGAAAAAATGAAGACGGCGATGCGGGAAATGGAAATGATGGTTCTCCTGATTGATGCCGACGGCGTTGTCCATTCAGTTAACGGCCACCCGCGCACCATTCATGAAGCAAACCGCATCAATTTCTTAAAAGGCGCCTGCTGGACGGAAACGGCGGTCGGCACGAATGCGATCGGGACGGCCCTTTATACGAATGAGCCGGTCATGATACACGGCTCTGAACATTATTCGCTCGCTTCCCATCAGTGGAGCTGTTCCGCCGCTCCGATCCGTTATGAAGACGGGCGGCTGGCCGGTGTCATTGATATTTCCTGCCCTGCCGCCCGCGCTCAGCCATTTATGCTCGGAATTGCTTCCTCCATCGCTTATACGGCGGAACGGGAGCTCGCCTTAAAGATGAAGATGACAGAACTTGATATGATCGGAAAATTTGAGGAACTCACCAAGTCTCATGAACCGATCGTGCTTTGCAATGAGATCAATCGGATTATCGCGGCAAGCCGACCCGTTCAGCATTTTACCGGGCATACGCTGCGCGAGCTTGAGGAACAGGGCTTTCAGATGAAGCAGGCGAAACGGGAGGAGAACGGCTTCACATGCTTTTATGTAACCAAACGAGAAGAAAAGCCGTCTTTTATATTTCATGGCGCGGCAGGCGAAAGCCCGTCATCCCGACATATGCTGCAGCAGCTGGAGCTTGTCGCCCGAACGGACGCAACCGTCTGTCTGACCGGAGAAACCGGTACCGGAAAGGAGGTTGCCGCCCGGGCGATTCATGACAACAGCTCCCGAAAAAACGGCCCGTTTATCGCAGTGAACTGCGGAGCGGTCCCCGAGAAGCTGATTGAAAGCGAACTATTCGGCTACACGGAAGGCGCCTTCACCGGAGCCAAACGGAAAGGACAGATCGGCGCATTGCAAAAAGCTGATAAAGGCACGCTTTTCCTCGATGAAATCGGAGAAATATCACACACCATGCAGGTCGCTCTGTTACGGGTGCTGCAGGAACGGAAGGTCACTCCGATCGGCGGGACGAAAGAAATTCCCGTTGACATCAGAATCATCACCGCCGCCCAAACTGATCTGAAACAGCTTGTCGAAAGCAAAAAGCTGAGAGAGGATTTATTTTACCGGCTTCACGTCTGTCCGATTCATCTCCCGCCATTAAGAGAACGCACCGAAGACATTCCCGGCCTCTTCTTTGAATTTCAGCGGAACCGCGGCTGGCCGGGAGAGCTTCCTGATGATTTTTTAGACATCTTAAAGAACCGCAAATGGCCGGGAAATATCAGAGAATTGTTTAATGTGTTTGAACGTCTGTCCGTCATGTTCCCGGACGGAAGACTGTCAGGGCGCCCTCTCCCATCTCTGCTTGAAGCGTCAGGCCTCACAGAAGAGTTTCAGTCTTTTAGCCAAGAAGAAGCGCCTCCTGTTTCCTTCCGAGAGCACATTCAGAAAAACATCATCGTAAACGCGCTTGAATCGGCAAAGGGAAATGTCACGCTGGCCGCCAAAATGGCGGGAATTCCGCGGAGCACGTTTTACAAACGCCTCAAAAAATTCAAACTCACCGCCGGACAATTGTAAGAAACAAGCATACTTCTCTTGGCTGCCGGACACGTTATGTGTGAGGCCTAAAGGAGGTTTGAGACGTGAACACACAGCGTGCGAAAGACATTGCTGAATCCGCTGCCATGGCGTATGTGACATATGAAGGCGTCCCGATTTATATTCAGCATGTCAACGAGGACAAGGAAACAGCCAGGATTTTTCCGATCGGAAATCCTCAATTTGAGCAGGAAGTGCAGCTTTCTGATTTACAAGAGCATTTTTGAGACACAGGTCTGCTGATCACAGCAGGCCTTTTTTGTTCCTGTGAGAATTTTCCCGCTTTTTGAGAAAAATAACTAAAAATGATTAAATGTTCTAACTCCCACAAACCCGGTACAGAGAAGCCGTTCTCATGATATAAATAAAATGTAAACGTTATCAGAGGAGGGCTTCACATGACAGACAAATCATTCTCAATCGTTATTGCAGGCGGCGGCAGCACATTTACCCCCGGAATTGTATTAATGCTTTTGAATCACCTGGAAGAGTTTCCGATCAGAAAGCTGAAACTTTATGACAATGATAAAGAAAGGCAGGAGCGGATTGCGGGTGCGTGTGAGGTATTCATAAAAGAAAAAGCGCCGGACATTGAATTTTTGGCAACTGATGACCCGGAGACGGCTTTTACGGATGTTGATTTCGTCATGGCGCATATCCGCGTCGGGAAATATGCGATGCGCGCGCTGGATGAACAAATCCCGCTGAAGTACGGTGTCGTCGGGCAGGAAACATGCGGGCCGGGCGGAATTGCATACGGCATGCGGTCTATCGGCGGCGTTCTGGAAATCCTTGATTATATGGAAACGTACTCGCCTGACGCATGGATGCTGAATTACTCCAATCCTGCGGCGATTGTGGCCGAAGCGACACGGCGCCTCAGACCGAATTCAAAAATATTGAACATCTGCGACATGCCGGTCGGAATTGAGGATCGCATGGCGAACATCCTCGGATTATCGTCAAGAAAAGAAATGAAGGTCCGTTATTACGGCTTGAACCACTTTGGCTGGTGGACGTCCATCACTGATCGAGAGGGCAATGATTTAATGCCGAAGCTGAAAGAGCATGTCCGTGAATACGGCTACGTTCCGAAGACGGAGGCCGAACAGACCGAAGCAAGCTGGAATGACACCTTCAAAAAGGCGCGCGACGTTCAGGCGGCCGATCCGGATACACTTCCGAACACATATCTGCAATATTACTTATTCCCGGATGATATGGTGAAAAAATCAAATCCGAATCATACGAGAGCCAACGAAGTCATGGAAGGGCGCGAAGCTTTCATTTTCAGCCAATGTGATATGATTACGCGCGAGCAGTCATCGGAAAACAGTGAAATTACAATTGACGATCATGCTTCCTATATCGTCGATCTTGCCCGGGCCATCGCTTACAATACCGGGGAGAGAATGCTGTTAATCGTTGAAAATAACGGCGCGATCGCAAATTTTGATCCATCAGCCATGGTTGAGATTCCTTGTCTCGTAGGTTCAAACGGACCTGAACCGCTCTCCGTCGGGAATATTCCGCAATTTCAAAAAGGCCTGATGGAACAGCAGGTATCTGTCGAAAAACTGACGGCTGAAGCATGGGAAGAGCGGTCATTTCAAAAGCTGTGGCAGGCGCTGATCCTGTCAAAAACAGTGCCGAATGCCCGTGTGGCAAGACTGATTCTTGAAGATCTGATGGAGGCCAATAAGGATTACTGGCCTGAGCTTGATGTAAGTCCGTCTCATATTTCCTGATGACAATCTTCCCCGTTTTCTTCATCTGTTATTCTATATAATAGAAAGAAAACGGGGGGATTTTGGGATGAGTCTTGAAGAACTGGTGAATCAGCATTACGCGAAATTAAATGACAACGATTTTTATATTTTAAAATATATATTGAACAATAAGCATACGTGCTACCATCTCGGTATCAATGACATGGCAAAAGCCTGCAATGTCTCTCGGTCTTCGATCCTGCGGCTCGCCCAAAAGCTCGGCTTCAGCGGCTACAGTGAATTCCGGGTTTTTCTGAAATGGGAGGATCAGCCTGAAGAAGGCGAGAATATGACATTTGAAAAGCTGCTGGATGATATTGAAGCCAACGTAAAATACGTAAAGTCAAAAGATATGACGGAGATGTGCCGGCTGATAGATGAAGCAAAACGGATTTTCGTTTACGGATCGGGCACGGCTCAAAGGGTGTGCGCCCGCGAGCTGCAGCGGATGTTTGTATCCCGGCGGAAGTATTTGATTTTAATACAGGACATCACAGAGTTTGATATCATGTGTGATGATTTTACGGTTGATGACGTATTCATCATTATTTCTTTATCCGGGGAAACACCCGAATTAATTCCGCAGGCAAGGACCTTGTCCGCAAAGGGAGTTCCGTTCATTTCAATCACCAATCTGAAAAACAACGTACTGGCGCAGACGACGCCGTATAATCTTTATGCGACCAGCAAGCCGGTGACGTTAAGCGATAAAACGGAAATTGTCGCATTTGCCCCGTTTTTTCTGGTGGGCGAAGCGTTATTCCGTGCATATGTTGATTATAAAGAGCTTGAAAATTTTGATAAATAGCGGGGGGTCACGTGAAATGATGCAAAAAGTCCAGCGCTTCGGCAGCGCGATGTTTGTGCCTGTTTTGTTATTTGCATTTTCCGGTATTATTGTCGGTCTGAGTACGCTCTTTAAAAATAAAACGCTGATGGGGCCGCTGGCTGATCCAGACGGGCTTTGGTATCAATGCTGGTACGTCATTGAACAAGGCGGCTGGACCGTCTTTAATCAAATGCCGCTCCTGTTTGCGATCGGCATCCCTGTCGCTTTAGCGAAAAAAGCGCAGGCGCGGGCTTGTTTGGAAGCGCTTACAGTTTATCTTACATTCAATTACTTTATCAATGCGATTCTGACGGTTTGGGGCGGGGCTTTTCATGTCGATATGAACCAGGAAGCCGGCGGAACGAGCGGGCTGACGATGATCGCCGGCATCAAAACGCTTGATACGAATATTATCGGCGCCATCTTTATTTCATCTATTGTCGTTTACTTGCACAATCGGTATTTTGATAAAAAACTGCCGGATTTCCTGGGGATTTTCCAAGGATCTTCGTACATCGTCATTATTTCTTTTTTCATTATGATACCGATTTCACTTGCGGTGGCCTACGTATGGCCGATGGTTCAGTCCGGAATCGGATCGCTGCAAAGCTTTCTCGTTTCTTCCGGGGCGGTCGGCGTGTGGATTTACACGTTCCTGGAGCGGATTTTAATTCCGACGGGTCTGCATCATTTTATTTACTCACCGTTTGTTTACGGGCCGGCTGTAGCTGAAGGCGGTATCGTCACCTATTGGGCCCAGCATCTCGGAGAATACTCCCAAAGCGTCAAACCGCTGAAAGAATTGTTCCCGCAGGGGGGCTTCGCGCTTCACGGCAACTCGAAAATCTTCGGCATTCCGGGAATCGCGCTCGCCTTTTACGCTACGGCTTCAAAGGAAAAGAAAAAAATCGTTGCCGGCCTTTTGATCCCGGTCGCTTTGACGTCCATTGTCGCCGGTATTACGGAGCCGATTGAATTTACATTCCTTTTTATCTCGCCGTTTTTATTTGCGGTTCATGCTTTGCTTGCCGCTTCCATGGCGACCGTCATGTATATGGCCGGCGTTGTCGGAAATATGGGCGGCGGTTTGATTGAAGCGGCGACCTTGAACTGGATTCCGCTGGCGCCAAGCCACGGTTTGACGTATGTATACCAGATCATCATCGGCTTGTGCTTTACCGCCATTTACTTTTTCGTCTTCCGCTTCCTCATTCTCAAATTCAACATCGCCACCCCGGGCAGAGAGAAAGAGGAAGGACAGGAAACAAAGCTTTATTCGAAAAAAGACTACAGAGAACGGAAGCAGGCTTCAAAAGAAACAGCGGCGGCAGACGAAACACAGCGGGATACAGCTGCTTTGTATATTGAAGCGCTGGGCGGAAAGGACAATATTACAGAGGTCACCAATTGCGCCACCCGTCTCCGTGTCACTGTCGCTGATGAATCAAAGGTTAAAAGTGATGCCGATTTCAGAGAGCTGGGAGCCCACGGCGTCGTCAGAAAAGGCAAGGCGCTTCAGGTCATTGTCGGATTAAGCGTTCCGCAAATACGGGAGCGTGTCGAGAAAATATTGAACGGTTAAAATACTGCAGCAGACTATGTGCAGAATGGGAAGAGCGCTTGTTAATCCGGCGCTCTTTTTATGTTTTGAAAAAATGTATGAATTTGTCATACCTTTGCCACCTGTACATGCAGGAGTGAAAGTGGGAGATGCAAAAACGGAATGACTCCTGCGATATTTCAAATAGCAATTAAAAAATGGGAGGGCAAGATCATGACAAACTATACGACGTTTTTAGGACTGTACAAACCCGATAAAACTGAGGGGATTGAAGTTGAAAGCATTGCTCAAAACTTTGAAGCGATTGACAGCAAAATCGGTGCTGCCCTTAGCGATGGCACGTCAACTTATGAAAATTTAAATGAAAGACTTAAAATGTATGAAAACAGATTTGAACATGTGACAGAGCGAAACGTTATGGATTTTGGAGCTAAAGGTGACGGAGTAACAGATGATACGCAGGCATTTCATGATGCTATGGCCGACGGAGGTTATGTCGTAACGGTTCCTGCGGGTGTATTCAGAACATCCGGATTGTTTGTTCCGTCAAATACAATGCTTGTCGGAGCAGGCAAGAAAAGAACGGTCATTAAATTATTAGACGAAACACCGGTCGGCCATTCTGTTCTGACCAACAGTGATTATACGAACGGTAATGAAAATATTTACGTCGGCCATCTTACGCTGGACTGGAACAAGGATACGCGTCCTGCCGGCTGGAAGATTCCGAAGGGCCCTACTTCAAGCTGTTTGCTTTTTGCGAATGTTGACTATTCTTTTGTCGAGCATGTGTTTGCGAAGAACGCCGGCCTGCATGGCTTTGATTCTACAAGCCCGAACTATAACAGACATGGAGAAATGGACGACCCCACTTATTATCAGCCCAACGGCTGTAACTTTGTAACGTTCTCTCATTGTGAAGCAACAGGGTCCGGCGATGATAACTTTACTTGTCATTTTGGGAAACACACGACTTTCAGTCATTGCCTCTCTTACCATCCAATGGGGCTAAACGACGGAACTTCTAACACGAATTGTTTTGAAATTGATGACGGCTCTCAAGACGTAATGATTGATAGTTGTATCTCAATTGGAGGAGTCCGAGGCTTTGAAATTAAAGCACACGGTTATGCACCGGCTGCGAAGAGAGTACAGCTTGTTAATTGTCGCGCATACGAAAATGCCATTGGATATAGCATTCGCCATATCGATCACCACACAGCAAGCGATCCTCAGTCAGCGACAGCACATGATGTGCAGCTTGCGAATTGTATCTCATATAACCCTAAACCAAATGATCTATACAAAGGGGCGGGTCCAAACGCGTTGCAAATCTCCGGATATGATGGTGTGAGCGTTGTGAATTTCCATGCTATTTGTGATGACAGTTCAATTGATTATAAGGGGAATTCGGTAGTCAGCGTATTTTATAAAGGACGCTTAATCAGTCTAAAGAATATAACCATCCGCGGATTTAAAACTGCAGACAACGACTTATATATTGTCGGCGGGGATAACTCAGTAGGGAAAGTGATGGTGGATGGTGTCACATTGATTGACTCAGGAAAAAAAGGAGTTGCATTCGGCAGCGGAATGTACGAGTCTGTTGTTAGCAATGTTTGGGGACAGAGATCTCCAAAAAATAATAGCGGGACAGTTGGAATTTATTCCTCAGATCCAGACCTTAATGTATCCAATTGTGATTTTTCAGGTTATGAAACTGACTTTAACATTGGAGGAGCAGTCACTCCTTATTTCTTATTCAAACATAAAGGAAGCGGAGTCATTGGCTCCCGTGAATCTCATGCTACAGGGAACAATAATTTTGTGGCTGGTTCTGTTCGGGGAAGAGCGGCCGGAGCGGCACAATCTTCAGTGCTTTCTTCGTACAATACAATTAACCCGAATTCAGATTCTGTAGCACTTGGCTGGGGTGCCGGCAGCACTCCGTCATCAGCCAACAGAAAAATTGAGCTTCACGCAAAAGAAGGAACAATTAAGGCTTCCGGAGGCGTAACAGGTTCCTCGACATTCTCTGACTACGCCGAGTATTTTGAGAGCCTGAGCGGGGAGAAAATTCCGACGGGAACACTTGTCACACTTGAAGGTGATAAGATCAGACCGGCTGAAGAGGGTGATCTCATGCTTGGGGTTATTTCCGAGACTGCCGGAGTGATTCTCGGTGAGTCGAGTTTTCACTGGTCGGGACGATACGTAAAGAATGAGTTTGGCGGCTATATTTATGAAGAACAGAAAGATGCGAACGGCCATACGGTCATGGCGCCAAAAGAAAATCCGGACTTTCGCCCTGAAGAAGACTACACTTCAAGACAAGAAAGAGACGAGTGGAACATTGTCGGGCTTATCGGTCAGGTATATGTCAAATGCGATGAGACTGTGAAAGCCGGAGATTTTATTCATGCCCATAACGGGATTGCAGCAAAATCCGACGCCCCAAACCAGCGCTGGCAGGTCATGAAAGTGATCAAAGAGTTTGATGCCGATAAAGGATTCGGGGTCGCTCTCGTTTTTATTCGTTAAATGAAATGACAAAGCATAAATGACCATCCTGAATAGCGGACGCCTTTTTAAAGGCTCCGCTCATTCAGTTTAAAATCAAGGCTCCGGTTCAGGAGCTGGTAAAAAGAAAAGATAAGACAGCCTCCATATATCTGCATCCCTCATTCCTTCAATTTTGATCTTCAATGATTTCCGTTTTTTCTTCACAAAGTACATAATAAAAGGTGCGGGTTCAAGGGTTAATCCTTTATTCATTTAAGACAAACAAATAAAATAAATATACATACATACATACTGAACAAAGAATTTGGAGGCTTACACATGTCAAAGGCTTTATCATATGTAAAACCGTATTCTCTGTTGGCGGGAATCGCTCTGTTTTTCATGCTCATCGAGCTTGCAGTAGAGCTGATACAGCCCCTGCTGATCGGGAAAATCATCGATGAAGGAATTTTAAAGCAGGAGCTCGGAACGGTCTGGCTGTGGGGCGGCGTGATGATCGGACTGACTGTTGTTTCATTTGCATCGGGCATATTAAATTCGTTCTACTCCGCCCACATCAGCCAAAGCTATGCGTATGATACGCGAAAAGGGCTATTTCAAAAAATCCAGTCCTTCTCCTATTCGACGTTTGCGCAATTCTCGTCCACATCGTTTATCACCCGGCTGACAAACGATGTGACGCAGGTCCAAAATATGCTTTTCATGAGTCTCCGGTTTATGCTTCGGGCGCCGTTAATGATCGCGGGCGGCATTATTCTCTCGCTGACCGTCAATGCGAAACTCGGTTTTTTTCTGCTGATCACGGTGCCGATTTTGCTTTTGTTTTTGCTGTGGGTGCTGAAAAGAGGCGGCGCGCTGTTTCGGTCTGTCCAAAAGCGGCTTGACCAGGTCAATACGATCATGCAGGAAAACCTGACGGCGATCAAACTGATTAAAGCGCTTCTCCGTGCAAACCACGAAGTGAAACGTTTTTTGAAATCGAATACGAAGCTGATGGAAAAAACAGTATCCGCCTTTCGTCTCGTGGAAGCGGCGATGCCGATCTTAATGCTGCTGATGAACAGCTGCATTTTGTTTATCTTATGGTTCGGCGCCAAAAGCATTGACCAGGGAGGGGCGCAGGTCGGAGATATCGTTTCCGTGATTAACTATGCGACGCGGATTACAGGCGCGCTGTCCGTCCTGCCATTTCTCATTATGGTATTTTCCCGGGCGAAGGCTTCCGGAGAAAGAATCGGCGAGGTGCTGGAAACAGAAGGCGGCGAGGGAACGGGACATGACCCGGCACAAGCGCTTGCAGGCGAAATTGAGTTTCGCGAAGTGTCCTTCCGCTATCCGGACATGGAAAAAGACGCGCTGCATCACGTTTCCTTTTCTGCCAGCCCGAAAGAAACGGTTGCCATTATGGGCGCGACAGGCTCAGGAAAATCAACGCTCTTTCAGCTGATTCCGCGCCTGTACACGGCTGATTCAGGCAGTATTTTCATAGACGGAAAACCGATCGGTGAATTCTCCGCTCACGGGCTGCGCAGGGAAATCGGCTATGTTCCGCAGGAAGTGCTCCTGTTTTCGGGCACAATCCGTGAAAATATCGCCTGGGGGCGGGAGGATGCTTCACTAGATGAAGTAATAGAAGCAGCCAAAGACGCGCAAATCCATGAAACGATTATGAAGCTGTCAAACGGATACGACACGGTGCTGGGACAGCGGGGCGTCAATTTGTCAGGCGGGCAGAAGCAGCGCATTTCCATCGCGCGCGCTTTTATCAGAAAGCCGTCCCTCCTGCTGTTAGACGACAGTATGAGCGCGCTGGATCTTCAGACGGAAGCAAAGCTTTTAAAAGCGATCAGATCATATGAATGCACGACACTGATTATCACGCAAAAAATAACGACCGCAATGAAGGCTGACACCATCTTATTGCTTGAAGACGGCGAACTGCTGGCAAAAGGCACGCACCAAGAGCTGATGGCAGAGTCTCATTTGTACCGGCAGATTTATGAATCCCAATTCGGAAAGGAGAGAGCTGACAGTGGAGAAAGACATTCGTAAACCTTTCCGTTATCCGAAAATACCGCTCAAATCGAGTGAAGGCGGCAGAAAACGCGCGAAAGCAAAAGATGCAAAAGGCACGCTGCGCAGAATCTGGTCGTATGTAGCAGAGAAAAAAGGGCTATTGACTCTTGTGATTATCATGGTAGTCATAAGCGCCATATTCGGCCTCCTCGGACCGTTCGTCATCGGGAAAGCGATTGATCATTTCATCGTCGGACGGACGACGGACGGATTGGCGGGTGTGCTGTTCATACTGTTTGGGATTTACCTCGTGCAATCATTGTCCTTATGGTTTCAAAACTATTGGATGATCAATATCTCGCAAAGCACCGTGTTTAAAATGCGGAGCGAGCTGTTTACCCATCTGCATGAGCTGCCGATTCCGTTTTTTGATAAACAGCGGCTCGGCGACTTGATGAGCCGGGTCACCAATGATATTGAAAATGTCAGCTCCACTTTAAATACATCCGTCATTCAGGTGCTCTCTAGCGTCATTACATTCGCAGGCACAATCGCCGTGATGCTGTACATGAGCCCGCTTTTAACATTGATCACGCTTTTGATCATTCCGATCATGTTTTTAAGCATCAAATGGATCACCAACCGGACGGGACTCCTGTTTAAGCAGCAGCAGAAAAACCTCGGCGAGCTGAACGGTTTTATTGAAGAGTCGGTATCAGGAGCGAAGGTCATTAAAGCCTACTCCAGAGAAGACCGCGTCATGGAGCAATTTTTAGAAAAAGACGCGGCGTTAAAATCATCAGGGTTTTGGGCGCAGACAATTTCGGGATTCATTCCGAAAGTAATGAACTCTTTAAACAATTTAAGCTTTACGATTATAGCGGCGGTCGGCGGGCTGTTTGCGCTGAAAGGGTGGATTTCGATCGGTTCCATTGTCGTATTCGCCGAATACTCGCGGCAGTTCACCCGCCCTTTGAATGATTTAGCCAATCAGTTCAATACGATGTTATCGGCAATCGCCGGGGCTGAACGGGTGTTTGACGTGCTTGATGAAAAAGAGGAGCGGGAAGATGAAGAGCATGCGGCGCACCAGCCGATCAAAACGGGTGACATCGAATTCCGCAATGTCTCCTTCGGCTATCAGGAAGACAGCCTGATCTTAAAACATCTGTCCTTCAGCGTTCCGAAAGGGCAGTCAATCGCCTTCGTCGGTCCGACGGGAGCGGGTAAAACAACCGTTACGAGCCTGATCGCCCGTTTTTACGAGCCGAATGAAGGAAAAATCCTCATTGACGGAACGGACATCAAAAAACTGACAAGATCCAGTCTGAGAAAAAACATGGGGTTTGTTCTGCAAGATTCATTTCTCTTTCAGGGCACCATCAGGGAGAACATCCGCTACGGCCGGCTGGATGCTTCTGACAAAGAGGTGGAGGAAGCCGCAAAAGCCGCCAATGCCCACGGATTCATCGAACGGCTCCCGAAAGGCTATGATACCGTCCTTACCCAAAACGGCGCGGGCATCAGCCAAGGACAAAAGCAGCTCATTTCCATCGCGAGAGCTGTGCTCGCGGACCCGGTTCTGCTCATTTTGGATGAAGCGACGAGCAACATTGATACAGTGACCGAAGTGAAAATACAAGAAGCGCTCGGCCGTTTAATGGCAGGCAGAACGAGCGTCATTATTGCTCACAGGCTGAACACGATTCAAAAAGCAGACCAGATTCTTGTGCTGAAAGACGGCGAAATGGCTGAAAAAGGAACCCATGCCGAACTTCTCAGCCAGAATGGTTTTTATCAAGAATTATATGAAAGCCAGTTCCGGGAATCGTAAATAGGGACAAAGACCTCCGACAGAGTGCGGAGGTCTTTTTTTATGCGGATAAATAGTACTTTTCAGTTATTTTCGTGAAATGTAACGAAATTACTTGACGTAAATAAGTTATGTATATATACTAGCTTACATAAAGTAAGTGATAATAATTTTCAAGGAGGATTTTATGAATAAATCATTCGAAACAGGAACACTGCTTTTAAGGGTTGTAACAGGTATTATCTTTTTTGTACACGGTTTATCCAAGTTCCAAGGATTAGAAGGCACCACACAATTTTTCCAAAGCATCGGGCTCCCGGCGTTTATGGTCTATGTCATCGCAACGATTGAGCTTGTCGGCGGGGTTCTGATCTTTTTCGGCTTGGCGACGCGCATAATCGGCGTTCTGTTTGCCCTCACATTAGTCGGCGCCATCTTTACGGCGAAGCTTTCCTCCCCATTTATGGGCGGCTCGGAATTTGATTTCATCTTACTGGCGGCATCTATTCACTTAGCGCTTTCAGGAAGCCGTCTGCTTTCATTGGACCAGCTCCTTTTCAAATCAAAAAAGGGAGAAACTTTTTCAGCATAAGAAAGAAGGCGTTCAAATGACCGGCATTCATCAAGATACAGCAATCGGTTATGTCAAATTGACCATCAAAAATTTGGAACGGTCGCTCGACTTTTACCAAAATGTGATCGGCTTTCAAGTCATCTCGCAAACCGATCGTTCCGCAGAACTGTCAGCAGACGGAAAACGCGTCCTGCTGATGCTTGAAGAAAATCCAAGCGCCGTCATTCTACCGGAGCGGTCTGTCACCGGCCTGTACCATTTCGCGATACTTCTGCCTGACCGGAAAGAACTCGGCATCGTATTGGCCCGGCTGATTGAAAACGGCATCGCGCTCGGTCAGGGGGATCACGCGGTCAGTGAGGCTCTTTACCTGTCTGATCCGGACGGAAACGGCATTGAAATATACGCCGATCGTCCCCGCAGCACGTGGCAGCGCGATGCAGAGGGCAATTACGTCATGCAAACGGCGCCCGTCGATGTGGACGGGCTTTTGAAAGAAGCCGGAGCTGAACGGAAAAGCCGTCTCCCGGAAGGAACCGTAATCGGTCACATCCATCTCCATGTGACGGATTTACAGGAAGCTAAAGCTTTTTATACCGATATCCTCGGTTTTGACATTGTCGGCAATTACGCCGCCATGTCCGCCCTGTTTGTTTCAGCGGGAGGGTATCACCATCACATCGGCCTGAATATATGGGCCGGAACACATGCGCCGCCGAAACCGGGAAACGCAAGCGGACTGGATTATTACACCATCGTGCTTCCGCATCAAAAAGAGCTGTCACGTGTGACAAAAGCGCTGACCGATGCCGGCTTTGAGATTGAAGAAAAACAAGCGGGCATATTCGTCAAAGACCCTGTGTCAGGGGCGGATATCGCATTTACATTGTAAGAAAGAAACCTTGCCGTCTGCCGGCAAGGTTTTTTATTTTTCTGAAGTGTTCTCGAAAGAGAGCGAAAATCACAGTGACGCGCAAAAATGGCGCCTGGAGCCCGCCATCGCCGGCCCGCGCTCAGAACCTCCGCTGAATTGAAAACTGTGTACGTCCGGCAGGAGCCGAAAGCCGCATTCGGTCAGAAGATGCGGCTTTTCGTATACTATTTACAATTTTGTGAAAAGTAACCGGCATGAATTGAACTTCCTTATTCTTCCTGATATGATAAGCCGAAAAAGGAGAACCTGAACTGATGAATTCTAATGCAGCACAGACGGAACAGCCGATGAAGCATAATAAAAACCGGGTGACGGTCAAGGACTTTATCATCCTTGCCAAACCGGGGATTATCATCTCGAATTCACTTGCCGCATTGGGCGGATTTTGGATCGCGTGGCTTCAGTCAGAAAGGACGGGCGGAGGGCCCGGTATATTTGCTGCTATGACGATCGCCATGATCGGAACGGCGCTTGTCATGGCATCAAGCACTGTTTTTAATAACTTCTTTGACCGCGGCATGGATGCAAAGATGGCGCGAACCCGCACCCGCGCAAGCGTCACGGGGAAAATACCGCCGCCGGTCATGATCCTGTACGGCATCTGTCTCGGCGCATGCGGATTCATCATGCTTGCTGCGCTTAATGTACTGACTGCCGTTCTTGGCCTGCTTGCGTTTTTGCTGTATGCCGTCGTTTATACGCTTTGGTTTAAAAGACAATCCGTCTGGAGCACATTTGTCGGCAGCTTTCCGGGAGCCGCTCCGCCCTTAATCGGTTATTGCGCGCTGGCCGGGTGTATTGATATGCCCGCGATTTTGTTATATGCGATTATGTTTTTGTGGCAGCCGCCGCATTTTTGGGCGATCGGGATTAGGCGAAAGGAAGAGTATCGTGCCGCCGGTATTCCGCTTTTGCCGATTGTAAAAGGCAACCGCGTCACAAAAATGAAAATGCTGCGTTACATCGCCGTTCTGACTGCGGTTTCGCTGCTCGTTCCTTTCTATATAGATGTCAGCCCGCTTTATACCGCGTCCGCTCTTCTGCTCGGAGCCATCTGGCTGTACCGGAGCGTCAAAGGTTTTCAGGCGGCGGATGACACGCAATGGTCGAAGGGGATGTTTTTGTATTCGATTGTATATTTCAGCCTGCTTTTTCTTATTTTAATGGCTGATTCGTTGATCACGGCGGTTCTCAGTACGTAAACAGGCGGCTTATAGATACAGAGCCGCCCGTTTTTTTGTTTATGCTTTTTTGATGAGAGCCAAAATATCTTCAAGCCAGGAAATGTAATTGCGTTCCCGCTCAAGCGCTTTTGTCAGCACGAGATAATGGCCGAAATCGGGAGACGAAAACGAATCCGCATCCTCGGACGATGTCATCAGTTCGTGATAACTGTTTTCCAAGTCGGACAATTTCTCCTTCCGCTTTACGAGCTGATCGGTGAATAGCTCATCCGCTTCCTCCCGGGTCAAAGCTGAGATGAAATAAGCCTTCAGCATAAATTCATCCTTCACCGTTTCCGGAATCGGATCTTTTTTCGTCAGCCAGGCGGCAAGCTCCCGTTCTCCATTGCCGGTCAGCGTGTACATTTTTTTCTCAAGCTTCGTTCCTTGGATCGCAGTGCGGAACGTAATAAACCCCTCAGCCGTCAGTTTTTTCAATTCCGGATAAATCTGGCTGTGCTTTGCGCTCCAGAACTGGCCGAGCTCTTCTTTAAAATAGCTCGATATATCATATCCGCTCAATTCGCCTTTTCTTAAAAGCCCTAAAATCGCGTACTTTAAAATTCTCATGTTGTCCTCCAAGCCCATTCATTTGACAGCTAGTATACCACACGACTGCGAAAAAACGCAGAAGTGCCGGATGCGGCAATCCTCCGCCGCATACAGATTTGAAACGCCTTTCATCATGTCTTTGCCTTATTCATATGACATCATGATATAATTATTGTAAAAATTAAAAAATACTGGGAGGGACATATGAAGACGGTGATTGTGTATGCAGATCCGGATGAGAACAGCTTCAATGCGGCTATCGTAAAATACGTCGCCATGGCTTTGAAGGACAGCGGCAAAAGCTATACTGTCATTGACTTATACGCCGATCAATTTGATCCCGTGCTGAAGGCAGGAGATGAAAAAAAGCGGACGGATATGAACCGGGACGCTGAAACGAAGAGATACCGGAAACTGGTGAAAGAAGCGGATCATCTCATTTTCATCTACCCGCTGTGGTGGGGAGGCGTTCCGGCGATTATGAAAGGCTTTTTTGACAAAGTGCTTGTCGCCGGAGAAGCCTACACATTTGAAAACGGCCGTGTAAAAGGACTGCTGCGGGCAGAGACGGCACAGGTGTTTTATACGGCGGACTCCCCGAACAGGCACTTAAAGTGGTTCCGAAAAAAAGCGGACTGGATTACGCTGAAAAAAGGAATTCTGCAATGTTGCGGCATTCAAAAAGCCGAACGGAACTTTATGCCCTCAGTTAAAACGAGCACACCCGAGCTGCGGGAAAAGCGGCTTCGCCAGGCATACGCCAAAGTCCGCCGCGCTTGTGAAAAAGGAGCGGCCGCATGCAGATAAAAGAAATTTTCGTGATCCGCTGTCTGTCCTGCTTAAGTGTCGTTCTGCTGCACGTGGTATCAATGGTGCTGATGATTCAGGAAGAGTCCTTAGCAAGCGCCGCCCATACGGTTGATGCATTCCGGACCTTGCTGATGTTCAGCACGCCGGCGTTTATCTTTATCTCGGAATTTCTGCTTGCCAGGTCCTATCCGGAAGGCGTCCCCGCAGGTTTCTTAAAGAAAAGGGGAAAAGTTATTTTCGTGCCGTTTCTGTTTATCGCCGCGGTGGATGCCATCTTAATGAAAAGTGTCGCAGAAGAGGGAGCCGGTTTCGTTTCAGTTTTCGGTAAATTTTTAGAAAACGTCTTTTTAGGAAACTTTATCGGGTACTTCATTCTTGTGATCTTTCAATTTTACATTCTCCATATGCTGCTGCACCGCTGGCTGAGCAACACATCTCCCGTGTGGGTGCTGGCTGTTTCGTTTATCATCAACGCCGTCTATCTGGCCTATTTTTCAATCGTTCGTCCGCCTGCTTCATCGGGGCTTGATTCTATTTTTCCGTTCTTTTGGGTTCCGTTTCCGGGCTGGCTGTTTTATTTCTGTCTGGCATTTTATTGCGGAAAGGAATACCGGCGTTTTTTAGCGCTCATCAATCAATACCGTTATGCGGTTTACTTCAGTGCGGCCGTATCGGCCATATTGATTGTGACGGTTTCATATGTCAGCGGCGGCTCCATTTCCTCTAAGCGTCCGGATATTATGATTTACGCGGTCAGTATGATCTTTCTGTGTTTTCATCTGTTTTCAAAGCTTAAAAAAGTGCCCGCGATTGTGATGATGATCAGCAACTATTCGTTTTCAATCTATCTGCTGCACTCCTACTTTTTAATCAGCGGATATCTTCTGGAAGGCTATTTGCGGTCAATGCCTTTGCCGGCTGCCATCCTTCTGTTATTTTTGATCTGCACGCTCGGTCCCATTTTCATATCTTGGGGGTGCAACCATTTCAGATACGGATACTTGTTTGTCGGGAAAGTGTATCAGCCGAAGCAGATTAAAAGAAATACGGCGGCGCATCAAGGCCGCACAGTCTGAAAAAAAGGCGGCGTTTCGGCCGCCTTTTTGATACGGGTCCGCTTTATCCGGCACGAGGACGGATAGTTGTACATCCTGCATACAAAGCCCCCCGCGGCAAGCCGACAGAGAATGCCAGGTAAGCGGTATCGGGCGGCCAATCTCTAATTTTAATAGCGCTTTCACTGTAAGGCTGAAGACCCCCGCCTGCATCCGTTTTGACCGGATGCATTTATGACAAAATAACGCCATCGATTTTCTCCCTTGTGAAGACCGATATATTGTATACTTATAGGAAATACTTTCAAAAAAAGTGAAAAAGAGAAAAACGGTGAGCTTGGATGAACGACTAAAAAGGAGCGGGGACATTATGAATGACTGTGTCAAAACATTCGGAGAACTTCCGGCCGAACTTTATTCCTCTGCGGGAGGAAAAGGAAGCATTCTCTCTAAAATGTATCAAAGCGGGTATCCTGTGCCTGAAGGGTTTGTGATTTTGCCGTCAGCCTTTCAGGACGGACAGCTCCGCCATCAGGCGAGAGAGGCTATTGATCAATATGTGAATTCCATCCGCAGCCGCCATGCATCTGCGTTGTTTGCCGTACGCTCATCTGCGCTGAGCGAGGATTCCGCTCAGGCTTCCTTTGCCGGAGAATTCGATACGGTGTTGAATGTCAAAACAGATCAAGACATGTCCAAGGCGATTGATGAAGTCCGCCGATCGGCACAGTCAGAAAGGGTAAAAGCGTACAGCGCCGTTCAGGGAATGGAAGATGAGCATGAAATCGCAATCGTCATCCAGCTGATGATACCGTCTGAGATATCCGGAGTGCTGTTTACCGCAGATCCGATTACGGGGAGCAGGCGGGAGATGACAGGCAATTACGTCTACGGTCTCGGGGAGCAGCTCGTTTCCGGGGAAGCCGATGCCTATTCTTTTAAACTGGCACGGCCCAAGAAAAAATATGACGGCCCCGGGGAATTTCGTAAATATGCGTCAAAGCTCTATAAACTGGCGAAAAAGCTGGAAAAAGATCTTGGAGGGCCGCAGGATATTGAATGGGCCGCCGCGGGCGGGACATTGTATATTCTTCAATCCCGCCCGATTACGACCTTACAAGCCGGAAATCTGGAAACCTATGAATGGAATGATTCTTTCAGCGGTGATTTTTTATGGACAAACACAAATATAGGAGAAGCGATTCCCGATGTGATGACGCCGCTGACATGGTCGCTCCTCCGGAATCTGGATGAAGAGTCGGGCATTATTCCGGGTTATTATGTCTGGTCCGGCAATATTTGCGGAAGAGCCTATAACAATATGAGCCAGCCGCTTTCCGTTCTCGCCGCTTTCGGTCTGAATCCGAAAGGCGGTAAAATAGGAAAAATGATGAGCGATACATTGGGAGAAATCCCGGCGGAAATGAAGATTCCTTTATATCCGTTCTCAAAGTATGAACTTTTGAAGATCATCTCGAAAAAACTGAAACCGTATCTGTCGAAAATGAAGCACGCAAAAAAAAACATGTCCTCCTACTTAGACGAATCGCCGGAGTGGTGCCGGAATATTGAGGAAAAGCTGAAACGTGCCGAAACGGAGCGGGCATTATTAGCGATATGGAACAATGAGATCTATCCGTATTTATGCAACGCGTGGTTTGCGTTAATATCCGGCGGGCGTGATTCTGCGCAATCCTCTTCGTCATTAACCTCTCAATTAACAAAACTCGCAGGCATAGAAGATGCGAATCTCCTGCTTTCCAATCTGAGGGGAAAAGGCGGACTGGCCAGCCTGGAGCCGATTATCGGCATTGATCAAGTCATGAAAGGCCGTATGAGCGAGGAAGAATATCTCAGGAACCAAGGCCACCGAGGCCCGCATGAATACGAACTTTCCATACCGCATCCGGGAGAAAACCGGGATTGGCTGACGAAGCAGATCAAAGAACACAAGGAGTCGGGTATTGATGCCGAACAACTGCTTTTGAAACAGCAGCGGGCGCATGAACAGGCCTTCCGAAGATTTGAAGAAAAGTTTCCTCATAAGGTCAAATGGCTCAAAGCCAAAATGGAAAAAGCGTCAGAATACGCGAATATTAGAGAAACAACCAGATCCGAATTTGTCAGGGTGTACCGGACAGCCAGAGCATTCGCGCTCAGAGCGGCGGAAATGACCGGCATGAAGGACGATATTTTCTTCTTGTATCTGCATGAAATAACCGATCTGCTCGCGGGGAAAGAGCCGGCGGTTGCGTCGATTCAAGCGAGAAAGCAAAACTATGAAACCTATAAAAAACTGCCGCCGTTCCCATCCGTTATTAACGGAAGATTCAATCCGTTTAAATGGGCTGAGGATCCTGACAGAAGAGCGGATTATTACGATGCTTTTATGCCTGCGGAAACTGATGATGCGCACACTTTAAAAGGTTTCGCGGGAGCGGCCGGGAGAGTGGAGGGCATTGTCCGTGTCCTTGATGTCCCGGAAGACGGGGATTCTTTTGCGGCGGGGGAAATTTTAGTGACTTCGACAACCAATGTAGGCTGGACCCCGCTTTTTCCAAGAGCGGCTGCTATCATAACGGACGTCGGCGCCCCTTTGTCCCACGCGGCGATCGTCGCCCGGGAACTGGGGATTCCTGCTGTTGTCGGGTGCGGAAATGCAACGTCAAAACTGAAAACGGGGGACAGGGTGGCCGTTGACGGCGGGCAAGGCATCGTCCAGCTGGAACCGCGGCAGACTCCGGTCACTTCTGAAGAGGAAAATGGTAAACTGATAGAATAAAATCATGAGAAAGGAGCCGCACATGAAAAAAGCAATCATTAACGGGGAACAAATCAGAAGTATGAGCGACCTGCACAAGACATTGAAAAAGGAGCTTGCCCTTCCTGAATACTACGGTGAAAACCTTGACGCTTTATGGGATTGTCTGACCGGCTGGGTCGAGTACCCTCTCGTTTTAGAATGGAGACAGTTTGAACAAAGCAAGCAGCTTACAGAAAACGGCGCCGAGAGTGTGCTTCAAGTCTTTCGTGAAGCGAAAGCGGAAGGCTGCGATATCACCATCATACTTTCATAATACGATCAACGGGAGAGAGACAAAAATGGAAAAACAAACCCTCAACTATCCGATTGGAGAATATCAGCCGGCTGAATCGATTTCGGGCGGACAGAAACAAGAATGGATCAATGCGCTGGAACATGCTCCGGCCAAACTGAAACAAGCTGTCAGAGCGATGTCGGACAATCAGCTCGATACGCCGTACCGCGAAGGGGGATGGACTGTCCGTCAAGTGGTTCACCATCTGGCGGACAGCCACATGAACGGCTATACCCGGTTTAAATTGGCTTTAACAGAAGATGAACCGGAAATCCGTCCCTATGATGAAAAAGGCTGGGCGGATCTTCATGATTCAAAAACCGCCGCTTGCGGGGATGCGCTTGAGCTGTTAACAATCCTGCACAGAAGATGGGCCGCTCTTTTGCGCTCCATGACGGAAGCCCAATTCAAACGGACATACTTCCATCCTGTTTCCAAAGAGACGGTTACGCTGGAACAAGCGCTCGGATTATATGTCTGGCATTCTGACCATCATATCGCCCATATTACTGAGCTTTGCCAGCGGATGGGCTGGCATTTGTCTTAGAGGATGCCGGCCTCCGGAAAAACGCCAAAACAGCCGCGGACACAATCGTGCATAACGAAATGACGGCGGCTGCCGTATAAAGATGATGATAGCCGCTGGCAATGCCCGTTTCAATCGCATCAGAAACCGCTTTTTTGACGGCGGGAACGGGGATTCGGCTTACCTGTTCCTGCAACGAAGAAATCCCGCCGCTGATATCGGGCAATTGCGCCTGATCAGCGGGAACGCCGCTTTTTGCTAAACGGTTTTTGATGTCATCTCCGATCCGGTCAAAGCCGGCTGTAATGAAGCCGGCATATAAGGCCGGGGCGAGCGTCAGCCCGACCTGCCTCACGAGGGAAAGCGTGCCGAGCGCCGTCCCTTTGTTTTGGCCCGCCGTTTCTGATACAAGCACATTCAGCGGAGCTCCGAGCAGAAATCCGAAACCGGTCCCCGCAATGACACTCGCTGTGACAAATTCCCATTTATCCGTCACCCATAACGGAAACAGGCTGAAGCCGGCAAATGCGATAGCGCCTGATACAACAGCAGAGAAGACCGGCCCTTTTTTATCCGTGACCGCCCCGCCGAGCCATGCGCCGATGCCTGATGCCAACGCGAGCGGCGTCATCCAATAACCCGCTTTCTCCGCCGATACGTGCAAATACTGCTCCGCGTAAGAAGGAATAAAAATGACCGCAGCGAGCAGCCCGCCCGATAAAAACCCGATGACAAGCGTCCATTGAAACACTTTATTTTGCAGCAGCGAGTAGGCGAGAATCGGATCGCCCCCGCGGTTTTCAACCCGCTTTTCAACCTTAAGCAGCGCAAGAAAGAGAAATGCCGCCCCCAGAAGATATCCGTACACCTTCACGTCCATTATGCTTTCTGAAAGCTTTGCCCCATCGAGGTTCGTGATACCGATCATGCAAGATAAAATTGCCAGAGACAACATCATCGTGCCGGCAAGATCAAGCTTTTTCGCCTCAGGCTCTTTCGTTTCAGCGATAAACAAACCGCCGCACACAACCAAAGCGGCGGCTATCGGCAGATTAATCAGAAACAGCCAATGCCACGACCCGGTTACATCAAGCAAAAAACTCCCGATATTCGGTCCGAGGACGGCCGCCATACCGTTCATCGCCCCTAAAAGCCCGAGAGCTTTTCCCTGTTTTTCTTTCGGAAGCACAGCCAGCACATGTGAGCTGCCGATAATAAAAATTCCCCCGCCGCCAAAGGCCTGAATGAGCCGCGCCGCCAAAAACATCGGGAAGCTCTGACTGAGTGCGACAAGCAAAGAGCCAAGACCGAACAGTCCGACTTCAATCATAAACAGTTTTTTCCGCCCGTAGCGGTCCGACAGCTTGCCGACAATCGGCACACTGACACTGAGTCCCAATGTGTAAAGGGTCACGCCCCACGATCCCCATGAAGGAGAAATATCAAAAGAGCTGTTAATCGTCGTCAGAGCAGCGGAAATAATTCCGTTGTCCAGCGCCGCCATGAACACACCGATCGTAAAAAGGGTGATGGCCCAGCTCTGGTTTTTTCCTGTTTGCACTCGTCTCGGCATACTGATCAATCCTTCCATTTTAATTCACTCAAAATATATTATTCACTTTGAGTGAATTAAATGTCAAATGAAAAAAGGCCGCCGATACGGCAGGCCTTTTTCATCTTTATGCCTGTTTGGAGGATTCCAGTGCTTTTGCCAAAAAGGCGAGCCCTTGATTAACCGTTTGTTTTTCTTCAGCGGTCAGCGTTTCCAATGAACGCTTCAATTTTATATGCCCTTTTTGATAAAGGCTGCGGAAAATGTCTTTCGCGTTTTCCGTCAATTGAACGACGACTGAACGGCGGTCTTCTTCTGACGGGGCGCGTGTAACGAAATCCGATTTTTCCAACCGGTCAAGCAGCCCCGTCGTATTTGAAAGGGAAGCGCCCATTTTTTCTGCAATTTCACTCACCTTCAGCGTCCCGTGGTTGTTCAGAAGCATCAGCACCTTCATTTGCGGCATGCTCATATCAAGCTTCATCCATTCGGACACATCGCCGAGTCCAGCCGACGTCATCACTTTCATATACAGCACCCAAATATCCCGTTCCTCAGGAGAAAAAATATCGCCACCCAAGACCGTTGTATCATGCAGGTTGTAATCCATCGTCTCACTTCCTCATTCATACTCCTTCATACCATATTACTGATTTTCATCTGAGAAAGAAAGTTGCAGGCGAGTTTTGTTTGAATAGGAGGTGGTAGTGTATAATATGTTGGAGATTATTGGGGGAATTATAATAAATAAGCTATTTTATGATGATTGGAGAGAATATTGCTGACTAAAAAGAATGCCTTATCGATATTAAAAGTATTATTTCCTATTGCAGTTTTGCTTTTAGTCATTTATCAGTCGAAGAAGGAATTGACGGATCTTTCTTTTAAACGCACGCTGTACATTATTAACGGGATTGAGCGGTACGATTTATTTATCCTCGTTCTGCTCGGCCTCCTTGCCGTCAGTGCGATGTCCTTTTATGACTTTGTGCTGAAACGGACGCTGCGGCTCAACATTCCGAATTGGAAAGTGTTCAGGGTTTCCTTTATCGCCAATTCCTTTAACAATGTCCTTGGATTCGGGGGTCTGGCGGGCGTCGGACTGCGGACGATGCTGTACAAAGAGCATACGAGCGACGTAAAACGACTTGTCGCAGGCATTGCCTGGCTTACTTCTTCAGCGCTGCTCGGACTGTCGGTCTTCAGTATTCTGACTTTCGCCCGGGTGCTGCCGGTGGGCGAAATCACAGGCGAGAAGCCGTGGCTGTGGGCTGTCATCGCCGGCGTGGCGCTTATTGTGCCGGTGGCCTTAATCGCCGCTTGGATCAACAATAAAAAAGCTCGAACGGAAGATGGTGAAGCAAAACTGAGGCATCCGATTTTTTCTTATATCGGAGCTTCGTTTGCCGAATGGTTTGCGGCGGCCGTCGTTATGTATTATTCACTGCACGTCATGGGGATTCACGCAGATGTCCGCCATGTATTCGGTGTATTCGCGATAGCCGCTATCGGGGGAATCATCAGCCTTGTGCCGGGCGGATTCGGCTCGTTTGACCTCCTGTTTCTGCTCGGCATGCAGAATATGGGCTTTCCGCAGGAGGCAGTCGTGACATCCATCGTCATCTACCGGATTGTGTATTCATTTATTCCGTTTGTGTTCGGGCTGTTCTTTGCGGCCGGCGACTTAACGGAAAACACGCTGAAACGGCTGGAATCAAATCCGAAGATGGCGCCTGCCGTAGAAACGACGAACGTGCTTCTCGTATTGCAGCGCGGGATCTTAATCAGAGTGCTTTACGGTTCGCTGTCGCTTTTGGTTTTCGTGTCGGGAGTGGTCGTGCTTGCGTCCGTCGCATTGCCGATTGACAGAGAAACGGTCATTCCGCACATTCCGCGCCCGGCGCTCCTTGCGTTTAACGCGCTATCGCTAAGTGCGGCATTGATTCTATTAATCCTGCCGATTGAATTATACAAACGGACGAAACGCTCTTATTCAATGGCGGTCGCCGCGCTGGTCGGCGGTTTTGTGTTCAGTTTCTTAAAAGGAATGAACATCAGTGCAATCTTTATTCTGCCTGTCGTCATCGTCGTGCTTGTGCTGCTGAAGCGGCAGTTTATCAGGGAGCAGGCATCGTATACACTCGGCCAGATGATTTTTGCGGCCGCTCTGTTTATTATCGCCTTGTTTAACTATAATCTCATTGCCGGTTTTATTTGGGATAAAATGAACCGGCTGCTGCGCCACGATTACTTCGTCCATAATAATTCGCACATTACATATGCGACGATGACGGCCATTATTGTCGTGCCTCTGTTTTTCTTTGTCTTCACGGCAATTTATCATAAAAGATTGAAGCCGATCGGGGAAGAGGCCGATCCTGAACGGCTGAAGACCTTTTTGGCGGAACAAGGCGGAAATGCGCTCAGCCATCTCGGCTTTCTCGGGGATAAGCGGTTTTATTTCTCAAGCGACGGCAAAGCGCTTTTATTGTTCGGCCAGATTTCGAGAAGACTTGTCGTGCTCGGTGATCCGTCGGGACAGAAAGACTCTTTTCCGCTGGTGATCGAGGAATTTCTGAACGAAGCGCATAAGCAGGGACTGAGCGTCATGTTTTATCAGATTGAACGTGAAGACATGGCGCTGTACCACGACTTCGGCTATAACTTCTTCAAGCTTGGAGAAGAAGCTCTCGTGGATATGGAGGCATTTACGCTGTCAGGAAAGAAAAAAGCGGGGCTGCGGGCGATTAACAACAAATTTGACCGCGAAGGCTACACATTTCATGTCGGGGAACCGCCGTTTTCTTCCGAGTTTATGGCCAAGCTGAAAGACATTTCGGACGAATGGCTCGGACCGAAAAAAGAGAAAGGCTTTTCTCTCGGTTTCTTCGATCGGGACTATTTGGAACAGGCTCCGATTGCTTACGTAAAAGACACAGAAGGGGAGATCATCGCTTTTGCCAACCTTATGCCGATGTACCAGGAAGGCGAAATATCAGTCGACTTGATGCGTTATCGGAAAAACGCGCCGAACGGTATCATGGACGCGCTTTTCATCCGTCTGTTTCTCTGGGCGCAGGAAAAAGGCTATACCACTTTTAATATGGGGATGGCTCCGTTGTCAAACGTAGGAACGGCCTTTACATCTTTCTGGTCGGAAAGAATCGCAGCCGTCATCTTCAACAACGTCCGGTATATGTACAGCTTCAGCGGGCTGCGGGCCTTTAAAGAAAAATACAAACCGGAATGGCGCGGGAAATACTTGGCGTACCGCAAAAACAGATCGCTGTCTGTCACGATGTTTCTCGTCACCCGCCTGATCGGAAAAACAAAAAAAAGACGCCGTTAAAAGGCGTCTTTTTTTTCCTGTAATGTAATTAACTAAAAATTCTAATTTTCTTTTGTTATACTGAATAACATACCATAAGACGAAAGGAAGACTGATGAATGAAACAGGCAGTTGTATTTAAATATGAAGCGTTTACCGATATTCCTGATCTGGGAAATCCCGCTGGAATCGTCTTTAACGGTGATGATTATTCAGATGAAGAGATGCAGATGATCGCCGAAATGGCAGGGTACAATGAAACCTCATTTCTCTGTAAAAGCGGAGAAGCCGATCTGCGCATCCGCTATTTTACACCCGGCCATGAAATGAATTTATGCGGACATGCTACCGTTGCCTCTCTCTACGCATTAATTGAAAAGGGAAGGCTTCACGCTGATCAGGCGTATCGGATTGAGACAAAAGCCGGTATTCTTCCCGTAAAAGCCGCTGAACGAAACGGGCGGGTATACATCACGCTTGAACAGGCTCCCCCGCAATTTCTGCCGTTTACGGGAGACAAAGAAAAGCTTGCGGCTTCGCTCGGGATAACGGCTGAGGATTTCCACGGCGAGCTTCCGATTGTTTACGGATCAACGGGAATCTGGACGCTGATTGTTCCGCTGAAATCACTGGAAGCATCACGGAATATGGTGCCGGACAACTCACAATTTCCCGCTGTATTGCAAGATCTTCCGAAAGCGAGTGTTCATCCTTTTTCTCTGGAAACTGTTCATCAGGAAAGCGATCTGCACGGACGCCATTTTTCTTCTCCTTTTTCCGGAACGACCGAAGACCCCGTCACGGGAACCGCTTCAGGCGTCATGGCGGCCTATATGCGGCAATACGGGGGCTCTGAAGCCGAATGCCTCACGATTGAACAAGGTCAGGAAATAGGGAAAGACGGAAAAGTGGAAATCAGGATCACGGAGGAAGACGGCGAGGTGAAAATCGAGATGACGGGAACGGCCGTGTATGCCGAATCAATTCATTTTCAGCTTCCGTAACGGTTTACAAAAGCCGGTTCTATCCGTTATATTATAAATGATAATCATTTTCAATTGAATAGGAAGGTGAATCGGCATGCCGAAAACCGAACAATTACAGCAAAACGAGAGTCTTAAACATACGATCAGAAACAGAAGATCCATCCGGTCATTTAAACCGGAAACCGTTCCTTCTGAAGTCATATTAGATATGCTCGAAACGGCCGTTTACGCACCGAACCACAGACTGACGGAGCCATGGCGTTTTATCTACGCGGCAAGCGAAGCGGGAAAAGAAAAGCTTGCGGACAGCTACGTCTCATTTTTCAAAAAAATAAAAGATGATTTCAACGAGGAAAAAGAGCGGAACATGAGAAAAAATCTCAGTGCCGTTCCGGGATTTTTGTTGGTCGTCTTAAAAGAAGATGAAAATGAATTTACGCGAAATGATGATTTCGCGGCGCTGAGCGGCATGATTCAAAACCTTCAGCTTCTCGCACATGAAAACGGCATCGGCATGGTTTGGAAAAGCGGCCGCATTATGTATGACAAACAGGTGCATCAAGACTTCGGCCTTGCAGACAATGAACGCTTCGCCGCCATCATCCAAACGGGCTATCCGGATGAACAGCCTAAGGCGAAAGAACGGACGCCGGCAAAAAGCCTGTTTACCGAACTGTAAAAAAACCCCCGTCCTCAAGAAGAGGCGGGGATTTTGTATTAGCGGGTTTTGCTTTTTGCTCTGTTGTCAGCGGCTTTCATCCGCGCTTGCGCTTCGCGGTCAGCGGAATCAGCAAGCTCGCTTGAATATTCCTCATATGTGCCGTCTGTTTCACGTTTCAAAGCAGCCGGAACTTGAGGAAGTTTTTGTTTGTTTTTATCACGGTTTTTGTGAGTATGATTTCTGCCCATAACAATCGCCCCCTGAAAAAAGTGATATCAAACAAACATAGTATCTGCCCGGTCCCGATCTTTATTCGTTTATTTCCGTTTGGCTGCTCTTTCCGCTTTTTTGAATTCACCGGAATAAAGGACTTCCTGCATTTTTTTGAGATTGGCTCCCTGCTGATGTTTTTCGCGCTTCTTTTCCATAAAAGAAGACCCTCCTTCAAAACAGAATACCAATAGGATTGGCTTTTATTTCCGTTTTTATGCAGATAAGAGATCCTTTAAAGCCAAATCAAGTTCTTCATACGTAAATTGAAAACCGGATGTCAGCGCCTGTTTAGGCAGGGCGCGCTGGCCTTTTACGATCAGCAGGCTCATCTCTCCCAATGCTTTCTCCAGAAAAAATTCCGGTACGGGAATCCAGTGGGGGCGGTGCAGGACGCTTGCGATCGTCTTTCCGAATTGCTTCATTTCAACGGGGTTCGGCGATGTCACATTCATCGGGCCGGACAAGTCATCATGCTCCGCCGCATACGCGATGAGTTCCGCGGCGTCATCGACATGAACCCATGACAGCCATTGCCGTCCCGAGCCGACGGTGCCGCCCGCTAACAGTTTATAAGGGAGAACCATGAGCGGCAGGGCGCCTTTTTCACCGAGCATCACGCCGAATCTGGCATATACCGTCCGGATGCCGAGCGCTTCAATTTTCTGGCCTTCACGCTCCCACATATGAGCCGTATGACTGAGAAAGTCTTCATTTGACGTATCGGACTGCTCAGTGAACGTTTTCTCTGTACTGGTGCCGTAAATGCCGACGGCGCTAGCCTGAATGAAAGCCCGCGGTTTTTGAGGCTGCTGCTTCATAATCCGTCTGACTTCTCTCGTCGCTTTTACCCGGCTTGAGATAATTTGTTCCTTCGTTGTGTCCGTCCAGCGGTCAAAGATGGATTTGCCGGCGAGATTCACCCATACATCAATAGGGGGAAGCTCGCGCTCAGGCACCGCGTTTTCGGCCAGCCATTGAACATATGTCACATTTTTTTGTTCGGTTTCTCTCTGTTTTCTTGATAAAATATAGACATGATGTCCCCGGCGGGTAAATACATCTGTCAGATGCCGGCCGAGAAAACCCGTGCCGCCTGTCATCGCGATATTCATATCCATCTCTCCTTACACGTTGATACATATACTGTACCTCATTTGCCGAAAAGAAAAACGCCTGAACATCGGGGCGGGAAAGGAGACCGGTATGCCGTTTATTACAAAAATATCGACCCAAAAGAAAAACACTGAGCGCTTCAACATCTTTCTTGATGAGAAATATGCATTCAGCGTCGACGCCGACGTGCTTGTGCGTTTTGACCTGAAAAAAGGGAAAGAACTGGACGAGCTTGACATTCTTGAAATCCAGCACGGCGATGAAGCGAAAAAAGCCTTTAACCGCGCCGTAGATTTTTTATCATACCGGATGCGCTCTGAAAAAGAAGTCCGGGACCATCTGAAGAAAAAAGAAACACCTGAGATGGTCATTCCTGAAGTCATCCATAAACTGTACGATTACCGCTACTTAAATGACAAAGAATTTGCCGAAGCCTATGCAAGCACCCACAAGAAAACAAACGGCAAAGGCCCTGACGTCTTGTTCCGCGAGCTGAAAGCGAAAGGAATAGACGACGATACCATCAAGGAGACGCTCAGTGCGTTTACATTTGATGAGCAGATACAAGAAGCGCTGAAACATATCGGGAAAATCCTGAAAAAAGACAAAAAGCTGTCCACAAAAGAGATCAGACAGCGGGCGCAGATGCAGCTTCAGCGAAAAGGTTTTCCATTCGACGTTATCAACGCCGCCCTGGAGCAGACGGAGTATGAGAATGATGACGAAACTGAGATGGAAGCCCTGAAGATTCATGCGGAAAAGGCGATCAGGAAATACCGCTATGACGGCAGCTATGAAAGCAGAATGAAGGTCAAACAGTACTTATTCAGAAAAGGATTCTCAATTGACGATATTGAACAATTTTTGCAGGAAGAGGAGTAAACCGAAATGGACAAACGATACAGTCAAATGACGCCTCATGAACTACAGACAGAAATTGCGGGATTGACGGAAAAAGCGAGAAAAGCGGAACAGATGGGCATTGTAAATGAATTGGCCGTGCTTGAACGGAAAATCACGATGGCCAAAGCCTACATGCTGGAGCCTGAAGACTTTCGGCCCGGCGCAGTGTATCAGATAGAAGGTTCTGATGACACATTCAGCATTGATTACATCAACGGCGTATTCGCCTGGGGGCACAGATCTTCGTCGCCTGACCGGGAAGAGGCGCTGCCGATTTCTGTTTTGAAAGAAAAAAGTTAACAAAAGAGGCCGGTTCCGGCCTCTTTTTTTCGGGCACATTCGTTTCAAACGTTCAGTAAAAAATGATTGAATTCAATTTCGATATCTTTTAAGATGAAATTCGTTGTTTTTTTATTAAAAAGGAGGCGATTCGCGTTGAATATCAAAATGAAACAGCCATCAGTGAAATTAATGATTTTTGTTTTAATGATTTGCACGTTTTCCATCGGGTATACGGAATATGCTGTCATGGGTATTTTGACGTCGATTGCCGATGACTTTCATATACATGTGTCCTCAGCGGGCATGCTTGTTACGGCGTACGCGGCAAGCGTCTGCCTGACGGGTCCGATCGTAACCATTATCGCGGTTAAGCTCCCGAGAAAGCTGGTGCTGCTCGGTTTGATGGGCATCTTCGTCCTTGCCAACCTGATGAGCGTCTTTGCGCCAAATTTTGCCGTGCTGGCGATTTCCAGAATTTTATCCGCATCCATTCACGGAGCCTTTTTTGCGATTGCTATGGTGTTTGCAAGTGAAATGGTGCCGCCTGAAAAACGTTCCGCTGCCGCTGCCTCGATGAATGGAGGATTAACCGTGGCGCTGATGCTCGGCGTTCCGTTCGGCTCTTATTTAGGGGATGCCCTTAATTGGCGTGCCGTCTTTTTCATTATTTCTGTTTTAGGCCTGATCGGACTGATCGGCCTGATGCTGGTCGTACCGAATCAAAAACCGAAAGTGATTCCGATGCTGATGAATGAATGGAGTGTCTTTAAGCATAAGCAAGTCATTTTTTCCTTTGCGATCACCATTCTCGGCTACTCAGGCGTTTTTATCGCTTACACGTTTATCGAGCCGATTTTAAGAGATTCAGCGGGATTCGGCACGGTCGGCATCACAGGCGCGTTATTTGCCTACGGTCTCGGCGGAGTGGCGGGGAATTTCTTCGCAGGGAAAGTGCCGCTCAAACTGCTGACACGCACAATGATCGGCGTGATGATCGGCTTGATCGGCGTCATGGCGATTTTCCCTTATATCGCTGTTTTTCCCGCCGCAGCCGTTTCGGCGACGTTTTTATTCGGTGCATGTGCGTTCGGCACGCCGCCGCTTTTACAGACAAAGGTTATATCTTCCTCTGAAAACGGCACGACGATCGCCGCCGCGGTGAGCGTTTCCGCCTTTAACCTGGCAAACGCGCTCGGCGCCTGGATCGGCGGTTTGATTCTCGGCGGAACGGGATCGTACTCATGGCTGTTTGCCGGCGGTGCGCTGATGACCGCTCTCGGCCTTGTGCTGTCCACGTTCGCTCATCTGTCTGAGAAGAAGGACGTTTATGAATACCAAATGCATAAAGGATAACAAAAAGCTTGCAGCGGATATTCCGTCCGCAAGCTTTTTCAGTTTTCATCACGGTGAGCCGTCCGCGAGAGTAACGGGCAGCGGTTTTTCACTGACATATTACGGACTCAAGAGGATTTTTTCGGATGCAAAAAAGAGACCGGATCATTCCCGGTCTCTTTACGGTCTGTTTATCGTCTGCCTGAAGCTCTCATGCGCTCTTGCGGGTGCGAATTAATTGAACCGTCCGCCCGTTTAGAAGCGTAGTCATCTTTTGCCCGCGGTTCGCCTTCAAACTTATTATTGTTCTGATTAGGAAATCCTTTTGCTTTGTTCCGGACCATTTGTTTTCCCCCTCGGCCAATATCAAAAGGTTGCGCCTTCTGGACTGAAGACGTAAAGTTAGTATATGCCTGTGACAAGCTGCGTAAAAGCAGCAGGTTTTCCCAAGGAAAGGAGACAGAGACATGAATACATATATCGACAAACTGACGAATTTGCTGCTTGAGAAAAATGATATGCTCAGCTATTTGCAAGCGCGTACTTGGGTGGAGCTTTTATGGGGAGATTTCGAAGCGACTTACGCAAAAGCCGGCCGCCCGTATCAAGGAGAGCAAATGACAGAACGCGTCGTCAAGGAATGGATTGAATCGTACGGCAGCAAGCTTCATATGTTCCAAAGCATGCGGGAAGACGTTTCTCATTATTTGGATCAAAGCAGGGGACTCCTGCATTAACATAATTAGTGCGTTCCGCCGGAATCTTCCGGCGGTTTTTTCTTTTTATAAAAGAAATAGGAAAATCATGTTTGATGACCCGCAAAGTGTGGAATTGTGTAATAACTTAATAAAATAGCGGGGAGGAACCACAATGAACATGAAAAAAGGGTTAACCGCAATTATTCCGGCCGCAGGACTTTGCTTATTTTTAGCCGCAGGCACTGTTTTTTTTGATCCGGCAGCGAATGCCGCAGCAGTTCAGCAGACAAAACTAGACACCGCAGCAGATACATATATCGTGAAAGCAGGAGAACTTAACGTCCGTAAAGAACCAAATAAACAAGGGCGGATTGTCGGCACGCTCCGTTCAGAAGATGCCGTAAAGGTTAAACAGTTTGAAGGGGCAGATTGGGCCGAGATTAACTACAAAGGCCAGAAAGCCTATATCTCCACTCATTTTCTGATGAAGCAGCCGATGAAGGCAGTGACCGCGAAACAAACCGCTTTTTATACGCCGACTTTGGAAACCGGCAAAAAAAGCTCCGTGAAAGCGGGGGAAACCGTCAATGTGCTCGGCTGGGGATTCAGCCATGACGGAGGATTTGACCGTAAATGGGCGTACGTCACATACGGCGGGAAAGCAGGTTATGTGAAGACGGCCGACTTAGTTCAAAAATAAAGATTCAGGCAGGCGGATGAGCCTGCTTTTTTTCTGAAACTTTCCGCCTTTCCTTTCGTATGAAATGAAAAGGAGAGTGACGGATATGGTAATGGTAATCGGCGGCCTTCTGATGGCTGCAGCCGGCATTTTAGTCACACTTTTCCCGCCGAAGTCAATTAACAGCCTGTACGGATATCGGACAAAACGCTCTATGGCGGATGAATCCCAGTGGAGAGAAGGCAACCGTTTCAGTGCGATCCTCATGATTCTGTTCGGCCTTCTGACGGCTGCGGCCGGATTTGCGGGCAGCCTGCTCATTCCGCTCACTCAGCCGTACAGCCTGATCGTCCAGGCCGTATGTTTGATCGCGATCAGCGCGCTGATCATAGCCTTAACAGAAAGAAGATTAAAACAAAAGGGGAGGAGAACCGATTGAATGACATCACTTTTCACATGATCGAAACAAACGGAGTGACGCTGCACACGGCTTCAGCGGGTCCGAAAGACGGCCCTTTGGCGGTGCTGCTGCACGGGTTTCCGGAATTTTGGCACGGCTGGAAGAGCCAGATCAAACCGCTTGCGGATGCCGGATACCATGTTGTCGTGCCCGATCAGCGCGGCTATAATCTCAGTGATAAACCGGAGGGCATTGAAAACTATACCATTGATAAACTCAGGGATGACATTATCGGGCTGATCACTCACTTTACAGATGACAAGGCTGTCGTCATCGGTCACGATTGGGGAGGAGCCGTAGCCTGGCACTTGGCATCCACGCGGCCGCAATACGTTGAAAAATTGATCACGGTCAATATCCCGCATCCGGCGGTTATGCGGAAGGTCACACCGTTCTACCCGCCGCAATGGAAGAAAAGCTCTTATATCGCATTCTTTCAGCTACCGGAAAAACCTGAGCGGAGATTATCTGAAGACAATTACCGCGTATTGGATCACGCCATCGGCTTATCCGAACGCCCGGAGCTTTTTTCACGGGAAGATGTCGACAGCTACAAAGAAGCGTGGGGCAGAAAAGGAGCCCTCACGGCTATGCTGAACTGGTACCGGGCGATCAGATGCGGCGGTTTAGGCCCTGCCGTTCCGCTTAAAATGCCTGTTCCGTACCGATTAATATGGGGCGTCAATGACCGCGCGCTGAGCAAAAAGCTCGCTTCGGAAACAAAACGGATGATTCCAAACGGCGACTTAATCTTCATAGACGATGCCTCGCATTGGGTCATTCACGAAAAACCGCGCATCGTCAGCCATTTGATTCATGAATACCTTCAGCAATAAAGTCTGTCCCGCGTACAGACTTTTTCTTTTTTTTCTCATATCTGCCGAAAAACATGACAAAATAAAAATATATAACCATATGCAGAAAAATTTTTCTTTCCCTGTAACGAAAAAAGGGTTTAAACGACTTTAAAAAAAGGAAAAGCCTTACTGAAGTTTTGCGGACTATTCCACTAAGGCCGTATTAAAAAAAGAATAATACAAAGAAGGTGCCTGCATGAAACAAAGGTTAATCTCAATTATTATTCCGTCTTACAATGAAGGAAACAACGTCAAGCTCATCCATGAATCTTTAAAAAAAGAGTTTCAATCGATTCATTATGACTATGAAATTTTCTACATTAATGACGGAAGCGCGGATGACACCCTTCAGCAGATTAAGGAACTGGCCGCCAGAAACCATCGCGTCAAATACATATCTTTTTCCCGCAACTTCGGGAAAGAAGCGGCCATTTTGGCGGGGTTTGAACACGTGCAGGGCGAAGCGGTAATCGTGATGGACGCCGATCTGCAGCACCCGACGCATCTGCTGAAAGACTTCATTCAAGGCTATGAAGAAGGGTATGACCAAGTCATTGCGCAGCGCAACCGAAAAGGGGACAGCCCCGTGCGTTCCGTGCTTTCTTCCCTGTATTATAAATTTATTAACAAAGCCGTCGAAGTGGATTTGCGTGACGGAGTCGGCGATTTCCGCCTGCTGAGCCGGCAGGCCGTTGATGCCCTTTTGAAGCTGAGTGAAGGGAACCGCTTCTCAAAAGGGCTGTTCTGCTGGATCGGGTTTGACCAGAAAATCGTATTTTATGAAAATGTCGAAAGGAAGAACGGCACGTCCAAATGGTCATTCAGCAATCTGTTCAACTACGGAATGGACGGTGTCGTCTCCTTTAACAACAAACCGCTGAGGGTTTGCTTTTTCACCGGTATTCTGATATTGCTTCTGTCGATGGTTTATATTGTAACGACCTTTATTCATATTCTGACAAACGGCGTGTCCGTTCCCGGATACTTCACCATTATTTCCGCCGTGCTGTTTTTAGGAGGCATCCAGCTTTTGAGTCTCGGCATCATCGGCGAGTACATCGGCCGGATTTACTATGAAACGAAAAAACGCCCGCACTATTTAATTAAAGAAGCGAATATTACGTACGGAGAACAAAATGAAACGAATTATACAAAAAAGCGCAAGTGGAACCATTAAACAGCCGCCGCTATGCGCAGGGTCTGGAGACGTTGTATGAAAAAAAATAAATGGATCTTGCCGGCAGCCTGTGTGCTGGCCGCGGCAGCCGCTCATATTTTTTTCTTGAAGGAGTGGTCAGAAGGCCGCTATATGACGGGGTCTGGAGACGGGATCGCCCAAATGGCGGTCTTCAAAAAGCTGTTGTTTGACCAATATATGAACGGCCGGCTGTTTTACAGCTATTCGTTCGGAATGGGCGGGGGAGTGTACAGTCAGCTCGGCTATTATTTCTCTACTTCTTTTCTCTTTCTGTTTATCTCCGCCGCTGTCCGCATCCTGCAGCTTATGCAGCTGTCGGGTGACGCGGATGCGCTGTTTTGGGCCCAGGCCTCCGTTTTTATCAGCATCGCCAAGCAGAGTTTCGTCATATTCACGGCAGCCTGTGTGTTCCGTTATTTCGTCAAACGGACGGTGCCTGCTTTTGTCGGCGCCGTGTTGTACGGGGCCTCGATTATCTACTTCCGGCATGAGGTGTATTGGGACTTTTTCACTGACAGTATGGTGTGGCTGCCGCTGCTCGTGCTCGGCGCGGAAAAAATCATCACAGAAAAAAAGCCGGCATGGTTTATCTTCGCCTGTGCGCTGACATTGATTAACAACTTTTATTTTGCGTATATTAATCTGATTTTCATCGGCATTTACATCTTATTCAGATGGATCATTCATCTTGAAGACAATGAAGCCAAAAAGCTCACTCAATGCAGAATGTTTATTCTGTCAGGCCTGCTCGGCTTCGGCATAAGCGCAGTCTCCTTTATCCCTGTCGTATACGGATATCTTCATAATCTGCGGCCGCCGTATTCAGGGCAGATTGCTTGGCTTGATTTTTCCGACAACATTTTATTTTCAAGCCGGATAATCATTCTGCCGGCGGTTTTTTTGCTTTTTCTATTTACATTTTCCTTATACAAAAACCGGCTGTTCCGGCTGTTTGCGGGAATCAGTCTGCTGTACATTCTGTTTCACTTCAGTCCGTTTGCGGCAAGTGCCTTTAACGGTTTTTCAGCTCCGCAAAACAGGTTTGAATACGTCCTGTGCTTCACGATTGCCGGAACGGTCGCAGCAGGGCTTTCTAAGCTTTCAGACATCAGCATGAAGAGTATGCTGATATCCGCCGTACTCGCCGTTCTGCTCTATTGGAGCCAGGTGAGGCGGTTCAGCCTGGATATTTCTGATCAGGCCAACCTGCCTGTCCTGCTCCTTCTGGGGCTGACCATTGCCGCTTTCCTTGCAGCAAAGACAAGACTGAAAGGCGCGGTGCCCGCCGTCTATGCCGTCATTCTCTTGACGGCGGTGCTGACGGCTAATACATATGAAAAATATGCGTTATCAGAAGGCGGGAAGATTTATACGGTATCGCATACCTTTATGACGGGTCCTGACTATAAGGGCAAAGAACAAACAGAGCTTATTCAGCGTCTGAAAGAAAAAAACCCGGACCCCTTTGCCCGTTTAGATTGGATGAACGGAGTATTCAATAATACCCCGATCATTTACGGGTTCAACGGATTCAGCGTATACTCAAGCATCCTGAACCGCAATCTGCTGTCCTTTTACTGGAACGACCTCCAGATTGATATGGGCAGGGAAAGCGTCAGCCGCTATGCAACATTAGGAAACAGGGCTAATTTATACAGCCTGCTTTACGGAAAATATTATATGACGGAAAAAACAAACGAGGCCGGCGTCCCTTACGGATTCAAAAAAATCATGGAGTCATCCCGCTATGCGGTTTATCAAAATCAATATGTGCTCCCGTTCGTCCGGACAGCCGATCGTGTATATAACGAGGGCGACCTGAAAAAAGCGCCCGCCCTTGCCAGGGAGCGGGCGATGCTTGATGGGATTATCACGGAATCGAGCACAGTAAAAACGAAAAAAGCGCCAGAAGCGAAAAATATGATCCGTCAGGCAAAGGTAACGGCCGACCATGCGGGTTATCAAGACGGCGTCCTGACGGTAAACGAAGACGGCGGCGGCCTGATCATTACACCGCACGGCGCTGAGGCTGGCGGCGGAGATTATTATGTCAGCTTTTATTTATTGAACAAAGCGAAGGACCAGGGATTTACATTAAAAGTGAACGATTACACGACAACGAGAAAATCGAATCAATCCATTTATAAAACAGGTGTAAATGATCTCACCGTCAGAGTGCCAAAAACAAAAAATATTCAAATCCGGCTGCCGAAAGGAACGTATCAGCTCGACAGACTGGCGCTTTACGAAGAACGGTACGGAACACTAAAAAATGCATACCGAAAAGCGGAAAAAGAACCGCCGGCCGATCTCAGCTGGCGCGGAAATACGCTTCATATCTCGTATGAAAACAAAACCGGCGCGCCGTATATCATGCTTCCGATTCCATATGAAAAGAGCTGGGAGCTGAAGATAAACGGCAGACAAGAACAGGTTGAAAAAGCGGATTATTCCTTTATCGGATTTAAAGCGCAAAAAGGAAAAAATGATATTCGATTAACGTATTACCCGCCGTTTTTTAAACCGTCTGCTGCTCTATCGGTGATCAGCCTCGTGTTTGCCGCCATATATGTGAGAAGACAAAAAAAGCCCGGCTCTTAAACAGAGCCGAGCTTTAATTTTTTCTGCAGTTTTTCCTCGCTGAAAATCCAGCCCGTGTAAGAAGAAAGAGGCTCTAAATCATGACTGAGGTGAACGATGGCGACAAAGGGGTAGTGCCCTTTGCTTCGATAGCGCAAATCAATAAAGCGCACCTCATAATGATCTTTAAAGGTATCGACCTCCCACCTGTAAACGGGCGAGAACGATAGAAAAGCTGCAATATTTTCATCCTGTTTCGCGGCCTTCATCACATCGGTTTCCGGTACGGGCACGCGGTTGAATGTATCCAATATCACCACATGGCCGTCAAGGCTTCTGCCGACATAAAACGCGTGCGCCGTCGTTACGGCGATTCGCCACTGCCTGAATTTCATCGTCGGCGAAATAATGATGGTTTCAATTTCTTCTTCAATCATCTCACGCAGCCGCCGCTTAATCCGCAGCTGCATCAAAAACCGTACGGCGTAATATCCCGCGAGGATGATATACAGCGTCAAAAATGTCACGCCCGGATGGCCTCCGATATACCACACGGCAATCGCGGCCAAATGGCTGATGAAAATAAACGGGTCAAAGGTATTGATGAGACCGAGAGCGACCCATTTTTTCGAAAACGGGCGGAGGGCCTGCGTTCCGTACGCGTTAAAAATGTCGACAAACACATGCAAAACGACAGCCAAAAGCGTCCACAGCCACAAGTGCAGAAAGTTCGCTTCCGGGTAAAACATAAACAGAATGCCCGGAATCAGAATGGACCAAAATAAAACGGCGGGAATGGAGTGCGTGAACCCTCTATGATTTCGAATATAAACGGCATTATTTTTCAGCTTCAATATGGTATCAATATCAGGTGCCTGAGAGCCGGCAAGAGCGGCGATCATAACTGCCTGAGACATGGGGGTATGCATGCCGACGGCAGGATCGAGAGTTGCGATTCCGCCAAGCGCGATGCCCATGACAACGTGAGTGCCAGTATCCATTGGTGACCTCCTAGCAGGCGTTATACATCAGTCGCCCGCATATTTCGCATTATAAGATATTCCCCATTTTCTGTTTGCCCAATCATGGCGTTTATCCGCCGTTCTCATATGTTTCCGCTTTTTCTTTATCACTATTTAATGTAACATATTATCGTAACGTGCCCTTAGTTTACACCAAAATACAGTGTCAAGAAAAGCGGGACCCGAAACATCTGAGGAGAAGATATGAACGCACTTGAAGAAAAATTGAAACAAAAAGATATAGACGCATTTCGTGAGGACTTAGTTACATGGTTCGAAAGAGAACAGAGAATTCTGCCGTGGAGAGAAAATCAGGACCCGTATCGGGTGTGGGTGTCAGAGGTCATGCTGCAGCAGACGCGCGTAGATACCGTCATCCCTTATTTTCAACGGTTTCTTGAGCAATTTCCGACCGTCTCGGCGCTCGCTGAAGCCGATGAGGAAAAAGTGCTCAAAGCCTGGGAAGGGTTAGGCTATTACTCCCGTGTGAGAAATCTGCAAAGCGCCGTAAAAGAAGTGCACGAGCGGTATGGGGGAGTTGTTCCTGACGGGGAAAAGGAATTCGGCGGACTGAAAGGTGTCGGCCCTTATACAAAAGGCGCCGTGCTCAGCATCGCATACAACAAGCCGATTCCGGCCGTAGACGGCAATGTGATGCGTGTCATGTCGAGAATTCTTTCCATATGGGACGATATCGCAAAACCGAAAACGAGAACCATTTTCGAACAGGCGGTATCCGCATTCATTTCTCATGAAAAACCTTCTGAATTCAATCAGGGTTTAATGGAGCTCGGCGCGATCATCTGCACCCCGAAATCGCCGTCCTGTCTGCTGTGCCCCGTGCAAAAGCACTGTTCGGCATTTGCGGAAGGGACAGAGCGGGAGCTGCCCGTCAAAAGCAAAAAGAAAAAACCCGGGGTGAAAACAATGGCAGCCGTTGTGCTGACAGACGACCAGGACAATGTCTATATTCATAAACGGCCGCCAAAAGGATTGCTCGCCAATCTGTGGGAGTTTCCGAACACCGAAACCCAAAAAGGAATCAAAACCGAAAGAGAGCAGCTTGAAGCCTTTTTAGAAAAAGAGATGGGAACAACCGCTAAAATCGGGGAGCTGGAAGGCATCGTTGAGCATGTTTTTACTCATCTCGTCTGGAATATTTCGGTCTTTTTCGGTAAAGTAAAACAAGTGTCGGATACATCAGAATTAATACGGGTCACAAAAGAGGAACTCGGGGAATATGCTTTTCCCGTTTCCCATCAAAAGATTTGGAAAATGGCGGACGAGAGCGGCCGCCGGTAAAAAGCGTCAGTCATAGCTGACGCGCGTGCCGTGGCTGTAATCCGCCTCATTCCGTTTCAGTCCGCCGCGGGCTTTGATTTCCTGAATCAGTTCCCGGTATTTGGACTGGCCTTCCTCGTTTAAATACGGCATAATTTGCTGGAAGGCATGGTGGAAATAGGCGAGCTCTGAATCTTTCCAATCTTGTTTGGGCATCATAGCCAATTCGCCCATATCACGTCCGACATACATATAAAAAGACCCCTTTCAACAATTATTGCTTTTATTGTTTGTTGAATGAAAAGAACTATACGCAGCAAGGAGCTGAGGAAAAATGGAACAAAATAAATGCGCACTGGTCACAGGAAGCAGCCGAGGCGTCGGAAAAGCGGCAGCCATCAGACTCGCGGAAAAAGGCTACAACATCGTTATCAATTACGCCCGCAGTAAAAAAGCGGCACTAGAAACAGCCGAAGAAATTGAGAAACTCGGCGTTAAAACGCTCGTCATTAAAGCCAATGTCGGCCAGCCGGCAAAAATTAAAGACATGTTCCGCCAGATCGACGAAACATTCGGCAGACTGGACGTATTCGTCAATAACGCGGCTTCAGGCGTGCTGAGACCGGTCATGGAACTCGAAGAAACACATTGGGACTGGACGATGAATATCAACGCGAAAGCATTGCTTTTCTGCGCTCAGGAAGCGGCAAAGCTGATGGAGAAAAACGGAGGCGGCCACATCGTCAGCATCAGCTCGCTCGGCAGCATCCGCTATCTTGAGAACTATACGACGGTCGGTGTCTCAAAAGCTGCTTTAGAAGCGTTAACCCGTTACCTGGCGGTTGAGCTTTCTCCGAAAAACATCATCGTAAACGCGGTTTCCGGCGGAGCGATTGATACGGACGCGCTGAAGCATTTCCCTAACAGAGACGAATTGCTTGAAGATGCCCGCCAAAATACGCCGGCCGGACGAATGGTCGAAATTAAAGATATGATCGATACGGTGGAGTTTTTAGTTTCTTCAAAAGCGGACATGATCCGCGGCCAGACCATCATTATCGACGGCGGACGCTCTCTGCTCGTATAAGTTTTTAAAAAACATGAATAGCCTTAACACCTCCTGCACATTCTAAAGTGCGTGGAGGTGATAACAATGGCAAACTCAAAATACAGCAAAACAGACGTTCAGCAGGTGAAAAAACAAAACCAGCAATCAGCTTCCGGTCAAGGTCAATACGGCACTGAATTCGGCAGTGAAACTGATGCACAGCAGGTAAGAAAGCAAAACCAATCTGCTGAACAAAACAAACAGCAAAACAGCTAATCACTGAAACAAAAAAGCACTTCATCTTCGGGTGGAAGTGCTTTTTTCTTTTATCCAAACGACAAAACTTGTGATTCCTCTACAGAATGAGTCAAAGGGTTTTCCTGCAGAAAATCGAAATGGTAAGGAGTATCAACCTAAAAGCCTAAGGAGGAACCCGATGTCAGAGTTTGAAAAGCTTGTAAGTGAACAGATGAAGATCATGGATCAGCTTCTCGAGCTGCAGTCAGAACTCGACCGCTGCCGGCAGGTGGAGGCGGAACTCATCAGTCTGGAGAGAGATGCGAAGCTGGACAATGTACAGGACGAAATTGCGACAAAGCGAAAAGATCTGGCCGGCATACAGGAGTTATTCCAAAGGCAGACAGAGCAAGTCATCCAGTCTTATCGCAGCACGGAAAAGCCGTCTTCCTATGTGCAGAAATGAATGTGCCATTCCGGAAGCGGAGTGGTTCTTTTATTTTCATTTTTTAATTCGTAACGGTATAATAGTGAAAAGACTTGTCGGAAAGCAATTGCGGCTGCATTGACTGCAGGGCTTTACAGAAAGTAGGGGAGAAATATGGGATATCCCAAGGAAGGAGAAACCATTCAAATTCACAGCTATAAGCATAACGGGCTGCTTCATCGAATTTGGAATGAAACGACGATTTTAAAAAGTACGGAATTGTGTATCATCGGAGCTAACGACCGGACAATGGTGACCGAATCCGACGGACGGACGTGGGTGACGAGAGAACCGGCGATCTGCTACTTTCATGCCCGTCAGTGGTTTAACGTTATTGGAATGCTGAGAGATGACGGGGTTCACTATTATTGCAACATCAGCTCGCCGTTCGCTTATGACGGGGAGGCCATCAAATATATTGATTACGATTTGGATGTCAAGGTGTTTCCGGATATGACGTATAACATTCTTGACGAAGATGAATACGATGATCACCGCAAATCAATGAATTACCCTAAAGAGATCGACAGCATTCTGAAGGAGTATCTGAATACGCTGCTGCACTGGATTCATCAGCGGAAAGGACCGTTTGCTCCGGAATTTGTTGATATGTGGTATGAACGGTATCTGCGCTATACAAAATAAAGAATATAATAAAAACCTGTTGGGGTGTCAACAGGTTTTTCACATGGGCTCACACGCCTTAAAGAGAGAGGGGGATAAAGTGTGGGCGTAATCAGACGCTATATGCAATTTGTAAAACCTTATAAAAAACAAATCTTTATCACAGTGTGTATCGGTATTATAAAGTTCTCCATCCCGCTGGCTCTCCCGCTTCTGTTAAAATACGTAGTCGACGACATTATTCAAGGGAGCGGCACGGCAAGCGCTAAAACGTCATCACTATTCACGATTATGGGCATCATGTTCGTGCTGTTTTTAGTGCTGCGTCCGCCGGTAGAATATTATCGGCAATATTTCGCGCAATGGACGGGCAGCCGGGTGCTCTACGATATCAGAGGAGTATTGTTTGACCATATTCAAAAATTGAGCCTGCGGTTTTATGCCAATACGAGGACGGGCGAAGTCATTTCCCGGGTGATAAATGATGTCGAACAGACAAAAGACTTTGTCATAACGGGACTGATGAATATCTGGCTTGATATGATGACGGTGCTGATCGTCATCTGTATTATGTTCACACTCGATATCAAGCTGACACTGATATCTGTCATTTTATTTCCGTTATACGGAATTTCAGTGAAATACTTTTACGGCCGTCTCCGAAAACTGACACGCGAGCGTTCTCAGGCTCTCGCTCAGGTGCAGGGCCATTTGCACGAAAGAGTTCAAGGGATGCCCGTTATCAGAAGCTTCGCCATTGAGAATTATGAACAAGCCAATTTTGATGAGAAAAATGGACATTTTCTGGACAAAGCGATCCGTCATACGAATTGGAACGCCAAAACATTTGCGGTCGTAAACACCATTACGGATTTAGCGCCGCTGCTCGTTATCGCGTTTGCGGGCTATTTTGTCATAAACGGCCCGCTGACAGTAGGAACAATGGTTGCATTCGTCGGTTACATTGACAGAATGTACAATCCGGTCAGAAGATTGATCAACTCATCGACGACGCTGACCCAGTCGATTGCTTCAATGGACCGCATATTTGAATTTATCGACGAGCCGTATGAATTGACTGATAAACCGAATGCCGTCAAAGCTGACGGCATTAAAGGCGAGGTTGAATTCCGAAATGTCTCGTTCTCCTATGAAGAAGGGAAAGAAAAGATCTTGCGGGACGTTTCCTTAAAGGTGACAAAAGGGGAGACCGTTGCGCTTGTCGGGATGAGCGGCGGCGGAAAATCGACGCTTGTCAGCCTCATACCGCGTTTTTATGATGTGTCCGGCGGCAGCCTGCTGATTGACGGCACAGATATTCGCGATTATGAAGCGAGAAGCCTCCGCAATCAAGTCGGAATGGTGCTTCAGGATACATTTCTGTTCAGTGAGACGATTCGTGAAAATATCGCCATCGGTAAACCGGGAGCGTCTCTGGATGAGGTGGTTGCGGCTGCGAAAGCGGCAAATGCCCATGAATTTATTATGGGTTTCCCCGAAGGCTATGAGACCAAAGTAGGCGAGCGGGGCGTCAAATTGTCAGGCGGGCAGAAGCAGCGGATTTCGATCGCCCGTGTATTCTTAAAAAATCCGCCGCTGCTGATTTTGGATGAAGCGACATCGGCTCTTGATCTTGAAAGTGAACACTACATTCAGGAAGCGATGGACAAGCTTGCGAAAAACCGGACGACATTTATCGTCGCCCACAGGCTGTCCACGATTACGCATGCGGATAAAATTGTCGTCATGGAAAACGGCTCCGTCATTGAAACCGGCACGCACGAAGAATTAATGGCGCGGGACGGCCAGTACAGACATTTATTTACGATCCAGAATTTAAATTGACTGAAAAACTTATGCCGACCGAATGGGCGGCATAAGTTTTTTTATACAAAAAACCCGGTTCTTCTTAGCACCGGGTTACTCATCATCGTCTGTTTCTAATTCGCTGTCTTTCGGGTGGTATGTCTGAAAACTCGTAATCAGTGTATCAAGATGTTCCAGCTGCTCGCGGTATTCCGCAACCGCAGCCATAATGCTGAGCATATTGTAATCAAGCAGTTCATCCTCACAGTTCTGCTGATTTTTCAAGAAAGACTTCGTCAAAAGCTGTTTATATCTTATGCTTTCTTCAGCATCGTCATCATGCGGCTTAATCTTGCCGACAGTCCGCATCAAAATTCTTTCGTGCCAATGAAGCAGATAATCAATTTCTTCTGTCAGCGTCTCCTGAAATTCCTCCGGCATATGATAAATCTCGTTTTCATAGCGATGCAGCTTTTTCAGCGTATCAAGCGCCCGGTTCGCCGTAATAATGGCCTGTCTGAATAAAACAAGCTTGCGCGACTTTACATACGTCGTCTTCTTAAAGTAGCTTCTCTCTTCTTTATAAAGGAGATACGTATGGTCAAGCTTCATCATCTTTTCCTTCAGCTTCTCAATATCCTCTTTCAATATCGAGTGCTCCGTCGACTGGCGCATGGTCAGTCGGATCCATTTCATGATCTCATCGGTATATTCAACCGTATGATGAGTCAGTTTCGTTTCGTATTTCGGCGGAAGAAACACAAGGTTCACAATAAAGGAAGACAGCACGCCTAAAATAACGGTGCTTGTTCGAATCAGAGCGAACGTCAGGAAGCTGTTTCCCGGTGTTTCCAAAATCGCGATAACCGTAACGAGCGCAATCGAAATGGTGTGTTCAATTTTCAGTTTTAACATAATCGTAATGACAATGACTGCGGTCAATCCGATCATAATCGGACTCGGTCCGAAAATCAGTCCGAATACTGTAGCGATGACAGCGCCGATGATATTTGCCTGCACCTGATCAATAATGATAAGAAAAGACCTGTAAATAGAGGGCTGTATGGCAAATATAGCTGCAATCCCGGCAAAGATCGGCGACGGAAGTCCGATCCATGATGCTAAGTAGAGGGCGAGCGTAATCGCAATCCCTGTTTTAAAAATGCGGGCACCAAGTTTCATTGGTTTGTGCGTGCATTCCTTTCTCTAATAAATTATGTGCCGAACGAACGGCTGACACTTACATTTCCCTGTCGGTTTATTTGCTAAACAATAAAGTAATATACAGGGATCATACCAATTATTCAAGGTCTTTTTTTGAAAAAACCATTATCTCACAAATCGGACAAAAAGAAAAAGCGGAAGCCCCGGGCTCCCGCTTGTTTCAGCAGTTATTTTTTCATATGTCTGAACGCATCTTCAACCGCTTTTAAAGTGGCGTCGATATCTTCTTCAGTATGTGCGGTTGTGATAAACCAAGCTTCATACTTCGACGGGGCGAGATTGATCCCGCGTTCTAGCATCAGCTTGAAGAACTTGGCAAATGCTTCTCCGTCCGTATTTTCCGCCTGCTCATAATTGACGATTTTTTCATCACTGAAGTAAACCGTAAGCGCGCCTTTTAAACGGTTGACGGTAATGGTAATGCCATGTGTCTCCGCATGGGCGAGAATGCCTTGCTCAAGTCTGGCGCCGAGCTGATCAAGCCGCTCATAAACGCCTTCTTCCTTCAGCACTTCCAGACAGGCGATACCGGATAAGATGGATGCGGGATTTCCGGCCATCGTGCCGGCTTGATATGCCGGACCGAGCGGAGCGACCTGCTCCATGATCTCTTTTTTGCCTCCGTAAGCGCCGATCGGCAACCCGCCTCCGATGATTTTTCCGAGCGCCGTTAAATCAGGCTTTACTTGGAGAAGATCCTGCGCGCCTCCGTACATAAAACGGAACGCCGTGATCACTTCATCATAAATGACGAGCGCGCCCGCTTTGTGGGTCAATTCATTGACCTGTTCCAAAAAGCCTTCTTTAGGTTCAACGATGCCGAAATTGCCGACAATCGGCTCGACAAGAACCGCTGCAATTTCTGAACCCCATTTGTCCAATGCGGCCTTGTAGCTGTCAATGTCATTGAAAGGAACGGTAATCACCTCTTTGGCGATGCTTTTCGGCACACCGGCGGAATCGGGGGTGCCGAGCGTAGACGGACCTGAACCCGCAGCGACGAGCACGAGATCAGAATGGCCGTGATAGCAGCCGGCGAATTTAATGATTTTTGTCCGGCCTGTATAAGCGCGTGCAACCCGGATCGTTGTCATCACAGCTTCAGTACCCGAGTTTACGAACCGCACTTTATCAAGTGAAGGAATGGCCTCCTTCAGCATTTTGGCGAAAGTGACCTCATGCTTAGTCGGCGTTCCGTACAGTACGCCGTTTTCAGCGGCTTTTTTAATCGCTTCTGTAATATGCGGGTGGGCATGTCCGGTAATAATCGGACCGTAAGCCGCTAAATAATCAATATACTGATTCCCGTCTACATCCCAGAAATAAGCGCCGTTTGCTTTTTCCATCGCAACTGGTGAACCGCCGCCTACCGCTTTATAGGATCTGGACGGGCTGTTCACGCCTCCCACGATATGCTCTAACGCTTCTTTATGAAGTTCAACTGATTTTGTATACAAAAAATGACCCTCCTAATATCTCCTTACATCATATTCTATTGTAGCATGCTTCAATGTGAGCACAACGGTTCTTGCTTCCAGAAAAGAGCGGGGGATAACGGTTGTAATCTTAACGCGAATTGGATACGCTTAATAAAAAACCCGGAGGTATAAGAAATGACGATTGAAATCGGACAAGCAGCACCGGATATGAAATTAGTGAACGACAGCGGAGAAAAAGTATCATTAACGGATTTTAGAGGAAAGTACGTCGTGCTCTATTTTTATCCGAAAGACATGACACCCGGATGCACGACGGAAGCATGCGATTTCCGTGATCAGCACGAAAGTTTCGCGGGACTTGATGCGGTTATCATCGGAGTAAGCCCTGACAGCCGTGACAAACATGAAAAATTCAAGCAGAAACACGATCTTCCTTTCCAGCTCCTCGTCGATGATGAGCACAAACTGGCGGAAGCTTTTGATGTGTGGAAGCTGAAGAAGAATTTTGGGAAAGAATATATGGGAATCGAACGCTCCACCTTTCTGTTAGACAAAGAAGGCCGTCTCGTGAAGGAATGGAGAAAGGTAAAAGTAAAAGATCATGTTGCGGAAGCGCTTCGCGAATTGGAACAAATTGCGTCTAATTAATGGACAAATGCTGAACTCACGGGGTTTTCGTCAGATTGCATTTGACAGGAGACCGGAAAAAGATGTACACTAATTATAAACATTATAAAGTAAGAATCTTTTTTAGAAGAGAGGTGCATGACGGATGGCTGCACATGAATTAAAAGAAGCCTTAGACACGTTGAAGGATACGGGAGTCCGGATTACTCCTCAACGTCATGCCATTCTGGAATATCTCGTGGACTCTATGGCTCATCCGACAGCGGACGATATATATAAAGCCTTGGAAGGGAAATTCCCTAATATGAGTGTTGCGACAGTTTATAACAATTTGCGTGTATTCCGGGAAGCGGGGCTTGTAAAGGAGCTTACGTACGGAGATGCGTCCAGCAGATTTGACTTTGTCACCTCTGACCATTATCACGCCATTTGTGAAAACTGCGGAAAAATCGTGGACTTCCATTATCCTGGCCTTGACGAAGTGGAACAGCTTGCGGCTCACGTAACGGGGTTTAAGGTAAGCCACCATCGTTTGGAGATTTACGGCGTCTGCCAAGAATGCTCCAAAAAAGAAAACCATTAAACGAAGCTGACCGCTTTGATACGGTCAGCTTTGTTTATTTCACACTGTTTTTTCTATTATAAGACTCATCGAACGCTTTGCCTTCCAAACCTTTATCCAATGTAAGCGGCTCTCTGCAATGCATGCACATATCTACTCTGCCCAGAATTTTCGTTTCTTTCTCGCAGGCGGGGCACATCACCCGGACCGCTTTTGTGGACAGCATGCCGATCCAAAAATAAACGGCGGTGCTGAGCCCGATCGACAGCAGGCCGAGAATCATAAACAAGCTGGCAAGCAAAACAGACTGCTTAAAGAACAGCCCGATGTACATAATGATAAACCCAACGAAAACCAAACTTAACGCAAACGTTCTGATCTTATTAATTTTGCTTGAGTATTTCGCCATGTCCATCCCCCTCTGGTTTAACTATAGCACAAATCAGATGGCATATTCTTCATGTTTTCGTAAGAAAAGGGAAGAATAGATATGGCAGCTGAAAGGAAATTTGTTATAATAGTTCAATGTGTTTAGAAAAAAGGACTTTCATGTTTTATCATAGAAATGTAGAAACAAAAGCTTGTGAAACAATCGCATTGGAGGAATCGTAATGGACAATCTTCTCCGTCCAATTTACCAAGAAAGAGCAAGTCATCCCGATACGCTGGCCGTCCTTATGATTGAGAGAAGGAGCAAAGCATCATCCATCACAGATAACTTTGATGCGGTCATGCTTGTCATTGTCAAACAGGCTGAAGAGCCTCTTTTTATAAAGCATTATGAATTCGAACACAAAACCGCTTCCTTACATATTGTAACGGATGCCCTGCTCCAGGAATGGATTCTGCTGGGGACAAATAGAAGAGTTATAGATTGGATCATAAACGGCAAGGTGCTGTTTGACCGCAATGAATATATATCTGAACTCAATGACCGGCTCAGCACTTTTCCTTTCGCCGAGCGGAAATTAAAGATCGGAATGGAATACGGCAAGCTGATCAGAAGGTTTGTAGAAGGAAAAGCGTTTTTTGAAGCTGATCATTTTCTGGATGCATATTATGCGGTCGTGCATGCTCTTCACCACTTGGCCCGCATAGAAGTGATTGACCGGGGGTTCTATCCTGAAACGACTGTCTGGAATCAGGTCCGCCATATTGAGCCGCAGGTATATAAGTTATATTCCGAACTTGTTGAGAGTCACGAAAGTTTGGAGAAAAGGCTCGAATTATTATTCTTAGCAAATGATTTTCTCATCCATTCAAAAGCTGAAATCGGTTCGGCGCATCTTTTTCAAGTTATGAGTGAAAAAGAAATGTGGCAGTTTGGAGAATTGCTCCAGCATCCTGAGCTGGCGCCTTTCACCCAAGATCTCGGTGTCATGCTTGATTACCTGACGGAAAAAGGTTTTATTGAAGTATCTCAAATAGAGACAAAAGGGCAGGAAGTATATCATCGAGGATATTCTTTCAAAAAAAGTGTTGACGCTGAATTATAGGCGTGTTATATTTTTAAACGTCGCTGATGCGCTTCGACAAAAAGCACACAGCGGCGGAGAAATAAAAACAAAAAAACATTTGACAGCAACTCGCTGAAATGTTATACTGAGAAAGTCGCCTCAAGATGAGGTTGAAGATGATCTTTGAAAACTAAACAAGACAAAACGTACCTGTTAATTCAAAGTTTTAAATAAATCGCACAGTGATGTGCGTAGTCAGTCAAACTAAGGTCTGCATGATGCGGATCACACAGACGTTACTGCAGGATGCAGTGAACTTAGTCTGTGATCCATTTATCGGAGAGTTTGATCCTGGCTCAGGACGAACGCTGGCGGCGTGCCTAATACATGCAAGTCGAGCGGACAGATGGGAGCTTGCTCCCTGATGTTAGCGGCGGACGGGTGAGTAACACGTGGGTAACCTGCCTGTAAGACTGGGATAACTCCGGGAAACCGGGGCTAATACCGGATGGTTGTTTGAACCGCATGGTTCAGACATAAAAGGTGGCTTCGGCTACCACTTACAGATGGACCCGCGGCGCATTAGCTAGTTGGTGAGGTAACGGCTCACCAAGGCGACGATGCGTAGCCGACCTGAGAGGGTGATCGGCCACACTGGGACTGAGACACGGCCCAGACTCCTACGGGAGGCAGCAGTAGGGAATCTTCCGCAATGGACGAAAGTCTGACGGAGCAACGCCGCGTGAGTGATGAAGGTTTTCGGATCGTAAAGCTCTGTTGTTAGGGAAGAACAAGTGCCGTTCAAATAGGGCGGCGCCTTGACGGTACCTAACCAGAAAGCCACGGCTAACTACGTGCCAGCAGCCGCGGTAATACGTAGGTGGCAAGCGTTGTCCGGAATTATTGGGCGTAAAGGGCTCGCAGGCGGTTTCTTAAGTCTGATGTGAAAGCCCCCGGCTCAACCGGGGAGGGTCATTGGAAACTGGGGAACTTGAGTGCAGAAGAGGAGAGTGGAATTCCACGTGTAGCGGTGAAATGCGTAGAGATGTGGAGGAACACCAGTGGCGAAGGCGACTCTCTGGTCTGTAACTGACGCTGAGGAGCGAAAGCGTGGGGAGCGAACAGGATTAGATACCCTGGTAGTCCACGCCGTAAACGATGAGTGCTAAGTGTTAGGGGGTTTCCGCCCCTTAGTGCTGCAGCTAACGCATTAAGCACTCCGCCTGGGGAGTACGGTCGCAAGACTGAAACTCAAAGGAATTGACGGGGGCCCGCACAAGCGGTGGAGCATGTGGTTTAATTCGAAGCAACGCGAAGAACCTTACCAGGTCTTGACATCCTCTGACAATCCTAGAGATAGGACGTCCCCTTCGGGGGCAGAGTGACAGGTGGTGCATGGTTGTCGTCAGCTCGTGTCGTGAGATGTTGGGTTAAGTCCCGCAACGAGCGCAACCCTTGATCTTAGTTGCCAGCATTCAGTTGGGCACTCTAAGGTGACTGCCGGTGACAAACCGGAGGAAGGTGGGGATGACGTCAAATCATCATGCCCCTTATGACCTGGGCTACACACGTGCTACAATGGACAGAACAAAGGGCAGCGAAACCGCGAGGTTAAGCCAATCCCACAAATCTGTTCTCAGTTCGGATCGCAGTCTGCAACTCGACTGCGTGAAGCTGGAATCGCTAGTAATCGCGGATCAGCATGCCGCGGTGAATACGTTCCCGGGCCTTGTACACACCGCCCGTCACACCACGAGAGTTTGTAACACCCGAAGTCGGTGAGGTAACCTTTATGGAGCCAGCCGCCGAAGGTGGGACAGATGATTGGGGTGAAGTCGTAACAAGGTAGCCGTATCGGAAGGTGCGGCTGGATCACCTCCTTTCTAAGGATTTTAACGGAATATAAGACCTTGGGTCTTATAAACAGAACGTTCCCTGTCTTGTTTAGTTTTGAAGGATCATTCGATTCTTCGAGATAATGTTCTTTGAAAACTAGATAACAGAAGTAATTCACATTCAATTGTAATGCAAGATATCACGTAGTGATTCTTTTTAACGGTTAAGTTAGAAAGGGCGCACGGTGGATGCCTTGGCACTAGGAGCCGATGAAGGACGGGACGAACACCGATATGCTTCGGGGAGCTGTAAGCAAGCTTTGATCCGGAGATTTCCGAATGGGGAAACCCACCACTCGTAATGGAGTGGTATCCATATCTGAATACATAGGATATGAGAAGGCAGACCCGGGGAACTGAAACATCTAAGTACCCGGAGGAAGAGAAAGCAAATGCGATTCCCTGAGTAGCGGCGAGCGAAACGGGATCAGCCCAAACCAAGAGGCTTGCCTCTTGGGGTTGTAGGACACTCTGTACGGAGTTACAAAGGAACGAGGTAGATGAAGAGGTCTGGAAAGGCCCGCCATAGGAGGTAACAGCCCTGTAGTCAAAACTTCGTTCTCTCCAGAGTGGATCCTGAGTACGGCGGAACACGTGAAATTCCGTCGGAATCCGGGAGGACCATCTCCCAAGGCTAAATACTCCCTAGTGACCGATAGTGAACCAGTACCGTGAGGGAAAGGTGAAAAGCACCCCGGAAGGGGAGTGAAATAGATCCTGAAACCGTGTGCCTACAAGTAGTCAGAGTCCGTTAACGGGTGATGGCGTGCCTTTTGTAGAATGAACCGGCGAGTTACGATCCCGTGCAAGGTTAAGCAGAAGATGCGGAGCCGCAGCGAAAGCGAGTCTGAATAGGGCGCATGAGTACGTGGTCGTAGACCCGAAACCAGGTGATCTACCCATGTCCAGGGTGAAGTTCAGGTAACACTGAATGGAGGCCCGAACCCACGCACGTTGAAAAGTGCGGGGATGAGGTGTGGGTAGGGGTGAAATGCCAATCGAACCTGGAGATAGCTGGTTCTCTCCGAAATAGCTTTAGGGCTAGCCTCAAGGTAAGAGTCTCGGAGGTAGAGCACTGATTGGACTAGGGGCCCCTACCGGGTTACCGAATTCAGTCAAACTCCGAATGCCGATGACTTATCCTTGGGAGTCAGACTGCGAGTGATAAGATCCGTAGTCGAAAGGGAAACAGCCCAGACCGCCAGCTAAGGTCCCAAAGTATACGTTAAGTGGAAAAGGATGTGGAGTTGCTTAGACAACCAGGATGTTGGCTTAGAAGCAGCCACCATTTAAAGAGTGCGTAATAGCTCACTGGTCGAGTGACTCTGCGCCGAAAATGTACCGGGGCTAAACGTATCACCGAAGCTGCGGACTGTTCTTCGAACAGTGGTAGGAGAGCGTTCTAAGGGCTGTGAAGCAAGACCGGAAGGACTTGTGGAGCGCTTAGAAGTGAGAATGCCGGTATGAGTAGCGAAAGACGGGTGAGAATCCCGTCCACCGAATGCCTAAGGTTTCCTGAGGAAGGCTCGTCCGCTCAGGGTTAGTCGGGACCTAAGCCGAGGCCGAAAGGCGTAGGCGATGGATAACAGGTTGATATTCCTGTACCACCTCCTCACCATTTGAGCAATGGGGGGACGCAGGAGGATAGGGTAAGCGCGGTATTGGATATCCGCGTCCAAGCAGTTAGGCTGGGAAATAGGCAAATCCGTTTCCCGTGAAGGCTGAGCTGTGATGGCGAGCGAATTATAGTAGCGAAGTTCCTGATTCCACACTGCCAAGAAAAGCCTCTAGCGAGGTGAGAGGTGCCCGTACCGCAAACCGACACAGGTAGGCGAGGAGAGAATCCTAAGGTGATCGAGAGAACTCTCGTTAAGGAACTCGGCAAAATGACCCCGTAACTTCGGGAGAAGGGGTGCTCTGTTAGGGTGCAAGCCCGAGAGAGCCGCAGTGAATAGGCCCAGGCGACTGTTTAGCAAAAACACAGGTCTCTGCGAAGCCGTAAGGCGAAGTATAGGGGCTGACGCCTGCCCGGTGCTGGAAGGTTAAGAGGAGCGCTTAGCGTAAGCGAAGGTGCGAATTGAAGCCCCAGTAAACGGCGGCCGTAACTATAACGGTCCTAAGGTAGCGAAATTCCTTGTCGGGTAAGTTCCGACCCGCACGAAAGGCGCAACGATCTGGGCACTGTCTCAACGAGAGACTCGGTGAAATTATAGTACCTGTGAAGATGCAGGTTACCCGCGACAGGACGGAAAGACCCCGTGGAGCTTTACTGCAGCCTGATATTGAATGTTGGTACAGCTTGTACAGGATAGGTAGGAGCCTTGGAAACCGGAGCGCCAGCTTCGGTGGAGGCATCGGTGGGATACTACCCTGGCTGTATTGACCTTCTAACCCGCCGCCCTTATCGGGCGGGGAGACAGTGTCAGGTGGGCAGTTTGACTGGGGCGGTCGCCTCCTAAAAGGTAACGGAGGCGCCCAAAGGTTCCCTCAGAATGGTTGGAAATCATTCGCAGAGTGTAAAGGCACAAGGGAGCTTGACTGCGAGACCTACAAGTCGAGCAGGGACGAAAGTCGGGCTTAGTGATCCGGTGGTTCCGCATGGAAGGGCCATCGCTCAACGGATAAAAGCTACCCCGGGGATAACAGGCTTATCTCCCCCAAGAGTCCACATCGACGGGGAGGTTTGGCACCTCGATGTCGGCTCATCGCATCCTGGGGCTGTAGTCGGTCCCAAGGGTTGGGCTGTTCGCCCATTAAAGCGGTACGCGAGCTGGGTTCAGAACGTCGTGAGACAGTTCGGTCCCTATCCGTCGCGGGCGCAGGAAATTTGAGAGGAGCTGTCCTTAGTACGAGAGGACCGGGATGGACGCACCGCTGGTGTACCAGTTGTTCTGCCAAGGGCATCGCTGGGTAGCTATGTGCGGACGGGATAAGTGCTGAAAGCATCTAAGCATGAAGCCCCCCTCAAGATGAGATTTCCCATTCCGCAAGGAAGTAAGATCCCTGAAAGATGATCAGGTTGATAGGTCTGAGGTGGAAGTGTGGCGACACATGGAGCTGACAGATACTAATCGATCGAGGACTTAACCATTTTTGAATGTGTGCTTATTGTTATCTAGTTTTGAGAGAATTTTTTCAAAAAAACTCTTGCTTTTTCTGAAATACATAGTATAATAATACATGTCACTAAAATGTCTGGTGATGATGGCGAAGAGGTCACACCCGTTCCCATGCCGAACACGGAAGTTAAGCTCTTCAGCGCCGATGGTAGTCGGGGGTTTCCCCCTGTGAGAGTAGGACATCGCCAGGCAGACTTCATTCCGCAGTAGCTCAGTGGTAGAGCTATCGGCTGTTAACCGATCGGTCGTAGGTTCGAATCCTACCTGCGGAGCCATTTATGGAGAGCTGTCCGAGTGGCCGAAGGAGCACGATTGGAAATCGTGTAGGCGGTAACCCCGTCTCAAGGGTTCGAATCCCTTGCTCTCCGCCACTAATTATTAATACATAACAAACGAAAAAATACCAGGGCCCGTTGGTCAAGCGGTTAAGACACCGCCCTTTCACGGCGGTAACACGGGTTCGAATCCCGTACGGGTCACTTATATGATGGAGGATTAGCTCAGCTGGGAGAGCATCTGCCTTACAAGCAGAGGGTCGGCGGTTCGAGCCCGTCATCCTCCACCATTATCATCGCGGGGTGGAGCAGTTCGGTAGCTCGTCGGGCTCATAACCCGAAGGTCGCAGGTTCAAATCCTGCCCCCGCAACCAAAAAAATGGTCCGGTAGTTCAGTTGGTTAGAATGCCTGCCTGTCACGCAGGAGGTCGCGGGTTCGAGTCCCGTCCGGACCGCCATTTATATAAAAAGGCTCGGTAGCTCAGTTGGTAGAGCAACGGACTGAAAATCCGTGTGTCGGCGGTTCGATTCCGTCCCGAGCCACCATTTGCCGGCCTAGCTCAATTGGTAGAGCAACTGACTTGTAATCAGTAGGTTGGGGGTTCAAGTCCTCTGGCCGGCACTCTAAATGATGGAGGGGTAGCGAAGTGGCTAAACGCGGCGGACTGTAAATCCGCTCCCTCAGGGTTCGGCAGTTCGAATCTGCCCCCCTCCACCATTTTATAAATAGGGGCATAGTTTAACGGTAGAACAGAGGTCTCCAAAACCTCCGGTGTGGGTTCGATTCCTACTGCCCCTGCCACTATATTATTTATTCATCTTTAGATTATGGCGGTTGTGGCGAAGTGGTTAACGCACCAGATTGTGGCTCTGGCACTCGTGGGTTCGATTCCCATCAATCGCCCCATATTATCATTGGGCTATAGCCAAGCGGTAAGGCAACGGACTTTGACTCCGTCATGCGTTGGTTCGAATCCAGCTAGCCCAGTTGCATTTTTTTAAAATAACTGCATAAGATGTATTAAGTTCTTTACATGCTGCGGAAGTAGTTCAGTGGTAGAACACCACCTTGCCAAGGTGGGGGTCGCGGGTTCGAATCCCGTCTTCCGCTCCAAATTACGGCGGCATAGCCAAGTGGTAAGGCAGAGGTCTGCAAAACCTTTATCCCCGGTTCGAATCCGGGTGTCGCCTTTCTTTTGCCGGGGTGGTGGAATTGGCAGACACACAGGACTTAAAATCCTGCGGTAGGTGACTACCGTGCCGGTTCAAGTCCGGCCCTCGGCACCAATTTAACTTAGGACGCAACATGTTAAATTGGTCATCAATTTTTATATTACAAAACATATATGAGAGTGATTTGCATATTGCAGATCACTTTTTTTATATAATAAAAGCGTCAAGACTATGAATATAAATTTCTTGCTTTTATTGTGTATACTGCATTACCATAAAAAAACTTTACTAAAACCGTTGACACTTTATAAAATGCATGTTATATTTATATACGTCAGTTGAACACGACGTATTACATGCCGGTGTGGCGGAATTGGCAGACGCGCACGACTCAAAATCGTGTTCCTTCTGGAGTGCCGGTTCGACCCCGGCCACCGGTATTACTTGCTCTTTATAAGAGCCGATAAGAAATTTCAAAACGCCCCTGAATGTTGGTCTACCAATGTTCAGGGGCGTTTTGCGTTTTTGAAGAACAAGACACAAAACGATATGTTTTTAAATCTTTTTGCACAAATTTTACACAGGAACCTCATTGGCGGCCATTTCCTCAAAAATGTTTACTGTCTCATTTTCATCTCTGGGACTGACTCCTGTTTTTGAGACAGGGATCAAAACACCTTTAAACAGCCAGCTGTTTTCAGACGCACTTTCTTTGTAGGCGTGGTTACTGGTACAGTTACAAAGCTGTTTTCTTGAGAAGAATCCCCAAGAATCTCAATATTTTCGGGGTTAGGAAAACGCATCATACGATTGTATCCTAAATCTTTTTGAACACCGTTAACAACGGCATATTCAAATCCTGACCAATCTAATTGATCATCAGAATTATTTTTTAATGAATATGTAATCTGGGCATAGATGAAGGTACTTAAATCTTCTTTTAATGAGTTTTGAAGGTCGCTATGGTATTGATCAGCCATATTACTCACAGTAAGAACTTTTACACCTGTAAGATAAACACTTAAATCTCCAACTTTTAAAACTTGGTTCAGATCTTTAGATGATTCTAAAGTGACTGTACCCACATTGGGATCTTCTACACTATCTCCTACAGTATTCAATGTCTTTCTTTCTTCTTTTGAGTTGGTTGTATCAGTGGACTTTTCAGCAGAAATTTCCGTGTTCTCTGTGGTAAGAGTTTTAGAATTGTTACTATCACATGCAGATAAAGCTAAACAAATGAATGCAGACAATAATAAAATACAATATTTCTTCATTTGTAATATTTCCCGCTTTATGCTTATGAAGCAAGAATATCACATATGAAGATAAATCTTTCCTACTTGAATAAATTTCTCAATAGCTTATTTGTTGCCTTGCCTGCAGCACGACGGGCCATCCTTTTTCCGAGTGTGCCGTTTTTGGTTGCTTGAACATCGCCGAGAATACGCGCGATCTTGTACAATAAACCCCTTGTTTTTTAATGTTCATGATTATCGGAATTACACAAACAAAAACACTTAAAATATTTTTACACAAATTTTGCAAGGGTAAAAGAAAACCTTTATATATCAATGGTTCGAGGGGTTTATTCGACCCCGGCCACTGGTATAAAATCTAAGTACACAATTTATTAAATACTATTACCGAAAAAGACAGGAAGTAATTCCCTGTCTCTTTTTGTTATTGAAAATTATAAAATAATGGAGTGAAGAAATGGATGAGATGAAAGATATTCGTTCAAATAAAGGTTACGACTTACTATTAAGTGAATTCTTAATATTCCTTACTATCCCATCGTACTACCACCTAGACCCATGGTAAAATAAAGGAATAATAGAGGAGGTTTGTACCTTGGTTTCTGTGGAGTTACAAGATTATTTGCAATACCATATTGTATTAAAAAATGAGAGTTTACATGTTAGGGATGCATCGGAAGAGAATGGCATTATTCATATATCAGTAATTAAGCGAACGGCGAGAACAAGAAGGATTGTTGCAAGGCTAATGGTTGGGATTAATACGGACTTACAGGGAATAGATAAAATTCCAACAAAACTAACGAACAGTTTTAAAAGTCCGAATACGAAAAAGCAGGTTGATCTTTCTGATGAAACCTATGAATGGATTCGTTTTGGGTGGATAATTCGTGAAATTCGTTTAGAAAAAGATGAGAGAACAGTAAAAACAGAACGATACCGAATGGGCTTTATACTTTATCAACTGAGCTTAAAGGCAGAACTAGAATCAGAAAAGGAGAGTAGAAACTGGATAAGTGATTGGAATAAGCAGTGGGAAGTTGCCAGGCGTAGCAATGTGCCAGGTTTTGAACAAGACCAGCGCGCAGATGTTGTTTCCCTATTAGCAAAGCACTTAGATGAAATTGCAAGTGAGACAGATAGGGTTTTAGCTGGGGAGGCAAAATTAATTAAGAGTATTCATCCATCTTGGCGTTTAAGGAAACAAGTAGTATTCCTACATTTTTTGATTGCTTTATACCAACTGTCATGTACGGAAAAACATTTTGATTGGAAGCAAATAGGTGCCACCTACTATCGGATAATAGGTGGATCAAAGCAGTTTGATGCTTATAAAAAGGAATTTATTGAAGAAACAGAAAACCTTCTTCAGCGTCCAATTCAATTGTTAGGTCTGGCAAGTATGGGGACAATTACACCATTGTTTTTTACTGGGCCAATGCAAGGGGACTACGTGGATTATAGTTATGGTACTGTCCATGCAACGACAGATCTAGCTGTTTTTTCGGAGACGTTTAATACGAAAGCAGACGTGTTGTGGCTGGTTGAAAATAGAGGTGTGTTAACACGTATGGCCTACGAGGAAGAATTTTTAAGAGGTACGAAAAGCTTTGTATTAGGTGTGGATGGACAAGTTAGGTCTGCACATAGACTACTAATTTCGCAAGTAGTAACGTGTGTCAGTCAAGTTATTATTTGGACCGACGTTGATGAAGCAGGTTATCAGATTGCCGAGAAATTATATAAGTTAACACAAGATGAACATGTCCTAACAAAATGGATAGTGCCACCATTAACCGTGGTGACTGAATGGGAAACTTTTGCAAATAAATATCAACAATCCATACAAATGAGGAAAGAAGAGCAGGAACAAGAAATTGGAGGAGTAGAGCTGTGGAAAAAGTGGATCAATCATTAATTTCGATCTTTGCTGTTACAGATGATAAACCTGAGCTACTACAATCGATGCGTGATATTGCCCAACTTTCGGGTGTATTAACGGAATTAAGTGATAAGGAATATTTTCAGTCACCAATCCACGTACTTCGTTTCCTCCGAGTGTTAAATATTATTAATCTAGAAGCACTCGGTATCGCAGAACCAATTGAAAGCGAGGAAACGTTATTTTATCGCTATCGCAATGTATATGGCTATGATGAAGCAATTACGCAGGGTTACATGAAACATCTTGTGTTCGTTTTGGGAAAATTCAATTGGGTAGCAAAAACAGCAAAACGAATTAAAATGCGTGATGTAGGAAAACGAATGATGGATGTACTAATTCGTTTAGCTAATGATTCTCTTGCTTATTATCTTAATGATGATGTGGCAAGGTCTCTCTTTCAAGCAAAAAGAGATGCAGAACTAAGTGAAGCATATGATGATAAAGGGATTTCTGGCGGGAATAAGCTTGCTAGTATGATTAAAAACGTGGAAGAAGCTGTATTGCTTCTCTATGAGAGGGAGCTTGAGTATTTAGCAGACCGAAATGCATTAACACAAGTAGAAGTGATTCATCATCTGATGACAGAGCTAGAAGGTAAGATGGCAGAACGAATGGAGAAATTTGAAACAGTAGATCAAGAGCTTGTGTTTTCCGATATAAAACAACGAGGTACGGCTGCGATTAGTGATGGGACAAAAATTAGCCTTGGGACAATTAATAAAATTCTAAAGTTCGCCCACCTACAAGAAACGGATTTTAACCATAGAATCAAGCCAGAAGAGTTTCGCACGTTCATCGTAAAATCGTTTGATCCGCCTCTTGGTTCAGAAATACCGAATGCACATCAAATACTAAGCTTCATGGAACAAGGACAATACGAGGACGAAAATATAGATGGTCTATGGGCGCCAGTGAAATTTGCTAGCCCGCTATCACCGAGGGCCATTGATGAGGGAATTAACTATATCGAAAATTATGAACCTATTACAGAAGAGATAGAGGAAACAGTGGAAGAAGAATTTACAGGCACAGAAGAAATAATGGAAAATCAGTTGGATGAAATAATGGGTGATTCGAAATGGCAAATGACGAAACAAATGATACACACAGAGCGGATTGAAGCATATCTGGAGGAAGTAGAAGAAGCGGGCCTTGACGAACTAATTATTCGGTCTGGATCATCCAAATGGAGTGACGTACTCAACGGATTAATTGGTGTTTCAGCACTAGTGGCTAATAAAAAAGCTGACATTGATGAATATGCGAAAAAGAAACTGCTTGATAACAAAGATCAACGTGATTGGAGGTGGAGTGAGGATGAACAAGGAACATATGGAATTAGAAAACGAGGAAGAAATCACGAACGTTAATCCGTTAGCAACCCTACAATCGATAAAAGGATTTTTAACTACAGAGGAAGAGCTTGCATTTATGCAAATCCTATTCTCATCGTCTGCTACAATTCGAAGTGGGAATTTTGGACTTTCACGTAAGGAAGTAGAAAAAATAATTGGTATTACAGATGATGATCAAGCATTTTTTTCTTTTCTCAAGCGAGTAAACCAAGCTGTTAGTCGTTATATGAAAGTGATTTATGATGAGCGGAGAAATCAAGTGGTAGTCCTCATGCGCGTGCCCGCAAAACAAGCAAAAACACTATTAAATAAACAAAGTCTAGCTATTCTCATGTTTATTTTTTATCACCAGGAAGTACTACAGAATGAATATACACTCTTTTCCCAATTGATTAATAGTTTTGGTCACGAATCATTGCAGGTAACACGAAAAATTCAAGCTAACTTGGATCCGCTGAAAAAGATTGGGGCAATTGAAGTATATGATACGAGCTCAGAGGAAGAAGCCTATCAACTTACATCTATCGGTGCTCATTTGTTTTCGAATTCCTTTTTACGAAGATACACCGAGTTTAGTCAATCGAATCAGTTGCACATGGATGATATCTTGCGGTTCTTTAAACGCTACAACATGAATGGAGGCACAAGTAATGATTCCATGGAGACTTAAATTTTCAGGAATACGGGATTATACGCCGACAGTTATGGATTTCTCTGATAAAGATCACCATATTTTAATATCTGGACCAAATGGTGCTGGAAAATCAACGGTTACGTTTTGTATGGGTGGCGTTCTTTATTCAAGTAAAGTTGATCTTGAAGGGTTAAAGTCAAACAACCTTCCAACAGACCAAACGTGGCGAGCAAAGGTTGAATTGCTGTTTAAAAATGATGGGCAAATCAAGGTTGATGCGCCACAGTTTGTGCAGTTTCGATTAGACATTGAACAGAAACCGGGTGATCCGATAAAAAGAGAATTTTATATTCAAGAGGGGGAAATCATTGACAAGTGGGAACGGGAAACGAAATATTCTTCTGGAGATCGGAACTTTAACTTTACTGAATATAAAAACCAGATTCTCTATAAATATGCTGTTGATCCGGATGAATTTTATTTGATTTGGTATCAAAAAGAGGTAAACCAATTTGCAGTGATGCATCCAGAAGAACGCTTCCGTATTTTCAGTGAAATGAATGGTATTGATAGAATCCAGAAAAACTGGGAAGAAAGCAAAGAACTTGTAAAAGAAACGGAGCAGACCTTGCAGGAAGCAGAGGGTAAACAAGGTCTTAACAAACTCCAGTTAACTCAAAAGAAAACGGAATTAGACAGGTATTATAATCGAAATGAGCGGTTAGAAGACGGATTCAAGCAGTATCTTTCAGCTCTTAAATGGTTGGAAAAACATCATCTTAATCAAATGAATACTTTAAAAGATCAAATAGAGACACTAAAAGCAGACAAAGAGGAGAAAATTACAGACAAGCAGCAAGATTTAATTTTACAAGCAGACCAGAGAGAAGAGCATGAAAAGTTTCAGTCAGCAATCACTCAAATGGAGTCCCGTGAAATCGGGCTAGCCGATGAGCTAAATCATTTACAGAAAGAGATAACCAGACATACAGATAAGGTGGAGGCTATCTCAAACGAAATCGAGGAAATTACGAAGAGAGTAGAACGAATAGGCATGACTGAAGAAGAAGTAAATGAAGCTTTGGTTAATGCGGAGGAAAAGTATGTTTCTATTGATGCTTCAATGGAAGAAAAGCAACAGTTGTTGAAAAGAAATAAACAAAAATTAGATGACCTAACCCCGCAAATTGCTGAACTAAAAGTGAAGATTGACCAAGACAGTGCTAGGGAACAAGACGTGCGTAAACTTATTGATGCATATAAAAGTAGTCAAGCTGTGCAGGAAGAGATGGAGTTCAATGAGCAACGACTAGAAAATGCAAAAAATGAAAAAGGGAAACTTATAATTAAAAAAGACAATTTAGAAAAAGAACTAGAAAATCTTAGAATGAATCGCGTTTACAGTTCTCGTCAGGAAGTGTCTATCCAATACTTCAAAAAGCGAAATATAGAAGTCTATCCTTTGCGGGAGCTTGTTGAATTAGATGAAACAGCTAAGCCGAATGATGAAGATTTGTTTGATACGATAAAGTATACGTTGTTTGTGAACCAAAAGGATTTTCATGCGCCAAATGATTTATACCATGTCCCATTGCCAAATATTGTTCCGGAAAAAACAATTACACAACTTCCGGGTAAACATTTGCAGATAAAAGAAAAATTAAGAAATAATCTTTATCCGCTTGCGGTAAAAGCACTGTGGTGGGTTAAGAGCTTTTTTGAAAATGAAAAACCACAGATTCAAAATGGTGTGCTTCTCGATGCGAGAGGGATAAGAGGTCCTCAAGAGGAAAAGCGGATTATTCTAAGTGAAAAAGTTTTAAAAAAATATCAACTACAAGTAGAAGATGAGCTTGATAGGGTTGGCAATGACATTAGCATTCTATCCAATGAAATAGATGAATTAACACGTAGAAATAGTACGCTATTTCGAAGACGTGAATCTTTAAAAGATGCGGAAGCCTTTTTGATAAAAGAAAATGAACGAGAATGGCGAAAGAGTAAGCATTACAATCTAAGTAATGAAAAACTTGAACTCGAAGAAAATAGGGATGAGATTCAGGGAGAGTGGAATAGGCTCAATGAAGAGCGTGCTGACTGGAAGCAAAAGGTAGAAACCTTTAAAAACTATCAGGAAATTTTTATTCAGTATGAAAAAGAGAAGGGAAAAATAACAGAAGTACGCCAATTGAAGCAATACTTAATTGAGTTAGAAGAAGAGAAGAAGAATAAAAATGCACAGTTAGAACAACTTGGTTCTCTTTTAGATAAGAAGCGACGTGAAGAAAAGAAATTAAATCGGGACATAGAAGATTTGAAAGAAAGCCTCCTATACAAAGACCGAGAAATTGAGTCAATAGAAAGGCAAATCAAACATCGGTCTGAAGAATATTTAACAAATGAAGAGAACTATTCAACAATCAAACATGACATCCAAAGGTTATTAGATTCTGTAAAACAGGAATTAAAAGATTTTGCATTAGAGCTTACAGAACTACCTAATGTAACTAAATCTGAGGCAGAAGACATGCGAGAAAGTGGGAAAATTAAATACTCTCATGCAGCAAATGAAACAGGGATTGATGAAGCTGCTCCAGAAAATTATCAAAAAATGAAAGAAGAGTATGATCGTTCTGCAACAGAAGTGAAGACATCCAAACTATTGTTAGAGGAATATACAGAGCGTATGGAACGTCTAAAAGAAGACTTAGAAAGCACAATTAATAGTAAAGTTATTGGTGTTAATCAAAAGTTTGTCCATTATATGTCTCTGTTTGGCTTTCAAGGGGAGATAGATTGGGATATGAGAACAGACCGACGTCATCAAATCCACTATGCTTTATATATTAAAGCACATAAAGAAGGACATCGAGGAAAATTAGAGGATGTAAGTGTTAAAGCAAGAGGCGGCAAAGTAGGAAAAGGGGTATCTGGTGGGGAAGAGTCTCTTAGTTCCTTACTATTTGCTTTGGCATTATTACAAACAATTCAAGCAACACCAGGCTATATCGTACTCGATGAGTTTGATAGTGCACTCGATGAAGGACGTAAAGATAAAGTGTTTGAGTTATATGAACAGGAATTAAAGCGGAAAATGATAATCTTAACTCCTAAGTCTCATGAAGCAGAGTATCTATATCGTTTTTCTAAAGCATATGTTGTTCATCACAATCCCAATATTCCGCAGAGTAAGATCTTTAAGGTGAAAAGAAGTGAAGAAGTGCTAAAATGATTTACAGTCATTGAAATGAACTCGTTGGTCAGACCAACTATTGGACAAATATTCAGGAAGATGGTTAGACTCATTTTTATAATCTGTATTTTATTACTTATGAACGAACACTATTGTGGTGAATTTATACAAAGTGAGTTATTATAAACCAAAAACGTAACATGATTTAGAGAACGTATTGACAACAATACGAAGCTGCTTTTCATCAATGTGTGTATAACGTAGAATACGGTCCACCGGTATATTGAAAAACACAATTCTTCATATAAGAAACGGGTTTTTATATTTGATCTAAGAAAGGAGCCAAGCTTATTTGAGAGCTCCTTTTTCTAATTTATTCAGTGTTGGTCTAGGATCTCTCCTAGCACCTCTTCAAGCTCTTCTGTATCTTCAAGCTTTGATTGGCTGAAGCGGACACGTACGAGCTGTTCTCCGTCATTATACATCTCTTCCAGCCATCCTCGCAGTCCTCTTGCCGAAAGTTTTTTTAAAAATGACCTGTTAGATCTTCCCCTTTTTCTCAACAGACATACGTAAGAAAGAGGGAAAAGAATTCGTTTGATTCATACTTTTTTCTATTATTTTCCTGCCTTCGGGCAGACTAAGAATAATATTGCTGATGAATTACACAGAATGTTTTTAGCCGGTGAGCTGCAAATCACGGTAGAGAGGATATAAACAATATTTCTGAAAGGCTGAGAAACGGCGATCTCAATTTAGAGCGATTAAGCGGTGAAGACGCGTTTATAAAAGAAACGGTAAATGAGGCTTTAAGAAGAGTGGAGCAATAAAATAAAGAGACGGTGTCTCAAGACATCGTCTTTTTTGTATGACTTTGTTTCAGTTCTCTGCAAGATAAATGCGAATCAATTTGAAATTGTTTATCCAGGAGCCAACCTTTTTCCGACAGGAGTACTGACAGTTCACCATCAAGATGGACAACTGCATCTAATTGTTCATGCAGCGCTGTGCTAAGGCAGAGATTTGCGATTTCTGTTATTGCGACAGTATACTTTTTTATGCTGGTCTGTTAAGAAAATATTTATCTCTGCGTGTATACAACTGCTATAATGAATAACAAATTTTTCGGGGGGGAGTGGGATGATGAAACAGATTATTGCGATGGGCGGCGGCGGATTCTCGATGGAGCCGGAAAATTTATCCCTCGATCAATATGTCATCACGCAATCAGAGCGAAAGTCGCCTCGTATTTGTTTTTTGCCGACGGCGAGCGGTGATTCTCAAAACTATGTGCAGCGGTTTTATCGTGCATTTCAAACACTTGATTGTGTGCCGTCTCATTTATCGTTGTTTAAGCCGCCGTCAACAGATTTAACTTCTTTTCTTATGGAAAAGGACGTAATTTATGTCGGCGGGGGAAATACGCGGAATATGCTTGTGTTGTGGAAGGAGTGGGGATTGGATCTTATTCTGAGAGAAGCATGGAAGAGCGGTGTGGTGTTAGCCGGATTAAGCGCGGGTGCAATCTGCTGGTTTGAAGAAGGAGTGACAGATTCAGCCGGGCCGCTGACCAGTATGAAAAGTTTAGGTTTTTTGCAAGGGAGCTTTTGTCCTCATTATGACGGCGAAAAGGACCGGAGACCGATGTATCACCAGCTGATATCTAACGAATTCTTGTGCGGCGGCTATGCGACGGACGATGGAGCGGCTCTTCATTTCATAAATGATCAGCTGTTTCAAACAGTGAGTTCAAGACCAGTTGCAAGGGCATATCGGGTGATGAGGGGGAAACATGGAATAATTGAAACTCCATTGCCTGTCAAATATTTGGGTTGAATTTGCTGAATATTTTCTATATTCCTCTTTTTTTTCGAATGTTTTTATGTTAAGATGAGTCCGAAATCAATAGTTACTGGGGGTGCCCGTCTGAGCGGGCTGAGAGAGAAGCGGCGGCTTCTTAACCCTTTGGACCTGATCTGGTTCGTACCAGCGTGGGGAAGTAAAGGTTTTATTATTGTTGAGGAAAACAATAATAGTTTCTTTCTGACTGCAAAACCGGGTTCTCCAATGAATCCGGTTTTTTTGTGCTGGTGCTGAGCTTGGTTCTGTTATTCAAATGGATAAGGGAGAGATTTGTATGCAAAATCAATCAGTACAGCAAGCGAACATTTCTATTATGTCGAGTTTTTCAGGCAGTAAAAAGGTTTATGTAAAGGGTTCTTCGCCTGACATACGAGTGCCGATGCGGGAAATCAGCCTTAGTCCGACAACGGGGGCGTTTGGGGAAGAGGAGAACCCGCCGGTCCGTGTTTATGATACGAGCGGACCGTATACAGACCCGGATGTACAAATTCAAATTCATGAAGGTCTGAAGCCGCTCCGCACAAAGTGGATTACAAAGCGCGGCGATGTGGAGGAATATAACGGACGGACCGTGAAACCTGAGGACAACGGCTATAAAAAAGAGGGCCGTGCCGCCGAATATCCCGGTTTACAGCGGAAACCGCTGCGGGCCAAGGCAGGGAAAAATGTGACACAATTGCATTATGCGAGAAAAGGCATCATTACGCCGGAAATGGAGTTTATCGCAATTCGCGAGCATGTGTCTCCCGAATTTGTCAGAGACGAGGTAGCCAGCGGCCGGGCGATCATTCCGTCAAATATTAATCATCCTGAAAGTGAACCGATGATTATCGGCAGGAATTTTCATGTGAAAATCAATGCAAATATCGGCAACTCAGCTGTTACATCTTCTATTGAAGAAGAAGTTGAAAAAATGACGTGGGCGATTCGCTGGGGCGCCGATACGATGATGGACTTATCCACTGGGAAAGATATTCATACGACACGTGAATGGATCATCCGCAATTGCCCCGTACCTGTGGGGACGGTGCCGATTTATCAGGCGCTTGAAAAAGTAAACGGCATCGCTGAGGATTTAACGTGGGACATTTATCGAGACACATTGATTGAGCAGGCGGAGCAGGGCGTGGATTATTTCACCATCCATGCCGGCGTATTGCTTCGTTACGTCCCGTTAACGGCCAAACGCACGACGGGAATCGTATCCCGCGGCGGGGCGATTATGGCGCAATGGTGCCTGGCTCACCATCAGGAAAGCTTTCTGTACACGCACTTTGAAGAAATCTGTGAAATTATGAAGACGTATGATATTGCATTTTCTCTTGGAGATGGGCTGCGTCCCGGCTCGATTGCGGATGCTAATGATGAAGCGCAGTTTGCGGAATTGGAGACTCTCGGAGAATTGACGGAAATCGCGTGGAAGCACGATGTGCAAGTGATGATCGAAGGACCGGGTCATGTGCCGATGCATAAAATTAAAGAGAACATGGACAAACAGCTGGAAATTTGTAAAGAGGCGCCTTTTTATACACTCGGCCCATTAACGACTGATATCGCTCCGGGCTATGACCATATTACTTCGGCGATCGGCGCGGCGATGATCGGCTGGTACGGGACGGCGATGCTTTGTTATGTCACGCCGAAGGAGCATTTGGGCCTGCCGAATCGTGATGATGTAAGAGAGGGAGTCATTACGTATAAAATCGCGGCCCATGCGGCAGACCTTGCCAAAGGGCATCCGGGTGCTCAGATCCGGGATGACGCTCTGTCTAAGGCGCGGTTTGAATTCCGGTGGCGCGATCAATTTCATTTGTCGCTTGATCCTGAAAGAGCAATGGAATATCACGATGAAACGCTGCCGGCTGAAGGCGCAAAAACGGCTCACTTCTGTTCGATGTGCGGCCCGAAGTTCTGCAGCATGAGAATTTCTCAGGATATTCGCGATTATGCGAAAGAAAACGGTCTGACTGAAGACGATGCCCTCAATGAAGGATTAAAAGAAAAAGCAAAAGAGTTTGTCGAGAAGGGAAGCCATTTATATCAATAAAAAAGAAAAGATGAGGATGGAGTGTGTCCATCTTCATCTTTTTTTAGAAAAACGGTGACCGGCGAAACGGCGGAATGCTCTGCTCAAAGCGGAATACGTTTTCCGGGTCATACTTCGTTTTGACTTGGCGGAGGCGGTCAACATTTCCTCCGTAATATGTCCGCAGCCAGTTTCTGATGTCTATATCAGGCCAATTCACGTAATCCCCCATCGTTTCTCTTGAAAGAGACGTTCTCAGCTCTTCGATCCAGCGGACGTTTTGTCTTTCCTCTTCAGGAGATGTCCAGTTTGTTATATATTCCTGGGCAATGATTGCATCGCGATAGTAGAATGCCGTTTGATCCGGAGCGATCCGTCCGGCCGCCCCGCCGAGAGATTGCTGCCAGACACTGGCGTTTTTATTCGGAGCGTGCTCCAAGTAGTATTTTAAAGCAGAAATTGCGCGTGTTGACAATGGTTTTTCAATAAAGGATCCTGACCGCTTCATCTTTTGCGGCTCATTGCCTCCCGGGCTGTTAAAAAAGGCTGCCGCTCTGATAAACGGAACTGTCTTGACCATGCCGCTTGTCGGGTTTCCCGCTTTCATTAACGGAGCCAGCAGTTCTTTCAGCTCATTTTTTGTTCCGATAAATTGGCCGAGCGCTTCTATGCGGTTGACTTCTTTAGGCCAAGACTGAATGGATGAAGTAAGGCGGTTATCTGTAAATGGAGCCCAGCGCTGCCACGTATTAAATACCTCTTCGAAATCATCCCAGCCCCAAGTGACAGAAAAAACAGTCACGTACGAGATCGGCACGGCTTTAAACACCATGGATGTGACAATGCCGAAGTTGCCGCCGCCTCCGCCCTGAGACGCCCAAAATAAATCAGGATGCTTTGAGCGGTTGACTGTTATCAATTCAGCACCCGCTTTTTCGTCTGCTGTGATCATCTCGAGTTGGAGGAGACGATCGCAAGTCAGGCCGGCAGCCCTTGTTAAATATCCGATTCCTCCTCCGAGCGCCAGCCCCGTGATTCCCACATTTGCAATGGTTCCCGCGGGAAGAGTCAAGCCGTACCGCCAGAGTGTCCGGTACACTTCTCCCAAATCGGCACCCGCTTCAATCGAGACCAGCCGTTTATCTTTATTCACTCTTATTTTCTTCATTTCACTGAGATCAATGACAAGCCCGTCATTTAACAGGGAAAAATTCTCGTAGCTGTGTCTTCCGCCTCTGATGCGGAAAGGCACGTTATTCTCACGCGCCCATCTCAGTGCATTGACGGCATCATGTTTGTTTTGGCAAAACACAATGATGTCCGGATATCTTTGCAGGCTTAAATTGATATTGGTTCTTGCTTCATTATAGTCGGGGTCATCTTTTCTGACGATGCGCCCGGTCAATGTTGTCTTTTCCACACTCTCACTCTCTTTCATCGGGATCTGTTATTTCTTCTAACATATGCGGAAAAATAAGAGAGTGTATGAGGAAAACCCCCGGAATGAAACGATATTTTAAATTATAGTTGACAGGTAGGGATTGTATGAATTAACATAGTCAGTACATATTTCCAAACGTTGGCTGATCGGATCACCGAAGGCTCTTATCTTGTAAACAGATAAGGGCCTTTTTTTGCGTGAAAGCCATTGGATGAAAAGCGGAGGGATGAAAAGTGGCGTTAAAAAAGGCATCACATGTGCGCAAAAAAAGTAAAAAGCGAAAAAAGTACAGAAAACACACATTGAATTTCGAACTGCTTGTGGAGAAAAACAAACGGGAGATTATGAGAAATGAGGAACAGATGGAGCAGATTTATATAAAGATAGATGAAAAGCATGCGGGGGTTCGATCAAAATGAAGGGGAACACTTTGAGGATGAAAACAACGGGCATCATACTCGCGCTGTCGGTATCATTCATGTTATCAGGGTGCGCGTTAGGGAGTGCCGGAGAAGAACCGTCTTCTGCGGCGGATAAAAAACAGGAAACGCGTATCGCCCATGTCAAAACAAAGAAATTTAAAGCTTCTCATCCGGAGGCGCTTCCCGTTAAATCGAAAGCCAGAACGGACACTTTTGTTGCGGGGATTTCCGCGCCGGGGGGAGTGTTTCTGCCGTACTTTTATGAAAACGGCTGGGATGGAAATGCGACAGATCCTATTTTTGAACCGTTAGTCAAGCTGGATAAAACGGGTAAGCCCGCACCGGCACTTGCTGAAAGCTGGACTATTTCCAAAGATCAGCTTACCTACACGTTCCGCTTAAGAAAAAATCTCGTTTTCAGTGACGGTTCGCCGCTCACCGCAAAGGATGCCGCATTCACTTTAACACTGCTGCATGATCCCGCTTACGCAGGCTATGAAGATATCACCACGGCCTATATTAAAGGCGGCAAGGCTTATAAAGAAGGAAAAGCAAAGACGATAGAGGGCATTCGCGTCCTTGATGACAGAACCATTAAAATCACGACTGAGAAAGTCAGTGCGAAGTCGCTGCTTCTTTTAGGCGGGCAGGTGCTGTCGGAAGCTTACTACGGAAAGAATTATCGGTTCGGCAAACTGGACTATTTAAAAGAGCTTTATGCCAAACCGCTCGGAGCAGGGCCTTATCAATTTACAGAATACCTCCCGGGACAGGAAATACGCTATCAGGCAAATAAACACTATTATTCCGGAAAACCGAAAACAGAAAAGCTGATCTATAAAATTATTGATCCGTCAACTTCCCTTCAGCTGTTTGAAACGGGTGATCTTGATTACGCTTCATTTTCTCCTGATGATGATACGGTTGAGCATTTAAAAAGCCTCGGTTTTGCGAATATAAGCGTCTCGGTCGTGAATGATTACGGGCTTGTGTACGTGAATCATAAGCGTCCGCCTTTTCAAGATAAGAAAGTGTCCCAAGCGCTTATTTACGGGCTGGACCGTCAAAAAATCGTCGATGTCCGCTTTAAACATTACGGAGAAGTCGCTAATGTGCCGGTGTCTCCGGTTTCATGGGCTTATGATGACAAAGGAGTCAATCCGTATACGTTTAATCCGGAAAAAGCCAAGAAGCTTCTTGATGAAGCAGGCTGGAAAATGGGGAAAGACGGCGTGCGTGAAAAAAACGGCAAAAAGCTTGAAATCAGCTATTACACGTCTAAAGCGGATGATGATTTCATCCCGATCGCGAAAGAAAATTACGCGGACATCGGAATCTCATTAAAACCGGAAGTGATGGATTTTAATACAGAGGTAGCGAAAATAAATGATAAACAGTACGATCTTGCCGCCGTTTCCACCTCGCAGATTCTTGATCCGAATGACACGGTGGAAAAGCTGGCTTCCGGCCATCCCAATAATGTGACGGGGTATTCCAATCCGAAAGCGGACCGGCTGATCGAGAAAGGAGCCGGCACGCTTGATATCAGCAAAAGAAAAGACATTTATCACCAGCTGTACCGGGAGCTCGGGGAAAACCCGCCTTACATTCTGATTCATTACCGTCAGAGCGCAAGGGCGGTCAGCGGAAAAATAAAAGGGCTTGAGCCTGACAATTATTCGGGAATCAGTTCGAGTCTCTCAAACGTGTCAATTCAGTAGAACAATGGCGCAAAATACCCGGTGTCCATGGTATTTTGCCCTTTCAGCGGAAGGGAGAGGCTTTTTGTGAAACGGTATGCCGCAGAACGGTTCATTCAAATGCTTGTGATCTTATTCGGTACGTCCTTTATTATTTTTTTCTTATTCGCGATGCTGCCGGGCGATTACATTGATTCCAATGTCAACCTGACCCCGGAGAGGGCGAAGGAGCTAAAAGCGCTTTACGGCCTGGATCAGCCGATTTGGCAGCGTTATGTGACGTGGCTCGGCAATGTGCTCAGCGGAGATTTGGGATTCTCTTTGAAGTATCAGGAAAACGTCCTGTCACTGCTTCAGAAATATGTCTGGAATTCGTTTTTTGTCGCGTTTTTGGCTTTGCTTGTCACATGGTCTGCCGCGATGATAACGGGTGTCATATCCGCTGTCAGGAAATACTCATGGTTTGACGGGATCGTAACATTTTTTGTGATTGCTTCCATGGCGTTCCCGTCTTTTTTTATCAGCCTTCTGTTTATTAAATGGTTTGGAGTGGATTTGAAAATATTGCCCGTCGGAGGGATGGTTGATACCGGAAGCACGAGTTCTGGTTTTTCGTACGTGCTTGAAGCTGCCAGACATATGATTCTTCCGGTCGTGATTTTATCTATGCTCGGCATCGGCTCACTGACAAGATATTTCCGCTCCGGGATGCTTGATGTGATCAGGCAGGATTATATCAGAACAGCGAGAGCGAAGGGGTTGAAAGAGCGCAACGTCATTTGGAAACATGCGCTGAAAAATGCGCTCCTTCCGGCGATCACCCTGCTTGCTTTTGAACTGCCGGGTCTGTTTTCCGGGGCTATTATTATTGAACAGATTTTCGGATGGCCGGGTGTCGGCCGTATTCAGCTGGAATCTGTGCATTATCGGGACTACCCGGTTTTGATGGCGTTTACTTTGTTTTTGTCTTGTTTAACGATTGTGGGGAATTTTTTGGCGGATATCGCTTATGCCGCGGTTGATCCGCGAGTCAGGCTGAAATAGGGGGTGTTTTGGGTGAAACAACAAAAAGGGGCGCCGCCTTCTCTTTGGAAGCAGACGTACCGCCGCCTGCTGCATCATAAGCTGACGGTCATCAGTCTTCTATTCTTATGTTTTATGTTTTTATTGTGTTTTATCGGGCCGTCTTTTTCTCCGTACATAACGGATCGGACGGATATTTCAAATGCCAATCAGCATCCGGGGGTTCATCATTGGCTTGGCACCGACCAGTACGGGAGAGATGTGCTGACGAGGCTGATGCTGGCGGGGCAGATTTCTCTGACCGTGGGGCTTGCTTCGATGGTGCTGTCACTTGTCATTGGTTCATTGCTTGGGGTTGCGGCGGGATTTTATCGGGGAGCCGCTGATATGATCATTATGCGCATCGCTGATATGCTCATGTCCATCCCGGGTCTGCCGCTGCTTTTGATTTTGGCTGCGGTGATGTCGGAGTGGAAAGTGCCTTCTGAATACAGGATGTACCTGATTATGATGATGTTAAGCCTGATCGGATGGCCCGGTTTGGCGCGGCTTGTACGCGGACAGATTTTGTCGCTGAAGGAGCAGCCGTTTATGATGGCCGCGGAAGTTTTGGGGCTCAGTGATAAACGGAAAATCCTCTATCATTTGCTTCCCAATACATTGCCGTTACTCATGGTAGCGGCGACTTTGCATGTGGCGGGGGCGATGCTGAGTGAATCGGCGCTGAGTTTTCTCGGACTCGGTGTTGCTCCGCCGACTCCTTCTTGGGGAAACATGATGGAAGCGGCAAATCATTATATGGATTTTACACTCCGCCCGTGGCTGTGGATACCGCCGGGTACGGCCATTTTTCTGACCGTTGTGGCGATTCATCTGCTTGGAGACGGTTTAAGAGACGCTTTTGATCCTAAGGTAAAACGGCAGGTGAAAGTGAAATGACAAAACCGCTTTTAGAAGTGAGGCACTTGGAAACCGTTTTTTATACGGAGGAAGGTGCGGTAAAGGCCGTGGACGATGTCAGCTTTACGATTCATGAGGAGGAAACGGTTTGCATTGTAGGGGAATCCGGCTGCGGGAAAAGCATGGCGTCATTGTCCATTATGCAGCTCATTCCCGAGGCGGGAAGAATCGAACGGGGAGCGGTGCATTTTTCAGGAAGAAACCTGTTGAAACTGAAACAAAAAGAAATGCAGAAAATCCGCGGCTGCGAAATCGGGATGATTTTTCAGGAGCCGATGACCTCTTTGAATCCGGTGTTTACAATCGGTGAGCAGCTGACGGAACCGATTCGCGAGCATTTATTGCTGAGTAAGAAAGAGGCATGGAGGAAGGCGGTTGAACTTCTCACGTTAGTGGAGATCCCCCATGCCGAGCAGATGATGCACCGATATCCTCATGAGCTGAGCGGCGGCATGCTGCAGCGCATTATGACGGCTGTCGCGCTCAGCTGCGATCCGAAACTGATCATTGCCGATGAGCCGACGACGGCGCTTGACGTAACCATTCAGGCGCAGATATTGGATTTATTGCGGGATGTGAAAAAGCAATTTCACACGTCTATTTTATTCATTACCCATGACCTTGGCGTGGTTGCCGAAATGGCTGATTATGTGATTGTCATGTATGCGGGGAAAATTGTGGAGGAAGGACCGGTTGCGGAGCTGTTTTCCGATCCGAAGCATCCGTATACGAAAGGGCTGCTCGCGGCAAAACCGGTTATCGGTCAAAGGAGAGAGACGCTCTATACCATCCCGGGCCAGGTTCCCGCGCTTGCAGACCTGTCCGGATCGTCTTGTTATTTTGCGGAGCGGTGTGAACACAGCACGGCAATATGCCGGAGGTCGAGCCCGCATTTTACTGAATTCGGGAAAGGGCATCAGGCGGCGTGCTGGCTTTACGGAGAGGAGAAAGCAGATGAGTGATGTGTTGCTGGAGGTCAAAGGGCTGAAAAAATATTATGAGGAGCAGGGGGGGATGAGAAAGGCCCGCAACAATCCCGTAAAAGCGGTGGACGGCGTCAGTTTTACGATAGGAAAGGGAGAAGTGTTCGGTTTAGCGGGTGAATCGGGCAGCGGCAAGTCATCAATCGGAAAAACCATTTTAAGACTTCATGACAAAACAGAGGGAGAGGTATTTTTTCAGGGGCGAGATGTGTTCCGGATGAACCGGCGTGAGCTGAAAACATTCAGATCGGAAGCGCAGCTCATTTTTCAAGATCCGTTCAGCTCTTTAAATCCTAGGCGACGGATCGGAGAAGCCATCGGTGAAGCGATGATCGAGCACCAATTGGCGGTCAAGCGGAACGCGCGTGATAAAGCGGCGGAGGTTCTTGAATCCTGCGGTCTTTCCGCAAACTTTATCGACCGTTATCCGCATGAGTTTTCCGGAGGGCAGCGGCAGCGGATCGTGATTGCAAGAGCGATGGCGCTTAAGCCGCAATTTATCATTATGGATGAACCCGTGGCGGCATTGGATGTCTCCATTCAGGCGCAGATGATCAATTTGTTCAGCAGCCTTCAGCAACGGCACGGGCTTTCATATTTGTTCATTTCTCATGATTTAAGCGTGGTGGAGCACTTATGTACAAAGGTTGCGATTATGTATTTAGGGACGATTGTGGAATACGCGTCAAAAGAGGAGCTTTTTTCACGGCCGCTTCATCCTTATACAAAAGCGCTGTTATCAGCCGTGCCCGTTCCTGATCCCCGAGCGAAAAGGGAGCGGGTGATGTTAAAGGGTGATATTCCAAGTCCCTCTGATCCGCCCTCAGGCTGTAAATTCCGAACGAGATGCCCGGCAGCCGAGAAGATATGTGCTGAGAAAAGCCCGCTGCTGTCGGAGAAGGGGCCTCAGCATTTTGCAGCATGCCATTTTGTATAATTGAGAAAAAGCATTTTTTATTGATAATACACAGGAAAAACCTGCCGGACAGACCGGCAGGTTTTTTGATGTTATTTTGGTAACGGCAGTCCGAGCCCTTCGGCAACGCGTCTGCCGTATTCAGGGTCAGCTTTGTAGAAGTGGCCGATCTGGCGCAGCTTAATTTCTTCCTTTTCCACAGGTTTCATCGCACCGACGATATTGGCGACAAGGCGTGCGCGCTCTTCCTCGCTCATCAGGCGGTACAGATCGCCGGCTTGTGTGTAATGATCATGATGATTATAGCTTACACTGTCAGCCAAACCTGATACAGGATATGCCGCCTGTTTATCTTCAGGTGACTCTTTCGGACCTCCGAAGCTGTTAGGCTCGTAATAGACGGAGCGGCCGCCATTATCATCAAAACGCATTTGCCCGTCACGCTGATAGTTTTTCACTTCATTGCGGGAACGGTTGATCGGCAGCGCCTGGTGGTTCGCGCCGACACGGTAGCGATGGGCGTCATGGTATGCGAACAACCGGCCTTGAAGCATTTTGTCAGGTGAGACGTCGACGCCAGGGACTAATGTTCCGGGAGAGAACGTCGCCTGTTCTACTTCCGCAAAGTAATTTTCCGGATTGCGGTCCAGAACCATGCGGCCGACTTCAATGAGCGGATAGTCTTTTTGAGACCATACTTTTGTGACGTCAAACGGATCAAAGCGGTATGTGTTTGCGTCTTCTAACGGCATGATTTGAACATATAATTTCCATGCGGGGAAATCGCCGTTTTCAATCGCGTTGAATAAATCTTCCGTATGGTAATCGGGATTTTCGCCCGCGAGTTTTGCAGCTGTATTGACATCAAGGTTTTTCACGCCTTGTTCTGTTTTAAAGTGATATTTAATCCAGACACCTTCGCCTTTATCATTTGTCCATTTAAATGTATGGCTTCCGAATCCGTGCATATGGCGAAGGGTTGCCGGAATGCCCCGGTCTGACATCAGAATGGTTACCTGATGCAGTGATTCCGGTGAAAGAGACCAGAAATCCCAAACGGCCGTCGGGTTTTTCAAATGTGTTCTCGGATCTCTTTTTTGTGTATGGATAAAGTCAGGGAACTTAATAGCATCGCGGATGAAAAACACGGGTGTATTGTTTCCGACGATGTCGTAGTTTCCGTCTTCTGTATAAAACTTAACGGCAAATCCGCGCGGGTCGCGCACTGTGTCACTAGAGCCCAGTTCGCCTGCAACGGTTGAGAAACGGACAAAGAGCGGTGTGCGTTTACCGACTTCTGACAGAAATGCGGCTTTCGTATATTTTGTAACGTCATTTGTGACTTCAAAATAACCGTGTGCGCCCGCGCCTTTTGCGTGAACGACACGCTCGGGAACGCGTTCTCTGTTAAAGTGCGCCAATTTCTCAAGCAGATGGACGTCTTGTATTAAAGCAGGGCCGCGATCTCCGGCCGTCATTGAGTTTTGGTTATCTCCGACAGGAGCGCCCCAGCTGGTTGTCAATTTATTTGAACTCATGTGATCACCTCTTTAGATTTATAAAAACATAATATCACCTATCAGTAAAAAGTCAATATTATTTTATAATGATTATAAAATAATTATTTTTATTATCGGAAAGAGAATTCGGGTTTGAAAGCTTACTTGACTGACGGGAATAATGGGTTTAAGATGAGAAAAAATAGAAACCGCTGACTTGAACACAAGAGGCTCTTATTCTTTATGGGATAAGGGCCTTTTTTCATTGTCGGCGGTAAGGGAGGCGGCGATTGTATGCTTTTCCGGCAGCATTTTAAACCTGTTGATATTCACGGTCATCTGCCGTACAGCCTTGATTTCGGCAAAAATGATAAGACATTTTCCGATTATAATCGGGAGCGGTCAGAAAGAATGAATCTGACTTGGGATTTTCCTGATCCGCAAGAGGCTGATGACGGGGAAATCCCTTTGATGACAAAATGGGAGAATGAATTAGATAAGTACGGCATCGGCGTACTGAATTTTTTAACAGCGGAGAGCAATGACCGGATGGCGGCGTTTATTCAAGCCAATCCTGCGAAGTTTACCGGATTTGCATATCATCCTTTGGAGCGGGAGGATGCATATGAAGAGCTGAAAAGAGCCGTAGAAGAGCTCGGTCTGAAAGGGTATAAACTATTCGGGCCGCTGACAGACATTGAGTTTCATGATCCGGCGCTGAAAAAGCTTTGGACGTATTTAGCTGACAAAAGGCTCCCTGTATTAATCCACTTCGGGCTTTTAGGGAGAGCGGGGGGCATTGTCAGCCACCGCAACATCAATCCGCTCTCCATCTATCGCGTCGCGAGAGAGTATGCTGATATACCATTCATTATTCCGCATTTCGGCGCCGGATATTATCAGGAACTGCTGCAGCTGTGCTGGAGCTGCCCGAATGTGTATATTGACACGTCCGGATCAAACCAGTGGATGAGGTGGATGCCGTACCCGCTTGATTTGGAAATTCTGTTTCGGAAGACATCCGAATTAATCGGTGCTGAACGAATCATCTTCGGGACGGATTCGAACGGATTTCCGAGAGGATACGTATACAGATATCTTCAGGAGCAGGTCCGGACCTGCCGGGAAATCAACATGCGGGAAGAAGACATAGAGAAGATTTTCGGAAACAATGCGCGGACATTGCTGAAAATCGACCAGCCGCAAAAGGAAATAAATACGTGATACAGCTGATGCGCTCTTTGGCAGGTTTATGCCGGAGGGCGCATTTTTAATTCTTACAAAAAACAGTTGACAAGTCGGAATAATTTGAATTAACATGATATTCAAATTTAAAAACAAACGGGCAGCTGATCGGACCGCCGAAGGCTCTCATCTCTACAAGCAACGGAGATGGGGGCCTTTTTGTTTTTCGATCGCATGCGGCAAAAAGAGAGGGGAAAAGACAGATGGCTGTAACCATCAGCATACAAGAAAAAGCGTTTGAGCATGAAGGACGGAAAACAGCGGTGCTGAATGATATTGAACTGTCAATTGCATCAGGAGAATTTTTGACTGTCATCGGGCCGAGCGGCTGCGGAAAAAGCACGCTTTTAAAATTGATTGCCGGGCTTGATACCGATTATAAAGGCTCTGTCGCAATAAACGGCCGCCATGTGTCGGGACCGGGCATCCGGCAGGGATTTATCTTTCAGGAGCACCGGCTGTTTCCCTGGCTGACGGTGAAACAAAACATCGCTGCCGATCTCAATATAAACGACCCGGCCGTTCGTCAAAAAGTGGATGATCTGATTGAGGTTGTCAGGCTGCAGGGAGCAGAGGACGCTTATCCGCGCGAATTATCCGGCGGCATGTCGCAGCGGGTCGCCATCGCCAGAGCCCTGTTGCGTGAGCCCGAGGTGCTGCTTTTGGATGAACCGTTCGGAGCGCTTGACGCTTTTACGAGAAAACACTTGCAGGATGTGCTGCTTGATATATGGCGCGAGAAAAAAACAACGATGATTCTGGTTACGCATGATATTGACGAATCTGTCTATTTAGGCGATAAGCTGGCAATTCTCAGGGCAAAGCCCGGCCGGCTGCACAGTCTGGTGCCGATTCAGCTTCCGCATCCGCGCAATCGGACGTCAGCTGATTTTCAGGCCGTCCGGCAGAAGGTGCTTGCTGAGTTTGAGAAAACGGAAGATCTCCGGTTTGCGGATGGATCAGGGATATAGAAAGGACGAAGCAAAGTGAAAAAAACCATCATTCTTTTAGCCGCAGCAGTCATGATGTTAGCCGGATGCAGTGCCGACGGAGCAGGAGGGAGCGGGAAAACGGTGAAAGAAATCCGGATCGGCATCCAGCAGAGTTTAAGCCCGCTTCTCATTGCCAAGGAAAAAGGCTGGTTTGAAGAAGCCTTCAAAAAAGACGGAATAAAGGTAAAATGGGTCGAATTCCAAAGCGGTCCCCCGCAATTTGAAGGTCTTGCCGCCGATAAGCTTGATTTTTCCCAGGTCGGCAATTCACCGGTCATTTCCGGTCAGGCGGCAGGAATTGATTTTAAAGAGATCGGGCTGTCCCAAGACGGGTTAAAGGCAAACGGCATTCTCGTAAACAAGGGCAGCGGAATTAAGAGTCTGAAAGAGTTGAAAGGGAAAAAAATCGCCGTAGCCAAAGGCAGCAGCGGCTTTGATTTTCTTTATAAAGCTTTGGATAAAGCCGGACTTTCCGCCGATGACGTCACCATCATTCAGCTTCAGCCTGATGAGGCGGTTTCCGCTTTTGAAAACAAATCTGTTGATGCATGGTCGATTTGGGAGCCGTATTTGTCGATTGAAACGCTGCAGCACGGGGCGGAAATATTAGCGAACGGAGAGAGCACGGATTTATATTCTCCGGGTTTTACGTTAGTCAGGACCGGATTTTCCAAGGAGCACCCGGATGAGGTCGTCCGTTTTCTGAAAGTGTTCAATAAAGCAGTCACATGGCAAAAGGAACACAAAGAGGAAGCTGTCTCTTTATATGCGAAAATCAAAAATCTTGATCCCTCAGTCGTCAGAAACGTGCTCAACAATACAGAGCCTCTTAATCAACCGATTAATGATGATATTGTCAAAGTCCAGCAGAAAACCGCTGATTTTCAATATCAAACAAAAGCGATTCATAAGAAAATCAATGTAAAAGACGTTGTCGACAATTCATTTATCAAAAAGGCGCTTGAAACGGAGGGCGGTAAATAATGAAAGCAGAAGCATCAACGGCTCCCGGCACATTGAGCCAATCAGAAAAGAAAGCTGCGGCAAAGTCCCGGCGGTATTCATACCAATGGATGAAAGGGTTTGTACTCCCGGCTGCGGTTATCGCGGTATGGCAGTTTATCGCAAGTCTGGGCATCGTCTCGGCAACGGTGCTCCCGTCACCCGTCGTCATTTTACAGACTTTTCAGGAACTTCTTCTGTCAGGCGAGCTTTGGGGCCATTTAGAGATTAGCTTATATCGGGCGGCCGCCGGATTTCTGCTTGGTGCGGGCCTCGGGCTTGTTTTCGGGCTGCTGGTCGGGTTCTCAAAACGGACGGAAGCGTATCTCGATCCGTCTCTGCAAATGCTCAGGACGGTTCCGCACTTAGCGGTGACCCCGCTGTTTATTTTGTGGTTCGGATTTGATGAGACATCAAAAATTCTGCTGATCGCATTGGGGGCTTTTTTCCCTGTATACATTAATACGTTTCTCGGAATCCGCAGCGTGGACGCAAAGCTGTTTGATGTCGCCCGGGTGCTGGAATTTAACTGGTATCAGCAGATGGCGAAATTGATTCTTCCGGCGTCTCTGCCGAGTATCCTGCTCGGCATCCGGCTCTCTCTCGGTATTGCGTGGCTCGGCCTTGTGGTGGCGGAACTGATGGGATCGAGCGCGGGCGTCGGCTATATGATTATGGATGCGAGACAATTTTCACAGACAAATAAGGTGTTTGTCGGCATTATCATTTTTGCGGCTGTCGGCAAGCTGACGGATGCATTGGTCAGAATGCTCGAACGGAAACTATTAAAATGGCGGAACAGTTATGAAGGGTAGCCTATTTAAAAAAGGAGAGATTCATATGGAGATTCTTTGGTTTATTCCGACGCATGGAGACGGACGGTTTCTAGGGACGCAAACGGGAGGAAGAACCGCCGATCATCTTTATTTTAAGCAAGTGGCACAGGCGGCAGACAGACTCGGGTATACGGGAGTTCTGCTGCCGACGGGGAGATCATGTGAAGACCCATGGCTGACGGCTGCGGCTTTAGCGGGTGAAACGAAAGATTTAAAATTTTTAGTGGCGGTCCGTCCGGGACTGATGCAGCCATCTGTCGCCGCGAGAATGGCATCGACAATGGATCGGCTGTCAGACGGCCGTCTGCTCGTAAATGTCGTAGCGGGCGGAGATCCTTATGAGCTGGCGGGAGACGGGATGTTTATCAGCCACGATGAGCGCTATAAGGCGACTGAAGAATTTTTGACCGTATGGCGCGGACTCATGCGGGGAGAAACGGTGACATATGAAGGGGACCATATCAAAGTGGAAAACAGCAATCTGCTGTTTCCGCCAAAACAGGCTCCGCATCCGCCATTATATTTCGGCGGTTCATCACAGGCGGGAATTGAGGCCGCGGCGAAACATACAGATGTGTATTTAACATGGGGGGAGCCGCCGGAGCAGGTAAAAGAAAAGATTGAAACCGTCAAAAAACAGGCTGCCCAAGAAGGAAGGACAATGCGCTTTGGCATCAGGCTTCACGTGATTGTCCGGGAGACTGAGGAAGAGGCATGGAAAGCGGCAGAACGATTAATCAGCCATTTAGACGAAGAGACGATTGCGAAAGCGCAGGCTGCACTCCGGCGCGCTGATTCTTCAGGACAAAAACGGATGGCCGATCTTCATAACGGCGACCGGACGAAGCTTGAGATCAGCCCGAATCTCTGGGCCGGCATCGGGCTGGTCAGAGGCGGAGCGGGCACGGCGCTTGTTGGTGATCCCCAGACCGTCGCCGATCGAATTTTAGAGTACCGGGCACTCGGCATTGAGTCGTTTATCTTTTCAGGCTACCCGCATCTTGAAGAAGCTTATTATCTGGCTGAACTCGTGTTTCCGCTTCTGCCGTTTCAAAACGAGCGGACGAAAAAGCTTGAGCGCAGACTGGGCGAAGCAATGGGCAACGACCATTTTGCAAGAGGGAACAAAGCGACAGTCTGAATAAACAAATGCCTCTTTTTTCTGATAATGATACAATCATCAAAAAGAGGTGTTTTTTCTGAAGGTATTCAAATGGGCGGCAGCTTGCTGTCTGCTGGCTGGATTCACGGCATGCGGACATTCCAGCGGCATGCAGATAAAAGAAGCTGATTTATCAAAGACAGAGAAATACAGAATGGAAATTGCCTCGTCAGAAAGCGGAGCGGCAGCAGTGACCGGGGTCACAAAAGACTTGGCGGCCGCACAGATGTATATTGAGCATTATCAAAACGGAAAACTGACGGATAAAGCAGGGCCGCTTGAATCAGATTACAGCGGCGATGCAACTAAACCAGAAGAATTGCAATTCATCTTTTACACGGACCGAGAAGACAAAGGGAAAAAGGAAAAAGACAAAGTTCGTTTCGGTATCGTCGATGACGGCGGGAAAGTCTCTGCAGACGCTGTTTTTACCCGGAATCAGGGAGATGACAGAGCATCATCCGTGTTTATCTCCTCTGCCGAGTCAGTGACTTATGGAAAACCAGTTTTGATCGGTGCGAGTGTGAAAAATTCAGGAAAGCATGTCCATATGTCACGAGATAAAAAGATGCTGATCAGCCATTCTGACGTATTACTCTATTATGTGAAGCTGAATAAGCGGGCTTAGCGGGGGCCCGTTTTCTTTATGCCGGAAGCTTGCTTTATAAACATACGGATGATACGATATAAAACGTAATTATTACGATTTAAAAGGAGTGCTGGAATGGCTAAAAAATCAAAAGTGATCAAAGAGCTCAAGCGGCAGAAGCTTGTTGAACAATATGCGGACATCAGAAGAGAATTAAAGGCAAAAGGAGACTGGGAAGCGCTGAGCAAACTGCCGCGTGATTCTGCTCCGGCCAGACTTCATAACCGCTGTACGGTGACGGGACGGCCCCGCGGATATATGAGAAAATTTAAACTGTCCAGAATCGCGTTCAGGGAGCTGGCCCATAAAGGCCGGGTTCCCGGAGTGAAAAAAGCGAGCTGGTAACATAAAAAACTCCGGATCTGTCATGAACCGGAGTTTTTGCCGTGCTTATGAAATGTGAAAACATAAGCCAAATGCTGAATCATCATCAGAATGAAAATCAAAAGAATCGGAAAAAAGGGAAGATGCGGCTGAATCAGCGGATAAAACAAAAGCAGAACGGCTGCGGCCGGCAATGAGAAGTAAACGGCAATATACGAGGAACGGCAGGCTTTAGCCGTCATCATCCGTTCTCTTTCATCCTGTTCCTCAAATTCATCGGGCACAAGCCTGTGCTTTTTGCCGTTCCGTTTTTTCTTTTCAGTGTAGATATATAATACGGCACAAACGGTAAACAGCAGAAACGGCGTGATGTTCAGCTCAAATGAATCGTTCCCCTCCGTCTGGAAAAACTGTGCGATACGCGGCACTGCTTCCATAATGGAAATAAGCGTCCAGCAGGCCAATCCGTAGAGTGCAAGGTGAAAACACGCTTTTCTTTTTAAACTCATTTTTTCTCCTCCTCCAGCCAGAATACTTCCTCCATCGGCAGGGAGAAAGCCCGGCAGATATTAAGCGCCAATAAGAGTGATGGCACATAATCTCCTTTTTCAATCGCCGCAATCGTCTGTCTGGTGGCTCCGGCTTCTTTTCCGAGCGTTTCCTGAGAATAGCCGAATCTGGCTCTCAGCTCTTTTACTTTATTTTTCATCATCAGGCGTACCTCAAGTTTTCTTCTTTCTTATATTGTATGGTATTCTTAACAAAATGTAAACCTGACTTAACATGTGGACAAAAGAAGAATTTTTTTCGACAAATTTTTTAACATTCCCTTGACGAAAAAAAAATATGCATGTAATATTAGAAACATCAAATCGGTGCTGACAAAAAAGCATTTTGATGCGGGTGTAGTTTAGTGGTAAAACCTCAGCCTTCCAAGCTGATGTCGTGAGTTCGATTCTCATCACCCGCTCCATACATACGTTATTAACGCAGTGTTTCGTTTCTCTGATAAACGAAGTATTGCGTTTTTTTATGTGAAAAAAGACACGGAAGGCGTGTCTTTTTATGAAAGCCAAGAGACGGTATGTGTGCCTCCGTGAATTTGTTCAAACATTTTGGTTAAGGATGTTAACAGCTCATCTGCCGCGTCGACATGAATTGAAGGCGGAAAAAAGATCAGCTGCAGCATGTCCTTTGTCCCGGCTGTTACAGGGCGGGTGTTGATTTGTCCGGTAAGGCCGCCGAAAATGCCGCCAGAGTCGGAGAAAGCCAGTACGTGTTCTTTTTCTCCGATTGTGATTGAAATCGGTTCATCCATCTTTGCGGCGTCATACGCCATGATGGGCAATGAATATTTCAAGGAGAAAAAAAGTATGGTATCATGGGCTGAATTCACACTTTCGATGAAGCGCTCCCGGGAAATATCGCCGAGCATAAGCTCCATCGGCGTTTTTTGTCCTGAAAAGGCGGGACTGAGCTGTTCCATCATACGCGCCCATTCTTTCACAAAAGGCTGTTCATCTATACCGCCGTCAGCATAATCAAAGTAAAGCGATTCTTGAAATAAACGGAGGCGGCCTTTCAGCATTTGCGGGGCAGGCCCGACTTCAATCTGTTCATATAATACGGCTGCCGCTTTGATCCCCGGCACCCGTTCAGCAATAAGAGGATCTAAACTGATGTTCAACTGTGTTCACTCCATTTCGGGATGATAAAACTCTATTATACCCGTGCGGGAGCCTGATCACAAAGAAAGGAGGCTGTGCAAAAAATGAATATTCATAAACTGAAAGAAGAATTAATCGAATACGCCAAAAGCATCGGAGTCGACAAAATCGGGTTTACGACGGCTGATACGTTCGACAGTCTGCGGGACCGGCTGATTCTTCAGGAATCACTCGGCTATTTATCCGGGTTTGAAGAGCCGGATATTGAAAAACGGGTCACTCCGTCTTTGCTTCTGCCGAAAGCCAAATCGATCGTCGCCATCGCCCTTGCCTATCCTTCCAAAATGAAAGATGCGCCGAGGAGCACGAGGGACGGCCGTCGCGGCATTTTTTGCAGAGCTTCCTGGGGGAAGGATTATCATGACGTGCTGCGCGAAAAGCTTGATCTGCTGGAGAAATTTCTCCAAAGCAAACATGAGGATATCCGCACGAAGTCAATGGTGGATACGGGAGAATTGTCCGACAGGGCCGTGGCGGAACGGGCGGGAATCGGTTTCAGCGCCAAAAACTGCATGATCACCACACCTGAATACGGTTCTTACGTCTATCTGGCTGAAATGATCACCAATCTGCCCTTTGAACCGGATGTGCCGATTGAAGATATGTGCGGATCGTGCACAAAATGTTTAGACGCGTGCCCGACCGGCGCGCTCGTTAATCCCGGACAGCTTAATGCCCAGCGCTGTATTTCATTCCTGACCCAGACAAAGGGGTTTTTGCCGGATGAATTCCGCACGAAAATCGGAAACCGCCTGTACGGCTGCGACACGTGCCAGACGGTCTGCCCGATTAATAAGGGGAAAGATTTTCATCTTCATCCGCAGATGGAGCCCGACCCGGAAATCGCCAAGCCGCTGTTAAAGCCGCTTCTGACTATAAGCAACCGGGAATTTAAAGAAAAATTCGGACATGTATCCGGTTCGTGGCGCGGCAAGAAACCGATTCAGCGAAATGCCATTTTAGCATTGGCTCATTTCAAAGATGCTTCTTCTCTTCCCGAATTAACGGCTTTGATGCACCAAGACCCGCGCCCCGTCATCAGGGGAACGGCCGCCTGGGCCATCGGAAAAATCGGTGATCCGGAATATGCGAAGGAATTAGAAAAAGCGCTTCACAAGGAGCAGGATGAGGAAGCCATACAGGAAATAGAAAAGGGGCTGGAGCTGCTTTCGGTTTCTGATAAGACTAAAACCGGCCCGTCCTGACATATGTATAGAGAAAAAGCACTTGGCGTGAGTTCAGGTGTTTTTTCTTTATAAAACAGTATGGTGGGTGGAGCGCTTGAAGCATATTATTGAAGACTTAGCGGAGGCCCGGCTTCATTATTTAGTCAACGGAACCGAGATGAGGCACAATGGGCAGGCCGGCGATCTTGAGGTCCTGACGAGAAAAAAAGAGCTGTTTGAAAAACGGAAAGTTGACATCGTTAAAGCGAAAGCGAAAGCCGTCATTGTCAAAAGCAGTCTTGAGGATGACGGCACGTTATGCGTCATGTACACCATTCATTTCGAATATTTGTGCAAGGAGCAGGACGGGCATCTTTATTTAGAAGAGCAGGTTGAGGAACGGAATGCTTTTCTCTATGACCAGCTGCTGATTAAAGATCGGGAAATAAAGAAAAAACCGGCCGGATTTTCTGACGGAAACAGCGTGATCGAATATGAGCGGAGTGAACGGGAAGATTTCGGGCGGGCATTTCAATACGACCGTCTGGCTGCCGTTCAGTACGCGGAAAAGTTTTGGAATAAACGAAATCCTGCTTATAAAAATTTCAGCGACAACTGCACAAATTTTATTTCCCAATGTTTACATGCCGGAAAAGCGCCGATGCGGGGGCATCCGAACAGAGGCGCAGGCTGGTGGATGAAGGAAAGCTCATGGAGCTACAGCTGGACGGTCGCGCATTCCATGAAGATGTATCTGGCCCAATCCAAGGCCGGGCTTCGCGCGGTGCAGGTGTCAAGCGCAGAGGAGCTTATGCCTGGAGATGTGATTTGCTATGATTTTGAAGGTGACGGCCGTTTTAACCATACGACGATCGTGGTCGCAAAAGATAAAAGCAATATGCCGCTCGTCAATGCCCAAACATATGACAGCAGAATGAGATATTGGTCATATGAGGATTCAACGGCATATACTCCTTCCATCAGATATGCGTTTTTTCATATTACGGATGATACGACAAAAGAGTAATTAATGATATAATGGTGGGCGGAATAAAAAACAGAGGTGAACATCGTGGCATTACATGTCGTTTTATATCAACCCGAAATCCCGGCCAATACGGGAAATATCGCACGTACTTGTGCGGCAACAGACACAACGCTTCATTTGATCCGCCCGCTCGGATTCTCAACCGATGAGAAAATGCTGAAGCGCGCCGGACTCGATTATTGGGAGTTCGTCAACGTCGTTTATCATGATTCATTGGATGAATTATTTGAGGCATATGAGAACGGAAAGTTTTTCTTCATTACAAAATTCGGGCAAAAGCCGCATACATCGTTTGACTACTCAAATACGGAAGAAGACTTTTTCTTCGTATTCGGCAGAGAAACGAGCGGACTTCCGAAAGAATTGATCGAAAACAATATGGACCGCTGCCTGCGTCTTCCGATGACCGAGCATGTGAGATCATTAAACCTGTCCAACACTGCCGCGATTCTTGTATATGAAGCGCTGCGCCAGCAAAATTACAGAGATTTGACATGAGAAAAAACCGCCCGGATTCGGGCGGTTTTTTTATTGAATGCAGCGGGGATTCATACAATGTTATATGTATAGGCTTAACAAACGTAACAGTGTTATGTTACAATGTGTTCATCGAAGGAGCTGGATTTATGGAGGAACAACTGATTTCTAAAAAAGAATTGCTTGAAGAAACATCAATCTCATACGGACAGCTGTATCGCTGGAAGCGGAAAAATTTAATTCCTGAGGAGTGGTTTATCCGAAAATCAACGTTTACAGGCCAGGAAACATTTTTTCCGAGAGCGGAAATCTTAAAACGCATCTCAAAAATACAGAAAATGAAAGAAAATCTGTCTCTGGATGAAATGAGGGAAATGCTGTCTCCGCAAATGGCTGATGTCGATATATCGTCTGCGGAGCTGCTTCAAAAAGGGTTGATTTCAAAGGCCGCGCTGCAAGTTTACGGAGAAGACGGCGTGACATTCACGTCCCGGGCGCTGCTGTCTTTATATGTGCTTGAAAGGCTTTTGCAGTCGGGCAATATCAGTCTTGAAGAAGGAAAAATGGCGGCAGAGGTGCTGAAAACGTATGAGGCTTCTGAGCTGAAAGCAAATACAGAGCTCGTCATGCTCCGAAAACTCGGCGTAACGACGTGCTTCATCGCTGACGCGGAACATATTCTGTTTGAACCGTCTGTCAAAGTGGCTGAACGAGTGGCGCTTGCTGCGGCATCAGAAGAATTAAAAACAAAATGGATGCAGGAGGACCATCAATGGATGTAACAGATAAATTAGTCATTAACGGTTCAGGAAGTTCAAAAGGAGGCCGTTTTCATACGGTGGAGATCAACGGAAGCGGCACGGTGTCAGGTGACGTAGAGTGCACGAGCCTTTTGTTTAACGGCAGCGGTAAAACAGACGGAAATGTCAAAACGCAAACGCTGACGATCAGCGGTTCGGGGAAAATTTCCGGCAGTGCCGAAGCCGAATCCATCCGAATCAACGGAACGGGTGTCATTAAAGGTGATGTCAAAACGAAGCGGCTGAACGTCGCGGGATTTTCATCTTTCGGCGGCGGTGTAAAAGCTGATGATATTTTCATATCCGGGAAAGCCGGGATTGAAGGGGATTGCGAGACAGAGACGTTCCGTTCGGAAGGCAAATGCAAAATCGGCGGCCTGCTGAACGCCGATGACGTCAATATGAAGCTGGCGGCGGGCGAGAGCCGTGTGAAAGAAATCGGCTGCCGTCATTTAAAGGTGATGAGCAGAAAAAGCGTGCTTGCGCGGTTTAAGCTGATGCCGGCTCCGGTGCTGACCGCAGAGCTGATTGAAGGTGACATCATTGAATTGGCGGACACGCATGCGAAGACAGTCCGCGGAAATTCTGTGCAGATCGGCGCAGGCTGTATCATTGAGACGGTGGAATACAGCGGAGATTTTACATGTGATCCTTCAGCTTTAGTAAACAAAGCCGTAAAAATATAGGAGGAGCTTCAGTGGACACAACAAAAAAATTGAGTCATTTAAAAATGTACGGAGCCGGACACGCCGCCGGGGGCTCCTACCAGAATGTAAGCATTAAAGGAGAAGGCATTGTCGGCGAAGGACTTCAAAGCGAGCGCTGCCGGATATTCGGTACGGGGCGTTTTCTCGGAGATGCCGAAATTAATCGGCTGAAAATTTTCGGGGAACATGAAACTGATGGAGATTTATCGGCACGTTCCGCAAATGTGATCGGCACGCTGAAAATCGGCGGCTCCATGCGTTTTACCACGATGAGGCTGAAAGGACTTGCCGACATTTCCGGCGGGGCCGCGGGAGAGCAGTGTCATATTAAAGGAAGCCTCACCGTCGGCGGCGATTGCGAGACAGAGCAGCTTCATGTAACAGGCTGTATCAATGTGGCGGGATTGTTAAACGCGGGAGACGTCAATATCCATTTGCGTTATGACCGAAGCAACGTGAAGGAAATCGGCGGTACATCGATCACAGTCAGGCGGAAACCCGGTTTTCTGAAACGGAAAGCCGGCATGCTTTCGGCTGAATTGATCGAGGGAGATACGATTTACCTCGAATACACGGAAGCGGACATCGTCAGAGGAAAGCGTGTGGAAATCGGCCCGGGCTGCAAAATCGGAAAAATCGAGTATCAAACAAGCTGCAAAGCCCATGAAAAATCAACTGTCCAAGAACACATTCAAATGTGAAACATTGTTATGTTGTACAGGAAAGGGTGCTCTTCATAAGGAGCACCCTTTTTGCCGTTATTCGTTTTCAGGTTTGCTGTCGTAACCCGCCGTAAAAATGGATACTAAAAAAGTGAGAATGACCCCCAGTAAGATGATCGTTTTCATCATTTCTCCTCCTCTTTGCTTTTCCATTTGATGTCCGAGTCTGGATGAAACTGTATTTCTTTCATTATGAACGGTGCACCAGACCCTTGTCAATGACCGCCCTTGAGCCGCCTTTATTTTTAAGAAACGAAAAGCATGTATTATCACGTCACCGCATAGATTGTAACAAAGTACCTTATTTCTAGTGCATTAACCATGATAGAGGAGGTTCTTATGGATATATTAAAGAAAATTGAAAAGTACAGAGAGGAAGAGCAGCGTCTCAAATGGGAAGGGACGTTCGCTGATTATTTGGAGATCATAAAAGAAAATCCATTGGTCGCGCAGTCTGCTCATTCTCGCGTTTTTAATATGATAAAAGACAGCGGAATCGAGGAGGATGACGGGAAAAAGACATACAGTTTTTTCTCGCGGGAACTGTTCGGCCTTGAAGAATCTCTGGAACGGCTCGTGGAGGAATACTTTCACCCGGCTGCCAAACGGCTCGATGTAAGAAAACGGATCTTACTATTAATGGGGCCTGTCAGCGGCGGGAAATCAACCCTTGTCACCATGCTGAAAAAAGGGCTTGAAGCCTACTCGTTGACAGACAACGGGGCAGTTTACGCCATCAAAGGCTGCCCGATGCATGAAGATCCTCTCCATCTCATTCCCCATCATCTGCGCGAAGACTTCTACAGAGAATACGGGATCAGAATCGAGGGAAGCCTGTCTCCGCTTAATGTCATGCGGCTTGAAGAAGAATACGGCGGCAGAATTGAGGATGTAAAGGTTGAACGCATTTTCTTCTCGGAGGATAAGCGTACCGGAATCGGAACCTTCAGCCCGTCTGATCCGAAATCACAGGATATCGCCGATTTGACGGGAAGCATTGATTTTTCAACGATTGCCGAATACGGCTCGGAATCAGATCCGCGCGCTTATCGGTTTGACGGTGAATTAAATAAAGCGAACCGCGGAATGATGGAGTTTCAGGAAATGCTGAAATGCGATGAAAAATTTCTCTGGCACCTTCTGTCACTCACACAGGAAGGGAATTTTAAAGCCGGACGGTTTGCGCTCATCTCAGCCGACGAATTGATTGTTGCGCATACGAACGAAACGGAGTACCGCTCGTTTATCGCCAATAAAAAAAATGAAGCCCTTCACTCCAGAATCATCGTGATGCCTGTTCCTTATAATTTAAAGGTGTCCGAGGAAGAACGGATTTATGAAAAAATGATTTCGGAAAGTGATGTTTCTGACGTTCACATCGCCCCCCATACATTAAAAGTGGCCGCGATGTTTTCTATTTTGACCCGGCTGAAGGAACCGAACCGGTCTGATATTGATCTCGTTAAAAAAATGAGGCTCTATGACGGAGAAAGCGTTGAAGGTTACAATTCCGTTGATCTGGAGGATATGAAGAAGGAATTCCATGATGAAGGAATGAGCGGAATTGACCCGCGTTATGTCATCAACCGTATTTCCTCAACGATTATCAGAAAAAATATGGAATCCATCAATTCGCTTGACGTGCTGCGTTCCTTAAAGGAAGGACTCGATCAGCATCCGTCCATTTCCGCTGAGGACAAAGAGCGGTATATGAATTTTATTTCCGCCGCCAGGAAAGAGTACGATGACATCGCCAAAAAAGAGGTGCAGAAGGCGTTTGTTTATTCATATGAAGAATCCGCGAAAACACTCATGGATAATTATTTAGATAATGTGGAAGCGTACTGCAACAAAAATAAGCTCCGCGATCCGCTGACAGGAGAAGAAATGAACCCTGACGAAAAGCTGATGAGATCCATTGAAGAGCAGATCGGCATTTCGGAAAACGCCAAAAAAGCATTCCGCGAAGAAATTTTAATCCGCATATCCGCTTATGCAAGAAAAGGAAAACGCTTCGACTATAACTCACACGAAAGACTCCGCGAAGCGATTCAGAAAAAGCTTTTCGCAGACTTAAAAGATGTAGTGAAAATTACGACCTCAACCAAAACGCCGGATGAGCAGCAGCTTAAAAAGGTTAATGAGGTAGTGGCGCGGTTAATAGATGAACACGGTTATAATTCGACAAGCGCAAATGAACTGCTGAAGTATGTCGGAAGCCTGCTCAACCGCTGATGCTTGATTGATGAAAGGCCCGTCCGTACAAGGACGGGTTCTTTTGTCTATGTTTCAAAATTGTTTGTCAATTGAAAAGTCCGTCCGGCATAAGATAAGAATAAATCTTTTCGCCGGACTTGTTTCATAAACAGGACCAAGCCGGAATACACATGTAAAACGACCATAACGGTTAAGGAGGGGAATTCATGTCCCGTAATGACAGCGGAAATTTTTTGATTTCAGAGGAAGACTGGTCCCTCCATCGCAAAGGCTTTGACGACCAGCAGCGTCACCAAAAGAAAGTACAGGAAGCGATAAAAAATAACCTTCCGGACCTTGTCACTGAGGAAAGCATTATTATGTCCAACGGAAAAGATGTCGTGAAAATCCCGATTCGTTCGCTTGATGAATATAAAATCCGTTATAACTATGATAAAAACAAACATGTCGGCCAAGGTGACGGCGACAGCGAAATCGGCGATGTCGTCGCAAGAGACGGCGCAGATAAAAAGCAGGGGGCCGGAAAAGGCCAGGGAGCCGGCGATCAGGCAGGCGAGGATTATTATGAAGCTGAGGTCTCATTGATGGACCTGGAAGAAGCGCTGTTTCAGGAATTAGAACTGCCGAATCTGCAGCAAAAGGAAAGGGACAATATCGTTCATACCGATATTGAATTTAATGATATCCGGAAAACCGGGCTGACAGGGAATATTGATAAGAAACGAACGATGCTGTCTGCCTATAAACGAAACGCCATGTCAGGCAAGCCGTCGTTTTATCCGATTTATCCGGAAGATCTGAAATACAAAACATGGAATGATGTGACGAAGCCGGAATCGAAAGCTGTCGTTTTAGCCATGATGGATACAAGCGGTTCGATGGGCGTATGGGAAAAGTATATGGCGAGGAGCTTCTTTTTTTGGATGACACGATTTTTACGGACAAAGTATGAAACGGTAGATATCGAATTTATCGCCCACCACACGGAAGCGAAGGTGGTGTCGGAAGAAGATTTCTTCTCGAAAGGCGAGAGCGGGGGAACCATCTGCTCCTCCGTCTACCGGAAGTCTCTTGAATTAATTGATGAAAAATATGACCCCGCCCGCTACAACATCTATCCGTTCCATTTTTCAGACGGGGATAATTTAACATCGGATAACGCCCGATGCGTAAAGCTCGTCAATGACATCATGAAAAAATCGAATCTGTTCTGCTACGGTGAGGTTAATCAATATAACAGGCATTCAACACTCATGTCCGCCTATAAAAACGTCAAAGATGATAAATTTAAATATTACATCTTAAAGCAGAAATCAGACGTTTTTCAAGCGCTGAAAAGCTTCTTTAAAAAAGAGGAAGCAGGGGTAAGCAAAGCATAATTATTAAACATAAAGCCGAGTGAAGAATCGTGCGGCCGCGGTTCTTCACCCGGCTTTTTTAAATTAAAAATAAAGAGAAAAAAAGACATAAAAAAAATCCTTTAAAAATAAAACTTTTCTCTTTACAAATCTTCTTTCATTTATTAATATTTTATCTTGTGAACTATTATTAAGGGAATGAGGTGAAAATACGGTGATTGAATCAGAGCTCGCTTTGCTCAGTTTTGAACAACTGTTTGATACTTCCAGATCAATTTACAAAAAGCAGAAAATGATCTTGGAGACAGTTCTTGAACCTTTTGATATTACAGTCCTGCAGTATCTGCTGATGTTCAAAATACATAAGAGCAAAAGCACGCAGCTTTCAAGGCTGGCTTTGTCGCTTGATCTGAAACCGGCGTCTGTCACGAGAATGACCGATATTCTGTATAAGCGCCGCTTAATGGTTCGGAGCGACTATCACGACGACCGGCGTGTTGTTATGATTCAGTTAACCGAAGAGGGGGAAGAACTTCTAAAGACAGCTGCTGTTCAATATGCCGAAAAAGCGGCGGTCTTATACCGGCAGCTCAATACCGCTGAACTGCAGTACCTGCGCAAGCTGGCGGAAAGTTTAACGAAGCTTGCAAACGGCTGTGCAGTGAAAAACGGAAAATAAAAAAATCCCCACATATTTTTATCATCATTCCACAAAATGATAGAGGAAGAAACGAAAGGAGAAAACAAAATGAACAGAGGACGTTTAATTCTGACCAACATTATCGGTTTGATTGTTGTTCTTGCAATTATAGGCGGAGGTGCTTACTACTATTATCAAAGCACGCACTATGTAAAAACCGATGAAGCAAAAGTTGCCGGCGACATGGCTGCTATCACAGCTCCTGCTGCGGGTAAAGTAACTGACTGGAACCTTGATGAGGGGAAAGAAGTAAGCAAAAACGACGTTGTTGCAAAAATCAAAGGACAGCAAAATGCTGACGTTAAAGCCATCATGGATGGAACAATCGTGAAAAACGAAGTGAAAAACGGTCAAATGGTGCAAGCCGGTACGACAATTGCCCAAGAAATTGACATGAAACACCTTTACATCACTGCAAACATTAAAGAAACTGACATCAGAGACATTGAAGTAGGAAACAAAGTAGACGTCATTGTTGACGGTGACCCTAATACAACATTTGACGGAACTGTAGAAGAAATCGGCTATGCGACAAATTCAACTTTTGATATGCTGCCTTCTTCAAACTCAAGCGGCAACTACACAAAAGTAACGCAAAAAGTTCCTGTTAAAATTTCACTCAGCAACCCATCTGACAAGGTGCTTCCTGGTATGAACGCATCTGTAAAAATCTCTGAATAATACAGATCAGTCATCAAACCATGAAGGGAGGTTGTCTTAGGTGGCTAAATCAGATAATCAAGTAAAAAGTCCTAAAACATTGCTTATTGTGCTTATGGCCGGGTTATTCCTGGCGATCTTGAACCAAACGCTTCTTAACGTGGCGATGCCGCACTTAATGACCGAGTTCGGTGTGAGTGCGACGACGATTCAGTGGCTGACGACCGGATACATGCTGGTCAACGGTGTTTTGATTCCGTTATCGGCCTTCTTAATTACCCGGTTCGGGCAAAGAAGCCTCTTTCTCGTAGCCATGTTCTGTTTTACAGCGGGAACGTTAGTCTGCGGAATCGCGCCTAACTTCTCAACCATGCTGATCGGCCGGTTAATTCAGGCGGTCGGCGGCGGTATCTTGCAGCCGCTGGTCATGACAACCATTCTGCTTATCTTCCCGCCTGAAAGCAGGGGGAAAGGAATGGGGATTTTCGGTCTTGCGATGATGTTTGCTCCGGCGGTCGGACCGACTCTTTCCGGCTGGATCATTGAGCATTACACATGGCGCATTATGTTCTACGGCCTTGTTCCGATCGGGGCGATCGTTATTGTCATAGCGTTTTTCCTCTTTAAGAACTTGGTGGAACCGCAAAAAATCAAACTCGACAGCTTGGGTGCGATTCTATCCATTGTCGGATTCGCCTCCTTGCTTTACGGAGTCAGTGAAGCGGGAAGCGACGGCTGGGGAGACCCAATCGTTCTGTCTACCGTCATTGTCGGTATCGTCGCGATTGCCGCGTTTGTCATTCAGCAATTGCGCTCTGAAAAACCGATGCTTGACTTCCGGGTATTTAAATATGATATTTTCTCACTTTCCAGTGTGATTAACATCATTATTACCGTTGCGCTTTACACAGGAATGTTCCTGCTTCCGATTTATCTGCAGAACTTAGTCGGCTTTACGGCGCTGCAATCAGGCCTCTTGCTATTGCCGGGCGCGATTGTCATGCTGATCATGTCGCCGATTTCCGGTATTCTGTTTGACAAAATCGGTCCGAGACCGCTTGCGATCGTCGGACTGGTCATTACGGTCGCAACGACATTCCAGTATACAAAATTGACAATTGACACACCTTATACGCATATCATGCTTGTCTATGCCATCCGCGCATTCGGTATGTCACTGTTAATGATGCCTGTAATGACAGCCGGAATGAACCAGCTTCCGGCACGGTTGAACAGCCACGGCACGGCGATGAGCAACACGCTCCGCCAGATCAGCGGTTCAATCGGAACAAGTTTGATCACAACGATCTATACGAACCGCACGACGATGCATTATTCGCAGATTGCGGATAAAACAAGCACGGCAGATCCAAGCTTCATGCAGTCGTTCCAAAGCGCGGTTTCGAATTTAATGGTCAACATGAACATGTCGCTTGATGCGGCGAAACAAACCGTTTATGCCTATCTCTACAAAACGGCTTCACTTAATTCCAACGTTATGGGAATTAATGACGCATTTATGTGGGCGACGATCTTTGCGGTTATCGGCGTAGTCTTGAGCCTGTTCTTGCGTGACGTACGGAAAGACAAACAGCGGGCGAAGAAAAAAGAGGAGCTGTCATTGCTTCCGGCCCCTAAAGAAGTGAAGGAATCTTAATCATCTGAATGGGAGGTTTCCTGAATGAAAATTTACGTAGTGTACGATAGTGAAGGCGAACACACAAAATACCTTGCCGAAGCCATTGCGGAAGGAGCAAGTGAAAACGCTGATGCTGAAGTCTTGATTGACCATGTCGATCAAGCCGACATCCGCAAGCTGAAGGACATGGATGCGATTATCTGGGGATGCCCTGGACACTTCGGCACCATCAGTTCAGGCTTAAAAGCGTGGATCGACAGACTCGGCTATTTGTGGGCTGAGGGCGAGCTGATTGATAAAGTCGGCGCCGTATTCTGTACGACTGCGACAACCCATGGCGGATTAGAAATGACAATGCACAATCTGATCACTCCTATGTTTCACCAAGGCATGATTGTTGTCGGTCTTCCCGGCAACGTTCCTGAAAATGCGCTGTACGGTTCTTACTACGGCGCGGGCGTCACATGCCCGGTTGACAGCGATGTGCTGATGACGGAAGAAGGCCTTCAATTAGGCCGTGCGCTTGGCAGACGTGTCAGCCAGGTCACAGGTAATTTAACTGCCGGACGACAGTAAGGAGAGGGTTATATGGCCATTATTATAGCGGTTATTGCTGCTGTCATTGTGATTGCACTTCTTATCACATTCAATGTCCGCAGCACTGCTGCAGGACAGGATGTCAAAGAAGAAAAGAGAGAAGCGATCGGCACTACAGCCGAACAGCCGGAAAAGCATGATCCGGCCGAGGAACGCTCAGCCGAGCATGTTCCCGTCGTTGTAAAATCTGAATCTCCCCGCGAGAAAAAGAATACAATGGGCGATGATGTGTACCGTCAGGCGCTTCAGAAGTTCAAGACTTCTGAGACGGATCAGGAAACAACAGATCCCGAAAGCGGCGGCAAAATGCAGGATAGCAGCTATCGTGATGCGCTGCTCTCCTTAAAAAACAAAAAGAAGTAATTGAAAAGGCAAATCTGCGTAAGAGCGGATTTGCCTTTTTTTTATTGAAGATATTGTAATTTGTGATGATCTAGTGTACTATGTGACTCATACACTGGTCCCGAATGGAGAGAGAAAGAATGACATCGTTTTTAGGTCTGCTGAAAAAAGATGCGAAGGTTTCATGGGTCTGGCTGGCGGTTTGGCTTTGCGGCATGATCTTCTGGGCGGCGGCAGCCCACGTTATTGCTGTCCGTCAGAAAGAACCGCTCGTCATTTTCGGCTTTTTTGCGGCAATGGGGTTTTTTCAATTTCTTGCGGCGCCGCTTTTTATGTACTATCACCTCCGCAAAGAAGGGAAAAATCAGCTGTGGCTTTACAATCCGAATGGCGGGTTTTATCTGCTGGCTTCCAAGCTGACGGCCTCACTGCTGTATCAGTTTATCGGGCAGCTGGCGCTGACCGGCTACGGTATTTGGATGTACCGGATGCTTGCTGCAAAAGGAGCGCTGGAACACACCATTCCCCTGGCCGGCACATTAACAGGACTGAATGCTTACCTGCTGATCAGCTCAGCATACTTATCTGTGATCGTGGCCATATTTTGGACTGTTTTTCACTCGTTAAAATATTTCCCCGTTCTCCGCTGGGTGATCTGCATCGTGCTTGCGTTTGTCTGGGCCTATATTGACGATAAACTCATTACGCCTTTCACTTCATCTCAACACGATCTATGGCCGGTAAAAGTGTATGCGAATTTTGAATTTCATTATACAAAATTGGCCGGCTGGACGATGGAGCTGAACGCCGTCCACATCTCGCTTTTCAGCTTCCTGGCCGTGATTGTGCTTGCGGCGCTCTGTCTCGCGCTGGCCTCAATGCTGCTGAATCGCAAGGTTGAGGTGTAATGATGAAGCATGAATTTCAATCATCAAAGCCGATTTATCTGCAAATTGCCGACCGTGTATATTACCGGCTGATTCGAAACGAGCTTTCGCCGGGTGACAAACTGCCGTCCGTAAGAGAGATGGCCGTGCAGATGAAAGTGAATCCGAATACGATACAAAGAACGTACAGTGAAATGGAAAGGCTGGGGATCGTGGAAACGAGAAGAGGACAGGGAACCTTTATAGCTGAAAGGCCCGATCTGAAAGAAGAGCTGAAAGACAGGCTGACAAAAGACGTATTCAAACGCTTTATTCAGGAAATGGCGGAGCTGGGGTTATCTCCTGAAGAAATGCTCGACGGGATCAAACAATATGCGGAGGAAGCAGACGATGAATCTTGATTTTGAACACGTTACAAAAAAATACGGCCGCAGGCTCGCGGTCAGCGATGTATCATTTTCATTGTCTCCGGGTAAGATCTACGGAATATTAGGACCGAACGGAAGCGGTAAATCAACAACGCTGAAAATGCTTGCCGGGCTTGCATTTCCCACCTCGGGCGCTGTTCGGATCGGCGGACGTGCCGTAAGCCGGAAAATGCTTTTTCGTACGGCTTATTTAACCGAACATGATACGTTTTTCGCCCGGACGACTGTCGGTGATATGCTCACATTTTATCATTCACAATTCCCGGATTTTCAGCTGGAAAAAGCACGGAATCTATTATCGGAAATGAATCTCTCAGCGGAGCAGAAAATAAAAGAGCTGTCTAAAGGCAGCCGGGGCAGGCTGAAAATCGTCCTGGCCCTGTCGAGAAAAGCATCCGTCATTCTGCTGGATGAGCCGTTTTCCGGTCTGGATCCGGCGGTCCGGGAAGCAATCGTCAACAGTCTCGTATCGTATATTGATTTTGACAGTCAGATCGTAGTTATCGCCACACATGAGATCGATGAGATTGAGACGCTTTTGGACGAAGTGATGGTGTTCAGAAAAGGGAAAATCGCTGAACGGCGTGAAGTCGAAGAGCTCAGGGAGCAGGAAGGAATGTCCGTGCTGCAATGGTATAAAAGCATTATGCAGGCGTACGAAAAAGAAGGGGGATTCTAATTGGAAACAGTATTGGAATTGCAACAGGTAAAGAAAACGATTAAAGGACGAACGATTATTCATGATCTGAGCTTCTCCGTCCGGGCAGGCGAAGTGTTTGGGTTTCTGGGACCGAACGGAGCGGGGAAAACGACTACGATCAGAATGATGGTCGGATTAATGAAACTGTCTCATGGAGACATCGTAATCTGCGGAGAATCCATTACGAAGAACTATGCAAAAGCGGTCAGGCATATCGGAGCCATCGTGGAAAATCCGGAGCTGTACAAATTCCTGAGCGGCTATAAAAATTTACAGCAGTACGCCAGAATGGTAAAAGGCGTTACGAAAGAAAAAATAGATGAGGTCATCGAGCTCGTCGGATTACAGGACAGAATTCATGACAAAGTAAAGACCTATTCTCTCGGGATGAGACAGCGCCTCGGTCTTGCTCAGAGTCTGCTGCATAACCCGAAGGTGCTGATTCTGGATGAACCGACAAACGGCCTTGATCCCGCCGGTATCAGGGAAATCAGAGATCATCTGAAAAAACTGACACGAGAAAAAGGAATGGCGGTGATCGTCTCGAGCCATCTGCTGTCCGAAATGGAATTGATGTGCGATCGAATCGGGATTTTGCAAAAAGGAGAGCTTGTTGATATTCAAAAGGTAAGAGATGAAGGAACAGAAGAAAAAGATACATACTTTTTCCATATTGAACAAAAGGAAGAGGCGCTTGCCGTCCTGAGTCAGTTTGACTGTGTGAAGAAGACAAGCGGCTTTGAGATCAAGCTGTCAAAACAGGAAGTGCCTGATGTGATTTCACTTCTCGTCCGTGAAAATATCCGCTTATATGAAGTGAAAATCATAACAAAATCTTTAGAAGACCGTTTCCTGGAAATTACCGGCGGGACGAAAGAGGAGGCTCAATATGCTTAAACTGATCTATAATGAATGGATTAAAATCTTCAGCCGTGTCGGCACGTGGGCTATGATTGTGATTTTAGGCCTTGCGATGACCGGCTTTGCACTTCTGTCAAACCACTTTACCTCCAACGAAGCCAATCCGAATTGGAAGCAGGAGCTCCAGGGTGCAAACAAAGAAATGAAACAGCAGATGAAGGAAACCGGAAATCAGACTGTCATTGATAGTCTGAAACAGAATATCGCGATAAATGAATACCGTATGGATCATAATATCCCCGAGGATACAGGGTACACCGTGTGGTCATACATAGCTGATTCTTCGATGATGACGGTTTTGACCGGCCTGTTCACGATTATCATAGCAGCAGGCATCGTGGCGAATGAGTTCAACTGGGGAACCATCAAACTGCTGGCCATCCGTCCGCTCAGCCGTTTTCAAATTTTGCTTTCTAAATATATGACGGTGCTGTTGTTCGGACTGTTGATGCTTGTGATTTTATTTGCCGGTTCCGCTCTGTTGGGATCGCTCTTTTTCGGTACAGGCGGAGATACTGCGGCCAATGTCCATCTCGTATACAAAGACGGCCGTGTTTTTGAACAAAATATCATCGCCTTTCTCGCTAAAACATATATCTATGAATCTGTCTCCGCTTTTATGCTTGCGACGATGGCGTTTATGCTGTCTGCGGTATTCCGGAACAGCTCGTTAGCGGTCGGATTCTCTATTTTTCTATTGGTTATGGGCAACACGGCGACTGTATTTCTTGCCACGAAATTTGAATGGACGAAATATATTTTATTTGCGAACACGGATTTGTCGCAATATATGAACGGGACTCCTTTAGTAGAGGGGATGACGATGACATTTTCGGTTGTGATGCTTGTGATTTACTTCATTATTTTTATGGCGCTCGCATTCGGCGTCTTCTTAAAACGGGATATTGCTACCTGATGTAAAAAAGCTGTTTTGCCTAGGCAAAACAGCTTTTTGATATAAAAAAAACCGCCGGCTTGCACCGGCAGGTTTTTTTAAGACATTTATGCTTTTGTTACGTTAGCAGCTTGTGGTCCGCGGTTTCCTTCAACGATTTCGAAAGAAACAGATTGGCCTTCTTCTAAAGTTTTGAAGCCTTCGCCTTGAATAGCAGAGAAGTGAACGAATACATCGTCTTGACCTTCTACTTCGATGAATCCGAATCCTTTTTCAGAGTTGAACCATTTTACTTTACCTTCTAACATGAAATTTCCTCCTAAAGCGACATAACGCTTAAATTCACTATTCTTGCTCTAAAACAAACTTCCAAGACGAAAACTCTTACAAAACTTTCTTCTTAAAGATAGTTCGAACAAAAATAATTACCTTTACTCTACCAGTAATCCGGAGAAAAAACAACTGCTAAATGTAACTTTTTTTGAAATAACATTTTTAAAGTCGAAATCGCGCGGATACGGAAGGCTGATCTGAGATTGAACAGCACATTTTGCAGCTCATAAAAGCCGCTCTCTACAACCTTAACTTAATCATGAGCCCGAATGCATGGTGCAGTGCTGCACATAAAAATAGATAGGGAGTAGGTCATCTTGAAGCTGCGGATTATAAAGAGTCTGGTTTCTCTTCATTTTGATCATGCCGCTTACTTCATGCCACGATCCCGCTTGGAATCGAGCCATTACTATCGGAATCAATGAATGTCATCCATTTATCTGGGGATTTGTCGCAAAAAAGTCGGAGAGGAAGGATTAGAACTTTCATTGGCGGCGCTTTCAGATTATGCCGAGGCTGATTTGGCACTTGCCGGCGGGGATTTTGATGCAGATACATTTCAAACCGTTGCTTATTTTAAATGTTTGCCGACTATTGGAAAAAAGAAGCTGCCCCTTTAAGAACGACGTATGCGGCGTGTGCTCGGCATTTATTCCAAGCAGTATAAACGGCTGAAGGATATACCGGACGAAGTGGATCATGCCTGATGAAGCTGCGGGTTTCGGCAGAGCGCTCTTTCTTATGCAGGAGGCGGGCTGATTACATAGAAAAGGCGTGACGCAGCAGTTTTCGCCAAAAAAGCAGGATTTCATGCGGCTGCAAGAACTCCTGTCTTTGTATCGAATATCAGGACAGCCTGATTCTCGTTTTCCAGCCGGGCGCCGTTGTCACTGAAAAGAAAGAATGATTCTCCCTGCGGCGATCATTCTTTTTTTTCAGTGCTGCACACTTGATTGCGTCCTGAGGTTTTCGCTTTGTACAGCATCCGGTCTGCGATCAGAGGCAGGGTCTGCGGATCCGCCGTATTTGTCGGATAGTGCGCGATGCCGATAGAAACGGTCACGAAAATTGTATCTCCGCTCGTCAGCAGAATCGGGTTCCCGTCCATCGTCTGCCTGATTTCTTCTGCGAGGTGAAGCCCTTTTGTATACGTGCAATTCGGTATAAGCACCGCAAACTCTTCGCCGCCGATACGGGCTGACGGATCAGAACTGCTGATTAAGAACCTCAGCCGCGTCCCCAGTTCTTTCAGCACTTGATCACCTTCATAATGGCCGTATTGATCATTGATCTGTTTAAAGTGATCAATATCTAAATAAATAAGCGCAAGCTGAGATGAGGATGATTGAGATGCCCGGTCGTACAGGACACGCGAGATCTCCTCGAATTTTCTTTTATTAAAAATCCCCGTCAGAAAATCATAATTCGCTTGAAACTTGTATTTCTTGAATAAAAGTCGGGCATCGGCTTCGTGTTTGATGATATACAGTGACAGCATTCCGCCCAAAGTGGAAATGAGCCAATAATAAACGAGGATCCCGGCAGGCTGTTCAGGCACAAGAAACAGCAGCGTCAGGGTGAAAATAACGTTTGAGAAAAGCAGCATAACGAACGCCTTTTTGCGATTCGGCTTTTTTCCTCTGAATACTGCCACAGAAAGTATGGCAATCATGCCGACTGCGGCGATGGAATAAATGGCGCTGGCATTGAAATTGATCAGGATACGGCCTGCCACAATAATGATAAAGGCAACTGCCGTAGACACCCAGCCTCCGTAAAGAGCGGCGATGATAATCGGGATATTTCTGAGATCAATGATAGAATCAGAGTAAGAAAATCCGAAAGCAATCAGAAAAACCCCTAAAAGCCCGCAAGCCGCCCCCTTCAGTAATTGAAACATCGGACGGTCTTCTTTATACGACAGCGACTCTTTAAAAAGAAGGGTGAAGAGATAATTAAATGTGATTAAAATCGTCAAATTAAGAAACAGTTCCTTCAGCATAACAATCACCCTTATATAAGTTACTAAAGAAAGGGTGGAAAGAAAAGAGAAAAGTCTATAAAAATACATATATTGTAAAATCATACTTGACCGATCGGAATTCATATAATATAGTGTGTAAGGATAATGAGCAAGGGAGTGTTTACCTGTTTTGGAGAATTTATTTGTAGTCTTACATGTTTTCATTATGCTTCTGCTTATAGCAGGTCTGTTTGTGATGCAAAAAAAACACGTTTCCTTTTCTAAACGTGTCTTTACCGCGCTCGGATTAGGCATTGTATTCGGTTTTGCACTGCAATTGATTTACGGACCGGCTTCACATATCGTGACACAAACAGCTGATTGGTTTAATATCGCCGGCGGCGGTTATGTCAAGTTGCTCCAGATGATCGTCATGCCGCTTGTCTTTATTTCCATTCTGGGCGCATTTACGAAGCTGAAACTGACCCATAACATCGGAAAAATCAGCGGCCTGATCATCGGAATTTTGATCGCCACGACAGCAATTGCCGCGGCAGTCGGAATTGTTTCGGCGCTTTCCTTTGATCTGAAGGCCGTTCATATCGACCAGGGGAGCACTGAGCTATCAAGAGGCCAGGAGCTTCAGCAAAAATCGGAGGATATGACGGCTAAAACGCTTCCTCAGCAAATCGTTGAGCTTCTGCCGGGAAATCCGTTTCTTGATTTCACCGGGGCCAGACCGACTTCCACCATCGGAGTCGTTATTTTCGCCGCTTTTCTCGGCATCGCTTTCCTTGGCGTGAAACGGAAGCAGCCGGAGCACGCCGCGACATTCAGCGGAATTGTCGATGCGGTTTACGCGATTATTATGCGCGTCGTGACATTAATTTTAAGACTGACGCCTTACGGGGTGTTGGCGATTATGACCAAAACGATCGCGACAAGCGACATCGACAGCATTGCGAAACTGGGGATGTTTGTGATCGCATCATATGCCGCGCTTATCGTCATGTTTATCATTCACTTGCTGCTGATTACGTTCAGCGGTTTAAATCCGATCACATACGTGAAAAAAGCATTTCCGGTCATGGTGTTTGCGTTTACGTCCCGTTCAAGCGCAGGGGCTTTGCCGCTCAATATTAAAACGCAAAAAAGCATGGGCGTACCGGAAGGAATTGCGAACTTCGCCGGTTCATTCGGCTTATCGATCGGTCAAAACGGCTGTGCCGGCATTTATCCGGCAATGCTCGCGATGATGATTGCGCCGACAGTGGGGCAAAATCCGTTTGAACCCGGATTTATTATTTCGGTCATCGCGATAGTGGCAATCAGTTCGTTCGGTGTAGCAGGCGTAGGAGGCGGCGCGACATTTGCGGCTCTTCTCGTCTTATCCGCTTTAAATATGCCTGTTGCGCTTGCCGGGCTGCTCATCTCAATTGAGCCGTTAATTGACATGGGGCGCACTGCCTTAAATGTCAGCGGCAGCATGACCGCGGGACTGTTAACAAGTAAAATGACGAAGGAAACCGATACCTCGGTTTACAATGATTCCTCAATCGTCGTTGAAGCTGAAGAAGCTTAAAAAGAGGATCATCAGCAAAAACCAGCCGTGACGCATCACTTTGCTGTGAAGCCGCACTGTATGGTTAGCAAGATCTTTCCTCAATCTGAAAAGCCTTAACTTCACCTGAAGTTAAGGCTTTTTTAGCGGGAACAACATTATCCGCTCCCCGGCGTTATGATTAAGGGAACTTCTTCAAATCGGTTAAAAAACGAAGTCGCGTATTTTTAATGATTTCCGGGTTCCAGATCTTCCAGCATATTCATCACGGTGCTGTCATTTAAAACATTTACCGCGCTTTCTTCAAAGTGAATCGGCTCCGTATAGTGAGGCTTTGCCGAAGTCTCTTTTCGGCGGTCCGCCTGTCCGTCCGTATGGCTCCGGCTATGTTCATGAGACGATGAAGATGAGCCGGAGTGTTGGCCGGAAGTCTGCTCATGCCGCTGTCCGCCGGATTCTCCGCCGAAAGCCTGTTTGATCATCTCGGCGGGCTGCATGGAGCCGCTTGGTGAATGCCGTGCTTTGTCCGTGTGCCGCTGTCCGCCGGATTCTCCGCCGAAAGCCTGTTTGATCATCTCGGCAGGCTGCATGGAGCCGCCTTGTGAGTGCCGTGCTTTGTCCGTGTGCTGCTGTCCGCCGGATTCTCCGCCGAAAGCCTGCTTAATCATCTCAGCAGGCTGCATGGAGTGTGCGTCATCTTTATGCTGCATTCGGCCTGAAACCATTCCGGTGATTTTGCGGCGGATTTCCGGTGATAAAGCTGCAATCAAAAGTGATGAGCCGATCAGCAGCGCTGTCGGGCTGATGCCTTTTTTTTGTCTGAACAAGTTAAATCCCTCCTCATTCTAGTGATTACATTTATCTTTTCCTTTCCTTCTGATATTTATCCAAACCGCTCAAAATGCAAACGGAGTGCATAAATCCAGCCGAATAGAAAAACCTATACGTAAAGTGAGAAAGGAGGAATTCACATGATAAAAAAACAAGCAGTTATCTCTGCCCTTCTTCTGCCGATGCTGATTACAGCAGGGTGCAGTATGGGAAACCAGGGAGAAGGAAAACGAAATGACAACCGCACCCAAAATGTAAATTACCGCAACACGCCTAACGACGGTGCGACAAATATGAATACAGGGAACCGTCATAACCAAAACACCGCAGATCACAATAACGACCGTAACCTGAGCGTTGCCGATAAAGCCGCAGACAAGGTGACTGATCTGAAAGAAGTTAAAAATGCAACTGTGATCATTGCCGGAAACACCGCTTATGTTGCTGTTGTTTTGACAAACGGGCAAAAAGGCGCCATCGCCAACCATTTGAAAAATAAGATTACCGATAAGGTGAAATCAGCCGATAAACATGTCCGGACAGTATATGTATCAGCGAATCCGGATTTCGTGGAACGTATGCAAGGCTACGGAAAACGAATCAAAAACGGCCACCCGGTATCCGGTCTGTTTGATGAATTCGGCCAAATGGTGCAGCGTGTATTCCCAACCCCCAATAAATAAATGAAATGAATGGAAAAGCCGCATTTGCTGCGGCTTTTTTATTTTATCTGCCGTCACGGCCAAACCTTCCGGCGCATAAAGTAAAGAATGAGATGAAAATTGAAGGATCGGGGAGGGAGCTTGTTTGCGTGACGGCATGGGGAAACGGGCGGCATTCACTCTGATCCTGTGCGGGGTCCTTGTCATATTGGCTGTCAGTTCAGCCATTTCGGTAAGTTTGATGTACGTCCTGTCGGGCCAAAACAGCCGCTTTGTTCCGACGAAGGAACAAGTGACTGAACACATGAATAAAGAAATTTACAAACATACAGCGATTTACTATACGGCGGATGAAAAGCCGCTCTTGGACCTGACCAAGCTTACGTTAGACTACGCAAAGCGTATCAATCAAATCATTGTCGGCTATAAAGGAACAGCGCCTCTTGAACTTATTTTCTTTGCGGATGAAGCTGAAATTGAGCAATATTCCGGCTTGAAAAACGTAGTCGGTTTTTATTCAGAGCAGGAGCAGATGATGGGGCTTTTGCCTGAAGAGAAAAAACAGCTTTTGAAAAAAGATGAGCTGGCCGTTTTTATGTATAAACAATTGATTATTCATGAATATACGCACTATGCGTTTCATCAAAAAACGCGGCAAATGGGAACGTCTACGTCTGAATTTCCGCTTTGGTTTCATGAGGGGCTGAGCGAATGGGTTGCGCATTATGATGTAGTCATTGATCCGATTGCATTTTCCGTCGTGCCGTTTGATCAATTAACGACCGACCGAAAATGGCAGAAATCGCGGATGGTATATGAGACGGATGTATATTTGCAAAGCTTCTATATGATAAAGGATTTAACCGATACATTCGGAGAAGGCATTATCTTAACCATTATCAACAAAACCGCCGAAACACAGGATTTTGAAAAAGGCTTTGAAGCGGCCGCCAAAGAAACCCTGAAACAGTTTGAACGTGATTTCACAAAAACATATGAAAAAAAGAAAACGGCATTGGAGAGTCGGGTATCCAACGCCGTTTCTTAATCAATGCAGGTTTTGCTGCTGTCCCATTTGTCCTTTAATCGGAGGCATTTGCGGCTGTCCCTGAGCCGGCCCGAATGAATTCAGCATCGTCTGCATATCTTGTGCATTAAGCTGAGGAACCTGATAATAACCGTGTTTGTTTTGGTACAGGAAGATTTCAAATGCCATTTCAACATATTGCTGAATTTGGGCGGAGAGCACTCTTCTTGTCACGGGATTGGTCATTTCAAGCGAGCTCATCGTCAAAAGAGAAGCTTGAGCTTTAATCAGGCCGAGCATATGGCCGCTTATCCCGAGATCTTTGACATCATTTAATGATTGATTCGGTTTTTTCGGCTGTGTCGCTTTTATGCCGTACACGGCTTGGTTCTGTTCCTTCATCATATATGTCGAAGTTTCCTGAGAAGGCTTTTGGCCGGTCTTAAAGCATTCTGCCGTCAGATTATAAAGTCCGAGAATGAATTGGTATTGGCGGTCAAGAATATCCGCCAGCTGCTGATCCTGTATAAATTGTCTGAGCATCATAAATTGATCCAGGACGCCGACTGTTCCGGCCAGGACTTCATGCATATCGAAAAGCTCATGTCCTCCGTGATTCACTTGCGGTGAACCCGGCATCCCCTGATTTACTGGCGGCTGCTGCTGATTCTGCTGCTGTTCCACTGATTGTTTTCCTCCTTCATGTCAAATCATCATTAAGATGTGAAAAAAGCTGATCCGTTATACATGCAGACCTATTTCGTTACATGGGGACTATTTACTATTTTGCGCCAGTGAAGACAATCTTTACAAAAAAGTGGTGTGATTTTTAAGAAAATAAGCTAACGTATTTCTTAGAAGACAAGGGGGGAAATGAATGAAGAAAAAAAGGGGGATGCGTCTTTCGTGCTGTTTGCTGATGGTTTGTTTTATGGTCTCCGGCGTGAAAGATGCGTCAGCAATCGGACAAGCCGGACCGCTGAATGAGAGTAGAACGGCTAAGGCGTATCAAGACCAGCAGACTGAAGACACCGGCCGTGTCCCGCTCAGAATCATCAGCATGAATGATCTGCACGGAAAAATTGATCAGCAATATGAGCTTGATCTTAACGGAGATGGTAAACCGGATGGCACGTTCGGCCGAATGGACTACGCTGCGGCGTACATTAAAAAAGCAAAAGCCGAAAAAGAACATGCCTTCGTGGTGCATGCGGGCGATATGATCGGGGGCAGTTCTCCCGTGTCAGCCCTTTTTCAAGATGAACCGACAGTAGAACTGATGGAAGACATCGGGTTTGACGCCGGGACTGTCGGCAATCATGAATTCGATGAAGGAACAAATGAGCTTAAACGGATCATCAATGGAGGAGATCATCCGGACGGAAAGGGGACAAGCGGTTATGACGGCCAAAATTTCCCGCTCGTCTGCGCCAACTGTAAACTAAAATCAGGAGAGCCCTTTCTGCCGCCGTATGAAATCAAATACGTTTCCGGAATTCCGGTTGCATTTATAGGAGTTGTAACCAGATCGGCAGCAGGAATGGTCATTCCGGACGGAATTAAAAACATCACGTTTACGGATGAGGTAAAAGCCGTAAATGACGCCGCCGCTGACCTGAAGAAAAAAGGAATTAAAGCTATCGCCGTGCTCGCCCATATGTCTGCTGAACAAAACGGCAGTGCGATTACGGGAGAAGCCGCAAAGCTTGCCGCCGGGACAGACTCAGAGATTGACGTGATTTTCGCCGCGCACAATCATAAAGTCGTAAACGGAGAAGTCAACGGCAAGCTTATCGTGCAGGCATTTGAATACGGAAAAGCAATCGGAATCGCCGATCTTGAACTTGATAAAGAGTCGAAGGATATCGTGAAAAAATCAGCGGAGATCCAATATATCGACCAAAGTAAAATCAAGCCGGACCCGGATGCGGCAGGCATATTAAGCAAATATGAAGAGAAAGTGAAACCAATTATCAGCGAAGAGGTCGGGGAAGCGGCCCATGATATAACGGGCGGCTATTCAAATGACGGCGACACGGCGCTTGGAAATCTGATTGCCGACGGTATGAAAGCGAAGATGAAATCCGATTTTGCGCTAATGAATGGCGGCGGCATCCGGGACGGCATAAAAAAAGGGCCGATTACATGGGGAGACCTTTATAATGTTCAGCCGTTCGGCAATGTGCTGACGAAGCTTGAAATCAAAGGAAAAGATTTGCGGGAGATCATCAACGCGCAAATTTCTCCGGTTTACGGACCGGATTACAGCATCAGCGGATTTTCCTATACATGGAACCCGGAAACCGGAAAAGCGATTGATATGAAAATGGCGGACGGGACAGACATACAGCCCGAGAAAGGATATACATTAACAGTCAATCAATTTATGGCAACGGCAGCGGGGGCAAAATACGGCCCGATCGGGAAACTCGGCAAGAATCCGGTGACGGGGCCTGAGGATTTGGAAGCGACAGTAGACTATGTCAAAAGCTTTTCCGCTCCGATTTCTTATCAAAGCAACGGCCGCATCCGCACGGCATCCGCAACCGAAACACCTGATGACACCGGCAGTCAGCCGGGAAGCGGGGAAACACCGGGCGGCACCAGACCCGATAAAACAGAAAAACCCCAAGCGGAAAAACCCGCTAAAAACCCGGATGCTGCAAAACAGCCTGATCAAGCAAAAAACCCAGAGCGTCCCGTTATAAAAGAAACAGCTTCCAAAACCCGTCCGTCTCCGGCTGCAAATCCGGAAAAAAGCACAGAACAGACTGAAAGCGGCACACAAAAAGGCCGCCCGTTGCCTGACACTTCAGCGGGCAGCCATCAGACGGCACTGGCCGGACTGGTGATCACAGGCGCCGGCGTATACTGGCTTTTCAGAGGGAAAAGGAGCAACCGCACACCATGAATAAACTGAAACATATTCCGCTTCTTGTCATCATTATCGGTGTCATCGTCACATGCTACGGAAGCTGGAAGATCGTCGATTCACATATGAAGACAAACCAATCGCTTCAAGAAGCAAAAAAAACGGCTGAACCCGTTCTGGCAAAGAAAGAAACGAATAGAGCCGTTTTGGCGCAGCGCAAAAAAGAATTTCATCCTAAAACAGGTGAAGCAAGCGGTATTTTAGAAATCCCTAAAATTGATGCTGAGCTCCCGATCTTGGAAGGGACTGACGCAGACGATTTAGCAAAAGGCGTCGGCCATTATAAAGACAGCTATTATCCGGATGAACACGGCCAAATCGTATTATCCGGCCACAGGGACACGGTGTTCCGACGGACCGGCGAACTGAAAAAAGGAGACAGGCTGAACGTGATTCTGTCTTACGGCGCGTTTTCTTATAAAATCAGCCATACAAAAATCGTCAGCCGGGATGATACGTCCGTCATCACCCTTCAGCACGAGCGGGAGGAACTGATCCTGACCACTTGCTATCCGTTTTCTTACATCGGAAATGCACCGAAACGATATATTATATATGCTTACCCGGTTTAAGAAAAATACGTGTCGGCAAAGTGTGCCAGATCAGCGGGCATAGGCGCTTCGGCAATGATTTCTTCTCCGGAGACCGGATGGACGACGCTGACCTTTTTGGCGTGAAGCGCCTGTCTGTGAAACAGCGCCCGGCTTCCGCCGTACAGGTCATCTCCCGCTAACGGATGGCCGATGCTTGCCATATGCACTCTGATTTGATGTGTTCTTCCGGTTTCCAATTCAAGCTCGACCAGAGAAAGCTGCGCGCCGGAATGATAGCCTTTTACCTTGTAATGGGTGACGGCGGCTTGTCCGCCGGGTGAGACGCGCCGTCTGACGGAATGTGACCTGTCGCGGCCGATCGGCGAATCAACCGTGCCTTTTTTCGGCGTCACTTTTCCTTCCGCTGCGGCGATATAGGTTCGTTTTAATGTTTTGGTTTCAAGCTGCCGATCGAGGATGGCATGAGCCAGGCGGTGTTTAGCGAAAACGACCGCACCTGACGTGTCCCGGTCAAGCCGGTGAACATGGCGGACTTTCGCTTGTTCGCCGTTGATTTGAAAATGGTAAGCGATCAGATTGCTGAGGGTTCCGGTCTGACCCTCTTCATTCGGATGAGTCGGCATCCCCGCCGGCTTATTTGCAATCAGCATATGATTGTCCTCAAATAAGATTTCCGCTTCCCCGTATTCCGGGATCACCGATGACTCCGTTTTTTCCTGAAGATCAATGAACAGGCGGTCTCCGGTTTTCAGGATGATGTTGTTTTTGGGAGATGTGCGATTGACCTGAATGCTTTCTTGGTTCATCCATTCGGTTATCACGGGTTTTGATGCCTGAAATTCTGATTTCAGGACTGAAAACAGCCATTGTCCGGCGTGCTTTTCCGTTATCAGAAGTTCCAGCCCGCGGTCATTTTGTTTCATATCATAAAGCTCCTTTTTCAAGCGGAAAGCGGCTGTTTCAATAGGAAACACTTACCTTAGCTTTCGCGTTTTTTTCTGTGCTATTCTTGATAAAGATTAAGGATATTCACATGGCAAGAAAGGTGATTGATGTGAGAATTGTCAACGCAGCGACTGACGGACAAGAAAGCGCGATACAAGAGCTTTCCTCTGAACTGTTCCAAAATGTCTTTCCTCTTTATTTCTCCGAACTGGAAATGCAGCGCTTTAAAAAAAGGGGCGTATTGTCTTTACAAAACCAACTTTACCAAGGAACGTTAAAAGAAGCATTTCAAATTATGGCTTGTCTGCAAACGGTACATATCATGCTGTCAAAGCCGCACGCGGTATATGATGCCAAAGAGCGGGCGCTGTTTGATAAAAATTGCGCTTTGCTGAATGATTGCGGAATGAATTTTCCGTTTACCTATGATGATTTCGAGACAAGAGCCGAATCAGAAGCCTGCGGTCACAGAAGACTGATCTGACGGATGTAAAGAGCCTTTTTACAGGCTCTTTTTTGCTTCTTTGACATGATACCACAATTTCTTTCCTCTAACTCCCTTTATAATGAGACAAACCCCTGAGCATAATAAATGGCGAAAGGGGTGCTTTACAATGAGTTCAATCAAACAATCAATGACTACCCACGTGGCTACCGTTTCTCCCAATCAAACGATTCAGGAAGCGGCCGCGCTGATGCATCAGCATAATGTCGGAGCGATTCCCGTCGTTGACGGAGGGGAATTAAAAGGAATGCTGACAGACCGTGATATCGCATTGAGAACAACGGCTCAAGGCCGCGACGGCCAAACACCTGTTTCGCACGTGATGTCTTCTAAAGTAGTATCCGGAAACCCGGAGATGAGTCTTGAAGAGGCGTCACACCTGATGGCCCAACACCAAATCCGCCGCCTTCCCATTGTTGATCAAAATCATTTGGTCGGGATCGTTGCGCTTGGAGACTTAGCGGTCGATCAGCGTTCAAACGAGTCTGCGGGAGCAGCTCTTTCTAATATTTCCAGCCAAAACTCACAGTAACGGATCAAGAGAGCTTGCATTCATGCAGGCTCTTCTTTCCGTCCGAATGTTACATTTTGAACGCGAAAGAAATTCACGGTATAGTGTATACATAGGTCACAGTACGTTAACTAAAGGAGCTGTAAGCAGTGATAAAAGCATTAATCTTTGATTTTGACGGGTTAATTTTAGATACAGAAACCCATGAATATGAAGTGCTGCAAGAAATGTTTGAAGAACACGGATCGACATTGCCTTTATCTGTCTGGGGAAAGGTGATCGGAACGGCCGCGGGGTTTAAGCCGTTCGCGTATTTAGAGGAGCAGCTGGGAAGAAAGCTCGATCATGACGAACTGACGGCGATCAGACGTGCGCGCTTCGATCAGCGGATGAAAACGGAAACGGCGCGTCCCGGGGTGGAGGCTTATTTAGCCGCGGCGAAAGAATTAGGATTGAAGGTGGGGCTTGCTTCAAGCTCAGATTTCAAATGGGTATCGGGCCACCTGAAGGAGTTAGGCCTGTTTGATGAATTTGAAGTGATTCAGACGGCGGATGACGTAGAAGAAGTGAAGCCGAATCCGGAACTCTATTTGAAAGCGGCGGAACATTTAGGCGTCGAACCTTCCGAATGTCTTGCTTTTGAGGATTCCGTCAATGGCTCAATCGCAGCCAAACGTGCCGGCATGAAATGTGTGATCGTACCGAATAAGGTAACAAGCGCCCTGTTGTTTGAAGAATACGATCACAGACTGGAATCGATGGCGGAAATGGAACTTGAATTACTTTTACAGCGCTTGAACAATCAAAACGAATCGGCAGGGGGAAGCGGCATTGTCTGAGAAACTTGATCTGACCCGTTTTGAAAAGAAAATGGTCATACGGAACATGGAAGAGAAAGATATCAACAAAATTATTGAGCTGCAAAAGGATTGTTTCCCGGGGATGGAGCCTTGGGAGCCTGAGCATTTAATCAGCCATCTCGCGCATTTTCCGGAAGGTCAGTTTTGCGCCGAGTATGAAGGGGAAATTATCGGATCATGCTCCAGCCTGATCATCAATTTCGATGAATACGATGACCGCCACACATGGCAGGACATTACAGACGACGGTTACATCACGAACCACAATCCGGACGGAATGAACCTGTACGGAATTGAAGTGATGGTGCATCCGGCATACAGACGGATGAAGATCGGACACCGGCTGTATGAAGCGAGAAAAGACCTGGCGAGACGATTAAACCTGAAAAGCATCATTATCGGCGGACGGATTCCGAATTACCATAAATATGCGGAAGAAATGACGGCGAGAGCCTATGTCGAACAGGTGACGCGCCATCAGATTTATGATCCGGTGCTTTCCTTTCAGCTGATGAACGGATTTACGCTCATGCGGATCAATCCGAATTATCTCCCGGATGACACCGCGTCCATTAAATATGCGACATTAATGGAGTGGAACAATGTCGATTACCTGCCGCAGTCGAAGCGCTATTACAAATCGGCATTTCCGGTGCGTATTTGCGTCATTCAGTATGAAATGAAAAAGATTTATTCCTTCGAGGAATTTGCCAATCAGGTTGAATATTATGTGGATGTGGCTTCCGATGCAAGATCTGATTTCGCGGTATTTCCGGAGATTTTCACGACGCAGCTCATGTCATTCCTCGAGGAGCGTTCTCCGAGTCTGGCCATTCAGAGGATTACCGAATATACAGAGGACTATATCAGCCTCTTTACAGACCTCGCGGTGAAATATAATGTCAACATCATCGGCGGCTCCCACTTCGTTGAAGAAGAAGGGAAAATTTATAACATCGCTTACTTATTCAGACGTGACGGCACGATTGAAAAACAGTATAAGCTTCACATTACGCCGAATGAGCGGAAATGGTGGGGCATCAGCGCCGGAGACAGAGTGCGCGTATTTGATACAGACTGCGGAAAGATCGCCATTCAGATCTGCTACGATATTGAATTTCCGGAGCTTGCGAGAATTGCCGCGGATCAAGGGGCGAAAATTATCTTTACGCCGTTCTGCACTGAAGACCGCCAAGGCTACTTGCGCGTAAGATACTGCTCTCAGGCGAGAGCGGTTGAAAACCAAATTTACACTGTCATCTCAGGTACGGTCGGGAACCTGCCGCAAACAGAAAATATGGATATTCAATACGCACAGTCAGCCATTTTTGCTCCGTCTGATTTTGAATTTGCCAGAGACGGAATCGTCGGTGAAACGAACCCGAATATCGAAATGGTTGTGATCGGGGACGTTGACCTTGAAATTTTAAGAAGGCAGCGTGAAAACGGAACCGTGCGCCAGCTGAAAGACCGGCGCAAAGACATCTACCGGATTACGCATCTTAAATGAAGAAAGCCCGCTCCGGTTTAAGGAGCGGGTTTTTTTATAAAAATACTTGCACCGTCCCCGGTTTCGGGATATGCTCTTGTAGCCCTTTCGCTTTCTGGGAGAAAGCGTTTTTTTAATTGCCGCCGCTTTATTGACTCGCCCATGCCGCGCCTTTATATTCTTATTAAGAGGAAAACTTCACCAAGAGAATCGGCGTCAGAAGCCGGGCAGCTTTCGATACAGTGCAATGATATTGAAAGGGAGATGAGCGGTGTGGAACATGTACAAAAAAATCAGTCACTCAAACAAAAGGATAAAGAGCTGATTTGGCACGCGATGAAAGGGGCGGAGCCGGATGACAGCATAATCGTCCAAAAAGGGGAAGGCGCCTGGGTTACGGACATTGACGGCAGGCGGTATTTGGACGGCATGTCAGGACTATGGTGCGTCAATATCGGATACGGGAGAAAGGAGCTTGCCGATGCGGCATACAGCCAATTGAAGGAGCTTCCTTATTATCCGCTGACCCAAAGCCATCAACCTGCGATTGAACTTGCGGAAAAACTGAATGAATGGCTCGGCGGCGATTATGTAATCTTCTTTTCCAACAGCGGATCGGAAGCAAATGAAACCGCGTTCAAAATTGCCCGCCAATACCACATTGAAAACGGCGATCACAGCCGCTTCAAATTCATCTCCCGGTACAGGGGCTATCACGGCAATACGATGGGGGCGCTCGCCGCTACCGGCCAGGCGCAGAGAAAATACAAATACGAGCCGCTCTCCCAAGGATTTTTGCATGCGGCGCCGCCTGATCTCTATCGGAATCCCGCCGATGCTGACACATTGGAAAGCGCACATGAAATCGACCGGATCATGACGTGGGAATTAAGCGAAACGATTGCCGGCGTTATTATGGAACCGATTATTACAGGCGGAGGTATACTGATGCCCCCGGACGGGTATATGGCAAAGGTAGAGGACATTTGCCGCCGCCACGGCGCGCTGCTTATCAGTGATGAAGTCATCTGCGGTTTCGGCCGCACGGGAGAGCCGTTCGGATTTCAGCATTACGGCGTTTCACCGGACATCGTCACAATGGCAAAAGGCATCACGAGCGCTTACCTGCCGCTGTCGGCGACGGCGGTGAAACGGGAGATTTTTGAAGCGTATTCGGACGGTGAGCCGTACGGCCGTTTCCGGCACGTGAATACATTCGGAGGCAATCCGGCAGCCTGCGCCCTTGCTTTGAAAAACCTGCAATTGATGGAGGAGGAAAATCTGATCGCCCGTTCCCGGGAGCTTGGCGAAAGGCTGCTCAGGGAGCTTCAGCCGCTCAGAGAACATCCCGCGGTCGGAGATGTACGGGGAAAGGGCCTTCTTGCCGGCATCGAGCTCGTAAAGGACAAAATCACGAAAGAACCCGCTGATGCCGCCGCTGTCCAGCACGTCATCACCGCCTGTAAGAAAAAAGGCCTGCTCGTCGGGAAAAATGGCGATACCGCAGCGGGATATAATAATGTCATTCAGCTTTCACCGCCTTTCTGCCTTTCTGACGAGGAGCTTTCTTTCATCATTTCAACGGTCAAAGAAAGCGTGCTGAGCATTGATTTTTAATGTAAAGGAGTAAAACATGAGTTTTCACAACCAGCAGATTTTACCGGCTATCCGGAACATGAAGCAATTCGATGCATTTTTAGAAAGTCCGTTCTTATACGGCGTTATTTTAGATATTCACCTCGGTCAATTAAAAGGTGTCGTGAATGAAGCGAAAAAACACGGAAAACACCTGATGGTTCACGTCGATTTAATTCACGGCATTAAGCATGATGAATACGGGGCTGAATTTATTTGTCAGGACATCCGGCCCGCCGGCATCATTTCGACGAGATCGGCCGTCATCGTCAAAGCGAAACAAAAGAAAATATATGCGATCCAGCGTCTGTTTCTCTTGGATACGAGCGCGATGGAAAAGAGCATGGAATTCGTCGGGAAGCATAAGCCTGACTTTATCGAGGTTCTCCCGGGCATCGTTCCGACTTTAATCCGGGAAATTAAAGAGATGACGGGCATTCCGATTTTTGCCGGCGGCTTTATCCGCACGGAACAGGATGTTGAAAACGCTTTGCAGGCGGGGGCCACGGCTGTCACGACTTCAGACACCGAGCTGTGGGCTAAATATGAACATTCTATGACAAAAAAAGATTGACACCGCTTACACCCGTTGTTACAATAGACCTAGGTTAATACTATGTGATGGAGACCCGGAGACCCACAACAGCTCTTTACGGCAGCAATAAAGCGTAAAGCGGTCTGTTGTGGGTTTTTTATTCTCTATAACTCTGTCAAACCTGCTATTATGTCATTTAGGAGGAATGATGATGACAGCATTTTGGGGAGAAGTAATCGGTACAATGCTGCTTATTATTTTCGGCGGCGGCGTTTGTGCGGGAGTCAATTTAAAGAAATCGCTTTCATACCAATCCGGATGGATTGTTGTTGTATTCGGCTGGGGGCTTGGAGTAGCCATGGCGGCATATGCTGTCGGCGGAATCAGCGGCGCTCACTTGAATCCGGCTTTAACGATAGGCCTTGCGCTTGAAGGCAGTTTTCCTTGGAAAGAAGTCCCTGTCTATATTGCGGGACAGATGATCGGAGCAATAATCGGTGCGGTTATTGTGTACCTTCATTATCTGCCGCATTGGAAGGCGACGGATGATCCGGCCGCTAAGCTGGGCGTTTTCTCGACCGGACCGAGTATTCCTCATACATTTGGGAATATGATAAGTGAAGTCATTGGGACATTTGTGCTTGTGCTCGGCATTTTGGCAATCGGAGCGAATGAATTTACAAAAGGGCTGAACCCGCTGATTGTCGGATTCCTCATCGTGGCTATCGGAATTTCTCTCGGAGGAACGACCGGGTATGCGATCAACCCTGCGCGGGATTTGGGGCCGAGAATCGCGCACGCCTTTCTGCCGATTCCGAAAAAAGGGCCGTCAAATTGGAAATATGCCTGGATTCCCGTTATCGGTCCGATCATGGGCGGTGCGTTCGGCGGCGTATTTTACAATGCCGCGTTTAAAGGAAATGTGACATCTAGCTTTTGGTTTGTAAGCGTTATAATGGTTGTATTGCTTTTCATACTCTATGTTTATACCAAGAAATCTCAATCACGAAAAACATTATCAAATTCTGAATATATTTAAAAAGGAGAGCGGCATCATGGAGACCTATATTTTATCAATTGACCAAGGCACAACAAGTTCAAGAGCGATTCTTTTTAATAAAGAAGGAAAAATCGTGCATTCCGCTCAAAAGGAATTCACACAGCACTTCCCTCAGCCGGGCTGGGTGGAGCATAATGCGAACGAAATTTGGGGATCGGTGCTCGCCGTTATCGCGACTGTGATCTCAGAGTCCGGAATCAGCGCGGACCAAATTTCCGGCATCGGCATCACGAACCAAAGGGAAACGACGGTCGTATGGGATAAAGATACCGGAAAGCCGGTATACAATGCGATTGTGTGGCAATCGAGACAAACATCCGGCATTTGCGAAGAGCTTCGTGAAAAAGGATATAATGATACATTCAGAGAAAAAACGGGACTTCTGATCGACCCTTATTTCTCAGGAACGAAAGTCAAATGGATTCTTGACAATGTAGAAGGCGCGCGGGAAAAAGCGGAAAACGGAAATCTCCTTTTCGGAACGATTGATTCATGGCTCATCTGGAAAATGTCCGGAGGCGCGGCGCACGTAACGGATTATTCCAACGCTTCAAGAACGCTGATGTTTAATATCCATGAATTAAAATGGGATGACGAGCTTCTTGACATTTTAGGCGTGCCGAAATCAATGCTGCCGGAGGTGAAACCGTCTTCTCATGTGTACGCGAAAACGGTTGATTATCATTTCTTCGGCAAAAATATTCCGATTGCGGGTGCGGCCGGAGACCAGCAGTCAGCGCTGTTCGGTCAGGCGTGCTTTGAAGAAGGCATGGGGAAAAACACATACGGCACAGGCTGCTTTATGCTCATGAATACCGGAGAAAAAGCCATTGCTTCAGAGCACGGCCTTCTGACGACGATCGCCTGGGGATTAGACGGAAAAGTCGAGTATGCGCTGGAAGGAAGCATCTTTGTCGCAGGTTCTGCCATCCAATGGCTGAGAGACGGCATGCGGATGTTCCATGATTCGAAAGAAAGCGAGACATACGCAGAGCGTGTGGATTCCGCTGACGGTGTTTATGTCGTACCCGCTTTCGTCGGATTGGGCACACCGTACTGGGACAGTGACGTGCGCGGCTCGGTTTTCGGCCTGACACGCGGAACGACGAAGGAGCATTTTATCCGGGCTACGCTTGAATCTCTCGCTTATCAGGCGAAAGATGTGCTTGATGCCATGGAAGCTGATTCAGGCATCTCTTTAAAAACGTTGCGTGTAGACGGCGGAGCGGTTAAAAATAATTTCCTTATGCAGTTCCAAAGCGACTTGCTTGATGTGCCGGTCGAACGTCCGGAAATTAATGAAACGACTGCGCTCGGTGCCGCGTATTTGGCCGGAATCGCTGTCGGCTACTGGAAGGACAGCACTGAAATCGCCGATCAGTGGAATCTGGATAAGCAATTCAAACCGGAAATGGAAGATGAAAAACGCGATGAATTGTACGGCGGATGGAAAAAAGCAGTAAATGCAGCTATGGCTTTTAAGTAAGATCAAATTATGATATACTGAAAACAAGTTAATAGGAACGGTCCTGAGATGAGGAGAGACCACAGCACCAAAGTGATAACATGCGCTTTGGCTGTTGTGGTCTCTTTTTCTATACCGTGACAACAAGGAGGAAACGTAATGATGAATCACCAATTTTCGAGTTTGGAACGGGATCATATGCTGGAAGACATGACTAAAAAAACATACGATCTGTTTATTATAGGCGGAGGCATTACGGGTGCCGGTACGGCGCTTGACGCTGCTTCAAGGGGAATGAAAGTCGCTTTGAGCGAAATGCAGGATTTCGCGGCCGGCACATCAAGCCGATCCACAAAGCTTGTCCATGGCGGTTTGCGTTATCTGAAGCAATTCGAAGTCAAAATGGTGGCTGAAGTCGGTAAAGAACGTGCCATTGTATACGAAAACGGCCCGCACGTCACGACGCCGGAATGGATGCTGCTTCCGTTCCATAAAGGAGGCACATTCGGTTCATTCTCTACGTCCATCGGTCTGCGTGTATATGACTATTTAGCAGGGGTAAAAAAATCAGAGCGCAGAAGCATGCTGTCTGCAAAAGAAACGCTGCAAAAAGAACCGCTCGTCAAAAAAGACGGCTTAAAAGGCGGAGGCTACTATGTAGAGTACCGGACGGACGACGCGAGACTGACGATTGAAGTCATGAAAGAAGCCGTTAAGTTCGGTGCGGAGCCTGTCAACTATTCTAAAGTGAAAGAGCTGCTTTATGAAAAAGGAAAAGTCGTCGGCGTTTTAATTGAAGATCTGCTGTCAGGCAAGGAATACAAAGTTTACGCAAAAAAAATCGTCAATGCGACAGGTCCTTGGGTCGACGAGCTGAGAGAAAAAGACCACAGCAAAAGCGGAAAGCATCTCCAGCATACAAAAGGGGTCCATCTCGTATTCGACCAATCCGTATTCCCGCTTAAACAGGCTGTATATTTTGACACGCCGGACGGACGGATGGTGTTCGCCATTCCGCGTGAAGGAAAAACATACGTGGGCACGACAGACACGGTTTATAAACAAAAGCTTGAGCATCCGCGCATGACGGTGCAGGATCGTGATTATGTCGTCAGCTCCATCAATTATATGTTCCCGGAACTGAATATTACGGCGGACGATATTGAATCAAGCTGGGCCGGCCTCAGACCGCTCATTCACGAAGAAGGAAAAGATCCGTCCGAGATCTCCCGTAAAGATGAAATCTGGACATCTCAATCTGGCTTGATCACAATCGCCGGAGGAAAACTGACGGGCTACCGTAAAATGGCTGAGCACATTGTCGATCTTGTCCGCGACCGCTTAAAAGAAGAGGGCGGCCAGGACTTCGGCGGCTGTAAGACGAAGACGATGCCGATTTCCGGCGGACATGTCGGCGGCTCTAAAAACTTCGAGTCATTTGTGGAAGCAAAGACAAAAGACGGATTGAAAATCGGTTTATCACAGGAAACAGCTAAACAGTTAGCCATCAGATACGGCTCTAACGTCGAAAATGTATTCAGCCGGATTGAAGGCCTGAAAGATGAAGCGGCAAAACGCCAGATTCCGGTTCACATTCTGGCGGAAGCGGCTTACAGCATTGAAGAAGAGATGGCTGCGACACCTGCTGATTTCTTCGTCCGCAGAACGGGCAGACTGTTCTTCGACATCAAATGGGTGCAAACGTATAAAACGGCTGTGATTGATTACATGAGCGACCGGTTCCAATGGGATGACGAAACGAAAGCGAAACATACCGAGTGGTTAAACACGCTGCTGCACGATGCGGTTGTTCCGCTCGAACAATAATAACCGGAGGGCTGTGCCGAAAAGGCATGAGCCCTTCTTTTTACATAAAGCGCTGTGTTAAGTTATCAAGTGACACGGACAGCCGCTTCATATTAAAATATGGTCATAAGCTGAAATTATAGGAGGACGAACATGAGTTGGAGTAAGAGTTACGAACGCTGGAATCAGGCCGAACAATTAGATTCAGAATTAAAAAAATTATTGGCGGACGCAGAAGGAAACGAGCAGCTGCTGGAAGACTTTTTCTACAAAAATCTTGAGTTCGGAACAGGAGGCATGAGAGGAGAAATCGGGCCGGGCACAAACAGAATGAACATTTACACGGTCCGCAAAGCATCCGCCGGGCTTGCTGCGTATATCGCAAAACAAGGAGAAGAAGCGAAAAAAAGAGGCGTTGCGATCGCGTACGACTCCCGTCATAAATCTCCTGAGTTTGCGATGGAAGCAGCCAAAACCCTTGCTTCCCAAGGCATTCAAACATACGTATTTGATGAGCTCCGCCCGACGCCTGAGCTGTCTTTTGCGGTGAGAGAACTGAACGCTTATGCGGGTATCGTCGTGACGGCCAGCCATAACCCGCCTGAATATAACGGATATAAAGTGTACGGCGATGACGGGGCACAGCTGCCGCCGAAAGAAGCGGACATCGTCATTGCGGAAGTGAATGCGATTGAAAATGAATTAACGATTCAAGTTGAAGATGAACAGGCGTTGAAGGAAAAAGGTTTAATTAAGATCATCGGCGAAGAAATTGATACATCCTATACTGAAAAACTGACTTCCATCTCCGTCCATCCCGAGCTTTCGGAAGAAGTCGACGTGAGCGTCGTGTTCACTCCGCTGCACGGCACGGCGAATAAACCGGTACGCCGCGGTCTCGAAGCGCTAGGTTACAAAAACGTCACTGTCGTAAAGGAACAGGAGCTTCCGGATCCGGATTTTTCAACCGTCAAATCGCCAAATCCTGAAGAGCACGCGGCATTCGAATATGCCATTAAACTGGGAGAAGAACAAAACGCCGATATTCTCGTCGCTACGGACCCGGATGCCGACCGTCTCGGCATTGCCGCAAAAAACAGTGAAGGCAAGTATACGGTGCTGACGGGGAACCAGACAGGCGCGCTTTTATTGCACTACCTGCTTTCTGAAAAGAAAAAACAGGGCGTCCTTCCTGAGAACGGCGTCGTCATGAAAACGATTGTCACAAGTGAATTGGGCCGCGCCGTCGCTTCATCGTTCGGGTTAGATACGGTCGACACGCTGACAGGCTTCAAATTTATCGGTGAAAAGATCAAAGAATATGAAAAAACCGGACAATACACGTTCCAGTTCGGGTATGAAGAAAGCTACGGCTACTTAATCGGCGATTTCGCGCGTGACAAAGATGCGATCCAGGCTGCGCTGTTAGCCGTCGAAGTATGCGCCTTTTATAAAAAGCAGGGCATGTCGCTTTATGACGCGCTGCTGTCCATTTTTAAAGAATACGGTTATTACCGTGAAGGTTTGAAGTCATTGACGTTAAAAGGAAAACAGGGAGCAGAGCAGATTTCCGCTATCCTGACGTCATTCCGAAACGATCCGCCGAAGCAGATGGCCGGAAAACAAATCACGCAGGCTGAAGACTATTCAACGGGAAAACGGACTGTATTTGCCGATCATCGTGAAGAAGATATTGATCTTCCGAAGTCAAATGTTCTGAAATATTTCCTTGAAGACGGCTCTTGGTTCTGCCTCCGTCCATCCGGAACGGAGCCGAAAGTCAAGTTCTACTTCGCAGTGAAGGGAACTTCTTTACAAGACAGCGAACAGCGTCTTGCCGCATTATCTGAAGCCGTCATGAAAACGGTGGATGCCATAGTGGAAAAAACGAAATAAACAAAAAACCGCCGGAAGCGATATCCGGCGGTTTTTTTACGCCTCATCCGAAAGTATGAGGAAAAATCATGCTGAAGCAAAGGCAAATACAGATTAGAATTGATATAATATGGATAATTCTGAATGGCCGGAGTGAGGGAGTTTGACGAAAACGACGGTAGAAACCTTAAAAACCTTAAAAGCGATTGCGGAAACCTTAAACCAATGCCACGATATGAAGGAAGCGCTTGATAAAGTCCTGCGCGAACTGCTCAGCCTGACCGGGCTGCAGACAGGGTGGATTTTTCTGATTGATCCGGACGGGTCCTATACGCTCGCCGCATCCGCTTATTTACCGCCGGCTCTCGGTCAGCGGGAAAACGCATTAATGTGCAGCGGGGACTGCTATTGTCTGACCAAATTCAGCAATGGCGGATTGACCAAGGCTGTAAACATTATGAATTGTAAACGGATTGAATTTGCGGAACAGACGACGGACTGCAGCGACACCGAAGGCATTACCCATCATGCGACTGTTCCGCTTGAAGACGGCGGCCGGACATTCGGTTTATTAAACGTCGCTGCAGGAGAAAAGACGTTTTTCAGCGAAGAAGAACTGCATCTTCTTGAAGGGGTCGCATTCCAAATCGGAACGGCGATCCAGCGGATGAAACTGGCCGAATTTGCGCAGCAGAACGCCCTGCTGATGGAACGGAGCAGACTGGCGCAAGAGCTGCATGATTCCGTCAATCAGATGCTGTTTTCCGTCAGCTTAACGGCAAAAGCCGCTAAAAGCTTTACAGATGATGAACGGCTCCGGCAGATGATTACGTTCATCCAAGAGCTGTCGCAGGATGCGTTGACAGAAATGAGGACGCTTATTTGGCAGCTGAGACCGGAAAGTTTAACGAAAGGGCTGTATGCGTCGATCAAAAGCTATGCCGCTCTCATCGGTCTGGAAGCCGTCTGTGACATGGAAGATGAACTGAAGCTTACGGATGAACAGGAACACGCGCTTTGGCGGATCGCTCAAGAAGCCTTGAATAACTGTAAAAAGCATGCGGGAACGGACCGGGTTATCATTTCTGCCGTTAAAAAGCCGGATCATGCTGAGCTTCGCATTATCGACCATGGAGCGGGCTTCAGCGCTGATGCGCATGCGGGACTGCCGTCACTTGGCATTGCGGGTATGAAATCGCGCGCCGAAGCAATCGGAGGCCGGTTTGCATTGCAATCTGAGCTTGGCGCCGGTACGATTGTCTCCGTTCGGCTTCCATTTTACGGGATAGGAGGTCTGATTGATGAAAATTGTGATCGCTGATGATCATCACGTTGTCCGCAAAGGACTGCGCTTTTTCTTCGCCACTCAGGAAGATATTGAAGTTGTCGGTGAGGCGTCTACCGGTGCTGAAGCGCTTCAGCAAGCTGAACTAACGAAGCCTGACATCGTTTAATGGATTTATCAATGCCTGATATGGACGGCATTGAAGCGGCAAAAATCGCGGCTGAACGATTTCCGGACATCCGTATCGTCGTTTTGACGAGCTATTCCGACCCGCAGCATGTCATTCCCGCCCTTAAAGCCGGGGCCAAAGCGTATCAGCTGAAAGACGCCCAGCCCGATGATTTAGTGAAAACACTCCGGGAAGTGTATTCCGGACGGTACCGGCTCTCTGCGGATATTGTGCCTCACGTGCTGACACATATGGTTCAGGAGGATCAGGATAAGGAAAAATATGATCAGCTGACTCCCCGTGAAAAAGATGTTCTTCAAGAAATAGCCAAAGGGAAAAGCAATAAGGAAATTGCCGCAGCTCTGTTTATTTCTGAAAAAACAGTGAAGACCCATGTGTCCAATCTGCTGTCAAAGCTGAATCTTTCAGACAGGACACAAGCGGCATTGTATGCCGTAAAATACAATGTTTCCGGAAAGGCGGTAAACTAAATGAGCATATTAGTGATCAGCGGCACGCCGAGAAAAAACGGGCGGACAAGAATTGCCGCTTCGTATAACAGAGACCGGTTTCAAACCGATTTTATTGATTTAAGCAAAAGTGAACTGCCGCTTTATAACGGTGAAGAAGAACAGAACGATCTGCCCTCAGTGCAAGAGTTAAGGCGGCAGGTGAAAAAGTCGTCTGCCGTCGTCTTATTATCTCCCGAGTATCACAGCGGCATGAGCGGCGCTTTAAAAAACGCCATTGATTTTTTAAGCAGTGACTGCTGGAGATACAAACCGGCGGCCATCATTGCAGCGGCGGGCGGGGGAAAAGGCGGCATGAACGCGCTGGCGAATATGCGGACTGTGATGAGGGGCGTCTATGCAAATGTCATCCCGAAACAGCTGGTCTTAGACCCGATTCACATCGACATGGAGCGCCGGACCGTATCTGAGGATATGGCGGTCAGCCTGACAGACATGATGGAAGAGCTGAATATGTTTACAAACATGGGGAATCCCGGCGCGTGACGCCGGGATTGTTTTTATGTCAGCATGGCTAATTGATCTTCATACGCGAGCTCTGCCGCATGATCAATATACCTGAGAAGGGAATACAGCTCTTTTTCAAGCACCGCATAATCAAGTTCAAAATGATATGCATGCAGAAAGTGCTCAATACGCTTTGATAACAAATCATCTTTCGTACGCACCATCAAAATTAATAAATTGTCCCATTGAGACCGGTGTGTGTAATATAAGGCTTTATCATAATCGGCATGATCCATCTTACGCTTCCCCTTTCAATGAGAAGTTCTCCGTTAGTGTATGCCGCCGAAGCCCGGATGCAACGGGGGAAAAGTTGGTGTCCGTATAAATTGGGCATAGCAATATGAGGGAGACATAAAATAAAAACGCATATCCGTCTCTTCTTTGGACACGCTAAGATTGACAAAAACGACTCAGGAGAACATAAAGATGAAATTCCTTCCATTTACGCTTGCCCTCTTGTTTTGCGGCATTCTCATTGCCTCAATCGCTGAAAAAGGGCATACAGAACACCTCGATCCATCAGCCGGAAAATGGGAGCAGCTTGCATGGAACCAGCTGGAACGTGAATACAAGGGGGCCGAGCTTACCGATTATTCGTACATGGGCCGTACGAAAGTAAACCGGGAACAGACGAAAGACGTGTTTCGCGTAACGGTGCAAACAAAAAAAGAGACGTTTTCCTCCCGTGCTGAAGTGTATTTTCACCCCGTGACTAAACATGTGATCAGCATTAATATTTTCAGGCTGTAAAAAAAGCTGCACAGCCTTTTCGGCTGTGCAGCTTGTCTGTATCAGAAGAATCGTTTCGCTCCGAGGTAGCGCTGTTTCCAATAGGAATTGTTCATGCTGGAAATGACGACACCCGAATCGTTGGCATTAATAAACTGTCCGTTTCCGAGATAAATGCCGACGTGAGAAGGACCGGCTTTATAAGTTGAGAAAAAGACAAAGTCACCGACCGCCGGCTGGCTGACTGATGTCATCGTATTCCAGTAGCCTGCGGCTGAAAGTCTGGATACGGAAGTGACCTTATTAAGAACGTAATAAATAAAACCGCTGCAGTCAAAGCCTCTCGGCGTTGTCCCGCCCCATACATACGGTACACCCAGCTGAGCTTTTGCGGCATCGATCATTACATTAATCTTCGCGCTTGTTGAACCTGTGCCGCCTGTGCTGCCGGACTGATTCGGTGTCGTGTTTGACTGCTGTCCTGTAATCGTCAGCTTCTGTCCGATTTGAAGCACATCTGTTTTCAAATTGTTTTTCTCGCGGATCTGCTGGGCGGTCACATTGAACTTTTGGGCGATCACCCATAAAGAATCCCCGCTTTTCACGGTATATGTAGTGGTTTTCCCTGTATCTCCGGACGGGTTCGGAGCTGACGGTGAAGACGAAGAACCGGAAGATGACGTTTTTGTCAGCTTCAGCACTTGTCCGACCCGCAGCATGTCTGACGTCAGTTTATTGATGCTTCTGATTTGCTGAACCGTCATATTGTATGCGTTTGCGATCTTCCAGAGCGAGTCTCCGCTTTTTACTGTATAAGATGATGTTTGCGTCTGGTTTTGATTTTTGTTTGAATTGTCTTTTGACGGCGTGTTTCCCGAAGAAGACGTTCCTTTTGTTTTCAGGACTTGGTTTACGTAGATCGTATCCGTTTTTAAGTTGTTTAATACTTTGAGTTCCGCAATGGTCATATTGACGCTGTTTGCGATCTTCCAGAGCGAATCGCCGAGTTTGACTTTATATGTCCCGGAAGATGAAGATGACTGATTTTTACTGCTGTTTGAGCTGCTGCCCGGCACGGTTTTTGTCTTGTCGGTGCTTGAGGAAACGTTCCCCCTCACTTGCAGCTTCTGTCCGGCGCGGATTAAGTCGCTTGACAGGCCGTTCAGTTTTTTCAGTTCCTGTACGGACATTTTAAAATCAGACGCGATCAGCCACAGCGAGTCTCCGCTTTTCACCGTATACACACTTGTCGTCTTGCTGCTGTTCTTTGAAGATGGCGCCGGGCTGCCGGAATCTGATTTGCCGTTAGGGATGTTGAGCGTCTGCCCGATGGAAATAACGGTGGATTTTAAATGATTGGCTGATGAAATGGCATCCACGCTTGTATTGTAGGTTTGGGCAAGCTTCCATAATGAATCTCCGCTTTTGACCTTAATCGTTTGTGCTTCTGCCGGTGTTACAGCTAACGCAGACCCGACAATCGCAGATGCAGTCAAACCGACCGCTACCTTTTTTTTCATAGTGAATCTCCTTTTTCCTGCGATGATTTTACTATCCCCATTCGTTGCAGCCGCAAGGTGAGGATAACAGTAATGATAATCTTTATATCGGCACTTGTCTGCAATCATTTATCATATTAGTAGAAATAGTTCTTTTTTCTTATGCAGGCATAAAAAAAGAAGGAATGCGGGCATTCCTTCAGCTTCTGAGCAGTCTCATAATCTCCTCTTTATTTTTGACCAGGTCCCTTAACGTATATTTGTCCAAAACGGCCAGATAAGCTTGCAGGGCTTCATTCAGCAGATTCTTTAAGTTGCAGGCGGGAGATATGATACAGAGATTTTTTTGGGAGTCAAAGCATTCTACGATGTTGAAGTCGTCTTCTGTATGCCGAACGACTTCTCCAATGTTAATGTCTTCCGGTTTCATTCCTAATCGGATTCCGCCTCCGCGGCCCCGGATCGTTTCCACATACCCGAGCTGTCCGAGACGGTAAATGACTTTCATGAGGTGGTTTTTAGAGATGGAATATGTGTCGGCGATTTCTTTTATGTTGGAAAGTTCTTCGGAATGTCTGGAAGCCAAAAAAATCAAAACGCGTAAAGAATAATCGGTATAGTTCGTTAATTTCATAGAATGACCTCGAAAAAAGAGATTTTGCTTCTGTTACAGTTTATCATATAGGATTTCAAAATGAAAAAAAAGGAATTTGCCCATCAATCTCAAAAAAAAAAACGTGCGCTCCTTCCGAGCACACGTTTTTTTCGTTAAGACATCGGCGGTTTACGGTCATCAGCCGATTGATGTTTTTCAATTTTGCGGTCCAATTTCGCCAGATAACGGGAAGCAAATTCTTTTCCGCCAAGACCGAATGAAAGTCCGAAGGCAAGCGCGAAACCGCCCAGGATCAGAATAAATGCGGCATTTACGATCGTGTCGGCGACACCGAGCTGATCCAGCGCCATAAAGATTGAGAGCGTGATAATCGTATATTTCGCAAGAGGCGCCAGGAATCTGAATTCTTTCCCGCTCAGCATGCCGACAAGCAGTCTGCTGACAAGCTGTCCGGCCAAAAGCCCGATTCCGAGAATAAATACAGCGGCCAGAACATTAGGCAGGTAAGCGATAATCCCGGTCGCGATGACGACGAGAAATTCGAGATGAACCAGCTGCAGCGCCTCTGCCGTAAAGAGCAGGACGATGATGATCTGCGCAATCATGCCGACCGTTTGAGAAAGCGTAAGCTTCGGACGATCCGCCTGTTCAAAGCCCATTTTTCCGAGAAGAGAGTCAAACCCGGCCCGGTGCAGCAGCCCTGATACAATACTGTTTACCCATTTTCCGATCCAGATGCTGGCGATAATCAGCACAATACCGATGATGATATTAGGAAGCATTGTAAAGACCGTGTTCAGCATGGCTGAGGCGGGTTCAGAAATGCCCGCAATATCAAGCCGGTCAAGCGCAGAAATGACCACCGGAATGAAAATCAGCACGTAGACAATCGTTCCGATGATTGCCGACAGGCTTGTATCCTTCAGGTAAATAGAAAGCCCCATACGTGCGGCAAGTCTTTCCGTGCCGATACTCGCCAGAAAGTTTGTGACGATATCACGGACGAGACGGGCAACAAGCCAGCCGATTAAGACAATCAGCGCCGCGGCGAATAATTTCGGTATAAAGGATAACACGCTTTGGATCATATGTGTAAACGGCCCTGATACTCCGCTGATTTGAAGAGCGGACAAGACGCCCGGCAGGAACAGGAGCAAGACGAAATAAAAAACGATTCGTGAAGCGGCCGTAACGGACTTGCTCATCTCCGCCTCTTCAGAAACCATGGTCCATTTTCTGATCCAGCCGTTTTCAGCCAGTTTCATGCCCGCTTTTTTGACGAGATAGCTGAAAAGCGAAGCAGCCGCCCATCCCAAGAGCAGAATCAAACCGGCTTTTAAAATGCTCGGCACAGCCGCCGTTATCGCCGACAGCATGCTGACAAAAGGCGAAGCCACGGTTGTCAGATGCAGAATGTTAAAGAATAGAATAAAAACGATAATTAATGCGATAAAATAAATGACTTTACTGATGACTTTTTCCGAGGAATAGCGCGCCGGCTTTTTTTCGGCGAACAGCCTGTCGTCGATTTTTGTTTTTTGCAGGCCTTTGTATACGGCTTTTTCAATGATTTTCGCAATGCCCCAGCCGATAAGCAGGACGAGCAGTGCAATGATCAGATTCGGCAGTTTGCTGAGATACGTAGTAAGCATGTCTGCTGTGTTCAAGTAGAATCGCTCCTTTTTCTTTTTTTTATGGGGTATGGTGTGTGTTTTACCCACTTACATATAAAGCAAACGGGACGGATGTGCCGAAAGTTTTCAGACGGAAACCCGCCTGTTATTTCATCTTTTGAGAGGAGGGGTCATACATTATAAATAAGTCCAAGTAGGGGGGATTCGGTTGAACGCGGAGGAGACAAAAGGTTTACAGCGGGCAATTGAGGAAATAACCGACATTGCGAAGGGATTCGGCCTTGATTTCTACCCGATGAGATACGAAATTTGCCCGGCTGAAATTATTTATACATTCGGCGCGTACGGCATGCCGACGAGATTCAGCCACTGGAGTTTCGGCAAACAATTTCACAAGATGAAACTCCATTATGATCTCGGTTTGAGCAAAATTTATGAACTTGTCATTAATTCCAACCCTTGCTACGCTTTTTTGCTGGACAGCAATTCGCTGATCCAAAATAAATTAATTGTAGCCCATGTCCTGGCCCATTGTGATTTTTTCAAAAATAACTGCCGCTTTCAAAATACGAACCGGGACATGGTCGAGAGTATGGCGGCTGCGGCGGAGCGGATTAAGCATTATGAAAGAATTCACGGAATTAAAGAGGTGGAGTCCTTTTTAGATGCCATTCTGGCGGTTCAGGAGCATATTGATCCGTCGCTCGTCAGGCCGAAGCTGCAGTGGAGCATCGATGACGAGGAGGACGACGAAGAGGAAAACGCGTCATCGCCTTACGATGATTTATGGGGAATGGATAAGCCGAAGCCGGTGAAAAAGAAAAAAGGGAAAAAAGCGTTTCCGCCCCGGCCGGAAAAAGACATTCTGCTGTTTATCGAGGAGCATTCCCGGGAGCTTGAACCGTGGCAGCGAGATATTTTAACCATGATGAGAGAAGAAATGCTGTATTTCTGGCCTCAGCTGGAAACAAAAATCATGAACGAAGGCTGGGCATCCTATTGGCATCAGCGGATTATCCGCGAGCTTGATTTGACTTCAGATGAAGCCATCGAATTTGCGAAGCTGAACGCAGGCGTCGTTCAGCCGTCAAAAACGGGAATCAACCCGTATTATTTAGGGCTGAAAATTTTTGAAGACATTGAAGAGCGCTACGACAACCCGACAGAAGAAATGAAAAAAACAGGGGTAAAGCCCGGTTCCGGCCGTGAAAAAATGTTTGAGGTCAGGGAAATTGAATCAGATATTTCTTTTATCCGCAATTATTTGACGAAAGATCTCGTGCTGCGCGAGGATCTGTATTTATTCCAAAAGCAGGGCAGGGACTATAAAGTGATCGACAAGGAATGGAAGGCCGTCCGCGATCAGCTCGTGAACATGCGGGTAAACGGCGGGTTTCCTTATCTGACTGTCAATGATGGGGATTATCTGAAGAATAATGAGCTTTATATTAAGCATTGGTATGAGGGAATTGAGCTTGATCTGAAATATTTGGAGAAGGTGCTGCCGTACTTGTACCAGCTGTGGGGCAGGAGCGTGCATATCGAATCAGTTCTTGAAGATAAGGAAGTGATGTTCTCGTATGACGGCAAAGGAGTGCACCGGAGATATCTGTAAAGAAAAAAGGATGCAGGGAAACCCCGCATCCTTTTTTTATTTGCCGTTTTTTAGAATGTGAAAGATCTTTTTCGCCTGATCCGTGTTGTTTAAAAGTCCTGTAAACGATTCTTTTCCCGGTCCGTATGCGTAAACCGGAACTTCTTCGCCCGTATGATCGCCGGTTGTCCAGCCGCTGTTGGTTTTCGCATTAAAGAGCTTAATGATCGCTTTGTAGGCGCCCTTGTCCTTATCCTGCTTTGCCGCCGTTTCGATCTGGTTGATTTCGGCTTTTGAGCATTTCAGGCCGGTATAACGCGCAAGTACGGAAGATACGGATTTGCCCGCTTTGATTTGGTCAGCCATAAATGCCGGTGTTTTTTTCGCGGCAAGAATCGGTTCAACATGCCAGTTTTTATCGTTATTCGCGCCGATCGTCAATCCGCCGGTCGTATGATCAGCAGTGGCAATGACAAGCGTATGTTTGTCCTTTTTGGCAAATGCGATCGCTGCTTTATACGCTTTTTCAAAATCCTTCATTTCGCTCATTGCGCCGACGATATCATTGTCATGTCCGGCCCAGTCAATTTGGCTGCCTTCGACCATTAAGAAAAACCCTTTTTTATTCTTATTCAATCTGTCGATCGCCGCTGTTGTCATGTCTTCTAATGAAGGCACGTCGTTTGAGCGGTCGATTGCTTTGTCGAGTCCGCCATCGGCAAACAGGCCGAGAACGTTTTTATTGCGGTCCTTTTTAAGCTCCTGTTTTGATGTCACGTAGCTGTATCCCGCTTTTTTGAAATCCTTCGTTATATTGCGGTCTTTACGGATAAAGTTTGATTTGCCGCCGCCGAGGAGTACATCCACTTTCTGCTTCCCGTTGATCCGGTCATCAAAGTAGCTGCTTGCGATTTCATCCATATTTTTTCTTGATTTGTTATGCGCGCCGAAAGCCGCAGGGGTGGCGTGGGCAATCTCTGAAGTTGCGACAAGTCCGGTGGATTTGCCTCTTTGTTTCGCTTCTTCGAGGACAGATTTTACCCGCTTTCCTTTTTTATCGACTCCGATCGCCGCGTTATACGTTTTCACGCCGGTGGCCATTGCCGTGCCGGCTGCCGCGGAATCGGTGATAGTGGAATCAGGATCATTAGGATAAGTCATCATCATGCCGGTGAGATTGGGGTCAAATGCCGTCAGTTTCATGCCGTCTGAGGGCTTTCCTTTGTTAATGACCGAACGGTAGGCGTTCATGTAAGGCGCTCCCATTCCGTCTCCGACCATGAAGATGACGTTTCTGATCTCATTTTTGTCAGGCTGTTTTTTTGCCGCAGCCTGTTCGGAGTGCTGAAATCCCGCACCCGCAATCAAACCGGCTGTCAGCACGGATACGGCTGCCGCCGGCAGAAGTTTTGACCGAACCTGTTTAAATAGACTCATTCTCAAATCGTCCTCCTTTAATCGTGGTCTGCATGTCTAATGGTAGGGGATGTTTGTAAAGAACGCCTGTCCCTCCTGTAAATTTCAGGTGAAACATTGTTAGAAATGTAAATTCCCAAGTAAGGTTATGTTTTCAAGAAAAAGTGAAAATCATTCACTTTTTCAAAAAAGATGAGGGTTTTTTTAACAAGGGGTAATATGGAAAATAAATTTCTTTATTTTCCAAAACGCGAGGATCACAGGAAAAAAACATGACAAAAAGACTCTTTTTTCGTCACGTTTGAAATCAAATTGAAATATTTAATACCCTTAAAAACTTTTTTCAAAAACGAATTAGTAAGAAATTTGTCACGGGAAGTCAAGTCTATTTCTAGTGGAAATTGAACCTTATAATAGGAAACAGATAAAAACTTTAAAAAAGAGACTTATAAAATAGATAGAATCATTCAGGGAGGAAAAAATGAAAAAGCAACTTGTTACAGCAACGACGGCAGTGGTTTTAGGGACGACTTTGTTTGCGGGTGCGGCATCTGCGCAAACAATTAAGGTAAAAAAAGGCGATACATTATGGGGACTTTCAAATCGGTACGGAACGTCAATTAATTCCATTAAATCTGAGAACAAATTAAAATCGGATATCATTTACATCGGCCAGACGCTTTCGATCAATGGTAAATCATCTTCAGGTTCAAATTCGGGCAGCAAGTCATCATCGTCTACATATAAAGTCGTAAAAGGCGACAGCCTTTGGAAAATTGCGAACAAATATAAAATGACTGTAAACCAATTGAAAAGTTTAAACGGTTTAAAAACGGACATGATCCGCATCGGGCAAGTGCTTAAAGTAAAAGGATCAACTTCCGGTTCAGCGTCTTCAGGTTCTTCGTCATCAAAGCAGCCTTCATCCAGCCATAATGCTGCACAGACGAGCCTGAATGTAAACAAGCTGATTTCTGATGCGCAATCTTTAATCGGCACGCCGTATGTATGGGGCGGAACAACGACTTCCGGCTTTGACTGCAGCGGATTTATCTGGTACCTTCTGAACAAACAGACGAGTGTCGGAAGAACAAGCACTGCGGGTTACTGGAGCTCAATGAAGAGCGTGTCCAGCCCGTCTAAAGGCGACTTCGTCTTCTTTACAACCTATCAGGCCGGCCCTTCACACATGGGTGTGTACATCGGAAACAACAAGTTCATCCATGCCGGTTCCGACGGCGTCGCAACAAGTGACCTGAATAACAGCTACTGGAAGCCGCGCTACCTGGGCGCGAAAAGATTCTAGCAGCCAGAGAAACCCGTTCATCAGAACGGGTTTTTTATTTAGAGGGAACAGCGCTCCATATGTTTCACCTAAAAATGAAAATGTGATAAAAAATCTAAAAAGGTTTTCTTTTTTTCATTTTCATGGAGGGCGATGGCGTAGGCGCCCGCGCTCGGCATCTGGGCGAAATCGCACGGGATTTCTATTATGCTGCCTTCGGCGAGTTCGGCCCGTACCGCTGACAGAGGCAGAAATGAGACGCCCAGCCCCTCTTTAATAAATCGTTTCGTAATATGTGTCTGTGTCACCTTCATCGTTCTGACAAAGGGGAACTGTATTCTGACCTGACGGAGCAAATCATCCCAATAGTCAGGATGGTTATGGGTCAAAAGCAGATATCGTCCGAGCAGGTCTTTCACTTCATCCGCTTTCCCTGATTCTGGTTTTCGGCCGGGGGGCGCGACGAGCACAACGGGGTCATTGTACAGGGGGCGGCATGTGAGGGAAGATGATTGCACCTTTAAGCAGCTCAGTCCGATATCGGCTGAGCCGTTTCTGATTTGAGAGGCGATTTCTTCCGATTCGTAAATGGTGACCGTCATTTCGGTCTCTTTATTGTCCTCTGTGTAACGCTTCATGACAGACGGAAGAACGGTGTCGGCGATAAGCGGCGAAACAGCGAGCGTCAGCGTGTGGAAGTAGCCTTGGCGAACCCTGTGCAGCTCCGCCATGCTGTTTTCATAGTCTTCCAAAAGCCTCATGGCAAACGGAACGTATGCTTTTCCTTCCTCCGTCAATTGTATTTTCCGGCCGCTTCGCTGAAACAGCTTACAGCTGATTTCTTTCTCTAACAATTTTATATGAACGGTGACGGTCGGCTGGGATAAAAAAAGTGTTTCCGCCGTTTTTCTGAAATTCTCATATTTTGCTGCGGTGACGAAGGTGTGAAGCCATTTAAAATCCATAGATGCACTCCTCTGATTAAAAGTTTTAATTAATTCCCTTAAAAATATTCATTATTTTTTAAATATTATATTTACTATAATAACAGAAAGAGGATAAGGGGGAATGAAATTGATTTATCATGGATTGAAAGGAATTACTTGTGCAGAAACGGCGATCAGCCACATTGACGGAGAAAAGGGGCATTTGATATATCGCGGATATAACGCGAAGGATATCGCGCTCCAATCCAGTTTTGAAGAAGCGGCGTATCTCATCTTAAACGGGACGCTTCCTGATGAACAGCAATTGCTTGCGTTTCAGGAAAAACTTGCAGCCGAGCGCGGACTGCCGAAACATCTGATCGACCTGCTGGAAACGCTTCCGGACAATATGGACGATATGGCGGTGCTGAGAACGGCTGTTTCAGGTTTGGGGACAGATTCATTTACATATCCGCCTAAGCCGGAAGAAGCGATTAAACTGATTGCCGTCACACCGACGATTATTGCGTACAGATACCGCCGTAAACAAGGGCAGGAAGCACTGCCGCCTGAGGCGCGATACGGGCACGTTGAAAACTATTTGTATATGCTGACCGGCAGGCAGCCGTCCGAAGCTCAAAAGAAAGCGCTTGAAACGTATATGATTCTGGCGATGGAGCACGGGATGAATGCATCGACTTTTTCAGCGAGAGTCACCGTTTCCACTGAATCCGACTTAGTGTCTGCCGTCACTTCCGCACTGGGCACGATGAAAGGGCCGCTGCACGGAGGCGCGCCTTCCGGTGTAACGAAAATGCTTGAAGACATTGGACAGAAAGAAAACGCAGAAGCATATTTGACAGCAAAGCTTATGAGGGGAGAGCGCCTGATGGGCTTCGGGCACAGAGTATACAAAACAAAAGATCCGCGGGCGGAAGCATTGCGCATAAAGGCTGAAGAGGTGGCCGGAAATGATCCGTCGCTTGATTTGGCGCTTTATGTGGAGAAGGAAGCTATCCGTTTATTAGAGCAATATAAGCCCGGACGGAAGCTGTATACAAATGTAGAATTTTACGCGGCGGCCGTCATGCAGGCTATTGATGTGGATAATGCTTTGTTTACGCCGACTTTTTCGGCAAGCCGAATGGCGGGCTGGTGCGCACACGTGCTTGAACAGTCAGCTGACAACATGATTTTCAGGCCGTCTGCGCAATACACCGGAGCCTTTCCCGAAACGGCTCAGCAGCTTTAAGCATCGGCATATTTGTCCGTTTAGTGATCCGCACTCCGTGGTATCGTCTCAGTAATACCAAATGCAGGAGTGTGAGAACATGAATCCGATGGACAGACAGACAGAAGGTCAAAAACCGCAGGTGCAAAACCGCCAGCCCGGCACTGAGTCAGAAATGGAGCCGAAACCGCTCTTGGAATACCCGGATGTAAAAGGGTCGGGCAGACTAAAAGGAAAAGTCGCCGTCATCACGGGCGGAGACAGCGGCATCGGCGCAGCGGCTGCGATTGCTTACGCGAAGGAGGGAGCAGATCTTGCCATCCTGTACCTTGACGAACATGCCGATGCCGAGAGAACGAAAAAGCGTGCGGAAGAATGTCAGGCCGAATGCCTGTTAATTCCGGGAGACGTCGGTGATGAGGCGCATTGTCAGAAGGCGGTCCGGCAAGTGTTGGATCACTACGGAAAAATTGATATTCTTGTGAATAATGCCGCTGAGCAGCATCCGCAAAACGGGATCCTTGATATTACGGCTGAACAGCTGGAGAAGACCTTCCGCACAAACATGTTTTCCATGTTTCATATGACAAAGGCTGTGCTGCCTCATCTGAAAAGAGGGAGCGCCATTATTAACACAACATCTATTACCGCTTATCAGGGCGATACATCATTGATTGACTATTCGTGCACGAAAGGCGGCATCGTTTCCTTTACACGTTCGATGGCGAAGTCATTGGCCGATCAGGGGATCAGGGTAAATGCAGTGGCCCCGGGCCCGATCTGGACCGCTTTGATCCCTGCGACATTTACTGAAGAAAAGGTGGAAAAGCACGGTCTGGATACCCCGATGGGAAGACCGGGACAGCCTGCTGAACACGCCGGAGCCTACGTGCTTTTGGCTTCAGACGAATCTTCCTATATGACAGGACAGACCATTCACGTAAATGGAGGCAGATTTATTTCAACATAATCCTTAAGTCTTATCCCGCACTTTTAAAAGTGCGGGATTTTTATTTCTATATAATGTTAAAAAACCTGTCGTCAGGTCAATCGTGAATTCAAAGATGATAATAGGCGTTAACCCGCTGTAATAACGGGACGTTTTCCCATTCATGTTCTGTTTTGTAAATACATTAAATTTAATATAGAGAATTTTCAAAAAAGTTATTTTCATTTTTTTATTTTTCGTTATAATATGATGTAGGAGAAAGGAATGATGTATTGAGACATTTCATGCGAAAAATAAGAATTTAGTCATTATCGTTGTTGTTATCTGAATATTCTAACTTAAGAGATTGATATACAAGGAGTGAAGCGGATGAAGGGGAGCATATTCAGAAAGAAAAGCATTCAGGACCTGCTTGCCGCAACGGGCGGCGAAAAGTCGCTGAAAAGGGAATTGGGGGCCTTTGATCTGACCCTTCTCGGGATAGGGGCCATCATCGGAACGGGTATTTTTGTTTTAACCGGAACAGGCGCAGTTACGGCTGGACCCGGGCTGACCGTTTCATTTGTCATAGCCGCTTTAGCATGTTTATTTGCGGCTTTGTCATATGCTGAATTTGCTTCAAGCGTCCCGGTTTCAGGTTCCGTCTACACATTTACTTATGCGACATTGGGTGAACTTCTCGCGTTTATCATCGGATGGGATTTAATCTTGGAATATATGCTCGCCGTCAGCGCGGTTTCGGTCGGCTGGTCCGGTTATTTTCAATCATTTTTGGCGGGGGTCGGCATCCATCTTCCGACCGCATTAACGGCCGCTCCGGGTTCTGTTAAAGGCACGGTCACATTCTTTAATCTTCCAGCATTTGTTATTGTGCTTGCGATTACATTCCTTCTCTACTTAGGCATTAAGGAATCGAAGCGGGTCAATAATATTATGGTAATTCTGAAAATTCTGGTTGTTTTGTTGTTTATCGCCGTTGCGGCCGTATATGTCAAACCGCACAACTGGCAGCCGTTTATGCCGATGGGGTTCGGCGGTGTTTTCAGTGCCGCGGCGCTCGTTTTCTTCTCCTTTATCGGTTTTGACGCCGTCTCTTCCGCCGCAGAGGAAACGAAAAATCCGGCGAAGGATCTGCCGAAAGGAATTATTTTTTCATTAATCATCTGCACCGTGCTGTATGTGACCGTATCGGCGATTATGACGGGCGTTGTACCGTTTGCCGGTTTTGAAGGCGTTGACCATCCCGTTTCTCTCGTCCTGCAGATGGCGGGTCAGAATTGGGTGGCCGGGATTATTGATATCGGCGCAGTGTTGGGAATGACGACGGTGATGCTCGTCATGCTGTACGGCCAGACGAGGGTGATGTTTGCCATGTCCCGTGACGGTTTAGTGCCGGGGGCGCTTTCAAAAGTCCATCCGAAGCATAAAACGCCGCACGTGGTGACGTGGGTGTTCGGTATTCTGTCGGCATTGCTGGGAGCGCTCGTCCCGCTTGATGAACTGGCGAAGCTCGTAAACATCGGAACGCTTGCCGCGTTTGTCATGATTTCCGTGGCGGTTATCGTGCTGAGAAAGAAACAGCCTGATCTGCCGAGGGCTTTTAAATGTCCGGGAGTTCCCTTTATTCCGATGTTGTCCATTCTGTTCTGCGTGTTTTTGATTATTAACCTTGGCGCTGCCACTATCATCCGTTTCTTTATCTGGCTGATCATAGGTCTGGTGATTTATTTCTTATATTCGAGAAAGCATTCGAAATTAAACGGATAATTGGCAAAAGGAGCGGTATCTGCCGCTCTTTTTGTGTTTTTCAGAATAGTTAAACATATTGAAATGGGCTTAAGTTATCGCGGTGAATAAGGGATAATATAGGGCGGAAGGGAAGTGGAAAGTGGTGTCTGACCAAAAAAGGGTTCAATGGGCCTCAAAAATAGGATTTATTATGGCCGCCGCCGGTTCGGCGATCGGCCTGGGAGCCATTTGGAAGTTCCCTTACGTAGCGGGTACAAACGGGGGAGGCGCTTTTTTTCTTGTATTCGTCCTCTTTACCGTGCTTTTAGGCTATCCGCTTTTGCTCGGTGAATTTATTTTCGGAAGACGGAGCCAGACAAACGCGATTGATGCCTACAAACAAGCCGCGCCGAAGTCGGTATGGCACCTTACGGGTTATGTGGGTGTGGCGGCCTGTTTTTTAGTTTTGTCTTTTTACAGTGTTGTCGGCGGGTGGATTTTGCTCTATGTGCTGAAAGCCGTTACCGGTTCTTTATCCGGGCTCACTCAGGAGCAGTACGGCACGGTATTCGGGACGGTCATTGAAAATCCGCTCCAGACTCTCGCCGCACAGCTGGTATTTATGATCATGACGGTGGCGGTCGTCGCAAAAGGCGTGCAGAAAGGGATTGAACGTGTCAGTGCGGTGCTGATGCCGATTTTATTCGTGCTGTTTCTGCTGCTTGTGCTGCGTTCTGTCACGCTTGACCATGCCGTTGAGGGAATTAAATTTTTATTGGTTCCGCACTTTGAAGATTTGACGCCGGAATCCATCCTTTATGCTTTAGGACAGGCGTTTTTTACATTAACGCTCGGCGTATCGGTCATGGTGACGTACAGTTCGTATCTGCCGAAAAACCAAAACCTTCCGGGATCGGCGGGTTCCATTGTCATCATGAATGTGCTCGTCACGCTGTTTGCGGGACTGGCCATTTTTCCGGCGGTTTTTTCGTTCGGCTTTAAACCGGATGAAGGGCCTACACTGCTGTTTACCGTACTGCCGGCTGTGTTTGACCGGCTGCCGTTCGGCTCGCTGTTTTTCATCAGCTTTCTGGCGGTCTTTTTCTTTGCCGCACTGACTTCGGCCTTTTCGATGGTGGAAATTATCGTGGCGACTGTAGGGAAAGGTGATGAAACGAAAAGGAAGAAGCTGTCGTGGACAAGCGGTCTGCTCATTTTCTTAGTCGGAATTCCGTCGTGTTTATCATACGGTGTTCTCAGTGATGTTCATTTGTTCGGAAAAACGTTTTTTGATCTGGCGGATTTCACAGTGAGCAATGTGCTGATTCCGCTCGGCGCTTTATTAATATCAATCTTCATCCCGCTGAAAATACCGAAGCGGGAGCTGTTTGCCGAGATGAAAAGCGGTTCCGCCGTCGGCTATCGTTTCTTTCAGCTGTGGTATTTCCTTTTGAAATATCTTGTGCCGCTGGCTATCATTGTCGTATTGCTGCATTTAATCGGCGTTCTTTCATTTTAAAAAAACAGGCCCTGTCAAAGGGCCTCAGCTTGTAGAGAAAACGATGTTTTTTCTACAAGCTTTTTTGTTTTATACAGTTTCTTTAGATATTCATCAGGTTTCAGATGCAGAAAAAGAGCTCCCACATGCCTAGCCTTGTTTGGCTAGGTATGTGGCAATCTTCTTCATATTCTGGCATGCGGCTGTGAGGAGGACTTGCTCGCTCACATTCCGCTTTCCCCTCAACCTGCAATAGCGAAGCCCATGCAGCTGTTTTGAATCTGCAAAGCTTCGCTCTATTTTTTCTTTTCTTTTTTTGTAGAGGTTTTTTCCTGAAACAGACAAGCGATTTTGTCTGACCCTTTCTTTATGGTCCTCCCATACATGCCGGGTGATGACCTTTTGGCGGTTCTTTGATTTTGTGCATTGTGCAAGCAATGGGCATGCGGAACAGATTTCAGGATTTGATTTATATGACCGGTAGCCTTTTCGGTCAGTTGTTGAGTATGTAAGTGTTTGGTGATTTGGACAAATGTATCTATCTTGTTCACTGTCATAATGAAATTTCCATTTTGGAAACAAGCCTCTGGCAGGGTGATATCGTCTATAGGCAATAACGCCAAAAATATGGCGGTCAGCTAATCCTTTACAGATCGGGGTCGTTAAATAACCAGAATCAAGAGCGACGGCTTCTACATCAAAATCAAATCGTGCGATTTGGTGATCCAATCGGTCAAGATAAGGTACAGAATCATGGACATTTCCGGGCGTGACATAGGCGTCGGTGATAATGTTATGTTTCATATCCGTTGTTCGGTGATCTAAATAAAAGAAACCCTCCGGTTTATTTTCACGATACATATATCCACTTTCCGGATCAGTTGTACTGTGGCGGATCTCTTTTTCAGCTTTCACCTCCTCTTTGACTTTTAACGGCTTTTTTCCGTGTTCCTCCCGATCCTCTTGTATGGCTTCATTTAAATCCTTGATATAGTTTTGGGTATCCTGCGCAATTGTTTTTCTTGTGTATTTATGCTTGTTGGCATTGGCTTTCAGATGAGTTGAATCAGTGAATAGGACACGTCCGCCCACCATGTCATGATTGATGGCCTGAAGAACGATCTCATCAAAGATGTCTTGGAAGATGGTTGTATCTTTAAAGCGTGTGCGTCTGTTCCAGCTGATGGTGGAGTGATGCGGAACTGGATCATTTATGTTCAATCCGAGAAACCATCTGTATGCCATATTGTAGTAAATTTCTTTTTCGAGCTGTCTTTCTGAACGGATACCGTAGAGGTAGCCGATAAACATCATTTTGAATAAAATCAGCGGATCGAGTGAAGGGCGGCCTTTGTTTTCGCTGTAGTAAGGCTTAACCTTTTCAATGATAAAAGAGAAGTCTATGTGTTTATCAATTTTTCGAAGCAGATGATCTTCTTCGACGAGTTGGTCAAGCAAAACAAATTCGGCTGTGTTTTGAGAAGAGTTTCTTGTGTGGAACATGAGAAAGACACCGTCCTTTTTAGTCTTTCTTTTATTTTAATACAGGAGAATGGATATTTTAAGGAAAAATAAAGGCTGTCGAGATTTTCTCGACAGCCTGAGGCCCTGTCAAAGGGCCTGTTTTTATTTTATGGTTAAAAACCGAATTGCAGATTCGTATCAACGGCAACGATCGTATATACACAGACAATGATGAAAAGGTTGAGGATGACGCCGAGCAGCCCCGGGCCCGTCCGGCCTTTTTTAATAAACAGCTCAATGATGCCGAACGGCACGGCGGCCATTGCAAACGGCAGCATCTGATAAGAATAGAAAGTTACATTGCTGATGATTGCCACGTTCAACAGCAGCAGCGACAAAATCGCGGTACCGACTGATATCCAGCCGAAAACATTATGCTCTTTAAAAATTCTTACCAATTCCATAATTCCACCTCACCGATGTTTGCTGCTTTTACTGTTTTGTTTTTCAGCAGACGTTCGATTTCTTTTGTCGGCCCCGTCACGACAGAGCCGTATACATTCATTCCGTGATGTTCGACATAGTCGATTCTGCTGCTCAGGTTCATGTCTTTGCGTTTCGATATCGCATGCGCCCATTTTTTATGGCGGGACATAAATTCAAGAGCGCTGGTGAATTGTTCTCTGTCTGTCTGTCCCTGCGCTTCAAAAGAGGAAGCCATCTTAGAATCTTTCCCGGGAAATCCTAACGGCTCGGCATAAGGACTGTCTTTCAGATTTTTCTCCGTTTCGACCGCGTTCCATAAAAACTTCACATCGTATTTTTTAAAGGCTGAATATACTTGGGAAGAAGGGTAGGCCCGGTCATAGGAAAGATAGACCTCAGCCACGCTGCCTTCAGGCAATTTTTTTAATGTCTGTCCGGCTTTGTCGACCGTACGCTTCTTTAAGCCGGAAGGATGGGCGAAATAATGCTTTGCCTGTGCCGCGTCTAAATCATAGTAGTTCACGGCAGGCGATTTGACCGTATCTAAAAACATTTCAATCCGTTCTCCGCCGACGGATTTCGTTTTTGTGCCGATCTGCTTTTGCAGCGGAAATTCCGTATTCATTCCAAACAGCTTCACCTGGCTTTTCAGTCCGGAGGTATCGACGAGGACGTTCGGCATTGTGGTCGCCACCGTCACGGCCGCGGTCTCCATTAATTGATTACCGGTGCTTTCTTTTCCTCCCAAACCATAATAGAGGTAGCTTCCTAAAGTGCAAAGCGGCAAAATCATCAAAGTGGAGATGACGGCGAGAACTGAAATCCGCAAATACGATTTGCGTTTTCCGTATGATAAAATGGCCTTCTGTTTTTCGGGGCTGATGCCGACGTCCCATTCCCGGTCGTCCTGCATTTCGCTTTCAATCAGCTCCTGATAGACTTCCAGCTTTTCCAGCTCTTCTTCAAAGGTGGCCATTTCCCGGTCGCTCATTTCTCCATTTTTGTATTGGTAAAAACGCTTTTTAAATTCTTCATTCATCATTAACACCTCTATTATAAAGTGCTTTCAGCCGCTGTCTGGCACGAAATAAAACACTTTTAAAATTAGCCTCTGAAATATTCATAATATGGGATGCTTCTTTGTAATTCAGTTCTTTTAAATAATACAGTGTTAAGGCCTCCCGATAATTGTCGGGAAGTTCGGACATATACCCTGTCAGCACTTCCTTGATTTCAATCTGATGAGCCGGGCTTTGAACAGCCGTCTGAAAAAGGCTCCCAATTAAGTCATCGGAAATGGTCACTTCCTTCTTATGTTTTCTGACATAATCTATAAACGCATTTCTCGCCACTTGAAAAAGCCATGGCTTTACTTTGCTGTGATCGTAGGAGTGAATGTGTATGTATGCCCTCATAAAGGTTTCCTGCAGCAAATCTTCAGCGAGATGCTTGTCTTTTGTCATGGAGAGCAGGAACCGGTAAACATCATTCATATACATTTGGTAAATTTCATCGATCGTCACTGCCTTTTCTCCCCTCTATGTTATACACGCATAAGAAAGGTTTAAAGTTGCACGTTCCATGCAAACGGCTTAATTTCATTTTCACCTCATCAAACACCATTTCTCTATAGTACCCAAAATCCGTCATAAAAGATAGAGATCGGCGGAGGAAAAATATATTTATTAGTACCAGGTAATAAAAAATATTGTTATAATAGAGAGAGAACACTTTTGATCATTACAACAAAGGAAGTGCGTTATGTATAAGTTTTGTGCAAATGCCATCAAATTCATTCTTTCTCTGCGCGGAGGAGTCAAAGTATACAATAAAGCGAATCTTCCGTCTGATAAAGGGTTCGTTATCGCCTGCACGCATGCGGGCTGGGTGGACGTCCTCACGCTCGGAGTCGGAATATTGCCTCATCAGATTCATTATATGGCGAAAAAAGAGCTGTTTCAGAAAAAGTGGATCGGAAGTTTTTTGAAGAAGATTCACGCGTTTCCGGTTGATCGTGAAAATCCGGGTCCGAGCAGCATTAAAACGCCGATTAAGCTTCTGAAGGAAGGGAAGATTGTCGGGATTTTTCCAAGCGGCACGAGAACTTCTGAAGACGTCCCGCTGAAAAGAGGGGCCGTGACCATCGCCCAAATGGGAAAAGCGCCGCTCGTTCCGGCCGCATACAGCGGACCGTCTGCGGGAAAAGAGCTGTTTAAAAAGGGAAAAATGCGGCTTATCATCGGCAAGCCGATTTTTTTGGAGGACTTTGCCGACCTTGCGCCGAAGGAGAGGCTTGCGGCCATGACAGAAGAGCTGAATGCCAGAATTAAAGACCTTGAGAAAAAACTGGAACAAATGTAAACAAAAAAGCTTGCCGTCTGTATCAGACGGGCAAGCTTTTTTTGGTTATGCTTCTTTTTGTTCAGCGGTTTCCAGCAGTTCATCAAACGCCAGTTTTTTTACTTCGATATATGCGACGTGATGGCCGTCAATTTCATTAATAATAAATTCACAGCCTTCTTCGATAATCGAGTCGTATTGTTCGACGTCGTATTTCTGTGTAAGGAACCAGCCGCCGATGGTGTCGACTTCGTCATTTTCCAAATGGATGCCGAGCAGTTCGTTCACTTGATCAATCAGAACCTTACCGTCAAGCATGTAATGGCCGTCGCCGAGTTTGCGGATTTCGTTGATTTCATCTATATCAAATTCATCACGGATTTCCCCGACGATTTCTTCGATGATGTCTTCAACGGTGACAAGTCCTGCGGTTCCGCCGTATTCGTCCGACAGAATCGCCATATGAACCCGCTCCTTCTGCATTTTCACAAGCAGGTCGTGAATCGGTGCCGACTCAATCACATGGATGATCGGATTGACAAATTCAGTAATCGGCGAGTCGACGGATACTTCGCCGCTGATGCAGGCGGTCAGCACTTCTTTAATGTTAATGACGCCGATAATATTATCTTTGTCACCCTCTTCGACAGGGTAACGGGTATATTTTTCAATCTGAATGATGTCCATCATTTCAGAAATTTTGATATCATGCGGCAGACTGACGATTTCCGTACGCGGAATCATGATTTCTTTTGCAAGTCTGTCGTCAAATTCAAAGATTTTGTTCACGTATTTAAATTCAGACTGGTTGATTTCACCGCTTTTATAGCTTTCCGATAAAATGATGCGCAGCTCTTCTTCAGAGTGGGCAAGCTCGTTTTCTGACACCGGCTCCAGGCCGAACATCTTCGTTAAAAGACGGGCGGAGTTGTTCAGAAGCCATATAAACGGGAACATGATGCGGTAAAACCAAATGAGCGGTTTTGAAAACAGCATCGAAACGGCTTCCGCTTTTTGGATGGCGACTGTTTTCGGCGCCAATTCTCCGACGACCACGTGTAAAAACGTAATGACCGCGTAGGCGAGAATAAATGAAATAATGTGCGATAGTGAGCTTGGTACGTTTATCTTTGTGAAAAGCGGATGAAGCAGGCGTTCAATCGTTGATTCGCCTAAGACACCAAGACCAATTGAAGTCAATGTTATGCCGAGCTGACACGCTGATAAATACTCATCTAAATGCGTGGTCACTTTTTTGACACCGATTGCGGCTTTATTTCCTTCTGCTATAAGCTGGTCAACCCGTGAGCCTCTGATTCTGATTATCGCAAACTCAGATGCTACGAAAAATGCCGTCAGCGCGATTAAAACCGCGACTAAAATCAAATTCACAATGTCCAATTAGAACCTTCACTCCTTTTGGGAAGATGAAGGTAACACCTCCTGTTAGTAAGATAATGGTTTAACTTAACAGCAGCATAAATGATTGAAGCACTGCAAGCTTTTCAGGAGCCAGCTTTTTTTTCAGCTGTGCGCGCTCCTCTGGTTCAAGCTTTTCAAACCGATGCAAGATCCCGGAGATGTTTTGATTCATGTGATCAATTTCCGATGCCAGATTTCCAATATCGTCAGGCAAGGCTGAAGAGGGAAACTGGTTCTCCAGTCGGTCTTTTATATCAGACAGGGCCAATCGCTGCTTTTTACAAGCGACTATAAACTTTAACCGATTGAGTGCAAGTGTATCGTAGTAACGATAGTTTGAACAAGACCTGCCAGGCTTTAAAAGCCCGAGGTTTGTGTAGTAATCCACCGTGCGTTTCGTTACACCGGCAAGCTCTGCTAATTCACTGATGCGATAAGTCTCAGCCCCATCTAAATCCCTCCCCAACCATCACGTTATAGTTATGAGAATAGTTTAATATATGAAGGGGAGTTTGCACAAGTTTATTGTTTTCCGTCTTTCTCTTGAAACCGGGCGGCATGATCCTGAAAAAGCGTTGACTGCGCTATGTAAATCTTTCATAATCATTGTAAATAGAAACGGCAGAAAAAGACAGAAGGGACAGATGACAATGGGCGGTTTATCACGGGAAGTGACAGAAAATCTGGAGAAAGGATCATGGATACGCAAACTATTTGATGAAGGCGCGCGGCTGAAAAAAGAATTCGGCGCCGATAAGGTGTTTGACTTTTCTATAGGAAATCCGGTTTGTGAGCCTCCGGAAACATTTAAAAAGGCGCTATGCGAAGCGGCTGAAACAGGACGGCACGGATATATACAAAACCAAGGGCTTCCGGAGGCGAGAGAGAAGGTTGCGGGCTTTTTGTCAAAGCGGTTTCAGACTGAAATTTCCGCCAGGCATACAGTGATGACGGTCGGAGCCGGCGGAGCGCTGAATGTTGCGCTCAAGAGCATATTGAACCCGGAGGAAGAAGTCATCCTTCTTTCGCCTTATTTTGCGGAATACAAAGCGTATGTTGAAAATTACCGCGGCAGACCCGTCATCTGTCCGCTGACTGACTCATTTGAGATTGATATTGAAGCGGTGAGAGAAGCGATCACTCCCCGTACGAAAGGGCTGATCGTCAATACGCCGCATAATCCGACGGGAACTGTGCTGAGCCAGAAAAATCTTAATGAATTGGGCGCCTTATTAAAAGAAGCCGAGGAACGGAACGGACAAAGCATCTTTATTTTATTTGACGAACCTTACAGCCAGCTGATCTACGGCGAAGAGCAGGCGAATCCGTTTCGGGCGCATCACCGCGTGATTTTAGTCAGTTCGTTCAGTAAAGATCTCGGCATTGCTGGGGAAAGGCTCGGGTATATCGCAGTTGACGCCCAAATGCCTGAGGGAGATATTCTGACGGATGCGTTCGTTTTCTGCAACCGGACGCTCGGCTTTGTGAACGCTCCGGTCATGATGCAGCGCGCCGTGGCGAAAATGGATGATCTTTCGATTGACGCTGAACCTTACCGTAAGCGCAGAGACCTTATGGTGGACATCCTCACAGAAGCCGGCTTCGAATTTGAAATGCCGAAAGGAGGCTTTTTCGTTTTTCCTAAATCACCGATTGAAGACGAGGTGGCATTCTGCATGCATGCCGCACAGAAATACAAACTATTGATCGTACCCGGCAGCGGATTTGGAAGAAGCGGCTATTTCCGCTTATCTTTCAGCGTGCCTATAGAACAGATCAGACAGTCGCGGGACATTTTCAAAGCGCTGTATCAAGATTTTTCTTCATAGCTTCCAATACATATAGATGGGAGAACGGGCAAATGTCGAGGAGAAGTGTTGGCACGTCAGACATCAGCATTACAGGAATCGGGGTCTTAACTGCGGTCGGACAGGGCAAAGAGGCGTTTCTTGATGCGCTTATGGAAGGGCGGCACGCCTTTGATGTGATGAAACGCCCCGGCCGGCAGAAGGGCAGTTCGTTTATCGGCGCGGAGCTTAGCGAATTAACGCCGCCGGATGCGCTGTCGAAACGCTTGTACCGAAGGGCTGCATTATCAGGAAAGGCGGCGCTTATCGCTTTATATGAAGCGTGGCATGACGCTCAATTAGACGGTGCTGATCACAGCCGCACCGGTCTGATCGTCGGCGGCTCGAATACGACGCAGCGCGAACTGCTGCAGACCTTTGAGAAAAACGGCGAAACGCCGCAATTTGTAAATCCGGTGTACGGGCTTTCTTTTATGGATACTGATCTATCAGGGCTTTGCACCGAGCAATTCGGGATAAAAGGGCCGGCTTTTACGGTCGGCGGCGCGTCGGCAAGCGGCCAGGCGGCTGTTATCCAGGCTGTCCAAGGAATCAATGGCGGCCTGTTTGACCGCTGTATCGTGATCGGGGCGCTGGCCGATCTGTCGTATATGGAGTGTCACGCTCTCCGCTCATTGGGAGCAATGGGCACTGATCAATTCGCTGAACATCCTGAAGCCGCCTGCCGCCCGTTTGACCGGCATACGGACGGTTTTATATTCGGAGAAGCATGCGGGGCGATTGTGCTGGAACGCGCTGAATCTGCCGAACAGAGGGGCGCGCGTTCGTGGGCCGGCTTAAAGGGCTGGGGGATGGCTTCTGATGCGAACCGCAACCCGAATCCTTCAGCAGAAGGCGAAATGACGGTGATCCGCCAGGCGCTGGAGCGGGCCGGTCTTTCAGCGAAAGAGATTGACTACATCAATCCCCACGGCACCGGTTCGCCGATCGGAGATAAAACTGAGTGCCGGGCGCTTTCTGAAAGCGGTCTGGCCCACGCGCGGATTAATGCGACAAAATCGATCACCGGACACGGCCTGAGTGCGGCCGGAACGGTGGAAATCATTGCCGCACTATTGCAGATGCGGGAATCCAAGCTTCATCCGACCCGCAATTTAACGGAGCCGATTGACGATTCATTTCAGTGGGTGACCGACGGGCCGAGCGCCCATACCGTACACCATGCGTTGAGTTTAAGTATGGGATTCGGGGGGATTAATACGGCGCTTTGTTTAGAAAATCATTTCCGAAGCAGATAACGGCAGTCTTCTTTTTTGAAGGCTGTTTTTTATATGATGAAAAATCTGAAAATGATGAAAGAATGGAGTTATGATACAATAAAATATACAAATGACAATCATACTTTGACTTAGGAGGTGGCAGGATGGGGCCCTCTGTGTAGTCAATCGCCCATTTCGTTCCTCTCGCTTAAGAAAAAACGATGAAATCAGGAGGTGACGTCCTTATCCTTCAATTCGGGATAAGGTGAAATGGACGATATTGACAGTTTGATTTTAATCGGTGTGCTCATTGCGTTAACGGCGTTTTTCGTGGCGAGTGAATTTGCGATCGTCAGAGTGAGGAGATCCAGAATCGATCAGCTCATCTCAGAAGGGAACAGACGGGCAGTGCTCGCAAAGCGTATCATTACGGATCTTGATGAGTATTTATCCGCCTCGCAGCTCGGCATTACACTGACATCTATCGGGCTCGGCGTACTGGGAGAGCCTGCATTTGAGCGGATGCTTCATCCTGTGTTACAGAGTATGGGGCTGCCGGATTCTGCTGAGCATGTGATTGCTTTTGCTGCGGCGTACGGGCTGATTACGTTTTTACATGTCGTCGTCGGTGAGCTTGCGCCTAAAACGGTTGCGATTCAAAAAGCGGAAAAGCTGACGCTATGGATTGCCGGGCCGCTTCGGTTATTTTACGTGTTCATGTTCCCGTTTATTTGGGTCTTAAACGGCTCCGCGAGGATTTTAACCGGTCTGGCCGGATTAAAGCCGGCATCTGAGCATGAAGGCTCCCATTCTGAAGAAGAGCTGCGGATCCTGCTGTCAGAAAGTTTAAAAAACGGAGAAATCAATCCGTCCGAATATACATTTGTGAATAAAATTTTTGAATTTGATAATCGGATCGCCAAGGAAATCATGATTCCGAGAAAAGAAATCGCCGCTGTTTCCACTGATATGACCGTGCCGGAAATGCTCGATATGATGCTGAAAGACAAGTATACGCGATGGCCCGTAACAGACGGGGACAAAGACAGCGTCATCGGCATGATCAATACGAAGCATCTTTTTTCAGACTTGCTGTTTATGACAGAAGATGAAAAAGCGGAAGTATCCATCACGTCTTACGTCCGCCCGGTCATTGAAGTCATTGAGACGATTCCGATACACGACCTGCTGATAAAAATGCAGAGAGAGCGGATTCATCTGGCGATATTGTCTGATGAATACGGCGGGACGTCCGGTCTTGTGACGACCGAAGACATCCTTGAAGAAATCGTCGGGGATATCAGAGACGAATTTGATGAAGATGAACAGCCGCTGATTCAAAAGCTGTCCGAACGTCATTATATTCTGGACGGAAAAGTTCGGATCGATCAGGTGAATCATCTGCTCGGCGCAGAGATTGAAGAGGAAGTCGACACGATCGGAGGCCTTGTGCTGAAGCGGAATATTGATATTTGTGCGGGGGAGTCGATACAGATTGGGGGATACACTGCCCTCATCTTAGAAATGGACGGCCGGTTTATTAAACAGCTTGAATTAAAAGAAGAACAGGGCCGCCCGGGCGGTCAGGGGACAATAAACCGCCCGCTGCCCGTGCCTGAAACGGTCATGCTTCATAACGCAACCTTGAGCGAAAAATAAGCTCAAGGTTTTTTTAAATGGAAATGATAATGAAGCCGCACCAGAACACCAAAAGGCTTCCGGCTGCTGAAACTGCGATGTAAAGCAGGCTTTCCTTTATGCGGTTGTTCATCATCAGCTGCACGGCTTCAATACTGAAGGTGGAAAAGGTCGTAAACGCACCGAAAAAGCCTGTCGCAATGATGATGCCGGCTGAAGGGTTATCCAGACCCAATCCGGTGAACATGCCGAGGCCGAAGGAGCCGAGCAGGTTGACCGCAGCCATTCCAAGCGGAATCGGCAAACCCTTTGTCCTTTCTGAAACGGTTTGCCCCAGCAGAAACCGTAATACCGCTCCGATTCCCGCTGCAATAAGCATCAAGACAATCGTCATGGCGTATCATGCTCCCTTCCCGCGATGCGAAGAGCAATCCACCGTCCCCAGAAAATGCCGGCGTATGCAAGGGCAAGACCGGCGAATAAAGTCGCGGCAGCATAACAAAAAGCCGCTGCGGGAGACGATTGCAGCAAAAAGACGGTTTCTTTTGCGAAGGTGGACATCGTCGTGAAACCTCCGCAAAAACCGGTTCCGAAAAAGGCGGTCAGGAGAGGGCGTTTAGCCCGAATGAGAAAATAACCCGTGATAAGACCGAGTAAAAGGCTTCCCGCCGCGTTTTCGAGGAAAGTAGCCGCCGGGAAAGACCGGCTGTGAATGTGTGTGCTCATTTCAAAGCGGAGCAAAGCGCCGAGCGCCCCTCCGATAAAAATTGCGATGTATTGTTTCATATCAGCCATCCTTAGAAATAAAATCCGGAAAATCAGTTACAATGCCGTCAACTTCCATCATTTGCAGCTTTTCGGCCGTCTTTTGATTTCTGACCGTCCAGGCAAATACTTTCAGGCCGTGTTTGTGAGCGGTGGAAATCAAGAACCGATTCAGGCGGGTATATTTAATATTGACATAATGTGCGGCTGATTTGTAGGCGTTCAGCTGGCTTCTGGAAAACCTCCCGAAGCTGGGCCTGGCAATAATTGCAGTCGGAACGGACGGATACATATCATGAAAGGCCTGAATCGACTTCAGGCTGAAAGATTGAACGATATGATGCATGGAAAAGGAAAACCTGCTTAACAGCCGGCCGACTGCTTTTTCAAGACCGACTTGAGAAGCGTGCCCTTTCAGTTCAATTAAAAATCCGATTTTAGAATGATAACGCTTCAAGACCTCTTCGAGCAGGGGAATCCGTTCCCCTTTAAACTCAGCCCCGTACCAGCTGCCGGCGTCCAGGGACTGCAGCTGCTTCAGCGTGAAATCTTTTACAAAACCAGAGCCGTCCGTCGTCCGGTCGACTCTGTCATCATGTATGACGACAATGTGTCCGTCTTTTGTGAGCTGGACGTCAAGCTCAATGAAATCAGCGTTCATTTCGGCAGCGATATCAAATGCCGCAAATGTATTTTCGGGCGCATAACCGGATGCGCCGCGATGAGCGATGGTATACAAGCTTGTCAGCTCCCCTCATGGGCATTTCTGTTATTATATCAAATTCATATATGCACAGCGATTCAAACTGGTGAATGTGCGAAACAGTATTTTTTGGAATAAAGATAGTGCTTTTTTCGGTTTACATTCCGCAGTGATGATTTATAATGGCAAAAAGGAGGCGAGATCATGGGAAAAGGGAGATTGAAAGTGGAGGAAAGAATTAAAGCCGAAACCGATGCTGAGATCCAAAAAGCGACTCTCCTGAAACAGACACAATCGAAGAAGAAATAGTGCCTGCCCCTGTTGTATCTGGCTGAAAGATGAACGAATTTGTGAAAAACCCCGGCTGTGTTCTGCTGCCGGGGTTTTTCAGGCTTTCATAAAGACATTAAAAGAAGCTGATGTCCGAATGTTTTAGTATAATAGATTTTCGACAAGACAAAGGAGTATATGCCATGGTGACACACTTTAAGAGCTTTTTTACTCTTGACCATATTTTGCAGATCTGTATCAGCATTGGGATTTTAGCGGCTTTTCTCATTTTGAGAAAACTGTTTGTCAAATACTTTTTCCAGCTTGTTTACAAATTGGCGAACAAACCGAAAACCGATATATTCAAACAGATTGCTGTAGCGTTTGATAAGCCGGCCAGATGGTTTTTCGTGGCGCTGGGGCTGTTTTTAGCGATTGAGTATTCGCCGTTTTTAGACGGGCAGATGGACATTGTTAAAAAAATGTACCGCTCTCTGATCATAGCGCTGATCGCCTGGGGGCTTTGCAATCTGACATCGGCGTCTTCCTTTTTATTTCATAAAGTCAATCAGCGCTTTGAGCTTGATATGGATGACATTTTGGCGCCGTTTTTATCCAAGGTGCTGCGCTTTGTCATTCTCGCACTCAGCGTCAGCGTGATCGCACAGGAATTCAATTATGATGTTAATGGGTTTGTGGCCGGACTCGGACTTGGCGGATTGGCCTTCGCGCTCGCGGCTAAAGATACGATCAGCAATTTTTTCGGCGGCATTATCATCATTACGGAAAAGCCGTTTACGATCGGCGACTGGGTCGAGACGTCATCTGTGACGGGAGGCGTTGAAGATATCACATTCCGAAGCACAAGGTTCCGGACGGCGCAGGGGGCGCTCGTCACTGTGCCCAATTCAACGCTGTCGATGGAAGCCATCACAAACTGGACGAGAATGACGAAGCGCCAGATCACGTTTTCCGTTCGTGTCTCTTATGCGACGCCGATTGATCGTTTAGAGCGGTGCATCACAAGGCTCAGAGAAATGCTTCGTGAACATGAAGGCGTGCATGATGATACGATTATGGTTAACTTTGACGTGTTTGCGGACAGCTATTACAATCTTTTTTTTAACTTTTACACAAAGACCATCGTTTGGGCGGAAAGCCTGGACGTGCGGCAGGATATCAACCGCCGGATTATTGATATTTTTGCGGAGGAAGGCGTGGAATTCGCCTATCCGGGCCAGAATGTATTCGTAAAACAGAAAAGCCACGATGATCCGGTTCATGTGAAGGATCATTCCGGAGAAAAAGAACGGGCATAACGGGCGCCGTTCTTTTTTCATGATATGATAAAAAGAAAAGGCGGTGGAAGAGTGGAAGCGTTTATGACATTGATCAATCAGGCTGAACGTATCGCGGTGCTGACGGGAGCGGGAATGAGCACGGAATCCGGCATTCCGGATTTTCGTTCGGCGGGCGGTATATGGACCGAAGACACCTCCAGAATGGAAGCGATGAGCAGGGAATACTTTGAACGCCGTCCGCGTGACTTCTGGCCCAAATTCAAACAGCTGTTTCAGATGAAAATGAGCGGAAGCTATGAACCGAATGCCGGCCATAAGTATTTGGCAGACCTTGAAAAGCGGGGAAAGCAGGTAGACATTTTCACGCAGAATATTGACGGGCTGCATAAGAAAGCGGGAAGCAGCAGTGTCTATGAGCTTCACGGTTCAATTCAGACCGCCGCATGCCCCCGCTGCGGAGCGCGCTATGGGCTTTCTCATCTGCTGAAGGAAGAAGTGCCGGAATGTACGGCGGAAACCGGAGATCATGCGGTTTGCGGCACTGTATTAAAGACGGATGTCGTACTTTTCGGCGATCTCGTCCAGCATTTTGAAACCCTTTATGAAAAGCTTGATCAAGCTGATCTCCTTCTTGTGATCGGCACTTCGCTTGAGGTGGCGCCGGCAAGGTTTGTACCTGAGGATGCGAGCCGGATTCCCGGTTTGAAGCAGGTGATCATTAACCTTGAGCCGACATATTGCGACCATTTATTTGATCTTGTCATTCATGAGAAGATCGGTGAACTTGCAAAGCGGATCAGCGCTGCGATATAAAAAAAGCCGGATCATATACAGATCCGGCTTTTTCTTATTCATGGACGGGAATCATTTGGTCCGTCAGAATATCAAAGGAGTAGCCCTGGGCTTTCAGTTTTTGGATCAGGCTCGGCAAAGCATGCACGGTCGCAGGCAGATCGTGCATTAAAATGACATGCGGCCTGCTCGTATGGACGCTTTCCAAATATGCGAGCTGATTCAGTACTTCCGGCACGTACCGGGCATTTTTGTATTTCCAGTCCTCACTGTCAATCGTCCAGTCCCAGTACACAAAGCCGCCTCTTTCGAGATGCTTGATCTGGGTGTCTGTCAATGACGGTTTGCTGCCGTAAGGCGTGCGGACAAGATCCGTTTTCACTCCCGTGATGGCCTGGAGCGTATCGCGTCCCTGCTGCATTTCTTTCAGCGGCGATGTCGGTGTTTGATAAAACAGGTGATTATCGTGCGTCACGCCATGCAGGCCGAGCGCGATTCCTTCCTGATTCGCTCTTTGCACGGAATGCTTATAGGCTTTCATCCGCGGTTCAAGCATAAAAAAAGTGGCCTTTGCGCCATTTGCCTTCAATACATTCAACAGCTGTTCAGTATAAGGAGACGGCCCGTCGTCAAAGGTTAAATATACCGTTTTTTTTCCCGTGTCCCGCTCTTTCTGCAAATGTTTAAGCAGGATGTCGGGAGAATCGTTTTTCAGCCGCAGGCTTTCTGTTTCATCTCGAAGCTGCCCGTTTGCAGTCACTGTGACCTGTTTATTTTTTGCGGCGGAAGCGGAATAACCCATTATGACGATTACCAGAAGCAGTCCGCACAAAACTGCTAAACTCGTAAGTTTAAAAGCTAATGAAAACAGAGAAGGGGAAGCACCTTCTTTTGTCTTGCGCATAACAATCTCTCCAGTAGCATAAATTTCTTCATAATGCCGATAACAGCAGAGGCTTGCATAGTACCATAAGTTAACAGCATATGTATGTCGAATCAAGTATACAGGAACAAAACTGGAAAAGACATAGAAAATATGTCGAATCATAAGATTTTAAGAAAAAAATAAACTCCGCTGCCTGCTTGTTCAATATGATAGAATAGTTGACAATAACAGCTGAGAATCCGCATCACGGCAGATAACGATGAGGAGGGTTTACATGAAGACATTGGTAAACGGCCAGTTGATTGATCGTGAAGAAGCCGCAGTTGATATTGAGGATCGCGGATATCAATTCGGTGACGGTGTGTATGAAGTCATCAGAGTATACAACGGCGTTTTATTCGGTCTGCATGAGCATATCGGCCGTCTTTTCAGAAGCGCCGCAGAAATCGGCATCACCCTGCCGTTCTCCGCAGAAGGCATAGAATGGGATCTCCAAAAGCTCGTACAGGAAAACAAACTCATTGACGGCGGGGTCTATATTCAGACGACGAGAGGGAAGGCGCCCCGGAAGCACCAGTATGATGAAGGATTGGAGCCGCAGACGACGGCATACACCTTTTCAGTGAAAAAACCGGAAAATGAACAAAAAGCCGGAGCGCAGGCCATAACGGCCGAAGACAAGCGCTGGCTGAGGTGTGACATTAAGAGTCTGAATTTACTGTATAATGTGATGGTAAAACAAAAAGCCTATGAAGCAGGCGCTTATGAAGCGGTGCTGATAAGGGACGGAGCAGTCACGGAAGGAACCTCTTCCAATGTATACGCCGTCATAAACGGCACCGTCCGGACGCATCCTGCAAATGAGCTGATTTTAAACGGCATTACGCGGATGAAACTTTTAGGGCTGATGAAAGAAAACGGGATTGAGGTGCGGGAGAAGCCCCTTACTGAAGACGAACTCAGAAACGCGGATGAAATTTTTATTTCGTCGACAACCTCTGAACTAATCCCGATCGTAACTCTTGACGGAAAACCGGTCGGCAGCGGTGTGCCGGGTCCTGTAGCCAAAACGATTCAAGAGGCTTTTCAATTGAGCATTCAGCAGGAGATCGGCGTTCAGTCATAAACGGAAAAAGGCCGGAAACACATCCGGCCTTTTTGCTTCTGTCAGATAAAAAGAGACTCGATATGCTGAACGAGCACGCGGGAGATTTTCTCTTTTGAGAGACGCTCAGGTTCAAGCAGTGCATGCAGCGCCAATCCGTCGGCAATGGCATACAATTTCTCCGCTTCTGTCTCTTTATCAAGATTTGGTTTCAGATGCTTATTATCATCCAGCCAGTCAATCAGACCGCGGATATATGCCAAGATCCCGTCGTGCTGGGGATGAAATTCTTCTCCCTTATGTCTGGCATAAGCTGTGAAAGCGAACCATACCTCCATTTCAGCCATCGTTTCTTCATCTGTCGGGATGATTTCAAGCATCAGACGCACCGCTTTTTCTTTCGGCGGCAGATCTTTCATGGCAACTTCGTTAATTCTGGCGGCCGCTTTTTCTTTTACGAGGGTCATCGCATACCCTAAAAGCTCATCCTGGGTGGTGAAATAGTGCCTCAGCGCGCCTAAAGAAAGACCCGCTTCCCGGGCGATGTTTCTCACTGTCGCTCCTTCCATGCCCCGCTCCAAAATCGTCCGCCAAGTGGCTTCGGCTATTTGTTTTCTTCTTTTTTCATGATCGATGATTTTAGGCATGTCTCCAGTGTAACAGGAAAAAATATTTCTTGCAATTTTATAATACAATTGTATTAAATAAAAAGAGGTGTTACAATGCTCTTTAGAAAACGATAAGGAGGAACCGGATTGAACGCGATTGCTTGGTTGATTGTCATTTGTGAGGCTGCTTTTTGGGCGGCTGTCATCTTCGGATTGGCGGCGCGGTATTTATTCAGGCGGCAAAAGCTCGGAATGTTCTTTTTCGCTCTCATTCCTTTACTTGATGCCGTATTGTTTGCGGCGGCCGCAGCTGATTTATACAGAGGGGCGACGGCGACTATGGCGCATGCAGTGGCGGCCGTTTATATCGGAGTGTCTGTCGCCTTCGGAAAAAGCATGATTCAATGGGCGGATGAGCGTTTCCGCTATTATGTCGTAAAGGAAGGGGCAAAACCGGTGAAGCGGTACGGACTGGATTATGCCAAACATTATGCAAAAGGATGGGGAAGGCATGTATTAGCGTTTGTCATCGGCGGCGTTCTTTTAGCCGGAACGGTATTTCTCATTCAGGACGCTTCCCGCACCGAAGCGCTCAGCGGGCTGTTGAAGGGCTGGTCTGTCGTGCTGTGCATTGATTTTTTGATCATGGCGAGTTTTTTTGTGATGCCGAAAAAAAGAGGAAACAGCCGGGAGCTTTAAAAAAAGCAGCTTTTGATTAAGCTGCTGTACAGAAAGGATTATTTTACGATCAGCACCGGAATGTCGGATTTCGATGACAGCTTTTCACTGACGCTTCCGAATAAAAGTTTTTTCAGCCTGTTCTGGTCCCTGCTCCCCATGACGATCAGATCCGCCGATATGCGGTCGGCATGCTCGATAATGGCATCAGCGGGATCACCTTCTAAAATGTCGATATCCCCGTCAATCTGGCTGTCGTTCATCAGCATTCTCGCTTCGGCAATGATTTCTTCCGTACGGTCTTCATAAATCATCGGGTCAGGGGGGATTCTTTCCGCTTGAAGCGGGTCGGGAACGCTTGCAATCCCGCCGCCGATATACGTGGCACCGGCTCCCGGCCTCGGGGGATCGACAATCGTCTGGGTATCTTTTGCATTGTGAGAATGTACGACCGTTAAATTCGCGTGAAATGTTTTTGCAAGGTCTATCGCTTTTTGAAGCGCTTTCTTGCTGTCATGACTTCCGTCAAAAGCTGCAATCAACCGGTCCGCGTGAAACATCGGCCTCATCCTTTCAGTAAAAAAGGTTTATAAAACGATACCCGTACGGAAGAAATCTAAAACCTGTATTGACAAAAAAAGGATTCGTTTATATGATAAAGGAATAATATAGGAAAAAAGGAGGTATGGATCATGTCAGAATTAAAGCTTGTCAACTCATCTTCAGCTGAATATCGGCGTGACTGCCATACACCTTCCGTTTTCTGAACATTTGCTTAAAAACGGTGCAGTCGCGCATATCAGGCGGGTCTGTACCTTATTTATAATAATAAGAGGCATGGAGCTGACGCTTCATGTCTTTTTTTATACAAAAAATGAATGAAAGACAGGTGTGATGCATGTGGCGGTATTAGCGAAAACAATGAAAAACAATCCGGAAAAACTTGAGGGCGGCTGATTCATGAAAGGGGATGACGGTATTTGTTTACTGTATTAAAAAAGCTCGCTTGGTTTTTTAAAGCCTATTGGCTGCGCTATACGACAGCGATTGTTCTGTTATTGATTGTGAATGTCATCGAAATGTTCCCGCCGAAACTTCTCGGTAACGCAATAGACGATATGAAGGCGGGCGTGTTTACGAAAAGCGGGATGCTGTTTTACATATGTGTGTTTCTCGCTTTAACGGCAGCCGTTTATTTGCTGTCCTATTTTTGGATGTACCAGCTTTTCGGCGGGGCGAATGTCATGGAGAAAATTCTCCGATCAAAACTGATGGGAAGGCTTCTTCAAATGTCACCGCCGTTTTTTGAGAAATACAGAACGGGCGATTTAATGGCGCGGGGGACGAATGATTTGCAGGCCGTCAGTATGACGACGGGCTTCGGGGTCTTAACGCTCGTCGATTCGACGATGTATATGCTGACGATATTTTTGACAATGGGGCTTCTCATCAGCTGGAAGCTGACATTTGCCGCGATTATCCCGCTGCCGATTATGGCGGCTGCGGTCAGTCTGTACGGAAAAAAGATCCATGAGCGGTTTACGGAAGCGCAGGATGCTTTCGGATCATTAAATGACAAGGTGCTGGAGTCGGTATCCGGCGTCCGGGTCATTCGGGCTTTCGTGCAGGAAAAAAATGATGTCAGCCGTTTCGGTGATATGACGGCGGATGTATACGAGAAAAACATGAAGGTGGCGTTTATCGATTCACTCTTTGAACCGACTGTGAAACTTCTAGTCGGGCTCAGCTATCTCATCGGTCTCGGCTACGGCGCCTATCTCGTTTTTCAAAACCGGCTGACGCTGGGAGAGCTGGTATCGTTTAACGTGTATCTCGGAATGATGATCTGGCCGATGTTTGCGATCGGAGAATTAATCAATATCATGCAGCGCGGCAATGCCTCCTTAGACCGTGTCAATGAGACCCTTTCCTATGAGCCTGATGTGACAGGGCCCAAGCAGCCCGTCGATATCAAGGAGCCCGGGCGTCTTGTTTTTGAACAAGTGACTTTTACGTACCCGAGCGGAGCGGGACCGGCTGTTTCCGATGTATCATTTTCCGTTGAAAAAGGGCAGACACTCGGCATCGTCGGAAAAACGGGAAGCGGAAAGACGACGATTATTAAGCAGCTGCTGCGTGAATATCCGCCCGGTGCGGGAGCCATCACGTTTACAGGCGTTCCGATTCAGGAGATTCCGCTTGAGAAGCTCCGAGGGTGGATCGGCTATGTGCCGCAGGATCATATTTTATTTTCAAAGACAGTGAAGGAAAATCTGCTTTACGGTCGGCAGGACGCAACCGAAGAGGAAATCGGCAGCGTGCTGAAGGATGCGCATTTTAAACAAGATATCGGCATGCTTTCAGAAGGGCTTGAGACGCTTGTCGGCGAGAAGGGGGTAGCGCTCTCGGGCGGACAAAAACAGCGCATCTCAATTGCGAGAGCGCTTTTGACAGATCCGGACATTCTCATATTAGATGATTCGCTTTCTGCGGTAGACGCGAAAACGGAAGCCGCCATCATTGACAGCATCCGTAAAAAACGGCGGCATAAAACAACGATTATCACGACTCACCGGCTCTCGGCAGTTGAACATGCAGATCTCATTCTCGTCATGGACGAAGGCCGGGTGTCTGAAAGAGGCACGCATCAGGAGCTGTTGGCGAAGAATGGCTGGTATCGCGAACAATATGAGAGGCAGCAGCTGTCCTCTCTTGAAGAAGGGGGGACGGGCGCATGAAGACCGGAAGAAGATTATGGAATTACGCGCTTCAATATAAAAAGCTGCTGATATGGGCGGTCGTTCTGCTCATTATTGCGGTCGGCACTGAGCTGACCGGCCCGTTTATCGGAAAAAAAATGATTGACGACCATATTCTCGGCGTTGAAAAAACATGGGTTAAAGCCTCTGGGGACGATCCGGACGCCGTCACGTTCAGAGGGCATGATTATGTCAGGGAGGACCGGCTCAAACCGGGGGCGGAGAAAACCGGAGAGGCGCACATTTATCAAGTCGGTGCGGCCTACTATTTTGTTGAGGGTCCCGTCAGTTTTGACGGAAACCGTTCGGTGACTGACGGCCGGCTGACGATATCAAACGGTAAAGAAAGCAGGTCATATCCCGCTATTGCGTTATCCAAACAGGAAATTTTTCAATTTTACCGTCCGGAAATAAAAGGGCTGCTGACGTTGACCGCCATTTACGCGGGACTGCTCATGTTTTCCGTGTGCTTTCATTACGGCCAGCATTACCTGCTGCAGATGGGAGCGAACCGAATCATACAGCGTATGAGGCAGGATGTATTTTCACACATTCAAAAAATGCCGATCCGCTACTTTGATAATCTGCCTGCCGGAAAAGTCGTGGCCCGCATTACGAATGACACAGAAGCGGTCAGAGATTTATATGTAACGGTGCTGTCTACGTTTATCACAAGCGGCGTCTACATGCTCGGTATTTTTACGGCGCTGTTTATGCTTGATGTCAGACTGGCCGCCGTCTGCCTTTTGATTATTCCGATCTTAATGATCTGGTCGGTTGTGTACCGCAAATACGCATCCGTCTTCAACCAAAAAATCCGTTCCATTAACAGTGACATCAATGCAAAAATGAATGAGTCCATTCAAGGGATGCCGATTATTCAGGCGTTTCGCCGCGAGAAGGAAACGATGAAGGAATTTGAAGAATTGAATGAAGCTCATTTCCGCTATAAGAACAAAATGCTGTCTTTAAATTCCCTCATGTCCCACAGTCTTGTCAATGTGTTGCGCAATCTGGCGTTTGTCGGGCTGATCTGGTATTTCGGAGGCGCGAGTCTGAGTGCGGCCGGAATTGTTTCGATCGGCGTTTTATATGCGTTTGTTGATTATTTAAACCGTTTGTTCCAGCCGGTTACGGGGATTGTCAACCAATTTTCAAAGCTTGAATTGGCCCGTGTTTCCGCGGGCAGGGTATTTGAGCTTTTACAGGAGGAGGAAACGGAAGAAACAGGCTCTCCCGCAGACAGAAAGGCGGAAGGGACTGTGGAATTCCGCGATGTTTCTTTTGGGTATCGAAAGGGAGAAGAGGTGCTGAAACACATCAGCTTTACAGCTGAAAAAGGCGAGACGGTCGCCCTCGTCGGCCATACGGGTTCAGGCAAAAGCTCCATCCTGAATCTTCTGTTCCGTTTTTATGATGCCGAAAAAGGCGATATCCTGCTGGACGGAAAAAGCATATACGGCATGTCAAGACAGGAGCTGAGATCGCATATGGGGATCGTGCTGCAAGATCCGTATCTTTTCTCTGGAACGATCGGCTCCAATGTGACCCTCGATGATCAGCGTATTTCCCTGCAGCAGGCTGAAGAAGCGCTTCGGCAAGTCGGCGCCGCAGGCCTTCTGCAATCCTTGCCGAAGGGCATTATGGAGCCCGTCACGGAAAAAGGCGGGACACTGTCTTCAGGCCAGCGCCAGCTGATTTCTTTTGCAAGGGCGCTCGCGTTCGATCCGGCGATTTTAATTTTGGATGAGGCGACGGCGCACATTGACACCGAAACAGAAGCAATCATTCAAAAAGCGCTGCACGTGGTGCAAGAAGGGCGCACGACATTTATTATCGCCCATCGGCTTTCCACGATCAGACACGCAGACCAGATTCTCGTTTTGGAAAAGGGGCGCATCATTGAAAAAGGAAGCCATGACGAATTAATGGCGCAAAAGGGGCAGTACCATCAAATGTATGAATTGCAGAAAGGAACGGCGCAGTCCGCGGTGTAATCAGGAGGAGGGTGAATCAAAAGATTCGCCCTTTTTCAATTTAGTAAGCCAGTCCCACCCGTTTTCTGACAAACCGCGGGTTCATCAGTTCACGGTAAAGAAAATGCGCCGTGTCTCCGACGGTGATTTCAGTCCCGCCTTCAGGAAGCTGATCTTGTTCGAACCGGTAAACTCCGGCAGCTTCTCCGTCAGGAAGGTAGGTGGGGCAGATGATCGTCCAGTCAATATCCTCTGCCAGAAGCATCTCGTATACGCGGGCGTGTTCCTTTGCGGCTCTTGTTGATTTTCGTTTTGATTCTGACGATTCAAAACGGTATTTGTCAGGCATAAGCCGTGATTGAAGGATACCCGCGGTTCCGATCGTAATCAGACGCTGAACATGATGCTGTTTCATGCTGTCTATTATATGGATCATAGCGGCTGAAAGGGTATCGTCACCGTCCGTGCCGAGACAGCTCACGACTGTGTCCGCTTTAGAAATCAATCGGCCGATATCCTCCCGCCGTCTGGCATTCCCTGTTATGATATGTTTTTCAGGAATGGGGAGGGCCGTTCCGGCAGATCTGACAAGAGCAAATATCTCAATGTCTCCGTGTTTCTGCGCTTCTTTTATAAAAGCCTGTCCGACTCTTCCCGTTGCTCCGAGTAAAGCGATTTTCATGTAAAAAACCTCCTCGCCGCTCATTATATCATTCAAAGCAGCGGGGAAAAGAATACCTGTGAATAAAGGGGAGATGGTGGGCAACATATTCATTGACCAAAGAAACCGTTACGAACTGAAACAGCTCCCAATTGACTGAGGCAATGAATGACATGTTTTCCCTCCTTTTTTCCTAGGGTATGTGGAATAGGAAAAAGAGTGACGGCAATAAAAAGAAGACGCGGTATCCCGCGCCTTCTGTAAGCCATTTATTGAGTTATTGTACGCCTTGTCCGCCCATGTGCTGCTGCGCGAAAGATACTAAACGTTTAGTGATTTCTCCTCCGACAGAACCGTTTGCACGGGAAGTTGTTTCTCCGCCAAGGTTTACGCCGAACTCAGAAGCAATTTCGTATTTCATTTGGTCGATTGCTTGAGCAGCGCCAGGTACTAAAAGTTGGTTTGAAGAGTTGTTGTTTGCCATTTGTATGATCTCCTTTATAAAGTAGTATGGTTGGGTTTGCTGGAATTGCACCAGCTGATGGTTTCCGGAATGAAAACCATTGCCAGCTCGGCTTCACCCAATGGTGTTTGCCGCTTTGTACTACGTATTATGGTGAATCAAAAGGCATCTCATTCGGAAAACCGGGTGGTAAATAGCGGAAGGAAAAAGAAAAGCCCAGCCTTTTGCGGCTGAGCTTTTAGCTTTCAGTCATATATGTGATAAAGCATTAATTCATGCAGCTCTTTTACGAGAGCCGGCTCTTCTTTCCCCGGATGTGTGTGCCCCCATTCAATGTCTCCGGACTTGTGGTAAATTCCTTCGTAATGCGTACCCTGCCAGTAAAACGAAATCCGCCATCCGGGCAGTTTCTCTTTTTTGAATAACGGTTTCCAGCTGAAGTGCGAAATCATGACGTTCACGCTCCTTATCGGGAAATGTTGATCCTGTTCATTGTAGCTCATCAGTTCTGTGCCTGTCCCGGGTCAACGAAAAAAAGGCGGCCTCACCGCCAAAGTTTTTCCGGAGCGGTAATGGACCGTTCTGATAAATATGACGCGTATTCAAAATTTCTCCGTTTTGTGAGGTAATCGACTGATCTCAGCTTCGGATGCGAGAAAATGCTCCGCCCGGGGCGGGAGTTGGCCTCAAACATCCAAACTTTCCCCGCCTCATCAACGCCGAGGTCAAAGCCGATTTCGCCGATAAAGCCTTCAATATGTTCATTTAACACACGGCTGACCGCCAAGGCGGCTTTCGAAAGCTTCCGGATCATGCCGACTCTCTCTTTCGGATCGCCGTATAATTCAGCTAACGTTCTGACTTCCCCGCCGTTTGCCAGATGCGTTGTAATGCTGTTTCTGCCGGAAATTTTTGCTGCGATCGCCGTCACTGTCCATTTTCCCTCGGCATTTTTGTTCGTATGCACCCTGAAATCGACGGGACGCCCGTCAAGCCGGATCAGATCAATGCCTTGCTGCAATAAAAAAGCGGACGGGTCATTGTTTTCTTCAAATGATTTCATGAAGGATGCCGCATCTGCATAATCTGCCGTCACCACCGTTTTTTCTTCATTCGTGTATTTGACTGAGAAGCCGGCGTCTGTTTTTTCCAGCTTGTAAATTCCCGTTCCGAGTGTGCCGTCTGCAGGCTTGATAAATACGGTGTCAAACGTGCTGCATAACGTCTCTATCGCTTCTGCATTCGGCTGCAGGATTGTTTTTGGCAGGAGAGAAGCCGTGAGACTGTTTTTTTCCAGAAGCTTGTGAATGTCCCATTTATTAAAGAATTGCGGATTAAACCAGGGAATCTGATAGTCATTCATCAGCCTATATTTTGTCTGCTGTAAAAGAGGAACTTTTTCCGTTTTTCGGCTCGGGAGCCTGTCATATACAACATTCGGAAGCGGGACGTCCGCCCGTTTCCAGCTGTTTTCTTTATAAATCAGCGCCTGGACTGTGCCTTCTTCCCAGTTGATTTGATGTGCCCCGAAAACGAAACAATATCCGTTCGCCTGCTCGTGAAGGGAGAGCAGCTTGGTAAAGAAGGATGTGCGGTCTCTGAACGGGCGCTGCGTCGATGATGTGAACCCTGCTGTAAAAACGCCGATCAGCGGTCCGATATGCACCGTCTGGCCGTGGATGAGAAAATCAGCCCGGCTTTTATGCGGTATCATCAGCTCCTCAAATAAGTCTTCAGAAAGGAGCGCGCTTTTTTCAAGAGATTGAGAAAAGGCTACACGGCATTTGACAACCTTGGTCCCGAAGGCAGCGGATAAAATCCCTTCCCGTTTCATGGCGGAGGGGAGATACAGCGTATTTTTGCTTTTTTTATCGATGCCGACCATCATCCCTTTATGATTCACGCGGAAGTGCTCCTTTCCGGCTTTCCTGTGACTGAAGATCGCGGAAGCGTTTCAGCGGACTGGTGTACAAATCCTCTTTCGCCTCGGGAGCCACGCTTAAAATGGCGTTCCGTCCCGGTTTTGAATTGACATCCAAAAGCCAGATGCGCCCGTCTTTGGCATAACAAATATCGAGCCCCAGCTCAAACAGCGGTCCGAATTGTTCATCAAGAAAATAAGGGACGGACTGGGTGATCGAAAAGACATCATCCAATAAAACGGCCTGCTGCTTTTTCGGAATTTCTTCAAACCACGTGTCAAATTTAATCGGTTCGGACCCTCCCCGCAAATGAGATAAAAGACCGTTCTGATAACCTCTTCGGATCGCTTTTCCGACCGTTTCCCAAGCTCCTGACTCATTTTTGCGCATGAAAATGCGGATGTCGCACGGGTGCTGTTCCTTATCCTGAATATTTAAGTAGGCTTGAAGCAAATAACGGTGCTGCAGCACTTTTTTGCACCAGGACTTAAAAGACACGTGGTTGGAAAACGTTTTTGTTTGCTTGTTTTTCCCGATATAGTAAGTGGCTGAAATTGATTTTTTCCCTGCTTTAAGGAGGATGATGCCTCTTCCTCCCGCGCCGAAAGCGGGCTTAAGTATACATGCTTTTTCTTTCGCTAAGTATGATTGCACCTCTTCATAGCGGCTGACTTCGACCGTTTCAGGAATATAGGGACTGATCAGATGATGCTCTTGGAGCGCATTCGTAACCGTCCATTTATCAGGAAGCCCGCGGCCGATAAATTCCGTTTTCGGATATTTTTTCAGCCATTCGACGATCGGTTTGGCTTTTTGAGCTTCAGCAGATTTTCCGTAAAAACAGCGATCGTAAATAAATTCGGGAATATCAATTTCCGTTTCGTTCCATTTTCCGCTTTTCGGATGATACACGAGCGCTTTTACGCGTAAAGAATCCGGATAAATATCAAACGGTGTAAAGCGGGCAAAGCGCACATTGTATTGAGGCGCTCTTTCAGCCAGTTCACCGGCGAAATCTTCTTCGTGCCGGCGGGATACGGACATAAAACCGAGTGTTGTCATGTTGTTACTCCCCCTTTATTCAAAAGCCGCTGATGAAACGGCCCTTCCATCCAATAGACATGTTAAGCGCAGCATAAAAGATGATCTACTGTAAAGAGTACGAAACAGCATCTTGCCTTATTCCTGAGAAACAACAATTCAGGTTCTTCATTTGCCCGCATTCACGCCAGCCTCTATAATACGAATAGATATATCATCTAGAAAAATAGAACATAAGATGGAGGCAGAAGAAAAGGAATGGGCATAGCAGGAACGTTTATATTTATGATTGTGATCGGAGCCGCGATCGGCGCGGTGACAAATCACCTTGCCATTCAGATGTTATTTCGTCCGTACCGTCCGTATTACCTGTTCGGAAAACGGATTCCGTTTACTCCGGGGCTGATCCCGAAAAGACGGGACGAATTGGCAAAACAGATGGGGCTCATGGTGACGAACCATCTGTTAACTCCGGAAGGCATAAAAAAGCGGCTTTTGTCAGATACCGTTAAAAACCAGGCGCTTGTGTTCGCCGAACAATTCACGCAAAAAATGACCGCTTCCGATATGACGGTGCAGGAAGCTCTGGCCGCTGCAGGCATCCGGAATCCGCAGGAAAAGACGGATGCCTGGATTGACCGTTTTACAGATGAAAAGCTTTCGGAACTGTACCGGAAATATGAACACCGCGCCATAAAGGACTGGCTTCCTGATGAGCTGCAGAAAAAGCTGGATGAAAAAGTTCCGATGGCCGCCGATTATATCCTGAAGCGGAGCATTGATTATTTTGAAAGTGAAGAAGGCAAAGACAGACTCGGCAATATGATTGACGACTTTTTGAATGCACGGGGGATGCTCGGCAGCATGGTGCAGATGTTCCTCGGCAATTCAAGTCTGGCCGGCCGTGTGATGCCTGAGCTGTTAAAGTTTTTGCACAATGAGGAAACAAAAAAGCTTCTGACTGATCTGCTTTCTCAAGAATGGGGCAAGCTCAAATCTTATACACTTTATGAGGCCGACGAAAAGTGGAATGCGAAAGAGCTGCTGTTCAGCCTGAAAAAACGGGCTTTGGCCGCGCTTCAAACCGCACCCTTTTTTGAGGGACGGCTCGGTGACATCATCTCCCGCTATGAAGGGGAGATTACGGGAACGTATGCGCCGAAGCTGCTTGATGCAGCGCTCGGCAGTATTGCCGCTCATTTGGAAGATGTGCTCAAACGCCTTCGTCTTGAGGAAGTGGTCAAAGAGCAGGTTGATCAGTTTCCGGTTGAGCGGCTGGAGGAAATGGTGCTGTCGATTTCCAAGAAAGAATTTAAGATGATTACGTATTTAGGCGGTCTGCTCGGCGGGATCATCGGAGCAATCCAAGCTTTGTTTGTCATTCTTTTCTAAGGAAAACATCGGCCGAGGATGAAAGTCGCTCCGCAGTCTGTTATAGTGGAGTGGTATGTCTGAAAGGAAGAAAGGAGCGGTTACAATGGCAGTTCATTTTTATGATGCAGCATATGATCTTGAAAAAGCTTTGCGTAACAGTGATGAATACAGCCGTTTAAGAGGGCTTTATGATCAAGTAAACGCAGATGAATCCGCAAAACGCATGTTTGATAATTTCCGCAATGTACAGCTGCAGCTGCAGCAGAAACAGATGTCAGGTGAAGAAATCACTCAGGAAGAGGTAGAGCAGGCGCAAAAAACGGTTGCTCTTGTACAGCAGCATGAACTGATTTCTCAGCTGATGGAAGCGGAACAGCGCATGAGCATGCTGATCGGCGAGTTAAACAAAATTATCATGAAACCTCTTGAAGAGCTTTACGGAAACCCGCAATAAGCTTCACCCCCCTCCATCTATGAAATGGAGGGGGTTATTTATTCAACAGAAAAATCAAGCGAATCTTTTACCATTCCGTTAATGATGACAGACAGAGTGTGAATTCCCCGATAATGCTTGCGGGTGGTTAAATCTTTAAGGGAATGATGTTTGCTGAAGGCTTTTACGTCTCCGTTATCCATGGCGGACTCCGACATCTTAAACACCTTGCGGCTGCGGTGCCCCCTTTTCTTTACAAAATCAATCGCGTATTCAACCCTGACTTTTTGCCGGGCGGATGAGCGGATCTGAAAAGAAAAATGTATGCTTGTTCCGATGGCGGCCGTTTCCGAATTCAGTGTAAACCGTTCCAATGAAATCCGGGAGGCGTCTTCAAACCCGAAAATCGCAAGCGCCTGTTTGTCTCCTCTTTTTAACAGTGTCCTGCAGGCGTGCTTCAAAATCCAATCCGTGTGCGGACAGCTTCCGAACCGATCGGCTGCGATCTGTGCCAGAAGATCCGGATGTGTTTTGGAGATGTCATTCAGGTTATTCGCCACGCTTTTTCTGACATATAACGAGTCATCCTGCATCAAGCGGTCCAGAACAGGGAGAATCGGAGAAGGGTCGTCAAGAAGAGCCGGAATGGAGATTCCCCACGGCAGGCGCGGTCTTGAGCCTTCGCTGGCAAGCCTTCTGACATGTTCGTCCGGATGCTCCGTCCAGGAAAGGAACTCTTTGAACATCCGCTCCCGGTCAAGCTTGATATACGGGCGGACCGCAAATTCGGAAGTGGAAAAACGAGTGAAAAACTGAAGCGCCTTCATTGATTCTTCCCAGTGATCCGTTCCGTACTGTTGGACATAATCGGGAAAAATAATCCCGGCGAGCCCTGTGAAATGGGGAGCTGTCTCATATAAGACGTCAAGCGCCCGTATGTAATCCTTCGGCAGTGTTTCATATAAAGAGTCTGTGATCCGGCGCATCCGCTGTTTTAATGCCAGTTCGGGCCAATCTTCCTGAAACATCAGCGCCCGGCACATGTCCCGCTCAAAAGCCGGATGCGCCGATTTGATTCTGTTCAGAAGTGCTTCTGCAAATTCTTCGTTATAAATATCTTTTAATAGAGACATGACAGTCACCGCTTTTTTTCTTTTATTATATGCGAATATATGTTCTCTTTCAACTTTATCATACATTCATCATAGATGTCCCTCTGATTTTTTTAGTTAAAAAAACCCTTGTCTTTTAACAGTAAACGTGTGATAATAACCCTGAAAGCGCCTACACTTACAGATGGTCCAAGGATACGGTCGTCTATACTGCCTGTTATGTTAAGGGGTAGCAACAGAGAGTAAGTGAAACGAGCGCATCAACGGTCAAATAAGGGGTTCCTGATATAGAAATACACATTGGGGAGAAGGCAGCAAATCGATCGTATCCCACAAAATGACAGTTCGAAGTCTGCTTGAGGCAGGCTTTTTTGCTGCTGAGAAAAGGTTGTTCTAAACAAAGAGACAGGGTCATATCCTAATGACAAGTACAGTCATCAAGGAGGGGGACTTCTCTGTGTCAAAACAAATGCTGGCGTTAAATATAGACGGAGCGCTTCTTCGCTCCAACGGCAAAATGCATCAGACGACAAAGGATGCCATCGAATACGTCAAGAAAAAAGGGATTTACGTCACACTGGTCACAAACCGCCATTTTCGCTCCGCTCAAAAAGTAGCGAAAATATTAAAACTGAATGCAAAATTGGTTACCCACAGCGGCGCATACATTTCCGAAAAAATAGATGAGCCGTTTTTCGAAAAGAAAATATCGGAAGATCACACGTTTAATATTGTCCAGGTGCTGGAAAGCTATCCATGCAATATCCGGCTTCTGCACGAAAAATATTCGATCGGAAACAAGAAGAAAGTGAACTCCAATCTGGTCGGGAAAACGATGATTCATCCGTCTGACCCGATTTTTTACCCGGTTCAGTTTGTCGAATCATTAAGCGATTTGCTCCTTGATGAACCGGTTTCCGCGCCCGTCATTGAGGTGTATGCTGAAAACGGATTGCAGGCTGACATAACAGATACGATCGTGAAAGCATTCCCGGCCGTGGACGTGATCCGCGTTAACGAAGAAAAGCTGAACATCGTGCCTAAAGGGGTTTCAAAAGAAAGCGGACTTTCGATGGTCGCGGCTGAACTCGGGCTATCAATGGAAGAGGTGGTGGCTATCGGTCATCAGGAAGATGATCTGCCGATGATCGAGCTGGCAGGCCTCGGTGTCGCGATGGGGAATTCCTCCAATGAATTAAAAAGAAAAGCGGATTGGGTGACAAGGTCAAATGATGAACAGGGCGTCGCCTATATGATCAAGGAATACTTCCGCATGCAGCACCGCAAAGGATTTCTCGATAAGTTCCACATGAAACGGCCGTAATAAAGAGCCGCAGACGCGAAACGCCGGTCTGCGGCTTTTTCGCGGATTGATTTTAGCCTGTTCTTTCTGTACACTAAAGAAAGTTTTGAATCTGAAAAATAAGGTGATCACATTGCAAATAAAAATAGACGGCATAACGGATGACAGGCTGCATCGTCCGCTGCAAAACATCGCGAATTTATTTTTTGAGGAGTGTGTTCTTGCATACGCCGAAACGGAGGAACCCTCTGATCTCGTCATCTCACTTGCCATTTCTCAAGATGCAGACAGCGTGTCAGTATCGGGAGAAATCAAAGGAACCGGCGAAAGGGAGCATCACACGAAACCGATTCTTGCCGGATGGAGCGGCAAAGAAGTATTTAAACAGGTGAAAAACACGCTGTCATACGTCTATTTAAATCTTCTTCAATCGCATACGGGCATGACGCAAAAATGGGGAATCCTGACCGGAATCAGGCCTACTAAACTTCTTCATAAAAAGCTGCAAAGCGGCCTGACAAAAGAAGAGGCGCATGCCGATCTGAAAAAAGATTATCTGATCCATGATGAAAAAATCAATCTGATGCAGGAGATTGTCGACCGCCAGCTTGCCGCGGTTCCCGATCTGTACCGGGTCAAAGATGAAGTCAGCATTTATATCGGTATTCCGTTCTGCCCGACGAAGTGCGCCTACTGCACGTTTCCGGCTTATGCCATCCAAGGGCAGGCAGGCAGAGTCGGCTCCTTTTTATGGGGGCTTCACTATGAAATGCAAAAAATCGGTGAATGGCTGAAACAGCATGATATCAAAGTGACGACCATTTATTTCGGAGGCGGTACGCCGACAAGCATTACCGCTGAAGAAATGGACCTTTTATATGAAGAAATGGTCCGTTCTTTCCCGGATGTCGCAAATATCAGAGAGATTACCGTTGAAGCGGGCCGTCCCGACACGATTACGGAGGAAAAGCTTGCCGTTTTAAATAAGTATAAGATTGACAGAATCAGCATCAATCCGCAGTCTTATGAAAACGAAACGCTTAAGGCCATCGGCAGACATCATACAGTCGAAGAAACCATTGAAAAGTACCGCCTTTCCCGCAAACACGGCATGAATAACATCAATATGGATTTGATCATCGGCCTGCCGGGAGAAGGGACGGGTGAGTTCAGGCACAGTCTTGATGAAACGGAAAAGCTGATGCCTGAATCTTTGACCGTTCACACGCTTTCTTTCAAACGGGCGTCAGAAATGACGAGAAACAAGCATAAATATAAAGTTGCCGACAGGCAGGAAGTGTCCCGCATGATGGATGACGCCGTCCGCTGGACAAAAGAGCACGGCTATAAACCGTACTACCTGTACCGGCAGAAAAACATTCTCGGAAATCTTGAAAATGTCGGCTACTCCTTCCCGGGTCAGGAGAGCATCTACAACATTATGATTATGGAAGAAGTGCAGACGATTATCGGTATCGGCTGCGGCGCGGCAAGCAAATTCATTCATCCGGAAACCGGAAAAATCACGCACTTCGCCAATCCGAAAGACCCGAAATCATATAATGACCGATTCGAGCATTATACAGAAGAGAAAATCAAATACTTAGATGAGATGTTCGTCAAATCCGCTTTGTAATATGAAAAACGGCACGGAATCAGCGTGCCGTTTTTTTATGTTTATCCGTATGTGAAAACGGGAAAAAGATCATCAGACTGTAATTCGTAAGAGGTGTTATTATGTATGATGTCATAGGAGCGGGAATCGGGCCGTTTAATTTAGGGCTTGCCGCTTTGTTAGAGGATATACCCGAAACAGACGCTCTTTTTTTCGATAAAAAGACAGAATTTGCGTGGCATCCGGGCCTGTTAATTAAAGGAACGGATTTACAGGTGGCGTTTTTGGCGGACCTGGTCACGCTTGCCAATCCGAAAAGCCGCTACACATTTTTGAACTTTCTCCATGAACATGACCGGCTTTACCGGTTTTATACGTTTAACGAATTTGATATTCCAAGACGGGAATTTAACGACTATTTGAGCTGGGCGGCTTCCGAAATCAAATCATGCCGGTTCGGCTCAGAGGTAATCGGCGTGAAAAATGCCGGCAGCCATTATGAAGTCAGCGTCAAGAACATTGAGGACGGAAGCATCAGCGTGTATCAAACGAAGCATTTCGTCATGGGAACGGGTTCTGAGCCGCTTATTCCAGCAGAGATTGATGACGGGGCGCGTCAGGACACGATGGTCAGCACGGAATATTTGTTCCGGAAAGACGAACTCGCCGGCGCCGAATCAATTACAGTAGTCGGCTCCGGACAGAGCGCAGCGGAGATCTTTTCTGATTTATTGCATGATGAACAATACCGCCGCTGCCGGCTGCAATGGGTGACACGCTCCGCCGGATTTCGAGAATTGGAAACCGCCAAGCTCGGACAGGAAATGTTTACACCCGATTATGTGGAATATTTTAACCGCCTGCCTTTTCAGGAACGGCTGAATACACTGCCTGAGCTGGAAGGACTGCGCCACGGCATTGATTCTGACACACTTGCTGACATTTACGATGCCCTGTACCACAGGTCGATCAGCGGAGGCTCGCCTGATGTCTATATTCAGCCGATGGCGGAGCTTAAAAAAATTGAAAAGAAAAACGGCCGTTGCGCACTGAGCTTTCATCAATGGCAGATGGATGAAACCTTTACGGCCGATTCAGAAAAAGTGATTTTGGCGACCGGCTTCAAGCCGCATATTCCGGATTGGTTTTCGGCCATTTCTCCCGATATTGAATGGGAGGATGAGAAACGGTTTAAAGTGACGGCCGATTCCCGCCTCGTCTTTAAGGACAATAGGCGGCATCATTTCTTCACATTAACGAATCTTGACCACGCCCACGGAACAGGGGCTACGAATTTGAAGCTGTCTGTTTACAGAAATCAAAAAATCATTAATACCATTCTGGGAAAAGAGCATTTCTCCATTAATAAAAAAACGGCTTTTCAGCAATTTCTTCCCGCGCGAAAAAACTGACCCCTTTAGTAAGGGGTCAGTTTTTTTATGATTTCTGTAGCGTCTTTTCAGGCTTTTTCCATTTGAAAACGCTGTTCAACAGGAGATATATCCGCTTCGATTCTTTCGTGAGCAAAGGGCCGAAGATGGCCAGTATCAAAACATACAAGGCGGCGAAGGGTTTTAGTGAGGCGGACAGACCGCCGGCGATGCCGAGATTCGCTACGATGATGGAGAATTCGCCGCGGGAGACGATGGTCAGCCCGATGTTAGACGATGCTTTATGAGAAAGCCCCGCCCGGCGCCCGGCAATCATGCCGGCGATAAAATTTCCGGCAATCGTCAGCAAAATGGCGCCGAGGGCAAGCCATACCGCATCTCCGAGTGAAAACGGATCAATGCTCAGTCCGAAGCTGAAGAAAAACATGGCCCCGAAAAAGTCACGGAACGGCACGACAAGATGCTCAATCCTGTCAGAATGAGCCGTCTCCGAAAAGACGAGTCCGAGTAAAAGCGCACCGATTGCTTCAGCGACATGAATCGTTTCGGAAAAGCCGGCAATGAAAAAGAGCGCGGCGAAAATGACAATGACAAATACCTCGTTTGAACGGATATCAAGCAGTTTGTTCAGAAGAGGCGGCAATTTTCTCGCGGCAATGAAAAACAGCAGCATGTATCCGAAAGCGATCACGATTGACAGCAGCGCGCCCCCGACAGACGTCGCGTCTCCCAATACAAGCCCGGAAACGACGGATAAGTAAACCGCCAGAAAGATATCCTCAAACATAATGATGCCGAGAATCAGCTCCGTTTCCGGATTGGCTGTGCGCTTTAAGTCGACAAGCACTTTTGCGACAATGGCGCTTGATGATATCGTGATGACACCGGCCAATACAAGCACTTCCAAAAAGGAAAAGCCCGTGATAAAGCCGTATATCAGTCCTAAGCTGAAATTAATCAGAATATAAATCGTTCCGCCGGCGGCAATGGAACGTCCGGATTTGACTAATTTTCCGACCGAGAATTCAAGCCCGAGGTAAAAGAGGAGGAACAGGACGCCCATCCGTCCGAAAAAATCAATCACTTCCCGGCTTTCGATAAATGTCAGGTCAATGATGCCCGCTTGGGGCGCGTGCGGCCCGACAAGCATTCCTAAAATAATCAGGAAGGGAATAATCGAAAATTTAATTTTATTGGCGATGACACTTGCAATGGCCACGAGAACTAGCGCCGTACCGACTTCAAATACGAGATGATCCATAAACAGATCACACTCCGTCTCTGGAGAGAAAGTCTTGGATCAGTTTCTTCAAATGCTTTCTTTCACCTGAGAGGACGAGTGTATCGTTTGCTTCAAGGAGCGAATCAGCGCCCGGGTTTAAAAACTTTTTCTGGTTATGCTTAATGATGGCGATGACCGTTACGTCGTAGTTTTGGCGCACATCCAGTTCGCCGAGCGTCCGCCCTGCCGCTTTTGCCCCTTTTTCAACTTTAAACCATTCGATAATCAGATCGCTGAACGCCATTTCAATCGATTCAAGCGCCTGCGGTTTGTACACCATCCCGCCGATAATCGCGGCAATCTGTCTTGCTTCCGCATCATCAAGAGAAATGCTTGCCAGAAGCTCATCAGGGTCGCGGTCATCAAATCTGTATATTTCCCGCCTGCCGTCGTCATGAATGATGATCGTCATTTTTTCATGGTTTCTCGTTTCGATTTCGAATTTTTTCCCGATGCCGGGCAGATCGTTTTCCTTAATATTCATAAAAAATCCCTCCGGAATAGACTGTTTTTACACCGTAAATACAGACTGGCAATGAGAAATGGTCTGATGCCGGAGGTAATTTGACTGGTATTGTATCGGAATGGCGCATGTCCTTTCCAGTGTGGAATCAATGAATTGATCAAGAGGTTTGACAGATAACAGGGTGACCATTCGGGATAACGCACCGTACCCTTTTGACAAGCCGTGCGGAGCGGTTTTGGCAGGGGCCGGCGTCTTTGCCGAGTCCGTTTCCTGCGGGTAAACCGAAATTTGAACGTGGCTGTCTGTTTCTGTCACCAATTGGGAAGGAAGGGCGACATCCGAAGGGGGGAACAGCACCATAAAAAAGCTCAATAAAAAGCTGAGTATCACATATTTCATGATCGGCGTTCCTCCCCCCTTTTTGTTTTGTATGTCAATTTCACTATATAAAAATGTATGTTCATTTTCAAATGATATGCATTTTTCGGTATCTGTTGACCTTGAAAAATAAAGGAGTTTCGCTTCGGCGGAAGGAATATATCATTTGAACAAAATATGTAAGCGGATACAAGGAGGGTGTAAACATGCAGTATATTCGATATGAAGAAAAGGGAAAGATGGCAGAGATTGTGCTGAACCGGCCTGGCAGTTACAATGCGCTCAATGAACAAATGCTCCGGGAATTGGAGAATGCATGCGTGATGGCAGCTGACAGCGAGGCGCTTATCGTCCTTTTGCGGGGGGAAGGCAGGGGATTTTCCGCGGGCGGTGATATTCAGATGATGACATCGAATCATGATCCAGAAGAATATGAACGGCTCATGAAAATGATCGAATCCATTACACTGACGCTCTATGATATGAAAAAAATTGTGATAGCCGCCATCCACGGAGCCGCGGCGGGGCTCGGGCTGAGTTTCGCGCTGTGTGCCGACGTGGTTCTCGCCGAAGAAAACGCCCGCCTCGCGATGAATTTCATCGGCATCGGACTGGTTCCCGACGGAGGAGGCCATTATTTATTAATGAGACGCGTCGGTGAGATTGAAGCGAAAAAACTGATTTGGAGCGGCGAAAAATTGCCGGCTGAAAAAGCGGTGGAGCTCAAGCTTGCCGACGGGCTGTTCAGCGGCGGCCCTGCGGCAGGGGCAAAGCCGTATATCGACCGGTTGTTACATGCGCCGCTGGCAGCAATGATTGAAACGAAGGCTATTTATCAAAGCCTTCATATCAGCCGGTTAAAAGACGTTTTGTCTCTTGAACGAAAGGCCCAGGAAAATATGAGAAAAACGGATGATCATAAAGAGGGCATCCGCGCCTTTTTAGAAAAACGGACGCCGCAATTTAACCGGTAACATACAGAAGCCGGAAAGCTTCTGTTATCTGTGGAATAAAATCAGCTTTCCGGCTTCATTTACCAAACGATGAGTAGTGTTCTCGAACTTTTTTTCCTTTAACAAAGCCTCTCCGGCAGCCTTTGCCTCCGCCTCGTTGTCTGCTTCGATCCGTTCATCCAGCAGTGTTTCTCCCGACGCATGGAATGCAGTCAATACATATTGTCCCATCACGTCACCTCCTTTATAGAATGATATTCTCATAAAGAATTTAAAATCCTCCATTAATTTTTACCCATTATTAGTATATAATGGGTCAAGGAAGGAGTTGGATTCGTGCTTACAATTGAAAACGTAACGAAAAGATTCGGCAGCTTTACCGCTGTTGACAATTTGAACCTGCAAATACCTGAAAGGGAAATGTTCGGGCTCCTCGGCGCAAACGGCGCGGGAAAAACGACAACCTTTCGGATGATTTTGGGGCTTTTAAGCCTGACTGACGGGCAGATCAGCTGGAAAGGGAAGCCGGTCAATTATTCTATTAGCGAAAAAATCGGCTATCTCCCGGAAGAGCGGGGGCTGTATCCGAAAGTGAAGGTCAGTGACCAGCTTGTCTATCTTGCGAGATTAAAAGGAATGAGCAAAAAAGAGGCGGAAAAAGAGCTCATGACATGGCTCGAGCGGTTCGGCATTACAGATTACAAGAATAAGAAAGTCGAAGAGCTGTCAAAAGGAAACCAGCAAAAAATCCAGTTTATTTCCGCCGTCCTGCATAAGCCTGAACTGCTGATTCTCGATGAGCCTTTCAGCGGTCTTGATCCGGTGAATGTCGAACTGCTGAAAGAAGCGGTTATTTCTTTGAAAAACAGCGGCGTTTCCATCGTTTTTTCAAGCCACCGAATGGAGCATGTAGAAGAGCTTTGCGAGAATTTGTGCATTCTCCAGAAGGGAAAACCCGTCGTTCAAGGCAATCTGAAAGACATTAAGCGGTCTTTCGGCAAAAAAAATGTCACCGTTCATTCAGATGATGATCTCAGCTTTTTAAAAACGCATGAAGGTGTCGTGAAATGGAAGGAAACAAATGACGGGATCAGATTGCAGGTCGCGAATGAACCGGTTTCCCAGGATATTTTCCGGGCGCTGCAAGGGAAAGGTTTTATACGGAAGTTTGAATTAGAAGAGCCGTCACTGCATGATATTTTTATAGAAAAGGTGGGGGCCGTTTATGAATAAATTCTGGATTATGCTGTTTCATACATATAAAAACAAAATCTCGACAAAGTCATTCATTATTTCGACCGCCATTACCGTGTTATTAGTATTAGCGGTGACCAACCTGCAATCGATTATTTCCGTGTTTCAATCGGATGACGGCAAGCAGCAGATCGCGGTGATTGATGAAACGGGCGGGCTGTACCCGGCGTTTGCAAAACAGCTTAAAGCGGCAGATACAGACAATGATCTGCAGGCGATGGAGACGAAGGAGTCCGAAAAAGATGCCGTAAAGCGTGTCAAAGACGGTGAATGGGACGGGCTTTTTATCATCAGACAAGATCAAAAAGGAACGATAACAGGAGCCTACAAGGCGCTGACCATTTCTGATGAATCAGCGTATAAACTTCTCAAGCAGGCTTTAACCCAAACAAAAACCGCTGTTGAAACCGCCAAGCTCGGCATTTCGGCAGAAAAAGTCAGCAGCCTCTATACTCCGCCTGAAGTCAGCAAAGACGCGCTGGAAAAAGGGGCAAAATCTGAGGAAGAGCTCGGTCAGGTGATGGGGCTTGTATACATCATGCTGTTTGTCATCTACTTCTCGGTTATCATGTACGCAAGTATGATTGCGATGGAAGTGGCGACGGAAAAATCGTCACGGGTCATGGAAATTTTAATTTCAAGCATGCCGCCGATTCAGCAGATGTTTGCTAAACTGTTCGGTATCGCGCTTGTCGGGATCACACAGTTTGCGGTGCTGCTTGCGGCGGGTTTTCTCTCACTGAAGCTGAACCCTCAAAATGATGAGTCGTCGCCGATCAGTGCATTTCTCAATTTTACGGATGTTCCCGTCTCGACGATTGTCTATGCCGTCATTTTCTATCTGCTCGGCTATTTTCTTTACGCGACGCTTGCCGCGTTTCTCGGCAGTGTTGTCAGCCGGATAGAGGACGTTCAGCAGACGATTCAGCCGATGGTATTTTTAATCGTGGCAGGTTTTATGATCGCCATGTTCGGACTTGGCAATCCTGATGCGGGTTTTATTACCGTTACATCTTACATTCCGTTTTTCACGCCGATGATTATGTTTTTACGCGTGGGGATGCTCGATATCCCGTTTTGGCAGGCGGCGGCCGGAATCGCCCTGACACTGGTCACTATCGTGATCTTTGCAGCGGTCGGCGCGAAAATTTACAAAGGCGGCGTTTTGATTTACGGAAATGCCGGCGGATTCAAAGCGATCAAACAAGCGCTGCGCATCTCCAAAAAATAAGTGAAACAGCCCGGGACAGCCGGGCTGTTTTTTTATCGTGCAGAACGTGCATTCGCATGAAAACGATGCTAGAATAAGGGTAATTCAACCTACAGAAAGGGGAGGGCGAGATGGCTGATCTGACGTTTATTCATGCCGCTGACCTGCATCTGGACAGCCCGTTTTACGGCATTTCGCATCTGCCTGAACCGGTATATGCGCGTATTAAAGAAAGCACATTTCACAGCGTCCGCCGTCTTACCGACGGGGCGCTCCGGGAGCAGGCAGATTTCATGCTGCTTTCGGGAGATCTGTTTGATGAAGCCAACAGAAGTTTAAAAGCCCAGCTGTTTTTGAGAAAGCAGTTTACCAGATTACAGGAAGCGGATATCCAAGTGTTCGTCATATTCGGCAACCATGATCATTTGGGCGGTGAGTGGACACCGATTGAATGGCCGGAAAATGTACATATCTTCACTTCGGATACACCGGAGGAAAAATCCTTCTTTAAAAACGGAGAGCTCGCGGCAAGCATATACGGATGCAGCTATCAGGAAAGAAGCGTAACGGACAATCAGGCAGCCCGTTACCGGAAAATGACCGGCGCGCCTTATCATATCGGCATGCTCCACGGCATGTTATCAGGAGCGGAGGGACATGACCCGTACTGTCCGTTTACGAAAGAAGACCTTGAAAAAAGCGGCATGGATTATTGGGCGCTCGGACACATTCATAAGCGGCAGGTTCTGTCCGCTCAGCATCCCGCCGCCATTTATCCAGGAAATATTCAGGCCCGCCATTTAAAAGAAACCGGGCCTAAGGGATATTATCTCGTCCGGGCGGCAGACGGTGAGATGTCTTGGGAATTCAAAGAAGCGCACGATGTCTTATGGGAGGAAATTGATCTTGATATTTCCAAAGCCGAGCATATGACCTCACTGATGAAAACGGCATCGGATATGTTCACCGGCTTGCGTGCCGCGGGCCGCCCGGCATGTGTCAGACTGGTGCTCCGCGGCGAGGCGCCCCGCTTTTGGGCGGAGGCGCCCGCAGGCATTGCGGAGGAGCTTCTTTCCGCTTTACAGGAGGAAGAGGCTGAAGAGGAATGTTTCATCTGGCCGCTTGCGATTGAGGATCGGACGGATGAAACAGACACCGTGCCGCCGGACCCGTTTTTTAAAGGGCTTCTTCAGGACATAGAACAATGCGCGGACATGAATGGTGTATTCGAAGCGCTCGAGCGTCATCCCGTATACCGGCGGCAGATGACTTTATTTACAGATGAAGAGATACTGGACATTAAACGGCAGGCTCAAGCCGTTTTAAAGCGCCAGCTGAAGGAGCTTCAGCGATGAAAATAACGAAGATGCTGATTTACCAGTACGGGAAATTTTCCAATCGAAGCTTCCAGCTGTCAGATTCGCCCGTCCAAGTGATTTACGGCTTAAACGAAGCGGGCAAAACGACATTGATGTCCTTTATCAAAAGCGTACTGTTCGGTTTTCCGAAATCAAAAAAATACGAACCGAAAAACGGCGGGGTGTACGGCGGCGTTGTGGAACTGAAGCATAACGATTACGGCGCTGTTAAAATTGAACGCACAAAAGGCGCTACCGAAAAAGTCAGAGTGTATTTGCCTTCAGGTGAAATCAAGGACGGAGAATGGCTCAAACAGCTGCTTTTCGGTACGGATCGGGCGCTGTACGAAGCAATCTATTCGTTTGATGTATTCGGACTGCAGGAGATTCAAGCCTTTAACCGGGACAAAATCGGCGAGTTTCTCCTGTTTTCCAGCTTATTCGGATCTGAAGCGGCGGCAAAGCTTGACGGCAGACTGGCGAAAGAGCTCGACAGAATGTATAAGCCGAACGGACGGAACCCCCGTTTAAATCAGGAATTAGATACGTTAAAGCGGCTCAGCGCCCGGCTGAAACAGGCGGAAGCTGCGGAAGCGGACTATCACAGCCTTCTGGAAGAGAAAAAAAGCGCCGGCGGCCGTCTGCAGGATGCCGAAGCACAATTGAAAGATGTAACTGAAGAAATCAAAACAGTAAAAGCTGCGATAGAAGCAAAGCCGCTTGCAGACAAAAAAACAGCGTTGGAAGGCGAACTTTCTTCTTATCCGGAAGCATTGGAGCAATTCCCGAAGGATGGAATGCATCAGCTCGAAAAATACGAATCGCATCTCCATCCGAAAGCGGCCCGGCTTGAGGGGCTTCGGGCAAAAACGGCTGAAATCAGGCGGCAGGCTGAGCTGCTCGCGCCAAATGAGGACCTGCTGCAAAAAGAACGGCAGCTGCAGGAGCTTTCGGGCGAGCAGCATATGTACGAATCACGCGGCGAACAGCTTGCCGCCATCCAATCACAAATCAGGCAGATATCGGCCCGAGTTTCTTCAGGGTTACAGCAGCTCGGCGGCAGGCATGAGGAAGACGGCATTCTTTCGCTGAACACCGATTATGAATATGAATGGCGGCTGCAAGAAGCCGTGCAGAGCGCCGGACAGGCAAGAGAAAGAAAAAAACAGCTTGATGCGATTTTCGAACAAGCGCGTCTGGAGCTGGAAGACGCCGAACGAAAGCATGCCGTAACGGCGGAAAACATCTTGGCTCCCGCCGTCAGGCAAGAAAAAGAAGCCGCTTTACAATCATATAAGCAAATGGCTGATACTGAAGGAAACGAATGGCAGGCGCATGTTCAGCAGCTGGAAAAACAGCGCGCCAAACAAAAAAAGCTCTTTCTCGGTGCGGGCATTGTGTTCATTGCGATTTTCGCTGTGTTAAAGGAATGGCTGCCCGCCGCCCTTTTTACCGGCGCTTTGATGCTGTATATGCTGTCTGGCATACAGAAGCCGCTGCCGTCAGAAAGAAGAGGTGCCCATCACAAAAAGCAGCAGCCGCCGATCTCAAAAGAAGAGGCTGACATTCTGCAGGAAGAGCTTTGGCGTGACGGCCGGCACCGCCAGCAGCTGATTGCGGACCAAGCCGTGCTTGAACAGAAAGAAGCGGCATATGAAAGAGTCATCCGCCAATATGAAGAATGGGAGGCCGAAATGGCGCCGTCTGAAAAACAGGCGGAACATTTTATGAAGGAACTGGGGTTTTCGGGCAGCCCGTCCCATCTTCTTGACGCATATCATGTGATGAAAGATGTCAAAAAAGAAATTCTTAACAAGCATGAACTGACCATTGAAGCGGGCCGGCTCCAAAAACTGCAAAGATCATTTGAGGAACGGGTCAAAAAGCTGAGTCCTTCAGACGGCCGGGAGCTGTCCGTAAAAGAAAGATTGCGTTCTTTGCTGGCGCAGGCGGAACGGGCCCGTGAGGACGCAAAACGAAAGCAGGCTCTCGAAACGGATCTGCTGCATGCCCAAGAGCAAATGCGCGAATTAAACGAAGAAGTTCATTACTACGAACAGCAGGTAAAACAGCTTTTTATGGCGGCAGGCGCAAAAAACCGCGGACACTTCTGTGAGCTCGCCAGGCTGAATGAAAACCGCCGGGAAACAGAGAGGCAGCTGCGCGAAATCGATACGCACTTGTCCGGCATAGGCCAAAAACAGCTGGCGCCGTACATGAGCCGTACAGTGACCCAACTTGAACATACACTCGCTCAGAAGGAAAAAGAGAAAGAAACACTCGAGGAAAAAAGCGCGCATCTCCGTGAGCAGATCGCTTTATTAACGGTGAAGCAAGAGCAGCTGGAGTCCTCGGGGCTTGTGTCCGATTTAAAACAGCAGACGGAAATGCAGAAGGAACGCGTTAAAAAAACAGCTAAAGAGTGGGCCGCATTGCAGACGGTCAGACATGTGATCAGAGAAAAAATGGAGCGGCATAAAAAGGTGACGCTTCCCCGTCTGTTAGAAACCGCCGGCGCATTGTACGGACCGCTTACGGACGGACGCTATCACAAATTGTATTTCTCAGAGGCCGATGATTCCATTATGGTCATGCAGAAAGACGGTACGGTTTTTTCTGCAAGCGAGCTGTCACAGGCGGCATGCGAGCAGCTTTACGCGGCGATCCGTTTTGCCCTTGCGTCAGAACGGGAATCTGCGGTATCACTGCCGTTTTTACTCGATGACAGTTTTGTTCATTTTGACAGGCAGCGGCTGGAGCGGCTGTTTGATGTGCTGAATCAGCTTACAGAAGGCGGGCGGCAGATACTTTATTTCACCTGCCATGAGCATGTGAGCCGGTCATTTCACAACGGACAAGTCATGCGGCTCCTGTCATAAAAGAGTTTATTTTCAAAAAAGAGGTATGTGCTATACTGGTATTATGTAAGATATGGAGGGAGCTTTTAATAGAATGGCAAAAGGTATTATGCTGCACGAGGTCGGCGAGCAGGTCGATCAATACTTTCTGATTAAATCTTCGACTAAAGGAATCGCAAGCAACGGAAAACCATTTCTGACGTTAATGCTGCAGGACCAATCGGGGGATATCGAAGCGAAGCTGTGGGATGCCAAGCCGACTGATGAAGCAACATACGCGGCGCAGACGATCGTGAAGGTAATCGGAGATGTACATCACTATCGCGGACGAAACCAGCTTAAGCTCAGAAACATCCGGCCGGCCGGCGAAAATGAAAATGTCAGCATTGATGATTTTCTGGAAACGGCGCCGATTCCGAAAGATGAAATGATGGAGACCGTCACTCAATACATTTTTGAAATGAAAAATCCAAACATCCAGCGGATCACGAGACATCTGGTCAAAAAATATGCCGCTGAGTTTATGGATTACCCGGCGGCTGCTAAAAACCACCATGAGTTCGTCTCAGGGCTTGCGTATCATGTTGTGTCGATGCTGAACCTGGCAAAAGCGATTGCCGATCTGTATCCGTCTCTTGATCGGGATTTACTGTATGCGGGAGTCATCCTGCATGATCTCGGCAAAGTAAAAGAGCTTTCAGGCCCTGTTTCCACAACATACACCGTGGAAGGGAATCTGCTGGGACACATTTCAATCATGGTGACAGAGCTTTCAAAAGCAGCCGAAGAGCTTCAGATTGACGCTGAAGAAGTGCTGATTCTGAAGCATTTGATTTTAAGCCATCACGGAAAAGCGGAATGGGGAAGCCCGAAACCGCCGATGGTGAAAGAAGCGGAAATTCTGCACTACATTGACAATCTGGATGCAAAAATGATCATGATGGACAGAGCGCTTGAACGGGTGAAGCCGGGCGAATACACCGAGCGTGTATTTGCGCTTGAAAACCGTTCTTTCTACAAACCGACTTTCCATCAATAAGAAAAAAAGGCCGATCCTTTAGATCGGTCTTTTTTACGTTCAGCTCTCATAACTTGTCTTTATCAGGCATAGCTTAAAATAAAGACTTTGGGTAAAAAGGGAGGAAACAACGTGCTATTTTTTCCTTGGTGGGTATACCTTTGCATTATCGGGATTATTTTCAGCGCTTATAAGCTTTTTACGACAGCTAAAGAAGAGGAAAAGCTTGACCAGTCGTTTATTGAAAAAGAAGGAAGAGTGTATATTGAACGGATGGAGCAGGAACGCGAGCGCCGTATGGCGGCGCCCGAAAATGAAAACGGAGATGAAGAAGAAAATTCCAATCATTCGATCGCATAAAAAAACTGTGCGGCTCACGGAGAGCCTGCACAGTTTTTTTATTTAGATTGAGAAGATGCTGATGCTGAAGTGTTAAACGTGTCTTTTAAGTCTTTGTCTTCAACTTTTACGTCAGCTTTCTTCATGACTTTTTGAATCGCTGCCTGCACGGCTGAGTTGTCGTTTAATTTCTGTTTAAGAACTTCTTCTTTCAGTTCTTTTTTCATGTCATCATATTTGCCGCGTTCTTCCGTCTTTTTGATGATATGATAACCGAATTTTGTTTTAACCGGATCGCTGACTTGTCCGACTTTCAGGCCGAATGCAGCTTTGCTGAATGTTTCATCCATTGATTTTTTATCGAACCAGCCAAGGTCGCCGCCGTTGTCTTTTGAGCTGTCGGTTGAGTATTCTTTCGCAAGCGTTTCAAACTTCTCGCCTTTTTTCAGCTTTTTCTCCACTTCATCAGCTGTCTTTTTGTCAGCGACAAGGATGTGGCTCGCGCGGATTTTCCCTTTTAAGCCGTCGTAATATTCTTTCGTGTCGGAGTCAGTCACTTTGATGTTGTCTTTCGCCGCTTTTTGGGCAAGCAGTTCGTATTTCACCTGATCTTTCAGGTAATCTTCGCCGTACTGCTGTTTAAGGGCGCTGTACTGATCGCCAAGCTGCGTTTTATACTCTTTCAGCTTGTTATCAATGTCTTTGTCCGATACTTTGTATTTTTTGGCTAATACTTTTTCTTGTACGAGCTGTGTCAGCACACTTGCGCCCGCGGTTTTTTTCATGTTCGTGTAGAGCTCGCCTTTTGTTACATTGCCGGCATCCGTCTTGGCGATCACGTCGTTGTCGCCGCTGCTGCAAGCGCTGAGAGCCAGGACGCTCGTTGCCGTAATAGCTGCTATCGCGATTTTCTTCATTCCTTTAAACACTCCTAATCATCCAAATTAAATTGCATATGCGTATCATAACATATTGTGGCTTTCTGTAAAAAGATTTTAAATAAAGGGCATTCGTCTAGTCAAACTTTTTCCTGATACATACAAATATATTGATCATGAAAAGGAGGTAATGAACCATGGGCGGAGGATATTCAAACGGTTTTGCACTGCTCGTCGTATTGTTCATTTTGCTTGTCATTGTAGGTGCAGCTTACATTTGCTAAGCGAAACGGATCGCTTTTTCCAAAAGCGGTCCATTTTCTTACCCGGGCGCCTAATCGTTTCTGAAGTGAATTGCATATGATGTAATTGGAAAAATAAAACGTTTTGTAGGAGGTGCTTCTGGAGATGGGTGAAGTATTTGCAGGCGGTTTTGCGTTGTTGGTTGTTCTGTTCATCTTATTGATCATCATCGGCGCTTCTTGGATTTACTAAGAAAAAAAGATGGCTCCGCGTTAATCCGCCGGCAGCCATCTTTTTTTTGCCTGTTTACACAGTAAAGGAGATCTCGACGAACGAAGAGATCAGTAAAATTAAAATAGAAACATTAATAAAACGGAATACCTTATCCTGCCGGTCTTCAGGAATCTCTCTGACAAGGCATAATGTATTTGTGAGCCTGTTTATGAAATAAAGAATAAACAGGGCAGCCACGATAAAATAGAATAAAATGATGGGAGATTCCCCCTCTCTCTGAACTGCTCCCATATTACATTACCAAATATTTATTGAAAAAGATAGAATGTAAGCTGAAAAATCAGCGGGACATCAGGACTCCGGCACTTTTTTTACTAAAATATCAAAGCCGTCGGATTCCTGGTCAATCAGACATGATTTTGGCGCTTTGACCAGATGCAGCGTAAACAGAAGGTCAGGCAGGCAATAGCCCGCATGAATGCTCGAAATCATATAAAAGTAATGGGCGTGTCTCGGAAATGCCAAGCCTGCATAAAATAACACCGGCGTAATGAATAAAAACGGGCTGATCGTTGAAATCAGCATCGTTGTTTTCGGTATGCCTTTCCATGTCGGCATCCGCAAAAAGTACATTTTCATTTCCTTTTTTCTTTTTTTGCAAAACATCGGCAGGACATGTATGACTTTATGTACAAATAAAGTAACGACGAGCAGAACGCAAAAAGCTAATACATGCCCGTCACTTAAACTGATATTCGGACGAAGCAGCCCGAATGCCAAGAAGTTGCATATAAAAAACAGGATCATAAAACCTACAGCAGTCAATAATAAACGAACCGCACCATAATCTTTAATCAGATTAATGGTTTTCCAGCAATTCATCAGAGTCATCCTTCCGTACAAATATGGAATACAATCTCAAAATAATTTACTCTCTTCAGGAGAAAAAATCAATCCTTTTTTAAAGAAAAAAATAAACCTGGAAAGAGAAGAACAGAAGAGAGCGGTGAAACATGGAAATGTACGGTTTAACCTTTCTTCTCCATTCATTATCAGCTAAAATAAGATTAAAGATAGAAAGAAGTGAAACGGATGGATTCAATGGATCAGCGTATCGGGCGGTTAGAATATTACATACAATTGCTGGTGAAAACGGTGGATATGGATAAGTACCCTTTTTATGCGATGATGATTGAAAAAGGGCTGACCGAAGAGGAAGGTGAAGAGGTCGGGCGGATCTGCCGCGAATTGGAGGACGAGCTGGAGTCGCAAAAAGCGCAAGGCTTTGTGACGTTCGACAAGCTCCTTGCGCTTTTTGCGGGACAGCTGAACGAAAAATTAGATGTTCATGAAACGATTTTTGCTTTGTACGAGCAGGGGCTTTATACAGCGCTGATGGAAGAATTCATCGAGATTATGAAGCACTTTGATTAATTGCTGACCGGTTCCAGCTCTTCAGCCGTTTCATGGGCAGCCGATCCGCCCGTTTTTTTCTTCAGGCTTCCGTCTTCACTTTCAAAATCATTGTTTATGTTGGTCAATGATTTCTCGAATATCTCCATAAAATCTTCCCCGTAAATGTGGCGGATGACACAGGTCAATTCTTCCATCTCCGGGAACTTCCCGAATAAGTGGTAGAGCGGCTGTGAACCTTTAAACACCGCGTTTCTCGACGGGTCAAACTCCTCTAGCAGACTTTCAAATACTTTTTCCCCTTCTTCTGTTAACTGAATGTACGTGTTCCGCTTGTCATTCAGCCGCTTGGAAAAATTCAGATACCCGCGTTCTTCAAGTTTTTTTGAAAAATTAAATGCAGTTGATACGTGCATAACGCCGAATTTGGCGATTTCCGAAATAGAAGCTCCTTTAAGCTGATAAGCAATCCATAATATATGATGTTCATTAATATTAAGATCGTACGGCTTCAGCCAATTCTGCCAGTCTTTCTCGATAGATTTCCACAGCGCTTTGGACAGCTGCGCCATTTTTTGGGTATAGATTAAAGCTTCTTTTAAATCGTAAGGCGGTTCAACATGATTCAATACAGATCACCTGCTTCACATTTTCTTTTCCTCTATTATGCCAATAAAATAAAGATTAATAAAGATGAAAATTTAAGAATTTTATAATAAATTCTCGATCCGTTGCTGTGAAAGGCTTTAAACCGCAAAAAAAAGTGCGGAACGCAATATGTCCGCACTTTTTTTGGTTGTATAGGATATTAGTTTTGTAAGGTTTTCTCCAGCTGTCTGATTTTCTCTTCAATATCAGCGATTTCCTTTTGGAGATCCTGCTGGTGCGGCTTGATTTCCTCCTGCCACCTTTTAATGCTTGTCTGAAGCTCTCCGCCTACGTCTTTAATGACTTCGGCGCTTTCTTTCGCCGTTTGGACAAGCTGGTCTTTCAGCGCCATTCCGTCTTTTTTTAACCGTTTGATTGTGTCCTCAATAGAATTACAATTCGCTTTGATTTTGCCCCGCAGCTCTTTTCCGGATGAAGGAGCCGAAAGCAAAACCGCTGCGCCTCCGATCAATCCGCCTACGAAAAGGCCTGTTAAAAGGGAACGTCCGTCAGCCATTTGAAATCACCCCGTTTTTTTTCTCATAAGCTTTTACCATTTTTGTTCAGAAGAATAAACTTCTATACATAGCTTGCTTTATTTTAGCATATTTTTTAAGGGAAAAGGAGGGAGAAGGTTGTCTGTCTTCATGATTGTTTTATCTTGTATGGCTCTTGTCTTTGCGGCGGGCGCCGTTTATTACCTGAAACTGCTCGGCCAGGCCGCTTCTTATCCGCCGAAGCGGGTCGTCCGCCAAAAGGCCATTGTCTGCTCAGCAGGAACCGCCCTCGCATTGTTCCTTATCTTTTTCACAAAACTTCTCGTATGAAACATGCTGAAACACATTAAAAAACCTCTTCCGGCCGGAAGAGGTTTCAGTATGCGGCTATTTTGCCGTTTCAATCATATTGGACCGTTTTAAGATCGTCTGCACAATCGGATACATGATGATAATGGCGATCGCGTTCAGCGCAGCCGCCGGAAGGACGACCGCGAGCACCAATGCCGTGAATCCGCCAGGCAGGCCGACAATCAAAAGGGCCAGCGCCAGAAAGATCACACCGGAGATGAAAGTGCCGGCTATCGTAATGACGGCAGCCGCCGCTGTTTTCACGCTTTTTTTCACCAAAAGCGCCAGCGCGAGAAACAGAAACGCCGTTACCGGTTTTTCAATGATATTCGGAAGCTGTCCCCCCGGAAAAGATGTCGTGAGTGCGGAAATGATTCCCGTAACGATCCCGATCATCAGCACGTTCTGCACACGGGGGAATAACAGAATTCCCATGAACATCATCACAAGCATCATGTCGGGTTTCATTCCGAATAATACCGGCGGCATAATGGAATGAAGCACCGCTCCGATTGCCGCAAACAGGGCCATAATGACTAATTCTTTTGTTTTCATACTAAGCTCTCCTCTGCTAAGCTTTTTCGCCATCCAATAATATGCTCGTCATTTATTGCGATGGCCGGAAAAATGATATGCCAACAGTATATCAAAGGAACTGTCAGGGTAGAAGAAATTTATTCGTTTTCCTGCTGGAACTTTCTCATAAACTGAGCCAGTTTTTCACAATCAGCCAAGCTGACGGCGTTGTAAACAGACGCCCTGCAGCCTCCGACTGAGCGGTGGCCGGCGAGTCCGGTCATTTTTGCCGCTTTCGCTTCTTCAACGAATTTTTTCGTCAGACTGCTGTCGCGGAGGGTGAATGTAATATTCATGTGAGAACGGCTGTCTTTTTCGGCATGGCCCGCGTAAAATCCGCCGCTTGCATCGATTGTGTTGTACAGGACATCCGCCTTTTCCCGGTTGCGCCGCTCAGCCGCTTCGACACCGCCGTTTTCAGCCAGCCATTCGAGGACGAGGCTCAGCATATAAATCGCAAATGTAGGCGGCGTATTATACAGTGAATCAGCTTTTGTGTGGGTGGAATATTTCAAAATTTTAGGGACGTTGGCGTTTTCGTTTTCAAGCCATGATTTTTTCATGATGACGACCGTAACGCCGGACGGCCCGAGGTTTTTCTGGGCTCCGCCGTAGATGACATCAAACTTTTTGACATCAAATTTTCTGCTCAGGATGTCGCTTGACATGTCGGCTGCGAGTGGAATCGGTGAATTCGGGAACTCTTTCCACTGCGTTCCGAAAATCGTGTTGTTGGACGTAATATGCAAGTAGGCGCCGTCTTTTATCTGTGAGAGGTCCGCTTTCGGTATATGGTTGTGGTTTGAATCTGCGCTTGTTGCCGTGACGGATGTGTTTCCGAACAGTTTCGCCTCAGCGAGGGCCTTTTCAGACCATGCGCCCGTCACAATGAAGTGCGCCGTCTTCTCCGGCGTTAAAAAGTTCATCGGCAGCATTGAGAATTGAAGGCTTGCTCCGCCTTGGAGAAATAAAATATCATAATCGTCGGGGATATCCATCAGTTCTTTCAGAAGGGTTTTCGCTTTTTGATGCACCGCGTCATATTCTGTGCTCCGGTGGGACAGCTCCATGACAGACATGCCGGTATCATTGAAGTTGATAAATTCTTTCTGTGCTTTTTGCAGCACATCCAGTGGAAGGGCTGCGGGTCCTGCATTGAAATTCGTTGTACGTTCCATTTTTACGATCTCTCCCTGTTTTCCGCTTTAGTGTAAGAAATAATACAATTATCCTATCACAATTTTTAGATTTTTTTGATATGAAAAAATATTATTTTATGTATTTTATGTTTCGGACGCAAAAAAACCTCATCCTTAAGATGAGGCAAGCCGTTTTCTGACGGTTGACGCGATCTCCTGAAGATCGTCAGGCGTATAGTCTTCGGCATGTGTCTTCCAGACGGCTCCGAATCCGTCGCCTTTTCCGTAACGCGGAATGATATGCATGTGAAAATGGAACACGGATTGGCCCGCTTTTTCACCGTTGTTATTGAGAATATTCAGCCCGATCGGCTCGAATTCATCCCGGATGGCGCGCGCGATTTTCGGCACCGCTTCAAAATATTCTTTAGAAAGCTCAGGCGTAAACTCGTACACGTTTTCGATATGTGTTTTCGGAATGACGAGCGTGTGGCCTTTTGTGACCTGGCTGATATCAAGAAACGCAACGACGTGTTCGTTTTCATATACTTTTGAAGACGGAATGTCACCGGCAATGATTTTGCAGAAAATACAATCGTCCGCTTTGTGCATAGATGGGTTTCCTCCCTGAAAAGAAATATATGTATATTCTCATCGTACCACAAAACCCGATGAAATAAAAAACAGGATGAACGGCTGGCGTTCATCCTGATGCAGAAGTACGAGCTTTATCACAGAAAATTGAATATGCCTTTTGTAAGCACCTCATTTGTTTTTAAAATGAAGACTTATGGGTCTGCTTGATCATTCCTGGGACAAACACCTCATTTGATTATTTCATCATGACTGAAGAACATCATCAAAGCAGTGTGTGAAGAAATTGTAAGCATAAGACATGTTGATTTTCATCCAACTGTTCTAAGACGTCTTTTATAAACACCTCATTTTCAGTTGATTAAAGCTGTTTCCTTCTACACACATTATGATGTCCGCTATCACGATAACTATGCAGGCTTTTTTACGTGAGAAAAAAAGGGAATCGTTTCAAATCAGCCTTTATTTTTGGTACTATGAAGAAAAACGAATCAGAAGGGGAGAAATTATGTCTCTGCTATCGGTAAAAGACTTAACCGGCGGTTATACGAGAAACCCGGTTTTAAAAAATGTTTCATTCACCCTTGAGCCGAACCAGATTGTCGGACTCATCGGATTAAACGGCGCGGGCAAGAGCACGACGATCCGGCATATTATCGGTTTAATGGACCCGCATAAAGGCTCGATCGAGCTGAACGGCAAGACGTTTTCAGAGGATAAAGAGGGCTATCGTTCGCAATTTACGTATATCCCCGAAACGCCGGTGCTGTATGAAGAACTGACGCTCAAAGAGCATTTGGAGCTGACGGCCATGGCGTACGGCCTTTCGAAAGAAACGCTTGAAAAAAGGCTTCCGCCGCTTCTGAAAGAATTCAGAATGGAAAAAAGGCTGAAATGGTTTCCCGCTCACTTTTCCAAAGGGATGAAGCAGAAGGTCATGATCATGTGTGCGTTTCTCGCGGAGCCTTCGCTTTATATTATTGACGAGCCGTTTCTCGGGCTTGACCCGCTTGCGATCAATGCATTGCTGGAGCGGATGGACGCCGTGAAAAAAGCCGGATCAAGCGTGCTGATGTCAACGCATATACTGGCGACGGCAGAGCGCTACTGTGACGCTTTCATCATTTTACATAACGGCGAAGTACGCGCAAGCGGCACGCTGGAAGAATTGAGAGAGCAGTTCGGCATGAGAGACGCCGCTCTTGATGATTTATATATTGAACTGACGAAGGAAGACGCCGGCCATGAATAATATGTCTGCGATTTGGCGGTCCCGGCTTGAGGAGCATATAAAGGAAACCAGAATGTATATGAAATATATGCTCAATGATCATCTCGTCATTGTCCTGATCTTTTTTATTGCCGGCGCTGCGAGCTGGTACAGCAAATGGGTCAAAGACATTCCCGTTTATTTCCCGTCCTTTTGGGTGATGGCGGTGCTCTTTTCTATCGTGCTGACGGGTTCATACGTCCGGACGCTGTTAAAGGAAGCGGATCTCGTGTTTCTGCTGCCGCTTGAACCGAAAATGGGGACTTACTTTAAGCATGCATTCAAGTACAGCTATCTGTCACAGCTGTTTCCGCTTATCGCTCTGTCGCTTGTATGCATGCCTCTGTTTTTCGCTGTAAGTCCGGGGGCGTCGCTTGCGTCGTATGCCGCCGTTTTTATTCAGATGCTGGCGGTGAAGGCGTGGAATCAGGCCATGGAGTGGCGGATGACATTTATGAATGACAGAAGTATGAAAATGATGGATGCAGTCATACGCTTTAGCTGCAACATGCTGCTTTTATACTTCGTCTTACAATCGTTTTATCTGTACGCTGCCGCCGTCTACATTGTGATGGCCGGCCTTTATGTCTATTTCACATCAGCCGCGAAACAAAAATCGTTAAAATGGGAAGCTCATATTGAATATGAATTAAGAAGGAAGCAGCGGTTTTACAGAGTCGCCAATCTGTTTACCGATGTGCCTCACTTGAAGAAACAGGCAAAACGCCGGGCATATCTCGACTTTTTGCTCAGAATGATTCCGTTCGAACAGCGGAAAACGTTCTCCTATATGTATGCGCGGGCCTTTCTTCGTTCAAATGATTATCTGGGCATTCAGGTCAGGCTCACGATTATTTTTATCCTGATTATTATGCTCGCTTCCGCCAATCCGTTGATAACGGCGGCGTTAACCGTATTTACCGTCTTTATTACGGGGATACAGCTTTTGCCGCTGTTCGGGCATTTTCATCATCTGTCGTTACAGGAGCTTTACCCGGTCAATCAGAAAGCGAAGCTGAAAAGTTTCTTTTCACTGATGAAATCGGCGTTAACCGTGCAGGCACTGCTGCTTTCGGCAGCGTCAGCCTATGCCGCGGGAGTCAGCGGGGCGCTTTATGCCGCTATCGCTTCAGCCGTCCTGATCTTTGTGATGATGCCTTCGTATATGGGCGGCAGATTGAAAAAGTACGGCAGGCTGTAATCAAACGGTTTTTTGAAACCTATACGAAAGAAGGAGACGCGGATGGCCGGCGATCAGCAGCTGATACAGGAAGCCCTGCAATGGAAAGCGCGTTTTTTGCGTAAGGATTCCATGTTTGAACGTTTTTCTAAAGGCATGCAGGCGAAAATAAATGAGCGGATTCCCGGAAAAATTCATGCCGTCATCACAGAAAGCATTAAAAAAATGACCGAAGCAACAATGGCGGGGTCAAACCTGATAAAAAGCAAGCGGGATACAAACGGCATGTCGCTTTCAGAAAAAGATGCCCTCGCCAGACAAACCATCGCATCCTATCAAAAGGTGGCGGCAGCCGAGGGCATCGGTACGGGGGCCGGCGGAATTTTTTTGGGGATGGCCGACTTTCCTTTGCTGTTGTCCATTAAAATGAAATGTCTGTTCGATCTTGCCTCCATTTACGGCTATGATGTGAAAGATAGAGATGAACGATTGTTTTTGCTGTATATTTTTCAGCTTGCTTTCTCAAGCGGTGAACAGCGGAAACGCATATATTCAATCATTGAACATTGGGATTCAAAAAAGCATGAAGTTGATTGGAGAGTTTTTCAGCAGGAATACCGCGACTATCTGGACGTGGTGAAATTGTTTCAGCTTTTGCCGGTCGTCGGAGCCGCCGTGGGCGGAGCGGCCAATTATAAACTGCTGTCACAGCTCGGTGAGACGGCAAGGCACGTTTTTCATTTAAGAATTACAGCAGCCGGTACGTAATGTACCGGCTGTTTTTAGTGCCTATCGGGGGTAGCTCACTGCGGCGCCGATCAGCACCTTGGCGGCGGTCAGCATCGCTTTTTCATTAAAATCAAATTTCGGATGATGGTGAGGGTAAATAGATTCCGCATCGTCTAAAGCGGCGCCCGTAAAGAAAAAAGCGCCTTTTGTATGCTGCAGATAATAGGAAAAATCCTCTCCCGCCATCTGCGGCTCTCCTTCAACGACTTTCGTGACGCCGTCTGTTTCCGCGGCGGCTGCCGCAGCGTGCGCCGCTTCCTCCTGATGATTGACGACGGCGGGATAGCCGCGTTTGAAACGATACTCATAGGAAGCGGAGTGCATGGAACAGATCCCTTTTACGACAGCTTCTATTTCTGCTTCGAGCAGGCTGCGCACCTCCTCATCAAACGAGCGTACGGTGCCTGTGATAACTGCCTGATCAGCAATGGCGTTAAACGGATTTTCAGCGATGAATGAGCCCGCTGAGATGACGGCCGGCTGCATAGGGTTTACACGGCGGCTCACGATATGCTGAAGGGCTGTGACGATTTGTGAGCCGATTAAAACGGCGTCTTTCGTATCGTGAGGGATCGCACCGTGGCCCCCTTTGCCGATGACTTTAATCGTAAAGCCGTCAGCGGCGGCCATCACTGGGCCCGGGCGGCATAAGACCGTTCCGACGGGTTCAGTCGCCCATAGGTGTGTGCCGAAAACGGCATCGACATGTTCAAGGCAGCCGTCCTCAATCATTGATTTTGCTCCGCCGGGAGATAATTCCTCGGCGTGCTGGTGGATCATTACAAATGTTCCTTTCAGTTTTTCCCGGTTGTGATAAAGCACTTTTCCGGCAGCAAGCAGAGCCGCCGTATGGCCGTCGTGGCCGCAGGCGTGCATGACGCCGGGAATTTGTGAAGCATAGGGCACATCTTTTTCATCCTGTATCGGCAAAGCGTCAAAATCAGCCCTGAGCGCGACACAAGGTCCCGGTTCTCCGCCTTCAATATAGGCTGTGACACCGTTTCCCCCCACGTTCGTCCGGATGGGAACGCCGAGCTTTTCATAAAACGAAGCGATGAATGCCGGTGTTTTCTTCTCTTTAAAGGAAAGCTCGGGATTCCTGTGAAGGTGACGTCTGATTTCAACCATTTCCTCATACAGCCCGTCAAGCTGAGCGTACAAGCTTTTTTGAAGTGTCGTTAATGTCAAAAGCGGTGCCCCCTCGTCTGCTTTTCCCATGATTGTATAGAAAATGTCAGAAGATTTCAATCTTTTTGCTACGGAAGAATGATGATGGCAGCAATCGTCGTGACGATAAGTCCGGCCGTCACCGGGATAAAGTTTTTTCTGGCAAGCTCAAACGGGTCAACTTTACAAATAGCCGCTGCGGGAATAAGTGCCCAAGGGACCAATGTTCCGCCCCCGACCCAGATCGCTGAAATCTGGCCCAGCGCCGTTAAAACGGCCGGATTCGTATGAAGCGCTGCTGAAAACAGCTTTGCCATCGAGCCCGCAAGAGAAATACCGGAAAAGCCTGAACCGTCAAGCCCGGTAATCGCGCCGACTGCGGTCAGGGCGATGCCGGCGAATTCCCCGGACATCGGAAAGGAGTGGGACAGCGCCAGGCCGAGGTCATTGACGATACCCGCAGATCCTTTCGGCAGCGAGGTGTTCAACATACTTTTAAACCCCGCGTCACCGAGATAAAAGAAAGCCGCGATCGGAATGACGGGGCCGAATACTTTAAAGCCGAATTGAAAACCGCCGATAAAATACTCAGTGATCTTTTCTAAATGCCGCTGCTTATGCACGATGAAATGAATGATCAGGAGAATGCCGATCGCCGTTCCCCCCACGAGCGCCGTCGCATCATTTCCTTGCAGGCGGTAGACGATCATGCAGATAATATCGGCGAGGAAAACAAGCGGAATGAGAACAGCCAGAGTCACTCTGAGTTTTTTCGGGAGATACATGCTTGTGTCCAAAGAACCGGTGCTGTCAAAGGAGAGGGGGACCTGCGTTTTTTTTCGCTCCCGCATGATGAGAAAAAAAGCGGTGATTGTCGTCGTTAACCCCATGATTAAAACGAGCGGAATACTAGCCTGCATGACATCGCCCACAGGAACGCCCGCGGCATCGGCTGTCAATTTCGGCGCCGCCTGAATGACGTAATCACCTGATAAAGCGAATCCGTGGCCGAACAGGTTCATCGCCATTGCCGCGGCGATCGGAGAAAGGCCCGCCCGGATCGCCGCGGGAAGCAGCACAGCGCCGATCAGCGCCACACCGGGTGACGGCCAGAAAAAAAGAGAGATGGCAAACATCAGGCAGCCGATGATCCAATACGCGGCAGCCGGCCCCTTCATCAGCTTTGCAAACGGAGAAATCATCGCTTCATTAATACCTGTTTTGGTCAAAAGGCCGCTCATCGCCACGATAAAACAAATAATAAAAATCGTCGGCAGCAATTCCCCGGCGGCATACGTGAAGCTGTGAAACAGGCTGCTGACCGAAGCGGAGAATGAATGCGTAGTCCATAGCGCAATCACAAAAATACCGGCAAGTGAAATAAAGGTTGTATCTTTTCTGAGAAGCATAAAAACGATAATGGCCGCGATAAAAGCAACATAAAGCAGATGTACCGAGTAGACGCCGATCCCCAATTGAACCACTCCGTTTATAAATAGGATTGCTACAGGTTATTCATAGGCGGGCGGAAGGTGCAAAGAGGAGGCGGAAAATCGGGACTAAAAAAGCCGGAGAATCTCCGGCGGTTTTAATCTATAGCGTAATAAGCGGTTACATAAGACGGGCGGGAGAAAATGGACGTCGTGTCGATGCCGGCTGATGTTCCGCGTTTTTTATGGGCTTCCTGATAAGAGTTTGACTGCTGCCAGCCCTGAAAGGCTTTTTCCTCTTCCCACAGGGTCAGGATGACATACGTGTCGCCTTCAAGCGGCCTTAATACGCGGATGGCTTCAAAGCCGGGTTCATTTTCCACTTTGCCGGCGCGGTTTTTAAACCGGTTTTCAAACAGCGGACGGCCTTCCTGGGTAACGGCGATGTTATTGAGGACGGCGTAGCCCGGATGTTTGATTTCACCGACACTGTCGATGCTTTCATAGGAATGGGGCGCCTGAAAAACGGTTTCTCCATTTGTCTCGTGGATTAAAATCGCATTTTCCTCTCCTTGCATCAGCACCATATTCTCATTTGGGTGTTTCTTTGCAATCGTTTTTAAAAAATCGGCTGTCCCATATGTAATATAAACCTTCATATCAGCCACCTCCTGCTTGCTAGTATAACAAAAGAGTGGTATAAGTTTCTATTGGCGACTCATTCTGACATAATTCGAAACAATATTTCCCATACTACAAGTTAAGAAAGGCGAGGTGACTTATGCTGAAAAAGAAAAAAAGATTCTTTATTCCGGCTGTAATTGCGGCGGTAACCGCTTTTCTCGCGTTAATCGGATACATTATCATTATATTTCTCGGCCATTATGTCATCGATGAAAAGAAATTAATCCTGCACGCATCTTCAAAAATCGTCGATCAAAACGGTGATGAAATCGCGAGTCTTTATACCGAAAACCGCGAACCGGTATCCATTCAGGAAGTCCCTGAAGATGTGAGAGATGCCTTTATCGCCGTTGAAGATAAACGGTTTTACGAACATCACGGCATTGACGTGAAGTCTGTCGGCCGGGCGATGTTCCGGGATATTTTAGCGGGCGGCAAGGTGGAGGGCGGAAGCACGATCACCCAGCAGCTGGCGAAAAACATTTTTCTGACTCATGATAAAACATTTTTGCGCAAAACGAAGGAAGTCATTATCGCCATCAATCTTGAGCGTGATTACAGCAAGGATAAGCTGCTTGAAATGTACCTGAACCAGCTCTATTTCGGCCATGGCGTTTACGGCATTCAAGCCGCGTCTCACTACTATTTTAATAAAGAAGTAAAAGATATAACCGTTGCAGAAGGCGCCGTTCTGGCGGCTATACCGAAGGCGCCTTCCCTTTATTCGCCGATTCAGCATCCCGGCAAAAATAAAGAGCGGCGCGATACGATTCTTTCCATGATGAACGATCAAGGCTATATCAGCGCAAAAGAAGCCGTCAGAGCCCAGGGCAGGACATTGGGGCTTCATATCAAGAAAACATCTGAAACGCCTTGGTTTGACAGTTATATCGATCTTGTCATCAAGGAGGCGGAATCCCGTTATTCGATGTCAGGCGAACAGCTTCTTCAAGGCGGCTATACGATCCGGACATCGCTTGATTCCAAACTGCAGAAAACGGCATATACGCTCATGAGGGAAAGCGGCTATTTTCCGGGAACGGATCAGGCGGCGGAGGGAAGCGCCGTCTTTATTGATAATAAAACCGGAGGCGTCCGCGCGGCGGTCGGCGGGCGCGACTACGTGACAAAAGGATACAACAGGGTAACGGCGCCGCGGCAGCCGGGCTCAACGTTTAAACCGCTTGCCGTATACGGGCCCGCCATGCAGGAGGACAAGTTCAAACCATACTCGCTTCTTCAAGACAAACTGCAGTCTTACAACGGGTACGAACCGAAAAATTATGACGGACAGTACAAGGGGCAAGTGACGATGCAGGACGCAATCACCTACAGCATAAATGCGCCCGCTGTCTGGACATTGAAGCAGATCGGCGTGGATACGGGAAAATCGTATCTTAATAAAAACGGCATAAACATTTCTGACAACGGACTCGCGATTGCGCTGGGCGGTCTGTCAGAAGGCGTCACCCCGCTTCAGCTGGCCGGGGCTTATCATACATTTGCGGCAAACGGAATGTATACGAAGCCATTTTTTATAGAGAACATCACGGACGAAGACGGAGAAACGATATCCGGGCCTAAAAACGGCAAAACGCGCGTCTTCAGCGGACAGACGGCATGGAATATGACGAGGATGCTTCAGCAGGTCGTAAAAGAAGGAACCGCTTCACAAGGCAGCTATCAGGGCGGCCTGGCGGGGAAAACCGGCACGACGTCATTTACCGGCGTTCCCGGCGCCACGAAGGACGCCTGGTTTGCGGGATACACTCCCGGACTGACGGGAGCCATCTGGATGGGGTATGACAAAACAGATAAAACCCATTACCTGAAAGGCGGAAGCCAGTATCCTGTCAGACTCTTTAAAGATATCGTCACAAAAGCGGGGGAAAACGGCAAAACATTCAAAAAGCCCGAAAATGTGAAAGAACTGGGAAGCCCGATTGAGCTGAAAGCGGTGAAGTCCCTGTCGGCCGGTTATACATTTAAGGCGATGGGACTGATTACGGTTCAATTAAAATGGGATGCCCAAAAGGATGATCGGGTTGTTTACCGAATATATGAAAAGAAAGACGGAAAAGAGAAGCTTCTGGATTCGGTGAAAGGAAAAGGCAGCTTTGACATACCATACGCCAACCTGTTTTCAGGGGCTTCATACAAAGTCGTTCCATATAATTCACAGACGAATCAAGAAGGAGAGGGAACGGAATACGTTCAGCCGAAGCTTTTCTCTTCTTAATGATGAATTCGGCGATTTTTTGAACATTAGGCCTCAATTCTATACCATTTTTAAAAAACAAGGTATAGTGTAATGGGCGAAGAACACGAACGTATGGTTGCAGGAGGAAAGGTGGAAATTCAGATGAGTAAACGAGAAGCGTTTAATGATACGTTTTTAAAAGCGGCACGGGGAGAAAAAACAAATCACGTCCCTGTCTGGTACATGAGACAGGCGGGGAGGTCACAGCCGGAATACCGCAAGCTGAAGGAAAAGTACGGCTTAGTCGAAATTACGCATCAGCCCGAGCTGTGCGCGTATGTGACGAGACTTCCGGTCGAGCAGTACGGAGTGGACGCTGCCATTTTATATAAAGATATTATGACGCCTCTTCCTTATATCGGAGTGGATGTTGAAATTAAAAACGGAATCGGCCCGGTGATCGATCAGCCGGTGCGCTCTGCTGCGGATATTGAAAAGCTCGGCGAACTGAATCCCGAACAGGATGTTCCTTACGTGCTGGAAACGATCAAATTACTCGTAAACGAACAGCTGAATGTCCCGCTCATCGGTTTTTCGGGAGCGCCTTTTACGCTGGCCAGTTATATGATTGAAGGCGGGCCTTCTAAAAATTACAACAAAACAAAAGCGTTCATGCACAGTATGCCGCAAGCGTGGCAGATGCTGATGGACAAGCTCGCGGATATGATTATCGTTTATGCAAAAGCGCAGATTAACGCCGGCGCAAAAGCCATTCAGATTTTTGATTCCTGGGTCGGCGCGCTGAACCGCGAAGATTACCGGCAATTTATAAAACCGGTGATGGACAGGATTTTCCGGGAGCTTTCAGCAGAACAAGTTCCGCTGATCATGTTCGGCGTAGGCGCAAGCCACCTGGCCGGAGACTGGCATGACCTTCCTCTTGACGTTGTCGGTCTTGATTGGAGACTCAGCATAGATGAAGCCAGAAAACAAGGCATCACAAAAACGGTTCAGGGCAATCTTGATCCGTCGCTTCTTCTTGCGCCTTGGGAGGTCATCGAGAAAAAAGCGAAAGCGATTCTTGACCAGGGTATGAAAACGGATCGGTTTATTTTCAATTTAGGACACGGCGTGTTCCCTGATGTAAACCCGGAAACGCTGAAAAGGCTGACGGCGTTTGTGCATGAATACTCCGCGGCTAAAATAGGGGAACAATCTTCCTGAGCAGATCGTTGGTTATAAGAAGATTTTCCTGTCAAAATCAAGATAGACAGACCATCAAAAGAGGTGTTTAACAAAATGAGCAGCAAAAAGAAAATGGGACTTCTCGTCATGGCTTACGGAACGCCTTACAAAGAAGAAGATATAGAACGTTATTATACACATATCAGACGCGGAAGAAAGCCGGAGCCGCACATGCTTCAAGACTTAAAAGACAGATATGAAGCGATCGGAGGCATTTCGCCGCTTGCAAAAATTACGAAGGAGCAGGCGGAGAAGCTCGGACAGCGTCTAAATGAAATCCAGGACGACGTCACATTCAAAGTGTACATCGGATTAAAACATATTGAACCGTTTATCGAAGACGCGGTGGCGGACATGCATAAAGACGGTATTACAGAAGCTGTCAGCCTGGTGCTCGCCCCTCATTTTTCAACATTCAGCGTCCAGTCATACAACAAACGCGCCAAAGAAGAAGCGGAGAAGCTTGGCGGCTTGACCATCAAGTCGGTTGAAAGCTGGTATGATGAACCGAAATTCGTTGATTATTGGGTCAGCCAGGTGAAGAAAACGTATGAATCAATGCCGAAAGAAGAACGGGATGACGCGATGCTGATCGTCTCAGCGCACAGCCTTCCTGAAAAAATTAAAGAATACGGCGATCCGTATCCTGACCAGCTGGAGGAATCCGCAAAACTGATTGCCGAAGGCGCCGGAATTACCGATTACGCAGTCGGCTGGCAGAGCGAAGGGAACACCCCTGATCCGTGGCTCGGGCCGGACGTGCAGGATCTCACGCGCGAGCTGTATCAAAAGCATCCTTATAAAGCATTTGTATACGTGCCCGCAGGCTTCGTTGCCGATCATTTAGAGGTGCTTTACGATAATGATTACGAATGCAAAGCTGTGACCGATGAAGTCGGCGCAAGCTACTATCGTCCGGCCATGCCGAACGCACAGCCCGAATTTATCGACGCGCTTGCAGCGGTCGTGCTGAAAGAGCTGGACAAGTAGAACTAAACGGTAAAGAAGGCGATAAAAATGAGTGGCGATAAAAAACATCTGGTCATCATCGGCGGCGGCATAACGGGATTAGCCGCCGCCTTCTACATGGAAAAAGAAATCAAAGAAAAACAGCTGCTGCTTGAGGTCACCCTGATTGAAGCGGGCCCGAGAGCGGGCGGCAAAATTCAGACGGCGCATAAAGACGGCTACATCATTGAGCGGGGGCCGGATTCTTTTCTCGAAAGGAAAAAAAGCGCTCCCCAGCTCGTAAAAGATTTAGGGCTTGAGCATCTGCTCATCAACAATGCGACCGGCCAGTCTTACGTGCTCGTCAACGAGACGCTTCATCCGATGCCGAAGGGCGCGGTGATGGGCATCCCGACAAAAATCGCACCGTTCATCTCCACCGGCTTATTTTCTGTTCCCGGAAAGGCGCGGGCGGCGCTGGATTTTGTTCTGCCTGCGAGCAAACCGAAGGAAGATCAGTCTCTGGGTGAATTTTTCCGCAGACGCGTCGGTGACGAAGTTGTTGAGAATTTAATAGAACCGCTTTTGTCAGGGATCTATGCCGGAGATATTGATAAGCTGAGCCTCATGTCCACATTTCCGCAATTCTATCAGACTGAGCAAAAGCACAGAAGTCTGATTCTCGGCATGAAAAAATCGCGTCCGCAGCCTTCAGGACAGCAGCTGACGGCCAAAAAGCAGGGGCAGTTTTTAACGCTGACAACAGGGCTTCAAACGTTGGTGGAGGAGCTGGAAAAGCAGCTTACGCTGACAAAAGTGATGAAAGGCACGAAAGTCACCCATATCGGCCGCGAGGAGAAAGGATATTCCGTGATGCTGGATAACGGCAAAGTGCTTCATGCGGAAGGATGCATTGTAACAGCGCCGCATAAAGCCGCGGCGAAAATGCTTTCTGATCTGCCGGCGGTTTCATGTCTCAAAGACATGCATTCTACGTCCGTCGCCAACGTCGCCTTAGGTTTTCCTGAGGGAGCCGTCAAGATGGAGCATGAAGGTACGGGATTCGTTATCTCAAGAAACAGCGACTTCTCCATCACGGCCTGCACATGGACGAACAAAAAATGGCCGCATGCGGCGCCGGAGGGCAAAACACTGCTCAGGGCGTACGTCGGAAAAGCCGGAGATGAATCCATCGTAGATCTTTCAGATAACGAGATCATTAAAATCGTAATGGAAGATTTGAAAAAAGTAATGAATATCAAGGGCGAGCCGGAAATGACCTGTGTGACCCGCTGGAACGAAAGCATGCCGCAGTACCATGTCGGCCATAAAGAGCGCATCAAAGAGTTCAGAGACGCGCTGAGAGCTTCCTATCCGGGTGTATACGCGACAGGCGCGTCTTTTGAAGGGGTGGGCATCCCAGACTGTATCGACCAGGGAAAAGCGGTCGTATATGATTCACTGGCTTATTTATTTGAAACGTACCAGCCTCCGTTACCTTAAAACGGAGGTTTTTTTTGCATGTTCCCGTTCTGTAAAGGGAACACCAATAAAAAGAAAAAACATTTGAATCTTCTTTGCGACTGTGATAAGTTATCTTATGTACAAAATGACTAAAACGTTCAAACGGTCAATTTAACGAGGTGGGAAACATGTCCGTCGATCGGAAAAAGCTCATTCTGGAAGCGGCAACGAAGTCTTTTACACAATTCGGCTACAAAGCAACGACAATGGATCTGGTGGCAAAGCTTGCAAATGTGGGGAAGGGAACCATCTATACGTTTTTCAAAAACAAAGAAGAACTGTTTGATGACATTTTCACCACTATTTTAAGAGAAATGAAGGAACACGCCGATGAAGCGATGAAACCGGAGCTTTCATTTCACGAAAATGTCCACCGGGCGCTTGTCGCGATTTTGGAATTCAGAAAAACACACCAGCTGACTATTAAAATTTTTCAGGAGAACGCCGAGATTGGTACAATAGCCGTTCAGGATGTCATTGCGAAAATGGAGCGGGCCATTCTGTCATATATTAAAGAAAAGATAGAATATGCCATTGAAAACGGGAGCATTAAACCGTGCGATCCGGAGCTGACCGCTTTTGTCATGCTTAAGCTTTACATCGCGCTGATATTTGACTGGGAAAAAAATCATCCGCCTCTTGAAAAAGAGACGATCGCCGAATTGCTGGAAATGTATGTTGGTCAAGGATTATCTAAATAGATGATCCTTCACTTTTTAGGTGCCGTGACCGTTTTGTCAAATGAGTCAGTTTGCGGAAGGAGGCAACAGGGTTGAATACAATAAAAAGCCAGTGGAAAGACATTGTAACGAGCAAGAAACTGTTAATCCCCATCATTGCCATATTATTCGTTCCGCTGATTTACAGCGGAGTGTTTTTGAAGGCGTACTGGGACCCGTACGGCACGGTGGATCAGCTGCCGGTTGTCGTTGTCAACCAGGATAAAGGGGCGGACTACGAAGGGAAACATCTTCAGATCGGTGACGATCTTGTGAAAGAATTAAAGAAAAATGATAATTTTGATTGGCATTTTTCAAGCGATCTTGATCAATCGTTAAAGGACTTATTAAATGCTAAATATTATTTAGTGGTCGAGATTCCTGAAGGTTTTTCGAAAAACGCCAGCACGGTAATGGATAAAAATCCGAAAAAGCTGGATCTGAAATATCATACGAACGCCGGATCCAACTATGTCGGGGCGACAATCGGCGAAAAGGCAATCGATAAACTGAAAGCCTCCGTGTCGAAAGAAGTGACAGAGCAATACGCAAAAGTCATTTTTGACAACTTTAAAGATATTGCCAAAGGACTCGGCAAAGCCAGCAGCGGCGCCAAGAAAATAGACGACGGCACGAAAAACGCGAAAGACGGCAGCGCCAAGCTGAAGGAAAATTTAGCGAAGCTTACTGAAAGCACCGCAACCATCAGCGATAAAACGCAGCAGCTTACCGACGGAGCGGCGAAAGTGACAAGCGGAATTCAAACGCTTAACAGCTCTATCGCAAAACTGCAGAGCGCAAGCGCCGACATTCAAGACAAATCAGGACAGATTGCTTCAGGAGGAGGCCAAGTGGCCAGCGGGCTGAAAACGAGCCTTGACGCACAAAAGCAGCTCCAGCAAAAGCTTCCGGATTTAACGAATGGATTAAGCGCGTTAAACAGCAAGGCGCAGGAAGTATCGCAAAAAGCGGCGGCATTTGAAGATGCGATCAATTCAGTCAACCTCTCAGATATTGAAAAAGCGGTTGGGGAGCTTGAGCAGACTGAAAAGGAATTGCAGCAGTTTAAGAAAAAGCTTTCCGATCTGAAAAACAGCCTGGACGCCCGGGATGACGCGGTCAAAAAGGTGATTCAGGACAGTGATTTCTTAACGGGTGAGCAAAAAACGAAACTGGTTCAGCTTCTGAATGAGAAGATTCCGAAGGCTGACCTTCCGGATTTAGATAATATCGTCAGCCAGCTTCCGTCCGGCGGAGATGTTCAGCTTCCGGATATGTCAGTGATAAAAAGCGCGCTGGAAGATGTAAAAGCGAAGGCTGATCAGCTGAAAGCACTGCCGCAGTCCACATCGAAACTGTATAACGGCGCGGCGGCGGTACAAGACGCGATTAACCAGCTGACAGCGGGAACTGATAAATTATACAGCGGAGCGCAGACCGTCTTTGAAAGCCAAAACAAACTGACGGCCGGCATCGGCGAATACAACAGCAAGTTCAGCCAGCTCAAATCAGGATCAGAAGCGTTAGTGTCAGGGAGCGGCCAAGTATCAGGCGGCTTAACGAAACTGCTTGACGCACAAAACAAAATCCATGACGGCTCGTCCAAAATTGAGCAGGGCCAAGCGTCACTCGGCACCGGTTTAAGCAAGCTTTTAGACGGCACCGGACAATTGTCCAGCCAGCTGAAAGATGCGGCCGATCAAACCGGAGACATTAAGACAGATAACAAAACGTACAGCATGATTGCCGATCCGGTAAAAACAGACGATAACGCGATTCATTCCGTGCCTAACTACGGTACCGGACTGACGCCTTATATCCTGTCTATGGGCTTATATGTCGGCGGATTGATGCTGACGGTCGTATTCCCTCTGACAGAAGCTTCGGGCCGGCCGAGAAACGGGTTTGAATGGTTCCTCAGCAAATTCAGCGTTATTCTGCTCGTCGGCCTGATTCAATCTGTTATTGTCGCAACGGTTCTGTTAAAAGGAATCGGACTTGATGTGGAAAGCACCTGGAGATTCTATCTCTTTACGATGATTACGAGCATCGCGTTTTTGTCCATGATTCAATTATTAGCGACTACGATGGGAAATCCGGGACGTTTTATCGCTGTCATCATTCTGGTGCTCCAGCTCGGGGCAAGCGGAGGAACCTTCCCGCTTGAACTTCTGCCTGGATTCTATCAAGTGATCCACGGGGCACTGCCGATGACGTACAGCATCAACGGATTCCGTGCCGTCATTTCAAATGGCGATTACGGCTACATGTGGCAGCAGGCATCGATTCTATTAGGCATTGCCGTTGTCATGATCGTGCTGACCATCGTGTACTTTACGGTGCAAAGCAAAAAAGAACACAAAGCGGAAGAAGAAATCACAGCATAAGAAAAAGAGGCCCTGGGCAGATGCTCGGGGCCTCTTTTTTCAGTTTTCGATCATCGTTCTATTAAAATCCCCATCTCACCAGCAATCCGGTATAAGTCAATCCGCCGCCGAACCCGAATAATACCAGTGTCTGGCCTTCCGACAGTTTTTTCGCTTTCACAGCTTCATCCAAAGCGAGAATAATAGAAACCGATGAAGTGTTGCCGTAATATTCAACGCTTGTCAGCGTCCGTTCAAGCGGGAAGGGAAGTTTTTCACAGATGGATTCGATCATCCGCATGTTGGCGCTGTGAGGAACGAACCAATCCAGATCGTCTTTTGAAAAGCCGGCTTTTTCTAAAAGAGCGTTGCATTCCTCAGGCACGGTTCTGGCCGCCCATTTATATACTTCGCGCCCGTTTTGGACCATATTTCCTCCGCCTTTAAGCGGTTCGCCGTTTAATTCAGCGCTCAGTCCCGTCCGATACAGCACGTCCGCCCCGCTCCCGGCCGTTCCTTGCACGGCTGCCAAAAAGCCCGGCGCTGATTCGTCGCGTTCCACCAATAAGGCGCCTGCAGCGTCTCCGAAAAGGACACAGGTCGTCCGGTCAGTATAATCCGTTACTTTTGATAATGTTTCACCGGCAATCACGATCACTTTTTGATGAGAACCGGCGGTGATTAATGCGTCTGCGAGCTGAAGGCCGTATGTGAGTCCGGCGCATGTGGCGTTAATATCAAGGGCGCCGGTGTGAGGCCAGCCGAAATGAGCCTGCACGCGTGCCGCAGTGCTTGGAAACGCATAGTCCGCGGTCGTTGTAGCGACAAGGATCATATCGACATCATCAAGGGTCCCGCTGTATCGTTCCGCAAGGTTTTTCACCGCTTCTATACATAAATCCGATGTGAATTCATGTTCGCCGGCAATACGTCTTTCCTTCATGCCGGTACGCTGGACGATCCATTCATCAGATGTATCGACGATGCGCTCCAAATCCGCATTTGTTAATCGGCGTGCCGGAGCATATGTACCGATTGCTGTAATTTTAGATTTTGACATGATGAATCACTCCTTTATAATCAGATTATAACACCAGATATTATTACTTGGTACTAATATTAATAAAAAAACCCAAGCAGCATCCGCTGTTTGGGGAGCATGAGACATCTATTTATAAAACGGGCTTGTGTGATATTACCAATGACGGCAGCAGTGGCGGCATGAATGATGATGCTTCTTTTTTTCTTTCTTCTTTTTACAAGGGTCTTCTTTTTTCTTTTTACAGTGATCTTCTTCTTTTTTACAGCCCCAGAAGGCTGCACCAGACCAATCATCCTCAAACCAATCCTCAAACCAATCATTATGAAACCTTTTCCGCTTGTGCGGTTTACGGCTGATCATACATTTCCCTCCTATCCCCATGCTCCCTTCATCTTATGAAAAAAGAGAAGGAAAAGATTGGACGGGTTGTGGATCAAAAGAGTATATTTTAAGAAGAATCAAATTGATAGGAGGAATGACCTGTGGCAGATATGAAACATACGATGGAACTGATTAAAGAACTGGTGTCGATTCCGAGTCCGACGGGCAATACATACGAGGTTATCGCTTATACAGAAAGTCTTTTAAAAGACTGGGGCGTCTCCTCTTACAGAAACCGCAAAGGCGGTCTTTTTGTCACGATTCCCGGCCGTGATGACAAGAAACACAGATTGCTGACGGCGCATGTCGATACGCTCGGCGCGATGGTAAAGGAGATAAAGGCGGACGGCCGGCTGAAGATTGATTTGGTCGGCGGCTTCCGATACAACTCGATTGAAGGGGAATATTGCGAAATCCAAACTTCTTCCGGCAAAACCTATACAGGCACCATTTTAATGCATCAGACTTCAGTGCACGTCTACAAGGACGCCGGCAAGGCAGAGCGGAATCAGGAGAATATGGAAGTCCGCCTTGATGAGCCTGTCCGGACGAAGGAAGAGACGTCCGATCTCGGCATCAGAGTCGGCGATTTCATCTCATTTGATCCGCGCGTGCAAATGACGCCGAGCGGTTTTATAAAATCCCGGCATCTTGATGATAAAGCGAGTGTGGCCCTGCTCCTGAACTTAATCCGCCGCATCACAGAAGAGAAAATCGAACTTCCGTATACGACGCATTTTCTGATTTCTAATAATGAAGAAATCGGCTACGGCGGCAATTCCAACATTCCGCCTGAAACCGTCGAATACTTGGCTGTTGATATGGGAGCGATCGGCGACGGCCAATCTACGGATGAATATACCGTCTCTATTTGCGTGAAGGATGCAAGCGGCCCGTACCATTATCAGCTCAGAAAACATCTGGCCGGGCTTGCGGAGCGCTATGGCATTGATTATCAGCTTGATATCTATCCGTATTACGGTTCTGATGCTTCAGCAGCCATCCGTTCGGGCTATGACATCGTCCACGGGCTGATCGGCCCGGGAATTGACGCGTCACACGCCTTTGAACGCACGCACGAATTATCGCTTCTTAATACGGCGAAGCTTTTGTACCGGTACGTTCTATCGCCGATGGCATAAAAAAACCCTGCGCGGAAAAGTTCCGTGCAGGGTTTTCGTTTAACCTGAGATGGTTGTGTTTTGTTCTGTTTTGGCGAGGCTCATGACCTTCGCGCCTTTAGCGGGATCATACTGGCCTTCCCATTTTGACATCACAACGGATGCCAGCGCGTTTCCGGTCAGATTGACGACCGTACGGGCCATGTCCATAATCCGGTCAACACCGGCGATGAATGCAAGGCCTTCTGCAGGAACGCCGATTGTGCCTAGTGTCGCAAGCAGGACGACGAAAGAAGTCCCGGGCACGGCAGCCATTCCTTTGGAAGTGACCATCAAGACAAGCACAAGGGTAATCTGCTGCCAAATGGACAAGTCAACGTGGTATACCTGAGCGAGGAATAATGCGGCGATAGATTGGTACAGCACAGATCCGTCTAAGTTAAAGGTATATCCGATCGGCACAACAAATGAAACAATTCCTTTCGGACATCCGATTTTCTCCATTTTTTCCATAACGCGGGGGAGTACAGTTTCGGAGCTTGACGTACTGAACGCCAATAAAATTTCATCCTTCATATAGGCGAGGAATTTGAAAATGTTAACCCCGGCAAGCTTTCCGACGATTCCGAATACAACAATGAGAAAGAAAGCCAAAGCTACATATACTAAACCGACCAGTTTACCGAGTGAAAGCAGGGAACTGAGCCCAAATTTGGAAACGGTAACACCAATCAATGCAAAAACACCAAACGGAGCAACTTTCATGACCAGGTTCACAACGTGGAACATCGCATGAGAAACACCTTCAAAGAAGGCCAATACGGGCTTTCCTTTTTCACCGATTGCCGAGATGCCGAGTGCAAACAGCACGGTAAAGCAGATGATGGCAAGCAGATCTCCTTCGGCCAATGATTGGAAGAAGTTTGTCGGTACAATATGCAGGAATGTGTCCGCGATGGATTTATTATTTTGTTCTTTTTCTGTTTCAACATATTGACTGATATCTGTTTTTTGAGCCTCATGTATATTAACGCCTGTTCCCGGATGAAAAAGATTCGCCAAAGCCAGTCCGAGAATGATGGCGAAAGTGGTAATGATCTCAAAATACAAAATCGTTTTGAAGCCTAATTTTCCGACCTGTTTTCCGCTTCCCGCGCCGGCAACGCCGATGATTAAGCTGGAGACGACGATAGGAATCACTATCATTTTGATTAAGCGTAAAAACAAATCGCCGATAGGCTGTAAATAAGTTGGAACAGCAGGATTGCCATACCAGATGACACCGACTACAACCCCTAGTATGAGTCCGACGAAAATTTGCGTCGCTAATCCAAAACGTAATTTTTTCATAGATTACCTCCCGAAGAAAAAAGTGCAATAAGTATCTAAAAAGATAGCTATTAGAACAAATTATAATAGAAAAGAAAACAATCCGTCTATAAAAAAATATAGATTGAAAATACTGAATCTTTTAAAACGTACATATAATTGCTAATAATGGTGAATAACGCCCTATTCAGAAAGTATGATGAGGGCCGAAAAAAACGGGCGCCGCACAACTTAGAATTGTGCGGCGCCCTATTGTCACATATCCTTAATTTTCAAGCAGTCATTGCACAGATTAATGTGACACTCATACTGCTCAACAATCTCATTTCCGCATTCTTCACATTTCTTACCGGGTAAATTTCTGAAAAAATCCGACATCTTTTCCAACATACCCATCCCTCTTTCGTTGTGTTTTCTCTACATTGTATTATAACAGTTAACGAAAATCAACGGCTGTTTTGGCACAATGTTTAAAACATGCAATTTATACGAAAAATAGGTATATTGAAGGAAAGGATCTTTTTATCTTAAACATTCGGAGGATGCTATGAAAGTTACAGTTATTGGATGCTGCGGCGGGTTTCCGGCCGCAAATGAAGCAACTTCAGGCTATCTGTTTCAGTCCGGCGGTTATTCTTTGCTCGTCGATTGCGGAAGCGCCGTATTATCAAAGCTGTTTGCCTATGTACCGGCAGAAGAGCTTGATGCCGTGATTTTGTCCCACTATCACCATGACCACATCGCTGATATCGGGCCGCTTCAATTTGCCAAGCAGGTCGGCTCATTTCTTGGAAAAGGAACGGATGCGCTGCCGATTTATGGGCATGATGCTGATATAGAACAGTTTGAGCGTCTTACATACAAAACGCATACAAAAGGAGTGGCCTATCAGCCGGACCGCCCGCTTTCTGCCGGGCCGTTCACGATTACCTTTCTGAAAACGGTACATCCCGTCACTTGTTATGCGATGCGGATTACTGACGGTTCCGCTTCCGTTGTGTATACGGCTGATTCAAGCTATCAGGACTCGTTTATTCCGTTTGCGGAAAATGCCGATCTGCTGATCTGTGAGTGTAATTTTTACGCAGACCAGGACGGCACGTCAGCCGGTCATATGAACAGCTTGGAAGCCGGACGTATCGCGAAGGAGGCGGGAGCGGGGGAGCTGATTCTCACGCATCTGCCTCATTTCGGCGAGCACCGCAAGCTGAAAGAAGAAGCGGAAACCGTATTCGGGGGCGAAGTAAAAATCGCGGCCTCCGGATTGAAGTGGGAGAAATAGAGGAGGAGCACCATGTTATTTATTGATAACCAAAACATAACCGATCCGAGGATCAACCTCGCGATCGAAGAATATTGCGTGAAGCATCTCGACCCTGAACAGACATACCTGCTTTTTTATGTCAATCAGCCGTCGATTATCATCGGGAAGAATCAAAATACAATAGAAGAAATCAATACGAAATACGTAGAAGATAACGGAATCATCGTTGTCCGCAGACTGTCAGGAGGCGGCGCGGTTTATCACGATCTAGGAAATCTGAATTTCAGTTTTATCACAAAGGATGACGGAGACAGCTTTCACAATTTTAAAAAATTCACCGAACCCGTCATTCAGGCGCTGCGCCAGCTCGGTGTGGAAGCTGAATTAAGCGGCCGCAACGACATTGTCGCAGATGGCAGAAAAATTTCCGGCAACGCTCAATTCTCGACGAAAGGGCGGATTTTCAGCCACGGAACATTAATGCTGGATTCGGCCATTGACCATGTTGTGTCAGCACTGAAAGTGAAAAAAGACAAAATCGAATCAAAGGGCATTAAATCAATCAGAAGCCGTGTCGCCAACATCAGCGAGTTTCTTGATGACAAAATGACGGCCGATGAATTCAAAAAGCACCTGCTTCACCATATTTTTAATACAAATGATCTTTCCAAAGTGCCGGAATATAAGCTGACGGATGAAGATTGGAAAGCGATCCGGAAGATTTCTGAAGAGCGTTATCAAAACTGGGACTGGAATTTCGGCAGGTCGCCGGCATTCAATCTTCAGCATTCCAAACGTTATCCGGTCGGATCAATTGATCTGCGCCTTGAAGTGAAAAAAGGAATCATTCAAGACTGCAAAATTTTCGGTGATTTTTTCGGTGCGAAAGATGTGAGTGAAGTCGAACAGGCGCTGATCGGAAAACAGTATGACAGAACCGCGATCAGGGAGGCGCTGGCCGGAATTGAGCTGAAACAGTATTTCGGCAAAATAGAGCTGGAAGACTTCCTCGAACTGATTTATTAGAACACTTGCCGAACCGCATGATTTGAATCAGCGCCCGTTTTTATGAAATGATAGAACCATAATAGATAGGGAGGGATCATGATGAAAGTATTTCTCATCGGAGCAAACGGACAGATCGGACAGCGGCTGACCGGGCTGTTTCAACAAGACGGCACCCATACGCTGCGGGCGATGGTCCGGAAAGAAGAGCAGAAAGAAGCGCTTCAAGCTGCGGGAACAGAAGCCGTTCTTGCGGATCTCGAAGGAAGTGCGGAAGACATCAAGAAAGCCGCCGAGGGCTGTGACGCGATGGTTTTTACCGCCGGATCAGGCGGAAGCACCGGATACGATAAGACGCTTTTGATTGATCTTGACGGAGCGGCAAAAGCGATAGAAGCGGCAAAGAAAGCCGGCATTAAGCGGTTTATTATGGTGAGCGCCCTTCAGGCTCATAACCGGGCCAACTGGAATGAATCGCTGAAGCCGTATTATGCCGCAAAGCATTATGCGGACAAAATTCTTGAAGCGAGCGGTTTGACGTATACGATTATCCGTCCCGGCGGGTTATTAAATGATCCCGGAACGGGCAATATCAATGCCGCCGCCGATTTAGAAAGAGGCTCCATTTCAAGAGACGATGTCGCCAAGACCGTTATCGCATCCCTTAATGAACCGAATACGTATGAAAAGGCGTTCGATCTGACGGCGGGCAGCACGCCCATCAGAGAAGCGCTGAAACAATTATAGTTTCCGGTTTTACGGCACTCGGGGCTTTTAGCCCTTGAGTGTTTTTCTATATTTTTCTATAATGAAAGTGAACGTTTATTCCGGAGAAATGAATGACTATTCATTCATTACATTTTTAAAGGGGTGGGAAAATGAATCTGGTTTCCAAATTGGAAGAAACGGCATCACAGAAACCGGAAAAACCAGCTTGTCTGTTTCAAGATCAGTACATGACGTATGAGGAGCTGGCAGGTAAAATCGAAGCATTTGCAAACGGATTGGAAGACAGGGGACTGAAAAAAGGGGATCATCTCGCTTTGCTGCTCGGAAATACGCCTGATTTTGTCATTGCGTTTTTCGGTGCGTTAAAAGCGGGAGTTGTCGTTATACCTGTTAATCCGGCATACACACCTTCAGAGATCGCATATATGCTGAAAAACGGCGATGTCAAAGCGATCGCCGGCATCGACCTTTTAATTCCCGTATTTGAAAGCCTGCACGGCTCACTGCCGCTAGTGGAGCATATCATCATCAGTCAGACCGCGGAGAACGCTCCATCGACAGAAGACCCTCAATTGCGCTTGAAAATGACAACGTTTACAAAAATGCTCCGTCCGGCGGAGCGCACCAGAACCTATCCGACATTGTCCCAAGATGATACTGCCGTCATTTTATATACCTCAGGGACGACGGGAAAACCGAAAGGCGCCATGCTCACCCATCAGAATCTTTTTTCCAACGCGAATGATGTCGCCGGATACTTAGGAATGAATGAGAAAGATAAAATTGTAGCCGCATTGCCGATGTTTCACGTTTTTTGTTTAACTGTTTGTATGAATGCGCCTCTGATGAGCGGAGCGTGTGTATTAATCGAGCCGCAATTCAGCCCGGCCTCTGTGTTTAAACTGATTAAACGCCGGCAGGCAACTATTTTTGCAGGCGTTCCGACGATGTATAACTACCTGTATCAATATGAGCACGGCAAGGCGGAGGATTTTGCGTCTATCAGGCTCTGCATTTCAGGCGGCGCTTCGATGCCGGTCGCTCTGCTGCAGACGTTTGAACAAACCTTTAATGTCACCATTTTGGAAGGATACGGACTTTCTGAAGCGTCTCCGGTTACTTGTTTCAATCCGTTTGACCGGGGGAGAAAGCCCGGCTCAATCGGGACGAATATTTTGCATGTCGAAAATAAAGTCGTTGATACGCTCGGTCGAGAACTGCCCGCCCATCAAGTGGGGGAATTGATTGTGAAAGGGCCGAATGTGATGAAAGGCTATTACAAGATGCCGGAGGAGACGGAACATGCGCTGAAGGACGGCTGGCTATACACTGGTGATTTGGCGAAGCGCGATGAAGACGGTTATTTTTATATCGTCGACAGAAAAAAAGATATGATTCTCGTCGGCGGATACAACGTCTATCCGCGTGAAGTAGAAGAAGTGCTCTACAGCCATGAGGGCATTAAAGAAGCCGTGGTTATCGGCGTTCCTGACGCCAAAACGGGGGAAGCGGTGCATGCTTATATAGTGCCTGCCGATGGTGAGCTGACAGAGCAGGCCGTTGTTGATTACTGTGAACAGCATTTAGCAAAATATAAGCGCCCGGCGGAAGTGGTTTTTCTTGATGAGATTCCGAAGAACGCGACCGGGAAGCTGCTGAGACGGGCGGTCCGGGACATGCTTCCGAAATGACAGACGAAAAGCGAAGCCTGAGGGCTTCGCTTTTACATGAACTGATCCGGTCAGCTCTGCGATTCTTCCTTAATGATGCTTTGCACAAGCAACGTATCATGCCGGGTCAGTTTGTAATACGTGTTTTTATGCTTGTACGTCATATAATTGCCGCGTTCGAGCCACATGCTGAATGAATCAAAACGGTCTTCATGGTATTTGACCGTTCCGTTGTAATCGGGAGACACGCTTTTGGTCAGTTTGACTTGTTTTCCTTGGTTCAAGATATCGAGCATATCTTTTACATTCTGCCTGTCTTTAATTTTGATTTCTTTTTTTCCGTGCTCAGACAGAATAATCAGATCTGCGTTGCTTGATGGAAACACATCGCCGGTCCGGCTGTATACATAGAAGAAAGCAATAACCAAAAGGGCGATTACTACAATAAATGCGATTATTTTTTTCATATTCATCACTCCGTCTTTTAGTCTTTCCCGCTTCCTGTTGTTCCATTCTTTTCTGTTGTGAAAAGATTAACATCCGTTTCGGAGGCTTGGTTCTATTTATTTGCATTTATGCTTACAATAGGAGTAAGTCATAAGGGTAAGGAGGGTGACTTCCATGCGCAAATGGATTGCGGCAGCGGGACTTGCCTATGTGCTGTACGGCCTTTTTTTCTATTGGTATTTCTTTATGACAGGAGACTCCGCGGTCCCGGAGGCCGTAAAGGGAACGAAAGCTGATCCGGCCTCGTTTATGGACCCGGGCCGCCTGGCAGCCGCTGAAAACTATTCAAATGTAAAAGATTTTCTGTTTTTTATCGGGGCGCCGTTAGATTGGTTTTTATTTTTTCTGCTGCTCATTACTGGGCTTGCCAAAAAAATAAAGCAATGGCTGGAAGCAGCGGTGCGCTTTCGGGTGCTGCAAATCGTAAGCTTCGTATTTGTCATTTCACTCATCGTTACGGCGGCTTCGCTTCCGCTTGAGTGGATCGGCTATCGGGTTTCGCTTGCGTATCATATTTCGACCCAGACCGCAACAAGCTGGATCAGAGACCATGTCATTGATTTCTGGATCAGTTTTCCGCTGTTTGCCGCGTGTGTGCTTGTGTTTTACTGGCTGATCACAAAGCATACAAAAAAATGGTGGTTTTACGCATGGTGTCTGACCGTGCCGTTTACCCTGTTTTTGTTTTTCCTGCAGCCGGTCGTCATTGATCCTTTATACAATGATTTTTATCCGCTGAAAGACAAGGAGCTGGAAAGCAAAATTTTGTCGCTTGCCGACAAGGCCGATATTCCCGCCAGCCATGTTTATGAAGTAAATATGTCGGAGAAAACGAACGCGCTGAATGCGTATGTGACGGGCATCGGTTCGAATAAGCGCATCGTTTTGTGGGATACGACTCTTAACAAACTGAAGGATCCGGAAATTTTGTTCATAATGGGGCATGAGATGGGGCACTATGTGATGAAGCACGTGTACATCGGACTTGCCGGGTATCTGCTGCTGTCATTGGCCGGGTTCTATATCATTGACAAGCTTTACAGGCGGCTGGCGAAATCCTTCAGCCGGATGCTCCATATAGAGGGGCCTAAAGATCTGGCCGCTCTCCCGCTGTTATTGCTGCTCATATCCGTGCTCAGTTTTGCTTCTGATCCGATTACGAATGCCGTCTCCCGGTATCAGGAAAACGCCGCCGACCGTTACGGCATCGAGCTGACCGGAAACCGGGAAGCGGCGATTGAGACGTTTCAGGATTTGGCCGTTACGGGACTGAGCCGGGTCAATCCTCCGTTTCTCGTCAAGATTTTCAAAGGAAGCCATCCGTCGATTATGGAGCGGATAGAACATGCGGAGGAAGAAAAATAATAAAAAACCGGCGGGGCCAAGGCCGACGCCGGTTTTTTATGTTTTACTGAGCTGCCGCCTGTACGTTGATCAGCCCTTTTCCGTAGTAGAAAGCATCACCAAGTTTTGTAGCGGTGTTTTCTAAACTGCTGCGGACTTGAGTGGTTGTCCAGTTCGGATGCTTAGAAAGAATTAAAGCAGCCGCTCCGGCAACGTGCGGAGATGCCATTGACGTACCGTTGTACGCGCCGTATTTGTTTCCGGGAAGCGTGCTTTGGATCGATACGCCAGGTGCCATGACATCAAGCTCAGAACCTACGCTTGAGAAAGATGCTCTTTGGTTGCTGCTGTCAACAGCGCCAACCGCAATGACAGAAGGGTATTTACCAGGGTAGCCCACTGTGCTTGAGCCGCCGGAAGTGCCTTCGTTACCGGCTGCCGCAACGACTACGACGCCGGAAGCAACGGCTTTGTCAACTGCCGCTTTTAACGCTGCAGAACCAGAAGGTCCGCCGAGGCTCATATTAATAACGTCCATTTTGTTTGCGATCGCCCACTCAATTCCGTTAATGATCCAGCTGTACTGACCGGAACCGTCAGCGCCGAGAACCTTTACCGCGTAAAGGGATGCGCTTGGCGCAACGCCTAATACACCGATTGAGTTATTAAGAGCCGCAACTGTGCCGGCAACGTGAGTTCCGTGAGAGTTGTTGTCTTGGAAAGGATTTGTTTCAGAAGGAACCATGCTGGCTCCGCCTGCCACCTTTAAATCAGGATGAGAAGAATCGATACCGCTGTCGATAACCGCTACTTTAACATTTGATCCGGTGAAGCCTTGAGAGTGCAGAGCAGGGGCTTTGATTTGAGATACGCCGTAAGGCACGGATTGCGCGTACGCTTTTGCAACGTGATCTTCTTCAACGTAAGCGACGCTAGGGTCTTTTTTCAGCTCTTTTACAGCTTTTTCATTTAATGTAGCTGAAGCTGCGTCTACATATTTGAATTGCTTCTGTACTTTTCCGCCTTTTTCAGAAATGACATCTTTCTTCTTAGCGGCGCTCATCGTGCTCATTGTCTGTTTGAACCCGACAATATATTTCTTTTCCCCGTTTGATTTTCCTGCCGCCTGGGCAGAAGACGTGCTGCCGAACGCCATCGTAAAGATTAACGCTAAAGCAAACAGCAAACTGATCCATACCTTTTTGCCTCTCACTCTTTATCCTCTCCTTTTTTTCATTTGCAGAATAACCAATAGACTGACTATTCTGTGGATTAATTGTATAGTATGGAATAATATTTTAGTAGGCCCAATTTTTTTCATCCCGTTTTATTTCTATTTAGGTATATCAACTCTCTTTCATTTAGTAGGAACCCGAAATATTTAAATTTTAATGGAAAAAACCGATGGAAGGACATGAGTAAATGTACACAAGCGCCATGACTTGCTTGTTTACTGGGTCGAATGTTTTGCTTCCATTTTTGGATGCTGTACCAAAAACAGGATAAATGTCACTTTTTGTTGAATGCAGAAGACTGATGGAGGTGAAAGCGGAATGAGAAAAAGCTTCAGCATGAATCAGCCTTTGACTTCCTTGGTGGAGAATAGCCATGAAACCATTTTATAAAAATAATGATTATGAATATCATTGATGCTTATCTTGCTCATGATATAATTGCGGAAAAACGAAAGAGGGGAACAGATGAAACGATTCAGTATGCTGATGCCGATCTTGGCCGTCCTCTTCATATCGGCATGTTCAGGGCCGGAGCATGAGACTGCCATCAGACATGATCTGGGGACCTCACATGTGCCAGCGCATCCGCAGCGCGTCGCCGTGCTGAATCCGGGTTTTAATGATACCCTTCATGATCTCGGCATAAAGCCTGTGGCTGCGGCCGATAACCGGTCAGCGGGAAACGCCGGCACCCGGTCACATCCCGACCTGAAAAAGATCGCTTCGCTGAAACCCGATCTCATCATTGCGGACTCAGACCTGCACGGAGGGATATACGATAAGCTGACGGAGATCGCTCCGACAATCGCTTTAAAAAATGAAGATGCGGATTATCAGGATGCGGTTGACGCCGCCCTTACCATTGAAAAGGCGGCCGGTAAAGAGGGCATCATAGAGAAACAGTTGTCGGCTCAAGAAGAAAAGCTGAATGACATCAAAAGAAAACTGGATGCAGAAGGCGCCTCGATTTTAATAATGAACGCTGTAAACGGCAGCTTTTTCGTAAAGGATGATCAGTTTTTTACGTCCCGGCTTTTAACGCTCGCAGGGTTTACCTATGCGGTCCAGACAGCTTCCGGCGGAAAATCTGAGCCTATCAAAATGACGCACGGGAAGCTTTTGCATATCGATCCTGATTACATCGTGCTGTTGGGCGGAGAGAAAGAATTCGAAAAGAATCCGATCTGGAAACAGCTTAAAGCCGTGAAAAACGGACATGTTTACCGCGCGGACAGGGCGGTTTGGACGGAACGCCGGAGTATTGACGGTGCGGACGCCATATTACATGATCTGCAGGAAAAAATGCCCGCCAAAAAGGCCCGGCACTGAATGCGGGCCTTTTTGCTATGATTCTGAAAGGTGGCTGCTTACATTGTAATCCTTGACGCGCCACTGATCTTCAATCCGTTCAATATTGCTCAGACAAGCATTGACAAGCTTTGCGTTTTGTATGTCGGTGTCACCGTCAGAAATGGCGGACAAGAGGGCGTGAATGGCTGCGCCGTGAGCGACGATCAGTACTTTTTGATCAGGGAAGCGCTCCTGAACTTTCACTAAACCGGCCAGCATTCTGTCTGTCAGCTCCTCTGCGGTCTCCATGTTCGGATAGTTTTTATCCGGATAGCGCTTCGACCGTTCCGGTAAAGACATTCCTTCCGCATCCCCATAGCTCCGTTCTCTGAAATCTTCCATGACGACAATGGGAAGATTCAAAAACCCGTTAATAATGTCAGCCGTTTTTCTGGCCCGTTTCATCGGGCTTGAGACGATGACATCCCATTTGAAACCTTTTAAGTATTCTCCTGTTTCTTTCGCCTGACGCTCTCCCGTCGCATTTAACGGAATATCCGATTTGCCTTGAAGCTTCTTTTGGGCGTTCCAATCAGTCTCTCCATGTCTTACTAAACAAACGGCAGTCATAAAGTCTCCACTCCGATCATTTTTTATCGATATCATCTATTATACTGCCGTTACGTTAACACTTCAAAGAGAAGCGCCAGTCCGACTCCGCCTCCGCTGCCGATCGCTGCTGCTGCAAATCGGGCATCCGGCCGCCTTTTTGCTTCATAAAAAAGCCGGGTGACAAGCGCCGCTCCGGAAGCCCCGTACGGATGTCCGACGGCCAGAGCGCCGCCCCGGACATTTATTTTAGAATACGGCACTTGAAGCTGCTGTGAAAAGACGCATATTTTGACGGCAAACGCCTCGTTGATTTCGTATATATCAATGTCATCGGGTGACAGGTCCAGCTCCGTCAGCAGTTTTTGGACGGCATACACCGGAGCTGCTGAAGGATAATGCGGATGGACGCCGCTTACCGCGCTTCCGATAAAACGCAATCCCGGCTTTAAACCGAGAGACCGCGCTTTTTGTTCTTCCATCACACAGACTGCCGCCGCCCCGTCAGAAATTCCGCAGCTGTTGGCGGCGGTGACGGAGCCTCCGGGCTGAAAGACGGGTTTGGCGCGGGCGATGAGAGGCTCCATGTTCCGCTTTTTTTGCATGTTTTCGTCAGCATCGAATCCGCGAAAGGGGAGGATCTCCCGGCGGTACAGGCCGTCTTCGTGCGCTTTGACGCTCCGTTCATAGCTGAGAAGGGCATATTCGTCCTGCATCTTTCTCGTTACCCCGTAAGCCTGTGCCGTATACTCGGCTGCTATGCCCATATCAGGATCGCCGATATGTTCAGGTGAAAAACGCGCGCGCGATGAGAAAGGGGAGCGGCTGCTGCTCTCCGCTCCTCCCGCGATATACGTGCTCCCTGCGCCGGCTTTTACAAAATGACACGCGATTCTCACGGCATCAAGCCCGGAGCCGCACTGTCTGTCGATGGTCGTTCCGGACACGCTCAAAGGAAGTCCGGCCGCCAAGGCTGACAGCCGGGCGAGGTTTCCGCCGCGGCCCGTCGCGTTTCCGATCAGGACTTCATCAATGTCTTCGGGTGTGTTCCGGCTCAAATGGCGGATCAGCGGAGCTGCTAAATCCTCAGGAAGACAGTCCTTTAACAGGCCGTTTTCCCGGGCAAAAATCGTCCGTTTCGCATCCGTAATTACCGCTTCCATTCCATCATGTCCTTTGCCTGCTTTCGTATGGCGGCACGGGCGATCTTTCCGCCGGCTGTTTCCGGTATTTCTGAAAACAGCCATTTTTTCGGGATTTTATATGCCGCCAGCTGTTCGCGGCACCTTTTCTTCAGTTCCTTTACATCCGCATGTCCGTCGATCACCGCAACGGCGATGCTGCCCCAATAGGCATCAGGCACACCGGTTACGGCTGCTTTTCTGACGCCCGGACAGCCGTTGAGCACACGTTCAATCTCTTCAGGAAACACGTTCAGGCCGCCGGATACGATCATCCCGTTTTCACGTCCTTCGATATATAGATAGCCGTCACGGTCGGCATACCCCATGTCATCCACCGTCATCCATCCGGAATCATCAGGCTTTGCGCCGCCGATGTATCCCGAAAATTTCATCGGGCTGTTCACAAAAATCTTCCCCGTTTCGCCCGGCATGCAGCGCTCTCCTCCGGGACGGCGGATTTCGATTTTAACATTATCAAACGGCCGGCCCGCCGCATTTGGCTTTTTTGCGCCGTCTTCAGGCGATAAGAAAGCCACGAAACTCAGCTCGGACGTTCCGTAAAAATCATATAACCGCAAATGAGGATAGCGGTCTGACAGCGCTTGTTTAGACGAAGCGGGCCAGTCTGCACCGGAAGAAATTACCTTGAGCGGTTTATCCGGAAACGCTTCTGCCGAGAGCAGGGCGTCGGTCATTGTCGGTACGGTATACAGAACATCAGCTTGTCTCAGCCGGTCTTTCATTCCGGCCGGGTTGAATTTTCTTTGAAGGATGACGGTTCCGCCGATAAACAAAGTGCTGACGGCGCCGTATAAAAAGTGAGATGAGCGCAGCGTGCCCGGTACCAGCACTTTGTCATCAGGGGAAATGCCGAATTCACGTTTCGTACAAGAAAAGCTCTCCAGCCACGAACGGTGGGAGCGGGTGAAGGCTTTCGGCTTTCCGGTCGAACCCGAGGTGAACCCGGTATAAAAGGGCAGGCCGGCGTTTTTGATAAAGGCGCCTTCTGTGTTCTCCGCCTCGATACAAGATCTGCATTCATCCCACAGAATGACGGGTGTTTTGACGCCGTTCAATCTGCCGCTCAGCCGGCGGTCACAGATGACGAGATCGGTTTTGCTGATGTGCAGCTGATCCGCGAATTCCGCCGCTGTCGAGCGGGGATCTAACGGAACCGCCGTGCAGCCGGCATGCGCCGCGCCTGCGAATAGTTGTAAAAAAGGGATTTCATTCGGCAGTAATATTGCAATGTTTTTCGGCTTACCTGAAAGGCTGCCAAGCCAGTTTGCGGTTTGGTTTACTAGCCTGTTCCAGGTTTGATAGTTGATCTGTTCTGTTTCTGTCTGAATGGCGATGTGTTCCGGCGCTTGTCCGGCTGTATCTGAATATGATGATGTAATCATGATGAGTAAAATCAGCTTCCTTTCGTCGGCAAAAGCCGGCTTGCTTGAAGAGTTTTTCTGATTCTTACGGCTGCGAATGAGGCTGCGGCCGCTTTAAGCAGATCTCCGGGCACATAGATGAGGCTGAGCTTTACGGCAGTCAAGATATCAATGTGCATCATAAAAGCCTGAACGGGAATGCCGATGACATACAAAAACAGCACGCCGAACAAAAACTGTCTGATAAACAAATGGGGTGCGCTGGCTGAGCGAAGGTTTCGGATGCTGAGGCTAAGCAGGAATGCCGCAAGCGGATATGCGGCGAGATATCCGGCGCTCGGCCCGAAAAAAACCCCGAACCCGCCTCTTCCGCCCGAAAGGAGAGGCGCTCCGCATGCCACAATCAGCAAAAACAGCAATTGGCTTAAAAACGCGGCTTTCGGTTTTAGGATGCTTCCTGATAAAAGCACACCGATCGTCTGGAGTGTAATCGGAACTGGCGTAAAGGATAAGAAAAGAGGGGGGAGAAGCCCCAAAAGTCCCATAATGGCGGTAAACACGGCAATATGCATCATTTCTGTCAATTTCATTATGTATTCCTCCAGCTTATCAAAATATGTTTATACAATAAAGCGAGTCTTTATATATGTCAACATCATTATATTTTTGGTTTACATTAAAAAGACCGGCCCTTTATAAAAAAGGCCGGCCGGTTTATCTTTATTCTTCTGTGAGGATAACAAGTGAATCAACGGATGATGCAACGTGGGAAACGGCGCGGCTGACTTCTTGAAGGCCGCCGAGAAAAGCCTGTAAATCAACGTCGATTTTGCCTGTCTGATCTTTGCTCGTTTTCATGCTTTGGACGATGTCATCAAACAGACGGTTGATCTGCATCATTTTTTCTTTCGTTTCACCCACAAGTCCGTTTACATCTTTAATATGTTTGGATACGATGTTGATTTGTGTATTGGTATTGTTCACAAGCTCTGATACGGTGGAAACGGTTTTTTTTGTATCCTCTGAAAGCTTTCTTACTTCGGTTGCGACAACCGCGAAGCCTTTGCCGTGCTCCCCGGCTCTCGCAGATTCTATTGAAGCGTTTAATGACAGGAGATTTGTTTGCTCGGCGATCCCCGTCACGATGCCGAAGATTTTTTCGATTTGCTGGGCAATGTCATTCAGCTTATCCATTTCTTCTTCAATATGCAGAAGGCTGGCGTCGATTTTATTCAATTGCTTCTGCTGGCTTTCAAGTTCTTTTTTTCCGCCGATTGACTTTTCTTCTACATGTACGGAAGTGACGGTGCCGGCTTTTGACGCCTCGGAAATGTCCTCTGATTTATCGACCAGCTCCTGCACGGCTCTGCTCGTTTCTGAAAACAGATCAGCGAGTGATCCGGATGTTTCCTGAATTTTTTGATGAAGACGGGCTTTCTTTTCCTCTTGCTCGTCCCGCTGGCAGTTATATTCGGTCTGGAACGCTTCAAGGACGAGCTGCTGTTCGAGATTCAGTATTTTAGTCGTCGCTTTGATCGCTTTTAAAAGCTCATGCAAATCCGGGATGGAAGCTTCATATATGTTCATCATCGACAGAAGCAGATCCTGAAACGCCCCCATATACCATTTCGGTTCAAGGCCGATCCGCAAATGAATGGAAGCGATGCGCTGTCTTTTCTCAATGAATTCATCATCAATCGTGCCGGCGAACATTTCGTGGATGTGACGGCGTAATGTTTTTTTCAGGCGCTCGACCGTGCTGTGGTCGTTAATGATCGTCATTAATGATTTTTCGTGATCCAGGTTTCGGTAAAAGGAATCGACGATTGTGGAAATATGTTCTTTGATTAACGGCTGCAGCTCTTCAAGCACATGAAGCTCTTCGTTTCCAAGCCTGACCATTTTCAGCTGCTTTTTGACATCTGCATATTGATTTGAAAGCTCGATGCGTTTTTTGCCGTCGGCTTCTGAAAAATAAGCTGTTTCTTTTTTGCGGTCTTTTTTAAATAACAATATTAGTTCCCCCAGATATTCTCTTTTTCTTTTTATCGGTTTGGAAGGAACTTGAATGAAGGAATCCGGTAAAAATATTTTAATGCCGAAAAAATAAAACCATTCATACAGAATGGTTCAGTTAATCTTGCGTGATACGCTTCAGCGGCTTGATGGCGGGACCTTCGGCAACCCCGCCGTCAGGTGTGAACCGGGAGCCGTGACAAGGGCAGTCCCACGTCCGTTCGCCGTCATTCCATTCAACCTCACAGCCTAAATGGGTGCATGTCGTGTCGACAAGATGCAGGCAGCCTTTTTCATCTTTATAGGCGCCGGCCCGTTTGCCGTTTACGGTTACGATTTTTCCCTCTCCGGGCTGAAGGGACTCAGGTGAAGCGTCCGGCCTTTCAAGTTTGCCCGAGATAAGGTGTTTGGCTACGTCGGCATTATAGGAAATCAGTTTTTTCAGCCCCGGATCTGCGTGGAAACGTGACGGGATAAACAGGCCGGAAAACGGGTTCTTTTTGTTTTGGATATGATCGGCCAAAAGCTTCGCCGCAAGGGCTGAGCTTGTCATGCCCCATTTTTTAAAACCGGTCGCCGCCAAAATATATTCTTCATCGCCTGAGATCGGACCGATGAACGGGATTTTGTCAATGGTGACAAGGTCTTGCGCAGACCAATGATATGGGATGCTTTCGACTCCGATTGTGTCTTCTGCAAATTGTTTCAGCGCTTCGTAATGCTCGGACATTTCTTTTCCTTGGCCTGTTTTGTGGCTTTCGCCTCCGACGAGCACCAGTTTTTCACCGTTCAGCTCTGTATAGCGCAGTGATCTGGACGGCTTGTCTATGCTGAGAAACATACCGTCAGGATACGCTTGCTTCGGTTTTACCGCCAGCACGTAGGATCTGCTGGCATACATTCTGGCGGCATAAAGCCCTCCGCCGTCATAAAAAGGAAAGTGGGAGGAGCAGACAATGTAGCGGCACTTGATGCCGTGTCTGTTTTTCGTGACCACCTCAGGCTGCGGTTCTTTTTTAATGTCAATTGCCGCCGTCTGTTCAAAAATCCGCGCTCCGTTTTTGACCATCTCCTTCACAAGCGCCGCGCCATATAAAAGCGGATGAAATTGCGCCTGATTCTTCATGGCAAGGCCGAGCCTGCAATCAACGGGGACGGGAAGTTCTTTCACAAGCTCGTGTTCAATGCCGAGCTTGGTGTAGGCTTCCTGCTCGCTGCGGATTTTTTTGACGCCTGATTCCGTATTCGTGTAAATATACGCGTCTTGTTCAATCAGCCTGCAGTCAATCGAAAGGTCCTTGATGATCTGCTTCATGTCTTCCATAGCGCGAAGATGGGCTTCGAAATAGAGCCTTGCGCTGGTCAGTCCGATCTGCTGAATTAGATCGGCATAGATGAAATCATGCTGGGCGGTGATTTTTGCGGTCGTGCCCGCGGTCGTCCCGTTTAAAATCCGGTCTGCTTCAATGACAGCGACACGGAAGCCTCTTTTCGTCAGCTCGTATGCCGTTGTCAGGCCCGTAATTCCTCCGCCGATAACCGCAACGTCGCATTCCGTATCTTCAGTCAGGGCGGGAAAGGAAGGAATGTCAGCTGTTGCTTTCCAATAGGAAGCAGATTCCTCGTTTGAAAAAGCAGTCATTTCAAATTACCTCCTCTATTGTATATTCTTAATTTTCCCAATAAGTCTATATTCATACATGAAAGTCGTATAAGATGCTCAAATTACTCATAATATAGTAATTAATGTAAAGGAGTGATTAAATTGGCGAATCAGAAGAAGAAAACCTTGCCGCCGCAGCATCAAAACCGGCAGCCGGGCTTTGAATATGTAATGGACCCGCGCCCTGTATTTGACAAACCGAAAGCGGCGAAAAAACTTGAAGGAAAAACTGCGATTATCACGGGCGGAGACAGCGGAATCGGACGTGCCGTATCCGTTTTGTTCGCGAAGGAAGGCGCAAATGTGGTCATCGTTTACTTTGATGAGCATCAGGATGCCGAAGAGACGAAGCAATATGTAGAAAAAGAGGGGGCAAAGTGTCTGCTGATCGCAGGTGATGTCGGCGACGAAGCCTTTTGCAACGATGTCATCCGTCAGGCGGGCCAAGCCTTCCCTTCCATTGACATCTTAGTCAACAATGCGGGTGAGCAGCACGTGCAGCCGGGGATTGAGAAAATCACGAGCCACCAGCTCATCAGAACGTTTCAGACGAATATTTTTTCAATGTTTTACTTAACGAAAGCCGCGCTCCCTCATTTGAAAAAAGGAAGTTCAATCATTAATACGGCCTCCATTACCGCCTATAAAGGCCACAAAACATTGATTGACTATTCAGCGACAAAAGGGGCGATCGTCACGTTTACAAGATCTCTGTCCCAGTCTCTTGTCACTCAGGGCATCAGGGTGAACGCAGTGGCGCCGGGACCGATCTGGACGCCGCTCATTCCGGCGAGCTTCTCGGCGAAGGAAGTGGAAGTCTTCGGCTCAGACGTGCCGATGCAGCGCCCGGGAGAGCCTGTTGAAGTGGCACCGAGCTATTTGTACTTAGCAAGCGATGATTCTTCCTATGTCACGGGACAGACAATTCATGTGAACGGCGGCACCATCGTAAACGGATAATATAAAAAAGCCAATCCATTTGGATTGGCTTATTCACTCAGTTTGAGTGCAGCATATTCTTTAGAAAGCGTAAGGAACGCTTCTTTATTTTTATCATCAAGCGCTTTATCAATCTGTTTTGTCAGCGTGTGGAGCCGGCGTTTATACAAGGATTCGTCGAGCACCATTTGAATGTAAATATCGGCCATTGTCACATCGAATTCATTTGCTTTTTGCGTGTTGCGGGACTTCATGAGCTCAGTGTACGATTTTTTCTCTTTCATAAAGAATCCCCCCAATGCCTTTTTTATAGTATATGGATAACAGCCGGAAAAATCAATTAATTTTTATAATCTTTAGACAACTAATACTTGGAAATATATCGACATATCCTGCAAACTGACGAAAAATTGAAAAATAACATTGTATAAATGTTGTGAAAACGAGAGTGAAAAATAATCTTTAAGTAGTAAATTAAGACTAAATTATATCTTTAAAAGGTGATTTTTAGCTATATTCAAAAAAAACCTGTCGTTTTCCAATGACAGATGATAGATTATTAGTATAAATTTTCAAGAAAAGGATTGGAGGCTGCACATTATGTGCCAGAAAACACACGCACCCTTAGAAAGCTACGAAGTAAATCGTTCAACCATCGCTGTTTTGCCTGAGGAAATAGACGGTAAAATGGGGTCGAAGATCATTGAAAAAGATTGCATTCTGTATGTCAGCATGAAGCCGATTCACATCATTGACAGAAGCTGCCGCTACTTTGGCTCGAGCTACGCCGGGAGAAAAGCGGGAACGTATGAAGCGATTAAAATTTCTCACAAGCCGCCGATTATGGTGGACCCTTCAAATCACATCTTTTTATTCCCTACACTTTCTTCTGCAAGGCCTCAATGCGGCTGGATATCTCATGTGCATGTTAAAGATTTTCAACCGACCGCATTCGATGATACAGCGGTCACATTCTCAAACGGCAAGACGATGGAGCTGGAAGTATCTTATCATTCTTTTGAAAACCAGGTTTACAGAACCGCCTATCTCAGAACCACTTTTCAGGACAGGATGGGCAGCCATATCCCGAAGCGGCAGGAATTCATGCTGTACCCGAAAGAAGAGCGGACTAAAATGATTTACGACTTTATTTTGCGGGAGCTGGGGGAGAGATATTAGAGAAAGCTGTGATGTGAAGGGACGGGCTCTTTCCTTTTTGGAGAGGGCTTTTTTGATTTACATGCCCGGGCAGAGTTGTATCGTCTCCGTCTGTTGGCTATGATGGTGGAAAGAGTCATGACATTATATTTTAGGAGAGATGGGCATGAATGTATTTGCAAAATATGTATCAGGAATCGACAACCCGGATCACCGGCTCAAACTAGAGGAAATCCTGTCTTGGACGGCTGACCGATTCCCGAATTTACAGCCGCAGATCAAGTGGAATACGCCGATGTTTACTGATCACGGCACCTTTATTATCGGCTTTGCAGCAGCGAAGCATCATCTAAGTGTTTCCCCCGAAGAAGCGGGGATTGCGCACTTTGCCGATGACATCGCCCGCGCCGGCTACAGCGCCACTTCCCGTTTGTTCAGAATTCAATGGACTGAACCGGTGCATTATGATCTGCTTGAAAGCATGATTCAATTTAATATTCAGGAGAAGGCAGACTGTTCAGCGTTTTGGCGGAAATGAACGAAAAAATATTAAAGCACAAACCTGATCAGGAGCTTTTTTATGAAAAGTAATCCTAAGGGATTTGCGTTTCCGGCTGAGGATCATCATGCGTTCATCGCTTGAATACCCGGTTCGGCGACCGACCCTTTCCTTCAGGCAAATCTTCGCGGTAAAGAGCGGGATTGACATAACGAAACGCACGATGGCAGGAATCGTGCGTTCAGAATTCTTTATTTGACGACAGACATGCTGACGCTGCTGCCTGACACCGTCACTTTGGCAAAGTCCTGTGTATCCACCACAGGTGTGACTGCTTTATTGTCGATCGTGATATTTGTAAAAGCTGTTGAGAAGTTTGATTTGATGTAAGGGCGCTGATCCTCTGATGTGACCGCAACGGTGGCGAGCGCTTTCCATTTTGAGACTGAACCTACATTTGTTTGGGCGAGTTCTGAGATGATGCGGCCGGTGTATCCGTCATTATTCGTGCCCCAATATGTGGCGCGGGTATTGCCGTTCAGATTTTTGTAAATGGTCAGTTGTACGGTGCTGCCGGGCCGAAAGCCTTTCGTATAGGTGAATTGGCTTTCTCCTTCCAGATACCGGACCTGGCTTTGCCCTTTTGAGCCGACTTTCATGATCGGTTTCCATACATGATACGTTTCACTGTACTGAAGCCCGATATCGGCCTCCGTGCCTCCGGTAAATCCTGAGTAAATATAGGCTGTCCCATTTGACACCTGAATCGAGCTCGGAAGCTGAATTTTCGTGACGAGAACAGAGCCTGTACTGTTCAGGTAGGCCCTTCCGCCGATTCCTTTGCTGAGCTGGGACGCCGCTTCCGCCGTATTGGGGCTGATGACCCCGGGAATATCCGCAGTACATACACCGAATAGAACGGCTGAAGTGAGCACAACCGCAAGAAGCCCTTTTTTCATCATCATTTCTCCTCCTATCATCATAGTCAGATAGCGCTATCAATTCATATTATAAAAGGTTTTGGAAGAAATTCCATAAAAGAGATACGGGCAAATGTAAAACGAAACTTTTTTCCTATTTATCTTGTAAATGGAGATTATTTGAACTATGCTATGTTCAGCAATACCGCATCACTCAGGAGAGGGGATAGATAGAGGATGAAAAAGACGGCAGCTGTGCTTTTGTCTTTCGGTCTGGTATTCGGATGTTCATACGGGGCGGGGCAGACGGCGGAAGCGAAAACAAAGGTGAAAACGTATCAAAACTGCAAGGCGCTGAATAAGGTGTATAAGGGCGGCGTGGCCCGGACGTCAAAAGTGAAAAACAAAGGCGGCAGAACAAAGTACAAGCCATATGTCTCAAAAGCGCTTTACGATGCAAATAAAAGACTTGATCGTGATAAAGACTATATCGCATGTGAGAAATAAAAAAACAAGCCTCTTTAAAGGGCTTGTTTTTTTACATTGATTCGATGGTGACGGCGGTTCCGTATCCGATTAATTCGGATGTGTTCTGTCCGGCGGTCAGTTCGAACCGCAGGCCAACGATGGCGTTCGCACCGAGCTGCTCCGCTTCTCTGATCAGCCGTTCTTTCACCGCTTTTTTGGAGTCTTCCAGCATTTCGGTATAGCTTTTTAATTCGCCGCCGACGACAGATTTTAAGCCTGCAAGCAAGTCTTTTCCGATGTGACGGGACTGGACGATACTGCTTGTCACCAGGCCTTTTACTTCCGTAATCTGTTTTCCGGCGACGGTTTCAGTTGTGGTCATGATCATGCGGCTTGCCCCCTCCATGTGTCTTACCGCTATTTTATCATTAAGCCGCCTTTTCGGCTGCGCTGATTTGTTTTTTTCTGACTGCGGCACTGACTGCAAACATGACGGCAGTGTTTAACATCAGCGCGATGATGCCTGTATTCATGTCTTTCACGATCTGCGGAAGAAACGGAAAGAGGGTTCCGATGGTTGATTCGGTCAGCGTGATGAAGGCGACCGTCCCGACCCCGGCCGCTATGCCGGCAAAAGCGCCGTGGCTTGTGATAAAACGCCGCTTCGGCAGGCTGAATAAAAGCGCGGGGAAAAGCTGGGTGACAAGGCTGTAGCCCATTAAAAGCAAGGTGACGATGGTATTTCCGCCTTTCAGCGTAAAATATACGGAAATCAGCGCGATAACGGGTACGGCGTATTTTGCGAGCCGCGAAACTTTTTTGTCAGTCGTGCCGGGCCGAATGGCTTTGTACACATTTTTGGCGAACAGCGTGCTTGAGGCCATGAGTATCATTGAACCGGGGACAAGCGCCGTCAGAATGCCCGCTGATCCGATCAGTCCGACAAACCAAGGATCAAAGGTTTTCACTGACAGCTTTAATAAGGCGAGGTCCGTGTCCGCCCCTTTTAAACCGGGCACCTGCAGAATCGCCGCAAATCCGGTAAAGATGACAAACAGCAGGACAAGCTGATAAAGAGGCATGATGATCGCGTTTTTCCGAAACACCCGCGGATGCTCCGCCGAATAGGAAGCGGCAAAGGTGTGGGGCCACATATAAAAGCCGAGAGCGGTCAGCAGGACGGTTGAGCTGAACCATGAAGGGCTTTGTCCGGTTTCAGAAAGTGTGAGAAATCCGGGTTTTGCGGCGTCGATTTGTTTGAACATCTCTGAAAAACCGCCGTAGTAATGAATGGGCAGATAAATGCCTAAATACAGGACGATGCCTAAAATCATGATATCTTTGACGACTGATATCCACGCTGAACCGTGGATTCCTGAAATCATCACATAAATCGTGATGGAGACAGCGCCGATCCAGACTGCGGCTGATGGCGGAATCTGGCCGTACGACGTTGCCGAAACAATTAATCCGAGCCCTTTCAGCTGCAGGACGAGATAGGGGATGAGAGATGCGATGCCGACGAGCGATACGAGAATGCCGAGGAGCGGGCTGTTGTATTTTGAAATAAAAAAATCAGATTGCGACATCAGTTTGTGCTGTTTGGCGTATGTCCACACGGCAGGCAGAAGCCAATATGACAAAATGTAGGCAAGACAGCCGTAAGCGATAATGTAAAAGGCGGGACCTCCTTTTCCGTAAGCCCATCCGCTTCCGCCGAGGAATGTGAAGGTCGTGTAAATTTCTCCCGCCATTAATAAAAAGACAAACATCGTGCCGAAGCCGCGTCCGCCCACCGTCCATTGTTCAAGGTCCATCTTTTTTCCTTTTCGGGCGCGGATTCCGAGATATACACAAAACAGGAGCACGGCGGCCATTACGGGAAATGCGGCGTTCATTCCGTCTCACCCGCCTTGTTTTCTTTGTCCAATTTGTAAACCGCAGCCATCAGAACAGAAGTCAGAACGGCCCAGATGACGACATATGCGAGAATGAAAGGCATTCCGAAAACATAAGGCGTCACCCGGTTGGCGAATGGAATGCCGGCGAGAATTCCGAAAAAGGGCAGGGCAGCGAGAACATGAATCAGTTTCATAACATTCCTCCTTTGAAAAGCGTGTACCGAATTATAAAGAAAATCATGTCGAATGTATAGTGTGAATAGTCTGAATTTTATAGTTTCAAAAGGAAAAGCAGTCCCGGCTGCTTTTTAAATGGTCGCAAGAGACAGGTAATATTCCACTAAGGCGGTTACCTGTTCCCGTATTCTCGGGTTGAAATAACGGTGTTTTTCTTCATAGCCGTTAATGGTGCATATATAAAGCGTAAATGCTTCATCTCTTTGGGCTTCGTATATTTTGATTTTACGCTTTCTTAACTCTTTTCGAACATCACTCAAATCCTTTTGTGCTAATTTTAAAGAGCAGCTGATAAGCTGTTTATAGGGTTGTTTTAATTTGAACGGGCACGAATCAAGCGCTTCGAAATCCCGATTCAGAATGGCGGCCGCCATGGGCAGAAACAGCCCTTTTTCGATGAGGTCGCGGGTGCCGCTCCGGATGTCAGGCATAAATACTCCTTCTTTCTTAAAAGAGAACATTTGTTCTTATTTTATACTCACTTACACGATATTTCAAGTCGGAAAATCTCGTAAACATTTTCGTTTTTTGGAGATAATGTGTAGAATAAGGATAGACAAACTCGTTAAGGAGTATAAACGTTGGAGCAATTTTTATCATATTTCACTGAGGAACAGCTGACGGAATGGTTCCAAAGCTATAGAGCTTTCGGCCCGGCGGCTGCGGTTTTACTGCCTTTTATTGAAGCGTTTCTTCCGTTTTTGCCGCTTGTTGTATTTGTGGTGGCGAATACGAATGCATTTGGGCTGTGGGAAGGTTTTTTTCTGTCGTGGCTCGGATCTGCGGCAGGATCACTGCTTATGTTTTATGCCGTCCGCCGTTTCGGACAGAAAAGAGCTTTCGGTTTCATCCGCAGGCATGAGACCATAAGGCGGATGATGCTGTGGGTTGAGCGGCACGGTTTCGGTCCGCTGTTTATTTTACTTTGCTTCCCCTTTACGCCGTCCGCTGCGGTTCATATCGTTGCCGGCCTGTCACGTGTGGGGGCGCTGCAGTTTGTATCAGCCGCCGCTATGGGGAAAATGGTCATGATCTTTATGATCAGCTTTATCGGGTATGACCTTCACGCGCTCTTTACACAGCCTTTCAGGATGGCGGGCGCCTTAACGGTGATCGCGGTGCTGTGGTATGCAGGAAAGCATATCGAACGGCGTTTACAGACGAGGATCAGTCAGCATGAGAAAGACGGAGGGAGACAGGAATCTTGAAAAAACGATTTTGGTTTATAGCCGGCGTGCTTATCGTTGTTTTGGCCATACAATTAAAAAATGCCATTTTTATTGATTACAAAGTCGAAGGAATCAGCATGAATCCGACCTTTAAACAAGGAAATGAGCTGATAGTCAACAAGTTTTCCCATCGTTACAAAACGATCCGCCGTTTCGATATTGTCCTGTTTAAAGGCCCGCACCACAAAGTGCTGATCAAACGTGTCATCGGGCTCCCGGGCGAGTCGATCGCTTACAGGGAAGACCAGCTGTATGTGAATGGAAAACGGGTTTCAGAACCGTTTTTAAAACCGTTAAAGTCATCATTGTCCGCAGGCAGCCATGTGACCGGTGATTATACATTGAAGGAAACGACCGGGCGCAAAAGCATACCGAAAGGACAATATTTCGTTATTGGCGACAATCGCATATACAGCCTCGACAGCCGTCATTTCGGACCGATTAAGGATAAAGACATCGTCGGGGTGATCAGTGAATCAGACGCCAAGTGAACGGCGTCTTTTTTTCGGAAATGATTGTCAAAAAGCAGAGGGAAGACTATAATGAGGATTGTTACGCGTGAAACAAAAATCAGGTGTTTTATTTTTAGTGATTTTGTTGCGTTTGTAACAAAAAATATGAAAGAGGGCTGATGAGATGGAAACACAGGCTGCCATTATCGGGGGAGGTCCGGTCGGGCTTATGCTTGCATCAGAACTGGCACTGGCCGGAGTGAAAACGACTGTCATTGAACGATTGAAGAAGACGGTGCCCTATTCCAAGGCGCTTATTATGCATCCGCGCACACTGGAGCTTTTTGCCATGAGAGGCATATTGGAACGCTTTTTGGATAAAGGGACGAAGGTGTCATCCGGCCATTTTTCGATGCTGGATACACGGCTGGATTTTTCCCGGCTGGATTCTAAGCAGAATTATTCGTTAATGCTGCCTCAGGCAGATACGGAGCGGCTTTTGGAAGAATATGCATCAAGTTTAGGCGCAGATATCATCCGCGGGGCGGAAGCGGTGTCCGTTACCCAGACGGATGACGGAGTGGAGACGGTGTTCCGGGATGAAAGCGGTATCCGCACCCTGCGCAGCTTATATGCCGCGGGTACAGACGGAGCGGGGAGCATTGTCCGGAAACAGGCGGGCATCGCTTTTTTCGGGCACTGATGCCGACTTAATAGGAACCCTCTGTGATGCCGTTTTGAAAACTCCGCCTGAATCTGCCTTCTTTTCAACGTGCCGTCTGGCGGGATCGGTTGTCATTGTCCCTCTTACGGACGGGCTTTTCCGCGTCCTGATCGTTTCTCCGCACGCTCCGCAAAAGCGGAAAGAAGAGCCGGTCACAGAAAAAGAGCTGAAAGAAGACCTGCGGCAGATATGCGGCACTGATTTCGGATTGAGTGATCCGGTGTGGACGTCAAGGTTCGGCAATGCCGAGCGTCAGGCCGAACAATACCGCTCAGGCCGGGTTTTTGTGGCCGGTGATGCGGCGCATATTCATTTTCCCGCAGGCGGCCAAGGGCTGAACACGGGGCTTCAGGATGCCTTCAACCTCGGCTGGAAGCTGGGGGCGGAAATGAAGGGGAAAGCGGCGCCTCATCTTCTGGACAGCTATCATCAGGAAAGGCACAGCGCGGGAAAAGAAGTGTTGCACAATATAAAAACCCAGATCAAGCTCATGGATTTTACCGAGTCAGGGATGGCATTAAGAGATACGATGACCGCTTTGCTCGATTTTCAGGAGGCCAACCGTTTATTGGCGGGAAAAGTATCCGCGCTTGATCTGCATTATGAACCGGACCCGGAGCTGCCGCCGCATATCCTGAACGGAAAACGGCTGCCCGATATAGAGCTGATTCTTTATGACGGCCGGGCGGCCCGGCTGTATGATTTTCTTCACAAAGGCGGCTTTGTGCTGCTATCATTAAGAGGAAGCATTCCTGCCGATATTGATACGGACAGCGTGGCGACTGTCAGGGCGGCGCTTTCTGAAACACGTGCCGGCTGGGGTGACGTCTATTCTGTTTTGATCCGGCCGGACGGCCACGCGGCTTGGGCGGCCGGCGGCTCGGGACGTGAAGCGGAAGAAGCCGTACTGGCCGGTTTGGAGAGATGGGGACTTATCTGATACCCTTTTATGCGCCTGTGTGATTGTTTCTTCCGTAACAAAACGTTATAGTAAAAGAAACAATTCATACGGAAGGGGTGACCCGCAGTTGGACAGAAGACAGCCAGACCATGCAAAACACATGATTCTTGAAGGGCTGACAGACATTTTCCACGAGCAGGAGAGGTGTCAGGAGGACATCAGGGCGTCGTTGGCCGGACGGATGGACGAACTCCGAGAAGAAAACGGCAAAAAACTTCAGCTGACCTTGACGGAAATACACATTTTATCTTGTATCGGAGATCATGAACCGATCAATGTCACATCAATAGCAGAAAAAATGAAGACGACAAAACCGACCGTGTCGAGAAGCTGCGCGAAGTTTTTGGAAGCCGGCTTTCTGCGCAGAACCCGGCTGAGCGACAATAAAAAAGAAGTCTATTTCCGGCTGACTCCTGCCGGAAAAGAGCTGCATTCCCTTCATCACGAATACCACGAAATGATAAAAAAGCGGTTCTTGGCATTTTTGGACCGCTATACAGATGAAGAACTGTTATTTGCTGAACGGCTGTTCCGTGATCTTTCAGCAAACTGGCGCTCTGTAAATGGCGTCGGGCAGCTGTTGAAATAAAAAAACACGCATATGGATGCGTGTTTTTTATTCGGCTCATGTTCCTCTTTCTGCCCGGCCTCTATCGCCGTGCGCCTTTTTCAGCTGAGAAAGGTGGTGCAGCAGGCGATAGAAGGGCGGAAGCATGGCGATGACGAGAACGATCCTGATGACCTGAACCGCGACGACGAAAGTCGAGTCCTCATGCAGCGTGATCGAAGTCGCCGCCATCTCGGCGATTCCGCCGGGAGAGAAGGCGAGAACGGATGTAATCATGGAGATGCCCGTTAATTTAGAAACGGCAACCGCACTAAGGATCATTGCGGCGATTAATCCGACGGAGGAAATAAATCCGATCGTAAGCACTCTGGACACGCCGGTGAACATGCTTTTGTACATTTTCGAACCGATTGTGGCGCCGAGAAAAATTTGTGACAGCTGGTTCGCTTCCGGCGGCCACCAGGCCAGCATGTCTTTTCCCGCTAAAGCCGACACGCCGATTTCCGCGGCAGCAACGCCGATCATGCTGCCGAGCAGCCAAGGAGCGGGAAATTTCAGCCGTTTTGCGGCCTTACTTGCAAGCCAGGCAGCCAAAATAAATCCGGCCGTTAACAAGACGGGAATAAGGCCCGGATGTGAAGCTCCTGCTGAAACGGCTCCGGCTGATGTCTGAGCCGTACCGTTTTGTTTGGTAAATAAGAAAATGACGAGAAACGGTATTGTCATGACAACCAAAAGGACGCGTGTCAGCTGAATGAGACTTACAATCGCGGTATTTGCGCCGACTTCCTGGGCGATACCGGGCATGGCGGATAAACCGCCCGGCGCCGTGCCTACAAAGCTTGTCATCATGTCCGTCCGGCTGAACCGAAAGAGCACATATCCGGAAACAAGCGCCATCGCGATAGAGAAAATCAGCATGAAGCCAACCGGCAGCCAATGATCCCGTAAAACTGAAAGAACGGACAGGTTCAGTTTTTGGCCGAGTTCGATGCCAAGAATCATTTGTCCCGCCGCAAGCCATCTGCGGTTAATCCCTCTTCTGTCAGCCGCCATGAACAGCCAGCGGGGCCTCGTCATGGAGAGGATGCAGCCGGCGGCCAGCGTTCCGAGCATCCAGGCGATCGACATTCCTGTAAGCGAAAGAAGAAACCCCCCTGCCGCACTGATGAGAATAAACCAGATATCCGTAAGGAGATGTTTGTCTTTCTTCAATGAAAACCCTTCTTCCTGAAACATTCATATTAAATTGTTAAGCTCGTTAACCTTACTATTACTATAGTATAGATTTTGAGATAAATAAATGATGAATTATTTCTCATAATCCATTCATTTTTCTTATCATAAACAAAAAAGCTCCGGAGAAGGGGGAGTGCACCCTACTCCGAAACCTCGCCAGTCTTTCCTTTCCACACAAGGGTCAGTCCCAGACCGAGACATAAGACCACGCCTGCGAACAGAAACGGGAAGTGAATATTCATATCAAATAAAATACCGCCCAGAGCCGGGCCAAAAATGGTGCCTAAACTCGTGTATGTTGAATTCATTCCGGCGACAAACCCCTGCTGATTTCCTGCGATTTTCGATAGGAAAGTGGTCAGTGCCGGGCGCAGTAAATCAAACGCAAGGAATATAATGCAGGTGACAGCAAGCACGGGCAAAAATCCTGACATCACCGTAGAAACGAAAGCCAGCACAGCCCCGATGACCAGACAAAGCTGAATGACTTTTTTCTCCCCGAGGAAGTTGACAAGCTTGCCGAATGCGAGCACTTGGATGATGACCGCAACAATGGAGCTGAACGTAATAATAACGGCGATATCCTTTGGCGTAAAGCCGAATTTATGATTTGTAAATAAACTGAACACCGTTTCGTACGCCGACAGCCCGAATGCCAGCACAAAGACGATGATAAAGGCGATCAGGTAGCTTGGGTGAATCGACTTTTTCAAATCTTTTAAGAAGGTTGACTCTTTGACGCTTTCCATCTGCTGGGCGCGTTCCTCTTTAGATAATGGCTCTTTCAGCATAAAGACAGAGGAAATCACTGCGATAAATGCAATTCCCGCCGCAAAGAAAAACGGCATACGGACACCGTGATCGGCGATAAATCCTCCTATGCCGGGCCCGATGATAAACCCTGTGCTGATGGCGGCAGATACATAGCCCATCGCCTTAGATCTTTCCTGCACTGTCGTAATATCTGCGACATACGCTGTAACAGCGGGCATGATAAAAGCGGCGCTGACGCCCCCCAGCACCCTTGCAAAATACAAAACGTAGACATGTGTGCCCAACCCGAAGGTCAGCTCGGATAACGCGAACAGAAACAGCCCTGCGAGAATCATGATTTTTCTGCCGAAGCGGTCAACCCATCTTCCCGCAATGGGGGATGTGATTAATTGCGCGACGGCAAAGGCAGCGACAAGGTATCCCATTGTGCTGCCCGTCAAGTGCATCACATTCATAAACAGCGGCATAACGGGAATAATTAACCCAATCCCTAAAAACGCAATAAATATGTTGCTTAATAAGATGATGAGTACAGCTTTTTGTTCTCTAATCGGTTTTTGCATGTTGTTTCTCCTTTATCAGCTGCCCTGATTCTGTTGATCTGCATTGATGACTCCGTGAATAAACACGGAGATGGCTTCTATTTGCAATTCTCTTCTTTGCTGAATGGAATCGTTTTTATATAACACATCCAACCCGTAAAAGACGGACAGCAGGATTTTCACTTTTGATTCGACATGATGAATGGACCAGCTGCCGTCTTGATTTCCCTCTGTTAAGATCTCTCTCATCACATCGTCATATTCAATATCAATTTTGTTGAGACGTTTTACGACCTCCTCCGACGTAAACGCGCTCGCATAAAACTCTTCACTTGCTCTCATCAGCGGGTAATTGATGCTCATCCGGCTGAGCAGTTCTGCAAAGCCCGTCAGCTTTTCGGCAGCGTCTTTCAGATCAGCTTCCATTTCCCTCCACGTCTCGATCATCACGCGGTGATCCTCTTCCATGATATGAAGAAACAGAAACTCTTTTCCTTTAAAATGATGATAAAGATTGCCTTTGCTGATCTCGGCCGCCTCTAAGATATCCCGGATTGAGGTTTCTGAATAACCTTTTTTTGCAAATAAGTCACGCGAAGCGGATACGAGCTTTTTCTTCGTCTTTTCGCTCTTTCCGGCGCCGCCTTTTGTACTTGTCACATCACACAAATCCTTTCCGCCAAGTGAGGTTCGGCCCCTTAAAAACCGACCGGTTGGTTTATTTTATTATAAAGTGTTTTTGCTGATTATACAATGAAGAAGTCGGCGGTTTTTTAGAGAGGTCACGCAGCTTGAAAAATAAACCCCATTCTCTCCTATTGAAAGAATGGGGTTTGTCTGCGGCCTGAATGCTCCCGGCGGGGGAGCGTTATTTTCCGGTATTTGCCTGGGTATAGCTCGTGTTCGGCGCGTTTGATACCGTCCCTCCTGTGTGGTGGGAAGGAGAGTGGGTCATATCGTATAAAAACCAGACGGCATGACGCTGCTCGTCAAATGCCGTGCGGGCAAATAACCGCTTTGCTTCCGGGTGCACCGCTCTATCGGATGCCTGCAAATAAAAATCATTCGTTTTCTGCTCATCATAAAACGCCGCCCTCAGTCCTTCTCTGTATGTGTGCGGACAAAGTTCCGTCTGTTTCGGCGTCAACTGGTTTCCGGTAATTGAAGTATACAGTGAGGAGAAGGCATGCAGGTGGCGCATTTCTTCCTCTCTGATATGTTCGATTCGTCTTCTGATTTCTGCGGTCGGCGCTTTTTCGGCTAATATCGAGTAGCAGATCACAGCGCTGTATTCGCCGTTAATGGATTTTATCAGATCTTTTATAAGAACAGAGTCGTCGCCGCAGACGGCTGTATAATGAAAAAAATTCTCGTGCATTGGACTCACCCCCGGATGTTTATAGGGTATTATACGGCGATAGCCCGTGACATGTGCGGATATCATGCTTATTCTTGATCAAGCGGCGATGTGATATGGTCATTATATGTATCGACAAACAGCTGGCCGTTGCTTCCGCGCACCGCGTATACGACCTCTTCGGGTGTAAGGTTTCTCTTGTCTAATTCTTCTCTGAGCCATTTTTCCGATACGTGGTTTTCTTCGAAATTCTTCGTCACCAGCTGGCCGTCCATAATGAGCTCAACGGCAAAGTTCTTTTCGTGTCCTGCAAAAATGCCGAGATCCTGTCTTGTAACGGGCGCGAATTCCGGTTTGACCTCCACGGACATGCTGCCGTTTGTTTCAATGATGGCCGTCTGAACCTGAGAAATGTCAAATACATCATTTACACGAAGCTGCTGGTTCAGGTAGTCGAGGGTATAGCGCATCGTTTTCATATTATGCTCAAGTATTTTTCCGTTTTGAATGATAATGGTCGGTTTGCCCGCAAAGAAACCCCTGGCGGTTCTGTTTTTCATAGAAAGATATGCGACCAGGTAAATGATGACCACAAAAATCGTGTAAGCACTGACAGTAAAATGAATCGGCAGTTTTGTATTAAACGACAGATTGGCTGTGATGGCGCCGAGCGAGATGGCCGCAATGAAATCAAAAAGCGTCATCTGTGAAATGGTTTGTTTTCCGAGTATCCGGGCGCCGATAAACAAAATGCTGAACGACAGAATCGTTCGCACAATCACTTCGAGATATTCTGACATTATATTTAATCCTTTTTTTCTTTAATCTGGTCAAGAATGATATTTTTTAAAACAGTCATCCCGTTTTTACCAGCAGATGAGATTGGTCATTTTCGTCAACTTTCGATAAAATGTAGAAAGAATAAAAGAGAGGGGTCTTCTAATTTGGGTGTTGAGTTTTTAGTAGGCAGATCGGGGAGTGGGAAAACGAGGCTGATTATCGACAGCATTCAAGATGAACTGCGCCGGGAGCCGTTCGGGAAACCGATCATTTTTCTAGTCCCGGATCAAATGACGTTTTTAATGGAATATGAGCTTGCTAAAACGCCGGATATTGGCGGCATGATACGCGCTCAAGTGTTCAGTTTTTCGCGTTTGGCGTGGCGCGTGCTTCAGCATACCGGAGGCATGAACCGTCCGTTTGTGACGACGACGGGTGTGCAGATGCTGTTGAGGAAGCTGATTGAAGAGCATAAGCACGATTTTAAAGTGTATCAAAAAGCGAGTGACAAAGCCGGGTTCACTGAGCAGGTGGAACGGATGCTGACAGAGTTTAAGCGTTACTGTATTGAGCCTGAAGACGTCCGCCGCATGGCGGAAAGCGGAACGGCGTCAGAATATCGCGGAGAGCGGATGCTGTCTGAAAAACTTCATGACTTAGGCATTTTATATCAGCAGATGGAAAGAAGCCTCGCCGGCAACTATCTGCATTCAGAGGATTATTTGACGCTGCTCGCCCAGCAGCTTCCGTTAACGGATGTTGTAAAAGGCGCCAGAGTTTACGTCGACGGCTTCTATCAATTTACACCGCAGGAATTAAGGGTGCTGGAGCAGCTGATCATGCATGCTGAACATGTCACATTCTCGCTGACGGCGGACAGCCCTTCGGGAGAACAGGCACCGGATGAGCTCAATCTGTTCAGAATGACGGGAAGCACATACTATAAGCTTTATCAGATGGCAAAGGAATTGAATGCCGATATTTCCTGCAAGGAACTGCATGGCACGAAACGGCATCAGCATGTGCCGGAGCTTGCCTGTTTAGAATCGCAGTACGATGTGCGTCCCGCTGCGGCGTATACCGGCGGGCAGGAAGCTTTTACCGTCATACAGGCACAAAACAGAAGAGCCGAGCTTGAGGGTATTGCCCGGGAAATTCAATCACTTGTCCGGGACGGAGGATACCGGTACAGGGATATGGCGATTCTCATCCGCCAGCCGGAAGATTATAAAGATTTGCTGAAGGAAGTGTTTGCAGATTACGGGCTTCCTTATTTTATTGACGGAAAAGCTTCTATGCAGCATCACCCGCTTATAGAATTCATCCGTTCAAGTTTGGATGTCGTAAAGGGGAACTGGAGATATGAAGCGGTGTTCCGCTGTGCGAAAACCGAACTGTTATTCCCGCTTGATCAGCCGGTGCAGAAAATAAGAGAGCAGGTCGATCAGCTTGAAAACTATTGTATCGCCTACGGAATTAAAGGGGAGCGCTGGACGAACGGCGAGCGGTTTGTATACAGGCGCTTCGTATCGCTCGATGAGGATTTCGCGCAGACGGATCAGGAAATAGAGATGGAGCAAATGCTGAATGAGACGAGAGAATGGATGGCCGCGCCCCTCGTCCGGCTTCAGAACCGGATGAAAAAAGCGAAAACGGTTCAAAGCATGGCGGAAGCTCTTTATCTCTTTTTGGAAGATACCGATGTTCCCCTGAAGCTGGACCGGAAAAGGCAGCAGGCCGAAGAGGCCGGAAACATGATCGAAGCGCAGCAGCACGGCCAGGCATGGGACGCCGTTATCCAGCTTCTCGAGGAGTTTGCCGGCATGATGGGTGAAGATGAAATGTCTTTGGCGCTGTTCCAGCAAATGCTTGAAACGGGAACCGAATCACTTCATTTTTCTTTAATTCCCCCTGCGCTTGACCAAGTGTTTGTAGGGAATATGGACCTGTCAAGAATGTACGGCACGTCCTGCACGTTTGTCATCGGGGCCAATGACGGCGTTCTTCCTGCGCGCCCGGATGAAAACGGCGTGCTGTCCGATGATGACCGGGAGTGGCTGAGAGCGGTCGGAGTGGAGCTGTCTTCCGCGGGGCGTGAGCGGCTGCTTGATGAGCATTTTCTCATCTATATGGCGCTGTCAAGTCCGTCTGACCGTCTGTATGTGTCATATCCGATTGCCGATGCGGAAGGAAAAACGCTCCTGCCGTCAATTGTTGTAAACAGGCTTGGCGAGCTGTTTCCCGACCATCAGGAAAAACTGTCGGCTGCTGATCCCGAGCAGGTAAGCGAAGAAGAGCAGCTTCAATATCTCGTCAATAAACAGGTGGCACAGACGTATACGGCAAGCCAGCTCAGGCTGTGGACAAGAGAATATGAAATCAGTGATGTATGGTGGAGCGCATACAATGTGCTGATGAAAGAGCCTGATCACCGGCGCGCGAAAAAGCTGTTTTCAAGCCTGTTTTTCCGCAATGAGGCGAAGCGTCTTGAACGTCCTGTTTCGCGCCAGCTTTACGGCGAGCACATTAAAGGAAGCGTCTCCCGGATGGAGGCGTTTAATGCCTGCCAGTTTTCTCATTTTGCATCTCACGGGCTGCAATTAAAAGAGCGGCAGTTTTTCAAGCTGGAAGCGCCGGATATCGGACAGCTGTTTCACTCCAGCCTCAAGCTGATTTCAGACCGGCTTCGTGAGCAGAAGCTGGAATGGCGCGATCTGACGAAAGATCAGTGCCGGAATTTCTCCTATGAAGCGGTGGAACGGCTTGCGCCAAGGCTGCAAAAAGAAATTCTGCTCAGTTCAAACAGACACTTTTATGTGAAGGAAAAACTGCAGAAGATCGTCACGCGTGTCTCAGGCATATTAAGCGAGCATGCGAAGGCGAGCGGTTTTGTCCCGATCGGCCTTGAACTCGGTTTCGGCGGAAACGGTCCGCTGCCTCCGCTCACTTTCACGCTGAAAAACGGCTGTACGATGGAACTCGTCGGCCGGATCGACCGCGTGGATAAAGCGGAAAGTTCAAAAGGCCTGCTGCTTAGAATCGTGGATTATAAATCAAGCGACAAGGGGCTTGATCTGGCTGAGGTATATTACGGGCTCGCTTTGCAAATGCTCACGTACCTTGACTTATCGATTACACATTCAGCGGATTGGCTCGGCATGAAAGCGACCCCCGCAGGCGTTTTGTATTTCCATATCCATGATCCGATGATTCAGGCCAGTCTGCCGATGGGGCTTGATGAAATCGAGCAGGAAATTTTCAAGAAATTTAAAATGAAAGGCCTTCTCCTCGGTGACCGGGAGGCAATCAGCCTGATGGATACGACTTTGGAGGAAGGACGTTCAAATATCATTAATGCCGGTTTGAAGAAGGACGGTTCTTTAAGATCCGATTCAGCCGCAGTCAGCGAACGGGATTTTCATCTCCTGACAGACCATGTGCGGCGGACATTTGAACAGGCGGGCGAAGCGATAACGGACGGGCTTGTGTCCATTACCCCGTATAAGCTGAAAGATAAGACGCCTTGTACGTACTGTGCGTTTAAATCGGTGTGCCAGTTTGATGAGTCCCTTAAGGAAAATGAATACCGCAGCCTGAAAGCGGAAAAAGACGGCACCATACTGGATTGGCTGAAAAAGGAGGCGGATGATGATGCAAATTCCTAAACCGAAAGACAGCATATGGACGGATGACCAATGGAGCGCCATCGTTTCTTCCGGCCGCGATATTCTGGTCGCAGCCGCAGCCGGATCAGGTAAAACGGCCGTGCTCGTGGAACGGATGATCAGAAAGATAACCGCGGAGGAAGATCCGGTTGATGTTGACAGGCTCCTTGTGGTGACCTTTACAAACGCCTCAGCAGCGGAAATGAAGCATCGGATCGCTGAAGCATTAGAAAAAGAGCTCGCCAAAAATCCGGGATCTCTCCATATCAGACGGCAGCTCTCTCTATTAAATCGGGCGAGCATTTCGACGCTGCACTCTTTCTGTCTGCAGGTGCTTAAAAAATATTATTATATGATTGATCTTGACCCGGGCTTTCGGATGGCTGACCAGACGGAAGGCGAGTTGCTCGGAGACGAAGTCCTTGATGAGCTGTTTGAGGATGAATACGCAAAAGGGAATCAAGCGTTTTTTGAGCTTGTGGACAGATATACGACGGACAGGCATGATTTGGATCTTCAAGATCTCGTCAAGCGGGTGTACGAGTATTCACGGTCTCATCCTGATCCGGAAGCGTGGCTGAAAAGCTTTGTCCGCCTATATGATGTGACGGAAGAAAGCAAAATGGAAGAGCTGCCGTTTTACGAGTATGTGAGAGAAGATGCTGAAATGGCGCTCTTCGGGGCAAAGCAAAAGCTTGAAAAGGCGCTTGAACTGACAAAAGCGCCCGGCGGGCCGGCGCCGCGCGCTGATCATTTTCTGGATGATCTTCAGCAGATAGAAGAGCTGATCAGCTGCCGGCATGACTTTGAGGCGCTGTATGAACGGGTCCCCGCGGTCACATTTAAGCGGGCTAAGGCGGTAAAAGGTGATGAATTTGACAAGGCGCTTTTGGATGAAGCGACCGATTTGCGAAACGGCGCGAAAAAACTGATCGAAAAATTAAAGACCGATTACTTTACAAGAAGCCCGCAAGATCATGTAAAGAGTTTAACAGACATGAAGCCTGTCATTGAAACGCTCGTTCAGCTCGTGATATCGTACGGAAAACGATTTGAAGCGGCGAAACAAGAAAAATCAATCATTGATTTCTCAGATTTGGAACATTACTGTCTGGCGATTTTAACTGCGGCTGATGAAGACGGCCGGCGGGTGCCGAGTGAAGCGGCCGTTTATTATCAAGAGCAGTTCCATGAGGTTCTGGTTGATGAATATCAAGATACCAATCTTGTACAGGAATCTATTCTGCAGCTTGTGAAAAGCGGGAATGAAGAGGCGGGAAATCTGTTTATGGTAGGCGATGTCAAACAATCGATCTACCGATTCAGACTTGCCGAGCCGCTGCTGTTTCTCGGGAAATATAAAAGGTTTACAGAAAGCGGGGAAGGCGCGGGACAGAAAATTGACCTGAACAGAAACTTCCGCAGCCGCTCCGATATTTTGGACAGTACGAATTTCTTGTTTAAGCAGCTGATGGGCGGCAAAATCGGCGAAGTGGACTACGATGAACAGGCGGCATTGAAACTCGGTGCGTCGTATCCGCCGAATGACGCGGCAGAAACGGAACTGCTGCTGATTGACAGTGCTGATGATGCAGACAGCTCCGAGGATGCCGAAGATTTTGAAACCGTGCATTGGGAAGCAAAAGCGATAGCCGCGGAGATCCGGAAGCTTGTCTCATCTCCGTTTAAGGTCTATGACGGCAAAACCAAAACACACCGGAATATCCAGTACCGGGATATCGTGATTTTGCTGCGTTCCATGCCTTGGGCGCCGCAATTGATGGAAGAACTGAAAAACCAGGGCATTCCGGTTTACGCCAATTTGACGTCGGGTTATTTTGAAGCCGTGGAGGTGGCTGCGGCGCTTTCGGTCTTAAAGGTGATTGACAACCCGTATCAGGATATTCCGCTTGCTTCCGTACTGCGCTCGCCTATTGTCGGCTGTGACGAAAATGAACTTGCGCTGATACGCCTGGAAAAGAAAAAAGCGCCGTTTTATGAAGCGCTGAAAGCATATATAGCGAACGGTGACAGACATGACGAGCTGTATCAAAAGCTGAGAACATTTTATGACCATCTGCAAAAGTGGCGGTCATTTTCGACGAATCATTCGGTAGCTGAGCTGATTTGGGAAGTATACCGCGATACCGGGTATTTTGATTATGCAGGCGGCATGCCTGGCGGAAAGCAGCGCCAGGCCAATCTGCGCGTCTTGTATGACCGGGCGCGCTCGTATGAAGCGACGGCGTTCCGCGGGTTATTCCGCTTTTTGCGGTTCATTGAACGGATGCAGGAGCGCGGCGATGATCTGGGGACGGCGCGGGCGCTCAGCGAGCAGGAGGATGTCGTGCGGCTGATGACGATCCACAGCAGCAAAGGACTTGAATTCCCCGTCGTTTTCACCGCCGGACTCGGCAGAAGTTTTAATATGATGGATCTCAACAAATCATACCTGCTTGATAAAGAGCTCGGTTTCGGAACGAAGTATATTCATCCGGAACTCAGAATCAGCTATCCGACTCTGCCGCTTGTGGCGATGAAGAAAAAAATGCGCAGAGAGCTTTTATCAGAAGAATTGCGCGTGTTATATGTGGCGCTGACAAGAGCGAAGGAAAAGCTGTTTCTCATCGGTTCCTGCAAAAACCGGGAAAAACAGCTGGCCAAATGGCAGGCGCAAGCGGACAGGGCCGATTGGCTTCTCTCTGAATTCGACCGCTATCAGGCGACATCTTATTTGGACTTTATCGGGCCGGCGCTTATCCGCCACCGTGACATGGAGGCGCACAGGCCGCCGGGTCTTTCGGCTCCGGAGGATATCGCGCACGATCCGTCCCGTTTTCACATCCGGATGCTGCAGCAAAGTGAGCTGCTGGAAGATAACCCAAAAGAACGGGCTGAAGAAAAGAGCAAACGTCTCAAGGCGATTCAGCAGGGCGAGCCGATTCCTGATTCGTTTTCATTTGATGATCAGGCGCGCCGTCTCCTTGAATGGGAATACCCGTACCGAGAGCTGACGGCTATCAGAACGAAGCAGTCAGTTTCTGAGCTGAAGAGAAAGCAAGAATACGAGGATGAATACAGCGGCCGCTCTCTCATCAAACCGTCAGGGGACACGCTTTTATACAGGCGTCCCGGTTTTATGATGAAAAAAGGGCTGACAGCCGCCGAAAAAGGGACGGCGATGCATACGGTGATGCAGCATATACCGCTGACGCACGTTCCGACTGCCGAAGAAGCGGAGCGGACGGTTCAGACGCTTCACGAAAAAGAGCTGCTGACAGAAGAACAGCGGGACGCTATTGATATCGAAGACATTATACAGTTTTTCGAAACTGAAATCGGGAAAGATCTTCTCGGGGCGCGGCGGATTGATCGGGAGGTGCCGTTCAGTATGGCGCTTCCGGCCGGCGAGGTGTACAAGGATGCCGAAACGGCCGGTGAACCGCTGCTCGTGCAGGGGATTATTGACTGCCTCTACGAAACGGCGGACGGACTCTATTTGCTGGACTATAAAACAGATCGGATAGAGGGGAAATTCCGGAACGGATTTGAAGGCGCGGCCCCGATCCTGCAAAAAAGGTATGAAACACAAATCGAATTGTATACAAAAGCGATTGAACAAATTACAAAAACGAAAGTGAAAGGGCGTGCGCTCTATTTCTTCGATGGAGGTCACGTTCTTACACTGTAACAAGATCCGAAGCTCCTTTTTGGAGCGGATCTTTTTTTCTATCAGAAAAGTGAGGTGAATGCTATGCGCATTTTACATACAGCTGACTGGCATCTCGGCAAAACGCTTGAAGGCAGAAGCCGGCTGAGTGAGCAGGCCGAGGTATTGGAAGAGCTGAATACCATTGTCAAAGAAGAAAACATTGATGCGGTCATTATGGCAGGAGATGTATTTGATACGGTCAATCCGCCTGCGCTCGCTGAACAATTGTATTATGAAAGTCTTTCCGCGCTTTCTGACGGCGGAAAACGCCCGGTTGTCGTCATTGCCGGGAACCATGACAATCCTGACAGGCTGGCGGCGGCTTCTCCGTTAACAGATGAGCGGGGCATTCATTTAATCGGCTATCCGCGGACAGAACCCGTCCATATCGAGGTGCCGTCGGCGGGCGAGCTGTTAGCCGTTGCCGCGCTGGCCTATCCGTCAGAAGCGAGATTAAACGAAGTGCTGTCTGATACGTTTGAGGAAAAGCTTCTTCGCGATCATTACGATGTGAAAATCAGAGAGGCGTTTGCCCGCATGTGCGGACTGTGCCGGGATGATGCCGTGAAAGTCGCGGCGAGCCATATTTATGTCGCGGGAGGAAATCAGACCGATTCAGAGCGTCCGATTGAAGTCGGGGGCGCTTACACGGTCGCCGCAGAAAGCCTGCCGGCTGATGCGGCTTATGTGGCCCTCGGCCATCTCCACCGTCCGCAAACGATCAAGCGCGCCAAAACGGCTGCCCGCTATTCCGGCTCTCCGCTGGCATACAGCTTTTCAGAAGCCGGTTATGCCAAATCGGTGACGGTGGTAGAAGCGAAGCCCGGAGGAGAAGCGAAGTGGGAAGAGATTTTTCTGTCCTCGGGTAAACCGCTCGTTAAATGGAAAGCGCAGGGGCTGAGCGAGGTTCACGGCTGGCTTGATGAAGGGCGTGACCGGAATGCCTGGATCGACCTTGATATCCATTTGACGGATCAGCTTTCTCTTGAGGAAATTCACCGGCTGAGAAAGGCGCATCCCGGCTTTATCCATATCAGGCCGGTTTTTGAAGAAAAAGAGACAGGCAATGACCGGATTGAAGTGAAGCACATATCAATTGAGGACCGATTTAAGAAGTTTTATGAAAAGCAAACAGGCGGCGCCGTGCCGGATGAGGAGATGGTCAAGCTGTTTTTAGAGCTTGCGTCAGCAGATGATGAGGAGGATGCGACATGAAGCCGATTCTGTTAACGATAAAAGGGCTTCACAGCTTCAGAGAAGAACAGACGATTGATTTTGCCGGACTGTCCGGAGCAGGCGTGTTCGGAATTTTCGGCCCGACGGGAAGCGGAAAGTCGTCGATCCTTGATGCCATGACACTCGCTTTATACGGAAAGGTGGAGCGCGCCGCAAATAATACGCACGGCATCTTGAACCATGCCGAAGATCAGCTCGCCGTCTCTTTTACATTCGCGCTTCAATCAGGCCACCGGGTGTCCTATAAGGTCGAGCGCGTTTTTAAGAGAACGGATGAAACGAAAGTGAAAACCGCCCTCTGCCGCTTGATTGAAATCAAAGACGAACAAACCGTGCTTGCTGATAAAGCGAATGAAGTGAACAAAAAGGTGGAAGAGCTTCTTGGCCTGACCATTGACGACTTTACAAGAGCCGTCGTGCTGCCGCAAGGGAAGTTTGCCGAGTTTCTGTCGCTTAAAGGCGCGGAAAGAAGACATATGCTGCAGCGTCTTTTTAATCTGGAACAGTACGGGGACAGGCTTGTCAAAAAACTGAGGAAGCGCGCGCAGGAAGCGGCGGCGAAAAAAAATGAAATGCTTGCCGAACAATCCGGCCTCGGAGACGCGGGTGAAGATGCGCTGAAGCAGGCGGAACAGCAGTTTCACGAAGCGAACGAACGGCTTGAAGCAGCTGAGGAGAAACGGGTCCGGGCAAAAGAGCGTTTTGAAAGTCACCAGGAGATTTGGAACCTGCAGACAGAAAGAGATGAATATGAGCGCCGCCTGAAAAAGCTTGAGGACAGGCGCCCGTATATCACGGATTTGACTGAGCGTCTTAAAGAGGCGGAAACCGCTCTCGCCCTTGAGCCGTACGCAGAACGCTATTCGGAAGCCGTACGCCGGCAGCAGCGCGCCGAACAGGAGCACGAACTGGCCAAACGGAAATCAGAGGCGGAAACCGCTTCATTTACCCGGCAAAATGAAGCCTATGAAGCGTGGCGGGTTCATAAGGCTGAACAAGAGCCGAAGCTTGTCAAGGAAGAAGAATTGTATCAAAGATTGTCAGCCGTTGAACAAAAGCTGCTTGAAGCAAAAAAAGAAGCGGAACAAACAAAGGCGGAGCACCGTAAAAAAGAGGAAGAATACGAAGCCGCCTCGAAACAGCTGAACGCAGTGAAAGACCGCCTGATCCGCGGCCAAAACAGGCAGAATGAGCTGAAAGAAGAGCTGAAGGCAGTTCAGGTGACCGCTGATGAACGGAAAAAATGCCAGACCGCCGCACAGCTGGCAGCCGGCTTTCAGCAGACACAGGAACAAATCACGAAAGAACGGGCCAATCTGACAACGCAGATGAAGAACATGGAGAAGCTGAACGGAGAAAGCGAGGCGCTCAGCGCAAAGGCGAAAACGGAACAAGAAGACATTACGCGCGCTTATCAAACGCTTCAAACCGTTTACCATATGGTCTGTGAAACGGAACGGTCACTAAAAGCCGCAGCCGAACGGGCCGGCAAAACGCAAGCCGACCTGCGCAGGCGCTCAGAGGAAGCGAGAACGGCTGCATTAACGAAAGAATTATCGGAAAAACTGATTGAAGGAAAGCCTTGTCCTGTATGCGGCTCGACGCAGCATGACCGTCCGCGCTCCGCTCATGAAACACATTCGCCAGATACGGATGTGCAGGAACGTTTGCAGCAGGTTGAAGCGCTGCTGTCCGAGGCGGCGGCTCTTTCTCAGGAAGTGCTGACGGCCAAGGTTGCATTAGAAGAGCAGTCGGGGCGTTTTACCGAAGAATGTCCGTTCCTGCAAAGCGCCCGGACCCCAGAGCTGGAAGCCGCTTCTTCCATCAGCGGCCGTCCGCTTGATGAAGCGTTCAGCGCCGTCCGCTTGGAATGGAAACAAATGAAGCAGGATATGCTGTCGGTAAAAGAGAAGGTCACGAGACTGATCAGCGCGTATCAGCAGACGGTGAAACAAGCTGAGCAGCTGGCTGAACGAATCCGCTATGAGGAAAAAGAAGCCGATCGCCTCAGACATTCATTACAAGAGCTTGAATCACTCTCAGAAAGCCGCTTAAATCAGTACAACGAAGTCTGCGGGGATATTCCGGTAAATGAGGTTGACGCCTGGCAGGCTTCGATAGACGATAAAGACCGGCAGGCAGAAGAGTTTGAGAAGCGCATTGAAACGAGCATCGCATTTCTCAAGGAACATGAAGAAGAGAAAGAGCGGCTGCAGGAGAAGAAGCATCAGCTTGAACGGGAACGGCTCGAGCTTCACTATGCAGCAGAGCGCCTGCAGCAGGTGATTGACGGGTATGAACAAGAGCTCGGCACAGCAGCAGAAGAAACATCAATTTCCGCAAAGCTTGAAGCGGTACGGCAGGAATTACAGCTGTTAAAAACGAAAGAACAGTCCTTATTCGATGCGCTGAAGCAGGCTCAGCAATCACTGAATGACGCAAAAGGCCGGGAATCCGGAAGTCTCATGTCACTGCGGGACGCTGAATCCGCCCTTGAGAAAGCGCAAAATGACTGGCGCGTGAGATCAAAAGATACCGGGTTTGCCGAGCCGGACCAAGTCAAAAAAAGCCTGCTTCCGCAAACCCGTGCAGAGGAAATGAAAACAGAAATTGATGAGTTTCTCGACACCTCAAAGCAGCTTTCGGCAAATATCCGCCGTGTCACTGAAAAATTAGCTGACCGCCGGGTAACGGAAGAAGAATGGACAGCATCGGTTTCTCTGCTGAAGCAGGCGGAGGCTGAGTCAGGCGCAGCCATGGAGGAAAAGGGCGCCCAGGCAAAAGCCTTTGCGGTTATGCAAAAACAGCATAAGCGCTTTAAAGAAATTGAAGCCGAACTGAAAAGCTGGCAGACGCAGATTGACAGACTTGATAAGCTGCAGTCTGTATGCAAAGGCAATACATTCGTCGAATTTTTAGCGGAAGAACAGCTGGAAAGCGTGGCCCGGGACGCCTCTGCCCGGCTCGGAGCACTGACAAGGCAGCGGTATGCCATTTTAGTTGATTCAGAAGGCGGCTTCGTCATGCGCGATGACGCGAACGGCGGCGTCAAACGGCCCGTATCAAGCCTTTCCGGCGGGGAGACGTTTCTGACATCGCTGTCGCTTGCGCTTGCTTTGTCCGCCCAAATTCAGCTGCGGGGTCAATACCCGCTGCAATTCTTCTTCTTAGATGAAGGATTCGGGACGCTTGACCAAGGGCTTTTAGACACCGTTGTCACAGCGCTGGAAAAGCTGCAATCGGATAATTTGTCCGTCGGGGTGATCAGCCATGTGCAGGAGCTGAGAGCGCGCCTGCCGAAAAAATTAATCGTTCATCCGTCCGAACCGGGCGGAAAAGGCACCCGGGTCACATTGGAGATCATGTAAGAAAGGAGAAGGGATTATGGCCGATTCTGCCGAGGGCACATGTGAATTATGCGGCCGCCGCCATGTGCGGCTGACAGAGCACCACTTGACGCCAAAGGAAGAAGGCGGGACATTCCTTCCGACCGCAATGCTCTGCATCCCTTGCCATAAACAGATTCACGCCCTTTATACGAACCGGGAGCTTGCGGCAAGGCTTGCGGGAAGAGAAGAACTGCGGCATGATCCGAAACTTGCGCGGTTTGTGAAATGGATCAGAAAACAGCCGCCGGAAAAGCTTGTGAAAACAAAAAAAGCAAAAGAACGAAAAAAACGCTGAACAAAAAGCAGCCCTCTCTTTAAAGAGCGGCTGCTTTTTATGCGTTTCCGGTCACATTCTGATCGCTGACATCGGGGTCTATATAGTTTGTCGCATTGACAACGTTGTTTAATAACAGGAAATCTCCGGTATTGCCTGCTCCCGAACCGAGCGCAGATTTAGAAGAGCTTTTTGGAGAAAGGTAAAAGGAATCACCAAAGTTTACGACTCCGCCCGATATGGAATTGATAGCTATAGGTCCGGTAATTGCTGGCATAAACGACACCCTTTATAGAAGTCTCACCGTCATTATATGTCAGGGCTGCGGCGATTGTGAGCTCGGTGACTCGATCTGCCTAATATGTTTCAGCCTCGAATCGCCCAGCACGACCGACGTTGATCCGATTTGAACCACGGACGCTGACGATACCCCTTGGACTTTCAGATTTCTTACCCGAATCGAAGGGTTTTCATGGCTGAATGCACTTTGAACTCCCGTTTCCGGTAACGGCATGACGGCCGGCTGCCGAAAGATCTGATATTCTTTTGTGTTAAACGAGCCCTCATCGTCTCTGTATACAGCAACACTGCGCTGATCGGCCAATACTTTGACTTTCATATTGATTTCATTCGAATCGCCTGCTTGAAAAACACTCCCGATCCCGACTGAATTGATTTTGGCGTTCCTGAGGCGTGAAATCCGCTTTAACATTATTCCTGAGCCAGCGGCACAAGAGGGCCGATAATGAGAGATTCCGGAGGTGTATCAAAGATGGAAGACAGATAGACGGACTCGGTGTCGCCGATTAATAATAGGGAAGAACTGGACACACCGGTAGACCGGATGTCGCCGACTTCAATATTCCGGTTAATCACTGTAAAAATCATGACGGATCATCACCTTTCATTTCACCTGGTATGTGTTTAATAAAATGCTCGACGGCCCTGACAATATCACGCTTCACGTGTTCGGCAATCTGCTCTGCGTATTGCGAGGGCGTCGTGTTTTCTTCTTTCTGGACTTGGGACAGGTAATACTTAATCCGGCTGTCCATCTGCTTTCTGATATCTTCTATAATATGATATTTGTTCGTTTCGTCCAGCCTGCTCTCATACTGTGTTTCGAGCTGCTCTAACAGCACGGGGATTTCTTCATTCAGGTACATATCGACGTTTTGGCGGATTTGCTGCATTTGCTGGCCCGCCTGTTCCTGCTGCATCATTCCGACCTGCGGAGTTGTCTGGCCGACTTCAAAATTTTGTACGGCATTCGGATCAGTCGGATTCAATCCGATATTCAGCGTTCCTTCCAGCCGTTCAATTTTCAGCTGATCAAATTTATATTCGAGCCGATCAATCCTTGTGGAAGGCTGCTGTTTCAAAGTTGATATTTCACTCTGAAATTCTTTCAGCTGCCGTTCGAGCTCCTGAATCTGAAGCGCCTGCTGCTGGACGAAGGAATTTAAATTCTGCAGGTAGGATGAAACCGATTGATCATACATGACATTCACCTCGCGTCTCGTTTCCTTCATTGAACTACCGGCTTGGCGGCTGGAGCGGTACAAATGATGAGGTGCCGGGGCCTCCCCCTGTTGTTACAGTCTGCTGCCCCGCGGTGACAGGCGGCGCCGGCTCTACATAACTCCCTGTGTTATACAGGTTGGAAAGAGATTTAATTGAACCGGCGCTCCCGATTTGCAGTATGGAGGAATTGCTGACAGATTCTACACGCATATAATTGATATGGATCGACTGATTGACGTAAAAATTCATACGGCGCCTCCTTTATGCGTTACCTGCCATCGGCTGATCGATTACATCATTATCATACACATTCGTTGTATTCCTGTAATTCGTCAGTGTGAGATTGTCTCCGGTATTAAAGCTGCCCGCTCCGGCAAATGTCTTAACCTCTGCTTTTGGAGAAATGGTGATGCAGTCGCCTATATGAACGACTCCGCTCGTACCGACGGCATTAATTTTAAACGCTCCGACAATTGCGGGCATACGAGCACATCCTTTTCGTGAAAATTTTAATGGAATACACTCCAGGAGCTTATTTGGGCTGCCTGCCTAAAATAGCTTATGACAAACGCACATTTTTGTGAGCGGAAAAAACGTTAGACATAAAAAAACACCGGCGCTTTAAGCATGCCGGGTCTTAAAACAAATGATTCAGATCTATATACATATCATGTTTATGAGAAAGCCTGTTTTTTTCCTGCTGTGTACTCCGGCTGAATCTGTGCGGCCGGGTTCATCCTGCCGTCTTTCGTTTGTTGGATGAGCCCGCCCCGGCACCCGTTTAAGAGGCTGTCCAGCTCCTGGCTGCACCTGATGGTCTCCGTCGCATTGATTCCGAATTTTTGCGCTGTCTCGAATAAAGTCAATCTTTTTTCTTCAATTTTTCTGTTCATCGTGCGATCTCCAATTCTCGATTATTTTGGAAAACATAGGATGATAATAGTATAACCTATTTTGGCTGAGAAGGTTTTATTTCGTCAATATGACTAAAAAAGTGACAATTTTTGATACTCTTTTACGATGATTTTCAGCCTGTTCAAAAGAGGAATTTCCCGCCTGCAGAAAGAATACATAAAGATGCCAGATTTAAAAATGATGGGGGATTAACATGAAATTTGCGACAGGGGAACTGAACAGCCGGAAATTTGTCGGTCTGATCATTGATGATGACAAAATCTTAGATCTGCAAAAGGCTGAAAAGAAACTGTTTGAACTTGAGACGATTCCGGGTTCGCTGATCGAGTGCATTCAAAAGGGGGAAAAGTTCGTCGCGCATGCCGGACAGCTTGCGGAATGGGCGAAAAAACCGAATGATGAGTCGGGTTCATTTATGTATGCGCTGTCTGACGTGAAGCTCTGCGCGCCTATTCCGAGACCTTCAAAAAACGTGATCTGCATCGGGAAAAATTACCGTGATCATGCCGTTGAAATGGGAAGCGAGGCGGATATCCCGGAGTATCCCATGGTCTTTACAAAAGCCCCGACCGCCGTTACGGGCCACGGAGAAACGGTGAAAAGCCACTTGGACGTAACGGAGCAGCTTGATTATGAAGGGGAGCTTGCGGTTATCATATCAAAAAGCGGATCGCATATCTCCAAAGAACATGCGCTCGATCATATATTCGGCTATACCATAGTAAATGATATAACAGCGCGCGATCTGCAGAAAAAGCATCAACAGTTTTTTATCGGCAAAAGCCTAGATACGACATGCCCGATGGGACCGGTCATTGTACATAAATCAGCTGTCAGTGATCCGCAAAGCCTGCAAGTTGAAACGCGGGTGAACGGGGAACTGCGCCAATCAGGATCAACGGGCGACATGATTTTTCCGATTGCTGAATTAATCGAGACGCTGTCAAAAGGAATGACGCTTGAAGCCGGGGACATTATCGCGACGGGGACGCCGTCCGGTGTCGGGAAAGGATTTAAGCCGCCGATATTTTTACAGCCGGGAGACCGCATTGATATTACAATTGAACCGATCGGCACGCTGTCGAACCAAATCGGATAATTGAGTGTTTTTCTTGAGAATGATTATGCTCACAGCGGCTTGTTGTGGTACCATAAGTGAGGCAGATTGATCTGATAGGGGGGAATTGAACATAATGACACATTGGCATATTACTTCATGGGTCGTTGCGCTTATCCTGGTGTTTGTCAGCTACGGGCTGTACGGCTCCGGAAAAGCGAAGGGCGCAAAAATAACGCATATGATTCTGCGCTTATTCTACATTATTATTATTTTGACCGGCGCTGAACTGTTTGTCCGTTTTGCGAATTGGAACGGAGAATACGCCGGAAAAATGCTGCTCGGCATCATTACCATCGGACTGATGGAAATGCTCGTCATCCGCAAGAAAAAAGGCAAATCGACCGGAGGACTGTGGATCGGTTTTATTATCGTGCTCATCCTGACGGTGCTTCTCGGCCTTCACTTGCCGATCGGCTTTCACATATTTTAATCAATTGCTTGAAAACCCGGATGTAATCCGGGTTTTTTTATTTATGCATACATTCTGCGCAACTGTGCTGCTGAATGAGAAATGCCGTGACAGGGGGATGTTGATGAGGCGAAGGAGATGTGCAGGATGCCAAAAGCGTCAATCACTCTTGTGACCGCAAAAGCTACGGCTGTGAAGGGTAAAAGCAAACGCCGGGCGTAAATCAGCGTAAAAAACAGGCGGCACCTATTTAAAAGGCACCGCCTGTTTTTTACGCTGTTCCGCCGTGTTTGGCCGCTGAATACATAATGGAGCGCCGCCCGTCAGATGCCGTCCATTCAAATCTGTCATGCTTACCCGGGCTGCCGCGGTGATGCTGCAGGGCGCATTGGGCGTCATCTGCCGAAAAGTGATAAAACGAGACCCCTTCACCGGAAAACAGCGTCTGATTGTAGGAAAATACGCAATCATATACAGACAGGCCGAACCCGTGCAGATGGCTGAGAAACAGCAGAAACGTTTCATCGTCCAGCGAATCGAGCAAGGTTAACAGCGGCCGTTTGACCGCTTTCTCATACCGGATCTCTTCTCCGCCGAACAGGGCAACCGTGCCTGCGCCGATTTCGGCCGCAGCGCCGTGAATCCGGGCCGGCTGCCATCTGCCGTCACGTTTCATCAAGACGGCTGCGTTTCCTAGACTGTCTGCCAGCAGGATATCGCCCTCATCGTTTTCGACGAGACAGATGCCGTCTTCTATGATCAGAGTGCCGCGCCCCCATTTGTTTTTTTCTGAGAAAAGCTGTTTTCGTTTCATATCGGTGCCGGTCTCCTTTGTTTGTTTCTTCTCTTCCGTTCTTTCCAAATCAGGCTTGTCTCATACAACTCTTAGTGGGACAAATCAACTATCTGCGTTTCTTTGCATAAACTGGGTAAAGTGCTGATAGAAACGAATTTGATACCGACAGAAACGGGATTGGAGCTGATATCACATGTGTGGAATTGCGGGTTGGATCGATTTTCAAAAGCAGCTCGTCCAAGAGAAACATATTATGAACAATATGATAGACACTCTTTCAAAACGAGGGCCTGATGATTCAAACGTCTGGGGAGAGCCCCATGTTTTATTCGGACATAAACGACTTTCGGTCGTTGATATTGAAGGCGGCCGCCAGCCGATGGGCTGCACGCATCAAGGGGAAACGTACACCATCATTTATAATGGCGAGCTGTATAATACGGAAGAATTGCGGAGGGAGCTGCAGGCGAGGGGCCACCGTTTTGAACGGACCTCTGATACAGAAGTGCTGCTGCACAGCTATATTGAGTGGCGGGAGGAGTGCGTTGACCGCTTAAACGGTATTTACGCTTTTGCCATCTGGGATGAAAAACGGGAGCGGCTGTTTGGGGCAAGAGACCGGCTCGGCGTCAAACCGTTTTTTTATAAAGAACACGGCTCTTCCTTTCTGTTTGGATCGGAATTGAAGGCCATCCTTGCCCATCCTGATGTGAAAGCCCGCACAGACAGCAGCGGACTTGCGGAAGTTTTCGGGCTTGGGCCGTCCAGAACACCGGGCTGCGGGGTATTTAAAGGAATTCACGAAGTACGTCCCGCTCATGCGTTCACTTTTTCAAAGGACGGTTTGTCCATATGGCGTTATTGGAATGTAAAAAGCGAAAAGCATACAGACAGCTTCGATGACACTGCAGCTCACATCAGGTACTTATTTCAGGATGCCGTAACGCGGCAGCTCGTATCTGACGTGCCGGTTTGTACGTTTTTGTCTGGGGGGCTTGATTCGAGCGCGATTACCTCGATAGCCGCCGCTCATTTTGAGAAAGAAGGCAGAGATCCCCTCCATACTTATTCCATTGATTATGAGGAGAACGGCAAATTCTTTAAAGCGAGTTCATTTCAGCCGAATGATGACGGCCCGTGGATCGATAAAATGACAGCTGCATTCGGCACACAGCACCATAAGTGTGTGATTACGCAGGATGAGCTGGTTGAACATCTGGAGGAATCCGTTCTCGTCAGAGACCTGCCGGGCATGGCGGATGTTGATTCCTCGCTGCTGTGGTTCTGCCGTGAAATTAAAAAAGATTTTGTCGTGAGCCTTTCCGGGGAATGCGCGGACGAAATTTTCGGCGGATATCCATGGTTTCACACCGCGGCCGAAGAAGACGGATTTCCTTGGATGAGATCCACTGAGGAGAGAATCACCCTCTTGGACGAAAAATGGCAAAAACGTCTGAACCTAAGAGAATACGTGAATGCGAGATATGAAGAAACCATTGCGGAAACGCCGCTGTTAGACGGTGAGACGGGAACAGACAAAGCGAGACGGCAGCTTTTCTACTTAAATATGCTTTGGTTTATGACAAATCTGCTCGACCGCAAAGACCGCATGAGCATGGGAGCAAGTCTGGAAGTGCGCGTGCCGTTCGCCGATCACAGACTTGTAGAATACGTCTGGAACATCCCTTGGGAAATGAAAATGCACGGCAGCCGGGAAAAAGGCATTTTGCGGAAGGCGCTTGAAGGGCTGCTTCCGGAAGAAGTTCTGTACCGCAAAAAAAGCCCTTATCCGAAAACCCATCATCCGAAATACACACAAGGGGTCACAGAGTGGCTTAAAACGATTTTGCAGCATAAAGATTCCGTGCTTCACACCCTGCTGGACAGAAAGAAGCTGGAAATGCTGCTGGAGACAGAGGGTTCGTCTTTTCAGGTTCCGTGGTTCGGCCAGCTGATGAAAGGCCCGCAGCTGATCGCCCATCTCGCCCAGATCCATACATGGTTTGAGGCGTATCGTATTGATATAGAAGAATAACAGTGCCGCGACCGGTTTCCGCTGAGGATATCGGTCTTTTTATTGTGAAACATATGGTACACTAAAAAACAGAGGAGTGATACCATGACTGAATACGAAACATGCGCGCAGCTTGCCGAGGCGCACTTTCCTTTATATAAACGGATTTTTTCATCCCTGCCGCCAAAAAACAGACAGGCCGCGTGGGCGGTGCTGGCTTTGTTTCATGAAGCTGAACAGCTTGCGGATGTCCGGGAGTTTGAGGGATTTGAACAGGCAGCACAAGACTTTATGAACGGGACAGGCGCCGACGGCTTTTTGTGGAAAGCGCTCGCCGATGTGAGGCAGCAATTTGCACTCGAAGAAGAACCGTTACGTGAGTTTATTGCCGGTCAAAGGTCTGACAGAGAAAAAGAGACCTGCCAAGAGTTTGACGACCTGCTGATGTACGCGGGCCAAACAGGCGGAGCGCTCGGCCTGCTTCTGCTGCCGGTTTGCGCCCGCCGAAATCAAGAGAAACTCCGCCATGCAGCCGTTTCATTAGGAGCTGCCATTCAGCTGAGCCGGGTTCTCACCGGGGTCTGTGCGGATGAGCGGATGAAAAAGCGCCTTCCGCGTCAGGTGATGGCGCAATTCGGCTATACGGAAGAAGAGCTGGAGAACTGCACGATCAACAAAGCTTTTGTGAATGTATGGGAGTATATCGCATTCGAAGCTGAGGCGTATTTTGAGGAGGCGTCTGAAGAGCTGGAGCTGTTTCCGTTATACTCAAGGCCCGCCGTTACCGGTTTGCTGGCTCATTACCGGTCAGAGCTCGAAGGCATGAGAAAACGGCTTTCTCAAGCATAAAAAAAACGCCCCGGCTTCGTAATGAAGCTTCGGGCGTTTATGCAATCCCTTTTTGAATCCAAATCCGTGACCGCCATCTTCTGTACATAAGAATGCCTCTGACCCATTCATCCGCGATAAATGAAATCCAAATCCCCATAAGCCCCAATCCGAAATGGATGCCGAACAGGTAAGCGAGAGGCAGACCGATGCCCCACATGGAAATCATCGCCATATAGACGGGGAATTTTGCATCTCCGGCAGCCCGGAGCGAGTTGATGATAATGACATTAAATGAACGGCCGGGCTCAAGAATGATCGTCATGGCAATCAGCATGCTCGCCGTCGCAATAATATCAGGGCTGCTTGTGAAAATTCCGATCAGCTGCTTTGAAAACAAGGTCATGATAACCGATGTCATAGCGGCAATGCCAAGCGCCCAGTACAGGCTTTTCATACAGCGGTCATAAGCGTCGTCAAACTGTTTGGCGCCGATGTACCTGCTTATCAAAATCTGGGTGCCTTGGCTGATCGCCGTTCCGAACAGCAGGATAAACATGGTGATGTTTTGTGTATATACCTTTGTTGTAAGCGCCTGGGCGCCCATAATGGCGATAAAATAAGTGACAACCATTTGTGAAATGTTATAAGACAGCTGTTCACCTGCAGACGGAATTCCGATTTTCAGGAGTTTCCGCAAGTGCTCTTTATGAACGTGAAAGATCTTTTTCCATGTAAGACCGAGTCCGATACGTTTTTTGACGATCACAACCATAGCGATCAGTCCGATGATCCGCGCGATGGACGTTGACATCGCAACTCCGGCGACGCCCAGCACCGGCAGGCCGAGCGGCCCGAAAATGACAAGAAAGTTTCCGGCAATATTTAATATATTCATCCCAATCGTAACGAACATCGTATCTTTCGTATGGCCGTAGCTTTTTAAAATGGCGCTGAACGTCATAATCAGTGCCTGAATAAATGACAGCCCGCCGACCACCTGCAAAAAGACTTTGGCATCCGGCATCAATTCATCGGAAAGACCCATGACATGAAGGAGCGGAACAGCCGAGAAAAACACGGCGGCGCTGATGGCGAGACTGATGACGAAGTTCGCTCCTATCGATACATAAGCCACTTCCTGCGCTTCTTTTTTCTGTTTAGAGCCTAAAAACTGCGAAATTACAATTGTCGTACCCGTTGCGATAAAGCTGAACATCACGATAATTAAATTTAAGATCTGATTGCTGACGCCCACGGCCGCCACACTGTTGTCAGAGTATTGGCTAAGCATAAGAGTGTCGGCGTTTCCCATAAACATATATAATGAAACCTCAATAAAAATCGGCCAAGTCAGCGCGTATAATGAGAGTTTGTGATCAGAAGATTGTTTGAATGCAGCCCGTTTTAAAATCGCTTGTTTCATTTCTTTTAACCCCTTTCCTGACAAAATCAACGTTTAACAGTGTACCTCCATTTTCTTATAATAAAAAGGGAGAGAAACGAAACTTCTTGCAAAAATCCGACTTAAAAAGGAGGGCCGAAAATATGACCTTTCTCGAGTTCACAGTCCCTCCGTTCCCGGTCTTTATCGCTGCGGGAGAAGGGGTGTTCAAAAAAGGCGAAACCCATGTGAGACGGGTCTTCCCGGTGTTTGATCTGCTGTATGTGAAAGAAGGCGTCCTTCACATTACAGAAAGCGAAAACGCCTTTTCCGTTGAAGCCGGAGAATATATTCTGCTCTCTCCAGGCCTTGAACATTACGGAACAAAAGGCAGTGAAGAAACGACCTCCTATTTGTGGCTTCATTTTGAGGGAGCGGATTATGAGGTGGCGGAAACAGCCGGTAACAACTGGGCGGAGCTGAGGCGGAAAAAAGGCAGTTTTGAAGAGCCGGCCCGCTACCGTCTGTCCTTGCCGCAAAAAGGAAAAGTGAGACGCCCGCAGTTTATGGCCGGGCAATTCAGTGTCCTGACAGATGACAGCGCTGAGAACTCCGACCTGCCGCTGAGAAAGCAAATTTTGTTTGAGGAGCTGCTGCTTCACCTTCAAAAGGAAGCGTTCCAAATACCGTCCGCAAAGGAAAGAGTCGCATGGGAGGCCGCCCGGTACCTGCAGGAGCACTATCAGGAGAAAACAACCATCAAAGCGCTCTCTTCGGCTCTTCATTACAATCAAGACTATGTGACCCGCTGTATGCAGCAGGTGCTCGGCGTCACGCCCGGCCAGTATACGAACAAAGTCAGAATGACGGAGGCGAAGCGTCTTTTGTCCGCAACCAATGACAAAATGGGGGCGATCGCGGACGCCATCGGCATGGAGGACCCGACCTACTTTTCTAAACTGTTTAAACAGATTGAAGGCATTTCGCCGCTTGAATACCGCAAATTCGTAAGCCGGAAAACGGACTGACCTAATACCAGAGAACAGAAGGGATCAGCAAGCATGAAAATAACAATTTACGACGTGGCCGAAAAAGCGGGCGCTTCCAGCTATGCCGGATGATGATAGATTTGAAGTAAAAAAGCAAAGGCTCAGCCAGCCTTTGCTTTTTTATGATTCGTATGAAAAAAAAAATGTAGTCAGTCGGCACGCCTTTATATCCCATTTGATGAAGCATCGCGGTTATATTGCCGCGATGGTATGTGCCATGATTCACAACATGGCGGATCACATCGGCATATGTCGTCTGGAGCGATCCCAGACGCGGGTGGGAAATGGAGATCGGACTTTCCGGGTTCTCCAATTCTCTTAAAAATTTGTTGTATTCTTTGTCCAGCTCAGTCATTCTATGTTCAATCGCCGCAAAATCTCCGCCGAGCTTTTCAAATTGGTCAAATTGCGAGACGATTTGTTCGTAAGTTTCTCCGTAAAGCACATGAAGCCAAATGTAATCAGCCCGGTATATATGCACAAGCACGGCGTTCACAGTCGGAAAAACACTTTGCAGTTTCTGCTGTAAGCTTGCAGCGGGCAAGGTCTTCAGATGCTGGAGGACCTCCTTATTCGCCCATCTGTGATAGTGATAAAGCTTTACAATGTCTGACACTCCAATTCCCCCTTTTCCTTTCGATACATTCAACATGGCTTGGGAGAATTCCTTTTATCTGAGCAAAAGCGCCGCAAAATAAAAAGCCGCACCCCACATCACTAATGCCGAGCATTTATTCAGGATGCCGAGCAGCTTGCCGCCTGTATCCGCTGTTTGAACGAGCCGTCCCGCAAATGCCAGTCCGGCGAACCATACCCAGGACACCGCGATACAAGCACCGGCAAACAGCCATTTATCAATTCCCGGATAGGCGGCGGAGCTTGTGCCGATGACACTGACGGTATCCAAAATCGCATGAGGGTTCAAAAGGGACACCATGGCGGCTGTGGCCGCCTGTTTTTTCGCCGTGAAAACCGTTTTTTCCGCCTGTTCGGCCTGCGGCTTGCTTCGCCATGTCTGCCAGCCTAAAAAACTGAGAAACAAAAAGCCGCATATAAGCATGACGGTCTGAAAGAGGGGAATCTCTGCAATAATGACTGACACGCCTGCGACGGCGGCGCTGATGAGGATCGTATCGCATATCGCGGCAACTGTGACTGCGGGAAACGCCTGCCACACATGTTTCTGCCAGGCTCCCTGCTGAAAAATAAACACGTTTTGCGCGCCCAATGGCAAAATAAGACCGAAAGCGAGCATCACTCCGTGAAGAATAGCATTCATGTCGTAAACTCCTCCAATCATCAACTGAAAACTATTGTAAACGCCCCGTGTGCGGATGTCTCCGGCCATTTGGCTGACGCTTGAACCAGCCAAATGTATAATGAGTAAACAAGGAGGGATTCGTATGAAAAGCTGGCGTCCGGATCGTGAGTCATACATACCGCTTTATCTTCAGATTGAACAGCATATCAAAGAAAAAATACTTCATGGGGAATGGACGATCGGCACGAAAATTCCCTCGCAAAGAAAGCTCGCCGAGGAGCTTCAAGTCAATCGAAGCACAGTGACGGCGGCAATTGATGAGTTAATCGCCCAAGGTCTTCTGGAAGGAAAAAGAGGGGGAGGCACAAAAGTCGTCAACAATACGTGGAGCATGATGGCGGCGGCTAAGCCGCTTGATTGGACCGCATATGTGACATCGGGAAGTCATCAGCCGAATTCAGCCTTGATTCAGGCCATTAATCAAAACGAGCCGCGTCCGGATCTGATCAGGCTGGGGACAGGTGAGCTGAGTCAAGAGCTGCTGCCTGAGCAGGAGACGGCGGAACTGTTTCGTGAAGCGGGAACTAACATTTTTGCGCTCGGCTATGAAGAACCGAAGGGCAGCCTTCAGCTTCGGCAAAGCGTTGCGGAACATTTAAAAACAAAGGGGATTCACGCGTCCCCGGCCTCCATCGTCATCGTCTCGGGCGCGCTGCAGGCGCTTCAGCTCATTTCAATCGGGCTGCTAAAACCAAACTCCGTCATGCTGACTGAAAATCCGTCGTATCTCCACTCCCTGCGCGTGTTTCAATCAGCGGGCGTCACGCTTAAGGGAGTGCCGATGGATGAGAACGGAATCAAAACGGACCTTCTTCCCGCTTACCGTCGGCAATACGAAGCGGGACTGCTGTACACCATTCCGTCATTCCATAATCCGGCGGGAACGGTGATGTCACTTAAGCGGAGAAAGGAACTCATCGCACTTGCAAGAAATCACCGCCTGCCTGTCATTGAAGATGACGCATACGGTGATTTATGGATCGATAAAGAACCGCCGCCTCCGTTAAAATCGATGGATGGTGAGGGGAATGTGCTTTATATCGGCACACTGTCAAAAACCGTAAGCCCGGGTCTGCGCATCGGATGGGTCGTCGCCCCTGAGCGGGTTGCAGACAGGCTCGCCGATATTAAAATGCAGACGGATTACGGTTCCAGCGCTTTATCTCAATGGGCCGCATGTCAATGGCTGTCAAGCGGCCGCTATGAAAAGCGTCTCTTGCGTCTCAGAAAGGAACTCAAAATCAGAAGAGATGCGGCACTGCGTTTTCTTGAAAGATACGCGGGAGATATTGCGGAGTGGCGTGTGCCGGAGGGAGGGTTTTATATTTGGGTCACCTTTCATCAAGCGTTCGCCGTTCAAACGTTTTTCACCCGTGCCTTGGATGCCGGCGTGCTGATCAACCCGGGCGCTCTTTATCTTCCCGAAGACCGGAAAAGCCTGCGTCTTTCCTATTCGTACGCATCCTTACCGGACTTGGAAAAAGGCATTCAAACGATAGCGGACATCGCCCGCCGTTTCGTTTGATAAAAGGTCACGTTACAATGGCTCCGAGCGCTTCTGCGAATGTAACGGCATGCGCCGGAGAGATTCGGCATCCTTTCAGCTTATCAAGTGAGATGTGCAGGTGATCAAATGTGCACGTGCTGATATCCATGTTAAAAAGGGATGTGCCGATGAAGTTCGCGCCGTTCAGATCACATGCCTCAAGATCTGTGTGTTCAAGCGCGGCATCATTCCACTCGCTTTCTGTAAGAGCACACGTGTCGAACCGGACATGCTTCATATTGGAATAGCTGAAGGAGCTGTAATTTGCGAGGCAGTCTTCAAACCGTACATTGCGCATGGCAGCATCGGCCAGATTCAAACCGAGAAGTTTTGAATGCTGAAAGACTGTTCTATGGATGATGCTTCCGCTGAAATCTGCGTTTGAAACATCACATTTTTCAAACAAAACATCCGTACATTCCATATGTCTGAAAGAGACATCTGTAAAAACGGTATTTCTGAAAATGACTTTTTCGGCGCGCAGGCCGTGCAGTTTGCCGCTTATGATGCCGTTTTCAATGACCGCTTCTTTGATCTGATCGTCCTGAAGCGCTTCAGCGAAAGAAAGCACCGGCAGCTCTTTCGGGATTTTCGGTTTTTGGATCGTATTCATCTCATACTCCCTTTTCATAAAAAATAGCTGATCAGCAGTTGACAGATATCGTTTCATACCCGGTGTCCTTGCCGAATTGCATGTTGCTTTATGAACAAAGGGTAATAAAAAAGCGGGGAGGCGTCAATACGGCAGCTGATGCAAAAGCGCTCAGAGGATGCTTCTCTGGGGGCTTTTTCTGTTTCAGGAGAATTCTTTATACATGATCACATGGGGGGCCGGTGCCGGGTATTCAAAGGGGCCGCCGGTGCTTTTCCAGCCGAGCTTTTCATAATATCCCTTTACGTGACATCTAACGTGCTTCCCGCTTTTTGCGTCCGGTATTCCTCAAGCGCCGCCATGCCGCGCAGCACGTCGTGTCTGATTGCGTACGTGTCTTCTGCTGTGATAAAAAGCCGCCTGTCACATCAGGCGGCTTCTTGATTATTAATGCAAATATACATCGGCCCGCTTTTCATCCTTTTGCTTAATATAAGCAGCAAGCTCTGACGTCAAATCAGACCGGAGAAACGGGGTGATTAAATAAATTCCGTTGAACAGTTCGCACGCAGTGTCAAGAAGCGACTTGGCGATGGCAAGGCCCTCGGCTTTCTGCTTCCGCTTGTCTTCGCCGGCGAGCGCCATTTTTTCGCGGATGCTGTCAGAACAGCTTAATGCCCGGGATTTCATGATGAATGAACTCTGCATTGCGGCTGCTCGTTAACGGCATGATTCCGATATACACCGGTGTATTGAGATGTTTTGTTTCATGATGAATGTCAATGAGCTGCTGCTCTGAGTAGACAGGCTGAGACACGAAGTAGTCAGCGCCGCACTCGATTTTTTTCTCCAGCCGTTTTACGGCCTTATCCAAATGACGGACATTCGGGTTAAACGCCCCGGCTACGGAAAAGTTTGTTTTCTTGCCGAGCGGTTTCCCCGATAAAGAAATGCCCTCGTTGAATTGTTTAATCAGTCTGATCAAGTCAAAGGACGTTAAATCATAGACGGAGGTAGCCCCCGGAAAGTCGCCGATTTTTGAAGGATCGCCGGTGATGGCTAAAATGTCGGTAAGCCCGAGCGTATCCAGCCCCATTAAATGTGACTGAAGGCCGATGATGTTGCGGTCTCTGCATGTAATATGGACGAGAGAACGGATATCAAGGCGTTCTTTCAGCAATGAACCGCAGGCGGCATTGCTGATTCTCGGTGTCGCCAATGAATTGTCGGCGAGCGTCAGTGCTTCTATGCCGGTTTCCTTTAATTCTGCCGCCGCTTGCAGAAATTTGTCAAAATTCAATTTTTTCGGCGGGTCAAGCTCTACGATAATTGACCGTTTTTGCGCGGCGATTTCGTTTAAACCCGGCTCGGTCCGTTCATCCCGGACTGAGATGACTTCTTCTTCCCGCCTGATTTTCACTTCTTTATCAGTGACGGGTGAAAGTCCGCGGACCGCTTCAGCCATGGCTCTGATATGGTTGGGCGTCGTGCCGCAGCAGCCGCCGATAATGCGAGCGCCCTGAGTGCGGAATTGTACGGCGCTTTCCCGGAAATAGGCATCATCCGTATCATAAACAAGCCGGCCTTCTTCTAAGGACGGAAGACTGCTGTTCGGATAGACCGATAAATAAGCGTCACGGAAAATCGGCACTTCTGTCAGCGCTTCAATCATGTGGTACGGGCCGAGCCGGCAATTGATTCCCGTTATATCAGCGCCGAGATCGGCAATTGAACTGAGAGCTTCCCGAAGCGGCGTTCCGTCCTGAAGCACGCCCTGCTCGTGCATGGATACGTTCAGCATGATCGGAAGTTCAGTTTCTTTTCTGGCGATCTTCAGCACTTCGCGCGCCTCTTCTAAATCATAGTATGTTTCCAAAAGCAGGCCGTCCGGCTCTTCGTGCAGCAATAAATAAAGCTGCTCCCGAAAGCTGCGTTTAATCTCTTCAAGGCTGTAGGCGTTTTTGTTAAAGGTGCGGATGCCGCCCATCGTTCCCAATACATAAGCGCTGTCTGAGGAAGCGCGCGCGATTTTGACCGCTTCCTGATTGATTTTTTTCGTTTCATCCTCAAGGCCGTATCTGGAGAGCTTAATAAAATTCGCGCCGTACGTGTTCGTCTGGATGATGTCTGCACCTGCTTCCACGTATGCCTTATGTATCCGCTTGATCTCATCGGGCTTAGATACATTCAGCTCCTCAAAACATCTGTCAATGCCGTAGGAGTAGAGGAGAGTGCCCATCGCGCCGTCTCCGATTAAAATCCGTTCTTCTAAGTCTTGTAATAGTCCCATTGTTTGCCTCCTTCATCACATTCAGCAAGGAAAAAAGAGAAATAAAAAAAGTCTTCTTAAGAAGAAGACTTTGTAATCATTTGTCTCTCTTCTTATCTTCCAAGCTGTTTTTAGCTTGCTGGATTTAGCACCTTGGTCATGGTTTGGGTAAACCACTACACCGGTTGCTGAAGCGTCGTCGGGCCAGTCCCTCGGCTTCTCTTGATAAGAACGTTCATGTAATTGTCATGGGTTTCCAAAACTTAACTGTGAAAATCCCTTTCTCCAAATTTACCGAAAATAGAGACAATAATCAATAGGAATCACATAATTTATCTGAAATTAATAAATTGAACGTCAATCGGCAGGTCTGCTCCGCGGACAGCTGCAATAATCTGCTGCAGATCATCTTTATTTTTTCCGGTGACGCGCACTTGGTCATCCTGAATCTGCGACTTAACCTTCAAGCCGGAGTTTTTAATCACCGCGTTGATTTTTTTGGCGTTGTCTTTATCAATCCCCTGTACAAGCTTCGCGCGCTGGCGCACCGTGCCTCCCGATGCATTTTCGATTTTGCCGTATTCAATGTTTTTCGTCGGCACGTCCCGTTTAATCAGCTTGCCGCTCAGCACATCCTTGAGCTGATTCAATTTAAACTCATCATCAGAAATCAGAACAAGTTCTTCCTTTTCTAAAGTCACATCGCTTTTAGATCCTTTAAAGTCATAGCGCGTGCTGATTTCTTTCAGCGTCATCTGAATCGCATTCTGCACTTCAGGAAATTCAACTTTGGATACAATATCAAAAGAACTTTCTTTTGCCATGAGAAAACCTCCTATAACATTTCACTTATGTGTTGATTATAGTAGAATAAAGAGAAATGTCCAACAGCACAAAGCATGAATTTGTGCGAATTGGAAAAAATGAGAAAAACATCAGCCTCTGACGGGCGAAGCAGGAAGGACGATAACATGAAACCAGGGCAGCAGCTCACGCTTAGTATAGATCACCAGACCGATTTCGGTTATTTTTTAACGGACGGCGAGGATACGGTTCTTTTACATAACAGTGAAATCACGGAAGATATCGAAGACAGAGATGAAGTGGACGTATTTATTTACGTCGACCATCAGGAAAGACTCGCGGCGACGATGAAAAAGCCGCTTATCAGCTTTTATGATTACGGATGGGTGGAAGTGACGGACGCTGTGGAAGATATGGGCGTATTCGTCGACGTCGGTCTGTCAAAAGACGCGCTTGTCGCAACGGAGCACCTGCCTCCGTACAAATCCGTCTGGCCGCAGAAAGGCGACAGACTGTATTGCATGCTGAAGGTGACAAGCCGCGGACGCATGTTTGCCAAGCCGGCGCCGGAGGATATCATCAGCGAATTATTTACGGATGCAGAGGAAGACGTCATGAATAAAGACTTGACAGGCACGGTGTACAGACTGATCGCATCTGGCTCTTTTCTGATTACAGATGAAGGCATCCGCGCGTTTATTCACCCTTCAGAAAGAAAGGAAGAGCCGAGACTCGGCAGCCGCGTGACAGGGCGTGTCATCGAGGTGAAGGAAGACGGGTCCGTCAACATGTCGCTGCTGCCGAGAAAGCAGGACGCGCTTTCGGTTGACGCAGAAGAGATTCTGACCTATCTGAGATCAAGAAACGGCGCAATGCCTTACGGAGACAAAAGCCATCCTGACGATATCCGCGAACGGTTTCATTTAAGCAAAGCCGCCTTTAAGCGGGCGCTCGGGCACCTGATGAAAAACGGCAAAGTGTATCAGGAAAACGGCTGGACATACGAAAAACAATAAATATTCTGCAAAAACATCGGTGAACAAAAACCGATGTTTTTTATTTCCTCAAAATCCGCTATATCCTGCATTTATTTATCAGATCCGCCGGTTTACTATGTAACTGGCGAACTTATGGCCGTACAGAAAAAACAGCCCTCTTTTTCTAAGGTAAGAGGGCTGTTTTGCATTTACAGATGGTCCGGTTTTTTTGAATTCTGGTTTTTTCCCGCCTGCCGGTTTTTTTCGGCAAGCCGGTTCTTTTTTTGATTTAAGGCGTTATGATCCAGCGGTTTTTTGTCATCATCTTTCATATGGCAAAGCCTCCCTTCTTTACGATAGGATGCCCGCCGGCATTGGAAATTATGGCTTCAGGAAAAAAATCGCGAGCGTTCCCGGACCGGAATGGGCGCCGATGGCGGAACCGATTGAATGAAGAATGATCTCTTTCGGACCGAACGCATCTTCAATCATCTCTTTCATGCGAAGCGCCGTCTCTTCATTGTCGGCATAGCTGATTCCGACTGTTTGATCCGGCCAATCGCCGCCTTCTTCCTTCATCATTTCTAAAATCCGTTTAAACAGTTTCTTCTGTCCGCGCAATTTTTCGAGCGGCACGAGTCTGCCGTCAGCCACATGCAGGATCGGTTTGATGTTCAAAAGCCCGCCGACAAAAGCGGACGTTTTTGAAATCCTGCCGCCCCGCGCGAGATAGGCGACATCATCGACCGTAAATATATGTTTCATCCGTGCGCAAAAGCTCTTTACAGACGTTTCGATTTCTTGTATTGTATTCCCGTTAACACAGAGTGTTTGCGCATGCATCACCGCGAGGCCGCAGCCCAATGAAGCGCATTTGGAATCTACAATCCGTAAATCAAATTCGGGAAATTCCTCTTTGATTTCATTGGCGACCATCACGGCCGTCTGATAAGTGCCGGAAAGACCTGAAGAAAAGGCAATGTAAATCGCCGGCTCTCCCAGTTCCGCGTATTGTAAAAATACTTTTTTTATCGTATCCGGTGATGCCTGGGATGTTTTCGGGACTTTCCCATCCCGCATCGCTTGAAATATATGATCCGCCTGAATGGTGACCGCGTCCTCATATTCGTTTCCATCGAGTGTTACGTGCAGCGGAATGAACCCGATCCGGTTTTCTTCAATGTAAGATTGCGGCAGATCAGAGGCGCTGTCAGCAATAAGGTGAACTGTCATCATAATTCCCTTCTTTCCATTTGGTGAGAGTGATGCCAACTATATCATATAAATGTGGCAAAATAGTGTTCAAAACTTTGTTTTAAGGGAAAAGCTAATAATGAAAATGAGCGGAGGAGCAAGCCATGGTACTTGAACAAGTAAAAAAATTAGCAATCGTCGTCATCGGCGCGTTTCTATATGCGGCGGGGCTGAATTTATTTCTGATACCGGCGAATGTATATGCCAGCGGTTTTACCGGTGTCGCCCAGCTGCTGTCAAGCGTCGTTGATCAATACGCCCCTTTTTATATTTCGACAGGAGTTCTCATGTTCCTCTTAAACATTCCCATCGGTGTGTTAGGGTGGCTGAAAGTCGGCAGATCATTCACCGTATACAGCATATTAAGTGTAGCGCTGACGTCCGTCTTTATGGGAATTCTCCCGGAAATGAGACTGTCGCACGATATTCTCCTGAATACCGTATTCGGAGGAGTCATCTCAGCCATCGGCATCGGTTTAACGCTGAAATTCGGCGCGTCTACAGGGGGTCTTGATATCGTGTCGATGGTGCTGGCCAAATGGAAGGATAAACCGGTCGGCACGTATTTCTTCATTTTGAACGGGATTATCATTTTGACGGCAGGATTATTGCAAGGATGGGAGAAAGCATTATATACCCTTGTCGCTCTTTATGTCACAACAAGGGTGATTGACGCCATTCATACCCGCCACATGAAACTGACCGCTATGATCGTTACGAAAAAAGCCGATGAAATCAAAGAAGCGATTTACGGAAAAATGGTCCGCGGCATTACGACGGTGCCGGCAAAAGGCGCTTACACAAACGAACAGAAAGAAATGATGATCATCGTCATCACGCGGTACGAATTGTATGATCTTGAGAAAATCGTGAAAGAGGTCGACCCGAAAGCCTTCACAAACATCGTGCAAACGACGGGAATCTTTGGTTTCTTCAGAAAAGACTGATAGGAGCGGATAGAATGAAGTGGCTGTTTGGCCTGTTATTACCGGTCATTTTATTGATCGGGTGCAGCAGTCAATCCGGGCAGAAGGAGCCCGCTGAGGAGGTATCCGGAGAGATGAATGAACAGCAAGCGGAATTAGCCGTAAATCCTGTGCAGACGGATCAGCAGATCGAATTTCAAATGTCTTTAAAAAACAAAAGCGAAAGTCCGATCGATTTCACATTCAGCTCAGGGCAGAAATTCGAATTGACCGTACATGATCAACAGAACAAAGAACTGTACCGCTATTCAAAAGACAGAATGTTTACCCAGGCGTTTCAGACCATGACCTTAATGCCGAATGAAACGTATGACTTTTCAGATGTGTGGAAAAACGCGCCAGGACCGGGGACATACACGGTCACCGTGACGTTTTTAGGAAAGTCCGATCAGATCGGAAAAAGACTGAAAACGGTAAAAACATTTGAAGTAAAATAAAAAAGCGGCGCCCTCGTCCAGACGGGGCGCCTTTTTTTATTGCAATTTATCCAGCTGATCCTGAAATTGGTGCAGCTGCTGACGTTCTGCATCCGTCGAATTGGCGTACGCGGAAGACACGGCATTTTTGGCGCGTGAGACAGCTTTTTCCCGGTCGCCGTCCTCGAAACCATTAGCAATCATGACAGCCTGCTGGACAAATGACTTGGCTTGAGAGAACAGTTCGTTTCTCATTAAAAGTCAACCTGTCTTTCGGCTGCGTCTTTTGATGCATCATGCTGTGCTTCCTCTAATGTAGACCGATATGGAAATCTTGCGTCATGAAGACTGACAGAGTCCTTGCCTTGCTGAATAAACCGTTTTGATTTGTTTCGTTTACCCATTGCAATGTCCCCCTTCCATATTTAGACGAGATGAGTCGTCTGTTTTAGTATGGGCGGAAGGCTTCGGGTTATGAGCGGGAAAATCTCATAGGGAGAAATAGGATTTTAAAAACCCGGCGATTCCGTCCGCTTCATTTGAGCCCGTGACGCGGTCAGCAGCTTGTTTGACTTCATCCGTGCCGTTTCCCATCGCGACACCGCACCCGGCAAACCGGAGCATTTCAAGGTCGTTGTCTTCGTCGCCGAACGCGATGATCCGTTCTCTCGGCACTTGGTAATAGTCGCTGATTTTCTTCAATCCGACCGCTTTATTCATCCCATGTTTAATAATTTCAATCACATGCCACGGAGCCGCCCATCTTCTGTGGTCAATGACCTCGGCGTGCACATCGGATAAATGTGCGCGTATGTCCGCCACGTCCTCTTCCTTCGCGTGAATTAATACGGACGTCACATCCTCTTTGACCGTTTCACGCAGATCACCGAACGTGACATTCGCCGTATTCATATGAAACGCCTCGATTAAATGCTCATCATGATAATGAAAATACACATCATCAATGACCTCAGCGAGCACATTATGTATTTGATAGGTCTCTGTAAGTTCGGCAAGCTGTCTGACCACATCGACAGATAAAGACGTGTGGTAGCGTCCCCATGACTCGTCTTTCGGATGGTGGACAAACGCCCCGTTAAAATTGACAATCGGCGTTGTCAGCCCAAGCTCGTCATAATATATCGAACTGGAACGGAAAGGGCGGCCGGTTGAGATGCAGACATGATGGCCCGCTTCTTTCAGCGTCTGAATCGTCCGTGCCGTTTCAGGGGAAATGGTTTTATCATCTTTTAATAATGTTCCATCCAGATCTAAGGCGATGAGATAAGGTTTTGTCTCCATAAATAACTCCTTTTGTCATATGATTTGCTGTTTTTATCTTATGTACAGTGTAGCTTTTTACCATCTTTATTGTCTACATGTTACACTTATGATTATGGTTATCCTAAGGAGGGAGTCAACGTGATTCTTATTGATCATCAAACCGTATCAGGCATTCCGTTTTTACATATTGTAAAAGAAGAAAATCGGGACCGTCCCGCTCCCCTTGTTTTCTTTATTCACGGTTTTACAAGCGCGAAGGAACATAATCTTCATTTCGCTTACCTGCTTGCTGAAAAGGGCTTCAGAGCCGTGCTGCCGGAAGCTCTTTACCACGGTGAACGCGCTGAACAGCTGTCAGCGGAAGAGCTCGCCGTCCATTTTTGGGACATTGTATTAAATGAAATTGAGGAGCTTGACGTGCTGAAAAAGGATTTTGAAACGCGCGGTCTGATTGAAGACGGGCGGATCGGTCTTGCGGGCACGTCAATGGGCGGGATTACGACATTCGGCGCGATGGCTGCGTATGATTGGGTCAAAGCCGGGGTCAGTCTGATGGGAAGCCCGAACTACACGGCGTTTTTTCAGCAGCAGATTGACCACATTCAAAAGCAGGACATCGAAATTGATGTCACAAAAGAACAGGTCGATGAACTGTTTGCGCGGCTCAAACCGTTTGATCTCAGTCTGGAACCGGAAAAACTCCGCAGCCGCCCGCTGTTGTTCTGGCACGGCGTTCAGGACAAAGTCGTACCGTATGCACCGACCCGCGGCTTTTATGAGTCGATTAAACCGCATTACAGCAGCCGGCCAGAGCATCTTCAGTTTCTGAAAGACGAACGGGCTGATCATAAAGTCCCGAGATACGCCGTTTTAGAAACAGTCGCCTGGTTCGATAAGCATTTATAAAGCACAAAGGTGTTAACAAAAGCCGCTTTTACGTTATACTGAGGAAAAAGGAGTGATGGAACGTGGAAGAAGCATTAAAAGAAAACATCATGGGCGCCTTGGAGCAGGTCGTTGACCCTGAGCTCGGCGTCGATATCGTCAACCTCGGCCTCGTATACGATGTCGATATGGATGACGACGGCCTGACGCACGTTACAATGACACTGACATCAATGGGGTGCCCGCTCGCTCCGATCATCGTCGACGAGGTGAAAAAAGCGCTCGCTGACATTCCGGATGTAAAAGAGACGGAGGTTCACATCGTCTGGAATCCGCCGTGGACGAGAGACAAAATGTCACGCTACGCGAAAATCGCATTAGGGATTCAGTAATAAGAAAATGCACCCCGGATTTTAGGTACACCCTAAAGTTTGGAGGTGCTTTTCTTTTGTCTGCATAAAACCTTTATATATAAAACGTCATATGGGGTTTATCTTTTTTGTAATAGGACAGTCTGTCTTGGAGTGTGCCTGTGTGGAATTCAAATTTATGTCCATCAGGATCAGTAAAATAAATTGATTTTTGATCCTGCTGATCTCGGGGCCGTCCGTTTAATATATTTACATTTAGATTTTCCAGCCTTTGATGTATTTCATCAAAATCGCTTGGATCAATTGAAAAAGCCGTATGTGTGTAGGATTTATGTATTTCATTCCTTGGAATATCTTCCTCTAAGTTCAGCGCAAGCCAAAGCCCATTCAGATCAAAATATGCTGTTTTTTGCCCTTTAACCAGGAGCTGTGCATGAAATACTTTTTCATAAAATTCTATGGATTTTTCCAAATTTGAAACAGAAAAAAGAAGATGATTGATTCCTTTTATGTTCACGTTCCCACCTCATTTAACATGTTTATTATATATAAAGAGTATATACCAACTAAAAAAATTTTCAGCGGTCGCTGCAGGCCGGCGTGCGGAAAAAAGGGCAAATCACTAAAAAACTCCGAGTGTTCCAGCATTCGGGGTTTTTTTCGGTATCGGGATAAAAAGGAAAAAAGAGGGCGGAGTCGTGATATAATAGACCGGCTGTACGCGAGGGAGGAACATATGAAGAAAAAAATACTTCTCATTATCCTTAGCATCCTAGTTTATACGACGCTGTTCGCTGTTTCTGTCTTCCACAAAGAGCGGCATCAGCAGGCGGAAACAATGACGGATGTCAGCCGTCTCATGCCGGTGAAAATTAAGCAGACGGTCAAAGGAAAAGAGAAAGAAACATTGGTCGAAACGATTACGGAAGCAAAAAGAAAGCATCTGAAGATCTCGATCGCAGGCGCCCAGCACTCAATGGGCGGCCAGACGTATTATGAAGACGGTATCGTTCTCGACATGACGGGGTACAACAAAATACTCGGTCTCGACCGAAAGAAAAAAATCATCAGGGTGCAGGCGGGGGCGACGTGGAATGATATTCAGCGGTATGTCAATCCGTACGGACTCGCGGTAAAGGTCATGCAGTCGCAAAACATCTTTACGATCGGCGGCTCACTGAGCGCCAACGCTCACGGCCGGGATATCCGGTACGGCTCGCTGATTGATACGGTTAAATCGTTTCATCTTTTAAAGGCGGACGACAAAATCGTTACGGTCACTCCGAAAGATGACCTGTTTTCAGCCGTCATCGGCGGGTACGGCCTGTTCGGTGTGATACTTGACGCAGATATTGAGCTGACAGATGATGAGCTATACGAAATGAAAACGAAACGCATGAACGCTGATACATACAGTCAATATTTTACCCGGCATGTACAGCACAATCCTGCCGTGCGCATGCATCTTGCACGGATCGCAACAGGGGATAAAGGCTTTTTGCACGATATGTATGTGACTGATTACACGCTCTCAGACAATCAGACTGAATTAAAGCAGCACAATGAACTGAAAGAAGATGAGCATCCGGCGCTTACGAAATTCGCGCTCGGCCTCTCCCGCCGGTATGACTGGGGAAGAAATTGGCTCTGGTCGGCCCAGCAGTCTTATTTTCTCGGCCAAAACGGCGTGAAAATCTCCAGAAATAATGTCATGAGGTCAGAATCGAAATTTTTGGAATATGAAAACACGGACAATACCGACGTGCTTCAGGAATACTTCGTACCTGTCGGCGAATTTGCGCCGTACATTCATGATTTGCGCACGGCGCTGTCACACGAAGATCTCAATCTTGTAAATATTACGATCCGCTACGTGCAAAAAAATGAAAAAGCCGACCTGTCATATGCAAAGGATGATATGTTTTCGCTCGTTCTATTAATCAATGAAGGGTTTTCAAAAGACAGTCAGGCGAGTGCGGCGCGGATCGTCAGAAAAATGACGGACACGGCATTGCGCCACGGCGGCAGCTATTATCTGCCATATATGCTGTACCAAACGAAAGAGCAGATGCGCAAGGCGTATCCGAAGAGCGACATGTTCTTTCAGAAAAAGCGTAAGTATGATCCGGATGACTTGTTTATGAATTATTTTTATCAGAGGTACAAATCATGAAACACAATCATTTAAAATGGCTGATCCTGTCTCAGAGCAGTGTCTTTTTTGCCGGCAGCCTGATCTTTCCTTTTTATATTTTGTTTATTAAAAACATCGGTTCCAGCTACACGCAATTCGGTTTGTCATACGGCTTGTTCGGCCTGAGCGGCGCTTTGATCCATCCACTGCTCGGCCGGCTGTCGGCAAGACTTGATCCCCGCTGGTTCCTTATGGCGAATTCGTGGGGCATGGCGGTGCTTCTCCTGACGCTCCCGCACATCACCGGCGTGCACCAGGTTTATGTTGTGCAGGTGCTTTTGGGCCTGTTCGGCGCCATGCAAAAACACGGCGAAAAAATCATGATCGCCGATTACACCGATGGCGGGGAGCGGGGGAAAAAAGTCGGCAGCTATCATTTTTGGACGGCCGTATTTTCCGCTGCCGCCATCATTCTGGGCGGCTTTCTTGCTGACTTCTTTACGGTTCACATTATTTTTTACGCAAGTTCTATTTTGTTTTTTATAAGCGGGCTGATGATGCTGAAGAAAACAGGCTGATCAAATCAGCCTGTTTTTTTGTTGGCCAAAACGGATGGAAAATGAATGAAGAATATTAAATATACAATTGAATTAATTTTTATTCATGTTATAATGTTAAATAATTTCACAAAAACCAAGAAGGTGAACCCGTTGAAAATTGGTATTATAGGCGCAACTGGTTATGGAGGCGCCGAACTTGTCAGGATTCTTAACCATCACCCTTATACAGACAATTGTATATTATATTCATCGAGCGATGAAGGGAAGGCATATGATGCTTCATATCCGCATTTGAGAAATATAGCGCCGCAATCACTTCAGCCGCTTCATATAGAAACGATCCGCAACGAAATTGATGTGATGTTCATAGCCGCTCCGCCCGGCGTTTCCGGGGAGTGGTCGCCGAAGCTGGCGGAGGCGGGCATTCCGGTCATTGATCTTTCCGGCGATCTGCGGATTCAAAATCCGGCCGTGTATGAAAAGTGGTATAAGCGGCAGGCCGCCCCGGAAGAAACGATTCAAAACGCGGTTTACGGTTTAGCCGAACTGCAAAAAGAAGAAATTCAGAATGCAAAGCTGATTGCCAATCCGGGGTGTTTTCCGACGGCTGTGCTTCTCGGGCTCGCCCCGCTGGCGAAAAATAAGCTTTTACAAGATTCATTTCTGATTGTTGATGCGAAGACAGGCGTATCCGGCGCCGGCCGAAAAGCTTCCATGGGCACTCATTATTCTGAGCTGAATGATAATTTCAAAATTTATAAGGTCAATGAGCATCAGCACACTCCGGAAATTGAACAGCAATTGGCGGCATGGCAGCCCGGCATAGGTCCGATCACGTTTTCCGCTCATTTGGCGCCGATGACAAGGGGCATTATGGCGACGATGTATACCGACGCCCCTCCGGGAATGTCTTCTGCACAATTAAGAGAGTTTTATTCCGAATTTTACAAAGATTCATATTTTGTGAGGATCAGGCCGGAAGGTGAATTCCCGGCGACGAAAGAAGTGTACGGCAGCAACTTTTGTGACATCAGTGTCACTGTGGATGAACGAACAAACCGTGTGACCATCGTTTCTGTCATAGATAATCTGATGAAAGGCGCCGCCGGGCAGGCGGTTCAAAATTTAAATATCATGAATGGCTGGCAGGAAGAAACGGGACTTATGATGACGCCAGTCTATCCATAGAACGAAAGAGGGATTCAAAAATATGATTCAGCTGAGTGAGAAAATCACGAAAATCAAAGGCGGCGTATCTTCGCCGAAAGGGTTTGAGGCAAAGGGTATTCACTGCGGGCTGCGCTATTCAAAAAAAGATCTCGGGGCGATTATCAGCGAGACGCCTGCAGTCAGTGCAGCGGTATATACGCAGAGCCATTTTCAGGCAGCACCCTTGAAAGTGACGCAAGAGAGCTTGAAAAAAGAGGCTGTGCTTCAGGCGGTTATTGTCAACAGCGCGATTGCCAACGCCTGTACGGGAGACCAAGGTTTAAAGGACGCTTATGAAATGCGGGACGGATTCGCAAGCCGGCTCGGGATTGAGCCGGAGCTTGTTGCGGTTTCGTCAACCGGGGTGATCGGCGAGCTGTTAGACATGGAAAAAATTCAGGCGGGCATTGAGCAGCTCGGTCAAGCGCCTGCAGTGTCCGGAGCTTTTGAAGAAGCCATTTTGACGACGGATACAGTGACGAAACAGACGTGTTATGAACTGGTGATCGGCGGAGACATCATCACGATCGGCGGAGCGGCGAAAGGCTCCGGCATGATTCATCCCAACATGGCGACAATGCTCGGCTTTGTCACAACGGATGCGGCCGTGGAAGAACAGGCGCTTAAAAACGCGCTCAGAGAGATCACGGATGTTTCATTTAACCAAATCACCGTTGACGGAGAAACATCGACGAATGACATGGTGCTCGTGATGGCGAACGGCTGCGCGGGGAATGAGTGTCTGACGGAGCAGCATTCCGACTGGCCGGCTTTTAAAAAGGGGCTGAAGCTTGTATGCGAAGACCTTGCCAAAGATATTGCCAGAGACGGTGAAGGAGCGACGAAATTAATTGAAGCCAAAGTCGAAGGCGCGAAAAATAATCTCGAAGCGAATATCATCGCCAAAAAAATCGTCGGCTCAAGCCTTGTGAAAACCGCCGTTTACGGCACTGACGCCAACTGGGGGCGCATCGTCGGCGCAATCGGGCACAGTGCGGCAAGCGTAACGGCCGAACAAGTGGAAGTTTTCCTCGGCGGTCAGTGTCTGTTTAAACACAACGAACCTCAGCCGTTTTCAGAGACTGACGCCAAGGAGTACTTATCAGGTGATGAAATTACGATTGCAGTCCGCCTGCAAGAAGGCGCCGGCAGCGGCCGGGCATGGGGCTGTGACTTAACCTATGACTATATCAAAATCAATGCGAGCTATCGCACATAACAAAGGGGAGCGGCATGAAGAAAACCATTGTTTTTAAGTGCGGCGGCAGCGTGATCCGCGAGTTATCCGCCGCTTTTTTTCAAAATGTAAAAGAGCTTATGCAATCGGGCTGGAACATTGCCGTCGTGCATGGCGGCGGTCCGGAAATTTCACAAATGCTGAAAACATTGCAGATTGAAACGGAATTTGTCGATGGGCAGCGGAAAACGACCAAACCGGTGCTGGAAACAGCCGAAATGGTCTTGTCAGGAACGGTCAATAAATTTTTCGTAACCGAACTCGCGAAAAACGGGCTGAAAGCTGCGGGAATCTCAGGAAAGGACGGCGGTCTCCTTCAAGCATCCTATCTTGATCAAGACAAATACGGAGAAGTCGGTGAAATCCGGAAAACCGATCCGTCCATTATTCAAGCACTAATGAAAGAAGGCATCATTCCCGTTATCGCTCCGCTTTCCATGACAAGTGATTTTGAAACGCTGAACGTCAACGCAGACGCAGCGGCATCAGCCGTCGCTTCAGCCTTACAAGCCGATAAACTTTTATTTGTCACGGATGTCGAAGGAATTATGGACGGAGAGAACCGGCTGGAGACGTTGACGCCGCGGGAGATTCAGACCCTCATCGATGGCGGCGTCATTTCGGGAGGGATGATTCCGAAGGTGAAGTCGGCATTATCGGCACTGAGTGAAGATGTCGCGGAAGTTATGATCGTAAACGGAAAAGGAGCGTTTTTCACCGATCAAGCCTTCCAAGGAACAAAAATCGTCAAGGAAAAGGAGAGCGTGTCATGAGCAGTTTATTTCAAACCTACAGCCGCTGGCCTATCGATATCAAAAAAGCGAAAGGGACAATCGCAGAGGATGAAAACGGAAAAACGTATCTGGATTTTATTCAGGGCATCGCCGTTTCCAATCTCGGCCATTGTCATGATGCGGTGACAGAAGCGGTCAAAGAACAGCTTGACAGCGTATGGCACGTTTCCAATCTGTTTGAAAATGACCTTCAGGAAAAAGCCGCGGCAAAGCTTGCCGAACATAGCGCGGGGGACCTGGTTTTCTTCTGCAACAGCGGGGCTGAAGCGAATGAAGGCGCCATTAAGCTTGCCCGTAAAGCAACGGGAAAAACAAAAATCGTGACATTCCGGCAATCCTTTCACGGACGGACATATGCGGGAATGGCCGCCACCGGACAAGACAAAATCAAAACCGGTTTCGGACCGATGCTCCATGGATTTCACTATCTTCCGTTTAATGATCCGTCAGCATTCAGCACGCTTTCAAAAGAGGATGATATCGCCGCCGTCATGCTTGAGACGGTGCAGGGAGAAGGGGGAGTCCATCCCGCCGACCCGGAATTCATCGAAGCCTTACAGACATTTTGCAAAGACAAACAGGCGCTGGTTATCATAGACGAGATTCAAACCGGAATCGGCCGGACGGGAAAAGCATTCGGCTATGAGCATTTCGGCATCTCTCCGGACATCATCACCGTTGCGAAAGGGCTTGGAAACGGTTTTCCCGCCGGAGCCGTGATCGGCAAAAAGAAGCTTGGCGAAGCCTTCACGCCGGGTACGCATGGTACGACGTTCGGCGGCAATAAGCTTGCCATGGCAGCTGTGAATGCAACCTTGGACATTGTGTTTCAGCCGGACTTTCTCCAGGCTGCGGCCGGCAAAGGCTCTTTTTTAAAAGACCGGCTGAAAAGTGAGCTGACAGGGCCTTTTGTAAAAGATATCCGCGGAAAAGGGCTATTAATCGGCATTGAATGTGCAGGTTCCGTTTCCGGCATTATCGGAGACCTGCAGGAACGCGGACTTCTCGTGCTTCCGGCCGGACCGAATGTCATCAGGCTGCTCCCGCCGCTTACGGTTTCTGAAGAGGAAATGCTCTCGGCCGTCAGTATGCTGAAAGCAGCGATAGAAGCGCATTCCGCAGTGAAACGATAATTTTTTTTCGCTATAAGAGTATAAAAATTCATGTTTTTAATTAATTATTCATCAAGAGGTGGGCTTTAGATGAAAGGCTATTTAGTATTGGAAGACGGAACATCATTCGGCGGTGATCTTGAAAAAGAAGCATGCTGTGTTGGCGAAGCGGTTTTTTTCACCGGAATGACGGGCTATCAGGAAGTGCTTACGGACCCGTCATATAAGGGCCAGATCATCGTTTTTACGTATCCGCTGATCGGAAACTACGGAATTAATGAAAAAGACCTTGAGAGTAAAATTCCTCAAGTCAAGGCCGTTGTCGTGTATGAAGCGTGTGAACATTTTTCTCACCATGAAGCAGTCTCAAGTTTGAGAGAGTATTTAAATAAATGGAACATCCCGCTTTTAACCGAAGTGGACACACGGGCCGTCGTCAAAACCATCCGCTCCGGCGGCACGATGAACGCTGCCGTGTCAACAACAGGAGAACTTCCCGCAGCATCCGGAACAGAAAACCCGGCTGAGCTGGCGCAGGCCGAAGAAATCACTTCTATGGGGGACGGAGACCGGCATATTGCGCTGATTGATTTCGGTTATAAAAAATCAATCGCTTCGTCGCTTGTAAAGCGCGGCTGTAAAGTAACAGTCGTTCCTTATCACCAGATGAACGCCGTTTATGATATTCGGCCTGACGGAATCGTGCTTTCAAACGGACCTGGGGACCCGAAAGCGATTGCTCCGTACATGACCCGGATTAAGGCTTTACTGAATGCTTTCCCCGCACTCGGCATTTGTCTCGGACATCAGCTGATTGCCCTCGCTTTCGGAGGGAATACGTATAAACTGCCGTTCGGGCACAGGGGAGCTAACCATCCCGTTATTGACCGGAAAACGAAACGGGTGTTTATGACAAGCCAGAACCACAGCTACGTCGTCGATGAAGCATCAATTGACCAAAACGAGCTGTCGATCAGATTCCATCATGTCAATGACACATCAGTGGAAGGGCTCATTCACAACAGCCTTCCTGTATTAAGCGTACAGTTCCACCCTGAAGCTCATCCCGGACCGGCTGAGAGCGAGTGGATATTTGATGAATTTCTAGAGAAAGTGATACCAGCAAGGAGAGAAATCGCTCATGCCTAAAGATACAACCATTTCCAGCATATTAGTCATCGGCTCAGGCCCGATCATCATTGGCCAGGCGGCTGAATTTGATTATTCAGGAACGCAGGGATGCATGGCTCTGAAAGAAGAAGGATACCGTGTTATTCTCGTCAACAACAACCCGGCAACGATTATGACGGATGAGGCGTTTGCTGATGAAATTTATTTTGAACCGCTCACGACCGAAAGCATCGAAGCCATCATTGAAAAAGAAAAACCGGACGGTCTCCTTGCCAATTTGGGCGGCCAGACGGCATTGAATTTAGCCGTTAAGCTTGAAGAAGCAGGCGTGCTGAAGAAGCATCACGTCAAGCTTTTAGGAACATCAGTGGAGACCATTCAAAAAGGCGAAGACCGGGAGCGGTTCCGGACCCTGATGAAAGAGCTCGATCAGCCCGTTCCGGAAAGCGAAATCGTCGACAACGAAGAAGATGCCCTCCGCTTCGCTGAGTCTATCGGATTTCCGGTTATTCTAAGACCGGCGTATACGTTAGGCGGAAAGGGAGGCGGAATCGCGAAAACGAAAGAAGCGTTTCAGACGCTGATTAAACAGGCGCTGTTGGCAAGCCCGATCAGCCAATGCCTCGTCGAAAAAAGCATCGCCGGTTTTAAAGAAATTGAATATGAGGTCATGCGTGACAGAAATCATACATGCATCACCGTCTGCAACATGGAAAACATCGATCCCGTCGGCGTGCATACAGGAGACTCCATCGTAGTCGCGCCGTCCCAGACGTTAACGGATGAAGAATATCAGATGCTGCGTTCAGCAAGTTTGGCGATTATTTCAGCGCTTGATGTGGTCGGCGGCTGCAACATTCAATTTGCGCTGGATCCGTTCAGCAAACAGTACTATGTCATTGAAGTGAACCCGCGTGTCAGCCGCTCTTCAGCTCTTGCGTCAAAAGCGACCGGCTATCCGATTGCCAAAATGGCGGCGAAACTTGCCGTCGGCTATACGCTTGATGAACTGAAAAATCCGCTGACGGGCTCTACTTATGCAAGCTTTGAACCGGCGCTGGATTATGTTATCGTCAAGTTCCCGCGCTGGCCGTTTGATAAATTTAAACATGCCGACCGCACGCTCGGAACGAAGATGAAAGCGACGGGAGAGGTCATGGCGATCGAAAGAAACATGGAAGCAGCTATTCAAAAAGCGGCGGCCTCCCTTGAGCTGAAAACGATCGGCACCCGCCTTCCCGAACTCGGCGGCTTTACGGTCAATCAGCTGTGGGACTTAGCGGTAACGCCGGATGACCGGAGATTCTTCGTCGTCATGGAACTGTTAAGCCGCGGTGTAACGATAGAAGACATTCATTCTAAAACGAAAATTGACCCGTTTTTCCTTCATGTATTCCGTAATATCATCACATTGGAAAACAAGCTGATGGAAGAAGGAGATCATCTGTCTGTCCCGCTTTTAAAGCAGGCGAAGGTAAAAGGCTTCACGGACGTCATGATCGCGTCTCTTACGGGAAAAACGGAAGAAGACATCCGCGCTCTCAGAAAGAAAGCAGATATCGTCCCGTCGTTTAAAATCGTAGATACATGCGCCGCTGAATTTGATGCCAAGACCAATTATTTCTACTCCACCTATCTCGGAGAAAGCGACGGAGATATCAGCCGAAAAGAGAAAAAACGGGCGCTCATTATAGGATCAGGCCCGATCCGTATCGGTCAAGGTGTGGAATTTGACTACAGCGCAGTCCACGGCGTCCTGACCCTGCAAAAGCTGGGCTATGAAACAATTATGATCAATAACAATCCGGAAACGGTAAGCACCGATTACGAAATTGCTGACAGGCTTTATTTTGAACCGCTGACGGCAGAGCATATTTTAAACGTGGCGGAACATGAAAACATTGATTTTGCCATCGTCCAGTTTGGGGGACAGACCGCTATCAATGCCGCTGAATCATTGGAAAAAGCGGGCGTTCAGCTGCTCGGAACATCCTTTAGAACCCTGGATGCGCTGGAGGATCGGGATCTGTTTTATCGGCTGCTTGATGAGCTGGATCTAAAACATGCCAAAGGGGAAACGGCTTATACGAAAGAAGAAGCCGCGGAAAAAGCAATCCGCATCGGGTATCCTGTGCTGATCCGTCCGTCTTATGTCATCGGGGGAATGGGCATGATCATTGTTGATTCAGAAGCGCAGCTGTCAGACCTGCTGGAAAAAGAAGCGGGCATGCCGTATCCGATTTTGATCGACCAGTACATTACAGGAAAAGAATTGGAGATCGATCTGATTTCCGACGGACATGAAGTATTCGTTCCGACTTACACAGAACACATTGAACGGGCAGGCGTCCATTCGGGCGACAGTTTTGCGATTCTCCCGGGTCCGTCCGTCACACTTGATATGCAGCGGGATATAAAAAAGGCTGCCGAAAAAATTGCGGTAAAACTGGGTTTCAAAGGCATTATGAACATTCAGTTTGTCATTGATGACAAAGGGGATATTCTCGTTCTTGAAGTGAATCCGCGGGCAAGCCGCACGGTTCCTGTCGTGTCTAAGGTGATGGGAGTGCCGATGATCCCGCTTGCCGCCAGACTGCTGGCCGGAGCTTCCCTTAAAGACCTCAAGCCCGAGGTTCAAAATCAGCATGGAACGGCTGTGAAATTCCCGGTATTTTCTTCTCACGCCATTCAGGATGTTGACGTAAAGCCGGGACCGGAAATGAAGTCGACAGGAGAAGGAATGTGTGTCGCGTTTGACGCAGAAAGCGCCCTGAAAAAAATCTATGCGCATGTCTGGGAGAAAAAAGGAAGCGTCTATCTGGAAGGCGGAGATGAGGAACTGGCACGGCAGGCACAAGCGGCGGGATTCACCGTGTGCAAAGACTCTTTTCAGGCCTGGGCGGATCGGAAGGATAAAGCGGTCCATATTAATTTCAATCATTCTGAAGAAGCGCGTAAACAGCGGATTGAAGCCATGACGCACGGCGTGACGGTCTTTACTGAACCGGAAACCGCAAAGGCATTTTTAGCAAGCGGCTCCGGCAAACCTCAGCCTGTATCGCTTAAAGATCTTTATCAAAAGGATGTGGCATCATGCACACAGTAAAAGAGGAACATACATTAACCCATTTGTACGGCAAAGATTTTCTTTCCTTGAAGGATTTCAGCCCGTCTGACATTAACGGGCTTCTGACAGAAGCTTCATTATTAAAACAGCATCCGATACAGCCGATTTTTCAAGGAAAAACATTGGCGATGATTTTTGAAAAATCTTCAACCCGCACGCGTGTATCGTTTGAAGCGGGAATGGCTCAGCTCGGGGGAACAGGACTATTCCTTTCAAGCAGCGACTTGCAGCTTGGACGGGGAGAGACGGTCGCGGATACGGCGAAGGTGCTGTCCGGATTCGTTGATGCCATTATGATCCGCACCTTTGAGCATGAAAAAGTCGAGGAACTTGCCGAGCATGCACACATTCCTGTCATAAACGGGCTGACCGACCGGTACCACCCGTGTCAGGCACTCGCGGATCTGTTAACGATACAAGAAATAAAAGGAAAACTGAAAGGAGTAAAAGTCGCCTATATCGGTGACGGAAATAATGTGGCGCATTCACTTATGATCGGATGCGCAAAAATGGGCTGTGACATTGCGATTGCTTCGCCGAAAGGCTATGAAGCAGAGGAAGAGGCGGTAAATGCCGCAAAAGAAGCTGCGGCTGTTTCCGGAGCGGAGATCATCCTTACCGAAAATCCGCAGGAAGCGGTGCGGGATGCAGACGTGATTTACTCAGACGTCTTCACGAGCATGGGACAGGAAGAAGAGATGAAGCAGCGGCTGAACGTGTTTGCCCCGTACCAAGTCAACGCCTCACTCGTCAGTCTCGCCAAACCTGACTATACCTTTTTGCACTGTCTGCCCGCGCATCGGGAGGAAGAGGTCACGTCCGAGATAATTGACGGCCCGAACTCTGCGGTATTCCAGCAGGCGGAAAACCGGCTTCACGCGCAAAAAGCGCTCTTGAAAGCTCTTCTTTACAAACAGGATGAACCAAAAAACCGCTGAGCCTCATTCAGCGGTTTTTTAATATTTTCCCGCATACAAGCGCATACTACATGAAAAAGAAAAAGGAGGAAATGACGTGGGACAGCAGCATCAATTCCGACCGGGACAAAAAGCGCCGAATAACGGTGTGTACGTTGAAATCGGCGAAACGGGAAGTATGGTCAAAAATCCGCAAAAAATCAAGCTTACGGCGGGAGAAATGTTTCCTGAGACTTCAAATCACAACAGATTGTGGACATATCAACGAAAACCGTGAATACAAAAAAACCTGCTGAATAGCAGGTTTTTTTAATTAATGCTGGCTTGCATCCTGTTTGACAGGCATGACTTCCGCAAGAACAAACACAAGCACCGCGATAACCACGGCGATAACGGATGATTGCTTGAAGTTGTACGCCGCGCTGTTCATGGAGGCGATCAAATAACAGGCCATATGTGTTAAAAGGAACGTCCAAATAAAACCGATAACTAACCGCACGTTTCCACCTCGTCCTTCATTTTATTCTACGTTGTATCATACCATACATAAGGCGCGGGCGGAAGGTCAATTTCGCATCAAAAAGACCCGCCCTAAAACTGACTTTTTCCCGCCTGTCCGGCCGTCTGACGGAAAATACGGTCCCCGCACCGGAATAATAGCCAAAACATAGAAGCAAATAGGGGTTTAACTGATCCGTTTTCATTCTTCTTACATATGATAGCCAATAGAGAAACTAGGAGTAAAAGGAGGCGGAAAGGCATGGGGATAACGGAAAGATTTTTCCAACTCGGATCTGAGCTGAACGTCATCCATCTGCCGTATCGGCCGAACGGCTTCTGTATCTTTATTCTTGGGGACAGAACTCACTTTGTCAGCGGGGATTCAAGCTTTTGGCTTGAACATGAAGGGAGAAACCAGCTGTTAAATACGCTGCGTGACAGAGGTTATACAATCTTCAACAGCAATTTATACGGCAGGCACTGGGGATCGGAAAAAGCCGCCGCTTACGCCAGACAGCTGATTCATTATGTACTGAAACAAGAAACCCTCAACCCGAAAATACACTTGCTCGCAGAAGGCATGGGCGCTCTCATCGCCGATCAACTGCTGCAATCTTCGCCGGAGCATATCCGTTCAGCAGCAATGTTAGATCCTTGTCTTGACCTTCAAGCCCATTTTGAATCAGAGAAAGAAAATAAGTTTTTTTATAAGCAGTTTCTGAGAGAAACGGCTCAAAGCTTCGGTGTTTCTGAAAAAGAGGCAAGCTCGCTGACCTATCAGACCATCACCGGCTGCCATACCAGCGTGCCGGTACATATATGGCAAAGAACGACCGGAGCGCCGTATCCGTATACCCTGCATGCGAACGCATATGAAAAAGCCCGGGAAAAGACCGGATGCAAGACTGATATCACGTATCACATGCTCGAGAATCCGGCGCGGATGTACAGAGCCGTCTGCCGCTTTTTCCGCAGTCATGAAAAAGACCTGTAGTGAATAGTATACAACAGCCATCTCTTTTCAGAGGGCTGTTTGGCTTGTACGTGAATGAAAAACCGGAAAGGCGGCATATGCGATGAAGACAGCGCTGATCATTGGAGCAGATGAATTTCTCGGCCTTTCATTATGCGAACGGATGATGGATGAAGGTGTGCATGTTGATGTCATTTTGGATGAGCCGGAGGACAAAACGAGGCAGCTGTATTTAGAAGAACGTTTAATGTGGCTCGGGAGAAACGGGCTTTTTCAAATCATAGATGAAATCGGTGACAAGGAATACGATCGAATCTGCGTTCAATACGGGAGCGGATGTCTGCCTGAAGACAGAACGGAGCCTATATATTGGATTGTTTACAACGAGGATCACGGAGACTGGGAAAAAAGCGGCCAGCGGGACACGGTTAAAACGATTATTCTTCCGCCGCTTTACGGCCCGTGGACGGAAGCGAAAGAAGATAGCGAAAGCAGGGTCTTTTTAGAAGACGCAGCCTGCGGGCTGATGAATAAGCTTCAGGCGGACGGCACAGAGGACGAAAGTCAGGTTATTACCCTGGAAATAATAGAAAAAACGCAAAAAACAGAAGCGGAAGAAAAAATTCAAGAGTGGAAAAGACAATTTTCATCAACATTCGACAATTTTTAAGAAATACCTTCCATGTTATGTGCATTACCGCTACAATAAATGTATACCAATTATACATGTTATGAGTAAAAAAGGGGTTGAACACGGCTTGATCACCAGGCTTGTCATGGTCTTTTCTGTCCTCCTTTTATTGAGCGGATGCGCACAAACTCCGTTTAAAGGGAAAATTGAGAAGGTCGGAATGCTGTTTCCCGATACCATCAGTGACCTGGTATGGGGCACAAAAGGTTACAAAGGTTTATTAGCGATACAATCTGAATTTAACGTTGACGTTTATTATAAAGAAAATATCAGATCTGATGAAGATATTTTAAAAGCGATAGATGATTTGCATAAAAAAGGAGTCAATCTTTTATACGGGCACGGAAATGAATACGAGGAAATCTTCAATATGATCAGTAAGGATTATCCCGACATGGAATTCGTCGTCGCAAACGGAACGGCGAAAAACGATAATGTCACAAGCGTTCACCTTATGGGAGAAGCGATGGGTTTTTTTGGGGGAATGACGGCCGCCCATATGTCAAAAACCAATGAGGTCGGCGTCATCGCCTCGTTTTTATGGCAGCCTGAGGTAGACGGCTTTATTAAAGGGGCAAAATATGAAAAGCCCGATATCACCGTCAATACTGAATTTACGGACCATTGGGATAACGGCAATGAAGCACTGCATCTTTATAAGAAGTTAAAAGCAGAAGGCACGGATGTTGTATATCCGGCCGGAGACGGGTATAATGTTCCTGTCATTCAGCAAATTAAAAAAGACGGGCTTTACGCCATCGGCTATGTCGCCGAGCAATCGAACCTCGGCAAAAACACGGTGCTGACAAGCACCGTGCAAAATGTAGACAAAGCCTATACAATAATCGCCGAGCAATATAATAACGGCACGCTCAAGAGCGGAGATCACAACTTCGATTTCAGGGAAGGAGTCGTTGAAATGGGGACGTTCAGCCCTCTGGTGGACAAAGCATTTCAAGACAAAATCTCAGACCTTGTAAAAACGTATAACCGAACAAATGAACTGCCGTCAAATGAATAGAGGTGGATACACATGCAGCATGAAAAGTCTCTTGAATTTATGCAGATCGCAATGAAATACCTGCCGGAAGCAAAGGCGGAGCTTGAGAAATCCGGCATTGATCTGTCTATGGAAATGATTCAGCCGTTTATGGATCTATTTACATCGGTCATGGCGGAAGCGTATGAGCTTGGCAGATCTGATGCCGGAGAGCTGAATAAATAAAGAGAGCCACTTTTTCATGAAGTGGCTTTTCACATGATTTTTTTCTTAATGGCGGATACCATCGATCCAAGCCCAAGGTCTTTAAATACAGGCTTTAATTGATCGAGGGAGTTCATGATGGAGCCGAGCTGATTCATCACGTGGTTGTAATCGACCGGACCTTCGTTTTCAGCCTGAGGCTGTTCGGGGGTTTCTTCGTTTTTTTCGTTTTCTTCCGGTTCTTTATCCCGGTCCCCGGAATTGCCGAACATCATTTTAGTGAAAATATCCATAATAAAGCCTCCTTTCATCTTCCTTATATTCTATGAAGAGCGGGAGCCGATAGTTTAGACGAATATATTGCCAACAGAAAAAAAATAGGGTAGAATTAGTACCTGATACTAACAATTGATCATAACTAATTAGTTTTAAATTCATTATAAAAAGGAGTCTTTCCTATGAAAGCTGGAATTCTTGGTGTCGGCCGTTATATCCCGGAAAAAGTGCTGACAAATCATGATCTTGAACAAATGGTAGATACATCGGACGAGTGGATTCGTACGAGAACAGGTATAGAAGAAAGAAGAATCGCCGCTGAAGATATGTATTCATCCGGCATGGCCGCTGAGGCTGCACAAAAAGCGCTTGATCAGGCGGGCATTTCCGCTGAGGAGCTTGATATGATCCTCGTGGCGACGGTCACTCCCGACCAGTCTTTCCCTACCGTATCCTGTATGATACAAGAAAAGCTCGGGGCCAAAAAAGCGTGCGCGATGGATATCAGCGCTGCATGTGCCGGTTTTATGTACGGTATCGTAACCGCCAAACAATTCATTGAATCGCAAACATACAAACATGTCCTTGTGGTCGGAGTCGAAAAGCTTTCAAGCATTACTGACTGGGAAGACCGCAATACGGCTGTTCTGTTCGGGGACGGGGCCGGAGCGGCTGTCATCGGACCGGTCAGCGACGACAGAGGCATACTGTCATTTGAGCTCGGAGCAGACGGTACAGGCGGTCAGCACTTGTACTTAGATGAAAAAGGGCATACAATCATGCATGGAAGAGAAGTATTCAAATTCGCCGTCCGGCAAATGGGTGAATCAAGTGTAAATGTCATTGAAAAAGCCGGTCTTTCCAAAGAGGACGTAGACTTTTTGATTCCCCATCAGGCAAACATCCGCATTATGGAAGCGGCACGGGAACGTTTGGAGCTTCCGGTTGAAAAGATGTCTAAAACAGTCCATAAATATGGAAACACATCCGCAGCATCCATTCCGATTTCATTAGTAGAGGAACTGGAAGCAGGTAAAATTAAAGACGGCGATGTCATCGTCATGGTCGGTTTCGGCGGAGGATTGACATGGGGCGCCATAGCGATACGCTGGGGACGATAGAAAAAAGGTGAGGTGCACACATGATGAATAAAAAAAGAGTAGTCGTTACAGGACTTGGAGCCCTGTCTCCGCTTGGCAACGACGCCGAAACAAGCTGGAAAAATGCAATTAGCGGCGTATCCGGAATCGGACCGATCACACGTGTGGAATCGGACGAGTATCCGGCGAAAGTAGCTGCTGAACTGAAAGATTTCAATATTGAAAACTACATGGATAAAAAAGAAGCGAGAAAAATGGACCGCTTCACGCAATATGCTGTCGTAGCAGCGAAAATGGCTGTTGAAGATGCCGGTCTGAACATCACAGAAGAGATCGCGCCAAGAGTCGGCGTTTGGGTCGGTTCCGGAATCGGCGGCCTTGAAACGCTTGAATCCCAATTCGAAATCTTCCTGACAAAAGGGCCGAGACGGGTCAGCCCGTTCTTTGTTCCGATGATGATTCCGGATATGGCGACAGGCCAAATCTCAATCGCTCTCGGAGCAAAAGGAGTCAACTCCTGTACGGTGACGGCATGTGCGACGGGAACAAACTCTATCGGTGACGCGTTTAAAGTCATTCAGCGCGGCGATGCCGATGCGATGATTACGGGCGGAACGGAAGCGCCGCTGACAAGAATGTCATTTGCGGGCTTCAGCGCAAACAAAGCCCTTTCTACAAATCCTGATCCGAAAACGGCAAGCCGCCCGTTTGATAAAAACCGTGACGGCTTTGTCATGGGAGAAGGCGCGGGGATCATCGTACTTGAAGAGCTTGAGCACGCGCTTGCCCGCGGTGCGAAAATCTACGGAGAAATTGTCGGTTACGGCTCAACGGGTGATGCTTACCACATTACCGCGCCTGCCCAAGACGGGGAAGGCGGTGCGAGAGCGATGCAGGAAGCAATCAAAGATGCGGGCATCAAGCCTGAAGAAATTGATTACATCAACGCTCACGGCACAAGCACGTACTACAATGACAAATACGAGACAAAAGCCATTAAGACCGTTTTCGGCGATCATGCGTACAAGCTTGCCATCAGCTCGACAAAATCAATGACGGGCCATTTGTTAGGCGCTGCCGGAGGAATTGAAGCCATCTTCTCCGTCATGGCGATTAAAGACAGCGTTATCCCGCCGACGATTAACATCGAAACACCTGATGAAGAGTGTGATTTAGATTATGTACCGGACAAAGCGCGCGAGCAGGATGTTAACATCGTTCTCAGCAACTCGCTCGGATTCGGCGGACATAATGCCACTTTGATCTTTAAAAAATATCAATAATACAGTTTTTTGACCGGCTGCCTGAAAAAGGCGGCCGGTTTTTTTGTGCGTGCATATGATAACAACAAGAGGAGGCGAACCGGTATGAGCGTCAAGCAGACATATAAATGGATGGAAAAGGCGGCATCCATGAATGATTTGGCCCCGCACCTTTTGCCGCTTTTTTCAGGGGCCGAAAAGAAAGAGTGGAAGCCGATACTCGGCATGCTGCAAAACCACGGAATGTTCCGCCATCTGAAGGACGGCGTTAGGACCAGTAAACGGCTGAAAGAAAGAGGAAGCTACAGCCATATCCAAAAGGAGGAAGCTTATTTAAAGGAGAAGTGGAACGGGCCGGACGTGCCGATCGTTGTTTTGCCCGTTGATGAACGAAACCGGAAAATCCGTCTGGAATTCGGGTCAAAATCCGGTCTTGCTTTCCGGGACAAAATGTTTCTCTTCTTATCGTCGGATAGTTCCAATTCAGCTGTTTCCGCCCTTATGACACATGAATATAATCACGTCTGCCGGTTAGAACATGTGACAAAGGACGAAAAAGATGAGACATTACTTGATACAATCATGATGGAGGGGCTGGCAGAATATGCTGTATATGAGCGATTCGGCTCAAGTCTTACGGCGGAATGGACGTCCTACTATACGTCTGAGCAGCTTGATTTTCTGTTTGAAAAAAGAGTCAAGCCGAACCTCCGATTAACGAGAGACAGCAGAATGTTTTCACAGCTCTTATACGGAAAAGGATACTTCCCCTCAATGCTTGGTTATGCCGTCGGATTCAATATAGTAAAAAAATATTTAACCGATCATCAAAAAACAGTAAAAGAAGCATTGGCCATCCCTTCAAAAACCTTTCTGGAAGCAACGCTTTAAAAGAATGAAAGAATGGTAATTATTTGATGATATTACATTTATCCTAAAAAATTCTTGCTTTTGTAATAATGATGTAATAATATACAACTATAAAATTTTTGACTATTCTATATTTTGTGATAGCGAAACGTATGTTTCCCTCTGCTGCAGCGGAATGAGAAAGGGGCGTATCATGAGCACACTATTAGAAGTGAATAACTTAAAGACCTATTTTTTCAGAAAGAAACAGCCGATTCCCGCAGTCGACGGGGTGGATTTTCACATTAACAAGGGCGAAACCGTCGCCCTTGTAGGAGAATCCGGCTCGGGTAAAAGCATCACCTCGCTTTCTATTATGGGACTTGTCCAAGGCTCGGGCGGGAAAATTGTGGACGGCTCGATTAAGCTGGAAGGCAGGGACCTGGCCTCCTTCACCGAAAACGAATATTGCAAAATCCGCGGAAATGACGTCTCTATGATCTTTCAGGAACCTATGACTTCTCTAAACCCGGTGCTGACCATCGGCGAACAAATTACCGAAGTGCTTGAATACCATAAAAAAATGAGTAAAAAAGAAGCCGCGAATAAAGCCGTTGAGCTTCTCAAGCTCGTCGGATTCTCAAGAGCGGAACAAGTAATGAAAGAATATCCGCACCGCCTTTCCGGGGGAATGAGACAGAGGGTGATGATCGCCATTGCGCTCAGCTGCAACCCGAAGCTTCTGATAGCCGATGAACCGACGACGGCGCTTGATGTGACGATACAAGCCCAAGTATTGGAGCTGATGAAAGACCTCTGCAAAAAATTCGATACTTCCATTCTGCTGATCACTCACGATTTAGGCGTCGTTTCCGAAGCCGCCGACAGGGTGATCGTGATGTACTGCGGACAAGTCGTTGAGAGCGCGAGCGTGGAAGACTTATTTTTAAACCCCCTTCATCCGTACACAGAAGGGCTGTTAAACTCCATACCGGTGATAGACGGAGAGATTGATACATTAAAAGCGATCAAAGGCAGTGTCCCGACACCGGATCATCTTCCGGAAGGCTGCCGATTCGCTCCGAGGTGTGCGAAGGCGATGGACAAATGCAAAACGGGGAAGCCTGAGCTGATAACACATGAAAGCGGCCGTTCTGTAAGGTGTTTTTTATATGAGGAAGAGGGTGCCCAATCAAAATGACAGCTGTGAACCAAGAAACGATATTAGAGCTGAAAGACGTAAAAAAATATTTCCCGATCCGTTCCGGTTTTTTTCAAAGAAAAGTCGGAGACATCAAGGCTGTCGACGGTGTTTCTTTTTCACTGAAGCGCGGCGAGACGCTCGGCATCGTCGGTGAATCAGGATGCGGCAAATCAACGGCGGGAAGGACAATGATCCGTTTATACAAACCGACAGACGGCCGGATTCTTTTTAAGGGCCAGGATATTTCCGGCTTATCAGAAGAAAAGCTGAGAAAAAGTGTCCGCAAAAACATCCAGATGGTCTTCCAGGACCCCTTCGCATCGCTTAATCCGAGAAAAACGCTGCGCTCCATTATTAAAGAACCGTTCCAGACTCACCATATGTACAGCATTCGCGAGCGGAACGAGAGAGTAGAGGAGCTGCTGGCGAAAGTAGGTCTCCATCCGAGCTTTGCGAACCGCTATCCGCATGAATTTTCCGGAGGGCAGCGTCAGCGGATCGGGATTGCGCGGGCTTTAACATTGAATCCCGAGCTGATTATTGCGGATGAACCCGTATCCGCGCTTGATGTCTCCATTCAGGCTCAGGTCATCAATCTGATGGAAGAACTGCAGGAAGAATTCAACCTGACCTATTTGTTTATATCCCATGATTTAAGTGTTGTCCGCCATATCAGTGACAGAGTCGGCGTTATGTATCTGGGAAAAATGATGGAGCTGACCGATAAACATGAGCTGTACGACAATCCGCTTCACCCCTATACGCAAGCGCTGTTATCTTCAGTGCCCGTCACGAGAAAAAAAGACGCCGTCAAGCGGGAACGAATCATCCTGAAAGGAGAACTGCCGAGCCCGGCAAACCCGCCGAAAGGCTGCGTGTTCCACACGCGGTGCCCGATGGCCAAACCGATCTGTAAGGAACAAATCCCGGCATTTGAAGAAGCCGCTCCCGGCCATTACGTCGCCTGCCATTTATATACCTGAAATGACAAGCATCGAGAGGGGGTATGCCGGATTACATAACCTGTTTGCTGCATATATATCACAAAGGGGGAATTGATATGAAATTACGTAAAACCGCACTGATGATGCTAAGTGTTTTTATGGCGCTCGCCATCTTCCTGTCAGCCTGCTCCGGCTCAAAATCCACAAGCACCGAATCCAAACCGGCCGGAAAACCGCAAAAAGGCGGAGATTTGGTTGTCGGGTCAACTGGGGAACCAACGCTTTTTAATCCTCTTTACTCCACCGATGTTGCAAGTTCCGATATTGAAGGAATGATTTACAGCACATTATTAGAAACCGATGAGAAATTGAACGTCAAGCCGTCGCTGGCTGAAAAAGTAACAGAGTCTGACGGGGGATTAACGTATGATGTAAAACTGAAAAAAGGCGTAAAATTCCATGATGGAAAAGAGCTCACGGCCGATGATGTAGTGTTCACCTACAGCATTCCTCTTAACAAAGATTACAACGGTGAGCGGGGCTCAGGTTTTGAGTCACTTAAATCCGTAACGAAAAAAGGAAAATATGAAATTCAGTTTAAAATGAAGAAAAAAGATGCCTATTTCTACAATGTCGTTCTCGGCAGTTACGGCATTTTGCCAAAACATATATTGGGTAAGGTCCCGGTTGCTGATCTGGGAGAAAATGAATTTAACCGTAAAAACCCAATCGGCTCCGGTCCGTTTAAGTTTGTCGAGTGGAAAAAGGGCGAGTATGTCAAACTGAAAGCAAATGATGATTACTTTGAAGGCAGACCATATCTTGATACAGTGACAGTCAAAACAATTCCTGATTCCAACGCAGCCGTGGCCCAGTTAAAAGCGGGGGACATTGATTTCTTCGCTGTGCCGGGCACAGATTTTGATACGGTTAAGACGTTTGGGAACGTAAAGGTTAAATCTGATCTTGGCTTAAACTACAGCTATATCGGCTGGAATGAGAAAAAAGAGCTTTTTAAGGACAAAAAAGTGCGTCAGGCATTGACTTACGCTCTTGACAGGCAGGCAATGGTAGATCAAGTGCTGAACGGAGACGGTAAGGTAGCGGATGTTCCTGAAAGTCCGCTGTCATGGAATTATCCGAAGTCTAAAGTGCCGACATTTGATTATAATCCGAAAAAAGCAAAGCAGCTGTTAAAAGAAGCCGGATGGGAAGATCATGACGGTGACGGCTACCTTGATAAAGACGGGAAAAAATTCTCTTTTGAAATTAAAACGAATCAAGGCAATAAAATTCGTGAAGATTTAGCGGTTGTCGTTCAGCAGCAATTAAAAGAAGTAGGAATTGAGGCAAAGCCGCGGATTGTTGAATTCAGTGCGTTAATTGAACAGACCAGTGCCCCTAATTGGGATTATGACGCTCTTCTTCTTGGATGGAGTCTTGCTACGTTCCCGGATCAGTTCTCCATCTTCCATTCAAGCCAATCTAAAAACGGGCTGAATAATATTTGGTACAAAAATCCGAAAGTCGATAAGCTGCTTGAAGAGGCGAAGTCAATTACTGACAGAAAAGAATACCAAAAGAAATATGAAGAGATATACAAATTGATTGCGGAAGATCAGCCGTACAGCTTCTTATTCTATTACAACTATCACAGAGCGATGCCGAATAATTTACAAGGCTATGTATTCCACCCTAAAAATGACTTGTACAATATTGAAAAATGGTGGCTGGATCAAAAATAGCAAAAGCCCTTGAGAGGGAAGGAGGTTCCTTTCCTCTCTTATCCTATTTAAAAAGGGGACAAGAATATGGTTACATATATTTTACGGCGAACATTAATGTCCTTGCCGATTCTCTTAGGCATTACAATTTTGTCGTTTGCCATCATGAAAGCAGCGCCGGGAGATCCGATGTCACTTATGATGGACCCTACAATCAGTCAAGCGGACAGGGCGAAATTCATTGAAAAATACGGATTGAACGATCCGGAACCGGTTCAATATGTGAAATGGCTGGGGAATATGCTGCAAGGCGATTTCGGGACTTCTATTGTGAAGAAAGGCACCCCTGTTTCTGAACTTATCTTATCCCGCTTACCGAATACGATTGTGCTTATGCTTTTCTCAACCCTTGTCGCTCTTCTGATTTCTATTCCATTTGGTGTTTTGTCAGCGAAACGTCCTTATTCAAAATTGGATTACGGGATAACTGTTACTTCATTCTTAGGGCTTGCTATTCCGAATTTTTGGTTCGGTTTGATTTTAATTATGGTTTTATCTGTGAATCTTGGGTGGTTTCCCACTGGCGGAGTAAGCACTTTGAATGCTGACTTTAACATATTTGACCGTTTGCATCATTTGATTCTGCCTGCTTTTGTGCTCGCAACGGCAGACATGGCTGGAATAACGAGATACACAAGATCCAGTATGCTTGATGTGTTAAAACAGGATTATATACGCACGGCGCGTGCGAAAGGATTCAGAGATAATAAAGTGATTTTTAAGCACGGTTTGCGAAACGGACTTCTTCCTGTCATCACTATTTTTGGTCTGATGATACCGTCATTTATCGGGGGAGCGGTAGTGGTAGAACAGATTTTTACTTGGCCGGGTCTCGGCAAATTGTTTATTGATTCAGCCTTTTCACGAGATTATCCGGTTATCATGGCCATGACGGTCATTTCAGCTGTTTTGGTTGTAGTGGGGAATTTAATTGCAGACATCTTATATGCGTTGGCTGACCCGCGTATTGAATATTAACTAAGAGAGGTGAGAGGTCAAATGTTACAGCCAAATACCGGCACACCCCCCAGTGAAATAAAATTAAAAGAAAATATTCAATCCAAACCGGAAACAATGACTAAGATTTTTTTCGAAAAGTTCTTTCAAAACAAACTTGCTGTAATCGGAGCCGTTATATTAACCATCATCATTTTGTCAGCTTTATTCGCTTCGGTAATCGCTCCTTACTCTCCAGAGAGTCAATCTCTTGTCAATCGTTTGAAGCCGCCGAGTTTAAAACATCTAATGGGAACTGATAAATTCGGAAGAGACATCTTTACGAGGGTTCTGTACGGGGCGCGCGTTTCCTTGCTTGTCGGATTCGCATCTGTGATCGGTGCAATTACAATCGGAACTGTTGTCGGAGCTGTTGCCGGTTATTTTAAGGGGATTGTCGATGCCGTTCTCATGAGAACTGTGGATATCGTATTATCCATACCTGATATATTTTTGCTTATTACACTTGTTACGATTTTTCAGCCCGGAATGGATAAATTAATTTTAATTTTCTCCCTTACAGGCTGGACAACAACAGCACGTCTTGTGCGAGGGGAGTTTTTATCGCTTCGTTCCAGAGAATTTGTACTGGCTGCAAAGACGATCGGTACAAAAAATCATCATATTATTTTTTCTCATATATTGCCGAATGCGCTTGGGCCGATTATTGTCTCGGCCACATTAAAGGTCGGAACGGTTATTTTGGCAGAATCTACATTGAGTTATCTCGGTTTCGGGATTCAGCCGCCGATCGCAAGCTGGGGGAATATGCTTCAGGATGCTCAAAACTTTACGATTATGATTCAGGCTTGGTGGTACCCGTTATTTCCAGGGTTGTTGATTCTTCTTACTGTATTGTGCTTCAACTTTGTCGGAGACGGGCTGCGTGACGCGCTTGATCCGAAAAATGTGAAATGATCTCCCGGACGGAACGGGAGATTTTTTTTGTTGCGATGCAAGGGGAAATCCAGCCCCCTCTTGAGGAAATCTCATATCAAAATGGAATAATTTATCTATCCCTTGCCTATACTGTGGACAACAGTTTTTATAAAGTGAGGGGTCGAATATGTTATTTCTTCATGATGTGTGGGTCAATTGGTTTGAAGGGGAAGAGAATGGCTACAATGTATGCCATTTTCACGAATGGCGGAAGGAAGACACGGTTGAGCTTTTGGATCAGACGCCGCTGCTCAGAGTGCCGTCGGTATTATTTCATTACATAGAAAACGACTTATCAGAGCTTCCGAAAGAGCTGCTGGAACAAGTGCATCAAAAGTCATATGTGCGAAAAAATCATGAACGGACGAAGCTTGAGTACTGTTTTGTCGTGACTGACGGAATCGGCATCATTGCCGTGGATACGATCGGGTATACCATTCCGGTCAGAAAGAGCCGCCTGATTCCGAGGCAGGAGCAGCTTGTTTATGAAATGGTAAAGGATGTAGAGCCGGAATCGTTTCAATTTGAGCCTGCACAATTGGAGTCTTCAAAGGAATATCACATTTTATCATTGGCGCCGGAGCATGTCAGAGGGCTGACAAGAAAAGAACGGCAGATCAAGCAGCTGATGTTTATGGCGCTTGACCAGCTTAAAGGGCTGAAGAACCGCGCGGAAATAGTGTATTGGTACACGGAATGGAATCCGCATATGTACGAGCAGATCAAACGGATGAGCTTTGAAGAGATTTGGGACATGCTTTATAATGAAACAATCGAAGGCTGGTCAGACAAGCATCTTGCGTTCTGTGAAAATTTGATTAAAGGGCAGCCGTTTTTCGAAAAGCTTTGGGAAATGGAACAGGAATCAAAAGTGAACTAAAAAGAGGCGGGGATCATCCCGCCTCTTTTCTTTATCTTCTTTTCCGTCCGAGACCCATGGCGTTCTCCATTTTTTTCACCATTTTGCCGGCGGTTTTGTTTGCGCGTGCTGCCCCTTCGTCGAGAATGCGGTCAAGCTCGTCGCTTTCAATTAATTCACGATAGCGCTCTTGGATCGGTGACAAAGCGCCGATAACGACTTCGGCTAAATCGCTTTTGAATTCACCGTAACCTTTGCCTTCATATTTTGCCTCTAATTCTTCAATTGATGTGTTTCCTAAAATAGAATAGATCGTCAAAAGGTTAGAAACACCCGGTTTGTTTTCTTTATCATACTTTACAATGCCTTCCGAATCAGTCACGGCGCTCTTGATTTTCTTTTCAAGCTGTTTCGGCTCATCAAGCAGCGTGATGTATGCCTTTTGGTTCGGGTCTGATTTGCTCATTTTTTTGAGCGGATCAGCCAGTGACATGATGCGTGCGCCTGTTTTAGGGATTTTCACCTCAGGAATCGTGAAGATGTCATTGTATTTCTTATTGAAGCGCTCTGCCAGATTGCGGGTCAGTTCAAGGTGCTGTTTTTGGTCTTCTCCGACCGGAACAAGGTCCGTGCCGTACAGTAAAATATCACCGGCCATCAGCGGCGGATATGTTAACAGTCCTGACACGACGGCTTCTTTGCCTTTTGACTTATCTTTAAATTGCGTCATCCGCTCAAGCTCGCCGATATATGCGACACATTGGAGCATCCACCCCGCCTGGGCATGAGCGGGAACCTCTGACTGGATAAAGAGGGTCGCTTTCTCGGGGTCAAGTCCGACGGCCAGGTAAAGAGCCGCCAGATTGCGGATGTTCTTCCGCAGCTCAAGCCGATCCTGCGGAACCGTAATTGCATGCTGATCGACGATGCAGAAATATCCGTTGTAATCATGCTGCAAATCGACAAATTGCTTCATGGCGCCGATGTAGTTGCCGAGGGTAACGGAGCCGCTCGGCTGAATGCCTGAAAAAATCGTTTTCTTCATAGTTCTTACCTCATTTCTTAAAACATAATAAAAAAAGCCCATTCTTCCCGTAGAAAAAAGGGACGAATGAACCGTGGTGCCACCCTGATTATTCCATTACAATGGAATCGCTCGAGACGTTGGTAACGGAGGCTGCTCCGGCTGGGCCTACTTTACGTTCGGTCAGCTGCTCAGAAGTCCATTCCACAGGGCCCGTTACCTGCTCCCAGCACCGCAGGCTCTCTTCAAACGGGTTGATATGTGTACTACTCTTCATCATAGCAATCACAACAAAATGTTCTTTGATTGATCTATTATAAATCAATTATAGCCAAATGTCATCAGAAGAATACAAGCTTATTTCCAATTTGCTTAAGGGCTGAAAATCCACAAAAAGAACTGAAAATGCCTAAATGATAACGGATATCAACATTTCGTATAACGAATATTATATGTAAAAAGCAATATGAACTGGAAATTACAATAAAAATATTTAGTTAGGTCATGCTTTAAACTATAGAAGTGTATCACCTTTTTGGCAGAAAAACTGACCAAATTTAAATATTTTAAATTGAGAAAATAGTATTGCAATAAATTATTCATTTCATTATAATGAACTTGTTCACTCTATTGTTACAGCTTCTTTACATAAAATAATCAGAAAAGACGGAACACAATTAAAGTTTAGAAAAATATTACGTTATTTTGTCTGATATTTCTGAGTATTTAGTAGTAAAGGCTGAAAATTTGATTAGGGGGTTAGTGCATGAAAAAGCGTTGGTCTATTGTAGGTTTGATGCTTATCTTCTCGCTTGTGTTAAGTGCGTGCGGCGGATTCAGCGGCGGATCAGGAGACGGTAAAAAAGACACCAAAGGACAGACTACACTTAATATCAATATTAAAACTGAGCCGTTTTCAATGCATCCGGGATTAGCGAATGATTCCGTTTCAGGAGGCGTAATCCGCCAGATTTATGAAGGATTGACACGCGTAAACTCCAAAGGTGAGCCTGAAGAAGGAATGGCATCTAAAATTGAAACAAGCAAAGACGGAAAGACCTATACATTTACGATTCGTGACGGTGCGAAATGGTCTAACGGCGACCCCGTGACTGCGCAGGATTTTGAATATGCATGGAAATGGGTGCTTGACCCGAACAACGAATCACAATACGCTTATCAGCTCTACTACATCAAAGGCGCTGAAGCCGCCAATACAGGAAAAGGCAAGCTTGATGACGTAGGCGTAAAAGCCGTAAATGACAAAACATTAAAGGTTGAACTGAACAACCCGACACCTTACTTCCTGCAATTAACTTCATTCTATACGTATATGCCGATCAACAAGAAAATTGCTGAAAAACATAAAAACTGGAACACAAACGCAGGCGAAAATTACGTGTCAAACGGCCCGTTCAAAATGACGGCCTGGAAACACAGCGGTTCTATCACGCTTGAAAAGAACGATCAATATTGGGATAAAGACGCTGTGAAATTGAAGAAAATCAACATGGTGATGATTAACAATGACAACACCGAACTGAAAAAATTCCAGGCCGGTGAGCTTGACTGGGCAGGAATGCCGCTCGGCCAGCTTCCGACCGAATCTCTGCCGACTTTGAAAAAGGACGGATCGCTCCATGTTGAACCGATCGCAGGTGTGTATTGGTACAAATTCAACACAGAAGCGAAACCGCTGAACAATGTTAACATCCGTAAAGCCCTTGCTTATGCGATCGACCGCTCATCTATCGTGAAAAATGTGACGCAGGGGGAACAAATCCCGGCCATGGCTGCAGTGCCGCCGTCAATGAAGGGATTCGAGGATAACAAAAAAGGCTATTTCAAAGACAATGACGTCAAAACAGCAAAAGAATACTTAAATAAAGGACTGAAGGAATTAGGAGTCAAGAGCGTCTCTGACCTTCCGGCAATCAAATTGTCCTACAATACGAATGATGCGCATGCGAAAATCGCGCAGGCCGTACAGGAAATGTGGAAAAAGAACTTAGGTGTCAAAGCTGAGCTTGATAATTCCGAATGGAATGTGTACATCGATAAGCTGCACAGCCAAGATTATCAGGTCGGGCGTATGGCCTGGTTAGGCGACTTTAATGATGCAATTAACTTCCTTGAAGCCTATCGCGATAAAGATGGGGGAAACAATGATACAGGATGGGAAGACCCTGAGTTTAAAAAGCTGCTGAACCAATCTCAGCTTGAAACGGATCCGGATAAACGTATCGAAGAGCTGAAAAAAGCAGAAAAAATCTTTATGGACGCAATGCCGGTCGCGCCAGTTTACTTCTATACAGATACTTGGGTGCAGGATAAAAACCTCAAAAATGTAATCTTGACCGGAACAGGTGACGTTTTCTTCAGAAACGCTTCTTTTGAATAACAGGCGGTTCTGAAAACAAAAGACCCAAGGTATATGGGGAGGATGTCCCCGTATACCTTTCTTGCTTATTAAGTTTAAAATGGTAAAAAATATGGAGGTGTTCACCTTGCTGAAATACATCGGTAAACGATTCATTTACATGATCATCACGCTGTTTGTGATTGTCACCGCCACTTTCTTCTTAATGCAGGCAGCCCCGGGCGGACCATTTTCCGGCGAAAGAAAGCTGACGCCTGAAATTGAAGCAAACTTAAACGAACACTATGGTCTGGACAAGCCTCTTTTCGTTCAATATGTCAGCTACTTAAAATCTGTAGCGATGTGGGACTTTGGGCCTTCTTTTAAATATAAAGGCCAAAGCGTTAATGATTTAATCAATTCCGGCTTCCCCGTCTCATTCACTCTCGGTGCAGAAGCAATTCTCCTCGCATTAGCGTTTGGTGTGCTTTTCGGGGTGCTGGCTGCCCTGTACCATAATAAATGGCAGGATTATACCATTGCGATTTTAACGATCTTTGGGATCTCAGTTCCGAGTTTTATATTGGCGACGATTTTGCAATATATTTTCTCCATTAAATTAGAACTGTTCCCGGTCGCAGGGTGGGAATCCTGGGCATACACCTTTCTGCCCTCCATTGCGCTCGCTTCCATGCCGATGGCGTTCATTGCCAGACTCTCCCGTTCAAGCATGATTGAAGTGTTAAACAGCGATTACATACGGACTGCAAAAGCAAAAGGCCTTTCCCGGCCGTCAGTCACAGTGCGCCATGCGCTTCGAAACGCGCTTTTGCCCGTCGTGACATATATGGGGCCGATGGCGGCATCCATTTTAACAGGAAGTTTCATCATTGAATCGATTTTCGGAATCCCCGGTTTAGGCGCGCATTTTGTAAACAGCATTACAAACCGTGATTATACGGTCATTATGGGAGTTACCGTGTTCTTCAGTGTGATCCTGCTTTTATGCGTATTGATTGTAGATGTGCTGTACGGATTAATCGATCCGAGAATCAAGCTTTCTAAAGCAAAGAAAGGAGCCTAGACCATGCAGAACATTCCTAAAAATATGTTTGAACCAGCTTCAGCTAATGCCGGCGATGCCGAAAAAATAAGTAAAAAAAGCCTTTCCCTCTGGAAAGACGCCATGCTCCGCTTCCGCAGCAATAAGCTTGCGATGGTCGGATTGGTACTGATCGTTCTTATTATTCTTATGGCGATTTTTGCTCCTATTTTTTCAAAATATGATTATGCGACTACCAATCTATTAAATGCTGATAAAGCACCGTCGAAAGATCATTGGTTCGGCACGGATGACCTTGGAAGGGACATATTTGTCCGGACATGGGTGGGCGCGCGGATTTCCATCTTTATCGGTGTCGCAGCTGCCGTGCTTGATTTATTAATCGGCGTAATCTGGGGCAGCATTTCCGGATTCCGCGGCGGACGCACAGATGAAGTGATGATGCGCATCGCCGACATTCTGTGGGCTGTTCCTTCATTATTAATGGTGATTCTGCTGATGGTTGTTCTGCCGAAAGGGTTGCTGACCATTATCGTCGCCATGACGATCACGGGCTGGATCAATATGGCGAGAATCGTCCGCGGACAGGTGCTGCAATTAAAGAATCAGGAGTATGTGCTTGCTTCACAGACACTCGGTGCCAAAACCGGCCGGCTTTTGTTTAAGCATATTGTCCCGAATGCGATGGGATCTATACTTGTAACGATGACACTCACGGTTCCGACGGCGATTTTTACAGAAGCGTTTTTAAGTTATTTGGGGCTTGGCGTACCTGCGCCGCTCGCGAGCTGGGGGACGATGGCCTCAGACGGATTGCCTGCATTAACCTATTACCCTTGGCGTCTGTTCTTCCCTGCAGGATTTATCTGCCTGGCGATGTTCGGCTTTAACGTTGTCGGCGACGGGTTAAGAGACGCGCTGGATCCTAAGTTACGCAAATAAGGAGTGATATGAGTGACACGCTTGCTAGAAGTAAAAGACTTAGCCATTTCATTTAAAACATACGGCGGAGAGGTACAGGCAATCCGCGGCGTGAATTTCCATTTGAATAAAGGAGAGACGCTGGCGATCGTAGGGGAGTCAGGTTCCGGAAAAAGTGTGACATCTCAGGCGATTATGAAGCTGATCCCGATGCCTCCGGGCTATTTTAAAAGAGGACAGATTCTTTTTGACGGGCGCGATATCGTGCCGATGTCCGAAAAAGAAATGCAGGCCATCAGGGGAAGGGAAATCGGAATGATTTTCCAAGATCCGATGACCTCTCTGAACCCGACGATGAAAGTCGGCAAACAAATTACGGAAGTGCTTTTCAAACATGAAAAAATCTCAAAAGAAGCGGCGAAAAAACGCGCCATAGAGCTGCTTGATCTCGTCGGAATCCCGATGCCTGAAAAACGGGTCGGCCAATTCCCGCATGAATTTTCAGGCGGTATGAGACAGCGCGTCGTCATCGCGATGGCGCTTGCGGCAAATCCGAAGCTGTTAATTGCCGATGAACCGACAACAGCACTTGATGTGACGATTCAGGCGCAAATCCTTGAGCTGATGAAAGATCTGCAAAAGAAAATTGATACGTCTATCATTTTCATCACGCACGATCTCGGCGTTGTCGCCAATGTCGCCGATCGGGTCGCCGTCATGTACGCGGGTCAGGTGGTTGAATCGGGCACGGTGGATGAAATCTTTTATGATCCGCGCCATCCGTATACGTGGGGACTGCTTGCCTCAATGCCGAGTCTGGACAGCACAGATCAGGAAAAACTGACGGCCATTCCGGGCACGCCGCCTGATCTCACAAACCCTCCGATAGGGGACGCATTTGCGCTCCGCAGCTCGTATGCGATGAAAATTGACTTTGAACAGGAACCGCCGATGTATAAAGTGTCCGACACGCATTTTGTAAAATCATGGCTTCTGCATCCTGATGCGCCTAAGGTCGAGCCGCCAGAAGCGGTGAAGGCTAAAATCCGTCAGCTGCCGAATACGTATCAGCAGCCTGTTTTAATGAAGGAAGGTGAAAAAAATGACTGAGAAACTGCTTGAAATCAAACATTTACAACAGCATTTTTTTACGCCGAAAGGAACGGTAAAAGCCGTAGATGATTTATCATTTGATATTTATAAAGGCGAAACGCTCGGCCTTGTCGGAGAATCGGGCTGCGGTAAATCAACGACGGGACGCAGTATCATCCGGCTGTATGAGGCAACCGGCGGGGAAGTTCTCTTTAACGGGGAAAATGTCCACGGGAAAAAATCCCGCAAGAAGCTGCTGGAGTTTAACCGGAAAATGCAGATGATTTTCCAAGATCCGTATGCTTCGTTAAATCCGAGAATGACAGTCGCCGACATTATTGCCGAGGGAATAGATATTCACCGCCTGGCCAAAACGAAAAAAGAGCGGATGCAGCGGGTTCACGAACTGCTGGAAACGGTCGGTTTAAATAAAGAGCACGCCAACCGCTATCCGCATGAATTTTCGGGCGGGCAGCGCCAGCGTATCGGAATCGCCAGAGCATTGGCGGTTGATCCGGAGTTTATCATTGCGGACGAACCGATTTCGGCGCTTGACGTTTCCATTCAGGCGCAGGTCGTCAATTTAATGAAAGAATTGCAGCAAGAAAAAGGGCTCACTTATCTGTTTATCGCCCATGATCTATCAATGGTCAAATACATCAGCGACCGCATCGGCGTCATGTATTTCGGGAAGCTGGTGGAGCTTGCGCCGGCGGATGAGCTTTACGAAAATCCGCTTCACCCTTACACGAAATCATTGCTGTCCGCTATCCCGCTTCCTGATCCGGACTACGAAAGAAATCGCGTGCGAAAGAAATACGATCCGTCAATTCATCAGCTCCAAGACGGAGAAAAGATGGAATTTCGCGAAGTAAAACCGGGACATTTTGTTATGTGCACAGAAGCTGAATTTAAAACCTATCTATAAATGCAGCATCCTTCAAGACTCAGTCTTGGAGGATTTTTTTTTGCGCACATCCAAGTTTATTCAGCCTGCTCCCGTTTTCCTATAATGGAAAAAAAGGGGGAGATCAGTATGAAAACCATTTTATGCGCCTTTGCGGCGGGACTGTTTTTCAGTGCAGCCGCTTATCCGGCACAGGCGGCTGTAAAAGAAGAGCAGCCGCTTGTAAAAATAGCGCTGACTGAAAAAGAGCTGCCAAAAACAAATGAGAGGTTTGCTTATCCGTCAGGGCTGCATTTTACGCATCCTGATAAGGTCCGGGGCATTTACGTCACAGGACATTCAGCGGGAGGGAGCAAATTCGAGGAGCTGACAGACTTTGTGGACAAATCGAAGCTCAACACAATGGTGATTGATGTGAAGGACGACAACGGAAATCTTACCTTTAAACCGGACGGTCATTCTGAGTATGACAAAATCGCTAAACCGTACATTAAAGATCCAAAAAAGATGATGAAAAAGCTGGAAGAAAAAAAGATCTATCCGATCGCGCGTATTGTCGTATTTAAAGACAGCGAACTCGCGAACGAAAAGCCGGAGTGGTCCTTTAAAGAAAAAAACGGAAGCGTCTGGAAAAACGGCCGCGGAGAATCGTTCGTCAATCCGTTTATGAAAGAAGTATGGGATTATAATGTAAAGATTGCAAAACAAGCTGCGAAAATGGGTTTTCAGGAAATTCAGTTTGATTATGTCCGTTTTCCTGAAGGGTTTGAAAAACGTGATGGCGAACTGACATACGGACACGGCGATTACGGAAAAACAGCAGACAGCAATGTGCAAAAACGCGTTCATGCCGTCACCGATTTTGTCGGATATGCGAAGAGAAAACTCAAGCCGTATGGCGCAAATGTGTCGGTTGATATTTTCGGCTATTCTGCCACACTGCCGGAAGCGCCTGGGATCGGCCAGAATTTCAGCAAAATTTCAGAACAGGTCGATGTCATTTCATCCATGATTTATCCGAGCCATTGGACAAGCTATTTCGGCATTGATAAACCGGATCTTGAGCCTTACAATGTCATCAAAGAATACGCGAAAGTGGAAAATAACAAACTGTCTAAGCTGAAACACCCGCCTGTGTCGCGCCCGTGGCTTCAGGACTTCACGGCTTCTTATCTTGGCAGCGGAAATTATCAAAAGTACGGGAAAAGCCAGGTGGAAGACCAGATTAAAGCGCTGCATGATGAAGGAATTGACGAATTTTTATTATGGGATGCGGCAAACCGTTATACAAAAAATGTCGATTACACACCATTTTAAAAAAATTGAAACCATGTCAAAGGGTCACACGTCTTAATAGATGTAAGATTGTTTAAACAATCGGAAATGGGGTATATCTAAAAGTGTGAAGACAACGAACCCATAAGGAGCAAATGAATGAACTGGTACGAAAAGCTGAGTGAATATTTTCCGATTGAAGAAATGAAATCAAAAGCGCATATGGAAGCTCTGTTAAAGGAGCGAAGCGATGTTTATCATAAAGAAGAAGGGCAGTACCACGTGCTGATGTATGCGGAATTTGACTCTTTCATCTTTATTGATTACCTGTTTGTGTCGAAGAAATCCAGAGGACAAGGTCTCGGAAGCAAGCTGATCGGCAGGCTGAAAAAGAAAAACAAACCGATTCTTCTCGAAGTGGAGCCTGTTGACGAGGATGACACGGACACACAGAAGCGCTTGCGTTTTTATCAAAGAGAGCATTTCAAGCACGCGCAGTCAATCGGGTATCGGCGCCGGTCATTGGCTACGAATGAAGTGAACAAAATGGAGATTCTGTACTGGTCGCCTAAGACGGAATCTGAAGAAGAAATGTTTGAAGCGATGAAACAGACATATGAAAACATTCACACTTATAAAGATGAAAAATGGTACGGAGAATCATACGAAAAAACGGATGAAGTTCTCAAAGTCATTGAGGAGAACAAACGAAAAAACATTTTCGATCAGCTGAGCTAATTGAGAATGGGAAATAATCCGCAAAACGTAAATTTGCCGGATTGACACATTTTTTTCTCAGGAGACTGTTCATACTTACTTTTTTATAGTATAATACCTATAAAGATTCCTTTTTTAAAGTCATTTCAATTTGAGAATACAAACATGTTCATCCTACTAATTAGAGGAGTGAAGATTAATGGTTACATTATACACATCACCTAGCTGTACGTCATGCAGAAAAGCAAGAGCTTGGCTTGAGGAGCACGAGATTCCGTTTGAAGAAAGAAACATTTTCTCTGAGCCGTTATCAATTGATGAGATCAAGCAGATTCTGCGTATGACTGAAGACGGTACGGATGAAATTATCTCTACCCGTTCTAAAGTATTCCAGAAACTGAACGTAAATGTTGAATCAATGCCGCTTCAAGACTTGTACACTTTGATCAATGAGCATCCGGGACTGCTCCGCCGTCCGATCATCATTGATGAAAAACGTCTGCAAGTCGGCTATAACGAAGATGAAATCAGACGATTCCTGCCTAGAAAAGTACGTTCTTTCCAATTAAGAGAAGCACAGCGTCTGGCTAACTGATATAAGCTTACGATAAGCATGGAAAAAGCCCAAAACCGTCGCGGTTTGGGCTTTTTATTATTTTTCAGTCTGCTGATAAATCATACTGGCGAGGATGACAAAAGCGACAGTCAAAATCGGCAGCATCATCTGTATAGTGCCGTGTTCTGTCATGAAAAAAGACAGCTTGCTGTCCCCGGCAATCATTTCACCGCCGGTAAATGCGAGAAGGCCGCTTCCGGCGTACATCAGTAAAGGCATTTTCTCCATAGCGGCATGAACGAGCTTGCTGCCCCAAATGATAATCGGCACCGAGATGAAAAGCCCTATCACTACAAGCGTCAGCTCACCGTGAGAAGCGCCGGCTACTGCGATGACATTGTCAAGAGACATAAAGATATCAGCCAAAACAATTGTGCGGATGGCTTTCCAAAGGGAAGAACTGCTTTTCACATGCTGTGCATCTTTCTTCTCAATCAGAAGCTGATAGCCGAGATACAATAAAAACACACCGCCTGCGCATTGTAAAAAAGGAACATTCAATAAATAGACCGCGGCGCTCGTCAGCACGATTCTCAAGACGACTGCGATAAACGTTCCGAAGAGGATCGCTTGCTGTCTTTGTTTATGCGCCAGATTCCGGCTGGCCATCGCGATGACGACGGCATTGTCACCGCCGAGAATGAGATCAATTCCGATAATGAGCAGAAGGGACAGCAGGTAATCGTGCGGCATGGTAACACCTCGCTTATAGATCGGTTGCTTGTACAGCTAATATATGAAGCAGTGAGCCATTTATGATGGGAACCGGGAGAAAGCCTGTTTTTCGGCGCGAAAATGCTTTTTTATTTCTTTTATAACTGTTTTATCATAAAATAGAAATATACAGAATTTGTGCTGTCTTCTATAAGGTTAAGATGTGGACGGAATGGGTAAAGTGTAGTAAAGTACTATTCATCGGGAGCTTAGATGTCCCTTCAACATCTTATAAAGAAGGGAAGGTTGGCAAAATGGAAATAGAAAGAATTAATGAGCATACTGTAAAATTTTATATGTCTTATGGTGATATTGAAGATCGCGGTTTTGACAGAGAAGAAATCTGGTACAATCGCGAGCGCAGTGAAGAACTGTTCTGGGAAGTCATGGATGAAGTTCATGATGAAGAAGAATTCGCTGTCGAGGGTCCTCTTTGGATTCAGGTTCAGGCATTGGACAAAGGACTGGAAATAATCGTAACAAAAGCCCAGCTTTCCAAGGACGGACAAAAACTCGAACTGCCGATCCCGGAAGATAAAAAACAAGAGCCGGCAGATGAAAATCTCGATGCTTTACTTGATGATTTCCAGAAAGAAGAGCAGGCCGAGAGCCAGGAAGATAAGGAGCAAAAGCTTCAGTTCACTTTGCGGTTCGATGATTTTGAGGATCTCATCTCGCTATCAAAATTGAATCTTAACGGAATTAAAACGACCCTGTATTCGTTTGAAAACCGATATTATTTATATGCAGATTTTTATGAGCAAACTGATGAAGAGGTTGAAAATCAGCTAAGCATCCTGTTGGAGTACGCGCACGAATCGTCAGTCAGCATTCACCGTCTTGAAGAATACGGAAAATTGGTGATCGCTGATCATGCGTTATATACGATAAAAAAACACTTTGCATCATAAAAAACCGATTTCTCTCAGCAGAAATCGGTTTTTTTTGTTCTGAATGACATGATAAACGGCTGAAAACCCCCTAACGGCTCTCACCCGCAAACAGGAGTATGCCTTCTTTCTGCTGAATACATCAAGATTCAGGAAAGGAGAAGATGCAACATGTTCAGTGCTGTGAATGCCGACGGCCGGCTCATTCAGCTGGCCGGAAACTATTCAAAGGAAAAGGCGGCGGAACTGAGAAAAAAGCGCTGGTTCTGCCCCGTGTGTAAAAGTGAGCTTGATATCAAACTGGGACGGGAGAAACTGCCGCATTTCGCCCATAAAAAAAGCAGGCTCTGTCCGGGAGAATCCGAGCCTGAAAGCGAATACCATCTGGAAGGAAAAAGACAGCTTTTTCTCTGGCTTAAGGCACAAGGGTGCACCGTCAGCCTAGAGCCGTATCTGACTTCCGCAGGTCAGCGGCCTGACTTGACCGCTGAAAATGGAAAAGAGAGGCTGGCTATTGAATTTCAATGTGCGAACCTTTCGGCAGACTCTTTAAAGAGCCGGACGGCAGGCCTGAAAAACGCCGGATACCGGCCGGTCTGGATCATCGGGGCAAAACGCCTGAAACGGCTGGCTGCGCATTTTTTCCGGCTTTCTGCATATCACTGGCAGTTCTTTGAAGTCAATTCATTTTCAGCCTTGATGTTTTACTGCCCCGACGCCCGCTCCTTTTACAAACTGCATTCCATCACCCCGTTTTACACCGGCTATTCTTATGCCGGCTTAACCACGATCCCACTTCACAAAGCAAACCTGAAAGACATTTGTCATCGGGAAGAGCGGCACAGCGTCAAACTTTCCTCTTGGAGACGCGCCGTAGCCGGCTTCCGCACAAAAAGCGGCCGGTTTTTATCTGAGGATGCCGGTCTCATCCGGCGGCTTTTTTACGAGAGACACCAGGTTGCATTTCCTTTTCTGCCTTCTGAAGTGTTTATTCCCGTTTCAGCGGGATTTGTGTTTGCAAGTCCCGTTTTCGTGTGGCAGGGCCATTTATACTTGCGGCTTGCGGAGCTTTTTGAAAAAGGAGCACCGATCCGATTATCCGGCATGATTCAAAATGTACGGCATAACATCCGCCGTCAGGAAATCCGGATGCGGTACGATTCTCACGAACATCTTATCGGAATGGCGGTGAAACAATATGCGGATTTCTTATGCTTGCAGGATTTTTTAAAGGAAACTGAGAATGAAGTATATATGCCCTCATCTCAACAGAAGCGCCAAACGGCTGAAGAGCTGCGTCAGCGGGATCGGCTCTTTTTTGGGGAATGAGAATGCGTCATTTCGTTCACCCTAACGTCAAGGTGGTGGCTGAATGTGAAGGGCGTACGGGCATTTTGTTTTCGTTTTTTCACTGGATTATTGGTATGCTTGGTCTTATATGCCGCATATGATTTGACAAAAGGCAGTGAAAAGCCGGAAGATAATCACAACACAAGTTTTTGGAGAAACAATCGTTTTTTCAATTGGCTTGAAGTAAAGAAAACGAGGGGGATCACCATGACTGAGGAAAATAAAGCAGCACAGCTGCCTGACAGAAGTGAAGTAAAGGCAGAGCATACATGGAGACTAGAGGATATTTTTCCTAGTGATGAGGCCTGGAATAAAGAATTTCAAGCGGTTAAAGAATTAATTCCGAATTTATCTTCCTTTAAAGGCACGCTTGCTCATTCAGCCGATAATTTATACGCGGCGCTTACCGCACAGGATGAAGTGACGAGCCGTCTGGGGAAACTTTATGCATACGCGCATATGCGTTCAGACCAGGATACGGGAAATTCTTTCTACCAAGGGCTGAACGACAAAGCCGCAAGTCTGTATTCTCAGGCTGCCAGCGCGACTGCTTATATTGAACCGGAAATTCTGGCGATTCAGGAGGACAAGCTGCATCAGTTTATTCTGGAAAAAGAGGAGCTGAAGCTTTATTCCCATGCAATTGAAGAAATTACAAAACAGCGTCCGCACGTGCTGAGTGAAAGAGAAGAGGCCCTGCTTGCGGAAGCGTCAGAAGCGCTGTCTTCGCCTTCCAATACATTCAGTGTGTTAAATAACGCTGATATTACGTTTCCGTCGATTAAAGATGAAGACGGCAAGGAAACTCAAATCACACACGGCAACTTTATTAATTTTCTGGAAAGCAGCGACCGGGAAGTCCGTAAAAAAGCCTTTAAAGCCGTATATAAAACATACGGACAGTATAAAAACACGATGGCGACTACACTCAGCGGCACTGTGAAAAAAGACAATTTCTACGCCCGCGTGAAAAAATACAAATCAGCACGGGAAGCGGCTTTATCTAATAACAGCATCCCTGAAGAAGTTTATGATAACCTGATCAAAACGATAAATAAACACCTTCCGTTATTACACCGTTACATTGATCTGCGAAAAAAGGTGCTCGGCCTTGATGAAGTCCATATTTATGACCTGTACACACCGCTTGTAAAAGATTCGGGAATGAAGGTCACATATGAGGAAGCAAAAGATTATATGCTCAAAGGGCTTGCTCCGTTAGGCGAGGAATACGCGTCTATTTTAAAAGAAGGACTTGAAAACCGCTGGGTCGATGTATACGAAAACAAAGGAAAACGCAGCGGTGCTTATTCGTCCGGTACATACGGCACGAATCCGTACATCTTGATGAACTGGCATGACAATGTCAACAACCTGTTTACGCTCGTTCACGAGTTCGGCCATTCCGTGCACAGCTACTATACGAGAAAATATCAGCCGTATCCGTACGGAAACTACAGCATTTTTGTCGCTGAAGTCGCTTCTACGACCAATGAAGCGCTGCTTGGTGAATACATGCTGAACAGCTTAAAAGATGAAAAACAGCGTCTGTACCTGCTCAACCACATGCTTGAAGGTTTCAGAGGCACAGTCTTCAGACAGACGATGTTCGCTGAATTTGAGCATCTGATTCATACGAAAGCGCAAGAAGGCGAGCCGCTGACGCCTGAACTGCTGAGCAAGCTTTATTATGATCTCAATAAAAAGTATTTCGGAGACAATATGGTGATTGATAAAGAAATCAGCCTGGAATGGTCAAGAATTCCGCATTTCTATTACAATTATTATGTGTATCAATATGCGACAGGCTACAGTGCGGCCCAAGCGCTGAGCAGCCAGATCTTAAAAGAAGGCAAGCATGCGGTTGAGCGTTATACCGAATTCTTAAAAGCGGGAAGCTCAGAATACCCGATCGACATACTGAAAAAAGCGGGAGTCGACATGACATCGCCTGAACCGATCGAGGCGGCTTGCAAAATGTTTGAAGAGAAACTGAATGAAATGGAAGAACTGCTTTCGAAAGTGAACCCTTCATAATAGAAAAAGCCTGTGCAGAAGATGCGCAGGCTTTTTAAAATCCTTTAAACGTTTTTCGGTGATTCAGCCGGTACAGGGCAAACAATATCGACAGAAACAGCAGGGGAGATGTGATGTAAATCGGCAGCATGTGCATCATGGCCAGCAGATTTAAAAAGAAGAAAAACACAATCATTCCGATGGTCAATACGGTGCGAAGCATGTATGTCCCTCCTTGTTTTACATTGATATATTCTATGAAAACAAGCAGTCAGTTATGTTTTGTGACAAAAATATGAACATTAAGCTTATGGGTTGTCAAAACTCGACAAGATTTGATATGATAAGGATGTGAAATTGATCACAAACAAACATTACCCCTTTGTTTGACCGTGAAAAATTTCTCCCATCCCCTTTGTTGTCGTTAAGACATATGAAACCGCGCTTATCCCGGCGCGGTTTCTTTATTTGCACAAAAAAAGCCGGCTCCGTAAGGAATCAGCTTTTTTTAATGATCGCAGCAGGTGACATCCTCTTTGGTTCCGGTTAAGGATTTCCAAAACAGACCGTGCTTTGCATCCACTCTGGCGACCTTTTTGGCGAACGCCAGTTTTTTCATTTCTTTTTCAACTTCGTCAAGGCTTAAATCGTAAACAAGTGCAATTTCTTTCGATGCGACAAATCGAAAATATTCAATGAAACATTCCAAAGGCGGCGTTTCAGAAGGCTTCGGTTCATCGCCGAGCATTTCGAATAAGATTTCTTCGTATACTTCATAAGAGTAGTTGCCGGGCACTTTCAGCCCTTCATCATCATGCAGGCTGTTAAAGAACGTCAATGTCGGATTAACGGTGACGTCCATTTCCGCCGCGATTTTCATATCGCACTGCAGCGCTTTTACCGCGCTTTGTGAATGGAGATCACGTTTAAATTCTTCGACATCCAATTTCGTCTTTTTGGCAATCTCTAAAAGAACGTCTTCATCTGTAATATTCTGCTTTGAGACAAACAGACTTTCCTGCATGTTGCGGAGAAACAGGATGCCGGCCTTTCTTCCCTGCAGTTCGGCCGCTTTTAAAGCGAGTGCCGCAAGATAAGGTGATGAAAGGGGCTGATCCTGCTCAAGCCAAAGGCTTCCGTCACACGGCATCCCGGAACGGTTCGCGATTTTTTCCCAAGCTTCGGCAAGAAGGTGTTTTTTGCGCTTTTGCTTATTCAGCGATGTGATGCTCGCGGAAACAATGATCCGCAGCGTAAAAAAACGTCCGTATCGGATTTTTAATTTTTTTATGGCGGGCTCCAGCGACCAGCATTCAGGACATAAAGGGTCGACAAACATGTAAATTTCCAGCGGTTTTTTTGGATGTCCGTGGCAATGGGCGAAGTATTGCTCATGCTGATAATTCGTCAATATGATCGATCCTCCGCTTCTGACTGGTTTACCATATGTCTGGCCGTTAATTCCAGACGCCCGTACAGAAATTCACGAATATCGCCCTCTAGCCCGACATGATCCATCGCTCTGCTCATACAGCTCAGCCACGCATCAGCCCTTTCTGCCGTAATCGGAAAGGGAAGATGCCTTGCTCTGAGCATGGGATGGCCATGTTCTTCAGTATAGAGGGGAGGCCCGCCTAAATACTGGGTTAAAAATTGCTTTTGTTTTCTGGCCGTTTCAGTCAAATCACTTGGGAATATCGGCTTCAGCAAGGGATGAGACGAGACACGCTCATAAAAAGTATCAACAAGTTGCGATAGAAGTTCCTCTCCAATCGCTTCATATGGTGCGTTAAACGATTGTCCCATGTTGACTACTCCTTTTATATGGCTAATAGGAATCATAATTCCTATTGCAAAATTATCTTTCAGTTTTACTATCTTCAGTTACTGTATATTTTAGCAATAACATTTTATTTCTACAAACAAAGTGCCTTTCTGTCAGGCGCTTGTATTTCATATCATATCACATCGACTTCATTCATGTGTAAGATTTACTCCGCAAAAAAACCAGAGAAGGAAGCCTCTCTGGTTTACGCGTAATACTGTTGGGTGATGTTTTTGACATATTGCTGTGTTTCTTTAAACGGCGGAATGCCTCCGTACTGATCTACGTTGCCGGGGCCTGCGTTGTAGGCGGCTAACGCCAGAGACACATTTCCGTCGTATTTTGTGAGCATCTGCTTTAAGTATTTCGTCCCGCCGTCAGCGTTCTGGACGGGATCAAGCGGGTTTGACACCCCGAGTGATTCAGCCGTGGAAGGCATGAGCTGCATCAGTCCCATCGCCCCCGCACCGCTGACCGCTTTCGGATTAAAGCCTGATTCCTGTTTAATAACGGCACGGATCAGCTTTTCGTCGACTCCGTATTTTTCGGCCGCTTTTTGAATGGCGCTGTCTATTGAAAAGTTTCCGGTGCTGATGTCAGAAGCTGTATGCGCAGGTTTTATGCCGGAAGAAGCGGTCTGTGAAGAGGCCGCGGGACTGACTGAAACCGGAATTCTCGGTGAATATGAAGTATGATCGGTCCGCACCCCGTTTAAAATACCCGCTTCCGGCTGCTGCCGGACGGCTGTGCCCGTATATTGGCTGAGCAGCGCGCTGAAATTTGAAAGCGGGCTTTCGGCAGATTGTCCGCTTGAAGCGGTGCTTGTATTAGACATTGATTGCAGCGCCATTGATTGAAGCTGGAGAAGGGCCGCCCAATTCGTTATATTCACTGTGTCATTCCACCTTTTTTTGTTTCTGTTCATAAAAACGCTGGATTTTATTTTTAGTAACCCGCTGAGGGATGCCGAATTGCTTGAGCAATTGTTCAAACGCCCGTTTTCCTTCGTCCCAGTCAGCAGCCTCGAATTCCAATTCAAAGTCTTCTTTCTCTAAATATCGGCTGTGATCTAAAATGATTAAGCCTTTTTCTGATTCTTTTTCCGAGCGTTCAGTCGACAGCGTTCCGAAGTAACAAATGGCTTCTGAATGGATGCCGAGACCGTCCAGCTGCCGTTTTACGGGGCCTTCGGGGATCTTGAAGCTGTCAAGGTCAGGCTGTTTTGCAAGCTCTTGGTGCGTTTCCAGAAGACCGACCGCGGCAGGCTCTTTTAAAGTCAGGACGAACGCGCCGTTTTTTTCACGGATGCGGAGGGCTGATTTTTTTTGTTTCAGAGCAAAATCTTTTGTATCGAAGTAATGATTGAATTGCTGCTTAAAATCATCTTTTTTCATGCCAAGTGCTTCACTTAGCTTCTGAAATTCTGATTTTGTCAGCAGATTTTTGAATTCAATTTCTATTTCTTGGGTCATGACAGTCTTCCTTTCAGGACGAAAAATTGTATAATTCCCATTATCTCTTTAGAGGTTACGTTTATCAATATCGACCTTGATATGATAAAATAAATGCTGTACTTTGTTAAAAAAGGAGAACATTATGCAAAAGAGAATTGAAATTCAAAATGCATCATTAACAGAAGACGTGCTCCGCCTGAAGTGCGGAGAGGACTTAAGCGGAGCGGAACGCAAAGCCTCAGGTCAAATGCTTGTTGATTCCGATCACTTTGCTTTTGTATACATACTTGAAACAGCTGACTCTTTTGAATATGTCATTATAAAAGAACATGTATGGCCGGATCTGAAAGAGGCCTTTGACAAAAGAAAACCGGCGGTGCTGGAGGCCGGCGGCAAAACGGTTGAACTTTCAGGGCTGCATGAAGAACTCGATTATCTTATTGAAAATATTAAAGATAATGCAAACTACGGAGATATGGAAGAAAAAGTGAAAAGCGTATTTCTTTAGAACAGGTTCGGAATTGGGGGATGTACGATGGATGACAAACAATGGGAGCAATTTCTAGCGCCATACCGCCAGGCTGTTGAGGAATTAAAGGTGAAGCTGAAAGGCGTCAGAACCCTTTATGAGTATGAAGATGACCACTCACCGATTGAGTTTGTGACAGGCCGCGTGAAGCCGGTGGTAAGCATACTTGAAAAAGCGAGACGGAAAAGCATACCGCTTCATCAGATTGAAACGATGCAGGATATCGCAGGACTGCGTATTATGTGCCAATTTGTCGATGATATCCAGATCGTCAAAAATATGCTGTTTGCCAGAAAAGATTTTACCGTTGTCGACAAGAGGGATTACATAGCAGAGCATAAAGAGAGCGGATACCGGTCTTACCACCTTGTCGTTTTATATCCTTTACAAACTGCGTCCGGAGAAAAGCATGTTCTTGTGGAGATACAGATTCGGACGCTTGCCATGAACTTTTGGGCAACCATTGAGCATTCACTGAATTACAAATACAGCGGGAACATTCCCGAAAAAGTAAAGCTGAGGCTGCAGCGGGCCTCGGAAGCCGCATCCCGTCTCGATGAAGAAATGTCTGAAATCCGCGGAGAGATTCAGGAAGCCCAAGCCGCGTTTTCACGAAAGAAAAAAGCGGGAGGCCACCAGTAGAAAGGAGGGGAATGGCATGAAATTTGCCGTTTCTTCAAAAGGAGACGAAGTTTCAGATACACTGAAAAGCAAAATACAGGCGTATTTACTTGATTTTGATATGACCTTGGATGAAAAAGAGCCGGAAATCGTTATTTCCGTCGGCGGTGACGGAACACTTCTCTACGCATTCCACAGATACAGCGACCGTCTGGATAAAACGGCTTTTGTCGGGGTTCACACGGGGCATTTGGGTTTTTATGCCGATTGGGTTCCGCAGGAGATAGAAAAGCTTGTTCTTGCCATCGCCAAAACGCCGTATCATACCGTGGAATATCCCCTTCTTGAAGTGGTTGTCACTTATCATGATGAAGAGCGTGAAGAACGGTATCTGGCTTTGAATGAATGTACAATCAAAAGCATAGAAGGCAGTCTCGTCGCTGACGTTGAAATTAAAGGCCAGCTGTTTGAAACGTTCAGGGGAGACGGTTTATGTCTGTCAACGCCTTCCGGAAGCACGGCTTATAATAAAGCGTTAGGCGGCGCGATCATCCATCCTTCCATCAGAGCGATTCAGCTCGCGGAAATGGCATCCATCAACAACAGAGTGTTCAGGACTGTCGGTTCGCCGCTTTTGCTTCCCGATCATCATAACTGTGTCATCAAACCGAGAAACGACGTCGACTTCCAAGTCACGATTGATCATTTGACCTTGCTGCATAAGGATGTCAAATCTATTCTATGCCGGGTGGCAAATGAAAAAGTCAGATTTGCAAGATTCCGCCCTTTTCCGTTTTGGAAAAGAGTGCAGGACTCCTTTATCGGAAAAGGCGAATAGAAAGAGGAAACGGATTGAACAACTTTTTTATTCAAAAGAATATTTCAGCCCGGGAAGCCGGCATGACGGTAAAAGAATATACGGCGCAGCTCGGCATTTCCAAACGGCTTCTCGCTGACATCAAATTCGGCGGGGGAGATCTTCTTGTCAACGGAGAGCATGTAACCGTCCGCGCCGTATTAGCGGCAGGGGATGTGCTTAAGATTGAATTCCCAAAGGAGCATGTGAGTGAAACGCTTTTGCCTGAGCCGGTTCCGCTTGACATTCTTTATGAAGATGACCATGTGCTGGTGGTCAATAAACAGCCGTTTGTTTCCTCAATTCCATCACGGGAACACCCGTCGGAAAGCATCGCTAACGGAGTGATCAGCCATTACCTAAAAAGCGGCGTACAGTCCACGGTTCATCTCGTCACCCGTCTTGACAGGGATACGTCGGGAGCGATGCTGATCGCCAAGCATCGGCTTGCTCATTCTCTTTTGTCGGCAGCGCAGAGGAAGGGGCTTGTCAGCAGGCGGTATCTCGCTGTCGTACACGGCGTCATGCAGCAGAAAGAAGGAACGGTGGACGCGCCAATCGGCAGAAAACCCGGCAGCATTATTGAGCGGATGGTAACGCCGGAGGGACAAAAAGCGGTAACGCATTTTCAAACAGAAAAAACCGGACGTGTGTTTACGCTTGCGCAGTTGCGGCTTGAGACGGGGCGGACGCATCAAATCCGGGTGCACATGAGTTACCTCGGCCATCCGTTAGTCGGTGATACGCTGTACGGCGGAAAAAACGAGGGAATTGCACGGCAGGCGCTTCACAGTGAGCGGCTTTCATTCGTACACCCCATAACAGGAGAAACGCTCGTTTTTCTTGCCCCCGTTCCTGACGATATGAAAACATTGATTGAACATATGTAAAGCCCGAACCGTTTACCGGTTTCGGGCTTTTTTTCATGTCTGACTGCCTTGATCTTCGCGAAAGCGTGAAGCATCATAGGGCATTGAGCTTTCCACAGAGACGGTTTCATGCTCCGGAAAGCGAAAGCCTGTCAGCTGATTCCCGAAGACGCATCCTGTATCAATGTTGATTGTACGGTTGACGATCCGGGGGCGTTTTACAGGGGTATGGCCGTAAACAATCCATGCCTTCCCTTCATAGGCGGCGGCCCAGTCTCTTCTGACGGGTCTGCCGTCGGGATACGTTTCACCCGTGATATCGCCGTACAACACAAATTCTTTTACCTTACGCGAGTATTTACCGATATCGTCAGCTTTTATGCCGGCGTGGGCGACAACGAGATCGCCATTATGTAGAATGTCATAAAGCGGCGCTGACTCATATAATCGGATAAATTGTCTGGAGACTTCCGTTCTGTCGGCGGGAGACAGCTCTTTCAGTTCGGCTGCCGTCGTTTCCAGTCCGTGCATCACTTTTACGGGGTTTCCTTTTAAGTAACGATACAGTTTGTTGCAATGATTTCCCGGGACATAACGGACGATGCCTTTTTCATATGCTTTTGCCACGAAACGCATCACATCTACGGATTTGGGGCCTCTGTCTGTTAAATCCCCCGCAAAGACAAGCGTTCTGTCTTCAGAATGGACGGGCATTCCGTCTTTCACTTCATATCCGAGCTTTTGCATTAACGCGATCATTTCGTCATAACATCCGTGTATATCGCTGATGATGTCATAAGCCATTCTGTCAGCCTCCCTTTTCCGGTTTTTTATTTATTATGGGACTAATTCCTTTACCTAATTACGCTGTTTTGGTACAAATTAAAAAAAGAATTTGAAGAAATAATGCCTTATTACTTTTTTTTCGCCGCCAGCCTTGTTAGAATATGCGTTATGTTTTTAAAAAAAGTAAGGTATTGCCCGCTTTAAGCGGGCTTTTATAACCCTTGTTTTAAGGAGGTATTTACAAATGGAACATACATCAGTCGCTTCTTTAGTCGTCGTTCTGATCGTCGCTTTTTTGACGCCGCTCCTTTTACATCGGTTTAAGCTCAGCATTCCGGTCGTCGTCGCGGAAATCATCATGGGGCTTATTATCGGAAAAAGCGGCCTGAATCTCGTCGTTCAGGGAGACACGTGGCTGGAGACGCTGTCTGTTCTCGGCTTTATCTTTTTAATGTTTTTAAGCGGATTGGAAATTGACTTTTCGTCATTTGAGAAAGGAAAGAAAAAACAATTCCTTCCGAACGGCAAGGAAGCACCCAATACGTTTTCTGCCGCACTGATCATATTTTTCGGCATCTTTATTTTATCATTGCTGCTGTCCTATGCCTTTGTATTAGCCGGTTTTATTCAAAACGCGTTTTTAATGACGCTTATTATTTCGACAATATCACTCGGTGTGGTGGTTCCGACTTTAAAGGAAGAACGGATCATGAATTCCAATATCGGCCAGATTATTCTGCTTGTCGCCGTTATTGCGGACTTGGCTACGATGATTCTGCTCGCTTTCTTTTCTTCTCTTTATGGGGAAGACAGCGGAAATATGTGGCTTCTTCTGATTCTCTTTGCCGCGGGTGTGGTGCTGTATTTCTTCGGCAGGATCTTTAAACACCGCTCATTTGTGCAGTCGATGTCTAAAGGCACCGTCCAGATCGGCACGCGAGCCATTTTTACACTGATTATCGTGCTTGTCGCTTTATCGGAATCTCTCGGGGCGGAAAATATTCTCGGTGCATTTTTAGCAGGCGTTTTGGTATCGCTTCTGTCGCCGAATAAAGAAATGGTGGAGCAGCTGGATTCATTCGGCTACGGGTTTTTAATTCCGATCTTTTTCGTCATGGTCGGGGTGAAGCTGGATATATGGACGCTCTTCCAAGATCCGAAAACATTGACGATGATTCCGCTGCTTCTGCTGGCGCTGTTTATCAGCAAAATGTTCCCGGTGTTTTATTTAAAGAAATGGTATGACAAAAGAACCGTGTTTGCTTCGGGGTTTTTGCTGACTTCTACGCTGTCGCTTGTTATCGCGGCGGCTACGATCGGAGAAAGGCTTCACATTATCAGCGCCAATATGTCCGGCGCGCTGACTTTGGTTGCGGTTATCGCCAGCATCATCTCACCGATCGGCTTTAAAAAATTATTCAAGCGGCAAAGTGCGCCGCAGGAAAAGAAGCGCATTACATTTATCGGCGCCAACCAAATGACGCTTCCGGTGACGCTGGAGCTGCCTGATGAGGAATATGATGTGCGGGTCGTCCATGTGTATCAGGAAAATGCCGGGGAAAAGCTTGCGGAATCCGTTTTTTCTGTTGAAACGATTTCTGATTACGAGCCCGGCACGCTTGAGTCGCACGGTATTTTTAAAACGGATATTCTGGTCGTGGCGACGGGAAATGAAGATGTGAACGCTGAAATCGCCTTAATGGCGAAAGAGAAAGGGACTGAGCGCATCATCGCAAGCGTCGGCTCGGTTGAACATGAAACAAAACTGAAGGAAGAGGGCATCAGTATTTTTTCTATCCTTCTGTCTACAAAGACGCTCTTGCGCGCATTAATTGAGGCGCCGGGCGTGATGAACCTTCTGACGAATGAAGAGTCTTCGCTTTATCAGATCAATCTGGAAAACACGGCGTATAACGGCATTATTCTGCGCGAATTTCCGCTGATGGGCGATGTGATTTTCGTCCGGATTTTCAGAGGTGTGGACAGCATCGTTCCGCACGGGGACACGAGGCTGAAAACAGGAGACCGTCTCATCGTTACGGGCTCGCGCAACTACGTGTCGGAGCTGAGAAAAATCCTTGAAGCTTGACCAAATTGCATTTCGTGATAAGATAGAAGGCATAACAAGTAAATGATAATCGTATGACCACTAGGGGTGTCCTTCATAAGGGCTGAGATAAAAGTGAGACTTTTAGACCCTCATAACTTGAACAGGTTCAGACCTGCGTAGGGAAGTGGAGCGGTATTTTTTGGGTTCCTTTTATCCAGATAAATTCCAAACCACTTTTCCGATGCGGGAAAGTGGTTTTTTTATTTTATCAGGGGGGAAAACTTTATGACATTTTCTGAAGAATGCAGACTGGCGGCAGCCGAATGGTGGGACGGAAGCTTTGTTCATCCGTTTGTAACAGGGATCGGTGATGGAAGCCTGCCGTTAGACCGTTTCAGTTATTACGTGCTGCAAGATTCCTACTACTTGACGCATTTTGCAAAAGTTCAGGCGTTTGCAGCCGCATATGCCGAAGACTTGTTTACGACGGGAAGGATGGCGGGCCACGCTCAGGGCACATATGAAGCGGAAATGGCGCTGCACCGCGAATTTACGGAGCTTTTAGGGATTACAGAAGAAGAGCGTGCGGCATTTAAGCCGGCACCGATAGCCTATTCTTATACGTCTCATATGTACAGATCGGTGATGAGCGGCCGTTTTGGAGAAATTTTAGCCGCGCTTCTGCCCTGCTATTGGCTTTATTATGAAGTTGGCGAACGCTTAAAGGAATGCAAACCGGAACATCCGATTTACGAAAAATGGATCGGTACATACGGCGGAGACTGGTTCAGACAGCAGGTCGAAGAACAGATCAGCCGTTTTGACGAGATTGCTGAAAACAGCACAGAGGAAATCCGCGCGAAAATGAAAGAGAATTTTGTGATTTCAAGCTATTATGAATATCAATTTTGGGGAATGGCTTATCAAAAAGAAGGCTGGTCGGAGAAGGGCGGAAAAGAGGTGGAGTCCTTTGGAGCTGCACGCCGTAACTGATAATCGCAAACCCGTTGCCGAGCTGGCCGAGGATATTCTATCGATTCAGCGCGAAGTGAGCTTTATCCATATCCGTGAGCGGGGCAAAACAGCGGGAGAGATCATGCAGCTTTTGTCACTGTTGAAAAAAGGCGGTGCGGATAAGGACAAATTGATCATCAATGATCGGGCAGATATCGCGCTTTTTGCCAATATACAACGTGTTCAGCTTCCGTCCAGCAGCTTTTCCGTAAAGCAGGTGCGGAGCAGATTTCCCCATCTCCATATCGGACGTTCGGTTCATTCACTGCAAGAAGCCGTCCAAGCTGAAAAAGAAGATGCGGATTACGTGGTGTTCGGCCATGTGTTTGAAACGGAATGTAAACAAGGACTTGAGGCAAGAGGCATCGGCCTGCTTTCAGATATCACACGTACGCTTTCCATCCCCGTCATTGCAATCGGCGGAATGACACTGCAGACGATCGGGCTCACAAAGCAGGCGAAACCGGACGGAATTGCCGTTATGTCGGGCATTTTCTCAGCTGAAAACCCTGAGGAGGCGGCAAAACGGTATGCACGCGCGGTGAGGGGGGCTGATGATGAAGAAGCACTATGATACGGCGGTTATCGGGGGCGGAATTATCGGATGCGCCATTTCTTATGAGTTGGCGAAGATGCAGCAGAACGTTGTCTTGTTTGAAGACGGAGCAATCGGCCGAAAAACGACAAGCGCTGCGGCGGGAATGCTTGGCGCTCATGCGGAATGTGAAAACCGTGATGCGTTTTTTGATTTTGCTATGCACAGCCAAAGACTGTATGAAGCGGCGGGGCAAGAGCTTGAGGAAGCCAGCGGCATTAACATCAGGCGCCATAACGGCGGAATGCTTAAATTGGCGTATACAGAAGAAGACATGACCCGTTTACGGAAGATGGATGATTTACCTTCCGTCACTTGGCTCTCAGCGGAAGAGGTTCTTGAAAAAGAGTCTTACGCTTCAAAGGACATTCTCGGCGCATGTTTTATAAAAGACGATGTCCATGTCGAACCTTACTATGTTTGCAAAGCGTATGCAAAAGGGGCGCGGCGTTATGGCGCTGACATATATGAGCATACACAAGTCACTTCCGTAAAACGGATGAACGGGGAATACTGCATCACAACGTCCGGCGGGGATGTTTATGCTGACAAAGTCGCAGTTGCAAGCGGTGTATGGAGCGGCCGGTTTTTCAGCCAGCTCGGCTTGGGGCAGCCTTTTTTCCCTGTGAAAGGAGAATGCCTCTCTGTGTGGAATGACGAAATCCCGCTGACCAAAACCCTTTACCATAATCAAAGTTATGTCGTTCCGAGAAAAAGCGGGCGGCTTGTCATCGGCGCCACGATGAAACGGGGCGACTGGAGCGACACGCCTGACGTCGGCGGGATTGAGGCTATCATTGCGAAAGCGAAAACCATGCTGCCCGCCATTGAACATATGAAAATAGACCGGTTTTGGGCGGGGCTTAGGCCGGGAACAAAAGACGGAAAGCCGTTTATCGGGCGGCATCCTGATAACAGCGGCATCATATTCGCCGCCGGCCATTTTCGAAACGGCATCTTGCTAGCTCCGGCAACGGCTGAAATGGTGCGGGATATGATCCTGGGAAGACAGGTTAAACATGAATGGGAAGAAGCGTTTCGAATTGATCGCAAGGAGGCTGTTCAAATATGATCCTTCAGCTGAACGGAAAACAAATTGATTGGAATCGAAAAGAGGGGACGGTTCAGGATTTGCTTGAATCGTATCAGCTTGATCAAAGAATCGTAGTTGTAGAAAGAAATAAAGAAATCATCGAAAAAAAGAATTATGAAAACACAAGTTTGTGTGATCGCGATGTCATCGAAATTGTCCATTTTGTAGGAGGCGGATGAGGATGTTAACAATAGGCGGAAAACAGTTTCAGTCAAGATTGCTGTTAGGCACGGGAAAATATCCGAGTTTTGAGATTCAGAAAGAGGCGGTGGCCGTCTCGGAATCAGATATTTTAACCTTTGCGGTGCGGCGGATGAATATCTTTGAACAGTCTCAGCCAAACTTTCTCGAACAGCTTGATTTGTCTAAGTACACGCTTCTGCCGAATACGGCCGGTGCCGCAACGGCTGAAGAGGCGGTCAGAATCGCCAGGCTTGCTAAAGCTTCAGGGCTTTGTGACATGATAAAAGTGGAAGTCATCGGATGCAGCCGGTCACTTTTGCCTGATCCGGTTGAAACGCTGAAAGCATCAGAGCAGCTGCTTGAAGAGGGATTTATCGTTCTTCCGTATACGTCAGATGATGTCGTGCTCGCAAGGCGTCTTGAGGAGCTTGGAGTCCATGCTATTATGCCGGGCGCTTCACCGATCGGTTCAGGCCAGGGAATTTTAAATCCGCTGAATCTGTCCTTCATCATTGAACAGGCGAAAGTTCCGGTCATTGTCGATGCCGGCATTGGTTCTTCAAAAGACGCTGCCTGCGCGATGGAGCTGGGAGCGGACGGCGTGTTATTAAATACCGCCGTGTCAGGCGCTGATGATCCGGTCAAAATGGCCCGGGCGATGAAGCTTGCCGTAGAAGCGGGCCGCCTTTCTTATGAAGCCGGGCGGATTCCGGTGAAAGATTACGGAACTGCAAGCAGTCCGCGGGACGGTCTTCCGGTATGACGGACAGATATTCCAGACAGGAGCTGTATCAGCCGATCGGTCCCTCCGGACAGGAGAAGCTCCGGTCGTCTCATGCCGTGATTATCGGCGCGGGTGCGCTTGGCGCGGCAAATGCGGAGATGCTTGTCAGAGCAGGGGTCGGGAAGGTAACGATCGCTGACAGAGATTATGTGGAGTGGAGTAATCTCCAGCGCCAGCAGCTTTATACCGAAGATGACGTCAGACAGGAAATGCCGAAAGCTGCGGCAGCTGAAAAACGGCTTACATCCATAAACAGCGATGTAGATGTGAAGGGATTTGTCATGGATGTCACTGCGGAAAACGCACCCGGACTGATTTGTGACGCATCTCTTATCATTGACGCGACTGACAACTTTGAAACGAGGCTGATTGTGAACGATGCGGCTGTACAGAAAGGAGTTCCTTTTCTGTACGGCGCCTGTGTCGGCAGCTACGGACTCTCCTTTACCGTCATTCCCGGTGTCACGCCGTGCCTCCACTGTCTGCTTGAGACATTGCCTTTAGGCGGTATGACATGTGATACGGCGGGAATTATCAGTCCGGCTGTATTACAGACGGCTGTTTTTCAGACTGCAGACGCGCTGAAGCTGTTAACGGGCGGACCTGTTGAGCATGTTCTCCGTTCGTTTGATTTGTGGAAAAATGAACGGTCCGAAATAAACGTTGCCCGTCTCAAGAAAGCTGATTGCCCGAGCTGCGGCACAAACGATTTTCCGTTTTTATCTTACGAGAATCAGTCAAAAGCGGCTGTTCTGTGCGGGAGAAACACGGTACAGATCAGAACGGGAATCTCAGAGCCGTTTGACCTGCAAAGGCTTTCGGGACAGCTCAGACGGGCCGGGCTTGACGTTTCGGCCAATCCGTATTTAATTTCTTTCCGCACAGACAGTTTCAAGATGGTTCTGTTTCGTGACGGCAGAGCATTCATTCACGGCACAAGCGACATCAGCAGAGCGAAATCTTTTTATCATAAATGGATCGGATAATGCGAAAGGAGAGAAAAACAGCATGAGCATTTGCAAAGCATTGACGATTGCCGGGTCAGATTCAGGAGGAGGGGCCGGTATACAGGCGGACCTGAAAACTTTTCAGGAGCTCGGCGTCTTCGGGATGTCAGCTATTACAGCGGTAACCGCCCAGAATACATTGGGTGTTCACGGCATCTACCCGCTCACCCGGGAAGCGCTCGGCAGCCAGATCGACGCGGTGGCGGAAGATCTGCGGCCTGACGCAATAAAAACGGGAATGCTGTGGAGCGCTGAGATGATTGCGGAAATTGCGGAAAAAATGGATCAGTACAGACTGGAGCATCTCATCACCGATCCCGTCATGATTGCCAAAGGAGGCGCATCCCTGCTGCGTGAGGAAGCACAGGCCGCGTTAAAAGAGCTGTTAATTCCGCGCAGTTATGCGATTACGCCGAATGTTCCGGAAGCTGAGGCATTGACCGGAATGGAAATCCGTACGTTTGAAGACCGGAAAAAAGCAGCCGAACGCCTTTGCCAGCTTGGCGCAAAGAACGTCATCATAAAAGGCGGACACCAGCCTGAACAGGGGAAAATCGTTGATTTATTATTTGACGGTTCATCTTTTACCGGAATCAGTCACGCCTATATTGACACGAAACATACCCACGGAACGGGCTGTACATTTGCGGCTGCGCTGACGGCGGAAACCGCAAAAGGAAAACATATTCAAGCCGCTTTTGAGACAGCCGCCAACTTTGTGCGTGAAGCCGTGGAACATACGCTCAGCATCGGAGCGGGACACGGGCCGACAAATCATTTTGCCTATAAAAGAAACAGTCTGCAGACGAGATAAAAAGAGACCGCTTCAACACCCGGCGGTCTTTTTCCCATGCTTTCAATCTGGACAAGGTTATGATATGATAAAAATTAAGATCAGGTACTAAATTATGTCTTTAAGACGATTACAGGAGGCTTTATACATATGAATTTCTCACTAGAAGGCCGCAACATCGTTGTGATGGGCGTTGCCAATAAACGCAGTATCGCCTGGGGAATCGCCCGCTCGCTTCACGAAGCCGGAGCGCGCCTCATTTTTACTTACGCAGGGGAGCGATTGGAAAAATCAGTTCATGACCTTGCGGCTACATTAGAAAGAAATGATTCTCTCATCCTTCCGTGTGATGTGACAAATGACGCTGAGATCGAAACTTGCTTTGCGAGCATTAAAGAGCAGGTCGGCGTGATTCACGGCATTGCGCACTGCATCGCGTTTGCAAACAAAGAGGAGCTTGTCGGTGAATATTTAAATACGAACCGTGAGGGATTCCTGCTTGCGCATAACATCAGTTCTTACTCTCTGACAGCGGTCGCAAAAGCGGCTCGTCCGATCATGACTGAAGGCGGCAGCATCGTCACACTCACTTACCTCGGCGGCGAGCGCGTCGTTTCAAACTATAACGTAATGGGTGTTGCAAAAGCGTCTCTTGATGCAAGTGTCAGATATTTAGCGGCTGACTTAGGAAAAGAAAACATCCGCGTCAACAGCATTTCAGCAGGACCGATCCGTACGCTTTCTGCAAAAGGAATCAGTGATTTCAATTCTATCCTGAAAGAAATCGAAGAGCGTGCGCCGCTGCGCCGCACGACAACACCTGAAGAAGTGGGCGACACGGCCGCATTCTTGTTCAGTGATCTGTCAAGAGGCATCACGGGCGAAAATCTTCACGTTGATTCCGGTTTCCATATTACCGCACGTTAATTGACAAGCAGTCCCTTTTTAGGGATTGCTTTTTCTTTCTTCTGATTTTAATCATTCCGTCATATAGATAAAACATGACAGAATCGGAGGGATGAAGATGTCAAAACAAAACAGAAACGCGGACAAAAAACCGCTCATGTATATTGTGCAGCCGGATTATTCAGACACGCAATCATCAATGCAGGATATATTAATCAAAAGGAAAACACCTCAGCCGCCAATAGAAGAGCCCGCTCACGGAAAGCAGGAGGAAAAAAGTAAAGCTCAGCCTGTCGAAGCAGCGCCTGCCGAACCAGAAAAGCAGACACCTGAACAGCACAGCCGCACAGAGGAAGCCGCACAAGAAATTCCGGCGCAAGTGCAGGGTGCTGCTGAGCCCGACGCCGCAGAAAAAGAGCCTGAAGCGGTTCACAATGACGCCTCGGAGGAGAGGGTTCCGCCAAAGCGCGTGAAAAAGCCGATGAGCAGAATGTCTATTCTTGAAAAAATTGATTTCTTAACGAAACTGCCGCATAATATGCCCCGGGCGCTTTGTTTGATAGAAGCCAACGGGAAAACTTACAGAGGCGTAATTGTCGGCAGAAAAAATGATGCCATCTATTTGAGGACGACGAGCAACGGTGCGCCTGCGGAGCTTGCCATCAGCGATATCACCTCGCTGCATCCGCTCGGTTTTTAACCATACAAAAAGCTGCCTGAATTCTTTACTCCGGCAGCTTATTTTTATGCTTTTCGGTTAAGAATGTGTGCGGTTCAGCAGTCTCGGGCTAAGGCAATTGATGGCGCAGAAGCTGTGAAGATCGACTTCAACGCAATAGTTTGTTTTTTCTAAACGGAATACATCGCAGACAGAATCTTTATCTGTAAAATCAAGAATGTGCTTATGTTCGTCAAAAGCAATAAGCAGGCTTAATGTGGCACAGCCGTCACAGACTCTTTCAACTCTGAAAAAAAGAGTATTAAAGCACGGACCGTTATCCAGCTCGCCGACATTTCCGAAGGCGATAAACGGCGATGATTTAGAAGTGAAAAGCACAAACGGCACTGTATCGCCTAATGAAAAACCCGGCGATAAAAGGTTGGAATAGCATCCGGCCGGGCAATCTTCCTCAACCGCATTTTGCAGGTCCTCAATATTTTCCACCGCTTCACGCACACAGTATGTTGTATTCTTACTCATAATTTCCCTCCTGACTTCACGTTTTAATGGCACCGGATTAAACGATATCGGAGAGTCAGCCGCCCGGGCGTCCGGGCGGGCTGATGATTGCATCTGTAATAGAAGGTTGGAAGGGGATTCCTCTTTAGAAAAGATGCGAATCAATGACTATCCGTGATGCTTTTTCTCTTTGTGCGGCGCAGGCCGGTCGACAAGTTCGGGTGAAAGGCATTGAATGGCGCTGAAGCAGCTCAGATCAACTTCAATGCAAAAATCTGTTTTTTCTAAACCGAAGAAATCCGGATCACAAGGATGGCAGACGCTGAGGGTGTCGCCGTGCACATCTACGGGGCGCAATATGGAAAGCGTCGCGCAGCAATCGCAAACTCTTTCTGCCCGGAAGAAAATAGACTCGAAACACTGGCTGTCATCCGCAAATCCTCCGACGTTCCCGAATGTGGAGAACAAACCGCCTTTTTTATCAAACAAGAGAAACGGGATGGTATCTTTACCGGTAACTGTCGGGCTTAACAGATTGGTATAGCATCCAGTCGGGCATTGTTCTTCAACAGCCTCTTGTTCTGCTAAAATCTTCTCGACTGCATCGCATACACAATTTTCATCTCGGCCATGGTGTTTTCCGCAGCTCATGGATTTCAGCTCCTTCTTTTAGGGTATTTGACTTTTGTCTTTAACAACATATGTACGCGAGCCTCACTTGGTGTGGGTGAACGTCTATATATTCATCATATGCGGAGAAAATAAGAAAAAGCAGAGCGTTTTTTAGCTCTGCTTTTCTTTTTAGAGGACGAGGGTGATGACTAAGACAGCAATCAGTAAATTTGTCGCTGTTGAGATCAACACTGCGATATCGGCATCTACTGTTGTCACGTTTACGCCGCGGGAGTTTTCGATGAGCAGTTTTTGGCGGTTGATTTGTTTGTTGGCTGTCAGCTGCAGTAAGTCTTGTGCGACCAATTCAGCGATGACTCCGTCAGCGATTGAAGTGAGAGTAGCTGTTACGACTGCTGCATTAATTGCTGTCATGACTGAAGCGACTGCTTGAACGTCTGTTGACGTCACATTAATATCACAAGAGTCTCTGATAATAATCGCTTCTTCAGAAACTTGTTTGTTGATGTTCGCCTGGGCCAGGTCTTGGTCAAGGAAGGCGTTATCTTCGCCGAATCCGTTTCCGTTACAGCAAACACTGCATCTTCTGCCTTCTTTTTCTTCTTTTTCTTCTCGCGGATGTTCGCATTCAGGATCAAGTGCAACCCAAGAGTATGGTCTGCTTTCCATATCTATTCCTCCTTTTCTTTTACTATTATTAAATGAGCCGGCCCCTTACTTTGACTCAGGCATATATCCTGATAAAAATCACTATTTTTTAGTTATTGACCGGGATTTTGGCGTCTTTGCCGGAGCTGTTCGATTAATTGTTCTCTGCGGGTTTGCGGAGTTGTCTGCTGTTCTTGTGCTTTTTCCTGCTCTTTTTTCTGTTTCTGGCTTTCAAGAAAAGCTTCTGTTTTTGCCTGCATGTCTTTGACTAATGCGATCAGCATTTCTTTTTCTTCATCAGGTATTTCCCGCATTTTGTCCTTTGTCACGCCGTGTTTTTTGAAGACATTGCTGACAAGCACTTTTAAAAGCGGATCCACTTCTGGTAGATTTTCGAGTTCTTTTTTTAATTTTTCGTTATCTGCCATTTGTTCTCACCTCTAATTTTAAAAATTTGAATAGAAAGAGTTAAAGGATGTCTAGTTCAGCAAAAAGTATATTTAATAATTGAAACAAAATTTGTACAAAGGCCATGATATCGTCTGCTGCCAGTGTGATTTTGACATTGCGGCTGTTCAGAACTTGAATGACGGTCCTCTTTTTTATTTGGCAATCATCCAGGATCAGCAGTTCGGTTACCATTTGGTCGGCTGTGTCTTCATCTGCTATCACGAGCTGTGTCGCGAGGATAATCGCCGCAGTAACTGAGGCTTGTATAGAAAGAGCGGCCGTTATATGTGTTGTATCTACTGTGACATTTTCGCAATCAATCACTTCGATCTTCTGCTCGAATTCGTTGGATAATTGTTCGAATATTTGCGGTTGCAGTGTTTCAACATTTTCTTCAAACGACATAACCTTCACTCCTTTCTCATTCATACTTTATATAATGCAAATGAAACGCCGAGCGGAATAAGAAAAACAACTAAACCGCACCTATTTTTTTCCCGGACAAGGTGCGATTCATGAAGAACAGGGTTTTCGCATATATATTAAGAGGTCAAGTTTTAAAAAGGAGTGAACAGGTGGTTATCAATTGGCTTTCATTTATTCTGTTATCGTTTGCCGTTTTTCGGCTGGCCAGGCTTTTCGTATTTGACACCATAATGGCGCCGCTCCGGAGCCTTTTTCACGAGGAAAAAACAGAAACCGCACCAGACGGCACGACAGAAACCTATATTGTCATAAAAGGCAAAGGCATCAGGGCTTTTATCGGAGAACTGCTCAGCTGTTACTGGTGTACGGGCGTATGGTGCGCCGCCTTTTTAATTGCGGCGCAGATTGTGATTCCTGAGGCTGCGCAATGGCTGATTTTGCTGTTAGCCATAGCCGGCGCGGCGGGGATCATTGAAGCTGCGGTTTCGCGTCTTCTCCAGGAATAAGGCGGTTCCATCAGCAACTTACCATTATTTTCTGCATAAAATGGTATATATGACATAAGGAAAGGAAGGATCAACATGAATCAATCAAGCAAACCTTCCCAAAACACTCCATACAAATCCACTGAGTATCAGCCTTACGAAAAAAAAATTAAAAAGAAAGGCTGCGGCTGCGGCCAAAAGAAAAAACCGAGATAGCCGTTTTCTAAAAAAAACCGGGGATTCCGGTTTTTTTGTTTTTTGCCGAACACCGGTCCCTGTTCCGCATAGATCATAGGAGGAGGGGTTGTTATGAATATATTTGAATCGTTGATCAATGGAAAATACCGCAGACACAATCAAAATCAGCGGGAGCATAACAAACATATCTTATCTATTGAAAAGCAGCTGTCAGAGTTTGATAAAGCCGGTTTGCGCTTCGAGGAATGGATAGATGCGTTTGCCGCTGAAACCGAAGCAAAACTGAAGAAAAATGAGCATTCTCAATAAAATGAAATGAAATCCGCACCGGCCCTATGCATTTATCCAAGCCAAACAAGTCTCATCACATAGAGTATAGAGAGTAAAGGAGGTGCTTAAGTATGGGATTCGGATATGGCGGATACGGAGGCGGCTACGGCGGCTGCGGCGGATACGGTGGCGGCTATGTCGGAGGCGGCGGATACGGCTCAACATTTGTTCTTGTTGTCGTATTGTTCATCCTCTTGATCATTGTCGGTGCATCCTTTTTCGGCTAAACCTTAGCTAGACCCAGGATAAGCGCGGGACCATTCAGTCCCGTGCTTGCCTGATGTATGAAGGCGTATGAAAACGGGGTAGCGGAATTTTTCCGTTGTCTTACGGGCACATGTTCCGCCCTTAGTTCATACAATATCGTATTACTCCACAAAAAGGAGGCACAACATGGATAATCAATTTTTTAAAAATATTGAGAAGAAAACAGGCGTCAGCATGAAGGATGTCATGAACCTCGCGGGATCATTGCAAAATGCAAATTTCAAAGATGAAAACACGGTGAGAGGTGTCATTCAGAAGGTATCCCAGCTGGCTAACAAACGTGTACCGAAAGAATTGGAAGACAAAATCGTCCAATCGATTACAAGCGGTAAAGAGAAACTTGATTTTGGCACCATTTCTAAAATGATGGACAAAAAATAGGCGTCAGCCGGCCTTATTGAAGGCCTTTTTATGTGAGAAGAACCCGGCAGTGATCTGCCGGGTTCTTTATATTCTGAATGCGCTCCGTCTGTCCATCCGAAGAAGGGGCTCGAGAAATCTTGAACTGCGCGCTGTTTTCCCCCGTCTGTTCGCGGGACATGATACATATAAATGCTGCATGGCCCTTGTCATTGCGACGTACAGAAGCCGTCTTTCTTCTTCGAGCGGAGCGGGATCGCCCTGTCTCGCCGTCTCAAGCGCGAAGTCATGGGGGATCGAGCCGTCAGCCGCCCCTAAAATATAGACCGTATTGAATTCAAGACCTTTTGAGCGGTGAATGGTCATCAGTTCGACGCCGTTTTCATCGGTTTTCAGATTCTCGGCGGCGCGCATATGATCGACATGCGCAAGAAAATCCGGAATGGTTTTAAATTTTTTGGCGGCCACTTTGACGTCCCGGAGATCATCAGAGCCTTTTTCCAGCTTGTTTCCTTCATTGCCCCGTTTTTTTAAATACTCGGAAAAGCCCATTTTGCTTTCGGCGAAGGTGATGGCTTCAACGGGCTTCATTGTCCGGATGCTGGCGAAAAACGGAACGATCTGCTTGATTTTCCCTATTTGAAACGGCTTCAGGTCAGGCAGTTTCGTCAGCGCCTTAATCATCGTGCAATCTTCTGTGATTGACAGCGCCTTTAGCGTTTGCAGGGCGGATTGCTTTAAAAATAAGGCCGGAAGCAGATCTTTCACTGCATCCGTATCATCCTCGTTCTGGCTCGCGTATAAGTAGGCGAGGATCTGCCGGACGATTCTGCGGCTGTAAAACGTCTGCACGCCCCTGTCGGCATGGTAAGGGATTGATGATTGATGCAGTCTTTCATAAATGGCCCGCCCGGCGCTGTTTGTCCGGTAAAGCACGGCAAAATCGCCAGGGCTCGCCCCGTTTTGAATTTTCTCTTTTATATCCGAAACGATCATGGTCGCTTCTTCTTCCTCATCGTAAGGATAAAACATCACGGGATCATGAGCGCCGTCTTTGACGGCAGAAAGTGTTTTTTCATACCGTTTTTTATTTTTCTTTACGACGGTATGAGCGCTTGAGACGATCGGGTGCGGCGAGCGGTAATTTGCCGTTAAGTAAATGGTTGTTGCTGCCGGATAGTCTTTCTGAAAATCAAGGATGAAAGACGGGCTGCTTCCGCGGAACGCATAAATGGATTGGTCGTCATCCCCCACGCAGCACAGGTTATTCTCAGGGCTTGCGATCAGCTGCATAATTTTATACTGTACAGGATTAATATCTTGAAACTCATCAATCAAAATATGAGAAAATCTGTTTTGATACTGTGCGAGAATATCAGGCCGGCTTTTTAACAGCTCATAACAGCCTTGAGCCATGTCATCAAAATCAAACTGCCGATTTTCCCGCTTTTGCCGTTCATAATGTTCATAGAGCCTGTATACTTTTTTCTCCCAGTCATCCGCAAGCGGGATTGTCTCATGGGGGAGGTACGTGTTTTTCCAGCAGCCGATAAGCTGAAGCGCCTGGTCGACAGGAAACTCTTTTTCGTCCAAATGTTCTTCATAGAGCGCCTTTTTCACATATTGCTCTCTCTGCCATTCCATTTTTAGAAGCTGGCTGCCGTTCCATTTTGAAGAATCAAAATGATAGAGTATTTTATAGAAAAAGCTGTGGAATGTTCCCGTCACGAGGCGGGAGACTTTGCCGGCTGCCAGCCCGTACTCAGTCGCCATCCGCTCTTTCATTTCGGCGACGGCTTTTGTCGTAAAGGTCACAAGCAGCATGTTCTCAGGTGAAATGCCGAGATGTTCAATCATATGGGCGGCGCGGGCTGTCAGCACCCTCGTTTTTCCGCTTCCCGCTCCGGCGAGCACCAGCAGGGGCCCGTCGGTTTCTGTGACTGCCCGCATCTGTTCACGGTTCAGGCCGATACCGGGAAACAGCGATGTATCAGCCGCTTCAGATGTTGGGGAAAACGGCTCGGCTGCAGGCACTTTTTTCGGGCTTTTCCATTCTGAGACGATCGGTTTCGGATTCTCTGAAATCGCTTTTCCTTTCGGCAGGCGGAACATGCCGGCTTCCTTATACTCTTCCTTTTCCTTCTCCGCTTTTGGCTCCTTGGCCGCGCATGCTTTTTCACAGGCGGTAAAGTCTCCCTTTTGCCGGTGATAAAACGCCGGCTGCTCTAAAATCGAAAGCCGCATGAAGACGGGCTGGTCACAATGTGCGCAAAAAATATTTCCTTTCTGAGCTTCTTCAAAAAGGAATTGGTAATGTTCTCTAGAATATGTATGTAAATGTATCGTTCGGTTATTCAGTCGGGCGCATTTCAAAAAGGGGTCCTCCCATTAAAAGGTGTTCATCCATTTGATAGACAAAGAATATCATAACAAAAGAACCGCGTTTCAAAAAGTAAGATTAAGGGAAATGAAAAGCGAAGGGGAGGGTACATATGATTTATGCAGGACGGATTCAAAACCAGCAGTATACTCAATACGCAAACCGGACAGCGGGTTATAGGCCTGATTACGCCGGCATTACGAAAGCGGCCGCCCTCGCCAATGACAGGCTGTACAGAGAGGTGGAGCGCCGCCAGGAAAACACCGCAGCCGCAGAAAAGAAAGTACATGAGGAAAAACGTAAGCGCTCTCTTTCCCGCTTGCCGCAAATTATGGGAAAAGGCCGATTGATTAATCAATACGTGTGAAAAACCCGGAAAATATCAAAGTGATGAAAAGATATCAAGATATCAGTATTGTCGTTCCGGGCCATGGCAGCCCGGGAGATGACCGTCTGCTGCCTCATACGATAAGTCTCCTGAAAGAAAAGCAATAAAGAAGGCCGGCGCTCCCATTACGGAGTGCCGGCTTTTTTATCTCTTCCTGATTTTCATAAAACAAAGGAAAGCAAGTGCAAGCGCCAAAACGGCATATCCCGCTATCGGCCAAACATGCTGATGAAATGAAGAATAATCTCCGGATATGACTTCCTGAGCCAGCTCGATCGAGTGGACAAACGGCAAGGCATAAGCGATATGTTTGAACGTCTCACCGAGCAAATTGACATCCATCCAAGCTCCGCCCAGAAATTGCACGAGTGTTATATAAATCGTTCCGATACCCGAAATTTGTTTGTCCGTAAACACAGCACCTAAACATATACCGAAGAAAACGGACATCATCGCAATCGGCAGCAGTACAGCGATACCGGCGAGAAGATTGATCCACTTGGCTGACAAACCGGCAGCCGCTGCTGCGGTAAAACAAATGACAATTTGTAAAACGGCTAACGGCAGCATCGGCAGTGCATAACCGATGACATAATCTGCTGTTTTTAAAGGGGAAGCAAACAAACGGGTCAGAAGAGCGGTCTGTTTGTCTTTTGCGATCAGCAATGCAGAGAACATCGTAAGGAAAGCAAAGCTGAAAACAATGAGTCCGGGTGCTAAATGCTGGACTTTAAAGGTGTCAAGCGGCGCATTTTTCTCAATCGCCGTAAACAGAAACAATAGAATAACAGGCAGTGCGATTCCAAGGATGATAGATAGGGGATCACGAAAAATCTCTTTGCGGTTGCGTATGGCGAAATCAAGCATAAAGACCCGCCTCCCCGTCACAAATCGCTAAAAAGGCATCCTCAAATGTGGCTGAATGAGTTTGCTTTTTCAGAGCCTCCGCCGTACCCAGTGCTTTTAATGCCCCATTTTCTAAAATGCAAATACGGTCTGCCAGGGCTTCGGCCTCTTCTAAATAGTGTGTCGTTAAAATAATCGTCATGTCTCCCTTTAATGCCTCAAGATTTTTCCACAACTCGCGGCGTGAACGGACGTCCAGCCCTAATGTCGGCTCATCTAAGAAATAAATATCCGGCTTTGTAATCATGCCCATGGCGATGCTGAGCCGGCGCTGCATTCCGCCTGATAATGTTTTTGTTTTTGCTCTTTCTTTCTCTTTTAATTGAAATAATTCGAGCATCTCATCCGTTCTTTTTTTTCCTTCTTTTTTCGGAATTCCGTAGACTCCGGCTATAAACTCTAAGTTTTCCCGTACGGTTAAATGAGGGGCGATGGCTGTTTCCTGCGGAGATATATTCATTTTCGGTTTAATTTTATCCAAATCAGTCAAAATGCTGAAGCCGAGCACTGATGCATCACCTTCATCCGGAGAAAGGAGGCCGCAGAGCATGCTGATTAATGTCGTTTTTCCGGCTCCGTTCTCACCGAGTAAAGCGAAAAATTCTCCTTTTTCAACTGAAAAATCAAGGCGGTCAACGGCGGCGGTTTCTTTATAATGTTTCGTTAATTGCTTCAGCTCAATCGCGTGCATTTACTCATCCTCGCCATCTGCATCGATTGGCTTTGCGTTTAAAATATCTTTTGCAAATTCGAAAAAGAGTTCTTGTTTTACAAGTGCGATACCCTGCTGGTCATCCCCGAGCATAAGCAGTGAGTCCCCGGGATTTATATCAAAAACATCTCTTGCTTCTTTAGGAATGACAATCTGGCCTTTTGTGCCAACTTTAACGGTCCCGAATATATGCTTTCCTTTAGGTGCTGTCATGTGTATCCCTCCGTTGTGTGAATTGTATTTTTTGTATGAATTGTAATACTTCGTATACTAAACATACATTAACCTTCCATAAAATGCAATAAAATTCATGAAAAAGTAATATTTTCATAAAAAAAGCACTCCTGCCATATCAACAGGAGTGCTTTTGATTTTATCGTTTGTGTTCCTTTATCATTTCCAGGTGGGGGATGCCGGCATCAAGAAATTCTTCGCCGGATGTGACGCGGTACCCTTGTTTTTCATAAAACGGAACCGCCTGCGTCTGCGCATGTAGGATAAAGCTGCCGGCGCCCTGGGCGGCCGCCGCTTTTTCAAGCGCCTGCATAATGATGGCTCCGACACCGAGAGAGCGGTGGCTTTTCATCACGCAGATGCGCTCTAATTTTCCGCGCCCGTCTTTCAAGCGCCATCTGCCGGCTCCGACCGGCTGACCGCCGTCATAAATGACAATATGCTCTGAGGCGTCTTCGAATTGATCAATTTCCTCTTCTTCCGGAACGTGCTGCTCTTTAACAAAGACCTCTTTTCTGACGAAAAAAGCGTCGTTCAGATGTTTTTCAGTTTTTGCAACGATGGCTTCCAAACAGTTATTCTCCTCCGCCTAATAAAAATGTTTCGTACACAGTCCATGAGCCGTTATCCAGCTGATAGAGCAGGTGAAAACGGTCAATGACTTCTTCGTGGGAAATGTCCTGCATTTTCAGCTGTCCGAGTACGTCGGAATGTTCATCTGACGACAGCTTCTGGCCGACCGTGACATGCGGAACGAAGCTGTATTCCGGCTTACCCGATAATGCTCCTGAGTAGCATTTCTCACTCAGCGTTTTTAATTCCTCCGTCGGCTCCGCTTTCATATATATTACATTATTCACAGGAGAAAACGAGCTGTATTTTGTGATCTTCAGAACGAGCGGATGCGACTCTTTCGCCGTCTGTCTCAGCTGTGATACGATCTGCTCGATTTCCTGTTCTGTCGCTTCAAACGGATCTCTTACCGTCAGATGCGGCGGTATGAGCGCGTAGCTCGGGTCGTAGCGTTTCCGGTACGAATTTGCGAGATCCTGTAATTTTTTTGATGGAAATAAAACAATACCGTATTTCATGAAAGTTCCCTCCTTAATGAATGGTTACAGCATTTTTTTCAGCGCCGGCGTGATGAGCGGCTGCCAGTATGTCCATTTATGATCCCCGTCAAAGGTTTCATACGTGTATTCAGACTCTTTGCTTTCCAGCAGCTGTTTGAGCTCTTCGTTCGGCGCGGTGAAATCAAGCACCTGGCCGTCCGTCGTGTGGACGTCGGTTTCTTTTTCTCCGATTTGATGATAAACGGATATCTGTTTGAGATCCTCCGACTGCCGGACGGCATCCAGCACGTGCCCGTCAACATACGGGGACTGCATGATGACGTTTCCAAACATGTTCGGATAGTCAATCGCCGTCATGAGCGAGACGGTTCCGCCGAGGGAATCCCCGATCATGGTGCGTCCGTATCCGACTTGATAAGTCGGGTATTCTTTGTCGATAAAAGGGACGAGCTCATTTGCGATAAACCGTTTATATGAGGCGAACTTAGAGCCTTCGGGATGGTATGTGTTTCTTCGCTCCCGCACATTTTTATATGGGACGCCGATAATGATGCAGCGGTCAATTTCCCCTTTTGCCATGAGCTCTTCCGCCTGCCGCCCGATTCTCCCTAATCTGAAATAATCATGGCCGTCCTGGGCGATGACCGTATGATATTTATACAGGGGGGAGTAAGTGTTGGGCAGGTAGACCAAAACGGTCATTTCTTCTTCAAGCTCATGAGAGAAAAGTTTTTTCTCATGAATGATTCCGGTTTTCGGTGCCACTTCGCATTCCTCCAGGCCGCTTCTTGTCTTGATGGTTTTTCCCTATTGTACCATGAATTATTAGAAATTTCTTTCTTCAGATGCACTTCTTGTGAGAGTTCAGAAAATTAAAAAGTTGTTGAAATCCATTTTATAGTGCGTTAATATAGAACAATCAGAAAATACAAAACAATATTCTTATCACGAGAGGTGGAGGGACTGGCCCTTTGAAACCTCAGCAACCGGTTTGCTTTGCCGCGGGAAGGCAAAGTGCCAAGGTGCTAAATCCAGCAAGCGATTCACATGCTTGGAAGATAAGAGGAAGAGAAAAGCTCCTTCTTCTTATGAAGAGGGAGCTTTTTTATTTTTGAAAAAGGATGGTGCTTACTGATGACGCAGCATGTCGAAACAAAATTAGCCCAAATTGGAAATAGAAGCGAAGAAGCAACGGGAACGGTCAGTCCGCCGATTTATCTGTCCACCGCTTACCGACATAGAGGAATAGGAGAATCTACAGGCTTTGATTACGTGCGCACGAAAAACCCGACACGCCAGCTCGTTGAAGACGCTATCGCCGTGTTGGAAAACGGTGCGAGAGGCTTTGCTTTCAGCTCGGGAATGGCAGCCATTCAAACGATTATGGCTTTATTTAAAAGCGGGGATGAATTGATTGTATCCTCCGATTTATACGGAGGCACATACCGTTTGTTTGAAAATGAATGGAGAAAATACGGCTTAAGCTTTATTTATGATGATTTCAGCGATGAAGACTGTTTACGCTCCAAAATAACGGAAAACACGAAGGCGGTATTTGTTGAAACGCCGACAAACCCGTTAATGCAGGAGGCGGACATTGAAAAAATCGCCCGGATTACGAAAGAAGCCGGCCTGCTTTTGATTGTCGATAATACGTTTTATACCCCGGTCATCCAGCGCCCGCTTGAACTGGGAGCCGATATCGTCATTCACAGTGCCACAAAATATTTAGGCGGGCACAATGATCTCCTTGCCGGTCTTGCTGTCGTAAAGGATGAAGAGCTCGGCGACATCATGTTTAATCACCAAAATGCGATCGGAGCCGTTCTCCCGCCGTTTGATTCGTGGCTTTTAATGAGAGGGATGAAAACACTCGGGCTCAGAATGCGGCGTCATGAAGAAAACGCCCGTGAACTTGCAGCATTTTTAGAACAGGAAGAAGAAATCGCCGACGTGTTATATCCCGGAAAAGGCGGAATGCTGTCTTTCCGGCTGCAAAAAGAGGAATGGGTCAATCCATTTTTAAAGGCGCTGAAAACGATCTGTTTCGCAGAAAGTCTCGGCGGGGTGGAAAGCTTTATTACATACCCCGCGACACAGACGCACATGGACATTCCGGAAGATATCCGTATCGCAAACGGCGTCTGCAACCGCCTGCTGAGATTTTCAGTGGGAATTGAACATGCAGAAGATTTGAAGCGGGATGTAAAGCAGGCATTACAGCAAGTAAAAGAGGGGGCCGTGTCATATGAGTAATCAAAATTGGACGCTGGAAACCCAGCTCGTGCACAATCCATTTAAAACAGACGGAGCTACCGGAGCCGTCAGCGTGCCGATTCAGCATGCTTCCACATTTCATCAGTCTTCCTTTGAAGAATTCGGAACATATGATTACAGCCGCTCCGGCACACCGACAAGAACAGCGCTTGAAGAAACGATCGCAGGTCTTGAAGGCGGAACGAGAGGTTTTGCTTTCAGCTCCGGAATGGCGGCGATTTCGACGGCGTTTCTGCTCTTATCCCAAGGCGACCATGTTCTTGTCACGGAGGATGTGTACGGCGGAACATTCCGCATGGTGACAGAAGTGCTGTCCCGTTTCGGAATCGAACACACCTTTGTCGATATGACGGACACAGAAGCGGCCGCCCGCGCCATCCGGCCGAATACGAAAGCCATCTATATGGAAACACCGTCAAACCCGACGCTCGGCATTACGGACATAAAAGCCGTCGTCGAGCTGGCAAAAGAACACGGCTGTCTGACATACCTTGACAACACTTTCATGACGCCTGCACTGCAGCGGCCGCTTGATCTCGGCGTAGATATCGTGCTTCACAGCGCGACGAAATTTTTAAGCGGTCACAGTGATGTGCTGTCAGGCCTTGCCGCCGTCAAGGATGAAGAGCTCGGCAATCAGCTGTATAAGCTGCAAAACTCGTTTGGAGCGGTGCTCGGCGTTCAGGACTGCTGGCTCGTATTGAGAGGCTTAAAAACATTGCAGGTCAGACTGGAAAAAGCGAGCCGGACGGCTGAACGGCTGGCTGCCTTTTTTGACGGGCACCCCGCCGTCAAAAACGTTTACTATCCCGGCCTTGCCGGACACCCGGGAGCCGATACCCATAAACGGCAAGCAACCGGAGCGGGCGCCGTCCTGTCCTTTGAACTGGAAAGCAAAGAAGCCGTCAAAAAGTTGGTCGAACATGTATCTCTTCCGGTATTTGCGGTCAGCCTCGGCGCCGTTGAATCCATTCTCTCATACCCTGCAGCCATGTCGCATGCCGCCATGCCGCAAGCGGAAAGGGAAAAACGCGGCATCACAGACGGCCTTCTACGCCTGAGCGTCGGAGTCGAAAACGCCGAAGATTTAGAACGCGACTTCGAACAGGCATTGAAAAAAATAACTCCCGCCAACGTCAGATCATAAACGAAAAGGGCGCCGTCAATTTTTGCGACGCGCCCTTTTTTTATTGTAGATAAAAAAGTGTTGACGAATGAGAAATCAGGATATATAATTATAAATGTCAGAGAGACAACAACATACCCAGCAACACATACATATCATGATTCCGTAGCTCAGCTGGGAGAGCGCTACCTTGACAGGGTAGAGGTCGCTGGTTCGAGCCCAGTCGGAATCATACACTGCGGTTAGAGGCGTTATATCAACGTTTCTAGCCGTTTTTTATTGCGTTGACTTAGTCGATGAGTTAGGCGTATTAAGGCGCAGGGTAGCGGTCCTACCAACGACAAGGTAGCGGTTTTATTTCGTGACTTAACCGAACGAAGGCGGTAATATGTCCGCAAATAGAACAGGAAAACGCGTCAAAAAGGAACGTACTTTACGGAAGACTACGAGCAATCTCGATGTGCTTTTCGTACAGTTTCGCGCAATTAAGAAATCGGAGGGGCGGGCGCAATCAACGCTCAACCAATACGAAGACAATTACGGATTTTTTCTTGAATTTCTGGATCGTAAGGGGATCGCGCGATACATTCACGAAATGAGCCGAGAAGTAATTCGTAAGTATCTCGTGTACATGCAAGATGTATGGGTTAAATTCGAGACCATTATTTTAAGAAGGACGAGCATATGACGAAAGGACTTGGACCGGTGACGATTAATACATTAGCGTTTTCTTTAAGACGTTAGTCGCATTTCACGATGTCAGAAGCTGGGTGAACGATTCGTCCAGTCTATATGTCTAAGAGCATTGGTGGAGTAACGGAACAGGATACCTTCGAATTATGGGCCGTATCTCTTTTTAGGATCAAAATAGTTGAAAAGTTCAGCTAGTGATGCCGTCAAGTAGATCCAAACCGCACTGTCGGTATCGCATTTCTATCCGGATAAGAAAGCCAAAAAATTCAGTATCAATATAAAAAGGCCCTCTCATAAAATGGGGGCCTTTCAGTGTTTCTTTTAAATAGCTTCTTTTAGTTGTTCTATTACACTTTTCAACCATTCTATAGGTGGTAAGCCAATTGTCGGGAAATATATTTCTGCATTACACTTTATAATGTCTTCCTTCTCTTCTTTAGGTAGATCGCTATTTAGAAACTCTTCGCAATACTTTACTGTAAATAGCAAACCTTCTTTACTAATTTCTTCAATAAATTCGTCTAAGGCGTGTTCAGGGGATTGGATATCTTGATGAAATGTTGCACCTAAAAAATTTTCTAATTCATCTAAGAAATCATACCTTTCATCCATGATACTTCCTCTCTTTCTATTTGGTTGGATATCCTGTAAGGATAAAGTTACCGTTATTCTCTTTTTTGAGTATAATTTTTGCGTTTGTAACGTTTTCTACTAGATCTGAATTTCTTGATACACTTCTGCCGATTATTTCTCCATCGCCCTTGTATCTTAACATTAATTTAGGTTTTCTAGGATCATCAATCCAATTTTCGATTTTCTTTATATTTTTTGGATCGTTTAAAACTGAATTAGCAATTCTTTCAGCGGTAGCCCTATCTTTAAAAGTAGATGAAGCTGTAATATGTGGGTTAGGATCAGTTTTCAGTCTTTCTATTAATTCTTTATCTGTTTTTCCAACATGTTTTTCCAATAAATGTCCGCCTTTTGCCTCGTGAGCAGCTAAACCCCCGCCCGGTGCGAGAGGACTGCTGTCGCCTTGTTTAACACTATGTATATCGCTATTGCCAGAAGTCACAGATTTACTGAGCACACTTTCTTTCTGCTCTTCAATAACACTTTTCAACAAAGGCGTATTCTTCACATTGTGAGTATTTTCAATATCCTGTGCTATTCCGGCAAGTGCGGGTTCGTACTTGTTTTTTGAAACGGAATTGATGTAGTTTTGTCCTTTTTCAATCCCGGTTTTTACATGTTTTGCAGCCGCTTTTTCTCCGGCTTCCAAGACGTTATCCACTTTGGCGGCGCCTGTTTTCGCGAGCTTGCTTGATACTTTTACAGCTGAGCCGGAACCTTTTAGTCCGACGATGCTCCCGATGGCGTAGGTGATGTAATGTGACCTTGAATACGCATCCCCGTTAACCATTTTATCATTCCATGAATCCGCCAGGTTTGTCCATATGATTTTTGCGTAGGAGGGCGTGTTCAATACAGCCGATATGGTTTTAGCGACTTTTTGTTCATCGGAGAGATGGTAAAAATCCCATGCGCCGACAGCCAGATCTTTGACGCCGGTTATCGTGTCTTTCCCGACATCATAAAGGCCGACGCCTATTCCTTTGACGATATCCCAAGCCGTTTCGCCGACTTCTTCGAGCTGTTTTGCTTGTTCGAGCTGCATCACATATTGCACCTGAGCGGGTTCAAGGTTTTCATAGCCGATTTTCTTCGCGATTTCCAAGTACTCATCCGGGTCGGTTACACCATCAGCCAGCTTTTTCTTCAGATCTTTGATTTCCCGCTCTTTCGCCTCTTCCTTTTTAATCGTCAAATAAGCATCCGAATGTCTTGCAATCTCGTCTTTTTTCTTATGGATGTCGCTTTCTCGGTACGCTTTGGCATTGTAGTGAAGCGGCGTGGCGCTTTTTCCTTTGCCTGTGGCGTTTTGGAGCTGCTGAAAGTCGGCTTGGATGAACTGTTCGTTTGCTTCGGTTTCTGCGTATTCTTTCGTTAGATCGTGATCAAGCTTGCCGAGTTTATGTATCGTTTCTTTTCTTTTTTTGTCAGCTGAAGACAGCTTCTGATCCGTGTTTTCGGTTGAAAACAGATCAAGCGAGATGATGTCTTCGATCTCTCCGAGGATGGAGCGCATGTCCTTTTTTTGCTCTTCCATAATCGCCTTTGATTTACTGAGGGCATGAGTGAGCTCGTGCTCCAGAAATGATTCCTCCACATGTGAATTGGAAAGTCCGGCATCTTCGACCTTGCCGGGGAGGCTTGTGAGAAATGCGATTTTCATATCGATCAGATCAAGCCAACTGTCTGTGACGCCGGCGTGGTCCTTGAAAAAAGCTTTAATGTTATTTGCGCCCCGGCCTGAGAAATCATTGTCACCAAGATCAGCCATACCTTGAAACGCTTTTTTCAGATTAACCATCTGACCGCGCAGTTTTTTGTATTCACCCGCACGCTGTTTGGCAGCGGCCAGCAGGCTGTTTGCTTCGAAAACTTTCATGACCATATCCTTTCATACGAAATACTTTAACAAGATATTACCATGGAGGAATGAGGAATAAGGTCAATGTACTATCTAAAATGGCAAAATGAATCATTTGACCTAATTCTTTGTCCTTATAATTCTGTGATTAAGCATTTGAGAAGAGAGCTTATAGATGAGAAACCGGAGTGCAGGGAATTACTCGGCAGCGTTTTGAATTAAGTGAATTGGAAAGATTAAGCGGGGTAAAATAGTTGGAACAGTCTTATTAAAGACAATATTACTTTAATAAGGAGAAATAATTATGAAACAATTTCATTGAAAAATACAGTATATTAGATATTGAATTGTAGTGTGTAAAAGATGAAAATGGTGTAATTCAGGATAAAGGTGCGTTATTAACCGGAATTGATATGTTAACGGAAAATAATGTATAATGTACCGGGCGGCTTTGAACTCATTGAAGGTGATGAACATGAAGAAATGGAAATTTTTCATAAGATACATCCTGACTGAAGAGACTTAATTCAATGAAAATTAACATAAGTCTATTTATCCTGTTCTTTTTTAGGAGGAAGGTATGTCAATTTTAACAATAATTGAAATCGTGTGAGTGGCAACTGTATTAGGGTTATTTGCATGGACTTTTAAAAAAGAGAAAAATACTGATGAAAATGTATTAAATTATGCCAGATATATGATTTGTTTGCTTGTAGCTGAAGTTGCATTGTATGTCGTATTTCAAATTGTTTAAGTTTACTTCAGGCAAAGAGAGATGTGAATCATGATACATGTCTTAACTCATATCTTAAAAAATGACAGACTGGATGAATACCCATTATTTAAAAAGTTTTGCTCTCTCAAAGAAAAAGGGTTGCGTAAAGAATCCTTTAAAGCATTATCTTCGTTTATCGATGAAGCCAAGACGTGGGATAATCATGCACAACAGAATTTTGCTTGTTGGCTATTTGCTTTATTAGAAACATCAGATGATATTCACCATATACTTGTTCACCCTTTAGAAATGGATCTTTTAAAGCCTTTGCTTGAAGCATGGATGAAGACTAACCCCGAAGATCCAAGACCAAACAGGTGGTATGGTGTGTTTTTAAATACTGAAAACCGTGTCGATTACTTAAATAATGCACTTAGACTAGGTGGCAGTAATGAACAATTATCTTTATTAACGTTAATCGATATTCATTTGAACGCCTTGTGGTATTCATTTCATCACATATCCGAAGATTTATACTTAGGCGATATGAAAGAAGATCAAGCACTTCTTACCAAGTTCCGGCAGCTGAACAACAAGATAGAATGTCAACAAACAAGAAAAAGCAATAACGAACAGCTTAACTATTATCAAGAATTGTTGAATGACTGGTTGTTGTTTAAAGAAGAACAATCAAAGGGATTTGTTGAATGGTGTGAAAATAAGGGCAGAAGCTATCCTTGGGTCAAATCTTATTATTACGAAAAATAGCAATTGCAAGCATGTTTGATTTTTAATCGTAAGGGGAGATAGTTTTGATGGCAGTAAGATACGTAGCTGTCCTTATTTTGTCGGCCATATGCTCTGCACTGGTATATGTTATCACCTTAAATCAAGCTGAATATGTCCCTTATCTTATCATTAGCGGGATCATGTTGACATGTTATTCAATTTTTGAATTGCCATTGCAGTTTTTCTTAAACCGAAAACCTAGAAGATTCAATTTTAAATATCTCTTAATATACACAGTGTTTTCATTTGTTGCATGGCTAATCATGGCGGTGCTCTTTGAACCTTATAACCCAATAGGGTCTATACTAGCGAGTTATGAGATTTATTTATTCAGCGTATTATTTGCTCTGATCTTTTGGCTTTGGGACTCTATTCTTGTACAGAAAGTTACGGGTTAAGTAACTGAACTCTAAATAAAAATACCTTTTTATATTCATCAGTTCTTCCCTTCACTTCAAATATTGTACAATTTCGGAAGGGTGAGTAACTTTGAAGTGAATGGATTGAGGATGGAGAGAAAAAAGCATTGTTGCGGAAGGCTGGGGTGAATGGGCATCAATCCTGGAAGACCTTTATCAGCAGCGACGCGATTTACGTATGTTGAATGAAAGCTGCTTGTTTAAATTTGTTAGTACATAAATTGTGAAATTTACTTATATCAACACGGCATGATAAAGAAAAGGGTTGTTTATGTTGAACTGGAAAAGAAACGAAAAATTTATGTTTGCAGGAACTTTAATTGCAATTTTTTTGATTTTAATATTTAGCGTAATATTTATTAAAGGAGCGAGCCATACTCCCGGTAAGGATGATGTTGCTGTTTTTGGGAAATTTGCAATCAGCAGACCGCCGGTCAACTATAATCTATATAATAAAGACAATTCCAAGACGGTTTTAGAAAACGTTACGGGTTACTATGAATCATCTGACTCTCAAGTTTATGTGCAAAATAATTCTGATTTTGTTGTGATTAATAAAGGAACATCATATGAGAAAAAATCGCTGAAAAGAGCTTCGGAAAATGATAGGAAAATGTTAAGCAGAATAAAAAAATTTGAGAAAGACTAAAGAATTTATTAATCAGGAAAAAACATAAAATGTTAAAATTCCTTACAGTTATGAAATAATCATTTTATTTAGACGTATTGAAATTTTTTCTTAGAGGAGAAAGTTTATGGATTTACTTAATTGGACTTACATTATATCTACAATTATAGGAGCCGCTGGGTTCATAAGTTTATTGTGGTTCTCTTATCTTAATAACAAAAGTGAAAAATAAAGCAATGCATTAAAGGATGAAAAATCCGCATTAAGCAAGTTCTTTATGTTTCTTCACCATCGCTCTGAAGGACTTAATTTAAACCATCTAACTCCTTGTTTAATTCTTTTCCTTTTTAAGGGGAAATCATCACCTCATCAATCCATTTTTGCATCTCTTCGTTTATTTCAGTTGTTACCTTGCAGTTTTCTCTTTTTTTAAGCTTACGTTCTGGCATATAATCCTCCTTTCTATTGAGATGCAGACATTTGAGTTCAATAAAGAAATATCGGCCACGTTATCAAGACCCCCTCACCATTAACTATGAGGGGGGCTTCTTATTAATTTGGAAAATGCGTTGACTAACAATCCATATTCAAATAGATCAATTGCTTTTAGATTCACCTTTCTTTTTGCTCCTGACAATCTTTTTGTCGACTAAATCACTTTGTTTAAGTTGAATTGGTTGTTAGAACATCATGTGATGCACCTCCTTTAAAAAGCATACACACATATGAGAGGGCTGAAATTTACCCGTATGAATTGGGATATGGCTGCCCAAACGGCTTTTCGCATGGAGCCAACATGCGGCAACTGGTCAACAGTCTTAGAAACTTCATCATAACAGGGAAATCCGGCGAGCATTGGGAATATAAAGAAATATAGGCTTACAGCTATGAAGGATGTATGAATATCTGTCAGACGGCGAAGGAAAGGCAATCTCCATGGGTCGTGACGGTTCGGATGCGGGTGAATGGAACTTCCCATTCATCCGCTGTTATGTCAGAGGGACGAAAAGACATGTTTTGAGGAGGAAGCGGAATGATTAAATTTACACGGCCATCGCCTATGAAGAAAACATGCACGATGCACCCGGAAAAGAAATCTGTCAGATCAGTTTCGTTTACTGATTTTAACGGCAATTCTGTAACAGTAACACTTTGTGAAAAGTGTCTGGCTGATTTAAAAAAGAAAGCCGCGGCTGAATACAGGAGCGTGATCGAGGAGCGGGCCAAACAGAATCGTTTCAAGATTGGTGATCATGTGTATTTAAAGCATTTGGGAGTAGTCGGCGAGGTGAAAAACATGGAAGGCGTTCAAGCGGCAAACAGGACAGACACAGACGGAATCCGGATGGCCACCCCTAAGGAAATCGCAGAATACAAAAAGCAGGAGAAGCAATAACAAGGAAATTCTATCAGCGGTATTACTTACGGGAGCGGCGGCTGTTGCGCCGTCTGCTTCCGCAGCTTGATCCGGCTGGCAAAATCAATCCGAATACAGCGGCCTACAAGAAGCGCAGCAGGGCAGCTATAAAACGGCAACACCTCTGAAATTATTCAACGTGAAAACAATCCGGAATAAGATCGGAAAGGGAACCTATGCCATCCAGCTGGACTCCGGCAAGGGGAACTACATCGGAACATTTGAATAAGTCAATTGTCAAATCAAATAAGGGGGATTCGATGGCGCTGAGAATAGTTTTTCTGCTGATGGGGTTAGGATTCTGGTTTTATTTCCATTAGAGAGCGGCGCATTTTATCGGGCTCAGTAAATGAGTGCGGGCCTTGACCGCCTTCGTCGAGGCAGTAAACATTTCTGCTCGATTGATGGACTCTGGCTGTTTACCGTCAGCGGGTGTTTTTCAGCTGATTTCCTAGCTGTCACAGAAAACGTCTCACAGGAAATATATTGACTTTCATCCTGTTCGTAATGTTAATTAGAAGATGTATACAAAACCATTATATTGAGGAGGTCTGGATGTGAAAAATAAAGCGAGAATACAAGTTGGAATATGCATTGGGCTTTTATGTTTAAGCTTTACCGGTTTCAGCCCTTTATTCGGCTCAACGCATGCTGAAGCAAAATCCATAGAAGACACAAAAATGACAAGCTGTACAACGAACAAAAAATTTGTTCAGCTTGAGAAAAAATTTGATGCCAGGCTCGGGGTTTATGCGATTGATACGGGGTCAAACAAGACAATCACCTACCGGCCGAATGAACGGTTTGCTTACGCATCAACCTATAAAGTTCTGGCCGCGGCTGCTGTTCTGAAGACAAGCTCAACTGAAAAACTTAATGACATCATCCGCTACACCAAAGATGATCTTGTTACATATTCTCCAATCACAGAAAAACATCTGGATACAGGCATGAGCCTGAAAGAAATCTCCGAAGCCGCTGTCCGTTACAGCGATAATACCGCCGGGAACCTATTGCTCCAGCAGCTTGGCGGTCCTAAAGGTTTCGAAAAATCACTGAAACAGATCGGGGATCATGTAACGAAAGCTGATCGATTCGAGACGGATTTAAACTCGGCGATTCCCGGGGATCGTCGTGACACAAGCACCGCAAAAGCACTGGCAACTGACCTTAAGACTTTCGCTTTGGGTAATACTCTCACGGCTGACAAGCGCACGATTTTAACAGATTGGATGCGGGGCAACGCTACCGGCGACGAACTGATTCGGGCAGGCGCTCCTGCAGGATGGGAAGTCGGCGATAAATCCGGAGCCGGAAGCTACGGCACACGAAACGACATTGCGATCGTTTGGCCGCCTGACAGAGCTCCAATTGTTTTGGCAATCCTGTCAAAACGGTTTACGGAAGATGCCAATTATCATAATGCTCTTATCTCGGAGGCTGCAAAAGCCGCCCTTGATGGCCTTAAATAAACATTGCCGTTCATTTTTATGGCCGGTTTTTTATATGTTGAGAACGCGGTGTTTTTTCCGATAAATGTGATAATGTAAAGCCATAAAATGATGGGAAGAGGGGAATTGCGATGCATTACATAACTGCATGCTTAAAAATCATCAGCGACAGAGACCTTAATGAAATAATGAAGGAATTCAAAAAACTTGAGGAAGAAACGAACAAAGAAGAAGGCTGTATTCAGTTCCATGCTCATCCGCTTGAACCATCAGAACGCAAAATCATGCTTTGGGAGATTTGGGAAAACGAAGAAGCTGTTAAAGTCCATTTCACGAAAAAACACACAAAAGACGTTCAAAAACAAAAATTAACGGAAGTAGAATGGTTAATGAAAAGCAATGTGAGTGAGTAAAAGGCTTTGTCTGTTGTTGGCGGCTCTTCCAGCAACAATCATCAGTTTCATTCACTAAAACCCTTGCACAGCAAGGGTTTTTTACTTTAAAAAGTTCTTTATACTGCAGTCTTTTTATGGGTAAGGAACAGACTTGGAATGAAGATGGCCGCAAGGATGATGACGGATACTAAAAATCCGGCATGGTAGCCTTTTAAACTGTTCGAAATCGTCGGCTGCAATCCTTGTATGACAGTTGCGGTAACGGTTGCGATCACAGCTGACCCAAAGCTGGAACCGAGGTTTTCAATCATATGAATACCGACACCCGCTTCCGGAAGCTGTTTGCTGTCAAGACCTGTATAAGCGTCACTCATCAATGGGAGCATAATTCCTCCAAAACTGGTGCCGCGGATAAACAATATGACGGAAATCCAAATCATACTTGTGCTATCGGTGATAAAAATAAGCGGGACTGATCCGATCAGCGACAGAACAAGACTGATCATAACCACGTATTTCGCACCTATCTTATCAATCATTTTTCCGATCAGCGGACGAGTCACGAGCATTCCGACTCCTTGAGGGATTAAAGCGAGTGCTGCTTCGACTGCCGTGAAATGACGGAAGTTTTGAAAAAACAGCGGAAGTATTAACATCGGCCCCATGATGGCAACATTCGCTAAGAACAACCCGATCGCTGATGCTAAGAAGCTCTTGTGAGCAAACAAATTCATCGGCAGCACGGTTTGATTTTTTCTGATCAGATTATATACGAGGTAAATCGCTGCTGAAACAAGACCGATGACCACCCAAAAGATCGTGTCGCTATTGTTAAATGATGCATGATCCGCCGCTTTCGTAATACCGTACATCAATGCCGCGCCGCGCTCATTAATGACAAATTGATAATCCCCAAAATATCGAGTTTCCGATCTTTGTTGAATGGTTCAAAGTCCGGAATGGTTTTCATCATAAGCGGTGCAGCAATCAAAACGATGAACACGTTGATGTAAAAAATCCAATGCCATGAAGCACCTTGGACGATGAAGCCTCCGATGACAGGTCCTAAGATCGGGCCGAAGATCATAGGGGTGCTGACGATTGCCATCACTTTTCCCAGGTTTTCCTGACCTGCCGTTTTAACCAAGAGTGTTGACATAAGCGGAGTGATAATACCGGCGCTGAATCCTTGAAGCAAACGGAAGAAGATGAAGCTGGAAACGTCACGGCTCATTCCCGCAAAAACAGAAATGACACCAAAGGCGATGACTGAGCCGATGAAGATTTTCTTGCCGTTATATTTGTTCATAAGCCAGCCGGATACGGGTACTGCAATCGCAAGGGCTAACATAAAGCCTGTAACGGACCACTGAATGGTATCCAATGTCGTGTTGAAGTCTTCAGTCAGTTTGCCGATGGCGATGTTTACCATCGTAGAGTCAAGCATAGGAGCGATTGCTCCCAGTGCAATAGCCCAGGCGGCTGTGAGAACTTCTTTTGGCAGACGAAGTTCCTTGCTTTTATGTGTTGACATATTATTCTCCTCTCAAAATTGCTATCTTTGTTTCCTTGTCAACAAAATAATAGAATGTTTTTGTTTCTTTGTCAACAATAAGAGGGATATAAAAAGGCAGCCCGTTTTCATGGAGCAGGGCTGCCGGTGGCTATATTCATATTTATTCCGATTTCATGTCTGCACCAAGTTTCTTTATTTCTGAATCCAAATGCCTGCTGTATGTTTCCACGAAGTTCAGCATCGTGTCAAATTGTTCATCAGTTACTTGTTCAAACACGATTTTATCCCGTTCTTGAAACTCTTTGTGCAATTCCTCGTGAATTTTATAAATGACTTTTCCTTGCTCGGTAAGCCTGAAATAGATTTCTTTCTTGTTAAGCGGCTTCTGATAGCTTTCGATAAGGCCTTTATTGATAAGCTTCTTCGTTAATTTACTGATGGCGCCTCTTGTCATATAAAGGGACTCCGCGAGTTTAGTCACATTGGCGTCTTCAATTTTTTCGATGAATTCGATGCAATGCACTTCAGAAGGTTTATGCCCCTTAAGGCTTTCTTCCATCTTCAGCCTATTCAGCCACACCATCTTGTTAAAAAAGTCCCTGAAATTCGTAAGGAGCTGTTCTTTTTTGTCCATGGCCCGTCCTCCTGCTCGGTGGTGCTTACACAATATTATAAAATTTTTGTTTCTATTTCAACAATCGTAAAGTTCTTATTAGAACTGAGAGTTAACCGAAACGTGGTTTTTCGGGTGTTTTTCTTTCCGGATTCGTTACTTGCTCTTTTTCATAACATCTTATAAAAAAGCAGGCTGCACAATGAGCCTGCTTAGAATCGAATCAATCATTTTCCTGTTGCGGCGTCATAAAAAGCGTCGATTGCGGTTGTATATTTCAAGACGTTTTTAGACACTTTTGCGGTTGCGCCTAATGGATACGCGTCTGACAGAACGCTGGAGTGAGCTTCGGGCTCCCAGTAAAATACGCCGGTTCCTTTACCGTTCGGAACCGCTTTTACCAGTTTTATGGTGTCTTTTATGGTCCAGTAGGAATCTTTCGGATTATTTTCATCTCCGCCCAGTTCAACCACCATGACTTCCTTGTTGTAGCGGGAGGCGATGTCATTTAAATTAGAGGTTAATTGGCCGGTGAGCTCCCAATACGGCTTACCCTCCCAATAGGGGTAGAACGAAACGCCGATGATGTCGGTTTTGCCGCCATTTTTAAAGAATTGATCAAACCACCATCTGAATAGGCTGTTGTCCGTGCCGTGTGCCAAATGGCTGATTACCTTGGTGGCCGGGCTGACGGATTTCACGGCGTCATAGCCTTTGTTCAATAAGGCGGTCAATTTGCTGAAATCATTCGTGCTGCCGTCGGGCAGTATAATTCCTGAATTCATTTCGTTTCCTACTTGCACCCAATCAGGGGAGATGCCGTGATTTTTAAGTTCTTTCATGACGTCGTACGTATGGTTATACACCGCTGCCTGCAGCTGGCTGTTTGAATAGCCGGTCCATTGGTTCGGCTTAATCTGATGGCCGGGATCAGCGAATACATCACTGTAATGGAAGTCAACCATGACCTTCATTCCTAACGCTTTTGCCCTTTTGGCCGCAGCAAGTACGCCCGCTTTGTCACTATAGCCGAGCATGGTCCATGTTGTGCCGTCTTTCAGCCAATAATAGCTGCTTGGCGGATTCACAAACACTCTCAGTCTCACGGCATTTATTCCGTGATCTTTAAGAATCTGCAAGGCATCTTTCTGTTTCCCGCCGTCATCCAGCCAGCGCACACCTTCATCCTCCATTTGTTTCAGCCAACCTATATCAGCGCCATAGGCAAACGGGGCATCCGCTTTTGCTTTAGGAGACTTCTCAAAGAATGTAAAAGCGGTGAAAATGAGGGAAAGACAGATGACGTTTACAAATACACGTTTTTTGAACATCACAATACCTCCTGATAAAAAAGATTGTTGGTTGAGTTCACTCTGAATGTTTCAGCTGCCATTCTCTAGCACCTTCGTGAAACGCTGAAACGCCTGAATGCCTTCGGCTGTCATTTTAAAAACGCCTGCATCGGTCAGCGTACGTAAAAATACATTCGCGGTTTCTCTTTGTAAAACAGCGGCTGCATTTTCCGGTATCACGTCTTTATCCGCTTTGATGTTTTCGGCCCACGGAAGATGAATGTCTTTGATGTCATGAGGTTCATTCAGCAAATACTTTTTTACTTCTGCCAGCTCATCTTTCAGGCGGGGAGGCAAAACGGCAAGCCCCATGACTTCAATCAGACCGATGTTTTCTTTTTTGATGTGATGAACGTCTTGATGCGGGTGAAAAATGCCATCCGGATATTCTTCGGAGGTGCGGTTGTTTCTGAGGGCGAGATCGATTTCAAAATCCGTTCCCCTGCGTCTGGCAATTGGAGTGACGGTATTATGGGATTCATTCGTCTTTGCAATGACGCCGACGGTTTCGTCTGTATATTCCCGCCACTTTTCAAAAACATATGCAGCCGTCTCAGTCAGCAAATCCGGATCTTTTGCCCGAAGGCGGATTACTGATACCGGCCACTTCACGACAAAAGCCTGAACGTCTGGAAAATGACGCATCTGAAAAGGATAAAGGGAGTCCGCTTTTGCCATCGGAAATTCATGGGCGCCGCCTTGATAATGATCGTGTGAAAGAATAGATCCCCCTACAATCGGCAAGTCTGCGTTTGATCCCGCGAAATAATGCGGGAAGATTTCCGTAATGGCCAGAAGCCTTCTGAAGCTGCCTCGGCTGATGTTCATCGGCTTGTGCACGCTTGAAAGGAAAATGGCGTGCTCGCTGTAATACGCATAAGGTGAGTATTGAAAACCCCATTGTTCTCCCGCTAAGTCAAGCCTAATGATGCGGTGGTTTGAACGGGCTGGGTGATGTAAAGTCCCGGCATATCCCTCGTTTTCCATACAGAGCAGACATTTCGGATAACGGTTTTCCGGACTGTTTTTAACCGCGGCGATGTCTTTAGGGTCTTTTTCCGGCTTTGATAAATTAATTGTGATCTCCAATTCGCCAAAAGGTGTTGGTGAGCGGTACACGATATTTTTTCGGATGGCCCGCGCCTTTATATAATCGTTGTTTTGGCTCAGACGGTAAAAATAATCTGTTGCTTTTTTCGGGCAATCTGATAACAATCCGCTGAATGTGGCATTGATCAGAGAAGGGGCCGGTGTGATTACATCCATGATCCTGCTTTCCAGCATGTCTTTTTCAGCCGGTGTATCGTTGATGATTGACCGTTTTACCGCGTCTTTCACCATTTCGTCCAAATAGAGAAGCCTGTTTTGTTTCTTGATATGCTTCGGTTCTGCATAATCCGTCAGTCCGAGCAGATCGAGAAGTCTGTTTCTTGTGTAAATCACATCTGTTTCATTTATGTCGCCTAAGACAGTGCTTTCTTTCAGAAACCCTGCCACTGATTCAAAAACTTCAATGACCGCCGCCTCCATTTCATTTGTCCTTGTATCCGTTTGGATGATGCTGATGCCAATTCCATGCTGATGCAACGATTTCCGTTATGTCCGTTTGTTTCGGATTCCAGCCGAGAATGTTCCGTGCTTTATCGCTTGATGCGATGAGCGTGCCCGGATCACCGGGTCTTCTTTCGGCCGCTCTTATTTTTATGCCTCTCCCGGTTGCTTGCCGGGCTGCATTGACCATTTCTAATACGGAAAATCCGCTGCTTGAGCCTAAATTGAAAATGCCGCTGTCTCCGCCGTTCTGCAAATATTCCAGAGCGAGAATATGGGCATCGATTAAATCAGAAACATGAACATAATCGCGGATGCACGTGCCGTCTTTAGTATCATAGTCAGTGCCGAATATCAAAACCTCGTCCCGCTGACCGAGCGCGGTTTGTAAAAGGATAGGGATAAGGTGGGTTTCCGGATGATGATCTTCTCCGATGGAACCGTCCGTTTTCGCGCCGGCCACGTTAAAATATCGAAGGGAGACATATTTTATGCCACAGGCGGCATCGCACCACTTCAGCATTTTTTCTGCCATGAGTTTTGATTCGCCGTATGCGCTTTCCGGCTTTTCCGGCATGTCTTCTGTGATGGGCACTTTTTCAGGTTCGCCGTATACAGCGGCAGATGAAGAAAATACAATGTGTTTCACCCCGAATTCCTGCATGACCTCCAGTGTAATTTGTGTGCCGTACACATTATGATTGAAGTATAAAAGCGGGTCTTTCATTGATTCGCCGACAAGGGATTGAGCGGCAAAATGGAGAACGCCTGTTATGTTCTCCTTCGCAAAAACAGAGCGAAGAAACGGTTTGTCACGGATATCTCCATGGTAAAAAACTGCCTTTTCATGAACAGCTTTCCGGTGGCCGGTCTGCAGGTTATCCGCCGTTATCGTTTCATATCCTTTGGCCGCTAATTGATCAACCGCATGAGAACCGATATAGCCGGCTCCGCCGAGAACGAGAATAGCCATCGCTTATTTCTCCCTCCATTCAGCAGCGCCATCGCTTATATCCGCGATGTAGAAAGAAGCTTCAAGTCCCGTCCTGCTGCGGTATTGAGATGAAACGGCCCGGATAAAGCCGGCGGTTTCTCCGCTTTCCACAATGGCTATGGCGCAGCCCCCGAACCCCGCGCCCGTCATCCGCGCCCCGAGCGCACCTTCCTTCCAGGCTGCTTCAGCGAGCGCGTCTAATTCGGCACCGGTCACTTCATAATCATCGCGTAACGAACGGTGGGACGCATTCATCAGCTCCCCGAACGTTTTCAAATCATTCAATTTGAGAGCTTCCGCGGCTGAGAGGGTCCGCTCGTTTTCATTGATTCCGTGCCGGGCTCTTTTGCGCAATGTTTCACGGGAGAGAAGGTGTTCGAGTTTGTTGAATTCTTCTGCCGTTAATTCCGCAAGTGATGCGATATTCCGATATTGCCGAAGTTCTGAAAGAGCCTCATCACATTCACTGCGGCGTTCATTATATTTTGAAGCTGCCAGCTCCCGGCGCTTGTTCGTATTCATGATGACGATTTTATATCCGTTAAAAGCAGCCGGAATCATTTCGTGCTCAAGCTTATCGCAGTTTAAAAGAATGGCCATGTTCTTTTTGCCTTTTTGCACTGCGAATTGATCCATAATGCCTGAATTCACGCCGATAAATTCATTTTCGACTCTTTTTCCGATAAGCGCCAGTTCAGTATCGGAAACATCCAGGCTGAATAACTCTCTTAAAATGGCACCGGTTAACATTTCAATAGAAGCGGAGGAACTTAATCCGGCGCCGTTTGGAATCGTACCGTGAAAAAGAATATCCATTCCGCTGTCTATTTGGCCGCCGGCTTGGAGAAGGTAACGGATCATTCCCTTCGGATAATTGGTCCAGCCGTCTTCTTTTTTGTATGCTGTATCGTGGAGATCAAGGCAGACAATGCCGCTGTCCGGAAAGTTTTCTGAGAATAACCGAACCTGATGATCTCCGCGTTTTGCGCAGACGGCATATGTTCCGATCGTAATCGCGCAGGGAAGAACGTGGCCGCCTATATAATCCGTATGTTCCCCGATCAGGTTGATCCGGCCGGGTGCGAAAAACAGTTCCCCGTTACTTCTCTGGAAAACGTCTTTAAATCTTGATTTCAAATGTTTGGCATCCATGATAACCCTCCGATTTTATTTTGAGGTATGTTCCAGTATGAACTGAATGGCTTTTTGCGAATTTCTGGTGAGGCTGATATATTCCGCTCCTTTTGTTGCGATGAGTTTCACATGCAGGCGGTCCGCATCTTCTTTAATGTCATCGTAATAAGAGCCGACTTGCGGAGCCAAAATGATCATATCGAAGTCTTTCATGATGTCGTAATGGGATCCGTAGGCGCCTGCTGAGGCGGTGATCGGCACGTTATATTCCTCGGCTCCTTCTGTCAGTGCGTTGGCAAGCATGGCGCTCGTTCCCGCTCCGGCGCACAGCACTAACACATTGGTGCCGTGTTCCAAGGCAGATGAGGATTCCTGAAGATTTGTGCTGATGACGGAGGCCGCGTCTTCTGAGGCGCCGGCCATTGCGGGCTGTATCTCCCGGGATGTTTGCGGCGCGGTTTCAGATTCGGTGTGTTGGGCTTCTTTCACCGCTAATACATTGTCGTAAGCTTTACAGAATGGCAGGTATATCAGGAAATCGACAATGATTAACACAGCTGTGAGAACAAAAGCCGAAAGCCCCATCCCGGTCCCCAGAATCAGGCCGACGGGAGCGGGGGCAGCCCACGGAAGAACATACATAAAACTGTTCATTCCGATGACGTCAACGAAAAATTTAAACAGACAGACATTCACCATCGGCGTTACAACAAACGGAATGAAAAAATATGGATTTAAAATGATCGGCGCAGCAAAGAGAAGAGGTTCGTTTACTGCGAAAGACACCGGAACCGCGGATGCTTTTCCGACTGCTTTCAATTGCTTGGATTTCGCGAAAAGAAGAAAGATAAACGGAACAACAAGGGTTGCGCCGGTTCCTCCCATAGTGCCGACGAAGTTCCCGAGCCCGACGGTCAGCACGTTGGACGCCTGCTCACCGGCATTATGAAGCTGCAGGTTCGCCTCCACATTTGCGTAAATAATAGCCGCGATGGCCGGCTCCACAATAGAAGGCCCGTGAACGCCGACAAACCAGAACAGCGCCATCATTCCCCAAATGACAGAAATCCCAAGATAACCGTCTGCAGCGGTAAAAAACGGCGATAAGAGAGAGGAGAGAGCCTCCGCGAACGATACGTTCAGCGTATTCCTGATCAATAAATCAATGATCACCATGGCCAAAACGGAAAAGGCGAACGGAAAAACATCTTTAAATGTTTGTGAAATGGTTCCCGGAACTTCTTTCGGCATTTTAATCGTAATATTTTTCAGAACGCAGAATCTGTATACGTTCACTGTTATGAAAGCGGATACAAAAGCGGCTAAAAGTCCTTTTGTGCCGAGATATTCCGTCGAGAACCCGCCGTCGATTTGAGTGACGCTTAAAATGAGAAATCCGACGACTGAAGCAAGCATCGCTGAAACGGGATTGATCCCTTTGTTTTTCGGCATTTTCCGGTTCATTGATTCACTCAGGCATTTCGCAGTTGTTGCCGCGACAATCAGGCCGAGGGCGCCCATTGAATAGTTATAAACTTTCCAAAGCCATTCAGAAACACTTTTAGGCCAAGTGAAACCCAATACTTCCGGCACAGCCGCGGTGAGGATGAAAATGCTGGCGAATAAAATAACAGGCATGGCCGTTAAGAAGCCGTCGCGGATCGCGCCTAAATAAATGTTTCTTGAGATTTTTTCAAAAAACGGTTTTCCCTTTTCGATTTGCTTGATGATACCGTTCATTTTTCCACTCCTTATCGGCGGCTTCGGTAGAGTTCTATAAAATCCTGAATAAGATCACGGAGCAGAAGGGTTGTCATTAAATGGTCCTGACCGTGAACGAAAATAAACCCTAATTCCATGTCCTTGCCGTCAGCTTCTTCAGCTAACATTTTCGTTTGCGCATTGTGGGCGAGGGTTAGATTTTCATCTGCACTTTTTAATGCTGCTTCCGTGTTTTCGAAGTTTCCGGCACGGACTTCTTTCAGGACTGTCAATAAAGTGCTTCTGGCGTCGCCGGCATAGGCGACGATTTCAAAACCGAGCATCTGCAATTCTTCCTTTGTCATGAAAAACCCCTCCTAAAGACGGCATACATGATGAAAAGAGATTCTTTTCACCATGTATGATCGTTAAATGATTGTTTTTGTTTCACTTACAAGTTTGTACCAGTAGGCCGATTCTTTCGGATACCGTTTTTGGGTGTCGAAGTCGACGTAAAAAAGACCGTAACGTTTGTTGTAGCCGTTGGTCCATGAAAATAAATCCATTAAGGACCATAAGAAATATCCCTTTACGTTGACCCCGTCGCTAATCGCTTTACTGACGGCTTCTAAATATACTTTTAAATAGTCGATTCTTGCCTTATCCATAATGATGCCGTCTTCAAACTCATCTTTATAGCCCATGCCGTTTTCGGTAATGTACATTTTGTTATATTGCGGATAGTCCCGTTTGATGCGCATCAGCATGTCATACATGCCTTCAGGATAAATCAGCCAGTCCCAATCGGTCCGTTTCAGGCCTTCTTTGTAAATTCTTTCGCCGATCCCTTTTACTTTATAGACCGAAGTGCCTTTATCGCCCGTTCCGTTATGGTGAATAGCGGTCTCTCCGTCGTACGCTTTGACGAAATGGCATTGGTAATGATTGATGCCGAGATAATCATTGCGTGTTGACGCTTTTTTCATCACGTCAAAATCGCTGTCTGAAAACTCGTATGAAGCGCCGTTTGCCTCACAGATTTCTTCCAGAGCACGCATGGTTTCCTCAGAATAATAGCCGAGGTAGGTGGCATCCAGGAGGAATCTCACTGATAACGCGTCATCGAGAAAGCAGGCATGGCGGTCTTCTTCCGAGTCACTGGCGGGGTATTTTGTTTCCAGTGAGTGGACGACACCGATTTCTCCCGGATAGCCGCCTTCTTTAAAGAGGTTGACGGTCATCGCATGCGCCACCATCATGTGATGGAGGCATTGAATGACTTTTGTGATATCACTTTTAACAGATGGCGGAAAAACGCCGAGTAAATACTGGTTGGTGGCTGTGGGATAGATTTCGTTAAACGTGCTCCAATATCGGATTTCGCTGAATTCTTTAAAGCAAAACTCCGCATACCTGACGAACGCACCTATTGCGTCGCGGTTGAGAAAATCTCCCTGATCAAATAATCTTTTCGGCGTATCGAAATGATGAAGCGTGACAAAAGGGGTGACGTTGCGTTTTTGGCACTCTGAGAAAATACGATGATAGTAATCAACGCCTTCCTGATTAATTTCGCCCGTGCCGTCAGGAAAAATTCTCGTCCATGCTATAGAAAGGCGGATGCCGTTTATTCCGAATTTCTCGCATAGTTTTATATCTTCCGGAAACTGCCGGTAAAAATCACTTGCCGGATCTGGGCTGAATCTTCCCTGTTTTTCAAGAAATTCATCCCAGGCTACAGGCCCTTTGCCGCCTTCTTTTGTGGCGCCTTCCGCTTGGTATGCCGCAGTCGCCCCGCCGAAAATAAAGTCATGAGGTAATTTGAGCATTACTGAATCCTCCTTCGCCAATGTGTGAATTGAAAGTTTGTTAATGTTTGTAAATGTTATCTTTTGTTTAATAGTAAACGCATACATTTTTGTTGTCAATAGCTTCATAAGGAAATAACAGCTGTGTTTACAAGGATGAAACAAGTTTTTCAATGTTTTATATGTTGATAATGTTGTTTGTTAATGTTTGTTTTTGTTGACCGGAGTGCAGCGGTGTGTTAGATTGTGTGTAAAGTTGAGGGGATGATTGAGCATGTTAAAAAAAGAGCGTCTTTTAAAAATCATCGATATCGTAAACTCGCGGGGGTTTATTACGGTGAGTGATATTATCGATGAATTGGAAGTTTCTGATATGACGGTGAGAAGAGATCTGGATGAGCTGGATAAGGCCGGAAAAATCGTGCGTATTCACGGAGGCGCACAGAGCATTTCTTATTCTATTGACCACGAATTATCGCATAATGAAAAACTGGATGTTCAAATGGAGGAGAAGGGGAAAATCGCGGAACTCGCGGCTTCATATGTAAATGACGGCGATACCGTTTTTTTAGGACCGGGCACGACAATTGAACTTTTAGCGAAACACCTGCTGCATAAGAGAATCCGGATTATCACCAACAACTACCCCGTGTTTGATATTTTAAAGCATGGCGACACTGCGGATACCATCCTGATTGGCGGCGATTTCCGAAAAAACACCGGTGCATTCGTCGGGCCTATTGTGAACGGCAACCTGCAGAAATTCAATTTTACGAAAGCCTTCATCAGCGCAAACGGCATACATAATGATGAGATTTCTTCTTACAGCATTGAAGAAGGAGAAGCCCATCAAATCGCGCTGAATAATTCGCGGACGAAATTTTTGCTGGCGGACAATAAAAAATTCAACCGGGAAGATTTTTACGTGTTCTACAACTTACACGATATGGATTATTTGATCACGGATGATAAAGTGATGAAAGATGTTCAGATTCATTATGAGCAATATGTGGATGTCAAAATCGCAAAAAAATAAAAAGGGGAGGCGGTTCGATGAAAGGGGTTATTTTTGATTTCAACGGCACGATGTTTCAAGATTCACATCTCCATGAAAAAGCGTGGTTTTACATGGTGAAAAAATACTCTCCGAAGGCGATTTCTGATGAAGATATTTTCGTTAACATTCACGGAAGAACAAACAGTGAAATCCTGACGCATTTTATTTCCGGCGATTTAACAAATGAAGAAATCGAGAAGATGTCTTTTGAAAAAGAAGCCTACTACAGAGAATTATGCCTTGAAAACAAAGCTGAGTTAAAGCTGACGAAGGGCCTGACCGGCGTCTTGAACCATCTGAAAAAGTCAGGAATGCCGATGACCATCGCCACGGCTACGGTAAAGGAAAATGTCGAGTTTTACTTTGACGTTTTTCATTTGGGGAAGTGGTTTGATTTTGACAAAGTCACGTTTGATGACGGCAGCTTCCCCGGAAAGCCGGCGCCGGATATTTTTATCATCGCATCGGAAAAATTAGGCCTTAAACCTGAAGAGTGCCTAGTCATTGAAGATGCCTTTTCCGGGCTCACAGCGGCGAAAAAAGCAGGTGCGGGCAAGATTATGGCCATTGACCCGTTCGGAAAAAACCGCGCGTTATTTGAAGAAAAACAGCTGGCGGATGACGGGATACTGACTGATTTCACCTCGTTTTTTGAGGTGATTGCCGGACATTCTGTTTGAGAGATGCAGTTGGATTGATGGTGACCTTTATGTAAGATCTTTTGATACATTATCAAAAAATTTGGTGTTGGAAAAACGCTCCCTATTAATATATGTGCAACAGAAACCGAAGTTTTTGATGGGGAGATTCTTTAGTATGCGGTCAAACTAAAGAAATGGTTCAAAGACATAACAGAAGGAGTTCTAAATGGATATAAATCTGCTTGGGATAGGTGGAATCGCAAAAAATTTTAAGAGCTTTGCAAAACACTTCAACAGCTGTTCTTCATAATAGGGTTTACAATGTTGAAGATAGAAAAAGTCCTATTTAGCAAGCCCTCTTTTTAAAAAGAGGGCTCAGGCTGTCGAGAAAATCTCGACAGCCTTTATTTTTCCTTAAAATATCCATTCTCCTGTATTAAAATAAAAGAAAGACTAAAAAGGACGGTGTCTTTCTCATGTTCCACACAAGAAACTCTTCTCAAAACACAGCCGAATTTGTTTTGCTTGACCAACTCGTCGAAGAAGATCATCTGCTTCGAAAAATTGATAAACACATAGACTTCTCTTTTATCATTGAAAAGGTTAAGCCTTACTACAGCGAAAACAAAGGCCGCCCTTCACTCGATCCGCTGATTTTATTCAAAATGATGTTTATCGGCTACCTCTACGGTATCCGTTCAGAAAGACAGCTCGAAAAAGAAATTTACTACAATATGGCATACAGATGGTTTCTCGGATTGAACATAAATGATCCAGTTCCGCATCACTCCACCATCAGCTGGAACAGACGCACACGCTTTAAAGATACAACCATCTTCCAAGACATCTTTGATGAGATCGTTCTTCAGGCCATCAATCATGACATGGTGGGCGGACGTGTCCTATTCACTGATTCAACTCATCTGAAAGCCAATGCCAACAAGCATAAATACACAAGAAAAACAATTGCGCAGGATACCCAAAACTATATCAAGGATTTAAATGAAGCCATACAAGAGGATCGGGAGGAACACGGAAAAAAGCCGTTAAAAGTCAAAGAGGAGGTGAAAGCTGAAAAAGAGATCCGCCACAGTACAACTGATCCGGAAAGTGGATATATGTATCGTGAAAATAAACCGGAGGGTTTCTTTTATTTAGATCACCGAACAACGGATATGAAACATAACATTATCACCGACGCCTATGTCACGCCCGGAAATGTCCATGATTCTGTACCTTATCTTGACCGATTGGATCACCAAATCGCACGATTTGATTTTGATGTAGAAGCCGTCGCTCTTGATTCTGGTTATTTAACGACCCCGATCTGTAAAGGATTAGCTGACCGCCATATTTTTGGCGTTATTGCCTATAGACGATATCACCCTGCCAGAGGCTTGTTTCCAAAATGGAAATTTCATTATGACAGTGAACAAGATAGATACATTTGTCCAAATCACCAAACACTTACATACTCAACAACTGACCGAAAAGGCTACCGGTCATATAAATCAAATCCTGAAATCTGTTCCGCATGCCCATTGCTTGCACAATGCACAAAATCAAAGAACCGCCAAAAGGTCATCACCCGGCATGTATGGGAGGACCATAAAGAAAGGGTCAGACAAAATCGCTTGTCTGTTTCAGGAAAAAACCTCTACAAAAAAAGAAAAGAAAAAATAGAGCGAAGCTTTGCAGATTCAAAACAGCTGCATGGGCTTCGCTATTGCAGGTTGAGGGGAAAGCGGAATGTGAGCGAGCAAGTCCTCCTCACAGCCGCATGCCAGAATATGAAGAAGATTGCCACATACCTAGCCAAACAAGGCTAGGCATGTGGGAGCTCTTTTTCTGCATCTGAAACCTGATGAATATCTAAAGAAACTGTATAAAACAAAAAAGCTTGTAGAAAAAACATCGTTTTCTCTACAAGCTGAGCCCTCTTTTTAAAAAGAGGGCTTTTTTTTATGAGGTGCTCATCCTTTTTCAGTTGCGCTTTTGTTTTTATAATGATTTTCTCATCGGAGGCGGCATTTTTTGGATCAGAAAGGTGTTCGCCTCATTCTTCCATGACGCTTATTTCCCCCGTACCGAAAAAAAGTGAAACACGTTCCCCTCGCTTTTCATAGGTTCTGATAAGTCCTTCCTGATTTTTAAGTTTCCAGCCTTTTTCGGCTATTTCCAATTGGTATAAACCGCTCGGACCTTCTTCTTCTTTAGCGAAACGGTATGTATAGTTTGAAACGTATTTTCCTTTTTCATATTCCTTTGTTTTGCTGTGCATAGCGAATAATGGCACCGGGAAATCCGGGTGAGAAACGGATGCTTTATATCCTCCCAAAATAAATAAGCTAAATAACAATAATATAAAAAACCACAGAATATATTTCATAAAACCTCCTTATGTCAATTAGTCGGTGCATTTTTAAAAAAGATACACCGCATGATTGGGTTGTAAAAGCGGGTAAGAAGATAAGGAAAGGAGAGAGACGGATGGAACTTGATTTTGTGATTCGTCTGGCGGTTGCGGGGCTGCTTGGGGCCCTGATTGGATTGGAGAGAGAATTCAGGGCGAAGGAAGCCGGTTTGAGGACGCATTTTCTAGTGGCCGTCGGCAGCGCCTTGATGATGATTGTTTCCAAATATGGTTTTTTTGATTTGTTATCCAACAGCCATACGTCTTTTGACCCGAGCCGGGTGGCGGCACAGGTCGTCAGCGGCGTCGGATTTTTAGGGGCCGGCACGATTATTTTGCAGCGGCATGTCGTGCGGGGGCTTACGACAGCCGCGGGGATTTGGGCCACGTCCGGGATCGGGCTGACGATCGGGGCGGGGATGTATGTCATCGGGATCAGCGGCACGATATTGGCGTTAATCGGGCTTGAACTTTTAAATTTTCTGTTTAAACCGGCGGCGCATTCTCTGTCTGTCAGTTTCCAGATTGAGGAGAAAGCCGTTATGCATGAAATTTTAACTTCGCTTGAAGCAAAGGGAATTCTCATCACGTCCTATGAATTGAATAAGGCGGTGCTTGAAGTGAAGGGAAGGGTGAAAAGCAAAAGCGGCAAAGCCGCGGTGATGGAGAAAGTTCAATCCCTCCCGTATATCCTGTCCGTTAAAGTTGAATAGCAAAAAGGGGAAGCTCCCCTTTTTACGGTCATTTCTTTTCAATTATTAATACCAAGGATAGAACGGGATATACGGCACCCGTTCATGGCTCTCGGCTGTGTATTCATGATAAAAAGAATCGTACATTATTTCGTTTACCATATTCCTGCATGCCCGGTATGATGTGCGTACTCCGGGCAGAAAAAAGATGCCGGTTATCATCCGGCATCTTTTTTTTACACTTTCACATCAATGGAATGGCCGGCAGTCGGGTGCTGGGCCGGCAGCATTTTTACGGTTTCTTCCGCAGCGGCCTGGGCATTCTGCATGACCGTTTTTGTTAACGCGATATTTACATTCTGCGCCAGAGTTGCCTGGTGCATAGCGATTGATAACGCAGGGATATCCATAGCTTCCACCTCCTTATCCCTTCATATCGGCGGCGTGCTCCGATTATGAAGAGAGCCGGCGTTTTCTTTTGACGGCCCATTCTAAAAGCGCGGCCGCGCATACTCCGAGGGTATAGGCGAAAATGTCGCTCCAGACAAATTGCCAGCCGAGGATCAGCCCGCCGAGCGTGCTGCTTCTGATCGCGTCAATCCACGGCGCATGATACAGCTGGCTGCATTCAATCAGACAGCAAAACGAGAGGCTCAGGATAGCGGCTGTTTCCGTCCGGATGTTTCGAAATAAAAAACCGAATCCGGTAAAAATCATTGCCGCCCACAGGGCATCTCCTAAATAAGCGTTTATCATGCCGGGCAATAGGTTGGTAATGCAGGCGGTTCTGGATAGTAAACCGAGGGCGATGATAAAAACGGTCAATGCCCCGTATGTCAATCGATGTCTATTCACTTCACACTGTTCCCCTTTTTTGTACTCCCATGTATTGTAAGGAATGACGGAGAAGCTGTCTATGAAAAAAACGGCCCGGGAGGCCGCTTTTTCGGATTATCTTTCTTTTAGGTTGACATGGTCTGCTGTTTGATCACTGCCGATTTGTTTGCTTAAAACGTCAGGTGTGACGCTGCCGAGATTTAAACGCCGCTCCACCCCTGTCCCGAAATAGCGGATTTCTGAGATTTTGCCGTTTTATGATAGGAAAATCCATAACCGGGCTTTCACATGTTCCAGCTGTATAAATCAAATGGATTGCGGCTGTCCGCTTTCTGTTCCGGCTAGCCGATTTTATCGTAAACGTCCTGTCTTGTGCTTTGGTTGATTTTCAGGCCTTTCACGTGTTGCGGCATTTCCCCTTGAAACGCCGATTGATAAAGGCTGTTCACCAGTTCTTGTGCACGTTGATTTTCCGTTTTTGAAGCGGATTCGGCATGAACAGACTGTGTATCCGAAACTGCTTCTGCGCTGAATGCGCCGCCTGTGAGCATCACGGCCGACAATCCCGTGGCGAGTGTTTTTTTCTTCAGCATATGTGAATGCCTCCTTTTTACCGCTCATACCCGTATGTTTCCTGAGATAAACGAGATGTTTTAGTGAAAGGCCGGTTGGGAATCATAGAGGATGTATAGAGGGGTACAGAAAGGGGAAAAGAAAATGGCTGATACAAAGAAGGTTACAATCAATGGGGTTGAAATGGAAGCCGCAGACGGACAAACCGTTTTGCAGCTTTTGAACAATAGTTCAATTGACGTGCCGCACGTGTGTTATCATCCGAGTCTCGGCCCGATTGAAACGTGCGATACTTGTATCGTCAGTGTTAACGGGGAACTCGTCCGTTCGTGTTCCGCGCAAATAAAGGACGGAGATGTCATTGATACGCTTTCGTCCGATGTGAAAAAAGCGCAGATTATCGGCATGGACAACATTCTGCACAACCATGAATTATACTGCACGGTTTGTGATTACAACAATGGGAGCTGCGAAGTACATAATACCGTAAAGGAAATGAAAATCAATCATCAAAGCATTCCGTTCGATCAAAAACCGTATCCTAAAGATGAATCAAATCCGTTTTATCGGTATGATCCCGATCAGTGCATCTTATGCGGACGCTGCGTCGAAGCCTGTCAGGACGTACAGGTAACCGAGACTTTAAGCATCGATTGGGAGCGCAAACGCCCGCGGGTCATTTGGGATCAGGATGTACCGATCAATGAATCATCATGTGTTTCCTGCGGACATTGTTCAACCGTATGTCCGTGCAATGCCATGATGGAAAAAGGCATGGAAGGCGAAGCGGGCTATTTAACAGGCATCAATGAAGAGACGCTTCGGCCGATGATTGACATCACAAAAGGCGTCGAAACCGGCTACGGCTCGATCTTAGCCATATCAGACATGGAATCGGCCATGCGAGATGAAAGAATCAAAAAGACGAAAACCGTATGCACATACTGCGGTGTCGGCTGCAGTTTTGATATATGGACGAAAGGAAGAGACATTTTAAAGGTAGAACCTCAGGCCGAGGCGCCCGCAAACGGAATTTCGACGTGTGTAAAAGGGAAATTCGGCTGGGATTTCGTCAATAGTGAAAAGCGCCTTACCAAACCGCTTATACGGGAAGGGGATTCGTTTCGGGAGGCGGAATGGGATGAAGCGCTGCAGCTGATCGCCGATAAATTTACCGATATAAAAGAACATTTCGGCCCGGACGCGCTTGCTTTTATCACATCTTCCAAATGCACGAATGAAGAATCATACGTGATGCAGAAGCTTGCCAGAGCCGTCATCGGCACAAATAATGTCGACAACTGTTCACGCTACTGCCAGTCTCCGGCTACGGCCGGTTTGTTCAGAACGGTCGGATACGGCGGCGATACAGGATCGATTACAGATATAGAGAAAGCTGAGCTCGTACTGATTATCGGCTCAAATACGTCTGAGTCTCACCCCGTTCTGTCTACACGTATTAAACGTTCCCATAAGCTGCACGGACAGAAGCTCGTCGTGGCGGACTTGAGAAAACATGAAATGGCCGAGCGCTCCGACGTGTTTTTCCAGCCGCGTGCCGGATCGGATATTGTCTGGCTGAACGCCGTATCGAAGTATCTGCTTGATCACGATTTGGCGGATACCGCATTTCTGAATGAAAGAGTGAACGGATTAGATGAATTCGTGAAAAGCCTTGAACCTTACACGATGGAATATGCTGAAAAACATACCGGTGTGGACAAGGAGACCTTAATTAAGGTAGCACGGATGATCCATGAAGCCGGCAGTGTGTGCGCGCTGTGGGCGATGGGGGTTACCCAGCATATCGGAGGAAGTGATACGAGCACGGCCATTTCCAACCTGCTGCTTGTGACCGGAAATTACGGCAAGCCCGGGGCAGGCTCATATCCGCTTCGGGGCCATAATAACGTGCAAGGTGCCAGTGATTTCGGCAGCATGCCTGACAGCTTCCCCGGTTATGAAAAAGTAACGGATGAAAAAGCCCGCAAAAAGTATGAACAGGGCTGGGGAGCAGACCTGCCGAAAGAAATCGGAATGACAAATCATGAAATGATCGAAGGCATCCACTCGGGAAAACTGAAGTCCATGTACTTAAAAGGAGAAGAAATGGGGCTTGTAGACTCCAACATCAACCATGTTCATGCCGCCTTTGAAAAGCTTGATTTCTTCGTTGTACAGGATATTTTTCTCTCGCGGACGGCCGAGTTCGCCGATGTGGTGCTCCCGGCAAGCCCGAGCCTTGAAAAAGAAGGCACGTTTACGAATACGGAACGGAGGGTGCAGCGCCTTTACCAAGTGTTTGAACCGCTGGGCGATTCAAAGCCTGACTGGCAGATTATTACGGACATCGCCAACCGGCTGGGCGCTGATTGGCGCTATGAACATCCGGCAGACATTATGGAAGAAGCGGCGATGCTTTCACCGCTCTACGCAGGCGTCACTTACGAACGTCTCGAAGGCTACAATTCACTGCAATGGCCCGTTGCGGCGGACGGAACCGATTCACCGCTTTTATTTACGGAGAAGTTCCCGTTTTCAGACGGCAAAGCGGTTCTTTATCCCGTTCAGTGGACCGAGCCGAAAGAATTTGATGAAGAGTATGATCTCCATGTGAATAACGGGCGGCTGCTTGAGCATTTTCACGAAGGAAACCTGACTTACCGGTCAAAAGGAATTTCCGAAAAAACACCGAGTGTGTTTCTGGAGGTCTCACCCGAACTCGCTGAAGAAAGAGGGCTTGAAGACGGGACGCTTGTCCGCCTGACATCACCGTATGGAAATGTGAAAGTCAAATGCGTCATTACAGACCGGGTAAAAGGCAAACAGGTTTATCTGCCGATGAACGATTCAAAAGATGCCGCCATTAACCTTTTAACAAGCAGCTATGCGGATAAGGATACGGATACACCAGCCTATAAAGAAACCTCAGCGAAGATGGAGATTTTAAAAAAAGAAGGCATTAATCCGCTTCCGAAAATCAATTTCCGTTACGGAAACCCGCAGCCGCAGATCGGTGTCCAGGTTGAGCGGAAATGGGCGCGAAAAGATTATGTATTTCCGGGAGACGCGGTAAAAAGGGGGAAACAGCAAAATGGCTAAAGCAACCCGCACCATCCGAAAACAGACCGTCACGGAAGAAGACAAACGAAGAAAGGATTTAGAAGAGATTGAGACGGCTCTTCTGCAAAATAAAGACGCGATTTTGGAGTCTTTGCACATTCTTCAGCACATGAATGAGCGCGGCGTTTTGGCGCTTCTGCGCGGGCTTTTCGGCCAGGGCGACAAAGTGATGGATATCCTCGTGAAGAAGGCGAATACGCCGGAAACGGCCAATATGCTGAAAAATCTCCTGCTGTTAACCGGCGTCCTCGGCATGCTTGATGTAAAACAGCTTGAGCCGTTTATCGTCAAAATCAACGCGGGCGTCACAAAGGCTGTTGAGGAGAAAGACAGCGGCAAAAAGACGGGTTATTTTGATATCGTCCGCGCTTTAAAAGACCCGGAAATCAACAAGGCCGTCACGCTGTTGTTTTCTTTCCTGAAAGGCATGGGTGCTGATACAAGCGATATGGAGAGAAATACACGGCCCCCTGAAGACCAAAAGCACCATCAGGAACCGCAGCCGAATGAGTGAACATCAATCCCCCGAGCCTCTCTTGCGGCTCGGGTTTTTTGTGCGTTCACGCTGCTTTCTTGGGAAAAATTTCACCTCCGGATTCATGACTTTTGTTGTGTTATGTTAATAGTTAAGGTTATGAATAGAAAAAAATTGAAAATATGTGCTAGGATAAAATTCAAAGTAGGTCAACTGTTCAAATATGAAACAATCAGGAGTGATAAAACATGAGTAAGCTGAGGAGCCCGAGACAAGCCATCCAAAGAACCCTGATGAAAGGAAAAAACGGCCTGGACGTATACAACCCTTTTCCTTGGTACGAAAAAATGAGACGGGAAAGCCCCATTCAATTTGATGAAGAAACTAAGGTATGGAGTGTGTTTTTATATGATGATGTCAAAAGGGTCATCAGTGATAAAGAGACTTTCTCAAGCCTTATGCCAGACGTGAAAAGCTCGATTGCAAAGTCCATGCTGAATATGGACCCGCCGAAGCATACCCAAATCAGATCGGCCGTCAATCGCGCTTTCACTCCGCGCGTACTGAAGGAATGGGAGCCGAGAATTGAAGACATTACAGAGAATCTGCTGAAACAGGCAAAGAACAAAGGGCGGATTGATATCGTGAAAGATCTTTCCTATCCTTTGCCGGTCACGGTGATTTCAGAATTATTAGGCGTCCCGTCCGAATACATGGAGCAGTTTAAAAAATGGTCGGACATTCTCGTCAGCATGCCGAAAGATGCGAGTCCTGAAGCGGCGGAGAAAAATCAGCAGGAACGTGACCAATGTGAGGCGGAGCTGGCGGCGTTTTTTGCGGAAATCATAGAAAGCAAACGAAAACAGCCCGGCCAAGACATTATTTCTATTTTGATCAAAGAGGAAGAAGAGGGGGAGAAGCTCTCGGCAGAAGACCTGATTCCGTTTTGTAATTTGCTTTTAGTAGCGGGAAATGAAACAACGACTAATCTCATTTCAAATGCGGTTTACAGTATATTAGAGACGCCCGGCCTTTATGAAGAATTGAGGCAGGACCCTTCTCTCATCGCGCAAACGGTGGAGGAAACACTGCGTTTTCGCGCCCCCGCTCCATTTGTCAGAAGGACGGTCCGGCATGATACTGAATTGTGCGGCCGCCGTCTGAAAACCGGGGATATCGTTCTTTGCTATATTGCATCTGCCAACCGTGATGAAAACAAATTTGAGCAGGCTGACGTATTTGATATTCATCGCCGGTCAAATCCGCACCTCTCCTTCGGGTTCGGTGTACACTTCTGCTTAGGAGCTCCGCTTGCCAGACTTGAAGCGGAAGCCGCACTGAAAGGAATTATAAAGTCCTTTCCACACCTGGAGCCCGTCCGGATTGAGCCGATCCGAAAAAGTGTCATGTACGGGCTGGAGTCTTTAGAAGCGGAGATAAACGAAAATAAGGGAGGGGAACAAAGATGAGACAAACACACATCGCCATTATTAATGTGGGCGCTCACGGCCATGTCAATCCCACGCTGCCCGTAGCCGAAGAGCTTGTCAATCGCGGGCACAGAGTGACATTCGCTACGACTGAGGAATTCGAGGCTGCCGTTGCCAAAACGGGTGCCGTTCCTCTTTTATACCGCACAAGCATTAAGGCGGATCCGAAGACGATAAAAGAACGGGTCAATAAAAATGACGCGTTTGTGATGTTTCTGGAAGAAGCGGTTGAAGTGCTTCCGCAGCTGGAAGAGCTGTACAAAGACGACCTTCCCGACATCGTCCTGTTTGATTTTTTAGCGCTTGCCGGAAAGTTATTTGCGGATAATGGCGGCATCCCGGCCGTAAAGTTCTGCCCAAGCTATGCAATGAATGAGTATTTTCAATTAGGAAGAGACGAAGAAACGATGGAAGCCGCCAAACAGGCGATAGAAGAATATCAGGAGAAAATTGAAAATGAACAACTGAAACGGATGACGATGGAAGAGTTTTTCATGCCTGAAAAACTGAATATCGTCTTTATGCCAAGAGCCTTTCAGCCGAAACAGGAAACCTTTGATGAACGGTTTTGTTTTGCCGGTCCGTCCCTTGGGAAACGCACAAATACGGGAAGTTTGGAAATTGATGCGGCTGATGAACGTCCGCTTATGCTCATCTCACTGGGAACTGCGTTTAACGCTTGGCCTGAATTTTACCAAATGTGTATCGATGCGTTTCGGGACTCAGAATGGCGGGTTATTATGTCAGTCGGCACAACAATTGATCCGGACAGTTTTTCGGATGTGCCCGATCACTTTATCATCCGCCAGCATGTTCCGCAGCTTGATGTACTAAAGAAAGCAAAGCTGTTCGTATCTCACGGCGGGATGAATAGTACAATGGAGGCGATGAATGCGGGTGTTCCGCTCGTTGTCGTTCCGCAAATGCACGAACAAGAGGTCACTGCAAAGCGCGTGGATGAATTGGGGCTCGGCGTGCATCTGCCGCCGAAGGAAGTCACTGCGGCGCGTCTCCAAAAAGAGGTTCAGAAAGTTTACGGTGATAAAAACATCCTCAGCCGTGTGAAAAGCATGCAGCAGAAAATAGAAGAAACCGGCGGCGCCAAACAGGCTGTTTGTGCCATTGAAGAATTTCTGAAAGAGGCGTCCGTCGAAAATTGATTGAAAAAACAGGCAGCGCCGGACGGCTGCCTGTTTTGTTATATATTTTTCTTCATGCCGCATCTCCGGCATTCCCGCAAAAATTTTCCGCCCTTCACTGAGCTTTTAAACAGCGTATAGTCGCAATTATCACATCGGCCGCTGTGAACATCAGGATATTCATTGAACTCATAAATGACCGAAGTATCGTAACCTTTTGTTTCGAACTCTTTTTTTGTTTCCATGATTGAAAGTCCCTCCGCGAATCAAATCATTCTGCCCGGTTAATGATACAGCAACTGCACGGGGGATTCAACGGAGCATAGCTTGATTTTCCCGGCTGATTGCGTAACAATAATAGAAATAAATGACGGCCTGCCATGGGGCGCCCGGCATCTGAAGGGAAGAAAAAACAGCGATGGGAAAAGGATTGAAAGGTAAACGGATTGCCATCGGCGGTTCGCGGAAAACAGAAGAGATCACAAGATTAATAGAAAAGCAGGGCGGAACGGCAGTCACCCGTTCCCTCCAAGGAACCGTATACTTGGCGGAGGATCAGATAGAACCTGACGTAAGAACATTTGCTGAGCAAAAAGCCGACTGGGTCATATTCACCACAGGCATCGGGACAGAAACGTTATTGTCCGTATCAGAAAAAATAGGTCTGAAAGAAGAATTTCTAGCGGCCGTACACGAAGCGAAAATCGGCTGCAGAGGCTATAAAACGTATGCGGCCTTAAAAAAGCTCGGCATCACGCCGCATGCCTCTGATGAAGACGGTACAACAAGAGGGCTGATCCGGTCCTTGGAACGGTTTGACTTTAAAGACAAAAAAGTCATGATACAGCTTCATGGCGAAAAAGCGCCCGTTTTAACAGAATTCTTCGAGAAAAACGGAGCGGAGGTATTCCCTGTTCTGCCTTATCAGCATATTCCGCCTGAAAGGGAGACGGTTGATAAACTGCTGGGAGAGCTGTTAAACGGCGAGGTTGACGCCGTATGTTTTACGACAGCCATTCAAGTGCGTTCTCTCTTTGATTATGCAAAAGAAAAAGGGTCCGCTAAAGAACTGCAGCAAGCTTTCGAAAACCATGTTCTTGCCGCCGCAGTCGGCAAAGTGACGGCTGAAGCGATCAAGGATGAAGGGGTGGAGAGGGTCCTTGCTCCGGACATTGAGCGGATGGGAGCGATGATTATTGAATTATCCCGTTACTATGAATCTCTGACCTTGTCATAAACAATCATTCAGCAGGGAAAAGCCTAAGCTTCCCTGCTGAATTTTTTTAATTGCCAGTGTTCCGTGAAAAGGGATGGATACGTTAAGGCGCTGAGTATGATACATGTAAGAAGAGCGGAGGCCATCGTTGTAAATACGATCAACAGCTGAAAGCGCACCGCCTGTATCGGATCAGCCCCCGCTAAAATCTGCCCCGTCATCATGCCGGGAAGCTGAACGAGACCTAATGTTTTCTGGCTTTCCAGTGTCGGTATCATACTGAGTTTCATACTGGACGTCAATATATGGCGGACTGCCTGCTTAGGCGTTCCGCCGAGAGAGAGAATCAGCTGAATTTCTTCCTTCCGCAGATCCGCTTCCGAACTGAGCCGGTTTAAAAACAGGCTTGAAAGCACCATGGAATTTCCGATGACCATGCCGCTTATCGGAATGACATATCTTGAAGTGAACGGAATGATATGAAGAGCCAGTAAAATTCCCTGTGTCACGATTTCCACAATAGCCAGTGTCAGAAAAACGCGCCAAAATGAACCGATCCGCATTTTTTTCCGTTTGGCGACATTATGCGAAGCGGCCGTGAGCATAAGAAGCACCATGAGTAGGATAAACACCGGGTGATCACCGTGGAAAATCAGCGACAGCACATAGCCGATGATGAGCAGCTGAATGACGGCCCTGACGGTTGCGATGATCATATCTTTTTCTACGCCGGCTTTAAAAGATTTAGACAGAAATAAAGCGATAATGACAAATACACTTGTAAATAACAGAGAGAGATAATCCATATCAGCACCCGCTCCCTTGTAAAAGCGCCCGGGCCTTTTCGTGTTTCGGTTCTTTAAAGAACGTTTTCGTTTCCGCGATCTCTAAAAGCCTGCCCTCGGCCATAAACCACACCGTATCGGATATCCGTTCCGCTTGTTCAAGGTTATGAGTGATCCACAGGATCGTCAGCTGTTTTTGCCGATGGAGCTTTGTAATCAGCTTTTCGATGATGAGAACAGATGTGGGGTCCAGAGCCGATGTAATTTCATCGAGAAGCAGGATAGACGGCAGGCTGGCGAGGGTTCTCGCCAACGAGAGCTTCTGCCGCTGTCCGCCGGATAATTCTTTTGCATTCTGATCCAGAAGCCCGTGCGGAAGATCAGTGAAGTCTGCGAGTTCTTCAGGCGTATAGTGCTGCACGCCGTGAAGTTTTTCTGCGAGCAGAAGGTTGTCCCGCACCGTGCCGTCGATGACGGGAGCTGACTGGAATGCAAGGCCCGCGGTTTTTCTGAGCTCTCTGATGTCCCAGCGCCTTATTTCTCTTCCGAATACAAGCACTTCGCCTTCATCAGGTGTATTCATCAGATTGCACAGTGACAGCAGCGTGCTTTTCCCCGCGCCGGACGGCCCTATCAACGCCGTAATAGAGCCTTTTTGGATATGTCCGGTTACCTGGTTGAGGACATCAAAGGACGTATTGTTTTGTTTATAGCGTTTGCCGGCCGACAGAAAAGATATTGCCGGAATTTCTTCTTTCATACAGGATGACACCTTTCGTAAAAAAATCAGGAACCGGTGAGATCGGCTGCCGTTTGTTCCCCCGTTTTCGGGTCTGCCTGCCGGGAAGCGAATGTATGCATGACCATTCCCGCAATAATAATGAACAGTCCGGCAAACGAAAGAAGTGACGGAAACGCTGCGGATAAAAAGATGATCTCGCCGATCAGCGCAAACAGAACCTCTCCGGATTGCGTCGCTTCAACAGCAGCGAGCTTCTGCGGCTCATTCCTCACCATATCGGTGGCGCGGAAAAATAACACTGTCGCGATAACGCCCGAACTGAGCGCGACGATAAAAGATTGAAATGTCTGTCCCATTGACGGAAGCCCGTCTCTGTGCCAGCCGAAAGCGGCGATCAGAAGCCAAAACGGAAGGCTTGCGAGCGTCATGCCGAGCACGCGCTGAAACGTGTCGAGTTTACCGCCGTATTGCTCCAGCATTTTTCGATTGCCGAGCGGATAGGCAAATGCGGCGATGACGACCGGCACAACACTGAATAGTATCGTGCGCCCGGACAGAGAGCCCGCATGCTGAAGCTGAATCAGGCCTGCTCCGATCAGGATGATGACAGAAGTAACCAGCGAAATCAGCGGGATCTTTTGTCTGACGGGAACCGGGCCCGCCGGTGAATCTTTTGTTTCATAGAAAAACGGCGACAGGAGCACACCCGCGACAATTGTAACCTGCCACGTGCCGGCGATCAGCCAGCCCGGCCCGTATGCCGCCGCAAAGGTAATCGGAGCATAAAAAAGCACGAAGCCGGTAAAGCTCCACTTCAGCCAAAAAAACGGTTTTTTCCGGATTTCATGCCAGAGCGGCACCCATTTTCCTTTCGCATAAACGATCAAAAATAAAAACGGAACCATAAAAAGAAAACGCAGTGAAGAGCTCCACATCCAGTTTCCGCCGGAAAGCTCCATCGCCCTGTTTAAAATAAATGTGACTGCAAAAAACAGAGATGCCAATATTCCGAATATGATGGCTTTCATGAAATCCCTCATTTTGACACATATTTTTTTATACTATACTATTCACCGGCAGGCTTCGCAATGGAATATGTGAAAATAGCGTTTTAACAACTGATGAATGGGAAACAGACATATACGGAGGTGAACACAATGCAGAAAGAGGATATTGAAGTTCTTTATTTTGAAGATGACGGCCGCATTCCGAATAACCCGAATCTCCCGCTTGTCATTTATAAAGCGGTATTTAATGAAGAAACGGTACAAAAAGCGGAGTCCGTCCTCCGCCGGCACGATTGGTCGAACAGCTGGAGGGGCGGAGTATTTCCGTATCACCATTTTCACAGCACCACCCACGAAGTTCTCGTCGCGGTAAAAGGAAACGCGGTTTTGAGGTTCGGCGGGGAACAAGGCGCAGACGCCGTTCTTCAAACTGGAGACGCAGCGGTCATTCCGGCCGGCACCGGACATAAAAAACTGTCGGCCAGTTCTGATTTTACCGTGATCGGGGCTTACCCGGGCGGCCGGCAGTACGATACAAAAACGGAGAAAAATGATAGAACTTCAGAAGAAATCAGCCGTGTCCCGCTCCCGGAATATGATCCCTTTACGGGAAAAACGGGCCCGCTTATAAAAATGTGGGAGAAATGACAGGGGAAAAGCGGATGGTCTGTAAAAAAATAGCCTAAAAGAAACGTTATGACACCCCCGCCATATAAATAATTTCATAAACGAAACAATTCACGTTCAAATTTTGTTCAAAAAGTGTTATTATATAAGAGTAATTCAAATTGGGGTTTTTTATGTTTGCTATTTTCAGAGAGGAAAAAGAAATTTTGACTTATTCAATTGTTTTTGTTGATATAAAAATAATACTGAATATGGCAAAGTGAAAAACTGGGTAGTAAACATTTATTTTTGTAACTGATTGTGCACGGATTCACAATCTTGCTTTTTCATGCTTTTCTGCATGAAAGGGGAAAGGCTACCCTTTCCAAAAAAATCAGCACACTGCTTATAGTAAAGGAGAATCGGATATGCCAGAAACAATCGATCAAACAAATGCATCTGTCAGCCAAGGCCAACGCGATCTTATTGATCAGCTGCTAAAACCTGAAGTTCAAGAATCACTGACTGTTTTAGTGGATCAGCTACCAAAACTGACTGAGTTAGTAAATATTTTAACGAAGTCTTATGATTTTGCACAGTCTGTAGCGACAGACGAAGTATTGAAGAGCGATACAGTGGGTGCGCTTACAGAAATTCTTGAGCCTGTGAAAGAAACAGCGAAAGATATTGCGGCTACTGCGATCGAAGCAAAAGACCGCGCGGATGCAAGCAATGACACGATCGGACTTTTCGGCCTGCTGCGCATGCTGAAAGATCCTCAAGCGCAAAAGCTGTTCCGTTTTGCTAACAGCTATCTTGAAATCATGAACGAAAAACAAAAATAATCTCAGATTCAAATTGATATAAAGGACGGAGGATATACGATGTCAAAACATATTGTCATTTTAGGCGCTGGTTACGGCGGAGTTCTTTCTGCTTTAACCGTTCGCAAACATTACAGTAAAGATGAAGCACGCGTAACCGTTGTGAACAAATACCCGACTCACCAAATTATTACGGAACTGCACCGCCTTGCAGCCGGCAACGTGTCTGAACAGGCTGTTGCTATGCCGCTTGAAAAACTTCTTAAAGGAAAAGACGTTGACATTAAAATCGCAGAAGTCAATTCTTTCTCAGTTGATAAAAAAGAAGTCGCCCTTTCTGACGGTTCTAAGCTGTCTTATGACGCGCTTGTTGTCGGACTTGGTTCAGTTACGGCTTATTTCGGCATTCCTGGACTCGAAGAAAACAGCATGGTGCTCAAATCTGCTGCGGATGCCAACAAAGTATACAAACACGTGGAAGACCGTGTGCGTGAATACTCTAAAACGAAAAACGAAGCTGATGCAACAATTCTTATCGGCGGCGGCGGCTTAACAGGCGTTGAGCTTGTCGGTGAGCTTGCTGACATCATGCCGAACCTTACGAAAAAATACGGTGTAGACCATAAAGAAATCAAACTGAAACTAGTTGAAGCAGGTCCGAAAATTCTTCCTGTTCTTCCTGATGATCTTATCGAACGCGCGACAAAAAGTCTTGAAAAACGCGGCGTAGAGTTCTTGACAGGTCTTCCTGTTACAAACGTGGAAGGAAACGTCATTGATCTGAAAGACGGTTCAAAAGTCGTTGCCAACACATTTGTATGGACAGGCGGCGTACAAGGCAACCCGTTAGTCGGCGAATCAGGTCTTGAAGTGAACCGCGGCCGCGCGACTGTTAATGATTTCTTACAATCTACTTCTCACGAAGATGTATTTGTTGTCGGAGACAGCGCAGTATACTTTGCGCCGGACGGCCGTCCATACCCGCCTACAGCGCAAATCGCATGGCAGATGGGTGAACTTGTCGGTTACAACCTGTTCGCTTACTTAGAAGGAAAAACGCTTGAAACATTCAAGCCTGTAAACTCTGGTACGCTTGCAAGTCTCGGACGTAAAGACGCGGTTGCCATCATCGGAGCGAACTCTACTCCGCTGAAAGGTCTTCCGGCATCTTTAATGAAAGAAGCAAGTAACGTACGTTATTTAACACATATCAAAGGATTATTCAGCCTGGCTTACTAATCCTTCAAATGACACTGCTGATTTTCTCGGCAGTGTTTTTTTATCTAAATGTTAACGTGCACAGTCAGCGCCGCGGCTGATGCGCTGAATTTCTGTCTTTCGTCATCAGTGTTTCTTTCAGGCATCAGGCTGATCAATACCGGCTATATCCCGAATACATCTCAGACGAAAGACACGTTTTAGGCTCCTTTTGCTGTGCGCCATGCTGTTATCGGTATGATGGATAAGCTGACAGACAGGCAGCATGCCGAGCCCGTTCAGGACTTACATCATGCAAAACCTCAACTTTAGTGATTTTATGGACTGTCCGTTAATGGTACAATAGAAATAAATGACAGTATACAGGGAGAAAGGAAAACAGATGGTAACCATAAAAGATATCGCAAAACTCGCCAACGTATCCCACACAACGGTATCCCGGGCACTGAACGGCAGCCCCTACATTAAAGAGCATACAAAACAGAAGATATTAAAGCTCGCTTCACAGCTGAATTACACACCGAATGTAAATGCAAAAAGCCTTGCCATGCAAAAGTCCCATACGATCGGACTGTTTTTTACAAGCATCACAAACGGAACTTCACACAGCTTTTTTCCGATACCATCAGAGGAGTAAACCGCACAATCAGTGAGGAATACAATTTGTTCGTCCGCGCGATTGACGACTTGAAAAGCTTTGAAACCATTACGCCCATGAGATATGACGGAATCATCTTAATGAGCCAAAGCGACAGTGATAATTCCTTTATTTATCATATCCGTGAGAAAAACATCCCGCTCGTTGTGCTGAACCGGGACATTGATGACCGGAACATCACGAATATCCTGTCAAACGATAAAGAAGGCGCCAGACAGGCGGTCGACTGCCTGATCGCAAACGGACACAGAGATATCGCGATCATTGAGGGAAAAGAAGGATTCAGGTCAACTTCTCAGCGGAAAGAAGGATATTTGTCATCTTTAATTGATCATTCTATTCCGATTAAGCAAGAATACAGTGTAAAAGGCCGCTACGATATGGAGAGCGGCAGTCAGGCGATGGAAAAACTCTTGGCGCTTCAATCACCGCCTACCGCTGTTTTTTGTTCAAATGATGATATGGCGATCGGAGCGATGAACGCCATTTTCGCCAAAGGTCTGAACGTTCCCGAAGATATATCCGTCATTGGGTTTGATGACATCGGCATTTCACAGTACATGACGCCGAGGCTTTCGACCGTAAAACGCCCGGTTGAAAAAATCAGTATCCTCGGCGCCGAGAAGATTCTGGCGCTTATCGCTGATCCGAATACGGCGGCGGAAAAAATATATGAAAACACTGAGGTGATGATAAGAGATTCAATCAAAAAACTCACATAAACCGCCCGTCTGAATATCCGGGTTTTTTGTACGGAAAAATGTTAACGTGTGCATAAATGCAGCAGGAAGCGGACAGCTTGCGGCAGCTGCATTCAATATCCTGAAAAATTCCTTCAGTTCGGTGAAGGCAATTTCTTGCGGACTTTATCAGTCCGGCAGATCGATTTTTAAGTCCGGTGTGACGTTATAAGGGAAAAGGCGATCCGTGAAAGGGTTGCTTTTTTGTTTTTGAATTGGATTGTGAAAATGGGAAGTCCCGAAAATGCAGGCAGAAGAAAAATGTTACTGCATACTTGATTAAGTTATAATCATGGAATGACACTTTAAAGAGCAATCAATACGGAATGGTTTTTTAATAGAGACATTTTTTTCTGCTGCTATGAACCTCGTAACGTTTCATTTCTGGTAATGAAAATGTCCGGTCGCAATCGTCTTATCTTTTTCCCAGACTAATCGGCATATTTGAAAAAATAGAATGTAAATGGAGGATAATTTGACATGGAGCAGGTTATTTTTTTTGATTTCAATGCTCGCTTTAGGAGTTACACTGGTGACATTTTTCGGAATGATTTTGAATGACGGATTAAGAGGAGTATTAAACGTCTCAAGAAAACCCGTGAAATTTATGGCTGGATCATTTCTGGTATACATTGTTACGTTTGCTGTTTATATTTTAATAAGTGTAAGGTAATAATAGAGGTGCCTCGTTGGGGGTATTTTCCAAATAAAAAAGCGTTCCTGTAAAGGACGCTTTTTTTATATTAATTTTATTCCGCTGATCAAAATAATCGCCGCCATCACAAACTGCAGCGGGCGCGGAGAAAATTTCGGCGAAAAGAAGCTGCCGAGGAGCACACCCGGTACGGAGCCGAGCAGAAGATTCAATACGAGCAGATAATCGACGCTGCCGAAGCTTGCGTTTAACAGACCTGCGGCCGTTACGAGCAGAAAGGCATGTGCGATATCTGTTCCCACCACTTCTGCAGTTTTCATTCTGAACAGGTACAGCATAGCGATCGCGAATAATGAGCCGGACCCGATAGATGTCAAGCCGACGATGAAACCGAAAATGACGCCGATCAGTATCATAAGTGTCCGTTTTTCTTCAAGCGTTTTTTGCTGCCAGCGGTTCGGCCGCAGTTTTTTATCGAAAAAAAGGCGGGCGATAATGGAAATGGCGACAAGAGTCAGCACGTAGCCGAGCGCCTGTTTGATAATCTGCTCCTGATGCTGGTGAAAAGCGGGAAACAGGTGAAGAATGCCGATGGCGGCTGTTGCGCTGGGAATACTTCCGAGCGCCAAGTAGCCGACAAGTTTAAAATGAACGGTGCGCTGCTTCCAATGAGAAACGACACCGAACAGTTTGGTGATAGAGTTATATAAAAGGTCCGTGCCGACGGCAATTGACGGGTTGATTCCCAAAACGATCAGTAAAGGAGTCAAAAGCGCCGCTCCTCCCACACCCGTCAATCCGACCAGCGTTCCGACAATGAACCCCATAAACACAATGCTTACAGTCATCTGTGTGCCTCCTGAATAATCCTACTATTTTTATCAGATTATATATGATTAAGGGGCGATTATCAATTAAATTTTCGGAAAATTTTATACAGAACAAAAAAATCCGCCGGCCTGCTGTTATTTCGCAGACCGGCGGATGGCCGGATTATGATTTTTGCTGATAAAACGGAAGTTCCGTGTGGCCCATTTCTCTTACATACACGAAAAGATTGCCTTTATGATGAATTTCATGTTCCATGGCAAGCTGAAGGAGAGCGGAGCCGGTAATTTTTCTGCCGAAAGAGGCAGTCAGGTCAATTTCGCGGTTCAGCTGCTCTTCAGTCAGCTGTGACAGGATGTCTGTCGTTTTTTCAGTACATGCTTCCGCCAGTTTGACGAGGTCTGTTTCCGCTTCTTCTTTCGGCTTGTTCTGGATGGCTGATCCGTCTCCGTCCTTAATGACGTTTGCAAACATGAGAAAAGAATAAACGATGTGTTTTACAAGTTCCTGAGCGGACATTGATGTCTCTGCCGGCTTGTAATCGTAATGTTCGCGGCTGATTTTTTCCGCCAGCTCAATCGTCACGTTTCGATGTGACAGAAAGTGGCTGACCAATTGATTTTGTGCTGTCATGTGAAAACCCCCATTTGATCAAGAATTAAAATGATGCAAGGATATGCTATATCAACGGCACGGAAGAAACAAGCAATAAGCTCTTGATGAAGATAAATCGTTGCGGATTTCCGAAATTCGACAATTGCGGTCTTTTTGCGTTCTTCTTTTTCTAGCAAATATGATAAAATATGACATATCTCGGTCATTCCAAAAGGGGGGATTAATTGAGGATGAAGCAGACTATTCCGTCCTCTTTTGTCGGGCTCAAAATTAATGAATGGTATACCCATATCCGGCAGTTTCACGTCCTTGAGGCGGAGCGCGTCAAACGTGAAGTAGAGAGAGAGATCGAGGATATGGAAGAAGATCAGGATCTGCTGCTGTATTATTCATTAATGGAATTCAGACACCGCGTCATGCTGGATTACATTAAGCCCTTAAAGGAGGACCCTTCTCAGCCTGAGTTTTCAGAATTATTGGAAGACATTGAAGGCAGCCAGTATAAGCTGACAGGACTGCTTGATTACTATTTTAATTTTTTTCGAGGAATGTATGAATTTAAACAGAAGATGTTCCTAAACGCCATGATGTATTACAAACGGGCTGAAAAAAACCTTGCACTCGTTTCTGATGACATCGAGAAAGCTGAGTTTGCTTTTAAAATGGCCGAGATATTTTACAACCTGAAACAAACCTACGTCTCCATGAGTTATGCCGTACAAGCCCTTGAAACGTACCAATCGTATGAGACGTACAACGTCCGCAGAATCCAATGTGAATTCGTTATTGCAGGGAATTATGATGACATGCAGTATCCAGAAAGAGCATTGCCCCACTTAGAACTTGCTTTAGATCTTGCGAAACAAGAAGGCAATCCCCGTCTTATTAGTTCAGCCTTATATAATCTCGGAAACTGCTATGAAAAAATGGGAGACCTCTCTAAAGCAGCCGAATATTTTGAGACATCCGTTTCCATTTGCAAGTCAGAAAAGTTCGATAATCTTCCGCATTCTATTTACTCATTAACACAGGTCCTTTATAAACAGAACACCACTGCCGAAGCAGAGAAGCAATACCGCCTCGGGCTTAGTATCGCCCGCGAATACAATGATGAATTGTTTGTCAAGCTGTTTCAATTTTTACATGCGTTATACGGCAAGATGGATAACGCATGCGTCAGGCACACCTTTGAGTTTCTGGAGGAGCACATGCTGTATCCGTATGTTGAAGAATTGGCGCATGACGCAGCTAAATTTTACATGGAGCACGGACAGCCTGAAAAAGCGCTCACGTTTTATGAAAAAATGGTGCACGCCCAAAAACAAATCCAGAGAGGAGATTGTCTATATGAAATCTAAACTGTTGTCAGGATTGCTGCTTGTTGCTGTCGGGTTCAGCTTTACACAGGGAATCGGCCATGAAAGCCATTTGGAAAACCAAGCGGACGGCACATTTCATATTGCCGCGCGCAACCAAACATAAGTAAAGACCCTTCTTAGGAAGGGTCTTTTTTTTGCCTAAGCGCAAACATTCCACTTTTATCCGATTGCGGGGGTCTATATACTCAAGGCGTCTGTCCTACGAATGCCACCTATTTATGAAAAAGGCATAAGGAGAGATGAAGAGTGGGGATTGAAGTGAAAAAACGGCTCGTATCGGCTGATAAATATGCGTTAAAATGTCCGAACCCAATGACGCCGGAGTATATTACCATCCATAACACGGCAAACGACGCATCCGCCGCCAATGAAATCAGCTATATGACGGGGAACAGCGAATCAACGAGTTATCATTTTGCAGTCGATGACAAAGAAGTGATTCAGGGCATTCCGCTGGATCGGAATGCCTGGCATTCGGGAGACGGCACAAACGGCACCGGAAACCGGAAGTCGATTGCTATCGAAATCTGTTACAGCAAGTCAGGCGGCGAACGGTACAGAGCCGCAGAAGAACTGGCGATTGAGTTTGCCGCTCAGCTTCTGAAGGAGCGGGGATGGGGGATTGACAGAATCAGAAAGCACCAGGACTGGAACGGAAAGTACTGCCCGCACCGCATTTTGTCTGAAGGCCGCTGGGATGAAGTGAAGGCGAAAATTGAAAAGAAATTAAACGGCAGTATGCCGGCGAAAAAGGCCGCCGTTTCTTCTTCGGTATCTGAATACCATGTGAAAAAAGGCGACACCTTGTCGGAGATTGCCGCAACACACGGTGTCAGTGTAAAATCGCTGCAAAGTTTAAACCATATCACCGACCCGAATCTCATTACAGTCGGGCAGGTGATCAAGCTGTCTCAGACGGGATCTTCCTCGAAAAGTCAGGCTGCGTCTTCCTATCCGCTCCCGTCCGGAGTGATTAAAGTGACAAACCCGCTGACGAAAGGGACAAACGTGAAACAAGTGCAAAGCGCTTTATCCGCCCTTTATTTTTATCCTGATAAAGGCGCAAAACATCACGGGGCTGACGGCGTTTACGGCCCGAAAACGGCAAATGCCGTAAAACGTTTTCAATCCGTCAGCGGATTAACGGCAGACGGAATTTACGGCCCGAAAACGAAGGCAAAAATCGAGGAAAAGCTGTAATCAATAAAACGGAAGCTCCCCGGGCTTCCGTTTTTTTTACATACAAACTGCGGCAAGAGCCTTTTGAATATCATAAATGCTTTCATCTTTTTTAAACTGCTTTGAGACAGCGGGAATTTCCGCGCTGGAAATCCAAATTTTCAGCTCTGAATCTAAGTCAAAGCGGCCGGCGGTTTCTACGCTGAATATGGAAATGCTTTTGTACGGAATGGATTGAATCTCTGTTTTCTTACCCGTAAGTCCCTGTTTATCAACAAGAATAAGACGCTTATCCGTAAAGACAATGATATCGCGGACGAGTTTAAACGCGGCGTTGACATTCTCACCTTCCAGCAGAATACGGGCCAGTTCTTCTTTTGCTTCAGCCGTCGATATTGTCGACGCATTACCCAGCAATCCATTGATAAACCCCATGACATATCCCTCCTGATACGTATTCTTTCAAATCATACGATAAAAAGGTTTTCATTCCTAGATGAGTAGAGTAAACTGGTGCTGACTGAAAAAGGAGAGCATGTTAAACATGAAAGATCGATATGACAGCTTCGCAGCTCTTTGTGCTGCTGAATCGGAATACAGAATTATCTATGAAGAAAATGATGGAAGTGAACGTATCGTCCTCGCACCCCACGGCGGCAGAATTGAGCCCGGTGTCAGTGAACTGGTGCGGGCATTTTCTGACGAAAGCTCAATTTACTTATTTGAAGGCACAAAGCAGTGCGGCAACCGCTCCCTCCACTTGACAAGCACACGCTTTGATGAACCGCTGGCTTTAGAAAAAGTGACCGCTCATCATTATGCATTGGCTTTTCATGGGTACCATGATCGGGAAACGGCAAATACACTCGTCGGGGGCGCGGATCTGGAAAAAGCCAGACTGATTTGTGATCTGCTGCGTGAAGTGGGTTTTAGCGCCGAGCTGACGGACATGAACGACCGGCTGGCAGGTGTAAACCCCGGGAATATTGTGAATCGGACAAAAAGGAAAATGGGGCTGCAATTGGAAGTAAGCACGGCACAGAGAAATGCGCTGTTCAGCAATTTTGGCTGCCGGGGAGAAGAATACACGCCAACGGATCTGTTTTTTCGGTATGTAGATGCCGTCAAACTCGGTTTTTATGATAAATGAACAGGGTTCACAGGGTCTGTGGGGAGCAAGAAGTGCTTGGCTGGCAGCACGGTGAGAACAGCTTCATGATGCAAGAACCTTTCCTCCGATGTCAACATGATGACATTCTGCCGGCTGCGTTTTAAGCCGGCAGAGAATCGCTAATTTTCAATAAAATACGGCGATTGTTCTTCAGCGGCATGCAAGTGTGTCTGCCTGCCTTCGTAATACACATTCGGCCGCTTGTCGGATAGCAGACAAGTGAGCCGCTTCTGAAATTGAATACCTGCTTTACGCCGTTCAAACAGCTCAAGCCTTTTTTCCGCAAATGACGCCGTCACCCGGAAAGCGGCTGCGATTAAAATGACGGCGTGGTTCCTCCGCTGGGGAAGCTCCATGTTTAACAGCATAAAGGTCGGTACACAGAAGTGGTACATAAAATGGTTGGCCTGGAATTCCTGCAGTTCCCTGAACAGCTTGTTCATGTAAAAGTGGTTCCCGGTATGCTTCAGCACATGGCACAGTTCGTGTGCAAAATCCTCCCATTGTTCCTCGGGTGACTTTCTTTGGTTCAGGACGATGCTGTACATGCCGTCCCGCTTCAGCATCATGCTGTGCGTATCTTCAAAATGAATCCAAATGTCAAGCTCCTTGGCAATCGTTTGCATATCAATATGGAGGGGGGCGGTCATTCCCATGCGGCAATATAAGTTTTTGACGTATTCCTCAAGATGTGTTAAAAAATCGCCCAATTGAATACACCCTTTCGAACATATGTTCTTTTTTAAGCGAGAAAGAAAAGCCCTGATCGGACTTTGAATCAATTCCCTTTTCTTTCAAAAATAAACATTCAGATATTATATCGGCTGAACGTTAAGCATTTTAAAGAAAAGAGCGAATTATTTATGTTTCGGCTTGCGGTTTTTCTCTTTTTCTTTTAAATAATTAATGAATTCAATGGCCTGCTGTTTGCTTTCCGGTGAAAAGTCCTGCATGTCCCGATATGCGATCTGCAGGTCGGGATCGGCAAACATGTCTTCATCTGAAGGTTCTTTTCCGGTTAACAAATAATCCGTCGACACTTTGAAATAATCCGCAAGCTTTTGCAGCGTTTCATAATCGGGTTCAGATCGGCCGTTTTCATAATGAGAATATCTGGCGCGCGAGACACCGATATGATTTGCGACTTCTTCCTGCGTTTTTTTTCCTCTGAGACTTTTCAATCTTCCGCCTATCATCCGAACGACCTCTCTTTTTTCAACACCCTAAGTTACTTATCATTATAGATACAAAATGTATCAAAATAAAGAGATGATAAAAAAAGTATCAAAAAGGTCTTGATGATACGAAAAGTATCGTTTATAATCAACATCACAGGGATACAAAATGTATCGAAAAGTGATAAGAAATTGATCAGGAGGGTGAGAGATGCATCCGATTATCATCCGTTTCAGCAGCAATCCGGCTGACCAAAGAAGTTTAGGAAAAGCAGGCGGGTCGATATCTTTTACCGCTTGCGGACTTCCGGTGTTCCGATTTGATAACCGATTGCAGTATGAACACTATATAAGTTTGAAGAAAAACGGAGATGTCCGTTATGAATCGTAAAAGCTACCCGTTTTTTATCTATTCCGGATTATTGAATTCTGAACATTATGACAAAATAGGTTCCGCTTTATGGCTGTTTTTATGGCTCATCAGTTCAACGACAAAGGAACACGTAAAAGACGGCGTCAAGTGGGGGCTCGTCCTCGGACATAAGCCAATAAAAGCCAGAGAAATGGCCGATATATTCGCAGTCAGTGAAAAAACCGTCAGGCGGTGGCTCGAGAGCTTGGAACAGCATGAGTATATCAAAACCGTCCGCGCGCCTTACGGACTTATCATGTCCGTAAAACACTCGAAAAGATTTTCGCAAAAAGGGACATTGACCCGCCCGGAAGCAACTGACCGGACAATATCGGCAGATCACCGGGACAAAAATGTCCGGAGAGAAATAGATATAACAAAAAATCATACTGCTGAAGAAGCGATTAACGACATTGCCGCCCATTTTATCAGATTAAGGTCTGCACAGGAGGGGCGGAGTGTTTACCCGTCGCCAAGAGATTATCAGGCCATCGCCCGTATTGTTTCCCTCGGCGCGTCAGCACAAGAAGCAATCAAATGGCTCGGCGAATGCTTTACCGCTTTTGAACAGCGGCGCACCTCTTCAGCTGAAACGATCAAGGCTTTCAGCTATTGCGCTAAGTTTATGGAAGACCGCTTGAATGCACGAATTGCGGGAAGGACAATCACAACAAAAAAAGAGAGGAATACGATACATGACAAAACGAACGATCGAGCAGATACTGGCCGACCTGAAAAACGGAAAACGTCCATTACTGGCGGACAGACCGGAAGAATCAGACGAAAGCCGCTTTGACTGTCCGCTCTGTAAAGATCAGGGCGGTTATCTCGAAAAACAGCTCGGCATGGATGTGTGGGTTAAGTGCCGCTGCGCCGCAGAACGAAAAGCAGAGCGCATCCTCAGCGCAAGTGAGATTACAGGCGCTTTTCGGAAGCTGGATTTCAAAGGATTTATTACGCAGGGCAAGCCTCAGGCGATCGTTGACGCATATGAATGCGCCCTTGAATTTGCTGACAACTTCGACAAGATTAAAAACTGCCGGAAAAACAGCATTGCCTTATTAGGGCGTCCGGGATCGGGGAAAACCCACCTTCTGACTGCTCTCAGCAATCATGTCATGAGACAGAAGCAGACACCGGTGCTGTATTTTCCTTTTGTGGAGGGATTTACAGATTTAAAAAATGATTTTGATCTGCTCGATACAAAACTGACCCGTATGAAACGGGCGGATGTGCTTTTTATTGACGACCTGTTCAAACCGCTGCACGGAAAACCTCGGGCGACCGATTGGCAGATTGAACAAATGTACGCCGTCGTGAATTACCGCTATTTAAATCATAAACCGCTTCTTATCTCGAGTGAGCTGGCGTGTGACGAGCTGGTGCAGGTTGATGAAGCATTGGGCACAAGAATATATGAGATGTGCAGCGATTATTTAGTCATCATTAATGGAAACCCATACGAAGTCAACCACAGATTAGAGGGGGCGAGATAATGTGTAAACTGTGCGGGCCAAAGAGGGTCGTTGTGACGGAAACAAGTTTCGGCGCTGTCTTTCACCCTTGCCCGAACTGCAAAACAGGAACTGATTTAACGCCGGTCATTAAACGTCTTGAGCGAATGGTTCAAGACGCAAAAGCGAGGCTTGATGCACGTGTATAAATATATCAAATGGCTTTTTTGCCTGCTGTTCAGGGCGAAACGGATCGAAAAGCAAATTGAAGCATGGCATGAGGCTGATGGAAAGTGAGGATAAACATTGCAAGTAAACAACAGCCCCGCTCCATGGCGGGCCGTACACAGCGGAGAAGAAAAACCCATTTACATTTATTCTGCTTACAGCGAAGCGGAAAAAGAGAAATTTCCTTATTCAAACGGAAGGCTTATCGCGGCCGTTTTCAACTTAAGTTCATACTCACAGCGGATCAACGCGGCAATGATGGCGAAAGCCCCGGAACTTTTTGAGGCGGCCGAAACGGCTCTCCGCCTGCTCCGGGGAGAAAGTGCTGAAGAAAAAGAAGCGTTCATAAATGAGCTCGAAAGCCTCATACATGAAGTGAATATCCTGAAAAAGACGGAGGACGTAAAACATGAATCCTAAAAAACTGTCAGACATTGAACATACAACATTAAAAAGCCAGCTGGAAGAAGGCAAGGTGCGGGTGATTATTGTAGACGGGCTGAAGAATGAAGCCTGGCTCGCCGAGGCGCCGGAGCACGGCAAAACGCTTGTCGAAACGAGAAAAGGCGACCTGGCCCGTGTCGAATATGAAATCGGCTTTAAATTGAATTAATCGAGAAAACAAAATACGTCCAAGACGGAAAGCCTGCGGACACTGATCAATCGCGCATATGCTGCGCATTGGTTGGTGTCCTTTTTTTGTCCGAAAAAGAGGAGGATCTATGATGGAAGACTTACTATTTGAATATAAACGCACGCTGAAAGAGACGAAAAAATGGTACAAGCAGCTGGGGGAAGCCGATGAAGCGGCGCTGACTTCAGAAGAACTGAAAGATAAAAAAATCATCAGAACGATCATTACAGATTTGGAATATATCACCGAATGGCTTGAAAAAGGCCGGCAGCCCGGCATAAGAAGAGCAATAGACCGCAGAGACGCTTATCAGAGGATGCTGATTAAAGATCCGAGCATCATAGATACCTATTCACAGGCGCTGATGTTCGAACCTTCCGGGAATGTGACTGAAGAAGACAGAATCAGACTGCGGGAAGCATTAGCCGTTTTAACGGAAAGAGAAAAAGAAATACTGCTGCTCCACAAAGCGGAATGCTTTTCATATGAACGGATCGCCGCATTGCTGAATGTAAAAAAATCAACCGTACAGACGACGGTCAAACGGGCGCTTCTAAAAATTCAAAAACAGCAGGAACAAAGAAATCAGTCGCCTGCTTAAAATGTTGTCATACGTTTGCCACTTAGAAGTGAACAGACGATTACAAAAAGCGGCCCGAAAGAAGCCGCTTTTTATTATAGACATCCATGTCGGAGGTGGCGGTGATGCCGTAGCATGAAAAACGCAAAAAGAGAACAGGCATTTACAATCTATCAGTCTCATAAAGGCCGCATCACAAACCGCGCCCTTGCCGGCAAATCAGGCGTGTCCGCAAGAACGATCGGCAGATGGAAAAAAGAAGGGCGCTGGGACGAGGCGCTCGATAAGAACGCGGAAAGCGGCGGGAAAATCGCCCCGGCCGAAAGTGATGAGTTAAACGAACGGCAGCGGCTGTTTTGTCTTTATTATGTGAAAAGCTTTAACGCCACCCAATCTGCGATAAAAGCCGGGTATTCACCGGAAAGCGCGCATGTCACGGGAAGCAGGCTGTTAAAAAACGAAAAAGTCGCCAAAGAAATCAGCCGCATGAAAAAGGAAATGGTCAATAAAGTGTTTGTCGAAGCGATGGACGTTCTTCAAGTCTATGTGAAAATCGCTTTTGCCGACATTACCGATTATGTAACCTTCGGAAAAAAAGAGGTTCAGGCCTTCGGAAAATCAGGGCCGCTCTTTGACGAAAATGATAATCCGATTATGCAGGAGATCAGCTACGTTGATGTTAAAGATTCGAATCTGCTGGACGGAACGATCGTCACGGAGGCAAAACTCGGGAAAGAAGGCATTGCAATCAAACTTGCCGACAAAATGAAGGCTCTTGAAAAGCTGTCTTTGTACTTTGACCTTTTCCCCGATCAATTTAAACAAAAAATTGAAAATGAAAAATTAAAGCTGGCGCAGCAGAAGCTGGAAAAATCAGAAGACAGCCAAAAGCCGATTGACATTGTCATTACGCGGAAAGAGGAACGGCCATGATTGAAAAAGCGGTCAACCCGCGCTTTGAAGATTATTTGTTCAATTGGAATGAAACATACCAATTTCTCGTCGGAGGCTATGGGTCGTCAAAAAGCTATCATACCGCGCTGAAAATCATCTTGAAGCTGCTTCGTGAAAAGCGGACGGCGCTTGTGGTGCGGGAAGTTTTCGATACGCACAGAGATTCTACCTTTGCCTTGTTTGAGGACATTATCGAGGAGCTTGAGCTGGGACATGCCGTAAAGGCCGTATCTTCACCGATGCAGCTGAGATTTTCAAACGGAAGCCGGATTATGTTTAAGGGGATGGACAACCCGGCCAAATTGAAATCCATTCATCATATTTCTCTGATTTGGATTGAAGAATGCTCAGAAGTGAAATATGAAGGCTTTAAGGAGCTGATCGGCCGTCTGCGCCATCCCGAGCTTTCGCTTCATATGATATGCACCACAAATCCCGTCGGCACTTCCAATTGGACGTACCGGCATTTTTTTCGTGATGAGCAAAAAAAACGGTTCGTTTTGGATGATCAGATGCTGTATGAAAAAGGCACCGTCGTTAAGGGAGATACGTATTACCATCATTCCACTGCGTGCGACAATCTGTTTTTGCCGAAAAGCTATATTAAGCAGCTGGACAGCTTACGGCAATACGATCCCGATTTGTACCGGATCGCCCGCAAAGGACAGTTCGGCGTGAACGGCATCCGTGTATTTCCGCAATTTCAGGTCCTGGAGCACAACGAAGTAACTGAGCGGATTGCCGCCATCAGGCGCCCTCTGTTTCGGACGGGCATGGATTTCGGTTTTGAAGAGTCATACAATGCGGTCATCCGGCTTGCCGTCGATCCCGATCAAAAAGAGCTTTATATTTTCTGGGAGTATTACAAAAACAAAATGACCGATGACCAGACAGCTGAAGAGCTTCAGGAATTGGCGGATCAAAAAGAGCTGATCAAAGCGGATTCGGCCGAGCCGAAAAGCATCCAATATTTCCGCAGGCAGGGCTTTTGCATGGTCGCGGCCAAAAAATTTCCCGGCTCAAGGCTCCAGTATACGAAAAAGCTGAAACGGTTCAGACACATCTATTGCTCAGACAGCTGTGAAAATACGATCCGCGAATTGCAGAACTTAACATATGCGAAAAACAAAAACGGCGCTCTGTCGGAAGATGAGTTTTCAATTGATCCCCACACACTTTCAGCCATTTGGTACGCGCTGGATGATTATGACGCGGCGGATCTGAAAGAGTCATCGCAAAAACGGATGCGTCCGAATCGGGAAAGGAGGAGGTAAACGTTGCCCAACAATCAAAACGTTAGAGCCACCGTCATTAAATCAAAAATAGCCGCGCCGCAGGCAAGGCAGATGCACGAAGATCAATTTGCCGATCTGTACGGAGAAGATATCATTTCACCGCCCTATAATCTGATCGAGCTGAAAACGATCGCCGAATACTCGACCATTCTTCAGCAGTGCATTGACGCATACCGGGTTAATATTACGGGTTTTGGATTCGATGTGGAATATACCTTTGACGTAAATAGTTCAGATTGCTCTCCGGGCAAAAAGGAGCGGGCCGAAAAAAACTGGATGAAGCTGGAGAGCTTTTACAAATGTCTTCATTTTGATGAATCGGCTGAGACGATCCTCGGATATGCGATAGAAGACCGTGAAAAAACAGGCAACGGTTTTCTCGAGGTGCTCCGGGACGGGCTGGGAAAACCGGCGGGGATTGAATATCTGGATGTAAAGCATATGCGGGTATGCGGTGTGACTGATCCTGTTGAGGTCGCGTTTTCCTATGAAGAAAACGGCGCATCCAAAACGATTAAAAGGCAAAAACGGTTCCGTAAATATGTTCAGATGCTGAACGGACGGAAAGTGTTTTTCAAAGAATACGGCGATCCCCGCATGATGGACATGAGAACCGGCGAATACGTAAAAACCCTGCCTGAAAAGTACAGGGCAAATGAAGCCGTTCACTTGAAAATCGGAAGCGGCACGTACGGTATTCCGCGCTGGGTCGGCAATATCGTCAACTTGTACGGCGCCCGGAAAGCGGAAGAACTGAATTTTATGTATTTCAAACAGGGCCGCCACGTACCGGCTGCCATTACGGTTGAAAACGGCATGCTGTCTGAAGCATCGTACAAAGAGCTACACGATTATATGAATGACCTTGAAGGGGTGGAAAACGCCCACAAATTTTTGCTGATTGAGGCGGAAGGCATTGCGAAGGAAAAAGACCTTCACGGAGGCGAAGACATTACGCCTGTGTCTGTGGAAATTAAATCACTTGCGGAAATTCTGCAGGAGGATGCGCTGTTTCTTGAATATGACGACAAAAGCAGAAATAAACTCCGCTCCGCGTTTCGTCTCCCGCCGCTTTATACGGGCGAGGCGCAGGAATACAACAAAGCCACAGCCGATACGGCACGCAAAATCACGGAGGAGCAGGTGTTTCAGCCGGAGCGGAAAACGCTGATTAATAAGCTCAACACGTTATTTTTGCCTGAACTGGGTCTCCACGATGTACAGCTCACATTAAAGGGGCCTGATTTTCGCGATCCGCTTGAAATTGCGAAGGTGCTTACGCCATTTATTTCCGCCGGCGCGGTCTCTCCTAATGACCTCCGTGATCTGGCCGGAAGAGTGCTCGGCAAGACGCTTGAGGAATGGCCTGAAGAGTACTACAGCCGGCCGGTGCTGAAAGGGAAAAAGGAGCAATCCTGAAAGGGGGTGAAAACATCTCGTGCCGAGAGAATTGAGAAATGCCGTCATCAGTTTTGTGAGCTATGTCGATAAGGCGGCGAACCAAACGGAATTTTTTTTCACAAAAGCAGCCGGAGGCCTTCCGTCATTTGAAAAAAAGGTGCAGGTGTTTACAAAAAGCGAATCGGATGAGCAGAAGCTTGTTTACGGCATCGTTTACGAGCCGGATGTCCCGGATGCCCATGGCGATTATATGACGGCTGAAGAGATTGAAAAGGCCGCTCACGGTTTTTTGGCGGACGCCCGCAACATCGATACAAATCATAATTTTGAAGGCGGGACCGGCGAGGTGGTGGAGTCGTACGTCGCCCCGGATGACTTTGAAATCGGGAATGCTGTGATCCGGAAAGGATCTTGGGTGCTTGTCACCAAAGCTTCGGATGAAGTATGGGATCAGATTAAAGCCGGTATCATTACGGGCTACAGCATGGCGGGAACCGCTGACGTTTACGAAGAGCCGGCAGAAAAGCAAGCCGGCTTATTCGGCGCGGTCAAGCAATTTCTCGACCGTGACCGCAAATCAAGAAACCGCAAGGGAGAGGACTTGAACAAGATGAGAAAAGAAGACGTAAGAGAATCGATTGAACACGCGCTGCACCCGCTTTTAAAGCGGCTTGACAGCTTGGACCAAAACACGGAAGACAAAGACGGGGCGGCTGCGCCGTCTGATGAAGAAAAGCTGAAAACGCTTGTTGAGGACATGCTGGCGCCGATTATTAAACGCATTGAAGCGCTTGAAAAAGTAAGAGGCGCATCAAAGCAGCCGGAAGAAGAGACGGGCGGCCAAGAGCCTGTTAAAAAATCCATTTGGAGCGGACTGCTTTAAGCCCAGTCAGAAGGAGGAACTGTAGAGTGAGAAATCAAGATATCATCAGAAAGGCGGAAATGTCACTTTCCGCTTTAAAAAGCGGCGGTTTAATGAACCCCGCACAAGCTTCAGCATTTATCCGCATGGTGCAGAACACGCCGACTATTTTCAGCGAATCGCGTGTGATTCAAATGGAAAATGACTCGCAGAAATTTGAAAAAATCGGTTTCGGCCAGCGGATTCTGCGTGCCGCTGAGGAAGGAAAAGCCTTAACTGACGATCAGCTGACCGTCCCGGCAACAAGTACGGTGCAGCTGAATACGAAAGAAGTCATTGCGGAAATTAATATCACCTATGACACGCTTGAAAATAATATTGAAAAAGACGGCCTGCAGCAGACGATCATGCAGATTTTGGCGGAGCGGGCGGCAGTCGATATTGAGGAGCTTGTCGTAAACGGCGATACATCTTCTTCTGATCCGTATTTGGCACAGCTTGACGGAATCCGTAAACAGACTGTGTCTCACGTCATCGACGGAAACGGGGAAGAACTGTCCAGAGCTACATTTAAAAAAGGTTTAAAAGCCATTCCGGCAAAATATTTACGCCTGCCTCAGGAATTCAGATTTTACACGTCTCAAGGCATGGAGATTGAATGGAAAGACCGTGTGGCTGACCGTCAGACCAACCTGGGTGATCTTGCGGTGCAGGGCGGTTTATCCTCAGCATTCGGCGTTCCGGTCAAAGGGGTTTCCAACCTGCAGCCGTACTCAGTCGGGGAAGGTGATTCCCAGTACGATGCGTCTGACATCATTTTGACTCATCCGAAAAATATCATTCTCGGTTTTTCACGGAATATCAGAATCGAAGTAGATAAAGATATCCGCAGCCGCAAATTTATTATCGTACTGACGGCTAAACTTGACAGCAAATTTGAAGAAGAAGATGCAAGCGCCAAAATCGTAAACGTTAAAGAATAAGCCGGGGGTGGCAGTTATGTTAATTCAGCCGTCTGACGTTGTCTCATATTCAGTTTATGATGAAGTCAAAAACAGGCCGGAGCCGCTGCTTATACAGGACATTCTGGAGGCGGAAGCGGAAGCGGCCAGAATGGCGGGGCACTCGTTCACTGATCCTGTTTACTCACCGCTTCCCGAGAAGGTTAAGCTTGCGTTATTAAAGCTTTCTCAATATTTTGCGCTGATCAATCAGAATGAAGCCGCCGCTTCCGCCTATCAATCTGAAAAGATAGGCGACTATTCCTATACAGTGTCTGGTGAAGGCGGAATCCGAAAACCGGCGGTATACCATTTGCTCTGTGAATATATCGCGCCGGGCTATTCCCCGGTTTCTATAAGCGCTAAGGTGAGACCGTTATGAGCTATGAACGGCTGCTCACTGACAGATGCGATATTTATCATGAGACGGTGTCAGCTCCGAAGGCCGGGCGCTTCGGCATTCCCGCTGAAAAGCTCCAGCCTGTTTTTACTTATCCGGACGTTCCCGACGCTGAAGAAGTGCCGTGCCTGTTTGTTGAAAAACAGCAGCGGCTTATTCAGCTTGCGCCTGATCATAAAGTATATCAGCGGTTTCTCGTTCATTTTCCAAAAGAGGCTGCAGTGCGTGTGAATGACAAAATCATTTGGGAAGGACAGGCGTATATTCTGGAAATGCCGAAGAAAGCAAGACAGCACCATTGGGAGGCCATCGCTGTGAGAGATGACAGACTATGAGCAAAAAGAGCCTGGAAAAATGGAATCGGTCGCTGCAAAAGGCATCATCCGGAGAATTTGCCCGTCAGGCTGGCCGATGGCTGGAACAATCAGGGGAGGATTTTCTCGACCTGGTACGGGAGGAGCTTATGCATTCGGGAGGGATTGATACAGAAAACCTGCTGTCTTCCTTCCGAAAAGGAGCGCAGGATCATGTATGGATCATTGAAAACGGGGGACTGACCCTTGAAATCGGCACCAATGTAGAGTATGCCTCATTCATAAATGACGGACATTGGACCGTCTCAGATGAAAATGTCAGATGGGTGCCCGGGTATTTTCAAGGCTCCCGGTTCATCTATGATCCGTCAGCTTCAACCGGAATGGCCCTTAAAAAACAGTGGATCAGCGGGAATGGGTTTTGGGACAAAGCCCTTCTTATGTATGAAACAATCTTTGCCGGTTCGCTGGACAAGCGCTTCAATCAGTGGCTCAGCACGTTAGGGGGAGATAACGGATGAATCGCGAGACCGGTTCAATCGCCGCTTTTTTGTATCAGCAGTGCGGCGTGCCCGTATATGAAAATGAACTGCCTGAACAATTTCAGGTGCCGTCCCTTTACATCCCGCCCCCGTATGTTTTTGACGAGAATGACACAGTTTCCACCTTTAAGAAGACATACAGTCTGAATGTGAAGCTGTTTCATGCTGACTCGGTGCAGGCGCTCTCTGCAGCCGACCGGATCGCTGATGCGGTGAGAGAATCAAGACAGATCATTCCGCTGCTTACGGAATCAGGAGAGGATACGGGTGATTTCGTCCGCATCAGCCGTATCGAAACAAGAGTCGGAGACAAAGGCGAGGCAGTGATCACCATCCGCTGGACGAGCCGCTACTACTATCAGAAACAAACATCTCCCGCACTGCGGGATGTGGACATTAACAGCGGGGTGAAACAAAAGTGAAAGAACATAAAAAGAAAAACGCCGCAACGGCAGAAAGAGCCGTTCTTTTTGACACGGCGGATTTAACAAAGCACGCAAAGGAGCTTTTCGGCGTAAAACCTGAGATTCTCCAGGGGGCTTTATTCGGCGTGAAGCAGAAACAAATGACAAAAGCGCAAGCCCAGACTTACATTCAAGCATTTTTAACCAAGGAGGTCATGCAATAATGAACGGCGGAACATTTACGCAAGGAAAAGAAAAAGAACGTGCCGGGATCTATTTTAACTTTAAGACAACTGCCCAAGAGCGGGTCACAATCGGTGAACGGGGGATTGTCGCCCTTCCCGTCGCATCTAACTGGGGGGAAGCGAAAACATTCGTCTCTATTTCAAGCATTGAAGATTTGAATAAAAAAGTAGGGCTCAGTATTGAAGATCCGTCACTGATTCTGCTGCGCGAGGCGAAAAAGAAAGCAAAAACCGTTTTGATGTACCGTCTGACAGAGGGAATCAGAGCGAGCGCCGATCTTTCGCAAGGTGTAAAAGCAACCGCTTTGTACGGCGGTTCAAAAGGAAATGACATCATCATCCGCATCAGTGAGAACGTCCTTGACCAGACTGCTTTCGATGTGACCACATACATGGATGAAGCGGAAGTTGACAAACAAACGGTGAAAAAAGCCGAAGAATTAAAAGCAAACGGCTATGTCACATTCACGGGAACGGGCGAGCTGTCGGCTTCCATCCCGCTGACAGGCACTGACGAGGAGTCCGGAGAAACGTTAAATCCGCAGGCAGGCATCCGTCTTGCGGGAGGAACTGATAAAGCGCCGGTCAACTCAGACTATACGGATTTTTTAGCTGCGGCTGAAACGGAGAATTTCGATGTCATCGCTCTTCCTGTCGCGGATAACGATCAGCTGAAAGCGACATTTGCCGCATTCATTAAACGCCTTCGCGATGCGCAGGGACAGAAAGTGCAAGGGGTGACTGCCCATTACAACGGAGATTACGAAGGTATCATCAATGTGACTGAGGGCGTCCTGCTTGAAGACGGAACCGAAATTAAAGCTGAAGATGCGACCGCGTGGGTGGCAGGCGCAAGTGCCGGCGCTGCATTTAACCAATCCTTAACTTTCGTTGAATACGAAGGCGCGGTCGATGTGCTGCATCGTCTGACTCATGATGAAGTGATCGAACGCCTTTCCAAAGGTGAATTCCTTTTCTCTTATGACGCCCGTGATAAGTCAGTCAGCGTTGAAAAAGATATCAACTCATTGGTGACATTTACGGCAGAGAAAAACAAAAAGTTCGCGAAAAATAAAATCGTCCGTGTGCTTGATGCGGTGAATAACGATTTGACACGTGAACTGAAAGCCTTAATTAAATCGAAAAAAGGCACCGGAAGCGATCTTCCTGCGACAAACGACGGCCTTCAATTCGTCAAAACGATGATTATTCAATATTTGACAACGCTTCAGGATGCGGGCGGCATCGCTAACTTTGATTCAGATAAAGACATTACAATCGGCCTTAATGAAGACCGCGACGGCTTTTTAATTGATCTCGCCGTGCAGCCTGTGGATGCAGCAGAAAAATTCTACTTTAATGTGGAGGTAAACTAAGATGGCATTAAAAGCGCAAAACACAATTTCAGGAAAAGAAGGCCGTTTATTTCTCGATGGAGAAGAGATGGCGCATATTAAAACCTTTGAAGCAAACGTAGAAAAAAATAAATCAGAAGTAAACATCATGGGACGCCGCATGACGGGGCATAAAACGACTGGCGCCAACGGAACGGGCACGGCGACGTTCTATAAAGTCACATCCAAATTCGCTGTGCTTATGATGGATTACGTGAAAAAAGGCAGCGACCCGTATTTTACGCTGCAAGCCGTTCTTGATGACAAATCATCAGGGCGCGGAACAGAACGCGTCACCCTGTATGACGTCAACTTTGATTCTGCAAAAATCGCCGGACTGGACGTAGACTCAGAGGCGCTTGAAGAAGAAGTGCCGTTTACCTTTGAAGATTTCGATGTGCCGGAAAAGCTTTCTGAAACGTTTTAATCAAAATCAGTATGAATGAAACAGGCCTTGTACAGGCCTGTTTTTTATAAAAAAAAGAGTAAGGGAGTTTTCATCATGAGCGAAAAAAACGAACAAGTATATGATCTGTCATTCTTTATGCCGGGTAAAACAGTCGAGGCTGAGGAGATCCGCGTTCCGCTTTCAAAGCGTTTTGTCGATAAAAAAGGAAACATCGTGCCTTTTATTTTTAAAGCCATTACGACGGAACGCATTGATGAACTGGAAAAGGAAAGCACGACTTATAAAAATGTAAAAGGCAGAGGCCGCGTAAAAGACTTAGACAGCCAGCGTTTTTATGCGCGGATCGCAGTTGAATCTACGATTTACCCTGATTTTCGGTCTAAGGAGCTCCGTGATGCCTACAAAACGGCAGATCCGGTCGAAGTCGCAAAACGCGTTCTTTCCGTCGGCGGCGAATATGCAAATTGGCTGAATAAAGCGATTGAGATCAATGGTTTTGAAGATGAATTAGAAGATCTGGAGCAAGAAGCAAAAAACTGATAAAAGATGGGAATAAGGAAGCCGTGTATCTTTATTACGCGATGCACGAGCTTCATTATTCTCCATCAGAACTGAAAGAGTTATATGAAGCACCGAGGCATTTTAAGGCGCTGCTGTACGGTTTAATCGGTTACAAGCTGGACATTCTTGAAAAACAAGCGAAGAAAGGGGGAGCGACATCATGGCAAAGCTGACCGCCCGTTTTGAATTGGAAGATCGGGTTTCAAAGAAAATAAGGAAAATCCAAAATGGCTTCAGAGCGCTTGAGAAATACAGGAAAATGACAAAACGCCAAAGTGAAATTGATATACGCAAAGAGAGTAAATCTGTTTTAAGAACAATTGACCGCATTCAGCGCTCTATGAAAAGAAAGCTGGGCGCACAAACGATCTCTATTTCAGCTGAAGACGGAGCCAGTGCCGTCATTCAAAAGGTGCAAGCCCAATTAGCGGGTCTGCCTGCGTCTTTAACCATTAAAATAGGAGCAAAAGACAGCGCGACAGCGGCATTTGAGAGATTGCGGAATCTGGCTGCGGGTTTCAAAGGATTTACCGTTTCACTGTATGCGTCAGACGAAGTGACTCCTGCCATGGAACGCATCAAACGCTACATGCAATCTGCGTTAAAAAACGGGTACTCCGTCACTATACGCGTCATAGATCATGTCATGAAAACAGTCGGCCGAATTTCAGCGGGCATTGATTCGCTGACGGGAAAAAACAATGTCATTCAATTATCGTTAAACGAAAAGGTGACAGCACAGCTGGCTGCAATGCAAAAGAATATGCCGGACTTCGGAAAAGCTTCTGCATCCGCTGCTCCTGCTTCGCCGAAAACCGATTTTTCAATGCTTGATTCCGTTGCAGACACCTTCATGAAAAAAGTCAATGACATCGCATCCAAGTTCTATCCGGAAACGATTATCGCGGAACTGGACAAATTCGCCGCAAACTTTATGAAAAAGGCAGACGAAATCGCGAGCAAATTCAGCCCGGCAACGATTTTAACCGAGCTGGACAAGTTCACGACATCATTCATGGGGAAAGTGGACGAAATCGCAAGCAAATTCAGTCCGGAAACGATTTTAACCGAACTGGACAAGTTCACGACATCATTCATGGGAAAAGTGGACGAAATCGCGAGCAAATTCAGCCCGGCAACGATATTAGCAGAGCTGGACAAGTTCACAACGTCATTCATGGGAAAAGTGGACGAGATCGCAAGCAAATTCAGCCCGGCAACAATTTTAGCGGAGCTGGACAAGTTCACGACGTCATTCATGGGAAAAGTGGATGAAATCGCAAGCAAATTCAGCCCGGCAACGATTTTAGCGGAGCTGGACAAGTTCACGACGTCATTCATGGGAAAAGTGGATGAAATCGCAAGCAAGTTCAGCCCGGCAACAATTTTAGCGGAGCTGGACAAGTTCACGACGTCATTCATGGGAAAAGTGGACGAAATCGCAAATAAATTCAGCCCGGCAACGATTTTAGCGGAGCTGGACAAGTTCACGACGTCATTCATGGGAAAAGTGGACGAAATCGCGAGCAAGTTCAGCCCGGAGACAATTTTAACCGAACTGGACAAGTTCACGACGTCATTCATGGGAAAAGTGGACGAAATCGCAAATAAATTCAGCCCGGCAACGATTTTAGCGGAGCTGGACAAGTTCACGACGTCATTCATGGGAAAAGTGGATGAAATCGCAAGTAAATTCAGCCCGGAGACAATTTTAGCAGAGCTGGATAAATTCGCTGATTCGTTTATGAAAAAGATAGATGACGTTGTCAGCAAATTCAGTCCGGAAGCCATATTGAAAGAACTGGATAAATTCACTGATTCATTTATGAAAAAGATAGATAACGTTGTCAGCAAATTCAGTCCGGAAGCCATATTGAAAGAGCTGGATCATTTTACTGATTCGTTTATGAAGAAAGTCGACGACGTTGTCGGTAAATTCAGTCCTGATAAGCTAATCGACCGCGCCGAACAATTTGTAAATGACACGATCGACCGAATTTCTGAGAAATTCGATTTTCTCAATCCGGATAAGATTCTGGAAAAAGTGGAGCAGTTTACATCCTCACTGTTCGGAGGCATTGATAAAAAGTTCGGCAAGTTCAGTCCTGATGCGATCATCGAAAAAGCTGAGGCATTTGTTGATAAAATTGTCGGCAAGATTGCAAAGAAATTTGAGAAATTCAGCCCGGACAAAATCATCGAAAAAGCCGGGGAATTAATAGAAAAAATATTCGCAGGCATCGCCGAAAAATTAGGCAAACTCAATATCGGCGGATTATTAGGCGGCGGCACGAAAAAAGAAAAGAGTAAGGGCGGCCTTTCTGCCGGCGGCTCCAACGGCCCGAAGCGTCCTGATCTGACAAAGGGTTCACAGCGCACGGCAACAGCGCCAAAATCTTCAGGAAAGTCAGCCAAAAAAACCGGCGGGGCCCTTGGGGGATGCTGCTGCTGTACCGGGGTGACAATGGGCAAAAGCAGTAAAGTCGAAGGGCGAAATAAATCTTCGAAAAGAGGCTCCTCTGTAAAGGAAAGCAAACAGGCATCTGTAAACACGCCGAAAACAAAAGGGGCAGGAAAAGGAATCGGCGCATTTTTGAAAGACTTGGGAGGTTCAAAGGCGCTGAAAGGCGGTATGAAAGGGTTGAAAGGTGCCGCTAAAGGAATTCCAGGCATAGGTGAATTGTTGTCACTTACTGATTTGGCCGGCATCAATAAAGATAATGCAGGAGAAAAAGTCGGCTCGGCGGGAGGCGGTCTTGCCGGGGCAGCGGCCGGCGCGGCAATAGGCAGCGTTGTTCCCGGAGTGGGCACATTAATTGGCGGCGCGGTAGGCGGCATCGCCGGCAGTTTAGGCGGTTCCAGCTTAGGAGAGGCCTTTGATTCAGGGGCTCTGAAAGACACGTGGAATGATATTTCCGAAGCGGCACAAAGTGCTTGGACAACAATACAAGATACTTGGGGAAGCGTTTCATCCTGGTTTATGGAAAATGTATGGACGCCGGTTTCAACGGCTGTAGTCGGAGTGGCGACAAGCATCTGGTCAAATATCGTGAATGCATGGACGACGATTCAAGGGATTTTCGGCACGGTGTCATCCTGGTTCATGGAGAATGTATGGACGCCGGTTTCAACGGCAGTAGTCGGAGTGGCGACAAGCATCTGGTCAAATATCGTGAATGCGTGGACGACGATTCAAGGTGTCTTCAGCACAGTATCCGGCTGGTTTATGAGCACTGTCTGGGAGCCCGTAAAATCGGCTGTAGTCGGAGTAGCGACGTCCATTTGGAGTAAAATCACAGGAGCTTGGGATAAAATTAAATCTGTTTTCAGTACGGTATCCGGCTGGTTCATGGATACTGTCTGGAACCCGGTGAAAGACATGGTGGAGAAAGTCGGAAAAGGAATATCAGACGCTTTCACGACTGCTTTAGATACGGTAAAGGATATATGGAAAGGGTTAAGCGGCTGGTTTGAGAAAAATATAAAAGAACCTCTTGTAAAAGTGGGAACAGCCATATCAGATGCTTTTTCTGCAGCATTCGACTGGGTGAAAAAGATTTGGGATAAAACCGGCGGCAAATTGATTTCAGGCGTAATGGACTTCGTCACAGGCGGCGGAGATAAAAAGAAAAAACCGGACAAAAACGCCACAGGCGGCTACATTACAAAGCCGACCATTTCGTGGATCGGTGAAGCCGGTAAAGAATTTGTTATTCCCGTTGACAACAACCGCGGGCGCGGGAAAATGCTGCTTTCACAAGCTGCGTCTAAGCTCGGCATGCGTGTCGTCGACGATATGGGCGCGGCTTCGGCTCAGTCTTCCGCTGCACCGGCGGGAGCGGGCGGTGTTTCTTCTTCGGCGTCTGTATCGGCCGCTGCGTCTATGGATGCTTCCGGATTTGCCGGGACGGCTTCATCACTCGGCAAACAGTTTACAGAAGGCTTTGACAGCGGGATCAGCAATAAAGCGGTGGATATGGACGGCTGGAAAGAGAAAAATATCAGTACGCCGTTTAACGCCCTCATTTCGTCTTCGCCCGATTACGGAAAGCAAGTCGTTGCGGGCTATGTGAAAGGTCAGAATACGTCACAGACGGGCACCGATTCGTTTTTAAAAACAAAGGTGAAAACACCTTATCAATCGGCGGTCAATCAATCGTCCTCGTGGGGAACCGCCACAGTTAAAGGATTTTCGGCCGGACAGAATGCAAAAGATACGGGAACCGCGCAATACGTGAGCACACACATCAATAAACCGTTTGTGCAATCAAGAGATTCTGCGAACGGCTGGGGGTCAGGCCTGATCGGACACTTCGTATCAGGGATGACTGCGAAAGGAAGCGAAGTCAAACAGGCGGCCAAAGATTTGGCCAAAAAAGTCGAGGACGCATTCAGGGAAGAGCTTGATATTCACTCTCCTTCCCGTGTCATGATGAGTCTCGGACGCTTTGCTTCAGTCGGCGTCGTCAAAGGGCTCAGCTCAGTTGACGTGAAAAAATACGCCGAAAAACAGGCAGGCTCGCTTGCAGCGGCCTTTTCCGGCATGGGTGCAGCGGGAGGAAGCGTCAAAGAGTGGCTATTGGCCGCAATGAAAGCGACCAATACTCCGATCAGCTGGCTTCCCGGATTAATGACGATCGCACAGAATGAATCAGGCGGCAATCCTAATTCCATTAACTTATGGGACAGCAACGCCAAAGCCGGACACCCGTCACAGGGCTTAATGCAGACAATTCCGAGCACCTTTGAATCTCACAAAGCGCCGGGAATGAATGATATCAGAAATCCAATCCACAACGCCGCTGCCGCTATCGGCTATATTAAAAGCAGATACGGCTCGATCAACAATGTGCCGGGGATTAAGAGTATGGCGCGCGGCGGCCCATACGTCGGTTATGCCAACGGAGGTCTGATTACGAAGGAGCAGATCGCCCGTGTCGGCGAAGGGAACAAACGGGAGTGGATCATCCCTGAAGAACGGGGCATCCGCGGCCGTTATCTGCTTCAAAAAGCGGCTCAAGCGCTCGGCATGGAAGTGTCCGATCCGTCTCAGACGGAACCGGCGGCACTTTCAGCCGGCACGGTATCCGCAGCTGTTAAAGGCGGCGGACAAACCGTTCAAAAAACGGGAACAAAAGAAATTAAAATCGAATTCAGCGGCGATCAGCATTTCCATAACGGACAGGACGCCGACAGCCTCGCCGCCAAAATCAAACAGGCGCTGATTGATGAACTGCAAAAAGACATTTATACCGGAGCAAAGGGGGCTGTTGCTTTTGACTAAATCTGTTTACGAATTTTGGCTGTCACAGGGGAAGGACAAGCTTCGGCTTCCCGTTCTCCCTGAAGCGATTGATATCGCAAACAGCGTGCAGAATGATTCCGTGAAAGTCACGGGTCTTGGAGAGGTGACGTTTATTGAAGAACCGGGAGCGAAAGAAATTTCGTTCTCTTCTTTTTTTCCGAAACGATACACCCCGATTGCCGAATATCAAAGCATTCCTTCACCGGAAAAAGCCATTTCAGCCATTGAAACATGGATGAAAGCGAAAAAACCCGTTCAGTTTTTGATTACAGGGACAAAAATCAATGTCACATGCAGTATTGAAAGTTTCAATTACAGCGAAGGTGACAATGAAATCGGCGACCGGAATTTTGATATCGTACTGAAAGAATATAAAACCGCTTCGCCAAGAAAAATCAAACAAAAGAAAAAAACGAAAGCGAAGCGCCCGTCCAAAGCTTCACCCAAAACCTATACCGTCAAAAAAGGGGATACACTTTGGGACATCGCCGGCAAGTTTTACGGAAACCACACGGAGTGGCGGAAAATCTGGAACGCGAATAAAACCGCCATGATTAAGCGCAGCAAACGGAATATCCGGCAGCCGGGGCATTGGATCTTCCCGGGGCAGAAGCTAAAGATACCGCAATGAAACGGGTGAGAAGATGATTGAACTATTTGTCATAAAAGAAACGGAGTGGCTTGAGCTTGTCACAGAAAGCGTAACGCTGGAAGGACACAGATATCAGGCGCCCCGCTCCATCGAAGCGACAATTGTCGTAAAGCAGGGCAGCCAGACGTATTACGGCGTATCAGAAGGGGATACGGTTTTGTTCAAATGGAACGGAAAAGAGCTGTTCCGCGGCATTGTCTTTGCAAGAACGCCGGATGAGCATACCGTCGCCTTCACCGCATATGATATGCTCCAATACCTTGTGAAAAACCAGGACGTTTATGTGTTTTCCAACAAGCGCGCCGATCAAATATTAAAAAGGATCGCCAGCGATTTTCAAATTCCCGTGACATCCATTGCCAACACAGGGCATACCATTAAATCACTCGTTTTCAAAAATGATACAAGCCTTTACGATATGATGTTAAAAGCGTTAAAACAGACAAAAAGCCAGACGGGCCGCAATTATCAGCTCTATTCAGAAAAAGGCAGACTCGGCTTGCGTGAATGGCCGGACCCGTCTGACATTTGGGTGCTGGAAACAGGAGTTAATATTACAGGGTATCAATACAGCACCTCAATTGATGATACCGCAACCCGTGTCGTCATGCGGCTGCAAAAAGACGATAAAACCGTGAAAGCTTCCGCGTCAGACAGCGCGGGCATGAAAACATTCGGCGTTTTACAGTATACCGAAACGGTTTCTGACGACATTAACGAAGCCCAGCTGAAACAGCGCGCAAAAGTGAAGCAGGCTGAGAAAAAAGGCGTTAAGAAAGAGCTGAAAAATATACAGGCGATCGGTATTCCGGGGTTGGAAAGCGGATTGCCGGTCTATATCTCAATTCCGGAAATCGGACTGAAGAAAACCTATTATGTAGATACGGACCGCCATGAATTCCAAGGAACAAAGCATACCATGACGATTGATGTCACGGAGAAAAATTCACTTCCGGAGGGGACATCCTGATGAGATTAAGCGATGCCATTAAACATTTAGCCGTCGGGGCGGTAGACGCCGAAGCGCCGGTTGAGCTGATGACGGCCGAAGTGACCTCGGTTTCGCCGCTCGAGCTGAAGCTGAAAGATCACGACAAACTTTTGATTCCGTCTGATGCACTCATTGTGCCGAAGCGGCTGAAATCCGGGGAAGATGATCAGCTTCAGGCAGGAGACCGGGTGATGACCGCCGCATTAACAGGAGGACAGTCCTTTTTTGTGCTGGATAAAATCTAACCGCATTCGATGAATGCCGGGAGTGTGACTTTGAAAATTCATCCGTCTGGACAGAAATGTATTAAAGATATCAGCCTGTTAAAGCCGCTTCATTTTCTGAAGAGGGCTTTTTCACATGAACAAATCAAAAAGGAGCGGGTGCAATGGCCCTGACACCGGAAATCGAATTTGAAGATTTGGAGGATGCGAGTGAGGCCATTGAAACTTCACAAACCTACCGAATTGATTTTGAAAACAACCGGATTACCAATGAACTGATAAACGGACTGGACGCCATCAGACAATTCGTCTATATCGCTCTTCACACAGAACGGTATTCATATTCGGTTTTCAGCCATGATATCGGGAATGAACTGCAGGAAGTGCTTTCTGATCAGAACACGACGGATGCTTATAAAAAAATGGAGATTCCAAGACTGATAGAAGAAGCCTTGCTGTATGATGACCGGATTTTGGCTGTTGCCAATTTTGAGATTGAGAAAAAAGATGATGCCTTCATCGTCTCTTTTACCGTTGAAGCGGATGAGGGCATGCTTGAGATAGAGGAGGTGCTGGGAGAGGATGTTTGAAGCTCAGACGTTTGACGGCATTATGGACAGAATGCTGGCGCGCATTACGGCGGATATTGATACGAGAGAAGGAAGCGTCATTTACAATGCGCTCGCGCCTGCGGCCGCTGAGCTCGCAAAGTCTTATATTTGGCTTGATACCGTGCTGGAGCTTGTTTTTTCCGATACGGCTCAAGGAGAATTTTTGGACAGGCGGGCTGCCGAAGCGGGAATTGAACGAACACCTGCCACAAAAGCGGTCAGAGCCGGAGAATTCACAGCGGGCATCACCATTCCGACAGGCTCCCGTTTTTTCGTCGATAACCTGTATTTTCAATATACGGAGGATGGAACGCTCGAATGTGAAACGGCCGGAGAAGCGGGGAATGCCGGCATTACAGGTCAAAATCTGCTGCCGCTTGATACGATTCCCGGGCTTGAGAAAGCGGTCATGGGCGATATATTAATTCCCGGCCGTGAGGAAGAAGATGACAGCAGCTTAAGGACACGATATTTTACCCGAGTCCGCCGGGAGGCAGTCAGCGCAAATAAACAGCATTATAAACAGTGGGCTGAAGAAGTGGACGGTGTCGGCAGAGCGAAAATCTTCCCGCTTTGGAACGGAGACGGAACGGTGAAAGTTGTCATCACAAATGCGAATTTGGAACCGGCATCAGATATTCTGATCAAGAAAGTAAAGGATTATATTGATCCCGATGAAGGCCAGGGAGAAGGCCAGGCGCCGATCGGAGCTGCAGTAACAGTGGAAAGCGCGGTATGGAAAGAGATTGAAATCTCCGCTTCCGTGCTGCCTGAGCTGAACAGCTCGATCGATGACGTGAAAGCGGAGATTGAAAAAGGCATCCTGAATTTATTTAAGAAAATGGCCTTCGAAGAAAACACCGTCCGCTTATCACAAATTAACAACATCGTTTATAACGCGGCATCCGTCAGTGACTACGCAGATATCAAAATGAACGGTGCGGCGGAAAATCTTGTGCTCAGTGATGTGGAAATTCCTAAACTCAAAGAGGTGACAATCCTTGAGCAGACTCGATGAGATGACGGCATACCTCCCGCCGTTTTTAACTCAATTAAAAGAGATGGCGGAAATTCTTGAGGCGGAAGCTCCCGAGTTTGAGCGGCAGAATAACGATATTTTCGATTTGACAGACCAGCTTTTTATTACGACGGCGACGTGGGGGCTTGACCGCTGGGAAAAAATATTAAAAATACCGCGGGAGTCAGGTGACACGGAAGACATGAGACGGCTCAGGCTGATCTCGAAGATGTCGAATATTCCGCCCATCACCCATCAAGCGATCGAACAGGCGCTAAACCGTTTTTTAAAACATCCGTCAGCTTACGTTCGGATGTTTCCGGGGGAATATCGTTTTTATGCCGATATGGAGCTTGATGACCTGCAGCACATGAACGACCTGATTGAAACGCTTGAAAAAATCAAACCCGCTCATTTGGCGTATACACTCAGAGCCGCATTAAACGAAACACTGGAAATCAAAGACCGGGTCATTCTCAACAATCGGAGATACCGAAAAGTCAGCGAACTGAAGGTCGGTTATTCCGTCACACTCAACAATAACGAGGTGGTCTTACCATGATATCAGCCGCATATAGACAGCGTGCCGCAGCCGATTTGAAAAACAGGATCACAAAAGTGCTGTTAAACGGCAAAGAAACACCGATTGCGGACATTTCTGTAAAAGATGCCGCAGTCACCGTTCTCACACGCAGGGAAGAAGACATTAAACATATTGAAACCGTGCAGATGCTTGACGAAACAGGGAGCATCATCACAGAACGAAAAACAAATTTGGACCTCAGCAATAACAGAACGCTTGATTTAAGATTTACTTTTGAGGTGGTGTAACGATGGCTTACGAAGAAAAAACAGACTGGCTCCCGGACGATCCGATTAACGAAGATGACGTCAACCGCTGGGAAAAAGGCATAAAAGACGCACACACGGATCTGGCGGCCCATAAAAATGACATGAACAACCCGCACAAAACGACAAAGGCGCAAATCGGCCTCGGAAACGTGGATAACGTCCAGCAGGCAGCAAAAAAAGATTTCGACCAGCACCATCAAGATCAGGACCGGCATGTGACGAAGGAAGAGCGCCAGAAGTGGAATGACGGGCAGCTGTTTAAAATCACCGCCGATAACGGCACTCAAAAAATCAATTTAACTTCCGGCTCGTTTTATGACTCGTTAAAAGACGTTGGTTCTGTAACTTTTTACGGAACCAACGCAGTAACAGACAACCCATCAGATACAAGCTTACGCGGCATGCAATTAGTGGGGCAGCCGGGAATAGGTAATGGTTATGCCGTAGATGTGAAGGGTAACGCATGGTGGTTTTACTATAACTCTAATCAAACAGCAATCAATTGGTATCCTATAGAGTCTACAACTGATGTGCAATCAAAGATAGATGCCCATGCTAATAAAACAGATATTCACGTAACAAAATCCGATAAGGACAAATGGAATAATGCACAGTTATATAAATTAACTGATGCCCAAGGCTTCCGAACTAAGATCCCCGATGGTACTGATTTATTAACATTGCCCACTGGCCTCTATTTTGCAGTAGGAAATGTGGTAACAAATAATCCTGTTGCAGGAGATGCGTCTTGGTATAACTATGATGTTATTGAAACAGGCAATGGAGGCCGAAAAACTATATTAGCATCCAAAAGTTATGACGGAACCTTTTGGATGGCAACCATTCATACAGACGGCTTGTTTAAAGGATGGAATAAGATTGAGACTGAAACGGAATCCCAGAAAAAAGCAGACAAAGCTCTTTTTGAAGCGAAATCCTTTGTTCAAGAAAATTATTCAAATGATAGGCTCACTATTATTACTGGATCAAACGCGATAACTGATGCAAGAACAGGTGGCGATGAATATCCTAAGGGAATTACGATGATGGATATAGGGCAAGGGAACACCACTGGTTATCCGCTTACCTATGGAGTAGTAAAAAACGAGAGATATTCCGACTATAGATTCGCACAATATTTTTATGGGACGGGTAATGAATCCGGTACTTATTTCAATAGTACGGGGGTATGGTTACGACATTGGTGGAGTGGTTCAGGATGGACAAGATGGAGTAAAATTTCAGGGTTTGCCCATGCTAACATTGGAACGACTGGTGTTCAATATTTAGACAGCACTGAGCATACGAAAATTAAATTTAACAGAAAAATAAAGGACAGCCACAATGCGTTTGATATAAATAATAATAGGTTTATAGCCCCGAATGATGGTATGTATATGGTTGGAACCGGACTTTATATGATTAATTATCCGTCATATATTAACTTTCTTGTGAAGGTATATTTAAATGGGACGCATTATAAAAATCTTGATCATCTGAGGGGGTACTTCAACAATAGTTCAACAGAAATGAATGTATCCTTAAATGGCAATGCAACAGTCCCGATGAATAAAGGTGATTACTTAGAGATTTATTGTTATTGCAACTATGGAGGAGATATGTCTCTGAAAAGAGGTGTAGCTGATCAAAAAGGGATGTTTAATTTTTTTGATATACAGGAAATCGGAGGACTGAACTATCCGAGAGTAGACTAACGCAACTCAGGGAGGAAATAATGAATATAGGGAAAGCAATTCTATATCAATATCCAAAATCAGATCCCACTAAAGACTTCATTGTTCAAAATGACGGGAACGGTACTTCGTCATATATAGCTCAATGGAACCTCAACGCTCCCATACCTACTAAAGAACAGCTTGAGGCGTGGTGGGAGGAACTGCAAAAAAATCCGCCATATGAGCCGGCTGATCAAATAGAAATGCTTGCACAGGAGCTGTCAAAGGAAAAACTTGCGCGCAAGCAGCTGGAAGAGCTGAACGGAAAGCTCGGAAATGCACTGTCAGACGTTAAGCTTACACTTTTATCATTGAAAGGAGAAAATGCATAATGAATTTTTGGGTGCTGGCGCTTCATTATCAGTGGGCGACGACAGATATGGTTAAACAAGCTTTGCGTTATAAAGACTGTTCGATAGAAGATCTGCAAGAAGGGGTTCGTCAGTCTCTGATATCGTCCGATCAATATGAGGAGATCACAGGTAAAGCCATGTAAGGCTTTTTTATTTTGGTTTTTTTTGAAATAAACAGAAAAAGGAGGATGATGATCGTGAAATATCAATATGAGTTTCCGGCAGACCGGAGCGGAAAAGCAGGTGCTGTAAAGCCTTACAGAGGAGAAAAAACAGATTTTGTAACACCTGTATCTCATTTATCGGGCGTGGCCGAGCTGTTAACTAACTCGGTTCTGAAAGCGACAGAGGTCTACAATCAATACGGACAGGATCGCCTTGGTGCAGTGCTTATTTCTAAAGTAAAAGGATTTGCCTATGCTGATCGCGGAGGCACGCTGTTTATTGAAGAAAGTGACAATAACTTTTCATGGTCAACCACTGCAGCAATTGAGGTTGCTCCGGGTGAGCTTTCTGCGTCTAAATGGGTGTATCTTACTAAAAGGTATTATCGTTTCCGATATGTGAACGGGAATTTGCAGCAATCTGAATTTGTCCTTTATCAATCACTTGGTGCGGGAGAAATCGATATTCAATTGCAAAAAACAAAGCCCTTACCTGTAGACATTAATCAAAGCCAGAGCGACTTTGTTTTTCATCATCAGACCGAAAGCACCGCCGAAGGAGCTGTTTTTTCTGTAAATAAGGAGAAAAAACTGCTCGTCGAAATCACCGGCACGGCTGAGTCGAGCCATGTCGCGTTTTGGGGAAGGTCTATCTCGGGGAAAAATGTGCCGATCAGGGGAATCAGATCTGACGACGGAACCCCAGCCGCCGGCACGTCAGGCACAGAAGAAGTGTGGTTATTTGATATTGCCGGCTTTAAAGAAATCGTCATGGAAATCAAGAGCATTTCCGGTGGCAGCCTGTCTGTCAAAGGCACGGCATTTTCTTAAGAATGAAGCTTCCGAAGGGAGGTGAGAACAATGTAAGAGGGGGGAGCAGAAGTGCTTCTGGATGAACAAGCGGTGCAAAAAGAATTCGCTGGCATCAAAGGTGAACAAAAGGTGCTTGAACAGCGGGTGGCCGCATTAGAGCGGGTATCCGACCGGCAGGATCAGCAAATCATGACGCTGAATGAAAAACTGAACAAAATTGACGAAAACACAACATGGATTAAGCGGACCATTACAGGAGCGATCGTGACAGCAATCTGCACGGGCGTCATTGGCGGAGCCATCGCCATCATGTACAATCTGCTGCAAAAGTAAGGGGGAAACCGATATGAAATTCGCGGACAAAGGCACGGTCGTCAGGACGGTGCTTCTTTTGCTTGCTTTATTAAACCAGACTTTGCTGATGTTCGGCAAATCGCCGCTTGATATTCAGGAGGACCAGGTCAGCCAGCTTGCAGATACACTGTATGCCGCCGGGTCGGCCGTTTTTACGATCGTAACGACAGCCGCAGCCTGGTTTAAAAACAATTACGTCACAGCAAAAGGGAAAAAACAGCAGGCTTTATTAAAAATAAACAATTTATCGAAATAGGAGAGATGAGAACATGGTGAAAATCACACAGGATTTTATCCCGGAAGGAAACAATAACCGCCCCGGCTATGCAATGACACCGATTTACATTACGGTGCACAATACGGCCAATACCGCAGCCGGCGCTAACGCCAAAAGTCACGCAAACTATGTGAAAAACCCCGATACGCCGACAAGCTGGCATTTCACAGTCGATGATACAGAAATTTATCAGCATCTTCCGCTCAACGAAAGCGGCTGGCATGCCGGAGACGGAAACGGGGACGGCAACCGCAAATCTATCGGTATTGAAATTTGTGAAAACGCCGACGGCAACTTTTCAAAGGCCGTGGCAAACGCCCAATGGCTCATCCGCACATTAATGACGTCGCACGGCATCCCGCTTTCAAATGTCGTTGCGCACAAACATTGGTCAGGAAAGCTTTGCCCGAGAAGACTGTTGGATACATGGGACGAGTTTAAAGCGGGAATCGGTTCTGAGGAAAGACAGACGTATACTGTTCAAAAAGGAGATACGCTGTCGGCCATCGCGCGAAAATTCGGCGTCAGCGTGGCTGATCTGCAGAAATGGAATAACATCGCAGACCCGAACCTGATTAAAGTCGGACAAGTGCTGTTTGTCAGCCCGCCGGTTGAAGCACTGTATCCTCTTCCTGATGAGGTGATTCAGCTGACAGAGCCGTACACGTCCGGTGAAAAAGTATACCAGGTGCAAAACGCGCTCGCCGCGCTTTATTTTTACCCTGAAAAAGGAGCTGTCAATAACGGCATTGACGGCATCTACGGACCGAAAACCGCAAATGCCGTGGCCCGATTCCAATCTGTAAACGGACTGCCGTCTGACGGCATCTACGGTCCCGCTGTAAAAGCGAAAATTCTGATGCAGCTTTAAAAAATAAAAGGCTGGGTCCCGATCACATTACGGGATTCAGCCTTTCTTCTTTTTTAATCGGTTCAATAGCCCGAGACTCCTCGCCCGCATCCTCAGCGAATAAGCGGAAAGCCCGAACCGTCCGTAATCCACAAACTTTACACGCCTTACAATTTTCTTCACATCATCACCTGTCGCATCTCTTTGTTGATTTTATTATATGAAATATAAGGAAAAAAGGAATAAGGACAAGAGCCGTGTCTCCTGTCCTTAGTGTAATCAAGCTTTTTTTTGTTTATACTTGTCAATCAGCCGTTCGTTTTCTTTGAAAATTCTGGCGGTATGAGGGCTGACTTGGTAACTTGCGATACTTGTCATTGAGCGTTTTTTAAACATTTTGAACGGTTTCGCTCTTTGTTCCGGCTGCCCGTTTTGAAATGCCTGCTCCATTATCCGTCACCTTCCTCTTCCTCTTCTATTGGCAGCATTAAATCATAAATGCTCGTGAGCGATGTGAAAAGCAAATAATCGAATTCCGTCAACAGGGTTTCTGACGTCAGTTTGATCACATAATGGCGGTCCTGGACTGTAAACGGAATAAGCACAAGCCTGCCCTTTTGATCATAGTAGACGTCTTTTCGGTTAAGGCGGGACTGAACGTCTGCCGCATCAGGCATATGCTCCGTCAATCGGTCCTTATCCGACTGTGCCGAATAGTCGCACAATGAAGCCGTGACATTCATTTTTTCTGCATAAGCGGCCAGCAGTCTGCTGATGCCTTCTGCATAAGCTTCTGTACTTCCATAATATACATGGATCGGTTCATTTTTCAACAGATATTGATAGGTTTTCAGTTTTTCAAGATAGGAGTGAAGCATTTCGTTATTTTCTTCCAAAATCTCCCTCGTGTCCGTCTCTAATTCATTGCCGGCGAGCTTTTTGATATATGCGCTCAAAAAGATAAACGCATCAATAAGAGCAAAGCAGACGGCAACAATCAAATATTGTCTCCATGCGGAAAAGAGCGATTCGGGATCATATGTCCAATAGACCATGGAGCCCAGTACAAATAGTAAATACCACGTTTTACGGATGGCAAACATTTTTTCTTTTACCTTTGCCTCATACCGCCAGGATGCGTACACATATAAAATGAGTGCGGCGGCCATCGTCCACACCATAATCTGAAAAAACATAAGCATGAGCATCCCTCACAATTCGAAAAATGGTCTGCTATGTTCATTCTATGTCATGACATCATTTTCCTGTCACAAAAAAAACCGCTTCTGTAAAGAAGCGGATGCCGTCATTAGAAAAAGAGATCTAAGATGAAAAAGGCGATGGCGCCGAGTGTACCTGCAATCGGCAGGGTGATGACCCATGTAATGAGCATCCGTTTAGCCGTTCCCCAGTTTACGCCTTTTACGCGGTGGGAAGCGCCCACACCGAGAATGGAAGACGAAATGACATGCGTCGTGCTGACAGGGAGATGAATAAACGTGGCCCCGAAAATAATGGCTGCGCCGGTTAAGTCGGCAGATACGCCGTTTACCGGACGGATTTTCATAATTTTACCGCCGACGGTTTTAATGATTTTCCAGCCGCCGATGGATGTGCCGAGACCCATTGCCAGGGCACAGGAGAGCTGCACCCAGAAAGGAATCGTATCACTTTTATGTAAATTGGCCGTCATAAGCGCCATCGTAATGATACCCATCGCTTTTTGCGCGTCGTTTGTTCCGTGTGTATAGGACTGAATGGCAGCCGTCAAAATCTGCACTCTGCGGAAGCGTTTATTTGTTTTCGCCAGGTTGCTGTCTTTAAAAATCAGCTTCACGATCGAATAGACGATAAAGCCGAGAACAAAGGCGATGATCGGTGATAAAATAAGTGCTTCGATAATTTTAATGAACCCTTTATAATTAAGCGTCGCAAAACCTGATGCTGCAATGGCCGCACCGGCGATCGCTCCGATAATCGCATGTGAAGAGCTGCTTGGAATGCCGAAATACCATGTGATCAAGTTCCAGACGATTGCGGCGAGTAAAGCAGCAAGAATGACAACCGATCCGTTGTCTAATGTATAAGGATTCACAATATCTTTCGTAATGGTTTTCGCCACACCGGTAAACGTCATCGCTCCGAGAAAGTTCATGATGGCGGCCATGATAATCGCGTGCCGCGGCTTCAGCGCTTTTGTCGAAACTGAGGTGGCGATTGCGTTGGCGGTATCGTGAAATCCGTTAATGAAGTCAAATACCAAAGCGCAAATGACAATTAATATCGTTAAAAGTAATAGAGTATCCATTATAACCCCTCGTTACGCGTTTTTCATAATGATGGTTTCAAGATTATTGGCAACGCTTTGGCAAGAGTCAGCAATTTCTTCAAGCGTTTCGTAAATTTCACGATATTGGATCACTTTGATCGGATCTGTTTCATGGCCGAAAAGATTTTTTAATGATTTTCTGTGCAGGTTGTCACAGTTGTGCTCATACTCTTTAATTTTGATGGCGTGAGGCTGAATGTCCTTTAAGCGGTTTTCTGCCAACAGCTCAGTTGCAATTAAAATTTCTTTCGCACATTCTCTGATATATCCGCTGAATTTGTCGATATGCTCGTCTGATGAAGTAATTGAGAAAATCTCCATCATGGCAGAGAAATGTTCAATTCCGTCAAGCACATCATCCAGGCTGTTTGTCAGCTGAAGGATATCTTCGCGTTCAATAGGAGTGATGAATGCTTTGTTAAGCTCTTTAATCATGACATGAACATGATTGTCACCTTTTGTTTCGTATTCTTTTAACGTATCTGCAAATTCTTTAAGTGTTGTTTGGTTTGTGACTTTAAAGTTCACAAAATACTCTGCAGTTTCATCTATATTTTTTGCGATTTCTGTTAAAAGGAGTGAGAACTTATCTTTTTTTCTTTTTATCATTAAAAACCCTCCATTGTTTGAATGAGACAATGCACACATCAAATTATTATATAGCCTTTTGTCGAAAAAAAACAGATAAAGTCGAAAAAAACGCCTCTTGATTTTTTCGTAAAAACGTGTCTCATCCTGTTTTTCTTATGTTACCCACTTTGCCAAAAAAACGTAACATACTTCGAATTCAGACCTCTTGCTTAAAAAGTATAACAAAAGATGTGAATTTGCTGTCAACTTTTGCACGTGATTTTGCCGAAAAAAAACGGCTCCCGTAAAAGGAACCGTTTTTGTCAGTCATTTCTGCCGTTTTTCAGCCAAAAATAAAGCGGGAGTCCGGCAAGACCGATCAAGATGGAAAGCCCGCAGCTCAGTGTATCTGTAATGATCGTGCTGATCAGCACAAACAGTGAACCCGCTATGGCCAAAACAGGAATGACCGGATACAGAGGCACGCTGTAGGCGCGCGGTTTTCCGCCGCTTTTTTTTCTTAGGATGAAAACGGCGAAAAAGGCCATGACGTAAAAAATATAAATCATGAAAATAGAGATTTCAGACAGTTTATCGGGATTGCTGATGATCATAAAAATAATGGCCAGCGCGATCTGAAATGACACGGCAATCCAAGGAGTGCGGAACGTCGGATGCACCCGTGAAATCTGTCTGGCAAACGGCAGCTGTTTCCGTTCCGCCATTGCAAACGAGACACGCGGAAAAGCGAGAATCTTTCCGTTTAAACAGCCGAAAATGCTGACGATGATCCCGACGCTGATCAATTTTCCCCCGATGCCGCCAAACAGCATTCCGGCAGCGGTGCCTGTGGCGTTTTCACCGAGTTTGACAATGTCGGTCGCGGGAAGAATGTGCAGCAGTGCGAAGTTAATGAAAAGATAAATGGCGGTGACAACCAAAAGTCCGCCCGTCATCGCTCTCGGGAGAAGTTTTTCCGGGTTTTTCATTTCACCGCCGAGAGCCGCAAGCAGAATCCAGCCGTCATAGGCAAACAAGGTAGCCAGTACGGCAGCGCCGAAATTCATTTCCGACATGCTGCTTGTGACGGCTGTGAAAATATGCTGATCGCCTTTCCAAAGACCGAACACAATCATGCAGATAATCGGAATCAATTTGCCGACCGTCGTAATTCCCTGGACGATGCCGCCATATTTCGTTCCGATAATATTAATGATGCTTAAAAACAAAACGGCTGCAATTCCGATCAATTTAGACCAGCCGGAATCCCAATTGAACAAGTGCGCCATCAAAGAGCCGAAATACAAGCCGATTGCTCCGATAATCGCGGGTCCGTAAATGATGATTTGCACCCAGCCGCACAAAAAGCCCCAAAATTCGCCGTACACTTCTTCAAGATATGTATAAAGTCCGCCCGTTTTCGGAATTTGAGTGCCGATTTCCGCAACGGTCAAGCCGCCTGCAAGCGTCAAAATGCCTCCTAACAGCCACGCGATAAGCGCGGTTTTTGCATCACCGGAGTAGGCAAGCACGGCGCCTGGTTTCATAAATACGCCGGAACCGATGATGGTGCCGATAACAAGTGAGAGGGCGATGGTAAGGCCGATCTCTTTTTTTAGTCCGTTTTCTTCAATCTGCATATCCTTTCCCTCCAGATGTAAAATCGTCATGCTGAAAAAACTATTTTCCATATTGTAAACCCTAATTGCTGAAACACGAATAAAATAAATTTTCTGATTTCGGTTTTTTGCTTAAAAACAAAGGTTTTCGCTTTTGATAAGGAAAATATCTTATTTTAAAAACGAACAATAAGAGTTTTTAAATCCCTATAGTTCGTTGTTTTTAAAGGCGGAAATCTGCAGACCGTCGGCAAAGCAGATGTGTTGACTTTATGCTCCGGATAACATAAATTGTATATATAAAATATCTCGAAATCGAGATAATTGAGTGGAGGATAACATAATGAAAGTTAACGGAATACACCATGTATCAGCAATGACGGCTGATGCGCAGAAAAATTTAGATTTCTATCGGGACATCCTGGGACTGAAACTTGTGAAAAAGTCCGTAAACCAAGATGAACCGACGATGTATCATTTGTTTTACGGTGATGAAACAGCCAATCCGGGATCTGAATTGACGTTTTTCGAAATTCCGCGGATTGCGCCGTTTCATGCGGGAACAAACAGTATTTCTTCAATCGGCCTGCGTGTCCCGGACGCACAAGCGCTGCAATATTGGAAAAAACGATTTGAAGAGCATCAGGTCGCTCATGGCGACATCATGACAATAGCGGGCAGAGAGACACTCGCTTTTCAGGATCACGAAGGACAGCGGCTTGTACTGACGGCTGACGAAAAAGGAAAAGACATCGGTGAAGCGGTGAAACAAAGCGGCATTCCGGAAGAATATTCTTTCCGCGGTCTTGGGCCCGTTGAATTGACCGTCCCGTATGCGGAGCCGACGCTGCGTGTGTTAACCGATGTGCTCGGCTTCACTGAAATCGGAAAAGAAACGCATGAAGACCGTGGCTCAGTTACAGTGCTGGAATCAGGAAACGGAGGCGCGCGCACGGAAGTCCATCTGATTGAAAGAAACGATCTTCCGCGCGAGCGTCCGGGAAAAGGCAGCGTCCACCATGTGGCCTTCCGCGTTCAGAATGAAGAGGAGCTTGCTTTATGGCACCGCATCATTACAAAAGAAGGCTTCAGCAACTCAGGCATCGTAGAGCGTTATTATTTCAAAGCGCTGTACTTCCGGGAACCGAACGGAATTCTGTTTGAATTGTCAACGGACGGTCCGGGTTTTATGGTTGATGAAAAACCTGAGGAGCTCGGCAAAACGGTGGCGCTTCCGCCTTATCTCGAACACCGCCGTTCTGAAATAGAAGCGCGGCTGAAACCGATTCAATAAATCAGGAATAATGACAGATGCCTCCCGGCTTGAGGGAGGCATCTTTTTTTGCTTTCTAAAACCGTTTTGTCCTTCTTTTTACCCATTTGTCAACGGCAAAATAATTGTCTTTGTTTATTAATAAATTTTTCACATTTGGTTGTTACACTTGTTCAAAGTTCAACCAAAGGAGTGAAAACACAGGTGAAAATGAAAAAACGCGAGATAGACGCGGTCTTAATCCTCATTTTACTCGCTTCCGCATTCTTGAATATGTACAACATCTGGAATGACGATACGGTGAACCCTTATTACACCGCAGCGGTAACGAGTATGCTTCAAAGCTTTCATAATTTCTTTTACGCTTCATTTGACGCAGCCGGATTTATCACGGTAGATAAACCGCCTGTTACATACCAGATTCAAACGATCAGCGCGCTGATATTCGGTATGCACGGGTGGAGTGTCATCCTGCCTCAAGCATTGGCAGGTGTAGGCTCAGTTCTATTCATGTACTTATTAATAAAGCCGACGTTCGGAAAAACGGCGGCCCGCATCGCCTCATTTGTCATGGCATGCACCCCGATCGCTGCAGCGGTCGCGCGGACAAACAATGTCGATGCTTTACTCGTCTTTTTCCTGCTGTTCGCTACATGGCTCCTCTTTAAAGCGATTCGAAAAGGAAAACTGATTTGGCTTCTGGCGGCGTTCTTTGTCGTCGGGGTAGGCTTTAATACAAAAATGCTTCAGGCTTATATGATTTTACCGGCTTTCTTGCTGTTCTATATGATTGCGGCAAACACAACCATTAAGAAAAAAATCATTTCATTGGTAAGCGCGCTGGCCGTATTAGCGGCCGTTTCGTTGTCATGGCCGCTCATTGTTGACAATATCCCTGCCGGCAAACGGCCATATGTCGGAAGCAGCCAGACCAACTCCGTATTGGAATTGGCTTTCGGATATAACGGGATTCAGCGGCTGACAGGCCAAAGTTCCGGCGGCGGTCAGGGCATGCCGCACGGAAACGCTTCGAAAGAAAAGGCTTCTTCCGCCGGTTCTTCACAACTGCAGGCGCCGCCCGGACAGTCTTCAAGCGAAGGCGAATCTCAAAACGGCAACATGACGGGACCTCCATCTAACGGGCAAATGCCGAATGGCGGTCAAGGAGGCCCTCCAAGCCGCGGAGGAAAAGGAGGCGCTGGCACCGGCTCAAAAATGCAATCAGGTTCAGGAATGTTCGGTACGGGAACCCCCGGTCCGCTGAGACTCTTCCAACAAGAATTATCTGATCAGATCAGCTGGCTCCTGCCGTTTGCGATTTTTGGAATGGCCGGTTTACTGATCGCCGGAGCGAGAGAAAGAAGAAGATTGTCAGAAGAACAGAAGGAAACGATCTTTTGGGCAGCGTGGCTAGTGCCGATTGCCGGATTCTTCAGTGTGGCGGAGTTTTTCCACCATTATTATCTCATTATGCTGGCGCCTCCGATTGCGGCACTTGCCGGTGCGGGATGGGTCGCCCTCGTCCATCTGTACCGCACGGAGACAGGCTGGAAGTCTTGGCTTCTGCCGGCCGCTATTCTTGTGACAACCGGATTTGAGCTGTTTATCCTCAGAAACTGGATTGACCAAATCGGCGCAGGCTGGAGCATCGGTGTTGGCGTTATCGGAGCTTTGTCTGCAATCGCTCTGTCCGTGTTCAAACAGCGCCAAAAACCGCTCAGTTATTATCTGTCACTTGCCGCTCTTCTCGCCTTGCTGGTGATGCCGATATATTGGGCGAGCACACCGCTTCTGTACGGGGGCAACAGCTCATTGCCTGAAACAGGCCCTCAGCTTGCGTCAACAAGCGGAAAAGGCATGGGAATGAATAACGCCTCTGTAAATAAAAAACTGATCAACTATTTAGAGAAACATAACGCCGGAGCGGACTATCTATTTGCAACAACCGATTCCAACACAGCGGCGCCTTACATTATCAAAACGAAAAAAGCGGTCATGGCGATCGGCGGATTCAGCGGATCTGACCCGGCCATCACGCTGACTCAATTTAAAAAGCTCGTAAAAGAAGGAAAAGTAAAATACTTCTTAACATCCGGAATGGGCAAAGGCGGAAACAACGAAATTGTTGAATGGGTTGAGAAAAACGGTAAGAAAGTATCTTCAGATAAATGGCAAACAAGCACAGATCAGCAAACGAAAAATCATGATGCAGCTGATACAAAGCGCAGCAAGGCTACAAGTAAAAACAGCCGGATGGGCGGCGGCCCCGGCGGAATGAATCAGTCAGCTTCACTATACGAACTGCAATCTGATGAATAGGAGGAAAAAATATGAGCAGACATATTCAATATTCAATTGTCGTCCCGGTGTATAACGAAGAACCCGTCATTCAGACAACCTATCAGCGCCTGAAAGAAGTCATGGATCAAACAAAAGATCATTATGAATTAATCTTTGTCAATGACGGAAGCAAAGACCGCAGTATTGAAATATTACGAGAACACAGTCTGATTGATCCGAGAGTGAAAATTATTGATTTTTCCAGAAACTTCGGACACCAGATCGCGATCACCGCGGGCATGGATTACGCAGAGGGAAATGCAATCGTCGTCATTGACGCCGATTTGCAGGACCCTCCCGAACTAATCCTTGATATGATTGAACAGTGGAAAGAAGGCTACGATGTCGTGTACGCCGTCAGAACAAAACGAAAGGGAGAAACCTTTTTCAAGAAACAGACGGCTTCTATGTTTTACCGGCTGCTTCGGAGCGTGACTGATATTGATATTCCGCTCGATACCGGAGATTTCCGCCTGCTGGACCGAAAAGTCTGTGACGAAATGAAAAGATTAAAAGAGAAAAATCCTTTTGTCAGGGGGCTCGTCAGCTGGGTCGGCTTCAAGCAGACTGCTGTTGAATATGAACGTGATGAGAGGCTTGCGGGAGAAACGAAATACCCGCTTAAAAAAATGCTGAAGCTTTCCATGGACGGTATCACAACGTTCTCCCATAAACCGCTCAAGGCGGCAAGCTACGCGGGAATGATGATGTCCGGGGCGGGTTTTCTCTATATGTTTATCGTTTTATATATGAAACTCTTTACAGACAGCACCATAACGGGCTGGTCCTCTCTGATTGTGATACAGCTGTTATTCAGCGGCATCGTCCTTTTAATGCTCGGAATGATCGGCGAGTATATCGGAAGGATTTATGATGAAGCAAAAGACCGTCCGCTCTATATCGTGCAAAAAGCGTACGGCATTAAAAACGAAAAGGTTTATCGGGATCAGCATATGTCTTAACCGAAACACCCTGTCCGGCCACCCGGGCAGGGTGCTTTTATGTCAAAAAAAAAAGCCGCAGGAACACATTGTGTCCCGCGGATTTTTTCATTCATCTGCGGCCGGTCTGGATGTGCAGAGAGCGCATGATCAGGCCGGTTCCCGTCAGGTTCAATAAAATGCTTGCACCCAGCGTCATGCCCCAAGCAACGTTTTGCTGAGGAAGCTGAATGCTCAGCTGCAATAAGATAAGTCCGGTAACGACCAGCAAAAGTCCGGTATGTTTCATAGGTATGTATCCTCCTTTGTACAATCTTTCATACGGACGGTCTGCGCTTTAAAGTTTCATTATTGATGTAAAAAAATCCAAGGCTGCTGCCTTGGATTTTTGTTAAGACGAAGTTTCTTCTTTTTGAGTCAGTTTCATTTTTTTCGTCATTTCCTTGCCGTTTCTGATAATCTTCACGTCAACGGTGCTGCCGACTTTCGTATTCTTATAGAGAATATTGCGAAGTTCGCTGCCCGTGTCAGTTTCTTTCCCTTTCAAGCTGATAATGATGTCTTCTGCTTTTAATCCGGCTTTGGCTGCAGGGGATCCCTGTGCCACTTCGCGAATGTAAACCCCTTTATTCAGCTGTTTGCCGAAAAGCCCGAGTGTGCCTTCCTGATAGTTTTGCGGCACTTGCTCCAAGTCGATCATGCTCACCCCGATATATGGGCGCTCCACCTGTCCTTTCGTGAGAAGCTCTTCGGCAATCGGTTTTACATCGTTGCTCGGAATCGCAAAGCCGATGCCTTCTACATCATTTTCACTGATTTTCATGCTGTTGATACCGATGATTTTGCCGTCTGTATTCAAGAGCGGCCCGCCGCTGTTTCCGGGATTGATCGCGGCATCGGTTTGAATGACGTTGATGCTTGACTCACCGGCTGACGTGGAAATCGAGACCGTTCTGTTTAAGCCGCTCACGATTCCCTGTGTGACGGTGCGGGACAGGTCTTTGCCGAGCGGATCACCAATGGCGATCACGGATTCACCCGTTCTGAGAGCGGATGAACTGCCGAAGCTTGCCGTTTTTGTTACGTGTTTATCACTGATTTCTAATACGGCCAAGTCTGTCAGTGAATCACGGCCGACGAGTTTAGCTGTTACATCGGTGCCGTCATATAATGACACTTTAAGGGAAGAGGCGCCTTCAACCACGTGGTTATTCGTAATAATATACGCTTTGCCGTTTGCTTTCTTAAAGATAACGCCGGAACCTGAGCCTGTTTCCGCATCTTCACCCGATGAATTTGAGTTCGAATCTGAACCGGAACCGAATCCGAATAAATCTGAACTGTTTTGCTGCTTTTGCAGATTCGTGATTCCAACGATCGCCGGTGAAATGTCTTCCACCATATTCGAAATGCTGCTTGAATTTGCGGATGAGCTGTTTGCCGATTTGCCGCTGCCGGAATCAGAAGATGTCTGCTTAGCGGTTACTGAAGACGTTTCCTGAGCGGGAGCCGGATTTGAAGTATCTTGAGTCTGATGGTCCCCAAGCGGCGTAAATGTATAGATGCCGAGAGCGAGCCCTCCGCCGATCACCCCGCCGAGAAGCGGTCTGAACCAGCCGAAGCTTCGTTTTTTCTTGTCCTCGTCCGGCGCGGAATATCTCGCCGGCTGCTGATTTTCTTTTACTAAAAGGACTTCCTGTTCTTTTTGGTCTGTCCGATTTTCATCACGATAGTTATCCATCATGTTCACTCCGTTTCTCTATTTCATCATAGCATGATTTGCCTATTATTACTGACTCCATCTTAAACAAAAAGTGTGGGATAATAATGAAAAGATTGTGGGAAATTGTGAAAAAGACATAATCGGACGGCGGCGCTCTATATTGACAATTTCCATCGGATTTGAAATAATAAATAAGATATTATGTTCAATCCTTCACATGAAAAGATATGAAAATTCTGTCAAGCTAATGGGGGGAATCTGTTAGCTTTTTCGCTTTGTCAAATTTTAGAAAGGGGCTGTCAAATGAAAGAAAAACATCACTGGATTATTTCTCTGCTTGCTGTGCTGGCGGTCGGGCCGGGACTGATGTCGAACACCGCTCTTGCGGCTGTCCAAAGCCTTGTCCGGCAGACGGTCGGCGGGGAAAACTTTGACTCTTTTCATCCGATTATTATCGGTAATATGGCATTCGCCTTATTTGTGCCGGCTGGGCCGTATTTAAGAAAAAGGTTCGGCTCCCGGCCTGTCTATATGGTTTCTATGGCTGCAGCTGTCATCGGTGCGCTGCTTGCTGCTGTGACAAATGATATTTACCTGCTCGCTGCGGGCCGTTTGCTGCAAGGAGCTGCGGCGGGCACTATGCTGATGATTATGATTCCGATGCTGGTGCTTTCGTTTCCGATTGAGCGCCGCAATCACGCCTTATTTGTGTTAATCGGCGGATTTTACGGGTCTGTCATTATGGGAACCGTTTTAGGCACGGCGGCGGCAAGCGCCGGCCATTGGCATTGGCTGTTTATCATTTTTGGCCTGCTGTCTTTATTCGGCTTGATTTTCAGTTATGTGTGGCTGCGGGATGATGCTCATAAAAATGCTGAAAAATCTCCATTTGACGGCATCGGTTTTCTTTTGGCGGGTGTATCAGCTGTGCTGACCGCTTATACGTTTATTCATCTGCCGAAATGGGGCTTTTCGTCTTGGCATACATTGGCGGGATTTGGCGGAAGCTTCGTCATTCTGCTGATTCTGCTGATTATGCAGTACAGAAACGAACATGCGCTGATTTCGATTAAACTGATGCTGATTCCAAAGCCGATTCTGGGTGTTTTCATGATCGCTGCTGCCAGCATTTCCATAGCGGTCAGCCTTTCTGCATTTCGCGGGGAGCTTCAGACCGCATACCATTTGTCACAAACCCATTTAATCTTCTTATATGCGAGCCTTTTGGGAGGCGTGGCCGTTGCCGCTGTCATCAGTGCTTTCGCATATGATAAAGTCGGCCCGGGCATGCTCGGCATAACAGGCTCTGTGATATTGGTGTTCGTGAATTTTCAATGGATGACGACGGATCATCATATGCCGCTTATTCTATTTGCGGGTCTTTTCGTGATGCTGGCGGCCGGAACAGGGCTTATCGTGGCGGCCGGACTGATGGGCGCAGCTTTGGGCGGGCCGCTTCCGGAACTGGTGAAACGCATGACGGCCGTTCAGTTTTTACGGCTGTTCATTTATATGGGCGCGCCTGTATTAATCGGGTATTTTACGAAAAGAGATGCTTCGGGCACGCTTTGGGGCGCGCACAGCACACAATCGCACTATGACCAGCTGATGGGGACATACAGCGATCTGTTTCTTATTGCTTTTATCTTTAGCCTGCTTTTAGTGTGTTTATCATTTGTGATGAATGCGACAGGCATGGGACATAAGCTGGCGCATAAACCGCATGCCGTACGCAGGCAGGCGGCTGAAGAGCCTTCGCCGCAGGCTCCTGAACCGATCAGGCATCAGGTCATTCCCGATCGCGAATATAGAAGTGCGGTCAGACAGTTTCAGGGTCACCCTATAAACAAAAACAGTATGTAACTTTTTCTATCAGCAAACCCTTTTCCCCGTGAAAAGGGTTTGTTTTTTCCTATAATGGCATAATGATATATTGCATGTTTCATCCTTTTTTAATATAATTTGTTAGAATATTCATAATTTAATATCGGAATTTTAAATAAAAAAGGAGGCATTATATGAAACTGTATCTATCTGTAGACATGGAGGGGATTTCCGGACTGCCGGATGAAACATTTGTCAATTCCCGCATGCACAATTATGAGCGCGGCAGGGTTCTGATGACCGAAGAAGCAAACTGGTGCATCGCTGAAGCGTTTAATAACGGATGCACGGAAGTGACCGTAAATGACAGCCATTCTAAGATGAATAATCTGCTTGCAGAAAAACTTCATCCTGAGGCAGAGCTGATCACGGGGGATGTCAAGCCGTTTTCTATGATGCAGGGGCTTGATGAATCATATGCGGGCGCGATGTTTATCGGCTATCATGCAAGAGCCTCGATGCCGGGCGTCATGTCACACAGTATGATTTTCGGCGTGCGCCATTTTTACATAAATGATAAGCCGGTCGGTGAACTGGGGCTGAATGCCTACCTCGCCGGATTTTACGGCGTCCCGGTTATCATGGCAGCAGGAGACGATTGCGCCGCAAAAGAAGCGGAGGAGCTGATACCGAATGTGACGACTGCCGCTGTCAAACAAACCATTTCAAGAACCGCTGTCAAATGCCTGTCTCCTCAAAAAGCCGGGCGGCTCCTGACGGAAAAAACAGCTTATGCGCTCAAAAATAAAGATAAGGTCAAGCCGCTGACACCGCCTGATCGACCTGTATTAGGCATTGAATTTGCCAACTACGGACAGGCTGAATGGGCCCATTTAATGCCGGGCACAGAAATTGTACCGAAAACGACAACCGTTCAATTTCAGGCAAAAGACATGCCGGAAGCTTATCAGGCCATGCTCGTCATGACAGAACTCGCCATGAGAACAACATTCTGTTAAAGGGGTGAACGGCATGCTGCGGTATTTTATCAAACGTTTTATCGCCATGATTGTGACCGTGCTCGTCATCACCACTCTGACATTTGTCATGATGAAAGTGATACCCGGCTCGCCTTTTAACGAAGAGCGGGGCACAAACGAAGCGGTCCAGCGAAATCTCGAATCCTACTACCATCTGAACGAACCTCTTATCACTCAATACGCCATTTATCTAAAATCCATTCTCACCTTTGATTTCGGTCCTTCAATCAAAAAACCGTCAGACAGTGTAAACGCCATGCTTGAACGCGGATTTCCCGTTTCCTTTGAGCTTGGGATAACGGCGATCATCATCGCAGTTATATCAGGGCTCGCGCTCGGCATAACGGCCGCTCTCAGACGCGGCGGCTTTCTCGATTATGCAGCCATGAGCCTTGCGGTGCTGGGGATTTCCATTCCGAATTTTATTATGGCGACACTGCTGATTCAGCAATTCGCTGTTCATCTGAAATGGTTTCCGGCAGCCACCTGGACGAGTCCCATACATATGGTGCTGCCGACTGTGGCGCTTGCCGTCGGCCCTATGGCCATTATCGCGAGGCTGACAAGGTCAAGCATGGCCGAAGTGCTGACTCAGGATTATATCCGCACGGCAAAAGCAAAAGGTCTTTCCCCTGTCAAAATTGTCATCAAACACGCCTTGAAAAATGCTCTTATGCCCGTTGTGACAGTACTCGGCACGCTTGCTGCAAGTATCCTGACGGGCAGTTTCGTCATCGAGAAAATCTTTGCCATTCCGGGAATGGGCAAATATTTCGTGGAAAGCATCAATCAACGTGACTACCCGGTGATTATGGGAACGACCGTTTTTTACAGTGTGATTTTGATCGTCATGCTGTTTCTGGTTGATTTGGCATACGGCCTGCTGGATCCGCGCATAAAACTTCATAAGAAAGGGTGAGCCTGATGAATCTCCCGCAAGAAACGGTAAAACACACAGAAGTGCCAGATGACTGGTTTCAGCCGGGCATGGAAAGAAAGGGTGAAACCGAGTCGGTGAAGCGTCCGAGCCTGTCTTACACACAGGATGCGTGGCGGCGGCTTAAAAAGAACAAATTGGCGATGGCCGGCCTTGTGATTTTATGCTGCCTGTTTCTTTCAGCTGTGTTCGGTCCGCTGATATCACCGCATAGTGTGACGAGGCAGACGCTCGCCGAGCAGAATCTTCCGCCGTCTTTTTCACATTGGTTCGGAACCGACGAACTGGGACGGGACGTGTTTACAAGAACGTGGTACGGAGCGAGGATCTCTTTATTTGTCGGTGTGATGGCGGCATTAATTGACTTTTTGATCGGCGTCATTTACGGCGGCATCTCCGGCTACAAAGGTGGGCGGACAGACAGCACCATGATGAGAATCATCGAAGTTCTCTACGGCTTGCCGTATCTGCTCGTTGTCATTTTGTTAATGGTGCTGATGGGACCGGGGCTCGGTTCCATCATCGTCGCTCTGACCGTGACGGGATGGGTCGGCATGGCGCGGATTGTCAGAGGGCAGGTGCTGAGGATGAAGCATGATGAACACGTGCTTGCTTCGAAAACGTTTGGAGCGAAAACATTTCGGATCATTAAGAAAAATCTGCTGCCGAATACGATGGGAGCCATTATTGTCCAAATGACGCTGACGGTGCCGGCGGCGATTTTTGCGGAATCATTTCTAAGTTTTCTCGGACTCGGCATTCAGGCGCCGTTTGCAAGCTGGGGCGTCATGGCAAACGACGGGCTTCCGGCGATTTTATCAGGCCATTGGTGGCGGCTGTTTTTCCCCGCCTTTTTCATTTCCTTAACGATGTACGCGTTTAACGTGCTTGGAGACGGCTTGCAGGACGCGTTAGATCCGAAACTGAGGAGGTAGGGAAAATGACGCAGCCAATTCTATCAGTTCAAAATCTGCATGTTACTTTTTCGACATACGGCGGCACCGTAAAAGCCGTCAGAGGCGTCGGCTTTGATTTATATAAAGGTGAAACGTTTGCGATCGTCGGTGAATCGGGCTGCGGAAAAAGCGTGACGTCACAAGCCGTGATGGGTCTTCTTCCGAAACATTCGGCAAAGATTGAATCCGGAAGCATACAATTTAAACAGAAAGACCTTTGTCAAATGACGGAGCGGGAAATGCGGGGAATTCGGGGGCGCGACATTTCTATGATTTTTCAGGACCCGATGACGGCGCTCAATCCGACGTTAACCATAGGGGAGCAGCTTTCGGAAGCGCTGTTGGAACACCGCGCCATGACGAGAAAAAAAGCTGAATCCGAGGTTCTCGCCATGCTGGATCTGGTCGGAATCCCTGACTCGAAATCCCGCTTGAAGCAGTATCCTCACCAATTAAGCGGGGGCATGCGGCAGCGGATCGTGATCGCGATGGCGCTGATCTGTGAGCCGGAAATCATGATCGCCGATGAACCGACAACGGCTCTTGATGTGACGATTCAAGCGCAAATCCTTGAATTATTTAAGAAGATTCAAAGAAAAACAGGCGTATCTATAATTCTGATCACGCATGACCTCGGTGTTGTCGCTCAAACCGCTGACAGGGTCGCCGTCATGTATGCGGGAAAAATCGCCGAAATCGGCACGAGGCATGATATTTTTTACCGGCCGGCTCATCCCTACACAAAGGGGCTGCTCCGCTCAGTGCCGCGGCTGGATATGGAGGACAGTGAGCTTTCGCCGATTGACGGGACTCCGCCTGATTTATTCGATCCGCCGCCGGGCTGTCCGTTTGCCGCCCGCTGTCCGGACAGGATGATCGTCTGTGAAAAGGTATATCCGGAAACAACCGTGAAATCCAAAAGCCATTTCGTCAATTGCTGGCTTCAGGATCACCGTGCCGAGCGGCTGAAGCACAAACAGCTGACGGCACCAGAGGAAAAAGGGGGATTCAAATGAAAAAGAAATGGGCGATCGGAGTGATTGCTGTTGTTTCGTTTGCTTTGATGGGCTGTACGGCCAATGAGCAGGCGGGGACAGAACCCGGCAAAGCAAAAGAACAGGGGGGCGAATCGGTGCTCCGGCTCAATAACGAAAATGAGCCGACCTCACTTGACCCGCCGATCGGATTTAATAATGTTTCCTGGCAGCCGCTGAATAACATCATGGAAGGTTTAACGAGGCTTGGAAAAGATAATAAGCCCGAACCGGCTATGGCGGAAAGCTGGAAGGTGTCCGCTGATAAGCTGACATATACCTTCAATATCCGTAATAACGCCAAATGGACAAATGGCGATCCCGTCACGGCGGAAGACTTCGTCTACGCCTGGAAACGGATGCTTGATCCGAAAACGGGCGCATCATCCGCATTTCTCGGCTACATGATCAAAGGCGGGGAAGAATTTAACAGCGGAAAAGGCAAAAAAGAAGACGTGAAAGTTGAGGCAAAAGATAAAAAAACACTGGTCGTCACATTGGCGGCACCGCAGGATTATTTTCTCAGTGTCGTGTCCAATCCGGCGTATTTCCCGATTAATGAAAAGGCCGCCAAGGCTGATCCGAAATGGTTCACTGAAGCGAAAACCTTTGTCGGCAACGGACCGTTCAAGCTGACGGAATGGAAGCATGATGACAGCATGACGATGGTCAAAAACGAGACGTATTGGGATAAAAAGACGGTGAAACTGGATCAAGTCACATGGGCGATGGTCAGTGACCGGAATACAGACTATCAAATGTTCCAGTCGGGGGATTTGGATACCGCTTTCGTGCCGGCAGAGCTGAGTGAGCAGCTGATGAGCGGAAAAAACGTCCGCACGTGGGATCAGGCCGGACTTTATTTCTATCGCTTTAACGTAAAAATGGAGCCGTTCCAAAATGAAAAGATCAGAAAAGCGTTTGCTGCAGCTATTGATCAAAAAGAAATCACGGATTATGTGACCAAAAACAGGGAAAAGCCGGCGCATGCTTTCGTATCTCCGGGATTTACGCAGCCTGACGGGAAAGATTTCCGCGAAGCGGGCGGCAGTTTATTAACCCCGAATGAATCAGAAGCCAAAAAACTGCTGGAAAAGGGCATGGCAGAAGAGCATTATGATAAGCTGCCTGAAGTCACACTGACATACAGCACAAAACCGGAGCATAAGAAAATAGCGGAAGCGATGCAGCAGAAGCTCAAAAGTGTGCTCGGTATAGACATTAAGCTCGCCAATATGGAATGGAACGTCTTTTTAGAGGAGCAGAAAGGACTGAAGTTCCAGTTTTCTCAAAGCTCATTTTTACCGGATTACGCAGATCCGATCAGTTTTCTTGAAGCCTTCCAGACGGGGAATTCCATGAACCGCACAGGATGGGGCAGCGCGGATTACGACGAATATATCAAGCAGGCAAAACAGGAAGCCGATGCAAAAAAACGTTTTGCGCTCATGCATAAAGCGGAAAAGCTGCTCATGAACGAGGCACCGATCATTCCGATTTATTTTTACAATCAGGTGCATCTGCAGAACAGCGGCGTGAAAGGGATTGTCCGGCATCCCGTCGGTTACATTGATCTGAAATGGGCGGAAAAGTCCTGATATCACAACGGAAACAAATACCGCTCTTTTGACGTTAAAGGAGCGGTCTGTTTCACTTTTCAATCCATGGAAAAGGAGATTGAAAAAGCCATGAACTATAAACCGAAAGCACTGCAAAAAGGCGACACGATCGGTGTGATTGCCCCTGCGAGCCCGCCTGAGAGCGGGACGCTGCAAACCGCGCTGCTTTTTTTAGAAGATGAGCTTGGTCTTCAAGTGAAACTCGGCCGGGCGCTGAAAGCCCGTCACGGCTATTTGGCGGGAGAGGACCGCGCGCGTCTCGATGATCTTCATGACATGTTTAGCGATCAGAAAGTCAAAGCAGTGATATGCGCGTGCGGAGGATTCGGCACGGGCCGCATTGCCGCTGATATCGACTTCGGCTTAATCCGCCGCAATCCGAAAATTTTCTGGGGATACAGCGATATTACGTTTTTACATACCGCCATTCATCAAAATACAGGACTCGTCACATTTCACGGCCCGATGCTGAGTACGGATGTCGGGCTGGATGATGCTGATCCGCTGACAAAGGCGTCATATCACCAGCTTTTTGCAGAAACGGAATTCACCTATACGGAGGACATTTCCCCCTTAGAGGTGCTGACAGACGGAAGAGCCGAGGGAGAGCTTGCGGGCGGCAATCTATCCCTCGTTACATCGACACTCGGCACGCCGTTTGAAATTGATACAAAAAACAAATTGCTGTTTATCGAGGATATTGATGAGGAACCGTATCAAATCGACAGAATGCTGAATCAATTAAAAATGGCCGGAAAACTGTCAGACGCAGCAGGAATTTTGGTCTGTGATTTTCACCAATGCGAACCGAAGAATAAAGAAAAGTCTCTTACTTTAGAGCAAGTGCTGAACGATTACATTGTTAAGTCAGGAAAGCCTGCGCTTAAAGGCTTTAAAATCGGCCATTGTTCACCGAGCTTCGCCGTTCCGATCGGAGCCCGCGCGGTTATGGATACGGCGGCCAAAGCGGTAACGATTGAATCGGGGGTTTCGGGAAGGGAGTGATCAGGCGTGAGGATAACAGATATTCAAACGGGGCGGATATCCGTCCCGCTGAAAAAGCCGTTTAAGACCGCAATGCGCACGGTATACCATGCTGAATCGGTCATTGTGAAGCTCACATTTGACAACGGTCTGACCGGCTGGGGCGAGGCACCGCCGACGGTTGTGATTACAGGCGACAGCGTAGCCGGTATTGAAAGCGCCGTCTGCGATGTGCTGAAGCCCGCTCTCTTGGGGCGGAGCCTTTCCGGCATGGAAGCTGTGCTGTATGATATCAGCCGGCTATTGGAAAGGAATCAAAGCGCAAAAGCCGCTGTAGATATGGCTGTATATGACGGATGGGCGCAAATGCACGGGCAGCCGCTTTACCGGCTGCTCGGCGGCTATCGGAATACACTGGAAACGGATTTTACCGTCAGCGTCAATTCTCCAGAGGAGATGGCGGGGGACGCAGACCATTATGTAAATAAAGGGTTTCGTATTTTAAAAATAAAAGTCGGCATAGGTGATATATCAGACGATTTGGCGCGGATTCAGGCGGTCAGATCACGTGTCGGCGCAAACGTCAAACTGAGACTGGACGCGAATCAAGGCTGGACGCCGAAAGAAGCCGTGACCGCGATCCGAAAGATGGAAGACGCCGGACTCGGCATTGAGCTTGTCGAACAGCCTGTTCACAAAGACGATATCGGCGGGCTGAAGCAGGTCACCGATGCCGTAGACACGCCGATTATGGCGGATGAGAGCGTGTTTACGCCACGTCAGGCCTTTCACGTGCTGCAGACGAGAAGCGCCGATTTAATCAATATTAAGCTGATGAAAGCGGGCGGCATCAAGCAGGCGGAAACAATCAATGCGATGGCGGAAACGTGCGGTGTGGAATGCATGGTCGGCAGCATGATTGAGACCAAGCTCGGCATCACCGCCGCAGCCCATTTTGCAGCGGGCAAACGCAATGTGACAAAGTTTGATTTTGATGCGCCGCTTATGCTGAAAAATGATCTCATTAAAGGCGGCATCACATACAGCGGCAGCCAGATTACGATCCCCGATAAACCGGGTCTCGGCATTACCGGTGTGTCGGTACAAGAGGAGGCGAAACAATGAGTGCAGCCGTAACTGCGGCGGCAGCCAACATATGGACGCTGCCGTCATCTCCCCGTTCGCATGATGCACCGATGCTCGAAAACCCGCCCAAGATCAGAAAATGGCTGGCGGCTATGGGATATGAAGAGCGGCTCCAATTATGCACGGCAAATCTTGTCCAAACGCAAGTGCTTTTCGGAGAAGAGGTGATCATTCTCAAAGAAGAAGGAGAGTGGGCTTTTGTTGCCGTTCCCGGTCAGCCTTCAAAAAAGGACACGCGCGGATATCCGGGCTGGATGAAGAAAAGCCAGCTTTCAGCATCCGGCTTTCAAACATCTTCTCCTGCCGTCTGGATTACCAAACCGACAGCTTTTTTATATCACACAAACGGCGAACCGGACTTGGAAGTGAGTTTCTTAACGCGTCTTCCGGCATCAGGACGTGGAAAAGGCTTTTTTCGCGTGATGACGCCGCTCGGGGAACGGCTCATAAATGAAGCTGACGCAGACGAATTTCGGCATACGGAAGGGCGCGCCGCAGATGTTATCGAAACGGCAATGATGTTTCTCGGGCTTCCGTATTTATGGGGAGGACTGAGCGGTTTCGGGTTTGATTGCTCCGGATTGATGTATTCGATATTTAAAGCAAACGGCTATACCCTTCCCCGGGATGCCCGGGACCAGGCAAAAGCGGGACGCGGCGCAGAAGTAAACGATATCCGGCCGGCAGACCTTTTGTTTTTCGCCTATGAAGAAGGAAAAGGCGCGATACACCATGTCGGTTTGGCGCTTGGAGACGGCAGGATGCTCCACTCCCCGAAAACGGGAAAAGCCATCGAAGTGCTGCGTTTGAAAGGAACCGTCTATGAAAAAGAATTATGCACCGTACGCCGCTGTATAAGCGAAAAGGGGGAATGAATATGACGGCATCTCCGCTCCTTGAAGTCAGCGGGCTGAAAATGCATTTTGACGCCGGAAGAAAGAAAGCCGTCAAAGCAGTCGACGGTGTCAGTTTTCACATTCAAAGAGGGGAAACATTCGGACTCGTCGGGGAATCGGGTTGCGGTAAATCGACGCTCGGAAGGGTTATTCTCCGTCTGTATGACCCGACGGCCGGGTCGGTATCATATGAAGGGACGGACATACACCGTGCCGCGGCAGAACAGCGGTCCGTCCTCTTCCGCAAGCTGCAGATGATTTTCCAAGACCCTTACGCCTCGTTAAATCCGCGTTTGACCGTAAGGGAAATTATTATGGAGCCGATGGAAATCCATAATCTTTACAATACACGTAAAGCCCGGCTGATGATGGCCGATGAACTGCTTGAATCTGTCGGGCTTCATCCGGATTTCGGCAGCCGGTATCCCCACGAATTCAGCGGCGGACAGAGGCAGAGAATCGGGATTGCCAGAGCGCTTTCTCTGCACCCCGAGTTTATCGTGGCGGATGAGCCGATTTCCGCGCTTGATGTGTCCGTACAGGCCCAGGTCGTCAACCTGTTAAAAAGGCTTCAGAAAGAGAAAGGGCTGACATTTTTATTTATAGCCCACGATTTATCAATGGTTAAGCATATCAGCGACCGGATCGGCGTGATGTATTTGGGGCGCATGATGGAAATCACAGAAAGCGCTGCGCTTTATAAGGAACCGCTTCACCCTTACACGAAGGCGCTTTTATCCTCAATCCCGATTCCTGATCCGCTTCTTGAGGACAAGCGTGAACGGATCATTCTGAAAGGGGAGCTGCCGAGTCCCCTTAACCCGCCGAGCGGCTGTGTGTTCAGGACGCGATGTCCTGAAGCGATGGAGATCTGCGGCAGAATAACGCCTGAGCTTGAGGAAGTGAAGACAGGGCGTTTTGTCGCCTGCCACTTATATAAAAAAGAAAGCTGACCTTATGCCGTCAGCTTTCTTTTTGATTAAACCTGATGGAGAAATGACACGCAGACCGGATACGGAACCGGTACGTCGGATTGAAGCAGAGTCAGTCCGCCCGTTTCGGGGTCACGTTCAAACAAAACCAGATTTCCCGTTTCTTCATTTGACGCGACAAGGAATGTTTCGGACGGATCAAACGCGAAATCACGCGGCCAGTTTCCTTCTGTCGGCACCCATTCAATAAGAGACAATTCACCGGAATACTGGTTGATCTTAAAGATGGCGATGCTGTCATGTCCGCGGTTGGCCGCATAAAGAAATCTGCCGTCTTTAGATATGCGGATCGCGCTGCCCTGCGATTTGTCCGTAAATCCTTCAGGCAAAGCGGAAATGACCTGAAGCTCTCTGAATTCACCTAAGGTCGGGTTGTATTCAAGCGCAATGACTTCATTGCTGATTTCCGTCATGACATAGGCGTATTTCTCCGCCGGATGGAAAACGATGTGGCGCGGCCCTGAACCGGGCGCGAAAGAATGGGTTTTCACCTCAGTGAGCGCACCGTTTTTCATTTGGTACGTATACAGCGTATCCGTCCCTAAATCGAGGGCTGCAATGTAGTTATGCTCAGGTGTATAGCCTGCGAAATGGGCATGCGGTTTCTCTTGTCTTTCATGAGGGCCGGTCCCCGCATGAGCGGCTTCGGCTGCCGGCTCCCGCAGGCTTCCGTCCTCATTGACCGGAAAGGCGTGCACTTTTCCGCTGTGGTAATTCGCGGTTAACACATATTCATGTTTCTCATCAATGCTGACGTGGCACGGTGACGGGCCTTCAATCAGCTGATGGTTCACAAAAGTTAATTCCCCGCTGTTCTGATGAATCTGATAGGCTGCCACGCCGCCTTTACCGTCTGCTTTTTCAATGGAATACAGCATGCTGTTATCAGAGTTCGGTGTGACGTACGTCGGGTTGCCGAGCTTTGCAGCCAGCTTCGGCCGGCTGAGCCGTTTTGCTTCTGTATCAAGTTCAAAACAATAAATGCCTTCGCTTCCGCCTTTTGTATATGTTCCTGCATATCCTATGTACTTCGCCATTCGGTTTCCCCCTTTAAGTCTTGTCTTCTCTATATTAACGTATCTTGAAGGAAACTGCCTTGTAAATGTTTAAGATGTTCTGACAAGCGGAAGGGTGCAGCAGCGGAAGGAACCGCCTGATTTAATAATTTCGGAAAACTCGGTTTCAATGACTGTATATCCTCTTTTTCTAAGCTCGCGGTTCGTATGACGGTGCTGGGGCAGGCTGATAATTGTCTGATTCCCGATGGACAGGATATTCGGGCCGAGCGTAAATTGCTCTTCTTCAGGCACTTCTATCAGCTCAAAACGTTCGGCGAGAAGATCAATTTCTTTTTGCCCCAAGCCATTTTTGCAGTATAGCGCCTCCGTTTCCGAGATCATATTAAATACACAGTCCAAATGTAAGAAATCCGACTTGAGAGGGATCGGCACAACGGTCATCTCCGGCAGCGCTTCCTGCAGCTCCCGGACAGCCGTTTTATCCGTGCGCTCGCTCAGCCCGGCATAAACAGTGCCGTCTGCGATCATGACGTCGCCGCCTTCAATGTTCGCTTTTCTGAGCCGTGTATAAGGGATGTTCTCCTCGTCAAGCAGGTTTTGAAAGACTTTTTCTTCTCCCTGCCTGACTGAAGCCGCCATGCTTGAAATAAACGCCGTCTCTCCTAAGACAAATCCGATATCCCGGGTGAATACCTGCTCGGGCAATCCGGGATCTGCGGGAAGCAGGACGACTTCAATCTGATGGGATTTTAAAATGTCAATAAATGCATCATGCTGTTTGAGGGCGGCGGGGATGTCAATATTTTCTTGTTTGAAATGTTTTTGTGTTCCGTTAATAATATCTTTGATGGCCATGTGTTCCGGCCGGCATAAGATAACGGTCTTCAAAGCATCATATTCACTGCGGCATGCCGGTTTCTGTGTGGATTTGGTAATGGATACGTCCATGTGACAGCCTCCTATCAGTAATCAATGTGCGTTTATTATTCCCGGATGCGATGATTAATGAAACATTTCTGATAGAATATCTAACCAACTTAACATTTAAAATTTTAGACAAAATGGTCAAATTATTGTTTAATAAAGTACAGATGCAGTACGACCAGACACAAAGGGGAGTTTAAATCATATGAAGTTGCCAGAATCAAGGTTTTGCAAAGAAACAAGGGTTGTCAAGACAAGCAGGGTTTTTCCGCTCGATACGAATAATCACAATACGCTGTTTGGCGGAAAGCTGATGAGCTACATAGATGATATCGCCTCAATTTCCGCAGCCCGCCACTGCCGATGTGAAACAGTCACGGCCTCAATGGACTCTGTAGATTTCTTGCGCCCGATCGGCCAACAGGATTCCGTATGTCTTGAATCCTACGTCACATGGGTCGGCACATCGTCTATGGAGGTGTTTGTCAAAGTCATTAAAGAGCATTTGATGACGGGTGAACGCGAGCTTGCGGCAACGTCGTTTCTGACCTTTGTCGCGCTTGATTTAAACGGGAAATCGGTGGCCGTTCCGCGGATCGTGCCTGAAACCGAGGAAGAAATCATGCTTCACAAGACGGCCGTTCAGCGCGCCGGAGAACGAAAAAACCGCTTAACACACAGCAAGGCCCTGGCTGAGGCGCTTGGAACAGATAAGCCCTGGTAATCAATCGTCAAACCGCTTTTTTAAAAAGGCGGTTTTTTTACGCTGAAAAAGGACTTTTCCTGCCGGATCCATAATCTATTACAGGGAAAGGAGCGTGGCGTGTATGATGAAACATAAATCTTCCGGCACCATCCTGACAACCGGGCGTATCCGCCTGCGGACCATGCGGGATGACGATGAAGACAATTTGTACGGGCTGTTTACCGACAAAGAGGTCATGAAATATTATCCTTCTCTTAAAAGCAGGCGTGAAACGAAGGAATGGATTGCCTGGAACAAACGGCTGGCCAAAGGATACGGCGTCAGTCTTTGGATCGCAGAGGATAAAGAGACGGGCGCATTTCTCGGTCAATGCGGAATCGTTCCGCAGACGGTAAACGGAAACACATTGATGGAAATCGGCTATATGGTTGCCCGCAGCCTCTGGGGATGCGGTTATGCGACGGAGGCTGCAAAAGCCTGTCTGGACTACGGTTTTCATACACAGCAATACGGACGCATCACGGCGCTGATTGACCCGGATAATCTTGCTTCCGTCCGCGTCGCGGAAAAAATCGGCATGGTGCCAGGAGAGACTGTTAACAAATGGGAGAGGCAGCTGACGGTTTTTGATATCACATCTGGCGTTGAACGTTTCGGCGAAATGTAGTATGATACGAACAGACATGTTTTCTAGGGTTCCGCATGTTCATACATGGCCTGGTCCGAGAGAAAACACATATGCGGACATATTCCCGCGTATGCACACGGAGGGAAAAAAGCCCGGGAGAGTCAATCTCATGTGAGACGACTATCCGGGCTTTTTGTATTGTCCGGAAACAGAAAGGGTGAAGAACATGAAATGGGGTTTAGTGGTCATAGCGGCCGTATTTGAAGTTGTATGGGTCACCGGCCTGAAACATGCTGATTCGGCACTGACGTGGAGCGCCACAATTATGGGAATCATCATCAGTTTTTATCTATTAATCAAGGCGACAAACAGCCTGCCCGTTGGAACGGTATATGCGGTCTTTACCGGACTCGGGACAGCGGGCACCGTGCTTAGTGAAATTTTGCTTTTCAAAGAGCAGGCCGATCCGGTGAAAATCGTGCTGATCGGCGTTTTGCTGATCGGTGTCATCGGATTAAAACTGGTCACACAGGATGAGCCTGAGACGAAGGGGGAGAACGCGTAATGCATTGGATCAGTCTGATTGCCGCGGGCCTTTGTGAAATGCTCGGGGTCATTTTAATGAATCAATTCCAGAAAGAAAAGAAAGTCAAATGGATTCTTTTCATTATCGTCGGATTCGCGGCTTCTTTTTCCCTGCTTTCTTATGCGATGGAGACGATTGCGATGGGAACGGCCTATGCGATCTGGACCGGTATCGGCACGGCGGGCGGCGCTTTAGCCGGCATTCTTTTCTACGGCGAGCAGAAGGATGCGAAGCGCATCTTTTTCATTGCGCTTATTTTGTGCGCCGCCGCAGGGCTGAAAATTCTATCATAAATTGATTTTTATCAAATTTTCAGTATAATCTATAATAAGTTACGAATTATGAAGATACGAGGGATTAAAGCATATGAATTCATATATGACACAGCGGCTGAAAGAATACCGCGACGGGAATGAGGAAAAAGGGCGCCTGCTTGTCAGCTGCCCCGATCAGCCGGGAATTGTATCGGCTGTGTCCGCGTTTTTGTTTGACCACGGCGCAAATATTATTGAATCAAATCAATATACGACTGACCCTGAAGGCGGACGTTTTTTCTCAGAATTGAATTCGACTGCAAGGGCATTCGTGAGAAAAAAGAGGATTTAAAGCAGGCGTTCACTTCAATCGCCCAGACATTCGGCATGACATGGAGCCTCTCTCTGGCAAGTGAGCTGAAGCGCGTGGCAATCTTTGTATCCAAAGAGCTGCACTGCCTTCATGAACTCATTTGGGAGTGGCAAAGCGGCAATATGATGGCCGAAATTGCTGTCGTCATCAGCAACCATGAAGAGGCGAAAGAAGTGGTCGAGCCGCTGAATATTCCGTTCCATTACATGAAAGCCAACAAAGACATCCGCGCCGAAGTGGAGCGGCGCCAGCTTGAGCTTCTGGAGCGGTATGAGATTGATGTGATCGTTCTTGCCCGCTACATGCAGATTTTGACGTCAGATTTTGTATCTGCCCATCCGAATCGGATTATTAACATCCACCATTCATTCCTGCCGGCCTTTATCGGCGCTAATCCGTATAAACGGGCTTATGAGCGCGGAGTGAAATTAATCGGGGCGACATCTCACTATGTGACGGACGATCTTGACGAAGGCCCGATTATTGAACAGGATATTGAACGCGTCGATCACAGAGATCACGCGGAGGATCTGAAGAATATCGGCAGAACCATTGAGCGCAGCGTGTTGGCGAGAGCCGTAAAATGGCACTTGGAAGACCGTGTCATCGTTCACGGAAACAAAACGATCGTATTTAATTGATAGCGGCCCGCCGGGGAGGCAGGCTGTTTTTATGGATAAAAATGTCTTGACAAGAACCTTTTTTCTTTGCATAATATAAAAAAATCATTGAGCGTTGAAGAGGATCAGTACGCAGAAATTTCTGTGACAGAGAGCAAAATGGCCCGCTGAAACATTTTGCCGCATGAAACCTGCCGAACCTGCCTTGGAGTCCTGAGGGGAAAACTCAGGCGCGATAACCTGGCGTTACAGGAAAGCGGGACGCGTGCAAAACGCGTTCAAACAAGGTGGTACCACGGAAAGCCCATTTCGTCCTTATTTTTCAGGACGGAATGGGCTTTTTTTATTGAAGAAAGCCGGTTTGGATTGATTGCCACGGAGGAGAAACGATGAAAAAGCAAAGAATTGTTGTGAAAATCGGGAGCAGCTCGCTCACCAACAGTAACGGAAGCATTGATGAAACCAAAATCAAAGAGCATACGGAAGCCATTTCATTATTAAAAGAAGACGGGCATGAAGTCATTCTCATTACCTCAGGCGCTGTGGCCGCGGGTTTTTCCGCTCTCGGCTATCCGTCGCGCCCCGTTACGATAAAAGGAAAGCAGGCGGCTGCCGCGGTCGGCCAGACGCTTTTAATGCAGCAATACATGGACCATTTAAAAAGATATGGTCTGACGCCGGCGCAAATTTTATTAACAAGAAATGATTTCTCAAAAAGAGAGCGGTACAGAAATGCGTACGCTACGGTAATGGAGCTGCTGGAGCGGGGAGTCGTGCCGATTATCAATGAAAATGATTCCACATCTGTCGAAGAGCTGACGTTCGGTGATAACGACATGCTGTCGGCGCTTGTGAGCGGTTTGATTCATGCAGACCAATTAATGATTCTCACAGACATTAACGGCCTGTACGATGCCAATCCGAATGAAAACCCGGACGCAAAGCGGTTTGACTATCTGAATGACATCACACCTGAATTGCTCGGGTATGCCGGATCAACAGGCTCAAAGGTCGGCACCGGCGGCATGAAGTCAAAACTTCTCGCCGCCCAGACCGCATTGTCGCTTGGAGTGAAGGTGTTTATCGGAACCGGCTCCGGACGGGAAAAACTGAGGGTGATTTTAGACGGAAAAGGTGACGGCACATATATCGGCGATAAAGAGCTGTCCTCAGTGAATAACACACGGCAATGGATCATGTTTCATTCTCCGATATCAGGAGAAATCATCATTGATGGGGGAGCGGAGCAGGCGATGATCCATAACGGGTCAAGTCTGCTCCCGGCCGGTGTCGCCGATGTCTGCGGCAGTTTTCCGAAAGGGGCTGTGGTGGAAGTCAGAGGGCCCGCCGGCATCATCGGAAAAGGCCAGACGCAGTACTCATCCGATGAGATTTTAGAAGCTAAAGGGAAGCGGAGCGATCAGCTTCCGGACACGAAGCAGGTGGAAGTGATTCACAGAGATGATTGGGTGAATTTATTTGACGAGGGGGAAAACAAATGAGTGAAGTATTGCAAAAAGCAGCCTTGGCAAAAGCAGCCGCTGCCGAAATGGTCATGAAAACGACGGCTGAAAAAAACGAAGCGCTCCAATGTATCGCAGACGGACTCAGAAATGAACGCCGGCTGATTTTAACAGAGAATCAGAAAGATATTGAAGCAGGACAGAAAAGAGGATTGACACCTGACATTATTGACAGGCTGACTCTTGATGAAAAACGCCTGCTCGATATCGCGGACGCTGTGGAACTGTTAATCGGTCTTGAAGATCCCGTCGGTGAGTCGTTGGAGACCATTCAAAAAGAGAATGGATTATCCATTGAAAAAATCCGCGTGCCCCTCGGAGTAGTGGGCATGATCTATGAGGCCAGACCGAACGTTACCGTAGACGCGGCCACACTCTGCCTGAAAACCGGAAACGCGGTTGTGCTCAGAGGAAGTTCTTCCGCCGTCCACAGCAACATAGCGCTTGTCAGTGTGATGAAACGCGCACTTGGGCTGTCAAAGCTTCCGATTGATGCCGTTCAGCTCATAGAAGATACAAGCAAAGAAACCGCCAAACAGCTCTTTACATTAAATGACGGGCTGGATGTATTGATCCCGCGCGGCGGCAAAAATTTAATTGATCTTGTGGTCAGGGAATCCACCGTACCCGTGTTAGAAACCGGAGCGGGAAACTGCCACGTGTACATAGATGAGTCCGCAGATCCAGATATGGCAAGCGAAGTCGTCATCAACGCCAAAACACAGCGTCCTTCCGTCTGCAACGCGATTGAATCTCTTTTGATTCATGAAAAATGGGCCGAAGAACACGGGCGAAAGCTGCTGAATCAGCTGACAGAAAAAGGGGTGGAGCTCCGAGGAGACCAGGTGATTTGCAGATTGGAACCTCAAGCGAAACAAGCAGAAGAAGCCGATTGGGGAGCGGAGTACCTGGCGCCGATTCTCAGTGTGAAAACGGTGCAGGACGTACAGGAGGCTGTCCGCCACATTCAGCAGTACGGCACAAACCATTCAGAAGCCATTCTGACGGAGAACGCCGAGCATGCGGCATACTTCCAGACGGCCGTAGACGCCGCTGCCGTGTATCATAATGCTTCAACCCGGTTTACAGACGGTTTTGAATTCGGATACGGGGCCGAAATCGGCATCAGCACGCAAAAGCTTCACGCGAGAGGGCCGATGGGGCTTCCGGCGTTAACATCTACAAAAATCATCATCAAAGGAAACGGACAAATTCGAGTATAGTCTCTTAAGCTTATCCTGAAAAAAGGGTAGGCTTTTTTTATACAGAAAGATTGACGATTCACTATATATTGTGTAAAATTTAATTGTACAAAATATAAAAGAGGTGAATTCACATGACAAAACCATTATTTACAGCAACAGTATCAGCCGCCGGCGGACGGGAGGGAAAAGTCACGTCTTCTGACGGTGTGCTGAATCTTGATGTTGCCATGCCGGGAACGCCAAGAGCGAAACGTCTCGAACACGCCACAAACCCTGAACAGCTGTTTGCTGCAGGGTACTCAGCCTGCTTTGACAGCGCCCTTCAGCTCGTAGCGAGAAAAGAGCGCCTGAGTATTGAAACAGAGGTCACTGCGCATGTCAGTCTGCTGAAAGATGAAGCAGATCAAGGATATAAACTCGGCGTTACGCTTGAGGTTAAAGCATCCGGCATTGAGAAACAGGAGCTGGAAGCACTTATCCAAAAAGCGCACGGTGTCTGCCCGTATTCAAAAGCGACGGCAGGAAATATAGAAGTAAAGCTTCTGGCAGCAGAATAAAAATAAGGATGCCCCGAATGGGCATCCTTATTTTACGCCGTGCAGCGTTTTCAAAACCTCATAAAGCGACTGCTTTACCTGCTTTAATTCCTCTTTTGACAGTCCTGTCTGTTCCAGCATGGCAATGGGAATATCCGCCGCCGTTTTCTGCATGGCCCATCCTTCATCTGTCAGCCTGATCGTCACGGAGCGCTCATCTTCAGGCGACCGCCTTCTTATAATGATTCCGCGCTGCTCCATCCGTTTCAGCATCGGTGTCAGCGTTCCTGAATCCAGGTGCAAAAGCTCACCCATCCGTTTTACATTCAGTTCTTCATGCTCCCATAATAAAAGAAGCGCCAAATATTGCGGATAGGTCACATTGAGCTTATCAAGCAGCGGCTTGTACCGTTTCGTCATTTCCCTTGAGCTTGCATACAGCAAAAAGCAAAGCTGATTCTCCAGTTTCATATGTTCAAATTCTTTTTCTGCCATAACTTCTTCACCAACTCTTTGTTTGTTAACGTTACCCCTATTGTAGCCGAAAAACGGCCCATTTCCTATTCTAATATGTTTAAAAATATGAGCATGGGTAATATAAACAATAAGTACAATGAGGAGGCTGATAATTATGGCATTATTTACTGCAAAAGCGACCGCAGTCGGCGGACGGTCAGGACATATTAAATCCGAAGACGGGGTGCTGGATTTTGACATCATCATGCCGAATGCAAAAAAAGACGGAGAAACGGGCACAAACCCTGAACAGCTTTTTGCGGCAGGATATGCTGCCTGCTTCGGGGGAGCGCTTGAGCTCGCTGCCAAAAAACAGAATATCGACATGACCTCTGAAATTGAAGGGCAGGTCAGCCTTTTAAAAGATGAGAGTGACGGGGGATACAAAATCGGCGTAACGCTCGTCATTGATACAAAAGACCTTGATAAAGAAACGGCGGAGAAGCTTGTACACGCCGCTCACGAGTTCTGTCCGTATTCAAAAGCGACAAGAGGAAATGTTGACGTAAAACTTGAACTCAAATAATTAAACGAACGAATATCCCGGATATAAAATCCGGGATATTTTATTAACGAAAACATCAGTAATGAACTCTTCTCCCCCGGAATAAGAATACGATATAGCACTTTTGCATAATGACACCAAGAGAAACGAGGGAGAAATCGATGTCTCTTCCAAATATCCCGAACATCACCCCCGACATTACACTCTCCAAATGTGAGACTTTGAACTTCCTTCTTTCATCTGTGGCTATGGAAGAAATCGGACTATCCCATATTCTGCAGGCGGAAGCAGATCGAATTCAAACGTTTCTCGGCGCTTCCTGTGATCCTTCTCTGGGGGAATTGTCAGCCATCAATCGAAGCACCGAACGGCTTCTGCGCACAGTCATGAAATCCCAGCTCCTTTTGCAGACGAAGCTTGAGGACATTATCTACTTACAGGATTCTGAAGCCTGCATGGATCCTGACGACCGAAGCAATCCGAGTGACCCGGACGATCCTGATGACCCGGATGACCCGTGGGATCCAGATGAACCCTGCGATGGTGATGATCCGGATGACCCGCGGGACCCAGATGAACCTTGGGATCGTGATGAGCCGGATGACCCGTGCGACAACCCAAGCGACTCATGTGATCCGCGCTTTCCGAATCCTCCGCCTGAAGATCCGTGCGACGGTCTGTTTTACGGCCGCATTGGCTGCTGTGAGTGCGAGGAGTGTGAGGAATGCGAATGGCGGAGGAAAGGCGGGGAGCGTTCAAAAGGAAGAGATGGGTGAAGCATATGCCGTATCAAAGCCTCTCAAAAGCGAAACAGACATCTTTTGAAGCGATGCATTGTCTCACAATTGCGCTGTTACATATATTAGCTGTGACCGTTGATAAAAGAAAGGATTCAAATTACAAAGAAGAAATCAGGCTGTTCTCCGCATTGTGCCGCTGGCAGGCGGAAACAGGCGGGCGGCTGTTTTTAATGATCAGCATGGAAAGAGAGCAGAAGCGAATGTATGAGCGGCACTTTCATGAAATGAAGACAGTGACGGAACGAACGAAAAAATTCATTTCTGAAAGCCCGCCAGAATTCCGGACGCATCCCATTACGCAACGGGCGGTCAGGCAGCTTCGGGAATGGGATCCGGAATCATCTGCCGAACCTGCTGTCAGATGGGGGCGGCCTGTCTTCGTAACGATGAACGGCACACCTGAAAAGCCTTGGTTCAATCAACAACTCCAAAAGCGGGAAAGGTGAGAACATGAGCGGAAATGCTGAATGTAAACTGACGCTTTGCATGATTGTAAAAAACGAGGAGAGATATATCTCCCGGTGTTTATCAAGTGTACAAGATATTGCGGACGAGATCGTCATTGTAGACACCGGATCACAAGATAATACAAAAGATATCTGCAAAAGTTTTCAGGCCAGAGTGTTTGATTTAGAATGGGAGAATGATTTCGCCAAGGCGAGAAATTACGGCCTGCAGCATGCAAAAGGGGATTGGATTTTAATGCTTGACGCGGATGAAGAGCTCGATCAAGAGAGCGGCCGCTTTATCACTTCGCTGCTTCATGATGAATTACCGAGCCGGGGACTTTTAAAAATCATCAATTACACGGGGAAGCAGCTGGATGAAAATGAAGCGTTTGAAAGCATGCAGCCGAGACTGTTCCGTAATCATGAAGGCCTTCTGTATCAAGGCAGAATACACGAAAATATCACCTCTTCCAATGAGGAAGAAAACAATGCTTTTTTTACGCTTCCTTGTGTGATTCATCACTACGGTTATTTGGAGCAGGAAGAAAAGATCAAACAAAAACATAAACGGAATATCAGCATTTTAAATGAAGAGCTTTCAGAGGAAAATCCGGATCCGTGGCTTATTTATCATTTGGCAAGCGAATGCTATAGAATAAAAGACTATGAAAAAGCATTACATCTTGTCAACGGCTCAATTTTTCAATTTTTAAGTGAAAAAAGAATGCCTCCGTCTCTCTTGTATCATTTAAAATATACAATATTGCTTGAACTGAAACGGTATGAAGAAGCGGAGCAAGGGATTGACAAGGTGCTCAGGCTTTATCCTGATTACTGCAATCTTCATTATTATAAGGGCCTTATATTATATCATTTGGAAAAGTACAGAGCGGCGATCAAAGCATTTGAAAACGGAACGAAGATTGAAGAAGAAAATGCTGGCCACTTACATTTAAAAGGTGCCGGCGATTTCAGAGCTTTTTATCATATGGCGAAATGCCATGCTGCATTAAACCATGATATGACGGCCGTCGCTTACGCCAAAAAATCCGTGAAATTTAATCCTCAATTTAAACCTGCACAAGAACTTCTGACACAATTAAAAAAGGATCAGCGGACAAACGCCTGATCCTTTTTTGTTCCGTTAACATAATCGAATAATGTTCAACGCCGCACCGGCACTTCCTCCAAGCAATGCCGCCTCACCTAATAATCCGAACAGCTGAAGCTGGATGGTGCTGCCTGCTGTCAAATTCACAATGAAGGAGTTGGTGAAGTTTGCCAATGACACGGCAGGTGCAATAATTGAACTTGCAGGCGGGGCGCCGTTAATCAGGATCCGTGAACTTACAAGCAGGCCGGCTGCTAAATTAATCTGGTAGGAGATATAGTACCGCCCTGCCGGCGCAACGGTAAACATAGTATTAGCAGCATTAGCCGTAATATCTGCGGAAAGGTTTTGATCATTCGGCAAGGAAATGGCTGTGCCGCCGATAACAACAGCGACAACACCGCCGCCCGTATTACTTGCAAATCCGGAAGTCGCCGTTAAACTTGTTCCGGTAACACCCGCAGCGCCGGTGGCTCCAGTGATACCAGTGGGTCCAGTCAGTCCGGTGGCTCCGGCAGCACCAGTGCTGCCTGTGGGCCCGGTCGGCCCCGTCGTTCCAGCAGGCCCGATTGCCCCAGTCGGCCCCGCCAGTGCAGAGATATTTGAGATACTGTCCAATTTTGAACCGAGAAGAAGCTCCTGTTTCATTAAACTGTCAAGCGTATGACGGACGCTCTCATTCAAGTTCAAAATATCCGCAAGACTTGACGGCGGCCCTGTTAATCCGGGAATCGTTCCGAGCGCATATTGGATTTTTTCTCCTTCCGCATTCAGAATATGTGCCATTCCCAGCTCTTCCATAGCAATTGATGAAAGAAGAAGGTCAATGGTATCGTCTCTGAAATGGGTCACGACAGGGGTGATGTTAGGTAAATTAGGCTGTGACACAATGTCCCTCCTTATGAGTTGACAGAAAATGTCTTCATTACGTATAAAGTCCCCGAAAAAAAGCGTAAAGCAGTACTGTATCAATATATTCACTTGTGCTGTCCATTTTTCTGAAAGAATGACCTTAATGAATCAATTGCGTTCACGAAAAATAAACCTGCGTTGTAAGCAGGTTATTCTGGATTAATATACTTTTTTGCGGGCGGAAGTTTTCCAGACGTCAAAGGGCGCGGTATGATCGGAGAAGCTGAGATGATAAAAAGGAATTGATCTCTCCGTCCGCTGTTTCTTGATTTCATCATATATGAAGGTGTCATCAAAGCCTGCGTCAGAAGCATCTGAGTGGCTGGATGCGTAATATACCGCTTTTGGCCTCGCCCAATAAATGGCGCCTAAACACATAGGGCAGGGTTCACAGCTTGTGTAAATCACACAATCATCAAGCTGATATGTTTGAAGCGTCCGGCACGCATTCCGGATCGCTGTTACTTCAGCATGGGCTGTCGGATCGTTGCTGGAGGTCACATTGTTCCGCCCTTCGGCGATAATGACGCCGTTTTTAACGATGACGCAGCCAAAAGGCCCTCCGCCTTCATCTACGCTCTCAACTGCCAGCGTGACCGCCCTCTTTAAAAATGAAATATGCTGATTCATCTCAAATCCCCCTCGGTTGATCGATTACTTTAACTATAGCGGAAGATACATCTTAAAACATTGGCAAATCGGTCAAAATAACAGCCGGAAATGGGATCATATATATAAAGAAAGCTTTGTCTATATATCTTGTGCATGTCCTGCAAAAACTCTCTTTTTCATTTCCAGTTTTCTGTATAAAAGGGCAAGAAGCATAGAGGGGATCGTACAAACAATCATTCCGATAAAGGCGTACCGGGGTTCAATTTCATATAAAAAACCTCCGAAAATAGTAAATACCGCAGTGCTCCAGCTGAGCGCAAGCGCTGAATATATGCCTTGGGCTTTCGGGACTTGCGCAGGGGAAATATGTTTAATTAAATATTTCATAAATGCATAGTGTCCCATCGCGAATGAACAGGCATGCAGCGTCTGCGCGAGGCAGAAAATGATGACATGCGGAAAGGCAAATACGAGTATCCAGCGTACGGTTGCACCAAGCGCAGCCAAAGCGAGCAAAGCACCAGCCGTAAATTGATGAAAACATCGGTCAGCGATTGCGAAGAAAATGATCTCCGCAATGACGGCGATGTTGATGATGATTCCGATTGCATATGCGGGTGCATGGATTTCCTGCAAAAAGAGATAACCGTAATTGTAGTAAGACGCATGTGCCGCCTGCAGCAAGATAACGATTGCGAGCACCAGACCGAAATGTTTGATGCGGAATAAGGCAAGCATGCCCTCTTTTTTTGTACAATCTGTTTTCGGCCGTTTTGAAAGAACAGCGGGCGCATGCATAAAGCTGAGGCATACGAATATCAGAGTGCCCAAAAGCAGTGCCCATAAAATCACTTGATCTCCAAATATACCTGTAAAGACGGACAGGATGACGCCGGCTGAAACAAATCCGGCGGACCCCCATTGCCGGCTGGTTCCGTAATCTCTTAATTCATTATGCTGTACCAAAACGCCGCAAGCGCTGTCCAAAGCAGGCATCAAAGCCGGATAAAACACATGCAGCCCTAATGTGACAAGAAGCAGGCTTTGAAAAGAGTCAGCCGGAATATAACATAAAAGCGCAAGAAGCGTACCGATTCTGGCTCCGTTCAATATGGCTCTGCTGCTGAATTTTCCGGATAAATAAGGAAAGAAAAGCAATGTGGAAATTCCTCTTGCCGCCAGACCTAAGCTCATAATGAAACTGGCTTCGGATACGGAAACCCCTTTTATATGAACCATCCATCCCGTCCAATAGGGCAGAAAAATCCCCCATGTCATAAAAAAGCTAAAAAAATGCAGACTCATCCAGCGATATGCGTTCATTCCCGTTCCTCCTTTTCATTGGCATGTTATCATGTAAAACGTAAAGATAATATGAGATATCTCATATATTTCGGGGTGGACGATGGAAATTTATAAAGGTGAGAAAAAACGGCATCAGATAGAAAAACACTCAATCGCGCATTTATTTTCTTTTCCCGCTGAAGAGTATATGGAAGTGCGGGAATATCAGCGGGATGAATGGATGATTCAAGAGGGCATGAGGCCGGACTTCCTGTTTTACGTGATTGAAGGAAAAGCGAAAATATATGTAACCCATCAAAACGGAAAAGTATCGTTAATTAATTTTATCAACAAAAATGATTACATCGGAGAGATGGAACTATTACATGAAGTATATTACACAAAAGGCATTCAGGCCTCAGCGAAGACTGTTTGTTTCGCTCTGCCGATTTGCCGCTGCCGCGCGCAATTGCTGCAGGATGCGAATTTTCTGCGTGAATTGGCTAAGTTTTTAAGTGATAAGGCAACGCTTATGGCTTCAAAGTATTCACAAAGTCTGGCGTTCCCGGTTGAAAATCGGCTTGCTGATTTTATTTTGCAGACGGCGTATGAAGGATTTTAAAGAGAAGCACGTAACGGTTTGTGATTATTTAGGTGTATCTTACCGTCATCTCTTGCATGTGCTGACGCAATTCTGCCAAAAAGGGTATTTGCAGAAAGAAGGGCGGGGCTATCAAATTAAGCAGCATGATTCACTGAGTGAACTTGCAGAGGCGCTGAAGAATAAGTAACATGCTCAAAAAAACAGCCATCCGCACATTAGGGATGGCTGTTTTCATTATACAAGCTGAGCTTGTTTTTTTCGCGCCTGTTTCGCAGCGTCGACCATATTTTTTAATGCCGCAACGGTTTCTTCCTGCTGTCTTGTTTTCAGCCCGCAGTCCGGGTTTACCCAGAAGCGGTCTGTCGGACACACTTCAAGCGCATCATCGATAATTTGATAGATTTCTTCAGTAGCCGGCACGCGCGGGCTGTGAATGTCGTATACACCGAGTCCGAGGCCTTTCACGTAAGGATGATCTTTCAGATATTCTAAAAATCCTCCGTGGCTTCGGCTGTGTTCGATTGTGATGACATCAGCGTCAAGGTCATTGATCGTATCGACAATATCTTCAAAGTTGCTGTAACACATATGCGTATGAATCTGCGTCTCATTTTTCACAGAAGACGTCGTTAATCGGAAAGCTTCTGCGGCCCAAGTTAAATATTCATCCCAATCCTGCGTTTTTAACGGCAGTCCTTCACGGAGCGCGGGTTCATCCACTTGGATAATCTGAATACCGGCATCTTCCAGCGCTTTTACTTCTTTTCTGAGGGCAAGCCCGATCTGGAAGGCGATTTCTTTTCTTGAAATATCCACGCGCGGGAATGACCAGTTTAAAATGGTGACAGGTCCCGTCAGCATGCCTTTCATGTGCTTTTCTGTCAGCGATTGGGCGTAGACCGTATCTTTTACCGTCATCGGTTCGATAAATTCGACATCTCCGAAAATGACAGGCGGACGTACGCAGCGTGAACCGTAAGACTGCACCCATGCATATTTCGTAAAGGCGAACCCGGCCAGTTTTTCACCGAAGTATTCGACCATGTCCGTCCGTTCAAATTCTCCGTGAACGAGCACGTCTAAGCCGATTTCTTCCTGAATGTCAACCCAGCGCTTCGTTTCCGCATTAATAAACGCTTGATACTGTTCATCCGTCCAATCTTTTTTCCGCCATTTTTGCCGTGCGCTCCGCACTTCTGCAGATTGAGGGAAGCTTCCGATCGTCGTCGTCGGCAGAAGGGGAAGACCGAGTGATTCATTTTGCAGCGCCAATCGTTCTTCAAAGCTTGCAGGGCGGGAGAAATCTTTTTCTGTCAGCTGATTCAATTCTTCTTTTTGAGCTGAGTTCGCTCCTGTTGCGAATGCTTTCAAAGCTTTAAGTGCCGCTTTTGACTCTTCGATCTGCTCACTGACGGCCGCTTTGCCGGACAGAAGCCCTTCTTTTAAGACGCCGAGTTCCGCCAGTTTTTCTTTAGCGTATGACAGGCCGTTCAGCAAATCCTTTTCAAGATGCTCGTCAGGGTGTTTCGCCACCGGCACGTGCAGAAGGCTGCTTGAAGGCTGAATCCATAACTCCTCAACATCAGCGTGGCTGAGGATATCCAAAGCCGCATCAAGGCGTTCTTCAACATCGATTTTCCAAATGTTTCGGCCGTCGATCACACCGGCTGCCAGCACTTTATCTTTCGGGAAGCCGTGCTTTTTCAATTGCTCAAGGTTTCTGCCTTTATCATGCACGAAATCAAGCCCGATTCCCTGTACAGGATACGAAACGAGTTCTTCATATGCATCAACCGAATCGAAGTATGTCTGCAGGAGGACATTCAGCCCTGAAAGCTCTTTTGTAATAGATTCATAGAGTTCTTTTGCGGCGCGGACATCTTCAGCAGAGGCTGTCACAAGGGCAGGCTCATCAAGCTGAACCCATTTGACGCCTTCTGCTTCAAGCTCTTTCAGCAGCTGTACATAAAGAGGAACAAGGCGCTTTTGAATCGCTTTCGCCTCTGATTCTTCGTATCCTTTCGCAAGTGTGACGAATGTATACGGACCGACAATGACAGGTTTCGTTTCCGCTCCGAATTCTTCTTTGATCCGGCGGTAGTCGTCAAGCTGTTTGTTTCTCGTCAGACGGAATTCAATGCTTTCGTCATATTCAGGAACGATGTAATGGTAGTTGGTGTTGAACCATTTTGTCATTTCACTGGAAACGGCGTCTTTAACACCGCGGGCAATCGCGAAATATGTATCAACAGGATCCGTGATGCTGCGGAATCTTTCCGGAATCCAGTTAAAGCTGACGGCTGTATCAAGCACATGGTCATAATGAGTAAAATCAGAGACCGGCACGATATCGATATTTTGGTCAAGCTGTGTTTTGACAGCTGATAAGAATAAACCGTCAAGCTCTTTAAGAAACGTTTCTTTATCAGTGTTTCCTTTCCAATAAGCCTCAAGCGCTTTTTTCCATTCTCTGTTCAAGCCGATTCTCGGAAAACCGAGATTTGAAGTTTTGATTGTAGTCATTAAGTCTCCTCCTTTAAGTGAGATGTAACAAAAAAGCCTCTTTCTCATGAGAGAAAGAGGCTTTAACATCAAAATGTAAGCCTCTCTTATCTCTCAGATCACGTCTGATGGAATTAGCACCGTGCCTTAGGAGACAATCGTCTCGGCGCAAAAATCACGCGCCCCATTTCACAATGGAATTACGGTCGGTTGCTGTTGGGGTCAAAAGGCCAATCCCTCGCCCAACTCTCGATAAGAGAAAATATTTCAATTTTTTTGAAAAGTTACATCATTTGTTGGTTATCTTATCAGCTTATTCAGATCACTGTCAATAGAAAATCTCACATTTTAAAAATTGGTGATGTTGACAAGCGGATCAATCATTATATGAGAAAAATATCAGAAAGACAGCAGCTGTGCCTGTTCGGCTCTTTCCATGAGCACATCAGGTGCGTCTAAATACAGAAACCCGTTCCCGGCCAATGTTTTGGCGATGCCCAAAGGAAGAGTACGCCGCACAAGCTGGGCATAAATTTCGGCTTCAGAAAGCGTCCGCTGAAACGAGTCCTGTTCAAGCCCTTTTATTAAGGCCAGCGCTCCGCTCACATGCGGGGCGGCCATTGAAGTGCCCGTCAGCTTCCCGTATTTATGGTTGGGAAGGGTGGAGAGAATGTTTTCTCCGGGCGCCACGAGGTCGATTTCTTTATTTGCGTTTGAAAATTCTGACGATTTACGGGCGATTGAGACTGATCCGACGGCGATCACTTCATTGTAAGCGGCCGGATACGACAGTTCTTCTGTCCGCTCGTCTCCGTCACCTTCATTTCCTGCTGCGCAAACGACCAGTACACCGCTTTTTACCGCATTTGTGACGGCTTCTTTCAGTTCAGGCACATCGTTCGGGCCGCCGAGTGACATGGAAATAATGTCCGCCTTTTGTTCAACGGCGTAGTTGATGCCGTTAATGATCCATTCGTATTTGCCGCTGCCGTTTTGACCGCCGAGAACTTTAACGATTAAAAGGCTCGCTTCCGGCGCAACACCTGAAATTCCGCCGTTTGAATCATTGGCGGCAATCGTTCCGGAAACATGTGTCCCGTGGCCGTTGTAATCGGAAATCGCGTCTTCTTTGCCTTCGTCATCATCGGTGAAGTTTTTTCCGCCGATAACCCGGTCTTTCAAATCAGGATGATTAATGTCGCAGCCTGTATCAAGCACCGCGATTTTAATATCCTTTCCTTTAAACCCTTTTGCCCACAATTCTGGCGCCTTAATCACTTTAATACCCTCAGGAAGCTCGTTCACATCCATGATCTGCTCATCCGTGACATAAGGAATCAACCGCATTTCACCATTCATAAAAAAGCCCTCCTTTTTTATGCTTGCGAGTGGATTCAAGGGTGTTGCTACTATTTTATGGCAGATTATGCCGTTCAGAAAGAGTCATTTGAAGCATTTTCATAAAAAAGGCGCAATCTATTGCACTAAATAATTTCAAATAATTGGATGGTTCAACGGCTTTTATTTTGATTCGGCATCAGCTGACGCTATAATTGGAAATGGGAAAGGAGAAGAGGTATGAAGATAAATGAAGCATTGTACGACTATTTTTCCGAACGGGTGGATCAAATTGCGAAAGAATGGATTGAAACGATGGAAGATTCGGATCCGAATTCGATTTACTCTTTGACAAATCCCGTCATCATAGAAGAGCTGATGGAGCAAGATAAAGAATTTTACCGGCATATTAATAAAATGTATATCATGCCGGAAAAAGAATTTTTAGAAGAGTTCGAGCGATGGGTGATTGAGCTTGCGAAAGACCAGAAGCATCTGGATACCCCGGTCCAGTATGTGGTCCGTGAATTCATGAGAAACCGGAGATTGTACATCAGTTATTATGATGCGTTTGCCGATAAACATGAATCTTCGTTTGCCGAGGGAGAAAGGAAGAGATGGGAGAATTTAATCGTTCAAGTATTTGATTTTACGATTTACACATTTGTCGATCACGCCGAATATAATTCGAAAATGCAGCTGAATGCACAAAGAGAAATGATTTTAGAATTAAGCTCGCCGGTTATTACGCTGAGCAATCGGACGGGGCTTCTGCCGCTTGTCGGCAATATTGACACGGAACGCGCCAAATACATTCTTGAAAATACGCTGAGTACATGTGCAAACCGGCTGATTGAGCATCTGTTAATCGACTTGTCGGGCGTAGTGGTTGTCGATACAATGGTGGCGCACCAGATTTTTAAATTAATTGAGGCGCTGAACCTGATCGGCGTTTCGTCCACTTTATCCGGGATCAGGCCGGAAATTGCCCAAACCGCCGTACAGCTCGGCATTAATTTCTCGGATATTACGATTAAATCCAACCTCGCCCAGGCTCTCAATTATCATCAGTAACATACATATAAAGACAGGCTGCCGAATCACTCCGGCGGCCTGTTTTTATAAAAACAACAGTGAAATGAGACAGCTTGCGCCGAATAAAAGGAGCACGAGCATGAAAAAGAACCAGTCGGCGCGGCGCACAGTAACCGTTCTGTAAAACGTGCGGTTTCGGCTCCCTGTAAAACCTTTAGATTCCATTGCGATCGCTGTGCGTTCCGCCTTTCTGATGGCGCCTGCCAAAAGCGGGATGGTAAAGCGCCTGAAGGCAAAGAGCTTTCCTTTCAGCCCGGAATCAGACGCCGCGCCTCTGATTCTGTGCGCCTGTCTGATAATCAGGATTTCATCTTTCAGAAGAGGAAGAAACCGGAACCCGGCGATCACGCCGTAAGCAAGCTTCGGCGGGAGCTTACATTGCTGAATCAGACTGAGCATAAACAGAATCGGATCGGTTGTGAAAAGAAACATCATCGACAAAGCGGAAAAACATAAAATACGAAACGCGATAGAAATCCCGAGCGCCGCATTATCACTGTTGACGGCAATCGGTCCGAGCTTAAACAGCAGATTGCTTTCGGTTGTCGGGACGTTTCCGAATACGGCGGCTGTCCATAAAGATCCGAAGGCAAGAATGACAAACGGAACCGTAAACAGCAGCCATTTTTTCAGCGGCACATGTCCCGCCAAGAGGACGCCTCCGGCAATGATAATATAAAACAAAGCAGGCGTGTACGGGTTATAAATAAACGACAGCATAACAACGCATAACAAAACAGCCGCCGCCTTAATTGACGGGTTAACAGCCTCCAGCCGCAGGTTCATTTCTCCGCCTCCTGTCGTGTTTCATCCATTCATACCGCAGGGGCAAAGCTAAATGCGCCCGCTCCGCGATTCCGATATGATCAGAAAACAATGAGTCGGGCGTTCCGCGGTACACAAGCTTCGTGCCGCAGAGCACAAGGATCGTATCGGCATAATCTGAGACGAGCTCCATATCATGTGTCACCATTAAAACAGCCGTTCCTTCCTTTTGGATCTCCTGAAGCATCAGCATGCACTCACGCGCCGTTTTTGCGTCCTGCCCGAAAGTCGGTTCATCAAGCAGCAAAACTTTCACCTGATGCATAAGCATCGTCGCGACGCTGAGCCTGCGTTTTTGTCCTTGGCTTAAAGAGAACGGATGCTGTGAGGCATAGCGTCTCAGGCCGAACCGGGTTAAGAGCTGAAGAGCTTTCTCCTTTGCGGCTTTACCGTCTTCAAAGCCGAACAGCAGCTCTTGAATGACGGAATCTGTGACAAACTGGTGTTCAGGATTTTGGAAAACATACCCTATCAGCCGCCGAAGCTCTTTTTCCGAATAGGAATCTACTGGTCTGCCGTCTATTTTGATGTCGCCGCTCACAGGGCGGATGAGTTTGGCCGCGGCGGACAGGAGCGTGGATTTTCCGGTTCCGTTAGGGCCGGCAATCGCGGTGATTGACCCTTTTTTTACGGAAAAGCTCACGTCCTGAAAAATGGTGTCTGTTCCTCTTATGAATGACAGCCCGTGAACACTCAGCGCGTCCTCTGTCGAAAGCGCGGCGGGCCAGGGGCCGGGAAAGGGCGGTACAGGTTCCTGAAACAGTCTTTCTTTGCACAATGTAAAAGGGATGCTGACTTGCTTCTGCAATGAGATCACCTGCGGAATCGGAATGCCGAGCTGTGTCAGCTCTTCAAGTTTTGTTTCAAAGATCGCGCCCGTCTCTCCGTCCATCACTTTCTGACCCGTTCCGTCAAGGACAATCGTCCTGTCCATCCACGGCGTCCAATGATCAAGCTGATGCTCGATAACGAGAAGTCCGAAGCCTTTTTCGGCCTGCAGTTCTTTGATCAGCCGCACCAATTCACGCACGGAATATGGATCAAGCTGTGCCGTCGGTTCGTCTAAAATAATGAGTTCCGGCTCCATCGCAATGATACAGGCGAGCGCGACCTTTTGTTTTGAACCGCCTGACAGCGAGGCGATCGTCCGTGTTTTCAGATGAGTGATTTCTAATTTTTCCAAAACATCCTCAATAATTGAGTCCATCTCTTCTTTTGTATATTGCAAATTTTCCAGACCGAAGGCTATTTCATCTTCAACCGTCAGCATGCAAAACTGCTGATCCGGATCTTGAAACACGACGCCGATAGATCGGGCGGCGGGTTCTGACAGCTCCGAAAGAGGTGTTCCGTATAAGGAAACGGTTCCCGTTTGAACCGCATCGCAGGCTTCCGGGTACAGACCGTTCAAACAAAGTGCAAGCGAGCTTTTGCCGCATCCGCTCGGCCCGAGCAATAAAACCCGTTCTCCTTTGCGGAGCTGAAATGACACGTCTTGAAAAACCGGCTTCTCATCTTGCTCATAAGAAAAGGTAAGACGGCGGGCCGATAGAAGGGGTTCAGATGCCTGCATCTTGGTTCACCTGTTTCTTCTTCTTGAATTCTTTTCCGAGCGCCATGCCGTTCAGCACCCCTGTGTAAGCCAGCGCATCACTGATTGCTTTGCCGAGAAGGCCGGCAAGAAGCGCACCTGAGACCAGGCGGATGAGAAGCATGACGGCTAATAAACCCGGATTCAAAACAGAGTATCCGGAAATGAACAAGTCATAAATGAAGCTCGCAACAGAAGACCCCATACCGGATAAAAGGAGCACGGGCAGGGTATACACCCGCCAGCGTGTCGCAAAAAAGACCGCTTCCGCACCGATTCCCTGCGCGATGCCGATCAGAATCACCATCGGCCCTGACGGATTTCCGAGTAAACACTCCACAAACGCGGCGATGATTTCAGAAACAAGCGCCGCTCCCGGTTTTTGAATAATGTAGGCGGCAATCACCGAGACGATAAACCAAATACCGTAAATCGGTTCGTAGCTCATCCGGCCGAAAAACCCTGCCGCTATATTGCTTGCATGAGTTGATAATAAATAAACGACAGCAAATACAACACTGATGACGGACATGACGACAATTTCTCTCATTTTCCAATTTTTCATTGTGATCTCCTGCTTTCTTATCGGATAGTCGTATGTATGAAAGAGTTGATTTTACGAAAGACGATTGATCGTAAGTTTCATATTGCGGTGTCCTCCCCCGTTTTTTAATGAAAAATAAAAAACTGCATATCCGAGGGAATATGCAGCAGCAGAACGAAAACGCATGGAAAAAACCCTGCGCTCCGGTCAATCTGCACTTCCCCACGCTGGTATTATCCAGATCGGGTTATAAGGGATCAAAACACGCCTGCCGCATGTTTTATCTCAGCCGATAACAGCACCCCTAGTGCGTTTCCTATACAGTTTTTTATGATGACATCATCATAGTTGATCATATCTGATTTGTAAACAGCCTTTCTCTAAACAGAGTTTGGAATCGGACCGGAAGATCATTCATAAAGATAAGAAGAGCCCTTTTGATCAAAAGGAAACGGAGGACATCTATGTTTGTTCATACAGTGCAGTCTGGTGACTCGTTATTTTCCATCAGCAGAAAGTACGGATACCCTGTTGACAGCATCAGAAGCGTCAACGGGCTTGAGGAAACGAATATCGTTCCGGGGCAGGCGCTTTTGATCCCTCTTAATGAATATACGGTTCAGCCGAATGATACGTATGCCGTTATCGCAAGTAAGACTTATGTTCCGCAGATGCAGCTGATGCAGGCAAACCCGGATATTCCGCCGAACCGGCTGCGGCCGGGTTTAAAAGTGAGAATTCCGGATATCTCCAACTATTTGGCGGGAACCCTGCAATTTTACGTCATTCGGACACCTGAAGCGGACAGAGAGCTCATTAATGATTTTGCACCCTATTCATCGGCGATTTCTTTGTTTGAATATCATTTTGGCCCAAACGGAGATATCATGAATGATTTAAACGACAGAACCGCGATAGAAACCACATGGCAAAACAGAGTGCGGCCGCTTGCGGTCATCACGAATCTGACAGAAGGAGGGTTCAGCCCGGAATTAGCCCATCAAGTCCTGCAGAACCCGACGGCGAGAACGAATCTCGTCAATAATATCGTCTACCTGACCGTAAGAAAGGGATACGGCGGTGTAAATATTGATTTTGAACGGATCAGGGAAGCCGACCGGGACCTGTTTACAGGATTTCTCCGGCAGTTAAAAACCCGGCTCTCAGAGCACCAGCTCGCGCTAACGATATCGGTTCCGGCGAAAACAAATGAAGCGGTGCCGTGGCTGAGGGGATATGATTACGGGGGAATCGGAGCCGTCGTCGATTATATGTTCATCATGGCGTACGACTGGCACCACGCCGGCAGTGAGCCGGGACCCGTAGCGCCTTTGACGGAGGTCAGAGAAACCATCAATTTTGCCATCAGCAGAGTGCCGAGAAGAAAGGTGATTCTCGGTGTGCCGCTGTACGGATATGATTGGGTGATTCCGTACCGCCCCGGGACGATCGGATCGGCGATCTCCAATCAGCGCGCCATGGAAACCGCCATGAAATATCAATCAGTGATCCGCTACTCTCAGAGGGATCGTTCCCCTTACTTCCGGTATACGGATGAAAATGGAAGAACGCATGAAGTATGGTTCGAGGATGTGCGGAGCATGAGTGAAAAAATGGTTCTCGTGCGGGAATTCGGACTGCAGGCGATCGGCGCGTGGCAATTAACGCTCGGCTTCAAACCGGGTCCGTGGCTGTTGCGGAACTTTTTCACCATCCGAAAAATATAACCGCATTATCCCGCTTTTTCGGAGAGTTTTTCTTTCTTATGATAACGGATCTTCTTTTGGACAATCTAAAGTTGAAAAGGAGGTCTGTTCTGTGAAGAAAAGGGAAGAGCAGTATATCAACGAGGCTGAGTATGTACCGCACCCGACAAGAGAAGGGGAATACGCGCTCATGCTGCATGAATCCTATCATTTACTTTCAGAAGAGGATGAAAGCGATTTGCCGGAATAAGGGCTTTATGCCTTTATTCCGTTTATTTTATAGGCATATGCTGAAATAACAATTTAAAGGTTGACACATTCCTTTTTTTTCTGTAATCTCAGTGTGTCAATTCAAATAACAACTTCGTTAGGTGAGGCTCCTGTATGGAGATACGCTGCTGCCCAAAAATGTCCAAAGACGCCAATGGGTCAACAGGAATCATCGACATAAGGTGATTCTTAACGCAGCTGGATGATTGTCCTATGCCATACAGTGCTAAAGCTCTACGAATGAAGGCCCCGCACGTTTATTTGCCGTGCTTGTTTTCGCCTTCATTTCGGAAGGTTTTTTTTATGCCTCAAAACGTACATGACTGAGCATGATAAGGAGGTGCGGAGTATGGATTCTCCCCATTCGAGTATGTCAGAAGAAGTACCCATATACAGCCAGATAACCAGTGACGACATGATGAGGAGACAAACCGCCGCACTTCCCTTGACGGACGGCGCGTCTCCGTAAAGGAGGTACGAGTCCCGATGGTCCAAAATATGACCTATGACGAACTCATATTACGCATTATCATTTTATTGCGGGACGGAAAAATAAAAGAATTCCGAAACATGATAGACGAGCTTCAGCCCTATGATATGGCCTTTTTATTTAAAGAAATGCCGGAAAAGCACCGGGCCCGCTATCTGTCATATATGACGGTTGATGACATCACCGACATGATCGGAGAGCTGGAGCGGGAATTTCAGCTTGCCGTTCTCCATAAAGTCGGTAAAACGAAAGCCACTCTCGCAATGAATAAAATGGATAACGACGATCTCGCCGCTTTGCTGGAAGAGATGGATGAAGAGCTGAAAGAGCAGCTTTTGTCCAGCATGGAGGCCGAGGAATCAAAGGCCGTACAGCTTTTGATGAACTATCCGCAAGAATCCGCGGGCCGGATGATGACGAACCGCTTCGTCTGGATTTCGCAGCATTATACAGTAAAAGATGCGGTCGTGAAGCTGAAAAGCTTTGCGGAAATCGCAGAATCAATTAACTACTTGTACGTGATTAATGACAGTAAGCAGCTTGTCGGGGTGCTGTCTTACAGAGATTTAATTCTCGGCGAGCCTGACGATAAAGTGCAGGATCTCATGTTTACGCGTGTCATCTCAGCAGGGGTGCTCCAGGATCAGGAAGAAGTCGCCCGGCTGATCCAGCGGTATGACTTTTTAGCCATTCCCATCGTTGAAGAAAATAATGTGCTTGTCGGCATCGTGACTGTCGATGATATTATCGACGTCGTGATTAAAGAGGCTGATGAAGATTACGAAAAATTCGCCGCCTCCGGTAAGGCGATTACATTTGATACGAAAGCGTACGTGGCGGCGTACCGCCGCTTGCCGTGGCTCATTCTCCTTTTGTTTATCGGATTGATTTCCGGAAGCATCCTGAATTATTTTGAAGATACATTGCAAAAAGTCGTCGCCCTCGCATTTTTCATGCCGATGATCGCGGGAACGACGGGAAATACAGGCACACAGTCACTCGCCGTCGTTATCAGAGGATTGACTAAAGAAGAAATGAATAAAAAAACCATCTTTAAACTGATTTTCCGGGAATTAAGAGCCGGCATCTACATCGGTATTGTCTGTGCGATTGCGATTACGATTGTCGCAACCGTCTGGCAGAAAGACTTAACGCTCGGTTTTGTCGTCGGTTCATCGCTGCTTGCAACGCTGATTATCGGTACGATGGCCGGAACGATCGTCCCTATTATTCTTCATAAACTGAACATAGACCCGGCGATTGCATCCGGGCCGCTGATTACGACGCTGAACGATATTTTGTCCTTATTAATTTATTTCGGCATTGCAACTGCATTTCTTCATGCTTTATAAAAAAAGGTCCGTCTCACAGGAGGCGGACCTTTTTTTGTCAGCGGTTTTTATATTTAAAATGAGCATTAAGCTGTCCTTCCAGCATTTTCTTGCGGAGCTGCGGGTCGTTTTTGAGGGCCTGCTCTTTTTTGCGCATGTCTTTTAAAATCTCAGCCGTCTGCACGCCGTCCTCACGCTTGTTGGCAATATCCATCAGCCGCTCAACGTCCGCGAAGGAATATTTTCTCGTTCCCCGCGATGAGCGCTGCGGGTAAATTAATTTCCGTTCTTCATAGTATCTGATCTGCCTGACTGACAATCCGGTTAATTCGCTTACAATGCCGATCGAGATTACTTTTTTATCTTTGTAAGATTGTTCGTCTGTCGTCATTTTTCCACCCCTGGATGTCTTTTACTCATATTATATAAGAAAAAAAGAGAAAAAACCTGACGCTTGTCAGGTTTTCTGACGTGAAATAGAAGATTTTAGAAAAAAGCGTCAGAAAAATTAACAAGGTTAATGCATGGTTCTGTATCCCGTTTTATGCTTACTTTACAGATACAATGAGAGGAAGGATATGAATGGAGAAAGAAAAAGCGGTTTCGCTGGCAAAAGAAATCATTGAATTAGATATGAAACGCGATGAAATGCTGGAGACGTTTATGCAGCTTGCCGGGGAACACGCTTTTCCGCTGCTCAGAGCCGTTCAGAACGGACTTTACCGAAAAACATCATAATTCCACATAAGTTTTACAATGGCTTCATACGTCATTGAAATAAAAGCGGTATTCTGATCATAGAATAACGGAAAACAAAGGAGGGCGTCATGAGTCATTTGTTTCAAAATGCACTGGACAAAGAGAGAAACCATTATTCCAAAAAGCTTCTTCAGATCGGAGTCTATACAAAAGAAATACTGAACTCCATGACAATCACGGAGCTGAGAAAGGAATACGCGTATTTTTTCCGGAACATTCCCTATAAAGAACGAAACCCTTATACAAATTAAATGATGTATAAGGGTATTTTTTTATATAAAAAAGAAGGAATTCTGAAAAACGGCACGAATAGAATATAAAACAAAGAACAACTATTATGATTTGTAAGGGTTTACATTATTTTTTTATAAAAATCTTAAATACGGGGTAGATATGATGAGATTATCATTTAACGAAGAAGAAGTGATGCGTTCGATGAATTTGTACAAAGTTTTTGCGAGGGCTTTCAAAAGTGTGTCTGAACACAGCATCCGCGACAGTAAAGAACACGGTTTTAATCCGACTGAATTTGCCGTTTTGGAGCTGCTGTATACGAGAGGCCCGCAAAAGCTCCAGCAAATTGGGTCGCGTCTTTTGCTTGTCAGCGGGAATGTCACCTATGTCATCGACAAGCTTGAAAGAAACGGGTTTTTGGTCAGAGAACAAGACCCGAAGGACAAACGGTCTGTTTACGCCCATTTAACTGATAAAGGAAATGAGTATTTAGACAAAATTTATCCGATTCATTCATTGAGAATTGCGAGAGCGTTTTCAGGACTGATGCCTGAGGAACAGGAACAGCTGATCGCCTTATTGAAAAAAGCGGGGATCCACAGCCAGCACTTGCTTTTCCGTTAAAAGAAAGCGGATACAAACACTCTTCTTCAAGGAGAGTGTTTTTTTCTGTCCGACGGTAGAGCCTGAAGCGGATTTTGCATATGCTGATACAGGGCGGCATCATTATTTACCAATCATAATGTGACATGCCCCATGCCAAAATATGAAAGTGCTTTGAATATAAAGAAGGTGAACGTGTGAGAAGCTGTCTGCTGACTATATGGTACTTACTTGATCCGCTTTATTTCTTCTTTACCCGGCTGACGCTGATTGATAAACAGCAATCGAATGTATTCCGCGTTCGTTTGACAAGATATAAAGGGAAAGAGGTCATCCTGAGCGACGGAACCAGAATTAAAAAAAACGACGTGTTAGTCAAGATTCATCTTCATAACGTCAAACTCCTGAAAGAACTGCAGCCTATTGAAAGCGCGGTCAGAAGGGGGATTATGCTATATCAGAAGGTTTATCAATCCATGCCTCATTTAGCTGATTATATTAACCAGCATAAACGGAAAGACGAGATTAAAGGCGTCGTCGGCATTACAATGCTTCATAAAGGGGCGGCAAGACTCGGATTTGATGTAATAAAGCCGTCCAGCTGCTGCTACAGGCTGTTTAAAAAAGCGGCACATATTCCAATTTTATATTTTACTGAAAAACAGCTCACCCTCAAAAACATTCCTTATTCCTGCTATTTATTCATTTCCAAAGATAAACTGATGTGCACGTATCAGACTGAAAAGAGCTGACGAAAAGCGTCAGCTCTTTCTCTTGATTTGCTCAAGCACGTTTGAAAGCGGGCCGTCCTGCGGATTCCGGTAAAAATCATAAAACGGATCTCCCTCTGTCCTGACCTGATTCACCACTGTATCAATCGTATAATCATCGGGTGTTAAAGAGGAGTTGACTTCGTTCCAATAAAGAGGGGCGGCAACCGTTCCTAGTTCATTGCCCCGGGTCGAATAAGGAGCGATGATCGTTTTTCCTTCGGCATGCTGCAAATAATCAAGGTAGAGCCTGCCGTTTCGGTTTTTGATAAACCGCTCTGTCGTAAAAAGATCCGGACGCGTCCTGACGCAATAATCGGCGATGAGCATTGTGAACGTACGGGTCTCCTCATAGGTGAATGCTTCCGGTGAAAGCGGGATGTAGAGCTGAATGCCTTTATTCCCGGAGAGCTTCGGGAATGATGTAATGCTGAATGAGTCAAACAGCTGTTTCAGCACATGCGCCGCCTCCACGGCCATAGGAAAATCATTCCTTGACGGAGGATCAAGGTCAATGACGATTTCTGCGGGCCTTTCAGAATGCACCGTCTGAAACGGAACGTGAAATTCCAGTGCCAGCTGATTGGCGAGCCATAAAAGAGACGATACGCTGCTGCATACGATGTGTTCATGGCTTCCGTCAAATACGCTTGAGACGAAGTCAGGCGTGTAATCCGGTTTGTTTTTTTGAAAAAAAGATTCGCCCGGCGCCCCATGCGGATAACGGATCACCGTGACGGCCCGATCTTTAAGAAAAGGCATAAGAAAATCGCTCATCTTCACCATATAACAAAGGAAATCCTCTTTCTTTTTTTCAGACTTCTTAAAAACGGTCTTGTCCAGGCTTGTGAACTGCAGTTTCGGCGGCAGCGTTTTAGAACGGAGGATAAGCTGCTGATACGTACATTCAGTCCAATCCATTTCAAACTGAAAAGAAACAAAAGATACTTCACGCAGCGTGTCCTGCAATATGGTTAAATACTGCACGGTCATACAGATGGAAGGCTCAAGTATATATTCGCCGCTTTTTTGTTTTTTGCCGTGAGTCTCCATAATGGTTCTGACGGCGTTTTTTTCTTCCGTCTGCATGCCGTGGGAAACGGAAGCGATCGGGACAATGGTGCCGTCTTTTAATACCGAGGCCGTCACGTACCCGTTCTTCGGATTAAACCCGGTTAATAGCACGTGAGCCGTTTTCATATGTTTATACTTCTGCCAGTCGGGGGAGCGTTTATTTTCCGCCCAGCCGCTGGAAGCCCTTTTTGCTACGATACCTTCTCCGTCATGGCGGACGACCTTGTCCCAAAGCGCATCAAAGTCAGTGTGTTCCGGAATGTATTGAATGGATTCTTCCGCTAAGTGATGGGGGCTTTTCGGAAGATTTGCTTCTTCAAACAGTTTGAAAAGGGCGCGCTTCCGCTTCACATACGGCAATGAGACGGTGCCGGCACCTTCCAGAACTAAGAGATCAAATGCCAGAAAGCGGCACGGCCGTCTATTGGCGGTGCTTTCAATGGCTTCCGCCCGTTTTAAACGCCCGCGGATTTGAATATGTTCAAAGTCCGCTCTGTACGGATTGATTAAATAGACAAGCTCTCCGTCAAGCGTAATGGGGAACCGGTCTTTCATGTGCTGAAAACACCGGACGGCAAAGGTTGTGATTTCCGGAAATTGATTCGTCAGCGTCTGGCCGTTTCTGCTGGTCAATGTGACCCCGCTTTCGTCTATGCGGAGAAGACAGCGGAATCCGTCATACTTTACCTCATAGCGCCACTCACTGCCTATGGGCGGTGAAGAGGTCAAAATCGGCTGCATCGTCAGCACCATGATTAAGACGTTCCGGCTTTTTGTCTGGTCGTCTTCCGCTTTTTGCCTTCGCCGCCTGCAGGTGCGGCGTCTTTTGTCCGCGCCGGTGCAGCCTGCTCGCGATTCGGCCGCTTCGTCCGGTCGATGCTTGCCTGAAGGGCGCTGACAAGATCAATGACATCTTCGCGCGGGCCGGCAGCAGCGGGTGTTACGCCCGCTTCTTCATGTTCAAGCTTATCATTAATTTTGGCGAGAAGGGCTTTCCGGTATGTGTCTTCGTATTGCTCTGGGTCAAACTCGGTTGTCAGCTCATTAATTAACGTAATCGCCGTCTGCAGCTCTTTTTCATTAACCGCTGTCTGCTCCGGAACGCCCGGCACATGTCCGGCATTTCTGACTTCATCCGGATAATGAATGGATTCCATCACGATGCAGTTGTCATACACCCGAAGAATCGCAAGCTGCTGCTTAGAACGGATCGTAATAGAGGCAATCCCGATTTTACCGGTCGTCCTCAGCGCTTCCCGCAAAAGTGTATAGGCTTTTGTGCCGTTGTCTCCAGGGCCGACATAATAAGACCGGTTAAAATAAATCGGATCAATCTCTTGCAGCTGGACAAAGTCAACAATCTCAACCGCTTTTTCTTCGTGTTCCTGTTTTACGTCTTTCAGGTCTTCGTCTGTCAAAATGACGTATTTTCCCTTTACATACTCATAGCCTTTAACGATTTCATCCGGCTCCAGACTCTTTTCACACCCGGTACAGATCTTTTCGTATTTAATCGGCGCATGATCTTCTTTATGAAGACTGCGGAATTTTATATCTTTATCTTCAGTGGCCGCAAAGAGCTTGACCGGGATATTGACGAGGCCGAAACTGATCGAACCCTTCCACATCGTGTGCATGAATAAAAACTCCTTTTTTCTTTATTGTGGATAATCGGGTCCGTTCCATGTGTAGAAACTTATGGGTGGCCCGGCGCTTCATTGAGGAGCTGTTCAATCTCCTCAGGAGGCAATGGCCTGCTGAAATAGTATCCCTGGAGAAAATCGCATCCTTTTTCATCTAAAATCTTTTTTTGCATCGCCGTTTCAACCCCTTCAGCAACGACTAAAAGAGAAAGCTGATGGCCCATGGCAATAATGGCGCCGGTGATCTGCGCAGATTTAGGATGTGTCTGAAGATCATCTATAAATGATTTATCTATTTTCAATCTGTGAATCGGAAAGTCCTTCAAGTAGCTGAGAGAACTGTGACCCGTTCCGAAATCATCAATGCTTACACTGATTCCCAGCTCAGTTAGTGCGGTAAGCACTTTTTTGCTGTGCTCGTGATCTTCCATTGTCATGCTTTCAGTCACTTCTGCTTCAAGCAGCCGGGGAGGAAGCTTGTAATGGGAAAGTGTTTTCTGAATAAACGGAACCAGTTCTTCTGATTGAAACTGTTTGGCCGAAATATTAATGGCGACTGGAAGGTGATATCCTTTTTCATGCCATTCCTTCGCCTGCCGGCACGCCTCGGTGATGATCCATTTGCCGAGGTCAATAATCAGCCCGGTTTCTTCGGCGGCCTGGATAAAGTCTCCGGGATTCTGCCGTTTCCCATCCGCGCCGGCCACTCTCAGAAGCGCTTCAGCTCCCGTGATGAGCTGATCAGAAGCGCTGTATTGAGGCTGATAATGAAGGACGAACCTTTTTTTCTCAATCGCTTCTCTCAGCTCCATCTCAAGCCGAAGCTTTTTCGCTTCTTTTTCTCCGATTTGGGCAGAGTAATATTTGTATTTGCTTTTGTTTCGGTCTTTGCAGGCGTACATCGCCATATCGGCTTTTTTCATCAGTTCCATTCCGTCCGACCCGTCTTTTGGAGAGACGGCGATGCCGATGCTGACAGAGGTGATCAGCTCATGCTCCTGAATGGTAAACGGTTTTTCGAACTGCAGGATGATCTGTTTTGCTAAATCATCAATGTCATCGTTCTCAGAAGGGACGTCAGTTAAAATAATAATAAATTCATCACCGCCAAGACGGGCGATAAAACCATTATCCGGGATGATGGAGGAGAGTCTCTGAGCCGCTGATTGAAGAAGTCCGTCTCCGGCATTGTGCCCGAGCGCATCATTAATAATTTTAAACCGATTTAAATCGAGAAAGAACACAACGGTCAAGCGTCCGAATGAATGATCTCTTTCCAGAACTTCTGTCAACCGCTGAACGGCATGCCGGCGGTTCGGCAGGTCTGTCAAAGAATCATAATGCGCCATACGGTGAATGTCCTTCTCGGCTTTCCGCTGTTTGGTCATGTCTTTGCAGATGACATATATACTGTCCAGTCCGTTATCGACCAAAACGGGGATAAAGGTAACATTAATATAAAATAAGCCGACGTCTGTTTTCAGATCAGCATCAATATGCAGGGCCTGCTGTTCTTTTTTTACTTGTTTAAAATAGGTTTTCAGCTGCCTGCTGATATGCCGGCGCCAATTTTGGCTGTCCAGTCCGAGATTGTGTTTCATCTCGGCCCCTGCTTCATTAGAGTAAAGAATTTTACCGTCAGGAGATAGGATGAAAATCGGGTCAATATTATGATTGATTAATGATTGAAACCGCTGTTCATGGTCTTTCATACGTTCATTGTGGCGGAAAAACTGACGATCGAAATGTGAGCTGAAAAACAATAACATCTGAAAACAAAAGATGATCAGCGTAATATAAACGGACCAATGAAACGAATGAATTTCCATATCGTTTGCCGGCTTTCTCATGTCTTCATAAAATGAGGCAGCCATCATTCCGGTATAATGCATCCCTGAAACGGCCGCGCCCATGAATACAGAACCGATGATTTTGTGAAAAGTAAAAGGTTCCGTCGGTTTCTTTGCTGCCAAACCGAAAAATACTTTCAGCGAAATGAAAGAAGAAGCCATGGCAATCAGAATAGACATACAGAACATAAAAGGATTATACATAATCATTACCCGGGAAATGGCCGACATCCCCATGTAATGCATGAGAGAAATTCCCGCTCCCATAAAAACAGATCCGGTAATCAGCCGGCTGAATGTTAAGATTCTCCGGCTGACGATGTATAAAGCCGCAAAAGATCCGGAAATCGCGGCGGCTGCAGAAAAGAACATCGGCACAGCTTCATAATTCATATGCATGTTCATATAAACGGCAAGCATTCCGACAAAGTGCATTGACCATATGCCGAAACCCATGATAACTGAACCCGCAAACAGCCACAGCTTACTGTGAATCCCCGTTTTGAGCGTTATTTTTCTGGAAATTTCAAGTGAAGTAAATGCCGCCAGACAAGCAATCAGGATGGATAGCCCGACAAGCGGGACATTGTATTGTACATGTAATTCCAAAAGATGATTCCTCCTACTACTACCGATCTGAAACGATCCTCATTTATATCGGCGAGACATAAAAATATTTCAGTTTCGAGGTTTTGTGTTAAAATGATTCTTAAGATTCAGAATACAAGTTGCCTGGAGTGATAAATGATCGAAGGTTTTATCATATCAATAATAGAAGCGTTTAAAAGCTTATCCTACGCCGGAATTTTTTTGGCGCTGAGTATAGAATTTATCCCGGCGGAAATTGTACTTCCGCTTGCGGGCTGCTGGGTGTCAAAAGGGGATATGACGCTTGCCGGAGCCGTGTTTGCCGGATCGCTCGGCGGTGTTTCGGGTCCGCTGGTCTTATATGGAATCGGAAGGCTGGGAGGCCGGCCGTTTTTGCTGAAGTATGGAAAGTATGTATGGATAAAACCCGAATCGCTTCAGAAATCAGATCATTTCTTTCAGAAACACGGAGGTTTGGTAGCGTTCAGCGGCCGTTTTATACCGGGGGTCAGGACGCTGATTTCTCTGCCGTGCGGAATTGCGAAAATGAATGTCTGGGTGTTTTCTCTTTATACATATGCAGCGATGCTCCCGATTACGTTTGTTTACGTATACCTCGGAATGAAGCTCGGGGAAAATTGGAAAAGCGTCGGTTCCATTCTTGATCAATATATGCTGCCGCTCGGTATATTCATTGTGTTGCTTCTTGTCTTTTATCTGCTTTTAAAAAGAGGAAAACATCGGGATAAAACAGAAAAAATTTCTCAATTTGCTAAAAAAGTTAAGCGTTGACAAATGATGAAACAGGCTTTATCATGAGCGTATAAACAAAATATTTCTTGAAATCCCAAAGGGGAGTAGCGTCCGGATGTTCCGGAAACAAAGTCGTCAATTCATGGATCATATCCATCGGCTTTGTTGGCATGCCAATCATTCATGTCTAGCAAGACCTTTGCCTTATATCGGCAAAGGTCTTTTTTGCGTAAAAAAACGCCGGTATAAGCTCGGATGATAGAAAAGAAACGGAGGGATTGGATTGGACTTTGCATTATTATTGGAGTATGGATGGGTTCTTCTCGTTTTAATCGGGCTGGAAGGGATTTTAGCGGCGGATAACGCGCTGGTGATGGCTGTGATGGTGAGGCATCTTCCGGAAAAACAAAGGAAGAAGGCTTTATTTTACGGATTGGCGGGCGCTTTTATTTTACGTTTCGGGTCGCTGTTTGCCATTTCTTTTCTGGTGAATGTCTGGCAGGTTCAGGCTCTGGGCGCCTTATATCTGCTTTACATCGCGGTCAGTCATTTGCTGAAGCGGTATGTATTCAAACAAGGCACAGGGCAGAAAACGCAGAAAGAGAGCGGGTTTTGGCAGACTGTATTGAAAGTGGAGCTGGCTGATATCGCTTTTGCCGTTGACTCCATTTTAGCGGCGGTCGCGCTTGCCGTAACGCTTCCGGAAACGCCGCTTCCTGCCATCGGCGGCTTGGATGGCGGTCAGTTTCTCGTTATTTTAGCCGGCGGTGTTATCGGTTTAATCATCATGCGCTTTGCGGCGTCCATGTTTGTTTCCTTATTAAAAACCAGACCGGGCCTTGAAACGGCGGCATTTGTTATTGTCGGGTGGGTAGGCGTGAAGCTCGCTCTTTATACTCTGGCTCATGAGGAACTCGGCGCCATTCCGGCGGATGTTATTCACTCTGCGGCTTGGAAAATCATTTTCTGGACGGTTTTGGCAGCCATTGCGGTTTGCGGATGGTTTATGTCAGGAACAAAACAAATAGAGCAGGACGCGGCATCGGCGGAAAGAGAACACGCGTAAAAGGAATCTTAAAGGGGACTGTTTTTTAAAAAACAGGTTCCCTTTTTTGTTTGAAACGCTTACATTTAAGACATATGATAACAATTTTATAACAGCCTTGTTACAAAAAACACAGAGAAAACCCCCTTAATTCTGCCCGATCGCACGAAATCATGTATAGTACGTCTTATTGGCTTGTCATAATTGTGACAAATGAAATCGATTTCTCTTTTTCTTCCTTTGCGAATCCCTACTAAATTAGCTATGATTATGAGTAGTTATAGGGAGGAACTGAGGTGAAACCAGTGCTTAGCCTTTTGTTTAAATTGGGAAAAAAGAAGCAAACGCTTGAAACATCTGTTGAAAAAATACAAAAAGGCGACAAAGATCTGCAGAACGATTTAATACAGCAATATAAGCCTTTTATCGCGAAGACGGTTTCATCCGTTTGTAAACGATATATAGATGAAAAAGACGACGAATTCAGCATCGGGCTGATCGCGTTTAACGAAGCCATTGAAAAATATTCGGCTGAAAAAGGTAATTCGCTGCTTGCATTTGCAGAGCTGATTATAAAAAGAAAAGTAATAGATTATATCAGAAAAGAAGCAAGAGCCGCCCAGCATATCAATATGGATGTGCAGGAAGGCGACGACCAGGAGTCTTCGCAAAGCCTTATTGAAGCGGAGCTTTCCATTGATGAATACCGCAAACAGATAGAACAGGAGCAGCGCCGGGAGGAAATTCTTTTTTTTCAGAAGCAGCTGCAAGAATACGGTCTGTCTTTTAAAGAGCTGCTGGAACAATCGCCGAAGCATACAGATGCGAGGCAGAATGCGATTAAGGTAGCCTACACGCTTGTGGAAAATGAAGAGCTGGCGTCTATTTTGCACCAGAAGAAACAGCTTCCGGTCAAACAGCTGGAGCAGCTCGTGTCGGTCAGCAGAAAAACGATCGAACGGAACCGAAAATATATCATCGCCATGAGTATTATTATTTCCGGTGATTATATTTATTTAAAAGATTATCTTAAAGGGGTGTTGCACTCATGAGAAGAGGGATCATAGTAGAGAAAAATAAAAAATTCGTCACGTTGCTAACCCCTGACGGACAATTTTTGAAAACTAAAAATGATCACCGCGCTTGTGAAATCGGAGAGGAAATTACGTTTGAAGGCGAAACGCGTATGGGAAGAAGGGCCAGCTTTTTTGATTTTCTGAAACTGCGCCCTTTTAAATTGGGAGTGTTTACAATGACTGCTATTATCCTATTTATTTTAATCATGCTCCCGGTTTTTTCTGATAACAAAGCTTACGCGTATATGACGCTTGACATTAATCCAAGCATTGAAATGGCTTTAAACAGCAAATACGAAGTCATTGAACTCACACCGCTGAACCATGACGCCCAAAAGGTCATAAGTGACATCGGAGACTGGAAAAGCAGCGATTTTAAGGAAGTCATCAGTAATATTATTACCGATTGCAGCAAGCATGGATATGTAAAGGAATCAAAAGAGATTTTAATTTCCACGGTTTACGAAAATACAGATGACAATACATATAAAAAAGGCGTTAAAAAACAGCTGGCTGACATGACTGAAAAATATAAGGGCACCTACCAGCTTCAATCTCTTGAATCGGATATGGAAACAAGGGAAAAAGCAAAACAGGAAGGGATGTCAACAGGCAGCTACATAAGAAGAAACGAAAAGAAAACAGAAGATAAACAGCCTGAAAAGAAAACCGACGATAGTGAAAACGAACAGAAAAACACTGAAACAGATACCGATCAAAATAAGCAGCCGGACACAGAAAAACCGGCGGCTGATGACAACACGGCTCCTGATGAAGAAAAGGCAGCAGAGCAGCCGGATAACAATGAAACAACGCCCGGCACGGAAGATGCGAAGCCGGACAGTCAAGACGGCAATCAGCAAAACGAAAAAAAAGCAGTTTCCGGATCAGAGGAAAATACCCAGAAGGAACAAGATGGGGAAACAGAGCAGCCCCAAACACAAAATCCTCAGGAAAACGGAAATGACAAAGAGCCTAAGCAGAGGTATAACAATCATTACTGGAATCATGAACGAAATGAACATTGGGAATCCTATCGGCGCCATGAAGATCCGTCAGACCGAAGGAACCCGAACGGCTACCGCCACGGAAGGGAGAATGCTGATAAACATCAAAATTCGCCGAGAAATCCCGGCGAATAAGCTGCATTATTGAGTTTTGCCGTTTAATTGTGATTGAGCCTGCTGTACAAGCCGCTTTGTCATTTCCCCGCCTACAGAGCCGTTTGCGCGTGCTGCTGTATCAGAGCTAAGGTTCACGCCGAATTCTTGAGCCACTTCGTATTTAAATTGGTCAAGTGCCTGCTCAGCCCCTGGAACTAAGAGTTTATTTCTGCTCGCCATCTTTTTCATCTCCTTTTCTCTGGCAAGATGTTTTTACGCGTTTTAGTTTCAAACGGAACGGTATTGATTATGCTGGCAATTGTTGTGCACCTGAAAAAACCCCGGCGCAGACACCGGGGCAAAAAAACGTATGAATTATAATAAATGGCTGGTCATTTTGTAGGCGGAGGCTTGGATATGGAAAGTCAAAACGGAGAGCACGGTAACCGCGAGTATGGACCTGATATTGTTCCATTGCCCGCTTTCGAGTTCTTTAAAGCAGCCTCTGAGCTTGTCCGTCTGCTGTTCAACGAGCTCCTGCAGGCTCGTTTCCTTCATCGGCGGGTTTGTCTTATGATGAAGATAATCAATCACCTGGGCGCAGCTCTCATAATAGCTGATCGGGCTGATGACGTCATCTGATCTGTCGGTGATCGTGTTAAAAGCGATTTTTAATATGGCGCGTATATGTTCGAAGTCATAAATTGATTTTAAATCACGTACAATGAGAAGGATGACAGCTTGTTCAATTGTATATTTTTTTCCGAGTAAAGGGTGTCCGATTAAATCTTTAATATCGCGCTTCACCCAGTTTTGGACGGCGGTTGATTTTAAAGACGTCAGCTCGCACAGGTTTCCCAGCTCGACAATCTCGTTTGTTGAAAGCCCGTATTCCTTTTTCTCTTTTTTTCGTTCGAATCTCGTCAGAAATTCAGGGATGTGCAGCCGGCTTTCCGCTTCATCCAATGTCATGTCCGCTGATTGCAGTAAGATTTGGAGAGGGGTTGCGTCTCCTTGGCCTTTTAACGCGTAAAGAAGCCGCACCATATCGGTTCGGGTCAGTTTAAACGTGTTCATGGTTCACCTCTGATTGATTACGTGTGTTCACTTTCTTATATCACTGAGAATTACATTAACATCATACGTCGAAATTGTTGCATTTTCAAACAGATCATTTATAATTTAATTAAATAAGTTCTTTTGATCTTAAAAAAGACGGAGGTAATTATGGCGAAAAGAATATTTCTGTTTATTTTAACGAACCTTTTGGTCATTACGACAATCGGAATTGTGCTTACGATTATTACAAGCGTTACCGGTGTCGGCTCGTATATACAAAATGGGCGCATTGATCTGATGGCATTGCTCGTGTTCAGTCTTGTCGTCGGTTTTGTCGGTTCTTTTATTTCTCTCGGTATGTCCAGATGGATGGCCAAAACGATGATGGGCGTCCGGGTGTTAAATCCGAAGAAGCAGTCACTCAGCTATGAAGAGCAGCAATTGGTTGACCGTGTGCACAGATTGTCCCGTGCAGCGGGTATGACGAAAATGCCTGAAGTCGGCATTTATCATTCACCTGAGGTCAATGCCTTTGCGACCGGTCCTTCTAAGCGCCGTTCGCTTGTCGCGGTTTCCTCAGGTTTATTGCAGCAGATGGATGATGCTGCGGTGGAAGGGGTTCTTGCCCATGAAGTCGCACACATTACAAACGGTGACATGGTCACGATGACGCTGCTTCAGGGAATCGTCAATACGTTCGTCGTATTCCTTTCCCGTATCGCGGCATGGATTGCGAGCCGCTTTGTCAAAGAAGATCTCGCGCCGGTCGTCCATTTTATCGCGATGATCGTGTTTCAGATTATTTTTTCCATTCTCGGCAGTCTTGTCGTCTTCGCATACTCGCGTCACAGAGAGTTCCACGCTGACCGCGGCGGTGCCGACCTTGCCGGAAAGGATAAAATGATTCACGCCCTGCGTACGCTGAAGTCTTATACGGGACATGTGAATGAAGAGGACCAGACGGCGGTGCAGACGTTGAAAATTAACGGCAAAAAGCATTCGTCACTGTTCTCCACACACCCTGATCTGGATGAGCGCATCCGCAGGCTGGAAGCCAAATAATCAACAAAACCTCTGACAATCGTTTCAGAGGTTTTTTGTTTAAAGATCGGCAAATTACATAAGGTAATGAAAAATCTTTCTAAAAAGCCCTTTAAAAAATCTCCCAATATCATTAGAATAATTACGTACTACATTTGAGAGGCAGAAGGAACTATCTTATGAAATTAAAGCTGAAGAAATTCATACAGGTTTTGTCGCCTGCACAGCTGATTGCGTTATATTATTTTCTTGCTGTGACGGTGGCATTTATTTTGTTAAGTCTGCCGGCGGCCCACAAACAAGGGGCCAGCTGGTCGTTTATAGACGCGCTGTTTACGGCGGTCAGCTCAGTCAGTGTCACCGGTTTAACGGTCGTCAACACGGCTGACACATTCAGCACGGCCGGAATTGTCATTTTGGCTTTCGTGCTTCAATTCGGCGGGATCGGCATTATGACGCTCGGAACATTCGTCTGGCTTATTATGGGCAAACGGATCGGTTTGCGGGAACGGAAGCTCATTATGGTGGACCAGAATCAATCGCAGTTTTCCGGTATCGTCAACTTGATGAAGCAAGTGCTGTTTTTGATTTTATTAATCGAGTTTTTAGGCGGCATCATTTTAGGAACCTATTTTTTAACGTACTATGATTCGTTTGAACAGGCGTACTTGCACGGCTTCTTTGCGAGCGTCAGCGCAACGACGAACGGCGGTTTTGATATTACGGGAAATTCACTCGTTCCGTTCAGGCATGACTATTTTGTGCAGTTTATTACGATGCTTCTGATTGTTTTCGGTGCGATCGGGTTTCCGGTGCTCGTAGAAGTGAAGGACTTTTTGTTTTCAAAACAGCGCAGATACTCATTTACGCTGTTCACGAAAATTACGACCGTAACGTTCGGACTGCTCGTTTTGTTCGGGGCTGTCGGAATATACGCGCTTGAAGCCACCCATGTCATGAAGGGAAAAAGCTGGCATGATGTTTTATTTTTATGTCTCTTTCAATCAACCGCTACGAGAAGCGGCGGGCTTGCGACGATTGATATCAGCCAGCTGTCGGCGCCGACATTATTTTTCATTTGCGCCCTTATGTTCATCGGCGCATCGCCGAGCTCGGTCGGCGGCGGAATCCGTACGACGACATTTGCGCTCAACCTTCTCGCCCTGTTTCATTTTGCCCGCGGAAATAAAGCGGTCAAGGTCTTTAAGCGCGAGCTTCATCAGGCTGATGTCATAAAGTCGCTGGTCGTTACGATGATGGCGATTCTGCTCGTGTTTGGGTCAACGCTGATTCTGGCAGTGACGGAGAAAAATCAGACGCTGCTGGGACTGCTGTTTGAAGTTTGTTCCGCTTTCGGAACGACCGGGCTTTCGCTGGGAATCACTCCGCATTTAAGCGACATCGGAAAATGCGTGATCATGGTGGTCATGTTTATCGGCCGAATCGGTATTTTGACGTTCCTTTATTTAATCGGCAGAAAGGAAATCGAAGCAAATTATCACTATCCGAAGGAAAGAATCATTATCGGCTGACACCGCTTTTTGAAAAGCGGTGTTTTTTTATTACCGGAAAATGGATGGGTGGAAACCGTTTCGTTGGAGATTCTAATTCGTAAAGAGGTGACGTCATTGCTTGCCGTTTTTTGGAAATCTTTGATTATGATAGCTGTCGGTACCTTTTTATTGCGAATTGCCGGACGGAAATCGATCAGCCAGCTGTCGGTGACTCAGACGGTCATCATGATTTCCATCGGCTCGATTATTATTCAGCCGTTTATTGAACATAATTTATGGGAAACCATTTTCGCGGCGTCGATTTTTATCGCAGTACTGATTCTGATGGAATATTTAGAAATCAAATCAAACTTTTTTGAGTTTTTGTTTTCAGGGAAAACCGTCGCCGTTGTCAGAGACGGAAAAGTCATCCCGGAAAATTTAAAAAAGATGCGTTTCACCGAGGCGCAGCTCTCCATGCGGATCAGGCAGGAAGGCCTCGGGGACATACAGGATTTTAAATATGTGCTGCTTGAGCCGAACGGACAGATCGGCTATGAGCTCATTGATGATGCCAAAAATGTGACAGTGCGCGACCTTAAAAAAATGTTTGATGAATTCAAAACAGATCTGCAGACAGAAGGAGGAAATCAAATGAAACGAAAAGCAGCGAAGAATGAAGCTTTGACCAACAACAATACACCGACTGAGAGCATGGATAAAGATGCATACAAAACACAATATGACGGCGATCCCGGACTGAGAGGGGCAAACCGCAAATCAAAGCACGGCAGACAAGGGGGAGAATAATATGACGAAAACAAACCGGCACAGCAAAGACATGCAAAATCATAAAAAGCCGATGGACCCTAAATTGCTTGAAGAAGAATTTTCAAGTGAGCTCGGAGATTATAACGCCGGAAAATGGATTGAAACGCTTGAACAGACGAAGCCAAAGAAAAAAGAAGACGGCAAAAAATAAAAAATACCTCTTAGGCGATAACGCTTAAGAGGTATTTCACATTATTTCGAATAAGCCCCGTTCCTTGTTCCTTTAATCGCTTCAAGCCAGCCGGTGATCCGCAATTCAATAAACGGCTGTGCGGCCGTTTTCACCGCATTGCTGGAGAGAATGGACGTGAGGGCGGCCGTTAACATCAAGAGAATAACTAAATTCTGGTAATCGGACAGATGATCTTCAAGCCCAATCTGCCGCAGCGTTTTTATAATGAATCCATGCAGCAGATAGACGTAAAACGTTCTCGTCCCCCACTTCGTAAAGAAATAACGCTTTTGCGGAACGAGCGCCAAAAAGCTGAAGGTGGCGGCAAAGGCCAATACATACCAGCCGATCCGCGACAGACCGCTCAAAAGCGTCACTGTGCCGAATGTAGAATAAGGCTCCGATCCGAACAGCCACGAGTAATCAAAATCAATGCACCAGCATAAGAGGAAAACAATGCCCAGTACGCCCGCGGCAATCTGCCTGCCCCTTTTGGCCCGAAGTAAATCAAAGTGCTGTTTTTTCAAATAAAACCCGGCGAGGAACATCGGAAGAAAGACAAACGTCCGTGAAAGACTCAGCGTGCTGCTGATGAAATCAAGATACCCGATCATGACGGCAAGCCCGCAGCTTGCCCCAAGCGCCCACATTTTCGGCAGCTTCGTAAAGGGATACAGCAGCAGATTCCAAAAGAATAAGCTGACTAAAAACCAAAGAGACCACTGCGGATCAATCGGATTGACGCTTGTCATGCTTTCATCCTGAATCAAATAGTAAAAAACCGAGTAGATGCCCTGAAAAATCAAGTACGGAATAATCAGCTTCACAGCCAGCTTTTTTACATAACCTTTCCGCTTAAAGTTTTTTGCGAAATAGCCGGAAACCAGGATAAAGGCCGGCATATGAAAAGTATAAATGAATTTGTAGAGATGGAGCATAAACTCATTTCCGTTAATAAATGACCGGAGGATATGGCCGAACACCACCAGAAAAATCAAGATAAACTTGGCGTTGTCAAAATAACTGTCTCGCGATTTTGTCATAGCATCACCTTCTCTTCAAAAATCATCCACTGCATGATTATTTCCTGATGATGTTCATTTTAAAATAAAAAACAAAAAATTGAAGGAGGAAAAAAGGGATTGTTAGGATGATGTAACGAGGAGGTAAGGATCGTAGAAAAAGACTCTAACTTGTCATATCATTGAAATTTTCTGAAATGTATAGGGCGAATGAAGGAAGATGAGGTATTTTGTAGAAATATTGAAGGATAGGTTTTTGAAGAAGGAGTGTACTGAATGGCTGAAACTCTGGATTTGCAGACAAAGGAGTCGCTGAAAGAGCAGCTGAAGCGGCTGAAGGAGGAAAATGACCGCCTGAAGAGTGATTTGAACCGGTATCATGTGATTATGAATAACACGCTTGATGCCATTTTTATATGCCATAAGGAAATGAAAATCGTCCAGGCGAACGAGGCCGCGGCCCGGATGATGCAGATTGAGGCAGAGAGCCTCATGAACCGCTCCGTTCTGGACTTTTTATATTCCGTGCCTCAGGAAGAACTGAATAAGGCCGTGAAAAAATTTTTGAAAAAGGGCTATCTGTGGAAAGAGGTGCCGATTAAGCTTGACAGCGGCGCGACGAAATACATTGAATTCCTCGCCAGAGACGGAATTGGGGAGGATTATTTTTTTGTGGTCATGAGGGATATCTCCTCTAAAAAAATCTTAGAGCGTGAATTCTCCATGAACGAGCAGCTGTTCAAAGATTTGTTTGACAGAGCTGTCGACGGCATCGTGCTGTTTGATAAGGACGGCGGGTTTATTGATGCGAACCTCTCTTTTTGCAAAAGCTTTGAGATCGGCCAGAATGAACTGTCCCATCTGTCGCTCCGCCATTTTACCGACGGAGAAAACAAAAAGCACCTGAAAGAAATCTGGGACACCCTCCGGAGAAAAGGAAACGCCAAAGGAGAACTGCCGGTCAAGCTCCGGTCCGGCGAGGAGAAGCTGTTTGAGTTTACGATTACGTCCAACTTAATCAGCGGGTTTTACATGTCTATTATGAGAGACATAACGGAGAAACGGTCGATGGAATTGAAACTTTTTAAAAGCGAAGAGCGCTTCCGCGAAATCTTTGAAAACGCCATGGACGCGATTGTCATTTGGTCTGATGACGGAAAAATTGCCAAAGCAAATGAGTCGGCGTGCCGCATTTTTGAGCTGCCGATGGATAAGCTGACGGAGACGAATTTATGTACGTTTATCGTTGATCCCCAGAAAAAATACAAGCAGATTAAGAAGAAATATGAAAAATACGGGGAAATCCGGGAAGAGATGCTGTTTCAAATGGCAAACGGCCAGTACAAAGAGCTTGAGTTCACATCAAAACGAACCATACTCGAAGGTCAGCATTTAACCATTTTAAGAAATGTCAGCGATCGTAAGCGGATGGAAAAAGAATTGCGGGAAAGCGAGCTGAAATTCAGAAAAGTATTCAACGGCTCAATGGACGGAAAAGTCTTGTTTGACAACCAATTCCGCATAATTGACGCGAATCCTCTCGCAAGCCGTATACTCGGCATGCCCGATGATGAGCTGAGAGCGCATACCGTTCCGGATATTCTTTCTTTATTTGAAATTGAAAACGCGGGTGTACCCGCCAAAAAGATCGATCTGGAAGGAATGGATAATGAAATTCCCTTCCTGTTAAGCAGCAGTGACAGCCGCAAATTGGAATTTTCCTTTAAAAGGAATATCATTCAAAATATGAACCTGGCCATCTTTAAAGATGTCACCGAGGCCAAAGAGCTTGAGGAGAGGCTGCGGAAATCCGACACTCTTCACGTCGTAGGAGAGCTGGCGGCCGGCATCGCCCACGAAATCAGAAATCCGATGACTGCGCTGAAAGGGTTCATTCAGCTTTTGCAAGGAAGCATTGAAGGCGAATATTCCCTGTACTTTAACGTCATTACCTCAGAATTAAAACGCATCGAGTCTATCATTACCGAATTTTTAATTTTAGCGAAACCTCAGGCAATATTATATGAAGAAAAAGACGTGACGCAGATTATGAAAGACACGGCTGATCTTTTGAATGCCCAGGCCAATCTTGTCAATGTGCAGATCCATTTGAACCAGACCGGGAACATCCCGCCGATTTATTGTGAGCCGAATCAATTAAAACAGGTGTTTATCAATATTTTAAAAAACGCCATTGAAGTCATGCCGGGCGGCGGCAATATCTACGTGACGATCCAGCCTTCTGATAAAGACCACATTCTGATATCCCTTCAAGATGAAGGAACAGGCATTTCTGAAGACAAATTAAAACGTCTGGGCGAGCCATTCTACACGACAAAAGACAGGGGGACGGGCCTCGGTCTCATGGTCAGTTATAAAATCATCGAAGAGCATCAGGGCCGCATTCATGTGGAAAGTGAAGAAGGGAAGGGCACGGTTTTTCATTTGACGCTTCCGATCCGGCAGAATACAGAAGAAAGAAGGAGCGGCGAATGATCTGCTTTACAAGTGTGAACGCACCGTTTGGAACGGTCAGCCTGACGGAGGAAGATGGCTTTATTACCGGCCTGTTTCTCACCGGGGAAGATTTTGAGGAATGGCGGAAAGATACGTCCGGCGTAAAATCGTGCGAAACCGATTTGCTGTCGGAGGCGAAACAGCAGCTGACATCATATTTTTCCGGAGAGAGAAAGCATTTCGCACTGCCTCTGAAACAACAAGGCACACTCTTTCAGGAAAAGGTATGGAACGCGCTGGCGATGATTCCTTACGGTGAATCACGAAGCTATGGCGATGTAGCTGAAGCTATCGGCAAGCCGAAAGCGGTGCGCGCCATCGGACAGGCCAATAAACGCAACCGGCTGCCGATTTTTGTCCCGTGCCATCGGGTAATCGGCAAAAACAGCGCCTTAACGGGATACGCGGGCACGAAGACGGATGTAAAAGCGGCGCTGCTGAACATCGAACAAATATCCTATAAAGAAAAATAAAGCATATGGCACGTTCCGTTTTTTTACGTCCGACATATCATTTTATTAAGTGAAAAAAGTTGGTCTGATGAAAAAGGAGGACGAAGCCTGATGAAAATGAGCCGTCCGCAAAAGATAGCCGGTTATGCAGAGCTGTTTTTTAAAATGCATCTGATTTCAGCCGCCCAAAAAGATGAAGTGCTGACATTATGCAGACAAAAAAACCGCTGACATTGCCTGAGGCAACATCATCAGCGGTTTTTCAGCTCAGCTGGCAGTCTGCGAATAATTGTTCAATTTCTTCCGTGTAAGAACCCATCACAATTCCTTTCTCGGTGATAATGCCTGAAATCAGGCTGCTCGGTGTGATGTCAAAGGCCGGATTGAAGACCGGCACATCTTCGGGAGCGGTGCGTATGCCTGAGATCTGTCTGACCTCATCCGGATCTCTTTCTTCAATCGGAATCTGATCGCCGTTTTCAATCTGCAAGTCAAATGTCGAAAGCGGTGCGGCCACAAAAAACGGAATCTGAAAGGCGTTTGCCAAGATCGCGAGGCCGTACGTTCCGATTTTGTTGGCCGTATCTCCGTTTTTAGCAATTCTGTCAGCGCCGACAATGACTGCTGAAATATGTTTTTCCTTCATTGTATGGGCGGCCATGCTGTCAGTAATGAGCGTGACATCAATCCCGCCCTGCATCAGCTCCCACGCCGTCAGCCGCGATCCTTGGAGAACGGGCCTTGTTTCACATGCGTAAATATGAAGGCCGAGGTCTTTTTGTTTCGCTAAGTAAAAGGGGGCAAGCGCCGTACCGTACCGGCTTGTGGCAATTGAACCCGCATTGCAGATGGTCATGATCTGGTCTCCTTTTTTAAAAAGGTGCAGCGCATTTTGGCCGATCATCCGGCATGTTTCTTCATCTTCAATCTGAATTTGAATGGCTTCATGAACGAGTGTTGTCTTCGCTTCATTGATTGAGATTGCACTCCTGATGGAATCCGTCAGTCTGTCAAGCGCCCAAGTGAGATTGACGGCAGTCGGTCTAGAGCTGTTTAAATATGCTTTGACATCGGCGAGCTGACGGCGGAAATCAGAAAGATCGCGGGTTTCAAACGATTTGGCGGCAAGCGCGAGTCCGAACGCCGCAGTTATACCGATGGCCGGAGCGCCCCTTACTTTCAGTGTGACAATCGCGTCGAATACATCTTCCTTTGTTTCAAGATCCGCATACTCAGTGACATCAGGGAGCTTTTGCTGATTTAAAATGCGGATGTGTGTTTCTTTCCATTCCACGGAACGGGGGATGGCAAATTCATTTGTCATGCTGCATCATTCCTTTACATGGAGCTTAAATTGATCCAGAACCTCAGTGATATGCTTCAGTTCTTTTCTGTTTTCGATATAATAGGCGCCGATTTCAAGCGCCAGCTTCTTCCGTTCAATTCGTTTATCAAACGGAGTGATTTCATCCAAGTCAGCCACATGGGCGAGCCCGATCGTGCGCCGGATCAGTTCGCATCCCGCAAAACCGACCGCTTCCTCAAACGCGTTTTTCAGTGTATCTTCCAGCAGGTGTCTGCAGGAAGGCAGGCAGTCTTTCTCCCATGCTTCACTGAATGTTTCTACAAATGTGTCCCATACGGCGGCGGTGTGGTCATATAACGGCTGTCTGTCGTCACCGTCCCGGCTGAGGGCGTTTAACAGCAGATTTGCGATAAATTGGCCGATGTCAAAGCCGATCGGTCCGAAGAAAGCAAACTCGGGATCAATGACCTTTGTTTCATGTTCATCGGCAAAGATGCTTCCCGTATGCAGATCGCCGTGAACCAATGTTTCCGCGGAATTCAGAAAGACGGCTTTCAATTCATCAGCGCCTTCTTTCAGCCGGGAATTGTTCCAAATTTTTTCTGCGTATGGGCGCAGCTCCTCTTCAAAATCGTTTGTTTCATGGTCGAAAAACGGTTCTGTAAACACAAGCCTTTCTGTAATATTGCAAAGTTCGGGATTTGTAAACTGCTTTGCGAGCTGCTGTTTTACTTTCGCATCAAGCGCATAATCGGATGAGTAAAAGAGCGTTTTTCCCAGAAACTCACCGATATGGGCTGATAAATTCGGATAGTGTTTTCCTTCCATCAGTCCTTTTCTTGAGATCTTCAGATGCGAAAGGTCTTCCATTACCGTAACCGCCATTTCAGTATCGGAATAGTAAACGGCCGGAACGAGATGGGGCACGTGTTCGCCCTGGCGGATGAGGGCGCTGCTTTCGATTCTCGCCCGGTCAATCGTAAGCGGCCAGCTTTCCCCGACGATTTTCGCGTAAGGAATCGCCTGTTTAATAATCAGTCCCTTTTTGTTTTCTTTATCGAAAACGTGAAAGACGTAATTTAAATTGCCGTCGCCGATTTCACGGCATGTGAGAGTGCTTTTGCTTTGAAATAAGCCGAGCTTCACAGCTAACGCTGCGGCGGAGCTTTCCGTTAATTGTTCATAAAGACTTGTTTTAGTTGCAGACATGGATTTACCCTCCAATTATGTAGTGGCAGTAAGAGATCGTGACGGAGAATACGCCCGAAAAAAAGCCTCCTTCTCTGAAAGAGAAGGAGGCCGAAACAGTGCAGTCCGCCTCTTATCTCTCAGATAACATCTGATGGAATTAGCACCGTGCCCTATGAGACAATCGTCTCGGCGCAAAATGTACGCGCCCCATTTCACAATGGAATTACGGTCGGTTGCTGTTGGGGTCAAAAGGCCAATCCCTCGCCCAACTCTCGATAAGAGAAAAATATATTGATTTGTATCACAATTCGGATTAATCAGTTGATGAAAATATTAGCAGGTGCCGGATATTCTTGTCAACATTTTTTTGAAAATTAATATAAATCACGTCGCAAATCTTTGAATACCGGGATGGTCTCGCGTACGGACGCGCTTTCTGAAACATCGATTTCCGCCCGGACTGCGCCTTCCGTCCGATCTCCTTCGGCTAAAATCCGGCCCCACGGGTCAATAATCAGGCTGTGGCCGGCAAATTCATTATCGGGATTTGACCCCGTGCAGTTAGAGGCCGCGACAAAACATTGGTTTTCAATGGCTCTGGCGACAAGCAGACTCCGCCAATGATCGAGGCGGGGCAGAGGCCATTCCGCAGAGATAAACAGGACATTCGCTCCTTGGGACGTATGCTTTCTGATCCATTCGGGGAACCGGATATCATAGCAGATCAGCCCGGCGCACTTGACACCGTCAAGCTCAAAGGAACCGTCACTGTTTCCTGCCGCCAAATGCAGATGTTCGTCCATCAGCTGAAACAGATGGGCTTTCTGATACCGCTTCACGATCTGCCCGCTGTTATCTGCGATGTACATAGTGTTATAGACGTTTTCGCCTTCTTTGACCGCAAAAGATCCGGCAACGAGGTGTACGTTGTATGCTTTGGCCGTTTTTTTAAGCCATTGTTCCGAAACTTCGCCGTTTTCATCCGCCAGCTGGTCAAGCCGTGTGAGATCATAGCCGGTCGCCCACAGCTCAGGAAGCACGATGACATCAGCATGGCGGCTTTCTTGCTCGATTAAAGTTTCTGCTTTTTTGAAGTTTTCTGAAGGATTTCCGTATGAAATATCAAATTGCAAACAGGAAACGGTCCATTTCATTTTTTATACACCTCAAGTTTCTCTTTACTTTTTTTATTTAACCATATATGATGATGGACTATCATTTCAAGACATTTTTAGAAGGTGAAAATATGAACTTTGAAGTCTCAGATGTACTCAAACAGCTGCCGGAACAATTTTTTGCATCTTTGGTGCAAAAGGTCAATCAAAAGCTGAAAGAAGGCAAAGACATCATCAATTTAGGACAGGGAAACCCCGATCAGCCGACGCCTCAGCATATCGTTGAAGAAATGAAGCGCGCCGTCGAAAGGCCGGAAAATCATAAATACTCATCATTCCGGGGCGCTTACAGCTTCAAAAAAGCCGCGGCTGAATTTTATGAAAGGGAGTATGGGGTGACGCTTGATCCGGAAACGGAAGTAGCCGTGCTGTTCGGAGGCAAGGCGGGGCTTGTTGAGCTTCCGCAATGTCTTTTGAACCCGGGAGATACCATTCTTGTGCCTGATCCCGGATATCCTGACTACTGGTCGGGGGTCGCCCTGGCGAAAGCGAAAATGGAAATGATGCCGCTGACGGAAGATAGAGGGTTTCTCCCCGATTACAGCGCAATTCCTGAAAAGGTGCAGAACGAGGCGAAGCTGCTGTATCTCAATTATCCGAATAATCCGACCGGCGCTGTGGCGACAGAAGCGTTTTTCGAGGAGACAGTCAGCTTTGCGGAACAAAACGGCATTTGTGTCGTTCATGATTTCGCATACGGGGCCGTGGGTTTTGACGGGCATAAACCGCTGAGCTTTTTGCAGACAGAAGGCGCAAAAGAAACGGGGATTGAAATCTATACTTTGTCCAAAACGTATAACATGGCGGGCTGGCGGGTCGGATTTGCCGTCGGAAACGCGTCTGTCATCGAAGCGATCAACCTTTATCAAGATCATATGTTTGTCAGCCTGTTTCCCGCGGCGCAGCAGGCGGCAGCCGCCGCTCTTTTGGCGGATCAGACGTGCGTCGCAGCGCAAAATGACAGATATGAGTCGAGACGCAATGCCTGGATTGCAGCCTGCCGTGATATCGGCTGGGATGTGACGGCTCCGGCGGGTTCCTTTTTTGCATGGCTTCCGGTGCCGGACGGTTATACGTCGCAGTCGTTTTCAGATCTGCTTTTGGAAAAAGCGGATGTCGCGGTCGCAGCCGGAAACGGGTTCGGAAAATGGGGAGAAGGCTATATAAGAGTCGGTCTTCTGACAAGTGAAGAAAGACTTAAAGAAGCTGCGGAACGGATCGGGAAGCTGAATCTTTTCACCCGAAAAAGCATTGACATATCAGGATAACAATGCGATAATTCAAAATACTTTATAAAATCATTATTCTTATCAAGAGCAGGCAGAGGGACGAGCCCGATGAAGCCCGGCAACCGACTGATAAAGCACGGTGCTAATTCTTGCAGCAGGAGCTGAGAGATAAGATTCGGACATAACACGAAGCCTCTTTCTGCTCATAAGGAAGAGGCTTTTTTATATTTTGCGAAAGAAAGAGAGGCGTTCACGCATGAGCGAAGTATTGGCAACATATCTTCTGACAGACACAAAGGACAGTGAAAAGCGGGCGGAACAGATTGCGGCGGGGCTGACGGTAGGCTCCTGGACGGATCTGCCCCTGGTGAAACAGGAACAGCTCAGAAAGCATAAAGGCCGGGTCGTGAAAGTTGAGGATAAAGAAGGGGCCAAAGAAAACGAAACACAATCCATTATCACCATCGCCTATCCTGAGGCGAACTTTTCAAAAGATATACCGGCCGTCCTGACGACGGTATTCGGAAAGCTGTCACTGGACGGAAAAATAAAATTGACTGATCTTGAATTTTCCGAAGGGTTTAAACGCTCCCTTCCCGGGCCGAAATTCGGTATATACGGCATTCGCAAACTGTTGGGCGAATTTGAAAGACCGCTTCTGATGAGCATCTTTAAAGGGGTGATCGGACGGGATCTTGCCGACATTAAAGAGCAGCTCAGACAACAGGCGCTCGGCGGCGTGGATCTTATTAAAGATGACGAAATTTTCTTTGAAAATGAACTGGCTCCGTTTGAGACCCGCATTATCGAAGGAAAACAAGTCCTGAAGGAAACGCGGGAGGAGACGGGGCATAACACGCTGTACGCCGTAAACCTGACGGGGAGGACTTCTGAATTGCGGGATAAAGCAAGACGCGCGGCAGAACTCGGGGCAGACGCCCTCTTACTGAATGTGTTCGCCTACGGCTTAGACGTCATGCAAAGCCTTGCTGAAGACGGGGAAATCCCGCTTCCGATTATGGCGCATCCGGCGGTCAGCGGCGCGTTTACATCATCTCCAGTTTACGGTTTATCGCACGCCCTTTTGCTCGGCAAGCTGAACCGCTATTGCGGCGCCGATTTCAGCTTATTTCCGTCACCATACGGATCTGTTGCTCTTCCGAAGGAGTCCGCACTTGCGATCCATCATGAATGTGTAAAAGACGACGTCTTTCACCCGACGTTTGCCGTCCCGTCAGCAGGCATTCATCCCGGCATGGTGCCATTGCTGATGCGTGATTTCGGTATTGATCACATCATCAATGCAGGCGGAGGCATCCACGGCCATCCGAAAGGAGCCGAGGGCGGCGGAAGAGCGTTCCGCGCCATCATTGATGCGGTGCTTGAAGCACAGCCGATTGAAGAAAAAGCCGCGTCGTGCAAAGATCTTCAGCTCGCATTAGACAAATGGGGAAAGGCGGAAACCGTATGACCCGCACACCGCTGATTATTTGTGATTTCGACGGAACAGTCACCATGAACGACAACATTGTCAGTATGATGAAAAAATTCGCACCCCCTGAGTGGCTTGAATTAAAAGACGGTGTTCTGTCTAAAAGTATATCAATTCAGGAAGGAGTCGGCCGGATGTTCGGGCTGCTGCCGAGCAGCTTAAAAGAAGAGCTGACGGACTTTATTCTGGAGGATGCGAAAATACGGGACGGCTTTTTGGATTTTGTTTCGTTTGTCCGGTCAAACGATCTCCCGTTTTACATCGTAAGCGGAGGGATGGACTTTTTTGTGCATCCGCTTTTAGAAGGCATCGTAGAAAAAGAGCGGATCTTTTGCAATCATGCATCCTTTGACAATGAATATATTCATATCAATTGGCCGCACGCCTGTGACGAAGCCTGCACGAATCAGTGCGGCTGCTGCAAACCGTCAGTCATCCGGAAGCTATCCGACCGGCAGAAATTTCTCATTATGATCGGTGATTCGGTGACGGATGTCGAGGCTGCAAAGTTATCCGATATGTGTTTTGCGAGAGATTATCTTTTGACTGAATGCAAAGAGCTTGGTCTTCGGCATCAGCCTTTTCAAGATTTTCATGAAGTGAAAACAGGCATCGAAAATATCGGGGAGGTGCAGGCATGGCTGCAAAAGAAGAACGCTGGCGCGAACTTGCCGAAGTAAAGCGTGAGCTGGCTGAAAGAGACTGGTTCCCGGCTACAAGCGGGAATCTTTCCATCAAAGTATCCGACGGGCCGCTGACGTTTCTCGTTACGGCAAGCGGAAAAGACAAACGAAAAGAAACAGACGAAGATTTTCTCTTAGTCGATGAGAACGGGGAGCCCGCTGAGACCGGCCATTCCTTAAAACCCTCGGCAGAAACGCTTCTCCATACGTACTTATACCAAAAGACAGACGCGGGCTGCTGTCTGCATGTCCATACCGTTAATAATAATGTCATCTCAGAGCTCTACGGGGATGAAAAACAGATCACCTTTCAGGGGCAGGAGATTATTAAGGCGCTCGGATTGTGGGAGGAAAACGCGTCGGTGACCGTTCCGATCATTGACAATCCGGCGCACATCCCGGCATTGGCCGAAAGCTTCGCGCGCCATGCAGACGCCGGATCAGGCGCGGTATTAATCCGCAATCACGGCATTACAGCATGGGGGCGGACCGCGTTTGAGGCGAAAAGGGTGCTGGAAGCCTATGAATTTTTATTCAGCTGTCACATCAAGCTTCTGTCACTTCGGCCGCAGCTTGTAAAATAAAAGGAGGAATGCAAAATGGCGACAATCAGAATTCATGACGAAAAGAATACGATCATTGAACATCAGGAAGAAGTAGCGCGCTTTTTAGACGAACAAGAGGTGATCTATGAGCAGTGGAACATTGAAAAACTTCCGCCTGAGCTTTCGGAGAAATACGATCTAACCGAAGATGAAAAAAACCGGATTCTCACGGTGTTTGACAAGGAGATTCAGGATATTTCAGCCCGGCGCGGCTATCGGTCTCAGGATGTCATTTCTTTATCAGATACAACACCCAATCTTGATGAGCTGTTGAAAAATTTTCAAAGAGAACATCACCACACGGATGATGAAGTCCGATTTATCGTCAGCGGGCACGGCATCTTCGTCATTCAGGGCAAAGACGGCACTTTTTTTGATGTCCGTTTAAATCCGGGGGATTTGATTTCGGTTCCGGAGAACATCCGCCACTACTTTACGCTTCAGGAGGACCGCCGGGTCGTCGCAATCCGAATCTTCGTGACGACTGAAGGATGGGTGCCGATTTATGAAAATGAAAGTGTGCAAAACGGATAGATGTCCGAACCTCTCATGCGGTCAGCCGCATGAGAGGTTTTTTATTGTAATATAAAATCTCTGTTTTTTTATGCATTAAATGGGCGCATTTTGTTTATATCATTACCTGAATGGGTATTATTCTCGTAATCATAGTAAAGATTCCAATATGAAATGAAAAATTAAGTTATTTAGTAAAAAAATGTTTACAAATAAAGTATAATCTGTAATAATGCTCAATAACCCAATCAAACTTGTTTCCTATTCTTTTAGCGGTGAGGGGTGAAGTGAATGGGCAGTTATTCTGAACAAGAAAAATTGCTAGTATCTATTGATGAAAAGAGAAAAATGATGATAGATGCGGCTAACAGGCAGGGATTTACGGGATATGACACGATCAGACACAGCCAGGAACTGGACAGTCTGATGAACGCGTATCAGCAGCTGATAAACCGTGAACGCACACATCACCAAGGAATACAGGGCCTTGTGAAGAAAATAGGCTTGTTCTCCCGCGGTGACGTCATGCCTGCATATGAAGCAAACAAATGATTGATGATAAACAGATAACGAAGACTGAATGCGCTTCATGATCAACCGCCGCATCTAAAAAGATGACCGCGTACAGTCAGCGGGCTTTTCCGCTGGCACAGCTCACGAAGCGCCTCGTATCTATCTGCCGGCTATGATGCCGTTCCCCTGTATATCCTCTTACACATATTCTTCTTATATAAAAAACACCCTCTTTCAGGGTGTTTTTTCATCGTGAAGCGGCAGGGAGGGTAATGGTGACCTCTGTGCCTTTATCGACTTCACTTTGAATGTCAATCGAACCGCCGTACATCAGCACGATCCGTTTACATACGACAAGACCGAGGCCGGTGCCTTTTTCCTTTGATGTGACAAACGGAAGGAAAATGTGCTCAAGCATATCTTCAGAAATACCCATTCCGTTGTCGGCCACTTTAATGACCGCTTTATCGTCGAGGGCCTCTAAATAGATGGACAGCCTGCCGCCTTCCTGCATTGATTCGAGCGCGTTTTTCGCGACATTTAAGATCACCTGTTTAATATGGTCTTTCGTGCAGTTGACCTTGAGCGGCCGATTGACGAGAATCTCCACATTCACTTCCACATTATAAAGATTCCCTTCGGAATAAATAATCGGCATAATCTCATCAAGAATATCCTGCAGCGAGTTCACTTCCAATCGTTCCGCGGTCGGTTTGCCGAGCACTAAAAACTCACTGACAATCTGATTGATCCGTTTAACCTCCTGCTCAATAATTGAGAAATACAGTTGATCTTCCTCCGTTTTATATTTTTTCTGCAAAAGCTGAATGAAGCCGCTGATCCCTGTAAGCGGGTTGCGTATTTCATGAGCGGTGCTTGCGGCAAGCGTTCCGATCAGCTCCAATTTTTGCGCCTCGTTTTGAGCGCGCTCCAGCTCGGTCTTGCGCTTAAGCAGATAATATTGAACGAGGATGAACAGAATATTCAGCAGCACGGCAATACTGGACATCGGCAGCAGCACGCTTTTGGTCAGCTCGTTCAGCTCTACCGGTTTCGGGTAAACATTGATGTTCCAATTAATATCATCCAGATAGCCGCTGACCGGTTTCACGCCTTCTGACTGATCTGTCCGTCCGCTGGCAAATATCACTTTATCCTCATGGGTTGCCTTGACATAAACGTCGGGGCTCAGCATATTGATCATATTTCTCAAATAATCGACTTGTATGGCGGCCACTAAATAATCCGTGACCTCCCGGTTTGCGTCTAACACTGGCACGCAGATCGTAAAGATGCGCTGGCCTGTAATTCTGCTGGAGTAGTCGTTTGTGATGACCGTTTTTTTCGTCTTTTTTGCTTTCGTAAAATACGGTCTGTCGGCCAAATTCACCTTTGTTTTCAGATCGGTCGTGCTTGCGATGACGTCACCTTTGGAATTCAGCATATACAATCCGCTGAATCTTGGTTCATCCTCAAAAGCCTGATCGAGAATTTCATTTATCTTTTCTTCATTGACAGGCTTATCGACAGCGATCGCAAGTGTTGTCATCCGGGCTTTTGTTTCACCGATTAAATAATTGAGCTTATTGCGGTGAAGATTGAGCATCATACTGGCTTCCTGTATGTGTTTATCGGCTATTTTCTGCTTTTCTTTTTCATATATGAAAAAGCTGATAATAAGTGCCGGGATGATCACCAATAAGAGATAAAGTTTGATCTTTCCCCGGGCACCTTTAAATGTATTCACTCTGCATCGCTCCAACATTACACTTGAATAGAGGTATTATATCATTGTTTATACTTCTTTAATAAGAAAAAATAACCAAAATGCTATAAAAACAAATTATTTTATTAAGGTCCGTCAAAAAGAAGAGAAATTTTGGAAACATTTTTGTTGACATTTTTCATTTTGTTTATTAATGTTTCTCTGTAACGGTTTCTTTTGTAAAAGGATGATTGAATGTATGACGGATAAAACAGAAAACTCATTGAAATTATTTATTGTACTGTCGCGTGCGTACCGGTCCATAAACGACCATATGAATAAACATATTCATAAGCACGGCCTGAATCCGACGGAATTTGCTGTGCTTGAGCTGCTGTATCATAAAGGCAACCAGCCGCTGCAGCAGATCGGCGACAAAATTTTATTAGCGAGCGGAAGTATTACATACGTTGTTGACAAATTAGAGAAAAAAGAACTTCTCATCAGAAAAGCCTCGCCGACTGACAGGAGGGTGACTTTCGCACAGATTTCCGAAAAGGGAATCCGTCTTTTGGACGATATTTTCCCTGATCATGCAGCCGAAATTAAAGAAATGATCAGTGTGCTGAGTGATGAAGAGATAGAAATGTGTACGGAAATGCTGAAAAGAGTGGGATTAAACGCTAAACATTTTCATCAGAAATAAAAAAGGAAGCCATTTGAAAGGCTTCCTTTTTTATATTACTGATTTTCGTCAGGGGCGGCGTTTCGCGGCTGTATCAATACTTCGACACGCCTGTTTTTGCTGCGTCCTTCCGCGGTTTTGTTCGACGCAGCCGGCTTATACTCGCCGAAACCTTTGGCACTGAATACTTTTGCGTCAAGTTTCGGGTTTTCTGTAAGAATAGCCATGAAGTTGACAGCACGCATGACGCTTAAATGCCAGTTTGATTGAAATTGCGAGTTTTTAATCGGCACATTGTCCGTATGCCCGCTGATGATAATGTTTCTTGGCGGATTCAGCACAAGGAGATTCGAGATTTCCTTCGCAAGCGGAATATCTTCCTGGCGGATATCCGCCCGTCCTGAGTCAAAAAAGATACTGTCTTTAATGGTAATTAAGAGGCCTTCTTTTGTCAGCTTTGTTTCCAGCTGATGTTCAAGCTTTTTGTTTTTTATAAATTGTTTGACTTGCTTTTGCACACCTTCAAGCTCTTCGCGGTCGGCTGCTTCTCTTTCTTTCTTTTTCTGTTCTTTATCTTTTTCCTTGTCTTTTTTTAACTGGTCAACGCCGTCTTTTTCATTTTCGGGAGGGGTGACGCTTGAATATTCAAGGACCCCCGTGCCTCCTGTAAAAACGGCGTTAAATGATTTAGACAGCATTTGGAATTTCGCCGCGTCGACAGAACTCATGGCGAACAATACAATGAACAGAGCCAAAAGAAGGGTGAGAAGGTCCGCGTACGGGATCAGCCAAGACTCATCCACATGCTCGTCATCATGCTTCTTCTTCTTTTTTCTCGCCATTGTTTGCCTCTCCTTCTTGTTCAATGACTTTTGCTCGTTCGTTCGCAGGGAGATACATGAGAAGTTTTTGTTCGATCACTTTCGGCGCCTGTCCTTCAAGCACCGACAGAACGCCTTCAATCATGATTTCACGCAGTTTGACTTCCTGTTTTGATTTGCGTTTCAGCTTGTTGGCGAAAGGATGCCATAGTACATATCCCGTAAAGATTCCGAGAAGGGTGGCGACAAACGCCGCACTGATGGCATGTCCGAGCGCCTCGGTATTGTTCATATTGGAAAGAGCGGCGATAAGGCCGATGACCGCACCCAAAACGCCGAGTGTCGGCGCATATGTGCCGGCTTGGGTAAAGATAGCCGCGCCGGCCTGGTGTCTGTCCTCCATCGCTTCAACTTCCTCAGTCATAATATCTCTGATAAATTCTGCGCTTTGTCCGTCAACCGCCATGCTCAGTCCGTTTTTCAAAAACGCGTCATCCACGTCTTCGATGCTTGCTTCCAATGCGAGCAGACCTTCCCGTCTGGCGATTTGCGCCCATTGAGAGAACATGGGAATTAATTGCGCAATGGTCAGCTGTTTGTTTTCTTTAAACAGCACTTTAAAAAGGGCAGGCACTTTTTTGATTTCTTTTCCGGGGAATGCGATGATCACCGCAGAAATCGTACCGAACAAAATAATCAGAATAGCTGCCGGGTTAGCGAGTGCGCTTAAGCTGACCCCTTTCAGCACCATGCCCACGCTTAAAGCAATCAGGGCGAGGATGATACCGATAATCGATGTTTTATCCATAGTTTTCACCAAATCCTTTATACTAGCTTTCTATGGTTAATATCGGTGGCAGTGGATGGAACTTTAGGGTGATTGCGAAATTGTTGCCGAATTCTTCACAGTTTCTGTCCTCCGGCATGGCAAAAGATACAAAAAAGCGGCTCCCCAGACAGGGAACCGCTTTTTCTTATTGTGCACGGACTTTGATGCCGTCTTCTTCCATTACGACATGGAAGGCTTTTATTTCATTGTCATCCAATAAGAGATCTGTCATTTCGTCTTCGATCAATTCCTGGATGGTTCTTCTGAGCGGGCGTGCTCCGAAAGCAGGGTGATAGCCGATTTCAGCGATTTTTTCTTTCGCATCATCGGTGACGCTCAGGCTGATACCGCGCTCTTTTAATGTGTCTTCAAGCTCTGCGAGAAGCAGGCTGACGATTTTCACGAGATGTTCTTTTTTCAGAGATTGGAATTCAATAATGCTGTCAAACCGGTTTAAAAACTCCGGTTTGAAGAACGCGCTCAGTGAATCAATCAGCGTTTGTTCTTCCATGACGCTTTCTTCAGACTGGAACCCGACCTTTGCTTGTTTTTCGCCGGTTCCCGCGTTGCTTGTCATAATCAGAACGGTATCTTTGAAGCTGACCGTTCTGCCTTGGCTGTCTGTCAGACGGCCGTCCTCCATAATCTGCAGGAACATATGCTGGACGTCAGGGTGCGCTTTTTCAATCTCATCAAGCAGCACGATGCTGTACGGATTGCGTCGCACTTTTTCCGTTAATTGCCCGGCTTCATCATGTCCGACATATCCCGGCGGTGAACCGATGATTTTAGAAACGGCGTGTTTTTCCATGTATTCACTCATATCGAGCCGGATGATGGAATCTTTTGTACCGAACAGTTCATCTGCGAGTGTTTTTGATAACTCGGTTTTTCCGACCCCGGTCGGTCCCACAAAGAGGAAGGAGCCGACAGGTCTGTTTTTTGATTTTAAGCCGGCGCGGCTTCGTCTGACTGCTTTCGCCACTTTTTTCACGGCTTTTTCCTGACCGATGACGCGCTCATGAAGGCGCTCTTCAAGTTCCTTCATTTTGACTTGTTCATCAGCCTGGAGCTTTCCGACCGGAATGCCTGTTTTCTGTTCAATGATGGCTTGAATATGCTCCGCCCCGATTTCTGAAGAAGCGGCCGGTGTTTCATGCGCCAGCTGCTTTTCCAACGCCGCTTCTTCATCGCGCAGTTTCGCGGCAAGCTCATAATTTTCTTCCTGAAGCGCTTTTGTTTTCTCCGCGTCAATTGCTTTGAGTCTCTCAGCCGCATCTTCTTCATTTACGGTATCAAGCTCCAGGTTTGCCTTAGAACCGGCTTCATCTAACAAGTCGATCGCTTTATCCGGCAGATGGCGGTCCTGAATGTAGCGGGAAGAAAGTGTAACACACGCTTTGATCGCTTCATCGCTGAATGTGACGCCGTGGTATTTCTCGTATTTATCTTTAATGCCTTCAAGAATGCTGATGGCTTGTTCGATAGAAGGCTCATGAACCATGACAGGCTGGAAGCGTCTTTCAAGCGCTGCATCTTTTTCAATCTGGCGGTACTCTTTCAGCGTTGTCGCCCCGATGACCTGCAGTTCGCCTCTGGCCAGCGCCGGTTTCAGGATGTTTCCGGCATCCATTGATCCCTCAGCAGAGCCGGCGCCTACGAGAAGGTGAATCTCGTCAATGAACAAAATGACGTTTTTCCGCTCTTTTAATTCGTTCATTAATTGTTTCATTCTTTCTTCAAACTGGCCTCTGATTCCTGTGTTGGCAACGAGGGAAGCGACATCAAGCAGATAAAGTTCTTTGTTTTTCAGTTTGTTCGGCACATCGCCTTCAGCGATTTTAAGCGCCAAACCTTCTGCAATAGCCGTTTTGCCGACACCGGGTTCACCGATAAGCACCGGGTTGTTTTTATTCCGGCGGTTCAAAATTTCAATTACACGCGCCACCTCATCATCGCGTCCGATCACAGGGTCAATCAGACCTGCTTTTGCGCCATTTGTGACGTTTTGAGCGAGCTCATCGAGCAGACCCTTTTTACGGCTGTCCTGCTGTTTATTTTGACCGGGAGCGAAGCCTTGCTCAAACGGGAATCCGAAAGATTGCGGACCCATGCTCATAGCCGGTTTGCGGGTTAACTCTGTATAACATGTTTCACATAAAACGAATTGTCTTTGAATGGAATTGACTTGCATGTTCAGGCGAATCGTCGCCTCGTTTTTCTGACAGTGTTGACAACGCATTTGCCAAAACCTCCTTGTTTGATCTTCTTTGACCAAATGAATTAGAAAATAAGGCCTTAACTTTGACCTTCTTTGATTAATAGTATACTCTGACCTTCTTTGACTTTCAAGTGTTTTGTTTTAAACCGCGAAAAATCAAAGTTTACAGCATGAAAAGCGGCATTTGAAGTGTTTGACCTTTCTTGATGAAGAGTATACGCCGGTCCTTTTTTTCTTTCAATATTTTTGCTTAAAGGGGAGAACTGAATTCGTTTTTGGGGAAGGATGATTTGTTCTTCTTTTCAGGCGACTTGTCTCATATGCTGATAAAAAGGCCTGGACAAATCTGAGCTTAGCCGGAGGGTGAAATGGGACAAAGAAAAGGTTCTGCAAGTCAGCTTGCATTCGTATACGTAGGAACGGTTGTAGGAGCCGGTTTTGCCACGGGACGGGAAATCGTTGAATTTTTTCTGAGGTTTGGCTGGATCGGTCTGTTCGGTATTATGGTAAGCGGCCTGATGTTTATCTATTTAGGCGCCAAAATCATGATTATATCCAAACGGATTCATGCATCATCTTATCAGGAATTGAACACATATTTATTCGGCCGGTCCATCGGACGCGCCGTGAACATATTTATGATGTTTATCTTGCTTGGAGTGACCTCCGTCATGCTGTCCGGAGCGGGAGCGCTGTTTCATGAACAGCTTGGCTGGCCTGCACAAGCGGGGATCCTTCTGACAATCGTCCTGAGTTTTGCCGTCATGACAAGCGGCGTAAAAGGTGTGTTCGGCGTCAATGTATTGGTTGTGCCGCTTTTAATTTCCTTTTCTTTTATCGTTGCCGCTGATTCTTTTGTATTTACAAGTGCGAGAAATGCGGACGAATGGGTATGGCCTGACAAGTGGAATTGGGTTTTGTCCGCCGTCTCTTACGGCGCGTTAAATTTATCACTCGCCCAAGCTGTTCTTGTGCCGCTTGCGAATGAAATGTCATCAGAGAAGGTGATCAGAAGGGGGGCTTATTTAGGCGGCGCTCTTTTGACGCTGGTGCTTGCCGCGAGCTTCTTATCATTATCGGTGCTGCCCGATGTGCTGGAGTTTGACATTCCGATGGCTCAAGTTGTGTATTTGTATTCGCGCTCGCTTCATATCATCTATTTGTTTATTATTTTCGGGGAAGTGTTTACGTCGGTTATCGGCAATTTATATGGATTGGAAAAACAATTAAACAGTTTTCTTCATATAAAAAGTACATATATTTACGGCGGCATTTTGATGTTTGCGTTTATTGTCAGTCAAATCGGCTACGGACAGCTGATTTCCACCGTTTATCCGGTGTTTGGATATGTGAGTCTGGCCTTTATCGGCGCATTGGTTTGCAAAAAAGTCCCGAGAGAAAAACAACGTAAATAAGGAAAATGTCTGTATTTTTTGGAAATCCCCCTTCTTTTTTCCTGTCATTTCTGTATAATGAACTGGGAAATGATGGGGAGGAGTAAGAGATGAAAGATCGACGTGTATTATTGGGATTTCTTTTTATTTGTATCGGCATTGCGTTTTTTTTACAGAAGGCGGGAGTTATACATCTTTCCGCCGGTTCGGCGTGGCCGTTTCTTTTCATTATAATGTCCGCGGGGTTTCACGCCGGATTTGTTTTTTCGAAAAAAACGCCTGAACAGACGGGACTACTCGTTCCCGGCGGTCTTTTTCTTGTGCTGGGCTGCCTGTTTTGTTTTGAGACGGCAACAGGATGGGCGTATTCAGGCGTGACGTGGCCTGTTTATATATGGGCGCCTGCTCTCGGTCTGTTTGAGCTGTGGTACTTCGGCGGGAGACAGGTCGGCGTATTGATTCCTGCTATGATTTTGGCAGGGACGGGCGCCCTATGCTTTGCCGGTATGCTGTTGACAGGGCTGTGGCCGCTTTTGATCATTGCAGTAGCGCTTCTGTTTCACGCCGCTGCCTTCATGCAGCCGAAAAAAAGAACGGGCCTTCTCATTCCGGGCGGAACATTGCTTGTGATCGGCGGGTTATTATGGTTTGAAACGCTGACAGACTGGACATACGCAAATATGACATCGCCTGTCTACCTCTTTGCCGTCGCGTTCGGCCTGTTTGAAGCCTGGCTGTTCGGAAGAAAGCAAAGGGGGCTATTGGCTGCTGCTGCGATTCTGTGCGCAATGGGGATTTTCGGCATATTCACCAATATAAATGAAGTCATCAGCGAACGCGGCTGGCCCGCACTCATTCTTTTGCTTGCAGCCGCTTTTCACATTCCGATTTTCGGTCCGAAACCGGTCAAAAACGCAGGACTTCTCGTACCGGGCGGCATTTTATTGGTTACGGGGATCTTGTTTGTTTTTGAAACGGCGACCCATTGGGCCTATTCCGATATGACATGGCCTGTTTACCTGTTGGCGGCGGCATTCGGTTTATTTGAACTGTGGCTGTTCGGCGGGAAACAAAAGGCGCTGCTCATTCCGGTTGCGGTTCTGACCTTGACCGCGCTATGCTTTACGCTGATGTATCAGCCGATCATCCCGGTTTCTGTTTTCTGGCCCGCCTTATTTGTGCTGATCGGGATTGCGCTGATGGTATTTCCCGGGAAAAAACGCGGGGCTTAATCCCGCTTTTGCAGCCTGACACAGGTTTCAGGCTGTTTTTTTTATTGTCAGGGGAAACGGCATTATGGTATGATAGCAAAAGTGAAAAAAGAAGAAAATCCGTATTGATGCGGGAGAGGTTCTAGCTACACCCTCTATAAAAAACTAAGGACGAGCTGTATCCTTGGATACGGTTTTTTTATGTTTTTTAGGGCGCCTTCTCCGAGAAAGGCGCTTTTTTTATTGAATGATAGATAAGGGAGAGAAAGACATGAAAAAAGAAAAAGCGGTTGTGGTATTCAGCGGAGGTCAAGACAGCACGACGTGTTTATTATGGGCTTTGCAAAACTTTGAAGAAGTAGAAACCGTTACATTCCATTACAATCAGCGTCATCAAGAAGAAATTGATGTAGCTAAATCGATTGCCGAAAAGCTCGGTGTCAAAAATCATCTGCTTGATATGTCTCTTTTAAACCAGCTTGCGCCAAACGCGCTGACACGGGATGATATCGAAATTGAAGCGAAGGACGGGGAACTGCCGACAACATTTGTGCCGGGGCGCAACCTTGTATTTTTATCCTTTGCATCGATTCTTGCATATCAAATCGGCGCACGCCACATCATCACCGGTGTATGCGAGACTGATTTCAGCGGCTATCCGGACTGCCGGGACGAGTTTGTCAAGTCCTGCAATGTCACCGTCAACTTGGCGATGGAAAAGCCGTTCGTCATTCATACGCCGCTTATGTGGCTGAACAAAGCGGAAACATGGAAACTTGCTGATGAGCTCGGCGCGCTTGATTTTGTAAAGAATAACACATTGACTTGCTATAACGGCATCATTGCGGACGGATGCGGAGAATGCCCGGCATGTCTGCTTCGCAATAAAGGATATGATGAATATATGAAAATGAAAGGGGAGCGGAACTAATTGCTTTCTCAAATTTACCCGCAGGTTCAGCATCCTTATTCGTTTGAGCTGAATAAGGACATGCACATTTCAGCAGCGCACTTTATTCCCCGTGAAAGTGCCGGAGCGTGCAGCAGAGTCCACGGCCACACGTATACAGTAAATATTACAGTTGCAGGGGATGAACTGGATGATTCAGGCTTTCTCGTGAATTTCAGCGTGCTGAAGAAATTGGTGCACGGCGCTTACGATCATACATTGCTGAATGACCATGATGAATTTTCCGATGATGACAGATATTCGCTGCCGACAACCGAAGTCGTAGCCAAAACGATTTACGATAAAGTTCAGTCCTACCTCGAAACACTGGAGAATCAGCCGGTCTGCGTCCAGGTTTTTGTCAGGGAAACCCCGACAAGCTATTGCGTTTACCGCCCGAAAAAAGGTGATTTGAATGGCTAAAGGAATCCCGGTTTTAGAAATTTTCGGACCGACGATACAAGGAGAGGGCATGGTCATCGGCCAGAAAACCATGTTCGTCCGCACGGCAGGCTGTGACTACTCCTGCAGCTGGTGCGACTCCGCCTTTACATGGGACGGCTCAGCCAAAAAAGATATCCGCTGGATGACGGCGGAAGACATTTACCGCGAGCTGAGAGAAATCGGCGGAGATGCCTTTTCTCATGTTACCATCTCAGGAGGAAACCCGGCGCTGTTAAAGCAGCTTGACGCGCTGATTCTGCTGCTGAAAGAACATGGTGTGCGCGCCGCTTTAGAAACGCAGGGAACGGTCTATCAGGATTGGTTTACAATGATTAACGACTTGACGATTTCACCGAAGCCGCCGAGTTCAGGGATGACAACCGACTTTGCAAAGCTCGATCACATCGTGTCTTCGCTTGATGCGGCTGAAAGGCTTAGCGCAGTCAGTTTAAAGGTCGTCATTTTTAATGATGAAGATCTGCAATTCGCGAAAACCGTGCATAAGCGGTATCCGAATATCCCGTTTTATCTTCAGGTCGGAAACGATAATGTCCACACGACGGATGACCAGGCATTAATTGCGCATCTGCTCGAAAAATATGAAAAACTCGTTGATAAGGTTTCTGCCGATTCGGATCTGAATCTCGTCAGAGTCCTGCCTCAGCTTCATACATTGCTTTGGGGCAATAAACGGGGAGTTTAATAGAAAGGGAGAATTTACATGACAAGAAAAGAATCAGAATTAGAAGGAGTTACACTCCTGGGGAATCAAGGGACAAACTATTTATTTGAATATGCGCCGGAGGTTTTGGAATCATTCCCGAATAAACACGTGAACCGTGATTATTTCGTTAAATTCAACTGCCCGGAATTTACGTCGCTTTGCCCGAAAACGGGACAGCCGGATTTTGCAACCATCTACATCAGCTATATTCCGGACGAAAAAATGGTTGAAAGCAAATCATTAAAGCTGTATCTATTCAGCTTCAGAAACCATGGTGACTTCCACGAGGACTGCATGAATATCATCATGAATGACTTGATTGAATTAATGGACCCGCGCTACATTGAAGTATGGGGCAAATTCACGCCAAGAGGCGGAATTTCCATTGACCCGTACACAAACTACGGAAAGCCTGGCACGAAGTATGAGAAAATGGCCGAATACCGTATGATGAACCATGATTTGTATCCGGAGACAATTGATAATCGTTAATTATTCCGTTGTGTGATACGGAGTGTGAAACGAAGTGGAGTCACAGTAAAATCCGAACATTCAGCGTTAATTTTCAGCGGAATTGTAACCGAGTCACAGCGAAGTGTGACCCGCACTAAGCTCAATAAAAGTGTGACCTGAGGTGCAACCTGAACTGTGACTTTTATGCAGTGAAAAATTGATAGTACAGAAGCAGATTAAGGCGTACAATTTGTACGTCTTTTCTTTTTTATCCGAATGAAAAAATGCCTATCTAGAGATCATAGGCATTAAATATTATTATCAATATCTTCATTTATTTTTTGGCTAAGTTTCTGAACCTTCTCTTTAACATTTGAAACAGCTCTTTTTTGAATGTCATCAAAGTTCTCCTGAATATAGTCGATGACACTTCTTATTAGAACTTCACTTTCAAAATTGAATATCTCATTTATTTCTGACTGTTCTTCATCTGTTAGGTGATGGTATTGAAGTTGTTTAGCATTTACTTCAGCAGCTACATCAATCCTAACTTAGTTGTTCTGGTTGTACAATTTCATATTCACCTTCTGTATACTTTTGCTCCGCATAATGGCTTCCCCATTGACAGAGCTCCTGCAAGATAGGTTTAAGAGATTCTCCAAGTTCAGTGGATGAATATTCAACCTTCGGCGGTACTTGATTATACATCTTTCTGCTCACAAGTCCACTGGCTTCAAGCTCTCTAAGTGTTTGAATCAGCATTTTCTGAGTTATATTTGGGATAATGCGCTTTAATTCACTCGTTCTCTTTGGTCCATTCATTAAAAAGTATAATACAAGGCCTTTCCATTTTCCTCCAATAACTTCCTTTGTCACTTCAAACCCACAACTAAATTTTTTCATGTCTAAAGCTCTCCATTCCACATTTATTACTTTTTAGTTACTATATCACAAAAAAGTGGGTACTTCCGATAATGTGCTTACTGAAGGATACTATATCTTGTAAGTTGTTCTTCAAGTACGTAAAGGTACTAGACATAAAATAAAATTAATTCTAAAGGAGTGTTAAGTATGGGTAAATTTGAAGGTAAAATAGCGCTTGTAACGGGTGGAACAAGTGGGATTGGTCTTGCTACAGCACAAAAATTTGTAAACGAAGGTGCATATGTTTATATCACGGGACGTAGACAAGACGAACTTGATAAAGCTGTTAACCAAATTGGCAAGAACGTAACCGGTGTTCAAGGTGATATTTCTAAGCTTGAAGACTTAGACAAACTATATGACATGATAAAGCAGGAAAAAGGTAAGTTGGACATTCTTTTTGCTAATGCAGGCATCGGCAACTTCCTTCCATTAGGTGAAATTACTGAAGAGCAGGTTGATAGAACGTTCGACATTAACGTTAAAGGAACCATCTTTACTGTTCAAAAAGCGTTATCACTATTCCCGGACAAAGTAGGTTCTATTATTGTAACGGGCTCTACTGCTGGATCAATTGGCAACCCAGCGTTTAGTGTATATGGAGCATCTAAAGCAGCATTAAGAGCACTGGTTCGCAACTGGATTCTTGACCTAAAAGGTACTGAAATCCGTGTAAATGTGGTTAGTCCAGGAGCTATTCTTACACCTGCATACGATGAGCTTTTTGGTGATGCACTAGAAGGAGCAATGGAAAATACCAGAAATACTGTTCCAGCTGGAAAAGTTGGGACACCTGAAGAAGTAGCAAACGCTGTATCTTTCCTTGCTTCAGACGAAAGCAGTTACTTGACGGGTGTTGAATTGTTCGTAGATGGCGGGCTAGCACAGGTATAATTTCACTGCGCAGAGATTACAAATAGTCCCCAAAAAAGGTTAAAATCAATCGTTTGGTAAGGTGTGAAATTGGTGTGACTTCATGATTAATGTCTGAAGCAAGTACTTATGGGACAAGACTTTGACCTGCCTTTCCTTCCACGAGGACTGCATGAACATCATCATGAATGACTTGATCGAATTAATGGACCCCCGCTACATTGAAGTATGGGGCAAATTTACGCCAAGAGGCGGAATCTCCATTGACCCGTATACAAACTACGGCAGACCGGGAACAAAATATGAAAAAATGGCTGAACATCGGATGATGAATCATGATATCTATCCGGAGACGATTGACAACCGTTAATGTTCCAGGCGCAGCCTAAATACCCCCGCCTTTTAAGCGGGGGTATTTTTCGTCTGTGGCGCGCCGCCGGAAAGGTGCATGATATCCGCATAGACCTTGTATAATGAAAAGAGAAATCACCTGGAGAAAAGAAAAAGACGAGTAAACCCGGGGGGAGTGTACTCGCCGCTTCATTACGTGACGGGTGCTGGATGGCAGCTCGTCTGTTTTATTATAAAATAGGGAACGTATGTTTGTGAAGACCTGCGCCGTTTTTTTCTTATCCGGAGCGGATCAATTGTAAATGAATGATCAGCATGATAGCATGTCCTGTAAAAAGAAGGAGTGTTTGTCATGGAGCCGTTAGAGTTAAACGGTGTAAGGCTTGAAATGTATGACTGTAAAGAAAGTGCGGGAAAAAACGGCCGCGTCATCTCATTTATACTGAAGGTGACCTCTGAAACGTATCATGACATTGCCGTCCTTTTGTATGAAAAAACATTTGAAATTAAGGCGCCCGATCGGGGTCTTGAATTCCGCGGCAAAATAACCAACTACCATACATCCATCGCAAATCTTTATAATAAAGATGAGACCGGAGATTTTTTCGTTGAAATGACGGAAATCTGAAACATTTGAAAAAGCTGCCGGGCGGCAGCTTTTGTGCGGGATATGTAAATGGTTCGGATGTTCAGTGGGGGTTAATAGGAGTCTCTGATGATTTTATAATTTTTATGGTTGACGACAGTGAGGGAATCTAATTCAAGATCACGATAATTATCCATGATGGTTACATCAACGATGACGGAGTTTTCATTTACCTTTTCAACAACACCGGTTAATCCGTTTTTAAATTCAATGACGTTTCCAACCTTAGCAATTTTCACGAGCTTCCTCTCCTTTATCATAAATCCTGTTTGAAAATATTTTGCAGTATTTTCTTTAAGAAGTAAAGCGATATGGGTATCGGCCTGCTCAATCATTGTCCCGGCGGGGGAAAGATGGTATATTGATTCTCGGGAAAAAGCCGAGAAAAGGGGGCTGTGTTCGTTGCTGCCTGAAGAAATATCAGAACGTATCAACCAAATACGCACCGGTGAAATCAAAGAATTCAGGGTGCAGAAAGAACATTTTCTTGCATTTCGAGCAGTTTTATCGAAGCAGGAAGATTTTAAGCATTTCCGCGGTATTGCACAGCAGGGCGGAGATGTTGTTTTCCAGTATTTAGAACAGCCAAGAAGCTGACGGCTCCTCGCATATGAGGAGTCTTTTTTTGTTTTCGCTGCTCATTTCATCTTGCTGTAACAGATGTAAACAAAATGTAAAATCCCTCCGATGGATACTTTTACTGCAATTTGGTTAATGTTGTGAAAATGACGGCCGTTTTTCTGCCAATAATAAGGCCGTTAACGAACTTCTTCCATCATAAAAGCTGATTGGGAGTGCTGGAAAATCTTTAACCGTGAATTTGCGCACTGCTCTTGTTAAGGTAGTGAAGTATTTAAGGAGGAAAGCGTATGACGACAAAATTTGCTGCCTTGGCTGTCTTTTTTCTATGTTTTATGCCTGCAACAAAAATTGAACATACAGAAGCTCTGTTTACTTTAGCGAAGAAGCCAAAGCAAGAATCCAGCACACTGGTTGCTGATTTAAATAAAAAAAGCTCGGTTCCGAAGCTTTCAAATACGGATCATAAGCATTCGATCCATCTGATAAAGCTGTCATCTCATCTTGAGCAGAAAGCCAAACCGGAGAAAACGGCTTATCAGCCGCCGAAAAAAACGTATTCCAGTGCCGACAGGGAACTTCTGTCACGTCTCGTGCACGCAGAAGCGAAGGGTGAGTCTTATAAAGGAAAGGTCGCGGTAGCCAGCGTCGTGCTGAACCGGACTGAAAAGAAAGGCTTCCCGGATACCATTCGGGGTGTGATTTATCAAAGGAATGCATTTGAACCGGTAGCAAACGGAAGCATTAATCAAAAGCCGGATAAGGATTCCATCGCCGCCGCAAATGAGGCGCTTAACCATCCTGGCAGAGAAACGAGCGCATTGTTTTTCTACAATCCGAAAACAGCTTCTGACCATTGGATCCGTTCCCGAAAAATTATCGAACGGATCGGCAGACACGTATTTGCTATGTAAGCATAGCGGGACCAAATATCCCGGCTATGCTTTTTTCAATTTTAAGAAATCGAAAATATTTTCAGAACTTGTCTCATATGATGATGAAAGAACGAGAGACAAGGAGAGACACCATGAATCGATTTGTGAAAGGGATCATTCTTTTATCCATCGCCGCCTTTTTCGCTGAATGTCTGGAATTTGTCGTGAATATGATACTGGCGCGGGAGCTTGGCGAGCATGGGATGGGGCTTTACATGAGCATTCTGCCCACCATTTTTCTCATTATCGTGATCGCCAGTCTGGAGCTTCCGATCTCCATCTCAAAATTCATCGCGGAATCCAATCAGAAGCTGCATGAAAGCATGCTCCGGCATGCCTTCAGAATGACCGCCGTATTTACCGCGTTTTCAACCGCGGCCGCAAGCATCGCGCTGCCGTTCATTCCTGTATTCGATACGTACCACCCTTTTATTAAAGGGATTGTCATCGGACTCATCCCCGTCGTCGCTTTTACATCCATCGCCAGAGGCTATTTTATGGGTGTGCAGCAGATGGGGAAAATCGCGGTTGCGAATGTTTTGAAAAAAATCATTCAAGTGCTTTGTCTGTTTATCTTTTTTCAATGGTACTCTTTTGAAATTGATATGGCCGTGCTCATTTCGTTATTTGTGCTGGTCGCAAGTGATGTCGTGGTGTTCGTATACTTGTATACGCAGTTTATTTTGGCGAGGAGGACGCTTTCCGGCCATCAGCACATTCATCTGCGCGGCAAGGATGTGCGGAAACGTCTTCTGGCGGTATCCATTCCGACAACGGGGCTTCGTATTTTTCACGCGGTGACAAATGCCATTGAACCGTTTTTAGTAAAAGGAGCGCTGCTGGCCTCAGGGGCGGCCGGGGCAGCCGCGATTGATCAATACGGCATGCTTGCCGGTGTAGCGGTGACGATCGGTTCGTTTCCCGCATTTATCGCTCATTCACTGATGGTTGTCATGATTCCGAGCATTTCAGAAGCGTACGCGCTGTCTCAATATGACATTGTACTGAAACGGCTGAGACAAGCGATTTTTATTACGTTCGGCTATGGCATTCCGGCAGTCTGGATCATGTTTCAGTTCGCCGGCCCGCTGACCCATTTATTTTTTCAGTCTCCGGAAGCGCAGTATTTTTTGCAGCTTTTGTGGCCGTATTTTCTTTTTCAGCTGTTTGTGATGCCGCTTCAGGCCTGTCTGATCGGCATTGGTCATGTGAAAACGGCGTTTTATCATAATGTATGGAGCAGCATTGTGGGTCTTTCGATGATGTATGTACTTGGTTCTATGCCGAATCTGCAAATGCTCGGCATTATACTTGGCATGAATACCGGCATGATTCTTCTGACAAGTTTACATTACGCGACGATCTGCAAAGACCTCGGTGTCTCCGTGTTCCTGACTGGCGGCGGAAGAACAGCGCCCCGGATCGAGAGCTGAAAAGGCTGATACATTTCAGTAAGGAGGGGCAAGCTATCCGAAACGCGTGAAAGGAAGATCTTATGCATAAAAACCGTCTTATTGCATGCGCAGTCCTTTTGATAGCTGCCTCTCTCTGGATGCCTGAAGCAAAAGCTTCATCAGAAAAACAGGCAGTTCCCGCCGTGTTTCTGATGAAGACGATTGAAGGAGACGAGATATCGGTCCCGAATAAAGGGCAGAAAACCATTTTGCATTTTTGGACATCGTGGTGTCCGCCGTGCAAAAAAGAACTGCCTCAGTTTCAAACGTATTATGAACAGCATCAATCCAATGATGTAAGTCTTGTAACGGTAAATCTTATGAATGCTGAGCGAAACAAAGAGGCCGTTCAAAACTTTGTCAATCAGCACCATCTCACATTCCCGGTTGTTCTTGACTCTAAGGGCGAGCTTATGAAGGAATACGGGATCATGACGATTCCCACGTCATTTCTGCTGAATGAAAAAGGAGAAATCGAAAAAAAGATCGTCGGTCCGATGACCGCTTCACAATTAAAAGAATGGTCTGAGAAATAAAAAGGTGCGGGGGGATTTCCTCCCGCACCTTTTTTGCATATCATGAACAGCTGAAGGGATTCTAATGATAATTATTATCAAAAAGAAATTAAAACAATTATAATTGAAATCTTTCGCCGGCGTGCTATAATAAAGAAAAACACCGCGATATTACTGTGAAAATGCTGCCTGTAAGGCGGCAGTTTTGCTTTTATCAGGGAAATGAAGATGATTTGCGTTCTCAATTAGAGAGGAGAATTCATAATGAATGAACAAGTGGTGACTCAAACCCATTCACAACAGCAGATTCAAGAAGAGCGGTCCGGAAAAAAGTGGCTCCAGCATGCGGAACTCATTGCGGCTCTCGTATCGGGCGCGCTTATTCTTGCGGCCTGGTTTTTCACCGAAGCAAAAGGCCTGTCCGTTACTTTGTATATCCTGGCCTTTGTGATCGGCGGATTTGCAAAAGCGAAAGAAGGAATTGAAGATACGCTGGAGACGAAGGCTTTAAATGTTGAACTTCTGATGATTTTTGCGGCTGTCGGCTCTGCCCTTATCGGGTATTGGGCGGAAGGCGCTGTTCTTATCTTTATTTTTTCGTTAAGCGGCGCGCTGGAAACGTATACGATGAATAAAAGCAGCCGTGATTTAACCTCCTTGATGAAACTGGAACCGGAGGAAGCGACCCTGCTTAAAGACGGACAGGAAAAGCGGGTGCCGGCCGCTGAACTCATGATCGGCGACATGATCGTCATTAAGCCGGGCGAACGCGTAGCGGCCGACGGGATCATCGAGTCAGGCGCGACGAGTCTTGATGAATCGGCGCTGACGGGTGAATCGATGCCGGCGGAAAAAACAGCCGGAGATTCTGTGTTTACAGGAACGGTAAACGGAAACGGCTCTTTAACGGTCCGAGTTACGAAAACAAATGAGCAGTCTCTATTCAGAAAAATCATCCGGCTGGTGGAATCGGCTCAAAACAGCGTGTCACCGGCTCAGGCATTTATTGAGCGTTTCGAAAGTGTCTATGTAAAAGGCGTGCTTTTAGCCGTGGCTTTGCTTTTATTCGTTCCTCATTTTGCTTTAGGCTGGAGCTGGAGTGAAACCTTTTACCGGGCGATGGTGTTTATGGTGGTCGCCTCCCCGTGCGCTCTTGTCGCTTCCATTATGCCCGCTGCGCTTTCCCTTATTTCAAATGGAGCCCGCAACGGATTGTTGGTTAAAGGAAGTGTGTTTTTAGAGCAGCTGGGAAGCGTCCGGATGATTGCTTTTGACAAAACCGGCACGATCACAAAGGGACAGCCGGCAGTTGCTGCATTCCAAGCGGCGGAATATGTGAATGAGGATGAGATCATGCAAGCGGTGTATACGATTGAAAAGCAATCAAGCCACCCGCTTGCAAAGGCGATAGCTGAATTTGCCGAAAGCCGGGGCGCCGCGCCTGCAGGCCATACATCGATTGACGAGACGTCCGGATTCGGTGTTCAGGCCGATATAGAAGGCGTCAAATGGATGATCGGAAAAGCTGGATTTGCAGGGAAAGAGGAGGCAGACGCTTTTTTGAACACGTCGGGAAATGAGTTAAAAGATAAAGGCTGTACGCTGGTTTTTGTTAAGAAAGATGACAGGATAGCGGGCTGTTTTGCGTTAAAGGATCAAATCCGGCCAGAAGCCAAAGCCGTAATGGCTGAGCTTGAATCACTCGGGATTAAAACAGCCATGCTTACCGGAGATCAGCCTGAAACAGCGGCTGCCATCGCAAACGAGGCTGGCATGACGACGGTTGTTGCCGATTGCCTGCCTGACCAAAAGGCAGAGGAAGTGAAGAAACTGAAAGAAACGTACGGCACAATCGCCATGGTCGGAGACGGCATTAATGACGCGCCCGCTCTGAAAACCGCTGACGTCGGTATTGCGATGGGAGGGGGAACGGACGTGGCTTTAGAGACGGCTGACTTGGTCCTGATGAAAAATGATCTTCATAAGCTTGTGAAAATGTGCAGGCTCTCACGGAAAATGAACCGGATTATTAAGCAGAACATCGTTTTTTCGCTCTCGGTCATCTGCCTGTTGATCTGCGCCAACTTCCTGCAGGTGATGGAACTGCCGTTTGGCGTTATCGGGCATGAAGGAAGCACGATTCTGGTCATACTGAACGGACTCAGATTATTAAAATAAACAAAACAGCCGCACATCGGGCGGCTGTTTTGTTAAATGTTCGTTCACAGCATAAACGCCGGAAAACTGATAGAATGAATAAAGAGCCACTTTGGTAAGGAGGAAAAACAAAAATGAATAGATTACAACGTGTTTCAGATTGGCTGAAAAAAGAAGGACACGATGCAGCGTTTATACATACAAAGGAAAACGTATTTTATTTAACTGATTTTTATACGGATCCGCATGAGCGGTTAATGGGATTGTTCCTGTTTCAAGAACAGGAGCCGTTTTTCGTCTGTCCGGGAATGGAAGCAGGACAAGCCCGCAGTGCCGGGTGGGAGCATGAAATTATCGGCTACGGCGATCACGAAGACCCGTGGGACCTGATCAAAGCCGAGCTCACAAAACGAAATGTGCGCCTTGATTCCATCGCGGTTGAAAAGGATTCGATCTCGCTTGCCCGTTCAGAACAACTCAAGCATGCTTCAGGGGGCGCCGCGTTCGCTTCGGCAGAAGAAACGCTCAACCAATTCCGTCTCGTAAAAGATGAGAAAGAAATCAGCATTCTCAGGGAAGCGGCAAAACTTGCGGATTTCGGAGTTGAAGTCGGTGTCGCAGCGCTTAAAGAGGGCGTGAGTGAAACTGAAGTGCTGGCGCAGATAGAGTTTGAGCTGAAGAAAAAAGGCGTGCAGGGCATGTCGTTTTCAACGATGGTGCTGTTCGGAGAAAAATCAGGCGAGCCTCATGGCAATCCGGGTACAGACCGCCTGAAAAAAGGCGATTTCGTTCTATTTGATCTGGGTGTTATTCTTGACGGCTACTGCTCAGACATTACGAGGACATTCGCATACCAATCAATCAGCCCGAAACAGGAAGAGATTTACGAAACGGTGCTTAAAGCTGAAAAGGCGGCGCTTCAATTAAGCAAACCAGGTGTGAGAATCGGCGATCTTGATTTAAAAGCCCGCGGCATTATTGAAAAAGCCGGATACGGAGACTATTTCCCCCACCGCCTCGGCCACGGACTCGGGATTTCGGTTCATGAATATCCATCAATGAGCAGCTCGAACGACACGCTCCTCAAAGAAGGTATGGTGTACACGATAGAACCGGGGATTTACGTGCCGGATGTAGGCGGCGTGCGTATTGAAGACGATGTGTTTGTCACAAAAGCCGGCGCCGAAGCATTAACGCAATATCCGAAAGAATTAACGATCCTGAAATAGAAAGCTAAGCTTTGTGATAAAAAAGGACGGTTCTGGAACGCAGCGTCCTTTTTTATCACCTTGTTAAATGAAAAAGTCATCAAAATGCTGAAATGGTTTGATATCATGCTTTTCCCGCAGCGGCCGCATAGCAAGATAACTGCCGCCGAGTATGGCCAGACACAAACCGATTAAGCAAAGAATCCCCATCACTGTTATTCTCCTTTCAAATGAATAGGCTGTATTTGTTTTTAGCTTACTGTATGAAACGCATTCCAGATCAAGGGAAAAAAGAAAGGGGGGACGCCATGGCTACGATCAGAGACATTGCCGGCGCTGCCGGGGTTTCCGTTACAACGGTATCAAGAGTATTAAACGATCATCCTTATGTAAGCGAAGACAAAAGAGAAAGAGTGAAAAAAGCGGTACAATCGCTCGGCTATACGCGCAACATCCATGCCGTGCATTTATCCAAAGGCTTTTCCGATATGATCGGCGTTGTGCTGCCGTCGGTGAATCTTCCGTATTTTGCAGACCTTGTCACGGGTATTGCCGAGGCTGCCGAAGCGTCAGGCGTGCATCTTTCTTTATACCAGACGGATTATCAGCAGCAAAGAGAACGCTTTGCTTTATCGCAATTACAGGAGCGCCAGGTGGATGGCCTGATTATCTGCTCCAAAGCAATTTCCGATGAGCAGCTGCTTACCGTGAAAGAACCGATTATCCTCTGCCAGCACACTGATGCGGCTGAGCTGTCCTCAATCAGTAATCCGCATGGGGAAGCATTTCGGCACGGCCTGGATTATCTGATAGAAAAGGGACACCGAAAAATAGCGATCAGCCTGGCCAGAAAAAAGGGGAAAAACAGTCAAGTCCGCATTGCCGCATACAAAGAGGCGCTGAAGAAGATCGGCCGGCCTTACAGGGAAGAGCTGGTTGTGGAAAAGGCGCTGACGCTGCTTGACGGGAAAGCCCTTTTTCACAGATGGAAGAGCTGGGATGACAAACCGACTGCGCTGTTTGCGGCGAATGATCAAGTATCCGCAGGTCTTTACCTTGAAGCCAAGGCAAACGGGACGCGCATTCCGGAAGAGCTGGCGATTTTGAGCATCGACAATCATGATATCAGCAAGATGTTAGGTATTTCCACAATAGATATACAAACGAAAGAAATGGGAAAGCAGGCTTTTCACATGCTTAAGAATCGGATCAGCGGCGGGCCTCCGGCAAGGAAGATTTTTGATTACCGTCTTATTGAACGATCAACCGTCTAAAAAAAGAATTGACGCGCTTTCTGTTCGTTTTGTACGATATGAGGTATTGAATGACAAAGGAGCTGAGGATCATGAAGGGGTCCTTTACAGTTGAGAAGGTATTAAATAACAATGTGCTGATCGCAACACATGATAGATACAGTGAGGTCGTCTTGATCGGAAAAGGAATCGGCTTTGGAAAAAAACAAGCGGATGTCATTGAAGATAAAGGGTATGACAAGATGTTCATCTTAAAGGATGAAAAAGAACAAAAACAATTTAAAAAGCTCCTCGGTTATGTGGACGAGACACTTGTCGACATCTCCAATGACGTCATTTATCATATCAGGAACCGAACAAGCCAACCGTTAAATGAACATATCCATATTGCGCTGACGGATCATATCGCCTTTGCGGTAAAGCGGCTGCAGCAGGGCTTTGACATTAAAAACCCTTTTCTTATGGAAACCGAAACGCTTTATCCGGAAGAATTTCAGATTGCCCGTGAAGTCGTCGGCATGATTAATGAAAAGACTGGAATCTGCCTTCCGGAAGGGGAGATCGGCTTTATCGCTCTTCATATCCACTCCGCCCTGACGAACCGTTCCCTTTCAGAGGTCAACCAGCATTCGCAGCTGATGTCCCGGCTCGTTCAGGTGATAGAGGAATCTTTCCAAATGAAAGTCAATAAAGAAAGCGTCCACTATTTGCGGCTGATCCGGCATATCAGATTTACCATAGATAGGATTAAACGGGAAGAGCAGACAAAAGAACCAGAAAAGTTAATGTTATTATTGAAAAATGAATACCCGCTATGCTACAATACTGCTTGGAAACTGATAAAAATCTTACAGCAAATGCTGAAAAAACCAGTTCATGAGGCGGAAGCGGTTTATCTCACGCTTCATCTGTACCGATTAACCAATAAAATTTCATAATTTCAGTTGAGACCTTTAAAAACGTGTCACTGATTCGATCAGGCATGAGTGATTGAGGGTAAAAAACGGGAAGAACGGCCCCGTTATTTTGCACACCCTTATTTACTCATGCTTTTTGTTGTGTAAAAGGGCAAATGTAAACGGTTAAACTGAAGACTTGCGCCTGTGAATTCGTTGTCATGAATTTTCGCTGTAAGGTCACACTAGCTAACAGGGGAGGTACATTCTTTATGTTTAAAGCATTATTCGGCGTTCTCCAAAAAATCGGCCGTGCTCTTATGCTTCCGGTTGCGATTTTACCGGCTGCGGGGATCTTGCTTGCGTTAGGGAATGCCATGCAGAACAAAGATATGATCCAAGTCATGCATTTCTTAAGCAATGATAACGTTCAGCTTGTGGCGAACGTTATGGAAAGCGCCGGCCAAATCGTATTTGACAACCTGCCGCTTCTTTTTGCAGTAGGGGTTGCGATCGGTCTTGCGAACGGAGACGGCGTTGCCGGAATCGCGGCCATTATCGGATACTTGGTCATGAACGTATCCATGAGCGCCGTGCTTATGGCAAACGGCAGTATTCCGTCTGACAAAATTGAACGTGCTAAGTTTTTTGCGGAAAACCACCCGGCCTATATTAACATGCTGGGGATACCGACTTTGGCGACGGGCGTGTTCGGCGGTATTATCGTCGGGGTTCTGGCCGCGTTATTGTTCAACAAGTTTTATAAAATTGAACTTCCGCAGTATCTCGGATTCTTTGCGGGTAAGCGGTTCGTCCCGATTATCACATCAATTTCCGCATTAATTCTCGGTCTTATTATGTTAGTAATCTGGCCTCCGATCCAGCATGGTCTGAATTCCTTCTCAACGGGACTTGTGGAAGCGAATCCAACCTTGGCGGCCTTTATTTTCGGAATGATTGAACGGTCATTGATTCCGTTCGGTCTTCATCACATTTTCTACTCGCCGTTCTGGTATGAATTTTTCAGCTATAAAGATGCAGCCGGAGACATTATCCGCGGAGATCAGCGGATTTTCATGGCTCAGATTAAAGACGGCGTACAGCTGACGGCAGGTACATTTATGACGGGGAAATATCCGTTTATGATGTTCGGCCTTCCGGCGGCAGCGCTTGCAATCTATCATGAAGCGAAGCCTGAAAAGAAAAAACTTGTAGCCGGAATCATGGGTTCTGCCGCTCTGACAAGTTTCTTAACGGGAATCACCGAGCCGCTTGAATTCTCATTCTTGTTTGTGGCTCCTATCCTGTTTGCGATTCACTGCGTATTCGCGGGACTTTCCTTTATGCTCATGCAGCTGCTGCATGTAAAAATCGGTATGACCTTCTCAGGGGGTCTGATTGACTACTTCCTGTTCGGAATTCTGCCTAACCGGACGGCTTGGTGGCTTGTCATTCCGGTCGGCTTAGGATTAGCCCTCATTTACTATTTCGGTTTCCGGTTTGCGATCAGGAAGTTCAACTTGAAAACGCCGGGCCGTGAAGAAGAAGCTGCGGATGAAGGGGCAGGCGCATCAGGCGAAGCCGGCGACCTTCCTTATGAAATCCTTCAGGCGATGGGTGATCAGCAAAACATTAAACACCTTGATGCTTGTATCACGAGACTTCGTGTGACGGTCAACGACCAGAAGAAAGTGGATAAGGCCCGTCTGAAACAGCTTGGCGCATCAGGCGTCCTTGAAGTCGGAAACAACATTCAGGCCATTTTCGGCCCGCGCTCTGACGGTTTAAAAACTCAGATGCAGGATATCATCGCAGGACGCACGCCGCGCCCTGAACCGAAAGTATCCGCACAAGAAGAAGTCAGCCAGCAGGTTGAAGAGGTTATCGCGGATCCGCTCCAAAACGAGCAGGGTGAAGAAGTGTTCGCTTCTCCGATCACCGGCGAAATCCATCCGATTACGGATGTGCCTGACCAGGTGTTCTCAGGCAAAATGATGGGTGACGGTTTTGCGATTCTTCCGGAAGAAGGAATCGTCGTATCGCCTGTCCGCGGAAAAGTGCTGAATGTTTTCCCGACAAAACATGCGATCGGCCTCCAGTCTGACGGCGGAAGAGAGATCCTGATTCATTTCGGAATCGATACAGTCAGCCTGAAAGGTGAAGGATTCACTTCTTTTGTTTCTGAGGGTGACCGGGTTGAACCGGGGCAAAAGATGCTTGAAGTTGATCTTGAGGCGGTTAAACCTCATGTTCCTTCATTAATGACACCGATTGTCTTTACAAATCTTGCTGAGGGTGAAACGATTTCCCTTTCGGCCGAAGGTACTGTAAAACGGGAACAAAAAGATATTGTGAAAATCGGAAAATAAGCATATAAATACGCCGTGCTTGTCAGATGACAAGTACGGCTGTATGATATAATATTGTGTAGTAAAATAGCTTTAATTTAAAGGAGAATGATAATCATGGCACAAAAAACATTTAAAGTAACAGCAGATTCCGGAATCCACGCTCGTCCTGCGACAGTTCTTGTACAGACTGCAAGCAAATATGATGCTGACGTAAACTTAGAATATAACGGCAAAACAGTAAACCTTAAGTCTATCATGGGCGTTATGTCTCTAGGTATCGCTAAAGGCGCTGAAATCACAATTTCCGCTGCAGGTGCTGACGAAAACGACGCTCTTAACGCTTTAGAAGAAACAATGAAAAGCGAAGGACTCGGCGAGTAATGCAAGAATTAAAAGGAATAGGCGCTTCAGCCGGAATTGCGATTGCAAAAGCATACCGGCTTGAAGAGCCGGACTTAACGGTTGAAAAGAAAAACATTGCTGATGCTGCGGCTGAAGTAAGCCGTTTTGATGAAGCGATTGTACGTTCTAAAGAAGAGCTTGAGAAAATTAAAGAGCATGCTTTAAAAGAACTGGGACAAGACAAAGCTGACATTTTCTCCGCGCACCTTTTGGTTCTGAGTGATCCTGAGCTGTTAAACCCGGTAAAGGAAAAAATCAGCACAGATTCAGTTAATGCGGAATTCGCTTTGAAAGAAACGGCTTCCATGTTCGTGACCATGTTTGAATCAATGGATAACGAATACATGAAAGAGCGTGCGGCGGATATCCGTGACGTAACAAAACGTGTGACAGGGCACCTGCTGGGCGTGGAAATTCCGAACCCGAGCATGATCTCAGAAGAGGTTGTCATCGTGGCTGAAGATTTGACACCGTCTGATACGGCGCAATTAAACCGTCAGTTTGTAAAAGGTTTTACAACTGATATCGGCGGACGCACTTCACACTCCGCAATCATGGCCCGTTCGCTTGAAATCCCGGCTGTTGTCGGAACAAAAGCGGCTACAGGCACAATTGAAAACGGTGTTACGGTGATCGTAGACGGCATCGATGGTGATGTGATCATCGATCCTTCCAGTGAAACGTTAAAGAAATATGAAGAAAAGCACAGTGCCTACCTGGCGCAAAAAGCTGAATGGGCTAAGCTCGTCAATGAACCGACTGTTTCAAAAGACGGCCATCATGTAGAGCTTGCCGCAAACATCGGCACCCCTGATGATGTAAAAGGCGTTCTTGAAAACGGAGGAGAAGCTGTAGGGCTTTACCGTACGGAATTCCTTTACATGGGACGCGACCAGCTTCCGACAGAAGACGAGCAATTCGACGCTTATAAGACGGTTCTTGAGCGTATGGAAGGAAAATCAGTAGTCGTGCGGACATTGGATATCGGCGGCGACAAAGAGCTTCCTTACCTGCAGCTTCCTAAAGAAATGAACCCGTTTTTGGGCTACAGAGCCATCCGCCTTTGCCTTGAAGAACAAGAAATCTTCAGAACTCAGCTGCGTGCGCTGCTTCGTGCAAGTACATACGGAAACTTAAAAATCATGTTCCCGATGATTGCGACAGTAAACGAGTTTAAACAGGCGAAAGCGATTCTTCTTGAAGAAAAAGAAAAACTCGTCAAAGCTGGCGTAACGGTTTCTGACGATATTGAAGTCGGTATGATGGTAGAGATTCCGTCTACAGCCGTTATCGCAGATCAGTTTGCCACAGAAGTTGACTTCTTCAGTATCGGAACAAATGACTTGATCCAATACACAATGGCTGCTGACCGCATGAACGAGCGCGTGGCTTATCTGTATCAGCCATACAATCCGGCGATTCTCCGTCTTATCACGCTTGTCATTGAAGCCGCTCACAAAGAGGGCAAATGGGTCGGCATGTGCGGAGAAATGGCAGGAGACGAAATTGCGATTCCGATTCTTCTCGGCTTAGGCTTAGATGAGTTCTCAATGAGCGCTACGTCCATCCTTCCGGCAAGAACGCAGATCAGCAAGCTTTCTAAAAAAGAAGCTGAATCATTCAAAGAAACAATCTTGTCTATGAGCACGACTGAAGAGGTTGTCGCATTCGTTAAAGAAACTTTCAATAAGTAATACAACAGCCAGACGGTGTAAGCCGTCTGGTTTTTTTCATATTCGGAAAAAAGGGGGGAACAATAACATTCAACAGGAGGGATTATCATGACAAAATCATTTGGAGCGGGGGATACGGTCTACGTCATTTACCGTAATCCGCATGCGGCCAATGTTGCCCATATTAAAGAGGCGGAGATCGTTCATCACCCATACCATGAGGGGGAACTGTCTCTTTTTTTACACGAAACCTATCATCCGCTGGCCGAAGATGATGCGGTCTTTTCGACATATGAAGAAGCAGAAGCGCTTTACAGCGAGCTTTTTGAAGAAGACCGGCACCGCTGATCAAAGGAAATGTTTACAACGCATATTCACTCTCTTTTGGACGGAAAGTAACAACATGAGACTATGTAAAGGGAGTGTCTGTCTATGCTGAAGCCGTTTGTTCCCCAGCTTGTTTATATTGAACCGCGAGCGCTCGAATACCCGTTAGGACAAGAGCTGAAACATAAGTTTGAAAACATGGGGCTTGAAATCAGAGAAACGACATCGCATAATCAAGTCCGGAATATTCCGGGGAAAAATCATTTGCAGCAATACCGGAACGCGAAATCAACCTTGGTGATCGGCGTCCGGAAAACATTGAAATTCGATTCTTCAAAGCCATCCGCCGAATATGCTATTCCGTTTGCGACGGGCTGTATGGGGCATTGCCACTATTGCTATCTGCAGACGACGATGGGGTCAAAGCCTTACATCCGGACATATGTCAATGTGGAAGAGATTCTGGATCAGGCTGATGAGTATATGAAAGAACGGGCGCCGGACTTTACAAGATTTGAAGCCTCTTGTACGTCTGATATCGTCGGAATTGATCATCTGACACATACATTAAAAAGAGCCATTGAGCATTTCGGACAAAGCGAATTGGGAAAGCTCAGATTTGTGACCAAATTTCATCATGTCGATCACTTGCTTGATGCGAAGCATAACGGAAAGACAAGATTCAGATTCAGCATCAATGCGGATTATGTCATTAAAAACTTTGAACCGGGAACTTCTCCGCTCGACAAACGGATTGAAGCCGCCGTCAAAGTCGCTAAAGCGGGCTATCCGCTCGGCTTCATTGTGGCGCCCATTTATATTCATGATGGCTGGGAGGAAGGCTATAAGGAACTGTTTGAGAAACTGGATGCGGCACTTGATGAAGATGTTCGGCATGATATTACATTTGAACTGATCCAGCACCGTTTTACAAAACCGGCCAAACGGGTGATCGAGAAGAACTATCCGAAAACAAAGCTTGAGCTGGATGAAGAAAAGCGAAGATACAAATGGGGACGTTACGGAATCGGCAAGTATATATACCAAAAGGACGAAGAACATGCCTTAAGGGAAACGCTCGAGTCTTATATCGAAACCTATTTTCCGAAAGCGAAAATCGAATATTTTACGTAAGGCGGAGCTGTCGGCATGACGGCTCTTTTTTTGCTGCGCCAAATGACGGAAATTTTTGATATTTATTTCAAGGTTTATTCATTTTCTTGGCCGAAAGACCGATATAACTCTCAGGAGGGGATGGTTATGTTTAAAAAAATGCATATTAAAATTGCTGTGTTTGTATCGGCAATGCTTATCGTAACGGTTGTTTTTTTAACGGTATCTTCATATTTGACATTAAAGCCGATGATGACAGATGAAGCAAAGCGCACGACAGAAAATGTCACCAATTCACTCGGTCAGAACATTGAGCTTCAGCTGAAAAATGATGAGACTGTATTATTGAGATTAGCAGGCAGTGAATTGTCCCGCACATTTTTGACAGATGGGAATAAAGAAACAGCGCGGCTCTTTAACGATGAGTTAAAGCAGATCGGACAGAATGACAAATATGTCGCGCTTGCATACGTCGGAACCGCAGACAAACAAATGTATACATATCCGAAGGCTGACTTTGCCAAAGACTATGATCCGACAAATAGAACGTGGTATAAAATGGCGGCAGAAAAACCTGATAAGGTTGTCTGGACTGAGCCTTATAAAGATGCTGTGACAGGGGATATGATCGTGACGGCTTCAAAAGCCATTCAAAACAGCGGAACCGTCATCGGAGTGGCGAGCTTAGATTTGAAGCTGTCCTCCATTCAGAGCATGGTCAATCAGCAAAAGGTTCCGTATAAAGGATTTGCGTTTTTAGCGGATGAAAACGGTTCTCTTCTGGCGCATCCGTCAAAACAGGGAAAAAATATTTCGGAAGATCAGGCATTAAAAGACATCAGTTCAGACAAAGAAGGCATCAAAGAGCTGCAAGGGAATATGGTCGTCTATCAAACGATAAAAGAAACCGGATGGAAAGTCGGAACGCAGTTTGAAAAAGATCAGCTGATGGGAGTAGCCGACAAAATGAATACAGTGAGTATTTTTATGTCGCTGATCGCCCTTGTGATTACGATCGGGCTCAGCTATTTCCTTGCGAAAACGATAACCGGGCCGATTCAGCAGCTGATCGCCAAAACAAATTCGGTCTCAGCGGGAGATTTAACCGTCCGCGCCCAGACAAAATCAAAAGATGAAGTAGGCGAATTAACAAAAGACTTTAACCAAATGGTTGAAAATATGAAAGACATGGTCGAACAGGTCAAGACCTCTTCAGAAAAAGTGTCCGATACATCTGACCAATTAACCGTCATTTCACAAGAGACAAATGAAACGAGCGGACAAATTGCAAAAGCGATAGAGGAAGTCGCCGCCGGAGCGACTGAGCAAGCGTCAGAGGTTGAGACGATCAATGAAAAATCTGAAAATCTCTCAGTCAAAATAAGAGGAATCGCCGATCGCGCGGGCAGCATAAAACAACTCTCAAAATCTTCAGAGGACGCCAGCTACAAAGGCCTGGATGCGCTCGGCCAGCTGCTGATGAAGTCAAATGAAGCCAATTCAGAAACGAAAAAAGTAGAGGCAATGCTGACTGATCTGGAAAACCAAACGAAAAACATAGAGGAAGTCGTAACGGCAATATCCGCGATTTCGGATCAGACGAATCTCTTGGCGCTGAATGCGAGTATTGAAGCCGCAAGAGCGGGAGAAAGCGGACGGGGTTTTGCCGTTGTCGCTGAAGAAGTCCGCAAGCTTGCTGAACAATCAGCTCTTTCCTCCGGCCATATCAGTGAGACGGTCCGGCTGATTCAATCAGAGACGAAAGAAGCGTCGCACGCAATGATCGAGGCAAGCAGAATGAATGATGAACAAAACAGCGCCATTCATGAAACGGGCGAAGTGCTCAATCTGATTACGACGGAAATGCAGTCTCTCGTTCAAGGAATAGATCATATTTACAATGACATTCAAAAAATGAGTGAAGAACAAGCCGCGATACAAGAAGCGATTCAAAGCATCTCCGCCATTTCTCAAGAATCAGCGGCAGCCGCGGAAGAAGTGAATGCTTCAACTGATGAACAGCTAGTTACGCTTGAAAAAGTGAAGCAATCGACCGACATGTTAAAGAGCGCGAGCGAAGATCTGATCAGCGCCATTTCTAAATTCACCTTGTAACGCGGGCTCTATCAGCCTGTCATATGGTAATATAGACATGAAATAGTATATATGAAACGCAGCAGGGGAGGAAAGCGCAGTGAACAAAACGGTCGGATTTATCGGTTTAGGTGTCATGGGAAACAGTATGGTATCGCACATTTTAGAAGCGGGCTATCCTGTTTTAGTCTACACGCGGACGAAACAAAAAGCGGAAGAGATTCTGAATAAGGGAGCGGTCTGGCAGGAGACGGTCAAAGACCTTTCGGAAAAAGCTGACATCATGATTACCATGGTCGGCTATCCGAGTGATGTCGAGGAAATCTATCTCGGTGAAAACGGCATTCTCCGTCATGCAAAAGAAGGGGCGTTTGTCATTGACATGACGACATCAAAACCGTCTCTGGCGAAGAAGATTGCGGAGAAAGCCAAAGAAAAATCAATTCACGCCCTGGATGCACCCGTTTCCGGCGGTGACATCGGCGCCCGGAACGGAACGCTTGCCATTATGGTTGGAGGAGAAAAAGAAGCGTTTGAAGCATGTCTGCCGCTTTTCTCCGTAATGGGGGAAAATATTCAGTATCAAGGGCCGGCAGGGAGCGGCCAGCATACGAAAATGTGCAACCAGATCGCGATTGCAGCGGGAATGGTCGGAGTGGCTGAAGCGATGGCTTACGCTGAAAAATCCGGTCTGAACCCGGAACAAGTGCTGAAAAGCATTACAACCGGAGCTGCCGGAAGCTGGTCATTGTCCAACCTCGCTCCCCGTATGCTGAAAGGCGATTTTGCACCAGGATTCTACGTGAAACACTTTATTAAAGACATGGGAATTGCTCTTGAAGAAGCGGAGCTCATGGGAGAAGAAATGCCTGGATTGGCGCTGGCCAAATCATTATACGACAAGCTTTCCGCGCAAGGAGAAGAAAACAGCGGGACTCAAAGTATTTATAAGCTTTGGGTGAAATGAAATAAGATTGCCCGAACGCGACTATTTTATGGATGCCGAGGAAGCGAATACTTACGATATTGTTGGTAGTGTTTTGTAAACAATGATCTGCAAACCTTGTATTCTTAGGGCCTTAATGAAGACAGGAACTTGGCAGGATAATGTATTAATGTATATCCGTTTATAATATTCTACTGTTTGGAATCCCCCTCGTTTGTTTGATGCAGATTGTCTATTATAAATCAAAAGGGGGATTTCCGAATAATTATAAGGATTAATACAACTTTCCAACAGTAGGATGTATCATGTTTGATTCAACTATGAATTCGAGTAACCCAAATGTACATAGCAATAAATCGAGTTGATTCCCGCAATTAAAACCTAATAATTTGGCATCCGAAAATTGAAATACTATAGATTAGCCTTCTAGCAAAACTGAAAAATAAAAGAGGATGTATCGTAAAAATTCAAGAGATTTACGAAAACATCCTCGATTCAGAGATTTCATCATTACATGTTGTTTTTTGAGAATTCCAGATGAAATCAACGTTAAATCCATTTGTTAATAATATGAATTTTAATGTTGTACAGTAATATAGTGTTTCAGTTCTCCTATATGGGTTTGAGTTCCCCAGGTCAATGCTACTTGCACATCATACTTGCCTGCTGGAATATTTTTCGTCAAAAAGCTTACTTTAAAATTGCGAACATTATGTCTATTAACATCTATATATTTGACTATATCTCCTTTTTTATTTTCAAGAAAAACTGTAACACCCCAGTTTACCTCATATTTTGAAGGCACAGTACCTGTTACGACAATAGAAGTAGCGTGTTTTGAGTAAGTATTAGCATCTGTTTGGAATTTAATTGCTCCTTTTGAAGTCATGGCTAACGCTTCTGAACTGTTTGAGAAAATCCCGAATGTCAAAAGAGCAGCTGTGAATAGTGTCATTACAATTTTTTTCAATTGAAACTTCCTTTCGCCATTTATTTAGAAACCCATTCACTATACTAATAAATTTTGGAAAAGTATTCAACGGAAAAATAGGTAAATTCTACTTTTTATTATAAAAAAGTATTACTAAAGAAGTAAAGGCTAGCAAAACCACTTTAATCCTCACGTTTAAGATTTTACAAAAAAGCTCCCGGCACAGAGGTGCCGGGAGCTTCAAAAGTTTATAAATTTATAAAATGTCAGGCCCTTGCCCGTACGCATGTTGATTATGTTGTGAATTTCATAAATAAAGATTTTGGCGTCTCCGGGTTACCGGTTTTGAGCACTTTTGCGCCGTCTCATTCACTTTTTCGACAGAAAAAAGATTGCCCCGCGGGGCAATCTTTTTTTGTTTATTTTCCGATGAATTGCTGTGTCCAGATGTTTCCTGATTCTACATAACCGACACCGATTTGAGTGAACTCAGGATTCATGATGTTCTCTCTGTGGCCTTCACTGTTCATCCAAGCTTTGACGACTGCTTCCGGAGTCGGCTGCCCTTTGGCGATATTTTCACCGGCAGTTTTATAAGTGATTCCGAAAGACTTCATCATATCGAAAGGTGAACCGTAAGTAGGGCTTTGGTGATCGAAATAGTTTTTGTCTTTCATATCTTGTGATTTTGCGTGAGCTGATTTGCTTAGTTTATCATCAATCTGCAGAGGTTTTAAGCCTTGCTTTTGTCTCTCTGCGTTTGTCAATTCAACGACTTTCTTTTCATACGCACTGACAGATGAAGGAGTTTTCTCGCTGCTGTTGTTTGTGTTATCTGTCTGTTTTGCATTGTCAGCCGTCTGGTTTTGATCGGCTTTCGGTTTTTCAGCAGCTGCCGGTGCCGTTTTTGCCGGTGTTTCTTTTTGAACGTCTTTAACTGTCATATCAGAATGCTTTGCGTGTTTTTGCAGCTGTTGTTTCAGTTCTTTCTCATTTTTAAAGCTCAGCTGTTTCGCGCTCTTTTTCATATGTAGTTTTTCAACAGCCTCTTGAAGAGTCAGATGCTGTACGGTGTTTCCTTTTTTCACAGTAACGACGTGCTGGCATGACAGCTCTTTGGCAGATGCCTGCTGAATGCCTCCGAATGTAATCAAACTGACTGCCGCGGCGGCAGATAAGAGAAATGCTTTCTTCATAAGTTTATAGCCTCCCAGAGAAGTTGTTTTTTTCTACATGAAAAATCTTATCACAGCTTTTTTGTCATAATGCAGGCATTTATTTCCTTTGACAACAAACGTTTGTCATAATTGTAATTGAGCATAGAAAAATGGCTTTATATCAGGAAAAACGATCTGTATTTATATTTTAAAATCCGTTACATCACTTCAAGTTATTTGAAGTGTTAGATATTTTTTAAGATAATTTGATCTTGACAGTTTTTTTTACCTGTTTTCGCTGTAACAACTTTTACAAAAATGTTACAATTAAAATCTGTTTATGTAAATATATTCAATGATTTGAGAGGTGTAACAGAAAGTGGCTGAAGTCGCGCGTGAACCAAAGAAAAAAACGAAACGTTACAGAGCGCTGAGAATGAATCTCTATTTTTTAGTTGTTTTCCTTCTCTTTACGGCACTGATTTTTAAACTCGGCATCGTCCAGATTGTCGAAGGGGATAAACACCGCCAGGATGCGGAGAAAGCAAATGCAAAAACCGCCTATTATCCGACACCGCGGGGAAAGATGTATGACAAGCGGAACAGAGTGGCGGTTGATAACCAGGCTGTGCCTGAAATTGTATACGTTTCTACCTCAAAAACCTCGGCAAAGGACAAATTGAAAACGGCAAAAAATCTTGCCGCACTGATCCATATTGATACTGAATTTATGAAGGATCGAAATATCATTGATTACTGGCTTGCCGCACATCCGAAGAAGGCGGAAAAGCTTATGAAGGATTCAGAAAACAGCCTGAAATCCCAAGAAGTGTACAAACGCCAGATTGAACGCGTCCCGAAGCAGGAGATTGATGCGATCAAAAAAGATAAAAAAGAGCTGCAAATTGCGGCGATTTATACGCGTTTTTCAAGCGGAAACGCCTATCAGCCGCAAGTCGTCAAATCAATGGACCCGAATAAGCTGAACGGAAACGGAAACAGCGGTTCACTGCTTGACGAACATGAAAACAACAAACAGAAACCGAAAAGCGACCTGACATATGAAGAAGTTTCCGTCGTATCCGAGCACCTGAAAGAGCTCCCCGGCATTGACGTAATCAATGACTGGACGCGGAAATATCCGTACGACAAAACGCTGTACTCTCTGTTCGGCGGTGTGACGACACCGGAACAGGGATTGTTGGGCGAACGGAAAGATTATTATGTCACAAGAGGCTACTCACTGAATGACCGGGTGGGTAAAAGCTACATTGAATATCAGTATGAAGACTATTTAAACGCACATAAAGAAAAAGTAGAGTATGTGGAAAACAGCAAAGGTGAAGTCATCAGCCAAAAGCCCGTCGATGAAGGCAGCAGAGGCTACGATCTGCAGCTCTCGCTCGATATGGAATTACAGTCGAAAGTCGAAAAAGTCATTGAAAAAGAGCTGAGAAGAAGCCGCGCCGCCGGCAACTATATGGTTGACCGAGGATTTGCCGTCATGATGGATCCGAACAACGGGGATATTCTCTCAATGGCGGGAAAACGCATTGATCTCGAAACGAATAAAACACAGGATTTTGCGATCGGAGCATTTACGACCCAATATGAGATGGGATCTTCTGTTAAAGGAGCGACTGTTCTTGCGGGTTACCAAAGCGGCCTCCCGCATTATAAAACGTTTGTCGATGCGCCCCTTACGTTTAAAGGCGGAACGAAAAAACAATCGTGGACACAAATGGGAGCCATTACTGAGCTGACCGCGCTGCAAAGAAGTTCAAACGTATATATGTTTCATGTGGCCATGCATATAGCTGGCATTACCTACAAGCCGTACGGCACACTGCCGGCCGGATTAGACGATATTAAAAAAATGCGCAACTACTACGCCCAATTCGGCCTAGGTGTGAAAACCGGGATTGACCTTCCTCAGGAATCAGCGGGAATGCAGTCAAATCCGCAATTGGTCGGGGGATTGCTGCTTGACTTTGCGATTGGCCAGTTTGATACATATACGCCGCTTCAAATGGCTCAATATATCTCGGCCATCGCAAACGGCGGATATCGCGTGCAGCCGCGGATCGTCACAAGCATTCATGAACCGGACAGCAAAAACAAACTTGGAAAAGCGATTGAACAGCGTGATATTAAAGTTTTGAACAAAGTAAATAACAGCCCGAGCGATTTTGATCAGGTTCATAAAGGAATGAAATTGGTCACAAGCTCACCTCAAGGAACGGCTTATTCAACATTCCAAGGTTCCGGCTCTGATGTTTCCGGAAAAACGGGAACCGCGCAGACGCACTATTACGGCACGAACAAAAACTGGTGGGGAAAAGAGCCGTATAATCTGACCTTTGTCGGTTATTATCCGTCAGAACATCCACGAGTGGCATTCAGCGTCGTCGTTCCGTCTGTTCGAGATGATCACGATCCCGTCAGTAAAAACATTGCCAAGGGAGCAGTTGACGCTTACAAAGAGCTTGAAAAGAAATACAATAAAAAATAACAAATGAAAGGGCGGCCGAACATATCGTGCGCCCTTTCTTTCATTCAGGAAAATTGACGTTCACAATAAGAATAGAAGGAGAATGCTCATTTTTTAGCGAATCAATCTAGTGGAAATTCTTTTAATATCAGCCTGTGACCAGCCTGCAGTGTGAGTAAAATGCAAAGGAGGGATTCTGTGGAACAGGATACTCAGCATGTCAAACAGCTTCAATCGAAAACCGATCTTCATGCCGTTTTGACGTCTAATGGGCGTATTATGTATATTTCTGCAAACTGCAAATCGTATTTCAGTTATTCCCAGGAAGAGATGATCGGATCGTTTCTCAAAACGTTCCTGCATGAGGAAGATCAATTTTTGGTTGAAAGTTACTTCTATAATGAGCATCATTTAATGCCTTGCACCTTTCGCCTTATTAAAAAAGATCATACCATTGTTTGGCTTGAAGCAGGTGTGGAAATTGTCACACCGCAAATGGAGGGGACAGATCGGGAAATTATCCTTAAAATCAAGGTGCTTAAGGAGAAGACACCGTGCAGGTCTTATATGTATGAACAAAAGAAGCCAAAGGCAGAACAACAGTCAGCAGAAGCGGCTGGAAACGGCGAATTTGAGCGTCTTGTTGAAACGCTGCCGAATCCTCTATACGTCAGTATCAACGGCACAATCGCCTATGCCAATAACGCGATGCTTGCCATGCTGGGAGCCGAAAGCAAAGACGAGGTGATCGGCAGGCGCTCTTATGAGTTTATCGAAGAAGAGTATCATGACATTGTGAAAAACCGAATTGTGCGGATGCAAAAAGGAATGGAAGTCGGAATGATTGAACAGACGTGGAGAAGGCTTGACGGCACGCCCATTCATTTAGAAGTGAAGGCGGCGCCGACGACATATAAAAATCAGCGGGCGGAATTACTGCTTCTGATTGATATTTCTTCACGGAAAAAATTCCAGACGATTCTTCAAAAAAGCAGAGAGCGCTATCAGCTCCTCATTCAGAATTCAATTGATACGATCGCCGTGATTCACAATGACAAATGGGTATTCATGAATGAGTCGGGTATTTCGCTGTTTGAAGCCGAAACCTATGAAGATTTAATCGGAAAAAACGTCTATGATCAGCTTCATCCCTGTGATCATGACGACGTGAGACAGCGGATTCAACATATTATCGACCGAAAGACCGAGTCCGAAATCATTAAACAATCGTGGTTTACTTTTAAAAACCGGCTGATCTACACGGAAATGGTCTGCATTCCGACGACGTTTTTCGGAGAAACGGCCGTGCAGGTCATTCTGCGTGACATTTCTGAGCGGAAGCAGACGGAGGAATTAATGCTGAAGTCGGAAAAGCTGTCTATCGCAGGGCAGCTGGCGGCGGGAATCGCTCACGAAATCCGCAACCCCCTGACGGCGATCAAAGGATTTTTACAGCTCATGAAGCCGACGATGGAAGAAAACGAACATTATTTTGAAATTGTGTTTTCTGAACTGAGCAGAATCGAATTGATTTTAAGTGAACTTTTAATGCTTGCCAAACCTCAGCATAACGCAGTGAAAGAGCGTGTAAACTTAAAGAAAATTATAAGTGAAGTAACCGCTCTTTTAGAGACGCAGGCAAATCTTAAAGGGATTTTCATCAAAACGGATTACGAACGGGACAGCATGTTTATTAACGGTGATCAAAATCAGCTGAAGCAGGTGTTTATCAATCTGATAAAAAATGCCGTTGAGTCGATGCCTGATGGAGGAACGGTCCACATTCTCATGACAGAAGATGAATATTCCGTTAAGGTGACGATCAAAGACGAGGGTGACGGGATACCAGAAAACGTGCTGAAACGAATAGGCGAACCGTTTCTGACAACGAAAGAAAAAGGAACCGGCCTGGGGCTGATGGTCACATTCAACCTTATTAAAAACCATCAGGGAGCGATCCAAGTAGACAGCAAACCGGATAAAGGCACAGCTTTTCACATTACATTCCCGAAACAATAAAAAACAACGGCGTAACGCCGTTGTTTAAATAGTCTGCATGGATTCTCTCGTTTTTAAAATAAACGCTTCCAGCCGGTCCAAACCTTCTCTCAATGTATCCAGTGAATATGCGAATGACAGCCTCACATACCCTTCACCCAACTTTGAAAATGAGCTGCCGGGCACCAGAGCCACACCTGCATCCTCTAAAAGAGCCATACTAAAATCAAACGATGACATTCCGAATGACTTAATGGAAGGGAAGATATAAAATGCGCCTGACGGCTTTACGACGTCAAGCCCCATTGACACAAGACGGTCATATACATAATCAAGCCGCTTTTTATACTGTTCTCTCATAATAAGCGCATCATCAACGCCGTTTGTCACCGCTTCAAGCGCCGCTTTCTGGGAGATCGAGGAGGCGCATGTCACACTGTATTGGTGAACTTTTAAGATGTGCTTGGCAATGTCTTTCGGTGCGAAAATGAAACCGATTCTCCAGCCCGTCATGCTGTGTGATTTTGACAGGCCGTTGATCACGATCGTCTGGTCTCTCAAATAAGACGCAATCGAATAATGCGGCCTGTCATAGGTTAATTCGCTGTAAATCTCATCCGACAGTACAAAAACATTTCTGCCTTTCAGTACGGCTGCGATGTTTTTCAGCTCTTCTTCTGACAATGTCACTCCGGTCGGATTTGACGGATAAGGAAGAATAACGCATCTTGTTTTAGGCGTCAGCGATTCTTCAATGAGCCGCGCCGTCAGCTTAAATCCGTGTGTCGTCGTGTCCACATGAACGGGAACGGCGCCGGACATGCGGATAATCGGTTCATAGCCGGGATAAATCGGTCCGGGCAGAATGACTTCATCGCCGGGAGATAAAATCGTCCGCAAAGACGCGTCAATCGCTTGGCTCGCCCCGGTTGTGACGATGATTTCCGTTTCGGCCTCATAATTCAGATCCGCTTTTTTCTTCATATAAAGCTGTACGGCCTGTCTCAGCTCAAGACCGCCCGCATTCGGAGTATACGCCGTAGCGTTCTCGTCGATTGCTTTTTTGGCCGCCGCTTTGACATGGTGCGGCGTGAAGAAATCCGGCTGGCCGATCGTAAGCGAAATGACATTATCGTGCTGAGCTACAAGATTTGAGAATTTGCGAATTCCTGAAATTTCAATTTCTTTTACATTCGGATTAAGCAAATGTTCCATAATTCATCACCTTATACTATATATTGAGTTTATCCTATTTTACCACTAGCTGAGCATTTGTCATCTATTTAAGTGAACTATCCCGAGTATATGTCCGATATGTGAAAACATACCTTCTTTCAGAAAAAAATAAGACAACCAGCTGAAATGATTGTCTTCATTGTATCATGATCTATCTATTGTGATATGTGGCGAATGTCATTAATACCCGTATTCAAAGCTGATGTTTTCCCGCCATACGATATACGGAGCGGGCTTATCGGGACACTCATTCGCTTCTTTTTTCATTTGCAGGTAAGCCGTTTTACTGATATCTTCTAGCACCGTCATTTGATCTTGGTCGAATATAACTACTGTACCCATTTATTACACCCTTCTTCCTGAAAAATCCTTGACTATTTTACCACTCGATGTCAAAAAGTCAATGGGATATCAGAAAAAAGAATCTTTTTATAAAGAGTTAATAGCCAGTTGGCCTGAATACATTCACTTTTTCCGTTTACAGCCGATATAAACAGTACAATACTGAATGCGGATAGCGAGGGATTGAATTGTCTTTACAACAATACGATATTTTATTGGATTCAGGCACAAATGAATTAGAAATCGTCAAATTTGAAGTAGGCGTCAATACATTTGGCATAAATGTGATGAAAGTCCGGGAAATCATTCAGCCGGTAGATGTCACATCTGTGCCCCAGTCTCACAAAGACGTAGAAGGGATGATTAAGCTGAGAGGCGAAATTCTTCCCGTCATCAGCCTGTATACCTTTTTCGGCGTTGATGCCGAAGGGGCAAAAGACGATAAATATATCGTGACGGAATTCAACAAGCGGAAAATCGTCTTTCACGTCGGTTCCGTATCACAGATCCACAGGGTGTCCTGGGAGGCGATTGAAAAGCCGACTTCGCTGAATCAGGGCATGGAGCGGCACTTAACGGGTATCATTAAACTGGAAGACACGATGATCTTTTTACCTGATTATGAGAAGATCATTTACGACATTGAATCGGCATCCGGAGTTGAGACTTACCATGTCCATCAGGAAGGATTTGATGAAAGACGGGCGGGTAAAAAACTGATTATCGTAGAAGATTCTCCGCTTCTGATGCGCCTTTTGACGGATGAACTGACTGAAGCGGGGTACAGTGAAATCGTTACGTTTGAAAATGGAAAAGAAGCGTATGAATATGTCGTGGAATTAACGGATAAAGGAGCAAATCTGTCAGACCATATTGACATGATCATCAGCGACATTGAGATGCCGAAAATGGACGGGCACCGTTTGACGAAGCTCCTTAAGGATAACCCGCAAAGCTCTGACGTGCCGATTATGATCTTTTCGTCCCTGATTACGGATGATCTGCGCCACCGGGGCGAAGTCGTCGGAGCGGATGAACAGATCAGCAAGCCTGAAATCAGCGAGTTAATTAAAAAAGTGGATACGTACGTGATTGAATAGAAAAAAAGCCGATGCGTCATGCATCGGCTTTTTTGCAGTGGAATTAAAAATAACTCTCACCAAGTTTTTTAAACACGGGTTTATGATAAGCGGGCTGCTGCCTGTTGGCGGCTAGCGGTTTTTCCTTTAAGCCCACATATTTTTGCAATAAGTTTTTCGCTTTTGTCAAAGACATTTGTGCTTTAGGATTGCGGTACGATTGATTTAATGTACCTAAATGCGGAAGATGCTGGAAGTCTTCTTTTGTTGGAGGCATGTGAAAATAGTAGTCTCCGATAGAGATAAGTACGTCTGACTGCTGTTGGCTAAACCTGGGATTATTTGAAAAGTGAAGCCCTATTTTTTTCCCTTTGCCTTCTTTCACAAGCTTTTGTAATGCCCGTTTTTTCAGCAGATAAAGGTATTTAGGGTTGGGGGCGGTTTTGGCATGGCGGTTCACAGTATAAACAGCTTTTGAAAGATTCTCGATGGTTGGCTGCAGCTCTTTCGAATAAGCGTGGTCGTCCATTATTTCTCTCCTTTGCATTGATCAAGTTCATATATAGATTATACTTTTTTAGCGTTGAAATGCAAATATTGAATATAAAAATACGCCTTTTTCTGATGAAAAGGGCGCATTTTTTTCCTTTATTAGACAGGATTTGCATGTTTTTCAGAATCAGCTTTTAATGATTGCTGCACATCGATTTCCGCCGCCTCGGCGCTGTACTTCGGAAGGGCGATAAAATAGAACACAAATACCGCCAAAATCACGATTCCCATGCCGTAATAAAGGTAATCAATATTGGAAACGAATTTCGGGAATAACAGGGCGACAAGTCCGAGTGTAATCGATTGGGCAAACATCATAAAGGGATCCTGCCAGCCGCTGACCCGGCCCATTATTTTCGGATGAACGATTTTCGGCATCCAGCCGCCGATGGCGATATTGACAGGGCCGATGCACATGCCGAGGACAAAAGCCGCCGCATAATAAATCCACAGCTGATCCGTATAGCCGAGGACAAAAATGAGCAGTCCGGCAGCCAAAATCGGAAGCGACATCAAATGATGCGGTTTGACTTTTTTTGCGATCATCGTTCCGATCACACTTCCGGCAAGCAAACCGAAGCCGAGTGCGACGGTGAAGATGGAAGTGTGTGATTCGTAATGATCGGGCGCTAGTCCGTATTTCATCGTAAACATCGGAAGTACGGCAAAGCCGCCGTTGACAAATCCAAAAATAAAAAAGCCGAAAATAAGAGAAGCAAGCAATTTGTTTTTAATAATATATACGATCCCTTCTTTAAAATCAGCGACCGAGTCTTTCAGAAACGAATCTCCCCATTTAAAAGGGCCGTTCGGCTGACGGGCTTCTATCGGAATGCGGCAGGCGCGGATCAGAAAGCCTGACACAATAAAGCTGACAAAATCAAGGATGATGGCTCCGTGAACACCGATCGTTTTATACATAAACGCACCCATACCGACGCCGAATACCATAAAGATGCTGAACAGGATCTGGTTAAGCCCCGCTGCTTTCGCATAATGCTCCTTAGGCAGAATAGCTTGTACAAGGCTGGCTTCTGCCGGGAAAAAGAACTTGGTCACGGCGCTTCTGATGAACAAAATGCAGAACACGAGAGGAATATTCCCGCTGTATAATGCCGCAAACAATACGATCGTCAGTCCCGCCCTGATCCAGTCACAATTTTCTGCGACCTTTTTCCTGTCGAGCCGGTCAGCTGCGACACCGACAATCAGAAATACGAAAACTGTCGGCAGCGAATACATGAGCTCTGCCAAAGTCGTGTATGCCGGCTGGTTGGCAAAGCGATCCAGCAAGTAAAAAGCGAAAGCCATATTACCTACAGTCGTTCCCATTTGAGAAGCGAGTGCTGCGAAAAATAAACGGACAAAATTGCGATTTTTAAATATATCCATAAACACGCTCCTTACCCTAAAGGTCCCACTGTAATATATTATCATCAGCTCGTTCCATAAACAAATGAGATCTTTCTATCTTATAATCGTCACCCTTGTTCCATTAGGGACGGTAGCGGCAAGTTCAGTGACGTCCTGATTATACATGCGGATGCATCCTTTTGATACCGCTTTGCCGATGGAGGAAGGATTATTTGTCCCGTGAATGCCGTAATGGAGCTTAGAGAGGCTGAGCCAATAAGCGCCGAACGGACCGCCGGGCTTAGGCTGGCGATTCACGATGTAAAATTCTCCGGTCGGCGTGGTCGTCAATATTTTTCCGACTGCGATCGGATACGTACGGATGAGCCTGCCAAGGCGGTATAACTCCAGTTTCTTCGCTCCGATATACACGACAATGGAATAGGGAATAGTGGATGGGTCGGGAAGATTCGGTATGATAATATGCTGTCCCGCATAAATGACCGATTGGATTGAGGGATTTGCCTGAAGGAGAGCGGCCGTGCTTATTCTGAAGTCTTGCGCAATGCTTGAGATGGTTTCTCCTTGTTTCACTTGATAGGTCAGCAGTTTCATCACCCTCCTTTTTGTTCTTTTCCATATACATATTAAGGAGGGGCTGTTTGCGCATCGGGATAAAAGTCTTATTTTTGTGCGGTTTTCAATGTGAACAGCGTGATTTCCGGTCTTGCTAAAAATCGATACGGCAGCCTTGTCGTACCGAGCCCGCGATTGACATAAACGGTTGTGTCATGCAGCGAATACATGCCGTCGGTATACGTTTTTCCGTAAGGGGGCGTAATGAGAGGCCCGAAAAACGGAAGCTGCACCTGACCGCCGTGAGTATGTCCCGACAGCTGCAGGTTTACGGGATGTCCGCCGATCTTGAGTGCGGCATCCGGCTCGTGAACGAGTAAAATGGAAAACGCATCTTCGGAAAGACGGGATAGAGTGCCTTCATAATCTGGCTTTCCGAGCATTAAATCATCCAAAGACGCAAGTTCAATCCGGCTTCCATCTGCCAGCTGCACCTGACGAAAGCCGTTTCGAAGCACTTGAAAATCAGCTGCTTCCATCAGGGTCTTGTACGTGTTCGTGCCATAGCCTCCGTGGTCATGGTTTCCGTATACACAAAGTTTGCCGAAAGGAGCTTCAAGCCTTTCCAGCACGGCGAGCGCATGCTGATGATCATGATATAAATGCGGCTTATCAATTAAATCTCCCGTAAAGATAAGCAGATCAGGCTTTAGCTGATTGATCTTTTCCGCTGTTTTATTCAAGTCTTCTGTTGTAAACACGTCACTGAGATGCGTATCGCTGAATTGAACGATTTTAAAATTGTCAAAGCCGCGTGGAATCAGGCGGCTGGTAATTGTATGCCGGGTGATTTCAATCATGCGCGGTTCAATATACCGGGCATAGCCGTAGCCTCCGCAAGCCGTCGCAAGAGCCGCGCCAAAAATGCCGAATCCTCTTTTTAAAAATGTTCTTCTCGTCATTTTCTCCATATGTAAAACCAACCTTTGTCAGAGTTTTTCTATTATATCATCAGCTTGGCCGGAAAATCCCTTCTCAGCATGTAATGACGGGCAGAGCCATCTGTGATAGAATTATGAATGATTATTCATTCAATAAAAGGGGTGGGGTTGTTATGGATAAGAAAGCGGTAATCATTACAGGCGGTTCAAGCGGCATGGGAAAAGCCATGGCGAAAAAACAGGCTGAACTGGGATGGCACGTCATGGTGACGGGGAGGAACCAGGAAGCACTTGAGGAAACAAGAAAAGAAATTGAGACCTTTGAGGGACAGGTCGCCTGTTTTCAAATGGATGTCCGTTCAGAATCCGCCGCTTCAGACATGATGACAGAAGCGGTAAAAGTCTTTGGCCGGCTTGATGCGCTGATTAACAATGCGGCCGGTAATTTTATTTGCCCGGCAGAAAAGCTGACGCCCAACGGATGGAAAGCGGTTATTGAGATTGTTTTAAACGGCACTTTTTTTTGCAGCCAAGCTGCGGCAAGACATTGGATCGAGCAAAAGCAGAAGGGTGTCATATTGAATATGGCCGCCACATACGCATGGGGAGCGGGAGCAGGGGTCGTTCATTCCGCTGCAGCCAAAGCGGGGGTATTGTCACTGACAAGAACGCTGGCCGTTGAATGGGGGAGCAAATACGGCATCCGCACAAACGCGATAGCCCCAGGCCCGATTGAACGAACAGGCGGTGCGGAAAAGCTGTTTGAATCGGAAAAAGCAATGTCCTGCACTATGAACAGTGTCCCGCTTGGCCGGCTGGGCACACCGGAAGAAATCGCCGCGTTGGCAGCGTTTTTGCTTTCTGATGAAGCGTCCTACATAAACGGGGATTGTATCACAATGGACGGCGGGCAGTGGCTGAATCCTTATCCGTTTTAATTTTTCGTATATTGACTATTTTGCAAAACAAGCGAACGCCAAAGCCGGCTGTTCGCTTGTTTTATTTTCTATTCAAAATTATGATATAATTTTGAAAGATTAAGGGGCGATTAATTGAAGAAATTATTAAAATGGTTCGTTGTACTATTTTTAAGCAGTTTAGTTATCATCTTTAATATTTGGTACTTTATGATTTGTGCTTTTACTCCACAGTATTATCAAAATACCAATCTTACATCTGATGAAATAATCAGATTTGAAAAGCTATATCACATCGATTTTCCTGATGAAACGAAATTTATTAAAGCCAGGGAGTATTTGAGTGGGCTCGGAGGCGATACATCGGCTGTAGTATATGTGTCTCTGCCAACTAAGCTGGCGGAAACAATTTTATCTGATTATACGTATATGCCAATAAATCATACTGATCATGCCGGTTCAATGTATGGAGTTGACGTTTCCAAGAGTGTTGGCGGGTTAACAACTCTTACATTTGGCACTTTAGATAAAAAAGGAACTTTCTTTCAGTTGGAACATGAGGATGATTGGATATATAACAGAACTGATTGGAGCCATTATTTTTGGACAGCTGCCGGTTATAATGCTCTTATATTTATCCTTTTATTTGTGATTGTGAAACAAATGAACAACGTCCTTAATGAACCGGTCTAAAGAGTGATCTTAAAAATGTCCCCCCTTTTATTTAAGCTGCTGCCATACTGCCTCCTTTTCCCCTAATCTAAACATTTGTGGTGCTGATATAATTGTGTATAATCAGACAAAGATAGAGAAGCAGGTGATAACATGTTGGACCCACTTGATATACTGACGAATATTGATGATGTCATTCCGTATTACCAAGCGATTTTTAACGCTGAGGAACAAAGAGTCGCAGGCTACGAAGTGCTTGGCCGGATTTTGGCAGATACGGAGATTGAGAGCCTAGGGCCGTTTTTCTTAGATTCCGGCATTCCGGAAGAATATAAGCTTGAGGTCGATGACAGAGTCATCAGGCAGGCGCTGGAGAGGTTTAAAGAAGCTGATCGTGATCTATTGATTTTTATCAATCAGGATGCGAATGTATTGATGCTTGACCACGGCGAAAGCTTTCTTGAGCTTTTGAAAGAATACGAAGAGCAGGGCATTGAATTGAACCGTATTGTGCTTGAGATCACCGAGCACAATTTCGAAGGCGACATTGAACAGCTGTACCATATGCTTGCCTACTATCGTACATACGGCATTAAAATCGCAGTGGACAATATAGGTAAGGAGAGCAGCAACCTGGACAGAATCGCGCTTCTTTCACCGGACCTTCTGAAAATAGATTTGCAGGCGCTGAAGGTATCTCAGCCGTCACCATCCTATGAGCATGTGCTGTACAGCATTTCATTGCTGGCGAGAAAAATCGGCGCCGCGCTGCTGTATGAAGATATAGAAGCTGATTTCCAGCTCCAGTACGCATGGAGAAACGGAGGCCGATTTTTTCAAGGCTATTATCTGCAGGCGCCGAGCGGCGATTTTATAGACCGGAGCCTGTTAAAAGCACGCTTGAAAACGGAGTTTCAGCAATTTATCACGAGAGAAAAAAAGAAGCTGGAGACAGTATACGAACACTCTGAGAATTTTTATAAGCGGGTCAATCAGGCAGTTTCCGAGCTGAAGAAAACCCATCAGGCGGATGATGAGTTTATTAAGAAACTGGCGGAAAACCTGACGGACTGCTGTTTCAGAATTTATATGTGTGATGAAGAAGGCTATCAGCTGACGGGAAATGTGTTCAAGCAATCAGGCGAATGGCTTTATCAGCCTGAATACAGGGAGAAAAACTGGAGCTGGCGTCCGTACTTTTTAGAAAACATCATGAAGATGCGTAATTCAAGAAAAGGCTTTTTTAGTGACCTGTACAGTGATATTGAAACGGGTGAGATGATCAGAACCTTTTCATACCCGATGGATGACAATATGTATTTATTTATCGATCTGCCTTACTCTTATTTATATGAACAGGACGGATTACTTTAAAGCGGCTGCTGTAAGCCGCTTTTTTTTATAAATGTGAAAAAGTTTAAAAAAACAATTGACAATGATACTGATAATCATTATCATTTAGTTATAGAGAGAAGTTACTCTCTGTTCCCCAACCCCTCTATCAGATCAAGATCCGAAAAAGCTTGGCGCTACCCCCGCCAAGTTTTTTTATGCCTTCCTGCGCATAAAAAGGCTTCTTCTCACATACATCTGACAATGGCGGCTCAAAAAGCGAAAAATCATTTATAAAAGGTGTATGACATTCCGAAAAAAGCTTCAAACTATTCGAAAACACGGTTTTCCCGTTGATTTTCTTATTGAAAATCCAGCGGGAAAATGCCATCCCGGTCTACTTTATGGTATGATGCTCTGTAGAACTTGTATTATAATAAATACTTGTTGATTTGAAGTTGTTTTTTGAAAGGAGTCTTTTTTTAGAATGTCACAATTAATGGGTATCATCACACGGCTGCAAAGTCTGCAAGAAACAGCCGAAGCGGCTAATGAGCCGATGCAGCGTTATTTCGAAGTAAATGGTGAGAAAATATGCAGTGTTAAATATTTTGAAAAGAATCAAACGTTTGAGCTGACGGTTTTCCAAAAAGGTGAAAAACCTAACACATATCCGTTTGATAACATTGACATGATTTCTATTGAAATTTTTGAGCTCCTTCAGTAATTTGGTTTGATTTTTCAGGCTGACCAAGCTTCCCGTCTTTTAGCAAGCGGAGCTTTATTAAATCATGCAAAGGAACCGTGCTCGTTCGTTTGGTTGTAGATTTTGGAAAGAGGAGTGTCCGTACATGGCTGATTCTTTTCTGTTTTATAATCTTTCTGAGGCACAGATGACCTTTCAAGACGTGATGGAGCGGCTGAAACGCTTTGTCAATAAAGACCCCCGATCAGCATACGTGCTGTCTGTGGGGACTGATTCACAAGTTTACCGCGACTTCACGAAGTTTATTACGGCTATACACTTGCACCGTACAGGCAAGGGAGCTTGGGGCTGTTTGAAAAATCACGATCTCGCCAGACCGATACATAGCCTTCGCGAAAAAATATCGCTGGAAACCGCATTCAGCCAGGAGATGGCTGCGCATATCCTCGACGGACGTTTCATGGAAATTACCGATTTGCTCCTGCCTTTCGCTGATGAAGGGGCGGATCTTACATTTGAAGTGCACTTGGATATTGGCCAAAAAGGGCTGACAAAAGAATTGATACAAGAAATGACCGGCCGTATTACCTCGATGGGCATTGAAGCAAAAATCAAGCCCGATTCCTGCACAGCATTCAGTTATGCCAATCGTTACACAAAATAATATGTCATACAGAATCCGCAAATTGTCGAATTATGCGGTTGACGATTTTTTTCTGTTTACTTATTCTAGCGGTAGAGCTGAAAGCAAATATAACCTTGCTTTCAGAGGTATTCAGTTAAAAATAGGGGGCCTGATTACGTATGAGTCTTATCGGTGAACGATTTACGGAAGAAGAACAAAAACTTCTGCTGAATATCCTGATCAATCATGAATATGCCATTGAGCTTTTGACCAGCGAAATCAACGATATAGAAGCAGGGTCAAAAAGCGTTGATGGAACCACTTATAAAAAACTCGTAACGCTTTATGACCGTTTCCGGAACGAAAATTAATCAGCGGCCTAAAAATTGATACTCGATTGCAAAGAGTATCTTTTTTATTGACGGAAACTTTTCGACAAAAAATGATAATGTTTATATTATTGCGATATAGGGAATACATGTTTTGATGAAAAATGTAAAGGGGTCGAAGTGACATGATTAGCTTACAATCAGATCAGCTTCTTGATGCAACAGTCGGACAATTTATGATCGAGGCGGATAAAGTGGCGCACGTACAAGTCGGAAACAACCTTGAGCATGCTCTTTTAGTGCTGACGAAAACCGGCTATACCGCTATTCCAGTCCTTGACGCTTCGTACCGTCTGCACGGTTTGATTGGCACAAATATGATTATGAACAGCATTTTCGGACTTGAGCGGATTGAGTTTGAGAAGCTGGATCAAATTACGGTTGAGGAGGTCATGTTGAAAGACATTCCCCGTCTCCACATCAATGATCCGATTATCAAAGGGTTCAGCATGGTCATTAACAACGGTTTTGTCTGCGTTGAAAATGATGAAGGCGTCTTTGAAGGCATCTTTACGAGAAGAGTCGTATTAAAGCAGCTGAGCAGTCACATCAGGTCATTGAATAAGTAGGCTTGCACGATCGGCCTATTTGTTCTTTGCACGCCAGAAAAAGAAAACGTATACATATTGGTCGCACTTGCTTCGGCAGCCTTTAATTTATTAGAATGGTAGATAAGAAATACGAAAAGGCATTGAAAAGGAGGACGACATGCAGCTTCAAGAGCTTCATATGCTCGTAATTTTAGCTGAGGAATTAAACATGAGGAAGGCTGCCGAACGGTTATTCGTGTCACAGCCGGCTCTGTCCCAGCGATTGCAGACCATTGAAAAAGCCTGGGGAACAAAGATCTTTCTAAGATCTCAAAAAGGACTCACGGTAACGCCGGCAGGAGAAAAAATCATCCAATTTGCAAATGATGTCACGGACCGGCAAGAGAGAATAAGAGAAAATATTGATGAACTTGAAGGGGAAATTCACGGCACATTGAAGCTTGCCGTCGCCTCCATTATCGGGCAGCACTGGCTTCCGAAAGTGTTAAAAACATATGTGGAGCGATACCCGAATGCAAAGGTTTCCCTCATTACAGGATGGAGCAGCGAAATGCTGAAAAGTCTGTATGAAGATCAGGTACATATCGGCATTATCCGGGGAAACCCGGAATGGAAAGGCCGAAAAGAATATCTAATGACCGATCATTTATATTTGGTCGATACGGAAATTTCCTGCATTGATGATATAGCCCATACCGACCGGCCGTTTATCCAGTTCAAAAGTGACAGTACATATTTTCAGGAAATTCAGCATTGGTGGCATCAAAAATTCAAAACCTCGCCGAAACAGACGATCCTCGTCGATCAGATTGAAACGTGCAAGCAGATGGCGCTGCACGGAATCGGTTATGCCATTTTGCCGTCAGTCACCTTAGCTGAGGAAGACAAAGTAAATAAAATGCCCCTGCTTGATGCAAAGGACCATCCGATCGGCCGCGACACATGGCTGCTCGGTTATGAGCCGGCATTTGAATTAAAACAGGTGCAGGCTTTCGTTTCTGTCATCAAAGATATGCTGAAGCAGGAGAGCCCTTTTTAGAAAGACAGCAATTAAGCTGTCTTTTTTTATTTTTTATTGACAATGAAAATCATTATCATTTAAAGTAATGTATATGTCAATGAAAATCATTATCAATTACGGGGTGATCATATGCAGAAAGCATTAATGATATACGCAAGCATGTCGGGGAATACGGAGGATATTGCCGGCATTATAAAAGAAACACTGAGCGAGCATCAGATTGCAATTGACTGTCTTGACATGGATGAGGCAGATGCAGATTGTCTCGAAGCATATGATTATGTTTTTGTCGGCACGTACACATGGGGAGATGGTGATCTTCCTTACGAAGCGGAAGATTTTTATGAAGATATTCTGCACCGCCAGCTCAACGGACTGAAAACGGCTTGTTTCGGTTCAGGCGATCACGCCTATCCGAAGTTTTGTGAAGCGGTTACGCTGTTTTGCGATGCGTTTGAACAGGCCGGAGCCAATTTATATCCGGAAACGCTGAAAATCGAATTGGCGCCTGAGACGGCTGAGGATCAGGAATGCTGCAAAGAATTTGTCCGCGGTTTTCTTGCATGGGCTGCTCACCAAGGAGACCGGTGCCATGTTTCATAAAGGCGCGACGGCTGTCATGGCATCAGTGTCTTCAGGATTTTTTGTCGCAGTAAAAGGCGAAGGCATTTTTCATTTTTCTGCAGAAGAAGGCTGGAATAGACTGTACCGGATGAAAAGCAAGATTCATGTGCTGACTTACATCGGACCTTACATATTCGCGGCGGGGGAAAAAGGCGCCGTCCTCAGATCGGCCGATCAGGGAAAGACCTGGACGGCATCTCGATTTCCGACCAGCGCCTCCGTTTGGGCCGTTGCCGGGCGGAATGACGGTTTTGTCTGTGCGCACGGCACGCACTGCCTCTACTTATCTGATGATTTCGGCGTCACTTGGCATGTGGCTAAGCCCTTTTCACATTTAAAGGAGCCGCCTGTCATCCGCTCGCTTTGTTTGCACGGTCAGACGATTTATATCGGCACCCGGATTCATATGAATTATGGCGGCATTTGGGCGTATGATCTGACAGAAGACCGCATCCGGCGTATAAGCCGTGAAAGACAGCGCATGACGGCTTCCATGCTCATGTACAAGAAGGACTGGCTCATTGCCGCAAAGGGAGCGGCAAAGGGAGAACGGGGCGAGGTTGCCGTCCGAAACGTGCGGACGCAAGAGGCGTTTGCCATTACAGCCGCGCCCGCCGTACGGGAAAAATCATTTCTCGACGTTTCTGAGGATGACGGTATTATTTATGTCACTTCGGCACAGGACGAAAACGGATTTTCGCGCATTTACCAAGCTGATTTCGCCGCCGGAGAATTAAAATGGTTTGATACGATCCGCGGTCACGGATGGCGGGTGGCCAATCAGAAAGAAAGCTTTTTTTGCGCGGGCCTTTACGAATGTAAGTTTGTCAGACCGTATGAGGCGGCCCGGCTCGCACATTAGTTTCTATACATAAAGGAGAGACGGAGATGGGGAAAGTATTGCTTGTTTATGCGACAATGTCAGGAAACACCGAGGCAATGGCGGATTTGATTGAAAAAGGGCTGATCGAAGCACAAGCATCTGTAGACAGATATGAAGCGATGGATATCGATGCCGAACTTTTTAATGACTACGAGTATATTTTATTAGGCACATATACGTGGGGAGACGGGGATCTTCCTGATGAAATGCTCGATATCGCTGAAGATATGGAAAACCTGGAGTTTGCAGGGAAAACATTTGCTCTGTTCGGTTCCGGAGATACGTCCTATGCGTTTTTTTGCGGAGCGGTTGACGAATTGGAAAAAGTGATCACGGCCCGGGGAGGACGGGTGGTGCTGCCATCGGTCAAAATTGAAAACAACCCTGAAGGCAGCGAGGAAGAAGAGCTCAGGGAATTCGGAAGACAGTTTGCCGCAATGTGCAGACAGCCGGCAGAATAAAGGCTTGTTCCTTTTTTTCTTGTTTTTGCATCCTTCCTTTGTTACAGTAATGAGGTAGAAAATCAGAGGAGGACAATACATATGAAAATGATGGATGCAAATGAAATTATTTCATTTATTCAAAATAGTACAAAATCAACGCCTGTAAAAGTGTATGTAAAAGGCAATCTTGAGGGAATCAGCTTTGGCGATTCCGCTAAAACATTCCTGAACGGCCAATCCGGCGTTGTTTTTGGCGAATGGACTGACATTAAAGCGGCAATTGAAGAAAACAAAGACAAAATTGAGGATTACGTCATTGAAAATGACCGCCGCAACTCTGCGATTCCGATGCTTGACTTGAAAGATGTAAAAGCGCGCATCGAGCCCGGCGCTATTATCCGCGACCAAGTCGAAATCGGCGATAATGCCGTTATCATGATGGGGGCGTCCATTAATATCGGTTCAGTCATCGGCGAAGGCACAATGATTGATATGAACGTTGTGCTCGGAGGACGCGCGACTGTCGGAAAAAACTGTCATATCGGAGCGGGTTCTGTATTAGCGGGCGTTATTGAGCCGCCAAGCGCTAAGCCTGTTGTCGTGGAAGATGATGTTGTCATCGGCGCAAATGCGGTTGTGCTTGAAGGCGTAACAATCGGAAAAGGCGCGGTTGTCGCTGCGGGAGCCATCGTAGTAAATGACGTTGAGCCATATACCGTTGTAGCAGGAACACCAGCGAAAAAAATCAAAGATATCGATGAAAAAACAAAAGGCAAAACAGAAATCAAACAGGAATTACGCCAGCTGTAAGGAATGGTTTGATAGAATGGGCGTGGATGATAAAATCCACGCCTTATTCTTATCTTAAGGAGGAATACATATGGAAAAAGAGCGGCTCATAGCAATCCGGAGAGATCTGCACCGCATCCCGGAAATCGGCTTTCAGGAATATAAAACACAGCAGTACCTGCTGAATATATTAAAACAATATCCGGAAGATAGAATTGAAATCGAAACGTGGAGAACCGGCATCTTTGTCAAAGTCAACGGCACGGCTCCGGAAAAAATGCTCGCCTACAGAGCGGATATAGATGCTTTATCGATTGAAGAACAGACGGGGCTTCCGTTTGCATCTGAACATCCCGGTTTTATGCACGCATGCGGCCACGATATGCACATGACCATCGCGCTCGGCATTATTGATCATTTTGTCCATCACCCGGTCAAGCATGATCTGCTCTTTTTATTCCAGCCGGCTGAAGAAGGACCGGGCGGAGCGGAACCGATGCTTGAAAGCGATGTGCTGAAAAAATGGACGCCGGATTTGATCACGGCTCTCCATATAGCACCTGAGCTGCCGGTCGGCACAATCTCCACCAAAAGCGGATTGCTGTTTGCAAATACGAGCGAGCTTGTCATCGACCTTGAGGGGAAAGGCGGACATGCGGCATATCCGCATACAGCAGATGACATGGTCGTCGCCGCAAGTACGCTTGTCACGCAGCTGCAGACGGTCATATCCAGAAATACGGACCCGCTTGACAGCGCGGTCATTACTGTCGGAACGATTACCGGAGGCACGGCGCAAAATATCATCGCAGAGCGTGCTCATCTGGAAGGAACGATCCGGACGCTTTCTGAAGAATCAATGCATATGGTGAAAAAGCGGATTGAAGAACTCGTCAAAGGAATTGAAATCGGCTTCCGCTGTAAAGGAAAGGTCACGTACCCGTCCGTTTATCATCAAGTTTATAATACAAGCGGCCTGACCGAAGAATTTATGCAATTTGTCAGTGATCATCATCTTGCAGAAGTGAAGACGGCGAAAGAAGCGATGACCGGAGAAGATTTCGGGTATATGCTGAAAAAATATCCCGGCTTCATGTTCTGGCTCGGTGCCGATTCTTCCCACGGGCTTCATCACGCAAAGCTGAATCCGGATGAAGCTGCGATGGAAACCGCAGTAAATGTCATGGTCGGATATTTTTCGGAGTATGCCAATTAAATCCGAAAAGAAGAATAATCTAACAAAAATTGAGCATTCTACGTAACGGAGGTGTTCAATATGACGAAAAAAATTGGAATTGAACAATCTTTATCGGATGTAGAACAGGCGTTAAAACAAAAGGGATATGACGTAGTGATGATGAAGACTCCTGAGGATGCGAAGGATTGTGACTGCTGTGTCGTAACCGGACTTGACAGCAATGTCCAAGGCATTGCCGATACGTCAACTCAGGCTCCCGTCATTACGGCTTCCGGAATGACAGCTGACGAAATCTGCAGCGAAGTAGAAAAAAAATTTCATTAAAAAGAAAAAACCGAAGCTTATGCTTCGGTTTTTCTATTCGGCAGAAGAGGCGTTTTTCAAACGGTCGAGCGCGATTTTCATTTCTCTCCGCAGCACGCGTTCAACCCGCCATTGCTCCATATTTTCTGTTTTGGCGATGATTCTGATGACCATTTCTGATGTGCTTAAATCCTGAACCCCGATGACATCCGGTCCTTCCTTAATCTGCGGAAGCTCAAGGGCTGCTTTGTCACAGGCGTTTTGCAGGACTTGAATGGTTTCATCAAGGTTTTTTTCAAGCGGCACCTTAATATCGACAAGCGCCTGCATCGTTCCGCGGGAATGGTTGCTCACATTCGTGATCCCCCGGTTGGGAAGATAGTGAAGCGTGCCGTCAAAGCTCCGGATTTGCGTCGTACGCAGCCCGACCTGCTCGACAATGCCGCTGTAGCCGGCAACCGTAATATAATCACCGACATCGATCTGTTTTTCCAAAAGGATAAAAAATCCAGTGACAATGTCACTGACAAGCCCCTGAGCGCCAAAGCCGACTGCAAGACCGACCACGCCGGCGCCTGCTATGAGAGCGCTCGGATTGTAGTGAAATAAATCCAATATCATGACGATAAAAACGAAAATCAGTATGTATCCGTACACATTCAGCGCGAGACTCCGCAAAGTATAAGCGCGGCCCGTGGAGAGGTTGTTTTGCTGCTCGAATTTCTGAAACAGATGTTTAATCAGCTTTTTGCCTGCCGTTCTGAAAATAAAATACGTTAAAATAATAAGTGCCAGCTTGACGATGAAAATCCCCGCAGAAGTGATGAGCCCGGCCCAATCAAAGTGTTTTAAATCAATCATAGTGATGTCTTCCTTTCAAGTCTATTGCAGAAAAAGCTAAAAGTTATTTACCCGTTTTCCAATAGAATAAACCTTTTAATAGAAATCAGTTATTTACCGTTATGATTTTTTCTATTGAACGGTTTCAATCTCATTATTTTCGTGAAGATATTAACTAAAGATTCTCCGCTCTCATTTTAACATGGCAGTTCAGCCAAATCATTTACTTTAGAGGGGAAAACAGCCTGATGTTGCCCGATCGAAATGAGAGTGCGGACGAAAGCTCACAAATCTTTTTCATAAGGAGGGACATCAGATGAAATTACATCAGCAAATGCCTGAATTGACAGGCGCCAAAGCCTGGATTAACGGAGTAGTCACGAAGGAACAGCTGATCGGTGACAAGCCGGTATTGATTCACTTCTGGTCCGTCAGCTGCGGCATGTGTAAAGAAGCGATGCCTGAGGTGAACGGGCTTCGTAATAAATATAAAGATCAGTTGAATGTGGCAGCCGTTCATATGCCCCGTTCCGAAGATGATCTTGACCTTGAGAAAATCAAGGAAACAGCGGCTGAACACGATATCTCTCAGCCGATTTACGTGGACAGCAACCATACGCTGACTGAAGCATTTGAGAATCAATATGTGCCGGCTTATTACGTTTTTGATAAAACCGGACAGCTCCGTCATTTTCAAGCGGGAGGAGACGGGATGACAATGCTTGAAAAACGCGTCAGCCGCGTACTTTCAGAAATGGAGCATGCTTCTGAATAATTGGGACAATCTCCATCGGACTATTGTCTCGGTTCTGCAAACCCTTTGCCGTTAGGTAATAGGGTTTTTTTGTGCTTATTGGATAAAAAATTCCAAAATGACATGCGTGATTGTTGAGCCGGAGTGAAAACGAAAATGAAGAAAAACAGGAGAAAACACGCTGTATCGCATGTTTTCTCCGTATCTTTAGCTTTTACATATTATAGTCGAAAATTGTAGATATTACGCTAATTTTCATTAAACAAGTAATTTCAAGTTATATTTTGAAGTGATTGAATAAAATGGAACACCGCCCAGAATCCCCTATATGATAAGGGTTTTTGTATAGAAAGTACCATTTTCAGAAAATAAGCAATTTTTCATAGAGTAAATAAAATAGTAAAATGCTAAAATAATAGTTGATAAAATTACTTTTGTAATCTAATATCTAAATAAAAGCGTTTAAATTTTTGACAGGGGGTTTTACACATGTTTAATGAAAGAGAAGCGCTGCGCTTACGTTTAGAACAATTGAACGAGGCAGAGGTAAAAGTCATTCGTGAATATCAAATAGAACGTGATAAAATATATGCAAAACTGAGAGAATTAGACAATACGGGCAGCCTGTCCGATACAAAAAAAGAGTTTCGTCCGGAGAAAAAAAGTGACTCTCTCCCAGTGCTTGCAGAGCTTGCGGCACAGGAAATGAGAAGCTACCAAAAGCCGCAGACACAGCCTCAATCCTCACAGTCGCAAATGCAGTCTATTACGTCTCTTCCCGCCGGCATTCCGGACGGTTCTACAAGAAGAAGAAGAGGGACGGCAAGACCGGGTTCAAAAGCGGCAAAACTGCGCGAAGCAGCCATTAAAACATTGAAGCGCCACAATGCGGCGATCAAAAGTTCGGAGCTGCAAAAGGAAATTGAGAAGGAAAGCGGCCTTGAAATCCCTAATATGACAACGTTTATGCAAAGTTTAATTAAAATGTATCCGGAAGTGAAAAAACCATACCGCGGCCAATATATTCTTGAGGGAGAAATTTCTCAGGAAACAGAAGAAACGGCAAATGATACGGCTGCTGAATAAACAGTAAAAAACTGCTTGCGTTACTCAAGCAGTTTTTTTGCGTTGTCCCGCGTATCTTTTAACGCCTTTTTTTCAAGCTTGACGACATATTTCTGGAACGGTTTTTCTTCATCAGCCCGTTCTTTCAACGCGTCGAGCTTTTCTTCAAACGACTGATCACGGGACTCTGATTGTGCAAACTGTTTTTGCAGGGAGATGACTTGTTCGGTGACCGCTTTAAGCAAGTCTTCTGCCTGAACAGTCCCGGCCGCAGCGGAAGGAAGCTCCAGCTCTTTTTCTGCCGGTTCCGCCGTCCGGCTGTCAATATCAGCAAAATGGCCGGCAATCCAAGCATCACTTTCGTCCAGCTGCCTTTTGTACGAGAGAATGGTTTCTTGAAATAACTTTTCTTTCGTTTTTTCTATTTCTACAAGCCGTTCTTTTGTTTCTAGTATTCGATCTCTCATATGATTAATTTCTATTTTAATATGTTTGAGCTGGTATTCTTTTTCTGTCATTTGTGTTTGCAGCCGGATATTTTCTTCTGCAGCAGCCTGAAAACGCCGTTTCGTATCTTCGTGAGCAGTCTGTTCGGTTTCCATGGCGGTCTCAAGTGAGCGGATACGGGTATGTAAGTTTTTATTTTCTTCTTCAAATTTTACATTCGTAAGATGGAGACGGTGTTTTTCTTCCATCTCATTTTTCCGCCGAAACGTTTCCTTCTGCAGCAGTTCTTGCAGAATGACGATTTTATCGAGCAGCCCGGCCCTGATTTCATGCAGAGACCGTTCCGTGTTACTTGTCTGTTTGTGTTTTTGAGCCATTGCTTCCAGTTCGTCAGTAAGCTTGTGAAGCCGCTCTTTAATATTAGCGTTTTCCTCTTGAAGCTTATTGTTTTTTTGATGAAAGTAGCTTGCTTCAAACTCAGAAATCAGTTTTCTGCATCTCGAAAGTTCAGACTTCAAATAAAGGTTCTCTTGAGAAGTGTCGTGGAAAAACGGACCTGATATTTTCATAAGAACCATCTCCCTCATGATGTTAACACTACAATATGGGATGGGACAGACGGCTATTCCTCTTAATTAAACTGACAAGCACTGTAATATTGTATTTCGGCTGAGGCGTTTGCTATGCTTTTATATAGAATGGGGAGAGATGACATGAAACGGGTGAATGTAATATTAGCAGGGGGAGCTTCCCGAAGGTTCGGGGAACCGAAAGCTTTTGCAAAGTGGAAGGGCGGCATGTTTTATGAACAGGCGAAAAAAGCCTTCGGCTGCGGAGAGACGGTGATGATCAGCCGCCCTGAACATATAAAAAGGTTCTTAGCAAACAAAGAGAGACATGTTTTTGCCGATGTGCCGCAGTTTCGGGGAATGGGGCCGCTGGCCGGCATATATACGGCAATGAAACAAACGGAAGGCGAAACATACACGGTCATATCCTGTGACACGCCGCTCGTGACTAGAAAGACCATGGCAGCGCTTGAAATGAAGCTGACCGGAAATGTGGACGCTGTCATTCCGATTTGTGAAAACAGAGCGCAGCCTCTCTTGGCGGTTTATCATAAACGGGTGCAAGAGGTGCTTTTTGATCAGCTGGCACAAAACAAGCTGAAAATGGCAGACACGCTGAAACATCTGTCTGTCTGTTATGTTCAGGCTGAAGACATCGGCGCCGGGCCGGAAGAGTTCGTCAATATCAACACCCGGGATGATTACGCCAGACTTTTGGCGCTTATCGAGTCTTCACATCAGGACTGATGGTGAGGAAACATGGTATGATGGAAATAAAAATGCAAGGGGACAACACAGATGGAAGAGCGCTATTCGCGGCAGACAAGATTTAAGCCGATAGGGGAAAAAGGGCAGAAGGCGCTGGCTGACAGCAGTGTCCTGATTGTCGGGGCCGGGGCCCTCGGAACAGCCGCAGCAGAGGGGCTGGCAAGAGCCGGAGCAGGCCGTATGGCGATTATTGACCGGGATTATGTGGAATGGAGCAATTTACAAAGACAGCAGCTGTATACAGAAGAAGACGCGAGAGGACGCCTGCCGAAAGCCGTGGCGGCAAAGACGCGTCTTTTGGCGATAAACAGTGACATACATATAGATGCTTATGCAGCCGAAGGTACGGCGGAAACGCTCGAACCGCTGATCGAACAAGCGGATTGCATCGTGGATGCGACAGATAATTTTGAAACGAGAATGGTCATCAATGATCTGGCGCTGAAAACGAAAACGCCTTGGATTTACGGTGCCTGTGTCAGCAGTCAGGGGATGTGTATGACGATTATCCCTGAGGTTACGCCGTGTTTATCCTGTCTGTTTGAGCAAATACCCGTAGGCGGAGCGACATGTGATACAGCAGGCATCATACCTCCGGCGGTTCATATCGTCTCTGCTTATCAGCAGGCTGAGGCGCTGAAATTGCTGACAGGTAACCATGAAGCGGTCAATCGGCGCTTTTTTACGTTTGATGTGTGGAATAACACCAATATGAGCGTAAATGTGGATCAGACCAAACGGGATCATTGCCCTTCCTGCGGCGCGGAGCCCGTATACCCGTACCTGCAGCCTGAAAACAGGCCGAAAGCAAGCGTGCTGTGCGGAAGAGACACCGTTCAAATCAGATCGGAAGCGTTAAAGAGGCTGGACAAAGAAGAGCTCGTCAAACGTCTGAAGCAGATCGGCAAAGTCGAAGCAAATGAATTTCTGCTGCACATGGCATACGAGCGCTTCAGAATCGTTATTTTTCAAGACGGACGGGCTCTGATTCACGGTACAAATGACATCAAAGAAGCAAATTCAGTTCTGGCCAGAGTGATCGGACTGTAGTAAGGGGAGGTATTGCTATGCTTGAAAAAAGAACGCCGATACAGGTGGGCGAAGCAGTCCGCCGAGTGAGCCGATATAAAAAACAGGGGGATACCGAATGGGTGCCGCTGGAGGACAGCCTTCACCGCTATTTGGCGGAAGATGTTAAGGCGGACCATGATGTGCCTGCCTTTGACCGTTCTCCGTATGACGGTTTTGCCATCAGGGCGTGCGATTCAAAGACGGCTTCCCGTGACAATGCCGTCACGTTTGAAGTCATTGACCATATCGGAGCCGGCGCCGTGTCAGAAAAAGAGCTCGGACCGTATGAAGCGGTCCGCATTATGACAGGGGCGCAGATTCCAAAAGGCGCGGATGCCGTAGTGATGCTTGAGCTGACAAAAACGCACTCTGAAAACGGCACGGATTACATGTCGGTAAAACGCCCTTTCCATGCGGGTGATAATATATCATACCAAGGAGAAGATGCGAAAAAGGGCAGCTCGCTTTTAAAAAAAGGAACGAAAATCACGCCGGGCGTCACCGCTCTTTTGGCAACCTTCGGCTATTCTTCTGTTCCTGTAGTGAGAAAGCCGGTGGTCGGGATTATCGCCACGGGAACCGAACTTCTTCATGTAAGCGATCCGCTTGAACCCGGGAAAATCCGCAATAGCAACGCGGCCATGGTGTATGCCCAGATCATTGAAGCGGGTGCGGTGCCGCTGAACTTAGGCAAAATTTCCGATGATTTTGATGACAGTTATGCGGCGGTGAAGGAAGCCATGAAAAAAACCGATTTTCTGATCACGACCGGCGGCGTGTCAGTCGGTGATTTTGATTTTCTTCCTGACATTTATGCTAAGCTGGGAGCGGACGTTTTATTTAACAAAGTGGCAATGCGCCCGGGGAGTGTGACAACTGTCGCACGGGCTGATGACATGCTGCTGTTCGGCCTTTCAGGCAATCCGTCGGCATGTTACGTCGGTTTCACCCTGTTTGTCAAACCGATGATTCAGTCGTGGCTTCTGAATGAAAAACCTCACGCCGGATGGGCGGAAGCCGTGTTAACAAACGACTTTCCAAAGCCGAATCCGTTTGCGAGATTTGTGAGGGCGTTTGTTTATCACAAAGATGGAAAGATGATGGCGTCACCGGTCGGTCTCGACAAGTCAAGCTCAGTCACATCTCTTGCTGAAGCAAACGCGTTTATCCTTCTGCCGGGAGGAACGAGGGGATATGAAGCGGGACGGACGGTTCACGTGCTTCTCATCCGCGATGAGAATGGAAGTGAATGGCCGTGGTCAATTCTTTCCCGATCGTCCAGATCGTAGGCTTTCAAAACAGCGGTAAAACAACGTTTATCGAACGTATACTGAAAGCGGCGCCGAAAGAATGCACGGTTGGATGTTTAAAGCATCACGGACATGGCGGAGAGCCGGAACCTTTTTCTGACGGAAAGGATTCAGAACGCTTATCAAAAGCCGGTGCCGCGGTTACGGCAGTAGAAGGGGACGGGGTCTTGCAGCTTACGGCGCGAAAAAAATGGGATCTGGCTGGTTTGATCGGCCTGTATGAATATGTGGGAATCGACTGTCTTCTCATTGAGGGTTTTAAACATGCGCTGCATCCGAAAATCATTATGATTAAAAGCAGCGAAGATTGGCAAAAGCTGAAGCATTTGGAGCGCGTGCTCGCGGTTGTCAGCAGAAGTACGGAGCATATGCCTGCAGATGCGGGCATACCCGTATTCCATGCGGATGATCCGGATGCCATTATGTTTGTGCTTTCGCAGCTGAAAGGGGGATCTGCATAAATGGAACGTTTTCAAATTACAAGGGAACCTATCATTGCGGAAAATATCGTGAAAAAAGTTGAAAAGCGCGAAGCCGGGGCCATCACAACGTTTATCGGCACGGTCAGAGAGTGGACTGCCGGACGGCGGACGGTGCGTCTTGAATATGAAGCATATGAACCGATGGCTGTTCAAATGCTTTCTCAAATCGGCGATGAAATCAGCGCGAAATGGGAGGGAGCCGAAGCTGCGATCACTCACCGCGTCGGCGTCCTTGATATCGGAGAAGCAGCGGTCGTAATCGCCGTGTCTTCTCCGCACAGAAAGGCGGCATATGAGGCGAATGAATATGCCATTGAACGGATAAAACAGATTGTTCCGATTTGGAAAAAAGAGATCTGGGAAGACGGCGAAGAATGGATAGGCGATCAGCTGGAAACGACGCCTTATCCGAACGGAAAACCGGATTTAAATAAAGGGGAATCACGATGATTAAAGTACTTTTGTTTGCCGGGCTTGCGGAGCAGGCGGGAACACCGGTCATTGAACTTGACGAAAAGAAGGCGGCAGCGTCTGCTGTAAAAACGCTGTTAAAAGAACGGTACGGCCTTCAGACGATAGACAATGCCATGATCGCAATCAATGAAACTTACGTAAAAGACAACAGCATCGTAACAGAAGGCGATACCATTGCCTTTATCCCGCCTGTAAGCGGAGGGTGAATAAAAGCCGGATGTGCATTATTGTCATCCGGCTTTTTTGCACAGTACGCCGATAACATCGGCAAGAAAGGCTGAATTCCAGAGGGAAACCAAATGGAACTTTAAGGAATTTTTAATTGTGCGGTTTTCTTTACATACATAGGCTTAAAAAGGTGTCACCACAAGATTTTGAGCCTGCTTTCATATCAGTCCGGCGCTGGTCATTTTTTACATAATTATGGAACGTACATTTAAGAATTTGTGTTACAATTTAGCATAAATACGCAAACGGCAAAAAAATTGAAACTTTTATAAGCTGGATGCGTACGTATAAACAGAATAATACATAGGAGGCATCAGCAATATGGAACCAAATCTGGAAAAAAACAATACGGCAGTAACGGAAAAGCCGTCAATTTTCGGCGTCATTACAAGTCCTGTTGTGCAGTTTAAAAGATTAAGAGAACACCCGGTCATCGGCATTCCTCTCCTGATTGTCATCATTCTCATCGCGGCGGGGAGTATTTTGCGCGGGCTCGGAATGAATTATGAAGAACTGCTGAACAGCTCATCTCTTGACGGATTGACCGATGATCAGGTTGAAATGACCAAAACCATCGCGAAATTCGGCTCGATTTTCGGAGGGATTTTCGGAGGCATTATCGCTCTCTTTATCGTTCCGCTTATTTATTGGCTGTGCGTCAAAATTTCAGGCGGCGTGACAACTTATAAAAAAATGCTCTCACTCGGCCTCTTTACTGCATTTATTACTAACATCGGCTTAGTCATTAACGGACTTGTCATTTATTTTACCGGTGCGGGCTCACTGTACCCTGTCACATCTTTGGCGAGTGTCATACCGGCCGGAGACGGCGTATCGGTCTTTTTAAGCGCGATCGATATTTTCAGCATCTGGAGCTATATTCTGCTCGCGTTAGGTCTGCGCTATACCGGCGGCATTTCTAAAAAAGCAGGCTGGATTTCCGCAATTGTCCTGTTTGTTATTATGCTTTTGGTATCGGCAGTCGGGGGACTGTTAAATTCAGTGGCAGCAGGTGTATAACATGAAAAAACTTTGGATCGGAATCGGCATCGCAGTCATTGTTGCAGTATTCATCAGTATCAATATTTATAAGTCGGCCGCTCCCGCGGGCGGCAGCGCCGGGGAAAAAGTTGATACCGGGACTATGGAAAAAAGAGAAATCTCATCTGCGGTCATGGTTCCGGGAACACTTAAATTCTCCAAAGAACAGTATGTTTTTTATGAAGCGGATAAAGGAACCCTTGATAAAGTAAAAGTAAAAGAAGGCGACAAAGTAAAAAAAGGGTCGTCGCTAGTCACGTATACAAACGAACAGCTCAACCTTGATAAAGAGCAAAATGAGTTGACAGAACAATCAAAACGGCTGCAAATCGAACAAATTCAAGAAAAACTACAAGCCTTAAACAGTAAAGAAAAAGATTTGGCAAAACAAGCGGGAGAAGCGGAAGCCAAAAAACAGATTGAATCCGAACGGACTGATCTGCAGCTTCAGCAAAAAACGGCTGAAATTGAATTAAAGCAATCTGACCTGCAAAAGCAATCTCTTGAAAACCAGGTGGCGAATCTCAATGTCAAGAGTGAGATGGACGGAACGGTTATCTCGGTAAATCAAGAAGCCGCTTCTAAAAAATCGGATATTCAAGAACCGGTAATACATATAGGCGACCCGGAACACCTGATCGTTGCCGGCAATTTGTCTGAATACGACACACTGAAAGTGAAAAAGGGACAAAGCGTTACAATTACATCAGACGCCATTCCGGATAAAACATGGAAGGGAAGAGTGACGGCTGTCGGTCTCGTTCCGGAACAAAAGTCAGGAGCTGCTTCGGGTGAAAGCACGGAACAAGCCGTGCAGTATCCGTTTCAGGTCAAGCTGATCGGAAAGCTTCCGGAGGGCAAACCGGGGTTTAAACTCATTATGAACATTGAAACCGACAAGCGGAAAGCCGATACGCTGCCGTCCTCCGCAGTCAAAAAAGACGGAGATGAGCACTGGGTCTTTACGGTAAAAGACGGGAAGGCCAAACGCGTGAAAGTCAAAGTCGGCGACACCTCGAATCAGTTAACGGAGATAAAAGAGGGACTTTCAAAGAATGATAAAGTCATTCTGAATCCGGCTGACGGTTTGACTGACGGAACGGATGTGAAAGCATAGATGATTCAGCTTTCAAAGGTGAAAAAAAGCTATCAGATCGGCAAGGAAACGTTTGATGTCCTCCGTTCAATCGACCTGACGATTGAACAAGGGGAATATGTATCCATTATGGGACCGTCGGGATCAGGTAAATCTACGATTATGAATATCATCGGCTGTCTGGACAGACCGACATCAGGCAGTTACAGACTTGCGGGAGAAGATGTATCTTCATGCACGGAAAAAGAGCTTGCGGCGGTCCGGAACAAATCAATCGGATTTGTTTTTCAGCAATTTCAGCTGCTGCCGCGATTGAATGCAAGAAAAAATGTCGAACTTCCCATGATTTACGCAGGTATCGGCAAAAAAGAGCGTGAGGAACGGGCCGAATATGCGCTGGAAAAAGTCGGCTTAGCGGATCGGATGCTTCACATGCCGAATGAGCTGTCCGGCGGCCAAAAGCAGCGTGTCGCGATTGCAAGAGCCATCGTTAACGAACCGAAGCTTATCTTGGCTGATGAGCCGACCGGCGCGCTGGATACGAAAACAAGCATTTCCATTATGGAGCAGTTCACAGAGCTTAATGCAGAGGGCGTGACCGTGGTGCTTGTCACACATGAGCCTGAAGTGGCGGATTGTACAAACAGAGTGATCTTCGTCCGTGACGGCAGTATCGTTTCCCGCGATTCTGAGCAGAGGAGAGTGGGGGAATGAGCCTGTTAGAAAATCTCCGGATGGCTCTCAGCTCCGTCAGAGCTCACAAGATGAGATCGATTCTGACGATGCTCGGCATCATTATCGGCGTCGGTTCAGTAATCGTTGTTGTGGCTGTCGGCCAGGGCGGAGAGCAAATGCTGAAGCAATCCATCAGCGGGCCGGGCAATACAATTGAATTGTATTATCTGCCGAGCGATGAAGAATTAACAGCCAATCCGAACGCTTTGCAGCAAGCGAGTTTTACAGAAGAAGATATTAATGGATTAAAAGGAGTGGACGGCGTAAAGCAGGTTGTCGCTTCCGCTGTAAAATCAATGACGGCCCGTTATCATGAAGAAGAAACGGACATTACGCTGAATGGCATTAACAGCGGCTACACGGACGTAAAAAAGCTGGACGTTCAGGATGGGCGGACATTTACGGATAACGATTTCCTTTCCGGGAAAAGAGCGGGCATCATCTCGAAAAAAATGGCTGAAAAGCTGTTCGGGAAAACATCTCCGCTTGGAAAAATCGTCTGGGCCGGCGGACAGCCCGTAGAAGTAATCGGTGTATTAAAAGAAGAGAGCGGGTTTTTATCATTAGGGCTCAGTGAAATGTATGTCCCGTTCAACATGCTGAAAACGTCTTTCGGCACAAATGACTACAGCAACGTTTCGATTCAGACGGAATCCGCTGATCAAATCAAAACAACAGGTAAAGAAGCGGCCCGCCTCTTAAATGACAATCACGGCACAAAAGAGGCCTATCAAGTCATGAATATGGAAGAAATCGCCGCGGGCATCGGTCAGGTCACGACCGTCATGACGACAATCATCGGTTCGATCGCCGGTATTTCTCTCGTCGTCGGCGGAATCGGGGTCATGAATATTATGCTCGTATCAGTAACGGAACGGACAAGAGAAATCGGCATCCGCAAATCGCTCGGTGCCACGAGAGGCCAGATTCTGACACAATTCTTAATTGAATCCGTTGTGCTTACTTTAATCGGCGGCTTAATCGGAATCGGTCTCGGCTACGGGGGAGCATCACTCGTTTCCCTTATCGCGGGCTGGCCGTCGCTCGTTTCCTGGCAGGTGGTTTGTATCGGCGTGCTGTTCAGTATGCTGATCGGTGTCATCTTCGGCATGCTGCCGGCCAACAAAGCATCCCGCTTAGATCCGATTGAAGCTTTACGGTATGAATAGTGAAACGTCCCCATGCAGTCCGCATGGGGTTTTTTCTGTGTTTTAAAGATTGAATGAATATAATAGACTTTTTTCATTTATGATAAAAAGAAATGTCGTACAATTGTCCCCCTTTTTGTCGAATTTACAGTTTACAAACCCTATGTACATACGTTAATATGAACAAATGTGAAAGATTTTGATAGTTATTGAATGAATTTGAGTGATTTTAGTTGCTCGAAGTAAAAAAAGCGTTTACAATAATCTTGTAGGTGAAATGAATACGTTTTCAAAGGAGGCGGAATATGCTCACTCCTGAAAGGTATCAGCTGATCCTTGATCAGATTGAAAAGCGTGACGTGGTAAAGATTCAAGAGCTGATAAGCATGACAAACGCTTCTGAATCAACAATCAGAAGGGATTTATCAACGCTTGAAGAGCGCGGGTTTTTAAAGCGCGTTCACGGCGGGGCATCTAAGCTTTCCAACAGCCGGCAAGAACCCGATATGCTTGAAAAATCCTCCAAAAACCTTCAAGATAAGCTGAAGATTGCAGAAAAAGCGGCATCTTTATTAGAAGAAGGTGACTGTATTTATCTTGATGCGGGAACAACTGCATTGCACATGATTGATTTTATAGATCAAACAAAGGACATTGTGGTTGTGACAAACGGAGTTATGCATATCGACGCTTTAATAAGGAAAGGGATCCCCTTTTATCTTCTCGGAGGATATGTGAAGCATCGAACAGGTGCGATGATCGGCGGCGCCTCATTAACAGCAGTCAGCCAGTACCGGTTTGACAAAAGCTTTCTCGGAGTGAACGGCGTGCACATTGAAGCCGGTTTTACAACACCCGATCCGGATGAGGCTCTTCTGAAGACAAAGGCTGTGAGACAGGCGAAAAACGCGTATGTTTTAGCCGACCCTTCCAAATTCGGCGAGATTTCTTTCGCAGCGTTCGCCGCTTTGGGCGATGCCGTTATCATTACCACTGAAGCTGAAGAACTTGCATTCGATAATTACCAAGAAAAAACTGTCGTAAAGGTAGTGAAATCATGATTTACACTGTAACCCTCAATCCGTCTGTTGACTATATCGTTCACGTTGAAGATTTTGCCGTAGGCGGTTTAAACCGTTCCAGCTATGACACGAAGTACCCCGGCGGGAAAGGCATTAACGTTTCGAGATTACTGAAAAGACACCATGTGCCGTCAAAAGCATTGGGGTTTGTCGGCGGATTTACCGGAAATTATATCACGTCATTTTTGCAGCAGGAAGGTCTGGAAACGGCTTTTTCTGAGGTGGATGAAGACACGCGTATAAATGTAAAACTGAAAACAGGCGATGAAACGGAAATTAACGGTCAGGGCCCGACGATTTCAGACGAAGTGTTCAGTGCCTTTTTAGAACAGTTCTCCGCTCTGAAAGAAGGAGACATCGTCGTTTTAGCGGGAAGCATCCCATCGTCTCTTCCGCATAACACGTATGAAAAAATTGCTGAGGCATGCAGAAAGCAGAATGCCCGGGTAGTGGTAGACATCTCCGGTGAAGCGCTGATGAAAGCGACAGAAATGAAACCGTTTTTGATGAAGCCGAACCATCACGAGCTTGGCGAAATGTTCAATACGGTCATTGACTCAGCCGAAGCAGCCGTTCCGTACGGCAAAAAATTAATTGAACAAGGCGCTGAACATGCGATTGTTTCGATGGCTGGCGACGGTGCGCTTTTATTTACGAAAGAGGCGGTTTTCCTCGCTAATGTTCCTAAAGGAAAGCTGGTCAATTCGGTAGGCGCGGGTGATTCCGTTGTCGCGGGATTCCTTGCGGGAATCTCAAAACAGCTGCCTTTGGAAGACGCGTTCCGTCTAGGTGTTGCTTCCGGAAGCGCGACGGCGTTTTCTGAGGAGCTCGGAACTGAAGAGTTTGTACAGCAGCTTCTTCCTGAAGTTAAAGTCACACGTCTATAGAGGAGGAAAGAAAAGTGAAGATAACTGAGCTGTTAACAAGAGATACAATTCATCTCAATATAGAAAGCAAAGAGAAAGAAAACGTTATCGATGAAATGGTGACAGTGCTTGACAAAGCCGGCAGATTAAATGACAGAGAGGCTTACAAAGCAGCCATTTTAAATCGTGAAAGCCAAAGCTCGACGGGAATCGGCGAAGGCATTGCCATTCCTCACGCGAAGACGGCGAGCGTCATTAACCCGGCCATCGCATTCGGACGTTCAAAAGAAGGTGTGTATTATGAATCATTAGACGGCCAGCCGGCACACCTGGTCTTTATGATTGCGGCAACCGAAGGAGCAAACAATACGCACCTTGAAGCATTATCAAGACTTTCAACGCTTCTCATGCGTGAAGAAATCCGCAAACAGCTTCTTGAGGCTGAATCAGAAGATGCGATCATTGACATCATCAATCAGCATGACAAAGATGACGATGAGGAAGAAGAAGAGCAGGAAGAACAGGCAGCGCCGTCCGGAAAGGGCAAAATTCTTGCGGTTACTGCATGTCCGACAGGTATCGCCCATACATTCATGGCTGCTGACGCACTGAAAGAAAAAGCGAAAGAGCTCGGCGTCGACATTAAAGTAGAGACAAACGGCTCAAGCGGAATCAAGCATAAGCTGACGGCTCAGGAAATTGAAGATGCGCCTGCGATTATCGTAGCGGCTGATAAACAGGTTGAAATGGAGCGCTTTAAAGGCAAACATGTTCTTCAAGTGCCCGTAACGGCCGGTATCAGACGTCCTCAAGAACTGATTGAAAAAGCCGTTAATCAAGATGCCCCGATTTACGAAGGCAGCGGCGGAGGATCTGCCTCTTCTAATGAAGACGGCCCGAAACAGAAATCAGGCACAAGCATCGGAAGCACTTTCTATAAACACTTAATGAGCGGTGTCAGCAACATGCTGCCATTTGTCGTCGGCGGCGGAATCCTCGTGGCGATTTCATTCTTCTGGGGAATTCATTCAGCTGATCCGAAAGATCCGACATACAACACGTTTGCTGCAGCGCTGAACTTTATCGGCGGCGATAATGCGTTAAAACTGATTGTTGCCGTTCTTGCCGGATTCATCGCAATGAGTATTGCGGACCGTCCGGGATTTGCGCCGGGTATGGTCGGCGGATTTATGGCTACGCAGGCGAATGCCGGATTCTTGGGCGGACTGATTGCCGGATTCTTAGCCGGTTATGTCGTAGTCCTGCTGAAAAAGCTGTTTGTCTTTATTCCTCAGACTCTTGACGGATTAAAACCTGTATTGATTTATCCGCTGCTCGGTATTTTTATCACCGGTGTCCTGATGCAGTTTGTCATTAACACACCTGTAGCAGCGTTTATGAATTTCTTAACAAATTGGCTTGAAAGCCTTGGAACCGGAAACCTTGTCTTAATGGGGATTATTTTAGGCGGTATGATGGCTATCGACATGGGCGGCCCGCTCAATAAAGCGGCGTTCACTTTCGGTATTGCGATGATCGGCGCCGGAAACTATGCCCCGCACGCAGCCATCATGGCGGGCGGAATGGCTCCGCCGCTTGGAATTGCACTGGCGACAACATTCTTTAAACATAAATTCTCTAAACGTGACCGTGAAGCCGGTATTACGTGCTACTTCATGGGAGCTGCTTTCGTTACAGAAGGCGCCATCCCGTTTGCAGCGGCTGATCCGCTTCGCGTCATCCCTGCAGCCGTTATCGGTTCCGCGGTAGCGGGCGGACTGACAGAGTTTTTCCGGGTAACACTCCCTGCACCGCACGGAGGAATATTCGTTGCATTCATTACGAACCATCCGCTGCTTTACTTAATGAGCATCGTGATCGGAGCGGTTGTAACAGCGGTTATCTTGGGAATCGTCAAAAAACCGGTAGTAGAGAAATAAACAAAAAGCGTCCTTTACGGGCGCTTTTTTCAATCATATGCGCATAGAAGCGTTATGTATTTTGTGATGAGTTGTGATAAAGTAAAGATAGTACATGAACCGTAACAGTGATCGTCTAGGAGGAACCACGTTGACTGAAGAACAAAAACCTACTTCTGAAAAATCGGTAAAAAGAAAATCCAACACGTATTGGGAATGGGGAAAGGCCATCATTATAGCGGTCGCTCTTGCGCTTTTAATCCGCCATTTCCTGTTTGAACCGTACTTAGTGGAAGGATCATCAATGTACCCGACATTACATGACGGTGAAAGGCTGTTTGTCAACAAAAGCGTCAATTATATCGGAGAAATCGAGCGGGGGGATATCGTCATTATTAACGGCGATACATCGAAAGTCCATTATGTAAAGCGGCTTATCGGAAAACCCGGGGAAACGGTGGAAATGAAAAATGACACGCTTTATATAAACGACAAAAAAATCGATGAACCGTACCTCGCGAGCAATAAAAAAGAAGCGAAAAAACTGGGAGTCAACCTGACGGGAGATTTCGGCCCCGTAAAGGTTCCGAAAGGCAAATACTTCGTCATGGGCGACAATCGGCTGAACTCAATGGACAGCCGGAACGGACTCGGTTTAATTGCCGAAAAACGGATCGTTGGCACCTCGAAGTTTGTGTTCTTCCCGTTTCATGATATGCGTCAGACAAAATAAAAACGCCGCGCTGCCCGATTCGGACGGCCGGCGTTTTTCATTTGGCAAACGAGGCGGCGATGGCGATGAACATTACCGTGGCCAGCACTGATCCGACAATGGCCAGAACGCTGAAAAAAAGATTCACCTGCTGCTTCTCTTTGCCGCGTTTTTCAAGCATCCGTTTTGAAAAGAGATGCGAAAACGTGTAAATGAGGGCGATTCCGACGTACAAGCCGATGTCACGTGCGGTAAAGCCTGTGACGGCCAGAAAAACCCCGGTAAAGAAAATCATAAGACAATATTCTGTGAGTGTTAAAAGCTTCAACTTGTTCCTCCGTGATGAATATGTATATATATCTATTGTATCACAGGGCTTCGGGTTTGGCGCTTGCGTCTTTTCAAAACCCTTATATTCGCAGGGAAACATTTCTCTTCCCCTTTATTCATGGTATACTTTTATTGATGTTAGACACGATGGAGGATTATAAATGATTGCTGTAAATAATGTGAGCTTGCGTTTTGCGGATCGCAAGTTATTTGAAGATGTCAATATTAAATTTACGCCGGGCAATTGCTACGGATTAATAGGCGCAAACGGTGCCGGAAAATCAACATTCTTGAAAATTTTATCCGGTGAACTGGAGCCTCAGACCGGCGATGTCCATATGAGCCCGGGCGAACGCCTTGCCATTCTGAAGCAGAACCATTTTGAATATGAAGATTACGAAGTTCTGAAAGTCGTCATTATGGGACATAAACGTTTATACGAAGTCATGCAGGAAAAAGACGCGATTTATATGAAACCGGATTTTTCTGATGAAGACGGCATCCGCGCCGCTGAGCTTGAAGGAGAGTTTGCGGAATTAAACGGATGGGAAGCTGAAAGTGAAGCCGCTATTTTGTTAAAGGGTCTGGGCATCTCTGAAGACCTGCATACGAAGAAAATGGCGGACTTAGGCGGTTCTGAAAAGGTGAAAGTGCTTTTGGCGCAGGCGCTGTTCGGCAAGCCGGATGTTCTGCTGCTTGATGAACCGACGAACCACTTGGATCTGAAAGCGATTCAGTGGCTGGAAGAGTTTCTGATCAACTTTGAGAACACAGTCATCGTCGTATCCCATGACCGTCACTTTTTAAATAAAGTGTGCACGCACATCGCCGATCTTGATTTTAATAAAATTCAAGTGTATGTCGGCAACTATGATTTCTGGTATGAATCCAGCCAGCTTGCTTTAAAGCTTTCTCAGGAAGCCAATAAGAAAAAAGAAGAGCAGATTAAACAGCTTCAGGAGTTCGTGGCCAGATTCAGCGCCAACGCCTCTAAATCAAAGCAGGCGACATCAAGAAAGAAACTCCTTGATAAAATTACGCTTGATGATATCAAACCGTCATCACGCCGTTATCCTTACGTCAATTTCACGCCGGAACGCGAGATCGGAAATGACGTGCTGCGGGTAGAAGGCTTAACGAAAACGATTGACGGCGTTAAAGTGCTTGATAACGTCAGCTTTATTATGAACAGAGAAGACAAAATCGCGTTTACGGGCCGCAATGAGCTTGCCGTTACGACATTGTTCAAAATCATTTCCGGGGAAATGGAAGCTGACAGCGGCACATTCAAATGGGGCGTCACCACTTCTCAGGCGTACTTCCCGAAAGACAACAGCGAATATTTCGACGGTAGCGATGCGAACCTTGTAGACTGGCTCCGCCAATACTCGCCGCATGACCAAAGCGAAAGCTTTCTGCGCGGCTTCTTAGGACGCATGCTGTTCTTCTGGGGAAGAAGTCAACAAAAAATCAAACGTTCTTTCCGGAGGAGAAAAAGTACGCTGCATGCTTTCAAAAGCGATGCTTTCCGGCGCGAACATTTTAATTCTGGATGAACCGACAAACCACTTAGACCTGGAATCCATTACGGCGCTTAACAACGGTTTAATCAGCTTTAAAGGCGCTATGCTGTTTTCATCTCATGACCATCAGTTTGTACAGACAATTGCCAACCGCATCATTGAATTAACGCCTAAAGGCATCGTTGACAAACAAATGTCTTATGACGAATTTCTTGAAAATGCGGATGTGCAGAAAAAGCTTGAAGAGCTATACGCGTAATAAAAAAGCAGAGGAGACTCTGCTTTTTATTTGCGGGAAAAGTTTTCAATCTTCTGACTTCCCGTTACAATAAAGGAACATATGAATTGAAAAGAGACGGAGGAATGCATCATGAAGTTTTTAGTTGTCGGAGCAGGGGGAGTGGGCGGATATATCGGCGCACGTCTTGCAGAGAAGGGAAATGACGTTACGTTTCTCGTCCGTCAGAAGCGGGCGGAACAATTAAAAGAGACGGGATTGACCGTCAAAAGTGCAAATGGTGATGTTTCAATCAAGCCGAAAATAATCATGGCGGGCGAAGAAGGAGAGTTTGACGCCGTTATCATCGCATCAAAAGCGTATTCTTTACAGGATGTTATTCGAGATGTCAAACCGTTTGTCAAACCTTCGTCGGTCATTATTCCTTTTTTAAACGGGTACAGGCACTATAACGAGCTGTTCGAAGCTTTTTCAAAACGGCAGGTGTTAGGAGGCCTCTGCTTTATTGAGAGCGCTCTTAACGAAAAAGGGGACATTCTTCATACGAGCGCTGCCCACCGCTTTGTGTTCGGTGAATGGAGCGGGGAACGCACAGAACGTATAAATGAGCTGGAAAAAGCGTTTGCGGGTGTGAAAGCGGATGTCATCATCAGCCGGGATATTGAAAAGGATATTTGGAAAAAGTACATGTTCATTACCGCGCAGGCGGGAGTGACCACTTTGTTTCAACAGCCGGTCGGACCGATTTTAGATACAGAAGGCGGCCGCAATACGGCAAAGCGTCTTTTTGCAGAAATCGGAGCCATTTTCAAGGCTGCGGGCATTCCGAAGGACGCTGACCTTGAAGAAGAGAGTTATCGTACGTTGACAAGCATGTCTTATCACATGAAATCGTCGATGCTGAGAGACATGGAAAAGGGCCGGGTGACAGAAGGTGATCATTTACACGGTTTTCTGCTTGAGAAAGCGAAAGGCTTGTCAGTTGATACCCCTGTTTTGGAAACTGTCTTTGCCAACCTGCAAATGTATGAAGCAAAATAAAAAAGGAGGCCGAAGCGCCTCCTTTTTTATTAAAATGCCCAGTTTCCGTTTCTGAAGATCGGTTCTCTTTTGCCGTCAGCGGTAATCCCGTCGATATTCATATCTTTGGAGCCGACCATGAAATCTACGTGCGTAATGCTTTCATTTAAGCCCTCTTTGACAAGCTCTTCCCGTGTCATTTGCTTGCCGCCTTCGATATTAAAGGCATACGCGCTGCCGATCGCCAAGTGGTTTGATGCGTTTTCATCGTACAGTGTGTTGTAAAATAAAATATTCGATGTTGAAATCGGTGAATCGTACGGCACTAAGGCCACTTCTCCGAGATAATGCGAGCCTTCATCGGTTTCGACGATGCCTTTTAAAATCTCCTCGCCTTTTTCAGCTTTCACATCAACAATGCGGCCGTTTTCAAAGGTAAGTGTAAAGTTATCAATAATGTTGCCGCCGTAGCTCAGCGGTTTCGTGCTGGAAACCGTGCCGTTCACCCCATCACGCTGCGGAAGAGTGAAAACCTCTTCTGTCGGCATGTTGGCCATGAATTCGTTCCCGTTCTCATTCACGCTTCCCGCACCCGCCCATACATGTTTTTTCGGCAATTCAATGGTTAAGTCTGTTCCTTCAGCTTGATAGTGCAGGGCGCTGTAATGTTTTTTATTCAGGTGTTCCACTTTCTCATGAAGGTTTTGGTCATGTTTTTTCCATGCTTCCACTGGGTTTTCTTCATTTACGCGGGTCGTTTTGAAAATTTCTTCCCATAAAAGCTGAACGGCTGTTTCTTCCGGCCGATCCGGGAACACTTTTTTCGCCCAGCCTGTTGAAGCGGCTCCGATCACCGTCCAGCTGACCTTATCTGATTGAATATATTGTCTGTATGTATGCAATGCTTTTCCGGCGGCTTTTTGGAACGCTGCAATCCGTTTCCCGTCAGTGCCTTTTAACAGGTCGGGGTCGGATGAGACGACAGAAATAAACGCAGCTCCTTTTTTCGCGAGCTCTTCTTTGCCTTTCGCTTCCCATTCAGGATATTCTTCAAACGCTTCAAACGGAGCCATTTCGTATTTTAATCTGGACAATTCATCGTCCTGCCAATTTACGGTGACGTTTTTTGCGCCTTTTTCATACGAATGTTTGGCCAGCAGTCTGACAAGTTCCCGGACATCGGTTGAGGCATTGATGACGACATGCTGTCCTTTTTGGACATTGACGCCGACTTCTACCGCCAGCCGAGCATATGTATTTAACTTTTCAGTAAACGAACTCATCGTTCATTCCTCCTCATCGGTTTTTCTCATCATATCAAATATCGCCTCATAAAGAAAAGAAAGGAGCGCAAATGAAAAAGACACAGCCTTTGCTGCGTCTTTACGGATGATTCAGTTTTACGGTGCTGCCGGCCGGAGAATGGGGCATATTGGCCAGCGAAATGCTCATACCCCCCAAGATAATTCCGCTTAAAATGACAGCTACCGCTATGCGTCTTCCCACATCTCTAAGCATATGCTTCCTCCTTAATGTTTCTCCAGTTCTCACAATATGAGCCGGCCGGAGAAAAAAGAAGCACAATCTTATTATTTAATCGCTTTTTGCAGCTTGTCGATGACGTCTAACGAACGCCCCGTGCCGATAGCCACTGATTCAAGCGGATTTGCGGCCAAATGAACGGGAACGACGATTTCTTCTGTCAGCCATTCTTTCATCCCGTTTAAAAGCGAACCCCCGCCGGTTAACACGACGCCGCGGTCAACGATGTCCCCGCTTAGTTCCGGCGGACAATCTTCAAGAGTCGCTCTGATGGCTTCAAGAATATGTAGGAGCGATTCACGCATCGCGTGCTGAATTTCATTAGACTGCAGTCTGATCGTCTTCGGCAGACCGGTTACGAGGTCACGGCCGCGGATTTCCATCGTTTCCGGCACATGTTCAATCAATGCAAAACCGATTTCCATTTTCACTTGTTCTGCCGTACGTTCTCCGATCAGCAGGTTGTATTTTTTTCTGACGAACGAAGCGATATCTTCATCAAGCTGGTCGCCGCCGATTCTGATAGAGTGGCAGGACACGACGCCTCCGAATGAGATGATGGCGACTTCAGTCGTACCGCCTCCGATATCCACGACGACGTTTGCGACCGGCTCGTCAACCGGCAGGTCGGCTCCGATTGCAGCTGCTACGGGTTCTTCAATTAAGTGAACGTTTTTTGCTCCGCAGTTTTTGACAGCGTCACTGATGGCGCGGCGTTCAACGGCTGTTGATCCTGAAGGCGTGCAGACGACGACATTCGGTTTGCGGAAGGTCATCCCGATTTTTTTTCCGGCTTTTTTCATAATGTGTTTTAATAAGTCAGTTGTCATATCATAATCAGCAATGACACCGTCTTTCATCGGCCGTACGGCGACGATTTTCCCCGGCGTCTTTCCGATCATGTTTTTGGCATCCGTTCCGATGGCAAGCACCGCTTTCGTTGTTGTATCTACAGCGACAACGGAAGGCTCGTTTAAAATAATTCCTTTATTTTTACTGTAAACAAGTATATTAGCGGTTCCTAAGTCGATTCCGATCTCAGTTGATTGAAACATATTTTCACCCAATCCCTATCCTGATTTAATTGATTCTACATTTAAAGTTTCTGAGAAAAACCACGATTTTTGGGGGTTTCCGCCGGGAATGAAATGTTTTTGTAAAAAAGGAGGGAAAGTCTGTATCCCGTATTTCAAAAAGGCTTTCTTCTGTAAAAAAACATTCATTACCGGATGCGGAGAAACTTTTGCTCCGTTACTTTCGTCTACGTTTATGAAGGATTTTCCTTGGACATATATAAGAGACATTAAAGGAAGTAGGGGATTTCTATGAAATCAATTGGTGTAGTAAGAAAAGTAGACGAACTAGGGCGTATTGTCATGCCGATTGAATTGAGAAGAGCATTGGATATCGCTATTAAAGATAGTATTGAATTTTTTGTTGACGGAGACAAAATTGTCTTGAAAAAATACAAACCGCACGGCATTTGCTTAATGACCGGAGAAATTACCCCCGACAATCAGGAATACGGCAACGGTAAAATCATCTTAAGCCCTGAAGGAGCGAAAATGCTGCTTGAGGAAATCGAGGAAGCGTTAAAAGATAAATCATAATGATAAAAAGGGCGGAGCGTCATTCCGTCCTTTTATTATGAACTTGTGCAAAAACTCACGGTAAAATCAAGCAAACCTGCTCAAATAATTGGGAATAGTTATCATTTTTTAGTCAATAATGCGGTCAACAATGTTACAATATATGTAGAAATGCTAGCGGCAGGTGGGACTATGGGAAAATATCAAGCGCGTATCATTTCATTAATCTTGGCAATGATTTTTATTATGTTTTGGGATTATTTATTTTACATAATTGAGCGGAATCCGATTAACTGGCCTGTTGATATCACCTTTACCGCCGTCACGTTAATCAGCGTCTGGCTGCTGGCTTATTATGTAGATCATAAAAAGCAGCTGCTGGCGGAGCTGAAGGACAGCGAGCAGAAAGCAAAGGCGCTTTCAGATGAGAAAAACCGGATCATGGACAATCTGCAGGAAATTGTTTTTCAGACGGATTCACAAGGGAATATTACATATTTGAATCAAGCTTGGACGGCGATTACGGGCTATTCCATCAGCGAATGTATGGGCACGATGTATAATGATTATTTTATAAAAGAGAAGCATATCATTGATTATATTATCTCCCAAATTAAGCAGCTGTCCCCGTCAGGAATGTTCACGGCTAAATATATTAAAAAAGACGGCACTATCTTTTGGGGAGAAGTTCATTATAAGCTGTATTATGACCGCAGACAGAAATTTGTCGGAAGCCTGGGGACGATGTCTGATATCAGTGAACGGAAAAAAGCGGTTGATGAGCTTCTGGAAACGAATGAACGGCTTGCCATGCAATCTCAAAAGCTGGCTATCGCCGGTGAACTTGCGGCAGGAATCGCCCATGAAGTAAGAAATCCTTTAACATCAGTCAGCGGCTTTCTTCAGCTGATGAAAGCTCAGTATCCGGAACGAACGGATTATTTCGATATTATTTTTTCGGAAATTAAAAGGATAGATCTTGTGCTGGGAGAGCTGCTACTGCTCGCCAAGCCGCAGACCGTGACGTTTACCGCCCATCATCTCAACCATATTTTAAGGCAGGTGGCGACGCTTCTTGACACAAACGCAGTGCTGTCAAACACTGTGATTGAGAAGGATTTCAGGCAGACTGAGTCCTGTATGGTCAACGGTGACGAAAACCAGCTGAAACAGGTATTTATCAATATTATTAAAAATGCGATTGAGGCGATGCCTGACGGCGGGAATATTCATATTTACACAAAACGGGATGAAGAATACGCGGTGATCAGCATACAGGATGAAGGAAACGGCATGTCAAAAGAAAAGCTTAAAAACATCGGGAAACCGTTTTTCTCGACAAAAGATCAGGGGACAGGCCTCGGCCTTCCGATTTGTTTACGAATTCTCAAGGAGCATAATGGTAAACTTAACATTAAGAGCAAAAATGGAGAAGGCAGTACGTTTCAGGTATTTCTGCCGTTAGAAGCGGATGCTGTCCAAAAGGAGGAAAAATAACTTGCTTCTTTTTGTATACGGTTTGTTACGGAAGCGTGAAGAAAATCATGAGCTGCTGAAAGGCGCTCCGTGTGTGTGCGAGCAGGCCGCGATAAACGGCGTGCTGTATAAAACAGAAAAAGGCCAGCCCGCGGCGTCTTTAGCAGAAACAGCTTTTGTATACGGAGAATTGTATGAAACAGATCATCAGATGATCCGTAAGCTGGATGCGCATTATGCCGATTTTGACCGGGAGGAAGTCGCTGTGACGACGGATCTCGGGAATAAAACGGCCTTCGCATATGTCGTAAAGCCCGAGCAGTGTGCTTCATTCAGCCGGATCAAAAGCGGAGACTGGAAAGAATATCGTTTTATGAAACGGGAGGATGACAGCCCGGTTTATTATTTCGCTTACGGTTCATGTATGGATAATGCCCGTTTTAAACAGGCGGGGGTCGATCACTTTTTCGCCGAGCCGGTCGGAGGGGCGGTTGTTAAAGGGTATTCGACGAGATTCACGTTAAGGCGTCCTGACGGTTCCAGAGCCGATCTTGTTGAAGACGGCGGCCGTACTGAAGGCGTGCTGTACAAGCTCCCGTTTGAAGCGGCAACCTATCTGTATAAAAGGGAAGGTGTTGATAGCCATACATATCGTCCCGCGTTCATAGAAGTGAATGCCGGCGGCCGTATATACAGGGGCTGCCTGACGTTTCTTGTGCTTGATAAAGCTGAGGAAATTGCGCCTCCGGGTCACTATCAGGAAGAAATCGAACGCGGAGCAGACCTGTATTTATCGCCCGCCTTTTCAGAAAAGCTCAAACGCCATATGAACTCATTGCCGAAAATGTGATACTATTCCTATTAGAGATATTGTTTAAAGGAGTACTGTTATGAGAAAAGAGTTTGCCGTTATCGGTCTCGGACGCTTCGGCGGGAGTATTTGCAAAGCATTAAGTGAAGAAGGCCTTGAAGTCATGGCAATGGATATTGATGAAGATAAAGTAAATGAATATGCCAAAATCGCATCACACGCCGTCATCGGCGATTCAACCGATGAATCGGTGCTGAAAAATCTGGGGCTGCGCAATTTTGACCACGTTATTGTGGCAATCGGCGAAAATATACAGGCGAGCATTTTAACGACGCTGATCTTAAAGGAACTCGGCGTGAACACGATCACGGTCAAAGCGCAGAACGACTATCATGAAAAAGTGCTTGCGAAAATCGGGGCCGACCACATCGTCCACCCTGAACGTGACATGGCAAAACGCATTGCCCACAACATCGTATCAAATAATGTGCTTGATTATTTAGAGCTGTCTGACGAACACAGCATCGTGGAGATCGTAGCCAACAGCAGGCTTGCGGGCAACACACTGCTTGATCTGGACATACGCGCGAAGTACGGCATTAACATCGTGGCCATCAAGAGAGAAAAAGAAGTAATCGTATCTCCGCTGGCGACTGAAATGATCCAAAAAGAAGATATTCTCATCGTTATCGGCTCTCTTACGGACATTTCCCGATTTGAAAAAAGAGTGCTTCATACAAAGTGAAAAGCCGTCCGTAAAAGGACGGCCTTTTTTATATGTCAGAATAGAAAGACATTTATCGTGTAAGCGGTATATTCTGCAGTTTTTATTGACTATGATCAGGCGATCCGATAGCATATTGTACCATATAAAGAAAAAGAGGAGGCCTCATTTTGAACAAAGAAACACTGGCTGAACGGCTGAATGCATCGGCCGGCCGACAAAAAGCCGATACCGTCATTAAAAACGGAAAAATCATGGATGTATTTAACCAGGAATGGATTTCTGCAGATATCGCCATTACGGACGGAGTGATCGTCGGGTTGGGCGAGTATGAAGGGGAAGAAGTCATTGATGCAGAAGGCCAAATGATCGTTCCGGGCTTTATTGACGGACATGTTCATATCGAGTCCTCTATGGTTACTCCGATTGAATTTGCAAAAGCAGTCCTCCCTCACGGAGTGACGACTGTCATTACTGATCCTCACGAAATCGCGAACGTTTCCGGGGCAAAAGGCATTTCATTTATGATAGAGCAGGCGAAAAAAGCGCCGCTGAACATCCGTTTCATGCTTCCTTCCTGTGTTCCGGCCGCAAGCTTTGAACGCTCGGGAGCCGTATTAAAAGCCAAAGATTTAAAGCCTTTTTATCAGGAAAAAGAGGTGCTTGGACTGGCGGAAGTAATGGACTACGTGTCTGTTGCCGAAGGTGAAGAGGATATGCTTCAGAAACTGCTTGACGCCAAGCTTCACGGAAAACGGATTGACGGACATTTAGCCGGCCTGTCTTCAGATATCATCAATATATACAGAACCGCGTTAGTGTCAAATGATCATGAAGTGACGACAAAAGAAGAGGCGCTGGACAGAATCCGGCGGGGAATGTATGTCATGCTGCGCGAAGGATCGGTGGCCAAAAATACGCTTAATGTGCTGCCGGCGGTGAACGAAAAAAATGCGCGCCGCTTCTTCTTTTGTACGGATGATAAACATGTAGACGATCTGCTTTCAGAAGGAAGTGTGAACCACCAAGTCAAAATGGCAATAAAAGCGGGACTTGATCCATTCCTTGCGTATCAGCTCGCCAGCTTAAATGCGGCCGAGTGCTACGGCCTTGAAACAAAAGGCGCGGTGGCACCGGGTTTTGACGCGGATCTCTTGTTTATTTCAGATTTACGGGAGGCTGCCGTCACAAAGACCTTGGTCGCCGGCCGGACCGTTGCCGAGAACGGCTGCCCGGTTTATGAGCAGTCCGCCGGCTCTTATTCTCAGGATCAGGCGCTGTTAGATACAGTACGGCTGAAAGCGCCGCTGACTGAATCAGATTTTCGCATGCCGATTCAAGAGGGCAGGCTGATGAATGTAATCGAAATTATACCAAATCATTTAGAGACGAGGAAAAGAGAAGTCCCTGCACCGTCTGCCGGCACATTTTGCCCTGATACAGAAAATGATTTATTAAAAATCGCCGTCGTTGAACGCCACAGCGGAGAAAAAATGATAGGTCTCGGGATTGTACAAGGGTTCGGGTTAAAAGAAGGCGCCATTGCCACAACCATTTCTCACGATTCCCATAACATCATCGCTGTCGGTACAAACGATGCCGATTTGGCAAAAGCAATCAACAGACTGCGTGACACCGGAGGAGGGCTGACAGCCGTGAAAAACGGAGAATTGCTTCACTCTGTCCCGCTTCCGATCGCCGGGCTTTTGTCTGATAAGTCTGCGGAATGGGTGAATGACAGCCTGGGCGTGCTTCATGAAAAGCTTCCTTTGCTCGGATTCACCGGTAATTTCAATCCGTTTCTTACATTATCGTTTTTAGCGCTTCCGGTGATTCCGGATATTAAAATGACGGCAGCCGGTCTGTTTGATGTCAAAGCCTTTCAGCATATTCCGCTGCAATAAAAAAACTGCACTCATCACGAGTGCAGTTTTTTTTTAGACCTCCATAATGATCGGAAGGATCATCGGACGGCGTTTTGTTTTTTCATATAGGAACGGAGCGAGCGTGTCGGTAATTTCGTTTTTAATTTCGGACCACTGCGTTGTTTTCCGATCCATTACTTTCTCAAGATGGTTCGAAATGAGCTGCTGTGCGTCGTTGATTAAATCACCGGATTCTCTCATGTATACAAAACCTCTTGAAATTAAATCAGGTCCTGCCGATACTTTAAAGTCGTCCATGTTGATGCTGACAACAACGATAACAAGGCCTTCTTCTGAAAGAATGCGGCGGTCGCGGAGCACGATATTGCCGATGTCACCGATTCCGCTTCCGTCAATGTACACGGAACCGGACGGGATTTTGCCTGCCACAGCGGCTTCTTCGCCTTTGAGCGCCAGCACTTCGCCATTGTCCATGATAAAGCAGTTTTCTTCAGGAATGCCGCAATCAGTCGCGAGTTTGACGTGCATTTTCTGCATTCTGTATTCCCCGTGAATCGGCATGAAGAACTTCGGTTTAATCAGACGGAGCATTAATTTTTGTTCTTCCTGTCCGCCGTGTCCGGATGTATGGATGTCATTCAGCGAACCGTGAATGACTTCTGCGCCCGCACGGTACAACTGGTTGATGGTGCGGCTTACGCTGATTGTGTTTCCGGGAATCGGAGAAGAAGAAAAGACAACCGTATCTCCGGGATTAATGGATATCTGACGGTGCGTGCCGTTAGCGATGCGTGATAGCGCCGCCATCGGTTCACCTTGGCTGCCCGTACATAAAATCGTTACTTTATTGGCGGGTATACGATTGATTTCGTTATGCTCAATAAACGTATTTTTAGGGCAGCTGATGTAACCGAGAGTCTGTCCAATCTCAATAGCCGATTCCATACTGCGTCCGAATACGGCAACTTTTCTGCCGTTTAAAACGGCAGCTTCAATCACTTGCTGAAGACGGTGTATGTTCGAAGCGAATGTCGCAAATATAATTCTGCCGTCCACTTTTCGGAAAATATCGTGAATGCTTTCGCCTACACGGCGTTCTGACATGGTGAAATCGGGCACCTCACTGTTCGTGCTGTCAGAAAGCAGGCACAAAACACCTTCTTTCCCGATTTCGGCCATCTTTGTCAAGTTTGCCGGCTCGCCTACCGGTGTGAAATCGAACTTAAAGTCCCCGGTATGTACGATATTGCCCGGCGGTGTTTTGACGACGATTCCGTATGAATCCGGAATGCTGTGTGTCGTTCTGAAGAAGGATACAGACGTCTTCCGGAACTTAACGATGTCGTCTTCACCGATGATGTTTAATTTTGTCTGTCTTAACAGCCCGTGCTCTTCAAGTTTATTCCGAAGTAAGCCGATCGCGAGTTTACCGCCGTAAACGGGAATATTTACTTGTCTGAGCAGGTACGGAATACCGCCGATATGGTCTTCGTGACCGTGGGTGATAAACAGACCTTTAATTTTGTCTTCGTTTTTTACTAAATACGTGTAATCGGGGATTACGTAATCAATGCCGAGAAGTTCATCTTCAGGAAACTTAATTCCCGCATCAATCAGTACAATTTCATCCTGAAACTGCACCCCGTACGTATTTTTCCCGATCTCGCCCAATCCGCCGAGGGCAAAAACGGCAGTCTGGTCATTTTTTACAAATTTCATTCCGCTCATAACTCCAATACTTTAAAATTTTCGCTCTGCTTCTCATATTCTAAAAAAGCACCGTCCACAGGCTGAACAAATTCAATGTTGTATTTCTTATCTTTCAGTTTCGTTCTGACGTCCCGTTCTGAAACGCCCTCAATGTAAAGTGAATCTGTTTTTTCCCGAACAGGTACTTCGTCAGCCTTCTTTTGATAAAATACCTTATAAATCATCCAAATCTCTCCTTAAATGCCGTATGTTAGACTCGCTTATTCTATTATATTCGAAAACGGATTATAAGGAAAGTCTCGAGCAAAAAAGGGACTTTCAAAAACCGAAAGATCCCTTCTACGCGATGACTTTTTTCCGGAGCATTCCGCCCCACTGTCTTCTGAGTTTCTTCCGTAATCGGCGCAGCATCATATACCTCCTTTAAAGCCCTTTATAGCAGTAGTATGCGGCAAAACCGGATTTGTTTTCGTGGGTAAAATTGGAATTTCATCAAGGCTGTTTGCCGGAAGAAAAACTTTCTGTATGATGATATTGAACAAGACACGACTGATAACGGGATAAAGGAGAAATTGACATGAAACCAAAACTGATCTTTTTTGATATTGACGGCACGATCTATGACCATGATAAACATATCCCCGATAGCGCAAGAAACGCCGTGGCGGCGCTTCAAGAGGCCGGCCATCACGTTTTTATCGCCAGCGGGCGGTCTCCGTTTATGGTAAAACCGATTCTGGAAGAGCTGGAGATTGAATCATTTATTTCATACAACGGCCAGTTTGTCGTGTTTGAAGGCAATGTTATTTATAAAAATCCGCTGCCGGAAGATGCGGTCGCGCGTTTATTAAAGCAGGCGGCGGAAGGGGAGCACCCCGTCGTATTCATGGCGGAAGACACGATGAAAACGACCGTTCCGGGACATCCGCACGTCTCGGAAGGAATCGGCAGTCTGAAAGCGCCTTATCCCGAAGTTGATGAAACATTTTATAAAGGAAAAGATATTTATCAGCTGCTTTTATTCTGCCGCGGACATGAAGAAAAAGCATACGCTGCTTTTCCGGAGTTTGATTATGTCCGCTGGCATGAACTGTCAACGGATGTGCTTCCGAAGGGCGGTTCAAAAGCGGAAGGCATTAAAAGAGTGCTTGAGCGCCTTCCGTACAGCATAAGCGACACTTATGCCTTCGGAGACGGACTAAATGATCTTGAGATGATCCGTTTTGTCGGTACCGGGGTGGCGATGGGAAATGCAGTTCCGGAATTAAAGGATGCCGCTGATTTCGTCACAAAGCCGGTTGATGAAGAGGGAATCATCTGGGCTGTCAAAGAACTGGGGCTTTTGAAATGAAGAAAACCGGCACTTCAAGAAGTGCCGGTTCTTTTTAACGGTCAATAGCAATGGCGTTTTCAGGTTCTTTTAATGGATTTTCCTGATCGATATGATCGTAAAACATCACACCGTTCAAATGGTCGATTTCATGCTGGAACACGATGGCCGGAAAACCTTTGAGGCGGATGTCAATCTGTTCCCCTTCAAGCGTCGTCGCCTTTACTCGGATGCGTGCGAAGCGCGGCACATAGCCGGGAATGGGTTCGTCTACTGACAGGCAGCCTTCTCCGCTCGTCAAGTAGCTTTTTTCCACTGAGTGGCTGACGATTTTAGGATTGAAAAGGGCATAGCTGTATAAAGTGCCTTTCGCATCTTCAGCATGAACGGCGATCATCCGTTTTTTTACGTCTATTTGAGGAGCGGCAAGACCGACTCCGGGACGAAGGTTGTATTTCTCGGCTAATTCAGGATTTTGGCTGTTTTTCACAAACTCAATCATATCAGCAAGTTGCTGTTTTTCTTCGTCAGAAGCGGGAAGCCGGACCTCTTCAGCGATCTCTCTGAGCACGGGATGTCCGTCGCGGACAATATTTTCCATAGTAATCAAGAAACTTCACTCCTAAAGCTTAATATGTAAATTATAGCGAACTTCCTTATCGCGGCGCAACGAAACAATTGGCCGGCCATAGCAGGCCGGCCGATGTTCATGGTGTATAAGGTCAGCAGCCGCAGCCTAAATAAGCGGCACCGACGATGATTAATAAGATAAACAATACGACGATTAATGCGAATGTGCGGCCGTAACCGCCTCCGCAGCCATATCCGTATCCGCCGCCATAACCGTATCCGCCGCAGCAACCGCCGCCAAATCCGCCGCCAAATCCATATCCGTACATAAAAAAACCTCCTCTTTTAATTACGCTGACCCTTTTCAGCAGGGCCGGCGTCTACTATAAACTATGTAAAAGCCAAAAAGATGTATGGTCATCCGCCCTGTTTTCTCAATTTTTTACGCAAGTACGCTCTCGCGGCGCCATGAATGTCTTTTCCCAAAAATTCCGGGAATACCAATTACAGCTCAGCTATTGTCAAAAGGCGTTCGGGCTTCTATAGTGGAAATTGTCAAGATTGGGGGATTTTAAGTGAATATGTTACAAAAAAAGATGCTGGCGGGAATCGGAGCGCTCGCCGCCGCAAGTATGCTGCTTGCAGGCTGCGGGGGGAAAGACCCGGTTGAAACGATTCATGATTCGATGGAAAAAGCCGTACAGGCGGAAAAACCGTTTCAAAAAGAGCAGAAAACATTAGAAAAATTGGAGAAAAAAGAGCATCAGCTATACGACAGCGCGGTTAAGTTGAATATGGATGATTACCAGAAAATTGTCACACTGTCTGATCAGGCTCTGAGCAATGCAAATCAGCGAAAAAAACATCTGAAAGCAGAAAAAGACAGTATTGATGATTCAAAAAAAGCGTTTGAATCCGCAAAAAAAACTTCTCAAGAAATAAAGGATAAGAAAGTAAAAGAAAAAGCCGGGCATGCTGTCGCTTTAATGGGGAAAAGGTATGCATCTTATGATCTTTTGTACAAAAAGTACGAAAAAGCCATTTCACTTGATCAGGACCTTTATAAACTGATAAAAGATAAAAAGCTCACATTAGCGCAGCTGGAAGAGCAAATCAGCAAAGTAAACTCAGTTTACGAAAAGGTGCATAAACAAGCAGATGAGTTCAATCAATATACTAAAGACTACAACAAAGAGAAAGAACTATTATTCCGCAAATAGTATAGTGAAGGCAAATCGGCATGGGCTGATGAACTGATAACAACCGAGTTCAGCCGCCTGTAAAAAGGCGGCTGAAGAATTGGTATTTACGTGTGTTTCCCATTGACAACAAGTAAATCATGGTATAGGATTTATTTAGGGAAATATTCACATAAAACCAATCGTTGTTTCGGCACGTTGGAATGTTTTTATTATATTGATATATATATAAAGCAGAATGAAAATGCGATTTTAATTATCAGAAAATTCTATCTATTTATATTTACGGTAACATGGTATTTGTACATGCTTTTTGCTTTTAAACCTTTATCCGGCATAAAGGTTTTTTTATTTTGCTTAGTAATGCAAGTAAGGGTGCTGAGAGTAAACGACAATTTTAAAATTGAAGTGAAAAAGTTAATCAAAATCGGAACGAAAAGAAACGGCAGAAATACGGAACAGGAGGAAAACAAATGCTTGCTTACGTCTTTCCCGGACAGGGAGCGCAGTTTAAAGGAATGGGCAGAGACTTATTCGATGAATTCAGTGAGCTCATTAAAAAGGCAGATCATATTTTAGGATACTCCATAAAGGATTTATGCCTTTCAGATGAAAAAGAGAGGCTGACTGATACAAAGTATACACAACCTGCAATTTATACAGTGAGCGCACTGCAATATTTAAAGAGTTTAAAAGAAGGTCATATACGCCCTGATGCTGTTGCAGGACATAGTCTGGGTGAATATACTGCGCTTTTGGCGGCCGGCGTTTTTAATTTTGAGACAGGTCTCCGGCTGGTTGCTAAAAGAGGCGAGTTAATGAGTGAGGCTTCCGAGGGCGGAATGGCTGCTGTGATCGGACTGGATGAGCATCACATAAAAAAAATACTTCAAAAGTATGAATTCGGCCAAATAGATATCGCCAATTACAATACATCTTCACAAATTGTGATAGCAGGGGCTGCAGATGAGATAAAGCGGGCAGCCCCTTTTTTTGAAAAAGAAGGGGCGAAAGCTTATATCGTATTGCAAGTCGGCGGAGCTTTTCATTCTCGTTTCATGGAAAGTGCACAGCGTGAATTTGCGGAATTTATCGAGGAGTTTCATTTTTCTGAATTGAATTTCCCAGTCATTTCTAACTATACGGCAAGACCTTATAAACAAGAAGATATCAAACGGAATTTAATTGAACAAATAACAAACTCGGTAAAATGGACTGAAAGCATCAGGTATCTAATGGGACAAGGCGTAACTGTGTTTGAAGAGATCGGTCCCGGCAACATTCTGACTAAATTAATTCACACCATACAAAGAGATGAGGAACCGCTTACTATCAGTGCGCCGGAAGACAGTCTCTTTTTTTCTGAAGGGAACAAGGACAATTCGGAAAGCGGGAAAGAGCATAGCCTCTTGGCCGAAAATATAGAGAGCGGTACAGCTTCACCGGTGTCCCGATTGGGTGATCAATCTTTCAAAGAAGATTACGGTTTGACATACGCGTATTTGGCAGGTGCGATGCATAGAGGGATCTCTTCTGCTGAAATGCTGATCCGCCTCGGGAAGAAAGGAATGCTGGGGTTCTTTGGCACAGCGGGTTTACCTATAAGGGAAATTGAACAGGCCCTTATTTCTATTAAGAAGACACTCAAAAATGGTCAGCCCTACGGAATGAATCTGCGATTTGAGCCGGATCATCAAGATAGAGAAAAGGAATTGATAGATTTATATATCAAGCATGACGTACGAGTAATAGAAGCGTCTTCGTATCTTTCCGTCAGCGCACCATTAATTTATTACAAAGCGCATCAGTTGAAGATAGACAAAAGCGGCAGGGTTATACCTCATAATCGGATCATTGCCAAAGTTTCACGGCCGGAAGTTGCGGCCGCATTTCTGAGTCCGCCTCCTCAAAGTATCGTAAAGAGAATGTGTCAGCACGGTATGCTGACGGAAGAGCAGGCGGAGTGGCTCAGCCGTATTCCGGCAGCAGACGATATCATTATTGAAGCAGATTGTGGTAGTAATACTGAACAGGGCTCATTGACGGCGATGCTGCCGTTTTTTGTTAACCTGCGGGATGAGATGATGGAAACACACAAATACGCAAGGAAGATCAGAGTCGGGGCTGCGGGAGGAATCGGAACTCCCGAGTCTGCGGCGTCTGCTTTTTTAATGGGCGCTGATTTTATTATGACGGGATCTATTAATCAATGTACAGTTGAAGCCGAAACAAGCGGTTTTATTAAAGAAATGCTGAGTGAGACAGGAATATGTGATACTGCTTATGCGCCTTCGGAGACTCTGTTTGAGTTCGGAACAAAGGTTCAGGTGCTGAAAAAGGGCACGCTGTTTCCGGTCAGGGCAAATAAATTATTTCAAATCTACCAACAATATGAGTCTTTGAGTGAGATAGATGAAAAGACAAAGATTCAGCTCGAAAATGATTATTTTAACAAGACTTTTGATGAAATCTACGAAAGCATAATAGAAAAACAGCCGAACCTGGCCCAAAAAGCTGAGTGCAATCAAAAATATAAGATGCTGTTACTATTTAAGTGGTATTTGCAAAGAGGATGTCTGCTTGCTTTGGAAGGGCAGGAAGAACAAAAGGTGAATTTCCAAGTTCATTGCGGCCCGTCTTTAGGCGCTTTTAATCATTGGGTAAAGGGCACGGATTTGGAATCATGGAGAAACAGACATGTCGATGACATTGGTGAAAAATTGATGAATGAGACCGAAAGTCTGCTAAGGCGCAGATTGGATACGTTATTTCTACACTAAAGAAGGGGCGGGTGGAGGCCAATGGTTCATTTGAATAAACAGGGTGCGGATATCGCGATAATCGGGGTTGCTTGCAGATTCCCCGATGCAGATCATTATCATGAATTCTGGGAAAACATAAATAGCGGCAAAGATTCCATCCGGGAAGTGCCGATTGAACGGTGGGATCCCGATCTTTATTATTCAGCTGATATCAGTATACCGAACAAAACAATCAGCAAGTGGGGAGGTTTTATTCATAAAGCTGACCATTTCGACCATAAGTTTTTTAATATCTCTCCCCGGGAAGCGAAAAACATGGATCCTGAGCAAAGAATCCTTTTAGAAGAAACTTGGCGGTGCATCGAAGATTCCGGGGTCTCTTTACAGGATCTCCAGCGTAAAACCACTTCTGTTTTTGCGGGCATTATGAATTCTGACTACCGGCAGACAGGTCATGCTGAATCGGAAATCGACAGTTATGCCTGTTTAGGAAGTTTCGAAGCTATGCTTTCCAACCGGCTTTCATACACATTCGGTTTGACCGGAAAAAGCATGTCTGTAAATGCCGCTTGTGCATCGTCGCTTGTTGCTTTACATGAAGCGGTTAAGTCATTGCGGACAAAAGAAAGCGATTATGCAATCGCATCGGGAGTAAACTTGAATTTCCAACCCGGAAAATATATTTCTTTTTCTAAAGCCAGAATGCTGAGTCCTGACGGCAAATGTAAAACTTTTGACGCAGCGGCGAACGGGTACGTTCCCGGAGAAGGGGCAGGCGTTGTATTGTTGCAGCGCCTTGGTGATGCAGTAAAAGCCGGTCACCATATATACGGGATCATAAAAGGGACAGCTGTTAATCATGGCGGTAAATCCCGTTCCATAACCGCTCCCAGAGCAGAAGCGCAGTGCCGGGTCATCTCAGAAGCTTTACACAACGCTGCTGTCGATGCTGCGACGGTTTCTTATGTAGAAGCACATGGCACAGGTACATCTCTGGGCGATCCGATAGAAATAGAAGCATTGACAAAAGCGTATCGGCAATATACTGAGGATACTCAATATTGCAGGATCGGAAGTGTGAAAACAAATATCGGTCATACAGAAGCAGCAGCGGGAATGGCCGGATTGATAAAAGTTCTAATGATGATGAAACACCGGAGGGTGCCGAAAAGCCTGAATGTACATACGGTAAATCCAATTATACAGTTTGAAAAAACACCGTTTAGGCCGGCGCTTGATTCAAGTGATTGGAAGGCGGCAGACGGGGCTCCGCTCAGGGCGGGAATCAGCTCCTTCGGTTTTGGGGGTGTTAACTCTCACGTCATCATCGAAGAATTTATACATACAAAAGACGAATCTGACAGAAAAGGAAGGGTACCCTTCCTTTTTTCCGCTAAAAGTGAAGAAAGCATGAAACAAATGATACATCATTGGAGAACCTTTGCTGACGATTCAGAGGAATTTTGCAAAATATCAAATGAAGTGATCAGCAGCACCCTTTTAACAAGGACATCGTTTGATTACAGGGCTGGTTTATTGGCAGGCAGCAAGGAGGAATTTAAAAATCAGCTTAAAGAGGGATTAAGTTTTCGGAGGAAACAAGATTCTGAATGGGCGCTTGCCATCGGTGATTTCAAATGGGAAAGTTATAAACAATTTGCCGTTTTGAAACGGGTGTTCCCTGATTTAGAAAAGAACGTAAGGCCGGTGCTGAAGGGTATACCAACATTGCACAGTTCATTTAAAAGAAAATGGACGCCTGAGAAAATCCGCTTGTATTCTTTAGTTATCAATACGGAAATCATAAAAAGTATCCTGGCATCCGGTTTTAAGCCAAGCCTCATTACAGGCGCCGGAGACGGATATTACGTCGCTCTTGCAGCAGCGGATATCATCAAAATTGAAAAGGCCATTTCTGTAATCACAGGCGCTGAAAAACCTTCGCACATATCCTGTAAGCCGCCGTCCATTCCATTTGTCAATCCGTACACTTCAAAAACGTACCCGCCGGTTCGATTAAATGAAGATTATGTAAGGATGCTGCTGAACGGTCTGAGCTTCCCGGCTGATTTTACAGACCGTCTGTACGGGAAAACACGGCTGCTTCTTGAGCACCAATATACGTTTAAAGGGTTTTTAGAAGAGTGGGATAAAGCGGGAAAGACTCAGGAAATCGAGATTTTATCTTTAATTGTGAATCGCACGGCGGATAAAAGAAACGCATTGCCGGCTGATGAGGAAGCGGCGATCATGGCTATCCTTGCCTCTTTGAGAAGACTGTATAAGAGATGGGATTTAACAGATTATGATGGATTCTTTAATAATGATTATGTTCTGGAAATATTAAATTTACTGGACGAAGGAATCTTGTCTAAAGAACTTTTTCTGAGCATGTTATTGAAAAAGCAAGACGGAATTAAACAGGCTGTTGCTTGTATGAATGAGCAGCCGGCAGGTTTTTATGATAAAACTCGTTTTCCGTTGATGACAGAATACAATCAAATGGATGCCGTGTCTCAGGAGATAGCTGATCATATGCCGCATCACACGGAAGAAAAGGGAACGGAGCCGGATATGGATATTTCTGATTTTTCAGTTTTTCAATTCGGATCGCTCCCTCCATCAGCAAAACTAAACAAAGCGGCTGCTTTTGAAACGGACAAAGCAGCTGATGAGGCTCTTTATCATTCATTTATGCAAATGTGGCTTTCAGGAGAAGAGATTGAATGGGCGAAACTAGGTGACTATCATAAAAGAAAAGCCCCGCTTCCGCCTTATCCGTTTGAGCGCTGTCAATTTTCTTTAAACCCTCAGCAGGTAAAATCAGACGCGGCTTTTTCAGAAAAGAAGAATCAGGCACTTTATACGCCGGTATGGAAAGAAACCGCACTTGAGAATGAAGCGGACAGCGGACAAGCCTGTACTATTTTGTTGTTCTCCGGAAACAAAGACTATTTTGAAGAGTTGAAAAAAAGAGAGAATACGTCCGCATATCTTATTATGCCCGGTGACCGTTTAGAGCAGATAAGCGACAGTGTTTTCACGATCAACAGGCAGCGTCCCGAAGATTATCAAGGTGTCATTCGTTTGTTAAAAGAAAAAGGCGCAGCGCCTGATGCAATTTTGCATACGTGGTCTGAAAAACGGCCTGAACTGGAAGAAACACTCGAATCAGGAATTTATTCCGTGTTTTATCTGACTAAGGCTTTAATCAGCGAGAACCTTATAAACAAAGTAACGTTCATTTATACATTCAGCGCAGATCAAAAAGAAAAATTGCCGTATTTTGAAGGTGTGAACGGTTTTTTAAAATCGGTAAAACAAGAATATCCGCAGCTGCATTGTAAGACGGTTTGCTTTGAACATGATTCTGCAACCGTTTCATTTTCAGAGAAGGCTGCCATTCTTTATAAAGAAATAAACACAGCACCTGATCGGCATATTCATATCACTTACAGAGGCTGCGTAAGATATGCACGGATGTTAGAGAAGCAGAGAGAAACATACACAAAGACCATTCAATACCCTGAAAAAGATAAAGTGTATTTAATTACAGGGGGATTTGGGGGGATTGGCAGTAAAGTCGCTGAATATTGCGCGAAAACTGAAAAATCCACCATTATTCTATCGGGGCGATCTGCTTTAAACGGAGATAAGCAGAAACATTTAGAATACCTGAACAGCTTTAAAGCAAAGGTTTATTATATACAGGCGAATATATCCGATAAAGAAGCGGTAAAAAAAATGATTGACGGTATTACAGATCAGCATGCAGGTCTTCATGGCGTCATTCATTGTGCAGGAGTTATCAGAGACTCGCTGCTTTTTCGAAAAACAAAGCAGGAACTTTCAGAGGTGATTGCTCCAAAAGTTCATGGTGCATTGAATCTTGATCATGCAACGAAGTCGCTGGAATTGGATTTTTTCGCCGTTTTTTCTTCAGTCGTCTCTATTGCAGGGAACGAAGGACAGTGTGATTATGCATATGCAAACGGCTTTTTAGATCATTTTGCAGAGTATCGGGAACAGAAACGGCAAAATTCTCTGCGCAGCGGCCGCACGCTGACAATCAATTGGCCTTTATGGAAAGACATCGGAATGGGGGCGAACCTGTCAGGTCAAGGGCGGACGTCTCTTTTTCATGGTTCCGGGCTCGAAGAACTTCCTGCTGAAGACGGAACGCAATGGTTTTCGCGGATTGTAACTTCGGGTCAGCTGCATAATATTGCAGTCTGCGGTGATCATGAGCGCTTTGAACAATTTATGCAGCAGCGATTTTTGACGGACGAAACAGAGACAGGCAGTGCCATTCCTTTGGCTCAAGGCGATATTTTGGATCAGACAGTTTTGTTTTTAACCAATATCATCTCCTCTGAGATCGGTGCAGAACGGGAAGAGATCGATCAAGATGTGCATCTGGCTGAATATGGAATGGATTCGGTTATGATTCATCAATGCAACACAAAGCTGGAGCAATCACTGGGAGCAATTTCGAAAACGCTTTTATTTGAATTTCATACAATCAGAGATTTAGCAGATCATCTTGTAAAGGAATATCCGGATCGGCTGGGGCGTTTATTTTTACGGGAGGAAAAAGGAAAACAGATTCAGAGCATTACCCCTGCCAGGCCGGAACAAAACATCACTGCACCTGCGGCGGAGGAAAAAGAACATCTTGACGGGATAGCGGTAATCGGTATCAGCGGCCGTTATCCCGGGGCTGAAAATATCGAAGAATTGTGGGAGCTTCTATCAAAAGAGAGAACCGCAATCACAGAAATTCCGAAAGAACGATGGAATTATGAGACCTACTATGATCCAGATCCCGCTAAAGCGCATGAGGGGAAAATTTATTGCAAATGGGGCGGATTTTTAAAGAATGCTGAATCATTTGATTCTTTGTTTTTCCAAATATCGCCGAGAGAAGCAGAAGCGATGGATCCTCAGGAACGAATATTTCTCGAAACCGTGTGGAAAGCATTTGAAGATTCGGGTTATACCATTGAAGGGTTGAGAAAGCAGACCGAAAAACATGTCGGTGTATTTGCGGGAGTGACAACCAATTCTTACAAGCTGCTCGGCGAAAGAATACCGACGGATAAAAACGATGTACTTCCAAATTCGTTCCCATGGTCTCTCGCGAACAGAGTGTCTTACACATTTGACTTTACAGGTCCCAGTGTCCCTGTAGATACGGCTTGCTCTTCATCCTTAACGGCAATTCACATGGCTTGCCAAAGTTTAACAAAGGGTGAGTGCTCGGTTGCGGTTGCGGGAGGAGTAAATTTGTATCTTCATCCTTCTGACTATTTATACCGATGTCAGATGGGGATGCTTTCAAAATCGGGAAAATGCAGAAGTTTTGGAGAAGGCGGCGACGGTTTCGTACCGGGGGAAGGTGTCGGGGCCGTTATTCTTAAACCGCTTAAAGATGCCATACGTGATAATGATACTGTGTACGCCGTCATTAAAGGAACGGCAATTAATCACGGCGGAAAGACGAATGGCTATACGGTGCCTAATCCTGCCGCACAGGCGGATTTAATTCAAGGAGCTCTTAAAGCGGCCGGTTGGAGCGCCAGAAGTGTCAGCTTTATTGAAGCCCACGGCACGGGGACGCCGCTGGGTGACCCAATTGAAGTCCGAGGTCTGACCAAGGCGTTTAGAGCTTATACCGAAGATGTTTCATATTGCTCTCTCGGATCGATTAAATCTAACATCGGTCATCTCGAAGCGGCTGCGGGTATTGCCGGCCTGACAAAGATTATCTTACAAATGAAGTATAAAAAAATTGCCGCAACACTGCATGCTGAACGGGTGCATCCGGATCTTTATCTGGAAGAGACACCTTTTTGCCTTCAGCAGGAAACCGCCGACTGGATAAAACCCGCGAATGAAAAACATTCTGACAGCAAATATCCGCGGCGCGCGGGATTAAGTTCTTTCGGAGCGGGCGGGGCAAATGCTCATATCCTTGTGGAAGAGTATGAGTCTGCTGCTGACTGTCATACGGATTGTGAGGAAAGTGAGGAACTTATCGTACTCTCAGCCAAGCATTCACTGAGTTTACGGGAATCGGCAAAACAGCTGGAGGAATATCTTCAAAAGGCCCGTCATAAGCAGGACGAGTTTTTGCAGCCGGCGGGAACAAATAAGCCGCTTCACCTTTCTGATATTGCGTATACCCTTCTTGAAGGGCGTGAAGCCATGCCAGAAAGGCTTGCTGTCATTTCAAATAATATCGATGATCTGATGTTGAAATTAAATCACTTTTATAATGGAATTGACGATCACGAAATATTTAGAGGGAAAAAGCCGAATCATAAACGCGGACAGCGGCAATCGGATCTTCCGCTCAAATCCGGCAGAACTACATTAGCCGAAATGGCTGAATTTTGGGTATCAGGAGGCAATTTAAGCTGGGGTGACTTCCGCACCGGCAGAAAACCGGCAAAAATTGCGCTGCCGACTTACCCTTTCTTAAAAAACAGACTGTGGGTGTCAAATAAGGCGCAAACAAAATCAGCAGCCGGTACAGCTCCTTTATTTGATTTTTCTGCAGGTGAGTGCCGATTTTATAAAACGCTTTTAGATTCTGAATATTATTTAAAAGACCATGTTGTGCATGGGAAAACGGTTCTGCCCGGAGCGGCAATCATCGAAGCGGCCAGAGAAGCGGGAGAGAGGCTGTACGGAAAATCAGTCATAAAACTGAGTCAGGTTGTATGGGCGGTTCCGATAACCGTTGAAAAAGAAAAGACGATAATGATAGATCTGCTGCCGAATCAAAAGGACGGCAGATTTGTGGTGAAAACCGATATGCAACCTGATGCGGCAGTTCATTGCCAAGGAAACATTATCACATGCGGAGATAAAGATGCCTCTCATACAGAGCATTTTAAGTTGGACAGCTGGTTAACCGGACAGAAAAGATTAATCAGCGGCGCAGAGTGTTATAGGAACTTCCGGCATAGCGGTTTGGACTATGGAGCCAGCTTTCAGGTAATAAAACAGCTGTTTATCCATGAAAATGCTGTTCTTGCACGAATATCACTTCCTGAGAGCATTCATAAAAAATCCGGCACGCTGCTGGAACCGTGTTTATTGGATGGAATTTTTCAATCCACAACCGGGTTTATGTCCGGTCAAGAAGGGGATCACACCGCATATTTGCCTTTTGAATTAGGTGAGCTGGAGATTCTTCACGCACCTTCGGCAAACGGCTATGCTTACATTACAGCTGCCGATGAAAGACAACATGATGATGTCAAAAGGTTTCATATACTATTTATGGATGAAAACGGATCTGTAAGTCTTAAAATAAAAAACTTAGCGTTGAAGGCATTAAGGGTTACACCGCAGACTCAAAATGAGCGGCATTCAGCTAAGTATTACACTGATATGTGGAAGCGGGCCCCTATGCTTCATCAGCCTGAAGGCAGCGGTTTAAACAGCTGCCTTGTGATTTCACTCCGTCAGGATATATCAGAACCGCTGATCCGCAAGGCATATAAAGATATCGGCCTGAACATGATCTTTGTCCGCCATGGCGGCAGTTTTCAAGAAAAAGAAGCTGATTCCTTTGAATTGAACAGCGTCAAACTTGAAGGCTATAAGAAATTGCTGGCGATTCTTAAAGAAAGACAAGTGACAATTGACCGCGTCATTTTAATCGGGATGAGCCCTGAAACGGGAATTGAGCATAACATTCATGAAAAGCTGGAAGAGGCTGTTTTGCCGGTTTTCAATGTAACGAAAGCTCTGCTAGCAACAATCCCAAGACATAAAATCCTGATATCACATGTATTTTTCACAAGGAACAATCAAATCTACCCTTATCAAATGGCAATCAGCGGCTTTTTTAGGTCGCTTCATTTAGAACATCCAATGTTGTCCGGTAAAAATATTGAAATACACAGCGATGAAATTCAGTTACAGCTGAACACCGGTCTGCCTGAATTAAAAAACCTTGTGAAAGAAACAGTCACAAGCGATGATACTTCTTCAGAAATCAGATACAGAGATGGAATCAGGCAGGTGAAACACTCTGCAGAAATTGAAAGTGCAGAGCCCCCCAAAAAGATGGAAGTAAAAGAAGGGGGAGTTTACCTCATTACAGGAGGAACAGGCGGTCTGGGACTGATTTTCGCCAGACATCTTGTGCGAAAAGGGAGAATCAAGCTTGTGCTTATCGGCAGGTCAGAGCTTTCTGAGGAAGCCGTAAGCAATGTAAAAGAGCTCGAAAAAAACGGATCAGAGGTTTTTTATGTAAGAACCGATATTTCTGATAAGGAAAATGTCAACAACCTGATAAAACTCGTCAAAAGCAAATTAGGTCCTGTTAAAGGAATTATTCACAGCGCCGGTGTGATAAAAGATTCATTACTCATCAATAAGCGTGAAGAGGATCTCGATTCAGTCTTGGCCAGCAAGGTTTACGGAACGATATGGCTTGACCGGTATACAGACAGAGAACCTCTGGACTTTTTTGTTATGTTTTCATCTATCAGCGCAATAATCGGGAATGCCGGACAAACCGATTATGCTTATGCAAACCGGTTTATGGATTATTTTGCGGAAATGAGAGCGGCGGAAAATAAACCTGGAAAAACAGTCTCGATTAATTGGCCTTTATGGAAAGAAGGCGGTATGCAAATTGATATTCATTCAGAGAAGTTCCTTTATGACCGTTTCGGAATGCTGCCTCTGGAAAAACGAGAAGGCCTTGCAGCATTTGATCAAGCAATGACAGGGTGTGAACATCAAATAATGGTATTTAGCGGTAATGAATTAAAGCTGGAACGAATGATAACGATTGACAGCGGAAAAAGTGACCCGGCAATCGCCGACGAAAATCACGAACCGAAAGAGCTGTCAATAACTGAATCTTTAAAAAGCACTTTGACGCGCATCATCACCGGCGTATTAAAAATTGAAGAACGGGAATTTGATTTTGAACTGCCGATAAGTGAATACGGATTTGATTCAATTATGTTTACAATGCTGGGCAACGAATTAAACGAAACATTAGAAATATCAATGATGCCGTCAGATTTTTTCGGCCTTACTGATTTTAATGAACTTCTTGACTTTTTAAAGAGTGAGTATTCCGAAGAGCTTCATCTGTACGGCTCTTTTTCTTCGGAGGAATCTGAAGCGAAAGACCGGAGAGAAATGCTGATTGAGGGCATCGCAAAGATGATGTCAAGTATTTTAAAGATTGACAGAAAGGAAATAGAAGAAGAGACTTCATTCGGCGAGTACGGATTTGATTCTATTACGTTTACCAGACTCGGAAATGAAATCAATCAACAATATGGTACGGAACTATTGCCGTCCATTTTCTTTGAATGCAATTCACTGGCTGAATTTACTGATTATGTAATCGAGCAATACGGAGAAATCCTTTTTGCTGAGACAGAATCTTTTTCTGCAGCTGACGAAAAAACATTGTACAGCGCGCCTCCGGCGGAATCCTATGAACATTCCCCTGAGCCTGAAAACAAAACCAGGCAAGAGGAAAGACATATGAATGAGCCGGTTGCAATAGTGGGAATAAGCGGCCGTTTCCCCCAAACAGATTCGCTGGAAGACTTTTGGGAAGGAATTGAAAAAGGGCGGGATATGATTACAGACATTCCTGAAGACCGTTGGAACTGGAAAGAGTTTGACGGCGATCCGATCAGGGACGTCAATAGAACAAAAATAAAAAAAGGCGGATTTATCAAAGGCGCGGACAGTTTTGATCCGTTGTTTTTCGGGATTTCTCCCGCCGAAGCAGAATTAATGGATCCCCAGCAAAGAATTTTTATGGAGACTGTATGGAAAACAATAGAAGATGCGGGCTATAAGCCGTCTGATTTGGCAGGGACGAAAACCGCGGTGTTTGCAGGGGTCGCCACAACGGATTATGCGGAACGTCTGAATGAAAATGGTGTCTCTGTTCAGGCGCAGACCGCAACCGGTTTAAATCATTGTATATTGGCAAATCGTATTTCTTACCAGCTGAATCTGACGGGTCCGAGCGAACCGATTGACACTGCCTGTTCAAGTTCGTTAGTTGCGCTTCATCGTGCGGCTGAGGGGATTCAAAGAGGCGATTTTGAAATGGCGATTGCAGGCGGTGTGCATATTATGACAAGCCCTACTCTGTTTATAGCTTTTGATAAAGCAGGTATGCTTTCCAAAGATGGAAAGTGCAAAACGTTTGATAAAAGCGCTGACGGCTATGTAAGGAGTGAAGGGGCGGCTGCAGTATTGCTTAAGCCGCTCAGCAAAGCACAGGCAGACGGTGATCATATATATGGTTTGATTAAAGGGTCAGCTGTAAATCACGGCGGCCGCGCCAATTCTTTGACAGCTCCGAATCCGAACGCACAGGCGGACTTATTAACCGAAGCTTGGCGGAAGGCGAGGGTCAGCCCTGCCACTGCGGGATATATAGAAGCGCATGGCACAGGGACAAGTCTTGGCGATCCGATTGAAGTGAACAGCATCATAAAGGCATTTAAAACGTTATATCATGAATGGGACATTCCCTTTGCGAAACAGAAATGCTGCGGAATCGGGTCTGTGAAAACAAACATCGGCCATCTCGAAACCGCTGCCGGAATAGCCGGAGTGATGAAAGTGTTACTGGCTTTTAAATATCGCAAACTACCGGGACTCGCCCATTTTTCAGAACTCAATCCATACATCAAACTGGAAAATACGCCATTTTATATCACAGAAACCGCTCAAAAGTGGAATCCGATAAAAGATGAAGAGAACAACGATCTGCCGAGGAGAGCAGGTGTCAGCTCATTCGGATTCGGCGGTGTGAACGCGCATATTGTTTTAGAGGAATATAGGGAACCTCAAAAAGAAGTGCCGGAAAACAACGGTAAAACACACATTTTTGTTTTATCTGCGAAAACCAAAGATCAATTACTTGAGTATATCCGGCTTATGGTTCAGTACTTGGATCGTGTGATTGCCGGTGACAGGACCGTTAATGCCAGTGACATGGAATTTACATTGCAAAACGGCCGGGAAGCAATGAACGAAAGAATTGCCGTATGTGCAGCGAGTCTGACTGAGCTGAGAGATAAGTACGTCAGCTTTCTTGATGACAGCAAGGTGCAAAAAGGCGTATTTATAAGCGAAAACACTGAAGAGCGTACAGCTGTTTCTGAATATATGATTCAGGAGGCTCTTCAAAGCGGAAAAGAGGAGCTGCTCGCACAATGGTGGGCCAATGGAGCCGAGTTTGAATGGAAGACAATCGGCAATCAGAAATTGAATAGAGTGCCGCTGCCAACCTATCCGTTTGCAAAAGAGAGTTATTGGTTTACTCCGAAAAAGAACAAAAGCGAGGTTAATAGCAAAAGTCTTCACCCATTAATCAGCGAGAATGTCTCAACATTAAAGAAACAAGCATTTAAAACTGTTATTTCCGGAACTGAATTTTTCGTCACTGATCATCTTGTTTCAGGAGACTATGTGCTGCCGGGAGCCGCTTCGCTTGAAATGGCTCTTGTTTGTGCGGAAATAAGCGGAGAAAGTAAAGTATATAAAATAAAAGACGTGATGTGGAACAGACCTATATTATATAAAGGAAAAACGCTGCACATTTATACCGACTTGGAAATGAAACAAGGTAAGTTGAACGTAACGATATGTAAAGAGGGTCCGGATGGCGTGCAGCAAATCTGCACACAAAGTGAAACAGTATTCGGAGACATAAACAGCAATCCTGAGTATGTCGATATTGATAAGTTCAAACGCAGCAGTAAGGCTGCCATAACCCGGGAAGAGTGTTATCACCGCTTCAGTCGTATGGGCCTGACATATTATAGCAGTTTTCAAACGTTGAAAGCCGTATACCGCAGTGATATGGAGTTAATGGCAGAATTGGAGCTCCCGGCTCATTTAGCGAACGGGTTTTCACATTTTACACTCCATCCTTCATTAATTGACGGCGGTTTTCAGGCGGCGGCATTTTTGTTAAGAGATAATGAGAAAGAGGGCTTATTTGTTCCATATTCACTTAGAGAGCTTCACATTAAGAGGGCGCTTACTGCCCGATGCCATGTCTCGGTGAGAGAAACCGGTTTTTATACGTATAACATTGATTTTATTAACGAGAGCGGCGAAATAGCCGTGAGCATGAAAGACTTTTCTGTCAGAAAAATGACCGGGGGAGAATTAACCGCAGGACGTAAAAATGAAGATCGGGAAATTCTCTTCTTATTAGAACAATTGAAAAACGGTGAACTTTCTGCTGACCAAGTTTATCAGCTGCTGGAGGGAAAATAGTGCAGATCAAACAAATACTTTCCTTAATTGAAGAACAGCAAATGTCTCCTGATGCAGGACTGGAGCTAATTCGCACTTACAGAAAAGAACAAATGGAAAAAAAGGCGGAGCAAGCTCCGTCCCCAACCATTTTTTTAAAGAACGATTGGGTAAGGACAAATAACATTGATATGCCGAATCAGCAGGCACCGGGGAATATGCTGATTTTTGATCAGGATAACCGTCTTTTTCAGCATGCCGAGATGATGAATGGAGATCATAACCGTGTCATTCTCGTAACGCCCGATTCTGATTATAGAATTGAACGGAATAGATGCACAATCAATCCTTCTGATGAAAGTCATGTCGAAATGCTGCTGTCTGATTTGGATGAAAACGGATTTACACCTGATGTCGTGCTTTATTTATGGAACGGAGAAATCAGAGAATTTACTGAAAAATCCGTTAATGAAACTCTTTGCAGAGGGATAAACTCGCTCTTTTTATTATCAAAAGCTTTAATGCGGAGAAACGAACCTGTTACGTTATTGCATATTTATTGGACAAGGGGTCTGAATCAGCCGTTTCATGAAGCTGTCGGAGGTTTCATTAAAACGGTAAACATGGAAAGCTCCAAGCTTAAAGCGAAAACCATACAGATTCGCCATGAGCATTCTGACATAAATCCTCCGGTTTCTGAGATATGGGGTGCTGCAATCAGTGAAATACAGCGCTTTCAATCCGATGAATGTGAGATTTTAATAGACTCACATACCCGTTTTGTGAAAGGGCTGCAGCATATTGATATTCCGGAACACAATAAAGGATCTGTAACGTATCAAAAAGGCGGCATATATATCATTACCGGAGGAGCCGGAAAACTCGGGCTGCTGTTTGCGGAACACATCGCTAAAGAAAACCAAGCCGTGATTATACTTACAGGCCGTTCTGTTTTAACAGCTGATCAAAAAGAACGGATCGGTAAGCTTAATGAGAGCGGCTCTATTGTTGAATATCAGCGGACGGACATAACAGATCGAACAGAGGCAGAGCGATTCATTTTCGGCGTTAAACAGCGGTACGGCAGCATAAACGGGATCATTCATGCTGCCGGCATCCTTCGTGACTCATTTCTTGTAAATAAAAGTCTCAGTGATTTTACGGACGTACTGAAACCGAAAGTTTACGGGACAATCTGGCTGGATGAGCTGACAAAAGACGAAGATCTTGATTTTTTTGTTCTCTTTTCTTCTTTTTCCGCTTACGGAAATGCCGGCCAAAGTGACTATGCGTACGCAAATCATTTTATGGACAGTTTTGCAATGCTTCGATCTCAGCTCTCCCGAAACGGAAAAACCCTTTCAATCAATTGGCCGTTATTGAAAGATGGCGGGATGAGTCTCGACAGCAATGGAATCATTCAAATAAAAGAAAAATACGGAATGACTCCGATGCGAACTTCCTCTGTTCTGGAAGCGTTTCTGAAAATGCTGCGGTCTTCATTTACCAGCTTAATGCCTGCAGAAGGAGAGCGGGATAAAATGATAAAAGCGCTTTCGATTCAAAGAAACACAGCTGCAGCAGATCAAGATACACTCACGGCGGAACACAATGAAGAAGAGGAATATGCTGCGAAAGAAAAAGTCAATGACTATTTAATCAAGATCATCAGCAGTGTCTTGAAAATACAAGCTCATAAAATAAATGCGAAAGACTCTTTTGAGAAATTCGGAATCAACTCACTTATGATCATGTCACTTATTTCAAAGCTTGAAGATACTTTCGGGGATCTTCCAAAAACAATCTTTTTTGAATATCAGAACATTGAAGAGCTTTCAAACTTCTTCCTAACATCTTTTAAAGAAAAAGTGCTTAAGGCCGCAGGGGCAGCTCCGGTAACAAGAGTGCCGAAGAAAAGAGAAAATCTGAGTAAAAAACAGCACCGGCAGCATAGAGTTGCAGCTGCACCGAGCATGGTTCAGCCGGGTGAGGATATTGCCATTATCGGTGTGAGCGGAAGATATCCGAATTCCGATACTCTTGAGGAGTTCTGGGAAAACATTGCCGGAGGGAAAAACTGTATTATTGAAATCCCCGAGGAACGTTGGGATTTCAGATCGATTTACAGTCCCGACAGAATGGAGAAGGGGAAAATCAACAGTAAGTGGGGCGGTTTTATCAGCGGTGTTGATCAATTCGATCCGCTGTTTTTCCACATTTCTCATAAAGAAGCTGAGCTGATGGACCCTCAGGAGCGAATTTTTCTCGAAACCTCCTGGCATACGTTTGAAGATTCAGGATATACAAAAGAGAAGCTTAACGGTATGAAAGCCGGTGTGTTTGTCGGAGCCATGTACGGACAATATCAATTATTCGGCGCAGAAGAAACTGCGCGGGGCAATCCGATTGCGCTCAGTTCCTTCTTTTCATCTATTGCGAACAGGGTTTCATACTTTTTTAATCTCTCCGGCCCGAGCATTGCACTGGATACGATGTGTTCATCATCGCTGACGGCCATTCACTTGGCATGTGAAAGCATTAAAAGAGGGGAAAGTGAAATTGCGCTTGCGGGCGGCGTTAATGTGTCCATACACCCCAGCAAATACCTTTGGCTGAGTCAAGGTAATTTTGTTTCCACGGAAGGATTGTGCAGAAGTTTCGGAGAGGGCGGAGACGGCTATGTCCCGGGAGAAGGTTCGGGAGCCGTCCTGTTGAAACCTCTGGAAAAAGCAATTGCTGATCAGGATCATATATACGGAGTAATTAAAGGAACATCTGTAAATCATGGCGGAAAAACCAATGGATTTACGGTTCCGAATCCGAATGCACAAGCTGAGCTGATTGCTGAAAATTTCAAGAAATCGGGCATCAGTCCGCGATCCGTCAGCTACTTGGAAGCACACGGAACGGGTACCTCGCTCGGAGATCCGATTGAGATCGCAGGATTGACAAAAGCTTTTGAGAAATTTACGGACGATAAACAATTTTGTGCCATAGGTTCAGTGAAGTCTAATATCGGACATTTGGAGTCTGCTGCAGGTATAGCAGCCCTTACAAAAGTTCTTTTACAATTTAAGCACCAGAAATTGGCGCCATCCATCCACTCGGAACAGCTGAACCAAAATATCCGATTTGAAAAGACGCCTTTTTACGTTCAGCAGAAAGAAGAAGAGTGGCGGAAAGAATCAGGCGCCTCCAACAGGAGAGCAGCAATCAGTTCGTTCGGAGCGGGAGGAGCAAATGCCCATGTCATTGTGGAAGAATATCAAAACCATGCGGACACACAAACAATAAGCGGTCCGTTTGCCGCAGTTCTCTCTGCCAAAAATGAAGACAGACTGAAAGAATACGCTCGGCGCCTTCTGCAATTCACAGAGCGGGAGACAAAGGCCTCGGCAGCTGATATCGCTTTTACATTGCAGACATGCAGGGAACCGATGGAAGACAGACTCGCTGTTGTAGCTTCTGATTTGCCGGAACTTAAGGAGAAGCTGAGAACTTTCTGTACTGAAGGAACAATTGGAGAGGGCGTATACAAAGGCAATGTTACGAAAGATTTTGATAAAGTCTTTATCTTTCATGATCAAAAGATGAAAGATAAATTCCTCGAGGTGATGATGGAGACAAAGGACTTGAATCTTCTTGCAAAATTATGGTCTTTCGGGGCTGATATTCAATGGAGAGAGTTATATGAAGAATATACCCCGCAAAAGGTCAAGCTTCCTTTATATCCATTTGCTGAGGAGTCTTACTGGGTGCCTGGAAACCAAAGTGCAGTATTTCCAGAAATATTGCCGCAGCAGTCTTCACTGCACCCGCTTCTGGATTCGAATGAATCTACTCTGGAACAGCAGTTTTTTAAAACGACATTAAGAGACAAAGAGATTTGGTTAAAAGACCACATTGTAAAAAACAAGAGCATTCTCCCGGCAGCTGCTTTTCTTGAAATGGCATGCGCAGCGGGAACACGGTCATATCGAAAGAAAAAGGTCACTCGTTTAAAAAACGTGATATTTGCCAGACCGGCCATGCTTTTGCAAGCGAGCCTGACCATTTACACTCACATTTCCGTAAAAGACGGCAGCATATTATTTAACATGTCACCTGACGAGGATGCTGCTGTAAGGACTGGATTTGTGACGGGTGAATTAGATTATGATCATGATTACGGTGATGATGATATAGAGAATACGGACAGACAAGAGATAATAAACAGAAGTGCTTTTGTCCGTGAACAAGATGAATGTTACGAGTATTTTCGGGAAAACGGGTTCCTGTATGGGCGCGCTTTTCAGCCGATTCAACGTTTATGGGGCGGCGGAACGGAAGCGGTTGCACACTTATTGCTGCCAAAAGAAGCCGCATATGCTCTTGAAAATTATACATTGCATCCGTCTTTAATTGATGGGGCTCTGCAATCTTTGTTCGGCATTACGGACGGAAGAGAAGAGGCATCTGTTTATGTTCCTTTTTCAATAGGAGAGATTACGATTCGGAAAAAAGTTTCAGCAGAATGCTGGGCTTATGCGCGTAAAACAGGCCAAAAAGGTCAATCCGAGCTTATTTACGATATTCAGCTGCTTAATGAACACGGAGAGAGACTTGCAGGTTTAAAGGATGTAACCATTCGTAAAAAAGAAACGTTTTCCGCGGAGCCACAGAATCATGCAACAGCGGATTCCAATCGAAAGAACGAGAGAGTAAAAGAGCTCCTCAGACAATTAAAAGCGGGCGAACTGACTGCGGAGGAAGCAGATTATGCGCTGGAGCGTATGCAGGATTAGTTTATCATTTTGCGGCAGTGCCATTTGTAAAGGGGATGAAGATTTTTATGAAAGAAGCCCGTCATATTAGAAAAAAAGTACTTTCTGACATAGAAAGCGGCATCATTTCTTTGGAAGAAGGAGTAAAGCGGATACAGCAGCTTGGTTCTCATTCCGCAGGGGGTAACGGACAGGCGATATATTATCAGATGGTCTGGCAGCGGACAGATCTCAGCATTCATGTAAAAGGCGGCCGACGTGAGGGCAGCCTTTTATTATTTGATAAAAGTGAAGATGTGAGTAAAGAACTTGCTGCATTGCATGATACAAGGGTTATTTTGGTTAAGCCGGGGAAAGAGTTTCGAAAAATCGGGGACGGTGTATTTGAAATCGATCCCCGTTCTGAAAGAGATTACATAAACCTGTTAGGATGGCTTATAGAAGAAGAGAAGTCAGATATACGGGAAGCGGTGCATTTGTGGTCAGACATGCCGTTTGAAAAGACAGAGAGAGCGATTCGTGAACAATGCGACAGCGGAGTCTATTCTTTGTTTTTACTACAACAGGCGCTCTTCAAAAATAACTGCCGCAAACCGATCAAGCTGTTATATGGATATTTTTCGCATCTTTCTGGAGAACAGCCTCTTTACGCGGCGGCAAGCGGATTTTTGCGGACATTGCAGCTGGAAAATCCGTTAATCTCAGCAAAAAGCATTGAAATGGAGCAGTCAATAGCAGCCGTTCACGCAGCTGATATCATACGCAATGAGCTGAGTGATTTCCAGCCTTCAGATGTAGAGATCCGTTATAAAGACATGCAGCGTTATGTCAAACAGCTCAAAACGTATGAACCCGAAAAAAATTCCGGAAGCGGAGATGTGCCGCTGAGAGAAAATGGAGTATATATTATCGCAGGAGGCGCGGGCGGATTAGGATTTACTTTTGCAGAATATTTGGCTTTTCAAACAAAATGCTGCCTTGTTTTAACGGGGAGGTCTCCGCTCTCAGACCATATAAGAAGACAGCTGAGACGATTGGAGGATGCCGGTTCTTCAGCTGTTTATGTTCAGGCTGATATTACCAATAAGGAAGAAGCCGAATATGTAGTCAAAAAAGCCAAAACTTCTTATGGAAAAGTAAACGGGGTCATTCAGGGCGCGGGAATCATCCGTGACTCTTTCCTTCTTAACAAGTCACGAGAGGAATTCGATCAGGTAATCAGACCGAAAGTATTGGGTACGATGTGGCTGAATGATGCTGTTGAGAAAGAAAATCCTGACTTTTTCATTTGCTTCTCCTCTACTTCCGCAGTGTTGGGAAATGTCGGGCAATCTGATTACGCGTTCGGAAACAGTTATATGGATCATTTCATGAATATGCGTTCTGCCCAGGATTCTGATACGATTTCTCTCTCTCTGAACTGGCCGCTGTGGAAAGAAGTCGGCATGCAAGTGGATGAGCGAACGGTAGAGACAATGAAAAAGGCGGGTTTTTATCCTTTAGAAAAAGAAGAAGGTAAAGAAGCGTTTGCAGTCGCATTGTCCTCCGGTTTTTCGCAATTTACTGTATTTTACGGAGATGAGCAAATTGACAATCATGTTCATCAATTATATGAACGAAAAGACAGCATTCAGGCAGATGAAGGAACAGGGAGAAATATCGAATCATTTGATTCAGAGAAACTGACAGCTGAAACATCTGATTTCATCATAAAAATGATTGCTGCAGAATTCAGGATGCCTGCGGACAAAATAGATGCAGAAGAGGCACTGGAAAAATACGGACTTGATTCCGTTATGATTATCAATATTACGAATGAGCTTGAAAAACATTTCGGCGCGCTCTCAAAAACGCTGTTATTCGAATATCAGACTGCGGCAGAATTGTCACAGTATTTCGTTGAGGAGCACAGGGATACTCTTCTTCATAAACTCCGGTTGGGAGAAAACGGGAGCAGCACCCCATCTCAGAAGAAAAAAGATAATAAACAGACAGCAGATGTTAACGGGAAACAGAAAATCCAGATGAAAAATCAGGTGCAGCAGGAGAAGTATCATGATAATGATATCGCGATTATCGGTATCAGCGGACGTTACCCGATGGCAAATGATCTTGATACTCTGTGGAAAAACTTATTGAACGGTAAAGACTGTATAACTGAGATACCTAAGGATCGGTGGGATTCGGGGCTGCACTATCAGCCCGCAGCAGGCGATGAAGTAAAAAACCAAAGCAAATGGGGGGGATTTATTGACGATGTGTATCATTTTGATCCGTTGTTCTTTAATATTTCTCCTGCCGAAGCTGAATTAATTGATCCGCAGGAGAGACTGTTTTTAGAGACGGTTTGGCACACCATAGAAGATGCGGGGTACGCAAAGAAAACGCTTGAAAGAAAAAACGTCGGTGTTTTTGCAGGGGTTATGTACGGCCAATATCAGCTGTACAGTGTCGGTCACGAAGCGGCCGTTTCTTCCTCGTATGCATCAATCGCCAACCGGGTATCCTACTTCTTTAATTTCAGCGGGCCAAGTATTGCTTTGGACACGATGTGTTCCTCATCATTAACGGCTGTTCATTTTGCCTGTGAAAGTTTAATCAGGAATGAATGTGAAATTGCAATTGCAGGAGGCGTCAATTTATCCATTCATCCTCATAAATATGAACTTCTGACCCAAGGCGGATTTTTATCCAGTGATGGCCGGTGCAGAAGCTTCGGTTCCGGAGGAGACGGCTATGTGCCGGGAGAAGGGACAGGTGCCGTGCTGCTGAAACCTGTAAAAAAGGCTATTGCGGACGGTGATCAGATTTATTCAGTTATTAAGGCAACAGCCATCAACCACGGTGCTAAGACGAATGGATATACCGTACCGAATCCCAAAGCTCAAAGTGAGGTCATTACGAGAGCCTTAAAAAAAGGGTTAATTGATCCAAAAAGCATCAGCTATATAGAAGCTCACGGAACAGGCACCGCGTTAGGAGATCCGATTGAAATCACCGGTCTGACCAGAGCATTTTCAGGTGCCGAACGCGATAAGAAAACATGCGCGATCGGGTCGATTAAATCAAATATCGGACATCTTGAGGCTGCTGCAGGCATAGCGGGCATTACGAAAGTTATTCTTCAAATGAAACATAAAACGATTGTTCCGTCACTGACTCATTCTGCTGAATTGAATGAAAATATACCGTTTCAAAAAACACCTTTTTATGTACCGGACAGTGCCGAAAAATGGGAGTCATCCGTTCCCAGGCGTGCCGGAATCAGTTCTTTCGGGGCAGGAGGAGCTAATGCCCATGTTATTTTAGAAGAATTTGCGGATGAAGCTATCTCTCCTCTCGCGGCTGAAGAACCTGAACAGCTTTTATTTGTTTTTTCTGCAAAAAATGCCGACAGGCTGGAAGAATATGCAAAACGCGCAAAAGAACATATAGCAGCCAGAGATTATCCATTAGAAATACTTAGAAATACAGCATTTACTTTACAAACCGGGAGAGAAGAAATGCCGCACAGATTGGCTGTTATCGCCTCCACAAGAGAGGAATTGCTTAAAAGACTGACAGGCTATACTCTCGGAAACGCGATGGATCATATTTTTACAAGCGGCAAAGACACAACAGAAGCTCAAAGGATGAACAAAGCTGAAATTGAAGAAGCAGCCGCAAACAGAGATCTTTTGAAGATTGCTGAATACTGGGTTGCCGGTAACGGAGTAGATTGGCCGTCACTTTATAAAGATGCCACTCTGAGACGGGTATCAGCACCCGGATATCCATTTGCCAAAGAGCTGTGCAGAATAGATGCGCAAAATATTGGAAGCCGCCGGATGAACGTTAATAACGATCTGCATCCTTACATTTCATGCAATATATCTGATTTTAAAGCACAGAAGTTTCTTATCAATGTAAGCGATACTGGTTTATATATAAAAACAAAGTATCAAGACAAGGAAATGTTTCCGTTTCTCAGCCAGATTGAAATGGCGAGAGCTGCCGGAGCGATGGCTTCAGGGAATCCGATTATTAAATTAACAGAGCTCTCCTTTAGAGAACCGATGTTACAAAGCGGAAGCAATGAGCAGATCCGGATTGTATTAACCCCGGATAATCAGGGTGCATCGTATTCTATAGAAAAACAGAGCGACTCATCCATTTATTCCTCAGGGCGGCTCGAATTAGAAGGCGGGGCGTACGAGAACGGAAATATTCATCTTGAGCCGTTTCTGTCTCAGCGCGCAGAACGCATACCGTACGAAGCGTTTTATCAGCGGCTTGCCGAATTCGGATACAGCTGCAGTGACAGTCTGAAAGCGGCAGAGCAATGTGTCAGCAGGAACGGACAGGTACTTTTAAAGATAAAAGCAAAGGCCGGGCCGAAAGGGTGCATAATCAAACCGGAAGTTATTGAGAGCGTATATCAAGCCGTCATATACCTTGCGGGGGAAAATGCCGGAGAGCTCCCGGAAAATATTAAAGAATGTACGATTTTTGATCATGAGACTGAACCCGTTTATGTATATGCAAAACAAACTGGAGAAACCGATTCGGCTTATGATGTGTATGTATTAGACAATGCCGGCGGGATTTTGATGGAACTGAGCGGGCTGGTTTTTGGCGAAAAGCCTAATAAAAATGCACGTTTTTATGAGCATAAGTGGGATCAAAAAAACCCTCTGATTGAAATCAAAGATAGGGAGCCAAAAACAATTCTGGTCTTTGCAAAAGATGAAGCACTGGCTGGAGCTCTGAAAAATCAATCAGACAGCCGTGTCATTCTCGTCACGCCGGATCAGCGGCAGACCGATCAAAATCTGCTGACATTCTGTGTAAACCCGGAAGTGACGTCAGATTACATTCGTTTATTCGAAGAATTAGAGAAAAAGGGGTTTGCTCCTGATGTCATCTTACACACGGGAGAAACATTTTACGCGGGTGACCACCTTCTCAGCGGCCTGGAATCAATTTTTTATTTATTAAAAGCTCTGAGCGCCCGCAGTGATGCCTCTCTTTATCTTCATTCTCTGCTTCTTGTTCACTCTTTTAAAGAAGGCGTGAATGATCCGTATACGGGCGCTCTTGCAGGCTGTTTAAAAACGGAAAATATGTTGGTGCCATCCGCAGAGAATGTGAAGTCAATCGGTTTTTCAGAACGTATATCAATTGAAAAAATGGCTGAATTTTGTCTTAACGAAATGGTTTCAGGCATGGAACGGCAGGCGGAAGAAGTTAAATATATAAATGACAAGAGGTATGTTAAGACATTAAAGGAGTATGTATTCAATCATACAGAGCACTCTCATCAGCTGAAACAGAAAGGGGTTTACCTCATAACGGGCGGTTTAGGCGGTCTGGGCCTGATTTTCGCAAAATATTTAGCCTCTCAGTATCAAGCAAAATTAGTATTGACGGGAAGGTCACCGTTAACAGCTGATAAACGCCATAACATTGACCGGCTGCAGGCACTTGGAGGAGATGCTGTATATTATCAAGCTGATGCCGCAGATCAAAAGACGATGGGACGGGTCATAGAAGAAACGAAACGGACTTGGGGCTCCATTCAAGGTGTTATTCATTCAGCTGGTCATGCCGATGATCGGTTATTTACAGAGATGAATCTGACTGATTTTTCAGAAGGCATGACTGCTAAAATTGAAGGAACGGTATGCTTAGATGAATTAACGAAAGATGAGCCGCTTGATTTCTTTATCGTATTTTCTTCTATTTCTTCGGTCTTCGGAGATTTTGGACAGGTTAATTATGCGTTGGGCAATTATTTTCAAGATCAATATATAAATTGGAGATCCGAACAGAGCCGCCGGCAAGAGAGACAAGGCAAGAGCATTTCGATTAACTGGCCGTTGTGGCGTAAAGGCGGAATGCATTTAAACAAAGAAGCGGAAGAAGCTTATCTTTCCGCATCCGGGTTTGACTATTTGGAAACGGAAGAAGGGATAGCGGCTTTTGAGACGATTTTGGCAAATGACTGTCCGCAAATTTCGGTTGTTACCGGGGATGCCGGAACAACACCAGCAAAAAAAGATCTGCCGCATCAAAAAGTAAATACGCTTCCGGTTCGTCAAGAGGAAATTTCTTATACAGCACCGGTGTCTGCAGACAATGTCCTGGAAGAACTGAAGCAAATGGTATCGGAATTATTGAAAATTAACATTGAACAGCTGAATATGGCAGAGAATTTCGGCAATCTCGGCTTTGATTCTATCAGTTTGAAAACATTAGCCGTCCGACTGAATAAAAAATACAAGCTTAAGCTGACACCTGCCGTTTTCTTTACTTACAGCCATATAAAATCTCTTTCAGAATTTCTAAACAGTGAACTGCGTACTGTTGCAAAGGGGAATACAGATGCAGAAAAAAACATTTCTGAAAAAAGGAAAGTAGTGCACGCTGGGAAAACCACCGGGAAAAACGTGAAGCCGCCGCGAAGTTTTCCGTTTGAAAAAAAGACAACAAGACAGGCTGACCATCATCCAGAGAAGCCGCCAGTTGCTATTATCGGGATGAGTTGTGTTTTTCCGGGAGCAAAAAATGCAGATGAGTTTTGGATCAATTTAATCAATGAAAAAGATTTGATTCAGGAAATTCCCCCGGATCGCTGGGATTGGAAAAAATACGCCGAAGGCAAAGGAAGCAGCGAAGTACATTCGAAATGGGGCGGCTTTATCACAGATGCCGATAAATTCGATGAGGCATTTTTCAATATTAATCCGCGGGAAGCAGAACTCATGGATCCTCAGCACAGAATTTATTTGCAGGAAACCTGGAAAGCGATAGAAGATGCGGGCTACAAAGCTTCAAAGCTGTCTGGCAAAAATATCGGGGTGTTTACGGGCATTCAATTTAATGATTACCGCCAGCTGCTGATGAGGCATTCGGACGGGGCGCATGCGTTTGCGGGAACCGGAAACAGTCAGGCGCTCATCAGCAACCGTGTATCCCACTATTTTAATTTCAGAGGTCCGAGTGAGTCCATTGATACAGCCTGCTCAAGCAGTCTTGTAGCAATCCACAGAGCTGTGCGCTCGATTCAAAATGGTGAAAGTGAGCTGGCGGTAGCAGGCGGGGTTTCGCTGCTCTTAGATCCAGTCACGCATATGTATACTGATAAACTCGGTATTTTGTCTAGGGACGGCCGGTGTAAGACGTTTGATAAACTTGCCGACGGTTATGTCCGCGGTGAAGGTGCAGCTGTTCTGTTATTGAAACCATTGCAAGCGGCAATGAATGACAGAGACAATATTTACGGAGTCCTGAGAGGAACCGGAGAAAATCACGGAGGAAGATCTGCTTCATTGACCGCGCCGAACCCGGAAGCTCAGGCAGAACTGTTAACGTCTGTTTACAAAAATGCCGATATTCCTGTTGATACGATATCTTATATTGAAGCACACGGAACCGGGACAGAACTGGGAGATCCGATTGAGATTGAAGGCTTGAAAAAAGCGTTTGGATCTTTTGAGCCGCATTCAGGAAAGAATCATGATCAATATTGCGGCATCGGTTCAGTAAAAACGAATATCGGTCATTTAGAGCCCGCCTCTGGAATGCCGGGGCTGATTAAAGTATTACTATCCATGAAGTATAAAACACTGCCTGCCACACTACATGTCAAGGAACTGAACCCTTACATTCAATTAAGCGGAACGCCGTTTCATATTGTCAATAAAACAATGAAGTGGGCCAGATTAATAGATCGAAAAGGAAATGAAATTCCGCGCCGTGCCGGAGTCAGTTCCTTTGGATTCGGCGGGGCAAATGCTCATGTCATCGTGGAAGAATTTGAATACGGACAAGATAAAGCAGTAACTGCCGAGCGGGAACAAATCATTGTTCTATCGGCCAAAACAAAGGAAAGGCTGATGGTTAAAGCCAAAGAGTTAACAACGTTTTTACATGAAGAACTATCAGTTCAATTCAGTCAGCAAGAGGTGCAGGAACGTGATTTGCAAGAGGCGGTTCGGGAAGCGGCAGCGGGTATCCTGCGTTTAGATACCGCAGATATAGATGCAAAGATACCTCTTTCTGAATTCGGATTTGATCCGTTGGCTTATTCCGAACTAATCTCTTATATAAACCAAATGTACGGCACAGAAATATCACTAGACATATTTCAGGAATTAATGACCCTGAGCGAGCTGTGCCGCTATATCAGCAGCGTCCGGAATCGATCAGCTGATAAACCGCATAACGGCAATTTTAGAGAAAAGTCCGGAATCGGTCTTGAAGAAATAGCATATACGCTGCAAACCGGAAGGGAACCATTTGAATGCCGCCTTGCGATTACTTGCTCGAATACCGGAGATCTTCTTGAAAAATTAAACGGTTACATCCGGGGGAGCAGGCTGCAAGGTGTTTATGAAGGAAATGTAACGGATTTTGATAGTCTGTACGCTCCTTTATTCGGCGGCCCCGAAGGTCATGCATATGTTCAATCACTGATTCAGCAAAACAAGCCGGCCAAACTGGCTCAGTTGTGGACGATCGGTTGTGAAATCAGCTGGGAAGACTTGTATGAGGAGGAACTCAAACCGGTTAAACTGTCTCTTCCTCTTTATCCTTTCAGCAAGAACAGGCATTGGATTCATTTAAATAAAGATGAAGCGCAGAAGGCTGAGGCTTTCTCGGGTACTGAGCTTCACAACTCAAATAAAGATGCAGCAGATGGAACAATCATGTCGCTTCTTGAAAAAGCACAAACAGGTGAGATGAATACGAAAGAGACGTCAGAGCTGATAGAGGAGTTGCTTTTCCATGAATGAAAAAACGATGCAAATTGAGCAAATCGTGAAAAAGGTGAAAGAATGCAGCCTGACGCCTGAAGAAGGGCTGGAATTAATTAAGAGCTTGGGGAAAACCCATCTATATGAAATGGTATGGGATAGACATGAATTTAAAGGCAGTGAAAAATTCCCGCATACGAAAGAGCCAATTTTATTTTTTTGCGAAGACGACAGCATGTATACCGTAATGAAGAGGCAGCTTGAAGGCTATGAGGCACCTTTCATTTACGTGACTTCCGGCGAGCGTTTCGAAGATTGCCGGAACGGTCGTTTTACAATGAACTTTGCAAAAGATGAGGATTATGATGCGTTATGCGGGGTTCTGCGTTCTCAAAATATAAGACCCCGTCATATTATTCATTTTTTGGCTGCCGGGCTCTTCAAAAATACAGAAGATGCAATGAGAAAGCAGCTCAATAAAAGTCTGTATTCCTTGTTTCACATGTTTCAGGCCTTCATGGCGAACAAACTTTGTCCGAAAGCAGAAATTTTGTACCTGTATGAAAATACCGAGGGCGAGGTTCAGCCGATTTATAACGCGGTTGAAAGTTTTCTTAAGACCGTACAGACCGAAAATCCGAATTTCACATGTAAGGCTGCAGAGCTGAAATCAATGTTTGACGAGCCGTTTACAAAGCAGCATGTTGCAGATGTCATCTCTTTTGAATGGAACAATCAATGTAAGACGAACCACGTTACCTGTTATGAGCCGAGGCATTATTATAAAAGGCAGCTTCAAAGAGTAAAAAAAGAAGATGGGGAGAAACATAGTTTCAGTGTAAAAAAGAACGGTGTGTATTTAATTACGGGAGGAGCCGGCGGTCTCGGGTACCTGTTTGCGGAATATCTGGCGAAACAGGCAGAAGTCAAGCTGATATTAACCGGGCGTTCCCCGGCCTCCCGTGAAACGGCGCAAAAATTGAGCGCTCTTGAAAATCTTGGCGCTGAAGCCTTATATGTCCCGGCAGATATTTCAAAGGAAAAAGAGACGGCCGCGTTAATGAAGCACATTAAGCAGACATTCGGAGAATTAAACGGAATTTTGCACAGCGCCGGACTTGTTAAAGATGCATTTATCATAAAAAAAACTAAAGAAAGCATAGAAGAAGTTATAGCGCCTAAAGTATTCGGAACCGTTTGGCTGGATAAAGCAGCTGAAGAAGAGCCTCTTGATTTCTTCGTTATGTTTTCGTCCCTTTCGGCCGTTCTGCCTAATGCGGGTCAAAGCGACTACGCCTTCGCTAACGGATGTATGGACGGATTCACCCAGTATCGAAGCATTAAAGGACGTCCCGGGAAAACACTTTCTATTAATTGGCCGTTATGGGATGCGGGGAATATGACAGTCGGGCCGGGAGAGCTGCAGGCTTTAAGACATGCAGGGCTGGAACTTTTATCCGCTCAAGCCGGGCTTGCCGCTTTTCAGGACAGTATGAGCCGCTCTGCTTCTCAGCTGGCTGTTATCAGCGGAGACAAAGATAGAGTAAATGAATTACTCTCAACGGATCATAAAGAAATAGAGACTGTGCCTGGAAACAACAGTAATCTGCTGCAATTAAATGAAAAAGATCTGAAAAAGCAAACGATCCGTCTTTTGACAGAGATCGTCGGTGCGGAAACGGGAAGACCGGCGGACAGTATTTTACCCGAGGAAACGTTTGACTGTTACGGAATTGATTCTCTAACGATTTTAGGTCTTAACTCCCGTCTGGAAAAATATTTTGGAAGAGTGTCTAAGACTCTTTTCTTTGAATACAGCAGTGTTGAAGAGCTGTCAGAGTATTTTCTTGAACACTATCATCATGAGTTGAAGAAGGTGTTTTTACCGGCAGCCGAACAGCGAATTGATCATTCGGCGCCGGCGAAACGAGAGAAGCTTTCCGTTTCCCGCATACCATCCGCACCTTCCGAGGAAGATATTGCAATTATCGGTATATCCGGCCGCTACCCGATGGCGAAGGATGTGGAACAGTTTTGGGAAAATATTTCTTCCGGAAAAGATTGTATAACGGAAATACCGAAAGAGCGCTGGGATTTTCGGAAATATTATCACACAGGTGACAATGCCCGTCATGACAGCAAATGGGGGGGGTTTATAAAAGACGCTGATAAATTCGATCCGCTGTTCTTCTCAATTTCGCCCCGTGATGCCGAGTTAATTGATCCTCAGGAACGGTTATTTTTAGAGACAGCGTGGCACACGTTTGAAGATGCGGGTTACACAAAGAAAAAGTTGAAACGGCATAAGACAGGTGTATTTGTCGGTGTCACCTACAGCCACTATCAGTTATTTGCAGCCGGTGCTTCAGATGATGAGGAACGTCAGGCGCTCCTGTCTTCTTATTCGTCTATCGCAAACCGGGTATCATATTTCTTTGACCTGCATGGACCCAGCCTTGCAATTGATACAATGTGTTCTTCTTCACTTTCTGCTGTTCATTTTGCATGTGAAAGTTTAAAAAGGGGAGAATCCACCCTCGCCATAGCCGGAGGAGTGAATTTATCCTTACACCCGGATAAATATACTTTGCTTTCACAAAATCATTTTGTTTCAAGCGATGGGCGCTGCAGAAGCTTTGGAGCGGGAGGAGACGGATATGTGCCGGGAGAAGGAGTCGGGGCCGTTCTTTTGAAACCGCTTTCTGCCGCAAAGGCTGACGGGGACAGGATTTACGGTGTGATTAAGGGAACATCTGTAAATCACGGCGGAAAAACAAACGGATACACTGTGCCAAATCCGGGCGAGCAGGCAAACGTCATCAGTGAAACTCTTGATAAGGCGGGGATTGATGCAGACAGCATAAGTTATATTGAAGCGCATGGCACTGGAACATCTTTGGGAGACCCGATTGAAATTTCAGGTTTAATCAAAGCTTTGCACAGCTCGAAAAGCGATTATCGTTGTGCAATTGGTTCGGTTAAGTCAAATATCGGACACCTAGAGGCTGCGGCGGGAATTGCTTCTATCACAAAAGTGCTGATGCAAATGAAATATAAACAGCTTGCTCCTTCCCTTCATTCCGGTAACTTAAATCCTAATATTGATTTTGAGGAAACACCGTTTTACGTGCAGTCTGAACTGACCGATTGGGAGACGCCGCAAAATCAAGCCAGAAGGTCAGGCATCAGTTCTTTCGGCGCTGGAGGATCTAATGCCCACATTATCATCGAAGAGTATAAGAATGAAGAAAAGATGGAAACGGTACAGAGCAACAAGACGCAAATTATTCTGCTTTCTGCTAAAAATGAAGAACGGCTCAGACTCTTGATTGATGCATATATAAAAGAACTGGAGCCAAAAACGTCACTAGCTGATGCTGCGTACACTTCGCAGACCGGGAGAAACGCTATGGAAGAGCGGCTCGCTGTTGAGGTTAGCAGCATTGACGATCTTCGCAATAAGCTGACGATGTATTTGCGGTCAGATCAGAAGGTAAACGGTTTATATAGGGGAAAGGCCCGCCGAGGCGCTGGTCAAAAGAATGCCCTGTCAGCCGCTCACTTTAAAAGTGCAAGAGAAATGGCCATTCACTGGGTGAACGGAGGAGACGTTGAATGGGAAGAGATGTACACTGCGGAATTACCGAAGCTTATCTCTCTTCCTGTATATCCTTTTGAACGGAACAGATATTGGGTGCCTGCCGCAAAAGCAGCACAGAAAGAGAAAAAAACAGGTGTACCGCAAAGTCTGCCCCATGCACCGATTGACTTATCATTTGATGTATTAAAAAAATCATGGAAAAAACAAAAGGCTGCGCCTTCCGCTTTTATGAAAGGACAGGTGATGATCCTGGCTAATAGTGAAAGTGAGCGGCTTGCATTCAAATTGTTTGATTCAGATCCTCTGATTGAATCCGCTGTCATTTGCGCAGATAACTGGGATCCTTCGGATGGGGAAGCCAAAAAAACGGCTCTAGCAGTCATAGAAGAAAATCCGGAAATCATCGGCATAATTGACCTGTCAGATTTGCGGAGTGATCAAAACGGGGCACGCACCGGCACAATCGGGAAGCTGACACTGCTGCAGGAAATCATAAAGACACGTAAACAGCTTTTCGTTTTACATGTGACCAGAGGGCTGCAGACATTTCTGAATGACAAGCCGTCGTTAGCCGGAGCCGAAACAGCCGGACTATATAAAATGCTGAGTGCGGAGTATCAAAAGATAAAATCAAAAACAATAGATGTAGACGGGCATGTCGGGACTGCGGCGGAATTGAGACAGGTAATCACAGATGAAGCTTGTGCTGACGGGCTGTATAGTGAAATCTGCTACCGGAACGGTGAACGTTATATTCCATACGTCGAGAAATTACATGCAGCGGAAATAAACCGGAAACTATCCGGCCTGCCGGTATGCCGTACGGATCAAACCCTGGTTATTACAGGGGGAACAAGAGGGATCGGGGCAGAACTTGCCAGACATTATGCCGGAAAGGGAGTCAAAAAACTTGTGTTGATGGGAGTAACCGACCTTCCGGAATCTGATAAAATAGCCGGCATGTTAAAAGACACCGATGAAAAGTCACCTCTTTATTCGAAATTACAACTGCTGCATGAGTTGGATCAAAAGGGAGTTCAGGTGGAAGTGTATTCCGGGCCGCTCACGGAAAAAGAAAAATTACAACGCTTCTTTTCAGAGGTGAGACTGAAGTTCGGCAAAATCGGCGGGGTCATTCATTGCGCTGGTGCAGCCAATCATTCGAATCCGGCTTTTATTCATAAATCTGATCAAGAAATAAGAGAAGTATTTGAGCCAAAGGTGCAAGGGATGCAGGTACTCCATGACATTTTTATTGATGACAAACTTGATTTCTTCATTTTGTTTTCATCTGTTGCGAGCGCCTTTCCTTTATTAGGCGCCGGAACAAGTGACTATGCCGCAGCGAACGCTTTTATGGATTACTTTGCGGCGTATCAGCATGCAGCCGGCAGAACATATTATCAATCAATTAACTGGCCGAGCTGGAGGGACATTGGGATGGGCGAGGTGACAAGTCCATCATATCAGGCACTTGGTTTACTTTCACACTCAACAGAAACAGGTATTGCCATGCTGGATGAAATGATGACGATAAACGGATACCCCTGCCTTATACCGGCAAAGACACATCCGGAGAAATTCAAGCTGGAGCAGCTGCTTCAGACAAGAATTCAAGCTGCTAAAAATAACCCGGATGCTGAAGAAAAAGAGATCTCTGGTCAGGGAGACAATGAAGCTATGATCAGGAAGTTAATGGAGATTTTTTCCGCGGAGCTGAAAATACCTTACGAGAATTTAGATCAGGATACGTCTTTTGCGGATTACGGAGTTGATTCAATCTTACTGGTTCAGCTTGTCAAAAAAGCGGAAGATGCATTTCAAATAAAAATTGAACCATCAGCTTTTCTGGAGTATCCGAGTTTTTTACAACTGGGCGTCTATTTAAACGAATTATTTGCAAGTGAGGGGATCAGTCCTCAAATTGATTCAGAAAACATTGAGATTCGGAAAAAAGAGCAACATATAAATCAAAATGCTTCCGAAGTACGGGACAGCGGATCTCAAATACAACAAACCAGTCTGAACCAAATCGCTATTATCGGAATGGGCTGTGAGTTTCCGGATGCTCCGGACACAGAAACGTTCTGGAGAAATTTGAAGAAAGGACAAAATAGTGTCCGCGAAGTCCCGGCGTCGCGATGGGTTATTTCTTCATACTACTCTGACACCTATGAAAAGGGAAAAAGTATCAGTAAGTGGGGCGGATTTCTTCAAGATATTGAGTCTTTCGATCCCGCGTTTTTTAATATGAACAAAAGTGAGGCATCAGAGCTTGATCCGTTAATCAAAAAATGCCTTGAGGTCAGCGTCCAGACATTGAGAGACGGCGGCTATACAAAAGAAGAAGTATCAAACAAAGAAGTCGGCGTCTTCATCGGTTCGCGGACCGGGACGTTTATGTCCAAAATAGGTTCCCCTTCAAAAAATACGATCGTGGGTATAGGACAAAATTTCATAGGTGCGCATATCTCACACTTTTTTAATCTGAAAGGACCGAATCTGGTTGTAGACACGGCTTGTTCTTCTTCATTGGTCAGCGTCCATCTCGCTTGTCAAAGCCTGATGTCAAAAGAGTCAGATATGGCGATTGCGGGCGGGGTTGACATTTTGCTGGATCAAAAGCCTTACGTCATGCTGAGTGAGGCTCGGGCGCTTTCACCTGAAGGAAAGTGTCATACATTTGATGAGAAGGCAGATGGATTTGTACCGGGAGAGGGATGCGGCGCAGTCCTTTTGAAAAGACTTGATGACGCCCTTGCCGAAGGTGACAGAATTTACGCGGTAATTGACTCATCCGCGGTTAATAATGACGGACAGACAATGGGAATGACAACACCTAATCCGAAAGCGCAAAGCGCAGTGATAAAAAAAGCCCTGAAAAAAGGCGGAATTGATGCAGATACTCTCAGTTATGTCGAGACGCATGGCACCGGTACGATGATAGGAGATCCGATTGAATTAAAAGCGCTGACAGAAGTGTTCCGGGAGGTTACGGAAGAAACGCAATTTTGCGGAGTGGGCAGCGTAAAAACGAATTTCGGACATTTAATGAGTGCAGCGGGGATAGCGAGTATTATAAAGGTTGCCTTATCCATAAAAAATCAGATGCTCCCGCCGACATTACATTGTAAAACGCCAAATCCGCGTTTTAAATTTGATCAGTCGCCATTCTTTCCGAACACGTCTTTAAAAGAATGGTGTCCCAGAAAAGGGGTTTTGCGAGCCGGAATCAGCTCTTTTGGATTCGGGGGCACGAACGCACATATGATATTAAGCGACAGCCATCTCATATTAGGATATGGAGAGACAAAAAGACACCCGCTTTCTCCGATTATATTCAATAAGGAACAATGCTGGATCGACAATGGAGAAACTCCAGAAAAGGAAGAGTCAGAATTGCTGATTCCTTTACTTGATTTCAAAGAATTATAAAGAAAAGAAAAGGAATGAGACAGGTGGCCAGTAATCAAAACTATCAGTTCACATTAACAATTAAACATACGGACTATATTGTCAGGGATCACCGGGTGCATGGCACCCGGATTATACCCGGTGTCACATTTTTAGATATGATATACCGTATGGCGCTGAGCAAAGGTTTGCCTATTGAAGAACTCGAGTGTCAGAATATTTTGTATTTGGAACCTGTAGCAACATCGGATACCTTTGACAGAGAAATCCGCATCCGTTTTCAGGGATTGGAACAGGGATGGGAAATTCAGGCGAAGAGCAGAAAGGTAAAAGATGACCGCATTCTGGATGAAAGCTGGGATGAGAATATGAACTGCAGGCTCATGCCGAAAATCCCGGAAAGCATGAGTTCAATTCATATCCATGAAATCAAACATGCCTCCGTCCGTGAAGCTGATATGGAGATATGTTATGACTATTTAAAAAAGGTTGATATAGAGCATTTTGAATTTATGAAGAGTCTGGGGAAGGTTTATGCGTCTGACCATTCTGTACTTGCAGAGTTGACGCTCAGCCAAATTGCAAATCAATATACCGGCTATTTTCAATTGCATCCCACTTTTCTTGATGCGTCTACCATCATATCGATCCTTTATCAGGCATGTCCCGAATATTTTACACAAGGATCTCCGGCAAGCCGGATGAAAACGTATATTCCCATTCATATTGAATCTTTCCGTATGACGAAGCGCCTGGAAGACAGGTGTTATGTGTACATAGAGAAGCAAGACCAAAATCATGATTCAGGGGATGTCATCCAAGTAAGTTACGGTTTGTACGATGCACACGGGGAGATGATCGCTTATTTTACGCGGCTGTCTGTGAAACATATTCGCTCAAAAGATTTAATTGAAAACCTGAAGCAGACTCGTTTGGAAACTGAAGCGGCTTCTCAGCCAAAAGACAGCCTGGTCAGAAAAGATTCAATCATAAATCGAAGCGAAAACATCGAGACAGACCTTAAAGAATTAATATCCGGGGTTTCAGATATAGATCTGTGTGACATAAGGACAGACATTGGTTTTTATGAACAGGGCCTGGATTCAGCTTCTTTGCTTGCCATTGTCAAAGAACTTGAAAACAAAACAGGGGAACAGCTGTATCCTACACTCCTGTTTGAGCAGAAAACGATCCGGGAACTCGCCGCATATATTAAAGAAAATCAAAAAATGTCCGATTATTTCTTAACGCAAAATCAACCGGCTGAAAAGCCTGACATGAAAGAAAGTAAGAACGAAAATCTTTCTGCTCTTATAACAGAAGGAGACATTCAGCAGCTGATCGCAGATATCAAAGGGACTGCCCCTGAAACACTCTCTGTGGTAAAAGGTTTTTATGAACAAGGCCTCGATTCCGTAACACTTATGCAAGCCGTAAAGGCATTGGAAGAGAAAACAGGCAGGGAACTGTACCCTACTTTATTGTTTGAGTATCCGACGATTCAAAAACTTGCAAACTATTTTGCAGAGAGCGGCGAAAAAACTTCCGTTGAAAAAGACCTCCCTCTTCATCATGCAGAGAATCATACGGCTCTGACCTATTTAACGCCGCATTGGAGACAAAAGGCTGCCGCTTGGGACCCAAATTGCGGAAATAAAAAGAATAGAACATACCTGCTGTTTCAATATGACAGAGAGCTTTTTCATTTTATGCGGGAAAATGCTGAAAATGGATTCGGAAATACACAGATCATTCTCGTTTTATCAGGGAATCGTTTCTCCTATCACGGAGACGGTGTTTATGAGATAGATCACAGGGAGGAAGCTCACTTTGACAGGCTTGCAGCTGATCTGAAAAAAAGGGGGCAAATGCCCGACACCGTGGTTTACGGGTGGCCGGAAGGGGCATTTGCCAGCCCGGAAAAAATAAATGAACAGCTTTCTAAAGGGGCTTACCCGCTATTCTTTTTCAGCCGGGCATTGATGCGTAGCAAGGCGGAAAAAAAGGTTGTATCGCTTTTCCTTTATCCGGCGGACCATAAAAATGATCAGCCGCTTTACGCTTCAGTCCATGGTGCAGGGCAGTCTATTTTGCTTGAGAACCCGAAACTGGCCCTTAAGACAATCGGGATATCAGTTTCAGACAAGTCATCGTTGCCGGATCTCACAGCTGAAATCATCAGATGCGAATCAACTGAAGCGCATCCGGGAGAAACCGATCTTTATTATGAAGGAAATGTGCGCTGGGTCCGTGCCTTACGGGAAGCGGAACCGGCTCAAAACTCAGGTTTCTCCTTTAGAGAAAACGGAGTATACATGATTACAGGAGGGGCCGGCGGCTTAGGCCTTATATTTGCAGAACATATCGCAGCCCAAACAAAAGCCAATATTATTTTAGCGGGCCGTTCTGAACTTACGGAAGACAAAAAGAACAAAATCAGCCGAATGAAAGCAGGCGGTTCTTCGGTTCAATATATAAGAGGTGATTTTTCAGATAGCCGCGATGCAGAGCGAATCATAAAAACCATTAAAAGGCAATTCGGAGAAATCAACGGTGTGATACACAGTGCCGGTGTGACGCACGACGCTTTATTGATTCAAAAATCAAAAGATGAAATCAAGGAAGTGATCGCTCCGAAAATAAATGGGACGGTCTTATTGGACAGCTTGCTGCAAACCGAACCTTTGGACTTCTTTGTGATGTTTTCATCAAGCAGCTCGATGTACGGGAATATCGGACAGACGGATTACGCATTGGCCAACCGGTTCATCGATCTTTTTGCTGAGTGGCGTGAAGGAATGAGGCGGAAAAAAGAACGCTCCGGCGTCTCAGTAGCCATCGGCTGGCCGCTATGGGAAGACGGCGGCATGAAAGTGGATAAACAAACTGAAAAATGGATGAAACAAAAAATCGGTATGGTTCCTCTTAGTAAAACCAATGGGATCAAAGCTTTTCAAGATTCACTCTCTCTGAACGCATCACAGCTGATAGTGTTTGAAGGTGACAAAGAAAAACTGAAATCTGCACTTCAAGATACCTTCATGGAGGATGAAAACCGTGAGATCCAAATAAATGAAACAGCTGATACAAGGCATGAGGACATTGCCATTATCGGATTAAGCGGGAAGTATCCGATGGCTGAAAACTTACCTGAATTTTGGGAGAATTTAAAGAGCGGAAAAGATTGTATTACAGAAATCCCGCCTGACCGCTGGAATATGGATGATTTCTTCAGCGAAGACAGAGATATGAAAGGGAAGTCTTACAGCAAGTGGGGAGGTTTTATCAGCGGAGCCGATCAATTTGATCCGCTTTTCTTTCATATTTCCCCAAGGGAAGCAGAACTTATGGATCCCCAGGAAAGGCTCTTTTTAGAAACGGCCAAAAATTGTTTTGAAGACTCAGGATACCCGAGAAACATGCTGGAAAAGATGAAAGTCGGTGTATTTGTCGGTGCAATGTGGGGCCAATATCAACTATTTGAAGGAGAAGAAAATGGAGTGGCTTTCTCGCCGGCATCCGTCTATTCTTCAATTGCCAATCGGGTGTCTTATTATTTTCATTTAAAAGGTCCGAGTTTGGCTCTGGATACAATGTGCTCTTCATCACTGACCTCTATTCATTACGCATGCCAAAGCATACATTGCGGAGAGAGCGATATGGCATTAGCCGGCGGAGTGAATTTGTCAATACATCCGAATAAATATAAGTTCCTCAGCATGGGACAGTTTCTATCAAGTGACGGCAGGTGCCGGAGTTTTGGAAAAGACGGAAGCGGTTATGTTCCCGGTGAGGGAGTCGGAGCCGTATTGTTAAAACCATTGAAAAAAGCAATAGAAGATCAAGATCAAATATACGGTGTGATTAAGGGAAGCGCCGTTAATCACGGAGGAAAGACGAGCGGGTATTCCATACCGAATCCGGATGCGCAGGCGGAGGTCATTTCAGAAGCGCTTCGTAAAGCTGACATTGATCCGAATACCGTCAATTATATTGAAGCGCATGGAACGGGTACGTCATTAGGCGATCCGATTGAAATTCAAGGACTGAAAGATTCCTATCAACTGAATCATCCTTGCGCCATCGGTTCGGTGAAATCAAATATCGGACATTTAGAATCTGCGGCAGGAATCGCTGCGGTAACGAAAGTGCTTCTCCAAATGAAGAATAAGCAGCTTGTTCCTTCTCTGCATTCCGATATTGTTAATCCGTTTATAGATTTTGATCAGGTTCCTTTTCAAGTGCAGCGGAAAGCGGCTGAATGGAATATTCCGCAAAACAGCAATGCTGTTCATCCTTTGAGAGCCGGGGTAAGCGCTTTTGGGGCAGGAGGGACAAACGCGCATCTTATATTGGAAGCGTATGAGCCGCCAAAAGCTTTTGATCATCAAAGCGGCCGAGTGATCTTTGTTTTATCGGCTCAAGACAAACAACGGCTGATAAAATATGCAAAGGTTATGGCTGATTTTCTATCAGAAAATGAATCGAAGGATAACAATCATAAACTGCGTCTTCAGGATATTGCCTATACACTTCAGACGGGACGCGATCATATGGAAGAACGGCTGGCGATAGTGGCAGATTCCGGGCAGGTCATTGCTGAAGAGCTCTCAGCTTATATCAGGGGAGAAAAAAGCAGCTTGAGCTATACCGGTAATACATTCGAATCAGAAGTTCACAATGAAATGCCTCACGTTTGTTCAGATTACGCCGAAGCAGCATCCAAATGGGTAAATGGAAGAAAGATAGATTGGGAGACTTTTGAGGTGAATTGGAATGCTCGCAGGATTTCTATTCCGGGACAACCGCTGATCAAACAGCGGTATTGGATAGCGGAAAAAGGGGAAACGCTTGTTTCAACAGATGTGAGTAAGCCGACTCACCCTTTCTTGGGGAGTAACACGTCCGATTTTAATCAGTTCAGTTTCACGAAAAAAATCAGCCGTAATCATCCGTTCGCACTAAGTCTGTCTGAAGGAAACGTGTCCTTTTTCCCTTATGCATCTTTGGCTGAAATGGCTATCGTCAATGCAGCGGAGGCATTTGGACAACCAGTTCATACATTAACTGATTTATTGTGGACTGAAAGGATGAACGGAATGACTGATATACGGGAACTGATGATTACGCTGACGCCTGAGCGCGACTTTGCGCGGTTTGACATATATGCAAACACACAAAATGAGAATAAAGTACGTCTTGCCAGGGGAAATGCGCATATTGTTAAGCCTGAAAGCGGTATGCTTCCTGAAGCGCTTGATATTGCTGAAGTCAAATCAGAAATGACTGAACATCCTGCTGAATCGCCTTTTGTCATTGAATCAGCGAAAAACAGTGACGGAATGCTGTCGTTTCATTCATTGCCGGATGAGCTTTATGCAAAAAGAGAGAATTTTACGATCTCTCCCGAAGCGCTTGAGTCCGCGATTGAAGCCAGTGCGTTTTTTGTCAGCGGAGAAACCTTTCCGGAATTGATCGGAATGGGAGCAGCGGATGTCTATCAGCCTCTCGCTCAAAATTTTTATGTCTATACTCAAAAAGAGAACCGGCAGAACAGCCGTGATGTAACGTGTCATATGACATTTACAGATGAAAACGGAAGCATTCTGGCGGAGTGCAGAGATGTGAGATTCAGATATGGTCATAAAAAAGGCACTGTTCAGACGGACGACGAACTCATTCGTCTCCTGCGTCAATTGGAAACCAATGATATTGATCAGAAGGCTGTATTGAAACAATTAATGGGGGAAGAATGATGAACGGAAAACGTGAACAAATCAGCGATATTCTTGATCTGATTCAATCAGGACAGATATCGGCTGACGAAGGCTATGCCCGTGTGACATCCATTCAGAATCAAAAATCACGGGCATCGAACCATCCGCTTTTTTATTACAAGCCGGAATGGACAGAATCGTTCATTCCGAATAAGAAGAGCGTACCCTTGACGGGATTGCTCCTGATTTTTGCAGAAAATGAACGGCAAATACAAGAATTGAGCGGTTTGTTTAAGGACTGTACTCTCTTGTTTGTTATCCGCGGAAAAGAATTTGCTGTTTTACATGATGATACGATTTGTATGAATCACGTGAAAAAAGACGATCATCTAAAGCTGTTCCGGTACATTTATGATCATTATCAGCTGCCCGAAAAGATTCTTCACTTGTGGTCTGATTCTCAGGCTGACATGAGTAAGGGAGGTATACAGAAACAATTGGAAAACGGATTGTTTTCTCTTCTGTATATTACACAGGCGCTGATTGAACTGAAATGGAAAAAGATAATAAAACTGACGCATATTTTTCAAACTGAGAATAAAGAACAACTGCCGCTGCATCATGCTCTCGGCGGATTGGTGAAAACCGTTCACCAGGAACACCCCAATTTTCACTATCAGATTATCAATATCACGCAATCAGAGGGTACGGGAGCCGCTCTTCCAGCAATAGCGGATATATATCAGAGAGAGTGTGACGAAAAACGGGATATCCATTTTGAAGTGCGCTATGAAAACGGCAGACGTTTTACGAAAAGCTATAATAAAGCCGGCTCATTCGATTTAACCCAGCCGCTGAAACATCATGGGAATTATCTGATTACAGGAGGCCTGGGCGGTCTCGGTTATATATTGGCAAAACATCTGTCGGAAAAATGGAAAGCGAACCTCATATTGACGGGGCGCTCTGATTTAACTGAAGAGCAGGAGAAAAAGATCGAATATTTAAGAAGTTCAGGTTCAACAGTTGTATATATCCGATCTGATGTTTCAAAACAAAGTGATGCTGAACGGATGTTTGCTTTTGCAAAAGAGCAGTTCGGCACCTTACATGGAGTATTTCACAGTGCCGGCGTACTCCGTGACTCTTTTATCTTAAGAAAGACAAAAGAAGAAATGGATCAAGTCACAGGTTCGAAAGTTTATGGCACGTTGTGGCTGGCGGAAGAAATCAAAAAAATGAAAGTTGAATTACTTGTTTTGTTTTCATCCACATCGGCAGTCTTCGGCTCAGCCGGCCAATGTGACTATGCTTTCGCCAATGCCTGTTTGGATCAGTATGCAGCAGTTATGACTGCAAAAGAGTCTGCCGGAAGGGTAGTGTCAGTCAATTGGCCGCTATGGACTTCCGGCGGGATGAATATTGACGATGAAGGAATATCCTACATGAAACAGGAACTCGGTCTTGACCCGTTAGATGACAGTGACGGAATACAGGCTCTGGAGAACAGCTTGTGTCAATCATCTGAACAGCTGATTGCCCTGAAAGGCCGAAAAGAAAAGATTGAGGATGTGCTGATGCGTGCCGGCACAATCAACTTTCATTCAGAGCAGCAGGAAGATGCTGATTTGAAAAACGATGAATTAAGACAAAATATAATCAGTTATCTGAAAAATATAATGTCCGAAGAGTTGAAATTACCTGCCTCACTCATAGATGAAAAACAATACCTGGAGAAATACGGCATTGATTCAGTGATGATCATGCGTCTGACCAAAAAGCTGGAGCAAAGTATCGGCAGATTGTCGAAAACATTATTTTTTGAATATCATTCAATATCTCAGTTAGCTGAATATTTCCTGAGTCATCACAGCGAACGAATGATGAAACTGCTGAAACCGGCCGGCACATCTGAACTTGTCTCATATCAAAAAAAGCCAAAAAGAAAACCAGTGGAAACAAAAGCGCCGGTACGCTCTGAAGGAGAAGGTTCAAAAGAGCACATTGCGGCCGATCCCCTTTCTGCTGATATAGCCATTATCGGTGTCAGCGGCAGGTATCCGGGTGCGGAAAACATCAGGGAGTTCCAGAATGTGCTGATGAATGGACGGGATTGCGTAAGCGAAATTCCTGATGACCGGAAAGAAATGCTGGAGGGAAGCTGCTATAAGTGGGGAGGTTTTCTGAAAAATCCAGACCGGTTTGATCCTTTATTTTTCCGGATATCACCGAGAGAAGCGGCTTTTCTAGATCCTCAGGAACGCCTCTTTTTAGAGACAGTGTACAATACCATAGAGGATGCGGGTTATAAACCTTCAGATCTGACCCGCAAAAAGGTCGGAGTTTTTGCAGGCGTCACATATGGAAGCTATCAATTTTTCGGCGTTGAAGAATCACTTAAAGGAAATGAACTGGCCGTCGGGTCTCCATTTTCTGCAATAGCAAACAGAATATCGTATTTCTTTAACTTTAAGGGGCCGAGTATGGCGGTTGATACAATGTGTTCCTCCTCTCTTAACGCCATTCACTTAGCCTGTGAAAGTATACGAAGAGGAGAAAGCACACTTGCTGTTGCGGGCGGGGTCAATCTTACGCTTCATCCGAATAAATATACATTATTAAATCAAAGCCGCTTCTTTGCAAGTGATGGCCGATGCCGTACATTCGGCGAGGGCGGTGACGGTTATGTACCGGGAGAAGGAGTGGGATCCGTACTTTTAAAGCCGGCGGCGGAAGCGGTAAGGGACGGAGATCATATTTATGCGCTGATTAAAGCGACAGCGGTCAATCACGGAGGAAGAACAAACGGTTTTACGGTTCCTAATCCGAATGGTCAGTCTGAACTGATACAGGACGCGCTTCAGAAAGCTTGTATTGATCCTCGTACAATTAGTTATATTGAAGCTCACGGAACGGGAACTTCTCTGGGAGACCCGATTGAGATCACCGGATTAACAAAAGCGTTTCGGGAATTTACGGAGCACACTCAATATTGTTCCATCGGTTCTGTCAAATCAAATATCGGCCATCTTGAGGCCGCAGCGGGAATTGCCGGTTTGACAAAGGTTCTTTTGCAAATGAAACTGAAAAAACTGTTTCCTTCCATACATGCGGAGACGTTGAATCCAAATATTGATTTTAAAGCATCTCCCTTTTATGTACAGCGGTCATTGCAAGACTGGAAGAAACCGAAACTGCAGGAAAACGGAAAAACAGTAACTGTTCCGAGAAGAGCGGGAATCAGCTCATTCGGAGCGGGAGGAACGAATGTTCATATCATTATAGAAGAATATGAAGAAACAAACGTCTCAACAGAACATGTTGAGAATGAACCGCGTATTGTCCTGTTATCTGCTAAAGACAATGAACGTCTTCTTGAGTATGCCGAAAACATGAGAGATTTTATTCAACGTTCACTAAGTCCTGAAGTAAAGGATAAACAGCCTGATATGAAAGAAAAGGTGAATGAAGTACTCAAACCGTTTGTTTCGGAATTGCTTCATATCCATCCGGAAGAAATTAATATTGCTGATCACCTGAGTGAATTTGGCGTAGGGCCTTTGGAATTAAGCCGGATGGCGGATTTTATTAACGAAATGTTTCATATTGAACTCACGATGTATGAATTAACTGATTGCCCCTCCATTCAAGCGGTTACTGAATACTTATTGAAGGAATATGCCGGAGCGATAAGAAACCTGTTCCCGAATGAAGTGATGGAAGCCGGCCAATCGGAAAGCGTCGTTTTACGGGATCTGGCCTACACTACACAATCGGGCAGAGAAGCGATGGAGGCCAGAGCGGCGATTACCGGTACCTCTCTTAAAGAAATTAAGGATAAATTATTTGAGTTTTGCCGCGGTGACAAGCAAGTTCCAGGCGTATATGTTAATCAGCAATCAGCAGATGCATTTGCTGAAAAAATGAAGGCGTTAACGGAAGGCAGAGCAGGTGAATTGTTTGTAAAGACCATTATTGAGAACGGTGAAGCGGAAAAGCTGGCTCAATTATGGGTTTGGGGGGCGGATATCGACTGGAAATCTGTTCACCAACATTTACAGCAGCCGGGTAAACGGATCTCAATTCCGACTTATCCGTTTGCGAAAGAACGTTATTGGGTTCCGTCCAGGACTGAGAAGACAGAGATCCCTCAACATTCCTTTCAACATCACTTGCAAAAAAAATGGAGAGAGAATCCGTTTGTAAATCCATCCGAAACAAAAGAGTACGGACTGACAGTAGCATTTGTAAATCAAGACACAGAATCAATTGCCCGCACCATTTGTTCGGATATAGATCAGGAGAATCTGATTGTCATAAAACATCACTCTTCATTTATAAAACACTCTGATCAAATGTTTGAGTGTTCTTTATTAGATGAAAACCACGCATACGACGTTATCCGTGAGATCTTCTCGGGCGGTGAGCGGCAGGTCGAAAATATATTTGATTTCTCAGATATCGGAAACCAGAGTGAAAATCAGAACGGCATCCCATATGGTAAATTCTTATTTATACAAGAAATAATTAAGAGGAGTAAAAAGGAAACACCATTATCCATTTTACAAATCACCAATGGCTTGCAGGTATTTAAAGCGGAAAAACCAAAGCTGACGGGGGCAGAATCAGCGGCTTTTCTGAAAGCCCTTTCTGCGGAATACGGCTTTGTTCATGTGAAAACAATAGATATAGACAGCATGAAAGAAACGCATGAGCTGAAACAAATCTTTGAGAATGAAAGGGCGCAATATACCGCAGAGAATGAAGTATGCTACCGCAGCGGCATCAGATATGTTCCGTATTTTGAAGAAGAAAGAATCCATACCGGCGGGCCTGTTTCATTTCCTGCGGATAAAGCCATCGTGATTACCGGCGGGACAGGGGGCATTGGCAGAGCAATAGCTGAAGATTTGGTGAAACGGGGAGTGAAAAAACTCGTGCTGACGGGTACGCGTCCATTACCTTTGCGAAGTGAATGGGATCATTTGCTGAAAGAGGGCAGACAGGACGAAAAGACAGTCAGCAATATAAAACTGTTTCAAAGTTTTGAAGAGAAAGGTGTCAACTATCTGTATTACAGCGGTTCTCTCACAAATGAAGAGAAGCTGCGTTCATTCTTTCACCAAGTAAGCCTTGAATTTAAAGATATAAGCGGTGTCATACACTGTGCCGGACTGCATAGCGGCGGAAATCCGGCCTTTATTCATAAAAGAATGAGTGAATTTAAGACGGTGTACGGGCCGAAAGTCACTGGACTTCAGAATTTGGAGCGGATTTTTAATAATAGGCCGCTGGATTTCTTTATTCTATTTTCATCAATTGCTGCACAGTCACCCAAACTGTCGAAAGGAATGACTGATTACGCGTCTGCAAACGCATATATGGACTATTTCGCGGCTTATCATTTTCAAAAGGGGAGAACGTATTTCACGTCCATCAATTGGCCGAGCTGGAAAGAAGTCGGAATGGGTACTGTGACGAGTCCTTTATATGATGAATTGGGATTGGACTCTCTTTCCACACGGGAAGGACTGGCGATTTTGTATCATGCACTGGAGAGAAAATCGGCCAATATCATTCCTATCGTGAAAAAAGGAACAGTGTTTCATGCAGACAGTCTCCTGAACATCAATAAAACCGGCGGAGCTTCGGTGCCAGTCCGAAGACAGGAGACTCCCGACACTTTTGATCGTTCAGAAGGGCTTGTCAGTGAACTTTCTGCCGTATTTGCCGAGGAATTGAGCATTCCCCTTGAAAAGCTTAACCCACATACGGATTTTCAGGAATACGGTGTGGATTCTATACTTCTTGTCAGCATTATACATCGAATAGAAGCAATGATTCAGAAAAAAATTGACCCTACTGTGCTTCTTGAACACAACACGATTCATGGTCTTGCGGAATATATCGGTAAGACGGCGCCGCCGTTGAAAAAACAAATCGAACAGACTGATTCTCAAAGCAGCAATCAGCAAGAAATGCAGTCTGTGACGAGCCGAAATACAGAACCGCAGACGGCTTCCTCTGCAAAGATAGCTGTTATCGGAATCGGATGTAAGTTCCCTGGAGCGGCTGATAAAGAGGAATTTTGGGACAATCTGAGAAAAGGGAAGAATCATATTAAAGAAGTACCTGATTCCCGGTGGAATATAGAAGAAAATTACTCTCCGGTGCAGCAAAAGGGAAAAAGCATCAGCAAATGGGGAGGGTTTATCAATGGGATCGGCAGCTTCGATCCGGAGTATTTCCGCATGGAAGAGGAGAAAGCCATCCAAACGGACCCGCTGATAAGACATTTCTTAGAAACGAGTGTACAGACTGTACGGGATGCCGGTTATGAAGAAACGGAATTATCGGGAAAAAAAGTCGGCGTATTTGTCGGTTCCAGAATGGGCGGCTACGGTCACAAACTGCCGAAAGAAAGCAGCAGCCACATCGTCGGGCTTAGTCAAAACTTTATTGCTTCACATGTGTCGCATTTCTTTAATTTTCACGGTCCAAGCATGGTTTCTGATACCGCTTGTTCTTCTTCATTAGTCAGCATTCATTTAGCCTGCCAAAGCATAAAAAACGGTGATTCAGAGATGGCGCTGGCAGGAGGGGCGGATCTGCTTTTGGATGAAATTCCTTACCTGATGTTAACAGAAGGAGGAGCTCTTTCGCCGGACGGTCAGTGTTTTACTTTTGATGAAAGGGCAAACGGCTTTGTACCCGGAGAGGGTTTTGGCGCTGTTCTGTTAAAACCGCTGGAGAAAGCGAAAGCTGACGGAGATCGGATATACGGTATCATTGAAGCATCAGCTATTAATAACGACGGTGCGACAATGGGAATTACGACCCCGAATCCTAAGCTTCAAGAGCAGGTTATTCAAGATGCATTTGAAAAAGCCGATATCACTCCCGGATCAGTCAGCTACGTCGAAACTCACGGCACAGGCACGATGATTGGAGATCCGATTGAGCTACAGGCTCTGACAAAAGTATTCCGAAGAGACACAAACAAAACGCAATTTTGCGGAGTAGGAAGTGTAAAAACCAATATCGGACACTTATTAAGCGCTGCCGGAGCGGCAAGTTTCATTAAAGTGATTTTATCAATATGGCATAAGGAAATTCCGCCTACATTGAATTGTGAAACGCCAAATCCCCGCTTTGAATTTGAAAAGTCGCCTTTTTATCCCAATACAGAGCTGAGAAGCTGGAAAGATGGAAAACGGTGGGCGGGCATCAGCGCTTTCGGTTTTGGCGGAACAAACGCCCACCTTTTGGTAAGCGGCCTGGATGATTCATATCATTCCGTCAGAACTCCGCTGCCGCCTGCCGAGTTTGTCAGAAAAGAGTACTGGCCGGATTCAAATCGGAAAAAACAAATCAAACAGAATAAAAAACGGCTTCTTGAAATTATTGATGAAACAGAGTAGCACCTGCTCTGTTTCTTTACTTTGTAAAAGAAGAAAGGTTGTCGAGTTGCATGAGGTTCAGCGTATTAGTCAAACATGACGATTATATTGTTTCAGACCATGTCCTTCATCAAGTGCGTACGATACCCGGCGTAACGTATCTGGATTTAATAACACGATTTTTAGCTGAGAAAGGGATATCACCCCGAAGTTTTGAAATCAAACATGTTTTATTCCGTGAACCTGTTGCGACGTCAGTCCATTTTGCTAAAAAAGTCACCTTCCAGTTTACGGAACAAGAAAACGGCTGGCTTGTTGAAACAACAAGCAGGAAATGGGTCGCTGAAAAGGCGGAAGGTGAAGCGTCAGTCAACTTGCAGGCGGAAATCATAAGAAAAAATGCGATAAACGAAAAGACAATTTCAATCGAAGCATTAAAGAAAGGGGCCGTCCGGATTTCGGATGCTGAAGCCGCCTATCGTAATTTGCGCAGGGGCGGCCTGATTCATAAAGATTTTATGAAATTGGAAGGTACGGTATATGAAGGTGAAAATTATATTCTGGGAGAGGTCAGTTTAAGCGGACTTTCAAAAGAATATACAGATGACTTTTACATGCATCCCGCATTTTTGGATGGGTCTCTCAGCTTGTTGGGAATCCTTACATCAGACTTGCCGGATGAAGGAACAAATGCGTTTATCCCTATATATATTGAGACATTCCGGGCACTGCATAAAACAACTGGGTCTTGTTTTGTGTATATTGATAAAAACAGTATAACGCAGCCGCCTTCTAAAGACATTTTATATGCGGACATAGAAGTATACAGACCTGATGGAGAGCTTGCTTTTTATTATGAGCGATTCGGTGTGAAAAGAGTCAGAAATGAAAAATCAATACAAAGGCTGGAGCATTCCCAAAAAGGTAAAGAGGTCGGCAGCGCAACGAACAATAATGAAATGATCAGAAATAATTTGATCCAAGAGATAGCCGGCATGATTGAAAAACCTGCTGAAACAGTGAAGAATGATATTTCCTTTTATGAGTTGGGCTTGGATTCTAAACAATTATTAGACTTATCCAAAAAAATAGAACTGATGTTAGATACAAAGCTGTACCCGACTTTATTATTTGATTACTCCACAATCGGTGAATTGACGGAATATCTGCAGGAGAAATACGGAGCCGACATTACAGACTCTATCTCTGTTACAGTTCAGCACCAAGACAGTCATAAAACATTAACAGATGAGCTGTCATCCATTATTGGAGAGGTTACAAACACACCGCCAAATAAAGCGGACAAACACCAATCTTTTTACGAAATGGGTCTTGACTCAAAACAGCTGCTGCATATATCGAAAATTCTCGAGGAAAGATTGGATACACAATTGTATCCGACATTGCTTTTTGATTATAACAATATTCATGATTTAGCGGCTTATTTAGAAGAAAAATATGATGTGCGTAATACGCCGGCCGCAGCTTTTAAAGAAAAAACGCAAACGAAAGAGCCGTCTGAAAAGCCGATGCTTGAATCTTTGTATTTACAAAAAGAATGGATAGAATCGCCATTAAAGTCCGGAGAAGTACCTAAGGAAAATACATTGATTTTCGATTTCGACAGTTCATTGAGTGATGAAATCCGAAAGTACATCGGCAGTGAAAATGTTATTTATGCGGAAGCCGCCGATGAATATGAAATGGTAAATGAAAAGCATTATAAATTTAATCCGGAGCAGTCTGCTCATTACACCAGACTGTTAGAAGATTTGAAAAAGTCCGGAGCGTTTCCGGCGTCAATCATTCATTACCTGTCAAAAAAAGCTTATACTGAGGCAGCGTTAGATCTGACTCACAGCTTTTATTCAATTCTTTATTTGAGCAAAGCTTTGATCCATCAAAAAGTAAAAGAAAACATCAACATTCTGTACGTACATGACAAGGGTCAATATACAAATCCGGTTTACGCCGCGATTGGAGGCTTTTTTAAAACGCTGAATGCGGAGCAGCCGAATATAAAGTGTAAAACGGTTGAGATTTCTTCAAGACAAACCATTAAAAAAGCACCTTTGCTTCTCAATGAATTAAGTGCCGGACATCATCAGGCTGTGAAATATGACGGCGATCAAAAAAGGTGGGTGACAGCATATAAAGACGCTTCGCTGCAAACAGGACAAAAGGCCGCAAAGTTTGCAAAAAACGGGGTGTATCTCATCATCGGAGGGTTAAGCGGCATCGGCTGGATTATTTCAGCGTTTCTTTATGCAAATCACGGAGCCAGCGTTATCATTGCCGGGCGATCGAAAATGACAGCAGACATGGAAGAAAAATTAGACAGCATCCGCTATGACGGGGCAAGCATTTCTTATATTCAGGCTGACATGTCAGATAAGCAGCAGGTAATCAAGTTAGCGGAAAAAATTCATGCTGATTATTCCGAAATCAACGGGGTCATTTACAGTGCAGGCGTGTTAAAAGACTCCCTCATTATGAATAAAACAGAAGCGGAAGCTCAAGCGGTGCTGCAATCAAAGGTCAATGGTGTGATTCATTTGGATGAAGCGCTCAGAGATATGCCTTTAGACTTTTTTGTTTTGTTTTCTTCCATCTCCTCAGTAATCGGAAGTCTGGGTCAAGCCGATTACGCCTACGCCAATCGTTTTCTGGAGCATTTTGCCGAGTGGAGGGAATGTATGAGAAAGGCGGGGGGAAGATCAGGAAAAACTATCGCTGTAAATTGGCCTTTCTGGAAAGACGGAGGCATGTCAGTTGATCCCGGTGTTCAAGATATTATGAAAATGGAGTACGGACTTCACCCATTAGAAAATACTGCCGGAATCAAAGCATTTGAACACTCGCTTCTCGGCCAAGCCCACCAGCTGATCGTGTTATACGGGGAAAAAGAAAAAATACAAAACGATTTCAAGCCGTTATCCGCCCGTTCAGCACCGCCTCTAGTAAGAGATTCAGCGCTTGCAGCCGATTTTGATGCTTCGTCGTTCGTTACGGAAGAAGCTGAAAGTCCTTTCCGAATACTCGGCACGGCCTCCAATCGTCATCTCGACGATTATTTGCATTATTGGAGCAGACTGAAGAAAGGAGCCCTTCAGCACGATCAAAGCGATGCCGCAAAAAAACTCATCGCTTTTTACCAGACAGAAGAAACGGAAACCGTTCATTTTCTGGCAAACACAGAAAATGCCCGGCATATGGAAATATTGATGAGCGGTAAGGGCGAAACAATTTTACTGATTTGCGGTTTCGCTACCACTGCTTACATGTGGAAAGAACAAATGAAGGAGTGGGCAGATCAATTTAATGTAATTGTCATACACACACCGGGTTACGGGCTGAGTGAGGGGAGCGCCGATTTTACACTGAGCGGGCTGGCTCAGACTTTTATCGAAGTGCTGAACGAGATAGGGGTTGCTTGGCCGATCCACATTGCGGCTGCTTCTTGGGGAGGCATGATAGGGCAGAGGATAGCCTATGAATACCCCGAAAAAGTAAAAACACTCATTCTTTCCGGAAGTTACACCGAATACGAAGAAGACCCTGAAAGCAGTGTCGAGGAAAAACTGAAAAATGATTTTATAGCTATAGGAAAGTCGCATGAATATGAAAGTTTATACAGTAATCAATTCTTAAATGCTTCTATTGAACGTTTTATGAAGATACATCAACAAGAAGGCTATTCTACAATCGGCTTTTTAAAAGACATTCATACAAGAACGCTTATCCTTACAGGTGAGAAGGAAAGCGTAGTTGATCAGAAAGAAACAAAAAGGCTGCGGAAACTGCTGAGCAATGCAGAATTAAAGAAAATTAAGGGAGCGGGGCATCTTCCGAACATCACACATCCGGAAGAATTTAATAAAGCGGTGTCAGAATTCATCAAGAAATCGGTAAGTAAAGGATGAAAACGATACATACAGTACAGGGGGAGAAAACAATGAAACAAACAATAAGCAATCCGGCATTTGATATGAAACAAATTAACGCTCTTAACAGCCATTATCAGACGATGATAGACAATGGAGTTCTGCAATGTGCGAGTTATATGATGTCAAGAGGAGGTGAGGTTTTTGCAGCTGAGTCGTTAGGGGAATTTACCGGCGGACAAAACGAAAAGCAAACATTTCAGCTTGATACAATCAGAGAAATCGGTTCTTTGACAAAAGTGTTTACCGCTGTAGCCGTCATGCAGCTCGTCGAAAAAGGTTTGCTCGATCTGAAAATGCCGGTCAAGCTCATTTTGTCTGCGTTTGATAAACCGGGTTTCGGAGAAATTAAAATTTTGCACCTTTTGACTCATACGGCGGGATTAAGTTTTGAGCTGGATATTCAAAAGGCTGAAGGCATTGACTTAACGAATGAGGAAGAATGGATAAACTATCTCGTCAGTACGCCTTTGGAGTACGGAGTGGATGAAGCATGGAACTATTCCAGAACCGGTTTTGTTATACTTGGCATCATTATTTCAAAAGTAACAGGCGTATCCTACGAACAGTATGTAACAAAGCATATTATTGAAGCGCTCGGATTAGAAAGAACGTATTTTTATGTGCCTGATGCTTTAAAAGAAGAAGTTTGTGTGATCAATGAGCACGAGTGCGTACAGCTGGAAAAAAGTCATCACCCGTATTTTCCGAATAAAGCGACAAGCGGTCTGTACTCTTCGTTGCGAGATATTTGGAAGTTAGCTGAAATGTTTAGAAATAAAGGCAGATTGAAAGATAAGAAGCTGCTTGGAAGAAAAACAGTCGAAGCGATGCTGAGAAATCAAATAAAGCCTGGTCTTCCTTTTTACTTCTTCGGAGCGCCCAGAGAGGAAGGCGGCTTTGGTTTAGGCATTAATTTGTGGCCGGCCGGTGACCATTATTTCATGACAGAAGGCACCTTCTCACATCTTGGAATGGGTTGGTGCGGCATGTTTTCTGATCCAGCCGAAGATTTTACGTATGTATTTTTCACTCCGGTTTCCGAGTTTCATCCTCATGCCGTGCTGACGCCGCTGAATATCGTGTGGGCGGGTATTGAATAATTAGACAAAAGCATCGTCCCGTCTGTTCGGCAGGCGGGACGATTGCTAACTGCCCGTTTTTATCCCGAGCATCTTTTCAAAGCCCGCCCCTAAGTTAAATAACTTAATTTACTCTTTGTAATTTTTTTAAATTATAGTACAGTAGAGCATTTTTATAATACAGTTTAAAGTCTTTTATAGTACAGTTTGGCGCAATATGATCTTAAGTTTTATAAGCGGTTTCAAAATGAGGTTATAAACAATTGACGGCTTTGTTTAATTACTGTAAACTATGGTTGTTGATCATATTGTACTAATAAAAAATCTTTTTTTATTAGTACAGTTTAAACGTCATTATCTTTGCTTAAGCGCTATGTGAATTTCTGAATGATTAATTTTAGAATTGCAGAGCATGATAAGACTGTTTTTAATACGGATGGCTAAACGGTATCCTAACCCTGTTAAATCAAAAGAAGAGGTGGTTTAAAAAATGGCTGCAAAGACAAAAACTTCAATTGTTGATAGCAAAAAACAATTTGATGCTATTAATAAGCAGTTTGAAACGTTCCAAATTTTAAATGCTGAAGGTGAAGTCGTAAATAAAGACGCAATGCCTGATCTTTCAGATGATCAGTTAAAGGAATTAATGAGAAGAATGGTGTATATCCGCATTTTAGACCAGCGTTCAATTTCTCTTTCCCGTCAAGGACGTTTAGGTTTCTATGCACCGACAGCGGGCCAGGAAGCTTCTCAAATTGCATCACACTTCGCGCTTGAACAGGACGATTTTATCCTTCCGGGTTATCGTGACGTTCCTCAGCTGATTTGGCACGGTCTTCCTTTACATCAGGCATTCCTGTTCTCAAGAGGCCATTTTAAAGGTAATCAGATGCCTGAGGGAGTAAATGCTTTATCACCTCAAATTATTATTGGTGCTCAAATTATTCAAACCGCAGGTGTAGCTTTAGGTCTTAAAAAGCGCGGTAAAAAAGCGGTAGCTATTACTTACACTGGTGACGGAGGAGCTTCTCAAGGTGACTTCTATGAAGGAATGAACTTTGCCGGAGCATTTAAAGCGCCAGCGATCTTCGTTGTTCAGAATAACCGCTATGCGATTTCAACTCCTGTAGAAAAGCAATCATCCGCACAGACAATTGCCCAAAAAGCAGTTGCCGTCGGTATTACAGGTGTTCAAGTAGACGGAATGGATGCACTAGCCGTTTATGCTGCAACCGCAGAAGCACGCCAGCGCGCAATTAACGGTGAAGGTCCGACTCTGATTGAAACTCTTACATTCCGTTACGGACCTCATACAATGTCCGGTGACGATCCGACTAAATACCGTACGAAAGAAATAGAAAATGAATGGGAGCAAAAAGACCCGCTCGTACGTTTCCGCAAGTTCTTGGAAAACAAAGGACTATGGTCTGAAGAAGAAGAGAACAAAGTGATTGAACAGGCCAAAGAAGAAATCAAACAAGCTATCAAAAAGGCTGACGGCGAAACAAAACCGAAAGTAACAGAGCTGATTGAGAATATGTTTGAAGAGCCGACGTTCAACTTGAAAGAACAACTTGAAATTTACAAAGCGAAGGAGTCGAAGTAAGCCATGGCGCAAATGACAATGATTCAAGCAATCACTGATGCGTTACGCACAGAACTGAAAAACAATGAAAACGTTCTGCTTTTCGGGGAAGATGTAGGCGTTGCCGGAGGCGTATTCCGTGCAACTGAAGGCCTTCAAAAAGAATTCGGTGAGGACCGCGTATTTGACACGCCGCTTGCTGAATCCGGTATCGGCGGTCTCGCTCTCGGTTTAGGCCTGCAAGATTACCGTCCTGTTATGGAAATCCAATTCTTCGGATTCGTATATGAAGTAATGGATTCAATCTCAGGACAAATGGCTCGTCTCCGCTACCGTTCCGGCGGACGCTGGACTTCTCCGGTGACAATCCGTTCTCCATTCGGCGGAGGGGTTCATACACCTGAACTTCACGCTGACAGTTTGGAAGGCCTTATCGCTCAGCAGCCGGGTATTAAAGTTGTTATCCCTTCCACTCCTTACGATGCAAAAGGACTGCTGATTGCCTCTATCAGAGACAATGATCCGGTTGTTTTCTTAGAGCATATGAAACTTTACCGTTCTTTCCGTCAGGAAGTTCCAGAGGAGGAATACACAATCGAGCTTGGCAAAGCTGATGTGAAACGCGAAGGTACTGACCTTTCTATCATCACATACGGCGCGATGGTTCATGAGTCGCTTAAGGCTGCTGAAGAGCTTGAAAAAGAAGGCGTTTCTGCTGAAGTTATCGACCTTCGCACTGTAAGTCCGCTTGATATTGATACGATTATTGCTTCTGTTGAAAAAACAGGCCGCGCAATTGTCGTGCAAGAAGCTCAAAAACAAGCCGGCATCGCTGCCAACGTTGTAGCTGAAATCAATGACCGCGCGATTCTGAGCTTGGAAGCTCCGGTTCTGCGTGTTGCGGCGCCTGATACAGTATTTCCTTTCTCGCTTGCTGAGAGCGTATGGCTTCCAAACCATAAAGACGTTCTTGAAACTGCGAAAAAAGTTCTTGAATTTTAATCAGGCATCATAAAAGACGGTAAAGAGAGTCCTTTTCTCTTATTATGAAGGAGTCTGTTTACTAGGTTCAATGCTTGCGAATGCATAACTAAAATTTGCTTAATCAACTAGGAGGTCGAAAACTGTGGCATTTGAATTTAAACTTCCGGATATCGGGGAAGGTATCCACGAAGGCGAAATCGTAAAATGGTTTGTTAAGCCGAACGACGAGGTAGAAGAAGACGATGTTCTGGCTGAAGTGCAAAATGATAAAGCAGTGGTAGAAATTCCTTCACCTGTTAAAGGAAAAGTATTAGAATTAAAAGTTGAAGAGGGAACAGTTGCAACTGTTGGACAAACGATTATTACGTTTGACGCACCTGGTTACGAAGATCTTCAATTTAAAGGAAGCCATGATTCAGGAGAGGCGAAAACTGAAGCTCAAGTTCAGTCGTCTGCTGAAGCAGGGCAGGATATCTCTAAAGAAGAGACTCCTAAAGAGCCTGCAAAAGAAACAGGCGCAGGACAGCAGGACCAAGCGGAAGCTGATCCGAACAAACGCGTAATCGCGATGCCTTCCGTACGCAAATATGCCCGTGAAAAAGGCGTGGATATCCGTAAAGTAACAGGTTCAGGAAATAACGGACGTGTTGTAAAAGAAGATATCGACAGCTTTGTAAACGGCGGAGCTCAAGAAGCGGCACCGCAAGAAACAGCGGCGCCTCAGGAAACGGCTAAACCTGCAGCGGCTCAGGCTCCTGAAGGCGAGTTCCCTGAAACACGCGAAAAAATGAGCGGTATCCGTAAAGCGATCGCGAAAGCAATGGTGAACTCTAAGCATACTGCACCGCACGTAACTCTTATGGATGAAGTTGACGTAACAAATCTTGTTGCTCACCGCAAACAGTTCAAACAAGTTGCTGCTGATCAAGGCATCAAGCTGACTTACCTGCCTTACGTCGTAAAAGCCTTAACATCCGCTCTGAAAAAATTCCCTGTTTTAAATACATCTATTGATGATAAAACAGATGAAGTGATCCAAAAACATTACTTCAACATCGGAATTGCAGCGGATACTGAAAAAGGCCTGCTTGTGCCGGTAGTGAAAAATGCCGACCGTAAAGCCGTTTTCGAAATCTCTGATGAAATTAACAGCCTTGCTACAAAAGCGCGTGAAGGCAAGCTTGCACCTGCGGAAATGAAAGGCGCTTCTTGCACAATCACAAATATCGGTTCTGCCGGAGGCCAATGGTTCACACCGGTTATCAACCACCCAGAGGTTGCGATTCTCGGTATCGGCCGCATCGCTGAAAAGGCGATCGTCCGCGACGGTGAAATTGTAGCTGCTCCTGTCTTAGCTCTTTCTCTCAGCTTTGACCACCGTATGATTGACGGAGCAACTGCACAAAATGCGTTAAACCACATCAAGCGTTTACTGAACGATCCACAACTTATTTTAATGGAGGCGTAATGTTATGGTAGTAGGAGATTTCCCTATTGAAACAGATACTCTTGTGATTGGTGCGGGACCTGGCGGCTATGTAGCTGCCATCCGCGCTGCTCAGCTTGGACAAAAAGTAACAGTCGTTGAAAAAGCAACTCTTGGAGGCGTTTGTCTGAACGTCGGCTGTATTCCTTCAAAAGCGCTTATCAATGCAGGCCATCGTTACGAGAATGCAAAACACTCAGATGACATGGGAATCACTGCTGAGAACGTAAAAGTTGACTTTACAAAAGTCCAAGAATGGAAAGCTTCTGTTGTAAATAAGCTTACCGGCGGTGTTGCAGGTCTTTTAAAAGGAAATAAAGTGGACGTTATAAAAGGGGAAGCTTATTTCGTAGACAGCAACTCTGTCCGTGTAATGGATGAGAACTCTGCGCAAACATACACATTTAAAAACGCAATCATTGCTACTGGTTCTCGCCCTATCGAATTGCCAAACTTCAAATATAGCGAACGCGTTCTGAACTCTACAGGCGCACTTGCGCTTAAAGAAATTCCGAAAAAGCTCGTTGTTATCGGCGGCGGATATATCGGCACTGAGCTTGGAACAGCGTATGCGAACTTCGGAACTGAATTGGTTATTTTAGAAGGCGGAGATGAAATTCTTCCTGGCTTCGAAAAACAAATGAGTTCTCTCGTTACCCGCAGACTGAAGAAAAAAGGCAACGTTGAAATCCATACAAGCGCTATGGCTAAAGGCGTTGAAGAAAGACCTGACGGCGTAACAGTTACGTTCGAAGTAAAAGGCGAAGAAAAAACAGTTGATGCTGATTACGTATTAATCACTGTCGGACGCCGTCCGAACACTGATGAGCTCGGCCTTGAGCAAGTCGGTATCGAAATGACTGACCGCGGTGTCATTAAAACAGACAAGCAGTGCCGCACAAACGTACCGAACATTTACGCAATCGGTGACATCATTGACGGCCCTCCATTGGCTCACAAAGCGTCTTACGAAGGTAAAATCGCTGCGGAAGCTATTGCGGGAGAGCCTGCTGAAATCGATTACCTCGGTATTCCGGCGGTTGTATTCTCTGAGCCTGAACTGGCTTCTGTCGGTTACACTGAAGCACAGGCGAAAGAAGAAGGCATTGAAGTCGTTGCTGCTAAGTTCCCGTTTGCTGCAAACGGACGCGCGCTGTCTCTTAACGAAACTGACGGCTTCATGAAGCTGATCACTCGTAAAGAAGACGGTCTTGTAATCGGTGCGCAAATTGCCGGCGCGAGCGCTTCTGACATGATTTCTGAATTGAGCCTGGCGATCGAAGGCGGAATGACTGCTGAAGATATCGCAATGACAATTCACGCTCACCCGACATTGGGCGAAATCACAATGGAAGCTGCCGAAGTGGCAATCGGAAGCCCGATCCATATCGTAAAATAATCATTGCAAGAAAATGAACAGCCCCCGCTTTTAAAAGCGGGGGCTGTTTTTATTGTGCAAGCACATGCTGCATAGGCTTGATAATATCCTCTTTTTTCTTTACCGCGCCTTCAATCTTCATGACGACATGCCGGTGATTGACCACCATCAGTGCCGGGAATGTGTTGATTTCTTCTTCCCAGCCCTTTCTGTTATCATAAACTTTCATTTGATCAACATGATGGGGATATTTCTTTTCTAAATCAAGAATCGCATCGTAGTAGGGCACTTCTTTATCTATATGATTTTCATCGGAAAAAAACAAGATTTGAGTGTGATGAATGCTGTCGATCCGGTTATTTTTGAATGGACTGACAGTAGAAACCGAACAGCTTGACAGAACGAACAGCATCAAAAAAAAGGGAATCACCGTACGGTAGCGCATCTATCTTACTCCTCTGTTTTATATAATATATTGGTTCATCCATTTATAAGGACTATATCAAGTGTATCACGAGAGGTGAAAAACCTAAGGCTTGTTACTTAATTGTTATATAATTGAAACCGTTTTTAATGAAGAAATAATACGTGTGACAACTTGTGAAGCCGATGTGTAAAAAAGGCACATTATGTTTCGTGAGAGCGCTGTTTTTTCGTTATACTGTGGGCAAAACCATATCAGGAGGGATTGTCATGTATAAAGCCGCTGCCGCCGTCATATGGATGTGCTTGCTCGTCGGCTGCCAATCAACTGAAAAAACGCAAACAAATAAACAACCCCATTCTCAAGCTGCGGTCAATCATGCTAAACAGGAAAACACTCATACAAAAGAGGAAAAACAGAAAAAACAGAAGGCAGAGCCCCGTTACTATATCAATCCGAAAACCTTTGCCGCGGAAAAACTGGATGACCAGAAAGACAAAAAACCGATTGCATTGTTAACGATAGATGATGCACCCGATCAGCATGCCGCTGAGATTGCGGACAAACTGCATGATCTCCATGCGTCAGCGATCTTTTTTGTGAACGGCCAATTTTTAAAAAAAGATGAAAATAAGAAAGCGCTTCAGCATATTCATGAGTTAGGCTTTATGATCGGAAATCATACAATGACTCATCAAAATTTAAAAGACCTTTCCGAACAAAAACAACGGGAAGAAATCATCGGCGTCAATAAAGCCGTTGAAAAGATAACCGGGGAGAAACCAGCTTTTTTCAGGGCGCCTTTCGGAAGCAATACGGACTATAGTGACAAACTTATAAAACAAGAAGGTATGGTGAAAATGAACTGGACCTTCGGCTACGATTGGGATCAGAAATATCAATCCAAAAAAGCGCTTACCGATATCACGCTGAGCAGCCCTTATCTGCGGGACGGGGCCAACATATTGATGCATGACCGGAAGTGGACGGCCGAAGCCATGCCGGACATTGTAAAAGGATTGCGTACTAAAGGATATACCGTGATTGATCCTCGAGCTATAAAAAGACCGTAAAAAATAAATGTGTTATACAATTTATCGGTTGACATATTAAATGTGACATAATAATATAATAACAACAAGTAAGAGTTAAGCGTTTTCAAATTCTGAGAAATGGGGAATGAGAGATGGGTACGATTGTTTGCCAAGACTGTAACGAAGCGATTCATTACTTTGAGGATGAGAAGGTAACGACGTTATACGGAACATGCTGCGGACAATGCCGGTGTCATCTTGAAGAAGAGTAAAAAGCGTAAAAAAGGCCCGAAACGATTTCGTTTCGGGCTTCTTTATGTTTATTGGATGGCTTTTTGTTCTTTGATGACTCTGATCATTTCAAGCGTCGCGTCTTCAGGACCCTGCACGGGAAGGCCGGCGTCCAGGTTTTTGAAAATGTAGCTGATGTTTTCTTCAGTAATGATTTCGCCCGGAATAAAGATCGGAATTCCCGGCGGATACACCATGACAAACTCTGCGATGATCCGTCCCGCGGATTCTTTTAACGGAATGACTTCCGTATTTGCGTAAAACGCGTCTCTTGGCGTCATCGCTAAGAGAGGAATTTCAGGAAGCAGAACCTCTGTTTGCTGATGAGCATATTCATTGGCAGCAGCTTGCTTTGAAATGTCTGTAAGCGCGTTTACGAGGCGGTCGGCATCTCCTGCTCTGTCTCCGGGGGTGAAAATACATAATATGTTATACAAATCGGACAGCTCGACTTCGATATTATATGATTCGCGCAGCCATTTTTCAACGTCATGCCCCGTCAGGCCGAGATTTTTGACCGAAATGATTAATTTAGTCGGATCATAACTGAAGGCGGCTTTAGATCCTGTGATTTCTTCGCCGACACAGCGGATGCCTTCAATTTGATTGAGGCGTTCCCGTGTCTGATTCGCCAGCAGAATCGTATCTTCAAGAAGGCCGCGGCCTTCTGTAGCGAGCCGCTTTCTTGCGACATCCAGTGAAGCGAGCAGCAGATAGGATGTTGACGTTGTCGTCAGCATGCTTAAAATCGACTGGACTCTTTCTTTGGACACAAGGCCTTCTCTCACATTTAAAATGGAGCTCTGCGTCAGAGAGCCGCCTAATTTGTGCACGCTTGTGGCTGCCATATCAGCGCCCGCCTGCATGGCGGACAAAGGAAGCTTATCATGAAAATGAATATGCACGCCGTGCGCTTCATCGACAAGAACAGGCACATTGAAAGAATGCGCGAGCTTGACGATGCTGCTCAGGTCAGCCGCCACACCGAAATACGTCGGATTGATGACAAGCAGACCTTTTGCGTCTGGGTGCTCAGTCAAAGCCCGCTCGGCAGACTCAAGCGTGATGCCGTGAGAAATCCCGAGCTCATCGTCAATTTCAGGGTGTATAAAAATCGGCACCGCTCCGGAAAATACAATGGCCGTCATAATAGATTTATGAACGTTTCTCGGGATGATGATTTTATCTCCGGGTCCGCATACGGCCATGACCATCGTCATAATGGCGCCGCTCGTCCCTTGTACGGAAAAGAAGGTGTGGTCTGCGCCGAATGCTTCCGCGGCCAGGTCCTGCGCTTCTTTAATGATGCCCTTTGGCGCATGTAAATCATCCAAAGGTTCAATATTAATTAAATCTATGCTTAACGCGTTTTCTCCGATAAATTGTCTGAATTCCGGATCCATTCCCGCGCCTTTTTTATGGCCCGGAATGTGGAATTGGACAGGCTGTCTGTCCGCGTGCTTTTTCAGTCCGCTGTACAGGGGTGTTTCATGTTGCGGCAATTGTTTTCCCACCTTTATCATAATACCTACGGATTAGTTTGTATTACATTCAGTATGATTACCCGTTTTTTAAACGTAAAACAAATGAATTATATTATGAACTTGAAAGAAAGTAAAGAACAATTTATGATCTATGGAAGATGCTTATTTTGAGCATGATTATAAAGGAGTGAAGACATTTGGAATATCAATATCCGATGAATGAAGACTGGACGACAGAGGAGGCCGTGGATGTCATCGCGTTTTTTCAGCAGGTGGAAAACGCCTATGAAAAAGGAGCTGACCGCAACAAACTTCTGGATGCGTACCGCCGCTTTAAAGAAATCGTTCCCGGAAAGGCGGAGGAAAAGAAAATCTGCAGCCAATTTGAAGCGGACAGCACCTATTCCCCGTATCGGACTGTGAAAGAGGCGAAACAATCAGATCAAGCGGTTATCAAAATGTAAACAAAGCGAGCCGGAAACCGGCCCGCTTTTTATGTTATGAGACTTTCTGAGTCAGCGTGTATAAAAAGGAAAGCTTCTTAAAAGTATCTTCAATGGTTTGCAGGAATTCATTGTTGTTCATGTTGATCACGTCTTCTTTTTGAAGCTGGATGCCGCACAAAAGCTCTGCTTTTTTCACGGTCTGCAGACGTTCAAATAATGTTTTCAGCTGCTCCCGATCCATCTCCGACTGCTTGTACGCACCGGGCTTCGTGTGATCCGGCGACCATACGAAATGACCGGGAATCTGTTTTGTGATTTCATCCTGCTTCGCTTCCAGCAATCTGCCGTACTCCTCTTTTATCGGAGACTCATAAATGATGGCAAACCATACAAACATATGAGTGTCCCATAGTCCGATCTGAAAGTGGGGGAGCTTCTTATAGCCGCGTTTGCTGTTTGCAAAGGCAACCCAGCTGTCAGCCGGCGGGTTGACAGATCTTCTCGCGTGCTTGGCGACATGCGGGAACATTTCATCTCCCGTCAATGCCGACAATGTCGGTGCGAAATGTTCTCCTAACAGAGTCAGCTTCGGACGCACTTGTTCTTTTAACACCTCCATGCGCGGATCTAATCCTTCTATTGTAAATGTGTCAAAGTCTTCTTTTGTAAAACGCATCTGAGTCATCTTTTTCCTCCTTATCGTAAGTATTCATATTTTACCACAGCCCCTGCCGGCCGCAAAAACATTGAGAACGTTTGAGCGGAGGGGAGTGGTGGTAAAAAATGAATAGGTAAACACACAATTTTAAGAATGTTGTTACAGCCGAATATAAGTTTCCATAGGATATAAGAAGTATCATTAATAATGAATTGGAAAATGGGATGCTTTTTTAACAAATGATCTCTGGAAGGGGCGAAAGACAATGAGGCAAGTGGTGAAGGAAGGATTCAGGGAGGAAAAAAATAACCGTGTAGCTGTCTGGAGACTAGAGGTTGATTATGAATTGGCAACCCTTTATGAGGCCATGCAAAAAGAGAATGAAGATCAAATCGATCTCAGTAAAAGAAAACTGGAACGTCTCAGAAAAGAATGGATTCGTCTTAACGGATAAAGAATAGTAAAAACGAACCGCAGGAAATGGTTCGTTTTTACGTGAGAAGGCATTTTTTTCATTTTCCTTGCTTTTTAATCGTTTTTATCAGTATGCTATAGAGTAAGCTATACATAGAAAAGAGGTACACGGTATGACAAATTGGACGGAAATTGATGATATCGCAAAACAATGGGTAAAAGAAGCCGGAACGAGAATCAGACAATCCATGCAGGAAAGCTTGACGATTGAAACAAAATCAAATCCGAATGATTTAGTCACAAATATGGATAAAGAGACGGAACGCTTTTTCATTGACCGTATACAGGGAACTTTTCCCGGACACCGCATCCTCGGCGAAGAAGGGCAGGGAGATAAGCTCCGCTCCCTTGAAGGAATTGTCTGGATCATTGATCCGATTGACGGGACGATGAATTTTGTCCATCAAAAGCGGCATTTCGCAATCTCCATCGGTATTTTTGAAGACGGAAAAGGCAAAATCGGCTTAATTTATGATGTGATGCAGGACGAGCTGTATCATGCATTCAGCGGAAAAGGGGCATATCTGAACGACACGCCGCTTGCTCCTTTAAAAAAGGTTTCCATTGAAGAATCGATTATTGCAATCAATGCCACATGGGTGACGGAAAACAGAAGAATCGACCCGAGTATTTTGGCGCCGCTCGTAAAACGGGTAAGAGGAACGCGTTCCTACGGCTCGGCTGCACTTGAGCTGGCCAGTGTTGCGGCCGGCCGCATTGACGCATACATCACAATGAGGCTCGCGCCGTGGGATTACGCTGCCGGCTGCGTGCTGCTGAACGAAGTCGGCGGCATTTACACGACAACAGACGGCGAACCGTTTACGTTTTTAGATAACCACAGCGTGCTTGCGGGAAATCCGGCGATACATAAAATCATCTTTGACGACTATTTACATGCTGACAGATAGGGAGTTTGAAGAAGAAGATCTGGAATTTCTGGAGCAGCTGGCGGCGGCACACCCGGTGTGGAGAGCCGAAGAATTCGGAACAAAAAATGCGGCGGAGTTTATGCTTGCATACTCCATGTACAATGGAACGTGGCTCGTATGGGAGCTTGACGGCGCTCCTGCCGCCGTCAGCTTTCACTTAGAATGGGCGCCCTCAAACGGAAAACCGTGGCTCGGGACTGTGGCCGTCGCTCCAGAGGCAAAAGAGAAAGGAATCGGCCGGGCGGTCATTGAAGAAATTGCCGGCCGGCTGAGAGCGGCGCATAAAGCGATGTTTGCAGCCGTTCCCCTGGACAGGCAGGAATGGGTTCTGTTTTTAAGCCAATGCGGTTTTGAACAGCTGAAGCTTGAAAAAGACGATCGGGAAAAGACATATATGATCATGGTGAAGCCATTGTGAAATGTATCAGATATAAAAAAGAGACCGGACATCCGGTCTCTTTTCTTATTTACAAGCCGACTGAATTCCAGGCCGCTTCTACGCTTGCAGCATCCTGAGAGCCGTAAAGGTCCCGTGCTGATTGAATCAAAGCTGCTTTTGCATCTTTAAAGGTTGATGACGGAGTGAGGTATACCGTCAGGGCGCGATAGTAAATCTGCTCCGCTTTGTTCACGCCGATTTTTGTAATCGTATTGTAAGCGGCTTTGTTCGGAATTCCGCTGTTTGTATGCACGCCGCCGTAGTCGCCGGCATCAGTGTTCGGAAGGTTTTTGTAATTTTTGTAGTTGTCAGGCTGTCCGTATTTTGTCGGATTTGATAAGCTGCGGAGAGCCGGCTGGCTGACCGTAATATCTTCACCGATATCCCAGTCCTCAGTATCGTTGAAGTACCCAAATACATCAGAGAAGGATTCATTTAAAGCGCCCGGCTGATTTTCATAGTTCAGGTTGGCTGTTTCCTGTGTAACGCCGTGTGTCATTTCATGGGCCGTTACGTCCATTGAACCGGAAAGAGGCGAGAAGAATGAACCGTCACCGTCTCCGTAAATCATTTGGTCGCCGATCCAGGCCGCGTTATTGTATTTGCTGCCGTAATGAACGGAGGATACGATCTTGCCGCCTCTGTTGTCGTAGCTGTTGCGTTTGAACTTCTGATAGAAATAATCATACACTTTGCCGAGGTTGTAATGCGCATCAACGGCAGCGCGCTGAGAAGAAGTTGTAAACTGGTTTGTGGTGCTGGATACGAGTGTGCCCGGCAGGTTATACTCGCGGTTTTGCAGATCGTACGTAATAATTTGTGTTCCGGTAGGTTTAGAAAGATCGCGCAGCACGTATTTGCCGCTTTCAGAAGAAATATTTAATGAGACCGTTTTTCCTTTAAGAGTCGTACCTGTTCCGGTTGCCGCCGCATGTTCCACTTTGTTTTGCTTTTTCAGGATTTTCCCTGTTTCCGCATCAACGGTTACTTCCCAGTTTGCAGGTTCCGGTTCGATATAGCGGATCGTTACATCATAGGCGAGGCGGTATTTTCCGTCTTTTGTAGCTGCTGCTTTGAGCTCGGCTTTATTTTTGTTTGCGACGTTTCCGTTAGAAACGGCTTCAGGTGATTTGCCGATTGCCTTAAAAGCATGGTCCAGCGCCTGATTTGCAGATAATTTTTTGCTGTTTGCCGTTTTGGCAGAAGTATCGTTGTTTAATTCACCGTTAATCGCATAGACGTTGTTGGATTTATCAACGTGAATAATGACTTGAGAGTCTTTCACAGGCACACCGTTCACAACAGGCACATAACGGAAGTGTTTATAGCCGAGATCATCGGTCGTTTGGTCAATCAGCTTCAGCCTTTCAGAAGGATTGCCTTTAAAGACTTTGCCGTTTTGTTTCAAATATTGCTTGATTGCTTTGTCACTGACAGAAGGCAATTCAGATTGCACCAAAGAATGCTTCGGCACAAAATTTGTCATGTTTTCTTTAAGCTGAGGATTCTCAGCGGCCTGAACACCCGGCAGACTGATCGTTAAACTCATAAAAGAAGCGGCGACAGCAACAGACAATTTCTTACCTAAACCCACAATAAATCCCCCTTTTTGAAAATAATGAAAACTTATATTGTTATAATAAACCAGCAATCTCTCATTCTGCAATATAAAACTAGACTCCGCAGCTGAATTGATAGAATCGTCCCGTACAGGCTCCTGGGAGGCGGTGTCAGGGGATAAGCCGAGAGGCACGTGTCGGAATAGACATGAGTCGAATGACGCGATTTCTTCTGAAAAAAATGACAGATGAAGACGGGAAAAATGATAGGGGAAAAATGTTAGGATCTTTAAAACTTTTTTTAATGCCGGTTGTCTAAATGGGTGAGGCCTTAATAAACGTAAAGGATTGTTACAGATGTCAGAGATTTTCAGTCATTTTATTCAGCACTTCGACAGATATTTCATTTTGAGCAGACAGAGTGTGTTGATCATCCAGTGGTCGGCCGTCTGCCTTGCTGTTTTATACGGGCTGACTTTCCATCCGAAAATCAGCCCTGAAAGAGTTTGGTTTTATGGCGGGATCATGCTCCGGGCCGTATTATTGGCTGGCATAACGATTGAATTGGTTCATCAGGTGCAGAGCACTCATTTTAGCGCTCACTATTTGACAACGGAAGAAAGAGAGCTTCTTCCGATCGTTCATCTCTTAATGTACGGATATGTGCTGCTCACTGCGTTTCACTATATGCTGATGCCGCAGGAGCAGAGAGGAAGGGGCATGTTTTATACGTTTGATCTCACTGTGGTGACACTGCCCGTCATTCAGCTGATTTTCAGTTTTTTTGCTTTCTGGAACAGCAATCGTGACACGATGGCTGCAGAGGATATAGTCTCCTCGCTTTGTTCCGTTGCGGTTGTTTTACTCCTTCTGATTTCTATGAATGTTTTATTTTTTAAAATGTATTGGAAACCGAGGCCGGTTTTTATCGGCGTGTTTTATGCAGCGGTCATCGGGCTATTGGTGTGGGTGCTCTCTCCGTCCTCGGCCGGGGTATCAAAAGATTACGGCAGGCTTCTCCCGTTTACGGTGTATTTAACAATGGCGGGTTTTCTGATGACCCATCATTTATTTCATCGGTCAGACAGGATCAGACGGCGGACGAAAAGCTTTCTTGCGGCGGCCGTTGCCGCTGGTTTTATCGTCTTTTTGAATCCGGTGTACAACGCGGGAGATGCCGCATTTGCGGTTTCGAAACCGATAGCTGAAGATTCTGTTGATTATGTGGGCGAACATATTACTTCAGACCAGGCGGAACGGATCCTTACGTCATTTTTTCCGGCGGAGAATCCGATTTATTTGACAGAAACCAATCAGGATCTCCATTACTTTTACCGCTTTAAAACGGAAGATTATGAAGCGGAAGTGGACGAGGTTTCCCGAATGATTACAAATTATCAATATCTTAAAAAACCGGAAGGCCGGACATTAACAGAAGATGAGTACCGGAAAAAGTCGCTGGATTTCTTGTCGGCGCACGGCCGAAAACTAAAAACACAAGGCATTCAGACAACAGTGAGAAAAGAAGACGGACAGTTTGTCGTGGAGATCGCGCCGAAAAGACAAGGGAAGCATCACGAACAAACGGGTTCTGTATTTTACTGGGAAAAAGAAACCATCATGGGTTTTTCAGAAGACCCGTCTAGTTATCAGCTTCAGTCGCTGCCGCAGGTGCACATGACGGAAAAAGACATAATGAAAGCATCAAAAGCCGCCTTTCATACGCTGCAAATGCCTGATCAGACATTTGAAATCATAAATACAGATATCAACAGCCTGATCGGCAGCAGTGTGACCGTAACAGCGAATAACGGGGCGGAGCTGAGATTTAATGCCGAATCCGGACGCCTTATGAAAATCAGAATCTCATCAGGCAGCACCGTTTTGACAAAAAAAGAACTTCAGAAGAGGCTTTTTACATTGCTGGGCGCGGATACTTCAAAGCTTAAACAAATGGACAAATCGGAAGACGGCCTCGTTTTTGAAAAACCTGAAGGAACGTCCGTTTTTACGCTCCGGAATGAAGAAGGCATGATAGAGGCCTCATCCTGCGGACAGGTAAGCGCCAAAACATTCCCGCATACATACAGAGACGGGGAAACAGCCTTCAAAAGAGTGGCGGGGGCATATAACGGCATCATTTACAAAAAGCGGGTAAAGCCTGTCATAGCGGTGAAAGACGGCGTAACATATAACGCATGGCTTGTTATTATTCAGCCGTTCGGTTCAAACCGCCATGACGCATATGTGGTGAATGCGGATACTTACGAGGTGGTGAACCTTTATGAACAATAAAGAAAGAAAGGCTGTCTTCTTCGATTTATACGACCTGTATAAGGAAGGGGAACTTGAAGGCGGCACGCTTCAATGGATGAAAGAACATGAACCGGAATTCGGAGCAGAGGCGGAAAACAGAAAAAGACAGAATGGACATGGTATAAAGCCGCCGCCGGACGACATCCGCCAAATTAAATATATGAAATGCCTGACGTATGGACTGTATGGTTTCTTCATTGTGCTCTCAATCTGGATGACAGTGTGGTTTTATTTTTAAATGAAAAACAAGATGTCAATTGAACAGTTGTACCGTGAACATTATCAAGATATTATGTATTACCTTTACAGACGCACACATCAAGCTGAGACAGCTAAAGATCTCGCTCAGGATACATTTATGAAAGCATTTAACGGGCTTGAGTCGTTTAAGGGGCACTCGTCTATCCGTACGTGGCTCTATGCAATTGCCCACCATACCTTCATCAATTGGTACAGACGGGACAGAAAATACCAATTTTCAGATATCACCTTGAATGAAGGGATTCAGCAAACAACATATGAACTGCCGGAGCATTACGTTGACCGGACAGAGACAAAGAACGCGCTGGCCGGGCAGATTCAGCGTCTGAAAAACGATCAGCAGACCGTTTTAATTTTAAGGGAATTTCAAGAGCTGTCATACGAAGAGATTGCTGATATTTTGGGCTGGAGCCTGCCGAAGGTGAAGAGCACCTTATACAGGGCGAGAATGCAGCTGAAACAGCACTTGGCGGTAAAAAGGAAGGACGGACACATATGACTTGCTGTTTAGTGAGAGATTTACTCCCTTTATATATTGAAGGCGATTGTGAAACAGAAACAGAGCGGTATATTTCCCGCCATCTTGATACATGCGGTGAGTGCAAAAGGGTATATCATATGATGAAGGAGCCGCTTGACTTTGGCGAAGCTGAGATGAAGGCGCCAGACGGTTATGAAGAGGAGGAGAGGCGGTTTCAGGAAAGATATTACGGGAGGCTGCTGACAAAAGCCGCCTGTATGTTCGGGGCTGTATTTCTCATCATGCTTGCGCTTAAACTGCTGAATTAAAAAAACGCCCGGCTGAATGGGACTGACCCCATAATATGAGACAAACAAAAAACACCTTCAAGTTTGAAAACGGATCGTTGTTATCCGAAATTAGACTTGGAGGTGTTTTTCTATGAGGACAAGAGTGAGTTATCCGGTTGAAGTCAAACAGAAGGCTGTAGAAATGAGATTGGCGGGCGTGCCTGTGAAGGAGATCATGCAGGAATTGAATATAAAGAATAAGACGCAGGTGCAGACATGGGTCAGGTGGTATAAAGCTGGGGATACACATCGATTCGAACAACCCGTCGGAAAGCAATATTCTTATGGAAAAGGTCCAGAGTATTCTTCCGAATTAGAGAAACTGCAGGCAGAAAATCGTTATCTGAGACAACAGAATGAAGTGTTAAAAAAGTACAACGAATTGGAAAGGAAGCTGATAGCGAAACGCCAGTCGAGCTTGTAGAAGCATTGCGCGGCACAATGACCATAAAGGATATCTGTATTCATTTAGGTATCTCACGAGCATCTTATTATCGTTGGAAGAAGAATCTGATGAAAGATAACCCTAAATACCATTTAGAAAAACAAATCGGCACGTTGTGCCGAGAACACAAGTATCGATATGGCTATCGGAAAATCACAGCCATATTAAAAAAGGAAATGCGTATAAATCATAAAACGGTTCAGCGCATTATGCAGAAGAATCAGTGGCAATGCCGGGTTAAGGTGAAAAAGCGCAAGAAGAATGGGCAGCCATATGCCGTGGCCGAGAATATATTGGATCGGAACTTTCAGTCTGATCGCCCTCTGGAAAAGCTAGTAACGGATATCACATATTTGCCTTATGGGCAGAAACAATTGTATCTTTCCAGTATATTGGATTTATACAATGGAGAAGTGATTGCTTTTACGATTGGCGATAGACAGGACACAGACTTTGTCTTACACACACTTGATCAGCTGCCTGCACTGCCAGAGAACTGCGTGTTACATAGTGACCAAGGTTCTGTTTATACATCTTATGAGTATCAGAAAGCTGTTAAAACAAAAGGCATTACCATGAGCATGTCCCGCAAAGGGACGCCCGCTGATAATGCCTCCATCGAATCGTTTCATTCCTCACTAAAGTCTGAAACGTTCTACCTCGACAGGTTGGAAAGCACTACGACGACCATCGTAGAACAAACTGTCGAAACCTATATACACTATTATACCACATTCGTATTCAAACGAAACTAAACAACCAGCCGCCGGTCACATACCGACAGCTGGCTGCTTAAAGGTGTTTTGATCCCTGTCTCAAAAACGGGGGTCAGTCCCGAATGACCGGGCGTTTTTTCGTTTACTCAGCCGGGTGAAAGGCTGTATAAATGCCTTCAAGTAATTCCTGCGGCAGTGAATTAAAGAATCCGGCACACAGCTTTGCTTCTTTTTTACCTGCACCTGCTTTTTCAGCAAGCTCCTGATCAAACGTATACACGCCGTCTTCTTCAACCAGTGCAGATTGAAGAATATGAAGACTCTGGGAGAAAGCGGTGAACAGCTGATCAACGATAAGAGCTTCTTTTTCCGTAAAGCCGAGCTCCACTGCTTTTTCTTTATTAAATGTATATTCGCCGTCCGTTTTCTCGATACATTGGGAAAGGACGGTTAAAAATTCCGTTGAGCTGTCCCACAGCTTTTGAATGGTCTGTGCGGCTTCTTTATCTAATCCCAATTCAACCGCTTTTTCACTGTCAAAATAATAGACGCCGTCTTTTTCGTAAATGGATTGGCTGATGATGTCTAAAAGCTTTGCCGCATCTTCCGGTGTTTTCTCGGCAAAAGCCTGCAAGACAGGCGGTTCATTTGCCTGAATTGTTTTTGCACCGGCAGACTCAAGCGGACTGAATGCAAGCAAGGCGGCTGAAGCGGTTGCAGCGGCAGTTACAGCGGTTTTCTTCAAAAAAGATGTTTTCATTTCGTTCTCTCCTTGTTATGTGTATTTGCTTACAGCCACAAGTATAAAAAGCCAGTGATGGAATTGAAATAGGAAGTTTGGTATTTTCTGCATAACGATGCCGGACTAATTCCGGCTGCCTTTTCTGACGGACTCTGCTGTTGTCACTAGGATGCATGCCGCTGTTTCCGGCTTCCTGACTAGGCGGCGGGGGAGATAAGCCTTACATCCCGCCGGTTTTGAGGATGCAAAAAAGCCTGAATTTTTCATTCAGGCTTCATACAATATTGTGCTTTTCATGTTTACGGAATTTTGCAAAGGGTCATGCTTTTAATCAAGCAGTCCCTGTTCGCGCATTTTTTTCTTTACAGTGAAACCGCTTCCCATCATGGCGATAACGAGAACAATGCTTCCGATGACACCCCATGCGCTTTTCTCAGCGATTGATACGCCGATCAGCATCATGCTGAAGACTGCTGCGAATGCAAATAATAATAAGAGCCAATTCAATTTTTTCATATTTCCATCCCCTTTAACGTCATACTTTCAGTTTACAGAAAAACGTGACGCTTTTAAAGAGGATGTGTGGTATAATATGAAAGTTATCTAATTTTTTTAGGAGATGAAAATGTGAAACTTCGAAACGATCTTCGCAATATCGCGATTATTGCCCACGTTGACCATGGGAAAACGACTTTGGTAGACCAATTGCTTCACCAAGCCGGAACATTCCGTGCCAACGAAAATATTGCCGAACGCGCAATGGATTCAAACGATCTTGAACGTGAACGCGGTATTACAATTCTCGCGAAAAATACTGCGATTAACTATAAAGATACACGCATTAATATTTTGGACACTCCGGGACACGCCGACTTCGGCGGAGAGGTTGAACGGATTATGAAAATGGTTGACGGCGTTCTGTTAGTCGTTGACGCATATGAAGGCTGCATGCCGCAAACCCGTTTCGTTCTGAAGAAAGCCCTTGAGCAGAACTTAAATCCGGTTGTCGTCGTAAACAAAATCGACCGTGATTTCGCCCGCCCGGAAGAAGTCATTGATGAAGTGCTTGATCTGTTCATCGAGCTGGATGCAAACGAAGAACAGCTTGAGTTCCCTGTCGTCTACGCTTCTGCGATTAACGGAACGGCAAGTCTTGATCCGAAAAAGCAGGACGAAAACATGGAATCACTGTATGAAACGATTCTTGAACATGTCCCTGCACCGGTTGATAACGCCGAAGAGCCTCTTCAATTCCAAGTGGCGCTTCTTGATTACAATGACTATGTCGGCCGTATCGGTATCGGACGCGTTTTCCGCGGCACGATGAAAGTCGGCCAGCAGGTTTCATTGATGAAACTTGACGGAACGGTCAAATCATTCCGTGTAACGAAAATCTTCGGTTTCCAAGGATTGAAACGCGTGGAAATTGAAGAAGCGAGAGCGGGAGACCTCGTTGCCGTTTCCGGTATGGAAGACATCAACGTCGGTGAAACGGTTTGTCCGGCTGACCACCATGAGCCGCTGCCGGTTCTGCGTATTGATGAGCCTACGCTTCAAATGACATTTGTCGTAAACAACAGCCCGTTTGCAGGCCGTGAAGGCAAATATGTCACAGCCCGTAAAATTGAAGAGCGTCTGAACGCACAGCTTCAAACAGACGTCAGTCTTCGTGTCGAACCGACGGCATCGCCTGACGCATGGGTTGTTTCAGGACGCGGTGAGCTTCACCTGTCTATTTTAATTGAAAACATGCGCCGCGAAGGCTATGAGCTTCAAGTGTCTAAACCTGAAGTTATCATTAAGGAAATTGACGGCGTAAGCTGCGAGCCTGTTGAGCGCGTGCAGATTGACGTGCCTGAAGAGCATACCGGTTCTGTTATGGAATCAATGGGTGCGAGAAAAGGCGAAATGCTCGATATGATTAATAACGGAAACGGCCAGGTCCGCCTGATCTTTACCGTACCTTCACGCGGGCTCATCGGCTATTCTACTGAGTTTCTGTCACTGACACGCGGTTTCGGTATCCTGAACCACACGTTTGACAGCTATCAGCCGATGCAAAAAGGCCAAGTCGGAGGCCGACGTCAGGGTGTGCTCGTTTCCATGGAAAATGGAAAAGCGACATCTTACGGAATTCAAGGTATTGAAGACCGCGGCGTCATCTTCGTTGAGCCGGGCACAGAAGTATATGAAGGCATGATTGTCGGCGAACATAACCGTGACAATGACCTTGTCGTCAATGTCAGCAAAATGAAACAGCAGACAAACGTCCGTTCCGCAACGAAGGATCAAACGACTACGATTAAGAAAGCGCGCATTATGTCGCTTGAAGAATCACTCGAGTACTTAAACGATGATGAATACTGTGAAGTAACACCGGAATCCATCCGTTTAAGAAAGAAAATCCTGAACAAAAACGAACGTGAAAAAGCGGCGAAAAAGAAAAAAACAGCAGGAATGTCTTAATCACTTGCAGAATTTGAAAAGATAGAACCCGAACGGAAAAGGGGAGGGGATCTTTTTGAATGAAGTAAGTGAACGGCTGTCGTTCTTTGCTGCGCTTTACCAAGTGGATGAGCATCCGCTGACGGGAATGTGGCTGTTATACGGAACGATCGTCGTGCTCTCGGTGATTGTATTTAAACTCGGCTTTGCCAAAAGGCTGCCGGTTTTAAAGGCTGCGGCAGTTTATCTCTTTCTTGTGCTCGGCTGCACCGTGCTGACTTTTTTCGGTGTGTTTCTGCCGGTCGGAGAAGGGCTTGTTGTCGCCGCCTTGATTTTGATCATTTACAAAATCCGTCTGCACCAGTCCAAAAAAAGCCAGTCAGCTAAACCGCAATAAAAAAATGACCTTGCCTTTCGGCGGGTCATTTTTTTATTGGTTTATTTTTTCACTTTATCTTTTTTCGTTTTTTGCCCTGAATGAAAGGAGAAGTGTCCGGTATTCAGCCGCGCCTCTGTTTTGACTTTGATTCGGTCATGGCATTCCTGGCACATATATGTATGAATCGGACGGTTGCGGAGGCGTTTGGCTGTCAGTGTTTCATCATCAATTTGTTCAATTTTGTCGCAAATGGAACATTTAACTCTCATTGATTTTTCACCTCTTTCACTATGACAAGCATTATATCATGGATGACCCGCCTGCCAAAGGGAAAGAAAGCAGCGCCCTTCCTTTGTAGCGGGCGCTGCTTTTTACCGGCGGTTATTCATGTGATGATCCGATTGATCATTCTGCTCTTTTTGCAGCTTGTTCTGCTCTCTTTGGTTCAGCTGGTCATCATTCGATTTAGTCGGTGATTCTTTTTCATTGTCGGTCACATCATTCGGAACTTCCGGCATGACACGTCCGACGATGGCGGCGAGTTCGTCTAAAATGCCTGAAACCGGACGTCCGGCCTTAATATCGCTGCCCATGCCTCTCAGGCGGGAGACTGTATCAGGATCAGCGACGACAACGGCATTGGCGCCGTAAGGATCGTTTTTTAACGCTTGGGCAACGGTGTATTTAATGCTTTCCACTTTGCTCCGTTCTAAATTGTCATCCACATCGATTCCGACGACTGAGTATCTTCCGAGTACGACCGCGGTGGCATCTGTAATGCCTGGGATTTTTTCAGTCACTTCGACTAGATGCTTTGCAATGTCTGTCCGGCCGGGATTCGCAGCTGTTTCAGGAGCTGTATCACTCACATGAATCGGTTTTGCTCCGCCCTGATCGGTTGATTCGTTTTGGATATTGCTGCGCCCGCGGCCGTCCTGTACAGCGGTGCAGCCGGTCAGAATAAATAAAGCTTGTATGATAATGAAAAGAATTCGCACGTCAGATTCCCTCCTTTAATGCTTTCATTTCTTTTATTGTTGAATTAACCTTCTATCTTTATTCACCAAATCATATATTTTAGCAGGCATCCCCGTTTTTCACGAAAAGAGAAGCACACGCTGGGCTTTGATCCTTATTTTTCAGGAGGCTGAGACTTGAGTAAAATTTATGTGTTAGATACGAATGTACTTTTGCAGGATCCTAACGCCATTTTTTCTTTTGAAGAAAATGAAGTTGTCATCCCCGCCGTCGTGCTGGAAGAGGTCGATTCAAAAAAGCGGTATATGGACGAGGTCGGGAGGAATGCGAGGCACGTATCTAAGCTGATAGACGGGCTCAGGGAGAAAGGAAGGCTGCACGAAAAGGTTCCTCTTGAAAGCGGAGGAACGCTCAGAATTGAACTGAATCACCGGTCATTTCATCAGCTTCAGGAAATTTTTATCGAAAAAACAAATGATAACCGCATTTTGGCGGTGGCAAAAAATTTAAGCCTTGAGGAGGAAACGAAAGAAAACGGCCGCCCCGTCATCCTGGTCAGCAAGGATGTGCTGGTCAGGGTAAAGGCGGATGCCATCGGGCTTTTGGCGGAGGACTTTTTAAACGACAGAGTCGTTGACCATGATGAGATATACAGTGGGTACAAAGATATATTTATGAATAAAGAGCGGTTTGACTCGTTTTATAAAAACAAACAAATTTCAGTCAAGGAGCTTCAGCAGCATCAGGTTTATCCGAATCAATTTGTGCTGATGAAAGATGAATTAGGAGGATCTTCTTCTGCGGTCGGCATGGCAGATAAGAAAGGGGAGACCGTAAAAAGACTCGTTTTCGATGATGAGCACGTATGGGGCATCAGGCCGAAAAACGTCCAGCAGACAATGGCGCTTGAACTCCTGCTGAGAGAAGATATCCCGCTTGTCACCCTGATCGGAAAAGCGGGAACGGGAAAAACCTTGCTTTCTCTTGCAGCGGGGCTTCTGCAGACGGAGGATCTCGGTATTTATAAAAAGCTGATCGTCGCTCGTCCCATCGTTCCGGTGGGCAAGGATATCGGATATTTGCCGGGTGAAAAAGAGGAGAAGCTCAAGCCGTGGATGCAGCCGATCTTTGATAATCTTGAATTTTTGTTCAATGCGAAAAAGCCGGGTGAACTTGAAGCGATTTTAGCGGGCATCGGATCAATTCAGGTCGAGGCCCTGACATACATTCGGGGAAGAAGCATTCCGGATCAGTTTATTATTATCGATGAGGCTCAGAATTTGACGAGGCACGAGGTAAAGACACTTTTGACACGGGTGGGAGAAGGCAGCAAAATTGTCCTGATGGGCGACCCGGAGCAAATAGATCACCCATATTTAGACAGTTTAAATAACGGACTTGCTTATGTCGTAGAACGGTTTAAAGGACAAACCGTCTCCGGCAGCGTGAAGCTTATGAAAGGCGAAAGATCCGGCCTTGCACAGCTTGCGGCCGATTTGTTATAGAACTTCGATTTCTGTGACGCCCGTTATCGGTTTTTCAAAGTTTTCGTTCACGTAAAAATGGACCGGACCGCCGTCTTGAAGAGGCTTCCCTGACTCACAGAAATGGGCGATTGCGTCCATCGCCTTTTCAAGCGGCACCTCGGTTCTTTCAGATCCTGAAATAAATACGCAAAGGACAGCGCTTTCTTTCGGCTCGGCATTTGCTAAGACAGCACCGAGCTTCATGGCGAAGCTGCCGTTCATTAATCTTTCTTTTTCAAAACGTTTTTCGCTTTTTAAAGTCGGCGGCGAAATGCGCCCTTCTCTGATCACCCGTTCCGGATCAAGTGTATGCTCCTTAGTTTCTGCCGAGCCGTCTGAGTGAACGGGCTGATTGTTTTCAAACGGAAACTTGCGGTCATCGAAAATCCAGACACTCGGATCAATTGTAATCGGGTATGTAACATTGCCTTTAACTTGAATAACGCTCATGGTGAAGCCCCCCTTTACTTAAAGTATAAAAGTTTTCGCATGAATTGTCACTTTGCGTCGCAAATTAGACGTAACCAACGGCAGCAAAGTGAGGGGATCGAAATGGTATGCCGGCATTACCAGGAGCTGGACGCACTCGTTCAAGAAGCGAAAAAAAAGACCGGAGAAGGCAAAGTGGCAGACTATATTCCGGCTTTGGCAGAATCGGGGCAAGACAGCCTTTCAGTCACGATTTATCATGCGGAAAATACATGTCTGACGGCAGGAGACGCCGACCGGACATTTACGCTGCAGAGCATTTCGAAGGTGCTTTCTCTGGCGCTCGTACTGATGGATTACGGAAAGGAAAAGATATTCAGCTGCGTAGGGCAGGAGCCGACCGGCGACCCGTTTAATTCCATTGTGAAGCTTGAGACGGTGAACCCGGGCAAGCCTTTAAATCCGATGATTAATGCAGGCGCTCTCGTCGTTACAAGTTTTATTAAAGGGCATACGCCGAAAGCCCGTCTGGATTATCTGCTCGGATTTATCAGAAGGCTTGCGAATAATCAGGAAATTACATATTGCAGACATGTCGCAGAATCAGAATTCAGTTCCTCCATGATCAATCGGGCAATGTGTTATTACATGAAGCAGTATGACATTTTTAAAGGCGATGTTGAAGAGGTCATGGATTTGTATACAAAACAGTGCGCGATTAAGATGAGCAGTCTGGATCTAGCCAAAATCGGCTGCGTATTCGCACTTGACGGCAAGCATCCGGAGACCGGGGAACAGGTCATTAAAAAAGATGTGGCGAGAATCTGCAAGACGTTTATGGTGACATGCGGCATGTACAATGCGAGCGGGGAATTCGCGATCAAGGTCGGCATTCCCGCCAAGAGCGGGGTTTCGGGAGGAATCATGGGCATTTCGCCATACAATTTCGGAATCGGTATATTCGGCCCGGCGCTTGATGAAAAAGGCAACAGCATCGCGGGTGTGAAGCTTTTGGAAATCATGTCTGAGAAATACAGGCTGAGTATTTTTTGAAACATTTTTTATCATGACATCTGCTTAAATCCTCTTGCAATTTCACCTGATACCCTTTATGATAAATAGAAGAATTAGGTACTCGCCTGGGGAACGGAGGGATACTTTTGGCTTCAGAGATTATAGTTGACCATCAGCAGAAAGCATTCGAACTGTTGAAGTCAGATGCTGAGAAGATTTTGAAGCTGATCCGAGTACAAATGGATAACTTAACGATGCCTCAATGTCCTCTGTACGAAGAGGTCTTGGATACTCAGATGTTCGGACTGTCGAGGGAAATCGATTTTGCTGTCCGCCTGGGATTAGTTGATGAAAACGACGGAAAAGAGCTGCTGGACAGACTTGAAAGAGAACTGTCTGCTCTGCATGACGCGTTTACAGGAAAATAAATGATCAAACTCAAACTATTCAACGGTTTGGGTTTTTTTATAACCGTAAACCGTTTTTTTGCATCTTCTTTTCGTGAGACGGTCTATTAATCTGCATTTCATCCGAAAAACTATAAAGAAACTGCGTAAATTGTTTATGAATTATAGTAAAATATAATACGCAATAGGTATTAAACGTAAGCTTTAAGCAGGAAAGAGGATGTTATGTTTAAAAGAATGTTAAAATCTTACGATTATTCATTGATAAGCGCTATTATTCTGCTGTGCAGTTTCGGATTGGTAATGGTATACAGTTCAAGTATGATTACCGCCGTTATGCGTTACGGCGTGAGCAGCGACTATTTTTTTAAACGGCAGCTGTTCGCCGTCATTGCAGGGCTCGTGCTGTTTATCATCGCGGCCGTTTTTCCGTACAAAGTGCTCGCCCATCAAAAGGTCCAGAAAATATTACTGCTTGCGTCAGTGGCTGCGCTTTGCGCGCTGTTTGTTTTCGGACATGTTGCCGGAAACGCGCAAAGCTGGTTTAAAATCGGCGGAATGGCCATTCAGCCGGGGGAATTTGTCAAGCTGACCCTGATTCTGTATCTTGCCGCGGTGTACGCGAAAAAACAAAGCTATATCGATCAGCTTTTGACAGGAGTTGCTCCGCCGGTGATCGTCACCGTAGTCATTTGTGCGCTTATCGCCATTCAGCCTGACTTCGGAACGGCGATGATTATCGGTCTGATCGCGTTTTGCGTCATTATGTGTTCGGGATTCAGCGGAAAGACGCTGCTCAGGCTGGTTATCATGGCGGGAATCGTATTACTTCTTGTCAGCCCGATCATTTATCTGAAATGGGACGATATTTTGACACCAGGGCGCATGAGCCGGTTTGAAAGCCTTGAAAATCCGTTTAAATATGCCGGCACATCAGGCCTGCAGATTATAAATTCGTATTATGCGATCGGCTCAGGCGGTTTTTTCGGCCTCGGTCTCGGAGAAAGCATTCAAAAATACGGATATCTGCCGGAATCGCATACAGACTTTATCATGGCGGTGATTTCAGAGGAGCTCGGCATTTTCGGCGTCCTGTTCGTCATTGTGCTGCTTGCTTTTGTTGTGTTAAAAGGTTTTTATATTGCGAGAAAATGTGAAGATCCGTTCGGCAGTCTCCTGGCAATCGGGATATCCAGTATGATTGCGATTCAGACCTTCATCAACCTCGGCGGTGTCAGCGGTTTAATTCCGATTACGGGTGTTCCGCTGCCGTTTATCAGCTACGGAGGCTCATCCATGTTTTTATTATTGACAAGCGCCGGTATATTGGTGAACGTCAGTATGCATGTCAAGTACTCAGAAAAGAAGAAAAAGAGGGAACCCGTTCCGTCTAAGGGGATAAAAAGACGGCAGACGGAAAAATCTGTGTATCTGTAAAAAACAAGTGTATACACAGGGGGGATATTCCTTTATTATAAACTACATATTTAATAGGCCAAGGGGGAGAGAAATTTGTCACAACAATCCATCCAAAAAGTGTTAGTAGCAAACAGGGGAGAAATTGCGATCCGGATTTTCCGGGCGTGCACAGAATTGAACATCAGAACGGTAGCCGTTTATTCAAAAGAAGATTCGGGTTCCTACCACCGCTATAAAGCGGATGAAGCCTATCTTGTCGGAGAAGGCAAAAAACCGATAGACGCGTATCTTGATATTGAAGGGATTATTGGGATTGCGAAAAGAAACGGTGTTGACGCCATCCATCCGGGTTACGGATTTCTGTCTGAAAATATCCAATTTGCGAGACGCTGTGAAGAAGAGGGCATCGTATTTATCGGACCGACGTCATCGCATTTGGATATGTTCGGAGACAAGGTCAAGGCCAGAGAGCAGGCAGAAAAAGCCGGCATCCCCGTTATCCCGGGGAGTGACGGGCCTGCTGAAACATTAAAAGATGTCGAACAATTCGCAAAAGTTCACGGGTATCCGTTTATTATTAAAGCTTCGCTCGGAGGCGGCGGCCGGGGGATGAGAATCGTCAGAAGCGAGGGCGAATTGAAAGATTCGTTTGAACGGGCCAAATCAGAAGCGAAAGCCGCATTCGGAAACGACGAAGTGTATGTTGAAAAACTGATCGAAAATCCTAAGCATATTGAAGTTCAGGTGATCGGAGATAAAGAAGGCAATGTCGTCCATCTGTATGAGCGGGACTGTTCCGTTCAGAGACGCCATCAAAAGGTCATTGAGGTGGCGCCGAGTGTATCCTTACAGCCTGAATTAAGGGACGAAATCTGTGAAGCGGCTGTCGCCCTTGCGAAAAATGTCGGCTATATCAACGCGGGAACTGTGGAATTTCTCGTAGCGGACGGTGAGTTTTACTTTATTGAAGTGAATCCTCGCGTACAAGTGGAGCATACGATTACGGAAATGATTACGGGGGTTGATATCGTTCAGACGCAGATTCTCGTTGCGCAGGGCCACGGACTCCACAGCCGTGCCGTCAATATTCCTCAGCAAAAAGACATTTTTACAATCGGATATGCGATACAATCACGTGTGACCACTGAAGATCCGCTGAATGACTTTATGCCTGACACGGGTAAAATTATGGCTTACCGCTCAGGCGGCGGCTTCGGCGTCCGCCTTGATACAGGGAACAGCTTCCAGGGCGCGGTTATCACGCCTTATTACGATTCACTGCTCGTCAAACTGTCGACATGGGCGCTGACGTTTGAGCAGGCATCGGCAAAAATGGTCCGCAACCTGCAGGAATTCAGAATCAGGGGCATTAAGACCAATATCCCGTTTCTTGAAAACGTGGCAAAGCATGAAAAATTCCTGACCGGGCAATATGATACATCGTTTATCGACACAACGCCCGAACTGTTTGTTTTTCCTAAACAGAAGGACCGCGGAACAAAAATGCTTTCTTACATCGGCAATGTAACGGTAAACGGTTTTCCGGGAATCGGGAAAAAAGAAAAACCTGCGTTTGATAAGCCTCAGGCCATTGCGTTAGGTATCGGAGAAACGCCGGTAAACGGCACGAAACAGATTCTCGATGAAAGAGGCGCTGAAGGGCTTGCTGACTGGGTGAAAGAGCAAAAGTCCGTACTCCTGACCGATACAACGTTCAGGGATGCCCATCAGTCCCTGGTTGCGACCAGAATCAGAACAAATGATTTGAAAAAAATCGCGAACCCCACGGCTGTCCTGTGGCCTGAACTGTTCAGCCTTGAAATGTGGGGAGGCGCGACATTTGATGTAGCGTACCGTTTCTTAAAAGAAGATCCTTGGAAACGCCTTGAAGATCTTCGCAAGGAAGTGCCGAACACATTGTTCCAGATGCTGCTTCGTTCATCAAATGCCGTCGGTTATACCAACTATCCGGACAATGTCATCCAAAAATTTGTCCGGCAGTCAGCAGAATCAGGTATTGATGTATTCCGGATCTTTGACAGTCTGAACTGGGTGAAAGGGATGACGCTGGCCATCGATGCCGTCCGTGAAACTGGAAAAGTGGCGGAGGCTGCGATTTGTTATACGGGAGATATTCTTGATAAGAACCGGACGAAATATGATTTGAAATATTATCTTTCCATGGCGAAAGAGCTTGAGGCGTCTGGTGCGCACATTCTCGGCATTAAAGACATGGCCGGTCTTTTGAAACCGCAAGCAGCATATGAACTTGTCTCCGCGCTGAAGGAAACGATTGATATTCCCGTTCATCTTCACACGCATGATACGAGCGGCAACGGCGTCTTTCTCTATGCCAAAGCTGTTGAAGCGGGTGTGGATATCGTGGATGTCGCCGTCAGCTCAATGGCGGGGCTGACTTCACAGCCGAGCGCAAGCGGATTTTACCATGCGCTTGAAGGGAACAGCCGCCGTCCTGAAATGGATGTCCGGCAGGTTGAAAGACTGTCACAATACTGGGAATCCGTCCGTCAATATTACAGTGAATTTGAAAGCGGGATGAAGTCTCCGCACACTGAGATTTATAATCACGAAATGCCGGGCGGGCAGTACAGCAATTTGAAGCAGCAGGCAAAAGGAGTCGGCCTGGGTGACCGCTGGAATGAGGTGAAAGAGATGTACAGCGTCGTTAACCGCATGTTCGGCGACGTCGTTAAAGTAACACCTTCTTCCAAAGTCGTCGGAGATATGGCGCTTTACATGGTGCAAAACAATTTAACAGAACAAGATGTTTATGATAAAGGCGAAACGCTTGATTTTCCGGATTCTGTCGTTGAGCTTTTTAAAGGGCAGATCGGCCAGCCGCACGGCGGATTTCCGGAAAAACTGCAAAAGCTCGTGCTGAAAGGGCAGACGCCGATTACGGTAAGACCGGGTGAGCTGCTCGAACCGGTATCTTTCGAAGGCATTAAAGAAGAATGGAAAGAAACGCATCAGATGGAATTGAGTGATCAGGACGCAATCGCGTATGCTCTTTATCCGAAGGTTTTCACTGAATATGTACAAACGGCTGAACGCTTCGGTGATATTTCCGTATTGGACACACCGACTTTCTTCTACGGCATGACGCTGGGTGAAGAAATCGAAGTGGAAATCGAGCGCGGAAAAACGCTGATCGTGAAGCTTGTATCTATCGGTGAACCGCAGCCTGATGCGACACGGGTCGTTTATTTCGAATTGAACGGCCAGCCGCGTGAGGTAGTCATTAAAGATGAAAGCATTAAATCATCCGTAAAGGAAAAATTAAAAGCCGATCGGACAAACCCAAGCCACATTGCAGCATCAATGCCGGGAACCGTTATTAAATTGTTAACTGAAACCGGCGCGAAGGTGAACAAAGGCGATCATCTGATGATTAATGAAGCGATGAAAATGGAGACGACGGTGCAGGCGCCGTTCTCCGGGACGATTCAGCAGATCCATGTGAAAAACGGGGAACCGATTCAGACAGGCGATTTACTGATCGAGATTGAAAAAGCGTAAAAGAATGAACATTAAAAAACCTGATCCATGTGCGATCAGGTTTTTTGTATGTAAAAAGACCGAAGCGCTGATGCTTCGGCCTTTTCATGCGCCTCAAATGTTCCGCTGTTTTGATTCATAACGGAAGCGGGCGATTAATAATAGGAAATAGCATAGGACACCGAACAGCCCGGCAATAAAGAGTGAATGGGCAAGTGCAAAACCGGTGGCCATTTCTGAATAAACAACCATGATTCCGGAGAGCGCCTGTAATAAAACAAAGACAAGAGCCGCCGTCCAGCCACCAAGAATCTGTTTTTGGTCTTTGTAGGAGCGCACCGCATGCACGAAAGCGATAAGGACCCATACGAACAGAAGCAGCGCTGCCGTTCTGTGGCCCATCTGCACCCACTCCTGAAATTGGGACGGAAGCCCGTGGTTCAGTCTGCTGCAAAGCGGAACATCAGGACAGGCAAGGCTTGATTGCGTATGGCGCACATAAGCCCCCGTATAAACGACGATATACGTGTAAATCGAAAGGCCGATCATATGAAACTGCATTTTCCTGCCGATTCTGAGCGGCTTGACGAGCTTTTTGTCTGATTTATCCGCTTCAAAGATGAGCAGCGTCAAAATCAGAACAGAAGCGAAAGAAATCAGCGATATGCCGAAATGAAGCGCCATAACGAGCGCATTTGATCCGAAAACAACCGCTAATGCGCCGAGAAGCGCCTGTAAAAATAAAAAGATAATGGACATAATGGCGAGAAAGGTTGTTTCACGGAAAACAGGCGTGACTTTTCTCCATGCCCAAAACGCGAGGCTCAGCACGAGAACGATTGAGACACCGCTTGCGAGTCTGTGGCTCCATTCAATGATAGAAGCGGCATTAAGCTCCGGGAAAAAGCGGCCGTGGCAAAGCGGCCACTGTCTTCCGCATCCGAGACCCGACCCTGTCTTTGTGACAAGAGCGCCGCCGATCAGCACGACGAGCATGACGAATGTCGTCAGTACACCGAGTGCTTTTAAAGCTTTATTCATTTTACATTCACCTTCTTAACAAACTGGACAAAATGATATACGTACCAAGTGTAAGCGAATATGTGTTTTGTGGCAATTCTCAATTCTGTTTGTTCACAAAAATATAATAGAATCAGGACTTCTTAGATAATGGGGTTGATTATTCCAGATGGGTCTGATAGAAATAAAGTAACCGCTTTATTATGCAATCGGCGGATTTAGTAAAATTCATAAAACGTTCACAAATAAATTCCTGTTTCTCGTTTAATATTTAAGAGGATGTTTTTTTACAGGTCATTATCTTGTATGATAGAGTTGCAGGTCTTAAAAAACCTGCTTTAGGTTTGTAAGGGAGGTTTACGTTATGGCTAATTCCAGAATTTTAAACGATACAGCTATAGACGGACAGATTGAAGAGACGACGGCATGGAAGGATTTCCTTTCGCTTATTAAAATAGGAATCGTCAATTCGAATTTAATTACGACTTTTACCGGCATGTGGCTTGCGTTACATATATCCGGTCTGAGTTTTTTAGGCAATTTAAACACCGTGCTTCTTACATTAATAGGATCTTCACTGATCATCGCCGGTTCTTGTGCGGTTAATAACTATTATGACCGTGATATTGATCATTTAATGGAACGCACGAAAGTAAGACCGACGGTTACCGGAAAGATTCAGCCGAATCAAGCGCTGTGGTCAGGAATTTTACTCATTGCTTTAGGACTTATCATGCTTTTAATGACCACCGTAATGGCGGCAGTCATCGGTTTTATCGGGGTGTTTACGTACGTTGTTCTTTATACAATGTGGACGAAACGCCGCTATACGATTAATACGGTTGTCGGAAGTGTATCGGGCGCGGTTCCGCCGTTAATCGGCTGGACAGCGGTTGAAGGGCACATCGGTGTTGTCGCATGGGTATTATTCATGATTTTATTCATCTGGCAGATTCCGCACTTTTTAGCGCTTGCGATTAAGAAGACGGAAGATTACAGAGCAGCGAATGTTCCGATGCTTCCGGTAGTGCACGGCTTTGAGGTGACGAAAAGACAGATTATCGTCTGGGTCGCATGCCTGCTGCCGCTTCCGTTTTTCCTCGGCAGTCTCGGTCTTCCGCTCGTCATTCTCGGCACTCTGCTGAATGTGGGATGGCTTGTTCTCGGACTGATGGGTTTCCGTATGAAAAACATTATGAAATGGGCAACTCTTATGTTTGTCTATTCGCTTAATTACATGACCATTTATTTCGTAGCAATGGTGGTCTTCACGCTGTTTTAATTGAATAATGAGCTTGTTTGATCGCCAAAACAAACAATGACAACTAGTAAACGCCGCCTTGACCTTTTGTTTAATCAGGCGGCTTTGCTTTTATACATAGATGGAATTTTAAGTAAAAAATCTCATATTTTAAGAAATGAGGAAATGAAGTATTTCAGCTGGAAGCAGATTTACTGCTCGTGCATTTTGTACTGATTCAAAAAAGGGGTTGGGTGAAATGTTAAAGCGTTGGCGTCTTTTATCATTATTAGCCTTAGTGCCGCTTTTATTGAGCGGCTGTGGAAAACCGTTTCTGTCCACACTCAAGCCTGCCGGCGAAGTGGCTGATAAACAGTATGATCTGACGGTGCTCAGCACACTTATCATGGTTGTCGTCGTTGCGGTCGTAGCAGTTATTTTCTTTTACGTCATTGTGAGGTTCAGACGGTCGCGTGTAGGGGAAGACACGATACCGAAACAGGTGGAGGGGAACCGTTTTTTAGAAATCACCTGGACCGTTATTCCGATCCTGCTTCTGATTATTCTTGTCATCCCGGTTGTCATCCAGACACTGGCGCTGGCGGATACGTCGCCGATGGATAAGAAAAACCGTAAAGCAGAGGATGCGCTCGTGATTAATGTAAGGGCGAATTTATACTGGTGGGAATTCGAGTATCCTGATTACGGCTTTGTGACCAGTCAGGAGCTGATCGTTCCCACAGATGAACGCGTTTATTTCAAGCTGAAGTCCTCAGATGTGAAACACTCTTTCTGGATTCCGTCAGCCGGGGGAAAAATCGATACGAATACAGATAACGACAATACTTTCTTTCTGACCTTCGATTCTAAACGCAGCAAAGAAGCGGGGAAATATTTCTTCGGGAAATGCGCGGAGCTGTGCGGACCTTCACATGCGCTGATGGATTTCAAAGTGAAACCGCTGCCGTCAAAAGAATTTAAACAATGGACGAAAGCGATGAAAAATTATAAGCATACAACAGATTCCGATTTAGCCGCGCAAGGAGAAGAGCTGTTTAAGGAAAAAAACTGCCTGAGCTGTCATGCGGTTGAGCCTAATGATAAACGGGCTGAAGCGGCAAGAACGGCTCCGAACCTGGCTACCTTCGGCGAACGTGTCAAAGTAGCCGGCATCAAGGATGCGAATAAAGAGAATATAAAAGCTTGGCTGAAAGATCCGGACAGCATTAAACCGGGCAATAAGATGACAGGCACTTATCCGAAGCTTTCGGACTCTGAAACAGATGCGCTGTATGAATATTTAAAAGGGCTGAAAGCGGAGAACAAGTGAGGACAGGGAGATATCAGGGGGGAGGTCGCAAATGATGAATACGCTTACAGGGAAGCAAAGAAAAGGCTCTTTGCTTTGGGACTATTTGACGACGGTTGACCATAAGAAGATCGCGATTTTATATATGATCGCCGGGGGATTTTTCTTCGTCGTCGGCGGACTTGAGGCCATGCTTATCAGGATTCAGCTCTTGAGACCGGGAAACGATTTTGTGAATGCGCAGCAGTTTAATGAAATTATGACGATGCACGGCACGACAATGATCTTCCTGGCCGCAATGCCGCTGTTATTCGGGCTGATGAACGCGGTTGTGCCGCTACAGATCGGGGCGCGTGACGTATCATTTCCATTTCTGAATGCGCTTGGGTTCTGGCTGTTTTTCTTCGGGGGAATCTTCTTGAATCTGAGCTGGTTTTTAGGAGGCGCTCCAGATGCAGGCTGGACGTCGTATGCGTCGCTTGCGCTGAATTCGAAAGGGCACGGCATTGACTTTTTCGTGCTCGGCCTGCAGATATCAGGCTTAGGGACGCTGATCGCGGGGATTAACTTTCTGGCAACCATTATTAATATGAGGGCGCCAGGTTTGACGTATATGAGACTGCCGCTGTTTACGTGGACGACATTTGTGGCGTCGGCACTCATTTTATTCGCATTTCCTCCGCTTACCGCCGGTTTAGCGCTGATGATGCTGGATCGTCTGTTCGGGACGAATTTCTTTAATCCTGAATTGGGCGGAAATACGATTATCTGGGAGCACTTGTTTTGGATTTTCGGGCATCCGGAAGTATACATTTTAATTCTTCCTGCTTTCGGGATTTTTTCAGAAATCATTCCTGTGTTTGCGAGAAAGCGTCTGTTTGGTTATTCCTCTATGGTTTTTGCGATCGTGCTGATCGGCTTTCTCGGGTTCATGGTATGGGTTCACCACATGTTTACGACCGGACTCGGACCGATTGCCAATGCGATATTTGCGGTTGCGACAATGGCGATCGCGGTGCCTACGGGCATTAAGATTTTCAACTGGCTTTTGACGATTTGGGGAGGAAACGTCAAATTCACGACGCCTATGCTGTATGCCGTCGCTTTTATTCCGTCTTTCGTGCTCGGAGGTGTGACGGGTGTCATGCTGGCGGCCGCAGCGGCAGATTATCAGTTCCATGATACGTATTTTGTCGTAGCGCATTTCCACTACGTCATCATCGGCGGCGTGGTGTTCGGCATTCTGGCGGGCGTGCATTTCTGGTGGCCGAAAATGTTCGGGAAGGTGCTTCATGAAACGATGGGGAAAATTTCCTTTGTCTTGTTTTTTATCGGGTTTCATCTTACCTTCTTCATTCAGCATTTCCTCGGCTTAATGGGAATGCCGCGGCGTGTTTACACATATCTGCCCGGTCAGGGGCTTGATACCGGCAACCTGATCAGTTCAATCGGCGCGTTTTTCATGGCGGGCGCGGCTGTATTGCTCGTCGTCAATATTATTTATACTTCTGTAAAAGGGAAATACGTCGGGAATGACCCGTGGCTGGACGGACGTACGCTCGAATGGGCTGTCTCTTCGCCGCCGCCTGAATATAATTTTAAACAGCTTCCGTTTGTGCGGGGACTTGATCCGCTGTGGATTGAAAAGCAGGGCGGAAATGAAGGGATGCCGCCTGCAGAGCCTGTAGAGGACATTCATATGCCGAACGGCTCCATCATGCCGTTTATCATGTCCTTCGGGCTGTTTGTCGCATCGTTCGGGTTTTTATACCACTCTGACTATTCATGGGGGCTTCCGGTTATCTTTATAGGCCTCGGCATCACATTCTTTACCATGCTGCTTCGGTCCTTGGTAGATGATTACGGTTATCATATTCACAAAGAAGATCTGCCGAATGATGATAAAGGGGTGAAGGCGTAATGCAGCTACAGGAAAAAATGACGGCTGAAACCTTTCCGGCTTCTCCTGAAAAAGCAACGCTTGAAGGGAAAAATAAGTTTTTAGGATTTTGGCTGTTTCTCGGCGGGGAAACGGTTCTGTTCGCCTCGCTTTTTGCGACATTCCTCGCGTTGCGGGAATCTAAAGCGGGCGGGCCGTCAACGGCTGACATGTTCGAGCTGCCGATCGTTTTTATCGCCACGATGCTTCTGTTAACGAGCAGCTTAACGAGTGTGTATGCAATGTATCATATGAAAAATTTCTCCTTTAAAAAAATGCAGGTGTGGCTTTTGATTACCGTTTTATTGGGAGCCGGATTTTTAGGGGTGGAAATTTATGAATTTAAGCATTATACTCACGAGTTCGGCTTTACCATTACTAGCTCTGCGCTCGGCTCGGCATTTTACACGCTGGTCGGCACACACGGAGCACACGTGGCGTTCGGGTTATTATGGATCAGCGCACTGATGATCCGGAATGCTAAAAGAGGGCTCAGCCTTTATAATGCGCCGAAATATTATGTGGCCAGTCTATATTGGCATTTCATTGATGTCGTGTGGGTCTTTATCTTTACCGTTGTATATTTGATGGGGATGGTGGGATAACGATGGACGATAACAAAAACAGAGGGACTGTCAGTACGGATCTCGAATATCGGAAAAAGAAAAATGCCGAGGAGATGAAATATCAGGTCATCTCCTTCGGTTTAATGATCGGCCTTACGCTAGTCGCGTTTTTGACGGTGGCTGCAGACGGCATTGCCGGATGGTTTACGATGCCGTTTCTTATCCTGCTTGCGGTCATCCAGGTCATCTTTCAGCTGTTTTACTTTATGCATATGAGCCAGAAAGGGCATGAAGCGCCGTCTCTATTTCTGTATTCGGGAATATTTGTCGCGTTTATCACCGTGCTTGCATTTGTCACGATTATTTGGTGGTAATCAGGGCGGCGGGGAGTGAGAGATTTGATTAATTTGGAAATGTTCGGGTTTCGCGCCATGTGGAGCCCGTATCTGTTTTTTATAACTGCCGTGATAACAGGTGTTTACTTTTACTGGTGCAGCCGGCATAAAGGACGCGTGTCCGCTAAAGAGAAGGTGCTGTTTGTGCTTTCCGCGCTGTTTTTTTACGCGGCTGCGGGAAGTCCGGTTGACTTATTGGGCCACGTGATGTTCAGCGCTCATATGGTGCAGATGGCGGTTCTGTTTTTAGTCGTGCCGCCGCTCTTGATTTCCGGAATTCCCGGCTGGGCATGGAAAAAACTGATTTTCCGTCCCGGCGTAAAGCGGCTGTTTTCATTTTTTTCACAGCCGCTTATCGCTTTGCTGCTGTTTAACGGCATTTTTTCACTGTATCACATTCCGTTTATATTTGATTTCGTCAAAATGGATTCGCTGTATCACGCGCTGATGAACGGACTCATCTTTGTAACGGCGTTTTTTATGTGGTGGCCGCTTGTGCATCAGGTGGACGGTCTGCCCCGGCTCAGCGGTTTAATGAAGCTTGGGTATATTATGGCGGACGGGATTCTGTTAACGCCGGCTTGTGCGCTCATTATGTTCAGCGGGGCGCCCATGTATGCCACGTACACAGATCCGGCGGCTTGGGCCGAAGCTATGAAGCTTTGTGTCCCTTTAGACTTGGTGGAGAAGATCCCTTTATCCGGTCCGGAGATATTTAACACGCTTCCTCCTCTGGAAGATCAGCAGCTCGGGGCAGTGCTGATGAAAATCATACAAGAGATTGTTTACGGAACATATTTGGCTGTCGTCTTTTTTCAGTGGGTCAGAACGGAACGGGAAAAAGATACGCTCTCAGAGCCGCCGTATATCGAGCATACCGTCTCATAAAAAAAGTACAGCATATTCTGCTGTACTTTTTTATTACATTTGCACTGTTTTTAAAGACTCTGCCAATTCAAGCAGTAATGCCTTGCTTTTTGCGACGACATGTTCCGGAAATTCTTCATCGCTGCCGTATTCTACGCCGTGCGGATAATAATGCTTTCCTAAAAGAGGGGCCTTCAGCTGAATCACGGCACGGCTGCCGCCTACATCGCCCTCTTTTGCCGTTCCTTGAATCCGCAGATAAAATGTCCCCTCAGCAACTGAAAACTTTTTGTCGTAAGTCACTCTTTCATAATCCCATTGTCCGGCCAGAATGAGCCCTTTGCTTTCCATCAGATCATTCAAGCGGCTGAGCTCCGCAGTTACCCCTTCAAGACCGCTGTTTTCAAACTTCAAACCTTCCCCCTCCTTTTAAAATTTACCTTTCCTGACAATCATAGTATGAAAGCGTTGCACATTCAATGATTCATACGGTGAAAGTATGCAAAAAGAAAAATTTGACGACAATAGTAGCAGAAAAAAGGAGGAATTCCGCAATGACAAAGATCAATAAGCTCATGACGTCAGACTTGCAATATTGTACAGTATTAGATAATGTATATGAAGCTGCGGTGAAGATGAAAGACGCGGATGTCGGCGCTATTCCGATAGTGGATGAAGACGGAGCGACCCTTGTCGGGATCGTGACAGACAGAGATCTCGTATTACGGGGAATTGCTTCTAAAAAGCCGAACTCTCAAAAAATAACCGATGCAATGACAGAGCGGGTTATCAGTGCAGAAGAAGACGCTTCTGTGGAAGAAGTGCTTTATATGATGGCTGAACATCAGCTCAGAAGAATCCCCGTCACACGGGATAAAAAACTGGTCGGCATTGTCACGCTCGGCGACCTTTCCTTGGCTGAGCAATCAAATGAGCAAGCAGGCCGGGCGCTGTCTGACATTTCTGAAGACGAAGGTCCGGAAGGGTTTATCCATTAAACATAAATGACGGACGCTGCAAATAGGCTGTACTGTATAAGAAAAACAATAATAGAACAGTTTGATTTCATGGGGGTGAGAGGTTGAAAAATATCGCCAGGGCTCTCGTTATCCTTTTGCTTATTTACGGAGCGTATGTTCTGTTTATACAATATGGATCGGCTCCTCAGAAAAAAACGAATCAGGAGGAGCCTCAGGTTTCCAATGAGGAGGCGAGCGGAAAACGACTGAAAATACCGTCATCCGGACTGCTTTCTCTTATGGGGAAATCTGCTGCCGATGTGAAAAAGAAACTCGGGGAACCGTCCCGGAAAGATCCTTCTGCCTATGATTATGAATGGTGGGTGTACAACCAGGGGAAAGACCAATATGTACAAGTCGGTATTCTGAATGATAAAGCCGTGACTTTATACGCTTCAGGAAGCGGCATCAACGCAAAACCGTTTAAGATCGGCGAATCGACGGGCGAAGTCTTTAAAACGACGCAGGTTGCTCCGTTTGTCAATGTGACGGATAAGGGTAACACGTACCGGTTTGAGTTTTCTGAAGAAGATATCAATACCCGTCCCACTGTCAAGATCGGCGGTATGTATGTTCAGCTGTACATGGACAAATTTGACGGGAATCTGTCAAGCATCAGGGCATTTGATGCGGAGACGTTAGTAAAACAAAGGCCGTACGAGGTCATGTACAGAGGAAGACTCACAGAACCCGAGCCTGTTTCTGATAAAAAATGGGACAGCATTGAACGGGCGAGCGAACAGCAGATTCTCGATATTACAAATGTCATCCGCGTGAAACACGGACTTACAAGGCTGAAATGGGACGAAGGCGCTGCAAAAGTGGCATTCGGCCACAGCCAGGACATGAAGGACAACAAGTATTTCTCCCATGTCTCAAAGAAATACGGGACTTTGAAGGACCGCTTGGAAAAAGGCGATGTGAAATACCGGGAAGCCGGTGAAAATATTGCCTACAACTATGTGGACGGTCCGGCGGCAGTGGAGGGCTGGCTGAACAGTGAAGGACACAGAAAAGCGCTGTTAAGTCCTGATTACACCCACCTCGGGGTCGGCGTGGACCGGAAATATTATACGCAAAACTTCATTAAGCCTTGGCAGTAAAAACCGCAGAGGGGCGCAGCCCCCGCGGTTTTTTTATGTTTTTTCGCGAGCGGGCTCCTGCCGGGAAAAATAATTTTTGCATATACCTGCTTTTTTTCGCAATTTAGGCGAACATTAAGGCGCCTGAACCGATACATTATAGCAGGCAAAACTTTTCGGAGGGGGTGAGAATTGTGGCGAATCAGCAATCACGGCAATCAATCGATGATTTTAAACAATTCGTAAAAAAGCATCCCAAACTGATCCAAAATGTTCGCAAGGAACAAAGAAGCTGGCAGGAAGTCTATGAAAATTGGGTTCTCCTCGGCGAGGACGATTCGATGTGGGACCCATTTAAAGACGAGGCCGTTCAGTCTGCTTCTGAAGCGGAAACCAAACAGGAACCAGCTGAAAAGAACGATTTCGTTTCAAAAATGGTCACTGCCGTCAAAAAGATGGATATCAACCAAATGAATGAGCAGATCAATAAAATGAGCCAGTCTATTTCATCATTGCAAAGCCTTTTAAGCCAATTTTCGAGCAGCGATACAAAGCAGCCCCGGCAAGGCTCCGGACAACATCCTTTTTCGTTCAGGAAGGATTAAAGAAGGGGATCGTGTATGCGAAAAGAGGTTCAGGAATTCATATCTGCAGATGAGGAACGGAAACGGTTTATACGGCAGCGCCCCGTCTGGTACCGAAGACTCGCGAGAAAGCCGGACGATCTCAATTCATTTCAGCTGGACATGATGAATTTTTATGAAAAAACAATACCGCACCGGGTAAGCCAATTTTCAAACGGGATTCAGATGGCGCAGATGATGATGCAGATGGTTCACGCCATGCGTTCGCAGGATTAAAAAGCATTTAAACGCCGCATTTTCCAATTGGCAGGTTTCGTGGTAAACTAACAACTGGAGGTGCGTATTAATGTATGCAACAATTGAGTCCGTCCGGCTTCAAAGTGAAGCGGAGCAGCTTGCCGGCATGATTCTGCAGTCTGAGACGGCTGAAAATTACCGCGATTGTTACAAGCGTCTCCATGAAGATGAAGAGGCAGGGCGGATTATTCGTTCTTTTTTGAGCATTAAAGAGCAGTATGAGGATGTGCAGCGCTTTGGCAAATACCATCCTGATTATAGAGAAATTTCCCGCAAAATGAGAGAGTTGAAGCGGGAGCTGGATTTAAATGATAAGGTGGCCGAATTTAAAAAAGCGGAGACTGAGCTTCAGTCGCTGCTTGACGAGATCAGCATCGAACTCGGCACGGCCGTTTTCGGAGCATGTAAAAGTTCCGACGGGGAATCCTTATTTTGACGGCCTGTCATCCTGCGGCGGCGGCTGCGGTTCCGGCGGCGGCTGCGGATGCAAAGTTTCCTGACGAGACGGCCGTCTCGTCTTTTACATAAAATGAACAGAGAGTCAGGCGGTGATCATGATGGAAAGCAAGCGCCAAGGCATAATCGTATATCTGCATTCTTTAAAACACAGTAAAATGCTGAGAAAATTCGGCAACGTTCATTATGTTTCCAAGCGGCTGAAATACGCAGTGCTGTATTGCGATATGGGCCAAATCGAAAAAACGATGGAAAAGATTTCTTCTTATTCATATGTGAAGAAAGTAGAGCCTTCATATAAGCCCTTTTTAAAGCTGGAATTTGAATCAAAGCTTGATAAAGCGAAAGAGTACGATTATAAGATCGGCATATAAAAAAATCCCCGCAGAAACCTGCGGGGTCCTTCTATTCCTTAACAAGTTAAGGAGAAGGCAAAGGGAGAGGAGAAACCGGAGGAAGAACTTATGGGGAAACGTAAGTCTTCTCCGCGGTTGGCAACAACATCATTTATTGATGCTGTTACACGTAGTTTTGACAAGAATGTGAGCATGTATACATGATTTCACGCTCATTGTTTGAAAGAATGCTTTATGATAAGATAGGGATTGTTTTTGTACATAACGGCTCAGCCGATGCGAAACATCAAAGTTTTCAGAAAAAGTGGTGTGAAAAATGAGAGTAATTTCCGGTTCAAGAAAAGGACGAGCCTTAAAGGCTGTGCCGGGCACATCAACAAGGCCGACGACGGATAAAGTAAAAGAGTCTATTTTTAATATGATCGGCCCGTATTTTGACGGAGGAACGGGGCTGGATTTGTTTGCGGGGAGCGGCGGTCTCGGAATTGAAGCGCTGTCGCGCGGATTTGACCGCTGTATCTTTGTGGATCGGGATTTCAAAGCCATCCAAACGGTAAAAGCGAATATAAAAGCGCTGGATCTGCTGTCTTCAGCGGAAGTATACCGCAATGATGCAGAGCGGGCCCTCTATGCCGCGGCGAAACGGGAAAAAGGTTTTGACGGAATTTTCTTAGATCCCCCGTATAAGGAACAAAAGCTGAAAGCGCTTATCGAAATGATTGATGAAGAGAACATGCTGAATGAAGGCGGTTTTGTCGTAGCCGAGCATGATAAAGCGGTTGCGCTTCCTGAAGCCGTCGGCGCGCTTACTGTAACAAGAAGGGAAATTTACGGGCTTACAGGAGTGACGATATACCGAAATAGGGGGTAATGATGTGGCAAGTATAGCTGTATGTCCCGGAAGTTTTGATCCCGTCACCTACGGACACATGGACATTATCAGGCGGGGAGCAAACGTGTTTGAGCATGTGTACGTATGCGTGCTTAATAATTCTTCCAAGCAGCCGCTGTTTACAGTCGAAGAACGCTGTGAGCTATTGCGGGAAGTGACAAAAGACATACCGAATATTACGGTCGAGACGTCAGGGGGACTGTTGATCGACTACGCGAAAAAAAAGCAGGCGAATGCGATTATCAGGGGACTCAGAGCTGTTTCTGACTTCGAATATGAGATGCAGGGAACCTCTGTCAACCGCGTGCTTGACGAGTCAATAGAAACCTTTTTTATGATGACGAACAATCAGTACTCTTTTTTAAGTTCAAGCATTGTAAAAGAGGTCGCAAAATATAACGGGCCTGTTTCAGAGTTTGTTCCTCCGGAAGTCGAACAGGCGCTGCAGCAGAAATTTAAAGGATGAGAAGCGCGTATGGCGTCTCATCCTTTTTTTATTCGTGCTGACAGCCTGTAACAATAAATCAGTGCGTATACGGTGAGGGCAGCCAGGGTTACGGCGGGGCCGGCTTCAACAAGTGTGTTCCATCCGCTGACGGCAGCCGAGGCCGCGCCCTGATCGCGGAGCGGAAGGAATACGGACTGGTAAGGTTCGTCCAATGCAAGATAAAGCGGCTTCCACAGTAAAAGAATAAAAAGGGCGGCATAAATGCCTTGAAGGATACGCGCTGCGAAAAACGGTTTAAAGCGGATGTCTGTTTCCGATAAAATGCCGGCCACTTGGGCCTGTACGGAAAGGCCGCTGAAACCGAGAATAAAACTCACAATCATCGCTTTCGGCAGCAAGGCGGCATCCGCTTCACTGACCAGCTTGCTCCCAAGCGTAATCTCAAACATTCCGCTGATAAGAGGAATGTCCAGACTTACGGGAAGATGGAAGAGCGAAAGAAGCGCGTTTGTAAATACAGAAAGCACATCCATGACTTGTACGATTGATAATAACCGGCTGAAAACCGAAAACAATATAATAAAACCGCCCACCATCAGCAGGGTTTGTACAGAAGACGTGACGGCGTCGCTTAAAATTTTTCCGAGCGGCCGCTTTTCCGAAAGCCGCGCTTTGTGCAGCGCCAGAAATGCTTCTTTCAGTGAAGGAAGAGAGAGCGTCTTTTTCCCGGTATACGACGCTTCTTCTTTCCGTCCGTATGAACGCATCGTCAGGCCGACGGCGATGTTTCCGAGATAGTGAGCTGATGCTAAAAGAATGCCGAGAGAGGCGTTATGAAAAAAGCCGACCGCCACAGCCGCGAATATAAATAACGGATTGGATGAATTGGTAAAAGAGACGAGGCGTTCAGCCTCCACTCTGGAGATCTGTTTCTCCTGGCGCAGCCGTGCAGTCAGTTTCGCGCCGGCCGGATTTCCTGAAGCCATGCCCATAGCCAGTACAAATCCGCCGACCCCCGGCACTCTGAAAATGGGGCGCATAAAGGGTTCGAGTAAAAGGCCGACAAACCTGACAATACCGAATCCGATTAAAAGCTCAGATAAAATAAAAAACGGAAGCAGCGAAGGAAAAACTACCTCCCACCACATGGAAAGTCCGGTTTTGGAGGCTTCGAATGAGGCCTGCGGGTGTGAAATAACCGTCGCCGTCAAAAAAATAAAAAACAATGAAATCAAAAATGTATGAAACTTAGACAAGTTCATTCTTACCTCCCCAATGCTAAAATTGCACACTGACATTTATATCATGATAAAATATAGAACAGACCTTAAGGACGGCCGGGCAAGTACCTATTTGTCATCCTGTACTAATATACGAGCATAGGGGTTCAATTTAGACCATAGAATTCATGTATAGGATGTCTATAGGGGGTTCGTCGCGTTGGCCAAACCTACAATCGGGTTAGCGTTAGGTTCGGGAGGGGCAAGAGGCATTGCTCACCTCGGAGTGTTATCCAGTTTACATAAGCATCAGATTCCAATTGATATGATTGCCGGCAGCAGCATGGGAGCGTTAGTCGGAAGCTTTTATGCGGCCGGGCATGACGTGGCCACGATGAAAAAAGTCGCCAAAGCATTTAAGCGGCGGCTGTATGCAGATTATACGATGCCGCGTCTCGGATTTTTAAAAGGGGACCGCATCAGGCAGCTCGTACATGCGTATACGTACGGCAAGCCGATAGAAGAACTGCGGATCCCGCTCGGCATTGTGGCATGCGACCTCCAGACCGGAGAAAAACTCGTTTTTACAAAAGGCTCTGTATCCGAAGCCGTCCGCGCGAGCATCAGCATACCGGGCGTTTTCGTTCCGCAAAAAATGAACGGGCGCATGTTAGTGGACGGCGCGGTGGTCGACAGAATCCCGGTTTCCGCGGTAAAAGATATGGGCGCTGATATCGTCATCGCCTCCGACGTATCGCGGGTGAAAAAAACGGAAAAAGCGGCACATATTTTTGATGTAATCATGCAAAGTATGGATATACTGCAAAATGAATTGGTCCGTCACCAGACCATTGCCGCAGACGTCATGATCCGCCCTTCTCTTGAATCATTCAGTTCAAGCTCTTTTGCCAACATTGATCATATGATCACAGCGGGCGAAGAAGCCGCAGACCGGATGATCGGCCGGATTAAACAAGAAATAGAGAACTGGGAGGGCTAACTCATATGAAAGCAAAACATTTTCGCTGGGTGTTTATCATCCTGATCTTATTAATCGCTGTTACATTTATTAAGCTTCCGTATTACATCACACAGCCGGGAGAAGCATCAGAGCTGAGACCGCTGATTAAGGTGGACGGAGGCTATCCTGAAAAAGGAAGCCTTTCCTTGATGACTGTCAAAGTAGGCCCAGCCAATCCGTATACATATCTTTGGGCGAAAGTGCATCCTTACGATGAAATCGTCCCGGATGAAAGCATAAAAGAAGAGGGCGAAACAGATTCAGACTATATGAAGCGCCAGCTGCAGATGATGAAAAGCTCTCAAGAAAACGCGGTCATTGCCGCTTATCAAAAAGCCGGAAAACAGGTAAAATACTCATTTAACGGCATTTACGCCAGCTCAGTCGTCTCCGGCATGCCGGCAAAAGGAAAAATAGAGGTCGGTGATAAAATCATCAGCGCGGATGGGAAGAAATACGAATCCGCTGAAAAGCTGATTGATTATATCAGCAGCAAAAAAGCGGGGGAAAAAGTCACGTTTCACATTGAACGGGACACGAAAGAAAAGACCGTTGACATTGGGCTGAAATCATTCCCGGACGACCCGAAAAGAGCGGGAATCGGTGTCGCCTTATATACGGACCGGAACGTGAAAGTGAAGCCCGATCTTCATTTCAGCATTGAAAACATCGGCGGGCCTTCTGCGGGTCTCATGATGTCTTTAGAAATTTACAACCAGCTGACAAAACCTGACGAAACAAAAGGCTATAATATAGCCGGAACGGGAACAATCGACGTTGACGGCAAAGTCGGACCGATCGGCGGAATCGATCAGAAAGTCGTCGCCGCAGACAAAGCGGGGAAAGATATTTTCTTTGCTCCGAACCAAAACGGTGCTGAAAACTCTGATTATAAAAATGCGGTAAAAACGGCAAAAGCTATCAAGTCCGATATGAAGATCGTTCCGGTCGACACCATGCAGGACGCACTTGATTATTTGGATAAGCTGAAAGTAAAAAGCACCTGATAAATTCTCAAACCAATAGTAAAAGGGAAGCCGAAGCTTCCCTTTTTATTTAACGTGCATATAATTTTATATTTTTTGAATAGACAGGTTCTTTACTATAACCACTATTTTTCTTTTTGGAAACAAGAACATGAACGGAAGTAGTCTGAGTGGCGAAAGATGTGCCTTTTAAACTTATAGATTTCCAAGGAGTTGAACTTTTAAAGCTTCCCGTTTGTTCATCACCAATTCCACCAAATACTCCGTTTTTATAACTTAAATACATTTTGTAATAAATATTACCACATTTACCGTTCTGTTCAATTTTTGCATCGACAGATGTTGCTTTAGCGGTATATGTACTAGCATCAGTTATAATTCTTACTTTACAACTCTTAGCCATATTGTCGGGATGTTGCCATCCAGAATAAGTTGCAGCATGAACTTGTTCATTAAAGCCGAAAAATGTAGATGTACCAATAAATAAACAAGCAATGAGAAAGATGAATTTTTTCATTGAAATTCCCCCTAAAAAATATAATATAGGTATATTTTATTATTAAATTCAAAAATTGTCAAAATTAAATTCAAAAATTGTCAAATGATCAATTGTTTTGAATAAATACATTTTTAAATTCGTCAAAACGAATTGGAGAATTTGAGTATTCCCCTATGTTAAACTTAGAACGCATGGGTTCTCTAATTGGCAAGCTGTAAACAAGTCCTGCTTTAACGTCTAAGTCTAATGACGGATTAGAAAAGGAAGAAAGCTTACTAACAATAGGGAGTTTAAATGTTTTTTTCATTTTAGATAAATAGGATTGTCCTTTGGTATTCATCCCCAATAATCTTACATATGTAACCCCATCTTCTAATAATTTATACATTACATCACTATTTGTGTGTGTTAGAATATGTAAATTCAAACGCTGTAATTTTGTCCAAGTATACCGTTTTGTTTTTAATTTTCTCATATAATCTTCAAATGAATAAGAATTATTTTGCACTTTAAGTATCCGATGCTCCAGGCCTTCTACTACTTCATATATACTATTTAAGTCACTAGATGAAGAAACAAAAAAGGCATATTTTAAATACTGAAAGTAATCTTCATATTTATGCCAAACTCCATACGCATTTTTATATTGAAGGAGCTCTTCAATAACTGTAGATGGAACAAAATCTTTAATAAAATTAAGTTCTTGATTTTCAATAAGCGCTTTTCTTATACTGGTTGCACTTGCATAAGACTCCTTATTTTTGGGAAGTGATTGTTCATGATATCCTTGTGATTTCCGTAAACCAGTAAGTGGCTTTAATGATAAGTTTAAATCATTAATTGCTTTTACATAATGAAAACCCAAAATGTTATTAGGATAGGATAAATCCACACCATTTTTTATACCGATATCACTAATTGTTTGAGACATTGCTGATGCATAACTAGTCCCTGTCTTTATATTCTTTTTGAAAAATTCCTTGATTTTCCTTTGTTCTCTTTGATGAAGCTTCAATGTTTCATAAAATGAGTTGATGTTACCGGATTCACTACTGAAGAAAAGAGACGAACATCCTAAATGATTTAATAATGTTACAGCTCCTTGAGCGAAAATTTCAGCTTTTTGAACAGCAAATATGTATGGAAGTTCAATAACAATGTCAACCCCGTTTTGTAATGCCATTTTCGTTCTTGACCATTTTGAAACAATCGCAGGCTCTCCTCTTTGTAGAAAGTTACCGCTCATTACAGCAATTACAATATCACTCTTTGTTTGTTTTCTTGCTTGTTGTATGTGATAAGCGTGGCCGTTATGAAAAGGGTTATATTCTACAATTATTCCGACTGCTTTCATATTTGTTCCGCCTTTCTTGCTATGTTTTGCTTCGTATGGTACATTTGCAAATGAAGTGCATATTTTCGTCCGTTTCGTTTAGTGTATGATTAGCCTATCCGGCTGTCAACGATTGCATGACGGCGGCATTATGCTGTAAAGAAAAAATATTGACAAAAACATTCTGAAAAGCTATAATCATGTTTGTTGCTTTCCTGAGGTGATACAAATGAAATGGACGATTTATCAGCTTCATCAAATGGCGAAAAAGAGCTTTGAATTTGATGAAACAGTTGAGTTGAATGAGCTGACAAAATTGAATTCTGACATCCGCCGCATTTCTCCCGTCCGGGTGAAGGGCCGCGCGGAGATTGAATCCAAGCAGGTTTCGTTTGACTTTACGATTTCAGGCGAAATGGTTTTGCCGTGCTCAAGAACTTTAGTTGATGTGCCGTATCCATTTACAATCGCGACAAAAGAACTGTTTAGATTTCATAAGACGGATGATATAGAAGATGAGGACGTTCATATTGCTGAAGACGATACCGTCGACTTGACTCCGATCGTAAAAGAAGAGATTCTTTTAGAAATTCCTATGCAAATCTTTTGTGAAACTGAACAAAAAGAAGGGGCCGCTCCCCAAGTGGGAAAGGATTGGCAAGTGATTTCTGAGGAAGAGAAGAAAAATCAGATCGACCCCAGACTTGCGGATCTGAAAAAGCTCTTAACACAAGATGATGAATCTTAACTCTTTAAGGAGGTGGGAATAATGGCTGTACCTTTTAGAAGAACTTCTAAAATGAAAAAAAGATTGCGCCGTACACATTTCAAACTAAATGTACCTGGTATGACAGAATGCCCGTCATGCGGAGAGATGAAATTGTCTCACCGTGTATGTAAAGCATGCGGATCATACAACGGCAAAGACATAAATGTAAAAAGCAATTAATGTATGAAGAAAAGCGCGGGAATTTCGGTTCCTGCGCTTTTCTTTTTTTCTTCCTCCGGCCTGCTTCCGCCGAAAAAATTGTGAGCGCCAATAGTCTATCTAATCTATCAGCGGCATATGTATGAGGTAAATGAGCAAATATGGAGGGAGATACGATTGACGATTACGAGACAAGATGCGTGGACGCAAGATGAAGATTTGCTGCTGGCCGAAGTGGTGCTCAGGCACATACGGGAAGGCGGGACGCAGCTTTCCGCTTTTGAAGAAGTCGGCAGAGCGCTGACGAGAACGGCTGCCGCCTGCGGGTTCAGGTGGAATTCTTATGTCAGGAAACAATATCAGTCAGGGATAGAACTGGCGAAAAAACAGCGGAAGGAATTAAGAAAGCAAATCGGGGTGCATTCCGCCAATCTGCCGGGAACCGTCAAGCAGCCCCCGATCCGCAGGGCGGAAGGAGAAAAAGAGCTGTCCATTGATGATGTGATTTTGTTTCTGCAGCAATTTAAAGAGTCGCCAGCCGCAGCGGATGTGCGTCATGAAAAAGAAAAACTCACAGAACAGCTGACCGCGCTGCAAAAAGAAGTCGAGGATCTGCGTGAGGAAAACGAAAGCTTGAGAAACAAGCTGGAGATGACGGAAGAAGATTACAAAGCGTTAATTGATATTATGGACAGGGCGAGAAGGATGGTCAATTTGAAAGATGATGAAAGAAAATCGGCGCAGAGCCTGTAAAATCAACCGGCCTGAGGGCATTGTCCCGGCCGGTTTTTTTATTATGCCGTTTCCCCGGCTGTCATTTCACCGTCCATATCAGGATGCCAGATGTAAGGGTTTTCTCCTTTATCACGCGCCATATCATATTTAACGGGCTCGAAATTCATCTTATCCCAGAATTCTGCTGATTTCATGCGTGAATTCGTCCTGATCGGCATTCTGAAGGATTTTGCAAAATCGACAAGCGCTTTGCCATATCCGTTGTTTTGATAGCCGGGAAGAACCTCCAGCTTCCATAGTTCCAAAAAGTCCTGACGCTGATCAAAATACGGATTCGCACTGCCGCTTACCTGATATAAACTCATTCTCGCCACTAGTTTATCCCCGAAGTAAATCCCGTAAAAAGGCGAGGTGCTGTCATTTTCAATGATATTATCCTGCAGATCTTCAAGCATGGACAGCTCCTGCATCCCGTATTCTTTAAACCTTTTAAATTCTTCGAGTGTCTTAAAGTTGATGAGCAGGCGCTCTATTTTCAACACAAACTCCCCCTTTGTTGTGTTCTACTTATTATTGTAAACGCTTTAATTGAAAATTCCAACTATAATATGTTCGTCTGTCATTTTGTTCAAAACGAAATTGAAGTAATTTGCGGCGGCTTCTGCTATGATAATATGGAAAAAAGCAGATATAGGGTGTGACAGTGTGAAAATCGGAATTATCGGCGGCGGAGCGGTGGGCCTTTTATGTGCTTACTACTTATCGTCCCGCCATCAGGTAACGGTCATCACGAGGCGGACAGAGCAGGCTGATGCGATTAACTCAGGCGGTATACGCCTGGTGAAAGACGGAAAAGAATGTACGGCGTCATGCAGAGCGCAAACAGGCATCACTTCCGGATTCGATCTCTTAATCGCAGCTGTTAAACAGCACCAGCTCAGCGATGTTTTGCCGGATCTTGAGACAATAAAAGGGACGAATGTGTTGTTTTTGCAAAACGGCATGGGACACATACACGACATCAAAGATTGGCATACAGATCATTCGCTTTATGCCGGCACGGTTGAGCACGGGGCAAAAAGGATATCAGATCATGTCGTTGAACATACTGGGACCGGAGCCGTAAGATGGAGTGTATTCCGTGCATCCCGTCCGGAAACGCTCAAAACCATCTTTTCCGGAATGCACCGGGATTTTCCCGTATATGATGAAAACGACTGGTATCAGCTGTTAACGGGAAAATTGATCATAAATGTATGCATCAACCCGTTAACTGCATTGCTGCGCGTGAAAAACGGAGAGCTGTTAACAAATGCCGCTTACAAAACATATATGAGAAACGTGTTTGAAGAAGCGGAGACAATACTTGGCCTCGCGGATAGAGAGGAAGCGTGGAACAGGGTTTGCGAAGTTTGCAGCCTGACGGAAAAAAATCATTCTTCCATGCTTGTCGATATCTTGGAGGGAAGACGGACGGAGGCCGATGCGATTATCGGATACCTTGTGAAAGAGGCGGAGAGCCGGGGATTGCCGGCCGTTCATCTCCCGTTTTTACACCGCAGCATAAAAGCGTTAGAAAGAAACTGAAACAAAGTCTTTTGAGGTTTTCCGCTAACATGCTATACTCATTTCGGAAACCTAACTATTTATTGGAGAAAGGAAGTTCCAGACAGATGCAGCTAACTGAACTTTCCATCAAAAGTCAAAATACGTTTGTGCAGCACTATATAGATGGAGAAAACATGTCTTCATTTTTTGATTATGATATTCATTCTGAGGATGTATGGCAAAAGCGGCTTCAAGACCTGTCTTCAAGGCCGTTTGCCAGAGAGGAATTAGCCGATTACCTATCCTCGTATCACGAAAAATTTAACTCCGCCGCCATGCAGGCCTCCATCAAAAAACTGAGAGATCCAAAAAGCGCAGCAGTTGTAGGCGGACAGCAGGCCGGTCTTTTAACAGGACCCCTTTACACCATACATAAGATTATCTCCATTATCGTACTTGCCAGACAGCAGGAAGAGGCGCTCCGGATTCCTGTCGTTCCGATTTTCTGGGTGGCGGGTGAAGATCACGATCTGGAAGAAATCAATTATGTGCATACGTCAACAGAGAAAAAAGGCCCGGTGAAACAGAAGCTGCCGCAGTCTTACTGGAAAAAAACATCGGCAGCCAATACCTCTCTTGATCAGGAAAAATGTGCGGCGTGGATTGATGAGGTGTTCGCTTCTTTTGAGGAAACGGATCACACAAACGCACTCCTTCAAAATGTGAAGCGATGTTTACGCTCATCAGAGACATTTACGGATTTTTTTGAACTGTTAATCGCCGGCTTGTTTCAAGAAGAAGGACTTATTCTGATGAATTCCGGAGATCCCGGAATTAAAAAGCTGGAAACGGGAATGTTTCAGCAGATTTTAAAGCACAATAATGAACTTGCCGAAGCAGTGTCAAATCAGCAACGTCTTATGCGGGAAGCCGGTTATCACCCGATTATTGAATCGGACAAAGAACAGGCCAACTTATTTTACGAGTATGAGGGAGAGCGCTTCTTAATTGAAAAAGAAAATGGCGTTTTTGTCATTAAGGAGCTCGACCTCGAGTGGACGGACGACGAACTTCATACCCATATGGAAGAAAAACCGGAATGTTTCAGCAATAACGTTGTGACAAGGCCGCTGATGCAGGAGTTTCTCATCCCGACTCTTGCGTTTATCGCAGGGCCGGGGGAAGTCAATTATTGGGGCGAGCTGAAGCAGGCTTTCTCATTAATGGGCTTTTCTATGACTCCGGTAGTGCCGAGATTAAACATTACGATTCTTGAGCGCCATATTGAAAAGAAGCTTGCAGAACGGAATATCCCGCTTCAAGAAGCGATCGAACACGGCACCGGACATCTGAAGGAGACTTATTTTAACGAGCAGATTCCTGAAGAATTTTCTTCTGTGATGGAACAGGCGAAGTCACAGATTGAAGCTGCCCATAAAAAAGCAAGAGACGAAGCGCTTAAAGTCGATTCAAGCCTTGAGCCGCTCTTACAGAAGAATGCCGCCTTCATTCAAGATCAGCTCTTGTTTCTAGAACGGACGGTAACAAAAAGAATTGAAGAAAAAGAAGGTTTTGTGCTTCGTGACTATGAAAGAATCCAAAACAGCATCAGACCGCTCGGCGCTCCGCAGGAACGGATCTGGAATGTAATGTATTATTTGAACCGTTACGGTCCAAAATTCTTCACAACCTTCAAACATCTGCCATTTTCTTTTCAAAACCAACATCAGATTGTCAAACTTTGAAATAAAGTTTTAAAGAACCCTGAATAGTTCAGGGTTTTTTTTTATGTTTAAACAGTGTAAAATGAGGTTGTGGAGAGAAGTGGCGGATAGTGGTGAGTTTAGGGGAGAAAGTGGGGGTCCTTATCATGTTTATGGGTGAATACCAGCATACAATTGATGCAAAGGGCCGCATGATCGTACCCGCAAAATTCAGAGAAGGCCTCGGTGAGCAGTTTGTGCTGACAAGAGGACTTGACCAATGTCTTTTCGGCTACCCGATGAATGAATGGAAGCTGATCGAAGAAAAGCTGAAGGCGCTGCCGCTCACCAAAAAAGACGCCCGCGCATTTACCCGTTTCTTTTTTTCCGGTGCGACCGAATGCGAACTGGACAAGCAGGGAAGGGTTAATATTGCGTCATCTCTTCTGAATTACGCAAAACTGGAAAAAGAATGTGTTGTCATCGGGGTTTCCAATCGAATTGAATTGTGGAGTAAGGTAATCTGGGAACAATACACAGAAGAGCAAGAAGATTCATTCGCCGAAATTGCTGAAAACATGATTGGATTTGATATATAATGGATCTTCGTGCATCACAGCAACTGACAATTCAATTCATTCCTGATAAAGGTGGGACCGACACAAATGTTTCAGCATAAGACAGTACTTCTACGTGAAACCGTCGACGGTTTAAATATCAAACCGGACGGAACCTATGTGGACTGCACCCTGGGAGGCGCCGGGCACAGTACATATTTATTGCAGCAATTATCGGAAAAAGGGCGTTTAATCGCCTTTGACCAAGATGACACGGCGCTTGAAAACGCAAAGCAAACATTGTCTGAGTACAAAGGACAGCTCATTTTGGTGAAAAGCAACTTTCGTTATTTAAAAGAATGTTTACACGAACACGGCATTACGAGTGTCGACGGAATTTTATTTGATTTAGGAGTATCCTCACCGCAGCTTGATACACCGGAACGGGGATTCAGCTATCATCATGACGCACCGCTGGACATGAGGATGGACCAGTCGGCCGCCCTTACGGCGAAAGAGGTCGTAAATGAATGGCGGTATGAGGATCTTGTGCGGATTTTCTTTAAATACGGAGAAGAAAAATTCAGCAAGCAAATCGCCAGAAAAATTGAAGAGGCAAGAGAGAAATCGCCTATTCAAACAACCGGCCAACTGGTCGATCTAATAAAGGACGCGATACCGGCTCCGGCGAGAAGAAGCGGCGGTCATCCGGCCAAACGCGTATTTCAGGCCATTCGAATCGCCGTAAACGATGAGCTTCAAGTATTTGAAGAGGCTCTCTTGCAGGCGATAGAGATGCTGAAGCCGGGCGGAAGGGTATCTGTGATCACTTTTCACTCACTGGAAGACAGAATGTGCAAGACGACATTCAAGGAAAAATCATCACTTCCCGAACTGCCTCCGGGTCTTCCTGTGATACCGGAAGAATTTGAACCGGAATTAAAACTGATTACGAGAAAACCCATTACGGCATCAAAAGAGGAGCTTGAAGAAAATAACCGCGCCCGCTCAGCGAAGCTCCGCATTGCGGAGAAACGAAAATAACGGGCAGCAAATGACAACATAAAGGAGGTCATCAGCCTATGAGCAACTTAGCTTACCAGCAGGAAAAACAACAACGGCCAGTGATAAGTCCCGAAAAAAAGGTGATTGTCAAAAAAGGGGCTTCCATTACACTCGGGGAAAAGGTGCTGCTCGTCCTGTTTGCCATTGCCGTTCTCTCCACTTCAATGTTTATCGTATCAAAGGCATACGCGGCGTACCAATCCAATATTGAGGTGCAAAAACTGGAGGAGAAAGTATCAGAGAAGAATAAGCAGATCGGTGATCTCCAAAAAACAGCGGGTGACTTAAGCCAGCCGCAGCGATTGATGGATATCGCCAAAAAGCACGGTTTGAATCTGAAAGATAAAAAAGTGAAAAACATACAGGAATGATAACCCATGCCTAAAAAAAATAAGTTTATGAACAGAGGAGCAGCGATACTGAGTATTTGTTTCGCTCTCTTTTTCTTTGTCATTCTCGGGAGAATGGCGTACATTCAATTAACCGGTAAAGCTAACGGGGTGGAACTTGCAACAAAAGCGACCGAGCAGCACGAAAAAAAGCGGACGATAGAAGCGAGCCGCGGCTCCATTCTTGACCGGAACGGCAAAGTGCTCGCTGAGGACACGGCGACTTATAAGCTCATTGCCGTGCTTGATAAAAAGATGACGACCGACAAGAAGCACCCTCAGCATGTCAAAGACAAAGAAATGACAGCGGAAAAGCTGGCGTCCGTTATTGACCTGGACAAAAGCGAGATTCTGGACATCTTAAACAGGAATGGCGCGAAGCAGGTGGAATTCGGTTCAGCTGGCCGCGATATCTCTTATGCGAAAAAGCAAAAGATCGAAAAAATGAATCTTCCGGGTATTTCTTTCTTAAGAGATACGAAGCGCTACTATCCGAACGGCGTGTTTTTATCAAATGTTCTCGGCTATGCCGATGTAAATGAAAAAACAAACCAGATACAAGGATCTTTAGGGCTGGAAAAAATACTGAACAGCTATCTGACGGAACGCGACGGATCTGTCACGTATGAAAGTGATAAATCCGGCTGGAAACTTCCGAACAGCAAAGAAAAAATCACCGCACCTAAAAACGGTGACAATGTATATTTAACCATTGATCAGAAAATTCAAACCTTTTTAGAAGACAGCATGACGAAAGTGGCGGAAAAATATAAACCGAAAAAAATTATGGCGGCTGTCGTAGAACCGAAAACAGGCAAAGTGCTTGCGATGGGGCAGCGTCCGAGTTTTGACCCGAATCTCAGAAACGTCACCAATTATTACAACGACTTAGTGTCGTACGCGTATGAACCGGGATCGACGATGAAGATCTTTACGCTTGCCGCGGCGATTCAGGAAAACGTGTTCTCTGCAAACGAGAAATATAAATCAGGAACATATGAAGTAGGCGATAGACCTGTTAAAGATTGGAATGATGGCGCCGGCTGGGGCATGACAAGCTTCCATGACGGCCTCATGAGGTCATCCAATGTTGCTTTCGCCAAACTGGCCAATGAAAAACTCGGGTTTGACCGGTTTAATGAGTATCTGCACAAATTCGGGCTCTATCAAAAAACAGGGATTGATCTGCCCGGTGAAGTATCAAGTAAAATTAACTTCAAATATGATTTTGATAAAGCGTCTACGGCTTACGGCCAAGCATCGGCGATAACGCCGATTCAGCAGCTTCAGGCAGTCACGGCGATTGCCAATAACGGCAAAATGATGAAGCCTTACGTGATTGACCATATTGTCGACCCTGATACGAAAAAAGTCGTCAAGCAGACAAAGCCCGAACAAGCAGGTACGCCGATTTCGGCTGATACGGCCAAACAAGTCCGGAATCTGCTTGGAGAAGTCGTGACGTCAGACATCGGAACGGGAAAACCTTATAAAATTGAGGGTTTTGATGTTGCGGGGAAAACGGGAACCGCGCAAATCGCGGGGACGGGCGGATATTTATCTGGAACGAGCAACTATGTGTTTTCATTCATGGGCATGGCGCCGAAAAATGATCCTAAGCTCGTCATCTATGTAGCCGTGCAGCAGCCGCAATTAAAAGCGGGCCAAAGCAGCTCCGATCCTGTCGCGGAAATCTTTAACCCGACGATGAAAAACAGTTTGCATTATTTGAACATCGAGCCGACGGAAAAGTCAGATTCCGGCCAGGAAGAAACGAAAAGCCAAAAGATGCCTGATCTGACAGACAAGACGGTTACGAATTCTGAGAAGGAAGCGAAAAATGAACATCTCACACCGATTGTCATCGGCAGTGATGTTGCCGTAAAAGAGCAGTATCCGAAAGCCGGAGAAGATGTGATCACCAATCAGAAAATCTTCTTAAAAACAGACGGAAAGATGACGATGCCGGATATGTCCGGATGGTCGAGACGGGAAGTGCTTCAATTCAGCAAGGTATCAGGCATTCACATTGATGTGAGCGGCGAAGGTTACGCTGCCAGCCAAAGTGTCAAAAAAGGCAAAGAACTGAAGGGAAATACCGTGATCAAGGTGAAATTTAAAAATCCTGATTAACGGGACAGAGAAGTCCGCGGATGCCCGCGGGCTTCTTTTTTATGCGCGCCGTTCTATGTGTCCAAGCTGAGGCATAAAATGAAACAAGCCTAAATAAGGAGTGGACGGTCCCTTGCGCGTTTCAAATGTAACGGTTCGAAAACGTTTATTACTGGTTTTGCTTTTTGGCGTGATCATTTTTTTGATCATTGACAGCAGATTAGGCTATGTCCAATTTGTAATGGGGGAAAAGCTGACTTCGCTGGCGAAGGATTCCTGGAGCCGGAATTTGCCGTTTGAGCCTGAGCGGGGAGAGATCCTTGACCGGAACGGCGTGAAGCTGGCTACTAATAAAAGCGCGCCGACCGTCTTTGTCGTACCGCGCCAGATTCAAAATCCCATAAAAACGGGCAAGCTTCTCGCGTCAGTTTTAAATATGTCAGAAGAGAAGGTCTACAAACACATTACAAAGAAAACATCCATAGAAAAAATCTCACCCGAGGGCCGGAAAATTTCAAATAAAAAAGCGAAAGAAATCAAAGCGCTCGATTTAAAAGGAGTTTATGTAGCTGAAGACAGCATCCGTCATTATCCGTACGGAAGTTTTTTGTCCCATGTTCTCGGTTTTGCCGGTATTGATAACCAGGGCCTTCTCGGACTGGAGGCTTATTATGATGATGACTTGAAAGGTGTAAAGGGCTCCGTGAAATTTTATACGGATGCCAAGGGGAAGAAAATGCCTGATGAAGCGGATGATTACACCCCTCCGAAAGACGGACTTGATATGAAATTGACGATTGACGCCAAGGTTCAGACGATTATAGAACGAGAGCTCGACAATGCAGCGGCGAAATACAACCCGGACGGAATGATTGCGGTCGCAATGAATCCGAAAAACGGAGAAGTGCTGGGAATGTCAAGCCGTCCTGATTTTGATCCGGCTGACTATCAATCAGTGGATCCGTCCGTTTACAACCGGAATCTGCCGGTATGGAGCACGTATGAACCGGGTTCGACCTTTAAGATTATTACGCTTGCGGCGGCGCTCCAAGAGCAAAAAGTAAACTTGCAAAGAGATCATTTTTATGACAAAGGATTTGCCGAGGTGGACGGCGCCCGCCTCAGATGCTGGAAAAAGGGCGGCCACGGTTCGCAGTCTTACCTTGAAGTCGTTCAAAATTCCTGCAACCCTGGGTTTGTACAGCTTGGGGAACGGCTCGGAAAACAAAAGCTGTTTCAATATATTAAGGACTTCGGATTTGGAAAGAAAACAGGCATCGATCTGCAGGGGGAAGGAACGGGAATCTTATTTCCGCTTGACAGAGTCGGCCCGGTCGAACAGGCGACAACCGCTTTCGGACAAGGGGTTTCCGTCACGCCGATTCAGCAGGTGGCAGCCGTATCCGCAGCAATAAACGGCGGAACGCTTTATACTCCGTTTATCGCCAAAGAGTGGGTTGATCCCGTCACGAAAAAAACCGTTAAGAAACAATCGCCGATTGCGAAAAGACAAGTTATTTCCCAGGAAACGTCAAAGCAGATCAGATACGCTTTAGAAAGCGTCGTCGCTCAGGGAACGGGGCGGAATGCCTTTGTAGAAGGATATCGCGTCGGGGGGAAAACTGGAACGGCTCAAAAGGTCAAAGACGGCAAATATCTCGAAAACAACCATATCGTCTCCTTTATCGGTTTTGCGCCGGCTGATGACCCGAGCCTTGTCGTATATGTCGCGGTTGATAATCCGAAAGGCACGATTCAATTCGGGGGAACCGTCGCCGCGCCGATTGTCGGAAATATGATGAGAGACAGTCTGCCGGAGCTCGGCGTTAAACCGCGAAAAAATCAAATCGAGAAAAAATATCAATGGAACGACACAAAAACAATAGAGGTTCCGAATGTTGTAGGGATGTCTGTCTCTGATCTTGAGTCGCTGCTTGTCAATTTGAATATAGACTCCTCAGGAAAAGGAAGCAAAATTGTGAAGCAATCACCTGCAGCCGGAACGAAAGTAAAAGAAGGCTCAAAGATCCGTGTTTACTTGAGTGAAGAATGAGTCTTTTTGAGGCAGCCGATTGTTTTCGGCTGCCTTTTATCATAAAGATAAAAAAAGAAGATAACTTTTAAGATTAACTGGATGTATCCTTTTATTTACGCTAAAATATGAACTGTATGTTTAAAAGCCATTCTGACTTTTACAAACAATTATCATGATAAAAGAATGAATAGAATTTCTGAGAGGTTTGATACAATGAAACTTACAAAGCTGCTTACATATTTAATGGCCGAACCTGTTCAAAATGACTTTCATGACCCTGATATAACTTCAATTGAGATGGACTCCAGGGAAGTGAGAAAAGGGAGTCTTTTTGTGTGTATAAAAGGGTATACGGTGGACGGACATGATTTCGCCCAAAAAGCCGCAGAAAACGGCGCAGCGGCCATCGTCGCCGAGAAAGAGCTTGACGTCGATATTCCTGTCATTATCGTCCGCCGGTCACAGCGGGCGCTCAGCGTTCTTTCTGATGCGTTTTACGGGCAGCCGACAAAGCAGCTTCAGCTTATCGGCATCACCGGCACAAACGGCAAGACATCAACGACGCATATGGTGGATGAGATTTTCAAAAAAGCGGGAAGACAGACCGGTTTAATCGGAACGATGTACATTAAAATCGGTGATGAGACATTCCCGGTCAAAAATACAACACCTGAAAGCGTCACACTGCAAAAAACGTTCAAGAAAATGAATGACGAGCATGTTGATACAGCCATTATGGAAGTGTCTTCTCACGCTCTGTCACTCGGCAGGGTTCACGGCTGCGATTATGATATCGCCGTGTTCACGAATCTGACGCAGGACCATTTAGACTATCACAAGACGATGGAAGACTACAGACAGGCTAAAAGCCTCCTGTTTTCCCAGCTGGGCGGCTCTTTCAACCATGAAAAGCCGAAGCGGGCCGTTTTAAACGCAGATGACAAAGCCAGCGCTTATTTTGAAAGAGTGACGGCGGCACACATCCTTACATACGGAATCGAAAACGATGCCGATGTCATGGCGAAACAAATTGAGATCTCTGCGCAAGGCACAAGCTTTGAACTCGTTACGCCAAAAGGAACAAAACAGATCACGGTTTCACTCGTCGGCCGGTTCAACGTGTATAACGTACTGGCTGCAGCGGCGACAGCGATCGCAGCGGGTCTCCCGTTCGATACGATCACAAGCGCACTTGAAGAGCTGCAAGGTGTCAGAGGCCGGTTTGAACTGGTGAATCACAATCAGCCGTTCCCTGTCGTCGTCGATTACGCGCACACGCCTGACAGTCTGGAAAACGTCCTGAATACATGCAAAGACATGACAGAGGGCAAGCTTTTCGTCGTCGTCGGCTGCGGCGGTGACCGGGACAAAACAAAACGCCCGAAAATGGCGGAAATTGCGGTGCGGATTGCCGACGAACCGATCTTTACCTCAGATAATCCGAGAAGCGAGGACCCGCTGGCCATATTAAGAGATATGGAAAGAGGAGTAGAAGGAACTTACTATCACAGTATCGCCAACCGCGAGCAGGCCATCTTTTTTGCCATTGCCAACGCGAAAAAGGGTGATGTGGTCCTGATTGCCGGAAAAGGGCATGAAACCTATCAGCAGATCGGCAATGAAACATTCGACTTTGATGACGCCGAAGTAGCGGGAAGAGCTATCGTTGAGCTGAATAAAAAGTAAAACAGGAAAGAGTGTTAGAATGAGGGAAATGAAAAGAATTACGGGGAAACAATGTGAATATGATAAATACGTATGTCGTTTGAACGAAACGGGAGGAGAAAAGAGCAATGCTTGAGCAAGTGATTTTATTTACAATAATAATGGGATTTTTAATCAGTGTTCTGATATCTCCGATTCTTATCCCGTTTTTAAGACGCTTAAAATTCGGCCAGAGCATCAGGGAAGAAGGGCCGAAATCACATATGAAAAAATCAGGGACGCCGACGATGGGCGGGGTCATGATTATCGTATCCATCGCCATTACGGCGATTGTCATGACGCAGAAATTTTCGCATTTGAGCGCGGAAATGTTTCTTCTGCTGTTTGTCACGATCGGATACGGCCTGCTCGGCTTTTTGGATGATTATATTAAAGTGGTGATGAAACGGAATCTCGGATTAACGTCGAAGCAGAAATTGATCGGCCAGATCATTATCGCCATTGTATTCTACGGAGTATATCATTACTGCCATTTTTCAACCGGCATCAGGGTGCCGGGAACACATCTGTCAATCGATCTCGGCTGGGGATACTTTATCCTCGTTCTCTTTATGCTTGTCGGAGGTTCAAACGCCGTCAACCTGACAGACGGTCTGGACGGTCTCTTGTCCGGTACTGCTGCTATCGCATTCGGCGCTTTCGCGATCCTTGCGTGGAACCAGTCACAATATGACGTTGCGATTTTCTCGGTTGCCGTTGTCGGCGCCGTTCTCGGTTTTCTTGTATTCAACGCCCATCCCGCCAAAGTATTTATGGGGGATACCGGTTCGCTTGCGCTCGGAGGAGCGATCGTGACCGTTGCCATTCTGACGAAGCTTGAAATTCTGCTCGTCATTATCGGCGGAGTTTTTGTTATTGAGACCTTATCTGTTATCTTACAAGTCATCAGCTTTAAAACGACAGGAAAACGAATCTTTAAAATGAGTCCGCTTCACCACCATTACGAATTGGTCGGATGGTCTGAATGGAGAGTTGTCGTCACATTCTGGACTGCGGGACTGCTGCTTGCCGTTTTAGGAATTTACATCGAGGTGTGGTTATAAGTGGAAAACGAACTTTTTTTGCAAAAACAAAACTTTCTGGTCCTCGGACTGGCGAAAAGCGGATATGCGGCTGCGTCAATTCTTCATGAAAAAGGCATTAACGTCGTCGTAAATGATCAAAAAGCCTTTGAAGAAAACGAACCTGCCCAAAGGCTTTCAGAAAGAGGAATTGAGGTTATATGCGGTGAACATCCGACATCACTTTTTGATCAGCATGATATTACCATTCTGATCAAAAATCCCGGAATCCCGTATGAAAATATCATGGTAGAGGAAGCGCAAAGAAGAGGCATCCCGGTCTGGACGGAAATCGAGCTTGCGTATTATATCACCAATGCAAAATTCATCGGCATTACAGGCTCGAACGGGAAAACAACAACGACGACCCTGGTCTACGAAATGCTGAAGGCTGACTCGATAAAGGCGCTGATCGCGGGGAATATCGGCACTGTCGCCAGTGAAGTGGCTTATCATGCTGACGGTGATGAATGGATCGTCACGGAGCTTTCTTCGTTCCAGCTGATGGGGACTCATGCGTTCAGACCTGAAATCGGCCTGATTTTAAATGTATTTGACGCTCATTTGGATTATCACCACAGCCGTGAAAATTACGAAAAAGCCAAGCAGAAGGTGTATCTGCATCAGCTTGAGAGCGATACGGCCATCGTGAACCAAAGCGATGAAACAGTCGTGCGGCTTGCCGAAGGCGGAAAAGCCGGCACCGTTCCGTTTTCAGTTCATCAGGAACTGTCCAGCGGTGCATTCATTAAAGACGGGATGCTGATGTTCGGCGATGAAGCGATTCTGCCTGTTGATGACATCGTACTGCCGGGCGCGCACAATTTAGAAAATATTCTAGCCGCTGTAGCCGCGGCAAAAACGGCGGGCGCATCCAATAATGCTATTCAGAAGGTACTGACAAGCTTTACCGGTGTTAAACACCGTCTGCAGTATGTGACTGCGATTCAGAATCGTAAATTTTATAATGACAGCAAAGCGACGAATATTTTGGCCACAAGCAAAGCGCTTTCCGCGTTCAACGCTCCGGTTATACTGCTTGCAGGCGGACTTGACCGCGGCAACGGCTTTGACGATCTGAAACCGTATATGGACAATGTCAAAGCGGTCCTTACGTTCGGCCAGACGGCGCCGAAGATAGAAAAACTGGGCAATGAGCTGGGAATACAACATGTCAAACGTGTCGATAATGTTGAACAAGCAGTATCTGCGGCGTTTGCGCTCTCAAATGAAGGAGACGTCATCCTCTTGTCACCTGCGTGTGCAAGCTGGGATCAGTTCAAAACATTTGAAGAACGCGGTGACATGTTTATAGATGCCGTGCATATGCTTAAGTAAGGGCTTGTCTCTGTTCATCGGCAGCCCTAAATGACTTATGCTTGGGGTGTCGATTGCTTTGACTACTAAAAAAACAGCGCCTGATTTGTTATTAGTTATCATTACGTTATTGCTTTTAACAATAGGATTAATTATGGTTTACAGTGCAAGTGCGGTTTGGGCGGATTATAAATTTGACGACTCGTTTTTCTTTGCGAAACGGCAGCTGCTGTTTGCGGGAATCGGCGTCATTGCCATGTTTTTCATTATGAATGTGGATTATTGGACATGGCGGACATGGTCGAAGCTGCTTCTGATCATTTGTTTTTTCCTGCTTGTGCTTGTACTGATTCCGGGAGTCGGAATGGTGCGGAACGGTTCAAGAAGCTGGATCGGAGTGGGCGCGTTCAGCATTCAGCCTTCGGAGTTTATGAAACTCGCGATGATTGCGTTTCTGGCTAAATTTCTTTCTGAAAAACAGAAGAACATTACGTCATTCAGACGCGGATTCGTTCCCGCGCTCGGAATCGTGTTTTCTGCATTTATTATTATCATGTGCCAGCCCGACCTTGGAACGGGGACGGTGATGGTGGGCACGTGCATCGTGATGATATTTGTTTCCGGTGCGCGAATCGCTCATTTCGCGTTTCTCGGACTCATCGGTTTAAGCGGATTTGCGGCGCTTGTTCTGTCCGCTCCTTATCGGATTAAACGGATCACCTCCTACTTAAACCCGTGGGAGGATCCGCTTGGAAGCGGATTTCAGATCATTCAGTCGCTCTATGCCGTAGGTCCGGGCGGTCTGTTCGGAATGGGGCTCGGTCAAAGCCGGCAAAAGTTTTTTTACCTGCCGGAGCCGCAAACCGATTTCATTTTTGCTATTTTATCTGAGGAACTCGGCTTTATCGGCGGTTCGCTCATATTGCTGCTGTTCAGTATTTTATTATGGCGGGGCGTCAGGATTGCCCTCGGCGCTCCGGATTTATACGGAAGCTTTGTCGCCATCGGCATTATTTCTATGATTGCTATTCAAGTCATGATTAATATCGGCGTTGTGACAGGGCTGATCCCGGTAACAGGAATTACGCTGCCGTTTTTAAGCTACGGAGGGTCATCATTGACGCTGATGCTCGCAGCGGTCGGCGTGCTTTTAAATGTCAGCCGGTACTCGAGGTATTGATCTGTATCTTGCCTCATCACTCATGATATATTCGTCATTTATAAAAAAACAGACAACATCAATAACCCTGTCCTAAAAAACAGGGTTATCGCTGTGTGATTAAGGGGGACATACGAATGCGTATTGCAGTAAGCGGAGGCGGAACCGGAGGACATATTTATCCGGCTTTGGCCTTTATTAAAGAAGTTCAGCGCCGGCATCCTGACGTGGAATTTTTATATATCGGAACAGAAAACGGTCTTGAGAAAAAAATTGTTGAACGGGAAAATATTCCGTTTCGCGCCATTGAAATTACAGGTTTCAAACGAAAACTTTCTTTTGAAAATGTAAAAACGGTCATGCGTTTCTTAAAAGGCGTGAAGAAAAGCAAATCGTATTTAAAAGAATTTAAACCAGATGCTGTTATCGGCACAGGCGGCTATGTATGCGGTCCGGTTGTATACGCGGCGGCAAAAATGGGAATTCCGACGATCATTCATGAGCAAAACAGCCTTCCGGGCATCACGAATAAGTTTCTCTCGAAATATGTTAATAAGGTGGCGATTTGCTTTGAAGAGGCAAAATCGCATTTTCCTGCTGAAAAAGTTGTTTTTACGGGAAACCCGAGAGCCTCTGAAGTCGTCTCAATTAAGACAGGCCGCTCGTTAACTGAATTCGGGCTGAAAGAAGATCAAAAAACAGTGCTCATTTTCGGCGGAAGCAGAGGTGCGGCTCCTATTAACCGTGCAGTTATTGATATGCAGGAAGAATTGAAAACGAGACCTTACCAAGTGCTTTATATTACCGGGGAAGTGCATTATGAGAAGGTAACGGCTGAGCTGAAAGGCGGAAAAGCCGCTGATAATATGGTGACAAAACCGTTTTTGCACCAAATGCCGGAGTACTTAAAATCAATTGATGTCATTGTGGCCAGAGCCGGGGCGACAACGATTGCGGAAATCACCGCACTCGGCATTCCGAGCGTGCTCATTCCGAGCCCGTACGTGACAGCCAATCACCAGGAAGTCAATGCGAAGGCGCTCAGCCAGCATGACGCTGCAATCGTACTGAAGGAAACCGAGCTCAGCGGAGAAAAACTGATCGCTGCGCTGGACAAAATCGTAATGAATGATGAAACGTTAAAAGACATGAGTGAGCGGACAAAATCACTCGGTGTTCCCGATGCGGCAGCCAGACTGTACAGTATCATGGAAGACATTAAAAAATAGAGCAAATGGAATGCGGAGGTTTACGATGGAGAACGTAATTCAGGAATTAAGAGACCGCGAAGTCGGCAAAGTGCTGGAACAAGAACCGCTCGCGAATCATACAACGATGAAAATCGGCGGTCCGGCGGACATTTTAATCATCCCCAACCGTGTGGAAGCGGTCAAAGATATTATGGATATTGTGAAGAAACATGACCTGCCATGGACGGTTATCGGCCGCGGTTCAAATCTGCTCGTGCTTGATGAAGGCATAAGAGGAGTTGTTATTAAGCTGGGAGCGGGACTCGATCATTTGGAGATTGACGGCGATCAGGTGACAGTCGGAGGCGGTTATTCAGTCGTCCGTCTTGCGACTTCGATGAGTAAAAAAGGAATGTCCGGACTCGAATTTGCAGCAGGCATTCCGGGATCAATCGGCGGAGCCGTCTATATGAATGCGGGGGCGCACGGATCTGATATGAGTGAGATTCTCGTGAAAGCCCGTATCTTATTTGAAGACGGCACGATCGAATGGCTGACGAACGAAGAGATGGACTTCAGCTACAGAACATCTGTATTGCAGAAAAAACGTCCCGGCGTGTGTCTCGAGGCAGTTCTAAAGCTTGAGCAAAAGGAACGGGAAGCCATCACGGCGCAAATGCAGCAAAACAAAGATTACAGAAAAAATACTCAGCCGTACTCAAGCCCCTGCGCCGGAAGCATATTCAGAAATCCGCTGCCGGATCATGCCGGAAACCTCGTTGAAAAAGCGGGATTAAAAGGATATCAGATCGGCGGAGCGAAAGTGTCTGAAATGCACGGGAATTTTATCGTCAATGCCGGCGGGGCGACTGCCAAGGACGTCCTTGACCTGATTGAGTATGTGAAAAAGACCATCCGTGAGCAGTATGATGTTGACATGCATACAGAAGTTGAAATCATCGGCGGGAATCGCTAAAGGTTCTCTGATTTACGTGAGCTCATGTGATATACTTTTAACAAATGTCAAACGGCATCACAGCATGCCGTTTGTTTTTCAATCAGACGAATGTCAAGCTGTTTCATTCTTAGCGAGGTGGACAGGCAGTGAACCCGAATCATGAAAGAGAAAAAATCGTAAATATTGAAGAACGGATTCCGAAAATCAAAGAGCAGCGGAAACAAAAAGCAAACCGCCGGCTGATTTCATTCATTGTGCTCTTTTTTATGATGGTTTTAATCATCGTGTATTTGCAGATGCCGATCAGCAAAGTCTCTTCTGTCACCGTTTCCGGAAACGAAAACGTGTCTGTAAAAGAGATCAGCGCGCTTTCTGATATACATAACGGACAGACCGAGTTCTGGAGTCTGAACAAGAAAAAAACAGAAGAAAAGATTGAGCAGAATAAGCTGGTGAAAAAGGCGGAGCTTTCAAAAGCATTTCCTAACAAAGTCAGAATTCACATTGAAGAATATAAGACCATCGCGTATCTGCAGCGGAATGATGTGTATTATGAAGTGCTGGAGAACGGCACCGTGCTGCCGAACGAAGTCACGCCCGATGACGCGGGTCCGATTTTGGTAGACTGGACAAACGCGAAAAAGCGGGTCAAAATGGCGGAGCAGCTTGATAAGCTTTCAGGTTCGTTAAAGCAGTCGATTTCTGAAATCTACTACACGCCGGTAAAAATGGATCAGGATCGGATTAAGCTGTATATGAACGACGGATATGTGGTGACCGCTTCAATTAAAACGTTTGCCGCCCGGATGAAGACCTATCCTTCTATCGTTTCTCAGCTGGACGGCGAAAAAAAGGGAATTATCCACTTAGAAGTCGCTACATATTTTGAAGAATTTAAAAAAGGTAAATCCGGCAAGAAAAAAGAAACTGATCAATAGTTCTAAAGAACTAATTTTAAGGTGATTCAAAAGGGACTGTTACAATCAGCACGGCAGCCGATATAACCGATAGCGGAATAGTTATGACTATGTTTGTTTTGTGCCGGCGATCCGGCTGCCGGACAAGCGGAAAATTCTTAATGCAATGGGCGTGTCTTCTGCAGTGAGCATTGCATTTGGAATTTTCCTCCTGTTTCTTCTTTTTTCGGATGTTTCTGGCAATATCTATCGCTTTTCTGAAGGTTCATCTTAGTGTAGACTAATGGAAAGCGGGTATATTTGCATCTGGATTGCACAGGATGACCCCGTGACAAGAAATCTTACGGTAAGGTGGGCCATCTCCAAAAAAAATAAAAAAAATGCGATATAAAAGAGGATATACATAGAATATAACGAATAGTTTCATTAAACATAAATTGTGAGAAATCAGATGAAAATTTGTTGATGCTGTTGTTTTTGTTACACACTTGTAAAGCCACATCCATTGTATTGTTGTTCCGCAAATAATAGAATAGAATTTGATCGAAATGTGAGGAGGTGCCATAGAATGAACAACAATGAACTTTACGTCAGTCTTGACATCGGTACGTCCAATACAAAAGTGATCGTCGGAGAAATGACAGATGATTCCCTTAACATTATCGGAGTGGGAAATGTACCGTCTGAAGGGTTGAAAAAAGGCTCAATCGTTGATATAGATGAAACCGTTCATTCTATAAGAAAAGCGTTTGACCAAGCTGAAAGAATGGTAGGTTTTCCGCTGAAAAAAGCCATTGTCGGCGTTAATGGAAATTATATTCATATTCAAGATACGAACGGCGTTGTCGCTGTTTCCAGTGAAAACAAAGAAATTCACGTTGAAGACGTCCGCAGGGTAATGGAAGCGGCACAGGTCGTGTCAGTTCCGCACGAGCAGCTGATCGTTGACGTCGTTCCGAAACAGTTTATCGTTGACGGAAGAGACGAAATTACCGATCCGAAAAAAATGCTCGGCGTGCGCCTGGAAGTAGAAGGCACGCTGATTACCGGCTCCAAAACGATCTTACATAATTTACTTCGCTGTGTGGAGAGAGCGGGCGTCGAAATTACAGATATCTGCCTGCAGCCGCTTGCGGCCGGTTCAGCGGCTTTGTCAAAAGACGAAAAAAACCTCGGAGTCGCCATGATTGATATCGGCGGCGGCTCGACGACGGTGGCGGTATTTGAACAGGGGCACCTGAAGGAGACAGCCGTCATTCCGCTCGGAGGCGAAAACATCACGAAAGATGTATCGATCGGATTGCGCACTTCCACCGAAGAGGCTGAAAGAGTAAAAAAACAATTCGGACATGCATTCTACGATGAGGCTTCAGAAGATGAAGTATTTGAAGTCACCGTCATAGGAACGAATCAAAAGCAATCTTTTACACAGCAGGAAATTGCCAATATTATTGAAGCAAGAGTGGAAGAGATTCTTGAGATTGCCGCAGCCGAAATTGAGCATATGGGAATTACAGATCTGCCCGGCGGCTTTGTGCTGACCGGCGGACAGGCCGCAATGCCCGGAGTGCTTTCATTGGCACAGGAAGTGCTGAGGCACAATGTTAGGGTCGCAAGCCCGAATTATATCGGTGTAAGAGACCCTCAATATATGACGGGTGTCGGCTTGATACAATTTGCCTGCCGAAATGCCAGAATTCAGGGAAGAAAAATAGGCTTTCATATGCCGGAAGAAGCCGTGCAGGAAATCGCGGTCTCTCACGAAGAAGAACATCATCAGCGGCCTGAGGCGCAGCAGCGTCCAAAAGCAAAACAAAAAAAACAAGCCGAACACAACAAACCGAGCAAAATGAAAAAACTATTAAGCATGTTTTGGGAATAGATTGATAGTCATTCGGCAGATTAGGAGGATTTAGCATGTTGGATTTCGAAACAAACATAGACGGCTTAGCATCAATTAAAGTAATCGGAGTAGGAGGCGGCGGTAATAACGCGGTCAACCGAATGATTGAAAACGAAGTACAGGGTGTAGAGTACATCGCGGTCAATACGGACGCGCAAGCTCTTAACCTGTCAAAAGCAGAAAGTGAAAATGCAGATCGGAGAAAAGCTGACCCGCGGTCTCGGAGCGGGAGCGAATCCGGAAGTCGGCAAAAAAGCCGCTGAAGAAAGTAAAGAACAAATCGAAGAAGCGTTAAAAGGCGCTGACATGGTGTTCGTTACAGCCGGAATGGGAGGCGGTACCGGAACGGGAGCCGCACCGGTTATTGCGCAAATCGCAAAAGACTTAGGCGCTTTGACTGTCGGAGTCGTAACAAGACCGTTTACATTTGAAGGACGAAAACGCCAGCTGCAGGCTGCAGGCGGTATCACGGCGATGAAAGAAGCCGTTGACACGCTGATCGTTATTCCGAATGACCGGATTTTAGAAATTGTCGATAAAAACACACCGATGCTTGAAGCATTCCGTGAAGCTGATAACGTGCTTCGCCAAGGGGTGCAAGGTATCTCAGACCTTATCGCGACGCCCGGTTTAATCAACTTGGATTTTGCCGATGTTAAAACCATCATGTCCAACAAAGGTTCAGCATTGATGGGTATCGGGATCGCAACAGGAGAAAGCCGTGCTGCCGAAGCCGCTAAAAAGGCCATCTCCAGCCCGCTCCTTGAAGCGGCAATCGACGGAGCGCAAGGTGTTTTAATGAACATTACGGGAGGTACAAATCTGAGCCTCTACGAAGTGCAGGAAGCAGCCGATATCGTCGCTTCTGCGTCTGATCCTGATGTGAATATGATTTTCGGTTCAGTTATCAATGAAAATCTGAAAGATGAAATCGTCGTTACCGTCATCGCGACCGGTTTTATCGAACAGGAGAAAGATGACTCAAAACCGCAGCGTCCGAATTTAAACCAAGGCTTGAAGTCTCAAAGCCAGCCTGCTGCGAAACGTGAGCCGAAACGAGAAGAAACACAGCATCAAAACACGGTAAACCGCCATACTTCACAGCCGGCGGATGATGCCCTTGATATTCCTACATTTTTAAGAAACCGCAACAAACGCGGCTGATGCAAAAAGGACAAAACCACATGGTTTTGTCCTTTTTCTTTTTTCGCTCAGTCTTCCTGCCTATCTCCATGATCTATACAGCAAAAATAGAAACTTTATACCTATGACCAATTGATTGTTTTCTAGTTTCGTCCGGCTTTCTGACAGAATGTGACAATATCTGAATAGAAGATTGTCTACATTTAACGTACAGCATCGAAATGACAAACCATTCCAATTGAGAGGGGAGGAATACAAATTTATATTGCATTTCCAAATAAGGGGGGATACGATTGAAGAAAAAAATGAGAAACAGATGGACAGGCTCCGTTTTAAGCGCGATTGTCGTCAGTTCACTGCTGTTTCCGGGTGCAGCCGTAGCGGAGACCGCACCGGGAACAGTTTCTGCCACCAAAGATCTTTCTTCCTCTAAGAGCATTCAGCATAAGATTTCCGATTCGGTCAAGAAGCGTTTTGAGAAAAATGATAAAGTCACATTTCTCATCAAATTTAAAGAGAAAGCCGATACGAAAAAAGCGGTCAAAGAAGCAGAGAAAAACGCCAAGTCCCAATCGCTTTCTGCAGCAAAAACAGAATATCAAAAGCGGTCAGCGGTCGTCTCTTCTTTAAAAGTAGCGGCTCATAATGCCCAGCAGAATATAAAAACATATTTGGAAAAACAAAAAAAGAAAGGCAAGGCGGAGCGCATCCATTCCTATTATATTGTCAACGGAATGGCAGTCACGGCTTCGAAAGAGGTGATGGAGAAAGTTGCCTCATTTCCTGAAGTAGAAAAAGTTCTCCCGAATGAAAAGCGTCAGCTTACTCAATCGAAAGCTCCTTTTCAATTGAAGAAAAAACAAAAAGAGATCAAGGCAAAGGGAGGCGTTGAATGGAACATCAGCCAAATTGATGCGCCGAAGGCCTGGGCCTCAGGGTACGACGGCACCGGTACGGTTGTCGCCTCCATTGATACAGGGGTTCAGTGGGATCACCCGGCGCTTAAGGAGAAATACCGGGGGTACGATCCTGAAAATCCCGCAGCGCCGAACCATGAAATGAACTGGTATGATGCCGTGTCTAAAAAAGACGCGCCCTACGATGATCTTGAACACGGCACTCATGTAACAGGAACCATGACGGGTTCAGAACCTGACGGCTCAAATCAAATCGGTGTCGCTCCGGGCGCGAAATGGATCGCAGTAAAAGCATTTTCAGATGACGGAGGAACCGATGCCGATATTTTGGATGCCGGTGAATGGGTGCTCGCGCCAAAAGATAAAAACGGCACTCCGCATCCCGAGATGGCGCCGGATGTTGTCAATAATTCCTGGGCAGGCGGTTCAGGTATGGACGAGTGGTACCGCGATATGGTGAATGCATGGAGAGCAGCCGAGATTTTTCCGGAATTCTCTGCGGGAAATGAAGACTTATTTACACCGGGAGGACCCGGTTCAATCGCAAATCCGGCCAATTATCCGGAAGCATTTGCGACAGGTGCGACTGACATCGACAAGAAACTCGCTGATTTCTCACTTCAAGGCCCCTCACCGTATCATGAAACTAAGCCGGATATTTCGGCTCCGGGAGTGAATATCCGTTCCTCTATTCCTGGGGGAACATATGAAGGCGGCTGGAACGGAACTTCAATGGCCGGGCCGCATGTGGCGGCGACGGCGGCTTTGTTAAGGCAGGCGAACGCGTCTATTACGGTTGATGAAATGGAAGACGTTTTGACGCGCACCGCTGAAAAGCTGACAGACTCCGTTTTTCCAGAATCACCGAATAACGGCTACGGCCACGGTTTAGTCAATGCTTTTGACGCCGTTTCTGCCGTAACAGACGGAATCGGAAGCGTAGAAGGCAAAGTATCTTCTGCGGGCGAAGATCACAATCCCCCCAGCTGGCAGCATGAACCCGTCCATGAAGCTTACAAAGGGGCAAATCTGCCGTTAACGGTTACAGCAGAAGATGATGTAAGCGTGACTGAGGTGTTACTTTCCTATCAATTTGATAAAGGAGAGTGGAAAACGATCGCCGCCGTTCAAAAAAGCGGTGATGAAAAAAAGGGACTCTATCAGGCAGAAATTCCGCACGTAACGGGCAGCACGGTAAGTTATAAATGGACAATAAAAGATTTCGGGGGTCATTCTGCAGAATCTGATACGTACCGGGCTGATGTAAAACCGAGCATTACGGCGGGGTACAAAGAAGATTTTGAATCACAGCCGGCCGGCTGGTCCAGTTACGGGACACATGACCAATGGGAATGGGGGATTCCGAGTTCAGGCCCCGGCGCTGCATTTTCCGGAGATAAAGTGTATGCGACGAACCTGTCCGGACCGTATGCCGATTCAGCCAATATGAATTTGGTGATGCCTCCGATCCAGGTTCCGGATTCAGGACGATTGTTTTTGCAATTTAAAAGCTGGCACAAGCTCGAAGAATTTTTTGATTACGGGTACGTGTTCGTTCTGCCGGAAGGAAAATCGAATTGGGAGCAGGCTGCTGTTTACAATGGTGACTCCGCAGGGTGGAATGATGAAGAAGCAGACTTATCCGCGTATAAAGGCCAAAATATAAAGCTTATGTTTAATATGCAGTCAGACGAAGTACTCAATGAAGACGGATGGTATATTGATGACGTCCGGCTTTCAAGCAGCCCTCTCGGCAAGGCGGCCAAAAAAAGTAAACACAATAGACAAACACCGCCCGGCCATCTGAAGAAAAAAGCCGTCAGTCCGAAACTGGCCAAACCGGCGGTAAAATCATCCGGAAAACCGGTGAAACGAGAAACGAATCTCCTGCCGCTCAGAGCGCAAATCAGTGTCGCCGAGACGGGGAAATCCGTGTATTCCGACCCCGCAACCGGAAGCTACAGCCTGTCTCATAAAGCGGGAAACTATACGCTGAAAGCCGAGGCATACGGATTTAAACCCGCTGCAAAACAAGTTTCTGTTCAAGCAGACAAAACCGCACAGGCAGACTTTACACTGGAGCAAATGCCGTCCGGCACGTTAAAAGGAACCATCACCAATCAGTCGACAGGCGAACCGGTGGAAGGGGCCGCGCTTTATGTAGTGGAGGACGCTGCAATTGAGCCTGCGGTGACAAATGATAAAGGGGAATATTCGCTTCAGGCGTACGAAGGCTCATACACCATTAAAGTAGCCGCAAAAGGCTTTTACAACAGTGAATTTTCTGTTGACATCAAAGGGGATGCTGAAAAAAACGCCAAGCTTAAGCCGTATATCGGCTATGAAGGGGAAATTGCCTATGATAACGGAACTGAAGAAGCCGGACTGTCCTATTTTAAGGCAGGCAGCAAATCTGCCGTTAAGATGACGCTTAAAGATGGAAAAGAACACGGTATGCTGACAGGAGGCCTCTTTAAATTTTGGGGCGCGGACTGGCCTGATCCGGGCGGTACAGAATTTCAAGCAGAAGTATATGATGCATCCGGCCCTGACGGGGGCCCGGGCAGCAAAATTGCCGGCCCGTTCCAAGCTGAAGCGCTTCGAAACGGAGAATGGACCAAAGTGGATCTCAGCTCAAAAGGAATCGAGGTCGGAAAGGATTTTTATCTTGTGCTCCGCCAGACGAAACCCGATCCTTATTCACCTGCCCTGTCATCTGACGACGGCAGTCCATATTCGAACAGAAACTGGCAATACCTCGACGGCAGCTGGTCAAAAGCCGATAAATCAGACGGAAACTTTATGATCAGGGCTTTAGTCGACTACGAAGCTTCCGTGCCTGACATCACGTCGCCTGATGACCGGTCATTTACAAACAAGAAGTCCATCACGGTGAAAGGAACGGCTTCACCAAGAACCGCAGTCCGCCTGACCAATAACGGTAAAACCGCCGCTGAAACGAAAGCGGATGCAGACGGCCATTTCCAGGCTGATGTCACACTGCGTAAAGATGCCAATCGGCTGACGGCGGCATCTGTGACGGACAAGGGATCAACCGATGAGTCACGCCCTGTCACGGTCATACTCGATCAGGATAAGCCGGATGTGACGATTGACAGTCCGGCAAACGGAGATAAAACAAATAAAGAAGCGGTGACTGTAAAAGGAAAAGCTTACGATAACCATCTAAAATGGGTGAAGGTGAACGGCAAAAAGGCCGAGGTGAGTGACGGCTCTTATCAAGCAAGAATCCTTTTGGAAAACGGCAGCAACGAAATCAAAGTCACGGCCTCAGACGAAGCGGGTAACAAAACAACAAAAAAGACGGTGATTGATGTCAATTATCACGCTCCCGTCATCTCCGGATTGGTTCCCGGAGCGGATAAAGAATTAAAAGCCGGAGAATCAGTGAAAATCGCTTTTTCAAGCGGGAAGAAATTAGACGCCTCTTTCGTGATCCGTATGCCTCTGGCAAACGCCCGGACAGGGACCCAAAACGCGACGGAGCTTCCGCTGAGAGAAATTTCTCCGGGACGATATGAGGGTTACTGGACGGCGACTTCTTCCATCAAGGCAAGCGGAGCAAAAATTGACGTTATTGCAAGAGATGACTATGGAAATGAAACGAGACAGACAGCAAAAGGAAAACTTTATATCAATGAGTAAAACAGAGCGCTGCCGGGACACGGCAGCGCTTTTTTTGCTGAGACGGTCAATAGGAAATCAATCTCTTCGACCCTCGACAAATAAAACGGTTATCCCTTAAAAATTGTACTTTCCCCTCAACATTAATTGACAGACTTTCCCACAGAGCTTGCTTTATACTTATGAAACAAGAGAGAGAAACAGATATGTAAGACAAAAGAGGAAAGGGGTCAGATGTGAAAATCTATCTGGATGTCATTTGGCTGTTGAACTTTTGTTTTGATTCTCTTTTGCTTTTATTAACCGCCTTTATTTTAAAACGCCAGGTGAAAAAAAGAAGAGTGGCCGCCGGCGGTTTCATCGGATCAGCCATTGTGCTTCTGATGTTTACGCCTGTTTCTCCCTTTGTGGAGCATCCGGCGGGAAAAATGGCATTTTCAGTTGTCATCGTGCTTACGGCTTTTGGCTTTAAACGATTTCGGTACTTTTTTCAAAATTTGTTCGCCTTTTATTTCGCGACCTTTCTCGTCGGCGGGGGAATGATCGGCGTACATTCCCTGCTGCAGACAGAATCAATTGTAGAACACGGCGCCATGGTTACGAGCCAGACCGGCTTCGGTGACCCGATCAGCTGGATATTTGTTGTCATCGGATTTCCGGCCGTATGGTTTTTTTCGAAAAAGAGAATCGAAGACATCGAGACGAAGTCCATTCAGTACGATGAACTTGTCATGGTTCAGGCAGAATTCAGCGGGCAGACAATCCGCGCAAAAGGCCTGGTGGATTCCGGGAATCAGCTTTATGATCCGCTGACAAAAACGCCGGTCATGATCCTTCACATTGACAAATTCGCTCCGATTCTCAGTGAAAAGGAAACGGACATCATCAAATCTGCCAGTCCGCTTGAAGTGATAGAGCAGCTTGATGATTCGTTCCGTCATGCGGATAAGCTGAGGCTGATTCCATACAGGGGCGTCGGTCAGGACAATCAATTTTTACTCTGTTTAAAGCCGGATTACGTCACGATTATAACGAAAGACGAGATGATCGCATGTGAAAAATGCCTGATCGGCATCAGCGCGAAACCATTATCAGCGGATGGTGAATTTGACGGAATCGTTCACCCGAAGATGCTGACCGGGAAGGCTGTGAAGCATGTATCCTGACGAAAAGTCTGTTATTCATCATACTCAAAACGCATTGTATTTAGAAGGGGGAGGAAGATGAAAAAACTTAAGTTGCGTCTGACATATTTATGGTATAAATGGCTGATGAAACTCGGACTGAAAAGTGATGAAGTATATTACATAGGAGGGAGCGAAGCGCTGCCGCCGCCTTTGTCTAAAGAAGAGGAGCAGGTGCTCTTATTAAAGCTGCCGAGCGGGGATCAGGCGGCGCGGGCCATCCTGATTGAGAGAAACTTACGCCTTGTCGTTTACATTGCCCGCAAATTCGAAAACACCGGCATCAATATCGAGGACTTAATCAGCATCGGCACAATCGGTTTAATCAAAGCGGTAAACACGTTTAATCCGGAAAAGAAAATCAAACTCGCAACCTACGCGTCACGATGTATTGAAAACGAAATTTTAATGTACTTGCGCCGAAACAATAAAATCCGTTCAGAGGTGTCCTTTGATGAACCGCTGAACATTGATTGGGACGGAAACGAACTGCTGCTTTCGGATGTGCTCGGCACAGATGATGATATTATTACAAAAGACATTGAAGCCAATGTGGATAAAAAACTTTTGAAAAAAGCGCTTGAGCAATTAAATGATAGAGAAAAGCAGATCATGGAACTGCGATTCGGGCTTGTCGGTGAAGAAGAAAAAACACAAAAAGATGTAGCCGACATGATGGGGATTTCACAATCTTATATCTCCCGGCTCGAAAAGCGGATTATTAAAAGACTGAGAAAAGAGTTTAACAAAATGGTGTAAAATTTTTTCCATCTGACAGTCCTTACTGCTGCAAGGATTGCCGGTGCCGGATGTTTATTTCTGTAAAATGACGGTGCATATTTTTCCCACCCGAGGAGATACTTAACGTTGTACAGCAGCTCCTAGTGGGAGGGAAAAACGTGTCAAGAAATAAAGTCGAAATTTGCGGGGTGGATACCTCCAAATTACCGGTACTCAAGAATGAAGAGATGAGAAAGCTGTTTAAGCAATTGCAGGATGAGGGCGATGATTCAGCGAGGGAAAAGCTTGTAAACGGCAATCTGCGCCTTGTCTTAAGCGTCATTCAGAGGTTTAACAACAGAGGAGAGTATGTTGATGACTTATTTCAGGTCGGCTGCATCGGACTAATGAAATCCATTGATAATTTTGACCTAAGCCATAATGTTAAGTTTTCAACATACGCTGTACCGATGATTATCGGAGAAATCCGCAGATATTTGCGGGATAACAATCCGATCCGCGTCTCGAGGTCGCTTCGCGATATCGCATATAAAGCGCTTCAAGTAAGGGAGCGGTTAATCAGTGAGACAAGCAGGGAGCCGACAGCAGAGGAAATCGCCAAAGTTCTTGAAGTGCCCCATGAAGAAATTGTGTTTGCCCTTGACGCCATCCAAGATCCGGTATCACTGTTTGAGCCGATTTATAATGACGGCGGCGATCCGATTTACGTGATGGACCAGATCAGCGATGAGCGCAATAAGGATACACAATGGATTGAGGAGCTCGCTCTGAAAGAAGGCATGAGAAGACTGAACGAACGGGAAAAAATGATTTTGCGAAAACGCTTTTTCCAGGGGAAAACCCAAATGGAAGTCGCAGAAGAAATCGGCATATCCCAAGCTCAGGTCTCAAGGCTTGAAAAGGCAGCCATTAAACAAATGAATAAGAATATCCATCAATAACGGAGAAAGCCTTTAAACATTGTTTTAAAGGCTTTTTTCGTGCGCCGGTTTACGTTTGCGAAAAAGTGATGTATTCTAATGTGTAAAAGTTTTAAGAAAATTGAAACAAATAAACGGGGGAACTGCAATGATTTTACAGCTGGACAATGTGTCATTAAAAAGAAACGGCCAATGGATTTTGAAAAATATCAACTGGCGCGTTGAGAAAAACGAAAATTGGGTGCTGTTCGGACTGAACGGAGCCGGAAAAACAGCCTTGCTGAATATGTTATGTTCTTATTACTTTCCCACTTCAGGAGAGATGCAGGTGCTCGGCCATCAATTCGGCAAAACAGAGCTCGGTGACAGGCTCAGAAAAAAAATCGGTCTTGTTTCGGCGGGTCTGCAGCACAAATTATATGCCGCGGATTCCGCTTTTGAAATCGCCCTCAGCGGCGCGTACGCTTCAATCGGGCTTTACGAAACGCCGAGTGAACAAGTGAGGGAAAAAGCGATCGGTCTTCTGAAGGATTTAGGCGCCATTAGTTTCGCGGACAGACGGTATGAAACGTTATCTCAGGGGGAAAGGCAAAGAGCGCTGATTGCGCGGGCGCTTATGGCTGATCCGGAACTGCTGATTTTGGATGAGCCCGTGACGGGTCTCGATTTTATGGCAAGAGAGCAGCTGCTGGACACGATAACGTCGATCGCTGAAAAAGAAAATGCGCCGTCCATCCTTTATGTCACTCATCATGCTGAAGAAATTCTGCCGGTATTTGATCAGGCGCTGCTTTTAAAACAAGGCGAGGTGTTCGCTGCCGGGAAAATCAAGGACATGCTTTCTGACGAGCGGCTTACAGCGTTTTTCGATATGCCTGTCAACGTCTTATGGAACAACGGCCGTCCATTTTTAACGCGTGCAAAAGCGGCATCATCCGTCAACTAAAATCAATTCACCCTGGGGGTGCTGCTGACGTGCAGCTGAGAGAGACATTGGTCTCAACCCTTAACGGACCTGATCCGGATCATGCCGGCGGAGGGAAGCGGTGAAAAAAAGCGGAGGGAAATCCGTTTTTACCCGTTTCATTTGATGAAACGGGTTTTTTTAATACAGCAAAAGGAGAGATGTTCAATGAATCAGCTTGACATGCTGCTGCAGCAGGCGGATAAACGGCGGGGCGATTTAATACATATTGCTGAAAGGTTGATCGCCTTTCCGACACCGGCTCCGCCTGCAAGAAATACAGCAGAAGCTCAGAAGTGGGTGGCCGGATTTTTAAAAGAAATGGGCTGCTCGGTCGATATGTGGGATGTGTACCCGGAAGACCCGAACGTAGTCGGTGTTTTAAAAGGGACAGATTCAAGCGGGCATCAAAGCCTGATTTTAAACGGACACATTGACGTAGCCGAAGTCAGGGATGAAGACTGGGACTCTGACCCGTTTCAGCCGCTCGTTAAAGCCGGCATGCTGATCGGAAGAGGCGCCGCTGATATGAAAGGCGGATTGGCGTGTGTTCTTTTTTCTCTGAAGCTGATCCATGATGCCGGCATTGAGCTTGCGGGCGACCTCATTGTACAGTCTGTGATCGGAGAAGAAGTCGGCGAGGCGGGGACGCTGGAATGCTGCAAACGCGGCTATCACGCGGATTTTGCGGTTGTCGCGGATACGAGCAGCCTGCATATTCAAGGGCAGGGCGGAGTCATCACCGGCTGGATAGAATTGAAAAGCAAACAAACATTTCATGACGGCATGAGGCGCAATATGATTCATGCGGGCGGAGGCATATTCGGAGCGAGCGCAATCGAAAAAATGGCGAAAATCATCACTGCCTTGGGAGAGCTGGAACGCCACTGGGCGGTAACGAAAAGCTATCCCGGCTTTTCACCAGGCACCAATACGATCAACCCCGCCGTTATTGAAGGGGGAAGGCACGCAGCGTTTGTCGCCGATGAATGCCGATTATGGATTACCGTCCACTTTTACCCGAACGAAACGCACGAACAAGCTGCGGCAGAAATCGAAGACTATATCAATCGTGTCTCTGACGGTGATCTGTGGCTCAGGGAAAACAGGCCGGTGTTCAAATGGGGCGGATCTTCCATGATTGAAGACAGAGGAGAGGTCTTCCCGGCGCTGGAAATCGACCCGGACCATCCGGCCGTTTCTGTTCTGGCGGAATCGCACTCAGCCGTCAAACAACAGGAGCCCGTCATTGATGTTTCCCAAACCGTAACAGACGGAGGATGGCTTTATCATGCCGGGATTCCGAGCGTCATATACGGACCCGGCGATTTAAAAAACGCCCATTCCGTAAACGAAGAAGTGTCCGTCGATGAGCTGATGGACTATACGAAAATCATGCTGAGATTTATCCACACCTGGTGCAGCCGCAAAAAAGATTGCCCGATGTGACAAGGTTCAGCCCGGCCGCTCATATAATAGGAAAAAGAACGGGCAAAGGGCGTGATACAAATGATCAGCATATCTGAATTTCAAATAAAAGATGTAGTAAACGTGTCGAACGGAAAAAAACTCGGAAGCATCGGTGATATTGATATTAATGTGACAACGGGAAAAATTCAGGCGATTATTTTAGGCGGCAGCGGAAAAGTTCTCGGTTTTTTCGGAAAAGAAGAGGAAATGATCATTCCTTGGCGAAATATAGTTAAAATTGGGGAAGATGTCATCTTAGTGCGTGTAAACGAACCAAAGGGGGGAGCATAATCCTCCCTTTACTTGTAAAAAGCCGGAAATCTCAATGTTTCCGGCACATTTATTTATCTCATTTTTCAATCAGCCGCTAAACGTATGCTTAAAATTGTGTTAAAATGAGTGGGAAATTCGCTTTTTAATGTTTGTCGAAAGGTTGGATCTTCATGAATACATATCACCCGTTTAGTTTTACCACCCCCTCGGCACTCATGATAGAAGACTGGAACCGTGTGAATCAGCATAACACAAAGGTCATCGCCGGATTCACAACGAAAAACGGCGGTGTCAGCAATCCTCCGTATGAGTCATTAAATACCGGATTGCACGTCCGGGACGAAGCTCATGATGTTGTGAAAAACCGTGAAATCATAGCGTCCTTATGCGGTACTGATCTGGATTCCTGGGTATTCGCCGATCAGACACATGAAAACCGCGTCCGATGCGTGACAGCGGGAGATAAAGGTAAAGGGGCGAGAGACTATTCCTCCGCATTCCGCGGGACTGACGGGCTCTATACGAAAGATACGGATCTTTTTTTGGGCCTGTGTTTTGCAGACTGTGTGCCTTTGTATTTTTATGACCCGGTGAAATCCATGATCGGCGCTGCCCATGCCGGATGGAAGGGGACGGTCAGACAAATCGGGTGCATCATGACGGAACGCTGGGTAAACGAAGAAGGCTCCCGCTTAACAGATATTCAGGCCGTCATCGGTCCGTCCATCAGCGCGGACAGCTATACCGTCGACGACCGCGTCATCAATGAAGTCCGGGCGCTGCCGTTTTCCGCAGAATCCGCCATACGCGAAACGGAAAAAGGCCGGTATCAGCTTGATTTAAAAGAGGTCAACCGCCTTCTTCTGATACATTGCGGCATTCCGGAAGAAAACATTTCAGTCAGCGGTTTATGCACCGAACAAGAGCGTGAACTATTCTTTTCACATCGCCGCGACAAAGGAAAAACGGGACGCATGATGTCCTTTATCGGAATGAAGGAGGCATAAGTTATCTTGCGTGTTGCTGATCAATTACGACATATAAACGAAAGAATAAACGAAGCATGTAAAAGATCGGGCCGAAGCCCCGAAGATGTAACCGTCATCGCGGTTACAAAATACGTATCAGCCGAAAGGGCTCAAGAGGCCGTGGATGCCGGTATTACAAGTCTGGGAGAAAACCGGGATGCCGAGCTTATCCGTAAGCAGGATGTCATCAAAGGCAGCCCCGTGTGGCACTTTATCGGCAGTCTTCAGTCCAGAAAGGTGAAGGCCGTCGTTGACCGTGTATCTTATATACATTCCTTAGACAGACTGTCATTGGCTAAAGAAATTGAAAAACGGGCGCAGCATGCGGTTCGCTGTTTTGTGCAGGTGAATACTTCGCTTGAGCCGTCTAAGCACGGTTTGAAAACAGAGGAGGTCATCCCCTTTATCAGAGAGCTTTCTGAGTTTAGAAACATTTCTGTAGAGGGCCTGATGACGATGGCTCCCCTGACAGACGATACAGAAACAATCAGAGCCTGTTTCCGACAATTGCGTGATCTGAGGGACCAGGTGCAAAAGCTGAACCAGACAAACGCACCGTGCCGGGAACTGTCAATGGGCATGTCAAATGATTATGAAATCGCTGTTGAAGAGGGCGCTACTTTTATCAGAATCGGCTCTTCATTAGTCGGAAATGAAACAGGGGGTGTAAACAAATGAGCATGAAAAATAAACTGAAAAACTTTTTCTCGATGGATGAGGAGGAGTACGAATACGAATACATTGAAACGGAGCAGGATCGTCCGGAAGAGCATGAACAGCAAAAAGATAAACAGAGTGCCTACGCTCAGAAGCCTGCGGGCAAACAGAACGTAGTAAGCTTGCAAAGTGTTCAGAAATCCTCTAAAGTGGTGTTGAGTGAACCGCGTGTATATGCGGAAGCGCAGGAAATCGCCGATCATTTAAAGAACAGGCGGGCGGTTGTCGTCAATCTTCAGCGCATCCAGCATGATCAGGCGAAAAGAATCGTCGACTTTTTAAGCGGAACCGTCTATGCCATCGGCGGCGACATTCAAAGAATCGGTTCGGATATTTTTCTGTGCACGCCTGATAATGTCGATGTTTCCGGCACGATTTCGGAGCTTATAAATGAAGACGAACATCAGAGGTGGTAAAGCAGGATGATTCTTTATCAAATTTTTTCCGTTCTGAGTTATTTAATTTACATCTACTCGTTTGCCCTGATTATCTACATCTTTATGTCATGGGTGCCGAGTACGAGAGAAACGGCGGTCGGACGGTTTCTCGCATCGATTTGCGAACCGTATTTAGAGCCGTTCAGAAGGATCATTCCGCCCATTGCCATGCTGGATATATCCCCGATTGTAGCGATTATCGTGCTTCGGTTTGCCACGACGGGACTTTGGGGCCTATACCGCATGATCGCAATGTATACTTGAATGCGACAGTTTGATACGGGCTTGGCACCAGCCAAGCCTCTTTACATAGAAAGGAAAGAACATGAGCGATATTTACCAGCACTTCAGACACGACGAGCGGCCTTTTATCGACCAGGCGCTTGAATGGAAAGAGATTGTCCTGGACCAATATCGGATGAAGCTGACTGATTTCTTAGATCCGCGGGAACAGGTGATTGTAAAAGCCGTCATCGGCGATGCGTGCGGTCTTGCTTTTTTTGGGGGATATGACAGAGCTGAGCGCAAACGCGCGATTTTATACCCTGAATATATGGAACCTGAACAAGATGATTTTGAGCTTCAGGCCTTTGACGTTCAATACGCTGAAAAATTCGTCAGCATCGATCACCGCTCTCTTCTCGGATCATTAATGGGGATCGGCTTAAAGCGGCAGAAATACGGCGACCTGATTTTCTCAGAGGAAGCCGTGCAGCTTATCGTTTCCGGTGAAATCGCCGATTTTGTCGGCACTCAGCTGACCAAAGCGGGCAAAGCGCCGGTAAAGCTTGAGAAAATCGAGCTTTCGGCCCTTCACATTCCCGCTTCAGATGTCGAAATAAGGGATGACACGGTTTCTTCATTGCGTCTCGACGCCGTCTGCGCTTCGATGAGCAGGCAATCCCGGCAGAAAGCGCAGACCCTTGTGAAAAACGGGCTCGTTAAGGTGAATTGGAAAGCCGTTGAGGATCCGTCCTATCAGGTTGCTGAAGGGGACATGCTTTCGATTCGGGGCTTCGGACGATGCAGTTTGACAAAAGTAGACGGAAAAACGAAAAAAGACAAATGGAAAGTCACATTCGAACGGCAAAAATGAGTCGTTTTTTCAGATTTTTTCTCCATCTATGGCCGTATTTGTTTTATAATGTGAACTAGATAACCGTACTGAAATGTAAAAATGGAGGTGGCAATATGCCATTAACGCCGAATGATATCCATAACAAAACGTTTACAAAAGGTTTTCGCGGATATGATGAAGATGAAGTAAATGAATTTTTAATGCAGGTCAGAAAAGATTACGAAATCGCACTCCGTAAAAAAACGGAGCTTGAGGCGAAAGTGAACGAGCTGGATGAAAAAATCGGACACTTTGCCAATATTGAAGAAACGCTGAATAAGTCAATTCTCGTAGCTCAAGAAGCGGCAGAAGACGTAAAGCGCAATTCGCAGAAAGAGGCGAAGCTGATCGTCCGTGAAGCAGAAAAAAATGCTGATCGAATCATCAATGAGTCGCTTTCCAAATCAAGAAAAATCGCAATGGAAATTGAAGAGCTGAAAAAACAGTCTAAAGTGTTCAGAACGCGTTTCCAAATGCTGATTGAGGCGCAGCTTGATCTGCTGAAAAACGATGATTGGGATCATCTGTTAGAATACGAAGTCGACGCGGTATTTGAGGAAAAAGAATAATTTTCAGATTTTCTTGACATTCTTCGGCCCGTTCGAATATAATACGTTCATAAATTCAGATGAAAAGACGATGAAAGGGACCGGCATGACTCAAAGCAGGCCATAAAGCGAACCGGGGAAGGTGAAAGCCCGGGATGGCCGGAATCATGCAGATCAGCCCTTTAGTTTCCTTTCTGAACCGAGAGTAGGAAAGGACGTTCCATCACGTTACGATGTTCGAGAGGAAAAGACGGATGATCCGTTTTTTCTAAAAGGGTGGTACCGCGAGATAAGCTTTCTCGTCCCTTATGGGATGAGAGGGCTTTTTTTATTTTCTGAAAAATGTTGTGGAGGAATGAAAATGGATTATAAAGATACGCTGTTAATGCCGAAAACAGATTTTCCGATGCGCGGAAATCTGCCGAACCGTGAGCCTGACATGCAGAAAGAATGGGAGGAGCAGGATATTTACCGTCTTGTTCAAGAACGGACGAAAGACCGCCCGAAATTCGTACTGCATGACGGACCTCCTTATGCAAACGGAGACATCCACATGGGTCATGCCCTGAATAAAATCCTGAAAGATTTTATCGTCCGCTATAAATCAATGAGCGGCTACAACGCACCGTATGTGCCGGGATGGGACACGCACGGTCTGCCGATTGAAACGGCACTGACAAAAAACAAAAAAGTGAACCGGAAAGAAATGTCTGTAGCCGATTTCCGCAAGCTTTGCGAAGAATATGCATGGCAGCAGATCGAAAGACAGCGCGAACAATTCAAGCGTCTCGGCGTCAGAGGCGATTGGGAAAACCCTTATGTTACGCTTCAGCCTGAATTTGAAGCGCAGCAGATCCGCGTTTTCGGCGAGATGGCGAAAAGAGGCTATATTTATAAAGGCCTGAAGCCTGTCAACTGGTCGCCTTCAAGTGAATCTGCCTTAGCAGAAGCGGAAATTGAATATCAGGATAAACGTTCGGCATCCATTTATGTTGCATTTAAGGTGAAAGACGGTAAAGGCGTTCTCGAGAACGGAGAAAGCTTTATTATCTGGACGACGACGCCGTGGACAATGCCTGCCAACCTCGGAATTTCCGTTCATCCTGATCTTGAATACAATGTCATCAAGGTTGGAGACAAGCGTTATGTAGTAGCGGCTGAATTAATCGAAAGCGTAGCGGAGGCATGCGGCTTTGAAAATCCTGAAGTTGTCGCATCGTATAAAGGCAGAGAGTTAGAATACATCACTGCAGAACATCCGCTTTACGGCAGAGATTCACTCGTCATGCTCGGTGACCACGTCACAACCGATGCCGGAACAGGCTGTGTTCATACTGCTCCGGGCCACGGGGAAGATGACTTTATCGTCGGCCAAAAGTACGGCTTAGAAGTACTTTGCCCTGTCGATGAAAAAGGCAACATGACCGACGAAGCGCCGGGCTTTGAAGGAATGTTTTACGATAAAGCCAATAAACCGATCACAGAGAAGCTTGAAGAAAACGGCGCGCTCTTAAAGCTCGAGTTTATTACACACTCTTATCCGCATGACTGGAGAACAAAAAAACCGACTATCTTCAGAGCGACAGCGCAATGGTTTGCGTCAATTAAAGATTTCAGACCGGATCTGCTTGATGCCATCAAACAAACGAAGTGGGTGCCGGAGTGGGGCGAACAGCGCCTTTACAACATGGTGCGCGACCGCGGCGACTGGTGTATTTCAAGACAGCGCGTCTGGGGCGTTCCGATCCCGGTATTTTATGCTGAAAACGGTGAGCCGATCATCACTGACGAAACGATTGAACACGTTTCTGAGCTGTTCAAACAGCACGGCTCAAACGTCTGGTTTGAAAGAGAGGCAAAAGACCTTCTGCCTGAAGGATTTACACATCCGGGAAGCCCGAACGGAATCTTTACGAAAGAGCAAGACATTATGGATGTATGGTTTGATTCAGGTTCTTCTCATCAGGCCGTTCTTGAGGAACGTGATGATCTCGTCCGCCCGGCTGATTTATACCTTGAAGGCTCTGACCAATACCGCGGCTGGTTTAACTCATCTCTTTCAACTGCCGTTGCAGTCACCGGCAAAGCGCCGTATAAAGGCGTATTAAGCCACGGATTTACACTTGATGCAAACGGCCGTAAAATGAGTAAATCACTCGGCAATACGATTGAGCCGACAAAAATCGCAAAACAGCTTGGAGCTGAAATTCTGCGTTTATGGGTTTCTTCCGTAAACTATCAGGCCGATCACCCGGTTTCTGAAGATATTCTGAAGCAGGTCGCGGAAGTATACCGGAAAGTCCGCAACACGTTCCGCTTCCTTCACGGCAACCTGTTCGATTTCGATCCAAGCGTCAATGCCGTTGATGTAAAAGATCTTCGTGAAGTGGATCAATATATGCTGATCAAGCTGAATAAGCTGATCGATAAAGTGAAAAAAGCGTACGATGAATATGAATTTGCGGTTGTTTATCACAGCATTCATAATTTCTGTACGATCGAGCTCAGCTCTTTCTATCTTGATTTCGCAAAAGATGTCGTGTACATCGAGCATGCGGATCATCCGGACCGCCGCAGCATGCAGACAGTCTTTTATGAAACGCTGCTGGCGTTAGTAAAGCTGACTGCGCCGATTCTCCCTCATACGGCGGATGAAATGTGGTCTCACTTATCATTTGTTGAAGAGGCGAGCGTGCAGCTGACAGATATGCCGGAAACCATCTCTGTTCCGAACAGTCAGGCGACAGAAGAAAAATTCGACCGTTTCATGGAGCTTCGCAATGACGTGCTGAAAGCTTTGGAAATTGCCCGTAACGAAAAAATTATCGGAAGATCATTGGAAGCGAGTCTGACTTTGTATCCGAACAAAGAAAACCGCGACCTCTTATCATCCATTAAAGAAAATATCGCACAGCTGTTTATCGTCTCAGAACTGACAGTAAAAGACGAAAGCGAAGCGCCGGAAAACGCGCAAAGCTTCACAACAGGAAAAATGACCGTAGAAAAAGCGGAAGGTCAGATGTGTGAGCGGTCCCGCGTGATTTCTAAAGATGTCGGCGCCAATCCGAAGTATCCGACATTATCACTGCGCAATGCGGAAATCGTTGAAAAATATTATCAAAATTAATGAATGAGAAAGCGCCCGGCTGACAGCCGGGCGTTTTTTTACATGCCACTAATGTCATCGATTAGAACGATAGGAAAAATCTTATGGGCTTCAAATGGCGCTCTGGAGGCAACAATAAAGCTATAACATCAAGAGCAGGAGTTGTGATGAATGAATGATCAACTGACCGCAATCCACACGGAGCTTCTCATGATGAAAGAAGAACTTCAATCAAGATTATTCGAATATTCTTGCTTTCAAATGTCAGCATCTGTTGAACCTTCAATGAACGACCAGGAAGCAACTCTGATCTATCATGTAAAAGAAGAACTGCAGGATGTTCTTCTTGCCCTGTCTAAGTTTGAAAACAATACGTACGGTTATTGTGAAAAAACAGGCGCCCCCATTCCGATTGACAAGCTTGCGGTATTGCCGACGGCCAGAACCGCTGATGATTTTTATTATCCCGCTCAATTTGAAAAGAAAACCCTTCCATACTGGGTACCCGGAGATTATGCATATGATCAGGCGCTGTATGAGTGACAGCGTCTGTCTTCATGCCCTTATGATCTGCCTTTACTCCGGCATCTTTTACTGATAAAATTCATAAAGGATAAAAGTAACTGTATACTGGAGGAACGTGTGTGCTTTATTATCTTATCGCTCTTTTTATTATTATTGCCGACCAATTAACCAAATGGCTTGTCGTCAGCCATATGGAATTGGGACAAAGCATACCTGTCATCGATCAGGTGCTTTATATCACCTCTCATCGCAACACGGGAGCGGCATGGGGAATTTTAGCCGGCCAAATGTGGTTTTTCTACGTCATTACCATCGCCGTGATTATCGGAATCGTTTATTACATACAGCGTTATGCAAAAGGGCAGATGTTACTCGGAATTTCTCTCGGCTTAATGCTGGGAGGTGCAGCCGGAAATTTTATCGACCGGGCGGCACGCCAGGAAGTAGTCGATTTTATTCATATCATCATCGTGAATTATCACTATCCGATTTTTAATATCGCGGACTCCTCACTGTGCGTCGGCGTCATACTTTTATTTATTCATATGCTGTTTGACAGCGGGAAAAAGAAGGAGCAATAACATGAATCAATTTGAGATAACCGTTCAGCCTGAACAAAAAAGCGAACGGATTGATAAATTTTTGGCCGCAGCAGGAGAAAACTGGTCACGCACTCAGGTGCAGCAATGGGTGAAAGAGGGACTGGTAACCGTTAACGGCAAATCCGTCAAAGCCAACTACAAAATGCAGCCCGGCGATCAGGTAACCGTCACCATTCCTGAACCGGAAGAACTGGACGTGCTTGCAGAGCCGATGGATCTGGATATTTACTATGAGGATCAGGACGTCTTGGTTGTGAACAAACCGCGGGGCATGGTCGTACATCCGGCGCCCGGCCATGTGACAGGGACGCTCGTAAACGGACTGATGGCTCACTGCAATGATCTTTCAGGCATTAACGGCGTCATGCGCCCGGGAATCGTCCATCGTATTGATAAAGATACCTCCGGCCTGTTAATGGTCGCTAAAAACGATATGGCGCATGAATCACTCGTTAATCAGCTCGTCAATAAAACCGTGACGAGAAAGTACACAGCGGTTGTCCACGGGTTGATTTCACATGATGACGGAACGATTGACGCTCCGATCGGAAGAGATAAGAAAGACCGTCAAAGCATGACCGTAACAAGAGAAGGCAGCAAAAACGCCGTCACGCATTTCCACGTGCTTGAGCGTTTTCAAGACTTCACGCTCGTAGAGTGCCGTCTTGAAACCGGAAGAACGCATCAAATCCGCGTTCATATGAAATATATCGGGTTTCCTTTGGCAGGCGATCCGAAGTACGGACCGAGAAAAACCATTGATTTCAACGGCCAGGCGCTTCATGCCGGAATATTAGGTTTTGATCATCCGCGGACGGGCGAATACATGGAGTTTGAAGCGCCCCTTCCTGAAGATATGCAAAAACTCATTGAACATTTGAGAAATAGCCATTGACAGCGACTTTCTTTTCTGAAATAATAAAAACAAGCTGAATAGATTCTTTAACACAGTCCAGAGAGGCTGAGAAGGATAACGGAAAGGACAGAAGAGATACGTGTGTGTCTTCGTCCTGGAAAGGAACCCCTCTATGCTCTGGCAGGAGGGGTTTTTTCTTCTTATATACGAATGGAGAGGTGTCACGAGTGAATCAAAAAGCTGTTATTCTCGACGAACAGGCCATCAGAAGGGCGCTGACAAGGATAGCCCATGAAATGATCGAACGGAATAAAGGAATGAATGACTGCATTCTTGTAGGGATTAAAACAAGAGGCATTTATTTAGCAAAGCGGCTGGCTGAACGGATCGAACAGATTGAAGGAAATCCGGTCACCGTCGGAGAAATTGATATTACCCTTTACCGTGACGATCTCACCAAAAAAACGAGCAATGAAGAACCGCTTGTAAAAGGCGCGGACATTCCGGCTGATATCACAGACCAAAAGGTCATTGTGGTCGATGATGTGCTTTATACCGGCCGGACGGTGAGAGCGGCGATGGATGCACTCGTTGATGTCGGACGGCCGTCATCGATACAGCTTGCCGTGCTTGTCGACAGAGGGCACCGGGAGCTGCCGATCAGAGCGGACTATATCGGGAAAAACATCCCGACTTCAAAAGCTGAAAAAGTGATGGTTCAGCTGAGTGAAGTTGATCAGACTGATATGGTCGCCATATACGAAAATGAATAATCACCCTTTTTAAATGCATTCCAGAGAGTCTGCAAAGAGGATTTTAAAACACAAAGCCGGGCGGATCGACGCGGCCGGGTTTTGTATGCCTCTTTGCGTATAAGCAAAGAGGTTTTTTTATACCATTTGAAAGTCAACCGGGAGGAAAACGCCATGAGTAAGAAAAAAGTAAACCTGGGAGTCAGGGACGTCCCCAATCCATTGTCCTGGCTGACATTCAGCCTGCAGCATTTATTCGCCATGTTCGGCTCAACCATACTCGTGCCGAAACTGGTCGGAATGAGCCCGGCAGTGGCGCTTGTCACGAGCGGAATCGGGACACTCGCCTATCTATTGGTGACAAAAGGCCGGATTCCCGCTTATCTCGGCTCATCATTCGCCTTTATATCACCGATTATCTTGGTGAAAGCGGCGGGAGGGCCGGGGGCTGCCATGGTCGGCGCTTTCCTGGCGGGAATTGTGTACGGCCTGATCGCACTGCTCATCAGGCAGCTTGGAACGGGGTGGCTGATGAAGCTGCTGCCGCCGGTGGTCGTCGGACCGGTCATCATCGTCATCGGCCTCGGATTGGCGAGTACAGCTGTCAATATGGCAATGTATGCTGATCCGAATGCGAAGGAACTCGTCTACAGCCTGAAACATTTCAGTGTAGCCGGCGTCACTTTGGCCATCACCATTATCTGCGCCATCTTTTTACGGGGATTTTTAAGCCTGATTCCGGTATTGATCGGCATTATAGGCGGATATCTGTTTGCGCTGACGCAGGGCATCGTCAATTTCCAGCCGGTCATTGATGCAAAATGGTTCGCCGTTCCTGAATTTATCATCCCTTTCAAAGACTATACGCCGTCAGTGACGTTGGGCATTGCGGCTGCGATGGTGCCGGTCGCTTTCGTGACGATGTCAGAACATATCGGCCATCAAATGGTGCTGAGTAAAGTTGTCGGACAGGATTTCATTAAAAAGCCGGGACTGCACCGCTCCATAATGGGGGACAGTGTTGCGACGATCATCGCTTCGTTAATCGGCGGCCCGCCGACGACGACATACGGCGAGAACATCGGAGTACTTGCAATTACGAGAGTGTTCAGCGTCTTTGTCATCGGCGGCGCCGGCGTGATTGCGCTGTGCTTCGGATTTATCGGCAAAGTTTCAGCGCTGATCAGCTCTGTTCCGTCAGCGGTTATGGGAGGCGTTTCCTTCCTGCTCTTCGGAATCATCGCCTCCAGCGGCTTGAGAATGCTGATTGACAACAACATTGATTATGAAAACAAGCGAAATTTAATTATCACATCCGTCATCCTCGTGATCGGCGTCGGCGGTGCGTTCATTCAAGTATCAAAAGGCGGGTTTCAAATATCCGGCATGGCGCTTGCGGCAATCGTCGGAGTCATCCTGAACCTTGTCCTGCCGCACGCAAATGACGAAGACACGGACGTAACGGAAAAACAAAATCATATGTAAACCTTTTAAAGAAAGTCCAGAGAGGCTTGGAAGGGTTATAACGGGAAGAAGCTGTACGCCGCTTCTCTCTTTAACCGCACCCCGAGTCTATAGACCGGGGTGTTTTTTACGGCCTTCAAGCGGAAACGGAGGAGAAAAAACATGAATCATTTAACGGCGATGTCTGAACTGAGCGCGGCTGAAATTACAGAACTGCTGTGTGAGGCAAAAGCGATAAAAGAGGGTACAGTCCGCCCTGATCTCGCGGGAAAATTCGTTGCGAATCTGTTTTTTGAACCGAGCACGAGAACGCGGTTCAGCTTTGAAGTGGCGGAAAAGAAACTCGGAATGAACGTGCTCAGCTTAGACGGCACGAGCACAAGCGTTCAAAAAGGCGAGTCCCTATACGACACGGTCAGAACACTGGAATCAATCGGAGCGGACGCCTGCGTTATCAGGCACAGCACGGATGAATATTACAAAGATCTGACAGACAGAGTCAATATTCCGATCTTAAACGCAGGCGACGGCTGCGGCCAGCATCCGACTCAGTCATTGCTCGATTTAATGACAATTCAAGAGGAATTTGAGACCTTTCAGGGTCTGACAGTTTCCATTCATGGCGATATCAAACACAGCAGGGTGGCAAGGTCAAATGCCGAGGTGCTGACAAGGCTCGGCGCACGCGTGCTGTTTTCAGGGCCGCCGCAATGGCAGGATGAGAAAAACGCCTTCGGCACCTGTGTACAGACGGATGAAGCCATACAAGCTTCAGATGTCGTCATGCTGCTCCGCATTCAAAATGAAAGGCATCAGACAGAAGCCGACCAAAAAGGCTACCTGGAAGCATACGGGCTGACCGCAAAGCGGGCGGAAAGCATGAAGCGGCATGCCATTATCATGCATCCCGCACCGGTGAACAGAGGAGTCGAAATTGACACAACATTAGTAGAATGCAAAAAATCAAGAATTTTTAAACAAATGGAAAACGGTGTGTATATCAGAATGGCAGTCTTAAAAAGAGCACTGCAAACCAATGCGAAAAGGGGAGAAGCGGCTTATGTCTTATCTCATTAAAAACGGCTGGATGCTAAATGAACAGGGAGAAAAAGTGAAACAGGATATCCGGGTAACAGGAGAAATCATTGCGGAAACCGGCATTCTGACCGCACAAGACGGAGAAACGGTGATTGACGCTGACGGACTGTTCGTCTCACCGGGACTCGTGGACCTTCATGTGCACTTCAGAGAACCGGGCGGTGAGAAAAAAGAAACCATTGAAACTGGCTCTAAAGCTGCGGCGCGCGGCGGTTTTACCACAGTCGCCGCCATGCCGAATACAAGGCCTGTGCCGGATACGAAAGAGCAGATGGAATGGCTGCAAAACCGGATCAAAGAAACCTCATCTGTCAGGGTTCTTCCTTACGCATCCATTACGATCAGACAAACCGGCCAAGAAATGACAGATTTTAAGGCGCTTCATGAAGCGGGCGCATTCGCCTTTACCGATGACGGCGTCGGCGTTCAGACGGCCGGAATGATGTATGAAGCCATGAAAAAGGCGGCTTCAATAAATAAAGCGATTGTCGCTCATTGTGAGGATAACTCACTTATTTACGGCGGAAGCGTGCATGAAGGTTCTTTTTCAAAAGCGAACGGCCTGAACGGTATACCTTCCATTTGTGAAGCGGTACATATCGCCCGTGACGTGCTTCTGGCGGAAGCGGCGGGCTGCCATTACCATGTGTGTCATATCAGCACGAAAGAATCCGTCAGAGCCGTAAGAGACGCAAAAAAAGCGGGAATCCGCGTGACAGCCGAAGTGTCGCCGCACCACCTGCTGCTTTGTGACGAAGATATCCCGGGACTTGATACCAATTTTAAAATGAATCCGCCGCTTCGCAGCAAAGAGGACAGAGCGGCGCTGATCGAAGGGCTTTTAGACGGCACGATTGATTTCATCGCCACAGACCATGCGCCGCATACAGAAGAAGAGAAAAACACGGACATGAAGCTTGCGCCTTTCGGTATCGTCGGTTTAGAAACAGCCTTTCCGCTTCTGTACACACATTTTGTGAAAAACGGGGCGTGGACGCTGAAGCAGCTGGTTGATTTCATGACAACAAAACCTTGCGAGGCGTTCGGTCTTCCGTACGGAACGCTTGCACCGGGCGCGCCGGCTGACATCACCCTGATTGATCTGGAAAAAGAAGCGGCCATTGACAAAGATACATTTTTATCTAAAGGAAAAAATACGCCATTCAACAAGATGAAGTGCTTCGGCTGGCCTGTTGCAACGATGGCTGCCGGTAAGCTTGCATATGAAGAAGGGAGACTCGTCAAATGAAAAGAAGACTAGTGCTGGAAAATGGAGCGGTATTTGAGGGTGAAGCATTCGGGAGCCTGGAGCATACCGCGGGTGAAGTCGTATTCAACACGGGAATGACCGGTTATCAGGAAATTTTATCAGACCCTTCCTACTGCGGGCAGATCGTGACGCTGACGTATCCTCTGATCGGCAACTACGGGATTAACAGAGATGACTTTGAATCCATCACTCCCTTTGTAAAAGGGCTGATCGTAAAAGAACTGTGCGAGCTGCCTTCCAACTGGAGATCTGCTTACACGCTTGACGAGTACTTAAAAATGAAAAATATCCCCGGCTTACAAGGGATCGACACGCGAAAGCTCACAAGAATGATCCGCACGGCGGGTGCATTAAAAGGAACATTTGCATCTTGCGAGGAGGATGTCGAAGCGGTTCTGACACGTCTGAAAGAAACGGAACTGCCGAGAAATCAAGTCGCTCAAGTATCGGCGAAAACGGCTTATCCGAGTCCGGGCCGCGGCAAACGCATCGTACTCGTTGATTTCGGCATGAAGCACGGCATTTTAAGAGAATTAAACAAACGAAAATGTGATGTCATCGTTGTGCCGTACAATGTAACGGCGGAAGAAGTGCTCCAGCTGAAGCCGGACGGCATCATGCTATCTAACGGACCCGGAGATCCGAAAGATGTGCCGGAAGCGATTGAGATGATAAAAGGCATTCTCGGGAAGGTGCCGTTATTCGGAATCTGTCTCGGCCATCAATTATTTGCGCTGGCATCAGGAGCGGATACGGAAAAAATGAAATTCGGACACAGGGGCTCCAACCATCCGGTTAAAGAGCTTGCGACAGGGAAAGTCGCTTTAACCGCTCAAAACCACGGATATACAGTTTCTTCTATAGATGAGACGGAGCTAGAAGTGACGCATATTGCGATCAATGACCAAACGATCGAAGGCCTCAAGCATAAAACATTGCCGGCATTTACAGTTTAGTACCACCCCGAGGCTTCACCGGGGCCGGAAGATGCCAATCATTTATTTGACAGATTCATTGATTTGATCGAAACAACTGAGAAAGAAGGGGAAGCGGTATGCCAAAACGCGTAGATATTAAAAAGATTTTAGTGATCGGATCAGGCCCGATTATTATCGGACAGGCGGCGGAATTTGATTATGCGGGCACACAGGCGTGTCTCGCTTTAAAGGAAGAAGGCTATGAAGTCATTCTCGTAAACTCAAATCCGGCAACGATTATGACGGATACGGAAATGGCCGACCGGGTATACATCGAACCGCTGACGACGGAATTTCTCACGCGTATCATCAGAAAAGAGCGGCCGGATGCCATCCTGCCGACCCTTGGAGGGCAGACCGGACTGAATCTTGCCGTCGAGCTGTCTGAACTCGGGGTTCTTGAGGAATGCGGAGTGGAAGTGCTCGGCACAAAACTGTCCGCCATCCAGCAGGCGGAAGATCGCGACTTATTCCGTACACTGATGAATGATCTGAATGAACCGGTGCCGGAAAGTGAGATTATCCGCACTTTGCAGGAAGCCGAGGAATTTGTCGGCCGGATCGGGTTTCCGGTTATCGTGCGCCCCGCTTACACATTAGGCGGAACGGGAGGAGGCATCTGCTCGAATGAAGCGGAGCTGAAAGAGATCGTCGAAAACGGATTAAAACTAAGCCCCGTCCATCAATGCCTATTGGAAAAAAGCATCGCCGGCTACAAAGAGATCGAATATGAAGTCATGAGAGACAGCAGAGATCACGCGATCGTCGTCTGCAATATGGAAAATATCGACCCGGTCGGCATCCATACGGGCGACAGCATCGTCGTTGCTCCGAGCCAGACGCTGAGCGATCGGGAATACCAGCTTTTGCGCAATGTTTCATTAAAGCTGATCCGCGCGCTCGGCATAGAAGGCGGCTGTAATGTTCAGCTCGCGCTCGATCCCGACAGCTTCCAATATTACATTATCGAAGTGAATCCGCGGGTGAGCCGCTCATCAGCACTCGCCTCAAAAGCGACGGGTTACCCGATCGCAAAGCTTGCGGCGAAAATCGCCGTCGGGCTTTCTCTTGATGAAATGATGAATCCCGTAACGGGAAAAACATATGCGGCTTTTGAGCCCGCGCTTGACTATGTCGTGTCAAAAATCCCGCGCTGGCCGTTTGATAAATTTGAGTCAGCAAACCGCAGACTCGGAACGCAGATGAAAGCCACCGGAGAGGTCATGGCGATCGGACGCACCCTTGAAGAATCGCTGTTAAAGGCGGTCCGCTCATTGGAAGCCGATGTCTATCACCTGGAACTGAAGGATGCGGAAGAGATTTCTGACGCACTTTTGGAAAAACGGATCAGAAAGGCCGGAGATGAACGGCTGTTTTATCTTGCCGAAGCGTTCAGAAGAGGCTACACAGTCGAGCAGCTTCATGAGTTTTCCGCAATTGACGTCTTCTTTTTGCACAAGCTCTGTAAGCTGGTCGCTTTTGAAACCGAGCTGAAAGCGGAAAAAGGCAGCCTCACCGCCCTGCAGACAGCGAAGGAACTCGGTTTCTCCGACAAATACATCAGCCGGGAATGGAATATGCCGGAACAAGAGCTGTACCAAATGAGAAAAGAAGCAGCCATCAAGCCTGTATATAAAATGGTGGATACGTGCGCGGCGGAATTCGAATCAGAAACCCCGTACTTCTACAGCACATATGAGGAAGAAAATGAATCTGAAGTGACATCAAGAAAAAGCGTCGTCGTCCTCGGCTCCGGCCCGATCCGCATCGGACAGGGCGTCGAATTTGACTATGCGACCGTTCACTCTGTCTGGGCGATCAAGCAGGCAGGCTATGAAGCAATTATTATCAACAACAACCCTGAGACAGTGTCAACTGATTTCAGCATTTCAGACAAGCTGTATTTTGAACCGCTGACGGTTGAAGATGTCATGCATATCATTGATTTGGAACAGCCGGAAGGCGTCGTCGTTCAATTCGGCGGCCAGACGGCGATCAATCTTGCGGAAGAATTGAGCGCCCGCGGCGTCAAGATTCTCGGCACATCACTTGAGGATCTAGACCGTGCGGAAGACCGGGATAAGTTCGAGCAGGCGCTTGAGGCGCTGAACGTGCCGCAGCCGCTCGGAAAAACCGCTGTGTCGGTGAATGAAGCGGTCAAAATTGCCGAATCCATCGGCTATCCGGTTCTTGTCCGCCCTTCATATGTGCTCGGCGGCCGGGCGATGGAGATCGTCTATCACGAAGAAGAGCTGCTTCACTATATGAAAAATGCGGTCAAAATCAACCCGCAGCATCCGGTGTTAATCGACCGTTATCTGACGGGGAAAGAAATTGAAGTCGACGCCGTATCTGACGGCGAAACAGTCGTCATCCCGGGAATTATGGAGCATATCGAGCGGGCCGGAGTCCATTCAGGGGATTCAATCGCCGTCTATCCGCCTCAGTCTTTAAGCGGAGACATTAAGAAAAAAATCGAACAATACACTGTAGCCTTGGCAAAAGGCCTCAACATTGTCGGCTTGCTGAACATCCAATTCGTCCTGTCGCAAGGTGAAGTGTATGTGCTTGAAGTAAATCCGCGGTCAAGCAGAACCGTGCCGTTCTTAAGCAAAATCACAAAGATTCCGATGGCGAATCTGGCGACAAAGGTCATTCTCGGCCAAAAGCTTGCTGATTTCGGCTATCAAGAGGGACTGCAGCCGGAACAGCAGGGGGTGTACGTGAAAGCGCCTGTCTTCTCATTCGCGAAGCTGAGAAGAGTGGATATTACATTAGGGCCTGAAATGAAGTCGACGGGAGAGGTCATGGGCAAAGATTCAACTCTTGAAAAAGCGCTCTATAAAGCACTGATTGCCTCTGGCATTCAAATTCCGAATTACGGATCGGTGCTGTTGACCGTTGCTGATAAAGATAAAGAAGAAGGACTTCTGATCGCGAAGCGGTTCCATGCTATCGGCTATAACATCATGGCGACGGAAGGAACAGCCGCTTATTTGAAAGACGCTCAGATTCCGGCTCAGGTTGTCGGGAAAATCGGCGAAGAAGGGAAGAATCTCATCGACGTCATCAGAAACGGAGAAGCGCAATTTGTCATCAATACGCTGACAAAAGGAAAACAGCCGGCCAGAGACGGCTTCAGAATCCGCCGTGAATCCGTTGAGAACGGAGTCGCCTGCCTGACATCTTTAGATACGGCCGAAGCCATTTTGCGGGTGTTGGAAAGCATGACATTCCGGGCGGATCATATGCCTGCATCCAAAACCAATCCAAAGGCGGCCGTTACGGTATGAAGAAAGCGCACTTGACTGTTCAATCCAACTCAGAAATTGCCGACCGGATTTATAAGATGGTGCTGAAAGGAGAGCTTGTCCGGCACTTTACCGAGCCGGGACAATTTCTTCATCTGAAGGTAAGTGACGCGGTCACGCCGCTATTAAGAAGGCCGCTCAGCATTGCGGACGTCAATTTCGCCGCAGATGAAGTATCCGTTATCTACAGAGCTGACGGTGAGGGAACGCGTCTTTTGTCTGAGAAAAAAGAGGGCGGCAGGATAGACGTTCTCGGCCCTCTCGGCAACGGATTCCCCGTCCGGCGGATAGAACCCGGCAAAACCGCGCTGTTAGTCGGAGGCGGAGTCGGGGTTCCGCCTTTGCAGGAACTGTCAAAGCGCCTGACGGAAAAAGGCGTAAACGTTATTCACGTGCTTGGGTTTCAATCAGCAAAGGATGTTTTTTACGAACAGGAATGTCTCGCGTACGGAGATACCTACGTGGCGACGGCTGACGGAACATATGGAGAAAAAGGATTTGTCACCGATGTCATCCGCGAAAAGCAGCTCGAATTCGATGTCCTGCTCAGCTGCGGGCCGACACCGATGCTGAAAGCGCTGAAGCAGCAGTACGGCCATAAAGAAGTTTACCTTTCGATGGAAGAGCGGATGGGCTGCGGAATAGGGGCCTGCTTCGCCTGCGTGTGCCGTACGGGCGAAAGCGATACGTCGTATGTAAAAGTCTGCCTTGACGGGCCGGTATTTAAAGCTGAGGAGGTGGCGCTGTAATGTTAGAGGTGAATCTGCCGGGTCTCCAATTGAAAAACCCGATCATCCCCGCTTCCGGATGTTTCGGTTTCGGGAAGGAATATGCCGGATTTTACGATTTATCATGCCTCGGAGGCATCATGATTAAAGCCACCACGAACGAAGCCCGCTTCGGAAATCCGACACCGAGAGTGGCGGAGACAAGCGCGGGAATGCTGAATGCCATCGGACTGCAAAATCCCGGTCTGGAGCATGTGCTCAATCATGAGCTGCCTTGGCTCGAACAGTTTGACACGCCGATTATCGCAAACGTCGCGGGTTCTCAGGTGGAAGACTATAAAGAAGTAGCCGAACGCATCAGCCAAGCGCCGAATGTGCATGCGCTTGAGCTGAACATCTCGTGTCCGAATGTCAAAACGGGCGGGATTGCTTTTGGAACTGATCCCGCCATGGCGGCCGATCTGACAAAAGCGGTGAAAGAAGTTTCCTCAGTGCCTGTGTATGTGAAGCTTTCTCCTAATGTCGCAAACATAACCGAAATTGCGAAAGCGATTGAAGCGGCCGGTGCTGACGGGCTGACGATGATTAATACACTCGTCGGGATGAGGCTCGATCTTAAGACGGGACGGCCGATTTTAGCAAATAAAACGGGCGGACTGTCAGGCCCGGCGATCAAACCGGTCGCCATCCGGATGGTATACGAAGTCAGCCAGGCCGTTGACATTCCGATTATCGGGATGGGCGGCGTCCAGACCGCAGAAGATGCATTAGAATTTCTTCTCGCCGGAGCAAGTGCAGTTGCCGTCGGGACGGCCAACTTCGTCAATCCGTTCGTCTGCCCGGAAATCATTGAACAGCTCCCTCGTGTGCTGCGCCAATACGGTTATCAATCTGTAAGTGAATGCATCGGAAGGAGCTGGAAACATGCAGAACAACCTGCCCATCATCGCGCTTGATTTTGCATCAGGAGAAGAAACTTTAGCGTTTCTAGATTTGTTTAAAAAGGAAAGGCTGTTTGTCAAAACGGGGATGGAACTTTTTTATCAGGAAGGACCCGCCATAATTCACCAATTAAAAGAACGGAACTGTGATATATTTTTAGATTTGAAGCTTCATGATATTCCGACTACAGTCAATAAAGCGATGAAGCGGCTTGCGGGCCTCGGCGTTGATCTCGTCAATGTGCATGCCGCAGGGGGCGGACGCATGATGCGCGCAGCTCTTGAGGGGCTTGAAGAAGGCACGCCGGCAGGCAAAAAACGCCCGTCATTAATCGCAGTCACCCAGCTGACGAGCACTTCAGAGCAGATGGCGAAGGAAGAGCTTCTGCTGCAAAAGCCGCTGTTAGAAACGGTTGTACATTACGGCAAAATGGCTGAAGAGTGCGGGCTGGACGGAGTGGTATGTTCAGTTCATGAAACAAAAGCCATTTATGAAGCGGTCCGGCCGTCATTTCTGACAGTCACTCCGGGCATCCGCACGGCCAATGACGCAGCTGATGATCAAGTCCGGACGGCGACTCCGTCATTTGCGAAAGAAAACGGTTCGTCTGCCATTGTCGTAGGCCGTTCAATTACAAAAGCGGAAAACCCCGTTAAAGCATATGAAGCCATTAAACTGGAATGGGAGGGCGTTCGCCGATGAAACAGGCTATCGCAAAACATCTATTACACATTGAAGCTGTCTTTTTACGCCCGAATGAGCCGTTTACGTGGGCGAGCGGCATTTTATCGCCGATTTATTGTGACAACCGTCTGACATTGTCGTATCCAAAAGTGAGAAATAATGTGGCGGACGGGCTCGGCAGACTGCTGAAAGAGCATTTCCCCGAGGCGGAGATGATCGCGGGCACTGCCACGGCAGGCATTCCGCATGCTGCGCTTCTCGCAGACCGTACAGGCGCTCCGATGTGCTACGTCAGAAGCAAACCGAAAGCGCACGGCAAAGGAAATCAAATAGAAGGCGCCGTTAAAAAAGGACAAAAAACAGTCGTGATTGAAGACTTGATTTCTACCGGGGGCAGCGTGCTTGAAGCTGCGGCGGCCCTTCAAAGAGAGGGCGCGGAAGTTCTCGGCGTCCTTTCAATTTTTACATACGGACTGCCGAAAGCAAGAGAAGCCTTTAAAAAAGCGGGTCTGCCGTACTACTCGTTAACAGATTATGACACGCTGATTGAAGTAGCGCTTGAAAACGGAACGATACATTCAGATGACATTGAGAAACTGAAATCATGGAAACAAAATCCCGAGTCAAAAGATTGGTTTAAAAAATAATGACAATAAAACAGGCCTCAGGGCCTGTTTTATTATTCCTATCAAAAAACTCGGGTTGACTTCTGTTAGAATTGTGCTAAAATTTAGTACAAATCTAAAAAGCTTATCAAGAGCGGCTGAGGGACTGGACCGATGACGCCCGGCAACCTGCGTGTCATGCAAGGTGCCGCATCCAGAAAAATGCACAGCATTTTGAAGATAAGGGCTATAACGGGTCACTGTCTTTCATTCCGCTGGATTGAAAGTTTTTTATATGAAAAAAGATTGAGGGATAAGACAACCGGCAGAAAACAACAGCTGTTTGATTGTCTCCGGGAGGAGGAAAGAAAAAATGCTAACGTATGACACATGGGAGGAACCGGCGATTACATTTCCGGAAGACGATTCCTATAAAGGCGCGCTGTCCGTTTTAAAATGGGCATACGGCCACTACGGAGACCAGCTTGTTTACGCGTGCAGCTTCGGGATTGAGGGAATCGTCCTGATCGATTTAATTTCTAAAGTGAAAAAAGACGCGGAAATCGTGTTTCTCGATACAGGACTTCACTTTAAAGAAACATATGAAACGATCGAAAAAGTGAAAGAACGTTACCCGGGACTGAACATCATCCTGAAAAAGCCCAGCCTTACTCTTGAGGAACAGGCCGAGGCTCACGGAGATAAACTGTGGGAAAGAGAACCGAACCAGTGCTGCTTCATCAGAAAAATTCTGCCGTTAAGAGAAGCGCTCGCCGGGCGTCCGGCATGGCTGTCCGGCCTCCGACGCGATCAAGGGCCGAGCCGGGCGAATACGAATTTCCTGAATAAAGACGATAAGTTTCAATCCATTAAAGTATGCCCGCTGATCCACTGGACGTGGAAAGACATCTGGAGATATACATCCAAGCATGAGCTGGATTATAACATTCTTCATGATCAGGGCTATCCGAGCATCGGCTGTGAACCGTGCACTTCACCTGCGTTTACCGCAGAAGACCTGCGGAGCGGCAGATGGAACGGAATGGCAAAAACAGAATGCGGACTGCATGAATAAAGGAGCTGCACAATGGAATTAGCCGCTATTTTATTCTGCCTGTTTTTCGCCATGAATATCGGAGCCAGCGGAGCCGCGGCTTCAATGGGGGTCGCTTACGGTTCCGGCGCCGTTAAAAAGAAAACGTATGCGCTGATTATCTGCGCGGCCGGCGTCCTGTCAGGGGCGGTTATCGGCGGCGGAGAAGTCGTTAAGACGATCAGCGGCGGAATCATTCCCGAACAGACCATTACGCTCACCATTGTGTGCATTATTATCGGAGCGGCGGCGTTATCGTTATTCACGGCGAATGTGCTCGGCATTCCGCTGTCGACAAGCGAGGTCACCGTTGGGGCGATTGTCGGGGTCGGCGTCGCGTACAAAGTATTGTTTCTGCAGCATCTTTTGGTCATCGTGATTTTTTGGGTGCTCGTACCGTTTGTTGCGTTCTGTTTCACGTTTCTCGTATCGAAGGTATCCAGTTCTCTGAATATTCGAGTCATTTCGAGCCGGAAACAGAAGGTTTTGGGGGTTGTCCTGCTTATTGCGGGGTTTTGGGAAGCTTTTTCAGCCGGAATGAACAACGTCGCAAATGCGGTAGGGCCTTTAGTTGCCGCCGGCGTGCTCAGCGTGTCCAAAGGGACGCTGTACGGAGGTATCTTTGTCGCTCTCGGCGCTCTGCTTTTAGGACGCAGAGTGCTTGAAACCAACGGGAAAAAGATTACGAGATTTTCCGCCGGCGAAGGCATACTGCTTTCCGGAACCGGAGCCGGACTTGTCATTATCAGTTCCGTGTTCGGTCTGCCGGTTCCTTTGGCGCAGGTGACATCATCATCAATCATCGGTATCGGAATGGCCAAAAACGGGCCGAACGTTTTTCATAAAGAAGTCGTGAAAACGATGCTCAAAGTATGGGTCGTTTCGCCGTTTTTGTCACTGTCGATTTCGTATCTGCTTGTCTCTCTGCTGTTAAAAGGAGATTACTATTCCATCTTTATGATGGCCAGCGTGCTTTTGGCAGCTGGCGGAGCCGCCAGTCTGATGAAAGCCATCCGAAAAGAGAAACGCTCTGTCCATGAACAAGGCGGGGGCATTTAACTATTAATCTGAGTTTATTTATCTGTTAACTGGGAGGAAAATGTACTATGAGTCTAGCACCGCACGGAGGAACATTAGTTAATCGGGTGAATGAGCAGTATGATCTTACATCCGTCCAAAAAGAAATTGAGCTGGATTTGATTTCGTTTGCTGATTTAGAGCTGATCGGAATCGGAGCCTACAGCCCGATTGAAGGATTTTTCACAGAAAAAGATTACGTGTCAGTCGTTGAAAATATGCGTCTGGCATCCGGGGCTGTCTGGTCTTTGCCGATTACGCTTCCGGTCGATTCAGAAAAAGCGGCTGAGCTTGCTGTCGGAGACACCGTAAAACTGACTTACGGCGGAGAAACATACGGCGCAGTGGACATCGAAGATATTTATACGCCGGATAAACAAAAAGAAGCCGTTCACGTATATAAAACCGATGATGACGCTCATCCAGGCGTGAAAAAACTATTTTCACGCGGCGATACGTATGTCGGCGGGCCGATCACATTAATTAAAAAAGCGTCAAAGCAGTTTCCTGAGTTTACATTTGAACCTGCTGAAACGAGACGAAGCTTTGAAGAAAAAGGCTGGAAAACCATCGTCGGTTTCCAAACGAGAAATCCGGTTCACCGCGCTCACGAATATATCCAGAAAACCGCGCTTGAGACGGTTGACGGCCTGTTTTTGAACCCGCTCGTCGGTGAAACAAAATCAGATGATATTCCGGCGGATGTCAGAATGGAAAGCTATCAGGTGCTGCTCGATCATTATTATCCGAAAGACCGCGTTTTCCTCGGTGTATTTTTGGCGGCAATGCGGTACGCGGGACCGAGAGAAGCCATTTTCCACGCGCTTGTCCGCAAAAACTACGGATGCACGCATTTTATCGTCGGCCGCGATCATGCCGGCGTCGGTGATTACTACGGCACATACGAAGCGCAAGAGCTGTTTGATCAATTTACAGCGGATGAGCTCGGGATTACACCGATGAAATTCGAGCACAGCTTCTTCTGCCAAAAATGCGGCAATATGGGAACGGCCAAAACATGTCCGCATGACAGAGAAGACCACGTCATTCTGTCGGGAACAAAGGTCAGAGAAATGCTGCGAAGCGGCGTCATGCCGCCGGCGGAATTCAGCCGTCCTGAAGTTGTCGATGTGCTGATTAAAGGGCTGAAAACAAAAGAAGAAGCAGGCGTTTCTTAAGGAGGAAAAAAGAGTGACAAATCGTGATATCGTATGGCATGAAGCCTCAATAACGAAAGAAGAATACCAACAGAAAAACAAGCATAAAAGCTCTATCCTCTGGCTGACGGGTTTAAGCGGTTCAGGGAAATCCACGATTGCAAACGCCGCAGCCCGCGAGCTGTTTGAACAAGGCTATCAAGTCATTGTGCTAGATGGAGATAACATCCGTCACGGCTTAAACAAGGACTTAGGATTTTCTGATGATGACCGCAAGGAAAATATACGCCGAATCGGGGAAGTGGCAAAGCTTTTCGTTCAGCAGGGCACCATCGTCATTACGGCCTTTATTTCTCCGTTCCGTGAGGACAGAGATCAGGTGAGAGAGCTCGTGGCAGAAGGCGAATTTAATGAAATCTATGTGAAATGCGACCTCGATATATGTGAAAAGCGCGATCCGAAAGGTTTGTATAAAAAAGCCAGAAACGGCGAAATTCCGTTCTTTACGGGAATCGACTCACCGTATGAAGAGCCGAATGCGCCTGAGCTCGTACTTGATTCAGGAAAATATGCACGCGAAGAATGCACCGGCAGACTGATTGATTTTGTGAAAAACAGCTTAGCATAATAAGTCCGAAAAGGCCGCGCAATCAGCCAGATACTCCCCCTAATGGCGGGATATGGTAAAATAGCTGAGGTGCGGCCTCGCGGCTGTTCTGTGAAGATGTCAAAACGGATCGGGGAGACATGCTATGGGGAAAGTATTTATCGTTGGAGCCGGTCCGGGAGATCCGGACTTATTAACGGTCAAGGCAATGAAAGCCATACAGAAAGCGGACGTTATACTATATGACAGATTGGTAAACAAAGAGATTTTACAGTATGCAAGAGAAGAAGCGGATCTGATTTACTGCGGAAAGCTCCCGGATTTTCATATTATGAAGCAGGATACGATCAACCGTTTCCTTGTGAAGTATGCGAAAAAGGGAAAAACCGTGGTCAGGCTCAAGGGGGGCGACCCGTTTGTGTTCGGCCGCGGGGGCGAAGAAGCGGAGGCTCTCGCGCAAAACGCCATTCCGTTTGAGATCGTTCCCGGCATTACATCGGGAATCGCGGCAGCTGCTTACGCCGGCATCCCCGTGACGCACAGGGAGGCGAGCTCCAATGTCGCATTTGTTACAGGGCATTATAAACAAGAAGACGACTTTGAAGAAAAATGGAAAGCACTGGCGACGGGTATTGATACGCTGGTGATTTATATGGGGATTAAAAATATCCGGCAGATTGAAAGAATGCTGCTGGAAAACGGCAGAGACGGCGGCACCCCGGCGGCCTTTATTCATTGGGGAACGACGGACAGGCAAAAAACAGTCGTCTGCACCGTCAGCACGCTTTCAGACACAGTGATAAAAGAAGAAATCAAAAACCCGAGCTTAATCGTCATCGGTGATGTCGTTAATTATCACTGCAAGCTGGATTGGTTTGAATCTGAATTGAAAAATCCGGATCTGAGCGAGGCGTTGTAAATGAAGCAGGCGATTTTATACATCGGGCACGGAAGCCGGCTGAAAAAAGCGCAGGCAGAATCGGCGGCGTTTTTAAAAGGGTGCATGCCGCACGCTGACGCTCCCATTCAGGAAATCTGTTTTTTAGAACTGCAGGAACCGTCTATTGAAGCGGGCTTTGAAGCATGTGTCAAACAAGGCGCCACTCATATTGCGGCTGTGCCGCTGCTGCTCTTGACCGCCGCCCACGCAAAACATGACATTCCGGCTGAAATCGCCCGTGCAGCGGCCCGGCATCCCGATATAAAAGTAACATACGGTGTCCCGATCGGAGTGGATGATGAAGTCGTCAAAGCGGTGCATCATCGCATTGAGGACACCGGAGTGCCGATTGAGCAGGCGAAAGTGGTGCTGATCGGCAGAGGAAGCACAGATCCGGCAGTTAAAAATGCCGTCAGTGAGATTGCGGGAAAACTGGAGGCGATCACACCTGTTAAAGAAGTCATCCCTTGTTTTTTAACAGCCTGTGATCCCCACTATAAAGAAGTGTTTACAGGTCTTGAAGAAGATGACGGCGCACCCGTTTTTATCGTCCCGTATCTTCTGTTTACAGGGCTTTTAATGACTGAAATTCAACGGGAAGTCCAAAAGCTTCAGACGGTCAATCGCAATGTGCATCTCGCTTCATACTTAGGTTTTCACCCGCATATTAAGCAGGCGTTTTTGAACCGTGTGACGGAAGCTGTTCGAAACCCCGGCGGGCAGTTTGATTTTAAGGGGGGACAGTATGCTGCCTCTTCACATTAATCTCAGCGGAAAAAGAATTGTCATTGCGGGCGGGGGCAATGTTGCCTTAAGAAGGCTCAAAACAGTGCTTCCGGAAGGCGCGGATATTACTGTAATCAGCCCCGATGCCCTGCCGGAAATTAAACAGCTTGCGGATGAAGGATGCATCCGCTGGATTGCCCGGAAAATTGAAATGAAGGATCTCACGCCTGCTTTTTTCATTATTGCCGCGACAAATGACCGAGGTGTGAATCAGAAGATAGCTGCAAGCGCTTCTGAAACGCAGCTGGTCAACTGTGTAAGCAACGCTGAACAGGGCAGTGTGTATATGCCGAAGATCATCCGCAAAGGACGCATTGAAGTATCAGTATCAACAAGCGGCGCAAGCCCGGTACATACGAAAAGACTGGCTGAAAACATTGAGCCCTTGATTACTGATGATTTGGCTGAAGAAGTGGATCGATTGTTTGAGAAAAGAAGAAGACTATAAAAACTATACCTTGTCTGTCATCAGGCAGGGTATTTTTTATGCTTTCCTGACTGCCTTGCTGCTTTCGAGACGAGGAGAAATGATTCAAAAAACGGAAGCGGTTTGCTTATGTGAACGCTGACACGGGAGTCACCGCCGCCCTCATACAAAGGAACAAGCCGATCAGAGAAGGCAGACATGACGGGAAACCGTTCACATCCTGTAAAGATCAGTTCTGACAGCTGAGAGAGTGTCTCCATTTATGTTCAGAAATCAGGAAATAAAAAAAACACCACCAAGCTGAGTGCGGTATCAGCTTGATGGTGCGTTTATTTTTTCAGCCGTATGACAAGATCGGCATCAGGTGTGACAAATACGGTATGCTGGCTGTCATAGGTGACGAAGCCGGGCTTTGCGCCGTTTGGCTTTTTCACATGTCTGATTTTTGTATAATCAACCGGTACGGAGCCGGAATCTTTCGCCTTGGAAAAATAAGCGGCAATTGCAGCTGCTTCCAATATGGATTGTTCATCCGGATCGCTGCTTTTAATCACAACGTGGGAACCCGGAATGTCTTTCGTGTGGAACCATACATCATCCCTTGCGGCGGCTTTTGTCGTTAAGTACTCATTTTGTTTATTGTTTTTGCCGACAAGGATCGTCAATCCCTGCGAAGATTCATATTGCTCTAAAACAGGAACGTGCTGTTTCTGTTTTTTCTGTCCTCTTTGCTGTTTCGGACGCAGATATTTGCCTTCGACAAGCTCCTCCCTTATTTCGTGAATATCCTTTGTGGAAGCGGAGGAAAGCTGCTGGATCAGCTGATCGAAATAAGCGATTTCCTCCTCGGCCAGGCGGATCTGTTCTTTTACAACCTCAACGGAATTCTTCGCTTTTTGATATTTTGTAAAATACATCTGCGCGTTTTCGGACGGTGTTTTGTTCGGATTTAAAGGGATGGTCACCGTCGGACTCTCTTCATCATAGTAATTGATGACGTTTGCTTCTTTGTCGCCTTTTTTCAGCATATACAAATTCGCCGTCAGCAGCTCGCCGTATAGCTGGAATTCTTTCGCATTCTCTGAGTAGTCCAGCGTCTTTTCCAGTTTTTTGATTTTATTGGCGTTCTTTTTCCGTTCATTTGCGACAAACCGCTCAAGATCCTGGGCCTGCTGTTTGACGCGGTCGCGCTCTGCTTTGCCGAAATAAAACCGGTCTAACAGTTCACTCAGTGAGTGAAAGGTTCGCTCTTCTCCGTTTACATGCGTGAGAGACAGGAGATAAAAGTATTCTTTTCCGCCTGCTGTCGTGATGTTCGGTGTGAACCTGCAGTCCTTCACGCTGCGGAACATCTCTGTCAGCGTCTTCGGCAGCGTTATTTTGTTAGCAAGGCCCGCTCTGTGAACGGCTTCTTTTGCAAACAGCGGAGAAACTCCGGAGAAATGTCTGACGATCTGCTGGTCAAGCCGTCCTTCCTGAAAACTGAGATGACGCAAAATGTCCTCTTCATCCGCAGCGAGCGGCGAAATTTTTTCCTGAGCGGGAGGGAGTTTGTAATCATAGCCCGGCAGAACGGTCCGGTAGCTGTTCATCGACGGAGATAAATGCTTCAGTCCGTCAATGATGGCACCTTCTCCGTCAGTGAGAATAATGTTGCTGTGGCGCCCCATAATTTCAACATACAGTGTTCTGACGGTTTCGTCGCCGATTTCATTTCTGCTTTTTATGCGGAATATCATAATCCTGTCTAATCCGGCCTGTTCTATTTTCTCAATAAAGCCGCCTTCTATATGCTTTCTGAGCAGCATACAAAACATCGGGGGCTCGCTCGGATTTTCATAGGCCTGGTTTGTCACGTGCACCCGTGAATAGCTCGGATGGGCCGATAATAATAATTTATGGTTTTTTCCGTTAGCGCGGATATGGAATATCACATCGTGCTTAAAAGGCTGGTGGACTCTCGTAATCCGGCCTCCGGCGATCCGGCTGTTTAATTCATGTGTCATTCCGTATGTAAACATGCCATCAAAAGACATATAAAACACCCTTTCCTTCTTCCTGCATTCGATAATTATAGCATGAAAAGGGACGAGTCAGAATAAGCTTGTTTACAGAGTGACATCTCTAAAGCGAGGCAGGGGAGTGGACGAGAAGAATGAAGTTTCATGAAATGGGTCAAACCGATTTGCTGAAAGCAACAAATACGTCCATTAAACAGGGATTGACCGAAAAAGAGGTGAAAAAACGCCTTGAAAAGCACGGACCGAACGAGCTTCAGGAGGGCAAGAGGACACCGGCGATCGTCGTGTTTTTCGCCCAATTTAAAGATTTTATGGTGCTCGTGCTGCTTGTGGCAACCTTAATTTCCGGGTTTTTAGGCGAATATGTAGATGCCGTGGCGATTATGGCGATTGTATTTGTCAATGGGGTGCTCGGTTTTTTTCAGGAGAGACGGGCGGAGAAGTCATTAAATGCATTAAAAGAGCTGTCAACGCCGTATGTGTCAGCATTGCGGGACGGGAGCTGGAAGAAAATTCAGTCCAAGGAGCTCGTTCCCGGCGATATCGTGAAATTTTCAAGCGGCGACCGGATCGGCGCGGATGTGCGGATCGTTGAAGCGAAGAGCCTTGAAATCGAAGAATCGGCGCTGACCGGGGAATCGATCCCGGTTGTCAAACAAGCTGATAAGCTGAGAAAGCCGGATGTTTCTTTAGGCGATATCAACAATATGGCGTTTATGGGGACGATCGTAACGCGCGGCAGCGGTGTCGGCGTCGTCGTCGGTACAGGAATGAATACGGCAATGGGGAAAATCGCCGATATGCTGGAATCCGCCGGCAACCTTTCAACACCGCTGCAGCGAAGACTAGAAGAGCTCGGCAAAATTTTAATTATCGTCGCGCTGCTTTTGACGGTATTGGTCGTTGCAGTCGGCGTCTTACAGGGACATGAGCTTTACAGCATGTTTTTGGCCGGGGTGTCATTGGCCGTCGCCGCGATTCCGGAAGGGCTTCCCGCCATTGTTACGGTGGCATTATCAATCGGCGTTCAGCGCATGATCAAACAAAAATCAATTGTCAGAAAGCTCCCGGCAGTTGAAACATTGGGCTGCGCCTCTGTCATTTGTTCTGATAAAACCGGCACGCTGACACAAAACAAAATGACCGTCACCCATATGTGGTCAGGGGGAAAAACATTTAAAGTGTCAGGTATCGGCTATGAGCCGGCGGGAGTTTTTACGCGCGATGAGCGGGAAATCAAGCCGAAAGATGAGAAGATGCTTGAACAGATGCTGGTTTTCGGCGCATTATGCAATACGTCCGAAATTGAACTGAAAGACGGCCATTATGTGCTTGACGGCGATCCGACAGAAGGAGCGCTACTGACGGCCGCGAGAAAAGGCGGCTATTCAAACGACTGGCTCAGTGAACAATACCGTGTTGTTGCCGAGTTTCCGTTTGACTCCGTCCGCAAAATGATGACCGTCATCGCCGAAGATAAGGAAAAAAAGCGGTTCGTCATCACCAAAGGAGCGCCTGATGTGCTGATTGACCGCTCGTCACATATGATGCACGGCGGCAGAAGTGCGCCATTTTCAGAAGAAAAGAAAGCTGAGACAGAAGCGGTCTTGAAAGAACTGGCGTCGCAAGCCCTCCGGACGATCGCGATTGCTTATAAACCGTTAAATCCGGGTGAAAAGCCGACAATGGAGCAGGCGGAAAAGAACCTGACGATACTCGGCCTGTCCGGCATGATTGATCCGCCCCGTCCGGAGGTCAGACAGGCCATTAAAGAATGCCGTGAAGCAGGCATTAAAACGGTGATGATTACCGGTGATCACGTCGAAACGGCAAAGGCGATCGCGAAAGATTTGCGGCTTCTTCCGAAAAAAGGGCGTGTGATGGACGGAAAAACGCTGAATAAGCTTTCTGAAAAAGAGCTTACGGAGACGGTCGATGATATTTACGTATTCGCACGCGTATCACCTGAACATAAATTGAAAATTGTCAAAGCGTTTCAGGAAAACGGACACGTCGTCGCCATGACAGGAGACGGAGTAAATGACGCCCCGGCCATAAAGCAGGCTGATATCGGCGTTGCTATGGGCGTGACGGGAACGGATGTGGCAAAGGAAGCGTCCTCTCTCATTCTGGTCGATGATAACTTCGCTACGATTAAATCAGCCATAAAAGAGGGGAGAAATATCTATGAAAATATAAGAAAATTCGTCCGGTATTTACTCGCCTCCAATGTCGGTGAGATTTTAGTCATGCTGTTTGCGATGCTTCTCGCTCTGCCGCTGCCGCTCGTTCCGATTCAGATATTGTGGGTGAACTTAGTCACTGACGGGCTGCCGGCTATGGCGCTCGGTATGGATCAGCCGGAAGATGACCTGATGAGGCGGAAGCCGCGGCATCCGAAAGAAGGGGTATTTGCGAGAAAACTGGGCTGGAAAGTCGTCTCAAGAGGATTTTTAATCGGAGCCGCAACCATTTTAGCGTTTATCGTCGTGTATCACCGCAATCCTGAAAATCTGCCGTATGCACAGACCGTCGCATTCGCGACTCTTGTTCTGGCTCAGCTTATACACGTATTTGACTGCCGGAGCGAAACGTCTGTTTTCTCCCGCAATCCGTTTGAAAATATCTATCTGCTAGGCGCCATCGTTTCTTCTGTTTTCCTGATGGTCATCGTCATCTATTATCCGCCGCTGCAGCCTATTTTCAAAACTGTGCCGATTACGCCGGGCGATTGGATGCTGATTCTCGGCATGTCGGGCATACCTACTTTTTTGCTGGCGGGTTCACTTTTGACAAGAAAAAAATAATTCCATATGATATAATCTTAGGGGTAATAGCATGTCTATTGCCCTTTTATTTTGATAACGGGAAAGAATTGGGTGTTTCATATGATACGGAGTATGACAGGCTTCGGCAGCGCAAGCAGCACAAAAGGCGATCTCTCGGCAACCGTTGAGTTGAAATCCGTCAATTACCGGTTCAAAGAAGTGAACGCCCGTCTGCCAAGGCCTTTGCTATATGTAGAGGATAAGCTGAAACAAATCATATTGCAGCATATACAGCGCGGAAGAGTAGAACTGTTTCTTACTGTAAACAGTGACGCGCTCATAAAAAGAAGCCTGAAAATCGATTGGGAGCTCCTTGATGAATATGTGAGCGCCGCCCGCGTCATGAAAGACCGCTACAGCCTGGCCGCTGAACCCGACGCAATGGATTTCTTTGCTTTTGAACACATTGCACAGATTCATGAAGAGCAGATGCGTGATGACAAGCTTGAAGAAGTCATCAGGGAGGCTGCTGAGCTGGCGGTAAAGGAACTTTGTGACATGAGGGAAAAAGAAGGCCGGCTTTTGGCGGAAGACTGCTTTCTGCACATTGAGCGGCTTGAGACGCTGTCCGAACGGGTGAAAGACCGCGCTTCGGCCGTTGTTACCCATTACCGCGAGCGTCTTTACACCCGAATGAAGGAATGGACGGAGGACGCGATTGACGAAAGCAGGCTGATTACGGAATGCGCCATTTTCGCCGACCGTTCTGATATAACGGAAGAAATTACCAGATTAAAGAGCCATTTTGTTCAATTCCGTGATATATTAAAAGAAGGCGGTGCAGTCGGCCGCAAACTTGATTTCCTCGTTCAGGAACTTAACCGCGAAGCGAACACGATCGGCTCAAAAGCCAATGATCATCAAATCACAAAGCTTGTCGTGGAAATGAAAAGTTCTATTGAAAAATTGAAGGAACAAGTGCAAAATATAGAATAGCGACTGTGCGTATTGTTTACAGACGGTCTCTTCAGGTTACACTAGAGACGTCTATTTTACAGGGGGAACGTAGAAGATGACGATTAAACTGATTAATATCGGATTTGGCAATATCATCTCCGCCAATCGGATGATTTCGATTGTCAGCCCGGAGTCTGCGCCAATAAAGCGAATGATCCAGGATGCAAGAGACCGCGGAATGCTAATAGACGCTACATACGGACGAAGAACCCGTGCAGTTGTCGTCATGGATAGTGATCACATTATCCTATCTGCCGTCCAGCCTGAGACAGTTGCACACAGACTTTCTGTGAAAGAAGAAATTATGGATGAAGGGCAGGGGTAATTGCCGCATGAAAGAAAGAGGGTTATTAATCGTTCTCTCAGGTCCCTCCGGAGTTGGAAAAGGAACGGTTCGGCAAGCAATATTTTCACAAGAAGACACAAAATTTGAATACTCAATTTCAGTCACGACGAGAAACCCGAGAGAGGGAGAAGTCGACGGCGTCGATTATTTCTTTAAATCAAGAGATGAATTCGAACGCATGATTGAAAACAACAAACTGCTTGAATGGGCAGAATATGTCGGCAACTATTACGGAACGCCCGTTGATTATGTCGAACAGACGCTTCAAGAAGGAAAAGACGTCTTCTTAGAGATTGAAGTGCAGGGCGCGCTCCAAGTGCGGAATGCATTTCCGGAAGGCCTGTTTATCTTCTTAGCGCCGCCGAGTCTTTCTGAGCTGAAAAACAGAATCGTGACAAGAGGGACAGAAACAGACGATTTAATTGAAAACAGAATGAAGGCCGCCAAAGCTGAAATCGAAATGATGGACGCGTATGATTATGTCGTGGAAAACGACAATATCCAAACGGCTTGTGATAAAATTAACGCAATTGTTCTCGCCGAGCACTTAAAGCGTGAACGCGTTGCTCCGAGATATAAGAAAATGCTGGAGGTAGAATAACTTATGTTAGATCCGTCAATTGACTCTTTAATGAATAAATTAGATTCTAAATATACGCTGGTGACTGTGTCTGCAAGACGCGCGCGTGAAATGCAGATCAAAAAAGACCAGCAGATTGAACATACCATTTCTCACAAATATGTAGGCAAAGCTTTAGAAGAAATTGACGCGGGCCTGCTTTCGTTTGAAAGAGAAGACAGCGAATAACAAGCACACGTAGCAACCTATCTCTACATAGGTTGTTATTTTTTTCCGTTTGGGATTTGTCCAATGCTTTCATAAAGGAGAGAGACTTCATGAAAAACCGAAACATTCTGCTATGCGTAAGCGGAGGGATTGCTGTTTATAAAGCTTCCGCGCTCACGAGCAAGCTGGTTCAGGCCGGGGCGAACGTAAAAGTGATTATGACTGAGTCTGCGCGTGAGTTTGTTTCTCCGCTGACATTTCAGGCGCTGAGCCGGAATGAAGTGTATACAAATACTTTTAAAGAACAAAATCCGAAGGTGATTTCTCATATTGACGCCGCTGACTGGGCGGATTTAATTATTGTCGCGCCCGCTACGGCAAATGTCATCGGCAAGCTTGCCAACGGAATTGCTGACGATATGCTCACAACGACGGTGCTGGCGGCGGAGGCTCCTGTCTGGGTGGCGCCTGCGATGAATGTCCATATGTATGATCATCCGGCGGTGAAACGGAACATTTCCGTGCTTTATCAGGACGGCGTCCGCTTTATTGAGCCGAGTGAAGGCTATTTGGCATGCGGATATGTCGGCAAAGGAAGATTAGAAGAGCCGGAGCTTATTGTTGAGCGTGTCAGAGAGCACTTTAAGGAGCCTGAAGACGATGCGCCGCTGAAAGGAAAACATATTGTCATTACGGCAGGTCCGACGCGCGAAGCCGTGGACCCCGTCCGCTTTTTCACAAATAAATCCACCGGCAAAATGGGCTATGCCGCTGCCGAAGCTGCCGTCCGGCTGGGTGCGCGGGTGACGCTGATTTCAGGTCCGGTGTCAATAGAACCTCCTGAGGGGCTGTATCAGTTCCTTCCCGTGCAATCGGCAGCAGATATGAGAGAAGCCGTGCTATCTGTGTTTGATTCATGTGACATCGTCATTAAGACGGCGGCCGTGGCCGATTTTACGCCGGCGGCTGTTTCTGAACATAAAATGAAGAAGAAAGACGGTTCACTCGTGATCGAATTCAACCGTACGGCAGACATCCTGAAAGAACTCGGCGAACGGAAAACACACCAGCTTCTGATCGGCTTCGCGGCTGAAACGCAAGACATCGAACGTTATGCGCGCAGAAAACTTGAACAGAAAAACCTTGATATGATCGTGGCGAATGACGTGAAAGCGGAAGGAGCCGGGTTTGGCACAGATACGAATCTCGTCACCTTCTATTTCCGGGACGGAAGAAAGCGGGAGCTTGCGCTTATGTCTAAACTTGACGTTTCCTTTGAAATGCTGAAGGAAATGATCTCTTTGAAAGATGAGGACCGAAAACCCGTATGAATGTAGCTGAAGTCATTGTTGATGTAAGCTCCAAAAACATTGACAGACCCTTTGATTACAAAATCCCCGATCATTTAAAGGGAATGATCGAAGTCGGTATGCGGGTGATTGTCCCGTTCGGCCCGCGCAAGCTTCAAGGGTTTGTGACCGGTTTGAAAGATTCGTCTGAATTAAACGGCGGGTCAATGAAGGAAGTCGAGAAGCTGCTGGATTTGACGCCCGTTCTGACTGAAGAACTGATGCAGCTGTCTTCATGGCTTTCTGACAAAACACTGTCGTTTAAAATCACGGCGCTTCAGGCCATGCTGCCGGCAGCGCTGAAGGCGAAGTACGAAAAAGAGCTGAAAGTCGTTGACGAAGAAGCGCTGACACCGGACATCAGACAGCTTTTCAGAAATCAGAAAAGTCTTCTGTACTCGGATATTACCGATGAACGGCTTCTTTCGTCACTTCAAAAATTCGTGCGCAAAGGAAGCATTGATGTCACGTATAAGGTCGCCCAGAAAACGAATAAAAAAATGATCCGCATGATCGAGGCGGGGGCAGACAGAGAGGAACTCGCCCGGCACGCAGATTCATTGACAAAGCAGGCTGCTAAACAGCTCGCCGTCCTTACTTATTTTATCGGCGGGGGAGAAAAGATTTCCGCGGCTGAGCTTTGCAAAAAGACCGATTCCAGTTCAGCGACGCTGAAAACGCTTCTCAAAAAGGGGCTTCTTACGGAAAGTTTTGAGGAGGTTTACCGCGATCCTTATCAGGACAGAATGTTCAAAAAAACAGAGCCGCTTGCCCTTACTGAAGAGCAGCAGGCCGCTTTTGAGCCGATTAAACAAGCCGTAGCCGATCATGTTCATCACGTCTTTCTGCTTCACGGCGTAACAGGAAGCGGCAAAACAGAAATTTACCTGCAGTCCATTGAAAAGGTGCTGGCAAAAGGAAAAGAAGCCATCGTGCTCGTTCCGGAAATCTCATTGACGCCGCAAATGGTGAACCGATTTAAAGGCCGTTTCGGCTCTCAGGTTGCGGTCATGCACAGCGGTTTATCCACAGGTGAAAAATACGATGAATGGCGGAAGATTCAGCGCAAGGAAGTCCGGCTTGTCGTCGGAGCCAGGTCGGCCATCTTTGCCCCGTTTGAGAATCTCGGCATGATCATTATTGATGAAGAGCATGAATCTTCTTATAAGCAGGAGGAAATGCCGCGGTATCATGCAAAGGACGTAGCCATCCGCCGGGCCGAGCATCACAGCTGTCCGGTCGTCCTCGGGAGCGCCACGCCGACATTGGAGTCATTTGCGCGGGCGAAAAAAGGCGTTTATGAGCTGCTTCCGTTAAAACACCGCGTAAATCGCCAGCTCATGCCGGATGTTTCTCTCGTTGATATGAGAGAAGAGCTGAGAAACGGCAACAGGTCGATGTTTTCAAGAGAGCTGATGGAACAGCTGGAAGAGAAGCTTGCGAAAAAAGAGCAGGCTGTTCTCTTTCTGAATAAACGGGGGTATTCTTCGTTTGTCATGTGCCGGGACTGCGGTTATGTACCGCAATGTCCGCATTGCGACATTTCAATGACTTATCACCGCTACGGGCAAAGGCTGAAATGCCACTACTGCGGTCATGAGGAGTCTGTTCCGGGAACATGTCCGGAATGCGGCAGTGAACATATCCGCTTTTTCGGCACGGGAACGCAGCGTGTGGAGGAAGAGCTTACCAAAGTACTGCCTCAGGCGCGCGTCATCAGGATGGATGTGGACACGACTTCAAGAAAAGGCGCCCACGAAAAGCTATTGTCCGCGTTCGGTGAAGGAAAAGCGGATATTCTGCTCGGCACGCAAATGATCGCAAAAGGGCTTGATTTTCCGAACGTGACTCTCGTCGGAGTATTAAGCGCGGATACGACGCTTCACATCCCTGATTTCAGGGCGGCTGAGAAGACATTTCAGCTGTTGACCCAAGTAAGCGGACGGGCCGGGCGGCATGAAAAGCCGGGAACGGTGGTCATTCAAACGTATACACCGTCTCATTACAGCATTCAGCTGACGAAATCGCATGACTATGAAACTTTCTTTCAGCAGGAGATGGCGCACAGGCGGGCTCAGTCATATCCGCCTTATTATTACGTGGCGCTGGTGACCGTTTCTCATGAAGAAGCGGCAAAAGCCGCGGTCACCGCAGAAAAGATTACAAACTATTTAAGAGCGGGGTGCGGGCCCGACACGAAAATTCTAGGGCCGGCGGCTTCCCCGATTGCCAGGATCAAAGATAGATATCGCTATCAATGCGTGATAAAATACAGACAGGAAAACGAGTTGCAGATTCAGTTAAAAAAAATACTGGAGCACTATAAACGCGACATTGCGCAAAAGCATGTGATGATTTCAATCGATATGAATCCGTACATGCTGATGTAACATTAGTTTTGGAGGGCAAAATTTTGGCTGTGAAAAAAATCGTCACACACCCCGCGGAAGTTCTGGAAACACCCGCTGAAGAAGTGACAGTGTTTGATAAAAAATTAAAAAAACTGCTTGATGATATGTACGATACGATGCTTGAAATGGATGGCGTCGGCCTCGCCGCGCCGCAAATCGGCATTTTAAAAAGAGCGGCCGTCGTTGATATCGGTGAAGAAAGCGGCCGGATCGACCTTGTGAATCCGGTTATTCTTGAAAAGAGCGGTGAGCAGACCGGAGTTGAAGGCTGCTTAAGCTTTCCCGGGGTTTACGGCGACGTCACCCGCCCGGATTACGTAAAGGTAAAAGCTTACGACCGTAAAGGAAAACCGTTTGTTTTAGAAGCGGAAGGCTTTTTGGCCAGAGCCGTCCAGCATGAAATGGATCATTTAGACGGCATTTTATTCACGTCAAAAATCACGGCTTACTACACTGAAGAACAACTGGCAGAAATGGAAGGATGATTGGATGACAAGGATCGTTTTTATGGGAACGCCCGATTTTTCAGTTCCCGTGCTGCGCACGCTTATTGAAGACGGATATGAAGTGGTTGGGGTCGTTACGCAGCCTGACCGCCCCAAAGGCAGAAAAAAAATCATGACGCCGCCTCCCGTAAAGGCTGAAGCTGAACGTCACGGCATCCCCGTGCTTCAGCCCGAAAAAGTAAGGCTTGAAGAAGAAATAGAAAAAGTGCTCAGCCTGAAACCGGACCTGATTGTTACCGCGGCATTCGGACAGATCCTGCCCAAGCAGCTGCTTGACGGCCCGAAATACGGCTGCATTAACGTGCACGCGTCACTATTGCCTGAATTAAGAGGCGGAGCGCCGATACATTATTCGATTCTCCAAGGCAAGAAGAAAACGGGCGTCACGATCATGTATATGGTAGAAAAGCTTGATGCAGGTGATATGATTTCTAAAATCGAAGTGGAAATTGATGAAACGGATAATGTCGGCACGCTTCACGACAAATTAAGCATAGCGGGGGCGAAGCTTTTGTCAGAGACCGTTCCGAACGTCATTTCCGGAAATATTAAACCGATCAGGCAGGACGAATCAAAAGCGACTTACGCGCCTAACATTAAGCGTGAGCAGGAGCGGATCGACTGGACAAAGCCCGGGGAAGAGATTTACAACCAGATCAGAGGCTTAAACCCTTGGCCTGTCGCCTATACAACATTAAACGGACAAAATATTAAAGTATGGGCGTCTGAAAAAGTTGCGGCAAAAACTGAAGCAGCGCCCGGAACAGTCATCCGCACGGAGCAAAACGGCATTGTCGTCGCATCGGGAAACAGCACCGCCCTTTTAATCACAGAGCTGCAGCCGTCAGGTAAAAAACGGATGAAGGGCGAGGATTTTGTAAGAGGAAAAAATGTTCAGTCAGGTGACGTGTTAGGAGCAGCAGATGAAAAAAATTAATGTCCGTGAGCTTGCCCTTGAAGCGCTTGAGAAGCTTGAACAAAATCAGGCATACAGCAACCTGCTTCTTACATCGGTTATCAAAACGAACACGCTCAGCGACCAGGACAGGGGACTGCTGACAGAGCTTGTCTACGGAACGCTGCAAAATAAAATCGCTCTAGACTATATACTGAAGCCTTTTATCCGCAAGCCGAATAAGGTGAAGCCATGGGTGATTCAGCTGTTGCGTCTGTCCGCATATCAAATGGAATATTTAGAAAAAATTCCGGATCGCGCCGCCATCCATGAAGCGGTTGAAATCGCCAAAAAACGCGGGCATAAGGGAATCGCGTCCTTTGTCAACGGCATCCTGCGCTCCCTGCAGCGTGAGGGCGCGCCGTCATTCGCTGAAATCGAAGACCCGATTCTCCGCCTTTCAACAGAGACGAGCCATCCCGAATGGCTCGTAAAGGAGTGGGTTGAGGCATACGGCTTTGAGGCGGCCGAAAAGATCTGCCGGATTCATCTCGTTCCGCCGAAACAGACGCTCCGTGTCAATCACATCAAGGCCGACAGGGAAAAGCTGCTGAATGAGATGGAAAATGCGGGTCTGGAAGCGGAAGCCGGAGACCTTTCTCCTGATGCGATTAAGCTTTTAAAAGGAAGCATCGCAAACACGGAATTTTTCCAAAACGGGCAAGTATCCATCCAGGATGAAAGCTCAATGCTCGTCGCGCGGGCGCTGGACCCGAAGCCGGGGGAAACCGTGTTAGACGCATGCGCCGCACCCGGAGGAAAGTCGGCTCACATCGCGGAATTAATGGAGAACGAGGGGAGCCTCACATCGCTTGATCTTCACCGCCATAAAGTGAAGCTGATTAAAGAAGGCGCGGAACGGCTCGGACTTACGATCATCGACGCGCAAACGATGGATGCCAGAAAAGCTGGGGACGCTTTTGGCGCAGAACGGTTTGACCGGGTTCTCGTCGATGCCCCATGCTCAGGTTTCGGCGTCATCAGAAGAAAGCCTGATATGAAATATACGAAGACGCCGGATGACAGCAGACGGCTGTCAGAGATCCAGCTCGGTATTTTAAGGGAAATCGCCCCATTAGTAAAAAAAGGTGGCACACTCGTATACAGTACGTGTACAATGGACCGGACAGAAAATGATGAAGTTATGCATGCGTTTATACAAGAACACCCTGAGTTTGAACCCGATTTGTCTCTTGAAAAGCGGCTGCCTGAAAAGGCGAGACCCTTTGTTCAGGATGGAAGCCTTCAAATTCTTCCGCATTATTTCGGAACAGACGGTTTCTTTATTAGCAGCATGAGAAAGAAGGGATAAAAAAATGACACAATTAAAAAAGACAAGCATACGGAAAGAGCTGCGGACTGAACAACCGTCCATTTACTCTTTTGAATTAGATGAAATCAAACAATGGCTGACTGAGAATGGCGAAAAGCCGTTCCGCGCAGCACAGATTTTTGAATGGCTTTATGAAAAACGGGTTTCTTCTTTCGAGGAAATGACAAACCTTTCAAAAAGCCTGCGTGAAAAACTCGAGAGCAATTTTGTGCTGACAACGCTGAAAACGGCTGTAAAGCAGACGTCACAAGACGGCACGATGAAATTTTTATTCGAGCTTCACGACGGTTATACAATTGAAACGGTTTTAATGAGACACGAGTATGGCAATTCTGTATGTGTAACGACACAGGTCGGCTGCCGGATCGGCTGCACATTTTGCGCGTCAACACTTGGCGGACTGAAACGGAATCTTGAAGCGGGAGAAATCGTCGCTCAAGTCGTGAAAGTGCAAAAGGCGCTTGATGAAACGGATGAACGCGTCAGCTCAGTCGTCATCATGGGAATCGGAGAGCCGTTTGATAATTTCAATGAGATGCTCGCTTTCTTAAAAATCATTAACCATGATAAAGGACTGAACATCGGAGCGCGTCATATCACGGTTTCCACAAGCGGCATCATTCCGAAGATTTACGATTTCGCCGATCAAAAAATGCAGATCAATTTCGCGATTTCTCTGCATGCCCCGAATACGGAGATCAGAAGCCGTCTGATGCCGATTAACAAAGCCTATAAGCTTCCTGACCTTATGGAAGCCGTCAAATATTACATCGAGAAAACAGGCAGACGGATCAGCTTTGAATACGGTTTGTTCGGAGGCGTAAATGATCAGGTCGAACACGCGGAAGAGCTTGCAGAACTGTTAAAAGACGTGAAATGCCATGTCAACTTAATTCCGGTAAACTATGTGCCTGAACGGGATTACGTCCGCACACCGAGAGATCAGATTTTCGCATTCGAAAAAACGTTAAAATCCCGCGGTGTAAATGTCACGATCAGAAGAGAGCAAGGCCATGACATTGACGCGGCCTGCGGTCAGCTTCGCGCGAAGGAGCGTCAAGACGAGACGAGGTGAAGAGGTTGATTACAGCCTTGAAAACAGATACAGGTAAAGTCCGCCAGCATAATGAAGATGCGGCGGGCATTTTCACAAAAGAAGAAGCGGTGCTTGCGGTTGTCGCCGACGGCATGGGCGGTCATCTTGCCGGAGATGTGGCAAGCAGGATGGCGGTTGCAGCGATGGAAGAGCAGTGGAACCGGGCCGAATCCGTTCCGTCTCTGCCGTCTGATTGTGAGGTTTGGCTCAAAGACCGGATTCATGAGGCGAATGTCAGGGTGTATGAACACGCAAAAGCGAATGAAGAATGCCGGGGAATGGGCACCACCGTTGTCTGCGCTTTATTCACGGAGAAGTTTGTCACTGTGGCCCATATCGGAGACAGCCGGTGCTACCTGCTTCAAGAGGGTGAATTCGTTCAGCTGACTGAAGACCACTCGCTTGTGAATGAGCTGGTCAAGACGGGAGAAATTTCGAAAGAGGACGCTGAGCATCATCCGCGGAAAAATGTATTGACGAGAGCGCTGGGGACAGATGAAACCATCAGCCCCGACGCCCGTTCTTTTGAGCTGTCTGACGGCGATCAGCTGCTTTTATGCTCTGACGGACTTTCAAATAAAATAGAAGATCACGAGATCAAACAAATGCTTCAAGCCGAATCTGCTCCTCAGGAAAAAGTAGACCTTCTCATCAGCAAAGCGAATCAAAACGGCGGCGAAGATAATATCACGGCTGTATTGATTGAGTTTTCCGCAGATGCAAAAGAGGGTGAAGACAAGTGCTAACCGGCAAGCGGATCAGCGGGCGTTATCATATCCTCCGGCCCATTGGCGGCGGCGGAATGGCGAACGTTTTTTTAGCTGAGGACATCATTCTCGAACGTGAAGTCGCAATTAAAATTCTGCGGTTTGACTTTGTGAATGACATTGAGTTTATCAGGCGTTTCAGAAGAGAAGCACAGTCGGCATCAAGCCTTGACCATCCGAATATCGTCAGTATTTACGATATCGGGGAGGAAGGCGATATTTATTACATTGTCATGGAATATGTGGAAGGCATGACATTAAAGGAATACATAACCGCACACGGACCGCTTCATCCGAAAGAAGCGCTGTCCGTTATGGAGCAGATCGTCTCAGCCATCGCCCATGCCCATCAAAATCATATTGTGCACCGGGATATTAAACCGCACAATATTTTGATAGATCATTCAGGGCATATTAAGGTGACGGATTTCGGCATCGCCACAGCCCTCACCTCGACGACAATCACACATACGAATTCTGTGCTGGGCTCGGTTCATTATTTGTCTCCGGAGCAGGCGAGAGGCGGTCTGGCAACGAAAAAATCAGATATTTACGCACTCGGCATCGTGCTGTTTGAGCTTTTAACAGGCAAAATCCCTTTTGACGGAGAATCAGCCGTAAGCATCGCATTAAAGCACTTGCAGACAGAAACGCCTTCCGCCAGAAAGTGGAACCCTTCGATTCCGCAGAGCGTTGAAAACATTATTTTAAAGGCAACCGCCAAAGATCCGTTTCACCGCTATGACAGCGCAGAGGACATGGAAGCGGACATCAGAACGGCTTTTGACGCCAGCAGGCTGAATGAACAAAAATTTTCCGTGCAGGATGATGAGGAAATGACGAAAGCGATTCCCGTTATTACTGACGGTGCAAAAACCGCGCCACAGGCGGAAACGCCGGAGGAGACGGACGATAAAGAACAGCAGCCCGTCAAAAAGAAAAAACGGAAATGGCCGTGGATTCTGCTGGCCGTCTGCTTCATTTTCATTATGGCGGCTGTTCTAGCAGTCACCGTGTTCCCGTCTCTGTTTATGCCCAAAGATGTAAGCGTCCCCGACGTACGGGGCATGAAGTACGAAAAAGCGGAAGCCCTGCTGGAAAAGAACGGTCTCGAAGCCGACCCTGATATGGCGGACATTGAAGATGAAAAAATCGAAGAGGGGTTAATGGTCAAAACTGATCCGAAAGCGGGATCTGCCGTTAAAGAAGGCTCTTCTGTAAAACTGTACAAAAGTATCGGGAAACCGAAAACCCAGCTGATCGACGTGAAAAGCCGGCAGATCGACGACGCGAAAAAAGCGCTGAAGGATAAAGGCTTCAAACATGTCAATGTAAAAGAAGAGAATGATGACAGTGCGGCAGGCACCGTGATTGATCAGAGCCCGTCAGCCGGCACCGACATGGTCGCAAGCGATGATGAAGTCAGCTTAACGGTCAGCCTCGGGCCGGCGGATGTTACGCTGAGGGACTTAAAAACTTACAGCAAAGAAGCGGCTTCGGGGTATCTTGAAGATAATGGCCTGCAGCTTGTTGAAAAAGAAGCGCATTCAGATGACGTGCCGGTAGGACAAGTCATGAAGCAAGAGCCGTCAGCCGGCACAGCGGTTAAGCCGGGAAGTAATGTTGAAGTGACGTTTTCGCTCGGACCTGAAGAAAAACCGGCGAAAACGGTAAAAGAAAAAATCAGCATTCCCTACGAACCCGAACATGAAGGGGACGAGCTTGAAGTGCAAATCGCCATCGATGATAAAGACCACAGCATCTCTGATACGTATGATTCGTTTAAAATTAAAGAGCCGACTGAAAAAACGATTGAACTGAAGATAGATCAAGGACAAAAAGGGTATTATCAAGTGATGGTCGACCATAAAGTCGTCAGCTATAAGACGATTGAATACCCTGAAGATAAAGACTGACCAAGGAGGGACCGTATGCCTGAGGGCAAAATTATTAAAGCATTAAGCGGATTCTATTATGTCTTGGATGAATCACAGAACAAGATCATTCAATGCAGGGGCCGGGGCATTTTCAGAAAAAATAAAATAACGCCTTTGGTCGGCGATTATGCCGTTTATCAGGCTGAAAATGATAAAGAAGGCTACCTGCTGGAAATCAAAGAACGAACAAATGAGCTGATCAGGCCGCCGATTTCAAACGTCGATCAGGCCGTTCTCGTCTTTTCCGCCGTTCAGCCGGCGTTCAGCACGTCATTATTGGACCGTTTTCTCGTCCTTGTGGAAGCCAACGGCATTCATCCGATCATCTGCATAACCAAAATGGACTTAGCTTCAGACGCGGAAACGAAAGAGAAGATCCTGTCTTATGTGAAAGACTATCAAGCGATTGGTTATGACGTATATGTGACGTCATCAAAAGAAAACAGCGGTTTAACAGACATTGTGAAACACTTTGAGAACAAAACCACGGTGTTTGCCGGCCAGTCCGGAGTCGGAAAATCTTCGCTTTTAAATGCGATCAGCCCGGAGCTTGAGCTGAAAACAAACGAGATTTCCGCACATTTAGGACGCGGGAAACATACGACGCGCCATGTGGAGCTCATTCATACATCAGGCGGTCTTGTGGCGGATACTCCCGGGTTCAGTTCGCTTGAGTTTACCGATATTGAAGAAGAAGAGCTCGGCAGCACGTTCCCTGAGATCAGAGACATAAGCGCCTCGTGCAAATTCAGAGGCTGTCTGCATCTTAAGGAGCCGAAATGCGCGGTAAAGCAAGCGGTGGAAGAAGGAGACATCCGGACGTACCGCTATGAGCATTACAAAGAATTTATGCAGGAAATAAAAGAGAGAAAGCCGAGGTATTAATATGATTAAGGTTGCGCCATCAATTCTTTCCGCCGATTTTGCTTCACTGGGCGAGGAAATTAAAGACGTGGAAAAAGGAGGGGCGGACTATATCCATATTGATGTCATGGATGGCCATTTCGTCCCTAACATTACAATCGGGCCGCTTATCGTTGAAGCCGTCCGTCCGGTGACTGATCTGCCGCTGGATGTCCATCTTATGATTGAAAACCCGGACCGCTACATCCCGGCATTCGCAAAAGCCGGCGCGGACATCCTTTCCGTCCACGCCGAGGCGTGTCCGCATCTTCACCGGACCATTCAATTGATAAAAGAGCAAGGGGTAAAAGCGGGAGTTGTGCTCAATCCGCATACGCCCGTTCAAATCATTGAACATGTGATCGATGAGCTGGACCTTGTGCTGTTAATGACGGTTAATCCGGGTTTTGGAGGACAGCGCTTCATTCATTCGGTCCTGCCGAAAATCCGTCAGGTCAAACAGCTGGCTGAGGAGAAAGGCCTTACTGAACTTTTAATCGAGGTGGACGGCGGCGTTAATAAAGAAACAGCTCCTTTATGCGCTGAAGCGGGCGCCAACCTGCTTGTTGCCGGGTCTGCCGTATATAATCAGCCGGATCGGAAAAAAGCCATCGCTGACATCCGAAACGCAGAATAAACATGCTGAAAAAGAGCCCGGTGAAAGCCGCCGGCTCTTTTCGTATTTAAGAGAAAGGATAATGTATGAAGACAATCAATATTGTTGCGGGCGGCCCTCGGGAGTTTATTCCTGAGCTGTCCGTGTACACAGACGGAGATACGACGTGGGTCGGAGTGGATAAAGGGACGGTCGCTCTTTTGGAGGCCGGGATCATTCCGCAGGAAGCTTTCGGTGATTTTGACAGCATTACGGAAGAAGAGCTCCTGCAGATTCAAGAAGCTGCGCCGTCCCTCCATGTGTATCAGGCGGAAAAAGATTATACCGATCTGGAACTCGCTCTTGACTGGGCTTTACAAAAAGAACCGGAGCACATTCGGATATTCGGTGTGACGGGCGGAAGAGCCGATCATTTTTTAGGGAACATTCAGCTGCTGTATAAAGCCGTAAATAAGGACACTGATGTCAAACTGATCGACAGGCAGAATGAGATTCAGATGTTCGGACCCGGCCATTATACAATTGAAGAAAAAAGCAACAGACGCTATGTTTCTTTTATTCCGTTTGCGGAAGCGGCAGAGGGCCTGACACTCGACGGTTTTAAATATCCTCTGGATAATTGTCATATTCCCCTGGGTTCCACACTATGTATTAGTAACGAACTCATTCATTCACGAGGTACTTTTTCGTTTGCAAAAGGCATATTAATAATGGTAAGGAGCGCGGATTAAAAAAGCGGCTTCTGCCATATGCGGAAAAAACCATGAATCCTAAAGTGATGAACGCAGCGGATACGGAACTTATAGGAGGGGACAAAATGAAATTTTATACCATTAAATTGCCGAAGTTTTTAGGAGGAATTGTCCGGGCGATGCTGGGCTCATTTAGAAAAGAGTAGGCCCAAGGAGCTGAAATCGCCCTCTTTGAACGCATAAAAAACGCCTGCCGCATAAAAGGGCAGGCGTTCATTTTTGCTTATACACGCTCAACTTTTCCGGATTTTAAAGCCCGGGCAGATACATATACTTTTTTAGGTTTGCCGTCAACGAGGATGCGGACCTTTTGAAGGTTGGCGCCCCAAGTACGTTTAGAAGCGTTCATTGCGTGAGAACGGTTGTTTCCGGCTTTTGTTTTTTTACCTGTAATAAAACATTTACGTGCCATTTGTTTCCCTCCTAACTGCGCGAAACATCTTTTCAAACATAGTGTCTCAGATGCTTTCGTTATACAATACTTTAAATAATTTACCACAGCTAAAAACCGTTTGCAACTATTGTTTACCTTACTTTCAAGAAAAATCACTTGACATGTAAAACCAATCACATTTCCGCGCTGAAGGCCGCTGTCTGTATCTTTTCTTTTCATAATGGGATACATATAGTAGAATAATGATAACTCTATGCACCTGAAGGAGGAACCTGTGTGTCCATTGAAATGAAGACAAAATACGGACAGATTGATATATCCAACGAAGTCATCGCAATGGTTGCCGGAGGCGCTGCCATTGACTGTTACGGAATAGTGGGGATGGCCTCTAAAAACCAGATTAAAGACGGTTTGTCTGAAATCCTCCGGAAAGAGAACTTCGCAAAAGGCGTACATGTCCGTCAGGAAGCCGAACAAATACATATCGACATGTACATTATTGTCAGCTACGGCACGAAAATATCCGAAGTAGCCCACAATGTTCAGACGAAGGTAAAATACACAGTAAATCAAACAATCGGACTTGCAGTTGATTCTGTAAATATTTATGTCCAAGGCGTACGAGTAACGAACCCGTAGTGAGGAGGATGAGTATTGTCTAGACGAAACTTAGATGGGAGAGCTTTTGCGGCAATGATTCTGGCGGGGGCTGAGACATTGTCTCAAAACGCATCCGCGGTGGATGCGCTGAACGTGTTTCCCGTGCCGGACGGCGATACCGGAACAAACATGAATTTATCGATGTCATCCGGTGCAAGAGAGGTAGAACACCTTGACTCACCTGACATCGGCAAAGTCGGCATCGCCCTGTCAAAAGGCCTGCTTATGGGAGCAAGAGGAAACTCAGGGGTGATCCTGTCCCAATTATTCAGAGGTTTCACAAAGAGCATTGAAAACAAAAAAGAAATAAACGCCCAAGAATTTGCCGCTGCACTCCAAGCGGGAGTGGATATGGCATATAAGGCGGTCATGAAACCGGTTGAAGGAACGATTTTAACCGTGGCAAAGGACGCGGCTAAAAAAGCGGTCGCCTCGGCCAAAGAAGAAACCGATATCATTGCTCTCATGGAGGCCGTTATTGAAGAAGCGGAAGCGTCGCTCAACCGCACGCCGGATCTGCTCCCTGTTTTAAAGGACGTCGGTGTCGTTGACAGCGGCGGAAAAGGTCTGCTTTGTGTATATGAAGGCTTTTTGGCTTCCTTAAAAGGAGAGTCCGTACCGAAAAAAGCGGTTCTTCCGGCACTCGATGATATGGTGAATGCCGAACATCATAAAAGCGCGCAGAGCATGCTGAGTACAGAAGACATTGAATTCGGATTTTGTACGGAAGTGATGGTAAGGCTGGATCAAGATAAACGGACGTTCAAAGAAGAGACGTTCAGAAATGAACTGAGCCGTTTCGGTGATTCGTTGCTGGTCGTCGCTGATGATACGCTGGCGAAAGTTCACATTCATGCCGAAGAGCCAGGGAACGTGCTCAATCTCGCGCAGCGTTACGGCGATTTGATTAAAATCAAAATTGAAAACATGAGGGAGCAGCATACGTCCATCATCAGCCAAGAACATGATGAAAAAAAGCCGGCCGGTGTAATGAAAGAAGCCCGTAAACCTTTTGGGATCGTGACTGTGGCAATGGGCGAAGGCATTTCTGAACTGTTTGCGAGCATCGGCGCCTCACACGTTATCGAAGGCGGCCAGACAATGAATCCGAGCACGGAAGATATTGTGGAAGCCGTTCAGTCTGTGAATGCGGAAACGGTTTTCATTCTTCCGAACAATTCCAATATTGTGATGGCTGCCAATCAGGCGGCGAGCGTGGCTGAAGAAAATGTCATTGTCATTCCGGCAAAAACGGTGCCTCAAGGCATGACCGCCCTGCTTGCGTTTAACCCTGACCAGCCGGCTGATGTAAATGAAGCCAATATGCTTGAAGCCATCCGGAATGTGAAAAGCGGACAGGTAACATATTCAGTCAGAGACACCCATATCGACGGCAAGGATATCAAAAAAGGTGATTTTATCGGCATTTTAAACAGTTCGATTATCGGCAGCGCCGAAGACCGGATAAATGCGGCGAAATTACTGCTGGATGAGATGATCGGGGAAGAAGATGAAATCGTCACCATCCTGTACGGAGAAGACGCGCCGGAAGAAGAAGCTGAGAAACTCGCTGAGTATATTACAAGCGTCTGTGAAGATATCGAAGTTGAAATCCATAACGGCAGACAGCCTCTTTATCCATATATATTTGCGGCAGAATAGAAGGGCTTATCAGGCCCTTCTATTCTTATGCCTTAATTTACCTGCGGCAGTGCGGCAGTGTGCCTGCTTGCCAATTGATAAATGTTCAATTAGTCTAAAGAAAAGCGCTGAATGAAGTGATGTTAAGGAGGAACAAACCAGCATGAAATATAGAAGCGTTTTTGATATTATCGGACCGGTAATGATCGGCCCGTCCAGTTCACACACCGCAGGCGCAGCCCGGATCGGCAGAGTGGCAAGAAGCTTATTCAGACGGGAGCCCCGCCGGATCGTTGTGTCTTTTTACGGATCATTTGCAGAAACGTATAAGGGTCACGGCACTGATGTGGCGATTATCGGCGGCCTGCTTGATTTTGATACATTTGATGAACGGATTAAAACAGCGATTCAAATTGCTGAAGAGAAGGGCATAGATATAGAGTTCCGCACAGAGGATGCCGTGCCCGTTCATCCGAATACGGCGCGTATCATCATTTCTGATGATGAGGGGGAGCTTGCCTTAACCGGTATTTCAATCGGCGGCGGGAAAATAGAAATCACGGAGCTTAACGGCTTTGAGCTGCGGCTTTCCGGAAACCACCCGGCTATTTTAGTCGTTCATAATGATAAATTCGGCACAATTGCAGGCGTTGCCAATGTGCTTGCGAAATTCTCAATCAACGTCGGACATATGGAAGTGGCGCGTAAGGACGTCGGCCAGCTTGCGCTGATGACGATTGAGGTCGATCAGAATATTGAAGAAGAAGTGCTGGACGAACTATCAACACTTCCTAATATTATACAGGTTACTAAGATAGCTGACTAAAAAGTCAGGAGGAAAATGACATGTTTCGTAATGTAAAAGAATTAATAGAAATCACTCAAGAAAAACAAATTCCGATCTCAGAAGTGATGATCACCCAAGAGATGGAAGTGACACAAAAAACGCGGGAAGAGATCTTTCAAGGAATGGAACGCAATCTTTCCGTCATGGAAGCGGCGGTTGAAAAAGGGCTGAAGGGCGTCACGAGCCAGACCGGTTTAACAGGAGGAGATGCCGTGAAACTGCAGGCATACATCCAATCGGGAAAAAGCCTGTCAGGCAATCTGATTTTAGACGCCGTGTCTAAAGCTGTGGCCACAAATGAAGTCAATGCGGCGATGGGAACGATCTGCGCTACACCGACCGCCGGCTCTGCCGGGGTTGTGCCGGGAACGTTATTCGCCGTAAAGCATAAGCTGAACCCTACGACGGAACAAATGATCCGTTTTCTGTTTACAGCCGGCGCGTTCGGTTTTGTCGTAGCAAATAACGCGAGTATTTCGGGAGCGGCGGGAGGCTGTCAGGCGGAAGTCGGATCGGCATCCGGTATGGCTGCCGCTGCGATTGTGGAAATGGCGGGCGGAACGCCTCAGCAATCAGCGGAAGCAATGGCGATTACGCTGAAAAATATGCTCGGTCTCGTATGTGATCCGGTCGCCGGCTTGGTAGAAGTGCCGTGTGTCAAACGGAACGCAATGGGAGCCTCCAATGCGATGATCGCGGCGGATATGGCGCTGGCAGGGATTACGAGCCGCATTCCTTGCGATGAGGTAATAGACGCGATGTACAAAATCGGCCAGACGATGCCGACAGCACTGCGTGAAACGGGACAAGGCGGTTTAGCCGCGACACCGACGGGAAGAGAATTAGAGAAAAAAATTTTCGGAGGAGCGCTGAAATCAAGTGAAACACCAGCAGCAAACTAGTATAGCGGAGATTAAGGGCATTGGGCCGGAAACAGAAAAAACATTGCATGAACTGGGTATCTATGACATTTCTGATCTTCTGAATTATTTCCCTTACCGTTATGACGACTATGAGCTGAGGGATTTAGCAGAAGTAAAACATGAAGAAAGAGTGACGGTAGAAGGGAAGGTTCATTCAGAACCTTCTCTTACCTATTACGGCAAAAAACGAAACAGGCTGACATTCAGAGTGCTTGTCGGCAATTATTTAATTACCGCGGTTTGTTTTAACCGTCCGTACTTAAAAAAGAAACTGACGCTCGGTTCTGTCGTCACGATATCCGGTAAATGGGATAAACACAGGCAGACCGTATCCGTGCAGGAACTAAAAAACGGCCCTCATCAAGAAGATAAAAGCATTGAGCCTGTTTATTCCGTTAAAGAAAACGTCACCGTTAAAATGATGAGACGATTTATTAAGGATGCGCTGCAGCATCATTTGGACAGTGCGGCCGATCCGCTTCCTGAAAAATTGAGAATCCGCTACAAGCTGCCCGATTACAAACAAGCCCTGCAGACGATGCACCAGCCGGAGACGAGGGAATCGCTGCAGCAGGCAAGACGCCGGTTTGTGTATGAGGAATTCTTATTGTTTCAGCTGAAGATGCAGGCGTTCCGTAAAGCGGAAAGAGAACAGTCAAAAGGCATCAGCCACGTGTATCCTGCTGAAAAGCTCGCCGCTTTCACAGACAGCCTTCCGTTTTCGCTCACGAACGCACAGATGCGCGTGCTCCGTGAAATTACCGCTGATATGACATCGCCTTACAGAATGAACCGTCTGCTGCAAGGTGATGTCGGTTCAGGAAAAACGGCGGTCGCCGCCATCGCTTTGTACGCTGCGATTCTGTCGGGGTATCAGGGGGCATTAATGGTGCCGACAGAAATTCTGGCCGAACAGCATGCTGACTCTCTCGTATCGTTGTTTTCAAATGAAGACGTGAATATCGCGCTTTTGACGAGTTCTGTAAAAGGCAAGCGGCGCAGGGAGCTTTTGGAGCGGCTTGCTCTCGGAGAGATTGATATTTTAGTAGGGACTCATGCTTTAATCCAGGATGAAGTGGAATTTAAAGCGCTGGGCCTTGTCATTACGGACGAGCAGCACCGGTTCGGGGTCGAACAGCGCAAAAAACTCAAGAATAAAGGCCAGGATCCGGATGTGCTGTTTATGACAGCCACCCCGATTCCGAGAACGCTGGCCATTACCGTCTTCGGAGAAATGGATGTTTCCGTGATAGATGAAATGCCCGCGGGACGAAAGCAAATCGAAACGTATTGGGTGAAACACGACATGCTGGAGCGGATTTTGGCTTTTGTTGAAAAAGAGCTGAAACAGGGCAGACAAGCCTATATAATCTGTCCGCTCATTGAAGAATCGGATAAGCTGGATGTGCAGAATGCGATTGACGTATATAACATGCTGTCTGATGTGTACCGCGGCAAATGGAATGTCGGTCTGATGCACGGGAAGCTCCATTCTGATGAAAAAGATCAGGTGATGAGAGAATTCAGCGCCAATCAATGTCAGGTTCTCGTGTCAACAACCGTCGTAGAAGTCGGGGTGAACGTGCCGAATGCAACGATTATGGTCATCTATGACGCCGACCGTTTCGGATTATCTCAGCTCCATCAGCTCCGCGGCCGGGTCGGACGGGGAGACCACCAATCTTTCTGCATCTTGATGGCCGATCCGAAATCCGAAACCGGGAAAGAGCGGATGAGAATCATGTCGGAGACAAATGACGGGTTTGAACTGTCTGAAAAGGATCTTGAACTGCGCGGTCCCGGCGATTTCTTCGGAAAAAAACAAAGCGGTATGCCCGAGTTCAAGGTGGCGGATATGGTTCATGACTACAGAGCTTTGGAGACGGCCCGTCAGGATGCGGCCAATCTTGTGTCTTCAGAAGCTTTTTGGAAAGATGACGAGTACAGCATGCTTCGCGCTCAATTGCTTTCAAGCGGTGTCTTAGAAGGGGAGAAATTAAGCTGATTCTGCAAAATTCGGCGGCTTTCAAAAAACAATCATTGCATTCCAATCTATGAAATTATATACTACTATTAGTACCTAGTCTTAATTGTCCGGATGGTGTTTATAGATGAGAAGAAGCAAGAAAGAACGCCAAAAATTATTGCAGCAGACGATCAAATCGACACCCTTCATCACAGATGAAGAATTAGCGGGGAAATTCGGCGTCAGCATTCAGACGATCCGTTTAGACCGCTTAGAGCTCTCGATACCGGAGCTGAGGGAAAGAATTAAAAACGTGGCAGAGCAAACGCTTGAAGATGAAGTGAAATCACTGCCTTTAGATGAAGTGATCGGTGAAATCATTGATCTGGAGCTTGACGGCCAGGCCATTTCTATATTAGAAGTAAGACGCGAACATGTTTTCAGCCGCAATCAGATTGCGCGGGGGCATCATTTGTTTGCGCAGGCGAACTCACTCGCCGTAGCCGTCATAGATGATGAGCTGGCGCTGACCGCAAGCGCAAATATCCGCTTTACAAGACAGGTGAAAGAGGGCGAGCGCGTTGTTGCGAAAGCCAAAGTGACGGCAGTCGAAAAAGAAAAAGGCAGAACGGTAGTGGAAGTAAACAGTTATGTGGGAGAAGAAGTCGTATTCTCCGGAAACTTTGACATGTACCGTTCAAAACAATCATAAAGGTGGAGCATGCATGAGAATAGCTGTAGATGCAATGGGAGGCGACAACGCACCCAAAGCTGTTATTGACGGAGTAATGAAGAGTATTGAGGCATTTGATGACCTTCATATTACGCTGGTCGGTGACAAGACAACGATAGAATCACACTTGCCAACAACATCAGACCGCATCACCGTATTGCACGCCGATGAAGTGATTGAACCGACGGATGAACCGGTCCGCGCCGTACGCAGAAAGAAAAATTCTTCTATGGTGCTGATGGCGCAGGAAGTGGCTGAAAACAGAGCGGACGCCTGCATTTCAGCGGGGAATACGGGTGCATTGATGACAGCGGGACTGTTTATTGTCGGCAGAATTAAAGGAATCGACCGGCCGGCCCTTGCGCCGACGCTTCCGACCGTATCAGGCGACGGTTTCCTTCTTTTAGACGTGGGCGCCAATGTCGATGCCAAGCCGGAGCACCTTGTCCAGTACGGAATAATGGGGTCTGTATATGCCCGGCAGGTTCTCGGAATCAGCTCGCCGCGCGTCGGCTTGTTAAATGTCGGCACGGAAGAAAAGAAGGGAAACGACCTGACAAAAAAGACGTTTGAATTATTAAAAGAAACAAACGTGAATTTTGTCGGAAACGTAGAGGCGAGAGACTTGCTGGAAGGCGCTGCTGACGTTATCGTCACAGACGGCTTTACGGGCAACGTCACGTTGAAAACATTGGAAGGTTCAGCGTTATCAATTTTCAAAATGCTGAAAGATACACTGACTTCAAGTTTTGTTTCTAAGCTGGCAGCGGGAGTGCTGAAGCCGAAGCTGATGGAAATGAAACTGAAAATGGACTATTCTGAGTACGGCGGGGCGAGTCTTTTCGGTTTGAAAGCGCCTGTTGTTAAAGCGCACGGCTCTTCTGATGCACGCGCTGTTTATCACGCGCTGCGCCAGGCGAGAGAAATGGTCAGCCAAAACGTGGCCGCATTTATAGAAGAAGAAGTAAAAGAAGAAAAAACAGATGAGTAGTCTGGAGGTTATCACACCATGAGTAAGATTGCATTTTTATTTCCCGGACAGGGATCACAATATATCGGTATGGGAAAAGACCTGTACGAACGCGAAGAAGCGTCAAAACGTATTTTTGATGAAGCGGATGAAACGCTTGAAACAAAGCTGAGCTCGCTCATTTTTGAAGGCGATGCTGAAGAATTAACCCTTACATACAATGCGCAGCCTGCGCTGTTAACAACAAGCATTGCCGTATTGGAAAAGTTTAAAGAATCCGGCATCACGCCGGATTTCACAGCCGGCCACAGCCTCGGAGAATATTCGGCGCTTGTTGCTGCGGGAGCGATGACATTTAAAGATGCCGTTTACACGGTAAGAAAACGGGGAGAATTCATGAATGAAGCCGTACCGGCGGGAGAAGGCGCAATGGCCGCTATTCTCGGAATGGATGCGGAATCCTTGAAAAAGGTGACGGATCAAGTGACGGAAAACGGCCACCTCGTACAGCTTGCAAACCTGAACTGCCCCGGCCAGATCGTGATTTCCGGAACGGCAAAAGGCGTGGAGCTTGCTTCAGAAGAAGCGAAAAACAATGGGGCAAAACGGGCGATCCCGCTAGAAGTAAGCGGACCGTTCCATTCTGAATTAATGAAGCCCGCGGCGGAAAAACTCGAAGAGGTGCTCAGCGCCTGTGAGCTGAAAAGTGCGGCTGTTCCCGTTATATCAAACGTTTCGGCTGACATCATGACAGAAAAAGACGATATCAAGAAAAAGCTGATCGAACAGCTTTATTCACCTGTACGCTTTGAAGAAACGATTAACAAACTGATTGATGAAGGAGTCACGACGTTTGTTGAAATCGGTCCCGGAAAAGTGCTTTCAGGCCTTGTGAAAAAAGTGAACCGCCGTCTGAAAACAATCGCGGTTTCTGACCATGAAACCATTGAATTGGCGATTCAAACGCTGAAGGAGGAGAATCAGGATGCTTAATGAAAAAACAGCAGTCGTAACGGGAGCGTCCCGCGGAATCGGGCGGGCGATCGCGCTTGATCTTGCGAAAAACGGATGTAACGTAGTTGTCAATTACTCCGGAAGTGAAGCGAAAGCGAACGAAGTCGTAGATGAAATCAAATCTTTGGGCCGAAACGCGATCGCGGTAAAAGCCGATGTATCAAATTCCGAAGAAGTACAAAACATGATGAAAGAGGCTGTCGCCGAATTCTCTTCAATCGACATTCTCGTGAACAATGCGGGAATCACAAAGGACAATCTCCTGATGAGAATGAAAGAAAATGAATGGGATGACGTCATCAACATTAACCTGAAAGGTGTTTTCAACTGCACGAAAGCCGTGACAAGACAGATGATGAAACAGCGCTCCGGCCGGATTATCAACGTATCATCAATCGTCGGCGTCAGCGGAAACCCGGGCCAGGCGAACTATGTGGCGGCAAAAGCCGGTGTGATCGGCTTGACAAAGTCCTCTGCCAAAGAGCTTGCGAGCCGTAATATTACGGTCAACGCCATCGCTCCGGGCTTTATTTCCACGGATATGACGGACAAGCTTTCTAAAGAAGTCCAAGATGAAATGCTGAAGCAGATTCCGCTCGCGCGTTTCGGTGATCCTTCCGATATCAGCAGCGTTGTCACGTTCCTTGCTTCTGAAGGATCGCGTTATATGACGGGTCAGACCCTCCATATTGACGGCGGAATGGTGATGTAAAGATTTGTTTTTAAAATTTCATCCTAGTTTCTCTAGTTTTTTAAAAACGAATCCTCTATAATACTTGAGGGGAGGTGAATTGCTATGGCAGATACATTAGAGCGTGTAACGAAAATCATCGTAGACCGCCTTGGCGTTGATGAAGCTGACGTCAAACTTGAAGCTTCTTTCAAGGAAGACTTAGGTGCTGATTCCCTAGATGTAGTTGAGCTTGTTATGGAACTTGAAGACGAGTTTGATATGGAGATTTCTGACGAAGATGCTGAAAAGATTGCAACAGTCGGCGACGCTGTGAACTACATACAAAACCAGCAATAAGCTGATGCTAAAAGTCCCGCCTGACAGCGGGGCTTTAGCCCTTTAACCGTTCGGTTACCGGCGTCTGACGCTGAACGCGCTGCCGATTCCGTTTACGGCGGGAAGCGCGGTGAACCTGATGTGCCTATGGAGGTTACTATGTCAAAACACTCACATTTTAAAGATAAAAAAAAGTTCTATAAAAAAATAGAGCAATTTAAAGAGTTCCAAGAACGGATTTCAGTTCATTTTCAAAACGAGAAACTTTTGTATCAAGCATTTACACATTCATCTTATGTGAATGAGCATCGGAAAAAGCCGTATGAAGACAATGAAAGGCTTGAATTTTTAGGTGACGCTGTTTTGGAACTGACGATCTCCCAATTCTTATTTGCCAAATATCCGGCCATGAGTGAAGGAGATTTGACGAAGCTGAGAGCCGCTATCGTATGCGAGCCGTCACTCGTCTCCCTTGCCCACGAATTGTCATTCGGCGATCTTGTTCTTTTGGGTAAAGGAGAAGAAATGACGGGCGGCAGAAAGCGTCCTGCGCTTTTAGCGGATGTGTTTGAAGCGTTTATCGGCGCACTGTATCTGGATCAGGGCCTTGAGCCGGTTCAGCAATTCCTGAAAGAGTACGTGTTCCCTAAAATAAACGATGGTGCTTTTTCTCATGTGATGGATTTCAAAAGCCAGCTTCAAGAATTTGTGCAGAGGGACGGAAAAGGATCGCTTGAGTACAAAATTCTCAATGAAAAAGGACCTGCCCACAACCGGGAATTCGAGGCGCTTGTCTCTCTTAAAGGTGAGGCGCTCGGCATCGGGAACGGACGTTCCAAAAAAGAAGCCGAGCAGCATGCAGCACAGGAAGCTCTTGCAAAATTGCAAAAACACCATACGAAACAATAAAATCCCCCTGTACCCCTAGGGGGATTTCAATATGTCTGCGCCTGATATAAGCGGGGGATTATGATAATATTGAGATACTTATACGATAAGGAGGATCTGGGATGTTCCTCAAACGTTTAGACGTTATAGGATTTAAATCATTTGCAGAACGGATATCCGTTGACTTTGTAAAAGGCGTCACGGCCGTTGTCGGTCCAAACGGCAGCGGAAAGAGCAACATTACCGAAGCCATCCGCTGGGTGCTCGGCGAACAATCAGCCCGCTCGCTTCGGGGCGGAAAAATGGAAGATATCATTTTTGCCGGAAGTGATTCACGCAAGCGGCTTAACCTTGCGGAAGTCACGTTAACGCTTGATAATGAAGATCATTTTCTCCCGATCGATTATCACGAAGTCAGCGTGACGAGACGGGTTTACCGTTCCGGAGAAAGTGAATTTCTCATCAATAATCAGCAGTGCCGCCTGAAAGACATCATTGACTTATTTATGGACTCCGGGCTCGGGAAAGAAGCGTTTTCCATTATCAGCCAGGGGAAAGTCGAAGAGATTTTAAGCAGCAAAGCGGAAGACCGCCGCAGTATTTTTGAAGAAGCGGCCGGCGTGCTGAAATATAAAACACGAAAGAAAAAAGCGGAAAACAAACTGTTTGAGACGCAGGATAACTTAAACAGGGTGGAAGATATTCTTCACGAGCTCGAAGATCAGGTCGAACCGCTGAAAATCCAGGCATCAATCGCCAAAGACTACTTAGAAAAAAAGAAAGAGCTTGAGCACGTCGAAATCGCCCTAACAGCCTTTGATATCGAAGAACTGCATGGCAAATGGTCGGGTTTAAAAGACAAGGTGCAGGCTGCTAAAGAAGAAGAATTGGCGGAATCGTCGGCGATCTCCGCTAAAGAAGCGGCGATAGAAGAGACGAGAGATAAAATCCACGCGCTCGACGAATCCGTCAACGAGCTGCAGCAGGTTCTGCTCGTGACAAGTGAAGAGCTTGAAAAGCTGGAAGGCCGGAAAGAAGTGCTGAAAGAGCGCAAAAAAAACGCCGCCCAAAACCGGGAACAGCTTGAGGAATCGGTCACACATTACACAAAGAAAGAAGCAGAACTGAAATCGGCTATTGAAAAACAATCTGCCGTCTTTGATAAGCTGCGTGCCGAAGTGAAGCGGTTAAATGCCCAGGTGAAAGAAAAGCAGCAGGCGCTCAGCCTTCATAATGAAAACGTCGAAGAGAAAATCGAACAATTAAAAAGCGATTACTTCGAATTGTTAAACAGCCAGGCGTCGATCCGCAACGAGCTGCAGCTTTTAGATGATCAGATGTCCCAATCTGCCGTCCAGCAGGCGAGACTGACCGCAAACAATGAAAAATATCTTCAGGAACGAAATGATATTTCCGTCCGCAAAGCGGCATGCGAAGAAGAACTGGCCGCAGTTGAAGCTGATATTGACAATCAGGTCGGCCGCTTTCGCGAAGTCCAGACCGCATATGAACAGAAAAAACGCCAGTATGAAAAGAAAGAATCAGCCCTGTATCAGGCGTATCAATTTGTACAGCAGGCCAGATCTAAAAAAGATATGCTTGAAACGATGCAAGGCGATTTTTCAGGGTTTTACCAAGGCGTAAAAGAAGTACTGAAGCAGAAGGAGCAGCTTGGCGGCATCCGCGGCGCCGTTCTCGAACTGATTTCCACTGAACAAAAATATGAAACGGCGATCGAGATTGCACTCGGCGCGGCGGCGCAGCACGTTGTCACAGACGATGAGCAGGCGGCACGGAAAGCGATTCAATATTTAAAACAGAATTCCTTCGGCCGCGCGACGTTTCTGCCGCTTACGGTCATGAAACCGCGCCAGCTCCAAACCCGTGATGAACAGACGGCTTCGAAGCATCCGTCTTTCCTCGGTGCAGCGAGCGGGCTTGTCACGTATGATGCGGCGTATCGGAATGTCATTGAAAACCTTCTCGGCACCGTGCTGATTACTGAAGATTTAAAAGGTGCGAATGAACTCGCCAAGCTTGTCGGGCACCGCTACCGCATCGTGACGCTTGAAGGCGATGTCGTCAATCCCGGCGGATCAATGACAGGCGGCGCAGTTAAAAAGAAAAACAATTCTCTGCTCGGCAGAAGCCGTGAGCTTGAGACGGTGACTGCACGGCTCGCCGAAATGGAAGAAAAAACAGCTAGCCTCGAAAAAGAGGTCAAATCGCTGAAACAAGCCATTCAAGAGCTTGAACATACGCTGAACGGTCTCCGTGAAGACGGCGAGGCTTTCAGAACAAAGCAGCAGGATGTAAAAGGCAGGCTGTATGAACTCGAAGTCGCCGAAAAGAACATCAATACCCATCTGGAGCTTTACGATCAGGAGAAAGCATCACTTACGGAAAGCAGCCGGGAAAAAGAGGCGCGAAAATCAGCATTGGAAGAACAGCTGAGTGAGGCATCCGGACAGCTGAAAGAGCTTGAGGAAGAGATGGACAGGCTGACAAAACAAAAGCAGACCCTATCCTCAACAAAAGAAACGCTCTCTCATGAACTGACGGAATGTAAAGTGGCCGCGGCGAAAAAAGAACAGGCGTGCTCGAGTGAGGAAGACAACCTCAAAAGGCTGAAAAAAGAGCTTGAAGAAACACAGCTCGCCCTGAAAGAAACACGGGAAGATTTAAGCCTCCTGACCTCAGAGATGACGTCCAGCACAAGCGGTGAGGAGCAGCTTGAAGAAGCAGCCCAACATAAGCTTCACGATAAAACGAGAACGATCGAATTGATCGCCAGCCGGCGCGATCAGCGTGTGAAACTTCAGAGGGCGCTTGATACGAACGAGCTTGAACTGAAAGAGATGAAGCGTCTGTACAGGCAAAAAACAGACATTCTGAAAGATGAAGAGGTAAAACTCGGCCGGATGGAAGTTGAGCTTGATAACCTCTTGCAATATTTACGTGAGGAGTACAGCTTATCCTTTGAAGGGGCAAAAGAACAATATCAGCTCGAACTCGAGCCTGAAGAGGCGAGAAAACGGGTCAAACTGATCAAGCTTTCAATTGAAGAGCTCGGAACGGTCAATCTCGGCAGCATCGATGAGTTTGAAAGAGTGAACGAACGGTATCAGTTTTTAACGGAGCAGAAAAATGATCTGACGGATGCGAAAAATACACTGTTCCAAGTCATTGAAGAAATGGATTCCGAAATGACGAAGCGGTTCCATGAAACGTTTATCCAGATCCGTTCTCAATTCAACGACGTGTTCCGTTCCTTGTTCGGAGGAGGGCGCGCTGAACTGAAGCTGACCGATCCGAATGACCTTCTCAACTCAGGGGTGGACATTATCGCCCAGCCTCCGGGCAAAAAACTGCAAAACTTAAATCTTTTGTCAGGGGGAGAACGGGCGCTGACCGCCATTGCCCTTTTATTCTCCATTTTGAAAGTAAGGCCCGTTCCGTTCTGCGTGCTTGATGAAGTGGAAGCCGCGCTGGATGAAGCCAATGTATTCAGGTTTGCGCAATACTTAAAAAAATACAGCAGCGACAGCCAGTTTATCGTCATCACCCACAGAAAAGGCACCATGGAAGAAGCGGATGTCCTCTACGGTGTGACGATGCAGGAATCCGGCGTTTCCCGAATGGTTTCGGTCAAACTGGAAGAAACAAAAGAATTCGTTCAGTAACGAGGAAAGAGGTTGAAAGATGAGCTTTTTTAAAAAATTAAAAGAGAAAATCACGAAACAGACAGACTCCGTCTCTGAAAAATTTAAAGATGGTCTCGAAAAAACAAGAAATTCCTTCTCAAATAAAGTGAACGAGCTCGTCTCCCGCTACCGGAAAGTCGACGAAGATTTCTTCGAAGAGCTTGAGGAAGTGCTGATTAGTGCTGACGTCGGTTTCACAACGGTTATGGAACTGATCGACGAGCTCAAAAAAGAAGTGAAGCTGAAAAACATCCAGGACCCTCAGGAAGTGCAGTCCGTCATTTCTGAAAAGCTCGTCGACATTTATAACAGCGGCGACGAACAGATTTCTGAACTGAATATTCAGGACGGGCGCTTAAATGTTATTCTTCTTGTCGGCGTAAATGGCGTCGGAAAAACGACAACGATCGGAAAGCTGGCCCACAAGCTGAAGAATGAAGGCAAATCCGTTGTGCTTGCTGCCGGAGACACCTTCAGAGCCGGGGCGATTGAACAGCTTGAAGTGTGGGGGGAGCGTACTGGCGTGCCTGTCATTAAGCAGGCTGCCGGGAGCGACCCTGCGGCGGTTATTTACGATGCCGTACACGCGGCTAAAGCAAGAGGCGCGGATGTGCTGATTTGTGATACGGCCGGCCGCCTTCAGAATAAAGTAAACTTAATGAAAGAGCTTGAAAAAGTCAAACGCGTCATCGAACGAGAAGTGCCTGAGGCTCCGCATGAGGTTCTGCTCGCGCTTGATGCGACGACAGGTCAGAATGCGATGGCGCAGGCGAAAGAATTCTCCAAAGCGACGAATGTGACGGGTATCGCGTTAACGAAGCTTGACGGCACCGCAAAAGGCGGTATCGTCCTGGCGATCCGCAATGAGCTTCACATCCCCGTTAAATTGGTCGGCCTCGGAGAAAAGGTTGACGATCTCCAGCGTTTTGATGCAGAATCTTACGTATACGGTCTCTTTTCTGATTTAGTTGAAAAAGCCGAGGATTAATGAATAAAAAACGAGTATAAAACCGTCCATTTTATACTCGTTTTTTATACGCATTGATACTCGGAATGGAGGAGCAGTTGTTGGACAAATGGCTGAAAGCTGAATTGGAAAGTAAGATCGGCGCGATAAAACATATGTCGTTGCTGGATGAACAGGGAGGCACTTCAACCGTTCGAAAAATAGTGACCGGCCAAGGCGCATTTCTGCTGAAAAGTTCTTTTCAACAAAGGTATCGGGAATGGTTAAGGAGAGAAGCCTTTGTTTTGCAGAAGCTCACAAAAACTCATCATCTGCCTGTTCCCGTTTTTTATGGGTTTATACAGGAACGGCATGCCAGCCATATCGTCATGTCATTTGAGGATGGAATCACCTTGACTTCTGCTTTAAGAAAAGCAAAAGGGGATACTGAAAAGAAAAAGCTGATCAAAAGTTTCGGCCAGTTTCTGCAACGGCTGCATGAAACCGAAATGGTACCTGGTTTACAGCCGGAAACAGACTGGCTCGATCTGCAAATTAAACGGGCCGGGGAATATGTCAAAAAAGGACAGGCTGAAGGAAGTGAAGAGCTTTTGAAAGCATTGGACCGTTACAGGCCTGTTCCTGTTCAGCAGACAATGATTCACGGTGACTGCACGACTGATAATGTGCTGGTGAAAGACGGAGAGGTCTGTCTGTTTATCGATGCTGCGGGAATATCGGCGGGAGATCCGCGATATGATGAATCATTAGCGATCCGTCATTTTGTCACAAATGAAGCATGCCTCAATGCTTTTTACGAAGGTTATTGCCGCTATCGTGTATCAAAACAAGAATTCGAGTATTTTAACGGCGGTCTATATGAATTTTTTTAATAAACTTATTATGTAAAAAGAGCCTCAATGCTTTGACAAGATAAAAACTTGACACACGCTCTGAAACCATGTAAACTATGTTTTTGTAAAGGGATTTGACTTAACAAAGGGGAGAGCTCAAATGTCGCTCGAAAAAACGACGAGAATGAACTATTTGTTTGACTTCTATCAGTCGTTGCTGACGTCAAAACAAAAGAGCTATATGTCGCTTTATTATCTGGACGATTTCTCCCTTGGTGAAATAGCCGAAGAGTATGACGTTTCAAGGCAAGCCGTTTACGATAACATCAAACGGACTGAAGCGATGCTTGAACAATATGAAGAAAAACTGCTCCTTTTTAAAAAGTTTCAGGAGCGTAAAGAAATGTTTACAAAGCTGAAAGAGCTTGCTTCCGGCTTGCAGGAAGAGGAAAAAATGACGGCTCTGATTGAAGCGCTTGAGAAATTAGATTAGGAGGCGGCAAACAATGGCATTTGAAGGATTAGCCGACCGACTGCAAAAGACGATTTCAAAAATCCGCGGAAAAGGAAAAGTCAGCGAACAAGACGTAAAAGAGATGATGCGTGAAGTTCGTCTTGCGCTTCTTGAGGCTGACGTTAACTTTAAAGTCGTAAAGGATTTTGTGAAAAAAGTAAGTGAACGGGCTGTCGGACACGAAGTCATGAAGAGTCTGACACCCGGTCAGCAGGTTATTAAAGTCGTAAAAGAAGAGCTTACCGAGCTGATGGGCGGCGAAGAAAGCAAAATTGCCGTCGCCAAACGCCCGCCGACCGTTATTATGATGGTCGGGCTCCAAGGTGCCGGTAAAACGACAACCACGGGGAAGCTCGCCAACCTGCTGCGCAAAAAACATAACCGCAAACCGCTGCTCGTGGCTGCAGATATTTACCGCCCCGCTGCGATTAAGCAGCTGGAAACACTGGGGAAACAGCTTGATATGCCGGTCTTTTCGCTTGGCGATCAGGTCAGCCCGGTGGAAATTGCCAGACAGGCGATTGAAAAAGCGAAGGAAGAGCATCATGATTATGTGATTTTAGATACCGCCGGACGGCTGCACATCGATCACGAACTGATGGATGAGCTCTCAGGTGTAAAGGAAGTCGCAAACCCTGAAGAAATTTTCCTTGTTGTCGATTCAATGACCGGTCAGGATGCGGTGAACGTCGCCAAAAGCTTTAATGACCAGCTCGGTTTAACGGGCGTCGTTTTAACAAAGCTTGACGGGGATACCCGCGGAGGTGCGGCGCTTTCTATCCGCGCAGTCACTGAAACGCCGATTAAATTCGCCGGAATGGGAGAAAAACTCGACGCTTTAGAAGCGTTCCATCCCGAGCGTATGGCATCCCGGATTCTCGGAATGGGTGACGTGTTAACCCTGATTGAAAAAGCTCAGGCGACAGTTGATGAAGACAAAGCCAAAGAGCTTGAGCAGAAAATGAGAACGATGAGCTTCACATTGGATGATTTTCTTGAGCAGCTCGGCCAGGTCCGAAACATGGGGCCTCTTGACGAACTGCTGCAAATGATGCCCGGCGCAGGCAAAATGAAAGGCTTAAAAAACATCCAAGTCGATGAAAAACAGCTGAATCATGTGGAAGCGATCATTAAATCAATGACCGTTCTTGAAAAAGAACAGCCGGATATCATTAACGCCAGCCGGCGGAAGCGGATTGCCAAAGGAAGCGGAACATCCGTTCAGGAAGTCAACCGTCTTTTAAAGCAGTTTGAGGAAATGAAAAAAATGATGAAGCAGATGACCAACATGACAAAAGGGAAGAAAAAAGGCTTCAAATTACCTTTTATGTAATCGGTTATACATGATAAAACCGTTGTTAAGAAAAAACACTTTACAAACACTTTTATCATTGTTAATATACTATCTTGTTGAAATATTTTCGGAGGTGCTAGTAAAATGGCAGTAAAAATTCGTTTAAAACGTATGGGAGCAAAAAAATCTCCTTTCTATCGTATTGTTGTAGCAGATTCTCGTTCACCGCGTGACGGCCGTTTCATCGAAACAGTCGGAACATACAACCCGGTTGCAAAGCCGGCTGAAGTGAAAATCAACGAAGAGCTTGCTCTTAAATGGCTGCAAACAGGAGCTAAACCTTCTGATACAGTCCGCAACTTGTTCTCAAGCCAAGGAATTATGGAAAAATTCCACAACGCTAAACAAGGCAAGTAATGACTGATCAGAACTTGGAAGATTTGATTGTCAGCATTGTGGCTCCGCTTGTCGACCATCCGGAAGACATAACGGTCACAAAAGAAGAGACCGATCAAAAGATTGCGCTGCGCTTATCTGTCAATAAGTCAGATACCGGTAAAATTATCGGAAAGCAAGGCCGGACTGCAAGAGCGATTCGAACCGTCGTTTTTGCAGCTGGCGCACAGTCTTCTAAGAAAGTTCAATTTGAAATATTTGACTGAAAGGGAGAGGGCCGGCACCTCCCCTTTTTTTACACGTAAAAAAGGAAAATGAACAGAAATATGTTGGAAGAGTGGGGAGTCTGGTCCTATGCAGATTATTCACAGGGTAACCGTTATGCAAGTTCTGACCGAGCAAAGCAAGGAAAAGCTTTTGGCCTCTTTTGCAGAAAAAAAGCAAACGCTTGAACGAGAATGCAGCCAGCTCTATTTTCAGCTTAGAAAACATGAAAAAGATCCGCAGAATCCCGATGTGGCGGAATCTTTTAAAAAAGCCATTGAAAAAAGACAAGACAAAATCAAAATGATCGATTTCCAAATAAGCCAGACACATTCGCTCCCGCTCGGAAGCGAAGTGAAGGAAAAGGAGATCGATGCGCTGCTTTCAATCAACGTCGGTGATAACTGGCATGAAAAAACAGCGGCAAATACCATCGTCATAAAAGACGGGGTAGTAATTGAAATTCGCCCGAGGTGATAATATGACAAACAGATGGTTTAATGTAGGCAAAATTGTAAATACCCACGGCATTAAAGGCGAAGTGCGGGTCATTTCTAAAACGGACTTTGCCGAAGAAAGGTACAAGCCCGGCAATACGCTCTATTTGTTTGCGGAAGGGGCTGCGGAGCCAATCAAGGTAACGGTCAGCACCCACAGGCTTCACAAGCAGTTTCACCTGCTGCAATTCAAAGAAATGCCGAGTCTTAATGAAGTCGAACACCTAAGAAACATGGTGATCAAAGTCCCTGAAGAAGACTTGGGAGAGCTTGAAGAAGATGAATTTTATTTTCATGAAATCATCGGCTGCGAAGTGGTATCAGAGGACGGGGAACTGATCGGCACAGTGAAGGAAATCTTGACGCCCGGGGCTAATGACGTATGGGTGGTTGCAAGAAAAGGGAAAAAAGATGCGCTCATTCCGTATATCGCTTCTGTGGTCAAGGATATTAATATAAATGAGAAGACAATTAAGATTCATGTAATGGAAGGGTTAATAGACGAATGAAAATCGACTTTTTAACACTGTTTCCCGAGATGTTTCAAGGGGTTCTCGGCTCATCCATCCTGCAAAAAGCACAGGAAAAAGAGGCTGTCCGTTTTGACGTCATCAATTTCCGGGCTTTTTCGGATAATAAACACCAAACGGTTGATGATTACCCGTACGGCGGGGGAGCCGGGATGGTGTTAAAGCCGCAGCCTGTGTTTGATGCTGTTGAAAAGCTGACAGCCGGTACGGACGCCAAGCCGCGCATTATTCTCGTCTGCCCGCAAGGTGAACGTTATACGCAGAAGAAAGCCGAGGAGCTGGCGGAAGAGGAACATCTGATGTTTATTTGCGGACATTATGAAGGGTATGATGAACGGATCCGGGAACACCTTGTCACGGATGAAATCTCCATCGGGGACTTTGTGCTGACAGGCGGAGAGCTCCCGGCCATGATGATTGCCGACAGCGTTGTCAGGCTTTTGCCGGGTGTCCTCGGAAAAGAAGCATCCCACGTGGAGGATTCCTTCAGCACGGGGCTTTTAGAGCATCCGCATTATACAAGGCCTGCAGATTATAAAGGCTTAAAAGTGCCTGAGACGCTTCTGTCCGGCAACCATGCCAAAATAAAAGAATGGCGCAATAAAGAATCAATCAGAAGAACCTTTTTAAGACGTCCGGACCTTCTTGAAAACTATCCTCTCACCGATGAGCAAAGAAAATGGATTTCCGAGTGGGAAAACGAATAGATTCTATTGCGCAGGCAATGAAGATATGATAAGATACTACTTGTGGCTTAAGAAGGCTTATCCTTCAAAAGCTTGAAAACGATGTTCCGCTGTGCCTTGCAGTTGTGGCTAAGAGCATCTGTTGGAAGGAGTTGAAAACGATGCAAAAACTAATTCAAGATATCACAAAAGAACAGCTTCGCACTGATCTTCCTGCGTTCCGTCCTGGTGACACTTTACGTGTACACGTAAAAGTTGTTGAGGGTAACCGTGAGCGTATCCAGATCTTCGAAGGTGTTGTGATCAAGCGTCGTGGTGGTGGAATCAGCGAAACGTTCACAGTTCGTAAGATTTCTTACGGTGTTGGCGTTGAACGTACATTCCCTGTACACACACCAAAAATCGCGAAAATCGAAGTTGTACGTTACGGTAAAGTACGTCGCGCTAAGCTTTACTACTTGCGTGAACTTCGCGGAAAAGCGGCTCGTATTAAAGAAATCAGACGATAATGATAACGAACGAAAAGAGCTTGTTACCCGTAACAGGCTCTTTTTTTATATGACATTTGTAAAAGCGGAACAAGCAACGTAAAATACATAAGAGATCACCGGGACATACAGTTCCGGCAAATAAGGCAGGTGTCGAAGTCACATGACCATTCAATGGTTCCCGGGCCATATGGCTAAAGCGAGACGGGAAGTAACAGAAAAGCTGAAGTTAATTGATATCGTCTACGAATTGGTGGATGCAAGAATACCGATGTCATCGAGAAATCCGATGATTGAGGAAATTTTAAAAAACAAGCCGCGCATTATGCTTTTAAATAAAGCCGATAAGGCCGATGCGGCTGTAACGGCCCAATGGAAGGATCACTTTCAGGGACAGGGGATTCCCTCTCTTTCAATAAATTCCGTTAACGGACAGGGGCTGCATCAAATCGTGCCGTCCTCGAAAGAACTGCTGAAAGATAAGTTCGATAAAATGAAAGCAAAAGGCATTAAGCCAAGAGCGATCCGCGCATTAATCATCGGCATTCCGAACGTCGGGAAATCGACGCTCATCAACCGTCTGGCCAAAAAAAATATTGCCAAGACGGGAGACAGGCCCGGCATTACCACTTCACAGCAGTGGGTAAAGGTAGGCAAGGAATTAGAGCTGCTCGATACACCGGGAATTTTATGGCCTAAATTTGAAGACGAGCTTGTCGGTTTGCGTCTGGCGATCACCGGGGCGATTAAAGATACCATTATCAACCTGCAGGATGTGGCCGTTTTCGGGCTGCGCTTTCTGGAAGAGCATTATCCAGACCGCTTAAAGGAGCGTTACGGACTTCAGGAAATCCCTGAGGATATCGCCGCTCTTTTTGACGCGATCGGTGAAAAACGCGGCTGTTTAATGGGCGGCGGACTGATTGACTACGATAAAACGACAGAAGTCATCATCCGGGACATCCGGACGGAAAAGTTCGGCAGGCTTTCATTTGAAACGCCATCAGAATAAAGACGCGCAGCGATGCGGGTCTTTATTTTTTCCGCAGAATACCGATATACATAATGTAAGGGAGAAGAGCACGTGAATACATTAACCGTAAAAAGCGTAAAAGAACGCCTGCAAGAGGTCAAAGATGAAAGAGACCCATTCCTTGCCCAATGTGAAAAAGATCCGAGAAAAAGCGTACAGACGCTTTTAGAGCAATGGCTGAAAAAACACGCGAAGGAAAAAGCCCTTAAAGAGCAGTGGCTGAACATGACGGCATACGAAAGGCTGTCATACAAAAAGGGTTTCCGCCTGATTGCAGGCGTTGACGAAGCGGGAAGAGGGCCGCTTGCCGGACCGGTTGTCGCGGGTGCTGTCATTTTGCCGGCAGAATGCGAGATTCTCGGGCTCACGGACTCGAAGAAACTGTCGGAAAAGAAGCTCGGGGAGTATTACGATCGGATTACGGAAGAAGCCGCAGCGATAGGAGTAGGCATTGTCCATGCGGATGTCATTGACCGGATCAACATTTATGAGGCCGCGAGACTCGCGATGGTAAAAGCGGTCAATGCTTTATCGGAAACACCTGATTATCTGCTTGCAGATGCCATGACGCTTCCGCTTGACATTCCGCAGTCATCTGTTATAAAAGGGGATGCCAAAAGCGTGTCAATTGCCGCCGGAGCCTGCATTGCTAAAGTAACGCGGGACCGTCTCATGGCGGAGTACGCCAAAACCTATCCCATGTACGGCTTTGAAAAAAATAAAGGCTACGGAACGAAAGAACATCTTGAAGCTCTTCAGGCATACGGACCGACAAATATTCACCGTAAAACATTCGCTCCCGTTCAATCTTATTGTTAGAAAAGAGGCTTAAGACATGAACATAAGCGGCGAAATCCAAGCGGCTTTCAGACAGCTGACGTCGGAAATCTCTCAGGATCGGCAAGACGGCGGTAAAGACAGCGGCGAAAAAAGACTGCTGTTAGGGAAGGTTCTCCGTTTGCTGGACGATCAAAGCGCGCTTATCCAAATCGGCGGCCGGACGATGCAGGGAAAGCTTGAAACCGCCCTCCGTCCTCAGGCGTATTACTGGTTTTCTTATGACAGACAGCCGGCGGAAAAAATGGGCCGGCTTCATGTTGTTGACCAATTTGAAGGAAGCCCGAAAACCGTTCAGGAAGCGGCGGGAAGACTGTTAAACGCTCTTTCCGTCAAACCGAACCCGGTATCTCTGCAGATTGCCGAAACGTTTATGCAGCAGAAGCTCCCAATGACGGAAAACAGCCTCAAAGCCTGCATCCGCTGGGCTGAATCGCTTCCGGCCGCCGAATCGAAAAAGGCGGCAGAAACAATCGTATTTGCGCTGAAACGGGAACTGCCCGCGCATCCGGAAGTCTTGTCAGCCATTCATGCGGTTAAATATCCGGTTCCGGCCCGCCGCCTTCTTTCCGGACTGCTTCAGGCAATCAATCAGGCTCCGCAATCGGCAAAAGAGCTGTCCGCGCTTCAAGAGGCGGTTTCTGACGTGTTAGACGCAGAAACGGATCTTCATGCTGAGCGCCTCTTGAAGAAGCTTGCCGAGGCCGCACGCATGCCGATTTCAGAAACCGGGCCGATGGATAAAGGAGAACGGACGGAATTAAAACAATCACCAATTGTCCGAGAGACTCGTGAAAACGTAAAGGCAGTCTCAAGCCGCCCTTCTCCTCCGCATGCCCGGACAGATACGGAGCTGCCTGAAAAAGCGGCAAGACAGCTTATCGAAAAATTAATGACATCAGCCGAAAAGAATGAAAACCGTCCCGTAAAAGAAACAGCGGACATCATCAAGGCTTTCATTTCTCAAGAAAAAACATCCAAAACAGCACTTGTTCTCCAAAACGTACATCTGACAGAACAGGAGGCGGCTGTTTTCGAAAAAGCCGTTCAGCTTACTGAACTGAAATATGCAGAAAAACATGACGTATTAAGCCTTTTGCAAAGAATCAAAAAAGGGCTGGGCACCCGTGATGAATTATCATTCATTACAGCGCTTGAAAAAGGCGTGACTCCGCAGCCGGAGAAACAAGCGCTGAAAACGGCTCTCCAAGCCGTCCGGACGCTTCAAGACGCGCCCCAATCCGTTAAACAAGAGGCGGAACCGCTCATTCATAAATTAAACGGCCAGCTGTTTATTGAGCAACAGAACCCATCTTTTACACAGATGGTGCTGTCATTTCCGCTGGGAGCGTCCGCATATGAGAATGACATCACAGTTCTCTTTAAAGGACGGAAGAAGTCGGACGGAAAACTCGATCCGTCACATTGCAGGCTTCTGTTTTTGCTGCATCTTGAAACGCTGCAAGAAACCGTCGTGGACTGCATGATTCAGCAAAATGTAATGACCATTACGGTTGAAACCGATTTTGAGCTTCAGGCGGCCATCGACCCTCTCGTACCGGCTTTAAAAGAGGCTGTAAAAGAAACGGGCTTCAGTCTGTCGGGCGTTACGGCTAAAAAGCGGCGACCGAAAGACCAGAGCGCTCTTGTGGAAGAGTTTATACAAAAAGACGGCGGACGAAAAGTGGATGTGAAAATATGAAAGAGCAAACACCGTTAAGAAGAGCTGTCGCCCTGCATTACGACCGGCAGAAAGACCAAGCCCCGAAGGTTATCGCGACAGGCAGGGGGCATGTCGCGGAAAGTATCATAAAAGAAGCTGAGAAGGCGGGGGTTCCCATTCAGGAAGACAGAACCCTTGTCGAATTAATGCGCCATTTGACGGTCGACGATCAGATACCGGAAGCGCTTTATGAGACCGTTGCTGAAATTTTTTCATTTGTTTACCGACTGGATGAAAGCCTGAAAAACGAAAAATAAGGAACATTCATTTCCCAGACTCCGTATAAATTTATATTTTCAATAAAATAAAAGTTAGAATGTTCGGAAGGATATAAAGATTTTGTTTTGAACCCTAGACAATTCTTCCAGTATTATATAGAATGAAAGCGCAGTCTATTTTTAGTTTTGCTACATAAGTTAGGAGGATGGGAAATGAATATCCATGAGTACCAGGGAAAAGAAGTCCTCAGAAAATACGGGGTGTCTGTTCCTGAAGGTAAAGTGGCTTTTACAGCAGAGGAAGCAGTTGAAAAAGCAGAGAGCCTGTCAAGCTCGGTTTATGTCGTAAAGGCGCAAATCCATGCTGGCGGCCGCGGCAAAGCTGGTGGGGTAAAGATTGCAAAAACAATAGATGAAGTGAAGGGGTATGCCGAAGAACTGTTAGGCAAGACGCTCGTCACCCATCAAACGGGTCCGGACGGACAAGTAATAAAACGCTTACTTATTGAAGAAGGCTGCGATATTAAAAAGGAATACTATGTCGGGCTTGTACTTGACCGCGCCACTTCAAGAATCGTTTTAATGGCGTCTGAAGAAGGCGGAACGGAGATTGAAGAAGTAGCGGAAAAAACACCTGAAAAAATTAAAAAAGCGGTTATTGATCCGGCTGTCGGCCTTCAAGGCTATCAGGCAAGGGAAATTGCATTCGCAATTAACATCCCGAAAGAGCTTGTCGGCAAAGCCGCTAAATTTATGCTCGGTTTATATAAAGCATTTGTTGAGAAGGACTGCTCCATCGCCGAGATCAACCCTCTCGTCGTCACGGGAGACGGAAACGTCATGGCGCTCGATGCTAAGCTGAACTTTGACAGCAATGCGTTATACAGACAAAAAGATATTATGGAATACAGAGATTTAGATGAAGAAGATCCGAAAGAAATCGAAGCGTCAAAATACGATCTGAGCTACATTTCCCTTGATGGAAATATCGGCTGTATGGTAAACGGCGCGGGTCTTGCAATGTCTACAATGGATATCATTAAACACTACGGCGGAGAACCTGCAAACTTCCTGGATGTCGGGGGCGGCGCAACCGCTGAAAAAGTAACGGAAGCTTTTAAAATCATTCTTTCCGATCAAAACGTAAAAGGAATTTTCGTAAATATTTTCGGAGGCATCATGAAGTGCGATGTCATCGCCGAGGGTGTTGTTGAAGCGACGAGACAAGTCGGATTGACATTGCCGCTGGTCGTGCGCCTTGAAGGGACAAACGTAGATTTAGGAAAGAAAATCCTGAATGAATCAGGCTTAAACATTACATCTGCGGAATCAATGGCAGACGGCGCGCAGAAAATCGTATCCTTAGTTTAGGAAAGAATGAAAGGCAGGGGACCAGATAATGAGTGTTTTTATCAATAAAGATACGAGAGTTATTGTACAGGGGATTACAGGTTCTACCGCTTTATTTCATACAAAGCAGATGCTGGAATACGGCACGAATATCGTTGGCGGTGTAACACCTGGTAAAGGCGGAACGGAAGCGGAAGGCGTACCGGTATTCAATACGGTCGCAGAAGCAGTTCATACAACAGGCGCTGATGCGTCAGTCATTTACGTGCCGGCTCCTTTTGCGGCGGACGCAATTATGGAAGCGGTTGACGCGGAAATTGATCTTGTCATTTGTATCACTGAGCACATTCCGGTTTTGGACATGGTGAAAGTGAAGCGCTTTATGGAAGGCAAGAAAACGAGATTAATAGGGCCGAACTGTCCGGGTGTTATTACGCCTGAAGAATGCAAAATCGGCATTATGCCGGGATACATTCATAAGAAGGGGCATGTAGGCGTTGTATCCCGTTCGGGTACATTGACATACGAGGCCGTCCATCAGCTTTCAGAAGCCGGATTAGGCCAATCTACCGCTGTAGGAATCGGCGGTGATCCGGTCAACGGCACGAACTTTATTGACGTGTTAAAAGCGTTCAATGAAGATCCTGAAACACATGCCGTCATCATGATCGGAGAAATCGGCGGCACGGCTGAAGAGGAAGCGGCTGAGTGGGTGAAAGCAAACATGACGAAGCCTGTTGTCGGCTTTATCGGCGGTAAAACCGCTCCTCCGGGAAAACGCATGGGCCATGCGGGCGCCATCATCTCCGGAGGAAAAGGCACGGCAGAAGAAAAAGTCAAAACGATGAACGCCTGCGGGATTGAAGTGGCGGAAACCCCTTCTGTAATGGGCGAAACGCTGATTAAGGTGTTAAAAGAAAAAGGCTTATTTGAAACGTGCAAAACTCACTGACCGAAGCAGGGGCAGCCGTAACGGCTGTTCCTGTTTTTACTGTAAAAAAAAGAGGAGGTTGCCAGATTTGGATCAAGCATCGCGCTGTTTAATGGTCTGCAGTATCAATCAAATCATTTCCCCGTCTCTTCTATTAAAATGGTGGAAAGCTGATCACTCCCTGTCTTTTTTACGGGACCCGCATCCATTAACCGTTTTATCAGAAGGAAAAACAGCTCCGAAAGCCATTTTTCGAGAAATAGAACGCAAGGATTCGGAACTCGATGAAGTTCTGTCCGATTACCGCCGCGAAGGCATTACTGTCATCCCGATTTCATCAAGCCGCTATCCTTCATGGCTTAAAACGATTTATGATCCGCCGGCCGTCTTGTTTGCAAAAGGGAATACGCAGCTTCTTGAAAAAGGCCGAAAAATTGGGATTGTGGGCACGCGGAAACCGACGGAAGACGGAATAAAAGCGGTTGGGCATCTTACCGCCGAACTCTCAAAAAAAGGCTGGGTCATCGTAAGCGGGCTTGCATCCGGCATAGACGGATTGTCTCATAAGGCGAGCATCAGGGCAAAAGGGCTTACGATCGGCGTGATAGCCGGCGGATTCCATCACATTTATCCCCGGGAAAATCTCCTGTTAGCAGAATACATGGCTGAACACCACCTCCTACTCTCAGAACATCCTCCTGAAACAAAGCCGAAAAAGTGGCACTTTCCGATGAGAAACCGTATAATCAGCGGATTAAGTGAAGGAATTGTAGTCGTGCAGGGAAAAGAAAAAAGCGGTTCATTAATCACAGCTTACCAGGCCCTCGATCAAGGGAGAGAGGTATTTGCCGTTCCCGGTTCCATATTTAATCCATATTCCGGAGGACCTATAAAACTCATTCAAGAAGGGGCGAAAGCTGTATTGTGCGCAGAGGATATTGACGGAGAGCTGACCGCCCGATGCGTTCAGTATACGGAACCCTTTTGAAATATCGTTTGACAAACGGTATTGTAATATTTAATAATAGTGAGGATTTAAAGTTGCATATTATTTTCATGTATAAAATGACGTTCATCATAAAGAATGAAATGTTGAAAGCCATAAAAAGGCAGCTCTAAAATGAATTGATACTTGAAAAGAGAGAGAACACCTCTTGAGGGGGATGAAAATGTCTGATTATCTAGTCATCGTCGAATCGCCGGCAAAGGCGAAAACGATTGAACGTTATTTAGGAAAGAAATATAAAGTCAAAGCTTCAATGGGACATGTCCGGGATCTTCCAAAAAGTCAAATGGGAGTTGACATCGAACAGAACTTTGAACCGAAATATATTACGATCCGCGGAAAAGGCCCTGTTTTAAAAGAATTAAAAACAGCGGCAAAGAAAGCAAAAAAAGTCTATCTCGCGGCCGACCCCGACAGAGAAGGGGAAGCGATTGCATGGCATCTCGCGCACAGTCTTGATCTGGATCTCAGCTCCGACTGCCGGGTCGTCTTTAATGAAATAACAAAAGACGCCATTAAGGAATCATTTAAACATCCGCGCATGATTAACATGGATCTTGTCGATGCGCAGCAGGCGCGCCGTATATTAGACCGGCTCGTCGGATACAAAATCAGCCCGATTCTTTGGAAAAAAGTAAAAAAAGGCCTCAGTGCGGGCCGCGTGCAATCCGTTGCGCTCCGGATTATCATTGACCGGGAAAAGGAAATCAACGACTTTAAACCTGAAGAGTACTGGACGATTACCGGCTCATTTCTAAAAGGAAAAGAGACGTTTGAAGCCGGCTTTTTCGGAAAAAACGGCAAAAAGCTTCCTTTAAAAAGCGAAGAAGACGTAAAAGCCGTTCTTGCTGAGCTGAAAGGCAATAAGTATACAGTAGACAAGGTTACGAAAAAAGAGCGGAAACGAAATCCCGCTCTGCCGTTTACAACGTCCACCCTGCAGCAGGAGGCTGCAAGGAAGCTGAATTTCAGAGCGAAGAAAACGATGATGATCGCTCAGCAATTATATGAAGGAATTGATCTCGGCAAAGAAGGTACAGTCGGACTCATCACGTATATGAGAACGGACTCAACGAGGATTTCCAACACGGCCGTTGAAGAGGCGTCAGCTTTTATTGATCAGGCGTACGGAAAAGAGTACTTAGCGGGAAAACGGAAACCGGCAAAGAAAAATGAAAACGCTCAAGATGCCCACGAAGCGATCCGCCCGACTTCAGTACTCAGAAAACCTGCTGATTTAAAAGCGGTGCTTGGCAGAGACCAGCTCAGATTATACAAGCTGATTTGGGAGCGCTTTGTTGCAAGTCAGATGGCGCCAGCCGTTCTGGATACGATGAGTGTCGATCTCAGCAATAACGGATTGACATTCCGGGCAAACGGAAGTAAAGTCAAATTCGCCGGCTTCATGAAAGTCTATGTAGAGGGTAAAGACGATCAGCTGGAAGAAAAAGACCGCATGCTTCCGGACCTTAAAGAGGGAGACACGGTTTTGTCGAAAGATATTGAGCCCGAGCAGCACTTTACTCAGCCGCCGCCGCGTTACACAGAGGCGCGCTTGGTTAAAACGCTTGAAGAACTCGGTATCGGCCGTCCTTCCACATATGCGCCGACTCTTGACACGATCCAGCGGCGCGGTTACGTGGCATTAGACAATAAACGGTTTGTGCCGACTGAGCTCGGACAGATTGTACTGGATCTCATCATGGAGTTTTTCCCGGAAATCATTAACGTTGAATTCACGGCAAAAATGGAAAGAGACCTTGACCATGTTGAAGACGGTCAGACAGAATGGGTTCAAATCATTGACAGCTTCTATTCCGATTTCGAAAAGCGTGTGAAAAAAGCGGAAGCCGAAATGAAAGAAGTGGAAATTGAACCTGAATACGCCGACGAAGATTGTGAGTTATGCGGCTCCCGGATGGTTTATAAAATGGGCCGGTACGGCAAATTCATGGCGTGCTCCAACTTCCCTGACTGCCGGAATACTAAACCGATTGTTAAACAAATCGGCGTGAAATGTCCTAAGTGTCATGAAGGAAACATTGTCGAACGAAAATCAAAAAAGAAACGCGTCTTTTACGGCTGTGACCGTTATCCTGACTGTGACTTCGTATCTTGGGACAAACCGATTGAACGAAAATGCCCGAAATGTGAAAATATGCTCGTAGAGAAAAAGCTTAAAAAAGGCATACAAGTCCAATGCGTCGAATGCGATTATAAGGAAGAACCACAGAAGTAGCGGTGAGCAGAGCCTTGCTCACCTTCTTTGTGTGGAAGTAACAAACAACAGGAGATGAAAAGAAATGAACCAGCAAACAGTTAATGTAATCGGAGCAGGCCTTGCCGGAAGTGAAGCGGCATGGCAGCTTGCAAAACGAGGAATTCGAGTAAAACTATATGAAATGCGGCCCGTAAAGCAGACGGCAGCCCATCATACTGATAAATTTGCCGAACTGGTATGCAGCAACTCCCTCCGTTCAAATACGCTTGCCAATGCGGTAGGCGTATTAAAGGAAGAAATGCGGGCGCTTGACTCTGCAATCATTCAATCTGCTGATAAATGTTCGGTTCCGGCAGGGGGAGCGCTTGCCGTTGACCGTCATGAATTTGCGCAAAGCGTGACGGATCTCGTGAAAAACCATCCGAACGTAACGGTACTTACTGAGGAAGTAACAGAAATTCCGGAAGGTCCGACAGTTATTGCGACCGGACCGCTTACGTCAGAATCGCTTTCACAGCAGCTGAAAGAACTCACCGGAGAAGAGTACCTGTATTTTTATGACGCGGCGGCGCCGATTGTTGAAAAAGACAGCCTTGATATGGATAAAGTGTACTTAAAATCCCGTTATGACAAGGGAGAAGCGGCATACTTAAACTGCCCGATGACAGAAGAAGAGTTTGACCGTTTCTATGAAGCGCTGACGACGGCTGAGACGGTTCCGTTAAAAGAATTTGAAAAAGAAATTTTCTTTGAAGGCTGCATGCCGATTGAAGTCATGGCGAAAAGAGGCAAGAAAACGATGCTGTTCGGACCGATGAAACCGGTCGGGCTGGAAGATCCTAAAACAGGCAAGCGGCCTTATGCAGTCGTGCAGCTCAGACAGGATGACGCGGCGGGAACGCTATATAATATTGTAGGTTTTCAGACACATTTAAAATGGGGAGACCAAAAAGAAGTGCTTAAACTGATCCCCGGACTTGAAAATGTTGACATTGTCAGATACGGCGTCATGCACAGAAACACATTTATCAACTCGCCTAGTCTCTTGAACCCGACATATCAATTTAAACAGCGGAACGACCTGTTTTTCGCGGGCCAAATGACCGGCGTAGAAGGTTATGTTGAATCTGCAGCTTCAGGCCTTGTGGCGGGAATCAATGCGGCCAAACTTGTGCTCGGTCAGGACCTTGTGACATTCCCTCAGGAGACGGCGATCGGAAGCATGGCTCATTACATTACGACGACGAACCAGAAGAACTTCCAGCCGATGAACGCAAACTTCGGTCTGTTAAAAGAACTGCCTGTTAAAATTAAAAACAAAAAAGAACGAAATGAAGAATACGCTAAACGCGCAATTGAGACTATTCAAACTATTTCGAAAACGATATAGCTTTTCATTGCAACTTCAATGCATTATATGATACCATTTAAAAGCCCTTCGGAGAGGGAGGTCATAATAATGGCGGAGAATGTTAACTTTTTTTTAAAGTTATTCGTTGAATATTTACAAATTGAAAAAAATTATTCACAATATACTATTGTGAATTATGTTAATTCGATTGAAGAATTTGGGATGTTTCTGCATGCTCAAAATATAAATGGATTGAAAGAAGCTGCATATCATGATGTGAGAATATTTTTGACAGAAGCTTATGAAAAAGGCCTGTCAAGAAAAACAATCAGCAAGAAGATTTCAGCTTTGAGAAGCTTCTATAAATTTTTGATGAGGGAAAAGCTTGTTGAAGAGAATCCGTTTCAGCTTGTTCATCTGCCGAAACAAGAGAAACGGATTCCGAAGTTTCTTTATGAAAAAGAACTTGAGGAACTATTCGCTGTTTCAGACAGAAGCAAGCCGTCAGGGATGCGCGATCAGGCCTTGCTTGAGCTTCTATATGCGACCGGAATGAGGGTCAGTGAGTGCTGTACGCTCACTGTCGGCGATCTTGACTTATCTATGGATACGGTGCTCGTTCACGGGAAAGGCAGGAAGCAGCGCTACATCCCGTTCGGCTCATATGCCCGTGATGCGCTGGAGCTGTATATCAATAGCGGAAGGCCGTGCCTGCTTGAAAAAGCAAAAGAGCCTCATGATTTGCTGTTTGTCAATCAAAGAGGCGGTCCGCTTACCGCCAGAGGCATCCGGTATATTTTAAGCGGGCTTGTAAAAAAGGCATCCGGCACTTTACATATACACCCGCATATGCTTCGGCATACGTTTGCGACCCATCTGCTGAATGAAGGGGCTGACTTAAGAAGCGTCCAGGAGCTTTTGGGCCATTCTAATCTGTCTTCCACGCAGATATACACGCATGTATCGAAGGAAATGCTGAGAAACACATATATGTCCCACCATCCGAGAGCTTTTAAAGAAAATTAAAAGGAGGCCCTTCTCATGTCATCTTTTCATGCGACAACGATTTTTGCCGTCCAGCATAAAGGAAAAAGCGCTATGTCAGGAGACGGCCAGGTCACATTCGGTCAGGCTGTAGTCATGAAACATACTGCGAGAAAAGTGAGAAAGCTGTTTAACGGAAAGGTTCTGGCCGGCTTCGCGGGATCTGTTGCAGACGCTTTCACACTTTTTGAAATGTTTGAGGCGAAGCTTGAAGAATACAACGGCAATTTAAAACGTGCGTCGGTTGAGCTTGCGAAAGAATGGCGCAGCGATAAAGTGCTGCGCAAGCTGGAAGCGATGCTGATTGTCATGAACCAGGATACCTTGCTTCTCGTATCGGGAACAGGTGAAGTGATTGAGCCGGATGACGGCGTTTTGGCAATCGGCTCCGGCGGAAACTACGCCCTGTCAGCAGGAAGAGCGCTGAAAACTTATGCCGGAGAAAACCTGTCCGCCAAAGAAATTGCAAAAGCCGCTTTGAAAATCGCAGGCGAGATTTGTGTGTACACAAACGATCAGATCATTTTGGAAGAACTTGAATAGAAAGGACTTGAGGCTCATGGAAAACAAACCGTTAACACCGAGACAAATCGTAGATCGGTTGGATCAATACATTGTAGGACAGCAGGATGCAAAAAAAGCTGTCGCCGTGGCATTAAGAAACCGCTATCGCAGAAGTCTTCTTGATGAAAAACTGAGAGATGAGATCGTTCCCAAAAACATCCTGATGATGGGTCCGACAGGGGTGGGGAAAACAGAAATCGCCAGACGGATCGCCAAGCTTACCGGTGCGCCATTTATAAAAATTGAAGCGACAAAATTTACAGAAGTCGGCTATGTAGGCAGAGATGTCGAATCAATGGTCAGAGACCTTGTTGAGACATCCGTGCGGCTCATTAAAGAAGAAAAAATCAGCGAAGTGAAAGAACAGGCTGAAGAAAATGCAAACAAACGCATTGTGCGGCTTCTCGTTCCGGGAAAGAAAAAACAAGCGGGTGTGAAAAATCCGTTTGAAATGCTTTTCGGAGGAAGCCAGCCGTCAAGCGATGATGAAAGCGATCAGCAGGAAGAAGCGAGCCTTGAAGAGAAAAGAAAGCGCATGGCGCATCAGCTCGCATTGGGAGAGCTCGAAGACCATTACGTCTCCGTAGAGGTGGAAGAGCAGCAGCCGTCGATGTTTGACATGCTGCAAGGCTCCGGCATGGAGCAGATGGGCATGAATATGCAGGATGCGCTGAGCAATCTGATGCCTAAAAAGAAGAAACGCCGCAAAATGACGGTCAGAGAGGCAAGAAAGATTCTGACCAATGAAGAGGCGAGCAAATTAATCGATATGGATGAAGTCAGCCAGGAGGCCGTGTTAAGAGCTGAAGAGGGCGGCATCATCTTTATTGATGAAATAGATAAAATCGCAAAAAACGGAGGAGCTTCTTCCTCAGCCGATGTCTCGAGAGAGGGTGTCCAAAGGGATATCCTTCCGATTGTCGAAGGCTCGACCGTCGTCACGAAATACGGCTCCGTCAAAACCGACCACGTGCTGTTTATAGCCGCCGGGGCATTCCATATGGCCAAACCGTCTGATCTGATTCCGGAGCTGCAGGGGCGCTTTCCGATTCGTGTAGAACTGAGCAAGCTGACGGTGGATGATTTTGTGAAAATTCTCGTCGAACCTGATAATGCGCTGTTAAAACAATATCAGGCTTTATTGCAGACAGAAGGTATATCTCTTGAATTTTCTGACGAAGCTATTCGTAAGATCGCCGAAGTGGCTTATCATGTGAATCAGGATACGGACAACATCGGAGCAAGAAGGCTTCACACGATATTAGAACGTCTCTTGGAGGACCTGTCGTTTGAAGCGCCGGACGTGACGATGGAAAAAGTCGCCATCACGCCGCAATACGTTGAAGAAAAGCTCGGATCGATTGCAAACAACAAAGATCTAAGTCAATTTATATTGTGAAAATTTAATAAGAGGAATTCTAGGAGGATTATTTAACATGGCTTTACTACAAAAAACACGAATTATTAACAGCATGCTGCAGGCTGCGGCAGGCAAACCCGTAAACTTTAAAGAAATGGCAGAAACGCTTCGCGACGTCATTGATTCTAATATTTTCGTCGTCAGCCGCAGAGGAAAGCTTTTGGGCTACTCTATTAATCAGCAGATCGAAAATGACCGCATGAAAAAAATGCTTGAAGACCGCCAGTTCCCGGAAGAGTACACGAAAAACCTTTTCAACGTTCCGGAGACGTCTTCAAACCTTGATATCAACAGCGAATATACGGCTTTCCCTGTTGAAAACAGAGACCTGTTCCAAGCAGGCTTAACGACGATTGTGCCGATTATCGGCGGAGGAGAGCGCCTGGGCACATTGATCCTGTCCCGTCTGCAGGATCAATTTGAAGATGATGATCTCATTCTTGCTGAATACGGAGCAACCGTTGTAGGAATGGAGATTTTAAGAGAAAAAGCAGAAGAGATCGAAGAAGAAGCGCGAAGCAAAGCAGTTGTTCAAATGGCGATCAGTTCTTTGTCTTACAGTGAACTTGAAGCGATTGAGCATATCTTTGAAGAGCTTGACGGAAACGAAGGCTTACTTGTGGCAAGTAAGATTGCCGACCGTGTAGGCATTACCCGTTCAGTCATCGTTAACGCGCTGAGAAAGCTCGAAAGCGCCGGCGTTATTGAATCCAGATCACTGGGAATGAAGGGGACTTACATTAAAGTTCTGAACAACAAATTCCTTATTGAATTGGAAAACCTAAAATCTCATTAATCCAAAAGCAGGATCCCTAAAAGCGGGGGTCCTGCTTTTTTTATGGACAATAGGTGAAAAGTTGCAGTTTAAAGTTGATTATTGGTATCTGATTTGAGATAATCCATCTTGCTGTGTGAAAAATGGGGAAGATACAGAAATTCGGCTATTTTCAGTCTTATATTAATCAAATGCTTGTAGTCCAAATACTCTAGGACTTAATACCTATGCGCAAAATAGATACAAATGAGCACTTTTTTTTAGCCCAACTTCATAGACTTTAAGCCTGTTATTTCTTACAATAAGCATATGGTTTTACAATTCTCGACAAGGATTTTTAGGAGAAAAATATCTGAAATGGAGGTAAGTGGATTTGGACTTATTTTCTGGAACTATACAAAATCTTGAGAATGCCTTGGGGAGAGCGGACATTAAGCAAAAAGTCTCAACTAATAATATCGCCAATATAGATACACCGAACTATAAGGCAAAAAAAGTCTCTTTCCGAAATTTGTTAGATCAGGAAACATCCAATCTTGAGGCTGTAAAAACCGACTATCGACACGTTGACTTTACGGATTCGGGGGACGATTATTCCATCGTGTCCAGCGGTGATACATCGTACCAGCAAAACGGAAACAATGTCGATATCGACAAAGAAATGACAGATTTAGCCGAAAACCAAATTAATTATCAGGCTTTGGTTGAAAGAATGAGCGGCAAATTCAATTCCCTGAAAACAGTCTTGACAGGAGGAAAATAATGAGTGGCTTTCAAAGCTTAAATATTTCTGGGTCTGCTTTAACTGCACAGCGTGTCCGGATGGACGTCGTATCGTCCAACCTGGCCAATATGGACACAACGAGAGCGAAGCAGGTCAATGGCGAGTGGGTGCCTTACAGAAGAAAGCTGGTTTCTCTCCAATCCGGAGGCGAATCATTTTCGTCCCTTTTAAATTCCAAGATGAACGGAATCGGAAACGCCGGAAATGGTGTAAAGGTATCTTCGATTACGGAAGACCCATCCGCTTTTAATCTCGTTTACGATCCGGAAAATCCCGATGCGAATAAAGACGGATATGTACAAAAACCCAATGTAGACCCATTAAAGGAAATGGTGGATCTTGTCAGCAGCACGAGATCATATGAAGCAAACGTGACGGCATTGAACGCCTCCAAAGGCATGCTTTTAAAGGCTTTAGAAATCGGAAAGTAAGGTGATGTAAGTGGTTAACGCTATTACTCCTTTTCAGCTTCAACAAACCCAAAACACTCAAAACGTAACGAATCAATTAAATCAAGCTCAAAAAACTGATTCTTCAAATCAAACAAGCTTTTCGGAGCTTTTAAAAAACTCGATTGATTCGTTAAATGAGTCGCAAGTGCAATCTGACCAAATAACGAACGAACTGGCTGCAGGAAAGGATGTAAACCTTGACGAGGTCATGATCGCTGCCCAAAAAGCAAATATTTCTCTGACGGCCGCTACCGAATTCCGCAATAAAGCCGTGGAAGCCTATCAGGAAATCATGAGAATGCAGATGTAGTGGTGGTCAGATGAAAGAGAATGACTGGAATGACCGGGGGTTAACATGAATCGTACTCTAACGCAAATGAAAACCAAAACGGCAGCGTTTTGGAATAACAGATCAAAAACACAGAAGATACTCATGGTAAGCGGCTTGGCCGCATTCATTATTTTACTCATCGTCGTTATTATTTTTACTTCGTCTGAAAAGATGGTGCCTCTTTATAAAGACTTGTCCGCGGAAGAAGCGGGGAAGATTAAAGAAGAGCTCGATACGAAAAAGGTGTCTTCTGAACTTGCTGACGGCGGCACGGTCATTAAGGTTCCTGAGAGCCAAGTGGATTCGCTTAAAGTCCAGCTTGCCGCGGAAGGCCTGCCGAAAACGGGATCAATTGATTATTCGTTTTTCGGACAGAATGCGGGCTTCGGCCTGACAGATAATGAGTTTGACGTTTTAAAGGTTGAGGCGACTCAGACTGAATTGTCAAACCTGATAAATGAAATGGACGGTATTAAAAGCTCGAAGGTCATGATCAATATGCCGAAAGAAGCCGTGTTTGTCGGGGAAGATCAGCCGGAAGCATCCGCATCGATCGTTTTGCAGATTAAACCGGGCTACTCGCTTGATCAAAGCCAGATCAACGGGCTGTACCATCTCGTTTCGAAAAGCGTCCCGAACTTAAAAGAAGATAATATCGTCATAATGGATCAAAATTCTACATATTATGACAAAAGTGACAGCGGCGCAGGGTCCGTTTCTGACAGTTATGCTTCTCAGCAAGGTATTAAGTCGCAGGTCGAAAAGGATATTCAAAAACATGTTCAGTCCCTGCTCGGCACAATGATGGGACAGGATAAAGTCGTGGTTTCCGTTACGGCAGATGTTGACTTCACGAAAGAAAAACGCACTGAAGACATTGTCGAGCCTGTCGATAAAGATAACATGGAAGGCATAGCGGTAAGCGCCGAAAAAGTTGCGGAAACGTATAAAGGCGATGGCGCGGCCAACGGCGGAACAGCCGGAACGGGCAGCAATGACACCGCCAACTATAAACAGGCAAATGACGGTTCAAACAGCGGAGACTACGAAAAAAGCAGCAATAAAATCAACTATGAAGTCAACCGCATTCATAAAGAAATCGCAGAAAGCCCGTATAAAGTGCGTGATTTAGGCATTCAGGTCATGGTGGAACCGCCGAATCCGAAAAATGCCGCCTCATTATCAGCGCAGAGACAGGCTGATATACAGAAGATTTTAGGAACGGTTGTCAGAACGTCCCTTGATAAAAATGAAACGCAAAATCAAAACCTGACAGCCAATGATATCAACAATAAAATCGTTGTATCCGTACAGCCGTTTGACGGAAAAACAAGCCTGAACACAAATTCGGCACAATCTTCGGGTCTCCCGATCTGGGTATATATTACAGGCGGGGTGTTGCTTGCAGCCATTATTCTGCTTATTATTCTCCTCATCAGAAAGAAACGCTCTCAAGAGGATGAATATGAAGAATACGAATATGAAACGGCGCCGGAGCCGGTTCGACTGCCTGATATCAACGAAGAGAAAAATGAAACGGAAGAAACAGTCAGACGAAAACAGCTTGAAAAAATGGCTAAAGAAAAACCGGAAGACTTTGCAAAATTGCTTCGAAGCTGGCTGGACGAGGATTAGGGGGAATGGAAAATGGCGAAACGTGATCAGAACAAGCTTACAGGAAAACAAAAAGCAGCCATCCTCATGATTTCCTTAGGTCTTGATGTATCAGCCTCTGTGTACAAGCATTTGTCTGAAGAAGAAATTGAAAGATTGACTCTCGAGATTTCGGGAGTCAGAAGCGTCGATCATCAGAGAAAAGATGAAATCATTGAAGAATTTCATAATATCGCAATCGCTCAGGATTATATTTCTCAAGGCGGTTTAAATTACGCCCGCCAAGTGCTTGAAAAAGCGCTCGGAGAAGACAAAGCGGTAAGCATTTTAAACAGGCTGACCTCTTCATTGCAGGTAAAGCCGTTTGACTTCGCAAGAAAAGCGGAGCCCGAACAGATTTTGAATTTCATTCAGCAAGAACATCCGCAAACGATGGCGCTGATTTTATCCTACCTTGACCCGGTGCAGGCCGGACAGATTTTGTCTGAGCTGAACCCGGACGTTCAGGCTGAGGTGGCGAGAAGGATTGCGGTTATGGACAGGACGTCTCCTGAAATCATAAATGAAGTGGAGCGGGTCCTTGAACAAAAGCTGTCCTCCTCCTTTACGCAGGATTATACGCAGACAGGCGGCATAGAAGCCGTTGTTGAAGTGTTAAACGGCGTAGACAGAGGAACTGAAAAAACGATCCTTGATTCATTAGAAATACAAGACCCTGAATTGGCGGATGAAATCAAAAAACGGATGTTTGTCTTTGAAGATATTGTCACCCTTGATAACCGTGCGATTCAGCGCGTGATCAGAGACGTTGAAAATGACGACCTCCTGCTGTCATTGAAGGTTGCGAGCGAGGAAGTCAAAGAGATCGTCTTCAGCAATATGTCACAGCGTATGGTTGAAACGTTTAAAGAAGAAATGGAAATTATGGGGCCTGTGCGTTTGCGTGATGTGGAAGAGGCGCAATCAAGAATCGTGGGCGTCGTCCGCAAGCTTGAAGAAGCCGGTGAAATTGTAATCGCGCGAGGCGGAGGAGACGATATTATTGTCTAATATCATTAAACAGCAATCATCATTTTCTCCTGAACAAAAACGGCGCAAGCTTTCCTTGCAGGAAGTCAGGAAAACGCATCCCCAGCTCGGCCTGGAGGAAGAAAATCCTGAGGTTCTCATGGCTTTTGCCAAAGCAGAAGCCGACAGGGTATCTGAAGAAGCGAAAAATCAGCTGGAGTACACCCTCCGGCAGATTGAGGAAGAGAAAAGCCGCTGGGCGGATGAAAAACAAAGACTGATAGAAGAGGCAAAGGCAGAAGGATATAACGAAGGCATGGCATTGGGAAAAGCTGAGGCTCAGGCCGAATACGCAGACCTCATCAGCCGGGCCAATGCCGTTATGGAAATGGCCAGACAGTCAGTCGAGGAAAAGCTGGAAAGCGCTGAGGAAGAAATCATTGAGCTTTCCGTTGCGCTCGCTAAAAAAGTTTGGCGGCAAAAAAGTGATGATAAAGAAGCTTTTCTTCTGTTAGTCAAACAGGTAATAGCCGAAGTGAAAGATTATGATGACATTTCCATTTATGTGGACCCGGAATATTATGAGACGGTTCATCAGCATATGGATGAAATTCAGCAGCTGTTGTACAAAGAATGCAGGTTAAGCTTGTATGCCGATGAAAAAGCTGCAAAGGGAACGTGCTCCATAGAAACACCGTTCGGACGGGTGGATGCAGGAATAGACACCCAGCTGATGCAATTAAAGCAAAAGCTTTTAACGGCGCTTGAGGCAGGAGCGGAGCAATGAAGACACAGTATTTAATAGACTCGATTGAAACAGCGGATCCGTACAAACGCTACGGTAAGGTTAAACGTGTTATCGGGCTGATGATTGAATCAAAAGGGCCCGAAAGCTCGATCGGAGATGTTTGTCTCATTTATCCGAAAGGTCATTCAAAAAAAGCGATTAAAGCTGAGGTTGTAGGCTTCCAGGATGAAAACATACTGTTAATGCCTTATCTGGAAGCGGCAAGCATTGCCCCGGGCAGCATTGTGGAGGCTACCGGCGAGTCTCTCCGTATCAAAGTAGGCGCAGGTTTAATCGGACAGGTTGTTGATGCGTTCGGTGAGCCTCTTGACGGCAGGGCGCTTCCTAAAGGATTGTCTCCCGTTTCGACGGAACAGCCGCCGCCAAACCCGATGAAACGGCCGCCGATACGGGAAAAGATGGGTGTCGGTGTCAGGTCGATTGACAGTCTGCTGACAGTAGGAAAAGGGCAGAGAATCGGAATTTTTGCCGGAAGCGGAGTCGGAAAAAGCACTTTGATGGGAATGATCGCAAAGCAGACCGAAGCCGATCTAAACATCATCGCACTCGTCGGTGAACGGGGGCGCGAGGTGCGGGAATTCATTGAGAAGGATTTAGGCGAAGAAGGCTTGAAACGCTCGATTGTCGTAGTCGCGACTTCTGATCAGCCTGCATTAATGCGTTTGAAAGCGGCATATACAGCGACCGCCATTGCGGAATATTTCCGTGATAAAGGCCGGAATGTCATGTTCATGATGGACTCCGTCACGAGGGTTGCGATGGCTCAGCGTGAAATCGGGCTGGCAGCGGGGGAACCGCCGACAACAAAAGGATATACACCTTCTGTGTTCGCTATTCTGCCCCGTTTGCTGGAAAGAACGGGTGCGAATGAACAAGGGACGATAACCGCTTTTTATACGGTTCTCGTTGACGGAGACGACATGAATGAACCGATTGCCGATACGGTGCGCGGTATATTAGACGGGCATATCGTTCTCGATCGGGCGCTTGCCAACAAAGGGCAGTTCCCGGCGGTGAATATCCTGAAGAGCATCAGCAGGGTTATGTCTAATATTTCAGACGCCGCGCATATAGAGGCGGCCAACAAATTCCGCGACCTTCTGTCAACTTATCAAAACTCTGAAGACCTCATTAATATCGGAGCTTACAAAAGAGGGTCATCGAGAGAAATTGATGAAGCGATTCAGTTTTATCCGCAGCTCATTCAATTTTTAAAACAAGGAACTGAAGAACCTGCTCAATTGGAAGACAGTATTGCGGTATTGACGAGTATGACAGGAAAAGAGGAATAAACATCGTGGCGTACCAATTCAGATTTCAAAAGCTGCTGGACTTAAAAGAGAATGAAAAAGACCAAACATTGTCTGAATACAGACAATCGGTTTCTGAATTTGAAACAGTGGCTGAAAAACTATATGAAAATATGAGCAAAAAAGAATCGCTCGAAAAAGACAAAGAATCAAAGCTGAAATGCGGGATGAGCGTTCAGGAAATGAGACATTATCAGCAATTTGTCTCCAATCTTGAGAACACCATCTATCATTATCAAAAACTTGTCATTATGAAACGAAATGAAATGAATGAGAAGCAGGAACAGCTCACCGAAAAAAACATTGAAGTAAAGAAATTTGAAAAAATGCGGGAAAAACAATTTAATATGTTTGCTCTTGAAGACAAAGCTGCAGAAATGAGGGAAATGGACGATATTTCAATCAAGCAGTTTATGATTCAGGGGCATTAGGAGCGAATAAAATGGCCGATAAAGAAAAGGGATCTGGAAAGTTCGGTTCAATCCTGCTTTTTATCATTATCCCGCTGGTTTTTTTGATCATCGTCGCAAGCATCGTCCTTTGGGCTGCCGGCGTAGATGTGATGAAGCCGATTCAGGAAACAGCCGCAAAAACGCCTGTTTTAAAAGAATTGGTTCCCGAAACGAAAGAAACAAAAAGCGCAGCGGAAAAGCAGAAGGAAGACCGAACGGCTTCTCTTGAAAAGACCATAAAGGAACAAAAAAGTGAAATCAACATTTTAAATAAAGATTTGGACACAAGCAAATCCGAAATCGACAATCTGAACCAGAAAATCCGTTCATTGAAACAGGAAGCTGAACAGCAGCAGAAAACGGAACAGCAGCAGAAAACGGATGAAATGAAAAAAGACGCTTCGGGTTCAGCGGGAAAAGATAAAATGATCAATATCTATAAAAGTATGGACAGCGGTAAAGCGGCAAGCATTATCGCAAAGCTGAAAGAAAAAGATGCCCTCGATATTTTAAACGGACTAAGTAAAAAGCAGCTTGCTGAAATCTTGACGAAAATGACTCCTGAACAAGCGGCTAAATATACAGAAAAACTATCCGCTGACGGAAATAAGGAGTGATGTAAGTTGAAGCTGCTTGAAATAACGGGGAATCGCACGCAGACTGCGCAAAACAGCAATGTGAAGATGAATGTAAACAGCTTAGGCCTATTTCAGAACCGGCTTCTGTCGGAAATCACTTCTCAACAGAAGCCCGGAGATGAGGCAAAAACAAGTGATGCAGAGCTTAATGATGCTCTCTCGAAAATCGGTGATTGGCTGAAAGCCGGCCCGGAAGATAAAGAACTTCAGCTGAAACAGCTGCTTGAGGCGGTCAAAGCCCTTGAAGGAAAGCAACCGGCTGAAACCGCTCTTCCTTTATTGAAGCAGCTTGCTGAATCTGTTGAAGACATGTTAGCCGGCAAACGTCATGATGTGAAGCCTGAAAAGATTGAGCCGGGTTCTCCCGCCGCTAATGACGGGGATTCCGGGCGAGACGCGCTTGAAACGGGCCTCCTTTTCATTCAAGAAGCCGCAGCCCAGCTATTTGCGCATCAAGAGAATCAGCCGGACAGCGCACAGGCAAAGGCGGTTTATCAGGAAGGTGACCGTTTATTAGCGGCGTTGAAAAAACAAGGCGTACCGGACCGCGTGATTCAAGACCTGCGGCAGACGCTATTTCCGAAAAATGAATCTGCATCTAAGCTTTATTCTATGTCGGCCGCTGAGCTGAAGAGCTTTCAAAGCGTCGCTGAGCAGCTTGCGGGCCTTTCTCAAAAAGGAACAAAGGAATGGAATATGGCTGAAACTGAGCTGAAAGCTTTTGTGTTATCTCAATCATCTGAATCATCCCAAGAGTCAGCCGGGAAAACGGAACAGCAAAACAGCGGCACGATTTCTCAAGTGAAAGCATCTGACAGCAAATTGTCCGAGCATATACTGTTTTCGGGAACGAGAAGTCTTGCCGGCATTCAGCAAGCGTCCGCAGGAGCCGAACAGCCGCCGGCAGAAAATAAACCGTTAACAGACCAGGTCATCAGCGGCTGGAAACAGATGAAATACACGCCTTTCGGGAAAACGACCGGAAGCTTTACGATTCGTCTTAATCCTGAGAACCTCGGTTTTGTCACGATTAAGGTGACAAACGAAAACGGGATGTTTCAAAGCAAAATAATCGCATCAAGCCAGTCTGCGAAAGAGCTGCTGGAACAGCATCTTCCTCAGCTGAAACAGTCGCTTCCGAATATGTCGGTCCAAATCGACCGTTTTACCGTCCCGCTTCAAAGCGGGGATCAGCAGCCGGTTTACGGTCAGACAGCCGATCACAATAAACAGCAGCAGCAGGGACAGAGAGAGCAGAAAAACCAGCAGCAGACAGGTGAATTCGGAGATATGCTGGAGGAGCTTTCTCTCAATGAAATGGAGGAAGAATAGTTGACATCTGTAAACTCGGATTATGCCGCAGCGGGCGCTTCTAATACGAAGAGCACCGCCGCCGTAAACAGCAGCACGAATTTAGGGAAAGACGAATTTCTGAAGATCCTAATGACACAGGTTCAAAACCAGGATCCGCTAAATCCGGTTGATGACAAAGAGTTCATCAGCCAGATGGCGACATTTTCTTCATTGGAGCAAATGATGAATATGAATACGACGATGACTAAATTTGTAGAAAATCAAGATCCGTTTACGATGTATGTGAACTGGATCGGCAAAAATGTCACATTCAGCGACAGCGACGGGAAGGATCAGACAAGCCCAGTCAATTCAGTCAAGCATTCAAACGGCAATTACGTGCTCGTGCTTGAAAATGGCAAAGAGGTCAGTCCGTGGAATGTCACGGCCGTCAGCGAAACATCTAAATAAAAAGAAAACCCAGGGGGAATTTAACATGTTACGTTCATTATATTCCGGTATCAGCGGCATGAAAAACTTTCAGACAAAACTAGATGTAATCGGCAATAACATCGCCAACGTCAACACAGTGGGATTTAAGAAAAGCCGCGTTACGTTTAAAGATTTGATCAGCCAGACAGTCGCCGGCGGTTCAAACGTGACCAATTCAAAACAAATCGGCTTGGGTGCCGCGACTTCTTCCATTGATGTCGTTCATTCAACCGGCGCCCCGCAGGCTACACAGAATAAAACCGACCTAGCCATTGACGGAGACGGCTACTTTCAGATTAATACAGGTGCGGGAATCGTTTACACACGTGCGGGGAATTTTGGGAAGGACAATAAAGGCAACCTTGTTACGACTGACGGCTACTACCTTGAAAAAATCGGCGGGGGCAAAATCAATATTCCGACTGACGCGAAAGATTACAGTATCGGTGCAGACGGAACCGTTACATACACTGATGCAGGGGATGCGGTTCATGATGCCGGACAAATCGGTCTGGTCACGTTCCCTAACAGCGCCGGTCTGGAAAAAATCGGAGGAAACCTTTACAGACAATCATTAAGTTCAGGAGCTGCGAGTGCTGTCACCGCTCCGGGCGAAAACGGCTCAGGTAAGCTTTTGGCAGGCTATCTTGAAATGTCAAACGTTGATCTGACAGATGAATTTACCGAAATGATCGTTGCTCAGCGCGGTTTCCAATCAAACTCAAAAATCATTACGACTTCAGATGAAATCCTTCAGGAGCTGGTTAATCTGAAACGGTAAGGAGGGAGGGGGGGCGGTAAGGCCGCTTCTCCGGATTGAATGATTCAAGTCACCCGTTTAAACGGCCAGCCTTTTACGCTGAACGCGCTGTTTATCGAACAGATTGAGTGCTTCCCCGACACGACGATTACGCTGTCCAACGGCAAAAAGTTCGTCGTGAAAGAACCGGAAGAAGCAGTTCTTAAAAAAGTCATTTCGTTTTACCATAGCATACAAATATTTTCACTGGATCAGGGAATAGAGGAAGAAGAATGAAAAAAAAATTAGTCATTATTATGCTGATTATTTTAATTGTCGTTGCCGGCCTCGGAACGGCAGCATATTTTGTCGTCAGCGGACATTCAGACAAAGACAAAAAGCCTACAATCGATGAAGTCGTTGCAGCTACTGTGTCTGTCGATGATATCACGACGAACTTAAAGTCCGACAGCATCATCCGCATCGGCATAAAGCTTGAAACCGACTCGGAAAAAGCGAAGGAAGAACTAGAAAAACGCGATTTTCAGGTGAAAGACAACATCATTTCCATTTTAGCCGATACAAGCGCCGGAGAGATTGAGGGAGATAAAGGAAGAGAAGCGTTTAAACAATCCTTAAAAGAAAAAGTAAACAGCTATCTCCAAGAAGGAAAAGTTCAGAAAGTGTACATTACCTCCTTTAATCTGCAATAAAAACAAATTTGACAGAATACGGAGGTGAAGAAAATGTCAGGAGAAGTTCTCTCTCAAAATGAAATAGACGCACTGCTTTCAGCCATTTCGACGGGTGAGGCGGATGCGGAAGAGCTGAAAAAGGAAGTTAAAGAGAAAAAAGTAAAAGTATATGATTTTAAACGGGCGCTCAGGTTTTCGAAAGATCAGATACGGAGTTTAACCCGGATACATGATAACTTTGCGAGGCTTCTCACAACACACTTTTCCGCCAAGCTCAGAACGTATATCCATATATCTGTCAGCTCAGTTGACCAGGTGCCGTATGAAGAATTTATCCGCTCCATACCGAACATGACGATCCTGAATTTGTTCGATGTTCATCCGATGGAAGGCAGGATCATGATGGAGGTTAATCCCACCATCGCATACGCCATGCTTGACCGCGTCATGGGAGGCATCGGCATCACCCATAACAAAGCTGACAATCTTACGGAAATAGAAACGAACATTATTTCTAATTTATTTGAAAATGCACTGGGCAACTACAAAGAAGCTTGGCAATCCATTGCTGATATTGATCCTGAAATGACTGAATTTGAAGTGAATCCTCAGTTTGTACAGATGGTTTCGCCAAATGAAACCGTCGTGGTCATTTCTCTCAATACGCAGATCGGTGAAATCAGCGGTGTCATTAATCTTTGTATTCCCCATGTCGTGCTTGAGCCGATAATCCCTAAGCTTTCCGTACATTATTGGATGCAATCAGATCGGAATGAAGCGAAGCCCGAAGAAACAAAGTTGCTTGAAAAGCGCATCATGACGGCACAAATTCCCGTAGTAGCTCTCTTGGGAGCTTCTGAACTGACAATAGAAGAATTTTTAAGTTTGGAAGCCGGGGACTGTATAACTCTGGACAAATCAGTGACTGATCCTCTTACTGTATTGGTCGGAAACAAACCGAAGTTTTTAGGGCAGGCCGGCCGGGTGAATCGAAGACAGGCAGTGCAAATTTTAGATCACGACATAAGAGGTGAACAAGATGAACAATAGATTATCTCAAGATGAAATCGATGCTCTTCTTAATGGCACAGGAAGTCAAGAGGATACAGAACAGCCTCAAAAGGCGAACTTGTCTGAACTTGAGCGCGATGCGATCGGAGAAATCGGGAATATTTCATTCGGCAGCTCGGCTACGGCGCTGTCCACTCTTTTAAATCAAAAAGTGGACATTACGACACCGAGTGTGACCGTCATTTCAAAAAGCAAAATCAGTGATGAATTTCCTCATCCGTATGTTGCCATTGAAGTGAACTACACAGAAGGGTTTGACGGCAGCAATTTGCTCGTCGTAGAACAAAGCGACGCAGCCATCATAGCGGATTTGATGATCGGCGGAGACGGCCAAGGCGCCGATCCGTCACTCGGGGAAATCCACCTGAGCGCCGTGCAGGAAGCAATGAATCAAATGATGGGCTCGGCTGCTACGTCGATGTCGACCGTATTCAGTAAAAAGATCGACATTTCTCCGCCGCGGGTTGAACTTCTGGATGTGACGGAAGAAAAAGGGACGGACAGAATACCGGAGGATGACCTGCTTGTAAAAGTTTCATTCCGCCTGAAAGTCGGTGAATTAATCGATTCGAGCATCATGCAGCTTTATCCGCTTACGTTTGCGAAAGATCTGATCGCGGAGCTGATGAATACAGATCAGCCTGTGGCAGAAGCCGCAGAAACCGTGTCAGAACCGCAGGAAACATACGAAACGCCGCAGCAGGAACCTGCCGTTCAGCAGGAACCGCAGGCAAAACCCGAGCTTCCGAAGAGACAGGGAACCGCTAAAAAAGCTGCTCCCGTTCAAGTCGCTCCGGTGGAATTTCAGGCGTTTGATCAAAATGCAGCGGCAGCGCACGGTTCAAGAAACAACCTTGATATGCTGATGGATATCCCGCTTTCCGTTACGGTCGAGCTCGGCAGAACGAAGAGAAGCGTCAAAGAAATCCTTGAACTTTCTGCGGGAAGCATAATTGAGCTTGACAAGCTGGCGGGTGAACCCGTTGACATCCTGGTCAATCAGCGGATCGTAGCAAAAGGCGAGGTCGTTGTCATAGAAGAAAACTTCGGCGTGAGAGTTACTGACATTTTAAGTCAGGCTGACCGCCTTAACAATTTAAAATAAGCGAACATAGAGGAGAGAAACAGATTATGGCACACAGAATTTTAATTGTAGACGATGCAGCATTTATGAGAATGATGATCAAGGATATTTTGGTGAAGAACGGTTTTGACGTTGTAGCTGAAGCTTCAGACGGAGCACAGGCGGTCGAAAAATTCAAAGAGCATTCACCCGATCTTGTGACAATGGATATTACAATGCCTGAAATGGACGGGATTACCGCATTAAAGGAAATTAAACAAATCGATCCGCAGGCGAAAATCATCATGTGTTCGGCAATGGGCCAGCAGTCAATGGTCATTGACGCGATTCAAGCCGGGGCAAAAGACTTTATCGTGAAGCCATTCCAAGCGGACCGCGTGCTTGAAGCCATTAATAAAACATTAAGCTAAAGGGTGTACGACTGTTGAAAAAGAGTCATGGTTTACTAGCTTTGATTTGTTGTTTCGTTTTACTCAATGTACATCCGTTCCCTGCTTTTGCGGCGGAGTCTGATAATTCCACCGTCAACGAATGGTTTGACAAACAATCAACAAACAAAACAGAGAAAAAAAACGATACATCGAAACAAACGGCTGATCAAGAGATAGGGGATGCTTCTGCATCTTCTGTCTCCGCTTTTGATTTTGTAAAGATGATTGGGGCGTTATTATTTGTCATTCTGCTGATCTATGGATTTGTCAAACTGATGAATAAAAGAAACCGTCTGCTGAAGCCGTTTCAATATGTAGAAAATATCGGCGGAACGTCAGTCGGCCAAAACCGTTCCGTGCAGCTGATTAAAGTGGGAAACAGCGTACTTGTGGTCGGTGTCGGCGAGACGATACAGCTTTTAAAAGAAATTGAAGATGAAAAAGAGCGCGAGGCGATTCTGAGCCAATACGAAGAGGCGATGTCCTCAAAAGTGGAATGGAACAAACTCGTAAAGCCGCGTAAGGATGGAGAAAAAAAGCCGCAAACGATGCTTCCGTCGTTTTCAAAAGCGCTGAAAGAACAGCTGAGCGAGCTGAAACAAAGCCGTTCTGAAGGAAAAAAGAAAGGCCCGTATCATCATGAATGAATTTATTAATCTTTTTAATTCAAGCAGTCCGACCGAAGTCAGTTCTACTGTTAAGTTACTGCTGCTTTTGACCGTCTTTTCAGTGGCTCCGGGTATTTTGATTTTGATGACCTGCTTTACGAGAATCGTCATCGTCCTGTCTTTTGTGAGAACCTCACTGGCGACGCAGAACATGCCTCCGAATCAGGTATTAATCGGTCTTGCGCTGTTCTTGACGTTTTTTATTATGGCTCCGACTTTTTCTGAGATTAATAAGGATGCCTTAACGCCGCTGATGAACAACAAAATCAGTCTCGATGAAGCATATACAAAAGCCGAGAAGCCGATTAAAGAATACATGAGCAAGCATACAAGGCAAAAGGATCTGGCGCTGTTTATGAACTACGCCAAAATGAAAAAGCCCGAATCGATTCAGGATATTCCTTTGACGACGATGGTGCCCGCTTATGCGATCTCGGAACTCAAGACCGCTTTTCAAATGGGCTTTATGATTTTTATTCCGTTTTTAATTATCGATATGGTCGTGGCGAGCGTCTTAATGTCAATGGGAATGATGATGCTTCCGCCGGTTATGATCTCTCTGCCCTTTAAAATATTGCTTTTCGTTTTGGTCGATGGATGGTATTTAATCGTGAAATCTTTGCTTGACAGCTTTTAGGGTAGGTGCTAATTGTGAGTTCAGAATTTGTAATTTCCATGGCGGAAAAAGCCGTATACGTAACATTGATGATCTGCGGGCCGCTGCTAGCGATCGCGCTGATCGTCGGTTTGCTCGTCAGTATCTTTCAAGCGACAACTCAAATCCAGGAACAGACGCTTGCGTTCATTCCGAAAATCGTGGCGGTAATGCTCGGACTGATCTTTTTCGGTCCTTGGATGCTGTCGACGATTCTTTCGTTTACAACTGATCTGTTCTCTCATCTGAACCGATTTGCAGGGTAGAATCAAATGAATTCCATCATTGATTTATTTCCCGCTTTTTTATTGGTTTTTATTAGAATTTCTGCTTTTTTTGTAACGGTGCCAATCTTCGGGCACCGGAATCTGCCGGCGGTTCACCGAATCGGTTTTGCTTTCTTTCTTTCGGTGATCTGCTTCAGTACGCTGAAACATGCGCCGTCAGTTGACATAGGGGAACAGTATATGCTGCTTGTTATAAAAGAGGCCGTTGTGGGCTTGAGCCTCGGGCTGATTGCTTTCATGATGCTGGCAGCCATTCAGATCGCGGGTTCCTTTATTGATTTTCAGATGGGTTTTTCCATCGCGAATGTCATTGATCCGCAATCAGGAACGCAAAGCCCGCTGATCGGCCAATTCGTTTATACGCTGGCGCTGTTATTTATGCTCAGCGTAAACGCCCATTATCTATTATTGGACGGGATTTATTACAGCTTTCAGTATATTCCGCTTGATCAGGCATTTCCGTCGTTTGGAAATGAGCACTTTGGACTTTTTATCGCAAAAAGCTTCAATGCCATGTTTATTATCGCTTTTCAAATGTCTGCGCCGGTTGTAGCCAGTCTGTTTTTAGTTGATTTGGCGCTTGGCATTGTGGCGAGAACGGTGCCGCAGCTGAACGTTTTCGTTGTCGGGCTTCCTCTTAAAATAGCCGTGAGTTTTATTATGCTGATCGTTTGTATGGCGGTGATGTTTGTCCTCGTCCGCAATATCTTCAGCCTTACCGTTGAAACAATGCGAAATTTATTGGCATTGGTCGGTGTGACGTGATGAGACTCAGACTGAATCTGCAATTCTTTGCCGGTGAAAAAACGGAGAAAGCCACCCCGAAAAAACGAAAAGATACAAGAAAGAAAGGTCAGGTCCCGAAAAGTACGGATGTGAATACAGCCGTTTCTTTACTGATTATCTTTCTTTCGCTGATCGCGCTCGGCCCTTACATGCGGGACAGGCTGCTGTCCTTTATTAAAACGTTTTATACGAAATCGATAGCATTAGATCTGTCAGCGTCTAACGTACATGAGCTTTTTGTGGATACAGTGAAAGATATCAGCCTCATCCTTGCGCCGATTATGCTGGTCGCGCTTGTGGCAGGTGTCGTGAGCAACTACATGCAGGTGGGTTTTCTGTTTTCTGCGGAAGTTCTCAAACCTGACCTGAACAAGCTCAGCCCGCTGAAAGGATTTAAGCGGATATACAGCATGAGGGCGATTGTTGAACTGGTTAAATCGATTTTGAAGATTGCCGTAGTCGGTTTTGCCGCCTTTATGGTGCTCTGGCTGCATTATGGCGATATTCTCCGTCTTCCGCTTTTAACGCCTGCGGAAGTGCTCACATTCGTATCTAAGCTCACTCTTTGGATGGGGCTTGCGGGTTCAGGGGCTTTAATGCTGCTGGCCGGGCTCGATTACTTATATCAGCGTTTTGACTATGAGAAAAACATCAGAATGTCAAAGCAGGATATAAAAGATGAATACAAAAAATCGGAGGGCGACCCGATTATCAAGTCCAAAATTAAGCAGAAGCAGCGGGAAATGGCGATGAGGCGAATGATGCAGGAAGTGCCGAAAGCTGATGTCATCATTACCAACCCGACCCACTATGCGATCGCTCTAAAATATGATGAAAAGAAAATGGATGCCCCTTACATTGTTGCCAAAGGGGTCGATCATCTCGCATTAAAAATCAGGCAGATCGCCAAAGAACATGAGGTCATGACGATTGAAAACAGGCCGCTCGCGCGTGCGTTATATGATCAGGTTGACATCGACCAGGCCGTACCGGAAGAGTTTTTCAAAGTCATTGCGGAAATTTTGGCTTATGTCTATAAAACAAAACAAAAAGTATAGTGAATTTCAGATTCAAAAGGAGAGAAAAACAGCATGTCAACAAGAGATTTATCGGTTTTAATAAGTGTTGTCCTCATTGTGGCAATGCTGGTGATTCCATTCCCTCCATGGTTGTTAAGTATATTGATCATCATTAATATCTCTCTTGCGTTGATCGTGCTTCTCACCACAATGAATATGCAAGAACCGCTGCAATTTTCGATATTTCCGTCATTGCTGCTGTTATTGACGCTGTTTCGGCTTGCGCTCAATGTGTCGACGACTCGTTCGATTCTTTCTCACGGAGAAGGGGGAAAGGTTGTTGAGACATTCGGGAATTTTGTTGTCGGCGGAAATGTGCTGGTAGGGCTTGTTGTCTTCATAATCTTGATTATTATTCAGTTTATCGTCATTACAAAAGGCGCCGAGCGGGTATCGGAAGTGGCGGCGAGATTTACGCTCGATGCGATGCCTGGAAAACAAATGAGTATTGACGCCGATTTAAACGCCGGCATGATTACGGAGCAGGACGCGAAACACAGACGTGAAAAAGTCGCCCGGGAAGCGGATTTTTACGGCGCGATGGACGGTGCGAGCAAATTTGTCAAAGGGGATGCGATCGCGGGTATCATCATCGTGATGATCAATATTATTTTCGGGATCGTAATCGGCATGCTGCAGCAGGGGATGAGCATACAAGAAGCTGCTTCTCACTTTACAATGCTGACGGTCGGTGACGGTATCGTTTCTCAAATGCCGGCTTTGCTTATTTCAACGGCTACGGGGATTGTCGTGACGAGAGCGGCATCTGAAGGGAACCTCGGTCATGATATTACAGGCCAGCTGTTCGCTTATCCGAAGCTCTTATATGTAGCCGCGGGAACTGTTCTTTTGCTTGGTCTTCTCACGCCGATCGGCATTCTGCTGACGGGGCCGATTGCCGGTCTGCTTGCATTCGGCGCTTATAAGCTGTCCAAAACGGATAAGCCGAGCGAAGAAGAGGAAGAAATTCTTGAAGAAGAGGCTCAGGCGGATGAACTGAAAAGCCCGGAAAGCGTTGTGCAGCTTTTACATATTGATCCGATTGAATTTGAGTTCGGATACGGCCTGGTGCCGCTCGCAGACGCTGGTCAGGGCGGTGATCTTCTTGACCGCATTGTCATGATCAGACGACAGCTGGCGCTTGAATTAGGGCTTGTCATTCCGGTTGTGCGCATCAGGGATAATATCGCGCTTCAGCCGAATGAATACAGATTGAAAATTAAAGGCAATGAAGTCGCTAAAGGAGAGCTCCTGCTTGATCATTACTTAGCGATGTCACCGACGCCTGAAGATGACGTGATTGAAGGAATTGAAACGATTGAACCGTCGTTCGGACTGCCCGCAAAATGGATCAGCGAAGCTGCAAAAGATGAAGCGGACATGCTGGGGTATACAGTTGTTGATCCGGCGTCAGTCGTATCTACGCATATTACGGAAAAAATTAAGCAGCATGCCCATGAACTGGTCGGCAGACAGGAAACAAAGCAGCTGATCGATCATCTGAAGGAAAATTATCCCGTGCTTGTTGAGGAAGTCACGCCAAATCCTCTTTCTGTCGGCGATATTCAAAAGGTGCTTGCTAAATTGCTGAGAGAAAAAGTTTCAATCAGAAACTTGGTGACCATTTTTGAAACACTTGCCGATTACGGAAGATTAACGACTGATTCAGATCTTTTGACGGAATACGCGAGACAGTCGCTTGCCAAACAAATCACGGCCCAATATGCGAGAGAGCATGAAACGCTGAAAGTCATCACATGCTCAGGCCGGGTCGAAAAAGCAATTGCAGACGGTGTGCAGCAGACTGAACAGGGCAATTACCTGTCGCTTGATCCTGAGGTTTCAGACAGTATCATCCGTTCTGTCGCTAAAGAGGCCGAGCAGCTTTCCATCCGGCAGGAGACGGCGATTCTTCTCTGTTCGCCTGCTGTCAGAATGTATGTAAAACAGCTGTTAGAACGCTATTTCCCTGATCTTCCGGTTCTTTCTTATAATGAGCTGGAAGCAAACGTTGAAGTACAGAGCATTGGAGTGGTGGATATTTAATGAAAATAAAAAAATTTACAGCCGCTTCAATGCAGGATGCCGCGAAGCAAATTAAAAAGGAACTCGGCAACGATGCCGTCATTTTACATTCCAAACAAGTAAAGAAGCGAAAATGGCTGGGGCTGCGGTCGCAGCCGGCTGTTGAAGTGGTCGCTGTTTTAGACCGTGACGTCAGGGAAGCGAGAAAAACGCCGCCAGCTGCCGATGAAGACATGAAAAAGACGGAAACGGCGAAAAAAGCCGAGCCTGTTCAGCCGCCGCGTCTTTCGGATCATGCTGCATCTGGTGATCTGGCACGTTATAAAGAAGTGCTCCCCGAACCAATAAAAAAAGCCGAGAGACTATTGAAGCAAGCAGGTCTTCCTGACAATACGCAAAACGCCGTTTTGAGTGAATTGCTTCGTTCTTCGATTGCCACCGGTGATTTAACTGAAGACAATGTCAGCCCGAAATTGCAGGATTTGTTAGTGAAAAAACTCCCCTCAGCAGACAGGTGGCAGGAAGGGATTCAATCAAAATACGTCGTGCTTTTCGGTTCAACCGGGGCCGGCAAAACGACCACACTTGCAAAACTTGCAGCCGCATCAACGCTGACAGAGCACAAAAAAATTGCATTTATGACGACGGATACTTACCGGATTGCCGCAGTCGAACAGCTGAAGACATATGCGGAGCTGCTTCAGGCTCCTCTTGAAGTATGTTATTCAAAGGAAGACTGTCTGAAGGCGCAGGAAAAATTCGCTGAATATGACCATGTTTTCATTGATACAGCCGGAAGAAACTTTAAAGAAGAGCAGTATATTACGGAATTACAAGAGATGATTCCGTTTGAAGCAGGCTTACAATCCTTTCTCGTATTATCTTCATCTGCAAAATATGAAGATATGAAACAGGTGCTGAAACAATTTTCCGGTGTGCCGGTCAATCAATTCATTTTTACGAAAACGGATGAAACCGCCTCACTCGGCTCCGTGTTTCAAGTGCTTTCTGAATCGAGAATCGGGGCCGCCTATTTGACAAATGGACAAGATGTGCCTGAAGACATCCTGTCGGCTTCACCAGAACAATTTGTCAGGATGCTTTTGACATGAAACCCGATCAGGCAGAGTCATTAAGAAGAAAAATGAGACAGCGGCAAATGGCCAAGCCGGAGCTTTATGAAAAAAAAGCGAAGACATTAGCCGTCATCAGCGGCAAAGGCGGTGTCGGAAAATCTAATTTAACATTAAACATGGCCGTTGCCCTGCAGGAAAAAGGAAAAAAAGCACTCATCATTGATCTTGACATCGGGATGGGCAACATTGATGTGCTGATCGGTGCGGCATCTGCACGCACTATTATTGATGTGATGGAGAATCGGTACGCGTTGGCTCAATCACTGTCCTCCGGTCCGAAAGGCCTTCACTACATATCCGGAGGAACGGGGCTTGAGGCGATCTATCAAGCTGACAGAGAGAAGTGGTCAGCATTTATGAATGGTCTTTCCGCTGTATTAAGCGATTTTGATTATGTTCTGTTTGATATGGGAGCGGGACTTTCAAAAGAACAGCTGCCGTTTATTTTATCGGCAGAAGACATTCTCGCCGTGACAACGCCTGAGCCGACGGCAATTATGGATGCCTACAGCGCGATCAAACATCTTACCCTCGCGGATGAGCGGCTGACCGTAAACATTGCCGTCAATCGCGCTCGGACCCAAAAACAGGCGCTGGACACGTACAGCCGTCTTTCTTACGCGATTCACACGTTTTTAGGCGCGGAGGTGCGTTTCGCCGGCTCCATCCCGGATGATCCGCTGGTAAGTCAAGCTGTCATTGACCAGGTGCCTTTTTTAATACAAAGTCCTCAAGCAAAAGCCAGCAAGTCCGTCCGTCTTCTGACGGATGTCTTGTTTCAAACGGAAGAAAACAAACCAAGAGAAGAGAAACCGGCATTTATTGAGAGATTATCTTCTTTTTTAATGAGGAGGACTTTACAGTGATTCGTGTGCTTGTCGTTGATGACTCAGCTTTTATGAGAAAAATGATTACCGATTTTCTGGCTGCGGAAGTGCAGATAGAAGTCATCGGGACAGCCAGAAACGGAGAAGAGGCGCTGAAAAAAATAGAGCTTCTCAAGCCGGATGTTGTCACGCTTGATATTGAAATGCCGGTCATGAACGGAACGGATACATTGCGGAAAATCATCAGCATATACAAACTTCCCGTAATCATGGTATCAAGTCAGACGCAGCAAGGAAAAGACCGAACGATCAACTGTCTGGAAATGGGTGCCTTTGATTTTATCACCAAGCCTTCCGGAGCGATATCACTTGATCTTTATAAAATTAAAGAACAGCTGATTGAAAGGGTGATTGCCGCGGGACTGTCCCTCGCAAAAGAAACTGAGCCGGCGGTGAAAGAGCCCCTCACCCCGGAACGTCCGGCTGCTGTGGGATTTGAGAGGCCGAAAGCAAAATCTGCTAAGCAGGCCGTATTCATTGCGACCTCTACAGGCGGACCGCGGGCTTTGCAAAAGGTGATTCCGAAGCTGCCGAAGGATTTACAGGCGCCTGTATTTGTCGTGCAGCACATGCCTGAAGGCTTTACCGCTTCACTTGCAGACAGGCTGAACCATTTGTCAGATATTCAAGTGAAGGAAGCGGAAAACGGTGAAGAGGCTAAAGACGGATGGGTGTACATCGCGCCCGGCGGAAAAAATATGACGGTTGCCGAGGAAGGCGGAAGGCTCCGTATCATTCTTGACGTTCATGATACGGAAAGCCGGCATAAACCGTCGGCCGATTATTTGTTTCGTTCGGCAAGCCGATTGTCCGATTATGAAAAGGTAGCCGTCATTATGACCGGCATGGGCAGCGACGGAACCGAGGGCGTAAAAGAAATGCTCAGAACAGGCGGCGTTAAAACGATTGCGGAATCCGACGAATCCTGTGTTGTGTTCGGGATGCCGAAGTCAGCGATAAAAGCGGGCCTCATTCATGAAATTAAACATGTGGAAGAAATCGCGGCATCCATCACCGGATGTGTGAAAAAAGAGAGGGTGTGAATCAATTGGATATGAATCAATATTTAGATGTCTTTATTGATGAAAGTAAAGAGCACTTACAGACATGTAACGAAAAGCTGCTGCTGTTGGAAAAAGATCCGTCAGACCTTCAGATTGTGCATGACATCTTTCAGAGCTGCCCATACGCTGAAAGGCATGAGCGCAACGATGGGATATACTGATCTGGCGCATTTAACTCACTTGATGGAAAATGTGCTGGACGCCATCCGCAACGGAGAGATGCCGGTCACATCAGATTGGCTGGATGTGCTGTTTGAAGCGCTGGATCATCTTGAAGAGATGGTGCAGTCCATTATTGACGGAGGAGACGGCAAACGTGATATTTCAGAAGTGAGCGCAAAACTCGATGTAAACGCGGTGCATGAGACTGCCGCTTCAGCTGAAACAGCAGAACCGCCGGCTTCAACGAAACAGGCTTCAGCTGAATGGAATTATGATGAGTTCGAACGGACTGTCATCGAAGAGGCAGAAGAGCAAGGATTCAGCCGCTATGAAATAACGATTTCCCTGAATGAAAACTGCATGCTCAAAGCCGTGCGCGTGTACATGATATTTGAAAAGCTGAATGAAGCGGGGGAAGTCGCAAAAACGATACCCGCCGCGGAAGTGCTTGAGACGGAAGATTTCGGAACGGATTTTCAGGTGTGCTTCTTGACAAAGCAGCCTGCTGAGGAAATTAAAGACCTCATCAGCGGCATTTCAGAAGTGGAGAACGTCGAAATTTCTGTCGGCGCGCCGTTAAAAACGGCCGAAAAACCGCAAGCAGCTGAACCGGTGAAGGACGTTCCGGTTAAAAAGACTGACAAGCAGCCGAACCCGCAAGCGAAAACGGAAGAACAGCCGAAGCATCACAGCGGCTCGAAAACGATTCGTGTCAACATTGAAAGACTGGATTCTTCAATGAACCTTTTTGAAGAGCTTGTCATTGACCGCGGACGTCTTGAGCAGATCGCCAAAGAGCTAGATCACAATGAATTGACTGAAACCGTCGAACGCCTGACCAGAATCTCAGGAGACCTTCAATCTATTATTCTGAATATGCGGATGGTTCCGGTAGAAACCGTCTTTAACCGTTTCCCGAGAATGATCCGCCAGCTTCAAAAGGAATTAAATAAGAAAATTGAATTGTCCATCATCGGCGCTGAAACAGAGCTTGACCGCACGGTGATTGATGAAATCGGCGATCCGCTTGTCCATTTAATCAGAAACAGCATCGATCACGGCATCGAAGCGCCTGAAGTGCGGGTGAATAAAGGAAAACCGGAATCAGGCCATGTCGTGCTTAAAGCATATCACAGCGGCAACCACGTCTTTATTGAGGTTGAAGATGACGGGGCCGGCCTGAACAGAAAGAAAATTCTCGAAAAAGCGCTCGAACGGAATGTCATCACCGAACGTGATGCCGAAACGCTTGAAGATAATGAGATTTACGAGCTTATTTTTGCTCCGGGCTTCTCGACTGCCGATCAAATTTCTGATATTTCAGGCCGGGGTGTCGGCCTGGACGTTGTGAAAAACAAACTTGAATCACTAGGCGGTTCGGTCAGTGTTAAATCTGCGGAAGGCCAGGGTTCTCTTTTCAGTATTCAGCTTCCGCTGACACTTTCAATTATATCCGTCCTTCTCATTAAACTTGAAGAAGAGACGTTTGCGATACCGATCTCTTCTATTATAGAGACGGCTGTGATTGAAAAGAAAGATATCCTGCAGACGCATGACAGAGAAGTGATTGATTTCAGAGGACAGATTGTTCCGATTGTCTACCTGAAAAAAGAATTCGGCATTACGGATTCAAAACAGGATGCGGATCAGTTCCATATGATCGTCGTGAAAAAGGGCGATAAATCTACTGCTTTTGTCGTGGACTCTTTTATCGGCCAGCAGGAAGTCGTACTGAAATCACTCGGAGACTATTTAACGAACGTCTTTGCGATTTCCGGCGCTACGATTCTCGGAAACGGAGAAGTGGCGCTGATTATTGATTGCAATGCGCTGATCTACTAAAACGACACGAGGAGGTGCCCTTATGACTGCTGAAATCAAAACAGGTGAAAAAATGATTGTGTTTATGATAAACGGGAAAGAATACGCTATCTCAGTTTCCCAGGTGAAATCAATTGAAAAGTGGCAAAAACCGACGAGAGTCCCGGGTGTGGAACCTTATATCCGCGGTGTTATCAATCTGCGCGGGGTGATTACGCCGGTTCTTGATTTAAGAAAACGTCTGAACCAGCCTGAACAGGACATCACAGAAGAGACGCGGATTATCATTATTTCTTACCGCGACGCCGATGTCGGGTGGGTTGTGGATGAGGCTAATGATGTCATCACCGTGCATGAAAATGAAATTGAATCCGCGCCCGAAAGCCAGACAAAGGAAGCGGATGTGTGGATTAAACAGATCGTCAAGCAAGATAACAGGCTCCTCAATATTATTGATGCGCATGCGGTGCTGGATAAAGGTGCTTCTGCATCTGCATCCGGAGAGCCGAATGCTTAAAGGGGATAAGACAACATGAGTAAGTTTGAAGCGATCAAAGAAGAGCAGATGGATATTTTGCGGGAAGTCGGAAATATCGGGGCGGGTCACTCAGCCTCTGCCATGGCTCAGCTGCTGAACAGAAAGATAGATATGGAAGTGCCATTTGCGACTTTGTTGACATTTGATGAGCTCGCTGATTTTTTCGGAGGTGCCGAAACGCCGGTCGCCAGTATCTTTTTAAGAATGGAAGGCGACATGACCGGGTCTATCTTTCTCATCATGCCTTTTGATCAAGCGGAACAGTTTATCAGAGAACTGATCGGAAATCCGGATTTTGACATTGACCAGTTGGGTGAAGATCATTTGAGTTCTTCTGCTTTACATGAGTTCGGCAATATTTTAGCAGGTTCCTATTTAACGGCATTGGCTGATTTGACGAAGCTTGAGATTTATCCGAGTGTGCCGGAAATCTCACTGGATATGTTCGGTGCGGTTATCAGTGAAGGACTGATGGAGCTCAGCCAAGTCGGGGAACATGCCATTGTCGTGGATACTTCTATTTTTGACCAAGGCAGCAGGCAGGAGCTCAAAGCCCATATGTTTATGCTCCCGGACTATGATTCTTTTGAAAAGCTCTTCGTCTCATTGGGTGCGGCTTTATGAGCCGTGCGGAAGCCGCAGTCGTTAAAGTGGGGATTGCGGATGTTCAAATCGCGCGTTATCCGGATAAAATCCGGACTTCGGGACTCGGTTCATGCGTGGGACTGGTTTTATACGATAAAGACAAACAAACGGCGGGACTCGTTCACGTGATGCTGCCGGACTCCGGTTTATCGAAAACAGCGGAACTGAACCGCGCAAAATATGCGGACACCGCCGTAAAGACGACGATTGACATGCTTTTGAAAGCCGGATGCCGCAAGTTTGCCCTGAAGGCAAAGCTCGCAGGGGGAGCCGAGATGTTTAAGTTTAAAATGACAAACGATCTGATGAAAATCGGTCCAAGGAACGTAGCGGCCATTAAAGAACAGCTTTCATTGTATAACATTCCGGTCATCAGTGAAGATACCGGCGGCTCAAGCGGCCGGACGATTGAATTTGAGCCAAAGTCCTGCATGCTGCACATCCGAACTGTTAAACAAGGTGAAACAACGATTTAATTAAGGTATGAGGTAGGGGGATAACAATGCAATCCTTGAATTATGAAGATCAGGTGCTTTGGTCGCGCTGGAAAGAGTGGAAAGATCCTAAAGCCGGTGATGATTTAATGCGCCGTTACATGCCGCTGGTCACATATCATGTCGGCAGAATTTCCGTCGGACTGCCGAAGTCGGTGCATAAAGACGATCTAATGAGCCTTGGTATGCTTGGTTTATATGATGCCCTAGAAAAATTTGACCCCGGCCGGGATTTAAAATTTGATACCTATGCCTCGTTTAGAATTCGCGGTGCAATCATCGACGGGCTGCGTAAAGAAGATTGGCTGCCCAGAACTTCACGGGAGAAGACAAAAAAAGTCGAAGCGGCGATCGAAAAACTTGAACAGCGCTACCTTCGGAATGTGACGCCTTCAGAGATCGCAGAAGAACTGGGGATGACGGAGCAAGACGTAGTATCAACGATGAATGAAGGGTTTTTTGCCAATCTCTTATCAATTGATGAAAAGCTTCACGACCAGGATGACGGTGAGAATATTCAAGTGATGATCAGAGATGACAAAAATGTGCCGCCGGAAGAAAAAATCATGAAGGACGAGCTGATCGCCCAGCTTGCAGGCAAAATTCACGAGCTCTCTGAAAAAGAACAGCTTGTCGTCAGCTTATTTTATAAAGAAGAACTGACACTGACTGAAATCGGACAAGTCCTGAACCTTTCGACTTCCCGGATTTCGCAGATTCATTCAAAGGCGCTGTTTAAATTAAAGCATCTGCTTGAAAAAGTAATTCAATAATGAACTCATGGTTAGCGAGTGAAAAACATGTCAACACTATTATGGCTTTTAAGCTTTGTGCTTCACGGCATGCTGCTTTATGCCGTCATTATTCTGTACACGAGGTTTTCAGCCCTCAAGGAGACGGAGCGTCAGCAGAAGAAGATTCTTGAAGAGACGGAAAACACCCTTGCTGCGTTTCTGCTTGAGTTAAAAGAAGAAAATGAAAGACTCGAAGATGCCAAAAACCGGGCTGATCAAGCGCCGGACGCAGAAGACGCGGAATCCCGGCCCGTCAAACCGCAAAAAGAGCCTGATATTCCGGATCACATGGAAAAGCTCATCAGTGCCACGGAACAGGCCGAAAGTGAGGAAAACAGCGGCGCGCATTCGTTTGAAGAACGCGTTTCAGAATTATATGAACAGGGGCTCACTCCCGCGGAAATTGCCAAACGGATGAAGAGCGGAAAGACAGAAATCGAGCTGTTTTTAAAATTTCGCGGCAAAGCTGTAAAGGATTCTTGATTGTCGCATAAAGCTGTGTTATATTATGTCTTGGTGTTAAATACACACGCTTAACGATTTATGCAGAGGGTGCTGCAGGCGGCAGTTCTGCACAAAAATGACCTAAGCGGAGGAAAAAAACCATTTTATTAGGAGGAAATCACATGTCAGTTATTTCTATGAAACAATTGCTTGAAGCTGGTGTTCACTTCGGCCACCAAACACGCCGCTGGAACCCAAAAATGAAGCGTTACATTTTCACGGAGCGTAACGGAATCTACATCATTGACCTTCAAAAAACAGTGAAAAAAGTAGAGGAAGCTTACAACTTCACGAAAAACCTTGCTGCTGAAGGCGGAAAAATCCTTTTCGTCGGCACAAAAAAACAAGCTCAGGATTCTGTTAAAGAAGAAGCTGTACGCTCTGGCATGTACTATGTCAACCAACGCTGGTTGGGCGGTACACTGACAAACTTCGAAACAATCCAAAAACGCATTAAGCGTCTGAAAGACATCGAAAAAATGCAAGAAAACGGTACGTTTGAAGTGCTTCCGAAAAAAGAAGTTGTTCAATTGAAAAAAGAATTAGAGCGTCTTGAAAAATTCCTCGGCGGAATTAAAGACATGAAGGATCTTCCTGATGCATTATTCATCATCGATCCTCGCAAAGAGCGCATCGCTGTTGCGGAAGCTCGCAAATTGAACATTCCTATCATCGGAATCGTAGATACAAACTGTGATCCTGATGAAATTGATGTCGTAATCCCTGCAAACGATGACGCAATCCGCGCTGTCAAACTTCTTACTTCTAAAATGGCAGATGCAATCTTAGAAGCGAAGCAAGGCGAAGAAGAAGCGGAAGCTGCTGAAGAGACTGCACCTGAAACAGAAACGACAACTGCGTAACCTAATCAAAAGGTGATAAGAGGGACTGCCTTTTATCACCTTTTTTCAAGAAAAATGTATCTATACATATCTTGTTTACACATATAAGGAGGAATTTAAATGGCTATTACTGCACAGCAGGTAAAAGAACTGCGTCAAAAAACAGGCGCTGGTATGATGGACTGTAAAAAAGCGTTGACTGAAACTGACGGAGATATGGACAAAGCAATCGACCTTCTGAGAGAAAAAGGAATTGCGAAAGCAGCTAAAAAAGCTGACCGTATCGCTGCTGAAGGTTCTACTCTTATTAAAACTGACGGCAACAAAGGCGTTATCTTAGAAGTAAACTCTGAAACTGACTTCGTTGCGAAAAACGAAGGCTTCAAAGAGCTTCTGAACACGCTTGCTGACCATCTTCTTGCAAACGCTCCTGCTGACCTTGAAGAAGCAATGGGACAAAAGATGGAAAACGGTTCTACTGTTGAAGAATACATCACAAGCAACGTTGCTAAAATCGGAGAGAAAATCACTCTTCGCCGTTTTGCTGTTCTTACAAAAGAAGACAGCGAAGCGTTCGGTGCTTACCTTCACATGGGTGGCCGCATCGGCGTATTATCTGTTCTTAGCGGAACAACTGACGAAGATCTTGCAAAAGACATCGCCATGCATGTTGCAGCGGTAAACCCTCGTTACATTTCACGCGACCAAGTGTCTGAAGAAGAAGCTAACCACGAGCGTCAGATCCTGACTCAGCAAGCTCTTCAAGAAGGCAAACCGGAAAACATCGTAGCTAAAATGGTTGAAGGCCGTCTGAACAAATTCTTCGAAGAAATTTGCTTATTAGACCAAGCTTTCGTTAAAAACCCAGACGAAAAAGTGAAACAAGTTGTCGCTGCGAAAAACGCATCTGTTAAAACTTACGTCCGCTACGAAGTTGGAGAAGGTATTGAAAAACGCCAAGAAAACTTTGCTGAAGAAGTTATGAACCAAGTGAAAAAATAATGGCGGAAAGCCTCGGCGAATCTTTCGCGGCTTTTCAGGCAGTATAGGGGACACTACTTGTGTTCCCTATTTTTAAAACTATATTTACAAACTTTTTTTTCTCTTGCATAATAGGAAACGGCAATGTTTACACTTGGAGGTTATTATGGAAAAACCAAAATACAATCGTATCGTTTTAAAGCTTAGCGGAGAAGCGTTGGCAGGAGAACAGGGAAACGGGATTAATCCGACTGTTATCCAATCCATCGCTAAACAGGTAAAAGAAATCGCTGAGCTTGACGTCGAAGTGGCCGTAGTCGTAGGCGGCGGCAACTTATGGCGCGGAAAAACAGGCAGTGACTTAGGAATGGACCGTGCGACTGCCGATTATATGGGCATGCTTGCCACTGTCATGAACTCACTTGCCCTGCAGGACAGTCTTGAAACGCTCGGAATCCAGTCCAGAGTGCAGACATCAATTGAAATGCGTCAGGTCGCTGAACCTTACATCAGAAGAAAAGCCATCCGCCACCTGGAGAAAAAACGCGTTGTGATTTTTGCGGCGGGAACAGGAAACCCTTATTTCTCTACGGACACAACCGCAGCGCTGCGTGCCGCTGAAATCGAAGCGGATGTGATCTTAATGGCGAAAAATAATGTCGACGGTGTGTATAATGCTGATCCGAGAAAAGATGAGTCAGCCGTTAAATACGAAAAATTATCTTATCTCGATGTGTTAAAAGACGGGCTGGAAGTCATGGATTCTACGGCTTCTTCACTATGTATGGATAATGATATTCCGCTGATCGTCTTTTCTATTATGGAAGAAGGAAATATTAAGCGTGCCGTAATCGGCGAATCAATCGGAACGATCGTAAGGGGGAAATAACGTTGTCAAACGAAGTATTAACACAAACAAAAGAACGCATGGAAAAAGCGGTTGCCGCTTATTCACGGGAATTGGCGTCAGTCCGCGCAGGACGTGCCAACCCGTCTCTATTGGATAAAGTGACAGTAGAATACTACGGTGCCCAAACACCTTTAAACCAGCTGTCTTCCATCAATGTGCCTGAAGCACGTATGCTTGTTGTCACACCGTATGACAAAACAGCAATCGGCGATATTGAAAAAGCGATCCTGAAAGCTGATCTTGGCGTAACTCCGACAAGTGACGGCACAATTATCCGCATCGCGATCCCGGCTCTGACGGAAGAAAGACGTAAAGAACTTGTCAAAGTCGTGAAAAAATATGCGGAAGAAGCGAAAGTAGCAGTCCGTAATGTCCGCCGTGACAGCAATGATGAACTCAAGAAGCTTGAGAAAAACGGAGACATTACAGAAGACGAGCTTCGTGCTTCCAGTGAAGACGTTCAAAAGCTGACAGATGAATATGTGTCAAAAATTGACAGCGTCACAAAGGACAAAGAAAAAGAAATCATGGAAGTTTAATGAAAAACTATGTACAATAGATAATGTGAAAAGACCCTCTCATGTTTACAGGGGGTTTTTTTGTTAATACTGTTGATTACATTGATCATCAGCAATGCAACCTTTTTGGGTGACGGAGGAATCTCATGCTCAACATACTCAAAAATTGGAAGAATCAGCAGAATGCGGCTTCCAACTTAGAACGGTATACAAAAGAAGACATACTGAAGGGTGAAATTCCCGCACACATCGCCATTATCATGGACGGAAACGGGCGCTGGGCGAAGAAACGCTCACTTCCGCGGATTGCCGGACATCATGAAGGAATGAAAGTGGTAAAAAGGGTGACAAAGCTCGCAAATCAGCTCGGCGTCAAAGTTCTGACGCTTTATGCGTTTTCCACGGAGAACTGGAAGCGCCCGAAGATGGAAGTCGACTTTTTAATGAAGCTTCCGGAAGAGTTTCTGAATACGTACCTTCCTGAATTGATAGAGGAAAATGTACAGGTGAAAATTATCGGAGACGAATCTGCGCTCCCTTCTCATACGTACAGGGCGATTGAGAAGGCCGTAAAAGATACAGAACAAAATGACGGGCTGATTCTCAATTTCGCTTTGAACTACGGCGGGCGCACGGAAATCGTCAATGCGGCAAAAGCATTGGCCGAACAGGTGAAAAGCGGCACGCTGAATATCGAAGACATTGATGAAACGCTCTTTTCCGGGCATTTAATGACAGAATCACTTCAGGACCCGGAGCTCCTTATCAGAACGAGCGGAGAAATCAGACTGAGCAATTTTATGCTTTGGCAGGTGGCTTACAGTGAATTTGTTTTTACAGATGTCCTGTGGCCCGATTTTAAAGAAGATCACTTTCTGCAGGCAGTGGGAGAATTTCAGCAGCGGGGCCGGAGGTTTGGCGGAATTTAGAGGATGGTGGAAATGAAACAAAGATTGTTAACGGGTGTTCTGGCAGCGGCACTATTTTTATTTTTGGTTATTTTCGGAGGATTGCCGTTCACCGTATTTGTTTACGTGATGGGAAGTATAGCGCTTTTTGAGCTTTTGCGGATGAAAAAGCTCAGATTTTTTTCTTTTCCGGGGCTGATCAGCCTCTTGCTGTTATGGCTGTATATGATGCCGGATGAGTATCATTTTTTTGACGCGAAAATGGAAGTGACGATTTTCGCCGTACTGATACTGCTCAGCTATACGGTGCTTGTGAAAAACACCTTTACGTTTGACGAAGTCGGGTTCATCGTCCTCGCGACGGTATATATCGGACTGTGTTTTCATTATTTTATTGAAATCAGAAACATTGAAACAAACGGGCTTTTGTATATCTTTTATGCCTGCGTTGTCATATGGTCAACAGACTCGGGCGCATATTTCGTCGGAAAGTCGCTCGGGAAGCGGAAGCTGTGGCCTGAAATCAGTCCCAACAAAACGGTGGAAGGGTTTCTTGGCGGTATTGCGATCGCTCTTATTTTTACGGCTGTTTTCCAGCTGTTTGCGCACCTTCCGATTTCATACCCGATTCTTTTGGTCATCACACTTGTTCTGTCTGTTTTCGGACAGATCGGGGATTTGGTTGAATCAGCGCTTAAGCGGCACTATGATGTGAAGGATTCGGGAAAAATCCTTCCCGGGCACGGCGGCATTTTAGATCGATTTGACAGCTTTTTGTTTGTCATGCCGTTCTTATACTTTCTGCTTGCGCTTTTTTCATGAGAAAGGCTAATATGAAAACAAGACCGATCTGGACGCATAGAATGGGAGTGGCATTTTGAAGAATATTTGTCTTTTAGGAGCAACAGGATCAATAGGAGAGCAGACGTTAGACGTATTGCGCATGCATCAAGATCAATTCCGTCTCGTCTCGATGACTTTCGGTAAAAATGCCGAGAAAGCGATACCGTTGATCAGAACGTTTCAGCCGAAATATGTAGCAGTCGGCGACATGGATACATATCAAAAAGTGAAAGAAGCGTCTTTTTCTCATGAATGTCAAATCGGCATCGGAGAAGAAGGCCTGATTGAAGCGGCAGTCATGGATGAAGTGGATATCGTGGTCAATGCGCTGCTCGGAAGCGTCGGTTTAATTCCGACTTTGAAAGCGATTGAACAGAAAAAAACAATTGCGCTTGCAAATAAGGAAACTCTCGTCACTGCCGGGCATATAGTGAAAGGACACGCAAAACAATACGGCGTTCCTCTTCTGCCGGTCGACAGCGAACATTCCGCTATTTTTCAGGCGCTGCAAGGCGAACAGAGCAAAAATATCGAGCGTCTGATCATTACAGCATCCGGCGGCAGTTTCAGAGATAAAACGCGGCAGGAGCTTGAGTCTGTAACGATTGCCGACGCCCTTAATCACCCGAACTGGTCGATGGGCGCAAAGATTACGATTGACTCGGCTACAATGATGAATAAAGGGCTTGAAGTCATTGAAGCGCATTGGCTGTTTGACATTCCGTATGAACAGATTGACGTTGTTTTACATAAGGAGAGCATCATTCATTCGATGGTTGAATTTCACGACAGAAGCGTCATCGCCCAGCTCGGAAATCCGGACATGAGGGTGCCGATTCAATACGCGCTGACATATCCGGACCGGCTGCCTCTGCCTGAAACAAAAAGGCTTGAATTATGGGAGATCGGAAGCCTCCATTTTGCGAAAGCTGACTTTGAAAGGTTCCGCTGCTTACAATTTGCCTTTGAATCAGGTAAAATAGGGGGAACGATGCCGACGGTTTTAAATGCGGCCAATGAAGAAGCAGTTGCCGCTTTTCTTGACGGACGGATTTCGTTCTTAACGATTGAGGATCTGATTGAAAAAGCATTGAACCGCCACAGCGTAATTCAGGATCCGAGTCTTGCGGATATCCAAGAAGTGGACAAAGACACCCGGGGATACGTTAATTCAATACTCACATAAGGTGGTATGTTCGTGAATACAGTTATCGCGTTTATTATTATTTTCGGAACGCTCGTTTTCTTCCATGAGCTGGGGCATTTACTGCTCGCCCAAAGAGCGGGAATCCTTTGCCGTGAGTTTGCGATCGGCTTTGGGCCCAAAATCTTCTCATTTAAAAAGAATGAAACCGTGTATACGATCAGGCTCCTTCCGGTCGGCGGATTCGTCCGCATGGCCGGTGAAGATCCGGAGATGATTGAAGTCAAACCGGGTTATACCGTCGGTCTTCTTTTTAATAAAGACGACGAAGTGGAAAAAGTCATCATTAATCAAAAGGAAAAATACCCCGACGCTTTAATTATCGAGGTAGAGACGGCTGATCTTGAGCACGAAATGAAGATTACCGGGTACGAGCAGGGGAAAGAAGATGAGCTGGCGGCCTTTACTGTCAGCCAGACCTCTTTTTTCATCGTAGACGGAGAAGAAGTGCAGATTGCGCCTTACAACCGTCAATTCGGGTCAAAACCCGTATGGCAGCGGATTAAGGCGATTGCTGCCGGTCCGATTATGAACTTCATCTTAGCGTATGTCATTCTCGTCATGCTTGGATTTATTCAGGGCGTGCCTTCGAATCAGCCTGAGCTCGGGAAGCTGACAGACAATGGACGTGCTGCGGCTGCCGGTTTACAAGAAGGCGACTATATACAGAGCATTAACGGTGAAAAAATGCGGTCATGGACTGACATCGTGACAGCGGTAAAAGACAATCCCGGGAAAAAAATCGATGTCGCCGTCAAGCGGGACGGCAAATCGTTTCATATCTCGGTTACTCCTGAAGCCGTAAAAGATGAAAACAAAAAAACAATCGGCCGCTTCGGCTCTTATGCGCCGACTGAAAAAGGCGCGTTCGCAGCGATCGCTTACGGCGCGACATCTACGGTTGATGTCACAAAGGCGATCCTGACCAACTTAAGCAAAATCGTGACAGGCCAGTTTAAGCTTGATATGCTTTCGGGTCCTGTGGGGATTTATGATATGACGGATCAGGTTGCAAAAACCGGCATCATCAATCTATTCCAGTTTGCGGCATTTTTAAGCATCAACCTTGGAATCGTCAACCTGCTGCCGATCCCGGCGCTTGACGGCGGAAGACTGCTGTTTTTATTCATTGAAGCAATCCGCGGTAAGCCGATTAACCGTGACAAGGAAGCATTTGTCGTATTTATCGGCGTAGCTTTCTTAATGCTTCTTATGCTGGTTGTCACATGGAACGATATCCAGCGTTTATTCTTATAATTGACTAGTAAAAAATCAGAGGTGCGAAGACATGAGACAAAGTTTGACGCTTATTCCGACCCTGAGAGAAGTGCCGGCTGATGCTGAAGCAAAAAGCCATAAGCTTCTGCTGAGAGCGGGATTTATCAGACAAAATACGAGCGGGGTTTACAGCTACATGCCCCTTGCTTACAGGGTCATTCAAAACATTCAGAAGATCGTGCGTGAAGAAATGGAAAAAATCAACGCGGTCGAAATGCTGATGCCGGCCCTTCAGCAGGCTGAAACATGGCAGGAATCAGGCAGATGGTATACGTACGGGCCTGAATTGATGCGTCTGAAAGACCGTCACGGCCGTGAATTTGCTTTAGGCGCGACACATGAAGAAGTCATTACTTCTCTCGTGCGCGACGAGGTGAAATCTTATAAGCGTCTGCCGCTCACTCTTTACCAGATCCAGTCTAAATTCAGAGATGAGAAACGCCCGCGTTTCGGGTTATTGCGGGGACGCGAATTTATCATGAAAGATGCGTATTCTTTCCATGCCTCTGAAGAAAGCCTGGAGGAAACATACCAAAACATGTACGGTGCTTACAGCAGCATTTTCGCACGGTGCGAATTAAACGTCCGTCCCGTTATCGCTGACTCAGGCGCAATGGGCGGAAAAGACACGCATGAATTTATGGCTCTTTCCGAAATAGGGGAAGACACCATCGCTTATTCCGATGAATCCTCTTACGCAGCCAACACGGAAATGGCCGAAGTTGTCATGAAAAGCGAGCCTTCCAATGAAAAACCCGAGGCGCTGGAGAAAATTGATACGCCGAATGTTAAAAGCATTGAAGAGCTGGCTTCTTTCCTTCAGATTGAACCGAGCGCATGCATCAAATCCATGCTGTTTAAAGCGGATGACCGGTTTGTTCTCGTGTTAGTAAGAGGCGATCATGAGGTCAATGACGTAAAAGTGAAAAACCTTCTGAACGCAGAAGCGGTTGAGCTTGCGTCTCATGAAGAGGTAGCGGAGAAGCTTGGCACGGAGCCGGGATTTGCGGGGCCGATCGGCGCTGCCGGCGACATTGAGATTTATGCCGACCAGGCTGTGAAAGTCATGGTAAACGCCGTAAGCGGCGCGAATGAAAAAGACCGCCATTACCGAAACGTAAACATCGAACGCGATGCGTCCGTAAAAGCATATGCCGATCTTCGAATCATTCAGGAAGGCGATCCGTCACCTGACGGAAAAGGCACGATCCGTTTCGCTGAAGGAATTGAGGTCGGACAAGTCTTTAAGCTCGGTACGCGTTACTCTGAAGCGATGAATGCGACATACCTTGATGAAAACGGGCGTGCGCAGCCGATGCTGATGGGATGTTACGGAATCGGCGTATCAAGAACGCTTTCAGCAATCGCCGAACAGCACCACGACGAAAAAGGCCTGATCTGGCCGAAAAGCGTTGCTCCGTATGATCTTCATATTTTGGCGCTGAATATGAAAAACGAAGCGCAAAAAGAGCTTGCCGAGCAGCTATACGGTAAATTCCAAGCCGAAGGTTATGAAGTGTTATACGATGACCGCGCTGAACGCGCAGGCGTGAAATTTGCTGACTCTGACCTGATCGGCCTTCCGATCCGCATCACTGTCGGTAAACGTGCAGATGAAGGCATCGTAGAAGTGAAAATCCGCAAAACCGGTGAATCTGCCGAAGTTTCAGTGGATGAGCTTTCTGAATTTATCAAGACGAAGTAATCACCATAACGAATCGTACAAAATCATGTTAAAATAGAGAAAAAAGAAGGTACCTCATCACCTGCGGAGGTACCTTCACTTATGATGTTTTAAGGGAGGGATACTGTCTGAATGGAACAGTTATCAGTAAACAGAAGACAGTTTCAGATTCTTCTTCAGCAGCTTAATATGACAGATGATACCTTCATGACATACTTTGAAGACGGAGAGATTGATAAACTGACAATCCATAAAGCAGAAAAGGCCTGGCATTTTCAATTTCGCTTTAAGGCTCTTTTGCCGTATCAAATATATGACTCATTCATGATGAGGTTAACACAATCGTTTGCTCACATTGCTCGGGTCACGTCGTCCATTCAAGTCATTGATCCTACAGTGTCAGAGGAGCTTGTACAGGATTATTGGACACGCTGTATCGAAGAGCTTGAAGGAACCTCGCCGCCGATGGTGGCACTTTTGAATCAGCAGAAACCGAAGCTCAAGGGAAACAAGCTGATCGTGAAAACAAAAACAGATACAGAAGCATCGGCGCTCAAAAATAAATACAGCGCTCTGATTCAGCACAGCTATCGCCAATTCGGTTTTCCGGAACTGCAGCTGGATACCGAAACTTTCGTGTCTGACCAAGAAGTCCAGAAATTCCGCGAGCAAAAGCTTGCTGAAGATCAGGAACGGGCGATGCAGGCGCTTATCGAAATGGAGAAGAAGGAAAAAGAGGGCGATGAGGATCAAGCGCCGTCCGGACCGCTTGTCATCGGCTATCAAATTAAAGAGAACGAAGAAATCCGGACGCTTGACAGCATCATGGATGAAGAAAGAAGAATTACGGTGCAGGGATATGTGTTTGATGCTGAAACACGCGAGCTGAAAAGCGGACGCACGCTCTGCATTTTCAAAATCACCGACTATACAAACAGTATTTTAGTAAAAATGTTTGCAAGAGAAAAAGAAGACGCCGCCCTGATGAAAACACTGAAAAAGGGCATGTGGGTGAAAGCGCGGGGAAGCATCCAAAACGATACATTCGTCAGAGACCTCGTCATGATTGCAAATGACGTAAATGAAATAAAAGCCGAAACCCGTGAAGACACCGCTCCTGAAGGCGAAAAGCGGGTAGAGCTTCATCTGCATTCCCCGATGAGTCAAATGGACGCTGTAACGGGAATCGGAAAGCTTGTCGAACAGGCGAAAAAATGGGGGCATGAAGCGATTGCCTTAACTGATCATGCCGTTGTGCAGTCCTTCCCGGATGCCTATTCCGCCGCGAAAAAACACGGTATTAAAATGATTTACGGAATGGAAGCCAATATCGTAGATGACGGCGTTCCGATCGCATACAATCCCGCTCACCGTCTCCTGGAAGAGGACACATATGTCGTCTTTGACGTTGAAACGACAGGTCTGTCCGCGGTGTATGACACGATCATTGAGCTTGCCGCAGTCAAAATAAGAGGCGGAGAAATCATTGATAAATTTGAAGCGTTCGCCAATCCGCATCATCCGCTGTCAGCAACGACGATAGAGCTTACCGGGATTACGGATGATATGGTCCGCGACGCTCCCGATGTCGTTGACGTCGTCCGGGATTTTAAAGAATGGATCGGCGATGATGTGCTTGTGGCTCATAACGCCAGCTTTGATATGGGATTTTTAAATGTAGCGTACAAGCGCCTTCTGAAAACGGAAAAAGCGAAAAATCCGGTTATTGATACGCTGGAACTTGCGCGTTTCCTGTATCCTGAATTTAAAAATCACCGCTTAAATACGTTATGTAAAAAGTTTGATATTGAATTAACCCAGCATCACCGTGCGGTCTTTGACGCTGAAGCAACGGGATACCTGCTGTTGAAAATGCTCAAAGACGCGGCTGAAAAAGATATTTTTTATCATGATCAGCTGAATGAGAATATGGGACAATCCAATGCTTACCAAAGATCGAGACCTTATCACGCAACATTGCTTGCCGTAAATGAGACCGGCCTGAAAAATCTGTTTAAGCTCGTGTCGATTTCTCATATTCAATATTTCTACAGAGTGCCGCGTATTCCGAGGTCACAGCTTAATAAATACAGAGAAGGCCTGTTAATCGGCTCTGCCTGTGACAGGGGAGAGGTTTTTGAAGGCATGATGCAAAAATCACCTGAAGAGGTTGAAGATATCGCATCATTCTATGACTATCTTGAAGTGCAGCCGCCGGAAGTATACAGACACCTGCTGCAGCTTGAGCTCGTCCGGGATGAAAAAGCGCTGAAAGAAATCATCGCCAACATTACGAAGCTCGGGGAAAAATTGAATAAGCCGGTCGTTGCCACGGGGAATGTCCACTATTTAAACGATGAGGATAAAATTTACCGGAAGATCTTAATTTCTTCCCAAGGCGGCGCCAACCCGTTAAACAGGCACGAACTGCCAAAAGTGCACTTCAGAACGACAGATGAAATGCTGGAGGCTTTCTCTTTTCTGGGTGCGGAAAAAGCGAAAGAAATCGTAGTTCATAATACGCAGAAAGTCGCTTCGATGATCGAAGAGATCAAGCCGATTAAAGACGATCTGTACACGCCGAAAATTGAGGGTGCTGATGAAGAAATCCGTGAAATGAGCTATCAGCGCGCGAGAAGCATTTACGGTGAGGAGCTTCCTGAAATTGTTGAAGCGAGAATAGAAAAAGAATTAAAAAGCATCATCGGCCACGGATTCGCCGTTATTTATCTCATTTCACATAAGCTTGTCAAACGGTCTTTGGATGACGGCTATCTCGTCGGCTCCCGTGGGTCCGTCGGTTCATCACTTGTGGCGACCTTAACGGAAATTACTGAAGTGAACCCGCTCGCTCCGCATTATGTATGCCCGAGCTGCCGGTATTCCGAATTCTTTAATGACGGATCAGTCGGTTCCGGTTTTGACCTTCCGGATAAAAGCTGCCCGTCTTGCGGCACTCCTTTGAAAAAGGACGGACATGATATTCCGTTTGAAACGTTCTTAGGCTTTAAAGGTGACAAAGTACCCGATATCGATTTGAACTTCTCAGGTGAATATCAGCCGCATGCCCATAACTACACGAAAGTGCTGTTCGGGGAAGATAATGTTTATCGCGCGGGAACAATCGGCACCGTTGCGGAAAAGACGGCTTACGGATATGTGAAAGGCTATGCGGGTGACCACAACCTTCATATGCGCGGCGCGGAAATCGACCGCCTTGTACAGGGATGCACCGGCGTTAAGAGAACGACCGGTCAGCACCCTGGGGGCATTATCGTTGTGCCGGATTACATGGATATTTACGATTTTTCACCGATTCAATTCCCTGCTGATGCGACGGGGTCTGAATGGAAAACGACTCACTTTGACTTCCACTCCATTCATGACAACCTGCTGAAGCTTGATATATTGGGGCACGATGATCCGACAGTCATCCGGATGCTTCAGGATTTAAGCGGAATTGATCCGAAGACGATTCCGACAGATGATCCGGAAGTCATGAAGATTTTCCAAGGCACAGAATCGCTCGGCGTCACTGAAGAACAGATCGGCTGTAAAACGGGGACGCTCGGCATTCCTGAATTCGGGACGCGATTTGTGCGGCAGATGCTTGAGGATACAAAGCCGACGACGTTCTCTGAGCTTGTCCAGATTTCCGGGCTTTCCCACGGAACGGACGTATGGCTCGGCAATGCACAGGAACTGATACACAACAATACGTGTGAACTGAGCGAAGTGATCGGCTGCCGCGATGACATTATGGTTTACTTGATTTATCAGGGCCTTGAGCCTTCACTGGCCTTTAAGATCATGGAATTTGTCCGTAAAGGCAAAGGCCTGACGCCGGAATGGGAAGAAGAAATGAAAAAGAACAATGTGCCGAACTGGTATATTGATTCATGCAAAAAAATCAAATACATGTTCCCGAAAGCCCACGCCGCTGCATACGTGCTGATGGCGGTGCGGATTGCATACTTTAAAGTACATCACGCGCTTTTATATTATGCTGCGTATTTTACTGTGCGCGCAGATGACTTTGACATTGATACGATGATTAAAGGCTCGACTGCCATCAGAGCGGTGATGGATGATATCAGCTCTAAAGGGCTTGATGCTTCGCCGAAGGAAAAAAACCTCCTGACCGTGTTAGAGCTTGCGCTTGAAATGTGTGAACGCGGCTATTCTTTCCAGAAGGTCGATCTATACCGTTCAAGCGCTTCGGAATTTATCATTGACGGCAACAGTCTGATTCCGCCGTTCAACTCGATTCCGGGGCTTGGAACCAATGCCGCTCTCAATATTGTAAAAGCGCGGGAAGAAGGAGAGTTCCTTTCAAAAGAGGACCTTCAAAAACGCGGAAAAGTGTCAAAAACCATTTTAGAGTATTTAGACCGCCACGGCTGTCTGGAGTCGCTCCCGGATCAAAATCAGCTGTCTCTGTTTTAAGCTTTGAGCACAGCCGTCTGAGCGGAGTTTGATTTGCATTAAATATATGTTTATGGTATAGTTTTATTGGAAATGCTAACGATTACCGAGGCAAAGAGTGGGGAAACCCGCTCTTTTGTATTGAACAGGCAATTTTGCCTCGACATGTCCATCGTTTTCTCAAAGCCCCTGCTCTTTAGAAGCAGGGTTTTTATGCAGAGGAACGGCTGATATGATATCGACAGCACAAGGAGGAAAAACATGAGCAAAAAAGTGACTGATACCGTTCAAGGAATGGCTCAGCCCATACTGGATGACCTTCAGCTTGAACTCGTAGACATTGAATTTGTCAAAGAGGGTCAAAACTGGTTCCTTCGCGTGTTTATTGATTCCGATAACGGTGTTGATATTGAGGAGTGCGCCAAAGTCAGCGAAGCGTTAAGCGAAAAGCTGGATGAGGCCGATCCGATCACTCAGAACTACTTTCTTGAAGTATCTTCTCCTGGAGCCGAGCGTCCATTAAAGAAAAAAGCCGACTTCGAAAAATCACTGGGCAAAAGTGTGTACATGAAAACGTACGAACCGATTGACGGTTTAAAAGTGTTTGAAGGCAAATTGGCTGAATTTGATGGACAAACTGCTACAATAGAGATGACGATTAAAACAAGAAAGAAACGGGTCAATATTCCGTATGAAAAAATAGCTAACGCAAGATTAGCTGTAACATTTTAATGAATGAAGTATTAGTGTTTAAGGGGGGAGACCGCTAACATGAGCAGTGAACTATTAGATGCCCTCACGATTCTTGAAAAAGAAAAAGGCATCAGTAAAGACATTATCATCGAAGCAATTGAAGCTGCCTTAATTTCTGCGTATAAGCGAAATTTTAACCAGGCGCAAAACGTACGGGTTGATCTGAACCGTGAAACGGGCACCATCCGCGTGTTCGCAAGAAAAGATGTCGTAGACGAGGTATACGATTCAAGGCTTGAAATCTCGCTTGACGACGCCCAGCACATCCATCCGAACTATCTTGTCGGAGATGTCGTTGAAATAGAAGTAACGCCGAAAGACTTCGGCCGCATTGCCGCGCAGACGGCGAAACAAGTTGTGACGCAGCGTGTCCGTGAGGCTGAGCGCGGCGTGATTTACTCAGAATTTATCGATCGTGAAGAAGACATCATGACGGGAATTGTTCAGCGCTTAGACAGCAAATTTATTTACGTGTCTCTCGGCAAGATTGAAGCGCTGCTGCCCGTTAATGAACAAATGCCGAATGAGAGCTATAAACCTCACGATCGGATTAAAGTATTTATCACAAAAGTCGAAAAAACGACAAAAGGGCCGCAGATCTATGTATCAAGAACGCATCCCGGTCTTTTGAAGCGTCTTTTTGAAATCGAAGTTCCGGAAATTTATGACGGAACGGTCGAGCTGAAATCCGTTGCCAGAGAAGCGGGCGACCGATCTAAAATCTCTGTCCGCACTGATGATGCTGACGTTGATCCCGTCGGTTCATGCGTCGGTCCTAAAGGCCAGCGCGTGCAGGCGATCGTCAATGAACTGAAAGGCGAAAAAATTGATATCGTCAACTGGTCTGATGATCCGGTTGAATTTGTTGCCAATGCGCTCAGCCCATCTAAAGTGCTGGATGTCATCGTCAACGAAGAAGAAAAAGCCACGACTGTCGTTGTTCCTGATTACCAGCTTTCTCTGGCGATCGGAAAAAGAGGGCAAAACGCCCGCTTAGCTGCGAAACTGACAGGCTGGAAAATTGATATCAAAAGTGAAACGGATGCAAGAGAACTTGGCATCTATCCGAGAGAGCATGAAGAAGATGACGATTTAGAGCCGCTCTTTATGGAGCCTGAAACAGCCGAATCGGATGAATAAGAGGTGACTTTAGGTGAATAAGCGAAAAAAAATTCCTCTGCGTAAATGTGTGGTAACGGGGGAAATGAAGCCTAAAAAGGAACTGATCCGAATTGTCCGTTCAAAAGAAGGAGAGATTTCAGTCGATCCGACAGGCAAGAAGAACGGGCGGGGTGCCTATATCACCCTTGAGAAAGAATGCATCTTAGCTGCGAAAAAGAAAAACACATTGCAAAATCAATTTCAATCACAAATCGATGACCAGATTTTCGAAGAATTGCTGGAACTGGCGGAAAAGGTGAAAAAATAACATGTCTGGAATGGAATGGTTTCCCTTGCTGGGTCTGGCCAATCGAGCTCGTAAGGTCGTGTCGGGCGAGGACTTGGTTATAAAAGAAATTAGAAATGCGCGTGCAAAACTTGTTCTGCTGACAGAAGATGCATCTGCGAATACTGCAAAAAAAGTATCCGATAAATGCAATTATTATAAAGTACCTTATAAAAAAGTCGAAAGCCGCGCGGATCTCGGCCGCTCTATCGGCAAGGAATCACGTGTCGTTGTCGCCGTCACTGACCAAGGTTTTGCGAATAAGCTGATCAGCTTGCTCGATTAATATTTTTGGGGGTGAACGAATGGCTAAAATGAGAGTATACGAATATGCAAAAGCCATCAATGTTTCAAGTAGGGAAATTTTGACTGCGCTGAAAAACATGGATATAGTAGTAAATAACCATATGGCAACGCTTGAAGAAAAGACCATTAAGCAGCTTGATGCGAAATTTAAAAAAGGCGGCGCCGGCGTTAAATCTCAAAAGCCTGCGGAAACGAACAAAAACAAGCAGCCGCAAGGGGTTAATCAGCAGCCTGCTGGAAATCAACCAAACAAAATTCGAGACGGAAAGAAGAATGACGTGCAGAATAATCAATTTAACAAAAACAAGAAGAATAACAACAACAACAAAAACAAAAACAAACGCAATCATAACAACAAAAATCAGTATCAGCAAAAACCGCTGAAGCCGAAAAAAGAGCTTCCTGAGAAAATTACGTTTTCCGGCTCTTTAACAGTCGGAGCTTTAGCCGAGGAACTTGGCAAAGAGCCGTCTGAACTCATTAAAAAACTGATGCTTCTGGGCGTAATGGCTACGATTAACCAGGAGCTTGACAAAGACACAATCGAACTGATCGCATCTGAATACGGTGTGGAAACAGAAGAAGTGATTGTGCTTGAAGAAACTGAGCTTGAAAAGTATGAAGAGGCTGACAAAGAAGAAGATCTTCAAATCCGTCCGCCTGTCGTGACGATCATGGGCCACGTTGACCACGGGAAAACGACCCTTCTTGACAGCATCAGAAAAACAAAGGTTGTTGAAGGAGAAGCGGGCGGAATCACCCAGCATATCGGGGCTTACCAGATCGAAGAAAACGGCAAAAAAATCACGTTCTTGGATACACCGGGACACGCGGCGTTCACAACAATGCGCGCGCGCGGAGCGGAAGTAACCGATATTACCATTTTAGTCGTAGCGGCCGATGACGGCGTTATGCCGCAAACAGTCGAAGCCATCAACCATGCGAAAGCGGCTGAGGTTCCGATTATCGTTGCCGTGAATAAAGTGGATAAAGAGAGCGCGAACCCTGACCGTGTCATGCAGGAGCTGACTGAATACGGACTCGTACCTGAAGCATGGGGAGGAGAAACGATTTTCGTTCCTCTGTCCGCGCTTACAGGCAAGGGAATTGACGAGCTTGTCGAAATGATTCTGCTTGTCAGTGAAGTGGAAGAGCTGAAAGCCAATCCGAACCGTCAGGCAAAAGGAACGGTTATTGAAGCTGAGCTCGATAAAGGAAGAGGATCTGTCGCGACACTTCTCGTTCAAACGGGAACATTGCATGTCGGAGATCCGATCGTTGTCGGAAACACATTCGGCCGCGTGCGGGCCATGGTCAATGATCTCGGCCGCCGCGTGAAAACAGCCGGACCGTCCACACCTGTAGAAATCACGGGCTTAAACGACGTACCGCAGGCTGGCGATCAATTCCTCGTCTTTAAAGACGAAAAAACAGCCCGTTCTGTCGGTGAAGCGCGCGCTTCCAAACAATTAGACGAACAGCGCAGCGACAAAGCGAAGCTGAGCCTCGATGATCTGTTTGAACAAATTAAACAAGGCGATGTCAAAGACATCAACTTAATTGTAAAAGCGGACGTTCAAGGTTCTGCAGAAGCATTAACGGCCGCTCTTCAAAAAATTGAAGTAGAAGGCGTAAAAGTGAAAATCATTCACACAGGCGTCGGTGCGATTACGGAATCAGACATCATTCTCGCATCTGCTTCAAATGCAATCGTTATCGGGTTTAATGTGCGCCCAGACGGAAATGCTAAGAGCACGGCTGAAGCAGAAAATGTAGATATCCGCCTTCACCGTATCATTTACAAAGTCATCGAAGAAATTGAAGCGGCGATGAAAGGAATGCTTGATCCTGAATACGAAGAAAAAGTCATCGGCCAGGTTGAAGTGCGCCAAACATTCAAAGTGTCGAAAATTGGCACGATTGCCGGCGGATATGTAACAGACGGCCACATTACACGTGACAGCGGACTCCGCTTGATCCGTGACGGCGTTGTCATCTTCGAAGGGGAAGTAGACGTTCTGAAACGCTTCAAAGATGATGTGAAAGAAGTTTCACAAGGATATGAATGTGGTATTACAATTAAGAAATACAATGACATTCGCGAAGGTGATATCCTTGAAGCGTATGTCATGCAGGAAATCGAAAGAAAGTGATCGGATTTGCGGAATGTGAATGCATCATTTACGATGCGGGATCATTAAAGGAGAAACGCGCCGTTCTGAAGCGGATTATAACGAGGGTCCGGAATAAGTTCAACGTGTCGGCCGCAGAAATCGGCTATCAGGACACTTGGCAGAGGACCAGCTTCGGAATCGCCGTCGTCTCCTCCTCTCACGTTCAGGCGGAAAAGGAGATTCAGCGCGTACTCGCGTTTATTGACTCCTTTCCCGAAATAGAACGGACGATCACTAGAACAGAGTGGTTTTAACTTAGAGGTGATTGAATTGAGTATGAGAGCAAACCGTGTCGGCGAACAGATGAAAAAAGAGCTCGGAGATATTATCAGCCGAAAGCTGAAAGATCCGAGAATCGGATTTCTGACTGTAACAGACGTACGTGTTTCAGGTGATTTGCAAATAGCGAAGGTGTATATCTCCGTTCTCGGCGGAGAGAAAAAGAAAGAGGAGGCGCTGAAAGGGCTTGAGAAAGCGAAGGGATTTATCCGTTCTGAAATCGGCAGCCGAATCAGACTCCGCAAAACGCCAGAGCTTGAATTTGAATTTGATGAATCAATTGAATACGGCAACCGTATTGAAACACTGATTCACGAACTGCATTCAGATAAACCGTCTGAATAACGGGAAAAGAGGATGGGCGTTGTCGTCTGTCCTCTTTTCTGCGCTTTACAGGGATACAATGATAACGAAGGAGCGAAAGACAGATGGTTAACGGAGTTCTCCTTTTACATAAACCGGTCGGCATGACTTCTCACGACTGTGTAATGAAAATAAGAAAACTGTTAAAAACAAAGAAAGTCGGGCATACGGGAACGCTTGATCCGGAAGTGTCAGGCGTACTGCCGATCTGTGTCGGACGGGCCACAAAGATTGTTGAGTACGTCACCGACAAATCAAAAACGTACGATGCTGAGATCACTCTCGGCTTCTCCACATCGACTGAAGACCAGACGGGGGAAACCGTCAGCGTAAAACCTGTCAAGGAGCCGATAAAAGAAGCGGATATCAAAGCTGTTTTAGACGAACTGAAGGGGCCGCAGGAACAAGTGCCGCCGATGTATTCCGCGGTAAAGATCAACGGGAAAAAGCTCTACGAATATGCCAGAGCCGGTATTGAAGTGGAGCGGCCGAAGCGGAATATCACGATTGAGGATATCGCGCTTACTTCACCTGTCACTTATAAGGATGATACAGCGTCATTCCGTTTCACAGTCACGTGCTCAAAAGGCACTTACGTCAGAACATTGGCGGTGACAATCGGTGAAAAGCTTGGCTATCCCGCTCATATGTCCCACCTCATCCGCACCGCTTCCGGCGATTTCAGCCTGGATGAGTGTTTTACGTTTGAGGAGCTTGAGCAGCAGGTTTCAGCCGGCACGGTTGCAGAGCATGCGGTGCCTATCGAAAGAGCGCTCAATCATTTGCCGAAATGGGTCATAAGTGATACATTAGCTAAGAAAGCTGAAAACGGGTCAGTGTTTGACATACCGGCGGAATTTTCTGCAATGACAGCTGACGCCCGTATAGCTGTCTGTACCGAAGCCGGAGAATGTGTGGCCATTTATATGCCGCACCCTTCAAAACACGGACTGCTGAAACCGGCTAAAGTGCTGATGCAAAAAAGCGAACAATAAGAAAAAAGGTGACCGTTCTGTGAAGACGATACATATTTCTCATCCGCATCATTTACAAAAAGAAGAGCAGCCGGCGTCTGTCATGGCCCTCGGCTACTTTGACGGCGTTCATTTGGGACACCGGAAAGTAATCGGAACAGCCAGACAAATTGCCGAAGAAAAAAACCTGTCGCTTGCCGTCATGACGTTTCATCCGCACCCCTCCCATGTTCTGGGCAGAGACAAAGAGCCAAAGGATCTGATTACGCCGCTTGAAGATAAAATCAGCCAGATCAGCCGTTTAGGCGCTGATGTGCTGTATATCGTAAAGTTTGATGAATCGTTTGCGGCTCTTTCTCCAAAACAGTTTGCCGAGGAGTATATTTTAGGATTGAACGCCCGGCACGCGGTGGGAGGCTTTGATTTTACGTACGGAAAATACGGAAAAGGCACGATGGCTACGCTGCCGGACGATTTAGACGGCAAGGCCGAATGCACGACTGTCGAAAAACAGACCGAGCAGGACAGGAAGATCAGCTCCACTTATATCCGGTCAGCGCTGCAGGATGGAGACGTTGAGCTGGCGCACACGCTCCTCGGCCAGCCGTATTTTATCAGGGGCACTGTGATCCACGGAGACAAAAGAGGCCGCACCATCGGCTTTCCGACGGCGAATATCGGTCTGCACAACAGTTATATCGTGCCGCCGACAGGCGTGTATGCCGTGAAGGCCGAAATAAAAGGCAGGGTGTATGAAGGCGTCTGCAATATCGGCTACAAACCGACCTTTTATGAAAAGCGTCCCGATCAGCCGTCAATTGAAGTTCATTTATTTGATTTTCAACAGGATGTATACGGAGAAGACGTTAAAATCGAGTGGTATAAACGCATCCGGAGCGAACGGAAGTTTAACGGCATCGACGAACTGACGGCTCAGATTGAGAAAGACAAACAAGAAGCGATCCGTTTTTTCAGCAAATAACGGAAAAAACATCAAAAGTACACAAATTTTATTCTAAAAGATTTGCATATGGGCGCGATTTTTAGTATCATATGTTTCGTAGTCTTAAAACCATTGCTTGGCAATCCGAAGTCACCGACGGTTGCTAGGTAACTGGGGCTAATTATGATATGGAGGTGAAACAGGATGGCAATTACTCAAGAGCGTAAAAATCAACTCATCAGTGAGTTCAAAACACACGAATCTGATACTGGATCTCCAGAAGTTCAGATCGCTATCCTAACAGACTCAATTAACAACTTGAACGAGCATTTACGTACTCACAAGAAAGATCACCACTCACGTCGCGGTCTTCTTAAAATGGTAGGTAAACGTCGTAATCTTCTTACGTATCTGCGTAATAAAGACGTAACTCGTTACCGTGAGTTAATTAACAAACTAGGCTTACGTCGATAATCGTAAAAAGCGGGAGGATTCCCGCTTTTTTATCGTATTAAAGCGAAAAAAATAATAATAAAAAAACAATGAAATCCTTTTACATACTACTTTGACATTGATATGTTCAATTCATTTCGTTCATAATAGGAGTAATTGATTATTTCACACATTAAGAGAGGAGCTCGTAATCGAATGGGACAAGAGAAACATGTCTTTACCATAGATTGGGCCGGCAGACAGCTTACAGTAGAAACCGGCCAGCTTGCCAAACAGGCAAACGGCGCTGTTATGGTCCGCTACGGCGATACCGCAGTGCTCAGCACAGCAACCGCATCAAAAGAACCGAAACCGCTAGATTTTTTCCCGCTTACCGTTAATTATGAAGAAAGATTATACGCAGTCGGTAAAATTCCGGGCGGCTTTATTAAAAGAGAAGGCCGTCCGAGTGAAAAGGCCGTTTTAGCCAGCCGTTTGATTGACCGCCCGATCCGCCCGCTTTTCGCAGACGGATTCCGTAACGAAGTACAGGTCATCAGCATTGTCATGAGTGTCGATCAAAACTGCTCATCTGAAATGGCTGCAATGTTCGGTTCATCACTCGCTCTTTGCGTTTCTGATATTCCGTTTGAAGGCCCGATTGCGGGTGTGACGGTAGGCCGCATTGACGGGGAGTTCATCATCAATCCGACGGTTGACCAGCTTGAAAAAAGTGATATTAACCTTATCGTCGCAGGCACAAAAGACGCCATCAACATGGTGGAAGCGGGAGCGGATGAAGTTCCTGAGGAAATCATGCTTGAAGCGATTATGTTCGGCCACGAAGAAATTAAGCGCCTGATCGCTTTCCAAGAAGAAATTGTTGCGGCAGTCGGCAAAGAAAAAACGGAAATCGCACTGTATGAAATTGACGCAGAGCTCAGCGAAAAAGTAAAAAGTCTTGCGGAGCCGGATCTGCTCAGCGCCATTCAAGTTCATGAAAAGCATGCGCGCGAAGATGCGATCAGTAAAGTGAAAGATGCAGTCGTCGCGAAATTTGAAGAAGAAGAGCACGATGAAGATACGATCAAAAAAGTGAAACAGACACTGTCTAAACTTGTGAAAAACGAAGTGCGCCGTTTGATCACAGAAGAAAAAGTCCGTCCTGACGGCCGCGGCGTCGATCAAATCCGCCCGCTTTCTTCAGAAGTCGGCCTTCTGCCGAGAACGCATGGCTCAGGGCTGTTTACGAGAGGACAGACCCAGGCGCTCAGCGTATGTACATTAGGCGCTCTTGGCGACGTTCAGATTCTTGACGGTTTAGGCGTGGAAGAATCAAAACGGTTTATGCATCATTATAACTTCCCGCAATTCAGCGTAGGGGAGACAGGCCCGATGCGCGGACCGGGACGCCGTGAGATCGGTCACGGGGCTCTTGGAGAGCGTGCGCTTGAGCCGGTCATTCCGAATGAAAAAGACTTCCCGTATACGGTTCGCCTCGTATCCGAAGTGCTTGAATCAAACGGTTCCACTTCACAGGCCAGCATTTGCGCGAGCACGCTTGCCATGATGGACGCCGGTGTTCCGATTAAAGCGCCTGTTGCAGGTATCGCAATGGGACTTGTGAAATCAGGCGAGTACTACACAGTATTAACGGATATTCAAGGAATGGAAGATGCCCTCGGTGACATGGACTTTAAAGTAGCCGGTACGGAAAAAGGCGTAACAGCGCTGCAAATGGACATTAAAATCGAAGGTCTTTCCAGAGAAATCCTTGAAGAAGCGCTTCAGCAGGCGAAAAAAGGAAGAATGGAAATCCTGAACAGCATGCTCAGCACGCTTGGTGAATCAAGAAAAGAACTTTCTCAATATGCACCGAAAATTTTAACGATGACAATCAATCCGGATAAAATCCGTGACGTTATCGGGCCGAGCGGCAAACAAATCAACAAAATCATTGAAGATACCGGTGTTAAAATTGACATTGAACAAGACGGCACCATCTTTATTTCTTCTACTGATGAAAGCAGCAACCAAAAAGCGAAAAAAATCATCGAAGATCTTGTCAGAGAAGTCGAAGTCGGCCAGCTTTACCTCGGTAAAGTCAAACGGATTGAAAAATTCGGCGCTTTCGTTGAAATCTTCAGCGGAAAAGACGGTCTCGTTCACATCTCTGAACTTGCGCTCGAACGGGTCGGCAAGGTTGAGGATGTTGTGAAAATCGGTGACGAAATCCTTGTGAAGGTAACGGAAATTGACAAACAGGGACGTGTCAACCTGTCGCGTAAAGCAGTACTGCGCGAAGAGAAAGAAAAAGAGCAGGAACAACAACAATCTTAAATGAAAACCTAACAAGGAGCCTGGGAGACCCGGCTTCTTTATTTTGAGAAAGACAACAGCTGGTTCTACCTTGTCCTCTTCATACATAATGTGTGATGAGGGGGGAAGGACATGTTGAAAAAATTCGTGCCGTTTGCCGTTTTTTTATTTCTTTTTTTTGTTTCGTTTGAAATGATAAAAAACCCGTATACAGTTGATTACATAGACGCAATGAAAAAAGATGCAGTGACTGTGTCAGCATCAAAAGATCCGCTTTATGAGGAATTGCTGCAAAAAGCGCCGGAGTATGAAGTGAAGCCGCAAGATGCAAGGATTGATAAAATATGGAAGAGTATACCGGGATATAACGGATTAAAGGTCAATGTGGAAAAATCCTATAAACAAATGAAAAAGGACGGAGAATTTCATGAAGATGATCTTGTCTATGAGCAGGTAAAACCGAAAGTCCATCTCGATTCTCTTGCGCCCGAACCCATTTATAAAGGAAATCCCGATAAACCGATGGTCGCTTTCCTGATCAATGTCGCCTGGGGAAATGAATACGTGGAGCAAATGCTGCCTATTCTGAAACAGCATCAGGTCAAAGCAACTTTCTTTCTTGAAGGGAAATGGCTGAAAAACAATCAGGAACTTGGGAAAAAAATAGCGGCAGACGGACATGAAATCGGAAATCATTCATACAATCACCCAGATATGAGCAAACTGACTTCAGGAAGCATTTCCGAACAGCTTGACAAAACCAATGCACAAATCAGCGAGACGCTCGGCATAAAGCCGAAATGGTTTGCGCCGCCAAGCGGCAGCTTCAGAAAAGCCGTGGTCGACCTTGCGGCGGAAAAAGGAATGGGCACCATCATGTGGACCGTTGACACCATAGACTGGCAAAAACCGTCTCCGGCTGTTTTACAAACAAGGGTGTTGAGCAAAATACATAACGGAGCCATGATTTTAATGCATCCGACTGATCCGACAGCGAAAAGCCTGGAAACACTGATTACAAAAATCAAAGAAAAAGGCTATGCGCTCGGCTCGGTGTCTGACTTAATGGATGAAAACAGGCTGATGAAGTAGCAGGCGGCAGTTTGCCTGTCTTTGAATAGGAGGAACAAACTTGATAAAACGCTATACATGCCAAAACGGTGTAAGAGTTGTGCTTGAAAATAATCCAACGGTGCGGTCTGTGGCAATCGGCGTCTGGATCGGAACGGGATCACGCCATGAAACGCCGGATACAAACGGTATTTCGCACTTTCTCGAGCATATGTTTTTTAAAGGAACAAATACCAGGTCCGCACGGGAAATCGCAGAATCCTTCGATCGGATAGGCGGCCAAGTGAATGCCTTCACTTCAAAAGAATATACGTGTTATTACGCCAAAGTGCTGGATGAGCATGCCAACTACGCACTTGATGTGCTTGCTGATATGTTCTTTCATTCTGCTTTTGACGAAGATGAACTCAAAAAAGAAAAGAACGTCGTATATGAAGAAATCAAAATGTACGAAGACGCGCCGGACGACATTGTCCACGATCTGCTGAGCAAAGCGACATACGGCAATCATTCGCTCGGCTACCCGATTCTCGGGACGGAGGAAACCCTTTCATCGTTTAACGGCGATTCTCTCAGACAGCATATGGATGACTTTTACACACCGGACCGCGTCGTCATTTCTGTCGCCGGAAATGTTACGGAACAATTCATTAAAGACGTGGAGAAATGGTTCGGTACATACGAAGCGAAGGGCAAAGCTAGCGGCATCAGCGAGCCTGAGTTTCATTATGAAAAGCTCACCAGAAAAAAAGACACTGAACAGGCGCACCTCTGCCTTGGTTTCAAAGGTCTGAAAGTCGGAGATCCGGATGTTTACGATTTAATCGTTTTAAACAACGTGCTGGGCGGGAGCATGAGCAGCCGTCTTTTCCAGGATGTGCGTGAAGATAAAGGACTGGCTTATTCTGTATACAGCTATCACAGTTCTTATGAAGACAGCGGTATGCTGACGATTTACGGAGGCACCGGCGCCAATCAGCTCGATCTTCTGTCTGAAACCATTCAAGAAACGTTATCGGTGTTAAAACGTGACGGCATTACCCCGAAAGAACTGGAAAACAGCAAAGAGCAAATGAAGGGAAGTTTAATGCTCAGCTTAGAAAGCACAAACAGCAAAATGAGCCGGAACGGGAAAAACGAACTTCTGCTCAGAAAGCATAAGACGATGGATGAAATTATCGCTGAATTAAATGCAGTCAGCCTGGAAAGCGTCAACGGTCTCAGCCGCCGGTTATTTACGGATGATTACGCATTATCGCTCATCAGTCCGACCGGAAATATGCCGGCCTCATCTTAAACGGGAAGTCTGCCTCTCTAAGGGGCAGGCATTTTTTTTTGCCCGGAATCATATAGTACAAGGGGGTGGCTATCATGAGGCTCAGTGAACTGTCAGGTAAAGAAATTGTAGACATTAAACGGGCGGAGCGGCTCGGCGTGCTCGGCCAGACTGATTTGGAAATTAATGAACAGGACGGGCAAATTACCGCGCTGTTGATCCCGACGGTGAAATGGTTCGGATTGCGAAAACAAGGCCACGACATCCGTGTCCCCTGGAACCATATTCAAAAAATCGGGTCAGACATGATCATTTTAGACGTTCCCGGGGAGATCACTCCTCCTGAAGAGTAGACTATTCATTTTTTGCAAGCACCGGCTAAAACAGCCGGTGCTTTTTTTATGAAAAAGACGCTGTACATTCACCGCCCTTTCTCTTTGCACATACGATGATGAGGAGGATGACACTTAAAAGATCCAGTAACTGTAAAGAAGGTGAACGTTTCAAATGTTAACCGGATTGACAATTGCGATTATTGGCGGTGACGCAAGACAGCTTGAGATTATAAGGAAGCTGACAGAACAGCATGCTGATATTTATCTTGCAGGATTTGACCAATTGGATGACGGTTTTACAGGAACCGTCAAATGTAAAATTGATGAGATTCCATTTCCGAAAATAGACAGTATCATCCTGCCTGTATCGGCAACGACCGGAGAAGGCATTGTCTCAACGGTTTTTTCAAATGAAGAAGTGGTATTAAAGCAGAGCTATCTTGAGCAGACACCGGAGCATTGCGTGATTTATTCAGGCATCTCTAATGCATACCTTGAGGGCATCGCCAGCGAAGCCGGCCGCAAGCTTGTTAAATTATTTGAGCGAGATGACATCGCGATATTCAACTCGATTCCCACAGTTGAAGGGACAATCATGATGGCGATTCAGCATACGGATTATACCATTCACGGGTCAAATGTCGCCGTTCTCGGCATGGGGCGCACCGGTATGACGATCGCCCGGACGTTTGCAGCATTGGGAGCGAAGGTAAAAGTGGGCGCGCGGAGTTCGGCTCATTTGGCCCGTATATCGGAAATGGGGCTTTCTCCTTTTCAAATTGAAGAACTTACTGATCATGTAAATGATATTGATATTTGTATTAACACCGTACCGAGTCTGATTCTGAATCAAAGCGTTTTATCGCGCATGACGCCGAAGACCTTGATTTTAGATTTAGCATCCCGTCCGGGCGGAACGGATTTCAAATATGCTGAAAAACAGGGCATTAAAGCGCTGCTTGCTCCGGGGCTTCCGGGAATTGTGGCTCCGAAAACAGCCGGACAGATTATTGCGAACGTATTGAGCAAGCTTTTGGCAGACTTAAAGAAAGAGGGGAATTAGCCATGTCTCTGAATGGGAAAAGAATCGGATTCGGATTAACCGGCTCGCATTGCACATATGAGGAGGTTTTTCCGCAAATAGAAGCACTTGTCAGTCAAGGGGCTGAAGTCCGGCCGATTGTGACGTCGACCGTCCAATCGACCGATACGCGCTTTGGAGAGGGGGGAGATTGGATCAGAAAAATTGAAGAAGCAACAGGTTTTGAGGTAATTGATTCCATCGTAAAAGCGGAGCCTCTCGGGCCGAAACTTCCGCTCGACTGCATGGTCATCGCCCCCTTAACCGGAAACTCAATGAGCAAACTCGCAAATGCGATGACTGACAGCCCCGTCCTTATGGCTGCGAAAGCCACGATCCGCAACAGCCGCCCGGTCGTGCTCGGAATTTCGACAAATGACGGCCTCGGTTTAAACGGGACGAATTTAATGAGGCTGATGTCCGCAAAAAACATATTTTTCATCCCGTTCGGCCAGGATGACCACGTGAGAAAACCGACATCTCTTGTCGCCAGAATGGATCTCCTTCCGATTACGGTAGAAAAAGCGCTTTTGCATCAGCAGGTTCAGCCTGTGCTTGTACAGCATCAGTAATAAAAAATCAAGACACATAAAATCATTCCGGAATAAAAAAATTCGGTCAATCCGTGACTATTCTATGGTAAAATAAAACGTAAAATGCAAAGTCAATTCAACAAATGATGCTTAATTGGCGGAAGGAGTTTTACAGATGGGAAGAGGATTACACGTAGCAGTTGTCGGAGCGACGGGAGCCGTAGGGCAGCAAATGCTGAAAACATTGGAAGACAGAAACTTTGAAATCGAAACACTCACACTACTATCCTCAAAGCGTTCTGCTGGTACGAAAGTAACGTTTAAAGGCGAAGAGTATACGGTGCAGGAAGCTGTTCCGGAAAGCTTCGAAGGCGTTCATATCGCATTATTCAGCGCCGGCGGGAGCGTATCACAAAGCCTGGCGCCTGAGGCTGTAAAACGGGGAGCCATCGTAATTGACAATACCAGCGCATTCCGCATGGATGAAAATACACCGCTTGTAGTGCCTGAGGTGAACGAAGGTGATCTGCATAAACATAACGGCATTATCGCCAACCCTAACTGTTCAACGATTCAGATGGTGGCGGCGCTTGAACCGATCCGCAAAGCATACGGCTTGCAAAAAGTCATTGTATCTACTTACCAAGCTGTGTCCGGAGCCGGCAATGAAGCGGCGAAAGAACTGTACAGCCAGACGAAGGCGATTTTAAACAATGAGCCTGCAGAACCGTCCATTATGCCGGTTAAAGGGGACAAAAAGCATTATCAAATCGCTTTTAACGCCATTCCGCAAATTGATAAATTCCAAGATAACGGCTACACGTTTGAGGAAATGAAAATGATTAATGAAACGAAAAAAATCATGCATATGCCGAAGCTGGAAGTGGCTGCGACATGTGTCAGACTGCCGATTGAAACAGGACACTCAGAATCTGTTTACATTGAGCTTGACCGTGATGACGCAACCGCAGAAGACATTAAACAGCTTTTAAAAGAGGCTCCGGGTGTTACGCTTCAGGATGATCCGGCGGAGCAGCTTTACCCGATGCCTGCTGATTGCGTCGGCAAACGGGATGTATTTGTAGGAAGAATCCGTAAAGATTTGGATAGAGCAAACGGTTTTCATTTGTGGGTTGTTTCTGATAACCTGTTAAAAGGCGCCGCTTGGAACTCAGTTCAAATTGCGGAAAGCCTGCAAAAACTGAACCTCGTATAAAACAAACGTATTTTCTATAGGCGAACAGAAGAGAGTATGGCTCTGCCTGCTCTCTTCTGTTACGTCAGACTAATTTGGAGTGAAAATAGTGAAAATCATTGTTCAAAAATTCGGCGGAACATCCGTAAAAGATGACAAAGGCCGCAAGCTTGCGTTAGCACACATTAAAGATGCCATCAGTGAAGGATATAAAGTTGTTGTTGTCGTATCGGCGATGGGAAGAAAAGGAGACCCGTACGCGACGGATTCTTTGATCGGGCTTCTTTACGGCAGCCAGTCCGACATTTCTCCTAGAGAGCAGGATATGCTTCTGTCTTGCGGAGAAACGATTTCGTCTGTTGTTTTTACCAGCATGCTGAAGGAAAACGGCATAAAAGCCGCAGCTTTAACAGGAGCCCAAGCTGGCTTTTTAACCAATGCCCAGCATACTGACGCCAAAATTATAGAAATGAAAACAGAGCGGCTGTTCGCGACACTCGCCAGCCATGAAGCCGTCGTTGTGGCAGGATTTCAGGGAGCGACTGAAAAAGGCGACACGACGACGATCGGCAGAGGAGGTAGCGATACATCAGCAGCGGCGCTCGGCGCGGCGGTTGATGCTGAGTTTATCGACATTTTTACGGACGTGGAAGGCGTCATGACAGCTGATCCGAGAATCGTGGAAAATGCTAAGCCGCTTCCGAATGTCACATATACGGAAATCTGCAACCTTGCCTATCAGGGCGCGAAAGTCATTCATCCGCGCGCGGTGGAAATCGCCATGCAGGCAAAGGTGCCGATCCGCGTGCGCTCGACTTATTCAAAAGACAAAGGAACTCTGGTGACGTCCCATCATTCGTCTAACGTCGGCAGCGATGTGTTCGAACGGCTGATCACGGGAATCGCTCATGTAAAAGACGTAACGCAATTTAAAGTTCCCGCCAAAATGGGGCAATACAATGTTCAGACAGAAGTCTTTAAAGCAATGGCGAACGCCGGCATCAGCGTAGATTTCTTTAACATTACGCCGAGTGAAATCGTTTATACCGTATCAGGCAGTAAAACGGAAGCCGCGCGCAGCATTTTGGCCGAATTAGGCTATGAACCGACAGTGACGGAAAGCTGTGCGAAAGTGTCAGCGGTCGGTGCCGGAATAATGGGTGTGCCGGGTGTTACGTCAAAAATCGTCTCCGCACTTTCAGATAAAGGCATTCCGATTCTGCAATCCGCCGACAGCCATACGACAATCTGGGTGCTCGTTCATGAAAAAGATATGGTAACGGCCGTAAATGCGCTGCATGAAGTGTTTGAACTTTCAAAGTAAATGTGATTGAATCATGATGAGGTGAAAAAAATGAATGTCGGAAATATTTCTACAGCGATGATTACCCCTTTTGACAGTAAAGGGAATGTAGACTTTCAAAAACTGTCTACATTAATCGACTATTTGTTGAAAAACGGCACGGATTCTTTAGTCGTCGCAGGGACGACCGGCGAATCTCCGACACTTTCAACTGAAGAAAAGATTGCACTCTTTGAATTTACAGTCAAAGAAGTGAACGGACGCGTGCCTGTTATTGCGGGTACGGGAAGCAACAATACGAAAGACTCCATCAAACTGACAAAAAAAGCTGAAGAAGCCGGCGTCGATTGCGTTATGCTTGTCACGCCTTATTATAATAAGCCTTCCCAAGAGGGCATGTACCGTCATTTTAAAGCCATAGCTGAAGAAACGTCTCTTCCTGTTATGCTTTACAACGTGCCGGGCAGAACGGTCGCTTCGCTTGCGCCGGAAACGGCCATCAGACTTGCGGAGATTCCGAATATCTCTGCGATTAAAGAAGCGAGCGGTGATCTTGACGCGATTACGAAAATCATCGCCGAAACACCGGAAGATTTTTACGTCTATTCAGGTGATGACGGGTTAACCCTTCCTATTCTTGCGGTCGGCGGAAGAGGAGTCGTGTCAGTGGCCAGCCATATTGTAGGTTCTGACATGCAGCAAATGATTAAAAACTATACAAACGGGCAGACGGCAACCGCGGCACTGATTCATCAGAAGCTTCTCCCGATCATGAAGGAGCTCTTTAAAGCGCCTAATCCGGCTCCCGTCAAAACGGCGCTTCAGCTGAAAGGCCTTGATGTCGGATCTGTGCGTCTTCCTCTTATTCCGCTGAATGAAGATGAACGCCTGAGCCTGAGCAGCGTCATCAGCGAACTGTAAGAAAAAATTTATACAGTTAAAATACGCGGTCATTCTCATTTTTATCGTGAGTTTGACCGTTTTGTCTACATATTGGTTTTCCCTAAACCTTCCGCTTCTTCTTGTTTTCTAAAATTGATATCAGTTATAATAGGAACAAGTGATGATGGACGGGTATGAGACTAGGAGGATACAGATTTTGAAAAAGAAAAATACAGAAAACGTCAGAATTATCGCCCTTGGCGGTGTCGGAGAAATTGGGAAGAACCTATATGTCATTGAAATTGACTCGGACATATTTGTAGTAGACGCGGGGCTCATGCACCCTGAAAATGAAATGCTCGGTATTGATGTCGTGATTCCGGATATTTCTTACTTGGTAGAACGGGCTGACCGCGTGAAGGCCATTTTTCTGACACACGGACACGATGAAAACATCGGAGGCGTCTTTTATTTATTGAACAAGCTGTCGGTGCCGGTATACGGAACGAAGCTAACGCTTGCTTTGCTGAGAGAAAAACTCAAGCAGTACGGGCATAATCGAAAAGCTGATTTGCGTGAAGTTCACTCCAAATCAGTCATTACATTTGAATCAACAAAAGTATCGTTCTTTAAAACGATCCACAGCATTCCGGATTCAGTGGGAGTCAGCTTTAAAACATCACTTGGCTCTATTGTATGCACGGGAGACTTCAAATTTGACCAGACGCCTGCTTATCACCAATCATGTGATATCGGCGAAATCGCCAAAATCGGAAACGGCGGTGTGCTTGCCCTGCTTTCTGACAGCGCCAATGCGGAGCGCCCGGGATATACTCCGTCAGAAGCACATGTAAGCGGTGAAATTTCCGATGCGATGTACAATTCAGACAACCGCGTCATCGTTGCCGTATTCGCGTCTAATATCAACCGGATTCAGCAAGTGATTCAGGCTGCCGCCCAGAACGGCCGCAAACTCGCAATCGCCGGAAAAAATCTGCAAAACGTGCTTCAGCTTGCGCGCAAGCTCGGCTATATTGAAGCAGAAGATGAATTGTTCATTCCGGTGCAGGATGTGAAAAAATATCCGAAACGGGAAGTGGCAATTGTTACAGCCGGAAGCCATGGTGAGCCGTTAGCCGCTCTTACGCGGATGGCCAAGCAGGCGCACAAGCAGCTTAACATTGAAGAAGGAGATACCGTTGTCATTGCATCAACACCGATTCCGGGACATGAATTGGTATATTCCAAAACCGTCAACCAGCTTGTCCGCGCCGGGGCTCAAGTTATTTTCGCCCAAAAACGCGTGCATGTGTCCGGTCACGGTTCGCAGGAAGAATTAAAACTCATGCTTAATTTGTTAAAACCGAAATATTTAATTCCGGTTAACGGTGAATTCAGAATGCAAAAAGCGCATTCCAAAATCGCTGAAGAAATCGGCATGAAACGCAGCGACATTTTCTTAATTGAAAAAGGCGACGTCGTTGAATTCCGCGGCCAGAATGTGAAAATCGGGGATAAAGTCACGTACGGAAACGTTCTGATTGACGGCCTAGGTGTCGGTGACATCGGCAACATCGTGCTGCGAGACCGCCGCTTATTGTCACAAGACGGCATTCTCATTGTCGTGATTACGCTTGATAAGCAGAAAAAGAACCTCGTATCGGGTCCTGAAATCATTACGCGCGGTTTCGTATATGTCAGAGAATCAGAAGGCTTAATTGTACAAGCTACTGAGCTCGTCCGGTCAATCGTGACAGAAGCGACGGAAACATCCGCCGTAGAATGGTCCACGCTGAAACAAGCCATGCGCGATGCGCTGAACCAATTCCTTTATGAAAAAACAAAACGCAAACCGATGATCATTCCGATCATTATGGAAGTATAATGTACACAAAAGCCGGAGCGCACATGATGCTCCGGCTTTGTTTTTGTTCATCTCCCGGATGGAAACCCGCTTCTTTGTTCATAATACAAAGAGACATTCGGAAAGGGTGAAGATAAAATGGATCATCGTATGGAAAACACCGAAGAACAGCAGCCCGAAAAATCAGATGCGAAAGACAGCATTATGAGCAAAATTCAGCAGCTGGGAGAGACATCTCTGCCGCAAATGTCGCAAGATACCAATATTCACTGTCTGACAATCATCGGCCAAATTGAGGGGCATGTCCAGCTGCCGCCGCAAAATAAAACAACCAAATATGAACACGTCATTCCGCAAATCGTCGCCATTGAGCAAAATCCGAAAATTGAAGGACTTCTGATTATCTTAAACACCGTCGGCGGTGATGTGGAAGCGGGGCTTGCGATTGCAGAGATGCTCGCATCTTTGTCAAAACCGACCGTTTCAATCGTACTCGGCGGGGGACACTCGATAGGTGTGCCGATCGCCGTGTCATGTGATCATAGTTTTATCGCGGAAACAGCGACTATGACCATTCACCCCGTTCGGCTTACAGGTCTGGTTATCGGGGTTCCGCAAACATTTGAATACTTGGACAAAATGCAGGAGCGGGTCGTCAACTTTGTGACCCATCATTCAAATATTTCCGAAGAAAAATTCAAAGAACTGATGTTTTCAAAAGGAAACCTGACCAGGGACATCGGAACGAACGTAGTCGGAAAAGATGCGGCTGATTACGGATTAATTGATGCCGTCGGCGGCGTCGGACAGGCGATAAAAAAGCTGAATCAGCTGATTGAAGAACGAAAGGGCGAGGAAGGAATGATGATTCAATGATCCTTTATACCGTCATGCCTCAAGAAGTCGTTTACGGTCAGGAAAGAGAGCAAAGCGCGCATGAACAGGTAGACTATGCCGGTGTGCCGCTGTTAGTCGAAATGAAGGGAAATGAAGCTGAAGTCGTACAGATTTTAAGTACGAACCCGATGGATTTTCTGAATCCGGACATCGCCCCGGGACAAAAAATCAAGTTGAAAATCTAACCGGCATTCAGTCCGTTTCTCGGGGGCAAAATATGCTATAATAGGGGAATCCTACAGAAAAACGCAGCCGGTAAAAGGCTGCTTTTCTTCATGATGTATGATTTTACATTTTTTAACGCAGTAAGGTGATGAGTGTGGCAAAGAAAAAACGGAAATCTAAAAAGAAACAAGAGAGTAAGCTCAATCTAAAATACGAACTAAGCGGACTGCTCTGCGTTGCAATCTCGATTATTGCTGTTTTGCAGCTCGGCGTTGTGGGACAGACATTTGTGTACTTGTTCCGTTTTTTTGCCGGAGAGTGGTTTATTTTATGCTTAATTGCGCTCTTCCTTCTGGGAATTTCGCTGTTTTGGAAAAAGAAGAGTCCAAGTCTTTTAACGAGAAGGAAAGCCGGATTGTACTGCATTATCGCCAGTATTTTGCTGCTGTCTCACGTACAGCTCTTTAAAAATCTGTCTCATCACGGGTCGATTCGGTCCGCAAGTGTCATAGGCAACACGTGGGAGCTGTTTATGATGGATATGAAACAGCAGGCCGCCTCGCCTGATTTGGGCGGCGGTATGATCGGCGCGGTACTGTTTGCAGCTTCCCACTTTTTATTTGCATCAACGGGTTCACAGATCATGGCGATCGTGCTGATCTTAATGGGGCTGATTCTTGTAACGGGGCGTTCACTGCAGGAAACGCTCAAAAAGTGGACGAGCCCCGTCGGCCGGTTTATCCGCAGTCAATGGCAGGCATTTCTTGAGGATATGAAAACGGTCAGAACGAACATGTCTTCGCCGAAAACAAAAACCAAATCGGGCAAAAAACAAAAACGGGTTCAAAAGAAAAAAGAAGTGCCTGAGCCCGAAGAAGAGGATGAGGAAATCATTTCGCCGCTCATCCATTCAGAGCCGATTATTTCAAGCTTTTCAGACCGTCAGGAGAAGCGTGACGAACCGGTGATTCCTGAAGAGACGCAGGAGACGGCTCAAATGGTAAAAGAAGAGCCCTCCGGCGGCGCTCAAGACAGTGACGAACCGGCAGCTGCGGCTCCTCCGCCCATGACGTTTACGGAGCTTGAAAATAAGGATTACCAAATGCCTTCATTGGACATTCTGGCTGACCCGAAACATACAGGCCAGCAGACCGATAAGAAGAACATTTACGAGAATGCAAGAAAACTCGAACGGACTTTTCAAAGCTTCGGCGTAAAGGCAAAAGTGACACAGGTTCATCTCGGTCCGGCGGTCACAAAATATGAGGTCTATCCGGACGTCGGGGTCAAAGTCAGTAAAATTGTGAATCTGAGTGATGACCTCGCGCTCGCGCTTGCCGCGAAGGATATCCGGATAGAAGCGCCGATTCCGGGGAAATCAGCAATCGGCATCGAGGTGCCGAACGCTGAAGTCGCGATGGTTTCGTTAAAAGAAGTGCTCGAATCCAAGCTTAACGACAAGCCGGATGCGAAACTTCTGATCGGGTTGGGGCGAAACATTTCCGGGGAGGCTGTGCTTGCCGAACTGAACAAAATGCCCCATCTGCTCGTCGCTGGGGCCACGGGAAGCGGGAAAAGCGTCTGTGTCAACGGTATTATTACGAGCATCCTGATGCGAGCCAAACCGCATGAAGTGAAAATGATGATGATTGACCCGAAAATGGTTGAGCTGAATGTGTATAACGGCATTCCTCATCTGCTTGCGCCGGTCGTGACAGATCCGAAAAAGGCCTCACAGGCTTTGAAAAAGGTCGTCAATGAAATGGAGCGCCGCTATGAACTGTTCTCCCATACGGGCACGAGAAATATAGAAGGCTATAACGATCATATCAAGCGGTCAAATGCCGAAGAAGAAGTAAAGCAGCCCGAACTGCCGTACATCGTCGTTATCGTTGACGAGCTTGCCGATCTGATGATGGTCGCTTCTTCCGACGTGGAAGATTCGATTACGAGACTTTCACAGATGGCCCGGGCGGCAGGCATTCATTTGATTATCGCGACACAGCGGCCTTCAGTCGATGTCATTACCGGAGTGATTAAAGCCAACATTCCGTCGAGAATTGCCTTCAGCGTCTCATCTCAGACCGATTCACGGACGATTTTAGATATGGGCGGCGCTGAAAAGCTTCTGGGCCGCGGAGATATGCTGTTTCTGCCTGTAGGCGCGAATAAGCCGGTGCGGGTCCAGGGAGCATTTTTATCGGATGAAGAGGTTGAGCATGTCGTAGATCATGTCATCACACAGCAAAAAGCACAGTACCAAGAAGAAATGATTCCGGAAGAAACCGCGGAAACACACAGTGAAGTGACGGATGATCTGTATGACGAAGCGGTCGATTTGATTATCGGTATGCAGACGGCATCTGTCTCCATGCTTCAAAGACGGTTCAGAATCGGATACACGAGGGCCGCGCGTCTGATCGACGCAATGGAGGAACGGGGCGTCGTCGGGCCGTATGAAGGAAGCAGACCGAGGGAAGTACTATTATCAAAAGAACAATATGATGAGCTCTCTTCTTAAAAAGGAGAGAGCTTTCGCTTAAAATGATACCGCCAAAATCATTCCTATTTATTTTTTTATCAAAACATGATATAGTTGTCCCAATTGTTCAATAATTTATGAAAGTGGTTTACGGAGGGGAAACATGTCTACAAAAGCTGACAATCGTCACTTGTATTTAAAAGTGATTGAGCGAATCAAAGAGGATATACAAAACGGAATTTACACCGAAAAGGAAAAGCTTCCTTCTGAATTTGAGCTTTCAAAATCGATGGGTGTCAGCCGGGCAACTCTGCGTGAAGCTTTACGTATCCTTGAAGAGGAGCATGTGATTATCAGAAGGCACGGTGTGGGCACTTTCGTCCATACAAAACCGCTGTTTCTTTCAGGTATTGAACAGCTCAACAGTGTGACGAAAATGATTCAGCAAGCGAACATGGTGCCGGGTACGATTTTTTTGTCGTCTCAGGTTATTACACCGTCTGATGAAGATATCGCAAGATTCCGGCTTGAGCCTGAGCAGGAGCTTTTTTATTTGGAGCGCGTGAGAACGGCAAGCGGCACTCCGGTCGTTTACTGTCTGGATACGATTCCGATGGACATTCTGCCGAATTCTTTCTGTCATGAACAGGAGTCTATTTTTGATCTCTTGGAAAAAAACTCCGGATCTGTGATCAGCTATGCCGTTGCTGATATTGAACCGATCGGATACCACGATACGATTTCACCGGTTTTGGAATGCGAACCGGAGACGGCGCTTTTATTGCTGAAACAAACCCACTATAATCAGCATGATGAGCCTGTGCTGTATTCATTAAATTATTTCCGGGCTGATAAGTTCAGCTTTCATGTTGTCAGAAAACGTTTTTAAGACAGACGCGTCATGTGTCTGTTTTTTTATTTGCGCCGTTCGTACATACTTTGTTTGCCGCAAGGCACAATAAAACAGGAAACAACCAAGTATAGTGAATGGGTGAATAAGTTGAGTAAGAAGAAAAATGGAACGAAAAATATCATTGCTTTGGCTTCTGTACCGCTCGTCATGACACTCGGGAATTCGATGCTGATTCCCGTCCTTCCGATGATTGAAAAGAAGCTGTCCATATCGTCTTTTCAAGTATCGTTAATTATAACGGTATATTCGATTGTGGCGATTATTTGTATTCCGATTGCCGGATATCTGTCCGATAAATTCGGAAGAAAAAAGGTCCTTCTGCCTTGTCTTCTCATAGCCGGTGCGGGCGGCGCCATTGCTGCGATAGCTTCGACCGCATTCAAGCATCCATATCCCATTATCTTGGCGGGACGGGTGCTTCAGGGAATCGGTTCGGCAGGGGCGGCTCCTGTTGTGATGCCGTTTATCGGTGATTTGTTCAAGGGGGATGATGAGCGGATTACCGCGGGGCTCGGCGACATTGAAACGTCTAACACAGCCGGGAAAGTTCTAAGTCCGATTCTCGGGTCGCTCTTGGCTGCTTGGTTTTGGTTTATGCCGTTTTGGTTCATTCCGTTTTTTTCGCTCATCAGTTTTTTTCTCGTTTTGTTTTTGGTGGCAAAGCCGGAGAAACAAAAAGAAGTGCCTTCTATTTCCGAATTCGTGAAAAATGTGGGTCACATATTTAAGCGGGACGGCCGCTGGCTCTTTACGGTATTTATCATCGGCTGCGTGATTATGTTTTTGCTGTTCGGGGTTCTGTTTTATTTATCAGACTCGCTGGAGAAGAAGTACGGAATTGACGGTGTGGCTAAAGGAGCGCTGTTAGCAATCCCGCTTTTATTTCTATCCGTTAGTTCATATATAGCAGGCAGAAAAATCGGGAAAGACCAAGGCAGAATGAAGTTTTGCATTGTTTTTGGAATGAGTGCCGTGACACTGTCATTTATCGGCCTGTGGTGGAATCACAGTTTTTATTTATTATTTATCTTCCTCTGTGTAAGCGGTACCGGAATCGGAATGGCATTGCCGGCGTTAGACGCTGTCATCACAGAAGGCGTAGACAACGAGGAATCGGGAACCATCACCTCATTTTATAACAGCATGCGGTTTATCGGAGTAGCGGCGGGACCGCCGATATTTGCTGGGCTGATGTCAAATGCAGGCTGGCTGATTTTCATTTTATCCGCTTTTTGCGGCATTGTATCAGTATTTTTAGCGCTGTTAAATATCTCTTCACAAGCAAAAGAAAAAAAGGAATCATTAAAGACGGTGTAATCTGCACTGTCTTTTTTTATTTGATTCTGAATATTGACATGATACCGTCAGCTCGTTATTCTTTAATAGTTAAACATATTAACTACTATTAAAGGAGGGGAAAAGGTGCATGAAGAAAAAGTAAAACAGCTCATTCAGCGTTATTCCGATGTATACCTGCACGTCTTAAAAAAAATTGACAGCATTATCGCCGAAAAAGTGAACAAAGAGCTGACATTGGATCAATATTACATACTCCGCTATATTATGCTCAATCCCGATTGCAAATCAATTGAACTGGCAGCGGTATGCCACGTCAACAAAAGCGCCATTACATCCATGACGAACCGCCTGTATGAAAAAGGATACATCAAAAGAGAACGGAGCCAAAGCGACCGCCGGAGCATTCTGTTAAACGTCACGGAAAAGGGGACGGAAGTATTTCACCGGGTGGAGCGGCGGATTGAGGATCTCGTCCGTTCATACATTATGCATTTTGATGAAGACGAGGCGGAAATGTTCGTTAATACATACGAAAAATTATATCGACTGATGATGACAGAGGAGGATCGGCAGACATAATGAAAAAGATTATCCAAGCCCGCTGGATCATCGCCGCGGCATGGATCGCCGCAACGGTGATATTTATGCTTACAGCGCCTGATATGGCTGAATTGACACGGGAGAAAGGCCAGATTTCCGTACCGGACGGATATTCCTCTTCTTACGCCCATAAACTGCTTGATGAAATGTCTGATTCAGACGCACCGTCTTCTTCAGCCGTCATCGTATTTCACGAGAAAGGCTTAATGACAGACAAAAAAGCTCGTTTGCAGGAGGCTGTGGACACTTTATCTGAACATAAAAAAGCGCTTCATATTAAAACGGTGACCTCATATTTCGGGGAAAAAAATGAAGACGTCAAGAAACAGCTGCTGTCAAAAGACAGACAAACGATGCTCGTTCAGCTTCAGCTTGATACATCAAAAAATGACATCATCAAAATAAAAGACAAAATTGATAAAGAACTGAAACCGTACGGCGTATCATACGGCATCACAGGCCAGTCCCTGATTGACGAAGATGTGTTAAAAAGCTCGCAGGACGGCTTAAAAAAGACCGAATATATTACGGTTGCCTTTATCCTGATCGTGCTGATTCTTGTATTCCGGTCAGTGGTTGCACCGTTTGTGCCGCTTTTATCTGTATTAATTTCTTATTTAGTCAGCCAGTCCATTGTCGCATTTTTAGTCGATCAGCTGGATTTCCCGCTCTCAACCTTTACGCAGATTTTTATGGTTGCGATTATGTTCGGAATCGGCACCGACTATTGCATCCTGCTTCTCAGCCGCTTTAAAGAAGAACTGTCTCACGGCGCTGATATAAAAGAAGCGATCGTTGTGACCTATAAAACGGCCGGAAAGACGGTTTTATACAGCGGCGGAGCGGTATTGATCGGATTTGCCTGCATCGGATTTGCGACATTTAAACTGTATCAGTCGGCAGCAGCCGTTGCGGTCGGCGTCGCGGTGCTGCTGCTTGCACTCATGACGATTGTGCCGTTTTTTATGGCTGTTTTAGGAAAAAGACTGTTTTGGCCTGTTAAGGGCGATATTTCCCATCCGCAAAGCAAAGCATGGGAAACGGCAGGGCGGTTTTCATTTAAAAGGCCGCTCATCAGTCTGGCAATCGTGGCGGTATTTACCGTCCCGCCTATCCTTCTTTACAAGGGCGCTCTATCTTACAACAGCCTTGACGAAATCGGGGATAAATATGAATCCGTCCGCGCCTTTAATACGATTTCAGACGCATTCGGCCCCGGAGAACTTCTTCCGGCGACAGTTGTCATCAAAAATGACGACAAATTAAATACCGAAAAACACCTGATTGATATCGAAAAAATCAGCAGAGAACTTGAAAAGACAGAAGGTGTGAAAACGGTCAGAAGCGCCACGCGCCCTGCGGGAAACGGATTGAATCAATTATTTGTCACAAATCAGGCAAAACAGCTTCAAGAAGGGCTTGATAAAGGCAATACAGGACTTGAAAAAATCACGGACGGATTAGGGCATGCCGCAAAGTCGTTAGCTGATTCACAGCCGCAGATCGAAGAGTCGGGAAAAAGCGTCAATCAGCTTATTGACGGAACACTGTCTCTGAAATCCGGGCTTTCTGATATAGGAGAAAACCTGAATAAACTGCAGGCGGGCGTCAATAAGAATAAAGCCGGCGTCGCTCAAATGAGAAAGCAGATTGAAGAACAGAAACAAATGCTCTCTATGCAGCTCAGCCAAAACAGCGGTCTCGCTTCAGAAACGCAAAACGCTTTAAAGCTGGTCAAAACCGTTCTGCCAATGAAAAATGAAGCGAGCAGGCAGCTTGCTGATTTGAACAAACAGCTTAACCGGCTGCCGTTTGCAAAACTGGAAGCATCGATACCGGCAGTGAAAGCTGATCCGTCCTATCAAGTGATCAAATCGGCTTTTACAGATGTACAGTCAGCCGTTTCCAAAGCAAATAGAGACGCAGAAGCGTTTTCTAAAGAGGTTGACAGTCAAAAGGATCATCTGCAGCAAGCGGAAAAACAATTTTCCCGACTGTCAGCCGCCCAGAAAAAAATTGACACCCAAATTAACGCAATGATTAACGGTCTGACCCAAATTGAAAACGGCCTTCAGCAAGTGTCAGACGGCCAGGGGGCTCTTGCCGGACAAATGCCGCGCCTTGAATCGGCGGCAGGGCAGCTCGCGGAGGGGCAGAAAAAAATGAAGAGCGGTCTCGGTGATTTTTCTTCCCAGCTCAGCAATCTTTCTTCCGGACTTAACGATAGTGTAAAAGGGCTTAAGCAAGTGTCGAGCGGCATGATGGGGGCGAATGATTATCTGGGTGAGCTTCATAAGGCGTCAGACAAAGAAATGGCCGGCTGGTTTGTGCCGAAAGAAGCCTTGGAAAACAGCGATTTCACAAGCGTGTTTAATACGTACATGTCAGATGACAGAAAAACGACAGAATTAACCGTCGTTCTTGATAACAACCCTTATTCAAATACGGCTATTCAAGATATTGAAGCGATCAAAGCGAGCGTTAAAAGAATCATTCCGAACACCGATCTGAAAAATGCCTCTTTCGGCGTCTCCGGGGTTTCCAGTATGAATGCCGATTTAAAAGAAGTATCGGATTCAGATTTCAAACGGACGGCAATGTTTATGTTGGCGGGTATTTTTCTGATTCTCATCGTGATGCTGCGCTCCCTCATTATGCCGGTTTATTTAGTGGCTTCGCTCGTCCTGACGTATTTCGCATCCATCGGGGTGACGGAATACATCTTTACTCACTTCTTCGGGTATCCGGGCGTAAACTGGGCCGTGCCGTTCTTCGGCTTTGTCATTCTGATGGCTCTTGGTGTGGATTATTCCATCTTTTTAATGGACCGTTTTAATGAGCTGAAAAAAGAAGGAACGGAAGCCGCGATGATCAGCAGTATGAAAAATATGGGCTCGGTCATCATTTCGGCGGCCATTATTTTAGCGGGAACCTTTGCGGCCATGCTGCCGTCAGGCGTTCTTTCCCTTTTGGAGATTGCAACCGTGGTATTAACCGGCCTCCTCATGTATGCAATTGTTGTCCTTCCGTTTTTTGTACCGGTCATGGTGAAAATCTTCGGAAGAGCCAACTGGTGGCCTTTCAATTTGAAAAAATAACGTACAATGCCTCTGCCTGTTTTCGGGCAGAGGTTTTTTGTTTCCTTATAAATCCTCCAGTTGATATAATTACATCTGCACACTCTTTTTTGCGAATGCTGAGTTTTGGTCATAATACATACTATTAAAGAATGAACGAAGGAGGTTTCACATGACTTACGTAAATGAAATGAAGTCAAAGCACGGCGGAATCACCGCCCACATCGTAAAGACTGAGAAATTTAAAACCGTTTCACTGACGTTTAAAATGCTGGCTCCTTTAACGAAAGAGCTCGTAACAAAAAGGGCGCTGTTTCCTCATGTGCTTCTCCGCGGTACAGAAAGCCGGCCGAAAACCGCTGATTTGCGTTCTTACTTCGATGAGCTGTACGGGACATCCGTTTCCGCTGATCTGTCAAAAAAGGGAGAACGTCATGTTATTACGTTCCGGCTTGAGATTCCCAATGAAAAATATCTGAAGGACCGCACACCATTATTGGAAAAAGGGCTTCAGCTTTTATCAGAGCTTGTCTTTTCGCCTGCTTTGGAAAACGGCGCCTTCCTGCCCCTTTATGTCACGCAGGAAAAACGGACGCTGAAACAGCGGATTCAAGCCGTATATGACGATAAAATGAGATATTCTAATCTCCGTCTCGTTCAGGAAATGTGCAAAAGCGAACCGTATGCCCTTCACGTCAACGGCGAGATCGATGATGTCGAACACATTACGCCGCAAGATCTGTATGAAGCCTATCAAAAAGCCATCCGCGAAGATCAGCTGGACCTGTATGTCATCGGTGATGTTGACACAGATCAAGTGAAAACAGCTGTTGATACGTATTTTAAAACGGACGAACGGGCGCAGCAGCCTTTAGAAAGAAGCACGGCGAATGAACAGCCTGACCCGAAGGAAGTCATTGATGAAGAGGACGTCAAACAAGGCAAACTGAATATCGGATTCCGGACCAATACGACATACACAGACCCGGACTATCCGGCATTGCAAGTGTTTAACGGGCTGTTCGGAGGTTTCTCTCATTCAAAGCTGTTTATAAATGTCCGTGAAAAAGCGAGTCTCGCCTATTATGCAGCCTCAAGGGTGGAAAGCTTCAAGGGGCTCCTGATGGTCATGTCAGGCATTGAAGTGAAAAATTATAAGCAGGCCGTCACCATTATTGAAGAACAATTTCAAGCTATGCAAAACGGTGACTTTTCAGACGACGATATCGCCCAAACGAAAGCCGTTATTAAAAACCAAGTGTTAGAAACGATTGATACGGCATACGGCTTAGCGGAATTTCTGTATCAGCAGGCTTCAGCCCAAGTGGAGATACCGATCGAAACTTTCCTTGACAATATCGAGAAAGTGACGAAAGAGGACATTATCAATGTCGGAAAGAACATCAAGCTGGATACGACTTATTTCTTAAAAGGGACGGGGGGAGCATCTTGACTAAACCGATAAACTACGAACAGCTGCAAGAAACGCTGTATCATGAAAAAATGGCAAACGGCCTTGATGTCTATGTGCTGCCGAAACAGGGCTTTAATAAAACATACGCCGTGTTTACGACAAAGTACGGTTCCATTGACAATCAGTTCGTTCCTTTAAATAAGGAAGAAATGGTTCACGTCCCTGACGGAATCGCGCATTTTCTTGAGCATAAACTGTTTGAAAAAGCGGACGGCGACGTGTTTCAGGACTTCAGTAAGCAGGGGGCGTCGGCAAATGCCTTTACTTCATTTACACGAACCGCTTATCTGTTCTCCAGCACTTCAAATGTAGAGAAAAACCTGGAAACACTCGTGGATTTTGTTCAGGATCCGTATTTCACGGAAAAATCAGTGGAAAAAGAAAAAGGCATCATCGGCCAAGAAATTAACATGTATGATGATAATCCGGATTGGCGGCTGTTTTTCGGCCTTATCGAAAATATGTATAAAGACCACCCCGTGAAAATTGACATTGCCGGAACGGTAGAAAGCATCTCACATATTACGAAAGATCTTCTCTATGAGTGCTATGAAACATTTTATCACCCGAGCAATATGCTGCTCTTTATCGTCGGTCCCGTAGATCCTGAAGCGATCATCAGCCAGGTGCGGAAAAACCAGGAGAAAAAGCCGTTTACAGATCAGCCTGAAATCAAACGTGAAGAAGTTCAGGAGCAGGAAGCGGTTTTCCGCCGGGAGCAGGAATTAAAAATGAACGTCCAAGGCTCAAAATGTCTTGTCGGCTTAAAGGCGAAAAACCCTTATAAAACGGGGCGGGAGCTGTTGAAGCACGAGCTCAGCATGAACCTCATGCTTGAATGTCTCTTCGGAAAAAGCTCACCGCATTACGGCGACTTGTACGACAAAGGCTACATTGATGAAACCTTCAGCTTTGATTATACGGCTGAATACGGATTCGGTTTTGCCTCAGTCGGAGGAGATACACCGGAGCCGGATAAGCTTGCTGACGAATTAAAACAGATGCTGCTTGATGCGGGATCAGCCGTGACTGCGGAAAAGCTTGACCTGGCGAGAAAAAAGAAAATCGGGTCATTTTTAAAAGCGCTCAATTCGCCTGAATACATCGCCAACCAATTCACGCGTTACGCCTTTTTAGATATGAGTCTGTTTGATGTCGTAACTGTACTGGAGCAGATCACCCTGGAAGACGTAGAGCGGGTCATTAAAGAAGAAGTGTCAGAAGACAGGCTGACAGTCTGCAAAGTCGTGCCAAAATCATAAAAAAACATCCCTCACGCCCTGAGGGATGTTTTTCTGGGGAAAGAAGGAATGTTGATTGATGAAACAGACAGCGCTCGTCACCGGAGCAAGCGGCGGAATCGGACAAAGTATAAGTGAAGTCCTCGCAAAAAACGGATATGACGTGCTTTTGCATTATCATTCTAATAAAGAAGCCGCACACAGGCTTGCGGAAAGATTGAGCGCATCATTCGGTGTAAAAGCCTCTATTATTCAGGCGGATCTGTCCTCACCGGAAGGCGCAGAGACACTCAGCCGCTCCGTTAAACAGCCTGTGGACGCTCTGATATTAAACAGCGGCAAAAGTCATTTCGGCCTGATTACGGACGTGACGGATGACACGGCGCGGGAGATGGTGCAGCTGCATGTGACGAGCCCGTTTTTGCTGGCGCGTAATCTGGTGCCCGGCATGATCCGGAAAAAAAGCGGAGGCATCGTCGCGATCGGTTCCGTATGGGGAGAAACAGGCGCATCGTGCGAAGTGTTATACAGCATGGTCAAAGGAGCGCAGCATTCGTTCGTCAAAGCGCTTGCCAAAGAGCTTGCTCCGAGCGGCGTCCGCGTGAACGCAGTCTCACCGGGCGCCGTTGATACGAATATGCTTGATCAGTTTACGTCTGATGAAAAAGAAGCATTGGCAGAGGAAATACCCGCGGGCCGGCTGGCAAATCCCGGGGAAATCGCCGAAGCGGCAGCGTTTTTATTATCGGAGAAGGCTTCCTATATTACCGGACATATATTATCGGTAAACGGCGGCTGGCACTGCTGAAAAAAATGTGTGTATAGTTTGCATCTGCACGGACAAAATAATTTTGTAACGACAGATGAAATGGAGGAAGCCAACATGTCAGTATTAGAAAACTGGGATAATTGGAAGAATTTCCTTGGCGACAGATTGAACTATGCACAGGAAAAAGGGATGAGTGATGAAACGGTCACTGATCTCGCTACAGAAATCGGCGGTTACCTTGCGAACGAAGTCGACTCGAAAAACCATCAGGAAAAAGTGCTTGCTGATCTTTGGAGCGTTGCTTCTGAAGATGAACAGCGCGCCATTGCAAATATGATGGTGAAGCTTGTTGAAAATAACAGCACTCATTAAGAGGGGAGGATTTTCTCCTCTCTTTTTTTATGTTTTCCTCTATAGAGCAACATTCTTCTTTCTAATTAGAGAAAAATGTTTTATGATAAAGGAAGGTAAAAATTTGCCACAATGGAGGGGGTATATCATTTGGCAAAGCTCGAATGGTATTTTGAATATGAAATTCAAGTGAACCGCCCCGGCCTGCTCGGGGATATTTCATCTCTTCTCGGGATGCTGTCAATTAATATTGTCACAATTAACGGTGTCGACCTTTCCAGAAGGGGAATGCTGCTCAGATGCCGGCATATAGATCAAATTAAACGATTGGAATCAATTTTAAAAACAATGGAGACCATTAAAGTAACGAAGCTGAGAGAACCGAGGCTTCGCGACCGTCTCGCAGTCCGTCACGGAAGATACATTCAGCGTGATGCCGATGATAAAAAAACCTTCCGCTTTGAAAGGGACGAGCTTGGCCTTTTGGTTGACTTTATGGCTGAGCTGTTTAAAAAAGAAGGACACAAACTGATCGGAATCCGGGGAATGCCGCGGGTCGGAAAAACGGAGTCCATCGTTGCCTCAAGCGTCTGCGCCAGCAAAAGATGGCTTTTCGTATCTTCAACGCTGTTAAAGCAAACGATCCGCAGCCAGCTGGTTGCCGATGAATACAGCACGGAAAACGTATTTATCCTTGATGGCATCGTTTCGACAAGACGGGGCTCTGAGCGCCATCTTCAGCTCGTCAGTGAAATTATGAGGCTCCCGGCGACAAAGGTCGTGGAGCACCCGGATATTTTTGTTCAAAATTCGGAGTATACGCTCGATGATTTCGATTATATTATCGAACTCAGAAATGATCCTGACGAAGTCATTACATATGAACATGCAGAAGAACCGCAAATATTTGATCAGACCGGTTTTTCAAGCTTTGATTTTTAATATTGGAAGGTGTTTGTTGTGACAGAATTAGCAATCCGGCTTAAAGAAGCCAGAGAGGAAAAAGGGATGTCATTGGATGAACTCCAGGCGGCGACGAAAATTCAGAAAAGATACTTAACCGCTCTGGAAGAAGGCTCCTATGATGTCATTCCCGGCAATTTTTATGTGCGGGCGTTTATCAAGCAATACGCTGAAGCTGTCGGGCTTGATTCAGACCAATTATTTGAAGAATATAAAAAAGACATCCCGAACACGTATCATGACGATGTGTCGGAGAAAATCTCCGGTCTCGCCATGCAAAGGGAGCTGCCTAAGTCCTCAAAGGCGGCGGAATGGCTTCCGACCGTTCTTATTGTCATCGGTGTGATTATCGTCATTGCGATCCTGTATGCGATTATTCAGTTTGGAATAAGCAAGTCCGGGCAGACTGACAGCAATAAGGCCGTCACCCAAAGTGAGAGCAAGTATGAGATTCCTAAGGATTCTGCGCTGAAAAACGACGGCAATACAAATGACGGAGCGCAGACTGACAGCAAAAAAGACAAAAAAGCGCCAGAGCAGAAAAAGAAAGAAAAGAGCAGTGAAAAGACAGAGATCAAAGCGGCCGGAACAGAAGGCTCCGCTTCTTCATACAACGTTTCCGGAGCTGATAAGTACAAGCTTGAACTGATTGCTTCCGACAACGCTTGGATCCGCGTCCGGGATGACAGCGGCGGTTCATTAAAAGAAGGGACGCTGCAAAAAGGCGAAACCTACAAAAAAGACATCACAGATCAAAAGCAGATTGAAATACGCACGGGCTATGCCCCTAACCTGAAAATTAAAATCAACGGAGAGGTTCTGTCCTATGAACTCAATCCGCATGATGTGATGGCGCAGACCATAACAATCAAGATGAAAAAATAAAAGGGGAAAAGTCATCTGAACGATTAAGATGACTTTTTCTTCACGTCCGAGTACATATTATTGGAGGGGCTTTATGTTTAACTTACCGAATAAAATCACACTGGCAAGAATCGCTTTAATTCCTGTATTTATGATTATCATGCTTGTTCCTTTTCAGTGGGGCAGCCTTCATATAGGGGATGAATCGATTCCGGTCGCACATCTTACGGGAGCTGTTTTATTCATTATCGCATCAACGACTGACTGGGTGGATGGCTACTACGCCAGAAAGCTGAACCTCGTGACAAACTTCGGGAAATTTTTAGATCCGCTGGCTGACAAGCTGCTTGTGTCTGCGGCATTAATTACGCTTGTGCAGTTTGACCTTGCGCCGGCGTGGATGGTCATCGTCATCATCAGCCGCGAATTTGCCGTAACGGGACTAAGACTTGTGCTGGCGGGAACGGGGGAAGTCGTAGCCGCCAATATGCTGGGAAAAATTAAAACATGGGCTCAGATCATCGCTGTTGCAGCGCTTTTACTTCATAATCTCCCGTTTGAGCTCGTTTCTTTCCCGTTCGGGGATATCGCTTTATGGGTGGCCGTGCTCTTCACAGTCATTTCCGGCTGGGATTATTTTGCGAAGAACTGGGATGCGTTAAAAACATCTAACTAAGAAAGAAGGACTTGAACATGGAAATAGCAAAAAAAGCGGAAATCATTGCAGTCGGCTCAGAGCTTCTGCTCGGCCAGATCGCCAATACGAACGCTCAGTTTATCAGTAAAGAGCTGGCGGAAATCGGCGTAAACGTGTTTTACCACACCGCTGTCGGTGACAATCCGGAGCGGCTTAAGCAAGTCATCCGCACTGCCGAAGAGCGCTCGGACCTGATTATTTTTTCAGGCGGCCTCGGACCGACCAAGGACGATTTAACAAAAGAAACCATTGCAAACACAATGGGACGCCCGCTCGTTCTGAATGACGAAGCGTTCCGGTCGATTGAAGAGTATTTCGCGAAAACAAAACGGACCATGTCGCCGAATAACCGCAAACAGGCGCTCGTTATTGAGGGCTCGGACGTTTTGGCGAATCATTTCGGCATGGCGCCGGGAATGCTTGCAGAGCACGGATCAAGGCTTTATATGCTGCTTCCCGGACCGCCGAGCGAGCTGCGTCCGATGTTTGAAAATGAAGCGAAGCCGCTGCTTCTTAAAAAGCTCGGTTCAAATGAGAAAATCGTTTCAACCGTGCTGCGGTTTTTCGGAATCGGTGAATCTCAGCTTGAAGCTGATTTAGAAGATATCATTGACGCGCAGACGAATCCGACGATTGCGCCGCTTGCCGCTGACGGTGAGGTCACGCTGCGTTTAACGGCGAAACATGCCGATGAAAAAGAAACAGAACGGCTTTTAAAAGAAACGGAAGCCTCCATTTTAGAACGTGTCGGTGAATTTTTCTACGGATATGATGATACGTCCCTGGTGAAGGAGCTTTCAAAAGCATGCAGACAGAACGGAATCACGATTTCCTCTGCCGAAAGCTTTACAGGCGGACTGTTTTCAGAGTGGGTGACTGATTTAAGCGGCGCGTCTCAACTTTTTGCAGGGGGCGTTGTCTGTTATTCCGACAGCGTGAAACAGCATGTGCTCGGCGTGAAAGCTGAGACGCTGGCAGATAGCGGAGCGGTCAGCAAAGAGTGCGCGCGCGAGCTTGCCGCCGGTGTCAGAAAGCTGACCGGAAGCGATATCGGTATCAGCTTTACCGGAGTTGCGGGCCCGGATCCGCAGGAAGGGCATGCCCCGGGCCGTGTCTTTATCGGCATTTCCGCGGAAGGAAAAGAAGAGGTGCATGAATTTAACTTTGCCGGATCAAGAACCGGAATCAGAAAGCGCGCCGCTAAATACGGCTGCCATCTCATTTTAAAAATGCTGGATCAAAAATAAAGTTTTAAAAGGGCATTTTCTCTGATTTTTAATTTTTACGAAGGGAATTATGTTCTTTTGAAGAAAAGCGAACGCGGAAAAAATCCGAATATGCGTTCGCTTTTTTCTTGGCAAATGTCAGTAAACAAGGTATAGTATATGTAGTGGCAAGATAAAGGAGGAAAAAAATAAATGAGTGATCGTCAGGCAGCCTTAGATATGGCTCTTAAGCAAATAGAAAAACAATTCGGCAAAGGTTCCATCATGAAGCTCGGGGAAAAAACGGATACAAGAATTTCAACGGTGCCGAGCGGCTCCCTTGCACTTGATACCGCTCTCGGAATAGGCGGATACCCACGCGGACGGATTATTGAAGTGTACGGACCTGAAAGCTCAGGTAAAACGACCGTAGCGCTTCACGCCATCGCTGAGGTTCAGGAAAAAGGCGGACAGGCAGCATTTATTGATGCTGAGCATGCCCTTGATCCTGTTTATGCGCAAAAGCTCGGTGTCAATATCGAAGAGCTGCTTCTGTCTCAGCCGGATACGGGAGAGCAGGCGCTGGAGATTGCTGAAGCGCTGGTGCGAAGCGGAGCTGTTGATATCGTAGTCGTTGACTCTGTTGCGGCGCTTGTTCCAAAAGCTGAAATTGAAGGTGACATGGGTGACTCACACGTCGGTTTACAGGCGCGTCTCATGTCTCAGGCGCTCCGTAAGCTTTCCGGGGCCATCAATAAATCTAAAACAATCGCAATCTTTATTAACCAGATTCGTGAAAAAGTCGGCGTTATGTTCGGAAATCCGGAGACGACACCGGGCGGACGCGCGCTGAAATTCTATTCTTCCGTGCGTCTTGAAGTGCGCCGTGCCGAGCAATTAAAGCAGGGCAACGACGTGATGGGGAATAAAACGAGAATTAAAGTCGTAAAAAACAAAGTCGCTCCTCCGTTCCGTACGGCTGAAGTGGACATCATGTACGGTGAAGGAATCTCCAAAGAAGGGGAAATCATCGACCTTGGGACTGAACTTGATATCGTGCAAAAAAGCGGCTCGTGGTATTCTTATGAAGAAGAACGCCTCGGACAGGGCCGTGAAAATGCCAAGCAGTTCTTAAAAGAAAATAAAGACATCATGCTGATGATTCAAGAACAAATCCGTGAACATTACGGTTTGGACAATAACGGTGTTACGGAAAAATCGGAAGAAACTCAGGAAGAGCTTGAATTTGAAGAATAAAAGCACGATCAAAAGGGCGGAATAAGCAATTTCCGCTCTTTTTTTGTGTGTTTAAAAAAACACTGGCTGTTTCGGAAAATTTTATCTGAAATGTTACAACTTTTTTCACCCTTCACTCGTCTAACATCATGGCGAAAGTTGAAATTATATCTGAGGAGGAAAAAAGATGACGAGCCCCCGCCGCACAAGAATTAACAAAAAAAGAAAGAAGAAATTGATGAAAACGGGAGGGCTGTTTCTTTTTCTGCTGCTTGTCACTGTTTTTATTATGATCTGGACCGTCACAGCGCATCACCGGGAGAAGGATTCTGTTAAAAGTGCTCCCGCCGCTCAATCTGATTCTTCAAATGACCAGACTCAACAAAAAAAAGAAAAGACGCAAAAAGAGAAAACACCTAAATCAATCGATCACAATAAACGGATCAGCAATTACTTGCAACAGATCGGGTTCAGCGGCACAGCAATGGTCGTAAAAGATGGAAAAGTTGTGCTGAAAAAAGGTTTTGGCTATGCGGACCGAAAACAAAAAATCAAAAACAATCCGGAAACATCATATTATATCGGTTCTTCACAAAAGGCGTTAATTGCGACGGCTGTCCTGCAGCTTGAAGAAAAAGGGCTGCTTCAGACGAGTGACCCCGTCAGTACATACTTGCCGAATTTTCCTAACGGCACGCGCATCAAACTGAAAAACCTGCTCAATCATACGTCCGGCATAAACGGACATATTGAGGGTCAGGGACCGATTTCTCCCATTGATTTAATTAAGGATATAGAATACCGCGGAATTAAACGGCAGCCTGGGGTTTGGGATTACAGAGATTCCAATTATTCAGTGCTCGCCTATATCGTATCTCAGGTCAGCGGGGAGTCATACGAACAATATATAAAAGACCACGTATTCAAACCGGCCGGAATGAAGCATGCCGGATTTTACAAAACATTTGCTGAAGCCAAATATCCTGCCGTCGGCTACAAAGTTGATGAGAGCGGACAGCTTGTAACGCCTCACATTTTGGACCTATCGCAGCTGTATGGGGCGGGCGACATGTATATGAGTGCTGAAGATCTTTATAAATTTGATAAAGCGGTCGTCAACGGCACGCTCCTTTCAAAACAAAGCTTTACAAAAATGTTCACAGCCGGAAGCAGTTCCGCTTACGGCATGGGATTTTACATTGATCCGGGAAGCTATTCCAATCACGGTGTGATGCCCGGTTACAACATTTTGAACAGCTTCAGCCATTCGGCAGGCAAATATGTCATTTTACTGTCAAATATTCAGAATAACGCCAAATTAGGGCAGGTAAACAATAGAATTTACCAATTGCTTAACCAGCCGGACTAGACGAGCCGTCATTTGCGAAAAGCAGATGAAGGTGTGGTATGATATATACATGGCGAAGATTCTGAGCCGAAGGCGAATCGTTAAGCTGGCAAGCTTGACAAGTATTTCCGACACAATTACAATGAAGTTGTAACATTTGTTTTTTTAACATGATTGTTAAACCATTTAAACTTGACAAGGGCATGAGAGATTCATTCCCTGTGAAGGTTCTGTATGTTGAGAAAATCTGACAATGTACATGCCGGCACTTATTTAAGCAACAACCAAGTTCATAGCAAGAGGAGGTGAAAGTATGACCCTAATGACGGTTCTCATCTCCATTTTGCTGACTCTGCTCGGTTTAGTTGTTGGCTACTATGTTCGTAAAACCATTGCCGAAGCAAAGATTGCGGGCGCACGCGGTGCTGCCGAGCAAATCCTTGAAGATGCAAAGCGTGATGCTGAAGCACTGAAAAAAGAAGCTCTGCTTGAAGCAAAGGACGAAATCCATACACTTCGAATAGATGCTGAACAGGAAGTTCGTGAAAGACGAAATGAGCTTCAAAAACAAGAAAACCGTTTACTTCAAAAAGAAGAAAATCTTGACCGTAAACATGAAGGAATTGATAAACGGGAAGCGATGTTGGAGAAGAAAGATCATTCTCTGAATGAACGACAACAACATATTGAAGAGATGGAAAGCAAAGTGGATGAGATGATTCGTATGCAGCAGTCAGAACTCGAACGCATTTCGAGCCTGACACGGGATGAAGCGAAACAAATCATTCTTGACCGGGTTGAAAATGAGCTTTCACATGATATCGCCATCATGACAAAAGAAACTGAAAACCGTGCGAAAGAAGAGGCGGATAAAAAGGCGAAAAACATTCTGTCGCTTGCTTTGCAGCGCTGTGCAGCAGATCATGTTGCCGAAACGACGGTATCGGTCGTCAATCTTCCGAATGATGAGATGAAAGGACGTATCATCGGCCGTGAAGGGCGTAACATCCGTACGCTTGAAACGCTTACAGGTATCGACCTGATTATTGATGACACCCCTGAAGCAGTCATTCTTTCCGGATTTGATCCGATCAGACGGGAGACGGCAAGAATCGCTCTTGATAAACTCGTGCAGGATGGCCGTATTCACCCGGCGCGCATTGAAGAAATGGTTGAAAAATCCCGCCGCGAGGTTGATGACTATATCCGGGAAATGGGTGAACAGACGACGTTTGAAGTCGGCGTTCACGGACTTCATCCGGACCTGATCAAGATTCTCGGCCGATTGAAATTCCGTACAAGCTACGGGCAAAACGTACTGAAACATTCCATGGAAGTGGCGTTTTTAGCCGGTTTAATGGCTTCTGAACTTGGAGAAGATGCAAAGCTTGCCAAGCGGGCCGGTCTTCTGCATGACATCGGAAAAGCAATTGACCATGAAGTGGAAGGAAGCCACGTGGAAATCGGAGTGGAGCTTGCGACCAAATATAAAGAGCATCCAGTCGTCATTAACAGTATTGCGTCACACCACGGAGACGAAGAGCCGACTTCCATTATCGCCGTTCTGGTCGCTGCCGCTGATGCACTGTCAGCCGCACGACCGGGTGCGAGAAGTGAAACGCTCGAAAATTATATCCGCAGACTTGAAAAGCTTGAAGAAATCTCCGAGTCTTACGAAGGTGTTGAAAAATCATTTGCGATTCAGGCCGGCCGTGAAGTTCGCATCATGGTGAAACCGGACTCCATTAATGATTTAGAAGCCCATCGTTTGGCGCGTGATATCCGAAAACGAATTGAGGACGAGCTTGATTATCCGGGCCACATTAAAGTGACCGTGATCAGAGAAACTCGAGCCGTAGAGTATGCAAAATAAAGTGATGCTTAGCGCATCACTTTATTTTTTTGAGCCCCAGAAAAGAAAGGAATGGAATGTATGAGAATTTTATTTATCGGGGATGTTGTCGGTTCCCCGGGCCGCGACATGGTAAAAGAATATGTCCCGAAACTGAAAGCGAAACATAAACCGCATTTTACGATTATTAACGGAGAAAATGCAGCACACGGAAAAGGACTGACGGAAAAGATCTACCATAGCCTGATGGAAGCCGGAGCCGATGCCATTACAATGGGAAACCATACGTGGGATAAAAGAGAGATCTTTGACTTTATTGATGATGTGCCGCATCTTGTCCGGCCGGCGAACTTCCCGGAAGGTACGCCGGGAAAAGGCATTACCTATATTAAATCGAACGGAAAAGAGCTTGCCGTCATGAATTTACAGGGACGGACGTTTCTTCCGCCGCTTGATGATCCGTTTGCTAAAACGGATGAGTTAATAGAAGAAGCGAAAAAGCGCACACCGTACATTTTTATTGATTTTCACGCCGAAGCGACAAGCGAAAAAATTGCGATGGGCTGGTACACAGACGGAAGAGCCTCTGCCGTGGTTGGCACGCATACACACGTACAAACTGCAGATAACCGCATTTTGCCGAAAGGAACGGCATATATTACTGATGTAGGCATGACGGGTCCGTACGACGGAATCCTCGGTATGGACAGAGAAACGGTCATCAAGCGGTTTAAAACCAATCTTCCTGTCCGGTTTACCGTTGCGGAAGGGAAAACAACGCTGAGCGGAGTGCTCATCGACATCGACGAGCAAACGAAAAAAGCCGTAAATATCGAACGGATTTTAATCAATGATGACCATATGTTCTTTGAATAGGTGATCATGTGTTTATTTTATAAAAATATTAAAAGGAAAAGCAGGAATATAGCAACTTCTTAGTGAATATAGTAGAAATGGAAGGTAGCCCGCTATTTTTGAAAAGCATTGTGGGGATGGCTTTTTGGATAGCAACATCTAATAATGATTGTTCTAATGAACACTCACTTATCCATTGTAAAACTAAGGGGGAGCAGAAATGGAAATCTTAAAAGTTTCAGCAAAATCAAGTCCAAATTCAGTGGCAGGCGCGCTTGCGGGCGTATTGAGGGAACGCGGAGCCGCCGAAATTCAAGCAATTGGGGCGGGTGCCTTAAATCAGGCTGTTAAAGCGGTTGCGATTGCCAGAGGCTTTGTCGCGCCAAGCGGCGTAGATTTGATTTGTATTCCGGCTTTTACAGATATACAGATTGACGGAGAAGAAAGAACGGCGATTAAGTTAATTGTCGAACCCCGTTAAACCAAAACCTGTTCATTCTCAACCTGCTTGCATAAGGCGAGCAGGTTGTTTTTATTGCTGTCATATTTTCTCACAATATTATATTGATAGTACGAAGAGATGATAAACGGCTTTATTCATATAATATTCAAAAAAAATCCCGCCCATTTTTCCGGACGGAAGCAATTGTATTTACTGAATGGACACTGCTGTTTACCTCCTTCTTAAGCCATGTTACAATCCAGTTATTACAGTGTTTTTTTGAGGGGGAGTGTACATGTTGGAAGGAAAGATGAAAGCTGTCGTTAAAAATGAAAACGCTTTCGGAGCAACTTTGAAAGAAATTTCCATACCTTCCATTAATGAGAATGAAGTTCTCATTAAAGTACAGGCCGCATCTATATGCGGTACAGATGTGCATATTTATAATTGGGATCAATGGGCGCAGGAACGAATCAAAACACCTCAAGTATTCGGACATGAATTCAGCGGTATCGTAGCAGAAACAGGCAAGCACGTCACAAATGTCAAAACAGGCGACTATGTATCGGCGGAAACCCACTTCGTCTGCGGAACTTGTGTCCCCTGTTTAACAGGAAAACATCATGTGTGCACTCATACAAAGATCCTTGGCGTGGATACAGCCGGATCCTTCGCTGAATATGTCAAAGTGCCGGCTCAAAACATTTGGAAAAACCCTGCTGACATGGATCCTGCAGTCGCCTCAGTTCAAGAGCCGCTTGGCAACGCGGTGCACACGGTGCTGGAAAGCGGCCATCTGGCGGGCGGCACCGCTGCAATTATCGGCTGCGGGCCGATCGGACTCATGGCGGTGGCTGTGGCTAAAGCGGCCGGCGCATCCTGCATTGCGGCCATTGATAAAAATGATTACAGACTGGCTCTTGCAAAAAAATTAGGAGCCGAAATTACGATTTCAGCTGACAAGGAAGATCCGCTTAAGGTCATTGATGCCTTAACGGGCGGAGAAGGAATAGACCTTGTCTGCGAAATGTCAGGCCACCCTGCAGCGATAATACAAGGATTAAAGATGGCGGCCAATGGAGGAAGATTTCATATGCTGAGTCTGCCGGAACACCCGGTGACGATTGACCTGACAAATGACGTGGTGTTTAAAGGGCTGACCGTTCAGGGCATCACAGGCAGAAAAATGTTTGAAACATGGCGTCAGGTATCGCATCTGCTTGAATCCGGCCTTGTTGATCTGACTCCGGTGATTACCCATCAGTTTCCGCTTGAAGAATTTGAAAAAGGATTTGACCTGATGAGAAAGGGCCAGTGCGGCAAAGTCATTTTGATTCCATAAAGGGAGGGTTCTATAATGAAAGAATTTGAATATCTAAAAGCAGAGCTTGATAAAATGAAAGAAAATAACACATGGCAGCAAATGAAACAAATTGAAACGAAGCAGGGGCCGTCGGTGGCAGTCAAAGGGGAGAACGTGATTCAGCTTTCATCGAACAATTATCTCGGTCTGACGTCGCACCCAAGGCTTGTCGAAGCGGCCAAACGCGCTGCGGAGGAATTCGGAGCGGGTACGGGGTCCGTCCGGACAATCGCGGGAACATTTACGATGCACAATGAGCTGGAGAAGAAACTGGCAAACTTTAAAAAAACAGAAGCGGCACTTGTTTTTCAATCAGGATTTACAACCAATCAAGGCGTTTTATCAAGCATTCTTACAAAAGAAGATATCGTGATATCTGACGAATTGAACCATGCTTCCATTATCGACGGGATCAGGCTGACGAAAGCAGATAAAAAGGTGTACCGCCATGTCGATATGGACGATTTGGAAAGGGTGCTGAAAAAGTCAATGAATTACCGCATGCGCCTCATCGTCACGGACGGCGTATTCTCAATGGACGGCAACATCGCTCCATTGCCTGACATTGTCAAACTTGCAGAGGCGTACGATGCTTTTGTCATGGTTGACGATGCACATGCTTCCGGCGTACTCGGAAAAAACGGAAGGGGAACGGTTAATCACTTCGGGCTTGACGGAAGAGTCCACATTCAGGTGGGCACATTAAGCAAAGCCATCGGGGTTCTTGGCGGATATGCTGCAGGGTCGCAGGTTCTGATCGATTACCTGCGCCATAAAGGCCGTCCTTTCTTATTCAGCACGTCTCATCCGCCTGCGGTAACGGCCGCATGCATAGAAGCCATTGACGTCCTGCTGGAAGAGCCGGAACATATGGAAAAGCTATGGGAGAACACGGCGTATTTCAAAGACCAACTGGTTCAAATGGGGCTGACTCTTACAAAAAGCGAAACACCGATCGTGCCGATATTAATAGGTGAGGAAGAAAAAGCCCAGGCATTATCAGACCTTTTATTGACCCGCGGCGTCTTTGCACAAAGCATCGTGTATCCGACCGTCGCTCAGGGAAAAGCGAGAATCCGCACCATTATTACAGCGGAGCATACAAAAGAGGAGCTTGACCGGGCGCTTGAAGTGATCCGTTCAGCGGCAAAAGAGCTTCAGCTTGTATAAGAGGGAAATGATTCCCTCTTTTTATTTCTTATTGATTCTTATTCTCAATAAGGTGTACAATAATAGGCTGGCGGTTGTGCCAAACGCTTTTAACCAGTATACTTGAGGGTGGAAGTTTCGGTTGAAAGGAGACATTCGAACATGAATGAAAAGCAAAAGCAGGAAAGCGGACAAGTAAATCCAGCGGACAAAAAATCCGAAAAGGATTACAGTAAGTATTTCGAAGCCGTATATATTCCGCCTTCTTTAAAAGATGCGAAAAAACGGGGCAAAGAATCCGTTCAATATCATAACGATTTTAAAATCTCAGAAGAATTTAAAGGTCTCGGCGAAGGCAGGAAGTTTTATATCCGCACGTACGGATGCCAAATGAACGAGCATGATACGGAAGTCATGGCGGGTATTTTTATGGCGCTCGGTTATGAAGCGACAAACTCGGTCGATGATGCGAATGTCATTTTATTAAACACCTGCGCCATCCGGGAAAATGCTGAAAACAAAGTGTTCGGTGAGCTCGGCCATTTAAAAGCGCTCAAAAAAAATAATCCGGATCTGATTCTAGGTGTATGCGGCTGTATGTCACAGGAAGAATCAGTCGTAAACCGCATCCTTAAAAAGCACCCGTTTGTCGATATGATTTTCGGCACGCACAACATTCACCGCCTGCCGGAACTGTTATCAGAAGCCTACTTATCAAAAGAGATGGTTATTGAAGTGTGGTCGAAGGAAGGGGATGTCATTGAAAACCTTCCGAAGGTCCGCAACGGGAAAATTAAAGGCTGGGTCAACATTATGTACGGCTGTGATAAGTTCTGCACATACTGCATCGTGCCGTATACCCGCGGAAAAGAGCGGAGCCGCCGTCCTGAAGAAATCATCCAGGAAGTCAGAAGACTTGCAAGCGAAGGCTATAAAGAAATCACGCTGCTCGGTCAAAACGTTAATGCGTACGGAAAAGATTTTGAGGACATGACGTACGGACTCGGTGATTTAATGGACGAACTGCGTAAAATTGATATTCCGAGAATCCGGTTTACGACGAGCCACCCGCGTGACTTTGATGACCATCTGATCGAAGTGCTCGCCAAAGGCGGCAACCTGCTTGACCATATCCATCTTCCGGTTCAATCAGGAAGCTCGGCGATGTTAAAAATGATGGCGCGCAAATATGACAGAGAACGCTATTTGGAGCTTGTCGGAAAAATTAAAGCGGCGATGCCGAATGCTTCACTTACTACCGATATCATTGTCGGTTTCCCGAATGAAACGGATGAACAGTTTGAAGAAACGCTTTCGTTATATCGCGAAGTGGAATTTGACAGCGCATATACGTTTATCTACTCTCCTCGTGAAGGCACGCCTGCAGCGAAGATGAAAGACAATGTTCCGATGAGGGTCAAAAAAGAACGTCTTCAGCGCCTCAATGATTTGGTGAAAGAAATTTCAGCCAAAAAAATGAAGGAATATGAAGGCAGGACTGTCGAAGTATTAGTTGAGGGAGAAAGCAAAAATAACCCTGACATTCTTGCCGGCTATACGGAAAAAAGCAAGCTCGTCAACTTCAAAGGGCCGAAAGACGCCATCGGCAAGATTGTACGCGTCAAAATCGAACAGGCGAAAACATGGTCGCTTGACGGTGTGATGGCAGGAGAAGCAATCGAGGTGAAATAATAATGACGCTTTACTCTAAGAAAGACATTGTCCAGCAGGCAAGAAACCTTGCGAAAATGATTTCTGAAACAGAAGAAGTTGATTTTTTCAAACGCGCCGAGGCGCAGATTAATGGAAATGAAAAAGTCTCTGCGATTATTAATCAGATTAAAGCTCTGCAAAAGCAAGCCGTTAACCTGAAGCATTATGAAAAGCTTGAAGCTTTGAAACAAGTGGAAAGTAAAATTGACGCCCTGCAGGAAGAGCTTGAAGGAATTCCGATCATTCAGGAATTCAGAGATTCCCAGATTGAGGTCAATGATCTTCTTCAGCTTGTCGCCCATACGATTTCCAATCAGGTGACAAATGAAATCATTACGTCTACCGGCGGCAACCTGCTGACAGGAGAAACCGGTTCAAAAGTAAAACATTCGAATAACAGCTGTTCTCTTTAAACACGGGGCCATCATCGGCCCGTGTTTTTTTGTCCATTTAGAACTAATTATTATATGTACTAAATATTCATCATATTGCTGTTTCGGCCCATTTCCCCTGAAAAGTTTTATCAGACTTAAAAGTAAAGTTTCTGGGCGAGGCTGCATACAATGAAACAGAAACTTTGTATTTTTATATTTTTATTATAAAAATGCACATGAGACAAATGCCCAGCATAAGATAACACGAAGAAGAACAAGGAGGCCTATCGGAATGTCTGAATACAGGGAAATTATTACGAAAGCGGTAGTTGCGAAAGGCAGAAAATTCACCCAGTGCACGAATACAATCTCACCTGATGAAAAACCGTCAAGTATATTGGGCGGCTGGATTATCAATCACAAATATGATGCCGAAAAGATCGGGAAGACTGTAGAAATTGAAGGGTATTATGATATAAACGTCTGGTACTCTTACGCTGATAATACAAAAACGGAAGTTGTAACCGAGAGAGTGAAATATGTTGATGTAATTAAACTCAGATACAGAGATACTAATTACTTAGATGACGAACACGAAGTCATTGCCAAAGTGCTGCAGCAGCCGAATTGCCTTGAAGTCACCATTTCTCCTAACGGAAATAAAATCGTCGTTCAGGCCGAGCGGGAGTTTTTAGCGGAAGTGGTCGGGGAAACGAAAGTAGTCGTAGAAGTAAATCCAGACTGGGAAGAAGACGATGATGATGATTGGGAAGACGATCTTGACGAAGAATTAGAGGACATTAACCCTGAATTTTTAGTCGGAGATCCTGAAGAATAAGCAGAGGCTGGGGGAGTCAGCACCCCAAGTCTCTTTTTTATATATAAAGATATCACTCTTTTGTTTATGTTATAATGGGATGCGGAAAACAGAAGATACATAGTGAGGGATTAAATGATGGCTAGTTACACGCCTATGATACAGCAATACTTGAAAATAAAGGCAGAGCACCAGAATGCCTTTTTATTTTTTCGGCTAGGTGACTTTTATGAAATGTTTTTTGAAGATGCAAAAAAAGCGTCACAAGAGCTTGAAATTACACTGACGAGCAGAGACGGAGGTTCAGCCGACAAAATTCCGATGTGCGGCGTGCCTTATCATTCTGCGGCGGCTTATATTGAACAGCTGATTAAAAAGGGCTATAAAGTCGCGATCTGTGAGCAGACGGAAGATCCGAAGGCGGCTAAAGGCGTTGTGAAACGGGAAGTCGTCCAGCTGATCACGCCGGGAACCGTGATGGACGGAAAAGGCATTCATGAGTCGGAAAACAACTTTATCGCTTCCGTTTCCGAATTTCGTGACGGATACGGCCTCGCTTTATCGGATTTAACGACCGGAGAAAACCTGGCCGTATTTATTGAGCGGATTGAAGATGTCATGTCAGAGATTTATTCAGTCGGCGCCAAGGAGATTGTCGTCTCAAGCAAGTTTAATGAAAAGACAGCAGCCCAGCTGAAAGAACGGTGCGGCGCAACGATTTCCATCGAAGACGGAGAAATGACAGAACAGATCGAAATCGCAAAGCACTTGCCGGGCGAAGAGCTGACAAAGACGTTTATGCGTTTATATACGTATTTGCAGAAAACGCAAAAACGGAGTCTGGATCATCTGCAGCCGGTTCAAGTGTATGAATTGGAAGAAGCGATGAAAATTGACCTGTATTCCAAGAGGAATCTTGAACTGACGGAAACGATCCGTTCAAAAAGCAAAAAAGGCTCGCTGCTTTGGCTTTTGGACGAAACGAAGACAGCAATGGGCGGCCGGCTTCTCAAACAATGGATTGACCGTCCGCTGATCAGAGCATCCCAAATCGAAGAACGCCAGGAAATGGTTGAGACGCTGATCAATCATCTCTTTGAGCGTGAAGATCTGCGCGAGCGCCTCAAAGAAGTGTATGATTTAGAGCGTCTTGCGGGCCGGGTCGCATTCGGAAACGTCAATGCAAGGGATTTAATCCAGCTGAAAGAATCATTAAAACAGGTGCCGAGCATTAAAGAGCTTGTAGGGTCTCTTAACCATAAAAAAGCAAAAGAACGCGCCGGCTTGATTGATCCGTGCGGAGATCTGCTTGATTTGTTAGAGGATGCGCTTCATGAAAACCCGCCGTTATCTTTAAAAGAAGGCAACTTAATAAAAGACGGCTATCACCAGAAGCTCGATGAGTACCGTGACGCCAGCAAAAACGGAAAAGACTGGATTGCCAGACTGGAGCAGCAGGAACGCGCTTATACAGGCATCCGTTCATTAAAAGTCGGCTTTAATAAAGTGTTCGGCTATTATATTGAAGTCACAAAAGCAAACATTCATCTGCTTGAGGACGGGCGGTATGAGCGGAAGCAGACGCTCACAAACGCCGAACGGTACATTACGCCGGAATTAAAGGAAAAAGAAGCGCTTATTTTAGAGGCGGAAAACAACATTTGCGAGCTGGAATATGAGCTTTTTGCCGAACTGCGGGAAAAAGTTAAGAAATTTATTCCTCGTCTGCAGCGTCTTGCTAAGCAAATGAGTGAGCTGGACGCGCTGCAATGCTTTGCCACGATCAGTGAAAACAGGCATTACACAAAGCCCGTCTTTTCTGATAACGAGGTCAAAGTCATTGAAGGGAGACATCCTGTCGTTGAAAAAGTGATGGACAGTCAAGAATACGTGCCGAACAATTGCCTGATGGGCGATTCACGGGAAATGCTCCTGATTACGGGTCCGAATATGTCAGGTAAAAGCACGTATATGAGACAGATCGCACTCTTGTCCATCATGGCTCAGATCGGCTGTTTTGTGCCCGCAAAAGAAGCGGTTCTGCCGATTTTTGATCAAATCTTTACGAGAATCGGGGCTGCGGACGATTTGATTTCCGGACAAAGCACCTTTATGGTGGAAATGCTGGAAGCGAAAAACGCGATTGTAAACGCCACAAAAGACAGCCTGATCCTGTTCGATGAAATCGGACGCGGGACATCAACGTACGACGGAATGGCGCTGGCACAGGCAATTATTGAATATGTTCATGATCATATCGGCGCTAAAACACTGTTCAGCACGCATTATCATGAACTGACGGTGCTTGAAGATAAGCTCCCTCAGCTGAAAAACGTTCATGTGCGCGCCGAGGAATATAACGGCACGGTCGTGTTTCTTCATCAAATTAAAGAAGGAGCCGCAGATAAAAGTTACGGCATTCATGTCGCCCAGCTTGCCGAGCTCCCGGATGATCTGATCAGCCGCGCACAGGAGATCTTAAAACAGCTTGAGCAGACAGGAGATAAACCGGAGCTTCCGGCGGCCCCTGAGAAAAAGCCCGCCGTCAAAGAAGAACCGGCACAACTGTCCTTTTTTGCTGACAGTGATAAAAAACAGAAGGCACCGGCTGTTTCTCAAAAAGAAAAACAAGTGCTTGAAGCCTTCAAGTCAATCAATATTCTTGATATGACGCCGCTTGAGGCGATGAATGAAATGTACAAGCTGCAAAAAAAATTAAAATAGAAAGAGGTGACGGACTTGGCAAAAGTCATCCAGCTGTCAGATGAACTTTCAAATAAAATAGCGGCCGGTGAGGTGGTGGAACGGCCTGCATCTGTCGTTAAAGAATTGGTGGAAAACGCCATCGACGCAAACAGCACAGTCATTGAAATTGATATAGAGGAAGCGGGACTTTCGTCGATTCGGGTGCTTGACAACGGCGAAGGTATGGAAACCGATGATTGCAAACGGGCCTTCCGCCGCCATGCGACCAGTAAAATCAAAGATGAAAACGACCTGTTCCGGGTGAGAACACTCGGTTTCCGCGGAGAAGCTTTGCCAAGTATCGCGTCTGTTTCTCATCTGGAAATCAAAACGAGCATCGGCGAGGGAGCGGGAACTCATCTCATTCTTCAAGGCGGGAATATCATTTCTGAACAGAAATCCTCCAGCAGAAAAGGAACGGAGATCATCGTTACCAACCTGTTTTTCAATACACCCGCCAGATTAAAATATATGAAAACCGTGCATACGGAACTCGGCAATATTACGGATGTCGTCAACCGGATCGCTCTTGCGCATCCGGAAGTATCCATCCGCCTCCGCCACCAGGGGAAAAATCTTCTGCAGACAAACGGCAATGGAGACGTGCGCCATGTGCTGGCCGCGATTTACGGGACGGCGGTTGCGAAAAAAATGATACCGCTCCATGTCAGCTCGCTTGATTTTGAAGTCAAGGGCTACATTGCGCTGCCGGAAATCACGCGTGCATCCAGAAACTACATGTCATCTGTCATTAACGGAAGATACATTAAGAATTTCCCGCTTGTTAAAGCGGTGCACGAGGGCTATCACACGCTTCTGCCGATCGGCCGCCATCCGATTACGTTTATCGAAATTACGATGGACCCGATTTTGGTCGATGTCAATGTCCATCCGTCGAAGCTTGAAGTCCGCCTCAGCAAAGAGACGGAACTGCATGAGCTGATCCGTGACGGGATAAAGGAAGTATTTCAAAAGCAGCGGCTGATTCCGAGCGCCCAGCTTCCGAAAAAATCAGCGCCGGCGCCGGTCAAAAACGAACAGCAATTCATAACGTTCGAGGAAAGTGCCCCTGAGCGGAAACTGCCGGAAAAAATGCCGGAACCGTCGTACTCGCCGATGAAGCTGAGTTCGGTCGTAAAAGAGCCGGCTTCGGTAATAGAAGAAGAGTTCCTCCCGAAGGAAGCGGATGATGACGTGCTGTCGGAGATCAGCATGCCGGAACCGGAAGCGCCTGTTTCCGATATTCCGGAGCCTGAAGAGGAGGCTGTCTCTGAAGAAATACGGGAAGAAAGGGTGCCGGTGATGTATCCGATCGGCCAAATGCACGGGACCTATATTTTAGCCCAAAACGAAAACGGGTTATATATCATTGACCAGCATGCTGCTCAAGAGCGGATTAAGTACGAATATTTCCGGGAAAAAGTCGGGCAGGTTGAGCCTGAAGTGCAGGATATGATCGTGCCGCTCACCTTTCATTATGCGGCAAATGAAGCGCTGATTATTGAACAGCACCAGCAGGAGCTTGAAAGCGTCGGGGTATTTTTAGAAGCATTCGGCACGAACAGCTATATCGTCCGCTGTCATCCGGCCTGGTTTCCAAAAGGAGAAGAAGCTGAATTGATTGAAGAAATCATTCAGCAGGTGCTTGACGCCAAACGGATCGACATTAAAAAGCTGCGGGAGGAAGCGGCCATTATGATGAGCTGTAAAGGCTCGATCAAAGCGAACCGCCATTTGCGCAACGATGAAATCAAAGCGCTCTTGGACGATCTGCGCCGAACGACAGACCCGTTCACATGCCCGCACGGCCGGCCGATTATTATTCATCACAGCACGTATGAGATGGAAAAGATGTTTAAACGTGTGATGTAGCAGGGTTCTGTGTGGGATGTACCCCTCGTGCCCACATTTTGCTCCCTGATTTTTAGCTGTTTAGGTATTCATCAAACCGATTAATGCTGAATATCTTTTCAAAAGCCAAGAAAGGATCAACAAGCCTATTTCCCGGTCGATGGCTTATAAGATTCTGATGGCTGCTGCTGAGTATGTCAATTTGGATGATATAGGCACGCACACGCTGAGGAAAACATTCGGGTGCCATTTTTACAAGCAAACAAAAGACGTTGCCATGCTGCAGGAGATTTTTAATCACTTAGATCAGCGGACAACCCTTCGATACATTGGAATCAATCAGGCTGCCATGAACAACGCTATGAAGAAATTTAAAATATAAGCAGGCTCATCTCATAAACAAGATGAGTCTTTTTTTCTGCATATTTTTATTGATTCCCTTCAAAAAGCAAACGTGGAATTCATTTTAGGGATATCGCTTGAAAACAAGGGTGGAAAGGGCTGACGGCACTTCGGGCAGTTGCACAGTATATAAGATATGAGTAATTCGTGGATTGTGTGGATAAATGGAAAAATTGGGCGTTTTTCGTGGTATCATCGTGTTACAGGAGGTGAGCGGCATGAGTAGAGGCGCAACAGGTTCAGCGTTAGAAGAGAAAGGCATGGTTTGATAGAACGATACTAAGTAATGAAGGGGTGAGCGGGATGACAGCAGCAGAGCAAAAAGGAATGTACTAAAACAATTTTGGCAGAAAGATGGCACGATAACGGCACACCATTTTGTTTTAGATAAGTTATTATGGTAGTAGGTAATAAATCAAGGGAGCGGCACTGCTGATGAGCGGGGTCGCTTTTTTTATGTTCCCTGTAAACTGTTCCCGGTAAATCGTTCGACAAATTTTGCAAGCAGTTCCTTTGTCACGCTCTTTCACCGATAATAAAGCAGGGGTGATAAAATGAATTTAGAAACTATAAAGAAGTCAGTTGTATATTTGAAATGTTTTAGCGATGATGATCAAGATACTGGTACAGCTCTCTTTGTTAAAAAAGAGAATAAAACGTACTTAATTACTGTGAGGCATTTAATTTTTAGTAATAAGACTAAAGAATTATTTAACACTGTCATGAAAGGAATGAATTACAATGAAAAAAGAGACAGTCTTGGGTTGGACGAAATTAGAAATTTCAGCTTGAAGCACGTAGTTTATGAGGAAAATGTGTATGATATGGATTTAGCGATAATATCGCTAAATTTTGAAGAAACAAAAGGGTTTGCACGCCATCTAGAATCTGCAGGATACAAGCCGTTAGATTTGGTATATTTTAATAATAAAAAAATAAAAGAAGGAGACGATATCTATTTAATAGGCTATCCACTTTTCAGTAATTTGGGGGGAGTTAATCCAGCTTTAGGTAACTATCATTTACCTATTTTATCCTCTGGGAAAGTTGCGATGTACCATGAAGATTTTAATTATTTTCTAGGCAATATTTTTAACTACGGTGGTTTTAGCGGAGGCCCAGTTATTTGGAATAACAAAATAAGTGGAATCTGTGTTTCTCAGGAAGCAAATCCTTTGTTTAACCAAGATGGTGAAATTATAACTCTTATCAGATACCCAATGACTTATATAAAAAAGGCAGAATGTATATTCCGACTTCTAGAAAGAATGCAAAGTAATGAAAAATAAAAAAAGCACCTTAACTAGGTGCTTTTTTATATTCTCTGTAAACTGCGTCCGGTAATTCTCAGGATAGACAATCGGCGGTTAACGGCTTGAGTGCGGGTGCAGTTTAGAAAGAATATATCCAAGTGCTTTCCCAATAGGGAGGGCGCTTTTTAATTGGAGGGATTAACCTTGTCCGAAGACAATTTGTACGTTGATCAATTTAAAGCGTGGCGCACTGAACAAGAACTTCTTTTAAAACAGATTAATTATGACATTGAAATCAGTAAAAGGAAAATCGAATTGAACGAGAAACAAAAGCAGTTGCACCTGCAACGCGTGAATATAGGAATTCAGGAATTCAATAATTGGGCAAAAACTTCTAATCGTGACGAAAGACTGGAGCTATTAAAGGAGGGTCAAGCAGATTGAAGAAAGCATTGAAGCCTTGTAATGAACCAGGATGTCCTAGCCTAATGCGAGAGGGTTACTGCGAACAGCACAGGCGAACCAAGCCGGCCTATGATCAATACCGGGAGTCTGCTGCCAAAAGGGGGTATAACAGCAAGTGGAGGCAGGCGCGTGCTGGCTACCTGTCCAAACATCCGTTATGTGCCGCTTGCTTGATGCAGGGCAGAAGAACCCCGGCAACAGTTGGCGATCATATCGTTCCGCATAAAGGTGATGTGAAACTATTCTGGGATTCAAGTAAATACAGCCCCTACATTGTGCCCCCGTGCCACGGCCGAAAGACAGCCAAGGAGGTGAGGGAATGACCAGACCGCGGCAACCTTTAGATTTGTTACTTTACCAAGCTTTTAATCAATCAGGACAAGCTATTTAAGTAATACCGGCAAGCTTCCAGTGATTTAGAGGATGTATGTGCTGCATTTTCCTGTTGGTCCGAAGACGAAAATTGCGGAGTACAATTTGAAATCAAAAAGGGGCCCTCTCTTTATGAGGACCCTAATCCGATTTATCTCCATCTCCAATTTATTTCGTTATCTTCTTCATAGATACCGGGCAAGGAAATGCCTACTTTTTTATACTCATCATCAACAATAAACCAATTATCATCGTCTAATAGATCATCGTCAAACTTCTCAATTGCAGAGGGATTATCTTCATCTACTACAGCTCTAAAAAAGTCTTTGAAGTTTTCCATCTTCTCATTAGGGATGATCTTCCCATAAGCCCAAGGCCCTTCTACTGCAACCCCTTCAATTTTACCTAAACACTCATTTTGATAGTAAAGAAACATATGCGTATGCGTCACTCCTTAGAAAACATTTTGAAGTATTCTTTTGGTATCTCACCTTTAACAAAATATTCAGTATCTCTATTTGTCCATTTGAGGGCTTTATTTTTCCAATTGTCTGTTTGTCTCGTATCGTTTTTTATAAGTCTCTCAATTTGTTTAGGATTAAGGATGGCAACTCCTTTTAGCTCACCAGAACGTATTGCTTTTCGAAGAGAGGATATGTCCAATTCAATAGTATGATCTCCGTAACCTTTTGCAATCTTTTTGTTGACTGTAAAGCTGGTGTATGGACTATTTGATTTTCCGCCTCTTCTATATCCTCCTAAAATATGTTCCATTACAGTTACCTGACGACCTTTATACATTCCACTTTTGTTAGCAGGTATTAAGTTTCCGGTTTCAGGTGATATATAAGATTTGCCGATGCCATTCTCCCTTTTTGCAGCATAGGGGAAATTTTCTCCTCTGTACAGGTTAGAAGGTTTTCCTGTTCCAGCGTTTGCCTTTAACACTTTTCCTGTCCCAATCATACCTATAGGGCTGATTGCAGCCAATGCTTGATGGAATCCGTTTTCCTGTCTCTCATCAGATATTTTATTCCCGAACATATCCCGGCCGGTTACAGCCTCGCCAAACCCATTTGCAGACGCAAGCCCGTATAATCCTTTCTCTGAATTATGAAGAGCTTTAAAGGTTTTTGGAGTTTTATATATTTCGAGCGCTTTATCTGCTTTGTAAATTGCTTTTCCAGTTGAATAGATTGCCTTTCCGCCTTTAAAGATACGGCCGGCCCACCCGACAATTGGAATGTAACCAGCGGCTGCCATTCCCCCGGCTGCGACTCGCTGACCAGCAGTGAGTTTTTCACCTGTGACTGGGTCAACTCCATCAGCCGCTCTTTTATAATCATAATACCCAGTAACCTCACCTGTAAAATCACATACAACGTTCCACGTTTTTTCGTACCAGGGTCTATTTGCAAGCTCTTCCTGTTCCTTCGCAATTCTTCTTTCTTCTGCCTGCTGTTTTTTGAACGAAAGATATTCCGATGATTGTTTATGTAATCCTGCTTGCATCTGATGGATTTCACTTTCTCGGTACGCCTTGGCATTATAGTTGAGCGGGGTGGCGTTTTTGCCTTTCTCTGTGGCATCTTGTAATGCCTGAAAATCTGCCATAATAAACGCCTCATTAGTTTCTGTCAGCGCATACTCATTTGAAAGGTTGTTATCCAGCTCACCAATTTTTTGTATTGTTTCTCTTTTTGTTGTATCCGAATCATCTAATTTTTGATCTGCGTTATCGGTTGAAAAGAGATCGAGCGGCAGTATATCTGCGATTTCATCAAGGATCCCTTTCATTTCATTGCGCTGCTCTTGCATAATCGCTTTTGATTTATCAAGTGCATTTGTCAATTCATGCTCAAGGAACGATTCTTCCACATAAGAATCTGAAAGCCCGGCATCTCCAATCATGGCTTCTATGCTTGTGAGAAACGCGATTTTCATATCAATCAATTCCAACCATTCATCTGTGACGCCTGCATGATCTTGAAATAAAGCTTTGATGTTATCAGCGCCTTTGCCCGAAAAATCATTGTTGCTGAGGTCAGCCATGCCTTGTAATGCTTTTTTTAGATTCGTCATTTGACTGCGCAATTCTTTGTATTCGGTTGCGCGTTGTTTGGCGGCAGAAAGCAGGGTGGTTGCTTCAAAGATTTTCATGATCATATCCTTTCGCGATAAGATGTTATTCAAAATTTTACCATGATGATAGCCGGAGTAAAATGAATTCGTTAAGAATTCACCGAGAATATAAGTTCTGATATAGTTTATCCGAGGTTAATATAATGAGGGAAATGTCAAAAGGACTTACCGAGAAGATCATGAGCAAGTGGTTTTCTTAAAAGGATACAAAAAATATATGAGCAACATCGATTTAAACTTGTTTTAACGTTTCCATCATTGTTTAAAGGGTCAAAAGATTATAAAAGTAATCGGAAAGCTACATGATTATCATGAGTTTTATGAGTACCTCCTTTTACAAATTCACAGGGAGATGGGGGAAGAATTGAAATAAAATTTGAATTTGGTGAGCTGACAATCTAAAAGAGTCAAAGGGGACTGGTAATTAGCCCCCTTACATTTAGTTCTTCCTGCGTTTTTTTCTGCTTTTGATTAAACTGAAAACCACTAAGAGAACGACACCGACAGCAACAATATAAAATGAAATTTCTGCTGCTGGGGTGTTAATCTTCTTAAGAACAAGGATAAGCCCTATTAAAACTATAGGAATGATGTAAGTTAGAATTCTTATCGCTTTTGGGCTTGGTTCAGTGTTTCTTTTATTTTCCATAATTACCTCCCGTCTAAAGCTTAACACAGGTTAAATTTGATCATCACCAACAATAGTCCCGTTTAAAGGGAAAACATAAGAGTTTAAGTCATCCATCAAGCGGCGTACGTGCCGTTTGGTTCAGAAGATACTTTATCTTTCTGGCATAAAAGATTACTCAGGAGAGAATGCACCGGCTGTTCCAAGTTTTGGACTGTACTCTGGCAAAAGAAAGTAAAGAAACAACATCTTGTGTGTGAATTACGTCGTATTTTTTTGATTCGAATTGTGCGTTAATGCCAGCTCATAAGCATAACAATGAAATTCGATGTCAGGAACTAAGGTATTCTGATATATTTTGGGGAAGCCGAAAGGGTTTAGTTTGGCTTGAAGAAAAGGATTGAAATAAGAATCAAGATTGAGAGTCATTTAAAGACTGATTTTCCCGATTTGTTTTTATTCTTTTTATCCGAAAATTATACCATTCTTCATTTTCTGAATAAAATCTCCTAAAGTATTCATGTAAATGAATATTCTTATTTCCTTATATATTACGATAATAAATTTTAAAAACCGGCGGCTGGTTCTTTTGGTTGATTTGAACAGTTTTTCATCTTTACCGGAAAATCCATGGAAAAACGGGGTGTCATCTGGTAAAGTGGTTACAGCCGGCTGGGCGGCGGCAGCAGTCTGTCCGGATCTTTTGAATGGGAATGGTGACAATGGATCATACATATGAAGTGCATCAAATTAAAACCTATCACCAGATGTGGTCCAACTATTGTTATATTATCGCAGACCGATCAAAAAAATCTGCGATAGCGGTGGACCCGTCCTGGGAAATCGGCAAAATAACCGATAAACTGCATGAATTGGATGTTGATTTATCAGCTGTTTTATTAACACATTCACATTATGACCATGTAAACTTGGCGGAGCCGCTTCAGCAAATCTATCACTCTGATGTATACATGTCGTCAGCTGAAATCGATTACTATCAATTCCGGTGCAGAAACTTAATAGCGCTTGAAGACGGACAGACCTTTGCGGCGGGGGGATTTATCATCAAGAGCATACTGACTCCGGGACATACGGCCGGAGGGATGTGCTATTTGCTTTCTGATCACCTTTTTACCGGTGACACCGTGTTTACCGAGGGTTGCGGTATATGTGAGGACAGAGGCAGTTCTGCGGAAGATATGTTTAACAGTATACAGCGGATCAAAGCCTCCATTCCGCCGCATGTACGAGTATATCCCGGGCATTCTTTCGGGGAGAAGCCGGGTCAAAAAATGGAGAGTCTTTTGAAAAACAATATTTACTTTCAAATTGACAAAAAAGAACATTTCGTGAATTTTCGCAACAGAAAAAATCAAAAAGGGCTGTTTCATTTTAAGTAGCGTATAATTTAGTTCTATTTAACTGCTTTTTCTTTCGGGATTAGAAATGTCTGAAATGAAAAGATAGTAATTGCTTTCTTTTTGTCGATTTATGCCTGAGTAACAAGGGTTTGCGGGAAGGAGCGCAGGGCAGGCCGGGTGGGACATTCTGCTTATATCTGTTCCGAAAGACCTGAATACGCCTTCTCCCAGGAAAAAATAGGCATTCTTCAGGAGTCCGCATAGGATAAATTAACTTGACATGGTATTTTTGTGAAGTTACTATCAACTTGAATATGCTTCTTATCTGAATCCGAGAAAGGATGGCTGAGAAAATGATCACATACTTATTCCCAGGACAAGGTTCTCAAAAACAGGGAATGGGAAGTTCCTTGTTTGATGAATTTAAAGACTTAACTGAGCAGGCTGATGACACACTCGGATATTCTATGAAACGGCTTTGCCTTGAGAATCCGTATTCCAACCTTCACAAGACGCAGTTCACTCAGCCCGCTTTATATGTAGTCAACGCGTTAAGCTATTTGAAAAAAATCCAAGACAATGACATAAAGCCGGATTATGTGGCCGGTCACAGTTTGGGAGAATATAATGCGCTGTTTGCCGCAGGCGCTTTTGATTTTATTACGGGCTTGCAGCTTGTTCGTAAAAGAGGCGAATTAATGAGTATGGCCACTGACGGAAAAATGGCCGCCGTTATGGGATTAACTGCACCTCAAGCGGCAGACGTCCTTCAAACGAACGGATTACATACGATTGATATTGCCAATATGAATTCTCCTCATCAAATTGTCATCGCCGGACGAAAAGAAGACATTGAAAGAGCCAAAAGCGTATTCGAAGAAATAAAAGATGTGACAATGTTTCATCCGTTAAACGTAAGCGGCGCTTTTCACTCGAGATATATGAGTGAAGCCAAACAAGAGTTCGAAAAATTTTTACAGTCATTTCATTTTTCTGCTATATCAATTCCTGTCATTTCTAACGTGCATGCCAGACCTTATGAACAAGACGAAATCCCCTCCGTTCTGGCTGATCAGACCGATCATTCAGTACGATGGCACGACAGCATCCGCTATCTCCTGAACATCGGACAGATGGAATTTGAAGAAGTCGGCCCGGGCCATGTGCTGACAGGACTTATTCACCGCATCAAAAAAGAAACTGAAACTTCACCCGCGATGTAGCGGAACATAAGACAAAATTCTTTTCTCACACAACATTGCCCAGTCATACAACATCACGATCACTTCACTTCACGACATCACGAAACACTCACAAATCAATATTTTAAAAAAATATGCAGCGAAAAGGAGAACAAATGAGCCAGCCAATTGTTTTCATGTTTTCCGGACAGGGTTCCCAATATTATCAAATGGGAAAAGAGCTGTTTGCACACAACGCCGGTTTTCGGCAGAAAATGCTCGACTTGGACGATGTTGCCGCCAGCCGTTTCGGTGTTTCTGTCCTTAAAGAGATTTATCAGACAGCCAATCGTCTGTCCGATCCATTTGACCGCCTTCTTTTCAGCCATCCCGCCATTTTTATGGCTGAGTACGCACTCGCGTATGCTTTGGAACAAAAAGGCATACGTCCCGATTGTGTAATCGGAGCGAGCCTCGGTGAATATGCGGCGGCCGCTGTGTCGGGTGTGCTCAGCCCGGAAGACGCTTTAGATTGCGTGCTGGAGCAGGCCGAAATCATTACGGAAACATGCCGAAACGGCAGCATGCTTGCGGTACTGGGGAATCCGAAATTATACCAAGATGATCCGCTGCTCCATGAAAATAGTGAATTGGCCGCTGTTAACTATCAATCTCACTTTGTCATCTCTGGAGAGCGGGGACACATCAGAAAAATCATGGACGACCTGAGAGAAAAGCAGATTCCTCATCAGCTGCTGCCGGTATCATACGGGTTTCACTCAGCGATGGTTGATCAGGCGGAGCGTCCGTACAAGCGCTTTTTGGCTCAGAAATCAATCCGGACTCCGTTTATTCCGTTCATTTCCAGTGCAACTGGAGAGGCTGAGACGGATATTCAAGCGGACTTTTTCTGGAATGCCGTCAGAAAGCCGATTCGATTCCGCGAAGCGCTTCAATTTGCTGAAAGCCGCGAAAAGGGGTTGTATATTGATGCCGGGCCTTCCGGAACATTGGCCGCATTTGGCAAACAGATTCTTCCCGCAGGATCGGCTGAACGCATCCGTACCATTATGACGCCGTTCCATAAAGAACAAACCCATTTGCAGCAAATCGAAGACATCATTTTATCATCGCCCGGAAGGAGACTGTAAGATGATCAGCTTTGTTTTTCCCGGCCAAGGTTCACAAAGAATAGGGATGGGAGAGGAGCTGTTCGGCCGCTACCCTGAATTAACCGCAAAGGCCGATCATATTCTCGGATATTCCGTTCAGGAGCTGTGCAGGGACGGAGAACGTCTCAATCAGACTCAATTCACTCAGCCGGCACTCTATGTCGTCAATGCCCTGAGTTATTTGAAAAAAACAGAAGAAACCGGCTTGAAACCGGATTTTACCGCCGGACACAGTTTAGGAGAATATAACGCGTTATACGCCTCGGGAGCCTTTAATTTCGAAGAAGGCTTGCAGCTGGTCAAAAAGAGGGGCGAACTGATGAGCCGCGCAAAAGGAGGCGGCATGGCAGCAGTGATCGGCCTGACTCATATGCAGGTGACGGACGTTTTAAGAGAATATCAATTACATCTGATTGATATCGCCAACATGAACACACCGCAGCAAATTGTCCTTTCCGGATATAAAGAAGATATTGAAAAAGCCGCAGCCGTATTTGAATCTGTAAATGGCGTGAAAATGGTTCACCGCTTAAATGTCAGCGGCGCTTTTCATTCCAGATACATGCTGGAGGCGAAGGAGGAGTTTTCACGGTTTATTGAATCTTTCCATTTTAAGCCGCTGTCCATTCCGGTCATTTCAAATGTGACGGCAAGGCCTTATGAGCAGAGAGAGCTGAAAGAGACACTCGCCGCGCAAATAACGGGATCTGTGAACTGGACAGACAGCATCCGTTTCTTAATGGGACGAAAGAACATGAGCTTTGAAGAAATCGGTCCCGGAAAAGTGCTGACCGGGCTGATCCAAAGAATTACTGCTGAAGCGAAGCCGATAACAGATGAAAAAAGCTCAATTACGGCGGCATCTTTAGGCAATGAAGAGTTTAAACGTGATTATCGGCTGAAATACGCCTATCTGGCCGGCGGCATGTACCGAGGAATCGCTTCGAAGGAGATGGTCGTCAGGCTGGCCAAAAAAGGAATGATGGGCTTTTTCGGAACGGGCGGATTGAGCATCGGACAGACGGAGGACGCCATTTTGTCAATTCAGCATGAGCTTCGTGACGGCGGTTCCTTCGGCATAAATGTTGTACATAATATGAAGCATGCAGATTCTGAAGAAAAAATGGTTGATCTTTTACTGAAGCATGGGGTGCAGAATTTGGAAGCATCAGCATTTTTAACGGTTACTCCCGCTTTAGTCAGGTTTCGCGCTAAGGGGTTAAAGCGAGGTGCTGACGGACAAGTGACAGCGCGTCAGCGGATTATCGCCAAACTGTCCCGTCCGGAAGTAGCGGAAGCGTTTCTCAGCCCGGCGCCTGATCATATGTTGCAAAAGCTTGCAGCCGAAAACAAGATTACCGCTGAAGAAGCGAATCTGATGAGAGAAATACCCGTTGCGCATGACATCTGCGTGGAGGCCGATTCGGGCGGCCATACTGACGGCGGAGCTGCTTACAGCCTCATGCCGGCGATCGTCCGTTTAAGAGATGACATGATGAAAAAATATCGATACGGCAAAACCGTCCGTATCGGAGCCGCAGGGGGAATCGGAACGCCTGAGGCAGCGATGGCCGCATTTATGCTCGGCGCTGATTTTATTGTGACCGGGTCCATTAACCAATGCACCGTTGAAGCGGCGACAAGCATTCCCGTCAAGGATCTGCTTCAGCAGATGAATGTACAGGACACGGCTTACGCGCCGGCCGGCGATATGTTTGAATCAGGCAGCAAAGTGCAGGTATTAAAGAAAGGACTGTTCTTCCCGACCCGCGCGGCTAAACTGCATGAACTGTATCAGCGTCACGGCTCAATTGAAGAAATTGATGAAAAGACAATCAGACAAATAGAAGAGAAGTATTTTAAGGCAAGTGTAAGCAGTGTTTATGAAAAAGTGAAGGCGCACTATTCGAGAGAAGACATTTCAAAAGCCGAACGGAATCCGAAACAGAAAATGGCGCTCATATTCAAATGGTATTTCAGGCAAAGCTCCGCCTCGGCGATTAAAGGAGATCCCGATGCCAAGGTAGATTACCAGATTCATTGCGGTCCGGCATTGGGAGCCTTTAATCAATGGGTGAAAGGTACGGAGCTGGAATCCTGGAAAAACCGCCATGCTGATGGAATCGGCCTGCTGCTGATGGAAGAGACGGCCTCGCTTTTGAATCAGAAGTTACGTTCATTTTTGCAAACGTGTTGACAAGACGAAATGATAGATTGAAAACATGGAATATTCATAAAAAGAATGAAACAGGGAGGAACTGACAATGAGTAAAGATAGAATCTTTGAATTGCTGCAGAACACAATTTACGAGGTTTTGCCTGATTTAGAAGGCGAACAGCTCTCACATGAAGACCGTTTAGTTGATTTGGGGGCGGATTCAGTGGATCGTGCAGAAATTATCACAATGATGCTGGAGGAATTATCTTTGCAGATCCCGCGTGTGGAGCTGACAGGAGTCTCAAACATCGGCGAATTGGCTGAAAAGCTTTATGAAAAGGTACAGGCCGTCTGATAAAACGGCGCAAAAATCGGAAGCTCAAAATTCATATTGGAGGCGAAGTTCATGACTGCTGCCGGAATAGAAGCGATAAATGTGTTTGGCGGGACGGCATACCTCGATGTCATGCAGCTGGCGGAGTACAGAAACTTAGACCCTGCCAGATTTGAGAATTTACTGATGAAAGAAAAAGCGGTGGCTCTTCCTTATGAAGACCCCGTTACATTCGGCGTTAACGCGGCAAAGCCGATTATCGACCGATTGACAGAGGCTGAAAAAGACAGAATCGAGCTGCTGATTACCTGCTCGGAGTCCGGCATCGACTTCGGAAAATCACTCAGTACATATATTCATGATTACTTAGGCCTCAACCGGAACTGCCGTTTATTTGAACTGAAGCAAGCCTGCTATTCAGGAACGGCGGGCCTGCAGATGGCGCTTAACTTTATTTTGTCACAGACGTCCCCAGGAGCGAAAGCGCTTGTCGTTGCGACGGATATTTCCCGGTTTTTAATTGCCGAAGGCGGCGATGCGTTAAGCGAAGATTGGTCTTACGCAGAACCGAGCGCCGGAGCGGGTGCCGTCGCCTTATTGATCGGTGAAAATCCGATCGTATTTCAGGCGGATGCAGGCGCAAACGGCTACTACGGCTATGAGGTGATGGATACATGCCGCCCGATCCCGGACAGTGAAGCCGGTGACGCCGACTTGTCATTGATGTCTTACCTTGATTGCTGTGAACAGACATTTCGCGAGTACAAAAAACGTGTGCCGGGCGCCGACTACAAAGAGACGTTTCACTACCTTGCCTTCCATACACCGTTTGGCGGCATGGTAAAAGGAGCCCACCGGACGATGATGCGCAAGCTTGCAAAAGCGAAAAACGCTGAGATCGAACAGGATTTTCAAACAAGGGTAGAGCCGGGGCTCCGCTACTGCCAACGAGTCGGAAACATTATGGGCGCAGCCTCTTTATTGGCTCTTGCCAGTACGATTGACCAAGGGGCATTCGGCACTTCTAAACGGATCGGCTGTTTCTCCTACGGGTCAGGATGCTGTTCGGAATTTTACAGCGGCGTTGTGACGCCTGAGGGACAGGCGCGGCAGCATTCTTTCAAGATAGAAGAGCATCTGAACGACAGATACAGGCTGTCCATGGAGGAGTATGAAGAACTGTTTAAAGGCAGCGGTTTGGTCAAATTCGGAACCCGGAATGTCAAATTGGACATAAATATGATTCCGAACATTTTAGACCATCATACCGGAAGCCCCCGTTTATATTTGGAAGAAATCACGGAATTTCATCGGAAATACAGGTGGATCCCGTGACCTATGAGACGATAAAGGTCCGTTTTCAGCAAAATGTCTGTTTCATCACCTTTTATCGGCCTGAAGCCAACAATACGATTAATGAGCGTTTAGTGGAGGAATGTCTGCATGTTCTTTCTGAATGTGGGGACTCCGTCACCTCCGTAGTGCTTGAAGGGCTGCCGGAGGTATTTTGTTTCGGGGCGGATTTCGATGAGATGTACGAGAAAATGAGACAGGGCATGCAGCATGCGGAATCACAGGAGCCGCTTTACCGTTTGTGGCTGGCATTAAAATCCGGGCCGTACATCACCATCGCCCGCGTGCGCGGAAAAGTAAATGCGGGAGGTGTCGGATTTGCTGCCGCGTGCGATATCGTCATCGCAGACGAGAGTGCTTCATTCAGTTTATCTGAGCTGTTATTCGGGCTGTATCCCGCATGCGTTCTGCCGTTTTTAATTCAAAGAATCGGATTTCAAAAGGCGCATTATATGACGATTATGACAAAGCCCGTGCCGGCAAGGCAGGCGCTTGAATGGGGACTTTGTGACGTATGCGTTTCGGACAGCGCAACAGAGCTGAGAAAGCATTTGCTGCGCCTTCGCCCGCTGTCGAAAAAAGCAGTCATCCGCTATAAACGATATATGGATTCCTTAAACGACCTTGTTCATCGTTCGAAATCCGCTGCTTTAGCCGAAAATCAAGCGATGTTTTCAGATCCGGATAACCAATCAGCCATCATCCGTTATGCAGAAACGGGGCGGCTTCCTTGGGAAACGGAGAACAGTTAGGAGGATATCATGCCGAACGCCGCAGTTGAACTGCTCGAAATTGAACCGGAAATTATCCAAGTGACAATGCAGGATAAAACCCACAAAAATGCCTTCTCCAAAGAGCTGACGGATGGATTGATGGAGGCCTTCGCCCGTATTAAAAAATCGTCTGTCTATAAAGCTGTGATTTTAACAGGCTACGGCCATTACTTTGCTTCCGGAGGCACACAGGAAGGCTTACTGAGGATTCAGCAGGGCATCACGAAATTTACGGAAGACCGCATGTACTCTTTGGCGCTGGAATGTGATATCCCCGTCATTTCCGCGATGCAGGGTCACGGAATCGGAGGCGGGTTTGTCATGGGGCTTTTCAGTGATTTTGTCATTTTAAGCAAAGAAAGCGTGTATACCGCAAACTTTATGAAATACGGCTTCACCCCCGGAATGGGCGCTACCTTTATCGTTCCGCAGAAGCTTGGGGCAAGCCTCGGACATGAAATGCTGTTAAACGGAGGCCATTACCGCGGCGGTGACCTGGAGAAAAGAGGGGTGCCTTTTCCGGTGCTTCCGAGGCAGGAAGTATTGGGATACGCACAGGAACTGGCCCGTGAGCTTGCGGAAAAACCGAGAAACTCGTTAATCACATTGAAAAGGCACTTGGTGACGCCGTTTCGCGAGCAGCTTCCGGCCGTCATTGAGAAGGAGTTAATCATGCATGACCAGACGTTTCATGATGATGAAGTGAAAAAACGAATCACGACGATGTACGGAGTATAAGACATACAGATGAAATGGAGGCAGCTCTATGAAAAGTGATATGAAGGCAAGCGGGTTACTCAAGCCATCTGTCAGCTATGGAAAATCATTGCGGCTTTCAGCGGATCAGCCGATGACGATTCCTGAAGTCCTGCATAAAACCGCCGCGGCAGTGAAAGATCAAAAGGGCATCACATATATACAGCCTGACGGCACCGAAGTGTATCAGACTTACAGCGGTTTGAAAAAGATCGCTCTTTCGATTGTGAAAGGACTCCGCCAATCAGGCGTGAAAGCCCATGATGAAGTCATTTTACAGCTCAGTGACAATTCTCAGCTGATTCCTGCTTTTTGGGGCTGTGTTTTTTTAGGAGCGATCCCGGTTCCGCTTGCGGCCGCTCCGGCTTATACAGAAATGAACAGCGGGACGCAAAAACTGAAAGACGCTTGGACGCTTTTGAATCAGCCGTATGTCATCACAAGCCGTGAAGTGCTGACGGAGATGACTGAATGGGCGAAGGATCAGGAGCTTTCCGGGTTCTGCGCTTTGGCGGCAGAAGATCTTTCCGCGCATGAAATGGATACAGACTGCCATTATCCCCGTCCGGAAGATCTGGCGATGCTGCTGTTGACCTCGGGAAGCACGGGCACGCCGAAAGCCGTGATGCTCAGTCATGAAAACATCGTCTGCATGGTCAAAGGAAATATTCAGATGCAAGGCTATACAAGTGAGGATGTCACGTTTAACTGGATGCCTTTTGACCATGTCGGCGGCATCGGAATGCTTCATCTTCGTGATGTTTATCTCGGGTGTGAAGAAATCAACATACCGAGTGAATCCATTTTGATGGACCCTTTAAAATGGCTCGATCTGATTGATCATTACCGTGCTTCGGTCACGTGGGCGCCCAATTTTGCCTTCGGACTCCTCGCCGATTTCGCAGAAGAGATTCAAAAGCGGAAATGGGACTTATCCTCTATGCGTTATATGCTGAACGGAGGGGAGGCCGCGGTTGCGAAAGTCGGACGCAGAATTATGGAGCTTTTAGAGCCGCACGGTCTGCCGGCTAATGCCATCCGTCCCGCATGGGGAATGTCTGAAACGTCTTCAGGGGTTATTTTCTCAGATGAATTCACTCTGGAAAACACGAGTGATGACGACCGCTTCGTGGAGATCGGTCTGCCGATTCCGGGGTTTAATATGAGAATTGCGGATGACCGCAATCAGGTGGTGGAAGAAGGAGAAATCGGCCGCTTCCAAGTGTCGGGTCTGACTGTGACGAGCGGATATTATGAGCGCCCGGACTTAAATGAGACTGTCTTTACAGAAGACGGCTGGTTTGAAACGGGAGATCTCGGATTTCTGCGGGAAGGCCGCCTGACGATAACGGGCCGCACGAAAGATGCCATCATTATCAACGGTGTGAATTATTACAGCCACGCCATTGAATCAGCCGTTGAGGAATTACCGGAAATCGAAACGTCTTATACAGCGGCATGCGCCGTCCGGCCGAATCAAAGCACGACAGATGAGCTGGCGATTTTCTTTGTGACATCCGTTCCGTTGGATGAGAGCCGCATGACGAAGCTGCTTCATCACATTCACCAGCATGTGACACAGAGAATCGGCGTCACCCCTGATTATCTGCTTCCGGTCGCGAAAGAAGACATTCCTAAGACGGCGATCGGGAAAATCCAGCGCACCCAGCTGAAACATTCATTCGAACAAGGGCAATTTGCTTCATTACATAATAACGGGCAAGAAGACGGCACTACGGAATCAGCTTCTATAGAGAAAGAAATTGAACGGGATTTTATCCGCTTTCTGAAAGAGGAACTTTCCATCGCGGATGAACTTGTTGATTCAAATACACCGCTTCAAAGTCTTGGCGTCAATTCGATTAAAATGATGAAACTCGCCAGATCAATCGAAAAAACGTACCATATCCGGCTGACGGCAAGAGAGATGCACAAAAACCCGACGATTGGCGCTTTATCCGCTTATACTGCTGAAAAAGCGGCAAGCATGTCCGCTGACCATCACCCGGCAAAAGCCGAACCGCCGGCAGAACGGGAGAGCAAGCAAACGGCGCCAGCGCTTTCAGAAGTTCAAAAAGGGCTGTGGACATTGCAGAAAATGTCGCCTGAAACGGCTGCATACCATGTCCCGCTCTGTTTCCGATTCACATCAGAAATCGACAAAGAGAAACTGAAACAGGCGTTTCAGCTTGTATTAAAACAGCACCCGATACTCAAAAGCGCCGTAAAAGAAACAGACGGCGGGTTTTATTTCAGAGAAGCGGCTGATCCTTTTGTATTTTCGGAAGAAGATATTTCTGACGTAAATGAATCACAAATACCAACTCTGATACGAAAAAAAGTGAAAGAGCCGTTTGTCAAAGAAGGCGGGCCTTTGCTGCGTGTGCAGCTGCTATCAAAATCCGTCTCGGAACATTATCTTTTGACGGTCATTCACCATATCGTGTTTGACGGCATTTCATCCATTACATTTATTCACAGTCTGCTGGATCACTATCAGGCGCTGCTGCAGGGAGAAGAATTTACAGCTGGTGCTTCCGTACATTCCGATTACGCGGTTTGGGAAAAGCGGTACTTGGCAAGTGAGGAAAGCAAGAAAGACCGCGCTTACTGGATGAAACAGCTCGGAGGCGACCTGCCCGATCTTCAGCTTCCGCCGATGCGCACGGACAGCAGTATTCCGGAGTTTACAGAAGATACGCTGACACGCCGTCTTCCCGAACGGCTGCTGAAAAATGTCACGGCATTTGCCGCATCGCGTTCGATTCATTTGTCCACCGTCATGCTGAGCTGCTACATGGTGCTTTTAAGCAAGTATACGGATAAGGAAGATATTGTGACAGGCATGCCTGCAATGGTCAGACCGGAAGAACGCTTTGACGGGGTGATCGGCCATTTCCTCAACATGCTTCCCATACGAGGCAGAGCCGGACGGAAAGAAACATTTGCTGACTTTGTTCAAAAGGTGCAGGATGCGGTTTTGGACGGACTGGATCACTCCTTTTATCCGTTTCCGAAAATGGTGCGTGATGTTCATGCGACACCCCGGCAGAACGGTTCGCCTATTTTCACTAATGCTTTTTTCTATCAGAATTTTCTGCAGCATTCAAGCTATCAATCGATGCTTGATGAATATAAGGAATTCTCCTGTGAGTTTGTAAAAGGCATTCATCAGGAAGGGGAATATGATCTTGTATTTGAAATGTGGGAAGAAGCATCGGGGATGGATCTGACGATTAAATACAGCACCGAATTATTTGATGAAGCAGGGGCAGTCAGACTTTTTAACCAATTTGTACAGGCAGCAGAATCTTTGACGGCAAACGCGGATATGCCGCTTGAGAATGTTTCTCTCATGGCAAAAAGAGAGGAGCAAAAGATTTTTAAGACTTGGAATGAGACAAACCGCGAGTATCCGGATGCCTGCTTCCATGAATTATTCGAACGTCAGGCGGCAGAAACGCCTGATGCCTGTGCGGTTGTGTACGAACAGCAAAAACTGACGTACCGTGAACTTGATGAAAAAAGCACGAAACTGGCGCTCTATTTGCAGGCGCACGGCGCGGGGCCTGATGATCTCATCGGCATTTATACAGATCGTTCATTGCATATGGCTGTCGGCCTTCTCGGCATTTTAAAAGCCGGGGGAGCGTATGTGCCGCTTGATCCTTCTTACCCAGCTGACAGATTGGAATATATGATTGCTGACAGCAGGATTTCAATGTGCCTGACGACAGCTGATTTAGAGCACTCTTTGAACTGGGGAGGCGTGCAGACAGCAGCCATTGACCGCGATTGGTCTGATATTGAAGAGACGGCGGGGGAAAGAATGGCGCTGAAACGGCTGGTGACGCCTGAAGATCTGGCGTATGTCATTTACACGTCGGGCAGCACGGGCAAACCGAAAGGCGTCATGATTCCGCATCGGGCGCTGACCAATTTCTTGATCTCGATGGCGCATGAACCGGGGCTTTCGTCCGAAGATAAACTGCTTGCCGTCACGACATATTGCTTTGACATCGCGGCATTGGAGCTGTACCTTCCCTTAATCACAGGAGCGGAATGCCATATCTGTAAGACGGAAGTCACAAAAGATGCCCGGAAGCTGAAAGAACTGATTAAGGAGTACAAACCGACGATCATGCAGGCGACGCCGTTTACGTGGAAAATGCTCTTTCATTCCGGATGGACAAATGAAGAAAAGGTGAAAATCCTTTGCGGCGGCGAGGCGCTTAACGAGCAATTGAAGCAGCAGTTTCTCGATACGAAAAGTGAGGCTTGGAATATGTTCGGGCCGACAGAGACGACAATCTGGTCCGCGGTGCAGCGTATAACGGAAAGTGAGAGCGCGCTTACGATCGGGCGCCCGATCGCCAACACCCGTGTGTATATGATGGATTCCAACCTCAACCCTGTTTTAGAAGGGGTGCCGGGAGAGCTTTGTATTGCGGGAGACGGATTGGCAAGAGGGTATTTCAACAAGCCTGAGCTGACGGACAAAGCCTTCGTCAGCCACCGGCTGGAACAGGGATCAAAACTTTATAAAACAGGCGATATGGCGCGGTTTCTTCCCGGCGGCCGCATTGAATACATGGGACGGATGGACAGCCAAGTCAAAATCCGCGGCTATCGGATTGAACCCGGAGATATTGAGAGCCGGCTGAATGCCCATCCGGCCGTACAGGAAAGCGTCGTTGTTGTAAACAATCACTCCGGAAATGAAAAGCTTTGCGCATTTTATATCCTGAAAAACGGAGAGAAGCTTCCGTCTTCAAAGGAATTGCGCGGGCATTTGAAACAAGCGCTGCCGGCCTATATGGCGCCAGCTTCCTTTATCCGTCTTGAAGAGCTGCCGCTTACGCCGAACGGAAAAGTTGACCGCAGGCTTCTTGCAGCGCGCGATCTGACAGAGAAAAAGCCGGAAACAAAAACATACTCTTCATCTCATATTCAGCAGGCGGTGCTTGCGATTTGGCAGGACGTATTAAAAAGCAGTGACATAGCGCTTGATGACCGCTTTTTTGATGCGGGAGGGGATTCGCTCCTTGCCGTAACTGTCACTGACCGGATGACGCGGGAACTGGATTGTGATTTCAGTGTGACGGAGCTGTTTGAATACGCGACGGTAAAAGACATCAGCCGGTATATCGCTGAACAAAAACCGCAAGAAACCGTTTTTGCATCTGTATCAGAAAAGAAAGTGAATGCAGAAAACCGCGAAAACCTGACGGGAAAATTTCCCGATTATTATGAAGAAAGCGTCGCGGTTATCGGTATATCCTGTGAGTTTCCGGGAGCGAAAGACCATTATGAGTTTTGGAATAACATCAAAGAAGGCAAAGAAAGCATCACCTTCTTTTCAAAAGAGGAGCTCCGCCGTTTCGGTGTTTCCGAAGAACTGGCTGATCATCCCGGCTTCGTTCCGGCTAAAGCCGTTTTAGAAGGAAAAGAAATGTTTGATCCGGGTTTTTTCGGCTTTTCACCAAAAGATGCGGAATATATGGATCCTCAGCTGAGAATGCTTTTGCTCCATTCATGGAAGGCGATTGAGGATGCGGGATATGTCTCAACAGACATTCCGGAAACAAGCGTGTATATGTCTGCAAGCGCCAACTCTTACCGCAGCCTGCTGCCGGAGGAGACGACAGCACAGCTGGAAACGCCGGATGGCTATGTGTCATGGGTGCTTGCCCAAAGCGGGACGATTCCGACGATGATTTCTCATAAACTCGGATTGAAAGGGCCGAGCTATTTTGTCCATGCCAACTGCTCATCTTCTTTAATCGGCCTGCATTCGGCTTTTCAAAGCCTGCAGTCCGGCGAAGCCAAGTACGCCCTTGTCGGCGGTGCGACCCTTCATACGGAATCAAGTGCCGGGTATGTTCATCAGCCTGGGCTGAATTTTTCAAGCGACGGGCATATTAAAGCGTTTGACGCGGCTGCTGACGGAATGATCGGCGGTGAAGGGGCCGGTGCCGTGCTTTTGAAAAAAGCGTCTGATGCCGTTAAGGACGGCGACCATATTTATGCGCTGCTGCGCGGAATCGGCGTCAATAACGACGGAGCGGATAAGGTCGGATTTTACGCGCCGAGCGTCAAAGGACAGGCTGAGGTCATCCAGAAGGTCATTGATCAGACGGGCATTCATCCTGAAACGATCGCGTACGTCGAAGCTCACGGGACGGGAACAAAACTCGGCGACCCGATCGAACTGTCCGCGCTTCAATCTGTGTACGGCCGGTACACAGATAAAAAACAATACTGCGGCATCGGTTCAGTCAAAACAAATCTCGGGCATTTGGATACAGCGGCCGGAATGGCGGGCTGCATCAAGGTTGTCATGAGCTTATATCATCAGGAAATCGCGCCGAGCATCAATTACAAAAAGCCGAACCCTCATCTTCATTTAGAAGACTCTCCGTTTTACGTTGCGGAAGGAAAAAAAGAGTTAATGCGTGAGAACACAGCGCACCGCATGGCTTTAAGCTCTTTCGGGCTTGGCGGAACAAATACACATGCGATTTTTGAAGAATATCCCGAGGTGTCTGAAGCAGCAGAATGGACAGGTCCGTACATTATTCCGTTGTCTGCCAGAAAACAAGACCGTCTGAAGGAGTACGCAACACGGCTGCTGGCTTTTCTCGATGCAAAAATGGACGCCGATCTTGCGGATCTTGCCTACACGTTCCAAGTCGGAAGGGAAGCGATGGAGGAGCGTGCGGCCTTTATCACAAGCGGCGCTGCGGAGCTGAAGCGGCAGCTTGCCGATTTTATCAATGATAAGCCGGCTGTAACAGGCTGCTTCAGGGGAGAAAAACAGCAGGCAAAAGACATCGCCTGGCTTTCTGATGATGATGACAGCGCTGAACTCATTGAGAAATGGCTTGCGAAAGGAAAAGGTTCGAAGCTATGTGAAATGTGGAGTAAAGGTGTCGCCATCAATTGGCACAAGCTTTACAAAGACAAGTATCCGAAGCGGATCAGTGTGCCGGTCTACCCGTTTGCAAAGGAACCGTACTGGCCGAAAAAAGCTGAAACGAAAACATCTGCCGCACATACCGGAATCTCAGTTTTACACCCGCTCGTGCAGCAAAATACGTCAGACTTGGCCGTTCAGCGGTTCAGCTCACGGTTTACAGGCTCTGAATTTTTCCTGAAGGATCATGTGGTCAGAGAAAAAGCGGTGCTGCCGGGAGCGGCATATTTGGAAATGTCTTATGAAGCGGTAAAACGGGCGCTTGGCGGTTTATTAAAAGACCAAGATAGAATAACGCTCCATCATACGGTCTGGATGAAACCGATCGTCGTTCACGAACAAGAGCGCCAAGTCCATATTGCGCTGTTTCCTGAAGAAGACGGCATCATCTCGTATGACATTTACAGCGTAAACGCTGACGATGAAGAAGTGCTGCACAGCCAAGGCCGGGCTGAAATCATAAAGGCAGACCGAGAGCCTGAGGCAGACCTTTCTGCCATACAAAGCAGGTGCACAGCGGACATTCTTGATCCGGCGGCCTTTTATCGGGAAGGCAGGAGCAGGGGAATGTTCCACGGAAAAGCCTTCCAAGGCATTAAGTCCGCCTTTATCGGTGAAAGAGAAGTGCTTTCTGCCATACAGCTTCCGGATTCTGTTTCTCATACGAACGGACAATTTACGCTTCATCCTAGCATCATTGATTCGGCGATTCAGACGGCGACGATCTGCATTATGCAGGAGTTTTCCGGACAAAAGCTGATTCTGCCGTTTGCGCTGGAATACCTTGAAGTCATCAAAGCATGCACGCCGACTATGCGGGCGCATGCACGCTTCAGCGAAGGATATCAAGCCGGCGATTCCGTGCAAAAAGCCGACATTGACCTGTATGACGAAACAGGAGCGCTTTGCGTGAAGGTGAGAGGCTTCTCTACGAGAGTGCTTGAAGGCGATGCAGAATCGGCTCAGCCATCCGGCTCGGAAAAGGCCTTGTTTGCACCGGTGTGGAAAGAAGCTGCGGCATCCGAGAAAGCTTCTGTCCATGCTGATGAGCATTTGATCATTCTTTGTGAAGATGCAGTCCATCTAAAAAATGAAGCGGCATCCGGTCTGAAAGACGCCGAACTGCTGATTGCGGAAGGTGAGGGCGGAACAGCCGCTGAACGCTTCCAAACCTATGCGCAGACGATCGCTGAACACATTCGGCGGATCATGAGCGAAAAAAGGCAGGGCCGCATTCTGATTCAGACCGTTATTTCAGCAGACGGCAGCCAGCAATTGTTTGCGGGGTTAACCGGTTTGCTAAAAACAGCCGAGCTGGAATACGGAAAACTTGACTGTCAGCTCCTCGAAATAGATTCAATCGGCGAAATGCCGGCTGTCGCTCAAAAACTGAAAAACGACAGTCATCGGCCGCATGATAAACACATCCGTTATAAAGGAGAGAAACGGTATGTGAAGGCCTGGGAAGAAATGTATCCTGCATGTGGCGGCACCGTCTGGAAGGACGAAGGCGTATACCTGATTACCGGAGGCGCCGGAAGCTTAGGCTTGATGTTTGCAAAAGAAATCACTGATCGCGTAAAACACCCGAAGATCATTCTGACCGGCCGCTCAAATGTGACGGAAGCTAAACAGCGTGAGCTCGACATGCTTCGGCATGCGGGCGCAAATGTTGTGTACAAAAAGCTGAATGCGGCAGACCGGCGGGAAAATGAGGCGCTGATAAAAGAGATTACGGCGGAATTCGGGGAGCTTAACGGAATTATTCACGCTGCGGGCGTGATACAAGACCGCTTCCTGCTGCAAAAAACGAAGGAAGAATTCCGGGAAGTGCTGGATCCGAAAGTGATCGGCACCGCTTATTTAGATGAAGCCAGCAAAGACTGCAGGCTTGACTTTTTCGTATTGTTCTCCAGTGTTTCCGGCGTTCTCGGCAATGTCGGGCAGGCTGATTATGCAGCCGGCAACGCGTTTATGGATGCGTACGCCGCTTACAGGCAGTCCCTTACGGAGAATGGCCTGCGGCACGGAAAAACGATCGCCTTCAACTGGACGCTGTGGAAAGATGGCGGCATGCAGGCGGGAGACGAGACGGAGAGAATGATGAAAAAAGCTTTCGGCATGGTTCCGCTTCAAAAGGCGGCCGGCTTTGCTGCATTCTATGAAGGCCTGGCTCAGGAAAAGCCGCAAGTTTTAGCAGCTGAAGGCTACAAGGCAAAATTAAAACAGACGTTCCTATCCATTTCTGAAGCTGACAAGCAGCAGGAGAAGACGGCAGAGCCTGTATCAGCCGTTTCATCAGGCAAATGGCACGATTCGCTTATCCGAATGGTCAGTTCGATTTTAAAAGTCAGCCAAGATGAGATTGATATCGATACGGAGCTGAGTGAATACGGCTTTGATTCTGTATCATTTACCGTTTTTACGAATCAATTAAATGAGGCGTATCAGCTGGAGCTGGCGCCGACGATCTTCTTCGAGCACGGTACGATCCGCAGTTTAGCGGAATATTTGACAGGTGAGGATGCCGGCCTTCCTTCTCAGCCGGAAGAAAAACAAGATGAAGAGGAAGCTCTTCCGATGCTTCATACCGCTTTGACAGACATGGTAAGCGGAATTTTAAAAGTCGGCCGTGAGGATATTGAGATTGAGACGGAATTGAGTGAATACGGTTTTGATTCCGTAACGTTCACCGTCTTTACAAATCAATTAAATGAAGCGTATCAGCTGGAGCTGGCGCCGACGATTTTCTTTGAGCACGGGACGATCAGCGATCTGGCCGGATATTTGGCAAAAGAGCATCCGGGCCGTTTCGGCGAAAAGAAGAAAGAGTCGCCGAAAAAAGAGCAGCTAAAAGCCCATAAGCCGAAAACGCAGAGAAGAAAGCGTTTCGCGACGGTAATGCACGCTGCGGCAGAGACAAAAGAACCGCGCCGCTTTGATCCGGTTGCGATTGTCGGAATCAGCGGCAGATTCCCTGGCGCAAAAGATATAGAGGAATTTTGGCGCAATCTGAAAGAAGGAAAAGATTCTATCACAACGATTCCGAAAGACCGCTGGGATTGGGAAGTGTTTGATGGCGACCCGAATCTTGAAGGGAATAAAACGAATATCAAGTGGGGCGGCTTTATCGACGGAATAGCTGAATTTGATCCGCTGTTCTTTGGAATTTCACCGCGGGAAGCCCAATATTTAGATCCGCAGCAGCGGCTGTTATTGACTTATGCGTGGCGGGCGATAGAAGATGCGGGCTGTAAGCCGGAGAGCCTTTCCGGCACAAATACTGGCGTCTTCATCGGAACCGGAAATACCGGTTATAAAGATTTGTTCACAAGAGCAGGTCTTGCGCCGGAAGGACATGCGGCGACAGGCAGCATGATTCCTTCCATAGGTCCGAACCGTCTGAGTTATCTGTTAAATCTTCACGGGCCGAGCGAGCCGATTGAAACAGCATGCTCAAGCTCGCTTGTGGCGATCCATCGGGCGGTATCCGCCATAGAAAACGGAGAATGCGACATGGCGATTGCCGGAGGGATCAACACGATTTTGACTGAAGAAGCGCATATCAGCTACAGCAAAGCAGGCATGCTCAGCAAAGACGGAAAATGCAAAACCTTTTCCAAAGACGCCAATGGGTATGTCAGAGGAGAAGGCGCGGGCATTCTGATGCTGAAGAAATTGACAGATGCCGAACGGGACGGAAATCCGATTTACGGCGTGATTCGCGGGACGGCTGAAAACCACGGCGGCCGGGCGAATACGTTAACCTCGCCGAATCCGAAACTGCAGGCTGACTTATTGGTGAAAGCATACCGGAAAGCGGGAGTGGACCCGAGCACCGTCACTTATATTGAAGCGCACGGTACAGGAACGGAATTGGGTGATCCGATTGAAATAAACGGTTTGAAAGCAGCGTTTCACGAGCTGGCGAAAACAAATCAAGAGCCTGGAGTCTCCGGTCATCGCTGCGGCATCGGTTCGGTCAAAAGCAATATCGGCCATTTAGAGCTTGCCGCGGGAGTATCAGGCGTCATGAAAGTGCTTTTGCAAATGAAGCACAAAACGCTGGTGAAAAGCCTTCATTGCGAGACGATCAATCCTTACATTCAGCTGGATGACAGTCCTTTCTACATCGTGCGGGAAAATCAGGAGTGGACCGCTGCTGAAGATAGAAACGGAAATGCGATTCCGCGCCGGGCCGGGGTCAGCTCATTTGGCATCGGCGGGGTCAACGCCCACATTGTCATTGAAGAGTATGTCCCGAAAGAAACCGCTCAGCCTGAGCACGGTCCGGAAAACCCGGCGATCATCCTTCTGTCCGCCAAATCAAAAGAAAAACTGTTTGAACAGGCGCAGCAGCTGCAAAAAGCGATCCGCCAAACGCCGTACACAGATCAAGACTTGGCGGCTGTCGCTTATACGCTGCAAACCGGAAGAGACGAAATGGAAGAGCGCCTTGCCATTCTTGCAGCGACGATGGCGGAATTGGAAACAAAGCTGGAAGCATTTACGGAAAATGAGAAAAACATCGCCGGACTGTATACTGGCCAGTCTCACCGCAACAAAGATACGTTCGCTCTGTTTACGGCGGATGAAGATATGGACATCGTCATTGATGCCTGGGTCAGAAAAGGAAAATTCGCCAAGCTGGCCGAGGTATGGGTGAAAGGCGGCGTGTTGAATTGGAACCGGCTGTATGAAAAAGGCACACCGCGTTTACTCAGTCTGCCGTCTTATCCGTTCGCAACAGACACGTATTGGGTGCCGGAGAATCGTGACAAAAATAATAAGGTCCATATAGAAGAACGGATCAAACGTATTCTGACGAAACAATGGGAGCTGAGCCCGCTCGAACTGCGTGAACCGTGTGCACGCCCCGTTGCGATTTTGACAGGCGGGGACATGATCAATCTCGCAGAAGAGGTCGCAGCGCATATCCCGAATCACCGTATCATCACCGCATCAGGCTTTAGCGGTGAATATGACTGGCAGGCGTTTGACGGAGTCATCGACCTCCTCGGCGCAGCGAAAGAAGATTCTGAAGACATGGCCGCTATCCAATGGCTTCAGCAATTGATTGAGCATGGACATAAAGAAGGGATGACACTGCTTTGTGTCACAAAAGACCTTGAGTCAATAGAAAAAGAGGCCAATCAAATAACGGGAGCAAAACGGGCCGGTCTGTACAGAATGCTGGCGTACGAATACAGCCATCTGTCATCAAGGCATCTCGATCTTGAAGGAGCGCTTTCGGACGACATATTGGCGCAGCAAATTGCCGATGAGTTTCATGCCCGTGCTGATGATGCGGAAGTTTGCCGAAGAGGCGGCGTGCGTTACCGTGCCATATTGAGAGCCTCAGAAAACATAGAGATGAAAGGCGGGCGAATTGATTTTCCGTACAGCCATGCGCTGTTGATTACCGGGGGCACGAGGGGGATCGGTCTTTTATGCGCACGCCATTTTGCCGAACATTACGGAGTGAAAAAACTGGTGCTTACCGGCCGTGAGACCCTTCCGCCGCGAAATGAGTGGACGGGCGGCCTGAATGAGGTGCCGGATTCTGTAAAAGCGAAAATTGAAGCTGTTCTCGACTTGGAATCCAAAGGTGTACAAGTGAAGGTATTGTCCGTCCCGTTAGCGGATGAAGCCGGACTGAGACAAGAACTGGATCAGATCAAACAGACGCTCGGACCGATCGGCGGGGTTATCCACTGCGCGGGTGTGACCGATAAAGAGACGCTCGCATTCATCAGAAAAACCGATGAGGATATACAGCGTGTGCTTGAGCCGAAAGTAGCCGGGCTTCAGGCGTTATACAATGTTGTAAGCGAAGAACCGCTCAAGTTTTTCGTCCTGTTTTCTTCCGTGTCAGCTGCGATACCGGCGCTTTCAGCAGGACAGGCCGACTATGCCATGGCTAATGCGTATATGGACTATTTTGCAAACTCATACAAAGAGCAGCTGCCGATCGTAAGCATTCAGTGGCCGAACTGGAAAGAAACCGGAATGGGAGAAGTAACGAACAAAGCTTATAAAGAGAGCGGGTTATACAGCATCACGAATGCAGAAGGATTACAGCTTCTTGCCGGCATACTTCTTGCATCAGCAAGGGGCCCGGTGCTGCCGGCCGTTTTGAATCCTAAGCTGTGGAAACCGGAGCAGTTCATGCGGCAAAGCAGCCAGGATAAGCCGATAAGTCCGGCTGCGGTAAAACCGAAAAAAACAGCTGATTCGGCCGCGGACAGCGAACAATTAACAAAGAAAACAGAAGAGTGGCTGACAGGATTATTTTCTGAAGAGCTGCGGATTGACCAGGATCAGCTTGAGACAGACGTATTATTCCAAGATTACGGAGTGGACTCCATTATCCTTGCCCAGCTTTTGCAGCGGATCAATCGGAATCTCTCAGCATCGCTTGACCCGTCCATTCTGTATGAATATCCGACGATTCAATCTTTCGCAAATTGGCTTCTCGATGGATATACAGAAGTTTTGTCAGATCTGTTTGATATGGCGGCGGGGCCTGTTATGAAGGCACCGGCTGAGCCGGTCATTGAAACACAAGCCGTTAAGGCGGAAGAAGAGCCGGCCGGAAAACAGATTCACGGGGAAGATATCGCGGTCGTCGGCATGTCCTGCCGGTTTCCGGGGGCGGCTTCCTTAGAAGCGTACTGGTCGCTTTTGGCTGAAGGCCGTTCGGCCGTCCGTCCTGTCCCGGATGAGCGTTGGGGTTTGAAGACGCCTTATTATGCGGGAATGCTTGATGGAATTCATCAATTTGATCCGGACTTCTTTTTACTGGCTGAAGAAGATGTAAAGGCAATGGACCCTCAAGCTTTGGCCGCTCTGGAAGAATGCCTTAACCTGTGGTATCACGCCGGCTATACGCCGGATGAGATAAAGGGAGAGGCAATTGGTGTGTATCTCGGCGGACGGAGCCGGCACAGACCGGGTGAAGAGAAACTGCTGGACGCGAAAAATCCGATCGTCGCGCTGGGCCAGAACTATTTGGCCGCAAACCTCTCTCAATACTTTGATATGCGCGGCCCGAGTGTTGTCCTCGATACGGCTTGCTCTTCTGCTTTAGTCGGAATGAATATGGCCGTTCACGCCCTTACAACAGGAGAAATAAAAGCGGCCGTTGTCGGCGGTGTAAGCCTGTTTGAATCTGAAGAAACCCATAAATTGTTTGAACAGCGCGGCATTTTAAGTAAAGCGCAGTCGTTCCATGTATTTGACGAACGCGCCGATGGAGTCGTACTGGGCGAGGGTGTCGGAATGGTTCTTTTAAAAACCGTGTCTCAGGCCGTTAAAGACGGAGATTCCATTTATGCCGTGGTGAAGGCGGCTTCTGTCAATAATGACGGAAGAACAGCGGGGCCGGCTACGCCGAGCCTTGAAGCGCAAAAGGCCGTCATGAAGACAGCTCTTGAAAAAAGCGGAAAACGGCCGGAAGACATCACTCATATTGAAGCGAACGGTTCAGGTACGGTCGTCACTGATCTGTTAGAACTGAAGGCCATTCAATCCGTCTACCGCACAACAGATGGCGGACCGCTCGGAATCGGATCTGTGAAACCGAACATCGGGCACCCGCTTTGTGCGGAAGGAATTGCAAGTTTCATAAAAGTTGTGCTCATGCTGAAAGAAAAGAGCTTTATCCCGTTTTTATCAGGTAAGCATGAACTTACACATTTCGACAGAGAAAAGGCCAATATCCAGTTCAGCCGCACTCTGACAGACTGGCCGTCATCGATACCGGCGGCAGGAATAAACTGCTTTGCCGACGGCGGAACAAACGCCCATGTCATTGTGGAAGCGTGGCAGGAAGATGAAGGACGACGAATCAAGCGCCATCCTTTAACACCGCCTGCACTAAATAAGCGGCTGATTTCGCCGGGCAAAGAAGAAACGAACGAAAAAGCTGCGGCAAACATCTGGGATACCTATGAAGTGGAGGTTTAACGTGAAGAACTTCAATAAGCAAATCACTTTATCGCTGAAAAATCCGTTTATTTTACATCATGACGTTTACGGAGAAAAAGTCCTTCCGGGATTGGCTTATATTGATATGTTTTATCAGATTTTCAAAGAGCGCGGCTATTTATATGACAGGCTTCAGCTGCGTCATTTATCCATATATCAGCCGCTTATTGCGAAAGAAAACAGCGCCGTCAAGCTTACGGTTGAATGTACAAAGGTAAAAGAAGGGCGCTGGAAACTGACCGCAAAAGGGACTGAGATGGGCGGCGGACGAGTCCAGCCGGACGAACGTATTTACGTCAAAGCGGAAATGCATGAGACGGCTCCCGCAGTATTCAGTGACACGCTTGATCTTGACTCTGTCAAACGCGAGGCGGAACGCACCATCGATTTAAATGAGCTGTATGCACAATGCAGAAGTCAGGAATTGGTTCACAGCGGATATATGAAAGCAGAAGGAGAAGTGTTTGAGGAGCGGGACGGCGTCACCTTTGATTTATCACTCGGAAAAGACGCGATGGGACAGGCCGGAGGGTTTTTGTTCCATCCGACTCTTCTTGACGGAAGCGGCGTCGGCGCAAACCTATTGATTTCATCGCTGATAAATGGGGAAAAGAGGCTGTTTCTGCCTCTTTTCTATGAATCTTTTACAGCTTCCGAACCTTTGCAGGGCGGCTGCATCACGAGAATCAAACGTTCGTCGCTCCGGCCGGAAAAGGAGCTCATTTACATTACACTGGAGTTTTTTAACGCATCCGGCCGGAAAGTAGCCGAGCTGAAAGATTTCACAAGCAAGCTCGTGCGGGATGCCGAGCTGATTAATACAGACCGAAAGCCTGCTGAGAAACCTCCTGAAAAAGCCGGTTTACCGGAAGTTGCGGTATCGCTTGAAGGCGGACACCCGCATGAGGAAGCAGAACGGTATGTCATGAATCTGATGGCGGAAAAAATCGGCAAGCCGCTTGAACAGATTGATTCTCAAGTCGGCTACTATGAAATGGGGCTGACATCGTCCGGACTGCTTGACGTCGTCGAAACGATCAGCGAAAAAATCGGCGAAACCCTTTCACCGACTTTGCTGTTTGAATATACGACGGCAGCAGAGCTTGCGGTTTTCCTGACTGAGCAGCACGGGAGCCATTTCAGCGCACCTCCGGCAAAAATGGAGAAGCAGCCGCAAACAGAAAAAAGGCGGAAAATCAGTGTGGCGCAAGATGAAGATATCGCCATTATCGGGATGGCCGGCCGCTATCCGCAGGCCGAAAATATTCACGAATTCTGGGAAAACCTGAAAGAAGGAAAAAACTGTGTCACCGAAATTCCGGAGTCTCGCTGGGACTGGCGCCGATTTGAAAATGTAAAGTCGCCTTCCGGAAAGAGCATTTCAAAATGGGGCGGATTTATTGATGATCCGGATTGCTTTGATCCTCAATTTTTCAGGATTACGCCGCGGGAAGCTGAAACAATGGACCCTCAGGAACGGCTGTTTTTACAAACATGCTGGGAAACGATTGAGGATGCCGGATATACGCCGAAGTCGCTCGCGGAGGCGCGCGGACAAAATAAGAGACAGCGCGTCGGCGTCTTTGCCGGGGTGATGCACAAGGACTATACGTTGGTCGGAGCTGAGGCTTCTTCTGAAGATCATGTATTCCCGCTATCTCTTAATTATGCGCAGATCGCAAACAGAGTTTCATATTTTTGCAATTTTCACGGGCCGAGCATGGCGGTTGATACGGTCTGTTCATCTTCGCTGACTGCGGTTCACCTTGCTGCGGAGAGCATTCGGCGCGGAGAATGTGAATCGGCGATTGCCGGAGGCGTCAACTTGTCGCTGCATCCGAATAAATATCTGACATACGGTTTATGGGACATGTTTTCAACAGACGGGGTTTGTCATACGTTCGGGAAAGACGGAGACGGCTATGTACCGGCTGAGGGAATCGGTGCCGTTTTATTAAAACCGCTGCAAGAAGCGATAAAAGACGGAGATCGGATTTACGCGGTAGTAAAGGGCAGTGCCGTCAACCACGTGGGGACAGTGAGCGGAATTTCCGTGCCGAGCCCGGTCGCGCAGGCCGATTTAATTGAGGAATGCCTGGATAAAGCGGGAATCGATCCGCGCACGGTCAGTTATATTGAGGCGCACGGGACCGGAACGTCTCTCGGCGATCCGATTGAAGTTCAAGGCCTTGTCAAGGCGTTCCGCCAGTACACACAGGACAAGCAGTTCTGCGCCATCGGATCAGTGAAGTCCAATATCGGCCATGCTGAATCGGCGGCGGGCATCAGCGGCTTAAGCAAGGTCGCCCTGCAGCTTCACTATAAAACGCTGGTGCCGTCTCTGCATTCCGAGGAGCTGAATCCGTATTTAGATTTTGAACAATCACCGTTTTATGTCCAGCATCAAACCGAAGCATGGCAGCAGCCTTCAGTGACGGAAGACGGAAACGAAACCGTATATCCGCGGCGTGCTGGGATCAGTTCTTTCGGGGCGACAGGTTCAAATGTGCATCTCATCCTGGAAGAATTTATTCCGGAAGAATCACACAAAACAAATGCTGAACCTGCGGAAGGACAGACATTCATTTTCCCGGTTTCCGCCCGAAATGAAGAACGGCTTAAAGCGTATGTTGCGAAGCTGTCTGCATTTATTCATCCCGGCGTGCCGCTTGAGGATGCGGCATATACACTTCAGGTCGGCCGTGAGCAGATGGAGGAGCGGGTTGTTTTCACCGCACAGAATATAACACAGCTTAAAGAACGGCTGGGAGGTTTTCTGGCGGGTCAAACGGCCGGCGGATGCTGGCGGAACAGAGCTGATAAAACGAAACAGGCAGAGCTTGCTCCGGACTTGATACATAAATGGCTTTCTTCCGGAAGTCTGGAGATGATTGCTGAGAAGTGGTCCGGCGGAGGAACGATGGATTGGAATCTCTTATACGGTGAAAACAAACCGAATCGGATCAGCCTGCCGACTTATCCGTTTGAAAAAACACGGTATTGGGTGCCCGAGGCGGAGAAAAGAGATTCGTTGCCGCAAAAAAATGCAGGCATGCTGCACCCGCTCCTGCATGAAAATGTATCAAACATGTCAGGCGTCCGTTTTCGGTCCTCTTTTAGCGGCGGAGAGTTTTTCCTGAAAGATCACGTCGTCAAAAACGAGCGGACGTTACCGGGCGCGGCTTATCTGGAAATGGTCCGGGCAGCCGTTGAACACGCGGCAGAAACGAAGGAAGAAGGAACAGTCCGCCTGAAGCATGTCGTATGGATACGCCCGTTTACAGCGGCGGATGAGTCCGCAGAATTGTATCTTCGTCTTTATGACGAAGAAAATGGGGAGATGGGATTTACGGTTTATCGTGAATCGGTTTCATCAGAACAAGAGCCCGTTCTCTATGCGCAAGGAAGCGCGGCGTTTGTCCGGGCGGGCGAACCGGCGAAAATCGAGATTGACAAATTGAGAGAATCACGCCGTCTGATCACACCTGACGCTTGCTATCAAGCTTATAAACAGATGGGGATTGAATACGGGGATGCTCATAAAGCGGTCACGGAAATCTATGCAAAAGACAGCGAAGTGCTCGCAAAACTCTCCCTCCCGTCATCTGTTTCTTATACAAAAGATCAGTTTGTCCTCCATCCGAGTCTCTTAGACGCGGCATTCCACGCGACAATCGGTTTGATGCTTGATAGAGACGGGACTGACATAAGGCCGATGCTGCCGTTTGCTCTCGAACAGATTGATGTGCTGAAAAGCTGTAAAAGCAATATGTGGGTTTCCATTGCGTACAGCGGTGATAGCAAGCCTGAAGATGCCGTGCAGAAGCTGGATATTGATGTATGTGACGAACAAGGCAATGTATGTGTGAAAATGACTGGTTATTCCGCACGGGAAATTGAAACGAATAAAACAGATACACTATTTTTTGAGCACGTATGGGAAGAGAAGGCTGCTGTACATGAAAAAGCGCCAATCCATTTCAAAGCCCGTCACGTGATGATATCTGACCGGTTTACAGAACAGATGAACAGCATACAGACAGACTTCAGCTGTCACGTGCTCCGTGATCAGCATAAGAGTGAAGACGAACGGTTTGAAGCCTGTGCGCTTCAGGCTTTTGAAGAAGTGAAGAAAATCCTCGCTTCAAAATCCGGCGGGCGCGAGCTTATTCAGATTGTCGTGCCTCAAGAAGCTGATACGCAGCTCCTTTGCGGCTTAACGGGGCTTTTGAAAACAGCGGCGCTTGAAAACCCGAACCTGACCGGCCAGCTGATTGAAGCGGAGCCGGACGTCAAGGCAGACACGCTGTCACGATATGTAAAAGAATGCAGCGCTCATCCTGATGACAAGCATATTCGCTATGAAAACGGCAGGCGCTATACGGCGCAATGGCAGGAATCGGGTCTTGAACAGTTGGGCGCCGAAAAGCCGTGGAAGGATAAAGGTGTTTATCTGATCACAGGCGGTGCGGGCGGTCTCGGATTTTTGTTCGCCAAAGAAATCGCCCGGCATGCAAAAGGCGCCGTTCTTATTTTAACGGGGCGTTCTCTGTTGGATAACCGTAAAAAAGCCCAGCTGCAAGAGCTGTCCGATCTTGGCGCGCAAGCCGTATACAAACAAACGGACATGACGGAAAAACAAGAAGTCCAATCGCTCACAGCGGATATCTGCCGGCAGTACGGCGGCTTAAACGGCATCATACACAGCGCCGGAACGATAAAAGACAACTACATTCTGAAAAAGCACAAGGATGAAATCCATGATGTGCTGGCACCGAAAGTCTCCGGGCTGGTTCACCTTGATGAAGCATGTAAGGACATAGAGCTTGATTTTCTGATTCTTTTCTCTTCCGGAGCGGGAAGCGCCGGAAGCGCGGGCCAAGCAGATTATGCGATGGCCAATGCGTTTATGAACGCTTTCAGTGAAAAAAGAAACCGGCAAAAGGCCCGAAATGAACGCCATGGACACACTCTTTCAATCTGCTGGCCGCTTTGGAAAGACGGCGGGATGACGGTTGACGCCGAAACGGAAGCCATGCTGACAAAAGAAAGCGGCATGGTCCCTATGAAAACAGAAAACGGCATTCAAGCTTTGTACCGCGGGTGGGCAGCAAAGACATCCCAGATCATGGTGACGGAAGGCTACGCTGCAAAAATCCGGGCGTTTCTGAAAAAATCAGCGGAAGATCAAGAAGAAACGGAAAGCGAACCAGAAGCACCGGCAGGCTTTTCATCAGGCAGAGAAAACATGCTTGCGGAAAAAACGGAGCATTTCTTGAAACAGGTGCTTTCGGAAGTAACCAAACTTCCTGTCGGCAGTATTGACGCCAAGGCACCTATGGAAGATTACGGAATTGATTCGATTATGATTATGCATTTGACGGGACGGCTGGAAAAGAGCTTCGGTTCATTATCAAAAACATTGTTTTTCGAGTACCAGAATATTGAATCGCTGGCGCAATATTTTATGAAAGCTCACCGCGGCACGCTGCTGGAAGCGACCGGGATGAAAACGGAAGAACCCCCTGCAGCCAAAACGGATCTGCAGGAGAAAACAGAAGAAAAGCCTGTATCCTATCGCAGTGAAGGCAAAAAAGGCTTTGCGCAAGTCCGCACAGACACGCGGGAAAATCCAGTGCCGGAGCGTGAGGATATCGCGATTATCGGTATATCAGGACGATATCCGCAGGCCGAAAATCTCCAGGAATTTTGGAAGAACTTAAGTGAAGGCGTTGACTGCATAACCGAAATTCCAAGCGGCCGCTGGGATCACAGCCTTTATTACGACGCTGATAAAGATCAAGAAGGCAAGACGTACGGAAAATGGGGAGGATTTTTGAAAGACGTGGACAAATTTGATCCGCAATTCTTCTCTATTTCACCCCGGGATGCAAAATTGATGGACCCGCAGGAGCGGTTATTTCTGCAATGTGTCTACGAAACAATGGAGGATGCCGGTTATACGCGCAAAAAGCTGACCGGAAAATCGGGTGACCTGCAGGGCGCCAATGTCGGTGTTTACGTCGGCGTCATGTATGAGGAATACCAGCTTTACGGAGCCGAAGAACAGGCGCGCGGAAAATCGCTCGCTTTGACCGGAAATCCGTCATCCATCGCGAATCGGGCTTCCTATGTATTCGGCTTTAACGGTCCGAGCATGGCTCTTGATACGATGTGCTCTTCTTCTTTAACAGCCATTCACCTGGCGTGTCAAAGCTTGCGGAACGGGGAATGCGAGGCGGCATTTGCCGGGGGCGTCAATGTATCCATCCATCCGAATAAATATTTGATGCTCGGCCAGAACAGATTTTTATCAAGCAAAGGCAGATGTGAAAGTTTCGGAGAAGGCGGAGACGGTTATGTGCCCGGTGAAGGAGTGGGCGCCGTACTCCTCAAGCCGCTTTCTAAAGCGAAAGCGGACGGTGATCATATTTACGGCTTGATCAAAGGAACGGCCGTGAACCATGATGGAAAAACAAACGGGTATTCCGTCCCGAATCCGAACGCCCAAGCTGCGGTAATCAAACAGGCGTTAAAAGACGCGGGAACCGATCCGAGGGCGGTCAGCTACATCGAAGCCCACGGCACCGGAACTTCACTCGGCGATCCGATTGAAATCACGGGTCTGACAAAAGTCTTTTCAGAACAAACACAGGATAAACAGTTTTGCGCCATCGGCTCAGCAAAATCCAATATCGGGCACTGTGAAAGCGCAGCAGGCATCGCGGGGCTGACGAAGGTGCTGCTGCAAATGAAACACAAGAAGCTTGCGCCGTCACTGCATTCCCGGACGCTTAACCCGAATATTGATTTTCCGAGTACGCCGTTTAAAGTGCAGCAGACGCTTGAAGAGTGGAAAAGACCGGTCATAAATGATAAGGAACTGCCGAGAACCGCGGGGCTTTCCTCTTTCGGAGCCGGCGGCGTCAACGCTCACATCGTCATCGAAGAATATACCGCTGATGTGGATAAGGAGACGGCTTTTGCCGCACCTCATCCATCGATGATCATTCTTTCCGCGAAAAATGAGAAACGGCTTCAAGAACGGGCGAAACGCCTTCTTGATGCACTGCGGAGCGGGCGTTACAGGGAAGCGGATCTGGGCCGGATCGCCTATACGCTTCAAACCGGCCGTGAAGCGATGGAAGAGCGTCTCGGTCTGATTGTCAGCAATTTGCGCGAGCTTGAAGAAAAGCTTGACGGATTTACGGGAGGCAAAGATTCAATTGATCAGCTCTACCGCGGACAAGTCAAACAGAATAAAGACACGATGGCGCTGTTTGCGGCTGATGAGGACATGGAAAAAACCATTGAGGCATGGCTTGAAAAAGGCAAAGCCGCAAAGGTATTAGAGCTTTGGGTAAAGGGCCTTCCGCTGAATTGGGATAAGCTGTATCAAATGGGCAGACCGCAAAAAATCAGTCTCCCGGCTTACCCGTTTGCAACGGACCGTTATTGGATCGACACATCAGCTGATGCAGCTGTCAAAAAAACGGTGGAAACAAAGCCTGCACCGATCGCACCGGCGGCCGTCCCGGAACCGGTCATTGAAGCAGCACCTCTTTCCGAGGAGATTACAAAAGAAAAACCGTCAAATATTACATTGCAGCCTTTGAGCGGCGCGGGACCAAAAAGAATGGCACAGTCCGCTGACCGTCCGGCGGTTTCCGCTGAAAAAGTAAGTGCCGAATTAACGGAAAGTTTGGCGGACGTTTTATATATGGATCCTGGCGATATCGACGCAGACGACACTTTTATTGATATCGGTATGGATTCAATCACCGGTCTTGAATGGATAAAGGCCGTTAATAAAACGTACGGCACGTCCCTTACGGTGACGAAAGTATATGATTATCCGACAATCCGCCAGTTTGCGGTCTTCTTGCAAAAAGAGCTCGGGACAGAACCGATCCTTGAGGAAGTAACCGAACCGAAGAAAACGGAGGCCGTGAACAAACCGTCCAACATACTTCTGCAGCCTTTAAACGCTCATAAGCAGCCGGTGATACAGGCAGAAGCGGCTATTCTCGAGGCGATGTCTGAAACGGCAGCTTCCGCCGAACCGGAAGAACAGATTGAAGCGGTGCATGACGAGTTATCAAAAGCACTTGCTGATGTATTGTACATGGAGCGGCATGAAGTAGATATTGATGAGGCCTTTATTGATCTGGGCATGGATTCGATTACCGGGCTTGAATGGATAAAAGCCGTCAATAAACGGTACGGCACGGACTGTAACGTAACGAAAGTGTATGATTATCCGACAATCCGTCAATTTGCCGATTTTCTGCGCACGCAGCCGTCCGTCCGCGGTAGAAAAAAACAGGCGGTTCCCGTACGTCCGAAGCCGCTTACGCAGCAAGACGCCCCGCAGGAGAAAACACCTGCCGAGCCGGAGAGATTAACGGTTCAAAAGGAACTTGAACCGGTGCAGGCCAAACAGGAGCCTAATGACGAGATGGCGGACGCGATAGCTATCGTCGGCATGTCGGGCAAATACCCCGACGCACCGGATCTTAAGACGTATTGGGACAATTTAGTGCGTGCGAAAAACGCCATTCGCGACATCCCGCTTTCCCGCTGGAATGTAAACCAATACTATGATCCGGCCTTAAACAAGAAGGGCAAAGTATACTGCAAATCAATCGGTATGCTTGACGGCATTGAAGATTTTGATCCGCTGTTTTTTAATATTTCTCCGTCTGAAGCGGAACTTATGGACCCGCAGCACCGGATATTTTTACAGGAAGGCTTTAAAGCCTTTGAAGATGCTGGCTACAGCTCAAAAGAATTAAGCGGGAAAAATTGCGGCGTTTATTTAGGGATTATGAACAATGAATACGGCATGATGTTAAATAAACATCAGACAGGAGGAAGCGCAACGGGCAACAGTTTCAGCATCGCGGCGGCCCGCCTGGCGTATTATCTCAACTTGAAAGGGCCGGCGATTCCGATCGATACGGCATGCTCATCGTCTCTTGTCGGGACTCATTTGGCGCGTCAGGCGCTGTTGAATCATGAAATTGACATGGCGCTTGTCGGCGGCGTCACCTTGTATATAACGCCTGAATCATACATCAGCATGTGTGAAGCCGGAATGCTGTCTCCTGACGGCCAATGCAAAGCATTTGATAACAGCGCAAACGGATTTGTGCCTGGCGAAGGCGCGGGGGCGCTCGTTCTGAAAAGGCTGAAAGATGCGGAAGCCGATCAAGACCATATTTACGGAGTCATTATCGGATCCGGAATTAACCAGGACGGAAAAACAAACGGTATTACCGCGCCGAGCGCGAAAAGCCAAATGGATTTAGAGCGCCAAGTGTATGAAACGCACAACATCCACCCTGAGAGCATCACCTATGCGGAAATGCACGGCACCGGCACAAAGCAGGGGGATCCGATTGAATTAGAAGCTTTATCTTCTGTATTTAAGGAAAAAACGGACCGAAAACAATTTTGCGCCATCGGTTCGGTTAAATCGAATATCGGACATACGTCGGCGGCGGCAGGCGTAGCAAGCGTGCAGAAAGTCCTGCTGTCGATGAAGCATCAAAAGCTTGTGCCGAGTCTTCATTTCAGCACGCCGAATGAACATTTTGATTTCGATGACTCGCCTTTATTTGTCAATACCGAACTCAAACCTTGGGAAACAGGCGGAGCACCGCGGCGGGCCTGTGTCAGCTCATTCGGCTACAGCGGCACAAACGCTCATCTCGTCATTGAAGAGTACCAGCCGAAAGACCGGGGCAGCCGAAAGCCTGATGAGACAAACATTTTTGTACTGTCGGCGAAAAAAGCGCCGCAGCTAAAAGCCTATGCCGAGTCGATGATCGATTTTGCAAAAGCCAATCAGGATATCCATCTTTCAGATATGGCGTACACGCTTCAAACCGGGCGTGACGCAATGGACTGCCGTCTTGCGGTTACAGCTGGTTCGAGAGAAGAGCTGATCAGCCGTTTAACCGATTTTGTATACGGCAATACGGGTGAAGGGATATATGAAGCCCACATCAAAACGGCAAAAAAAGAAATCAAAGCATTTGAAACGGACGATGATCTGAAGCAGCTTGTCAGGTCATGGTTCGATAAGAAAAAATACGGCAATATAGCGGAATTGTGGGCAAAAGGGCTTCACGTGGACTGGAACAGGCTTTATCAAGACGAAAAACCACGCAGAATCAGTCTGCCGGCTTACCCGTTTGCCAAGGAGCCGTACTGGCTGCCTCAAGTGAAATCCGCATCGGAGGAAACGGAAGACCGGCGCGAAGCTGTGCTTTTAGAAAAGCAGTGGGTTCCGTGTAAGATCAAGTCTGCCGATGAAAAAAGCGTTCAGAAGGTCATGATTCTGGCTGATGCAAGGACAAGGGGACTTGCCGAAGAGACTGCAAAGCATTTCGATGACTCGTTCATTCTCCCGGTCGATTCGGCTGACACTGCAGCTAGCGATTGGAATCGCATAGATGGCGCAATCGATCTGACGGGATGCGGAGACGAAGACCTTTCACTGGAAGGGATCAGCCGGCTCCAGACTCTGATTGATACAAGCCGCCGTCAAGCGCGGCCGCTGACGCTGCTGTATGTAACAAAAGGCTTGGAGCCGTTTCAGCAGAAAACGATTCATCTCGCAGGAGCGGCAAAAAGCGGCCTGTACAGAATGCTGCAAAGTGAGTATCAAAACGTGACATCAAGACACATGGATGCCGACACCGATACAAATCAGCAGACACTTGCCAAACAGATTGCGGATGAATTTTCAGCGGACAGCACAGAACCGGAAGTCTGCCTCCGAAACGAACAGAGATACCGCGCTGCATTCAGGGAGATTCCAAAATGGGAGCGATCAGAACAACAGCCCGCACCGTTCCCGGAAGATCATGTGCTTTTCATTACCGGAGGGACGAGAGGGCTCGGTCTTTTATGCGCGCGTCATTTCACAGAAAAACACGGCGTGAAAAAAGTGGTGCTGACAGGCAGGGAGCCGATTCCTCCCCGCCATGAACGGTCAGCTGTGAATACACGGCTGAAAGAGAAAATACGGGCGATTGAAGCGCTAGAAGCAAAAGGTGTGCAAGTAGCGGTCATCAGTCTGAAATTGTCTGACCGTGATGCGGCGGCTGCGGAAATTGAAACGATCCGGCGCACGATGGGACCGATCGGCGGGGTCATTCACTGTGCAGGCTCGGTTAATTCAGTAAATCCGGCGTTTATCAGAAAGACTGCTGACGACATACAAGAAGTGCTGGAACCGAAAGTCGCCGGGCTTCAAACCTTAAGCAGCCTTTTTACAAATGATCCTTTGCGATTCTTCGTCTTATTTTCTTCCGTATCTGCTGTCATACCGGCGCTTGCCGCAGGGCAGTCGGATTATGCGATGGCAAATGCGTACATGGATTATTTCGCGGCTGCTCATCAGCATCAATATCCGATGGTCAGCATTCAATGGCCGAATTGGAAGGAAACCGGATTGGGTGAAGTCCGCACAGAAAGCCTGAAGCAGACCGGACTTTTAGGACTGACGAATGCGGAAGGGATTGACTTGCTGGACCGCATTTTGTCTGAAAACATCCGCCCGGCCGTTCTGCCGGCCATCGTTGATCGAAGCGGATGGCATCCTGACAGGCTGCTCAGTCAAAAGAAAAAACAAAAAGAGGCTGAAGCAGAAATAAACGGTCAAATCGAGGAAAAACAATCAGACTCAGACCTTCTTTTTGATACGAAGGCATGGCTTGTAAAACTGTTTTCTGATGAGCTGAAAATCGCTCCGGATGAACTGGAAACAGACGAACCGTTTCAGGATTACGGGGTTGATTCGATCATTTTAGCGCAGCTTTTACAGCAAATGAATCAAGCGCTCAAAAAGGACTTAGATCCGTCTGTTTTATATGAACATCCGACGATTGACGCGTTTGCCGAATGGCTTGTATCCAACAGTCAGCCGCTGCTCACAAGGAAGGAATCTGTCACAGAAACCGCGGTTCCCGCCAATGTGCAAACCGTTCAAGCTGAACAAAACCGATATGCCGAAAATGAAGACATTGCCGTCGTTGGAATGAGCTGCCGCTTTCCGGGAGCGGAATCGTTAGAACAATATTGGGATTTGCTGAGAAACGGCAGGTCCGCGATCGGCTCCGTGCCGGCCGAACGATTCGGTTACGAAAATCAGTATGTTGCGGGCTTGATTGAACATATGGATCACTTTGATTCCGATTTCTTTTTCATACCGGAAAACGACGCGAAAGCGATGGATCCTCAGGCATTGGCGGTGCTGGAAGAAAGCGTAAGGCTTTGGTGTCATGCCGGCTATACCCGTGAAGAAATCAAGGGCATAGAAGCCGGTGTGTATATCGGAGGCCGCAGCCAGCATCAGCCTGATCCTGAAATTCTTGCGAATACCCGCAATCCGATCGTTGCGGGCGGGCAGAACTATTTAGCTGCAAACGTTTCGCAATTTTTTGACCTGCGGGGGCCGAGCATCGTGCTTGATACGGCTTGTTCATCGGCTTTGACAGGAATGAATATGGCCGTACAGGCACTGAGAAGCGGCGATATCAAAATAGCGGTAGTCGGCGGTGTCAGTATGCTGAACACGGATGCGGCGCACCGAATGTTCCAAGAGCGCGGGCTGTTAAACGAAAAACCGGCATTTCATGTATTTGATAAGCGTTCAGGCGGCGTTGTCCTCGGAGAAGGCGTGGGCATGGTGCTGTTAAAAACGGTAAGCCAGGCGCAAAAAGACGGCGACACGATACACGCAGTCATTAAGGCCGCCGCCATGAATAATGACGGCAGAACGGCAGGACCGTCAGCCCCTAATGTTCAGGCGCAAAAAGACGTTATGAAAAGCGCGCTTTTAAAAAGCGGCAAAAAGCCGGAGGATATCACTTATATCGAAGCAAACGGATCGGGTTCCGCTGTGACTGATTTACTTGAGCTGAAGGCGATTCAATCTGTATACCGCTCAGGTCAGCATGTTCCGCTCGGCATCGGGTCAATCAAGCCGAACATCGGGCATCCGCTTTGCGCAGAAGGCATCGCAAGCTTCATTAAAGTCGTATTAATGCTGAAACACAGGCAAACGGTTCCGTTTCTCTCAGGGGATGAACCGATGCCGCATTTTGATATAACAAAGACCGATTTGTATTTTGATAAAACAGCCGGCGAATGGGATGCAGCCAGACCGTCTGCGGCCATCAACTGCTTTGCCGACGGCGGAACGAACGCCCACGTCATTCTGGAAGCTTGGGAAGAAAAAGATACCCGACTGAAAAGAAAGCCGCTGCCTGCACCGTCATTAAGACGTAAGGGTCTCGTAAAAGAACCTGATGCACCGGTGAAGAAACAAGAGCTTCCTGCCAAGAAAATGTTCTGGAAAGCATTTAAATAGAGAGGAGTGGGAAGAAATGATATCGGAAAAAATCAATATTTCACTGGATCATCCTATCATGAAGGGCCATACGGTCTTTGGTGAAGCGGTATTGCCCGGTCTTAGTTATATCGATTTGATTTATCAGGTTTTTCAGGAGCACGGTTATTTATACAATGAGCTCGAACTGAAGCATGTCACGATTTATCAGCCTTTAACCGTCAGTGAAACGGCTGCAATCATTCTGACCATTCAATGTTCTGAAAGCGGAGATGGAAAGTGGCTCATCTCCCTTTCCGGACAGAAACAGCAAGATGACGAGCTGTCAGACAATATACAATATGCGACGGCTGAAATGGTAAAAAGAGACGCAGTCACATTTGACGAAACCATTAATTTCGGCGAGCTGAAGCAGTCAGTCCGATCTCTGGATCTTGATGACATGTATAACCGCTGCCTGGGTCATGACCTGGTCCATTCCGGGATGATGAAATCGAGCGGACGATTGTACGAAACAGAAGACGGCATGCTGGCTGAGCTTTCTTGCGAAGAAGGAAAGGATTTCTTTTTATTCCATCCCGCCCTTTTGGATGCGAGCGGCATCGGGGCGAGCGGTTTGCTTTCTGAAACAAACCGGCTTCACCTGCCTTTATATTATGAATCGTTCAAAGCCGCCGGCAGGCTTCAATCAGAGTGCACGGCGCGTATTGCCGCTTCCGGCGTCCGTCAGGAAAAAGAACTTACAACGATGACAATCGAGTACTTCAGCCGTTCCGGACAGAAGGTGGCTGAGCTTAAAAACATGACGGGAAAAGCGGTTCGGCTCGAAGAAAACGGGTACGCAGCAGGACAGAATAAACAGGATGCAAAAGAGCCGGAAAGCGCAGATGAAAAAGACATCATTCTGTTTTTGAAGAAGCTTTTGGCTGATAAGCTTGGTCAGCCTTGGGAGACGCTGGACGTTCTTGCCGGCTACTACGAGCTCGGGCTGGATTCATCTTCTTTGCTTGAGGTTGTGCAGGATATCAGTAAAAAGGCGGGTGCGGAACTCGCGCCCACTCTTCTCTTTGAATATACGAATATAAAAGAACTGGCAGCCTATCTGAAAAAGACCGTTTCATTTGAATATGCGGAACGTGCAGCCGAATCACCGGGCGTGCCAGAACATCATGAAAACACCGGTGACATTGCGATTATCGGAATGGCCGGCCGCTATCCGAAAGCGAAAAATGTGGCGGAGTTTTGGGAAAACCTAAAGGCGGGCACGGATTGCATCACTGAAGTTCCGAAGTCCCGCTGGGATTGGAAAACATATAAAAACGTAACGTCCCCATCTGGAAAGACCGTATCAAAATGGGGCGGTTTCATCGACGATGCCGACTGCTTCGATCCGCAGTTTTTCAGAATCTCACCGCGTGAGGCGGAAATGATGGACCCGCAGGAACGCCTGTTTTTAGAAACCTGCTGGGAAACGATTGAAGACGCGGGGTATACGCCTGAAACGCTTGGAAATAAAGGGGCGAAACAGCATCCGATCGGCGTTTTTGCAGGAGTGATGCATAAAGATTATTCCTTAATCGGCGCAGAACAATTATCGGAAACGGATCCTTTTCCGGTTTCGCTGAATTATGCGCAGATCGCCAACAGAGTGTCCTATTATTGTGACTTCCACGGGCCGAGCATCGCGGTCGATACCGTTTGTTCCTCATCATTGACCGCCGTTCATCTGGCGATTGAAAGCATCCGCCGCGGCGAATGTGAAGCCGCGCTTGCGGGAGGGGTGAACTTGTCGCTCCACCCGGCGAAATATCTGAGCTACGGAAGCGTCGGCATGCACTCAAGCGACGGCCGCTGCCGCACGTTCGGCGAGGGCGGTGACGGCTATGTTTCCGGAGAAGGAGTCGGTGCGGTATTACTCAAGCCGCTGGAAAAAGCCGAACAGGACGGCGACCGGATTTACGCGGTCATTAAAGGAAGCGCCGTTAATCACGTCGGGAAAGTAAGCGGGATTACCGTCCCGAGCCCTGCTGCACAGGCAGAAGTCATTAAGACATGTCTGAAAAAAGCAGGGATCAGCCCGCGGACCGTCAGTTATGTGGAAGCTCATGGAACGGGCACTTCGTTAGGTGACCCGATTGAAATTGAAGGTCTGTCAAAAGCGTTCAGCGAAGGGACGCAGGATCAGCAATTTTGTTCCATCGGTTCAGTCAAATCAAATATCGGCCATGCAGAATCGGCGGCGGGCATCAGCGGATTAACAAAGGCGGCGCTGCAGCTTCATCACAAAACGCTTGTCAAATCTCTGCATTCAGCGGAATTAAATCCATACGTGAAATTGGAGAAGTCTCCTTTTTACGTACAGCAGCAGACTGCTCTTTGGAAGCAGCCGGCAGCGGAAGAAAACGGAAAAGTCACGTATTATCCGCGCCGGGCCGGGCTCAGTTCCTTCGGGGCATCAGGTTCGAATGCCCATATCATTTTAGAAGAATACATTCAGCCGGAACACAAAGCGCCTGCACCTGAGAACGATGCAGCCAAAATCATCCCGCTGTCCGCAAGAAATAAAGACAGGCTTCTGGCCTATGCGGAAAAAATAGCCGGGTCGCTTTCCGAAAAGACGGTGCTGTCTGAACTGGCTTACACGCTTCAGACAGGACGCGAAGCAATGGAGGAGAGAGCTGTCTTCCTTGCAAATGACACCAGCGAATTGAAGCAAAAGCTGAATGATTTCGTAAAAGGAAATGAAAACATCCCCGGATTTTGGCGCGGACAAGCCGAGATGCCGGAACTGAGCGAACCTGCTCCTGAAACAGATGATCCGATACAGCTTGCAGGTTTATGGGCAGAAGGGAAAACAGTAGATTGGAATAAGCTGTACGATGCGGATAAACCGCGTAAAACAAGCGTTCCGACATATCCGTTTGCAAAAGAGCGCTATTGGATTCCGCAGCAGAAAAAACACGGGAAAAGCCTGTCAGGCACTGTGCTGCATCCGCTTTTACAAGAAAATACGTCAGATTTTTCACAGCAGCGTTTTACTTCTCTTTTTACGGGAGATGAATTTTTCCTGTCTGACCATGTCGTCAACGGTCAAAAAATTCTGCCCGGTGTCGCCTATTTAGAAATGGCCGCAGAGGCGGTGAAAAAGGCCGCGGCTGTGACGGACAAAGGCCATAGCGTCACACTCAGACAGGTCGTTTGGGTCCGGCCGGTCATGATTGAAAACAAACCGAAGGAAATACATATTGCCCTTTATCCAGAAGATAACGGTGAGATTACCTATGAAATATACAGTGAGGCAGAAGTAAACGGCGAAGATCCGGTTATTCACAGCCAAGGTGAAGCGGTCATTACTGCACAGGGCAGTGCTCAGTTAGATATTGAGTCTGTCAAGGCTTCCTGCGATTTAGGGATCGTGACGGAGGAAGAATGTTACAGTGCTTTTGAAAAGATCGGCCTGGATTACGGAGAGGCATACAGGGGCGTACAGCAATTGCTGATCGGGGAAGACCGGTTACTGGCCCGTATTTCACTCCCGGCTTCCGTTCAAGACGATAAAGAGCTGTATACGCTTCACCCGAGTATAATGGACGCCGCTTTTCACGCCTCCGTCGGTCTGCTTGTCCGCTCGATTCATGACGATGCAGACAGTCACGAGCTTTCTTTGCCGTTTGCGATGCAGGAAGTGGAAGTGTTCGGGCCGTGTCCTGAACAGATCTGGTCATATATCCGGTACACAGAAGGCAGCAAAGCAGATGACAACGTAAGAAAATTTGATATTGATATGTGCGATGATGCCGGTACGGTTTATGTTCGAATGAAAGGCGCATCCGTCCGGGCGCTTGAACCAAGCCAAACAGCAGTCGGTAAAACCCCAGAGGCTCCTGTCGGCCATACGATGATGATTCCGGCATGGGAGCCCGCTGCACTTATAAATACCGGGAAAGCGATAACGGCGGATAAGCAGACTGCTGTTTTCGGAGGAACTGACAGAAGCCATGCGCGCATCAAAGAGCATCTGCCGAATGCTTCTTACTATCCAATCAGAAGCACGGATGATATCACATCTCTTACGCACTTGCTTGAAGGACAAAAAGAACTGGAGCAAATCATTTGGCTCGCGCCGCAGGCTGAGAGTGCTGACATCCTTAAGGAACAGGAGCGCAACGTTTTTCATGTGTTCAAGCTGATGAAAGCTTTGCTTGCCTTAGGATACGGAGAGAAACATTTGGACTGGTGCTTCGTCACAGCAAATGCCCAGCCGTTTTCAGATCAGGACAGCGCTGATCCGTCACAAGCAGCGGTCAGCGGACTTGCCGGGACAATGGCGAAAGAATATCCGCATTGGAATATCCGCATGATTGACACAGAGACGGACGGCATCTGGCCGATCGGCGAGGCGCTTTCTCTTTCTGCCGGGAAAAACGGAAGAGTTTGGGCATACCGCAATGAAGAGCTGTATGAGCGGCAGCTGATACCGCTTGACAATATGCCGAAAAACGGCACCCTGTACCAAACAGGCGGGGTTTATGCCGTGATCGGAGGCGCCGGGTATCTCGGTGAGGCATGGAGTGAATATATGATCCGCCGCTACAAAGCGCGCGTCATTTGGATCGGAAGAAGCACGCTGAATGATTCGATACAGGCGAAACTCGACCGGCTCAGCGCATTCGGCCCGGCGCCTGAATATGTTTCCGCCGATGCCGCTGACAGGGCTTCCTTAGAGCGGGCTTATCGGCTCATAAAAGAGCGTCACACAAAAATTAACGGTGTCATCCACTCGGCAATGGATCTGTCTGAGCAAAGCTTAAATAATATGGAGACGGAAGAGTTCAAATCGGTGCTGCGGGCAAAAGCCGATGTAAGTGTGTCCATGGCGGAGGTATTTGGACGGGAGCCGCTTGACTTTGCGCTCTTCTTCTCCTCGCTTGTGGCATTTATCCATAATGTGAAACAAAGCCATTATGCCGCAGGGTGCGCCTTCAGTGACGCATTTGCGAAGGAACTTGCTCAGAAATGGAACTGCCCGGTCAAAGTCATGAATTGGGGCTACTGGGGCAGCAGCGAGGCGGCTGAAGACGGCAATTTTATTCAGCTGATGGATCAGATCGGATTGGGATTGATCGAACCGGACGCAGCGATGGAGGCGCTTGAAACCCTTATGACGCTTCGGGTTGAGCAGGCTGCTTTCATTCATACGACAAAACCTGTCGCAGTAGAGGGTATGAATGAACGAGAAAAGATGTCTGTTTATCCGCCTCAGCCGCTTGTATCCGGACAACAGCTGAAGGTTGCTCCGCCGGGCGCACGTCTTGTAAGAGAGACCGGGCATCAGGAGCTTGATGGTTTTCTGTATCAGCTATTGATCGCCCAGCTAAAAGAGGCGGACTTGCTGACGCCGCAAAGCCTTAAAGCGTATAAGCCTGAACACGGCTATTTTAAAAAATGGCTCAATCAAACGATCGCCTTTCTGCTGGAACACGGCTATCTGGAAGGGGATGCCGATTCATTTACACTGTCAGCCCGCGCTGAAAACACAACCGCCTCGTTATGGCGGAAGTGGGAGCAGGAAAAGGCGGAATGGCTCAATCATGCCGATACAAAAGCGATGACTGTTTTGGCCGAGACGATGCTTAAAGCACTGCCGGACATTCTTCGCAAAAACGTGCCGGCGACAGACATCATGTTCCCGCACTCTTCAATGGAACTCGTTGAAGGAATTTATAAACACAACCAAGTTGCGGATTACTTCAACGGCGCCCTGTCAGATACTTTAACGGCCTATGTGAAAGAAAACATCAGTAAAAATCCAAAAGCCGAGATCCGCATCCTGGAAATCGGAGCGGGCACTGGCGGCACAAGCGCAGGCATATTTGAAAAGCTTAAGCCGTATCAAAACCATATCAAAGAGTACTGTTACACCGATGTATCGAAAGCTTTTCTCGTGCATGCGGAGACAGAATACGGCAAACAGAATCCTTATCTGACTTATAAACTTTTTAATGCAGAAGAACCGCTTTCCGGTCAGGACATAGAGCCGGGCGCATACGACATCGCCGTTGCCGCCAATGTGCTCCACGCGACAAAAGACATACGACAGACGCTGAGAAACGCCAAAGCCGTTTTAAAAGACAACGGTTTGCTGCTCTTAAATGAGATGGCGGGCAACAGCCTGTTCCCGCATATTACTTTCGGTCTGCTTGAAGGCTGGTGGCTGCATGAAGATTCCGGCCTTCGAATTCCGGGATGCCCGGGCTTGTATCCGGAAAGCTGGAAGCGCGTGTTAGAAAGTGAAGGCTGGCATTCTGTCTTCTTCCCGGCAGAAGCGGCACATGAATTAAGCCATCAGATTATAGCGGCAAAAAGCAATGGCATTGTGCGCCAAAAAACGCTTAAAGCTGAGGCCGGAAAACGGACCGCACCGCCAAAAGCGCCCGAACTTCAACCGCGAACAACGGCCGAAAAAAGCACAGCCTTAACAGAAAAAAGCACCGAGTACTTGAAAACGTTAATCGGAGAAACGTTAAAAATTCCGCCGGCTCAAATTGATCCGAAAGCGCCGCTTGAAAAATTCGGAATTGATTCTATCGTCGTCGTACAGCTGACAAATGCGTTACGAAATGTGTTAGACCAAGTCAGCAGTACCTTATTTTTTGAATACCAGACGATTGAGGCTCTCGTCGGCCACTTAATCAAAACGAAAAAAGACGAGATGATCAAACTGACGGGACAAACGCCTGTTCAGGAAGAACCGGCGGCATCAAAACCGCAGGCTGTACAGCCGGCTAAGCCGCTTCGCACTGACTGGCGGCGGAAAGAAAAACAGACAGCCAAAGAGACCGTCCGGCAAAGTTCAGTTCGCGACGTGGCGATTATCGGCGTATCCGGCCGCTACCCGCAGGCCAAAACCGCGGCTGAGCTTTGGGCAAACATTAAAAAAGGAAAAAACTGCATAGAAGAAATCCCGCGGGAGCGCTGGAACTGGCAGGATTACTACGATGAAGAAAAAGGGAAAGAAGGCTCTATTTATACGAAATGGGGCGGCTTCATTGAGGATATGGACAAGTTCGACCCGCTGTTCTTTCAGATTTCTCCTTTGGAAGCGGAGCGAATGGACCCGCAGGAGCGATTATTTTTAGAAACGGCGTATGCGAGTATCGAGGATGCCGGCTATACGCCTGACAACCTGTGCCAAAGCAGAAAAATCGGCGTTTTTGCCGGAGCCATGAACAAAAACTACCCGACAGGCTACGGCTACTGGTCCATTGCCAATAGAGTATCTTACCTTTTTGATTTCCAAGGGCCGAGCATTGCCGTTGATACAGCCTGCTCTTCTTCCTTGACGGCCATTCATCTGGCGCTTGAGAGCCTATACAGCGGTTCAAGCGAATGCGCGATTGCCGGCGGCGTAAACCTTGTAACCGACCCGGTCCATTATATGAATCTGTCAGTCATGAACATGCTTTCTGCAAGCGACACGTGCAAATCGTTCGGAGACCGCGCGGACGGTTTTGTCGACGGAGAAGGGGTTGGCGCGGTCGTATTAAAGCCGCTGGAGCAAGCGATCGCCGACAACGATCACATTTACGGTGTAATTAAAGGAAGCGCCATTAACAGCGGGGGCAAAACGAACGGCTACACCGTTCCGAATCCGAATGCGCAGGCCGCCTTAATAAAAGAAGCTTTCGAAAGGGCAAACGTCCCGGCGCGCACCGTCAGTTATATTGAAGCCCACGGCACGGGGACCGCATTAGGCGATCCGATTGAAATCGCCGGATTAACGAAAGCATTTGAAGAGGATACAACAGACAAACAGTTTTGCGCCATCGGCTCTGCGAAATCAAATATCGGCCATTGTGAAAGCGCCGCAGGCATTGCGGGTCTGACAAAAATATTATTCCAGCTGAAAGACCGCCAAATTGCGCCGTCCCTGCACGCGAAAGAGCTGAATCCGAATATTGAGTTCGCGTATACGCCGTTTGCCGTTCAACAGGAGCTCGGTGAGTGGAAGCGTCCCGTCATCGGCGGAAAAGAGCTTCCGAGAAGGGCCGGGTTAAGCAGCTTCGGCGCGGGGGGAGCAAACGCCCACCTCGTCATAGAAGAATATATGGCAGACAAAGAACCTGATGAGACGCCGGCAGATCAGCCTGCCATCATCGTTCTGTCTGCGAAAAACAGCGAACGGCTCACCGAAAAAGCAAAACAGCTTAGAGACGCCGTCCGTGAAAAAAGATACAGCGGCCGTGACCTTATGAGCATAGCCTATACTCTCCAGACGGGCCGTGTGCCGATGGAAGAGCGCCTGGGCTTTATTGTTCATTCACTGCCTGAACTTGAAGAAAAACTGAATGGATTTATCGCCGGACAAGACAGCGCCGGACTGCACCGCGACAGCACGGAAGAAAACAAACGGATGCTTGCCGTATTTGCGGCCGATGATGACATGGAAACCATCATAGACGCTTGGATCAGCAAACGGAAATATTCTAAGCTGCTTGAGCTTTGGGTAAAAGGATTGGACATCGATTGGGCGAAATTATACGGAGACCGTCCTCCGGTTCGCATCAGCCTGCCTGCTTATCCGTTTGCGAAAGAACGCTTTTGGCATCAGCCGCCTGTACAAAGTAAAACAGCGCCCGTTAAGGCGCCGGCTGATGAAAGTGATCCGGCCGAGCAGTTTGAAGTGATGGCTTTTAGAGAAGTCCTTAAAGAACAGGCTCTGCCTGCTGCCGGAGAAAAGAAAATCAAAACGGTGATTTCTTTCTTAACGGATCAGAAGAAGCAGCAGGAAGCCGTCTCTGTGATCAAATCGTATGACAGTGAAGCTGACGTTATTTTTATCGCTCAGGGAAACCGGTACGAGGGCTTAACAGCCGGCCGCTGCCAAGTGGTGCGGGAAGATCCGCAATCATATGTAGACGCTTTTGCGGACATTCAAAAAGAGTACGGTGAAGCATCTGCCATTTTGTATTTATGGGCGCTTGAAGATAAAAGCTGCATCGAAGATTTTTCATGTATCGTCTATATTCTCAAGGCTATGGCTGAGACCGGTCTGCAGCCGGAAAGACTGTTACTGGCGGGTGAATATGCATCCGGTCTGGAAAAATGCTACTTGGAATCATGGATCGGCTTTGAGCGTTCGCTCGGCATGGTTCTCCCGAAAACGGACATTACCGGCCTCTTCAGAAAAGCCGGCGCAGCCATGACAGACTGGATGGGAACCATTTGGGACGAGCTGAAAGCTGAAACAGACCACACCGTTTTCTTGGAACAAGGGAAACGATATGTCTATCACACTGAACCGACTGGATTGACAAAAGAAAACAGCAGGATCAGAACCGGGGGCACATATCTCATTACGGGCGGATTAGGAGGGCTCGGCTACTTATTTGCCCGCCGCCTCGCCCGGAATTATCAGGCAAATGTCATTCTCACGGGGCGGTCGCCGATCAATGAAGAGAAGAAAGAAAAAATGAAAGAGCTGGAAAATCTCGGCGCGGGTGTTCTTTACGCCGAAGCCGATGTTTGTGATCCGATCGGGATGGGCGACTGCATCAAACGCGCGAAAGAACGATTCGGAGCCATTCACGGCGTCATTCATGCGGCTGGCATCGAAAGCAGAACATCCGTCTTTGAAAATGAAATCGGGAACTTCCGCAATACGCTTGAACCGAAAATAAACGGAAGCCTGCTTCTTGACGAGTGGCTGAAAAACGAAACCTTGGACTTCATCTGCTACTTTTCATCCACATCGGCTGTTTTAGGGGATTTCGGCTGCTGTGATTACGCAGTGGCGAACCGGTTCCAAATGGCGTATGCCCATTATAAAAATGAACAATCAGAAAGCGGAAACGCTTTTGTCATAAACTGGCCGGTCTGGAAAAACGGCGGAATGGCCATCGGCGGTGAAGAGACGACGGGCATGTACCTGAAATCAAGCGGCCAGCGCCTGTTAGAAACAGATGAAGGCATTGAACTGTTTGAGCGCATCATTTCTCAAGACAACACACAGTGCCTTGTCATTGCCGGCAAAAGAAGCCGTGCCGAGCGATTTTTAGGCATCCGGCGGGACGATTCATCAAAAACGGAAGTTCTTTTGGAAACCGTGAGCAGCCGCATCCCGGAAGAAAGCACGGAAAAACGGCTCGAAGCGGATTTGAAAGAGCTGATACACAGTCTGCTGAAAATATCCAAAGATAAGCTCGTCCTGCATAAAAACTGGGCGGAATTCGGATTTGATTCCATCTATTTAGCCAAATTTGCCGCTCTATTGTCGAGCCATTACGGCATTGAAGTCACTCCGGCGTTATTTTACAGCTATGCCACGCTCGGGGACGTTATGAACTACTACCTGACAGAACACAAAGAAACGATCGAAACGTTTTACAGGGCGGAAGAAACCAAAACAGAAGACGCCGCTCCGGAAAGCAAGGAGTATACGGATCAGGAGATCATCGCCATGATGAAACGGGTCTCTGAGGGGACATTGGATTTTAAAAGAGTGCAAGACATCATAGAAGGGAGTAAGACCTATGAATCATAAAGAACTTCTCGATGCCTACAGATCAGGAACGCTCACCATCGCTGAGGTAGAACAAAAGCTTCAGGCTTTCAAGCGGACGACTGCAAAACGTCCGCTTTCCGAAGGCCAGAAAGGTTTGTGGATGCTTCAGAAAATGTTTCCGGAGATGAGCGCATACAACATTCCGTTATGCTTTCGTTTTCAAAAGCTGGATATCGAGACATTCAAAACGGCCCTTTTTTCCGTGCAGCGCCAGCACCCCATTTTGACGAGTGTGATAAAAGAAGACAACGGCCTTCCGTATCAGACAGAAGATACGGGATTGCATTTTCCGATTGAAGAAATAGATCTTTCCGAATTAAGCGGGCGTGACGCTCTTACGTTTATTAAAGAAAAAGCAAAAGAACCGTTCGCGCTTGAAACAGGTCCGCTTTTGCGCGTTCAAGTGTTTCGTCAGGCGAAGCCGATTGTGTTAATCACCATTCACCATATCATCTTTGACGGCGTCTCCCTTATGACGTTTATGTCGGCGCTGCTGGATGCTTATGTAAAAGCAAGCGAAGGCAAAGAACCGGAAATGCTTCAGCAGGCCGCAGATTATCACGACTTTGTGAAATGGGAAAAGGAGCTGCTGGAAAGCGAAAAGGGAAAAATGCATCTCTCTTATTGGAAAAAGCAGCTTGACGGACCGCTTCCGGTGCTTGAGCTTCCGGCGGATTACCCGCGATCATCGGTTCAAACGTGCAGGGGGCAGGCGTATCAGCGCTTGCTTCCTGATGAACTGAACCGGCAGATTAAAGTTTGCGCCCGAAAACATAATGTCAATGAATCCGTTGTGTATCTCGCTATTTTCAAAGGCTTGCTCTATCAATATACGAATCAGGAAGATGTCATCGTCGGCATGCCGACGATGGGGCGTTCTGAGGCTCAATTTGAATCTGTCATCGGCTACTTTATTAATATGATCGCGGTCAGAAGCAGGGAGACGGGCGCCAAATCCTTTAGCGCGTTTTTGAAGGAGCTCCAGCTGACCCTTGCAGAAGGGCTGGACCATGCCGCGTATCCGTTTCCGGCGCTTGTCAAAGAATTGAAGACGGACCGCTCGCCTGCGGTTTCGCCTGTTTTTCAAACCGCGTTTTTCTATCAAAACTTCTTCCAGACAGAAGGAGCGGAAAAGCTTTCGGAACGATATCAATCACTCGGCATTGAAATGATAGAAGACATTCATCAGGAAGGCGAATTTGAGCTTGCGCTTGAAGTCTATAAAAAAGAAACGGGAACCGTCCTGCAATTTCTGTACAACCCGGATGTCTACAGCCCTTCTTTCATCGAACAGATGGCGGAGCATTATATGAAACTGGCAGAAAAGGTGCTTTCTGATCCGGAGATCGCGTTTGATGCCTGCTCCGGCCTGCTCAATCAAAAACGAGACGAAAGCCGTCCATCTCATCTGCCGAATAACCGCTGCATTCATGACGTGTTTGCAGAAAAAGCCGGGCGATACCCTGACAGAGCAGCCGTCACATTCGGTGAGACAAGCCTTACATATCGCGAATTAGATGAACGAAGCACGGCGCTCGCTGTGCATCTGCAAGAAATGGGCGTCACACCGGAATGCCCGGTCGGTATCTGTACGGAGCGTTCTTTTGAGATGGTCATCGGCATCCTCGCCATTTTAAAAGCGGGAGGTGCGTATGTCCCGCTTGACCCGGCTTTTCCAAACGAACGGATGGCACACGTGTTGACTGACAGCGGCGTTTCAATCGTATTAACGCAAGCGAAAACACGCGGCGTGATTGAGCGGTTAACCATCGGCGGCGTGAGCACGGTGGAGATTGAAAACAGCGGACGTCCTGTCAGCGGAGCGAAACTGATGCCGCGTTCAAAACCGCATCATCTCGCTTATATTCTTTATACGTCCGGAAGCACGGGAAAACCGAAAGGCGTCATGGTTGAGCACAGAGCCATCATGAACACACTGCAGTTTTTAGAAGCGGAGTATCCGGTCGCGCATGAGGATGCCTATTTGTTAAAAACGAATTATGTGTTTGACGTTTCAATTTCAGAATTATTCGGCTGGTTTATCGGAAACGGACGGCTTGTCATTTTGCCGCCCGGTGCAGAAAAAAATCCGCAGCTTTGCATGGAATATATCCAGACTCACCAGGTGACGCATCTGAATTTTGCCCCTGCCGTGTTTAATGTATTTTTAGAAACGGTAAAGCGGCATACGGCATTTACAGAAGGCGGTCCTTTGAAATATGTAATGGTGGCCGGAGAGGCGTTTCCGAAAGACTTGGTCAAAAAGTCGGTTTCCATCTTCAAGCATGCCAGAATTGAAAATATATACGGCCCGACGGAAACATCCATTTATGCCGCTTACTACAGCTGCGGTGATAAAGAAATCACAAGCAGAAATACGCCGATCGGAAAACCGATCCAAAACACGCGGCTCTATATCGTCGATGAAAAGCTCAGCCCCGTCCCGGACGGTGTGGCCGGCGAGCTTTGCGTGGCCGGCGCCGGACTGGCCAGAGGCTATTACAATCAGCCTGAGCTGACGGCGGCATCATTTATTGATAATCCGTTTAGTGAAGGTGAAAAGCTTTACAAAACAGGCGATTTGGCCAGATGGCTGCCTGACGGAAATATAGAATATGCCGGCCGTATTGACAGTCAAGTGAAAATCCGCGGCTTCCGCATTGAATTGGGAGCGATTGAAACAAAATTGAGCGAGCATCCGGATATCCTTGATCAGGCGGTTGTTGTGCAGGAAAAGAACGGACATAAAAAGCTGATTGCTTATTATACGGCCCGCTCCGGTCATTCGGCAGATGAAAAAGCGCTCCGCGAACATCTTTTATCGGGTCTGCCGGATTATATGGCGCCTGCCCGTTTTATCCGTCTGGATGCGCTGCCGTTAACACCGAGCGGAAAAGTGAACCGCAAAGACCTGGAACAGCGCAAGGTGATCGTTCACCGGTCTGAAAGGACGGGCAGACTGCCGTTGTCAGAAGCGGAAGCGAAAGTGACCGAAATATGGGAAGACCTTCTGAATACGGCAGGAATCAAAACTGAAGACGGCTTTTTCGATGTGGGGGGCGACTCGCTTCTGGCTGTTGCGGCGGCAGAACGCATTAAACAGGAGCTGGAGTGTGATTTTACCGTTACGGATTTATTCGAACACTCGACGATTCAGGCGATCAGCCGTTTTATTGTTGAAACAAAACAGGCGGATGAACCAGAAACGCCCGGCCAAGATGAGAGAGAAAGGGAACAAACACCGCAAAACGGGATGCCGTCTTACCTTGAAGACAGTGTGGCAATAGTAGGGATTTCCTGTCAGTTTCCCGGTGCGAAAAATCATCATGAGTTCTGGAAGCAGTTAAGAGAAGGAAAGGAAAGCGTCCGTTTCTATTCGGAACAAGAGCTCCGGGAAGCCGGCGTCCCGGAAGATTTGATCGAAAATCCAAACTATGTGCCGGCATTATCGGCGATAGAAGGAAAAGATCTTTTTGATCCTGAATTCTTTCACATTTCTCCGAAAGACGCTGAATTTATGGATCCTCAGCTGCGGCTTCTGCTGCTTCATTCCTGGAAAGCCGTCGAGGATGCGGGATATGTATCCAAAGAGATTCCGAAGACAAGCGTTTATATGTCGGCGAGCAATAATTCGTATCGGTCGCTTTTGCCGGAAAAAACAACAGAAGGCCACGAATCACCTGACGGCTATGTGTCATGGGTGTTAGCGCAGAGCGGCACGATTCCGACGATGGTTTCCCATAAGCTCGGATTAAAAGGGCCAAGCTATTTCGTTCATTCCAATTGCTCGTCATCACTGGTCGGTCTTTATTCAGCCTGCAAAAGCATAACGAGCGGAGAATCAGAATACGCGCTCGTCGGCGGAGCAACTCTGCATGCTTCGACCAGCATCGGCTATGTGCATCAAGCCGGATTGAATTTTTCAAGCGACGGGCATGTCAAGGCATTTGACGCTTCAGCCGACGGTATGGCGGGCGGAGAAGGAGCGGCCGTCATTCTGCTGAAAAAGGCGTCACAAGCCGTACAGGACGGTGATCACATATACGCCGTGCTCAGAGGCATCGGTCTGAACAATGACGGAGCGGATAAAGTCGGTTTTTACGCACCGAGTGTAAAAGGCCAGACGGACGTTATCCAGCATGTTTTAGACAGCACGGGCGTTCACCCGGAGACCATTTCTTACATTGAAGCGCACGGCACAGGAACGACGCTGGGTGACCCGATTGAAATGTCTGCTTTGCAGCAAGTGTATAAACGTTACACGGATCGGGAGCAGTATTGCGGGATCGGCTCCGTAAAAACAAATATCGGCCATCTGGATACAGCAGCGGGCCTTGCCGGATGTATTAAAGTTGCGTTGAGTTTATATCATCAGGAGCTGGCGCCTACCCTTAATTACACATCACCGAATCCGAATATCACATTCAGCGGTTCGCCGTTTTATGTGGCGGACAAGAGAAAACCGCTTCCGGAGAGAGACACGCCGCACCGCGCAGCGTTAAGCTCATTCGGACTCGGAGGAACAAACGCACACGCCATTTTTGAACAGTATGAAAACAAAACGATCAGCGGATCAAATGACGGACAGCAGCCTTATATCGTTCCGCTCTCAGCGAGAAATCACGAGCGTCTGACTGCCTATGCGTCTTGTCTTTCTGACTTTCTGAATGACGCCGAAAACGATGTATCCTTGCATGATCTGGCATTTACGTATCAGACCGGACGTGAAGCGATGGAAGAGAGAGCCGTTTTTATCAGTCATGATCGTCACGATTTGAAGCGGCAGCTGCAGGATTTCATCAATGGCAATGACCAAAACATCTTACGGGGCGAAAAGGTGAGAAATAAAGAAGCGTCATCTCAGGAGCTGGATGAGATTGCGGCATGTCAGACACGGGATGAAAAGCTGAAAGCACTTGCGGCGCTTTGGATAGAAGGAGTGCGTGTCGATTGGGGTTTATTGTATGAGGATTCCGCGCCGCAAAAAATCAGTGCGCCGACCTACCCGTTCGCAGAGGAGCGCTTCTGGCCGGAAGAAACCGTGAAGCAAACAGATGCGAAGCTTTTGCATCCGCTGGTACATCAGAATACATCTGTTTTGCAGGAGCAGCGATTCAGTTCGGAATTCACGGGAAAAGAGTATTTTATTGCCGAGCATATCATTAAAGGAATGGCGATCGTGCCGGCTGCCGTCACCCTTGAGATGGCACGGGCCGCGGCGGAGAGAAGCATCGGCGGGGTAACAGACGAATCTCTGGGCCTGCGTTTAAAGAATATCGTATGGGTCCGCCCGGTGATAGCCGATCAGGAGGCTGTCCGTGTTCATATCGGACTTTATGAAGAAGAAGACGGGCAGATTCAATACAGAATGTACGGCGGGAATGATTCAAGCGGTGAAGCAGACCTTCTTTATAATCAGGGCATCGCTGAAATCATCCGGAAAGAACCGGAAGAAACAGCGGATCTTGATGAGCTGAAGCGCCGATGCACGCAGGGAACAATCGAATCTCAAGCGTTTTACAAAGGAATGATCGGAGCTGATTACGGGCCGGGCTACAAAGGTGTCCAGCTTGTATACAAAGGCGAAGACCGGATGCTTGCTAAATTGAAGCTTCCTGAATCCGTCTCTCATACAAAAGCTGATTATATCCTTCATCCGAGTATGATGGATGGTGCGCTTCAGGCCGCCGAATATTTGCAGAACGTGACAAGAGCGCAACTTGCAGAAAGCGGAGAACCATTCAAAGCCGCATTGCCGTTTGCTTTAGAGGAGCTGGATGTTCTGAAGCCATGCGCTGATGACATGTGGGTGCACGTCACATTCAGCGCGAACAATAAAGCCGGCGATCCTATTCAAAAAGCCGATATTGATTTATATGACCATAACGGCGTGCTTTGTGTGCGGATGAGAGGTTTCTCAACCCGGATCATGGAAGAAAACGCGGGTGCCGGCGTTTCGGTCAGCCGTACCGAGATATTGCTGGCTGAACCGGTCTGGAAAGAGCAGCCGGAACCGGCGGACCGCGAGCCGTCGTATGAACAGCATATCATTTTCCTCTGTGAGTACGATGAGGCCGTTAAACAAGCCGTCGAATCAAAGCTTGAACATGCAAGCGTCTTGATCTTGGACGAGCGTCCCGCATCCATTGCAGAGCGGTATCATTCTTATGCGGGCCAGCTGTTTGCCCGTATGAAAACCATCATGAAAAATAAGCCGAAAGGCCGCATCCTTCTTCAGGCTGTCACGCGGTCAGCGGGCTTACAGCAGGTGTTCTCAGGCATTACCGGTCTTTTCAAAACGGCATGTCTTGAACAATCCAAGCTGATCTGCCAAATGATAGAAGCCGATGAGAAAGAAAGTGCTGAAGGTATCGCGGAAAAAGCGGCGGAAAACCGCAGGCATGCCGAAAGCGTCCATGTGAAATATGAAAACGGCAAGCGCTTTGCCGCTGATTGGAAAGAGCTGGACATTTCTGAAGCGGGGCCTGACATTCCGTGGAAAGATGAAGGCGTTTATCTCATTACAGGAGGTGCGGGAGGTTTAGGTCTGATCTTTGCAAAAGAGATCGCAACCCGCACAAAAGGCGCCGGCATCATATTAACCGGCCGATCCGCTCTCGGAGAAAAGCAGAAAGACATGATGGAAACAGTGCGTGCTGCCGGTGCATCTGTCTTTTACGAGCAGACCGATGTCACAGATGAAGCAGAAGTATACCGTCTCATCCGCAATATCCGCAAACGGCACGGCAAGCTGGACGGGATTGTACACAGTGCCGGTGTTATTAAAGACAACTACATGGTGAAGAAGACGGCGGAGGAATACCAAGACGTTCTCGCTCCGAAAGTGAAGGGTCTTGTCTATCTTGATGAAGCGTCACAGCACGAGAAATTAGATGTCTTTATTGTCTTTTCCTCCTTATCGGGTGTGCTTGGAAGCGTCGGGCAAGCTGACTATGCGTCCGCAAACGTCTTTATGGAGATGTATGCCGAGTACCGCCGTTCTTTGCAAGCCGCAGGACAAAGATACGGAAAGACGCTTTCTGTCAGTTGGCCGTTATGGAAAGAAGGCGGAATGCAGGCAGGAAAGCAGACAGAAGATATGCTGATGCAGGAGGCGGGAATCGCACCGCTCGGCACAGAAGCCGGCATCAAGGCCTTATATCAAGGCTTGATGAGCGGGACAGCCCGGATGACGGTTCTTGAAGGAGATGTGAAAACCATGAAAGAAAAGCTGTTCCGCAAAGAAGATGAACGTCCGGAAGCAGAGACCCGCTTACGTCATGACATTGATGCTGACAGCCTGCTTGAAAAAGTGAAGCATCTGTTAAAACAGCAGACGGCCTCACTGTTAAAAGTGAAGCTTGACAACATTGATCCTCATGAAGAAATGACAAAATACGGGCTTGACTCAATTTCGATGACCGAGTTTACAAACCGGTTAAACAAAACGTACCGGCTCACGTTAACACCGACGATTTTCTTTGATCATCCGACGATCCATGAATTCGCTGTTCATTTAATCGGTGAATATGAAGAGGAATTCGCGGGACGTTTTGCGGTAAATACAAAAACGGTCCAATCACAAAGACCGGTAAAAGAGGCTCAAAACACACGCCCGTCCGTTAAGCGCCGCCGCACTCTGCCTGAGACACTGCCGCAGACAGTGCAGCGGAACCAAAAGCCGGAGCCGATCGCAATCGTAGGCATCAGCGGGATTTTCCCGATGGCCGAAGACATTGAAGCTTACTGGCAGAACCTGAAAGAAGGCAAAGACTGCATGACCGAGATTCCGAAAGACCGCTGGGACTGGCGGGACTACTACGGGGATCCTGCAAAAGAAGCCAATAAAACAAACGTCATCCAGGGCGGATTTATTGACGGAATTGCAGAGTTTGATCCGTTATTTTTCGGAATCTCGCCCCGGGAAGCGGAACAGATGGACCCTCAGCAGCGTCTCTTGCTGACGTATGCGTGGAAAGCGATTGAAGATGCCGGATATGCATCAAAGAGTCTCTCAGGCACAAAAACAGGTGTGTTTATCGGGACTGGAAATACCGGTTACGGATCTCTTTTAGCCAACGCCGATGCGACGATTGAAGGGTCGTCCGCAGCCAATACAAGCCCGTCTGTCGGACCGAACCGTGTCAGCTATACGCTCAATCTGCACGGACCGAGCGAACCGATTGATACGGCATGCTCAAGCTCACTCGTTGCCATACACCATGCCGTTTCTTCAATTGAAGAAGGGACGTGCGACATGGCTTTGGCGGGAGGAATCAACACGATCATTCTTCCGGATGTGTATATCAGCTTTGACAAAGCGGGCGCGCTGAGTAAAGAAGGGCGATGTAAAACATTCTCCGATCAGGCTGACGGTTTTGCCCACGGGGAAGGAGCCGGGCTCTTTTTCCTCAAAAAACTAAAAGCGGCTGAGGCGGATGGAGACCATATTTACGGCGTCATTAAAGGAAGCGCGGTGAATCACGGCGGCCGCGCGGCATCTTTAACAACGCCTAACCCGAAACAGCAGGCGGAAGTCATTAAAGCCGCATACAAAAAAGCGGGCATTGATCCGAAAACGGTCTCTTATATCGAAGCGCACGGCACGGGAACAGAACTTGGAGATCCCGTTGAAATTAACGGTCTGAAGCAAGCATTCAGCTCATTTACAGACGGAAAAGAGAAAGCGTCCGGCTATTGCGGCTTAGGCTCAGTCAAAACGAATATCGGCCATTTATCCCTTGCGGCGGGAGCAGCGGGAATCATTAAAATCTTGCTGCAGATGAAGCATCGGACATTGGTAAAAAGTCTTCATTGTGAGACGGTAAATCCGTACATTCAGCTTGAAGACAGCCCGTTTTATCTGGTGCGGGAAACGATGGAATGGAAGACGCAGACGGACGAACACGGAAACGGCGAGCCGCGCCGCGCGGGCATCAGCTCATTCGGCATCGGAGGGGTAAACGCCCACGTCGTCATCGAAGAATACATTCCGCAAGAAAAAGCGGAAGCAGATGATTCGCATATCAACCCATGTCTTTTCGTTCTATCCGCTAGAAATGAAAAACGCCTGAAAGAACAGGCCGAACAGCTGAAACGTGCGCTTACTGAAAAACGATACGATCAATCCAGCCTCGTTTCTATGGCTTATACCCTCCAAATCGGAAGGGATGCCATGGAAGAACGTCTGGCGGTCATTGCCGGATCTGCAGAAGAACTGCAGGAAAAACTGTCACAGTTTATCACCGGGGATAAGAACGCGGACTTGTACAGAGGAAGAATAGACAAAGGCACGCTGCAAATGCTGACGGAAGATGAAGACATTCAAGAAGCCGTTGAAAAATGGATGGCACGCGGCAAATACGCGAAGCTGCTTGAATTATGGGTCAAAGGGCTGAACGTCAATTGGGCGAAGCTGTACGGAGACCGGCCGCCTAAGAGGATAAGCCTGCCGACATACCCGTTTGCAAAAGACCGCTATTGGGCGGAAAATCGTACCGGAAAACATGAAAAAACAGCCATTGTTTCAGCCGGAAAACAAGACGTGCTGCATCCGCTTCTGCACAGAAATACATCAAACCTTGCCGAACAGCGGTTCAGCTCAATCTACACCGGGGAAGAATTTTACCTTGCGGACCATGTTGTACAAGGCGTGCCGATTTTACCGGGAGTGGCACATCTTGAAATGGCGCGCGCAGCAATGGAACAGGCATCTGAAGTGCCGGCCGGACAAGGAAGCATCAAACTTAAGAATACGGTTTGGGTGCGGCCGATCACCATTGAAGACGAGCCGGTCCATGTCAACATCCGCCTCGTTCCCGATACTGCAAACAATGTTCAATTTGACATTTACAGCGGCCGGGAAACAGATCAGCCGTCCGTTTACAGTCAAGGTTCAGTATCAATCCGCCCTGACGCCAAGGCACCGGTCATTGATCTGCAAAAGCTGAGATCACGATCCGCTGAGGCACCGTTTTCTGCAGACGAAGTGTACGATATGTACCGCAAAATCGGTTTTGATTACGGCCCGGCTTTTCGGGGTGTCAAAGCGATTTATACAGGTGCCGATTTCGTACTGGGCAGACTGTCGCTTGATCCGGCTTGTTCAGACACGGTACGGCAGTATGTCATGCATCCGGGCTTAATGGACTCTGCATTGCAGGCATCAAGCATATTAACCGGAACAAATGATGAAAAGCTGATGCTTCCGTTTGCGGTTCAGGAGCTCGAAGTATTCAGCGCATGCGCTGCCGAGATGTGGGTTTACGCCAGACTTTCCGAAGACCACAAAGCCGGCCAGGTTGAAAAACGCGATCTTGATATTTGTGATGAAAACGGCAAGGTTTGTGTAAGGCTGAAAGGTTTGTCATTCAGAATGGCTGAAAAAGAACCTGAGAAAAAAGAAAAAGCTCCGGAAACGCTCATGCTTGAGCCGGTATGGACCCGAAGCGATGAAACTGCTTTTCAAACGGAACCGGTTTTTGCCCGGCATATCGTGATACTTTGTGACACAGACGCCGGATTGAAACAAGCCGCTGAAGCTGCGGGGGCCGAATGCATTGAACTGACCTCCCCGCACGGGAAAGCTGCGGCGCGCTTCCGTGATTATACAGGACGGATATTGGAGACACTGCAAAAACTGCTGAAGGAAGAGACGGAAGGAGACGTCCTCATCCAGACGGTTCTCTCTAAAACAGATAAGCATCAGCTGCTCTCAGGGATTTCAGGTCTGTTAAAAACAGCCGGTCTGGAACATCAAAAACTGAAAACCCAGCTGATTGAAATAGAACCGGCAGAAAACGGCAGAATCAAAGACATCATCCGGGAAAATAAAACACGGGCTGATGACAGCCATGTCAAATATGAAAACGGCATCCGATACAGCGCAGATGTCAAAGAAACGGCCGTCTCCGGCAATAAAATACGTATTCCGTGGAATGACGGAGGCATTTATCTTATTACCGGAGGAGCCGGGGGCTTAGGCTTTATTTTCGCAAAAGAAATCGCCCGCAAAGTCAAAGAGCCGACACTCGTTCTGACAGGCCGTTCCGCATTAAGCGAGAATCAGCGGAAGCAGCTGCAATCGCTTGAATCACTCGGAGCAAAAGCGGAATACAGACAGGCTGATGTGACAAACGTTCAAACTGCGGCAGAGCTGGTCAATACAATTGAAACGGAATACGGCGGCCTTCACGGCATCATTCACAGCGCGGGTGTGATGAAAGATCAGTATATCGCAAAGAAAACAACCGAAGAGTTTTACAGTGTATTGGCGCCTAAAACCGACGGATTTGTCAACCTTGATGAAGCAACCGAGCATTTAGCGCTGGACTTTTTCATCGTTTTCTCATCTATATCCGGTGTCACCGGGAATGCGGGACAGGCGGATTATGCGGCGGCAAACGCATTTATGGACAGCTATGCGGCATACCGCAACGCGCTGGTTGCGGCAATGTACCGCCACGGGCATACATTGTCGGTCAATTGGCCGCTTTGGAAAGACGGCGGAATGCAAGTCAATGAAGAAATGGCAAAGCTCACCGAAAAAAGAACCGGTGTCGTGCCGATGCGCACTGAAACCGGAATAGAAGCTCTTTACAACGCATGGAGCACGGGGAAAACAAGCGTGCTCGTCATGGAAGGAAACCGCGCCGTAATGCGGGAAAAACTGCTTCAGAAGACGCCTGCAGCCGCTTTTGCACCGGTTAAGAAAACGGAGGAAACGCCTGCACCGAAGGACTTGACGGCGAAAATTCAGGAATTGCTGGCAAAAGAGGTTTCCGCACTTCTGAAAATAAACATTGATGAAATCGATATTGAATTGGAGTTCAACCAATACGGATTTGATTCCATTACGCTGACGGAATTCGCCAACAAGCTGAATGACACTTATGAGCTTGATTTGACACCGACCGTATTTTTTGAATATGCGACGATTCAAGCCTTGGCACATCATCTGGCCGAAGACTATCACACACAATTTGCCGGCAGCACACAGCCGAAAGAAGAGAAACAAAGCCGCATAACAGATGACGGCAGCTTGAGACTGACAGGGAACAAGCGCTTTGCAAAAACTGCCGTACAGCCTGTTCAGACTGCGGTTGAACATAAACCGGAACCGATTGCCATTGTCGGTATGAGCGGAGTGTTTCCGAAGGCCGCAAATATAGACGAATATTGGCGCAACTTAGAAGAGGGAAAAGATTGCATAACAGAGGTGCCGGCGGATCGCTGGGACTGGCGGGAGTATTACGGCGACCCGCTTAATGAAGCCAACAAAACAAATGTAAAGTGGGGCGGATTTATTGACGGAGTTGCGGATTTTGATCCGCTGTTCTTCGGAATTTCGCCGCTGGAAGCCGAACAAATGGACCCGCAGCAGCGCTTGTTAATGATGTATGCGTGGAAAGCGATTGAAGATGCGGGATATTCCGCTAAAAGCCTTTCCGGCACGAAAACAGGCCTGTACATCGGCACGGGAAATACCGGATACGGCTCACTGTTTTCCGACTTGGATATCGGCGGTGCGTCAGCCGCAAATATGAGTCCGTCAGCGGGACCGAACCGTGTCAGCTATATGCTCAATCTGCACGGGCCGAGTGAACCGATCGACACGGCTTGCTCCAGCTCGCTGGTCGCGATTCATCACGCGGTGTGCGCCATTGAAAACGGGAACTGCGACATGGCGATCGCCGGCGGCGTGAATACCGTCGTCACACCGCAGGGCCACATCGCTTATGACAAAGCCGGCGCGCTGAGCAAAGAAGGGAAATGCAAAACATTCTCCGACAGGGCGGACGGATTTGCCGTCAGTGAAGGTGCCGGAATTCTGTTTTTGAAAAAGCTGTCAGAAGCAGAAAAAGCGGGCGATCATATCTATGGCGTCATTAAAGGCAGCGCGGTCAATCACGGCGGACGCGCGAACTCCTTGACGACACCGAATCCGAAAGCCCAGGCGGAAGTCGTCAGAACGGCTTATGACAAAGCAGGCATTGATCCGAGAACCGTCACTTATATTGAAGCGCACGGAACCGGAACGGAGCTTGGCGATCCGGTCGAAATTAACGGACTGAAATCGGCCTTTCAAAAGCTGTACGAAAAAACCGGCGATCCCGCCGTTTACGCGAGTCACTGCGGTCTGGGCTCGGCAAAAACCAATATCGGCCATTTGTCGCTTGCAGCCGGTGTCGCGGGTGTGATCAAAGTGCTGATGCAGATGAAGCATAAAACACTTGCAAAAAGCCTCCATAGCGAGGTCATCAACCCGTATATCAAACTGAAAGACAGCCCGTTTTACATCGTACAGGAAAAAAGAGAATGGACGGCATTGAAAGACGAAAACGGCAACGATCTGCCGCGCCGTGCGGGAATCAGTTCTTTCGGCATCGGCGGCGTAAACGCACATGTCGTCATTGAAGAATATATCCCGAGGGAAGAAAGGAAAACAGCCATTTTCACACACCCTCAAATCTTTGTGCTGTCGGCCAAAGAAGAAGACCGTCTGCAGGAACAGGCACACCAGCTGGCACAAGCTTCTTTTACGGATGAGGATCTTACGGGTATTGCTTACACGCTTCAGCAGGGGCGTGATGCCATGGAAGAGAGAGCGGCCGTTATCGCTTCCTCCGCGGAAGAACTGCGGGACAAGCTAAAGAGCTGTGCAAAAGGGAATTATGACGCAGCGGGCATCTATAAAGGGAAAGCGGGTAAAGCCGCGCTGAAATCCATTATGGCAGGCGCAAACGGCGAAGCGGATACAGAAGAACTGATCAGCCGCCGAGAGAATGACAAGCTTGCCGAATTATGGGTGCAGGGTGCCGATATCAAATGGGACGGCCTGTATGCTGATATCAAGCCCCAACGGATGAGTCTTCCTGCTTATCCGTTTGCGAAAGAGCGCTATTGGATCACAGACAACCGGCCGAAAGCAGAGAAACCGCAAGCTGTGCCGACGGCCAAGGTGCTGCATCCGCTGCTCCACGAAAACGTATCGGATTTAACAGAACAGCGGTTCCGATCTGAATTTACGGGGCAGGAGACGATTTTCACCGATCATCTGATTAAAGGCAAACCGGTCATGCCGGGCGTCGCCTACTTGGAAATGGCTCGGGCTGCAGTTGCTCAGGCGGTCAAAGGGCAAAAAGAACGTCCGTCTGTCATCCGTCTGAAAAACATCGGCTGGGTTCGGCCGATTGAAGCGGGAAGCCGCCCGATTGAAACGCAGATCAGCCTCGTTCCAAGGGAAAACGGTGAAATCGTGTATGACATTTACACGGCTTCACAAACAGAAGCAAGCGGCAGGCAAATACACTGTCAGGGGGCTGCCGGCATTCTCGGCGCCGTTGAGACTCCGCATCGTGATATAGGCGCACTGAAAGCTCAATGCAGCCGCAGCATGCTGACTTCTGAGCAGTGTTACGGCTTATTCAGCAAAATTGGCATTGACTACGGTCCCGGACAACAAGGAATCAAGCAGATTCACATCGGAAGCAATCAAGCATTGGCTGAGCTCCGGCTGCCTTCTTTCCTCGAAGAAACGGCAGATCAATACGTTCTTCACCCGTGTATGCTTGATTCAGCTTTGCAAGCGACAATCGGACTGAAGCTGCACGCAGATGATAACCAGCTGTCACTGCCGTTCGCTCTTGAGGAACTGGACATTTTCAGTCCGTGCACGACAAGCATGTGGGCGTATGTCAGCTCCCGGGGAACGGACGAGAAAATACAGCGGCTGGACATTGACTTATGCGATGAGACAGGCCGGGTCTGTGTCAGGATTAAAGGGATTTCTTCCAGAGTGATGGAAGGCTCTGCGCCGGAAACATCATTAAATGGAGCAAACCTTCTGGCTCCGGTATGGGATCTTGCGGAATTCAGTGACCGAAGCCCGGCATATAAGACGGAAGAGGTTGTCTTTATCGCGGGGGATGAGGAGAGCGCAGCTTTTCAATTGCATCATCCTTATGCGAAAAGGCTTCATATCACTCCGGAGGATGAAATAGAGGCTGTTGCAGCAAAAATGAAAGCAAGCGGGCCATTCGGCCATATCGTATGGATCGCCCCTGTTCACAGCGCTGCTGACATGGTGAAAGCTCAGGATACGGGCGTCATCCAGATGTACAGAGTGATCAAGGCCATGCTTGCTTTAGGATATGGAGGCAAGCGAATCAGCCTGACTGCAGTCACCATAAAAACACAGTCCGTACAGCCGGGGGACATCATTGATCCGGCTCACGCAGGCCTTCACGGTTTAATCGGCTCGCTCGCAAAAGAGTATCCGAACTGGCAGACAAGGCTGATTGATGCCGGATGTCCGGAAGATGTTTCAAAGGCGGAGCTGTTCTCGGCGCCGTTCGATGAGCAAGGCAATACTTTGGCGTACCGGAACAATCTCTGGTACAAACAGCGCCTCATTCCTGTACAGCAGCCGGTGTCAAGCCGGCCCGCTTACCAAAAAGGCGGCGTCTATGTCGTCATCGGCGGCGCCGGAGGCATCGGCGAGGCATGGAGTGAATATGCCGTAAAAACGTATCAGGCACACGTCGTTTGGATCGGCAGACGAAAGCATAACGGCCCCATCCAGGAAAAAATCGACAGACTCAGCCAGTTCGGTCCGGCGCCGATTTATATTGAAGCAGACGCGGCAGATCAGGATGAACTCACACGGGCGTATGAAACGATCAAACGCACGTACCCGCAAATTAACGGAATCATCCATTCCGCAATCGTTTTAGAGGATCAGAGCCTGGCAAATATGCCGGAAAGCCGTTTTAAAAGCGTGCTCGCTGCAAAGGTTAATGTCAGCGTGAATATGGCCCATGTTTTCCGAAATGAGCCGCTGGACTTTGCTTTGTTCTTCTCGTCTGTACAATCATTTGCACGAGCGGCCGGACAAAGCAATTACGCCGCCGGATGCAGTTTCAAAGATGCCTTTGCCGCTCATTTGGCTCAAACGCGGCCGTATAAGGCGGCGGTGATGAATTGGAGCTACTGGGGCAGTGTCGGAATCGTCTCATCTGCCGATTATCAAGAACGGATGAAACAGGCGGGAGTCGGATCAATTGAAGCGCCGGAAGCAATGGCGGCGCTTGAACGATTGCTCGGCGGCCCGTTGAACCAGTTCGTCATGATGAAACAGGCGGAAGAGCCTTTGGGAAAACCGGAAGAAATGATAGAAGTATACCCGGAACATCACGGCTCGGCGATGCAAAAACTGCGAAGCTATCAGCCTAAAGTAACTAGACGTGAACAACAATTGAGTTAAGGAGGGGACGGCTTTGCAAAACACTGAAGATCTTCTTTACAAACTATTGGCAGGCCAGCTGAAATCTGTCGGATTCTTTACAGAAAACGAGACAAAGCCTGTATTGCAGGGGTTTTACGGCAGGTGGCTGGAAGAAAGCATCTCCATCTTGGTGCAAAAAGGCTTTTTGAAACAGTCAGGCAGTACGTATGTGTTAACAGGTCCGATAGAGCGTGCGGACGTGCTGTGGAAAGAATGGGATGAAAAGAAAGCTCCTTTACTCAAGGACAGCAGTAAACAGGCGATGATCACTTTAGTGGAGACAGCCCTCAGAGCTTTGCCGGATATTTTATCCGGCAGAGTTTCTGCCACTGATGTTCTGTTTCCTGATTCCTCAATGGAATTGGTAGAAGGAATTTATAAAAACAATGAAACGGCAGACTACTTTAATGAAGTGCTCGCTGACACATTGACGGCGTTCATTGATGAACGCCTGAAAGAAGACCCGAACGCAGAAATCCGGATACTAGAGATCGGAGCGGGGACGGGCGGGACAAGCGCGGCCGTTTTCAAAAGATTAAAAGAGTACAAACATCATGTAAAAGAATATTGTTATACCGATCTGTCAAAGGCCTTTTTCATGCATGCTGAAAAAGAATACGGCCCCGACAATCCTTATTTGACTTATAAGCGCTTTAACGTGGAGGAGCCCCCGGCTTTGCAGGGTGTAGAGGCGGGCGCATATGACGCGGTGATTGCGGCAAATGTGATTCACGCGACAAAAAATATTCGGCAGACGCTTCGCAATGCCAAAGCGGTGCTTAAAAAGAATGGGATTTTGCTATTAAATGAGATCAGCAGCCATTCGGTTTATTCTCACCTGACATTCGGTCTTTTAGAAGGCTGGTGGCTGTATGAAGACGCCGAACTGCGTATTCCCGGGTGCCCGGGGCTGTATCCTGAAGCGTGGCAGTCCGTGCTGGAAAGCGAGGGATATCGGTACGTTACATTTATGGCGGAACCGTCACATCAGCTCGGCCAGCAGATCGTGGCGGCAGAAAGCGACGGCGTCATCAGGCAAAAACAGCCGGACGCGCAGGCAGCTGAAGAAACTGCGGCTTCCAAAGAGCCGGCTGATTTCACAGAACCGGCTTTCTCAGTGACAGACCGGACCGTGCAATTCATAAAAGAAACGTTAGCCAAGTCGATAAAGCTTGCTCCCGAGCGCATTCAGCCGGAAACGAGCTTTGAAAAATACGGCATCGACTCCATTTTGCAGGTGAATTTCATCCGTGAACTGGAAACATTGACGGGCGAGCTGCCGAAAACGGTCTTATTTGAACACACGAATACGAAAGAACTTGCCGAGTATTTGCTGGAAACTTACCCGGATAAGCTTCAACAGGCATTTGGAGCTGAAGAAGCGCCTCCTGAAACGGAGCGGCCGGAACCTGTAATGGCGGAACCGGTGCCGCTCGTCACGGAAACGCGGCGATTTATCACTGAACCAAAAGAGCCGGACGCGCCAAAGCCAGAAAAAGAAACCGCCGCCGCTGATCGCTCTGATCGTGACGACATTGCCATTATCGGCATCAGCGGCCGCTACCCTGAGTCTGAAACCCTCGATGAGCTGTGGGAGCATTTAAAAGCCGGAGACAGCTGTATTTCAGAAGCCCCGGAAAACAGATGGAAGTCCGGTCTTCTGAAAACAATGGCAAAAGAAACACGAAAAGAAGATCGCAAAACAAGGTACGGCGGATTTCTGCAGCATATTGACGCTTTTGACCATCACTTGTTTGACGTTAAGGAAGACCATGTGATGGAGATGACGCCTGAGCTCCGGTTAAGCCTTGAAACCGTATGGGAAACATTTGAAAACGGCGGCTACTCGTTAGAAAGATTAAACAAATGGCAGGAATCAGACAGCGGCATCGGTGTATTTATGGGCAGTATGTACAATCAATATTTTTGGAATATCCCGTCATTGGAAAAAGCCGCGCTCAGCTCTAACGGAGGGGATTGGCATATCGCTAACCGCATTTCTCACTTTTTCAATTTAACGGGTCCGAGCATGGGCGTTACGACCGCATGCTCCAGCTCACTGAGCGCCATCCATCTCGCCTGTGAGAGCCTGAAGCTTAACAGCTGTTCCATGGCGATTGCCGGAGGGGTCAATCTCACGCTTGAACCGTCTAAATATGATGCGCTTGAACGGGCGAATTTGCTTGAACAGGGAAGTGAAAGTAAAAGCTTTGGAACCGGCACAGGCCTGATGCCGGGAGAAGGGGTCGGGGCAGTGCTATTGAAGCCGCTCTCCAAAGCGGTTGCCGACAGCGATCATATTTACGGCGTCATTAAAAGCAGCGCAATGTGCCATAGCGGCGGAAGGCAGATGTACACGGCTCCGGATCCGAAACAGCAGGCGAAGCTCATGACGGCTTCCATCGGCAAAGCCGGAATCAACCCGGAAACAATCAGTTATGTCGAATCAGCGGCAAACGGCTCTGTATTGGGAGATCCGATTGAGGTCATTGCCCTGACAAACGCGTTCTCGCAATATACCGATAAAAAACGTTTTTGCGCGCTTGGATCCGTCAAGTCAAATCTCGGCCATTTAGAGGCGGCTTCCGGTATGTCCCAACTGGCGAAAGTGCTGCTGCAAATGGAGCGGGAAACGTTAGTTCCGACGATTAACGCAAAACCGCAAAATCCGAATATCTCGCTTGAAGAAACGGCCTTTTATCTGCAGGAGAAAACCGAGTATTGGGAGCGTCTGAAGGATGCCGAGACGGGAGACATCATCCCGCGGAGAAGCATGATCAATTCCTTCGGGGCAGGCGGGGCATATGCAAACCTGATCGTAGAAGAATATATCAGTCCGAATTCCGATCATGCCCGTCAAGGCAATGAAGAATATATTTTCCCCGTGTCAGCGAAAACGAAATGGAGTTTTGAAGCCTATCTTGACAGGCTGGCGGCTTTTTTAGAAAAAACGCCGTCTCTTCATCCGACCGCCATTGCATCCGCTCTGCAAAAAAGAACGCATCATTCGGAGTATCGGGCGGCATTTACGGCTTCTTCCGTACAGGAACTGCTGAACGAGCTGGCTTCTTACCGCGCGGATCAGCCGGGGCGGAGCCGCTCCGATTCTGCTGTCGGCCACCGGGCGCGGCAATGGGAAAAAGGAGAGAATATCGCATTTGATCAGTTGCAGCAAAAACACGCCGTTCATCTGCCTGCTTATGCTTTTGACCGCCGGACTTCTTTTCAGTTCGGTGAATCAGAAAACGCTGCCGGCGTTCAGGTGATATACAGTGCTGATGATCCATATGTGCAGGGGCATCAATTTAGCGGAGAACCTGTCCTCGTCGGTGCTACATACAAAAGCCTGGCAGCCGAGCAGTTTTATCATCTCTTTCCTGAAGCGGAAGGAGGACAAATTAAAAAACTGAATTACGTCAATCCCATTACCGTAAAAAAAGGCGATCGCATCGAGCTGAAAACAGAATCGAAACAAAACGGGGATGGATTTGAACTGAGCATAATGCACCGCAGCCTCACGTCTCCTGATTGGAGCATAGCGGCGTATGCCGAGTGCAGCCCGTATCCGTTTCAAAAGCAGCACGCGGATCTGGCGGCCATTCAGCGCTCTTACCGGGAAGTGGCCCGGATAGATGAGTTATACGGAGACGGAATGGGAACTGTCGTGTGGGGAGAAGAATTTAAAACGATCACCCGCCTGTACAAAGGCACTGATGCGGTGTTAGCAAAGCTGAACCTGAACAATAGCGACTCACAACAAGCGCATCATTACGCCATAAATCCGTTAATCGCCAACAGTGCTTACTTGGCCGCGCTTTCTTTATTGGACCATACGGAGGCGGAAAGCTATCTGCCGTTCGGCATTAATGCCGTCACCTTCAGCAGCCCGGCAGATCTCGATGATTGCTGGCTGCACATCAAGCTGGCCAAACAAACAGGGGAAATGATCCTGTTTAACGCAGATGTCATCAGCAGCCGATCTCAAGTGGTGATGTGTTATGAAGGCTATGCCCTGAAACGGTTCCGTCTGGAAGCCAAACAGATCAATCAGCCGGCCCGAACGGCTGTTAAAAGCCCGGGGGATCTGGTTTCTGCCGGCAGTCTGACAGATCATATCCGCAGCTATGTCCTTGGCAAGCTTGCCAAGATGATGAGTGAACCTGTGCCATCCCTGCGTTCTGATGTAAATATTATGGAATTGGGGCTTGATTCAGCGAGCCTGATCGGACTGACAAAAGAGATCGGTCAAGAGGCAGAAATCGATGTGAATCCGACATTGTTTTTCGAGTACCCGACAGCAGAAGAGCTGACCCGCCACTTCGCGTCAGCATATGAGTGTAAGTTTTCTCAATTGCTTGCCGATCATAAGCATTCAGAAGAGGCTAGGGTCACGGAAACAGAAGAGCGCACTTTACCGAAGAAACAGCATACGCCTTGTGATAACGCCGATGTCAAGCAAGGAATCGCCATTATCGGTATGTCAGCTCAGTTTCCGCAATCTCCGGATATCCAGTCTTTTTGGGAGCACATCGTAAATGGAGATCACTGTATTTCAGAAATTCCGGCGAACCGCTGGGACTGGCGCCGTTATGCCGATAATGAGGATGACACAAGTCTCAGATGGGGCGGTTTTATTGACGGCGTCGGAGAATTTGATCCGCTCTTTTTCGGAATTTCTCCTAAAGAGGCTTCACAAATGGGGCCGGAGCAGTTTCTGCTTTTGATGCATACATGGAAGGCAATGGAGGATGCGGGCCTGACGAGTAAGACGTTATCAAGCAGACCGACTGGCGTTTTCGTTGCCGCGGGCAATAGCGACCCGAACAATGGAACAGCCATTCCGTCCATCATTCCGAACAGGATATCATATGCCTTGAATTTACAAGGACCGAGTGAATATTACGAGGCGGCCTGCACGTCAACCTTGGTGGCTTTGCACAGGGCGGTTCAATCAATCCGTCATAACGAATGTGAGCAGGCTGTCGTGGGCGCCGCCAATATTCTGCAGTCGCCGAAGGGCTTTATCGGTTTTGACGCAATGGGATATTTAAGCAAAAACGGCCGGGCGAAATCTTTCCAAAAAGATGCCGATGGCTTTGTCAGAAGTGAAGGTGCGGGCGTTATCATCATCAAACCGCTTGAGGCGGCAATTGAAGACGGCGATCATATTCACATGGTCATTAAAGGAACCGGGGTGTCTCATGGCGGTAAAGGCATGTCGCTTCACGCGCCGAATCCCGCGGGGATGAAGGCTGCGATGAAAAAAGCGTACGAAAACACCGATGTTGACCCGCAAACCGTCACATACATTGAAGCGCACGGCATCGCCTCCGAAATGGCAGATGCGCTTGAGTTCAATGCAATCCAAGCGGGTTACGGCGGGTCTGCGAATGAGGAGGAAAGCGCGCCTTGTTACATCAGCACCGTGAAACCTTGCATCGGTCATGGCGAACTCGCTTCCGGACTGGCCGCCCTTATAAAAGTGGCGATGGCCATGAAACATCATACCATCCCGGGGATTCCCGGTTTCACTGCCGCAAATGAGCAAATGACCAATCAGCAAAGCCGTTTCCGATTCACTGAAGACAATCAAGAATGGACACAGCTTACCGACCGTACAGGCAGTCCGATTCCGCGCAGGGCCGCGATTAACAGCTATGGATTCGGCGGCATGAATGCGCATGTCGTTTTGGAACAGTACAGCCCGAGCCCTAAAGACAAAGAATCTGTGCATGAACCGCAGCTTATCGTGATGTCTGCTAAGAGCGAAGGCCGGCTTAAGGCGGCCGCAGGTCAGCTGGCCGATTTCATACAAGCTGAACATACTCCGTCACTGCGGGATATTGCTTATACGCTCCAGACCGGCCGCGAGGCGATGAATTGCCGCCTGGCATTCGTTGCCCGCAATCAAGATGAACTGTTGGAAAAGCTGAGAGACTACAGAGAGTTTTGCGGAGAAAGCAATGGAGTGAAAAGCTTCTTTACCGGCAGTCAGCAGACTGGAGCAGGAGACATCGGCATTTTACTGGAAGGGACGCTCGGTACAGTCGTCACGGAGGCGCTTTTGGCTGAAAACAATCTGGAAAAGCTGTCATTTTGCTGGGTAAAAGGTGCGGATATACCGTGGGACAGACTCCATCAAGGCAAATCTGTTCAAAGAGTGCCGCTTCCGACATATCCTTTTGAAAAACATAAGTATTGGAACGGCAGTCAGACAGAAGACAACAGCCTTGAACCGATTCTAGAGAATCAACAGTTCCGCCGCGGGGGCGCGGCTGACATAGCGGCTGACATTTTAGGAATGGACGCAGCGGAACTGGACCCAAATAAGCCGCTGACTGAATACGGCTTCGATTCAATGTCCTGTATTCAGCTTCTGAAAAAACTTGAAGACACAGACTGCCGAGTAAGTCTGGAAGCTCTTCAGAACTGCGGCACTCTTAAGGAGCTCAGCTTGCTGTTAAAAACGAACCAATCGCAGGATGGGGAAGGGAAATTTCCCGAACTCGTCAAGCTGAATGAAAGAGAAACAGGACGTCCTGTTTTCTGGTTTCATGGAGGAACGGGAGGCGTCGAAGCGTATCAGCCATTCGCCAAAAAAAGCCAGCGTCCTTTTTACGGCATTCAGGCAAGAGGTTTGACAGGGAAAGATCCGCTGCAAGGAATCGGAGAGATGGCCGCTTCTTATGCGGGAATCATTCAAGCGGTACAGCCGAAAGGCCCTTATGACCTCGGCGGATATTCCTTGGGCGGAATGCTCGCATATGAAACGGCTCGCCTTTTGCAGGAGGAAGGTCATACGGTGAAAAGCGCCGTCATGATTGATACCCCGTACAGTGAAAAATGGAAAGAAAGAAAACCATCTGTCAAGTCAGTCATGCTGCAAACGATCAATACGATGCTTACGGCATATCTCAAGCCTGAAAATCCTGAAGACGCATTAATCAGCAGGGAAGACATTAACGTGCAGGCTGGGGAAGAGGCTGTATTGAATGAATTGATCAGCCTTGCCAAAGAGCGCGGACTGCCAAAACCGGAAGAAGCGATCCGGATGCAGCTGGAGCAACTGATGAAGACGCAGCTCGCTTACGGAATGGAAGAGTATGATATGAAGCCGCTGCCGCATCCGGAAACGCTGCAGTGCTACTATTTCCGTAATAAAAGCGGCTTGTTCCTCGGAGATCTTGAACGTTATCTGACAGCAGAGGAAGAACAAAATCTGTTAGACCATGAGGCGTATTGGGAAGAATGGGAACGGCAGATAAAACAATTTCACCTGCTGGATGTTCAGTCTTCTAATCATGTTACAATGCTGTCGGAATCAAAACCGCAAAACGCCATTAAGGCATTCTGTGAAAAACTGTACGCAAATAAAGGAACGATAAGCGCCAATTTCCTTAATTCTTTCAGAAAAAAGCTGGACGAAACAAATGAGTTGGTAAAACGGTAATATAGAAAGAGCTGCCGGAGCAATCCGGCAGCTCTTTTTGACTAATGAGAACTAAATTTACTATGTACTAAATTTTCATGTTGATTTGTTGTTTCCTGTTAATAAGATATTTAAAAACCCCCAATATGGGGGCGGATATTATAATCTGACAGGCAGTGCTTCAAGCCCTCTTAAAAACACATTCTTTCTCCATGATAAATCCTCAGGCGCTCCCTTCAGCTCTATATTCGGAAACCGTTTTACAAGCGCTGTAAAGGCAATGGATGCTTCCATCCGGGCGAGCGGAGCTCCGAGACAGAAATGAATGCCGAAGCCGAAAGAGATATGACGGTTCGGTGTTCTCGCTGTATTTAATGTATCAGGATCATCGAAATATTCCGGGTCCCGATTGGCTGAACCGATGCCGATAAATATCATATCGCCTTTTTTAATGGAAACATCTTTATAGGTGAAATCTTCAATCGCCCATCGATTCGCCATCATGATGACGGGAGAGGTATAACGCAAAAGCTCTTCGACCGCCGTCTGGATAGTTTCAGGCTGCCGCTTTATCTTCTCCAGCTGGTCTTTGTGCAAAAGAAGCGCCAGTGTGCCGGAGCCGAGAAGGTTAACCGTTGTTTCAAGTCCGGCAACGACTAACAAAAACAGCATGGAATACAGCTCTGATTCACTCAGCTTTTGGCCGTCCTCTTCTGCGTAAATCAGCTTGCTCGTCAAGTCTTCACCCGGATGTATTCTTTTTTCTTCGATCAGTGTTTTCATATATTGTTTAAACTCTTTTAGCGCCTGATTGGTCGCTTCTCGTCCGCTTTCTGACGTGTCGACCATCGCGTTTGTCCACACCTGAAATGAGGCGCGGTCCTCTTTCGGAATTCCGAGCAGCTCTGAAATGACGATAAACGGAAGCGGAGCGGCGAAATCTCTCATGATATCAGGATCTGTTTTTGTTTCCATTTCATCCAGCAGCTCTTCTGTAATCCGTTCTATCCCGGTGCGAAGCTGCTCAATCATCCGGGGAGTGAACCCCTGATGCACCAAAGACCGCAGGCGTGAATGAGCCGGCGGGTCCTTTGCCAGCATATGCTCTGATACAAAATCTATATCTTCACTGACATTCAGCTTTGCGATCAGCTCCTTCGGCATGACCCGTTTTACATCTCTCGTCATTCTGCTGTCCTTTAGAAACGCCATACAATCATCATAACGCGTGATGAGCCAAGCCGGAAAGGTGCCCCCGAAACGCTGCAGTTCGAATTTATGTATGGGGTCCTGCTCTCTGAAAGTGCTTAAAACCGCAAAAGGGTTCTCGTGAAACTCGGATGAGTGTGGATGAAACATTATTTTTTCCATCTTGATTTCCCCGCCTTCATGTTTTTAAGAAAGACTTAAGACATAACAAACTGCCGGTCGGCATTCCTCCTTTTATCCGCTGAAGACACTGATTACAACGGCGCATAAGTATGTCTAAAATATATAGGGAATCAGAAGCTTGTTCAATAGAGAAACCGTAAAGCCGTCATTTTCGTTGATTATCAACAAAACAGCAAACTTTTTTTACCAATTCATCATGTGTGCCGAATCCGGCTAATATACATATTTACGCTTCATATCAACTTCTTAAGGAGGCTGTGAATGACTGCGTTTATGAAATGGGCGGCAAGTCTGCTTTTGGTGATCTCTCTTCAGTTCAGCTTTATGAGCGCCGGCACTCATTCGGAGAATACTGCCCGAGCCGCGTCCAGATACGATCAGGTGCTTTATTTCCCGCTGTTAAAATATCCGGAGACGGGAAATCATATAAAAGACGCCATTTCGGCAGGGCACTCTGACATTTGTACAATCGATCGCGGCGGAGCTGAGGATAGAAGGAAAGAATCATTGAAAGGAATTCCGACAAAGCCCGGGTTTGACCGTGATGAATGGCCGATGGCAGTCTGTACAGAAGGCGGGGCTGGAGCTGATATCAGATATGTAACCCCTTCGGACAATCGCGGGGCCGGCTCATGGGTTGGAAATCAAATGAGCAGGTATTCCGACGGCACGAAAGTATTATTTATCGTTCAGTAATCTTCTCCGGCGCGCCGGAGTTTTTTTATGCTTTGAAAAGGCGGCGTACCGGCTGGACATATGAAATGACGAAGAGTAAACTTATATGTTGGACTCAGCATGAGAAAGGATTGGATCACATTGACGGTGACTACATACCGAAATATTGCACTTTTGCTTCTTTGTTTAACTGCGGGAATTGTGGATGTGATCGGTTATTTAAGTTTAGGACACGTCTTTACCGCCAACATGACGGGGAACATCGTTCTGTTCGGCATGGCGATCGGCAACTCATGGCATCTTGCCGTACTCAAATCTTTAACCTCGTTAATCGGATTTATTGCAGGCGTTATGGCCGCGGCTTGGCTTGTCGGCAATAAAAAGAAATCATTCTGGCCTCCTGCGGTCACTGCCGCATTGATCATTGAAGGGGCTGTTTTACTTTTGTTTGCTCTGTTCTCCTGCTTTTTTGCAGAATCCATTTCTGTTTATGTGCTGATTATGCTGCTCAGCTTCGCAATGGGAATGCAGACAACAGCCGCGAGAAAACTTGGAGTAGCCGGGATTTCGACGACTGTATTAACGGGAACGCTTGCTAATTTTTTTGAAGATCTCACCGCAAGGCTTTACAAAGCGGACAAGCGGAAGCAGTTTACAAGAGATGCGGTATTGCGCGCGCTTGCCTTGGTGCTGTATTGCTTTGGGGCGGTTATCGGCGCATTTGCCGAACCGGATTATAAATTTGCCGTGATCTGGCTCCCGATTATCATTATTTTAGGCATTATGCTTTGCGCATTTACAATGTTCCACGGTTACTCGGAAGAAAAAAACCAATAAAAAAACGCCGCTGATTCACGGCGTTTTTTTCGTTTTATTGCTCTTTTCGGGTCCCGATTGTATAAACGGCCCGATCTGTATGTACCTTTAATCCGTCTTGCTCTTTTTGGATGGTAATCTCGCCGAGCAAAGGGATTTCATACGCATCTTGAGGGAGCGGGACATTTCCTTCCTCCGTATAGGTTGTGCCGTGTCCTTTTAGGACGAGTTCTTCGTCAGCTACATAGTCATCGGGATGATTTGTCCGGCGGACGAGAACATCATCAAGGTGAAGCATGATCTGGTCCATATCAGAAATCTCGTTCCGGCTGTCTGTCAGCTCTCCTTTTCTGATATCAAGCGTTTGTCCGATCTGCTTTTGCAGCCATTCAGACAGTTCGGTGTTTGTAAGTGCCATTGTTATTCCTCCTTTTATCTACACCATACTTATTCCCTATTTTTTTAGAAATACACTGCTCCGCTTGATCTTTTTTTCTGACAGCCGGTTTTAAAGAGTTACTAGTTTCTTCATTATAATTGTTTACTAAAAACGGGGTCATCTTCCGGTGCAGACGACCCCGTTTACTCATCATATAAAAGTTATTCTCTCGGCACGGCGTTTTCGGCGTTCACTGCGCCCGCTCCGTAAATGTTCGGATCTTCATTTGTCCATTTATCCGGACTTTCCTTGATCAGTGTTTTCACTTCGTCAGGCGTAAGCTGCGGGTTCTGCTGAAGGATTAAAGCAGCAATGCCTGCACAGATCGGAGTAGCCATCGACGTGCCCGACAGACTGAAATACAACGACCCTACACGATTTGATTTTTGTAATTTATCAAGGTATGAACGAGGTGAACGAAGGGACACGATATCGACTCCGGGCGCGAGAATATCAGGCTTTTCTTTTCCGTACACCGTCGGGCCGCGGCTTGAGAAAGAAGCAGCCGTATCGTCTTCATTCGCGGCCGTATCATTGTCATCATAGGCGCCTACCGTGATGACCTTCTCACTGACGCCGGGGCTTGAAATCGTTTGAGCTTCCGGGCCGGAATTGCCCGCGGCGACGCAGACGACGATTCCTGCGTTCCATGCTTCTTCAACGGCCTTGACCAGCGGATCGTCCGTTTCTTTGTCATATCTGAGCGCTTCTCCGCCCAGTGACATGCTGATGATCCGGATCGGATTGTCAGTGTGTTTTTTATTATATTGTATGCACCATTCCACACCTTCAATGATATCAGCCAAGGTTCCAGATCCGGTTTTGTTTAAAACTTTGACACCGATCAGATTGGCTTCCGGCGCGGGTCCCTGATATTTTCCGGAAGACGACGCGCCGCTGCTCGCGATATCACCGGCGCAATGGGTGCCGTGTCCGTTGTCATCATACGGTTCCGTCCTTTGGTTCACAAAGTCTGCAAATCCGGTAATTCTTCCTTTTAAATCGGGGTGCTGATAGATTCCGGTATCAATGACGGCAACGGTTACGCCTTTTCCTGTTAATACGGTGCCGTTTCGAGTCACTTCTTTTGCATGGGATGATTCGGCTGCCGTATCGAGAAGTGCTTTTACTTCCCGGTTTAAATAGACTTTACGGATATCCCGGCATTGAGAAAGAAGCATGTGAAGGGCGGCCGGGGTGACTTCAGCGCTGCAGCAATTGATTGTGTGAAACTGCTTTTTGATCGTGCAGCGTTTCTCATTTGACAGGACCTGGCCTGTGCTGTGAAACCCGGATTCATGGCAGCCTTCCTCGAATTCAATGATGACTGACATTTTCTTTCTGTTTTTCACCTTTTTTTCGAAAAAACGATGGAGAAAGCAAGGCGTCCATTTGAAAGGTTTATATAACTGTAATACGTTTTCTCTGAGCGGCCCGTCCAGCTTATGAGCATTTGACCGAACCATTTGTACCATTGAGTAACCAAACATATATACTTTTCCTCCCATTCTGGCGATTCTCTCTATACCATATGAACAGGCAGTATATTCGGTCCGTTTGTTTGTCCTTTCAGAGAGCTGGTTACTTGCGGCTTTTTCATTTGAAAAAGAACATTTGTTCGCTTATAATGAAACCGACAGAAGGAGGTATATACATGAACATGATATTGAGACATTCCTTGGAAAAGCAGCTTCCGATTGATATTATATATATGAAAAAAGACGGCTCCATTTCAAAACGGACCATTATTATTAAAAAAGGGGATGAGCGGGCTGTAACGGCATTTTGCTGTACAAAAAGGCAGATGAGAACTTTTTTGACGGGCTCCATTCTGTCCTGCGCATTTGCTTCGGGAGACGGATATTCATTTTTAAAAGCATATTCTTGATGCCGTCTGTTTCCGGCTGTGAATCTCCCGCCCCTGAAAATTCGGGCATTCCTCCCTTTTTTTTTTGCCTCTCTCAACCTTTTTTCACTGATGCCCGGCATTTGAGCGCTTGAACCGTGACCATCAATTGATTTTTCGAAACCGGGAAGTTTTTCACTGATGATAATGTTAATAGAATGTTAAGATAAGACCTATTGACAAAAATCCAAATAATGAATATCTCATTTTTCAGAAAGGAGCAAAGAAGGAGAGCTGATGAAAAGAATTATACTTAATGTCATCATTATCGTAGCAATGGTCTTACTAATAAGATGCGCTCATTATGCGTCAGACCCTGATCCCTCGAATTCTTCAGATACATACACAGATTTTAAAGATCTGGCTGAACATGAAGACCCCGACGATTATCATATATCGTACAATAAGCGAAAGGGGAGCCCTGTATTGATCATGTCGCCGCACGGAGGGAGAATTGAGGGCGGGGTGAGCGAGATCGTCCGCTCTTTCAGAGATGATTATTCAACCTACCTGTTTGAGGGATTAAAAGCGCATGATAACCAGACTCTTCATATTACGAGCACCAAGTTCGATGAGCCTTTAGCAGTCGAAAGCATTAAGCAGCACCATTATGTGATCGCAGTTCACGGTTATAAAGGCGACGAGAAAAATACCCTTGTCGGAGGAAGCGACCGGAAGCGGGCGGAAAAATTGGTGAGAGCTTTCAAACGAAATGGATTTCCTGCAGAATTGGCAACCTCAAAAACCGGTCTGGCCGGGGTTGACACAGAAAATATCAATAATCAGGCGCAAACAGGTCTGAGCATACAGCTTGAGATCAGCAGAGAACAGCGGGAAGCGTTTTTTGATAATTTCGACTACCGTGAAAGAGAATTCACAAAAACAGACGAATTTTACCGGTTTGTCCGTACGATAAAAAGAGTGATCAATCAAGAGTATTCATGAGCTTATCATAAGACAAACCAGTGAAAGATGAGTAAACTTGAAAAAAAGGAGGATGGTCCCTTGGCAAAACATCATTTTTATTTAAAAGCAAATTGGCCCGGAAATCGGAATGACGTCGGCGATATTAAAAGCGGCCGGCTGGAAACGGCTGTGTCCATTCCTAAGGAAATGGACGGTCCGGGAGAAGGCACAAATCCTGATGAGATGCTGCTTGGAGCGGCCGCGACCTGTTATATTATAACGCTTGCGGCAATGATGGAAAGAAGCGGTCTGGATAAAGAAGATTTACATATGGAATCTGAAGGAATTGTAGATGTAACAAACGGTGTGTTCACGTATCAAAAAATCATTCACCGCCCGTTTATATTATTAAAGCCGGATGCAAACGAAACGGATTTTGCACTGGCCAGGAAGTTAGCGCAAAAAGCGGAATCGTCGTGTATGATTTCACGAGCGGTTCAGGGAAACGTGGAGATGGAGCTTGAGGTTGAAGTAAAAGCCGCCCGCGCATGACGAATTCAAACGGTCAGCTCCGGGCCGTTTGATTTTTTTTCGTTTTTTGAGATTTGGAACGGTTCAGCAGGATGACGCCTGTGATGACCAACACAAGACCGATCATCATTTTGATCGTCATGGCTTCCTTAAAAACAATAAAGCCGACGATTGCAGTTAAAGCTGTGCCGACACCTGACCATGTCGCGTATGCGGTGGATAAATCAAGGCTTTTCAATGAAAAGCTCAAAAACATAAAAGAGGCTCCGATTCCGGCAATGACGCCGAGAGCGGGCCACAGGTGCGTAAAACCGTCCGACAGCTTCAGCATCGTGCTCCCGAACACTTCTGATACAATGGCTAATGCCAAGCAAAGTAATCCTTTCATCAGCATGCCTCTCCTTTCTACCAATTCATCAAAATGACACCGGCCAATAAGAAAAAGAGTCCGATGACGGCCTGCTTGTCCAGTTTTTCCTGGAACCACTTCGCTCCGATAATGGACGCAAGCACCGTTCCGGCCCCGCTCCATGTAGCGTAGGATAAGCTGAGCGGAATAAGATTCAGTGTCAGTGAAAGCATATAAAAGGCCAATGAATAGCCAGCCACTACAAGCGCGCTCGGCACAAACCGCGTAAATCCGCGGGAGACCTTCAGCATGGCCGCACCCATTGACTCTGATAAAATAGCAATTGTGAGGAAGATATAACCCAGAATCATATCCAATCCCCCTCTCATCATCATCTTCATGCCTTTTGTTTAAGGCAGTAAAATAAAATAATATCCGAACTTTACCCGGCAAGTCAAGACATTCGGCCTATATAAAAAGGCCCCTGAAAGGAGCCCTTTTTGATTGTCTTAGTAGTAATACGGATAACCTCCGTACGGATAGTAAGGGTAGCCGTAACCTCCGTACAAATACGGATTTAATAAGGCGCTTCCGACCAGACCCCCGACAAGCCCTCCGGCAAACGGACCGCCGAAAAATCCAAACGGACGTCCGAACCCGCCAAACCAAGGGCGGCCAAACCAAGGCCGGCCAAACCCAAAACCCGGCCGTCCGAATCCAAAGCCAAATCCGGGACGTCCGAACCCGAATCCCGGCCGGCCAAACCCAAATCCAGGCCGGCCAAACTGTCTCATATCACTATCTGCTGCGTATGCGTATTCTTCATTCATAATTAAGGTACCTCCAAGAATAAATTTTAGATGATAACAGAGTATTCAGCCCACCAATTTTTGATTGGGCGTTTATCAAAAAAATAAAGGAGTGAGCTTTTGTGGGCCTGTATCAGTCCGATTGGTCAAAAAAACCTCCGCACACACACGCTTACCGGGCTGTAACGGATATTGTGCAGGGGCATTACCATTTGATCGAAGGCTTCTCACAGCCTGAGAACGGCAGCAATACAGATCAGCATACACATTTCTATACGGGCATCACCTCATTTGAAAACGGGCATTTCCACAGATATTACGGTATTTCCGGCCCTGCCATTCCGAGGGCTGACGGAACGCATTACCATGAGCTTTCAGAGACCACCTTTGCCGCCTACAATGAGCCGATTCAGATCCAGTACGGCGGCGTCGTTTACGATCCGCGGGAGGAAGGCCGGAAAACGCACCGCCACACGCTCAAGGGAAAAACGAAAGAGGTTGTCGGCAACGAGCCGATCGGGTGGTAATTGACGTTTAGCGCTCAGGAAAAAGGGCAAAATGGATAGGTGCATGGAGCAATGAATGCTATAATTAGGGGGAGATTTATAAAAGAGAGTGATACATATTGAAAAATAAAAAACAGCCTGTCGTCATACTCGTCGGACCGACGGCAGTCGGAAAAACAAAACTGAGCATCGGACTCGCAAAAATGCTGAATGCGGAAATCATCAGCGGAGATTCCATGCAGGTATATAAAGGGATGGACATCGGAACGGCCAAAGTCACCGAAGAAGAGACAGAAGGCGTGCCGCATCACCTGATTGATATTTTGGAGCCGTCCGACACTTTTTCAACGGCCGATTATCAAAAAATGGTGAGAGAAAAAATCAGTGAGATTGCCGCCAGAGGAAAGCTCCCGATGATTGTCGGAGGGACGGGTCTGTACATCCAGTCTGTGCTGTATGATTATACGTTTACGGAACACTCCGGTGATCCTGTGTTCCGAGAGCGCATGGAGAAACTGGCTGCCGAGGAAGGGGCTGAGGCTCTTCATGCCAAACTTGCGGCGGCCGATCCGGAAGCAGCGGCAGCCATTCATCAAAACAATACGCGAAGAGTCATCCGCGCGCTCGAAATTCTGCACATATCGGGCAAAACAATGTCAGAACATCTTAAAACCCAAAAACGGGAGCTGCTTTACAATGCGGTGCTCATCGGTCTTACAATGGACAGAGAAGTGCTGTACGGCCGGATTAACGAGCGGGTTGACCTGATGATGGAAGCCGGCCTTCTTGAGGAAGTCAAGCGGCTGTATGATATGAATATCCGGGACAGCCAATCGATTCAGGCGATCGGCTATAAAGAGCTGTATGAATATCTTGATGGAAAAGTGCCGCTTTCTCAGGCCGTGGAGCAATTAAAACAAAATTCAAGACGTTATGCGAAACGCCAGCTGACCTGGTTTCGCAATAAAATGTCCGTTTCATGGACCGATATGACGCCGCCTGTTGATCTTGAACAGAAAAAAAAGGAAATTTTCGAGTGTATAGCAGGAAAACTGGAAATTTAATCGAAACAGTATTGTATTGAGAACCAAGGAGGACGAAACATGAAACCGATTAATATTCAGGATCAGTTTTTGAATCAAATCCGAAAAGACAATACGTTCGTCACGGTATTTTTACTCAACGGCTTTCAGCTTCGCGGCCAGGTAAAAGGCTTTGACAACTTTACCGTCTTACTCGAAACGGAGGGGAAGCAGCAGCTTATTTATAAACATGCCATCTCCACGTTCGCCCCGCAAAAAAACGTTCAGCTTGAGCTTGAATAAACTTTTGCCAAAGACCATGAACAATGGTCTTTTTCTATGCGCATCTGTATATTGCCGGCTTTATATCGGCAACATAAAAGGGGGCTTGGAAAACGATGTTCGAAAGTGAGAATGAACTGAGAAGAATCAGGATAACGCTCGTCTGGATCGCTGTTTTTTTGCTGTTTGGAGCATGCAGCAATCATGAAACGGTGGTGACGGATGATGACGGCGGCTTGACGGATGCCGAAGCGCAGACAGAAGACACGGTGCAGCTGGAGCATAACCATTTCGGCGTCGTCGAAGACGGTTATTTAAAAATATATCGTTACGACGAAAAAACGAATAAAGTCAAACTGAAAAAAGAAACGATGTTAGATGAGCTTGAATAAATTTCACAAGCTTTCGAATTTACAAAGCGGGCCGCACAAGCTACACTAGTTACTGACATTGATCATGCAGAGGGTGAGACGATTGAAACACAAGGTGATAATCAACCATTGGGAAGAAACCTGTGAAGATGATTCCTGCTATGAATATGGAACCAGCATCATTGTTGACGGCAAAGAACTGCTCAGAGAGGCTTCCATCACAAGCGCTCTGAAAGCTGTGCTGAAAGAAATCGGCGCTGATGCGGAAATAGAAGAGACCGTTGAAAGCGAAAAAAAATGTGATTCTTACAAAAAATAAGAATAAAAGTCTAGACTACTAAGCAGTTTTTTTTCATGTTATGATAGACATCGGCTTACACATGACACCTTGAGTAGGATGAGAGATGATTCTCGTTCTGCTCTCTTTTTTGGGCGTTAATCGGGGCAGAACCAAGGTCCGCTCTTTCAAAAATATGAACTTTTTATAAATCGATCTCAATATGTTGTGTTTTTCTGAGAGGTTAGTATACTATATATAGTGTTAAGAGATTCATTATTTTTGATAGGTCGTGATAAGGATGGTTCAAATCATATTTGATTCAAAGACAGGGAATGTTCAGCGTTTTGTGAATAAAACAGACTTTCAGCTGATCCGCAAGGTGGATGAAATGGACCACGTGGACACTCCGTTTGTTTTGGTCACCTACACGACAAACTTTGGCCAGGTACCGGCATCAACACAATCATTTCTCGAAAAATACGCCCATCTCTTATTAGGAGTCGCTGCGAGCGGCAACAAAGTATGGGGCGATAACTTTGCAAAAAGCGCCGATACCATTTCAAGACAATATCAGGTGCCGATCTTGCACAAATTTGAACTCAGCGGCACAGCGAAAGACGTTGAATTGTTTACTCAGGAGGTAGAAAAAGTTGTCACAAAACCAAGTGCCAAAATGGATTCAGTTAAATAACGAAATTATGATCCAACAAGATGGGAAATTCCAGTTTGATAAAGATAAAGAGGCTGTACATAGCTATTTTGTTGACTATATCAACCAAAACACAGTTTACTTTCACGATTTGAAAGAGAAGCTGGATTATTTAATTGAAAACCAATACTACGAAGAAGAATTCTTAAGCCTGTATTCTTTTGAAGACATTAAAGAAGTGTTTAAGACAGCTTACGCAAAGAAGTTTCGTTTTCCTTCCTTCATGAGTGCGTTTAAATTCTATAATGACTATGCTTTGAAAACGAATGACAAAAAAAGAATCCTCGAGCGTTACGAGGACCGGATCTCAATTGTTGCGCTGTTCTTCGCAAACGGCGACACTGAGAAAGCGAAAGAATATGTGAATCTGATGATCAACCAGGAATATCAGCCGAGCACGCCGACATTCTTAAATGCGGGCCGCAAACGACGCGGAGAGCTTGTCAGCTGTTTCCTTTTGGAAGTCAATGATTCCTTAAACGACATCTCCAGAGCGATCGACATCTCCATGCAGCTTTCTAAACTGGGCGGCGGGGTTTCTCTTAACCTGTCTAAGCTCCGTGCGAAAGGTGAAGCGATTAAAGATGTGGAAAACGCCACAAAAGGCGTCGTAGGCGTGATGAAGCTTCTTGATAATGCGTTCCGCTACGCTGACCAAATGGGGCAGAGACAAGGCTCAGGCGCGGCATACCTGAACATCTTCCACCGGGATATTAATGATTTTCTTGATACGAAAAAAATCTCGGCTGATGAAGATGTCCGCGTTAAAACCCTTTCTATCGGCGTCGTGATTCCGGACAAGTTTGTCGAGCTTGCGCGTGAGGATAAAGCCGCTTATGTCTTTTATCCTCATACGATTTATAAAGAATACGGCCAGCATATGGACGAAATGGACATGACGGCGATGTATGAGGAGCTTGTCGACAACCCGCGCGTCAAAAAAGAAAAAGTGAATGCGCGCAAATTGCTTGAAAAGCTTGCCGTTCTCCGTTCTGAGTCAGGCTATCCGTACATTATGTTCCAGGATAACGTAAACAAAGAGCACGCGAATAACCACGTATCAAAAGTAAAATTCTCGAACCTTTGCTCTGAGGTGCTTCAGGCGTCACAGGTTTCAGCTTACACAGATTATGACGAGGAAGACGAAATCGGCCTGGACATTTCCTGCAACCTTGGTTCTTTAAATATTTTAAATGTCATGAAACATAAATCGATTGAGCGCACGGTGAAACTCGCGACGGATTCCCTGACTCATGTGTCCGAGACGACGGATATCCGCAACGCGCCGGCAGTCAGACGCGCAAACAAAGCGATGAAGTCGATCGGTCTAGGTGCGATGAACCTGCACGGCTACCTTGCCCAAAACGGCATTGCTTACGAAAGCCCGGAAGCAAGAGATTTCGCGAATACGTTCTTTATGATGGTGAACTTTTATTCCATCCAGCGTTCAGCTGAGCTTGCAAAAGAAAAAGGCGAAACGTTTGAGCATTATGAAGGCTCCACTTATGCAACGGGAGAATATTTCAATAAATATATTGAAAAAGAATTCTCGCCGGCATACGAAAAAATCGCTGCGCTCTTTGAAGGCATGCACATCCCGACAATCGAAGACTGGAAAGAGCTGAAGGCGTTTGTCGCTGAAAACGGCATGTACCACAGCTACAGACTGTGCATCGCGCCGACAGGCTCCATTTCCTACGTCCAATCCAGCACGGCCTCCGTTATGCCGATTATGGAACGGATTGAGGAAAGAACATACGGAAACTCCAAAACGTATTACCCGATGCCGGGGTTAGCGTCTAATAACTGGTTCTTCTACAAAGAAGCTTATGATATGGACATGTTCAAAGTAGTGGATATGATCGCGACAATCCAGCAGCATATCGATCAGGGAATCAGCTTTACCCTGTTTTTGAAAGATACGATGACAACTCGTGATCTGAACCGTATTGATCTGTATGCCCACCATAGAGGCATCAAAACCATTTACTATGCAAGAACGAAAGATACCGGGCAGGACAGCTGTCTTTCTTGTGTCGTTTGATTAAAGGAGAGTTTACAGTGACAAAAATTTATGACGCAGCAAACTGGTCAAAGCATGAAGATGATTTTACCCAAATGTTTTACAACCAAAACGTAAAGCAGTTCTGGCTTCCCGAAGAGATCGCATTAAACGGCGATCTCCTCACTTGGAAGTACTTGGGTAAAAATGAGCAGGATACGTACATGAAGGTGCTCGCCGGCCTGACACTGCTTGATACAGAGCAGGGGAACACGGGCATGCCGATTGTGGCCGAGCACGTAGAAGGCCATCAGCGAAAAGCGGTTCTTAATTTCATGGCGATGATGGAAAACGCGGTGCACGCAAAATCATATTCAAATATTTTTATGACACTTGCTCCGACTGAAACGATCAACGAAGTGTTTGAATGGGTAAAGCAGAATAAGTACCTGCAGAAAAAAGCCCAAACCGTTGTCGGACTGTACCGCGCTATCAAAAAAGACGATGAGATTTCGCTGTTTAAAGCGATGGTCGCTTCCGTTTACTTAGAAAGCTTCCTTTTCTACAGCGGTTTCTATTATCCGTTATATTTCTACGGACAGGGAAAACTGATGCAAAGCGGTGAAATCATCAACCTGATTCTTCGTGATGAAGCGATCCACGGCGTCTATGTCGGATTGCTTGCCCAAGAAATATACAATAAACAAACAGAAGCGAAAAAGGCGGAACTTCGTGAATTTGCGATTGAGCTTTTAGAAGAGCTTTATCACAATGAACTTGAGTATACCGAGGATCTGTACGATCAAGTCGGGCTGTCTCATGACGTAAAGAAATTCATCCGCTATAACGCCAATAAAGCTTTGATGAACTTAGGGTTCGATCCTTACTTTGAAGAAGAGGATATTAATCCGATCGTATTAAACGGATTAAACACCAAAACGAAATCACATGATTTCTTCTCCATGAAAGGGAACGGCTACAAAAAAGCGACGGTAGAACCGATTAAAGACGAGGATTTTTATTTCGGTCAAGATGAAGATCAGATATAATATCTGCTCTTTTGGCTTGAATGGAGAAATATGACAGGAGGAACCGACATGGATAAAATGGATGAAATCATCTTAGCCGCGCCGCGGAGTGACGTCTTCCAAAACGAAACGCTGACATTCCAGGGAGTCAACAGCGAAGATGAGCGTATCGTGAAGATTATGGCTCAAATTGAGGAGCATTTTTCAGAAATCAGAAGAGGCGACGCGGAAGAGGACCCGCGTTTTAAACAGCCGATTCCGTATGTCGTCATCCGCCGCGATGATGAGGTGTTTGTGTATGAGCGGCTCGCGGGCGGCGGAGAATCGCGCCTTCATAATAAACTTTCCCTCGGCTTCGGCGGTCACATGAATCCTATGGAGGGAGCGGCCTCATTTGCGGAGGTGCTGAAACAGAATACCGACCGGGAGTTAGCAGAAGAACTGCATATTCTTGAGGAAGACAAACAAAACATTGTCACACTCGGTTTAATCAATGATGATGAAAACAGTGTCGGAAAGGTGCATATCGGCATCCTTTCTGCGCTCCAATTAGCGTCTGGAGCACAAGTCGAAGTGAAAGAAAAAGAGCAGATCGCCGGCCGCTGGATGAAAGTGAACGAATTAAAAGAAGAAGACGTGTATCAGCGGCTTGAAACTTGGTCTCAGTTTGTCGCCGATATTCTTCAATAACAGAAAAACCCCTGTTCCTCCTTAAAAAGGGAGAACAGGGGTTTTTCATTAGTTTAACGTAATGACGGTATCAAATCCCGCTTTTTTGGCCCGCGCTGCTAAAGATTCAGCATAATCTCTGGAAGAGAATGCGCCGATCTGCACTTTAAATAAGCCGTCTTTTGGAAGCACAATCGCATCAAAACCTTTAGACACCGCATTGGCGGCAAGTGCATCAGCATTTGCTTTCACATTGAAAGCGCCGATTTGCACTTTATATAAGTCAGGCTTTTTTTTTAGACCGAAAGCCTGCTCCAAGCCCTTGGCATGTCCTCTTGCAAGGCTTTCAATAAAACTGGCTGTTTTCAATTTGTTTGCATCAGCTGCCGTATCAACAAAACCATTCTCCGTCAAAATCGCCGGCATACTTGTCTCCCGCAGCACATGGAAGTTGGCTGTTTTTTTCCCTCGGTCATTAAAACCGGATGCTTGGATTACTTGCGTGTGAACGGCTGATTGATAAGTCGAAGTCGGCGCTCCTACACCCGGGTAAATATAGCTTTCGAATCCGGTTCCGCCTCCTGAGTTAATATGAATGGATAAAAAATAATCTGCGCCCCAGCTGTTGGCGGCATCCGTTCTTTCCGTCAGACTGACCGTCTTATCGCTTGTCCTGCTCATCGTGACAGAAACCCCTTCATACTCATTCGTCAGAATCGTGCGCAAAACCAGTGCGATCTCCAGCGTGACCGCTTTTTCCTGAAGCCCGTTTCCGGTTGCACCTGAATCAGTTCCGCCATGACCGGGGTCTAAAAAAATTTTAACCATTCTCCATCACCTCATTACAGCATATGATGATATTTAAAAGGTGCTTGTACGGCTGTCATTCATGAAAAAAATGAGAAATCCGCCCGGCATTTCCCGGAAAATAAAAATAAATGGTTTGTCCTTCCGTTTCAGCTGAATACAATAAGAAATGAAAAATATTTCTCGGGAAAGCGCAGGATTCAGCATCATTCCCGAAGAGAACGGAAAATGCGACAGATAAAAGGGGTAATCGGGCCTCATGATGATAGGCGGGTGTCACGGAACGCCTTTATCATGAATAAGATAAAGAGAGAACAGAGAGGTGAGCATGTTGGAGCGCGCTGTAACCTATAAAAATAACGGACAAATTAACATCATTCTTAATGGCCAAAAGCAAGTGCTGACAAATGCGGAAGCTGAGGCGGAATATCAGGCCGCCCTGCAAAAAAATGAAGCCAAGCACAGCATTCTGAAAGAAATTGAAAAAGAAATGAACACATTAGTGGGTATGGAAGAAATGAAGCGCAACATTAAAGAAATTTATGCGTGGATATTCGTCAACCAAAAACGGGCCGAACAAGGGCTGAAAGTCGGAAAACAAGCTCTTCATATGATGTTCAAAGGCAATCCCGGCACCGGAAAAACAACCGTCGCGAGACTGATCGGCAAGCTTTTCTTCGAAATGAACGTGCTTTCCAAAGGACATCTGATCGAAGCAGAACGTGCCGATCTGGTCGGTGAATACATCGGACACACAGCGCAAAAAACGAGAGATCTGATTAAAAAATCGCTCGGAGGCATTTTATTCATTGATGAAGCATACTCACTTGCAAGGGGCGGAGAAAAGGATTTCGGTAAAGAGGCGATTGATACGCTTGTCAAGCATATGGAAGACAAACAGCATGAGTTTATTCTGATCCTGGCAGGGTACTCGAGAGAAATGACACATTTCCTGTCATTAAATCCCGGCCTGCAATCGCGTTTTCCTATCAGCATCGATTTTCCGGATTACTCTGTCGCTCAGCTGATGGACATTGCAAAGCGCATGATAGCGGAGCGGGAGTATCAATTAAGCCAGGAAGCCGAGTGGAAGTTAAAAGATTACTTAATGACGGTGAAAAGCACGACAAGCCCCATTAAATTCAGCAACGGACGTTTTGTCAGAAATGTGATTGAAAAATCAATCCGCGCTCAGGCCATGAGGCTTTTAATGGGGGACCAATACTTAAAAAACGATCTGATGACGATCAAGAGTCAGGATTTATTTATAAAAGATGACACCGCAGCTCATGAATAATCCTCTCAGCCGGGTTTGAGAGGCCTTTTTTTATTTCTCTCTTTAAAACCCGCCGGATGTGTGGTATACGTCCTGCGGGTTTGGTATGATAGTACTACTGCCCAATACGACACAGAAAGGAACATCCATGTGAACGAACAGGAAGAAAAAAAAGAAACGGTCATTTTAGTCGGCTGCCAGCTTCCGCACATGACCGACGAGCACTTTGAACATTCCATGGACGAGCTCGCTTCATTGACAAAAACGGCTGACGGAACGGTGCTGACCCGGATTACGCAAAAACGGAACAGAGCGGATGCCGCTACATATATAGGCAAGGGGAAAGTAGACGAGCTGAAGGCGCTGTGTGAAGAGCTTGAAGCGGATCTGGTCATTTTTAATGATGAACTGTCACCGAGCCAGCTTAAATCACTCGCCACGGCAATTGAAGCGAAGATCATCGACCGCACGCAGCTTATTTTGGATATTTTCGCAAAAAGGGCGAAGACGAGGGAAGGAAAGCTTCAGATCGAATTGGCCCAGCTTCAATACGCACTGCCGCGCTTGAGCGGACAAGGAATCAATCTCTCCAGACAAGGCGGCGGAATCGGGACGAGAGGGCCCGGTGAGACAAAGCTTGAAACAGACCGGCGCCACATTAGAAACCGCATACACGAAATTAACGTGCAGCTGTCAACGGTTATCCGCCACAGAAGCCGTTATCGGGAGAGACGCAAGAAGAATGGTGTGCTTCAGGCGGCGCTCGTCGGATATACCAATGCCGGAAAATCAACGTGGTTCAATAAATTAACAAGCTCAGACAGCTATGAAGAAGATCTGCTGTTTGCAACACTTGATCCCATGACGAGAAAGATGGCGCTTCCAAGCGGTTACAGCGTCCTTTTGTCTGATACGGTCGGCTTTATTCAGGATTTGCCGACAACGCTGATTGCCGCTTTCCGTTCAACGCTTGAGGAAGTGAAGGAAGCTGACTTGATCATTCATGTCATTGATTCTTCCAATGAAGATTATGCCGGGCATGAACAGACTGTTCTCGGACTGTTAAAAGAGCTTGAAGCAGATGATATTCCGGTGTTAACCGCTTATAACAAAAGAGATGAAACACTTCCTGACTTCATTCCGACAGCAGGGGAAGGCCACATCATGATCAGCGCCAGAATTTTCGGGGATGAAGCGAAATTGAAAGCGGAAATCGAAGCTTATTTGCGCCGGGAGCTGATGACGCCGTATGAAGTTCATGTACCCGCCGCTGAAGGCAAATTGATGTCACGCATTAAATCAGAGACTATGATCGACAGTCTTTATTTTAATGAAGAAAATGAACGCTACGAAGTCTCAGGTTATGTGCAAGAAGAACAAAGCATACTTGGAGAACTGAAGAAATTCATGTAAGGAAGGTATATACAACATGTTTGAGACACTGACACACGGCACTCTATTGCAAAAAACTGCCGAAGAAACAGAAGCGGAAATCGCCGCCGTTCATAAAAGAATAGAAGAAATCAGTGAACGGAATGAATGGAGAGTCCTGCAAAGCTACAGAAAGCATAAAGTAAGCGATACGCATTTTACACCTTCAACCGGATACGGTTATGATGACATCGGCCGGGATACTCTGGAAGAGATCTATGCTGATGTGTTCGGAGGAGAGGCGGGGCTCGTGAGACCGCAAATCATTTCGGGGACGCACGCGATCTCAATCGCGCTGTTCGGTGTGCTGAGACCCGGAGACGAATTGCTTTATATCACAGGCAAGCCGTACGACACACTCGAAGAAATCGTTGGGGTGAGAGGCGGGGAGTATTCAGGCTCGCTTAAAGAATTTCAAATCGGGTATCATGCAGTCGATTTAACCACAGAAGGCAAAGTGGACTTCGAAGCGGTCCGTGCTGCAATCCGTCCGAATACAAAAGTGATCGGTATTCAGCGTTCAAAAGGATATGCGAACCGCCCGTCTTTCAGGATAAATGAGATTGAAGAGATGATTCGTTTCGTAAAAGAAATCAAAGAAGATGTCATTGTTTTTGTGGACAATTGCTACGGAGAATTTGCGGAAGAGCGGGAACCCTGTCACGTCGGAGCGGATCTTATGGCCGGCTCCCTGATTAAAAACCCGGGCGGCGGCCTTGCCAAAACGGGGGGATACCTTGTGGGGAAAGCCAAGTGGATTGAAGCCTGCTCTTACCGGATGACCTCACCGGGAATCGGAAGTGAAGCCGGCGCATCGCTGTATTCACTGCAGGAAATGTATCAAGGCTTCTTTCTCGCTCCGCACGTAGTGGCGCAAAGCTTGAAGGGAGCGGTATTTACCGCCCGCTTTCTTGAAAAGCTGGGATTTTCGTCAAACCCTGCATGGAATGCGCCGAGAACGGATCTGATTCAATCTGTTGAGTTTCAGGACCCTGAAAAGATGATTGCTTTTTGCCAGGCGATACAATATGCGTCCCCGATTAATGCGCATGTGACGCCTTATCCGAGCTATATGCCGGGATATGAAGACGATGTCATTATGGCAGCAGGCACTTTCGTACAGGGGGCGAGCATTGAATTATCGGCAGATGGCCCTATCAGACCGCCTTACGTCGCGTATGTCCAAGGAGGATTAACCTATGCGCACGTGAAAAATGCGATTTGCAGCGCAGTTAATGCTCTAATGGAAAAAAGGCTGATCTGAGCCGTTTGCAATTTTCAAAGAATTTTATGTTAAGATTCCTTACATTGTGTTGACACAAAATATAACATCACCTATAATGAGACTAAGATAAGAAAAGGAGGAAATTGAGATGAGTGATAACATTCGCCGCTCAATGCCTTTATTTCCAATAGGAATTGTCATGCAGTTAACAGAACTTTCTGCCCGGCAAATTCGATATTATGAGGAAAATGGACTGATATTTCCAGCGAGAAGCGAAGGGAATAGACGATTATTTTCATTCCATGATGTAGATAAACTGTTAGAAATCAAAAATTTGATTGAACAAGGCGTCAATATGGCGGGGATCAAACAAATTCTGGATAAGGCATCTGCCGAACCGGAGGAAAAATCCGAAAAAACTGCCAAACCGATGAAGCACAATCTGTCTGACGAAGAACTCAGAAAGCTTCTGAAAAACGAACTGATGCAGGCAGGCCGATTCCAGCGGGGGAATACCTTCCGCCAAGGTGATATGTCCCGATTCTTTCATTAATCCGTTAGCAACTGTTTTGCTATATACATTTACCTTTTAGAGGAGGAGTTTTACGAAATGGCAAAGTACACAAGAGAAGACATCGTAAAATTAGTAAATGAGGAAAACGTAAAGTACATCCGCCTTCAGTTTACAGACATTCTCGGAACGATTAAAAACGTGGAAATTCCTGTGAGCCAGCTTGAAAAAGCACTTGATAATAAATGCATGTTTGACGGTTCTTCCATCGAAGGTTTTGTCCGTATCGAAGAATCTGATATGTACTTATATCCTGATCTAAACACATTTGTTATCTTCCCATGGACAGCTGAAAAAGGTAAAGTAGCACGCTTCATCTGTGATATCTACAATCCGGATGGCACCCCGTTCGAAGGTGACCCGCGTAACAACCTCAAACGGATTCTGAAAGAAATGAAAGAACTCGGTTTCAGCGATTTCAATCTTGGACCTGAGCCTGAATTCTTCCTGTTTAAATTAGATGAAAAAGGCGAACCGACACTCGAATTAAACGATAAAGGCGGATACTTCGACCTGGCTCCGACTGACTTGGGAGAAAACTGCCGCCGCGATATCGTGCTTGAGCTGGAAGAAATGGGCTTTGAAATCGAAGCATCTCACCATGAAGTGGCTCCCGGCCAGCACGAAATCGATTTTAAATATGCCGGTGCCATCCGTTCTTGTGACGACATCCAAACTTTCAAACTTGTCGTCAAAACGATCGCCCGCAAACACGGTCTGCATGCGACATTCATGCCAAAACCGCTGTTCGGCGTAAACGGTTCCGGTATGCACTGTAATCTATCACTCTTCAAAGATGGCGTTAACGCATTCTTTGATAAAGACGCTGATCTTCAGCTGAGTGAAACAGCAAAACACTTCATTGCCGGTATCGTAAAACACGCGACAAGCTTTACAGCTGTCACAAACCCGACAGTGAACTCTTACAAACGCCTTGTTCCGGGCTATGAAGCACCTTGCTACGTGGCATGGAGCGCGCAAAACAGAAGTCCGCTGATCCGTATTCCGGCTTCCCGCGGCATCAGTACGCGTGTTGAAGTCCGCAGCGTAGACCCGGCGGCAAACCCGTATTTGGCATTAAGCGTATTGCTTGCAGCAGGCCTTGACGGAATCAAAAATAAACTTGAAGCGCCGGCTCCGATTGACCGCAACATCTACGTCATGAGCAAAGAAGAGCGCATGGAAAGCGGAATCGTGGACCTTCCGGCGACACTTGCGGAAGCTCTCGACGAATTCAAATCAAACGAAGTCATGGTTGCAGCTCTCGGTGAGCATCTGTTCGAACACTTCATCGAAGCAAAAGAAATCGAATGGGATATGTTCCGCACACAGGTTCATCCGTGGGAGCGCGAACAATACATGTCTCAGTATTAATCTCTCAATCCCTTGGCACTATTGGTGTCAGGGGATTTTTTGGTTTGTTAACAAATTTAATAATTTAATATAAATCATATACCACCCACAAAATACCCACAAAAAATCAATAAAAAATTACTCCATAATTGTGGAGATATAATCCTCGTACTTATTCATTGAATCTCTGTCAATTTTTATGTGGTGAGTTCGACAAGCTATCATTTTGGATCGAGTTATATAGAAATGATTCAGGGGATTCCGCTGAACCGGAATGCTTGGCATTCTGGCAACGGCACAAACGAAACCGGGGATCGTAAGTCTATCTCTGTAGAAATATGCTACCCAAGGCAGGCGGGAGCACTATACCGGGCAGAAGAGGCGTTGACAATCAAGCTTGTCGCTCAGTTGCTTAAAGAGCGGGGCCGGGGCGTCAACAGGATTAGAGAGCACCAGGATTGGATCGGAAAATATTGCTCGCACCGCATTTTATCTGAGGCTCGTTGTAATGGAGTGAAGGCGGACCAGTGCAAGAGAATTAAAACGTCTTGGGGGTAAAAAAGCACCCAAACCATCAAAAACAGAAACCAAGACAGTCGGGGCGACGTACACCGTGAAGAAAGGGGATGCCCTTTCTGTCATTGCACAGAAAACAGGAGTAAGCATGGCAACCCTGCAAAGCTTGAACGGTATCAAGGACCCGAACTTTATCAAAGCCGGTCAAGTATTAAAGTTGACTGGCTCGGCCAGCTCGCCGTTCAGCGGAAAGAAATCATCTTACACGCTGCCGTCAGGCGTTTTAAAAGTGACAAGCCCCTTAAGGCCGTAAAACAGATTCAAACAGCGTTGGCGGCTCTCTATTACTATCCAGACAAAAGAGCAAAGAACAACGGAATAGATGGCTATTACGGACCGAAAACAGCAAATGCTGTTAAACGAACAGCCCTTCGAGATACGAGATTGACAAGCACAATAATAATATTGGACCGTTTGAGAACAGAAAAGATCATGTAATCTTTAAGAATATCCTTACTTTTGAAGTAAATGAGTACTCAACGAATACAAGCAATAATCAAAGTGCTAAAACCACTTAACACGTATAGTCCCAAAACAGCAAATGCGGTCAAACGGTTCCAATCTATATACGGGTTAACTGCTGACGGAATTTACGGACCAAAAACGAAAGTAAAACTGGAAATATTAATGAAATAACAAAAAGCCCTTCTCAAAAGGCAAAAGGGAAGGGCTTTGTCTATATAGACTTTTTGTTTCTATTCTTCGTAGAGCTTATCTACCAATTCCGTAAACGAATTACATATATGACTCAGAGCACCCTCTGGATTTTCAAAAGCAATTTCATGATCCCAAAAAACAAGAGGGGGATTACTATGATTCTTTCTAAAATCGAAACAGATCTCATTACCAAACACATCATCCGCAATAGGAATTACTTTATCTGGCATTCTGCCGTCTCGATAACGATTAGAAACGTTAATTATGTATGACTCACTATCCTCATGGAAACTATGTAAGTATCCGAAAGCAATCCCTTTTCTTCCTTCAAAATCAAAAGTCTCAGGAGTTGGGGTAGCGCCAGAATAGCTTTTGACATATTCTAAATAATCTTTTGGAAACTTTACTTGTAGCGTATTTTCAACTTCTTGAATTTCTTCGTTACTGATAGGATGTTCACCGAAATCCCATTCAACCATGTTATAACTCTCCTTTATCTGTATTCGGAACCTCCGCCCCAGATATTTCTTCCACCAGTGTGCCCTGTCTTACCATGTATATCTGAATCAACTAGCTGCATTATACCTTCATTTTGATGATGATGCCACGTAAACCCTTTTGGTTTTTTCCCTTTTATAATTTGCTTCAACTGCATTTTTGTAAAGTGATTTCTCAACTGGGGATTTTTGTTGATTTCTTGCAACAGGAGTTCGGTTGCTTTTTTAAACTGTACAGTATCTTTTTCAAGATATAATGACTTATCAATTTTCACTTCTGCAACGGGATCAAATATTGGAAAACCATCTTTATCATAAGGTATACCTGTTATAGGATGCACATCATTTTTTAAATGACCATTTTTTAAGTTAGTTGTTACTGTATTTCCAAAGGCATCTTTATGTGTGAACGGCGCGGCCTGTGTCAGCATATCTTGCTTTTTTTGAATTTCTTTCTTTAAAAGCGGGGTGTTTTTTACATTATGGGTGTTTTCAATATCTTTCGCTATTCCAACAAGAGCAGGTTCGTTTTTATTTTTCAATAAAGAATTGATATAGTCTGTTCCGTTTTTTATTCCTGTGTGTACATGGCTTGCAGCGCCAGGCTCCAATACTTTTCCTACCTTGGAGATGCTTGTTTTTGCGAGTTTGCTTGACACGTTAACCGTCGAGCCCACACCTTTCAGGCCGACAAAGCTGCCCACCGCATAGGAGACGTAGTGCGCTCTAGAGTACGTATCACCATTCACCATTTGATCATTCCACGAATCGGCTAGGTTTGTCCATATGATTTTTGCGTAAGACGGAGTATTCAATACAGTAGAAATCGTTTTAACAACCTTTTGTTCATCAGAGAGCTGATAAAAGTCCCAAGCGCCGACAGCGAGATCTTTCAGCCCTAACACAGTATCTTTCCCAACATCATAAAGGCCGACTGCAACCCCTTTGAAACCGTCTGTGAGTTCTTGCGTGTTTTGAATTTGAGTAAAGTATCGCTGCTGTTCTTTTGTCAGGTTTTCATAACCAATCGTTTTGGCCATTGAGTAGAACTCAGCAGCATTCGCATAGTCGAAATTGTTCAGTCTTTCTTTCAGTTTTTCAATCTCTCGATCTTTCGCTTCTTCCTTTTTAATCGTCAAATAAGCATCCGAATGTCTTGCAATCTCGCCTTTTTTCTTATGGATGTCGCTTTCACGGTACGCCTTGGCGTTGTAGTGAAGGGGAGTGGCGTTTTTCCCTTTGCCTGTGGCGTTTTGAAGCTGTTGAAAGTCAGCTTGGATGAACTGTTCGTTTGCTTCGGTTTCTGCGTATTCTTTCGTTAGATCGTGATCAAGTCTGCCGAGTTTATGTATCGTTTCGTTTCTCTTTTTGTCGGCTGATTGGAGCTTGTGATCCACGCTTTCGGTGGAAAAGAGATCAAGCGAGATGATGTCTTCGATCTCTCCGAGGATGGAGCGCATGTCTTTTTTCTGTTCTTCCATAATCGCCTTTGATTTATTCAAGGCGTGTGTGAGCTCGTGCTCCAGAAAAGATTCCTCCACATGCGAATTGGAAAGTCCGGCATCTTCGACTTTGCCGGGAAGGCTTGTGAGAAATGCGATTTTCATATCGATCAGATCAAGCCAGCTGTCTGTGACGCCGGCGTGGTCATGGAAAAAGGCTTTGATGTTGTCGGCGCCCCGGCCTGAGAAATCATTGTCACCAAGATCAGCCATACCTTGAAACGCTTTTTTCAGGTTGACCATCTGATCGCGCAGTTTTTTGTATTCACCCGCGCGCTGTTTGGCAGCGGCCAGCAGGGTGGTTGCTTCAAAGATTTTCATAATCATATCCTTTCTATATTAAATTCCTGTATTGAAATGTCACCCTAGAAGAAAGAGAAAATTTTAAAACTATTACAGTTTTTTGTGAAGGTAACGCTTATGGATTACCTGCTAACCACTATAAAGTTATAAAAGCTGCGACTTAGGCTGACGGCACTATACCTTCCCATGGCAATCCACTTCCAGAATTTATCTCCTCAAAATCAAGCTTTAACTCTTTGAGTTTGTTAATCAAACGGTCGCTTGGAGATGGATCGCATATAATGACTTTTGTCCCTTTTTTAAGCATCTTTAAGATAGTGTCTATTTCTAACCGATCGACCTCACAATATGAACAACCTATTATTATAAAATGAGATACTTCTTTAGCTTTTTTTTCAGTCACTGCAAACCCTTCCCTTACCCAATCTAAATGAAGGTGATTGCTGATAGATGAAGGAGGGATCAAATCTGCCTGTATTCTTGGCTCCATCCATTCATCTTGCTTGACTATATGGAGTCTCCCACAATCGTTTAGCGAAATTGGCGTAGTCCAAATATTGGATCCTGAAATCTTTTGTGGGTTCACATCAAAGTCAATTGAGCCGTGAGGTTTAAAAATAGGTACGCGTTTTTTATTTTCAATAGTCCCAATACGGTAATATTTCACATTGGATTCATTGAGTACTCTTTCTAGTAACAAGTCATAATTAAATGATATTGCAAAAGATAAATCAAATTTATTTTTCTTGAACCAATTAAACCATTTCCATTCATTTAAACTTATAGAGTTAATACTTAACTGAAATTTAGAATATATTGTTGCAAGAAATCTTCTCAGCTGACACTCGGCACCAGTATCATTTTCATACTTAATTCTATAATCTTTAATAGCACCATAATGGTTTGCTGCTTGAAAATTATCAATCAGCTCACTTTTAACAGTTGGCAAATGTTCTATGAAGTCATTATAATTAATTTTTTCAGAATCGAAGCATGTTAGTGGGTTTGAAGAGTTCAATTTATTTGCCCTAGCGAAATCAACTGTAAAGCCATTCCCGATTAAAAGTCCAAATTTCCCCATAGTGATCCTCCGCATTTTTCCTACAGTATAACACAAGTTACATATTTTGGAGGGGTTTAAGGCGGTTTAAACCTTGATATCTGATGCTCATTCTTTTGAGTATATATTTATGTTTGTGATGGTAGTAACCATGTTATCCACAAACATGTTATTGACCAAAATCATGACCAAAATTTGACCAAAAAAAATTGATAATTATAGAGATTCTATTTCTGATGGGAAATAATAAAGCACTGAAAAATCCTTTGTTTTCAAGGATTTTCAGTGCTGTATATTATTTATTTAAATTGAGAATTATGTTCCGCACACAGGTTCATCCGTGGGAGCGCGAACAATACATGTCTCAGTATTAATCCCTCAATCCCTTGGCACTATTGGTGTCAGGGGATTTTTTGGTTTTGGTCATAAGGGATAGTTGAAGGGTTGGTGGTCAACTTGACCACGTTTTGATCACGCAAAATATTAAAAAAATTAAGACAAAAGAGAGTTCATATATTCTTCATAACCATCAACTGACGAATTTTCAAGTTTCTCTGAGATATGGGAGTCCACCTCGGAAGTGATGGTTATATTTTTATGTCTAAATATTTCCTGTGAAAATTTCATTGTTGTCCCAGATTCAAAAAGAAGAACAGCGTGACAAACTGTAAAATACAGACGGGTTACAGTGTTTTTCCCTTAATAAAAAGACCAGGGTGTTGGTATCACCCCGGCTCTGTAATAAAAGCAGCCCATCAAAGGGCTTGCTCGATGTGGTTTCATGATAGACCTAACCCTTCATGTTCTGAGGCTCAAGGGAGGTCTGTTTTTTCTTATATACGTCAACAGGGCGATTATAAACGGCTCGAATAATCATTTATATTTAATGAGGATATTAGATGATTTCTTTCATGTTTCATTTTCAATAGGAAGGAGCAGGTAATTCATCGATTTTTATACGAAGTAAACTATAAGGTTTCTGTCGTAAGTCTTTTCCATAATGAAATCTAGCCTGCCGATGTAATTGGTTCACGATGACGTATAAGTATTCATCCGGACCAATCGAAAAAGTATCCGGCCATAAAATTCTAGGATCATGTGCGATGGTTTGCATTGTGCCATTCGGCAGTATTTTTCGAATACTATTGTTCTCGTAATCTCCGGCATAAACGGCTCCTTTTGCATCTGTAATCATTCCATCAGACGCACCTTTTTCTCCCCAATACGCCACATGATAAAGTAAATCCATGTCCGGTATATTTCTATCTCTCAGGGCTTCTGTTGAGATCGAGAACAGATGGCGGCTGGTCAGTGGACAAAAAAATAATACCTTCCCGTCAGGAGAAATCGCAATACCGTCGGATGCCAGCCTAAATGGGGAAGTTGAACCATCCCTGTTACGATTCATCAAAATTTTGCCTTCTACTTTCGGTATAAAATAGGAATCCGGTGAAGTTGGATTTGCTCCATTTAACCGTCTGCATGCATTTCCGGTTTCTAAATCAACGACGATAATAGCTCCTGGTCCTTTGGAAGAAGAATCCGTTATATAGGCATAACCTGCAGTTCCAACACGGAAATCAAATCGGACATCATTCAGGTAAGTTGTGGGCAGGACAACATCTTCTGTAAAGGTATACACTCTTCTGATTGTATTGGTTTTTAAATCAACAGCGACTAATTTTGCCCCGCCTTTAATTGGTTCAGAAAAATTGGGCGCCGCTGTATCTAGTACCCAAAGCGTTCCCCTTCCGTCAGCAACTACACTTTGGACACTGATGAAACTCATTTTGATAGTCTCAGGGTTAACCAAATTGGTTTGTAAATCAGGATAAGGCTGCAATTTATCCCCAACTATTTCCGCCACCGTAAATTTAACATCGTCTCCCCATTTCGGAAAACAAATGAAAATACGACCAGTTTCCGAAACCGTAACACCGGTAGGCATAGCTCCATAAAATGCATAAACCAGTTCTAAATCACCAAAATACTTTTCAAAAGGCAGCATTGGTTTCATAATATCCTCCTCAACCAATTAAACGGGATATCACTTATATATGATTCGCATTTTTTCTAGTGCCTGTTTCTTAATACGTTTTTCTAAACAAAAAGGTGATGATCAGTCAGCCACAAGGGATTTTTGCTTATATGTCTGTCGAAGCAGTTGGCAATTACACTATGGTATGTCCTTGGCCGGTTTTAAATTTTCTGAAAAAGGAGTTGAAAAAGCAGATCAGATTTTATAAGATTAAATCAAGTTAGTTTGTTTACTCAACAAACTAAGGAATCCGATTAAATTACGGGTAATTTAAATGCATGATGGAAGGGGGATAAGGGGCTCGAAAGAAGAATTTAAAAAACGAAAGCACGGGGCTTTTATCCTTTCCGGACATATAAGATGAAATTGCAGCCATCTGATCACCATTTATCTGAGGAAAACGCTCTGTGAAAGTCATCTGCTATCAGTTTATGAAAGCGCTTTTATGAAGTGCGCACTGCCCAATAAATTTGAAGACATGTTATATTCTTTCATACTGGTTCCTTATGAAAGGATCGAAAAGGGGAGGAAATCATGCTCAGTGAAAATGTAAAGAAGATCAGCATGGCTGAAAAAGTTGGATATGCGTCTGGGGATTTTGCATGTAATTTAATTTATGCAACGGTGTCTACTTATCTTTTGTTCTTCTATACAGATGTATTTGGTTTATCGGCAGCCGCCGCCGGTACGATGTTTTTAGTTGTCAGAATCATCGACGCCCTCGCTGATCCTTTTATCGGAACAATAGTAGACAGAACAAATAGCAGGTTTGGGCGCTTCAGACCGTATCTTTTATTCGGAGCTTTTCCATTTGTCATACTGGCCATCCTCTGTTTTACAACCCCCGATTTTTCAGATATGGGGAAATTAATATATGCCTATATAACCTATGTCGGCTTGTCGCTTACATACACAGCGATAAACGTTCCGTATGGCGCGTTAACTTCTGCCATGACCAGAAATAATCAAGAAGTTGTTAGTATAACATCTGTCCGTATGTTATTTGCGAATCTTGGGGGGCTTGTCGTTGCATTTTTTGTTCCCTTATTGGCTGCTTATTTAAGCGATAATTCAGGCAGCGAATCTCTTGGCTGGCAGCTAACCATGGCCATTATGGGATTCATAGGCGGGTGTCTTTTAATCTTTTGTTTTAAAAGCACAAAAGAGCGTGTCACTCTTCAAAAATCTGAAGAAAAAATTAAATTTCCGGATATATTTGAGCAATTTCGTGTTAATCGGCCGCTTGTTGTACTGAGTATTTTCTTTATTATTATTTTTGGAGTGAATTCAATAAGTAATTCGGTCGGCATCTATTACGTAACGTATAATTTAGAAAGAGCGGATTTAGTGAAGTGGTACGGTTTGTTAGGAAGTTTGCCCGCTCTTGTCATTTTACCTTTTATTCCAAAGCTTCATCAACTATTGGGGAAGAAGAAATTACTAAACTACGCATTATTACTGAATATGATCGGCCTCTTAGCTTTATTGTTTGTTCCGTCAAGTAATGTTTTCCTCATACTCTTCTTTCGATTAATTGCTGCTGCCGGAAGTCTCACTGCCGGGGGATATATGTGGGCGCTTATTCCTGAAACAATAGAATATGGAGAATACAGAACCGGGAAAAGAATGGGCGGGCTCATATACGCTATTATCGGATTTTTCTTTAAATTCGGCATGGCCTTGGGAGGGGTTATACCTGGGCTGGTTTTAGATCAGTTTGGATATGTGGCAAATCAGGTGCAAACGGCGGAGGCATTGACGGGAATTTTAATTACAACCACCATTATTCCCGTGTTCTTACTGGTTTTAGCCATGATTGATATTAATTTCTATAACTTAGATGAGAAAAAATATAAAAACATGGTTCGAGAACTAGAGAATAGAGACAAAGTTTATTTGGATCATATTGATGATTTCAAAGCTTAAAATATGATGAATCAACAGAAAATAGCTGAGGAGGCGTGCCGCATGAAGATTATCAATCCGGTACTTAAAGGATTTAATCCCGATCCGAGTATTTGCAGGGTCGGAGAGGATTATTATATCGCCGTATCTACATTTGAGTGGTTTCCGGGAGTCCAGATACACCACTCAAAAGATTTAGTGAATTGGCACTTAGCTGCACATCCATTACAGAGAGTTTCGCAATTAGACATGAAAGGAAACCCTAATTCAGGCGGGGTCTGGGCGCCATGTTTAAGTTACAGCGACGGGAAGTTTTGGCTGATCTATACGGATGTTAAGGTAGTAGATGGCGCCTGGAAAGATTGCCACAATTATTTAGTGACTTGTGACACGATTGATGGTGATTGGGGGGAGCCGATCACATTAAATAGCTCGGGATTTGATGCTTCTTTATTCCATGATACGGATGGAAAAAAATATTTATTAAATATGTTATGGGATCAGCGTATTGATCGGCACTCATTCGGAGGAATTGTCATGCAGGAATATTCTGATGAGGAGCAAAAATTAATTGGAAAACCGAAAGTGATATTTAAAGGAACTGAAAGAAAGCTGACGGAAGCGCCGCACCTTTATCATATCGGGAGCTATTATTATTTATTAACCGCAGAAGGGGGAACGCGGTTCGAACATGCTGCTACAATTGCCCGTTCTGCAAATATTGAGGGGCCATATGAAGTTCATCCTGATAATCCTATCTTAACGTCATGGCATGATCCGGAAAATCCGCTGCAAAAATGCGGGCATGCATCCATCGTTCAAACACATACAGGTGAGTGGTATTTAGCTCATTTAACGGGACGTCCTATTCATCCGGACGATGATTCAATTTTTCAGCAGCGAGGTTATTGTCCTTTGGGCAGAGAAACAGCTATTCAAAAACTCTATTGGAAAGATGAATGGCCTTATGTAGCTGGCGGAAAAGAAGGAAGTTTGGAGGTGGAAGCGCCTTCTATACCTGAAACCATATTTGAAGCAACGTACCCGGAAGTTGATGAATTCGAGGACTCAACATTAAATATCAATTTTCAAACGTTAAGGATTCCGTTTACGAAAGAATTAGGCTCATTGACTCAAGTGCCAAATCATTTGCGATTATACGGCCATGAATCATTAACCTCGGCATTTACTCAGGCATTTGTAGCCAGACGCTGGCAAAGTCTCCATTTTGAAGCGGAAACGGCTGTTATGTTTTATCCGGAAAATTTTCAGCAAGCTGCTGGTCTGGTGAACTATTACAATACAGAGAACTGGACGGCTCTTCAAGTCACGCATGATGAAGAACTCGGCCGTATTCTTGAATTAACAATATGTGATAACTTTTCTTTTTCACAGCCATTAAAAAATAAAATTGTGATTCCCCGTGAAGTAAAGTATGTCTATTTAAAAGTGAATATCGAAAAGGAAAAATATTATTATTTCTATTCGTTTAACAAAGAAGACTGGCATAAAATTGACATTACCTTAGAATCGAAAAAATTATCAGATGATTACATCCGCGGAGGAGGATTCTTTACAGGAGCTTTTGTAGGAATGCAGTGCCAAGATACCAGCGGTCACCACATTCCGGCTGACTTCAGATATTTTCGTTATAAAGAAAAATAATGTGCACAGGAAAAAGGAGCTTCTATTTTAGAACTCCTTTTTCATATCGTGTCCTATGTGAAAAAACAGCGTAAAACTTAATGATTAACCATATCAAGAAAATGATCAATTACAATAGAGGACATTCCCAATGCCGATGCATTTTTTCCTAAAACAGATGGTAATAATTCATAACTATTGCCTAATTGGGAATAAACCCGGGACGACACCTCGCTTCTGATTGAATTTAAAACCATAGGATGCGATTCAATGATGCTGTTTCTTAAAATGATGGCTTGCGGATTGAATGTATTCAAAATATTGGTCAGGCCTATCCCTAAATAGAAGCCAAAATTCTGTAATGCACGTAAAGTTTCAACATCATTCAGATGGGCGAGGTCTATAATATCTTGATTGGACACTTTTTTTTCTTTCGTCTGAAGAGATTTTAATAAAGCCTTCTCTGAAGCATACAATTCCCAGCAGCCCCGGTTTCCGCAGCTGCATTTCGGACCATTAAAGTCTATTGTCATATGTCCCATTTCTCCAGAGAAGCCGCCAACCCCTCTATATAAATCATTGTTAATAATAACGCCGATTCCTATCCCGGTACCGATACTTGCATAAATCATGTTATCGTGATTTTTTGCAGCACCAAATACTTTTTCTCCATATGCGCCGGCATTCGCCTCATTTTCAATAAAAACAGGCACATTGAACTTCTCTTTTATGAAAGATTTTAAGTCAATATCTCTCCAGTTGGAGTTCGGAGTGAAAACGATTTTTTGATTTTTATCAATTAATCCGGGAACGCATATGCCTATACCAATAAGCCTGTACGGAGATTGCGGCATATTCGCAATAAAGTGATGAATCATCTCAATTAAAATATCTTTCGTTATTTCAGGGGAATTACATTCCAAATGGTGATGTTGATCAAGAACAATTGTCCCCTCAAGATCTGTTAAAATGCCGTTAATATAATCCACCCCGACATCTATTCCTACGGAGTATCCTGCTTTTTTATTAAAAACAAGCATGACAGGTCTTCTGCCGCCGCTTGATTGTCCCTGACCGATTTCAAATACAAGGTGTTCTTTCATTAATGTGTTTACCTGGGATGAAACGGTTGATTTATTTAATCCTGTCATTTCAGATAACTTTGCTCTTGAAATAGGTGAATTCTTAAGTATTTCTTTTAATAATAACTTTTGGTTTACTTTTTTGACAAAGGCTTGATCAGCGATATCCACTTCATCCACTCCATTTGTATAATCTTTAAATTAAGTTGAGTTTTCTGTGTTATCATGCGAAGCGTCACACATAGCGAATCCAACCTTATTATATCTAATGTATTCGTTAAAAACTAAAAAAATATTGAAAATACTGATGAGGTTATATAAGATGAAAATAAGTTAGTTTGTTTAGGCAACAAACTAATATGCAATGTGACTTAAAATGCGCTTGAATTTATTTTTAAGGGGGAAATGTCATGGCTCAGTCTCATTCCGGTACAGCCGGCTATTTTGAAAGCGTAAACAAAGTGATTTATGAAGGGAAAGATTCCACGAATCCTTTAGCATTTAAATATTATAATCCTCAAGAAGTAATCGGCGGAAAGACAATGAAAGAGCATCTGCGGTTTTCTATTGCTTATTGGCATACATTTACCGCTGACGGTACAGACATGTTTGGAGCAGCTACGATGCAAAGACCGTGGGATCGTTATAAAGGCATGGATCTGGCGAGAGCGAGGGTAGAAGCAGCATTTGAGATGTTTGAAAAACTGGATGCGCCATTTTTTGCTTTCCATGACCGGGATATCGCACCGGAAGGAAGTACGTTAAAAGAGACAAATCAAAATTTAGATATTATCGTGAGCATGATGAAAGAGTACATGAGAACGAGCGGCGTGAAGCTATTATGGAATACTGCAAACATGTTCACGAATCCCCGTTTCGTCCATGGTGCCGCGACTTCTTGCAATGCAGATGTGTTTGCGTATGCAGCAGCACAAGTAAAAAAAGGGCTGGAGACAGCAAAAGAGCTTGGCGCCGAAAACTATGTGTTTTGGGGCGGACGTGAAGGATACGAAACATTGTTAAATACGGATTTAAAATTTGAGCTTGATAATTTGGCCAGATTCATGCATATGGCAGTGGATTATGCGAAGGAAATCGGGTATACGGGGCAATTTTTGATTGAACCAAAACCGAAAGAGCCGACCACTCATCAATACGATACAGATGCGGCAACAACCATTGCCTTTTTGAAGCAATATGGCTTAGACAGCCATTTTAAATTAAATCTCGAAGCCAATCATGCCACATTAGCCGGGCATACATTCGAACATGAATTACGTATGGCGAGAGTGCATGGCCTTCTTGGATCTGTTGATGCGAACCAAGGTGATCCGCTTTTAGGCTGGGACACAGATGAATTTCCGACAGATTTATATTCTGCGACATTAGCCATGTACGAAATCCTGCAAAATGGCGGCCTTGGAAGCGGCGGATTAAACTTTGACGCAAAGGTCAGAAGATCTTCTTTTGAGCCTGATGATTTACTTTATGCCCATGTTGCAGGGATGGATGCATTTGCAAGGGGATTGAAAGTCGCTCACAAATTAATCGAAGACCGTGTGTTTGAAGATGTGATTCAGCATCGTTATCGCAGCTTTACCGAAGGGATCGGTCTTGACATTGCAGAAGGAAGAGCTGATTTTAAGACACTTGAGCAATATGCGCTAAACAATCAGCCAATTAAAAATGAATCAGGGAGACAGGAGCGGTTAAGAGCGATATTGAACCAATACATTTTAGAGGTATAACAAAGAAGCTTGATCCGCTAAAAAGTTTTAGCAGGGAAATCCGAGTTGCCCCGGAACTTCCCGTTCTGGCGGGAAGTTTCAATGGGGATCTATTGAGAGGGAAAGGAGTGAAAAAATGAAGTATGTCATTGGAATAGATCTTGGAACGAGCGCCGTTAAAACCATTTTAGTCAATCAAAACGGCAAGGTTTGTGCAGAAACGTCTAAAAGATATCCGCTTATTCAAGAGAAGGCGGGGTATAGTGAGCAAAATCCCGAAGACTGGGTGCAACAAACAATTGATGCATTGGCTGATTTGGTTTCTGAATCCGGCGTTCAAGCCGAAGATATAGACGGGATAAGCTATTCAGGACAAATGCATGGGTTAGTCCTGCTTGACCAAGATCAACAGGTGCTGCGTCATGCGATTCTTTGGAATGATACCCGAACGACTCCTCAATGTATGAGAATGACCGAGACATTTGGCGATCATCTGCTTGATATCACAAAAAACCGTGTCCTGGAAGGGTTTACATTGCCTAAAATGTTATGGGTGAAGGAACATGAGCCTGAACTTTTTAAAAAAACTGCTGTTTTTTTGCTTCCGAAAGACTATGTGAGATTCCGTATGACCGGTGCCATTCACACTGAATACTCCGATGCGGCGGGAACGTTACTTTTGCATATTATCCGCAAGGAGTGGAGCGATGAGATTTGCAATCAATTTGGTATTTCTGCAGATATTTGTCCTCCGCTTGTTGAATCACATGATTGTGTAGGATCGCTGCTTCCGAACGTCGCGGCGGAGACAGGGCTGATGGAAAAAACAAAAGTGTACGCCGGGGGAGCGGATAATGCTTGCGGTGCAATTGGAGCCGGTATTCTTTCATCCGGAAAAACATTATGCAGTATTGGGACGTCAGGGGTCATACTTTCCTGTGAAGAAGACAAAGAAAGAGACTTTAAAGGGAAAGTGCACTTTTTTAATCATGGAAAAAAGGATTCTTTTTATACGATGGGAGTCACGCTCGCTGCTGGATACAGCTTAGACTGGTTCAAAAGAACGTTTGCGCCAAACGAATCGTTTGAACAATTATTGGATGGGGTGGAAGCTATTCCGGTAGGAGCAAATGGACTGCTGTATACTCCTTATTTGGTTGGTGAAAGAACGCCGCATGCTGATTCATCTATTCGGGGAAGCTTGATCGGAATGGATGCGGCCCATAAAAGAGAGCATTTTATGAGGGCGGTAATGGAAGGCATCACATTCTCTTTGAATGAATCAATTGAGCTATTCCGCGAAGCGGGAAAATCAGTTGATTCTGTTGTCTCTATTGGCGGGGGAGCTAAAAATGAAACGTGGCTTCAAATGCAAGCTGATATTTTCAATACGCGGGTGATTAAGTTAGAAAATGAACAAGGTCCGGCCATGGGAGCTGCTATGTTAGCTGCTTTCGGGAGCGGGTGGTTTGAATCTCTTGAAGAGTGTGCAGAGCAATTTATACGTGAGACTGCTGTATTCTATCCGAAAGAACAAAATGTTCAAAAATATAAAACACTATTCGATTTGTATAAGAACATTTACACTCACACAAAGGATCTCAGTACAGCTTTGAAGAGTTTTCGGGAAAATGAATGATGAGTGCGGTTCGTCAAGAGAGTGTTTTTTGTCGGGAGATCAATGACAGAACAATTAAATGCTAAAAAGCTTTGATGGCAAAGCTGCTTATAAATAATGTCATTTGTCGGAGGAAACAGATAATCATTCTGACTCCGTGGGGATACCTTTCTGCAATGGATTCACAGATATCATTCAACTTCAGGAGTTCCTTAGAAAATTAAAAAAGAACCCCGCCAATTTGGCCAGGTTCTTTTTATATTGCACAAAAACAGACACGGTGATATAATCAGATCACGCGTGCTTTCTGTGTGAAAGGTCATAGTTATCCATCTTATATTATGATTATATCATGCTGGAAAGCTCTTGTCAATTTTTTTTTGAAGGGGAGATATAGAATGAGTTCTTTGGTTCTCGGTATCCACGAAATTGAAAAAACACAGCCTTTGCTCGTTGGAGGAAAAGGGTTGCATTTAGGGGAATTATCAAAAATTCAAGGAATACAAGTACCAGAAGGATTTTGTGTCACAACAGCAGGATATCAAAAAGCCATTGAACAAAATGAAGCGTTACAAGCGCTGTTTGATCAACTGACCATGCTGAAAGTGGAGAATCGGGATCAAATCGGTAAAATCAGCAGGGAAATTCGGCAAACCATTATGGAAGCAGAAATTCCTTCCGATGTAGTTAAAGCAGTTGCTTGCTATCTCTCCCGGTATGGCGAAGAACATGCCTATGCCGTGCGTTCTAGTGCAACTGCTGAAGATTTACCGCATGCCTCTTTTGCCGGTCAGCAAGACACCTATTTAAATATTACCGGTGTCGATGCAATCTTGCAGCATATCAGTAAATGTTGGGCGTCCCTATTTACTGATCGCGCAGTCATTTACCGTATGCAAAATGGATTTGATCACAGCCAAGTTTATTTATCCGTTATCATCCAAAGGATGGTCTTCCCTCAGGCTTCGGGGATTTTATTTACCGCTGATCCGATGACCGGAAACCGAAAGCTGCTGTCCATCGATGCCGGTTTTGGACTTGGTGAAGCACTGGTCTCCGGCTTAGTATCCGCCGATTGTTATAAAGTACAGGACGGGAAAATCGTCGATAAGAGAATAGAAACTAAAAAAAAGGCTGTCTATCGACGAAAAGAAGGCGGAACGGAAACACAAGAGATCAATCTTGATCAGCAAAAGATTCAAACACTGACTGATGAACAAATTTTACAGCTGGCACGTATCGGGAGACAGATCGAAGCTCATTTCGGCCAGCCGCAAGATATCGAATGGTGTTTGGATCGCGATACTTTTTATATTGTCCAAAGTCGTCCGATCACAACGTTATACCCCGTTCCTGAAGCGAACGATCAAGAAAATCACGTCTATATCTCTGTTGGTCATCAACAAATGATGACGGATCCCATAAAACCCCTTGGATTATCTTTTTTTCTATTGACGACTTCTGCACCCATGCGTAAAGCCGGCGGTAGGCTATTTGTTGATGTCACACATCATCTGGCATCCCCTAAAGTCAGAGAAGTTTTCTTAAAAGGCATGGGGCAGCACGATCCGCTCTTAAAAGACGCACTTATGACCATAATAGAGCGACGTGATTTTATTAAGCCGATACCTGATAAAACGGCACCGATTCCCGGAAAAGGCAATGCCGATATGCCGGATCAAACTGAAAACGATCCGGCAATTGTTTCTGATTTGATTAAGAGCAGTGAAACATCGATAGAAGCTTTAAAACAAAACATCCAGACGAAATCAGGATCTGATTTATTTCGTTTTATTTTGGATGATATCCAGGAATTAAAGAAGATTTTATTTAACCCAAAAAGTTCGGTATTGATTCGAACTGCAATGGATGCTTCATCATGGATTAACGAAAAAATGAACGAGTGGTTAGGTGAAAAAAACGCAGCAGACACGCTTTCTCAATCTGTACCCCATAATATTACTTCAGAAATGGGGCTTGCGCTATTAGACGTCGCCGATGTGATCCGTCCTTATCCAGAAGTAATTGCTTATTTAGAGGATGTAAAAGATGATTCCTTTTTGGATGAGCTGGTGAAGTTTGAAGGCGGACAGGAAATCCATGACGCCATCTATGCTTTCCTCAACAAGTACGGAATGCGATGTACTGGAGAAATTGATATGACAAGAACTCGATGGAGCGAAAAACCAACTGCACTTGTCCCTATGATTCTTAATAATCTCAAAAACTTTGAGCCAAATGCCAGCAAGCGGAAATTTGAGCAAGGGCGGCAGGAGGCGTTGAAGAAAGAACAAGAGTTATTAGATCGTTTGAAGCAATTACCGGATGGTGAACAAAAAGCCAAAGAAACCGAACGAATGATCCGCATCATCCGGAACTTCAGCGGGTTCAGGGAATATCCAAAATACGGCATGGTCAGTCGCTATTTTGTTTATAAGCAGGCTTTACTGAAAGAAGCCGAACAACTCGCCGAAGCGGGTATTATTCAAGAAAAAGAAGACATATACTATCTTACTTTTGAAGAACTTCAAGAAGTCGTACGCACAAATATATTGGATTACCAAATCATCAGCACACGAAAAGATGAGTACAAAGTATATGAAAAACTATCTCCGCCGCGTGTTATCACGTCTGACGGCGAAATCGTTACAGGCGAGTACAAACGAGACAATCTCCCGGCCGGCGCGATTGCAGGGCTTCCTGTTTCATCGGGAGTCACAGAGGGGCGGGCACGTGTTATTTTAAACATGGAAGATGCCAATTTGGAAGAGGGAGATATACTAGTTACCTCCTTTACCGATCCCAGCTGGACACCATTGTTTGTATCCATAAAAGGCCTGGTTACGGAAGTTGGCGGACTGATGACCCATGGAGCGGTTATAGCGCGTGAATACGGTTTACCTGCAGTTGTTGGAGTTGAAAATGCAACCCAATTGATAAAAGATGGGCAACGAATCCGCGTTCATGGAACAGAAGGCTGTATTGAAATATTATCATAGCGGGTGTGTGCAGCGGGACATCAAGTATTTCCCGCTTTTGTACCAATGACAATAACAAAGGTCAAACAATAAGAAAAGCCGGAACCTCTAAAGGAGGAGTCCGGCTTTTTTATGTAAAAATGAATTATTATGTGAAATCCGCATTCTATAAAAAAATGAAATATTTACTTTATGGTCTTCTTTCCAAAAGTGAAAACGCCATAAAAAGATCTTATGGCGTCTGTCCGAACTGTGAGATGCAATTTTCTTGGGAGACGAATATGGTTCGTCAATGTGCTATTAAAGGAAAGCAGCACCTACAATGATTAACAAAATGAAAAGCACAACGATCAAGACGAAAGTGCTTCCGCCATAATTTCCACCGTAGTATCCCATATTGCCACCTCCTCTTGTTAGGATAGTATATACTATGCCGAACGTTAAATTTCGACATGGATTTTAGTCTAAAGGAGAAAAAATGAAGTTTTTGTCTAAAATGAAGGGCTGATGAATGAGGTTTCATTTTCGGTTCTCCTTAGGCTATGGCATGTTTAGTTGAGAGTAAGAACCTTTAGGATATGCCGTTTTACTTCACGATGGAAGCAGAGTTATCCTCGCACGAAATGAATTAGATAATGAGCAATAATCCAAGAAAGAATCATTCATCATTTCCCGGGCAAGCGCAGTATACGACAAATAACAAGTATTCTCCTTTTTTCGTTTTGGAAGGGGACGCATTAAAGTGAACGAACAAGATTGGACACAGGGGAAGGTGATGCCTGTGGGGCGGGCACAGATCAACCGGAGCGAAGTAACTTCCCCGGTCATGAGTAGAGCTTTATCCTGAAACTTTTATAAAGCAGTAACGTATTACTTTTATAAATAAATAAGGGGGCTACTGAATGGGATTAAAACATTTCTTTAATATAGAGTTAAAATGCTCCATCTGCGGGAAAACATTAAAATCTGGTGATGGGCTGACAGCTCATATTACCCTTCCAAGTGAGAAGATGATGCCTGTGGGGAGAATGGACAGAGTGATAAGTAAATTCGCTGATAAGGTTTACTGTAAAAAGTGTAGTGAGTAGATCGTCAGTGTCATGAGGAAACTCTGGCGGGTTTCCTCATGATATATGACGGTCAATTCAAATTGGAAAAAAGCGAAATTGTAATGACTATAGTAGACAAAGAACCCAAGGATACCAAAGAGATCATTTTTCGTTTACTTTGCTTTTTGGAAGGTTTGCTTAGTTCGTGGATCACTGCACCCCATAAAAGCATGGATGCTAGAATGATAAGACTCATATATAACAGTGCTCCTTTGCTTGTTTTAAGAAATTTTACCATCTATAAGGCGGAAATGTCGATGAAATGAACAAAACAAGATCTTAACAACGATTACCGCTGATCTTAATCAATGATGAGGAAAGGAATTGAGAGTTGAAATTAGAACGTTTATTATCAATCATATTCAAGCTCTTACATAATGAAATTTTATCTGCTTCCAGTTTAGCTGATGAATTTCAAGTATCATCGCGGACAATTTATAGAGATATCGAAGCGATTTGTGCTGCTGGAATACCGATCGTTTCATATCAAGGTGCTAACGGCGGTTTCGGGATGATGAAAGGATACAAATTTGATAAAAGTTTAATCGGATCTCACGATGTATTAAATCTAATCACTGTATTAAGCAGTTTATCGAGTCTTTTTGAAGATAAGGAAGTTGAACATACGATAGATAGATTAAAACCTCTGGATACAAGCGGCAACAACAGGACGTTGTATGTTGACTTGGAAAGCCTTAGAACAGATCCGAATTCCTTAAGGCAGCTGCGAAAAGCTATACATGAAAAAAAGGTAGTACGCTTTGATTATGTCAGCAATAAAAATGAATTGACCTCACGTGAAGCAGAACCAATCCATCTCCATTATAAGTTCCGTAATTGGTATGTATATGGTTATTGCAGAGAACGTCAAGATGTCAGAGAATTTAAAGTGTCACGTATGATGAATATAACGCTGACTCAAGAAGAGTTTATGCACAGTCACAAAGTGAAAGATGATTCATCTTATTCAGACTCCAATGCGGAAGGGTTTGAGGATGTTGTCATTTGGGTTGATCCCAATTCTTTGGCGAAAGCTTTAGATCAATTTCAGAACGCGTCTAAAGTTATGCACAGTGATGGAAGTATGACGTTTACCATTTCTGTTTATCAGCCTCTGCATGCCGGATGGCTTATATCAATTCTCTTAAGCTTTGGCAGCGGAGCTAAAATAATAAAACCGATGCAGCTGCAATCAAAATTAATCGCTGAAGCCAAAAAAATAATGAAAGTTTATCAAGATGTATGACAATCTGCTGTCATATATCTTTTTTTATAATCATAAGTATCAACTTTAAAGGAGAAGATGTTAAATGAACCATGCGAAAAATATGTATCAGTACCATGTTTGGGCGAATATAGCGTTATTAGAAAGAATAAAGGAATTACCAAGTAATGTTCTTTATGAAGAAGTTCGCAGTTCATATCCTACAATTGCTCAAACGTTCAGTCACATCTGCGCGGTGGATGCTATGTGGCTGCAAGTACTTAAAGGAATAGACATGCAGGAAGCAGTGGAAGGTTCTGCGGCTTATGCAGAAAGGACTCATTTATATTCAGCAGATGAATTTGCGGCGTCCTATGATGAACTGGCTTCACAGTTTGAAGAATGGATGAATAACCAAACAGATTTAGAACAAAAAATGAACATAAATAATCCTTGGTTAGGTTCCAGAGAAACGGCTTACTCAGAAATTTTATTCCATGTTGCCAATCATGGCACTTATCATCGAGGCAGCATAACAACTATGTTAAGACAGCAGGGTTACGCTTCAGCAATGAGTGACCTTGTATTATATTGGTATCAGGGTTAGTTCAGTACTTGCAAAATGCCCGCCGATTGGTCAGAACTAAAATGACAAAGGCCAGGGCGCTGCGCAAGAATAGAGATCAAAGGCTGCCGTATCATTCGGCAGCCTAAATCATTAGGAAGTAAAATCGATAACCATACGGCCGGTCACTTTCCCTTGCTCCATTTCTTCAAATATATCATTCACGTCTTCAATCGGGCGTTTTGTCACTTTAGGTACAACTTTACCGTCTGCAGCAAATTGAAAAGCTTCCCTCAGGTCTTCTCTGGTTCCTACTAATGAACCTACTACTTGAATACCATCTAACACAAGACGGGGAATATCTAATTCCATCTTGTCGACCGGTAAACCGACAGCCACTACACGCGCACCGGCTTTTACAACATCAATCGCTTGATTGAAAGGGATTTTTGAGACAGCAGTAATGACCGCGGCATCCAGACCTAAATCGCTGGTCACTTCTTTAGCCACCTTGACGGGGTCTTCGTTTAAACTGTTTACAACCGCGTCAGCTCCTAAGCTCTTAGCAAAGTTCAATTTTTCATCGCTAATGTCGAAAGCAATTACTTTAGCGTTAAAGACATTTTTTGCATATTGAACAGCCAAGTTGCCCAAACCGCCGACTCCAAATACACCGATCCACTGACCAGGTTTAATTTCACTGACTTTTACTGCTTTATAAGTTGTGACACCTGCGCAGGTAATGCTGCTTGCGGCTGCCGGATCTAAATGTTCAGGCACTTTCACTGCATAATCAACCGCCACGATTGCTTCTTCAGCCATTGCGCCATCAACTGTATAGCCGGCATTTTTCACATCTCGGCACAAGGTTTCACGGCCTGTTAAGCAATATTCACAGCGGCCGCAGCTTTCAAACATCCACGCAATGGAGACGCGGTCTCCTTTTTTCAGGTTTGTTACGCCTTCACCAATCTCGGTTACAATGCCTACTCCTTCATGACCTAAAGTGACGCCTGTCACATCCCCGAAATCAGCATTTTTAACATGCAAGTCAGTATGACATACACCGCAGTATTCCATCTTAACTTTGGCTTCACCGTGTCGCAAAGGACGCAATTCTTTTTGTACGATCGCTATATTTTTGTCCTTGGTTGCTACTACTGCTTTCACAACATACACCCCTTTCGAATGTTTGCAGAAAATTGGTACTTATCTTACAATTTAGCACAATACCCTTCTTTTGAAAACCCTTACATTAGGAGAAAAACAGATAACTCCCCATCTCAGAAGGAGGGGATTTTTTTTATGAAGTGCGGTCATTGGGTGTGATGGGCTGATTGATAAGGAGAATTTACAGTCAAAGGTTATCCTTGAAAGCCTTAATACAAAGCGATTGTCTGAAGCTTCTTTTTAAGAAAATCCACCGAATAGCGTATGAATATGATTCCCATAGACACAATAAGAACAGTCTATATTCTATTGGAAAGGGAGTGAGAACCAGTGAGCAAAAAAGGAATCCAAAATTCAAGCATTGAACAATTAAAAAAAGACCATGAGACCGAAACCGCTTTTAAAGCAGATGATCCCAAAAAAGTTCAAAACAAAAACAAATGAAAACACTTAGTTACACCCGTCAAACAAAATTGATCAAGATGGAGTGAATAACATGGCTGAACAACATGGCGCAGACAGACCGGACGATTACAAAAGATTTTCTTCTTTGGACAAGGACTATGATTCTCAGCAGCAATCTTTAGCCGGCGATACCAAAACAAACGAGGCAGACACGGAAACACAAACTCATCATAAAGAAACTGAAACAACAAATACGGCAGGGAAATATTTTGACACATCAGATTATGAGGGAAATACACAACTGGAAAAAGGATTGGCTGAAACACATGAACAGGTCAGCGATGACTATTTTGAAGGAACGATTGATCAAAATTTGGATTAGTCATGTAACGGAACTTTCTTGCAGAAGTCAGTTCCGTTATATTGATACTTACCGGCCTTTGGATTTGAACATGATGAACCGGGTGAAGATTATAGTCAAGGTATCTCCTTGACCTTTTTTATGGGCAAAAAAAAGATTTCAAAAAATATAGATCTTTTAAAGTGATCAATATATACTGATTTAAATAACAGGAAGAAAATGAAAAATTAGAAAAAAGCAGGTGAAATAAATGGAAGGAGCGGCGCGGAGCAGCTTAAAATGTTATGCTTTCACATTGGCGTTTTCAAGTTTATCATTTGGTCTGGTTTTTGGATTGTATATGTTTGTATACTCAGGCTTTGTGCCACTCGCATTAGTCACTGTGGTTATCATTGCTTGTTACGCTTTCGTCACTTACTTTTTATTTGCTATTCCTGTGCAATTTTGGTTAAGAAAGAAGCCGAAAAAGTGTAGTTTGATTCATCTTTTCATTTATACAGCAGTCGCTTTTTTAGCTGTGTTCTTGTTCTGGTGCATGGGGAGTCAGTCCATTAATGTTAGAGTTTTCGAGAATTTCATTTATTACATGATGAGCATTACTGCTGCGTTAATCTATTGGTTTTGGGACTCTATATTTCTGAGAAAGCAGTTTTTTATAGAAAAATCATGAGCTTAACAATTTCGGGTTAAACGCTGATCTTGGAATGGGGAGATCATAATGGAATACATTGAATTGAATAAGGACAATATTGATAACAATCATATTTGCTGCGCACTAGGTGCGAAACAATATGAGAAGGCCGTAGCGGAAAAGAAAAGCTGGCTTAAAGATCGAATGGCTGATGGTTTGGTGTTCTATCGATTAAACGAGCGGGCAAAAGTTTTTATTGAATATTTACCTGCAGAAAAAGCGTGGGTTCCGATAAGCGCTCCTAATTTTATGTATATTAATTGTCTTTGGGTCTCGGGGAGATATAAGAACAGCGGACATGCGAAACACTTGTTAGATAAATGTGCGGAAGATGCCAAATCCCGCGGTATGGATGGAATTGTTCATATAGTTGGTAAGAAAAAACTTCCCTATTTAAGTGATAAGCATTTCTTCGAGCATATGGGATTTACTTTGCAAGATGAAGCAAAACCCTATTTTCAGTTAATGTCATTGACCTGGAATGAACATGCGGCTCCTCCTGTATTTAAAAAACAGGTTAAACGTTATTCCGTTAATGATGAGGGGATCACAATATTTTATACAGCTCAATGTCCATTCGCAGTCGGAGTGTTAGGGGATTTGAAGGAACTGACTGAAAAGAAAGGGCTTCATTTTCAGGCTCATCGATTATCCTCCAAAGATAAGGCCCAAACATCACCGGCCATCTGGACAACTTTCAGCGTGTTTTATAATGGAGAATTTCTCACTCATGAAATTATGAGCGTGAATAAGTTTGAAAAGTTAATCAATAAGCTTTAATGAAGATCATTTAAAAAAACGTCAGCATTAAACATTATTGATTCGGACAAAAAAGATAACATATATAGTACAAATAGATTGAGATCGTTCTTTAACAAACGGGCGAGGCCTGTTGAAGAATCATTTCAAAAATAGGAGACTAACAAATGAAAAAAATTGAAACCCCTCGCTTAGTTTTAAGAAATTTTACCGAGGAAGATTCGCACGGCCTTTTGGAGTATTCGGCACATCCGAGAGTGAACTGCTTTCTTGATGACAAAATTTCTACGATAGAAGAAGCCGTCTTAAACGTTCAAAAAAGAAGCAGAGATGATTCTTATATTGCAGTTTGTTTAAAAGACAGTAATGATCTGATCGGAGAACTATTTTATTTAAAAGAAGAGTCTGATACATATTCCATTTGTTGGAATTTCAATGCTCGATTTGAAGGGATGGGATACGCCAGTGAAAGTGCAAAGGCTTTCTTTGAGTATCTCTTTATGCAAAAAGACGCAAGAAGGCTTTATGCATACGTTGAAGATGATAACGGCAAGTCACAAAAATTATGTGAAAGATTAGGCATGCGTAAAGAAGGTTATTTTCTTGAATTTATTTCGTTTACAAAATATGAGGATGGAACACCTAAATATGAAAACACTTTCCAATACGCACTGCTAAAGAAAGAATGGTTAAAACAAAAACATAGTTAACGGAAAAAACCTTGCCGGGGGCAGGTTTTTTTGTGTTTAAGTTAAATCCTTCAATCAAATTACCGATATTACCAATGGATTACGGATTTGAAAAAAATGCTTAGTTTAGTAACGATCAAATGAGATTCAGCAGTTTTTAGCGTTTTAAGGTGCAGGAAGTCGTTCGAATCAGCTTTTTCTCGATTTTCTAAATTGATCTGGATCGATAAAAGAGCTTCTTGCTGCTTATGTATAAGAAAGTAATACCATGGTGTGTAAAATCAATGAACAGCTTTGGAAATGGAACGATCAGTGGAGGTGAGCTTGTGAAAAAAGGATCAGGATGGATGTGACCAGCATCCACCCTGATCAATGGGGTTCACAGTGTTCTATTTCATTGTATTCCAATCGGAATAATATTACAAGACAGAAAAATAAAAAGTGGGTCGATCATTAACAGAAAGTGAGAATGTTTTGAATGAAAATAAAGGATTATCTGAAGGAAAGGTTTCCGGCTTTAAAATTAATGCCGAGCATTTATCATCAATGGGACGTTGGAATTCACTTTTCTCTTGGCCGTCATATATATCAACTTAATGAAAACGGTGAGCTGAATCTTGAGTATTTTCAGTGTGTCCATCATCAAATGACCGAAATTTTTAATGAGCTGTTTGAACAAAACGATGACTTATTCCTTGTTGCAAACATATATAAGCACAAAACTCAAGGTAATAACGCCAGAAAATTAAAAATTTATCAGCCGTTTCTGAAGTGCAAGGATGATTTATATCGGATTCAGGTGGAGACCTGTCCGTATCCGTTCGAAGAAGATGATGCAGAAGAATACGAGATGCAGCAGTTTTCTTTATTATGTAAACGGAAGGATTTGCGTATTACCCCATTACTTAAGGCAGCTGCTCACGAAGATTTTCCGCTGAAGCCAAGATTCGGGGGTTGCACCGTTGATGATCCCGATGTTTTCTTTGTGAATATTGCAAAAGACATTATTTTCTTTATATATGATGACAGAGGGTGTGAAGTTATCGCCCTTGATGCCGAAAGAATACGTGCGCTTTATGACCAATATCACGATTGGATTGAAAGTGAACGCATGCATTCGAATTAGCTTTTTCGAGGTGGGTTCTTACTTATGCGGTTTTGCATTTGTACGTGAGGAATGTAACGGAACTTCTGGATGCTAAGATGCTGTATTTATTTGGATGAATTCCATTTTGTAAAACGGCTGAATAGAATAACAGCATAAAAGTTTTTTTACACAGTGCAGGAGGAGAGAAACGTGAGGGCTGAACATCATGATGGTATGGAAATTGGAATTTATTCATTTGCAGAATTATACCCCGATCCTCTGACAGGGAAAACAGTCAGCGCAAAGCAGCGGGTAGAGGAATTGATAAAGCTGGCGAAATTGGCTGACGACGCAGGGCTTGATGTATTCGGCGTAGGCGAGCATCATCGTCTTGATTATGCAGTGTCGTCGCCGCCGGTCATCTTATCAGCGATTTCACAGCTCACCGAAAACATTAAGCTTACGAGTGCCACGACTGTATTATCCACCGCAGATCCCGTCCGTTTATTTGAGGATTTTGCAACGCTTGATCTGATATCAAACGGAAGGGCGGAGATCATTGCGGGACGCGGTGCATTTTTAGACTCGTTTCCTCTTTTCGGTTATGATGTGGGTTATTATAAAGAACTGTTTGAAGAACACGTTGAGCTTTTTTTGAAATTAAATTCGGGGGAAGAATCGGTCACCTGGAAAGGACGTTACCGGCCGCCGCTGAATGACGCAGAAATTTCCCCTCAGCCTTTTCACGGAAGCATTCCGCTGTGGTTAGGTGTTTCAGGAACTCCGGAAAGTGCGGAGCGGGCCGGAAGAGCAGGTGCCGGTCTGGCATTAGCTGTATTGAGCGGTGATCCGAAATCATCTAAACCGCTTGTTGACAAATACCGAGAAGCGGCTTCTAAAGCCGGTCATCCGCCGGAACATGTGAAAGTTGCCGTAACCGGGCATACGTTCATTTCAAAAACGAATGAACAGGCAATACAAGAATTTTACCCGTATCATTCTAATTATTGGTCTCATGTTCATTCATACCACGGGATTCATGAACCTTTAACGAGGGAAGATTTTGAGCGGGCGTCCGGTAAAGAAACAGCCTTATTTGTCGGAAGCTCACAGCAGATCATTGAAAAAATCATGCGCCAATATGAGCTCTTTGGCCATCAGCGGTTTCTCGCGCAAATCGATATAGGCGGTATGCCGTTTAAAAAAGCTGCGGAAAACATCGAACGATTAGCATCAGAAGTAGCACCGGTGATCCGAAGAGAAACCGGCAAAGATTAAATGGAGTCAGGCGGAGCGGGCCGGTTTTTGAACATCGCGGACTCGACATCAGAAACGGTCCGGCTTTTTTTATGATTATAAAAAACAAAGGGAAGAGCGAGAACCTCATTGCTTTTTCCTATCAAGAAAAGGAAGGTCATTTCATCCTCCATCGTGAAGTGTATATACTGAAAGGTTTTTATTTACAAAAGAGGGAGGATGATGTAGAGATGAAGGGTTTGGTCAAAGCTGCAGTTTTAACTGTTACTCTCGGTATTGGAGGCGCTTTCTATTCAAGTGATGCATCTGCACACGGGTATATAAAAGATCCCGTCAGCAGAGCGTACATGGGAGCATTAGAGAAACAAACAATGGGCTGGACGGCGGCTGCTCAGAAATATGGCTCCGTCATTGATAATCCTCAGTCTGTTGAAGGGCCGAAAGGATTTCCGGCTGCAGGTCCGCCGGATGGAAGAATTGCATCTGCAAACGGAGGATCGGGACAAATTGATTTCGGTCTGGACAAGCAGACTGCAGATTATTGGGTAAAACAGAATATACGCGGCGGCTTTAATTCTTTTACTTGGCACTACACTGCACCCCATGCGACATCAAAGTGGCACTATTATATCACCAAGAAAAATTGGAATCCGAATAAACCATTGTCGAGGGATGAATTCGAATTAATCGGAACGGTAAACCACGATGGCTCCAAGGCAGATACGAATCTGACTCATAGGATTTTTGTGCCGACTGATCGAAGCGGTTATCATATCATTTTAGGGGTATGGGATGTCGCGGATACTTCCAATGCCTTCTATAACGTTATTGACGTAAACCTTACACAGTAATCTATGAAATGACTGATCGGCTGCATTCATGCATCGCCGATCTTTTTCGTTTGAAAGAGTTAGTTAAATGAGGAAACAGCAAAGCGCCATAATGAATTCATTATGGCGCCTTACGATCATAGAGGTAATGCTGACATGGATGCGGAGGTAAGGGGGACTCTTAATAACCGCCGAGGAAAGAAGCACCGACGATGACTAATAAAATGAATAGCACCACGATTAACGCAAAGGAGCTACCATAATCGCCCATATGATCTCACCTCCCTTAAGAGGATTAATACATATTATGCTGAATGTAAAAGTTTGATAGGGATGCTAGTTTATTTTTGAAAAAAAGTTCGTCTGCATATATTTTCTTCTCACATTTCCATCTTCTAAAGGGGGAATCATAAATGCTTCCTGTAATAGAAACGGACAGACTTATTCTTAGAGAAGTTGAAAAGAAAGATGCAAAGCAAATATTTTCTTGTTTTTCAGGATGCAATCGTAACACGCTATTATGGTTTGGAACCTTTTGATTCAATGGAACAGGTAGGCGCTGTTGTTTTCATTGAGAATGCAGCGTTTCAATCAGAAGGAATTTTGAGAGGGTATATGTATCAAAACGGACAGCCCCATGATACACGTGTATATTCTATACTGAATGAGGACATTGATGAGACGCTATAAAGCAATCTTTCAGCTGCGTCTCCTGCAGAAGGAGTTTGATTGTAAGAAACGATTCCAATAATCACTAACAAGATAATCAACACAAATATGCTCCACAGAGTTATTTTTAAACATTTTGACATGACATACCCTCACTTTGAAAGACTTTACCGGATCTGTGATCGAAGACCATTTCAAGTATATTCCTTATAAAGGAGAAAAATGAGCAGTATCTCGGTGCAAAAATAAAAAAACTTGCGGTGCGCTGCCGCAAGTTTTTTCGCATTAAGGTCTGTGGCATTCAATATGCTGATTATTACGATCAAAATCTTATTTAGAAATACAAATTAACAAAAACACCCGGAGTTCACCGGGTGTAAAAAGCTTTAATATATCATGTCAGCAATGTTTTTTGCATTTTCTTTTATAGACAACGATGTAATCATAATCAAGATGCTTTTTGTCTTGTTTCTTTTTCTTTTTTTGTTTAGGCTGCTTTTCTTCCTTTTCACCGTGATCATAATGTCCGTCCATGTCCATGTCCATTTCCATATTCATTTCCATATTCATATCCATGTCCATATCCATATCCATACTCATCTTCCTCCTTTTTTCATCTGACGGTAGTATTCTATGACAGAAGGAACAGATGGCTTGGACAAATGAAACGATATGCTGCAAAAGAGGCGTCTCATCTGCTATAAAAAAACAGGATCATACCCGTCCGATAGATAGGAGAGGAAATGATCCTGATATGAAAACACTATTTGATAACCGCTATTGCAATGCCGTACCCTTTTTCCGGATTGTATAAGGCCGTCAGTTTCAATACCTTCCAGCCTTCTGCGGCTTTTGTACCGATTCCGTTATGGGCCGTGATATAATCTCCCGGGTTTACCGTACTGTCGACCCGTACGTAGTGCCGGCCGCTGAGTCCGACAATATGCCATTCGTCTCTGGCGGCGCGCGCTTCATAGTCAGCTTCAAGAGCCGGACTGCAGTCTGGGTTTTGTTTCGGCACGCGTATCGTTTCTCCTGTTTCTTCGTCAGTCACATTTTCATATATGAAACCGCCGAACTCGTTTGTCAAAAAACTGCTTTGCCATCCGAAGCTTGCGGCTCCTGATATAAAAGCGGCTGTTTCTGAAATGACGCCGAGCATATAATCACCAACGTGAGCCGGCTCGATTTTTTCTCCCCTCACTGTGACGATTGTCCCGGCGGGAATCGTCTGGCCGTTTACACTTTCAAAATATTCTCCGTACCCTGACAGGGAAGAGGTGACGGCTCCGGCGAAAGTTCCGTGGCCGCCCGCTGAGTCCAGTTTCCACTTAATGGACTGATGCCCTCCGGCAACGGTGTACGGTTCTTCCAATGTAATGCTTTCTGATGACAGAATGGTTCTGGAGACTTTGCTGCCCGTAACATGGACATTGTTTGAAGCAGCGATAAATGCCCTTGAACCTTCAGAACTTGAACCTCCGGAAGAGCTGATGATCGCATTTCTGTCACCTCTTGCCGTAATATCGCCTGTGCCCGCAATAACGGCGCTTGTCGGGTTAAATGCAAAACCCGAGCTTGTCGCAAGCTGTGCGCCGCCTTTTAAATTGACGGGGATCTGCTCGTAAGTCTGTCCTTTTATAGAAGCGGCAGCGCTGTAGCCTTCCGCCTGTACGCCGAGAATGACAGCCTGGCTGTTAGGGGACGTAATGCCGACAGCACCGCCATCTCCGATCATCGTTCCATTCATAATATTTACGTTATATTGGCCTCCGCCAATTGAGATGCCTTTGGGAGAAGACTTGTAAATATCAAAATTTGAAATTTTAACATAATCGGTTTTATTTGATCCGCCGGATATATTGATGTCAACACCGGCTTGTGTAAAACCGCGTATTTTAATGCCGCTGATCGTAATATTTTGACTGCGGTATTGAAGGGCTACGACAGGATTCCCGCCATAGTCATATGAAGGATCACCAATAGCTGTGAATCCGTTTACATTTACGTTTTTATAGGCAGAGATAACCAGCGCCCTTGGAGTCACGCTGTCATAGAGAGCGTTGAAGACCGGTTCAATCGCGGTGCAGTCGGTTAAAGTAACATCATAAGCCGTCGTGCTTTCGGGGTCTGAGGCCTGATGGTGTCCGATATGACGAATATCAAACGAACGTACATCACGATACGAAACATGGCCGATAATATGAACATTTTGGGAAGCCGGCCACAGGCTGTGCGCCTTTACTTCAATTCCGCGGATATTTCCACTCGTATAGTTATTCAAAAGCCACACATGTTTAGAGCCGTCATCAATTTCAATGCCATTCGAATTTGCGCTGCCCTCGGCATGCTCTGTTCCGCGCGGGTTCCCTGAATGACAGTTGGAAATGAAAATATATTCGCTGTAATGGGTGGTAATGCCGTCGTCTCCGGCGCCGTACGCCACACAGTTATCTATCCATATATAACGGCAGCCGTCTTTCGTCCATTCTGTTTCAGGCAAATGATCATAAGCCGGGGATGTGATATCGATACCATGCAGACCTGCGTTAACCGCTTCAACATTCTTGATCCAGCCGTATTGCACATTGGCAAACGTTAAACAGCTGGAAAATTGTCCCCCGGGGTTTCGGACTCCGCATTGACGATCCGGATTCCAGTCTAGAGTCATGCCCTGGACAAAAATATTACGGTTTCCATTTTCGTAATCATCATTGGTAATAACCCATTCATATGCGGGAGTGTCCTCATGGAGTTTAATCACGGTAATCCCTTGTCCCTCACCGGAGATGGTAGTCCACGACGGAAGTTTTATTCCTTGAACCAAAAATTCTCCTGCGGGAACATTTACTTTGACGCGGCCGTTCCCGATCGCTTTCCGAAAGGCTTCCGTATTGTCCCGGCCGTCAGGGACCGCTCCGTAATCCTCCACATTCACTTCCCGGGTGATTTTATTCATAAGCATTTCGTATTCTGTATCAAGCCGTTCTTTTAAAAGTGAGGTGACCATTCCTTCCGCCGTCACCCGGGCATCTGCGATCTCAAGATTATCATCTGTTGCGGAATGCTTAATAAAATTCTGCATCCTTGCTTTGAGATGTTCCAATTCAGAGGAATGCGAAGGGTGAGACTGCAATGCGGCGTTTAAAGACGGATCAGGAAAGTTTTTAAATTGAACCATTCTAAAGACACCTCTTTCTTTTGATATGAGCGCTTGACGCAGGGGAGAACAAAAAAGCCGCGCGCCTTATGCGCTTATTCATCAAATTCTTTGTTGAGAACGAAATCCCTTTTAAAATCAGATTGAATTTCAAAAAAACGCCAATATTTCAGGTGAAAGATCAAAACTAAGAAAGTTTTTGAAAACGAGTATAAAATTCACCTTTATAAGAGTGTGTATTATAAGCGGAGCTGTCCTGTGAAAACGATAGAAAAAGATTGTTGGGAGGACGTTATGATAAGGCTGCAATATTAGCATTTTTTCTAGGCGGTTTCTGCATTCATAAGTTTTATTGAGGAAGAGTCGTACAAGGGGTTCTCTATCTTTTGTTTTGCTGAACTTCAATTCCCTCATATTTATCTCTGCTGAAGCGAAGAAGCATTTGATCAAAAGTATAATGATTATTACGACCAACAGTAATTAAAAGCCTGAGTGGGATATCCCGCTTATCAGTTTCTTCTCAATTCAGCATTTTCTTTTCTTCGCATTAAATCCTTTCCTCAGCTGCTCAGTTAAAATGGTATAATGGTGCACGGATTGGTCATTAATACGACTAAAATAGGGAATCAAAAGGAGCGGCGAACATGACTTTACAAATTAAAATTAAATATTCAGATGATACACAAACGAGAATCAGTAAAATTGAACAGGGCGATTGGATCGATCTGCGGGCTGCAGAGGATATAACAATCAAAAAAGGTGAATTCAAACTTATCCCGCTCGGAGTTGCGATGGAACTGCCGGAAGGATATGAGGCCCATGTCGTTCCGCGTTCAAGTACATATAAGCATTTCGGTATTATTCAGACAAATTCAATGGGTGTCATCGATGAATCTTATAAAGGTGACAATGATTTCTGGTTTTTCCCGGCATATGCACTTCGGGGATACCGATATTTCCAAGGGGGAGCGGATCTGCCAATTCAGAATCATGAAGAAAATGCCTCAAGTGGAATTGATCGAAGTGGACAAGCTCGGAAACAATGACCGCGGCGGTCTGGGATCAACAGGCACAAAATAAAACGATTAAAGACTGCTGTTAAGCAGTCTTTTTATTGATTTCGAAGCGCCAGCCGCGCTAGCATATTGATGAAGGATTTCCCGATATTCCTTCTTCAGCATTCCGTTTTTCTAGAAGATGCTCTGATGTTTTTATTCTTTAAGATGAACGGAGGTCTTGTCCAACGTATATAATATTGTGACAAAAGTGTAAACAAAAGAAAGGATGATGTTATGAAAAAAAGGGTTAGAAGAGAAGACCGTAAAGCTGCTGGCAAAGAGGCAGAGCAGAAGAAACCGTCCAAAGTCACCCTGTTCTGCCGTTCGCTTCAAAGGCTGAAGCATTTGTATTGTAACATAAACATACAATTGCCATCAATAACCAAAAAAGGAATTTTAGTTTTGATTTTATCGTTTTTGCTTCTGCCGTTTTTACGGGCTGATGCCGCTTCAGATACTTACGGCAGTTTCGAGGAATTAAAACTGCATGAGGCCCCCTCCGTTTTTTCTATTTCATCGAAAGAACATGACCCTTCTGTTCTCATATTAGCTATACACGGCGGAGGCATAGAGCCGGGGACCAGTGAGTTGGCCAGAAAAATTGCCGAAAACCGGAGCCTGTATTTATTTGAAGGGTTAAAATCAGCCGGCAATGCTGAGCTGCATTTGACCAGTTCGCATTTCGACGAACCTAAAGCCGTTCAAATGGTGAAAGAGCACTCAAATGTCATTTCATTGCACGGTTACGGCAGCGACGATAAAAAGATAAAAATCGGCGGTACAGACAGAGAACGGGCCGAACTTTTGACAGATGTGCTGAAACGGAACGGGTATCCTGCCGTTCTTCTTGGCATAAATGATAAATACGCAGGTGTCAGTCCGAACAATCTTGCCAATCAATCTTCATCCGGATTAAGTATTCAAATCGAAATGAGCACCGGTTTTAGAAAATCACTGTTTGATACTTTTACGCTTAAAAGCAGAGCGTCCACACAAAACGATACCTTTCTCCGATTCACAAAAACGATTTCTGATTTTATCAATGACAATTATAAATAAGCACGCCGCTTTTTGCCGGCGGAGCTTTTTCTTTTGAAATTTATGAAACTTTAAGTTCTTAAGATCGTATACATAACTGACAGGATGAAAGAAAAGAGGTGGGCAAATGAAAGTGATGATCGGGTCTATCATTCTTCTTGTCATCATCGGATTCGGTTTATGGCTGATGCTTAGTCCAATCTTTAAACAAGTGGGAAGCGGAGCCAAAAAATTTAAAAAGTCATGGGAGGAAAAAGATCAGCATGAGCGAAAATAAGCGGAGAAACACAAAAAAAATACTCGGCGGTGTGATTATAGGCGCAGCCCTTTTAATTGCGGGCGTTACGGCGTCATTATTTATTGAAAAAATACCGAATGGTTATGTCGGAGTCGTATACTCACCGAACGGCGGGGTAAAATCCGAAACTTTGGATCAAGGCTGGCACTTAGTCGGTTTGTTTAATAAAGTAACGGAATATCCGGTGCGTATGCAGACCGTAAATAATGAAAATATAAAAGTGGCAACCTCAGACGGTAAAAATATTGAAATGGATATCGCTTACAACTATGTTGTTCAGCCTGATAAAGTAGTCGATCTGTTTAACAAATTCGGGGCGGTAGACGTTGAAACGATTGAAAATACATATTTAAAAACAAGACTGTGGGACGCGGCGCGAAAATCAATCAGCAAATACTCGGTTATTGACACATACGGGCAAAAATCTGCAGAAGCCGCTGCCGATGTTCAAAAAAGGTTTGCTGAGGATATGAAGAACCTTGGATTTTTAATTGATGATCTGACGCTTGGCGTCCCGAAGCCGGATAAAGCCACACAGGAAGCTATTGATGCAAGAGTGAAGTCTTCACAGGAGCTTGAACGGACGCAGACTGAAATTAAAATAGCTGAAGCTGAAGCGAAAAAGAAAAAAATTGAAGCGGAAGGGATCGCTGATTATAACCAAATCATAAAAAAATCAATGTCTGATGAAATGATCAAATATAAATGGATTGAAAAATGGGACGGAAAAACACCGAAAGCGACAGGCACAGACTCACTGCTCCAGCTGCCGCTGGACGATCAGAAGCAAAAATAAAAAGAAAGGAGGCGGATGCCTCCTCAGCTTGTAGAGAAAACGATGTTTTTTCTACAAGCTTTTTTGTTTTATACAGTTTCTTTAGATATTCATCAGGTTTCAGATGCAGAAAAAGAGCTCCCACATGCCTAGCCTTGTTTGGCTAGGTATGTGGCAATCTTCTTCATATTCTGGCATGCGGCTGTGAGGAGGACTTGCTCGCTCACATTCCGCTTTCCCCTCAACCTGCAATAGCGAAGCCCATGCAGCTGTTTTGAATCTGCAAAGCTTCGCTCTATTTTTTCTTTTCTTTTTTTGTAGAGGTTTTTTCCTGAAACAGACAAGCGATTTTGTCTGACCCTTTCTTTATGGTCCTCCCATACATGCCGGGTGATGACCTTTTGGCGGTTCTTTGATTTTGTGCATTGTGCAAGCAATGGGCATGCGGAACAGATTTCAGGATTTGATTTATATGACCGGTAGCCTTTTCGGTCAGTTGTTGAGTATGTAAGTGTTTGGTGATTTGGACAAATGTATCTATCTTGTTCACTGTCATAATGAAATTTCCATTTTGGAAACAAGCCTCTGGCAGGGTGATATCGTCTATAGGCAATAACGCCAAAAATATGGCGGTCAGCTAATCCTTTACAGATCGGGGTCGTTAAATAACCAGAATCAAGAGCGACGGCTTCTACATCAAAATCAAATCGTGCGATTTGGTGATCCAATCGGTCAAGATAAGGTACAGAATCATGGACATTTCCGGGCGTGACATAGGCGTCGGTGATAATGTTATGTTTCATATCCGTTGTTCGGTGATCTAAATAAAAGAAACCCTCCGGTTTATTTTCACGATACATATATCCACTTTCCGGATCAGTTGTACTGTGGCGGATCTCTTTTTCAGCTTTCACCTCCTCTTTGACTTTTAACGGCTTTTTTCCGTGTTCCTCCCGATCCTCTTGTATGGCTTCATTTAAATCCTTGATATAGTTTTGGGTATCCTGCGCAATTGTTTTTCTTGTGTATTTATGCTTGTTGGCATTGGCTTTCAGATGAGTTGAATCAGTGAATAGGACACGTCCGCCCACCATGTCATGATTGATGGCCTGAAGAACGATCTCATCAAAGATGTCTTGGAAGATGGTTGTATCTTTAAAGCGTGTGCGTCTGTTCCAGCTGATGGTGGAGTGATGCGGAACTGGATCATTTATGTTCAATCCGAGAAACCATCTGTATGCCATATTGTAGTAAATTTCTTTTTCGAGCTGTCTTTCTGAACGGATACCGTAGAGGTAGCCGATAAACATCATTTTGAATAAAATCAGCGGATCGAGTGAAGGGCGGCCTTTGTTTTCGCTGTAGTAAGGCTTAACCTTTTCAATGATAAAAGAGAAGTCTATGTGTTTATCAATTTTTCGAAGCAGATGATCTTCTTCGACGAGTTGGTCAAGCAAAACAAATTCGGCTGTGTTTTGAGAAGAGTTTCTTGTGTGGAACATGAGAAAGACACCGTCCTTTTTAGTCTTTCTTTTATTTTAATACAGGAGAATGGATATTTTAAGGAAAAATAAAGGCTGTCGAGATTTTCTCGACAGCCTGAGGAGGCGGATGCCTCCTTTTTATGTTTTTTCTTCAGAATCTTTTTCCGGCACCAATTCTTCAGACGCCTCGGTTTGATAGCTCCATAGCGTGCTATCTGTCTCTGTTGTGTCCTGATAATCTTCGGGAAGCACATATTGCTGCAAATATCGGTGAAAAAATGCCTCAAAAACAGAAATGCAAAGTGCAGAGATAACCGATGCCGCGGCAGGAGAGACATTAAACCCGCCAATGTTCATTAGAAATATCCATAATATAATGAATGAAATTCCGAAATCAGCTGCAACGGCTGTAAAATTGCTTGTTCTCGGCAGAATCATGCAATCACCCAAAAAGTAAGTGATCAAACTTAAGATCAAGGTAATAAACAGAACGTTTAAAAAAGTTACTTGGTACATCAGATCCAGAACAATGTACAGCAAAGCAAGTGTGAGCGCCGTTTTAGAAGCGAAAGCAATTACATGTTTCATTTGAACCACCTTCGTTATTTCGTTTAGTCTTCATTGTAGGCAATCAGCAAATTTTTAAACTGGTATATAGTGGTTATAAAGTGTGCGTTTTAATAAAATGTAAATAGACATCACCATATTCAAAAGTTAAAATATGTAAAAAAAGGGGGATGCAAAATTGAAAAAATGGTGGATATGTATTGCTGTTTTTTTATTATGTTTTTGCGGAGTACACTCAGCTGAAGCGGCTACCACTGAATTCGGATCAAAAACAAGCTTCATTATGGAGGGAGATGTCAAAGAGTTTTTTATTGAAAATCCGGGGGCTGTATCAGCTGATGATTACCTATTAGGATACAAGTTCACCATTGTGAACAATTCTTCATGCAATTTAAACGTGAAACTCCAGCGGATGGCGCTGAACGGAAATTTTTATACATTAAGTTCTAAAAGCTACAGCGGCAGCTGGTTAAACCTAAGTGCCCAGGACAAAAAATCAATTGATCCGCATCACAAATACAGGATTCTGATTGAAAGCTCTTCAAACGTCTGTGCACCTGTTCATATTAAAGGGTTATACGGCGTGGAATATTATCATTTTGATTGAAAATAGATACCCGCAAAGGAAGCGGGTTTTTTTACATCTCGTCAAAACTTATTGTACTATGCACTAAATATTCATGAATAAAATGTAATCCGTCCGCTCCAAGTAAAGATAGTTATATATCAAAATCAGCCCGCACAAATACAAAAGTTGAAAAACGGATAAAAAGTTTCCTTAGAGAAACATTATTTATTGACTTCAAAAGTGAGATGCCTGATAATAAAGATGTAAGTTTTTCCTCCTTAGCAGGTTCGTTTCTTAAGCCAGGGCGAATCTGCTCTTTTTTTGCAAAAGAAAAACCCCTTTCAGAGGGGTTTTACGATAAATAAAGTTTAATAGAATTAATGAACGGCTCTGAATACGCCGATCACTTTCCCTAAAATACTTACGTTTTGCAGGATAATCGGTTCCATCGTCGGATTTTCCGGCTGCAGCCGCACATAATTGTCTTCTTTATAGAAGCGCTTGACCGTGGCTTCATCATCTTCGGTCATAGCCACCACGATTTCCCCGTTATTGGCCGTGTTCTGCTGTTTGACAATGACGTAATCTTTGTCAAAAATGCCGGCGTCAATCATACTCTCTCCCATGATTTCTAACATGAATACGTGTTCTCCCGGAGGAACCATCCGGTCAGGAAGCGGAAAATACTCGTCGATATTTTCAACAGCTGTAATCGGGATACCTGCCGTCACTTTTCCGATGACCGGAACATTGACAACCTGGCTTTTCGGAATTTGGACTTCTTCTTCATCCAATACCTCAATCGCTCTCGGTTTAGTAGGGTCCCGTCTGATCAGGCCTTTTGTCTCCAGCCGCGCCAAATGTCCGTGCACGGTTGAACTGGAAGCCAGTCCTACTGCTTCTCCTATCTCTCTTACAGAAGGCGGATATCCTTTCGTTTTTACCTCTTCTTTAATAAAACGCAGGATATCAAGCTGCCTTTTTGATAGCTTCGTCATATTTCGCACCTCAAAACGTCGATTTTAAGTAGATTATAGCATGATTTTCCTGACAGTACAAACATAGGTTCGAAAAAAACGATTGACAGAAACATTTGTTCGTATATACTGAAAGGTATAAAAAGCGAACAAACATTCTGGAGGTTGTTTAAATGGCGAAGGAATCTATCATATTTGTCGGACTGTTTACTGCGATTTTAAGTGCCGTTATTTTACTTGTTTCATGTGCGGGAAATGATCAGGCGCTCAGCCAATATGTTAAAATAAAGGTTCAGGACGGAGATACTCTGTGGTCACTTGCGGATCAAGTAGCAGAGAAGAAAAATATTAACAAAGAAGATTTCATTGAGTGGGTGACGGAGAATAATCATCTCCAAACTGCTGATATAAAGCCCGGAGACGAACTTATTCTTCCGGTTAAGAAGGAGAATCCGGCCGTATATCAGCTGGCCATTGTCAATTAGAGAGGAAAGAGAGAAATGAAGGCGCTCATTTATGCCCGGGTAAGCACAAACAAAGAACAGCAGCAGACGTCTTTAAAAAGACAGGAAGAGGAGCTCAGTGAGATCGCTGCGGCAAACGGCATGGAAGTCGTAAAAGTCATTTCAGAGAAAGCCAGCGGTTACGAAATGGACCGCGACGGAGTATTTGAAATGCTTGATGAAATTAAAAAGTCACATATTGACGCGATATTGGTGCAGGATGAAACAAGACTGGGAAGAGGAAACGCCAAGATCGCGCTTTTGCATTGTATTTACAGGGAGAACGTAAAAATATATACGACGGCTCATAAAGGCGAGCTGGAGCTTTCCGAAGCTGATACGATGGTACTCGAAATCGTCAGTATTGTGGAGGAATATCAAAGGAAAATTCACAATATGAAAATCCGGCGGGGAATGAAAAGAGCCGTAAAAAATGGCTATAAGCCTGAACGGAATCTGAAAAACAGACATGAAAACAGCGGAAAAGAAAAAAAAGAGGTTCCTGTTTCGGAAATTATCAGGCTGAGAGCTAACAAGCTTACCTTTGCAGAAATCGCCGCCACCTTAAGAGGATTCGGCTATGATGTATCCAAAGCCACGGTTCACCGGCGTTTTCAGGAATATATCGCAGACAGCGAAGGCAGCTGACATGCTTCAGTTGTAAAAAAGATGATGTTTTAGTAGTATATAATCAACACGCACCAAAGGAGCTTATTATGATTTCTAAAGAAAAAATCGCAAGAATTAACGAATTGGCTCAAAAAGCTAAATCAAACACGATAACAGATGAGGAAAAAGCCGAACAGCAAAAGCTTCGCCAGGAGTATTTGAAAGGGTTCCGCTCCTCAATGAAAAATACGTTAAAGAGCGTAAAAGTTATTGATCCAGAGGGTAATGATGTCACTCCTGAAAAATTAAAAAGGGAACAACAGAAAAATAATCTTCATTAAACAGAAAGAATACGGCAATACGTATTCTTTTTTGTATATACTAATATCAGGCTGTGATTTGCGACAATTTTCAACAAGTTTATCTCAAATTTAAGCTGAAAGAGTTGAGAAAAAGTCAGCATCGCTTTATGATGAAAAGGTACAACAATAAGGAAGGGGATTATAATGGATACAATTGAAAAGAAATCAGTTGCCACCATACGTACACTATCTATAGACGCAATTGAAAAAGCTAATTCCGGACACCCGGGCATGCCGATGGGAGCTGCTCCGATGGCTTACACGCTGTGGACGAAGTTTATGAATGTAAATCCGCAGAATCCGGGATGGTTTAACCGAGACCGCTTTGTTTTATCAGCAGGACACGGTTCAATGCTTTTGTACAGCATGCTGCATTTAAGCGGGTATGACCTCAGCATTGAAGATCTGAAACAGTTCCGTCAATGGGGAAGCAAAACACCGGGACATCCGGAGTTCGGGCATACAGCCGGAGTCGACGCAACGACCGGGCCTTTGGGACAGGGTATCGCTATGGCAGTGGGAATGGCAATTGCAGAACGCCATCTGGCTGAAACATATAACCGTGATTCATTCAACGTAGTTGATCATTATACATATAGTATTTGCGGAGACGGCGATTTGATGGAAGGCATTTCTTCTGAAGCCGCTTCTCTAGCAGGCCATCTGGAATTAGGCCGCCTGATCGTATTATACGATTCTAATGATATTTCTTTAGACGGCGATTTAAATCGCTCTTTCTCTGAAAATGTAAAACAGCGTTTTGAAGCCATGAACTGGGAAGTCCTTTATGTTGAGGACGGAAATAACATCGCTGAATTGACGGCTGCAATTGAAAAAGCGCGCCAGAATGATAAAAAACCGACATTAATTGAAGTGAAAACGACAATCGGTTTCGGTTCTCCAAACCGCGCGGGCACATCCGGTGTTCACGGCGCTCCGCTAGGACTAGAAGAGAGCAAGCTGACTAAAGAAGCGTACGCTTGGACGTTTGAAGAAGATTTTTATGTTCCAGAAGAAGTATACGCGCATTTCAACGAAGCTGTAAAAGAAGCCGGCGCGAAAAAAGAACAGGAATGGAATGAACAGTTCGCGGCTTATAAGGAAAAATATCCTGAGCTTGCTGAACAGCTGTCACTCGGAATGAAAGGCGAACTGCCGAAAGACTGGGATCAGGAAGTTCCTGTCTATGAAAAAGGCAGCAGCCTTGCTTCCCGCGCATCTTCAGGTGAGGTGCTGAACGGCATCGCCAAGAAAATTCCTTTCTTTGTCGGGGGATCTGCTGACCTTGCGGGTTCAAACAAAACGACAATCAAAAACGCAGGGGACTTCACGGCCAAAGACTACGCCGGGAAAAACTTCTGGTTCGGTGTCCGTGAATTTGCTATGGGCGCTGCTTTAAACGGAATGGCGCTTCACGGCGGCCTCCGCGTATTCGGCGGCACATTCTTTGTGTTCTCAGATTATTTAAGACCTGCTATTCGTCTGGCGTCATTAATGGGGCTTCCTGTCACTTATGTATTTACGCATGACAGTATTGCCGTAGGAGAAGACGGACCGACTCACGAACCGATTGAGCAGCTTGCATCTTTACGCGCGCTTCCTAACCTTTCTGTGATCAGACCTGCTGACGGCAATGAAACCGCAGCTGCGTGGAAGCTAGCCGTTCAAAGCCAGGATCATCCGACAGCTCTTGTGTTGACACGCCAAAACCTGCCGACAATTGATCAGCAGGCTGAAGAAGCGTATGCCGGAGTAGAAAAAGGGGCTTATACCGTTTCCAAAGCAAAAACCGATTCACCGGACGCCCTTCTTTTAGCGACAGGTTCTGAAGTCGGACTTGCGATTGAAGCACAGGCGAAGCTGGCTGACGAAAACATTCATGTATCTGTAGTCAGCATGCCGAGCTGGGACCGTTTCGAAAAACAATCGGCCGAGTACAAAAACAGCGTACTTCCTCCGAATGTGACGAAACGTCTTGCGATTGAAATGGGATCAAGCTTCGGATGGGGCAAATTTACCGGTCTTGAAGGAGACGTTCTCGCAATTGACCGTTTCGGTGCTTCAGCTCCGGGAGAAACAATTATGAAAGAATACGGGTTTACTGCAGAAAACGTGGCTGACCGCGTGAAGAAACTGCTAAACAAATAAAGAAACAAAAGAGGATGAGTCAAATCATCCTCTTTTTCCTGTATATACGACAAAAATAGAAGGGGCGCCGTAACAGTAATAGACAATTCTTTCTTTTCTCCTTTTGTATAATAGAAAGCAATACGCAGCGCTGTAAAAGGGGATGAGGAAATGGAACGTCATTACTATACGCACCTGATTAAGGATGAGTTTGCGAACCACTACTTCGGGCGGGAAACCGCTATGTTTGAATTGTTTCGAGACTATCATTGGACAAATCTGACACCCCAAGAATATCAACTGACAAAAAAGCAAGTTCACTATATAACAGAACCGATTCCGGTAATACATATGCATCAGCGTCTCCAGCTTCATTTAAACCGAATGAGTTACAGCCGTTTAGATTCAATTTATCAGCTTACACTGCCCGGAGAAAAGGGCCGCGCCACCTTCATGATGAAAGACAGCTTGATTGAGATTGCAGCTTCGGGAGATTATGAGGCGGAAACGATTTTCTTTGAGATTCTCCGTAAAATCAGCCCCTGTTTTCTTGCGATGGATTTTAAGACAAGGCGTTATGGGTGGTTAAATCCGGTCAGAGAAAGAAATTTTGTCTAAAAACGAGCAAAAAGAGATGTAAATGTTGTATAATAGCCTTTGGTTTAGTACACTTTAAACTAGACAACATGAAGGAGGAAATAAAATGACTTTATGGGTTGGCATCCTAGTGGGCGTTGTCGCATTGCTCATAGGTGTTGCACTCGGGTTTTTTATTGCTCGTAAATATATGATGAGCTATTTGAAAAAGAATCCGCCTATTAATGAACAAATGTTACGCATGATGATGATGCAAATGGGAATGAAACCTTCTCAAAAGAAAATTAATCAAATGATGAAAGCCATGAATAATCAAGCGAAATAATACGTAAAGATTATGATATAGAGATACATGGTTATAAAAATAAAAAACCCGGTGAGGGTTTTTTATTTTTGCGTCATGTTTCACCCCAACTGCCGGTGTGCAGTTCCTTTTGATATTGTATGAGAAGGTGGTCAAGCTCCTGGCTGAGTTCTATCGTAATGTTTGATGTCATTCCGTTTGTCATGACGATTTTAAGCAGCTCTGCCCGTTTTTTTTCAATTTCATTTAATAGATGCTCTCTAATCACAGGGATATATCCTTTCATACATAAATCTTTCACTGAATCGCTATTATTATATCCACATTTATACTGTTTTTCAAATAAGAAGGAGTATAATATCTTGATGTCAAATTAAATTATATAAGCTTTTTCTATAAAAAGTAATCCTTCATGGGAAAGTGTTAAAAAAATGAAATGATTTTGTCATAACTCGAAAGGAGTGTGTCATGGTGAGTTTTAATTACTTTCTGACGTTCGGGGCCGGGTTTCTGTCTTTCATTTCTCCCTGCTGTCTGCCGCTGTACCCCGCTTTTTTGTCATACATAACCGGTGTCAGCATGGACGAGGTGAAAACGGAAAAGGTGATGCTGCAAAAACGGGGGCTCGTGCATACACTTTGTTTTTTGCTTGGTTTCTCCGTGATTTTTATTGCACTTGGATACGGAACCTCGTTCATCGGCAGTTTTTTTACCCGTTATCATGAAGCGATCCGCCAGTTTGGCGCTATCATGCTGGTGCTTTTCGGGCTCATTACGGCGGGTGTGTTTCAGCCGAAAATCATGATGAAAGAGCGGCGCATTCATTTTAAGCACCGGCCTGAGGGGTTTATCGGCTCCGTTCTGATCGGTCTGGCGTTTGCAGCCGGCTGGTCGCCGTGCAGCGGGCCTATTTTAGGCGCCGTGTTTTCACTGGCCGGTACAAATCCTTCTTCAGCGGTGCCGTATATGTTTTTATATGTTTTGGGATTCGCCATTCCTTTTTTAGTTCTTTCATTTTTTATTACCAGAATGAGTTGGATTCGAAAGCACCAGCTGCTTATCATGAGAACCGGCGGCATTGTTATGATTGTCATCGGAATTATGCTGTTTTTTAACTGGATGAGTTATATTCTGATCGTTCTGTCAAATCTTTTCGGAGGGTTCAAGGGGCTGTAAGAGATTGATAACTTTTGAACTATTATATACCCTTTCTTTTTTGGTACAATAAGACTAGTTAATGTTAAATATGTGGAGGGGAATATGACACGAGTTTTAGTTGTAGATGACGCCAAGTTCATGAGAGTGAAAATCAGAGAGATTCTGGAATCGGCGAACTATACAGTGGCCGGAGAAGCGGCTGACGGCGAGGAAGCTCTGGCCGTTTATCAAAAAATCCGTCCCGATCTGGTGACAATGGATATTACCATGCCGGTTAAAAACGGAATACAGGCGCTGCAGGAGATTTTAGCTTTTGACCCGAAAGCCCATGTCATTATGTGCACCGCCATGCGGCAGCAGCGGATCGTTCTGGAAGCGATTGAACTGGGCGCTAAAGATTTTATCGTTAAACCGTTTGAAGGGTCTAAAGTGCTGGAGGCCGTAGGCAGGGTAACGGGAACATAAACGTATTTTCTTTTCACATTGGTTTTTTTATGTTTTTGGAGTATAGTATATAGTATCAAACTCCGTGCAAGCAAAGGAATGATAAAGATGATGATTATAATTTCATCCGTTATTGCAGCGGCCATGGCAATCTCTGTAATGATCGTGAGGATTAAATCCTCCGATAAGCCCGCTTCACCAAAAAAAATAATTCTCCCGCCGATTTTCATGAGTACGGGAGCGCTGATGTTTCTTTTTCCGATTTTCAGAGTGACGGGCGAAGAATTTTTGGAGGCCATTACGCTGGGCGTGATCTTCTCTATTTTTCTGATAAAAACATCTAAATTTGAGATTAAAAATAATGAAATCTATTTAAAACGGTCAAAAGCATTTGTGTTTATCCTAATTGGTTTGCTGGTTATCAGAATCGCTATGAAATCCATTTTGAGCACGACGATTGATTACGGAGCTTTAAGCGGAATGTTTTGGATTCTGGCTTTCGGAATGATTGTCCCGTGGCGCATCGCGATGTTTATGTCGTACCGCAAACTTGCCAATGAACTGAAGACCGCTGATATTCAGATGAATTAAAACCTTTCCGTCCGCCGGAAAGGTTTTTTATTTGAGCAGGGTTTGATAAGGAGTAAGGTCAATCTGTTTTTCGCGGAGATGTTTTTTCAAAAACTGGTGATCCCGCTTAGGGGTGGCCAGTATGTAACCCCTGATGATTAAATCCCGGTTTATTTGTTCTGCTTCCTCTTGTAAAGAGATTTCACCGATTTTTCCGGCGATTTTAGCTTTGGCTACATCCCGAAAGAGCTCTGGCACGGGGGCGACCAGTTCATCCAAAAACGCCTTGTCGACTTCATTCCATAGGTGTCTGCTTTTTTCAATATAATAATCCTGCCAATCCAGTTCTGACCGGCCGTCTTCTTTCGGTAAGCGTTTTAAAAATTTTCGGAACATAAAAAACCCCCCGATGGACAGCAATCCGATCATTACGATGACCCAAAATAAAATAAACCACATAAACCAGCCTTCAAGCATTGTTTTATCTCCTCCTTACTTTAACCATATTGTAAACGAAGACAGAATAGAAGAACACATGAAAAAAGAATAGAAAAAATGATAGATGTCCAGTCAATCCGATTGCTAGAACATATTCTATCGTATAGTGATTCTGCTATTTGGCCATGGGAGATTCACTTCGAGGGTATATGACTGATATGACCGGACAAAAAAGCCGCTTTCATTGAGGGATGAAAACGGCTTTTTTATGTTATAGAGGAAATTGAAAGGAAAAAGAGGCAGGGGTCTCATTTGGCTCCTTGTTCATGGAGACGGTCAGAATATGGTTTGTGAAATCAGTGAAAATATGTTTGTCGTTCAGATAAAAAGGCAGCATCATTTGTTTGTTTAACGTCTGTTCAAGCGTTTTAACAGAGAGCATGAACTCATTTCCCGAAAGAGTGACGGTCATCGCCTGCACCGGCTTCAGCGCCGTCAGGTCAGCTTCAATGATGTATTGACGGCTTGTTTCATATAGATCGATCGGAAGCGCCTCGTCATACCAAGCATACGGGTCCTCGTAAAACTGCCGCAGCCATTCTTCGATATCATCAAATTCTTCAGCGTGATTTGAATGATTCATGGAAGCATCCCTCCATATTAAAAAAGCCTTGCTATAACGTATGCAGAAGCTTTAAATGGGTGAAAGGCACAAAAAAACAGACACCGAGGTCTGTTTTACATATCGTGGCTTGTATTATGTTTTTGTCTTGTATGGTTGCGGTTTTTCACTTTTTTGCTTCCGCTTAACGGTTCCGGCTGGCCGGGATTATGGCCCTTCGGAGCATTTTTATGCATATCTTTGCTCGTATTTTTATTTGTCATGTTAAAGCCTCCTTTTTTAAGGGGTGACGGCTATTGGTTTGTTTTTCTTTTTTTATTGTTCTGCCGTTCTGCTTCGGTCAGGACAAGCTGGTCATTTTCAATATAACCCGCGCCTTTGCCTTGGCTTTTCGCATCATTCATGCCGTTTATAACATGATTGGCTTTTCGTTTTACCATGATCATCACCTCACCTTTAATATGGCTCTTTACAGCCCGTTGTATGAGACATAAAACAGGACAAAATTTACCGGAAATTATGCTGATAAGACGATCTTATTGTATTTAATAAAAACATTGATATTTACTTATGTATGATTTTATACTAAGATGGAATTGTGAGAAAATTGTGATGGAATGTGAACATTCATCTAAAGAACGATCTTGATCTTTGAAGGGGGATTTTGGAGAATGACAAATCAGCAAAAAGTCGCAACACAAGACGTTTTCCAAGCAAGAAAAACATTTTCTTCAAACGGGAAAACATACCACTACTATTCATTAAAAGCATTGGAAGACGCAGGGGTCGGCAATGTTTCAAAACTTCCTTATTCTATTAAGGTTCTTTTGGAATCTGTTTTGCGTCAGGTAGACGGACGCGTCATTACGAAAGAACATGTTGAAAATTTAGCAAGATGGGGTACTGCTGAATTAAAAGATATCGATGTGCCGTTTAAACCGTCACGGGTTATCCTTCAGGACTTTACCGGCGTTCCGGCCGTAGTTGACCTGGCATCTTTAAGAAAAGCCATGGCTTCTGTCGGCGGAGACCCTGATAAAATCAATCCTGAAATTCCGGTTGACCTGGTCATTGACCACTCCGTACAAGTCGACAAAGCGGGTACGGAAGACGCGTTAGCCATTAATATGGACTTAGAATTCAAAAGAAATGCAGAACGTTATAAATTTTTAAGTTGGGCAAAGAAAGCGTTTAACAACTATCAGGCCGTTCCGCCTGCAACAGGTATCGTCCATCAGGTAAACCTTGAGTTTTTGGCAAGTGTCGTTCATACGAAAGATGAAGACGGAGAGCTTGTGACATATCCTGATACTTTGGTGGGAACAGATTCCCATACCACGATGATTAACGGAATCGGCGTTCTCGGCTGGGGTGTCGGCGGTATTGAGGCGGAAGCGGGAATGCTCGGCCAGCCTTCATATTTCCCTGTTCCTGAGGTCATCGGCGCGAAACTTGTCGGAAAATTGCCTAACGGAACGACGGCAACTGACTTAGCGCTGAAAGTCACTCAAGTGCTGCGAGAAAAAGGCGTAGTCAATAAATTTGTTGAATTCTTCGGCCCTGGTGTTGCTGAGCTTCCGCTTGCGGATCGGGCGACTATTGCCAATATGGCGCCGGAATACGGAGCGACTTGCGGATTCTTCCCGGTTGACGAGGAAGCACTTTCTTACATGCGTCTGACCGGCCGTGAAGAAGAGCAGATCGATGTCGTGGAAGCATACTGCCGCAACAACGGTTTATTCTATACGCCTGACGCAGAAGAGCCGATTTTTACAGACATTGTAGAAATTGACCTGTCAAAAATTGAAGCGAACCTTTCAGGCCCGAAACGTCCGCAGGATTTAATCCCGCTTTCTGTCATGCAGGAAACGTTTAAAAAACATCTCGTCAGCCCGGCCGGCAACCAAGGATTCGGAATGGATGCTGCTGAAGAGAACAAAGAAATCTCATTTAAACTTAACAGCGGCGAAGATGCGGTCATGAAAACAGGGGCAATTGCAATTGCCGCCATTACAAGCTGCACAAACACATCTAATCCTTATGTATTAATCGGTGCCGGATTGGTAGCTAAAAAAGCGGTAGAATTAGGATTGAAAGTGCCGAATTATGTGAAAACATCACTTGCACCGGGATCTAAGGTTGTTACTGGATACTTAGTCAATTCAGGCCTTCTTCCATATATGAAGGAGCTCGGCTTTAATCTTGTCGGTTACGGCTGTACGACATGTATCGGAAACTCCGGACCGCTTTCTCCAGAGATTGAAGAAGCGGTTGCTAAAAATGATCTCCTGATCACTTCTGTCCTGTCAGGCAACAGAAACTTTGAAGGCCGGATCCATCCGCTTGTCAAAGGAAACTACCTTGCTTCGCCGCCGCTTGTCGTCGCGTACGCATTGGCAGGCACTGTGAATATTAACTTGAAATCTGACCCGATCGGTGTCGGAAAAGACGGACAAAACGTTTACTTCGATGACATCTGGCCGTCAATGGATGAAATCAACTCCCTCGTCAAACAGACTGTGACGCCGGAATTATTCCGTAAAGAATATGAAACGGTATTTGACGACAACCAGCGCTGGAATGCAATCGAAACGACGGATGAAGCACTGTACAAGTGGGATAAGGATTCTACTTACATCCAAAACCCGCCGTTCTTTGAAGAAATGTCTGTAGAACCGGGAAAAGTTGAGCCACTAAGAGGGCTTCGCGTTGTCGGCAAATTCGGAGATTCCGTGACGACTGACCATATTTCTCCGGCCGGAGCGATCGGAAAAGACACGCCGGCGGGCAAATACCTGCAGGAAAAAGGCGTTTCTCCTCGGGACTTTAACTCTTACGGCTCACGCCGCGGAAACCATGAAGTCATGATGAGAGGAACATTCGCCAATATCCGCATTAAAAACCAAATCGCGCCTGGCACAGAAGGCGGATACACTACACACTGGCCTACCGGTGACGTGACATCTATTTATGATGCATGCATGCGGTATAAAGAAGATAAAACGGGTCTTGTCGTCCTGGCGGGCAAAGATTACGGAATGGGCTCTTCACGTGACTGGGCTGCAAAAGGAACAAACCTGCTAGGCATCAGAACAGTTATTGCGGAAAGCTTTGAAAGAATTCACAGAAGTAACCTCGTCTTCATGGGTGTGCTGCCGCTCCAGTTCAAACAGGGTGAAAACGCGGATACACTCGGTTTAACCGGTAAGGAAGTTATCGAGGTGGATGTTGATGAAACTGTACGTCCACGCGACTTGCTGACTGTCAGAGCCATCAGTGAAGACGGTACGGTAAAAACATTTGAAGTCGTTGTCCGTTTCGACAGTGAAGTGGAAATTGATTACTATCGTCACGGCGGCATTTTACAAATGGTGCTTCGCGATAAAATGAAACAGTAGCAGAAAGACAAAAGAGAGAAAGCGGACTGCTTTCTCTCTTTTTATACGGGAGGCCTTGAGATGCTTGCTAAATGGCTGGGCGTATTGTTACTTATCGGGTTGTTAGTGTATGCGGGCTGGAACATTTATTCTTCACAAACAAGTCCGAAAGAAGGGACAGAAGAAGGGATGAAGGCTCCTGACTTTACACTCGACACACTGTCAGGAAAAAGCAGCTCCCTTTCTGATTATAAAGGTAAAAAAGTACTCCTTAATTTTTGGGCGACGTGGTGCAAGCCATGCCGGATGGAAATGCCCGATATGCAGGAGCTGCAGAAGGAATATCCGGATATTGCGGTAGTAGCCGTTAATTTTACGTCCTCTGAAAAAAATATACAGGCTGTGAAATCATTCGCTGATACTTATCAGCTGACATTTCCAATTTTGATTGACAAAAGCGGGATTAACGGAGATTTCAACGTGCTTTCTTATCCGACATCATACATATTAGACGAAAAAGGAACCATTCAGTACATCCGAGTAGGCACGATGACAAAAAAAGAAATGAAAGAAAAACTGGATCTCAAGTAGAGGTTCAGTTTTTTTTATGCGAAAGGCTTATCTTTTAAAAAATTGGAAAAAATGAATGAAAACATGGAGGTGAGAAGATTGAAAAAAATGAGAAAACGTTCTTTTCATGAATTGGTTATGGAGAATAAACGTGAGCTGATGACCAATACGGAATATTTGAATCAGCTTGAAGAAAAGCTGGAGCAGCGGTTTAAACAAAAATAACCTTTAATTTGCAGTCATGTTTGCGCCTCCTTTTGCGAAATATACTCTTAAGGAGGGATGAACATGGGCACAAACAAGAAAGACGGCCAGCCGCAGTACGCTCCGAGCCACTTAGGGACAAAACCCGTTAAATATAAACGAAACAAAGGGGAAAAGTTTCATGACAAGTCAAACGGACATCCGATTGTCATGCAGACGAAAGGCGAATAATATCATTAAAGGAGAGCTGACATGATGACAAACAATTATCAAAAACCGAATCCGGACGACCGTTCTGATAACGTTGAAAAGCTTCAGGATATGGTGCAGAATACAATCGAAAATATAGAAGAAGCGAAAGAATCAATGGAGTTTGCCACAGATGAGGAAAAACAGCACATTCAAGAGAAGAATGCCAGACGCAATGAAAGCATTGAATCATTCCGAAGTGAAATTCAGGATGAATCGGCTGCGAGAGAAAACGGCTATCAATCGTAATAAAAACCAGGGAAACCTGGTTTTTTCTCTTTCCGCCACGTTGTGATAAAATAGGGCTAATCTGATAATAAGGGAGCAGAGAACGTTGCATGTGTCAAAAAAAGAAATAGAAGTGCGTTATGCGGAAACAGATCAAATGGGTATCGTCTACCATGCCAATTACTTAGTCTGGATGGAGGTCGGGAGAACGGCGCTCATTAAGGACCTCGGATTTCTGTACAAGGACATGGAAGAAAGAGGGGTGCTGTCACCTGTAGTGGATATCAGCATTTCTTATAAAAAGCCGCTCCGCTACGGAGAAACAGCCGAAGTACATACGTGGATTGAAGAATATAACGGATTTAAAACCATTTACGGCTACCGCATCTATAATCCGGATCAAGAACTTGCGATCGAAGCGTCATCCACTCACATATGCGTCGATAAACAGAGCTTCAAACCGATTCAGTTCCGCAAGGCCTTTCCTGATTGGCATGCCGCTTACGAAAAGGCAAAAAAATAAGGAGCGGCTCAAGTTATGGCATTTGGAATTACACGCAGAGAACTGGAAAGATGGAAGCGGGATGTATCGGAAGGAAAAATCGCTTTTTTAACGCATTTTTGGCTGGACGACCGCTTTCCGGAGGCTAAGACCGTGACGAAGGCCGGTTCAAGTGATCTCAATAAGCTGATTCGATGGGGATCGGAATACGGGCTGAAGCCTGAGTGGATTCATCATAAAAATCAATTTCCCCACTTTGACCTGCTCGGTGAAACGCAGAAACGCATTTTAGAAAAAGAACATCTGACTGATCATATCAGAAGGTTCAAACTGTAAAAAAAGAACGCATCTGCTGCGTTCTTTTTTCTTACACGTAATCAAATACCGGCTCTTCTGACTGATCTGAATATGTGACGGACAGATCATGATTATCAAAGTACCATAAGTCGCTTTCTTCAATAAAAAAGGTAATGCCTTCAACTTCCGTGCTGATTCCGACGTTCATCGGCTGGTCTTTTGAAATACCGAGAGAAAAGCCTTTCTGGACGCTGCTGCATCCTCCGTAACGGACAAAGAAACGGACCTGATCGCCTGTTTCCAGTTCAAGCTCTTCTTTGTACCAATCCAGCGCGCCTTTCGTTACTTTCATGTTCATCCGGAACACTCCCTTTTTGTTTCTCATAAAGAAATTATCTCTATTATAAACGCATATGGCATTTTGATGTCAAAATTGAAGTTTCATCAAAACCATTTGATTTTCGGTTCTGTTTTGTTCATAATCCGTTTGATGTTTGCCCTGTGTCTGTAGATAACAAACGCGGTCAAGAGCGTCACTACGATTAATAAATAAGGATCTTTTACAAACAGACAGTAAATAATCGTATAAATCCCTGTTAACATTGAAGACAGAGAAACAAATTTCGTAAGGAATAAAAATACGAAAAACACTGCAACCATCGTTACGAATAACAGCGGAGCATAAAACAGCAGGACGCCTCCTGAAGTGGCTACGGCTTTTCCGCCCTTGAATTTTGCGAACACAGGGAATACATGACCGATCACTGCTGCCACTCCTGCGAGAAGAGGATGAATGGGAACGTGCAATAAATACGGCAGCGCCGCGGCCAAGGTGCCTTTTAAAATATCGGCTGCAACGACGACAGATCCCGCTTTCACGCCAAGCGTGCGAAAAGCATTTGTGGCACCCAAATTACCGCTTCCATGTTCTCTAATATCAATCCCTTTCGCAAGTTTGCCTACGACTAAACCTGACGGGATGCTGCCTATTACATAGGCCAAAATAATCAATAAAGCAATCAACATCTACATTTCTCCTTTTCAATGTCCCTTCACTTTATTTTAACACGAGTTGTTATCGTCTGATGACAAGTTTTTTGAGAATTAAGCTGACAAACCGCTTTTTTTGAATCCGGTGAAGCTGTCGTGTACAATAATACAAAAGGAGATGGTAAAGATGCAAAATCCTTCAAAGTCAGAGATTAAAGACATTCTTGACCGAAGCAAACGGATCGCCGTCGTCGGGCTGTCAGACCGTCCCGACCGGACTTCTTACATGGTTTCCAAAGCGATGCAGGATGAAGGGTACGAGATTATTCCTGTTAATCCGACGATTGATGAAGCGCTTGGCGTTAAAGCCGTCGCTTCATTAAAAGACGTTGAGGGACCGATTGATATCGTCAATGTGTTCAGACGCTCTGAGCAGCTTCCCGGCGTCGCTGAAGAGTTTTTACAGACGGATGCTCCCGTTTTTTGGGCGCAGCAGGGCCTGGCAAATGAAGAAGCGTACCGCATGATTACAGAGAAAGGGCGGACGGCCATTATGGATTTATGTATAAAAGTCGCCCGCGCTGTTATAAAATAGGAACAAAAAAGGCAAAAATCCTTGGCAAATCAGGGGTTTTTGTTTTTTTATTGAAAGAATACTCTTTGCGTATGATGTTGAAACAGATACAATAAAGCATGAACAGCTTTTTTAGAAACCCCTGCATGAAAGGGGGCTGCAGTCTGTTTGCGATGGACGGCATAAATCTATATAATAGAAAGCGAACATAAGTTCTCGTCTCCAGAAAAGAGCACCAAAAAGATGAAAAGCCGTTCGAATGTATGTCTTGCGGCCTAAAAAACGAGCCATTCGCTTAAATATGTTGCGAAATCAAGCATATTGGTTATAATTGTGAGTCCGAGGAGAATTGGACCGAAGCTTGCGCATACTGAAAAACAAAGACATGAAAACATTTAAAAAGAGAATGATTAAGAGCAGGTTTTTTGAAAGGGGTTTGTACGTTTGGCTAGAAAACAGCAATTTGATTACAACGAAGATGCCATACAGGTGCTTGAAGGCCTGGAAGCCGTCAGAAAAAGACCGGGAATGTATATCGGTTCGACGGACGCACGCGGCCTGCACCATCTGGTATATGAGATCGTCGACAATTCCGTCGATGAAGTACTTGCCGGCTACGGAGATCATATTATCGTAACGATACATAAGGACAACAGCATCTCCGTGCAGGACAGAGGGCGCGGAATGCCGACCGGAATGCATAAGCTCGGAAAGCCGACACCGGAAGTTATTTTCACCGTGCTGCATGCGGGAGGGAAATTCGGCCAGGGCGGCTATAAAACAAGCGGCGGTCTGCACGGTGTCGGCGCATCTGTCGTAAACGCTTTATCAGAGTGGCTGACAGTTACCATTGAGCGTGACGGCTATGTTTATAAACAGCGGTTTGAAAACGGCGGCAAGCCTGTGACTTCACTTGAAAAAATCGGTACGACCAAGAAAACGGGAACGCTTACCCATTTTAAACCTGATCCGTCAATGTTCAGCGCAACCGTTTATAATTTTGACACGCTGTCGGAACGTCTGCGCGAATCCGCCTTCTTATTAAAAGGCTTAAAAATAGAATTAATTGATGAGCGGAACAACGTAAAAGAAGTATTTTATTATGAGAACGGAATTGAAGCATTTGTCGCCTATTTAAACGAAGAAAAAGACGCTTTATGCGAAGTGGTTTCCTTTGAAGGCGAGCACCACGACATTGAAGTCGATTTTGCTTTCCAATTTAATGACGGATACTCAGAAAATATGTTGTCATTCGTTAATAACGTCAGAACAAAGGACGGCGGCACCCACGAATCAGGAGCCAAAACGGCAATGACAAGAGCGTTTAATGAATATGCGCGAAAGGTCGCGCTTTTAAAAGAGAAAGACAAAAACCTTGAAGGCGCCGATATCAGAGAAGGGCTGTCCGCAATCATTTCCGTGCGTATCCCGGAGGAACTGCTGCAATTTGAAGGCCAGACAAAAGGGAAACTTGGCACAAGTGAGGCGAGATCCGCCACGGACGCAGTCATTTCTGAGAATCTTGCTTATTTCTTGGAAGAAAACCGCGATACAGCGACCTTGCTCGTCAAAAAAGCGATTAAAGCAAGCCAGGCCCGTGAAGCTGCCCGTAAAGCGAGAGAAGAAGCGAGAAGCGGTAAAAAACGAAAAAAATCAGAAGCGACGCTGAGCGGAAAACTCACACCGGCCGGTTCCAGAAATCCGGCGAAGAATGAATTGTATCTCGTGGAGGGTGACTCTGCCGGAGGTTCTGCAAAACAGGGAAGAGACCGGAAATTCCAAGCCGTGCTGCCCCTTCGCGGAAAGGTCATCAACACAGAGAAAGCAAAGCTTGCAGACATTTTCAAAAATGAAGAGATCAATACAATTATTCATGCGATCGGCGGGGGAGTCGGCGCAGATTTTGAGATCGACGACATTAACTATGACAAGATCGTCATCATGACCGATGCGGATACCGACGGCGCGCATATTCAAGTCTTGCTGTTAACATTTTTCTACCGCTATATGAAACCTTTAATTGAGCACGGAAAAGTCTTCATCGCGCTTCCGCCTCTTTACAAAGTCAGCAAAGGAAGCGGCAAGAAAGAGATTATTGAATATGCTTGGTCCGACGAAGAAATGGACGGCGTTTTAAAGAAAGTCGGCAAAGGCTATACCATTCAGCGTTATAAAGGTCTGGGAGAGATGAACGCAGACCAGCTCTGGGAAACGACGATGAATCCCGAGTCGCGAACGCTCGTCAGAGTCAAGATTGACGATGCGGCACGCGTAGAGCGCCGCGTAACGACATTAATGGGAGACAAAGTAGAACCGAGAAGAAAATGGATTGAAAAGAATGTTGCCTTCGGATTAGACGAGGAGAGCAATATTTTGGAAAATGAAAACTTGTCGGTCGCTGAGGAGGTTTAATAGTGGCACAGCCAGAGTTATTTCATGATTTACCGTTAGAAGAAGTAATCGGCGACCGTTTCGGACGCTACAGTAAATATATTATCCAGGACAGGGCGCTGCCCGATGCACGTGACGGGTTAAAGCCGGTGCAGCGGAGAATTTTATACGCCATGCACGCAGACGGAAATACATTCGATAAAAATTTCCGGAAAGCGGCAAAAACGGTCGGGAACGTTATCGGTAATTATCATCCGCACGGAGACAGCTCCGTTTATGAAGCGATGGTGCGGATGAGCCAGAATTGGAAAGTGCGGAATGTGCTGATTGAGATGCACGGCAACAACGGAAGCATTGACGGTGATCCGCCTGCTGCTATGCGTTATACGGAAGCGAGATTATCTTCTATCGCATCAGAGCTTTTACGGGACATCGATAAAAATACGGTTGAATTCGTTCCGAACTTTGATGACACAAGTAAAGAACCGGTTGTTTTGCCCGCTATGTTTCCTAACTTGCTGGTCAATGGATCTACCGGGATTTCCGCGGGCTATGCGACTGATATTCCCCCTCATCATCTGGGTGAGGTCATTGATGCTGTCATTAAGCGGATTGAATCGCCCGATTGCACCGTCGATGACTTGATGCAGGTGATTAAAGGGCCTGACTTTCCGACAGGAGGCATCATCCAAGGTGTCGACGGCATTCGGAAGGCCTATGAAACCGGTAAAGGCAAAATTATTATCCGCGGCAAGGCTGAAGTGGAAGCCGTAAGAGGCGGACGGGAGCAGATCGTCATTACAGAAATCCCGTTTGAAGTAAACAAAGCCAATCTCGTGAAGAAAATGGATGAATACCGCATTGACAAAAAAGTTGAAGGTATTTCTGAAGTCCGGGATGAAACGGACCGCACGGGACTGCGGGTGGTCGTTGAGTTAAAGAAAGAAGCCGATGCAAAAGGTATCTTGAATTTCTTATATAAAAACACTGACCTGCAGACAACGTATAACTTTAATATGGTCGCCATACATAACCGCCGGCCGATGCTGATGAGTCTTACGGGCATTCTGGATGCGTATATTTCCCACCAGAAGGAAGTTGTGACAAACCGCTCCGTCTTTGAATTACAAAAAGCAAAAGAGCGGCACCATATCGTTGAAGGACTGATGAAGGCACTGTCTGTGCTGGATGAGGTCATTGCCGTCATCCGGGCAAGCAGCGACAAGAAAGATGCGAAACAAAACTTAATGTCTAAATTCGCATTTACGGAGCCTCAGGCGGAAGCGATCGTATCTTTGCAGCTGTATCGTCTGACAAATACGGATATTACGGCATTAAAAGAGGAAGCGGAAGAGCTCAGCAAGAAAATTGAGGAGCTTGAAGCCATTTTAAGTCATGATAAAAAGCTGTTAAAAGTCATTACCAGCAGCCTGAAAAAAGTAAAAAAGACTTATGCTGACAGCAGACGGTCGGTCATTGAAGAGAAGATTGAAGAAATTAAAATCAATCTCGAAGTTATGGTTGCCTCGGAGGACGTCTATGTGACAGTCACGAAAGACGGCTATGTAAAACGAACAAGCCAGCGGTCATTTGCCGCTTCCAACGGCCAGGATTTCGGGATGAAGGACACGGACAGGCTGATTCACCAATTTGAAATGAATACAACGGATGTGCTCCTGCTCTTTACCAATAAGGGAAGCTATATATATTGTCCGGTTCACCAGCTTCCTGATATCAGGTGGAAAGACATGGGGCAGCACGTCACGAACATCACCACGATGGACCGTGACGAAACCATCGTGAAAGCTATACCGGTAAAAGAATTTGATCCATCTTCATATTTATTGTTTATGACGAAAAACGGTATGGTGAAAAGAACTGAAATGACGCATTACAAAGCGCAGCGTTACTCAAAAGCGCTTGTTGCTCTTAACCTTAAAGGGGACGATGAGCTGATTGATGTTCATGTCACAGACGGCGGCTGCCAGCTGTTTATCGCCACCCGTCTCGGGTACGGCTTATGGTTCGGTGAAGATGAAGTAAATGTAGTCGGAGCCCGTGCGGCCGGCGTAAAGGGCATTAATTTAAAAGACGGCGATACCGTCGTATCAGGACAAATCCTGCATGAAACAGATTCGCTTGTTCTCGTCACACAGCGGGGAGCCATCAAACGGATGAATCTCTCTGAATTCGAAAGAACATCAAGGGCTAAGCGCGGCGTCATCATGCTGCGTGAGCTTAAAAAGAACCCGCATCGTGTTGTCGGAGTATTCGCGTGCGCTTTAGCCGACATGATCGCTGCGGAAACCGAAAAAGGCGAGAGAATTGAAGCCTCCGTGAAATCCTTGCGGGCTAATGACCGATACAGCAACGGCTCCTTCTTTACAGATGAAGATGAGACAGGACCGGTCACAGATGTATGGCGTATCCCCGCATCTGATGTTTAAGAGTAAAAATAAAATAAGTGAAAAAAAAACCTCCGCTCAATTGGTCCTAAAGCGGAGGTTTTGCTATTTATTAGCTCTCGTGGCTGCCGAATAAGTCCGTGATAGCGTGAACGACTTCAATTCCCTGCCACACAAATAAATTTAATGCAGTGAATGAAAATAAGCCTAAAATCACCATTCGTAAGATAAACAACATGTTGAACAACCTCCTCATTTTATGTTACATAGATAGGCGATGTTGAACATGAAGCTCATCGAAATACGAGGACTGATAAAATTTAGCGATTAGAAAGCTTTTCTTTCGCTGTCTTCTCCGGGAAGCGGGGCGTTTTCTGTCTGATATCACGATCAATGAGACAGAAGCGGCAAAAAGCGCCGTCAAAATAAATGAGCCCGTCAGCGATTTTTTCTCATCGTCAGCATTTTGGCCGGCCTTCATTTCGTGCATTTCCTGCTGATCGGCTACGGCTTTAAAATGGTGAGCAGTATCAAACGCATGGGGAATGGAGAGCAAATGAAAGCTTGCAATCGCTAAAAATAAAATAGAAGCTTTTAAAAACAAGATTTTTTTCAAATGTTCTCCCCCCCTTCATAAGTCTGAATATTTTTATTATAATACCCTAATTCAAATTGAAAGTAAACATATTTATTAAATTTAAAAAATTATTATGCTGGTTAAGTATATACCATTCCGTCTGTCTTTTCATCTCTTTTTTTCTTAAAGGCCTATTTGTTATGATATGCACGAAACCCTTCTGATGTGACAACATTTTTCTGGTTACAGGATAAAGAAACGGGGCATACCAGCAATAAGCATGATGAAGAAACCGAAACATTTTCTTAAAAAAACTTCTCAACATCTGTTGTTGTGATATAATAATACCCGTTGTGTTAAAAGATCTAACATATGCAGCAAAAATGACAGTAAAAGATATGTAAAAGGGAGGTTAAACATGGAGGCTTTCATCAGTGAAATCATAAATGTTCCAAATGATTTTATTTGGAAGTATCTTGTTTATATTTTAGTAGGAATCGGATTGTATTTCACATTCCGTTTTCGCTTCATTCAATTCGAATACTTTATTGAAATGTTTAGAATCGTCGGGGAGAAGCCGCAAGGAAATAAAGGAGTGTCTTCAATGCAGGCATTCTTTATCTCGGCCGCTTCGCGTGTCGGTACCGGAAACTTGACCGGTGTCGCGCTGGCGATTGCAACAGGCGGTCCCGGCGCAGTATTTTGGATGTGGATCGTAGCGATTGTCGGTATGGCTTCAAGCTTTGTGGAAAGTACCTTGGCGCAGCTGTATAAAGTGCGCTCCGGCGATGAATTCCGCGGCGGTCCGGCATATTACATGGCGAAGGGTCTCGGCGCCCGGTGGCTCGGTATTTTATTTGCCGTATTGATTACCGTTTCTTTCGGACTTATCTTTAATGCCGTGCAGTCAAATACGATTTCTGTCGCGTTTGATGAGGCTTTCCATGTGAATAAAACAGTTATCGCCATCATCTTAGCTGTATTAACGGCTTTCATTATATTCGGCGGGCTGAAACGTGTTGTATCCGTTTCGCAATTTATCGTTCCGGTCATGGCGGGTATGTATATTCTGATCGCGTTGTATGTTGTAATTGTGAATATTACCGCGGTACCTGAATTGCTTATGACGATTGTGAAAAATGCGTTTGGTCTTGAGCAGATCGTCGGCGGAAGCTTAGGAAGCATCATTATTATCGGTGCGCAGCGCGGCCTGTTTTCAAACGAAGCGGGTATGGGGAGCGCGCCGAATGCCGCAGCAGCTGCACACGTATCGCATCCGGCTAAGCAGGGATTAATCCAGACGTTAGGCGTGTTTTTTGATACATTTATCGTTTGTACATCGACTGCTTTTATCATTTTATTGTACAGCTTTACGCCTAAAGGCGACGGCATCCAAGTGACACAAGCCGCACTGCAGCACCATCTCGGAGGCTGGGCCCCGACGTTTATTGCAATTGCGATGTTCTTATTCGCATTCAGCTCAGTCGTCGGCAACTACTACTATGGTGAAACGAATATCGAATTTATTAAAACAAGCAAAACATGGCTTAATATTTACCGCGTATTCGTCGTAGTGATGGTGGTATACGGATGTTTGGCTGACTTCAAGATTGTCTGGGACATGGCAAACTTGTTCATGGGTCTCTTAGCTCTCATTAACTTAGTGGCAATCTTGCTGCTGAGTAATGTAGCCTATAAGATCTATAAAGATTATGCCGCTCAGCGCAAAAAAGGACTTGATCCCGTATTTAAAGCTGAGAATACTCCGGAACTCAAGCATATTGAAACATGGGCGGAAGAAGAAAGTACAAGCCCTGAACACAAGGCTGCCAACTGAGGAATATGCATATCATTTACGAAACCCTTCACGTTTAATGTGAAGGGTTTTTTTATGTCAAAAACCGGCTTCATATTCCTGAAATCTTATTGCGGAATTTCTTACATCCCTATGATAATATAGGAATTGTTTACAAAAGAAGGGGATAGGAGGGAGCATGAAACAGAAGCCGATATATGTCGAAATCAATATGGCGTCTGATATAGAAACGCTTTGGGAATATACGCAAAACCCGGTTCTTCATAAGGAATGGGACCTGCGCTTTTCTCACATTACATATCTTCATAAGTTACCGGATGAACCGCAGAGATTCCTATATGAAACGCGAATCGGTTTTGGGCTGAAGGTGTCCGGCACGGGTGAATCAATGGGTGACATAAGGCCTCAATCGTCAGAAAGGGTGTCGGCGCTTGCTTTTGCATCTGATCATCCGCTGTCTCTGATAAAAGACGGCCGGGGCTACTGGAGGTATATAGAGCGGGATAACGGGGACATCACATTTTTGACTCAATATCAATATGAAACGGCCTGGGGTCTGCCGGGAAGATGGATAGACCGGTTTTTATTTCGTCCGCTGCTCGGCTGGGCTACCGCATGGAGCTTTGATGCGTTGCGGCTTTGGATAGAACAAAACCGACATCCGAAGATATCCGTCCGTTTCGGGTTTGTCTATGTCCTGATGTGTCTCGTATTCAGTTTGTATTGGTTTTTTCAAGGCTTTCATGATAGCTGTGCCGATGCAGAGATCGTGAAGGGAGCGCTGAAGACAGGATTAGGGATATTATGGCTGCTGCCTATGCGGAGAAAGCGGCTGATCCACGCCGGACAGTCAGCCTTCTTTTGTATAACGGCAATGCTGTATTCCGGCGGCGGATTCGCCATTCCATTAGGATTACTTACGGTAGCGGGTATGATTCTTACATTCCTGCTGCCGAGCGCCGCGCATACAAAACGAAAGAGAGAGAAGTGAAATGACGGATTCAATGTATGAAAAAGCGATTATTCATTATCAATTCCTGCATCCGATGCTGCAGAAACGGTACGAGCTTGCCGGATTACGCACGTTTTGCGGAGAAGGGGTTATGTCAGAAATTAAGGGAGGCTCGTTGTTTGTCAGAATGCTTTTAAAGACAGGCGTTTTTTTCAGATGTTTTTTCTCAGAGAGGGGAACAGATATCCCTTTTACCATTGAGAACAAAAACAGGCAAAATGGTGTGGAGTGGAACCGCACCTTTTTCTTTAAAGGCAAAACACGTTTTTTTGATGCGGTCATGGAATATGATGAGCGGGAAAACAGAATTCTTGATTACTTCGGCAAACCTCACATCCTGCTGTCTGAACTGCATTTAGAAGCGTCTTCAGACGGAGGGCTTGTTATTACATCCGGAAAGCAGTGGCTCCTGATAGGCGGAAAGAAAATCCCGCTTCCGGCTTGGCTGTGCGGCAGTTCAACCGTTTATGAGGCTTATGATGAGGAAATGAATTGCTTCAGCATAAAGGTTCATGTGAAAAACAGGATACTCGGCACAATTTTCTCTTACCGGGGGACTTTCCGGGAAACAGAGGGAGAAACATGCTGAAGCGTCATCTCATGGTAGGCGCATTTTGCTTTTTGGGTTTTGCGGCGGCTGAAGCACCGCATATATCAGCTGCTGAGACGTTTGTTTTATTATCCGTACTATTTTTCGTTCCTGCTGTATTCCGCTTTGCGTTTCGGCCGTCAAAGACCTTAGAGAATGTGCTATTACGGTGTTATCCCATTGCCGCTTTATGTGCAGTGCTTGCGCTGATTACAGACTTCAGCTTTTTTGCCTTTGTCTGGCTCATTTATACGCTTGGACTTGCACTGTATGCTGTATGGCGGCTGATGAAAACAAATATCCACAGAACGGAAGAGATGTCTGTTATGATGGGTTTCATTTATTTGGCCGGCGGCGGATTTTGGTTTTTTGCATATATCCTTAAGATTCCTATCATGGATTTCGGTCCGCTTATCGTGCTGATGACGGCGGTGCACTTTCACTATTCGGCTTTTCTCATTCCGATCTTTAACGGATTGCTCGGCAGAATCCTGCGGGAGAACCGCGTTCTTTACAGGCTGAGCACGGTCATCCTCCTGATTTCGCCGATCCTTATCGCCCTGGGGATTACATTTTCAAAGACACTTGATGTGATTGCTGTCGCTCTGTATCTGACGGGTCTGTATGTTAATGCGTATCTCATCTTTAAGGCGCCGTTTGCTGTGAAAACAGGCAGGTTCTTGATCAGGAGTTCTTCGGCTGTGTTAATGATTACAATTGCTTTTTCTTTAATATATTCGTTCGGTGTCTACCGCGGGGAGGCAACGCTCACGATCAGTCAGATGATTTGGATTCACGGAGCAGTCAATGCATTCGGTGTTATTCTGCCGGCTTTGGCGGGGTGGAGGTTGGAAAATCCGAGACCGTTCGATGAGAACAGTGAAAGAACGTTCAGCCGAATTTACGGGAAGGGAACGATAGGCAAAGATTTTTTGACTGACATTCATGCAGCAAATGAAATCCATTATACCGGCCTTCAGGATCAGATGAGAGAACTGCATTCTGAAGACTTTTCAACTGAAAAACTGGCTCCGGCTGTTATTTCCTTTTATGAAGAGACAATCGATTATGACATCAAGGCAAAAGTGACGTGGAGCGGATGGTTTCGTCCGTTCGCGCGCATGTACGAGCCGTTCAGCAGAAGAGCGGGGCAGATCCACCTGTCAATGAATCCGGATTGGTATACCATGCACTCTAGTATGAAAGGAGTCGATTCTGACAGAGACGGCAGAAAAAATGTCCGGGCGTGGATCAGAACAAATGACAAGCAGGAAACCGTTTTTACTGCGCTGTATTCAGCGTACAGGTCAAAAGGGGAGGGATACATGAATATTTCTCTCCCGCTGCCGTATGGCCAAATGACGGGCATTTTAAAACCTTATACACATAAGCAGAATCTTGTTTTGACGAGCAGACGCCGAAAAAGCGGAGCGGGTGATGAAGGGATTTATCTGCAGACGAAATGGGGGGCATGCCATCTTCCTCTGGCAGAGACATTTCTTATTGCGGCCCAGAGCGAAACAAGCTTGAAGGCCATTCATCATATGTGGCTGTTCGGCCTGAAGTTTTTAACTGTGCAGTATCGGATCACTCACACTTCCGCAGGTAAGCAAAGCGAATAACAAACTGTAAAGCCGTCTGTTCAAGACGGCTTATTTATCATGTAAATATAGAAACATCCTGAAATTATGAAATGGAAGCGCTGTCGTAATTGTGTTCTACTCAACATTTTGGGGTTCAATATATTTGGAGCTGGGGCTCAGAGCCGGATTATATTTCGCAACAGCGCTCAGGCTGACAACTGTTATACTTTCACTATGTGGGGAGCCGGTGCAAAAAATCTTCGGAAATGAGCAAGAAAAGTATTATCAGACATGAATTTTTCATTTGTATGTTCATTGAATAAATAAAATGAAGAAAAACAGCAAATCTTTTGTTAAGGTTTGGTTTTGTCATTATAAAAATTGCTTTTGCGACGTTTGCAGTGTTAGGTTTGATTCAGCTGTATCAACCGGAATTAAATTTGTGCGTGACAGATGAATAATAATAAGCGCAAACGGAATATGCGGTTATTTTGCTATACATTTCTTTTCCGTCTCATTGACTAAAGTATACTTAGTTTACGAGATAGATAATTCATTTCCTTATTTAACTTCCTAGAATATATATTATGTAAACTAGAAATTATGAAGAGAATATAATCGATCCATTCTAACAGCACTCCCTTTTTGCAGTGTACTATTAAAAAACCTCTACGTCCTTAGCATCCCGTTCGCCTCTGAGTTCCGCATTCACACTGGTAAACACGATGTCGCAGTAATCTAAATGCGCAGCACGGTCAACTGAGAAATAATAGGTTTCCATGCTATTGTTAGCGCCAATTATCGCATTCATGTTATAGTTCGGTTCACAAAACAGCAGCAAAAAGGGTTTTTTAAGGTCGCTGTCGAGAAGGCCGAACGCACCGCTATCCAGACCAATCCCGCAGGTGAACCGGTCGTCGTCCCGGCAAACAATCGCCGTCGCAGGCCCTCCGTAAGAATGTCCGACTATGCCCATGCCGATGTCAAGCAGCAATCTGTCCTTAAAGATGGAATTCAGCTCTCCAGAGTCCAGTTTGTAAAGATAATCGGCTGCATACCTTACATCTTCCGCCTGTAATTCACTATACACTGTTAACTTGTCAAGTATCGGCAGTGAAAGCACGTTATGGCACATTTCAATGGCTGTTTCATCGTCTGGCCGCATCTCCATCTTACCAGCCAACGCCAGCATTTCCGGATCTTCAGAAAACGCCAAAATGACATCCGAAAAATCCTTTGATACATTAAACAGGCACCCATCTTTACGCTTATACATTGTGCTATTCTGATGGCCGATGCTTACCGCCACATATCCCATGCTGGCCAAGTCTGTACAGATCACTGTGCCCCATTCCGGAGAACCGCCTCCGCCGCAAACATAGAATAACACCGGATAACGCTTTTCTTTCCCGGAGAGAGCAAGATCGTCATAACATTGGGTCTTGATATCTATAGAGTAAGCATCCTTCAACGCAGTGAGAAGTGGCTGCTCATCAAGCATTTCGCAGACTTCAGGAAACATGTACGTTGATGTAGTCTTCCCTTCGCTGCTGTCGGACGGATAGTACACAAACGCCGTCAGTTCTCTTTTTGAGTGATCTGATGCCGTGTACTCAAAATCCATCTGGGTTCGGCCGACCGTATAGCCGCCAATTGGTTTTGGAAATGTGTCATAAGTTTTCATTCTCTTGTTCCCCCTTAATGAATAAAAGTGGCGAATGTGAAATACATACTTTGAATACTACATCCTATGTTCAGTGAGTCATATCTACTCCTTTGCTTTCTTGAGATTGCTAAAAATTCAGAATATTTATGATATTCAAGCAGCCCATGATACATAAAGTCAGCAAAGTACTTGCTAATCTTATGGTATAGCCTAGGCGTCAATATCAGGCCGGAGATATCCATCAGCCCTCATTTCGGCACACATGCAGATATATGCAAACTGTTTCAGTGAGTTTGATTTCCAAATCATTCGGCGGTTCGGTCACAATGCCATTAACGTTGCCAAATAAGCCAGTAAGGGAAAATTGTATATCCAACAATAAAAAAATCCCTATAAAATAAGGATTTTCAGAACATATAATTGTGTCGTTACACACGGGCCTTATACATGTACAAGGGCTTTTCAATTCAGCCGCAACGACCTTTTTCGTCATATCTCCATATGTGCATTTGTACAGGCCTATAGACTGTTTCAGAGTTTCATCCGCCACGTAAACTTCTTTGTATTGCTGTTTTTAAGATCATAAAAGCGGACATCGTGTTGCTGATGTCCGCCTAAAGCTAACTAATTGGGTTCTGTTCCCCAAATCAGTTTTCCTTGATGATATAATGTGATTTTTTTCGTTGTTTTAAACGTATTTGATTGGAAAAAGGAATAATCGCCGCTTTGTGCATAATTGCTCCAGTCATCGTTGTGAAGACGAAGCTGAATATTCCCTGTGCTTGCTCCCGGTGACAGCGTTCCTTTTTTAAACCCCAGTTCCAGATAGGTATCTGCACCTTGCTTAGGTTTATGCAGCGTCACAAACTTGTGGGTCAGATTGCCGCATCCAATCTGCGCGTAGTCACAGTCAAAGTTTTGGCCTTTGTTTTTCGCGTTATACCAGTAACGGGCAGTGACATCTTTTAAATCAACCTTGGTATTGCCGTTATTTTTTATGTGAAGCTGCGGGCGGATTTGGTTGCTGTTCACACCCCCATCCCCTGCTTTGTATTGTACAGAAATGCCGTTTTCCTGTGCGGGGTTATCTTGTGCCGGCGTTTCAGGGCGTTCTTTCGTTGAATCTTTGTTGCCGCGAATGTTTTCTCTTACGAATGTTCCTGAAGGAGTTAAATCTGCAAGCGGCCAGCCGCCTGTTTTAGATGCTCCCGGCTTTAACGCTGAGGATGATTCCTGCTTATCAGAAAGATTCCAGTTCACCCAGCTGATGTTCTTGCTGTCGAGATAATTCAGCCATTCCCGCGACTGGTCAAGGAATACACCGCCATTTCCAGACGCGTCGCTTGTTCCCCATTCCGTCACGAAAATAGGCGCTCCTTTACTGAGTGCATAGTTTGCTTTATCCCGTAAAGATTGGCCGTGTGTGCCGGCATAAAAATGAAGCGCGTACATGACGTTTGCATCTTTTAGCTGATCATCGGCTGCATCATTCACATCCTGGCTCCATGTACCGGTACCTACAATGATGGGATTGTCTGGGTCATTTTTGCGGATAACGGAAATCACTTCTTCCGCATACGGTTTAATATCCCGCTTCCAGTTCACATCGCCGTTTGGTTCATTTGCAATTTCATAAATGACGTTTGGCGTGTTTCCGTAAAGACTTGACATTTCCTTGAAAAATTCTTTCGCCTTCTCTTTATTTTGGTTTGGATTGCCGTCATTTAAGATATGCCAGTCAATGATGACATATATCCCAAGCTCTTTTGCCGCTTCAACCGCTTCTTTCACTTTATTTTTCACAGACGGGTTGTCAATATAACCGCCATCTGCCGTATACATCGCCGCGCGGAAAACGGTGATGCCCCAATCGTCTCTCAGCCATTTTAAGCTGTCTTTATTGACGAAATCGCCATACCATTGCAATCCGTGTGAACTGATCCCTTTCAGCTGTACCGCTTTGCCGTCTCGGTTTACGAGCTGTGTCCCTTTTATGCTAAGCTGACCATTCTTGGCTGCTGGCGTTTTTGTCCCTGCTGCAGATGCCGGCGAAGCCAGCATGCCGCTCATTGTCAATACCGCAATCAATAAACACGAAATAAAAATAGAGATTGACCGTTTCATATCTGATCTTTTCCTCCTTCACATCATTTTGGCTCTCACTTCTTATGAGCACGAACTCATTGTAAAAATCTTTCTCATGATTGTCTATCAACCTAATTTCTTGTTTTTGGGAGGTTTAAAAGCCTGTCAATTTGCTCTATCCCTATTGAATAAGATACACCTGACATATATAGAACAAAGAAAACTGGACGGAATCGGGACTTTACACGTCATTTTTCAATCGAATCGAAAAATTAAATTTATTTCCAACGTAGATACGCTAAATGTGATGAGTCTCAATATGGCATTGAATCTTATGATTTTCGTGAATAGTAAAAAAATCAACATTTCTCCCTCTCTCCACAGAAAATAAGCCAATTTTCTTTTTGGAGTCAGAAAATTGGCTTATTGCTATGGTCTATCAGATGCTTTTAACGCTTAACAACAAATGTTGTCACGCTTTGAGCCGGCAGATGAGCCCAAAAGTGATTGTCCGTTACTTTGAGATCCGTTCCAGGCTGAAGATTGCTGCTGCTGCTCGTGATCCATCTGGACACCCCAGAAGCAGATCCGTTCTGCAACACAAAGTTTTGGTTGACCCCTGTATTGGTTTTGTTAATGGCGACAATCACGACTTTGTTGTCACCTTTATAGGCTGACACGTAAACATTCGGATTAGGGTTTTTCGTTGCATCAATCCTTACATATCCAGGGCGCACAAACTTTGAGAAATGAGCCATATTGTAGCCTCGTTTGCTGATCGTGCCATCTTCTTTCATAGGACCATATGATCTTCGGATGTACCACCAAACATAAGCTTGAAAATCCCCTTCTACCATCGAACTGTGAATATGTTGCGAAACATCCAAGGCCTCGGGCCATCGATCCGCCGAGTTGTTATCACTGTTCGGATAGTATACTTCCGTCATCCAAAGGTCTTTCCCCGCTCCTTTTTGTTTAAAAAGAGGATAAGGGAATTGACTGACCTGAGTCCCGTACAGGTGGGTTCCGAGAATATCCATATTGGCAAGAGCCTGAGGATCGTTCAAGATCGGGTCCGACAAATTCTTTAAGTATTGAAATGATTCAGGCGCAACGACGCGGGCATTGATCGAGCCGGCGTTTTCTCTCATAAAGCGAAGTATTTCTTGCGGCGTCCACCACGTCCACTCGTGAGCGTAATCAGGCTCGTTTTGGATGGAAATCGCATACAGATTCACACCATTACTCTTCATGAAGGTAACGAAATCGTTAAGATGCTGCGCGTATGCGGCATACTTATCGTATCTCAGCCGCTTAGCTGATGTGTCACCATTATGATTGAAAGTCTCGACCATATCGTTTGGCGGATTCCAAGGGGAAGCGAAAACGATTGCTCCATGTTTGATCGCACTCTTTGCAGTCTCTACTTCTTTGTACCAGTTATTTCTATTTTCATCTACATGAATTCTTAAGATCGAAAAGCCTAACTGGTTCTGTCCATTGCCAAAAGCAGTTTCTCTTTGAGCAGCTGTTAAATCTCCAACCCAAGCCGGGTGGTTCATCCCTCCAAAACCGCGAATCACTTGTCTTTCTGCGGAAATGTTAACTGTTACATCATTTGCCGCCAACACCTCAGCAGCGCCTGGGCCCATTAACATTACTGACAGCGTAGTGAAACATACTAATAATAGACAAATTGTTTTTTTTACGCTCGACATCATTTTTTCCTCTCCTTTATCTGTCTTTTACCGTATTAGAAAAATGTGTTCTGTCCTGCTTTTATATCACAAAACTGATGTTATCTTTGCGTAAATTGCCAATAATCAAAATTAAACAAGTTTCCTGAACCTGTTCCGGTAAATACAAAGAATACGTTGTGCACACCTGCTGCGCCGCTTACCGCAGTTTCTATTTCTCTCCAATTTTGTGTTCCGCCTGTGGAAGGGACATTCAGTGTTCCCGCAAGCTTACCGGTTGGACTATCGAGACGCACTTCTATTTTCCCGCCAAGAGCGGATGCTACATTTGCTTTAAACGTTCTGGCACCGCCTGACCCGAAGTCTGCATTTCCTACAGCAATCCAGTCTCCGTTATGAATGTTTGTGACATGTTGATTATTGAACGGCCCGCCGGGTGCAGAGGAATTCTCGGTCAAAATCCGTCCATTCCAGGCAAACGTTTCAGCTTCTACCCGGTTGTATGGATTCAAGTTAGAAAGCTGTTTTACGCCTGTATAATTTGCCGCCACCTCTTGAATCGATCCGTCTGGATTATGCACAAGCTTATTAATATGGGGAGAACGGTATCCTTTGCCGGCCCCAAACAGAGCGGAGCTGACAGTTTGAGTATGATACACCGTGTACCACTCGTTTTTAAAATTGAAAACGGCATGATGGTTGTTTCCGCCGCCTCCGAAAAATGCACCCGGATTTTTCAGGAAGTGCCCTCTATATGTAAAGGGACCCATGGGACTTGAGCTGGTCATGTAGCCGATCTCACCTGGGGGTTTATCGGCCGGGTGCGCGCCGCTGAAATTGATGCAATAGGAATAGTAATATGTCCCGTTATATTTGTGCATTCCCGAATCTTCAAACATGAAAGGCGCATCGATCGTAGATGCACTTCCCACAACACTGGTCATATCAGGCCCTAATTTCATGACTCTTGCTGTTTTAGGGTTTGCCCATTGCTCCTGCGTCGGATTTGAACCTCCAGGGATGCCTCCGCCGGCATACAGGTAACCGGTACCGTCGTCATCTACGAATACTGCCGGATCAAAAAGCCATACAACGCCGGACATTCCTGGTGTACTTGGCGTCACCAGCGGTTTTCCGATCGGATCTGTCCACGGACCGGTCGGGCTGTCTGCGGTGAGAACCCCGATACCTCCCCCGCTGTTTGCGAAATAAAGGAAGAATTTGTCCTTGCCATTTATCTTTTTAACGGCGGCTGACGGAGCCCAGGACGCACCTGCCCACTTTGCGATTCCCCGGCCGCCATTAGCGCCATAGGCACCTGCTACCGGAATGGCTCCGTGGTCTGTCCAGTTCACCATATCCGCTGAAGATATGACGAATACTCTATTCAAATTGGCAAATGAATTATCCTTAATCGTTCCGTTGCTGTTATATTCATAATCATCACTTGACATATAGATGTAGACTCTTCCGTTATAAGTCAGTGCAAACGGATCTGCGCCCAGATGATGGTCTATAAGCGGATTTGAATTCCCTGCATGTTTTGCAATTGGAGTGCTTACAGCATTCGCATATTCCCCAGGTAAACAACTCAATAATAAAGCAAGAATCAATAAACATACGCTGCACTTTTTCATCAGCTTAACACCCTCCTGTTTCCGCATATTAGGCTTTTAAAAAATATGATAACAACAGGTCATGAAGAATGCGTAAAATGAATGATTTTTTTAGAGTGAAAACGTTGCAAATATCTGACCCTCTTTTATGAAAAATGCCGCCGATTGCAGTCAGCGGCATTTTGCCCTGGATCATTTACATGTTGTCAAACTTCGTGTCGCCAGCAAACGATCCCATTGACAGTTGTTCTTCAAGAACAAGTCCGTGATGATGCCGTTCTTCAATCCTTTTGATAATAGATCGAATTGTATCTGTATTTTCTTCAATATTGTGAGGGTCAAAGATCGTCACATGGTCTCCTTTTAATTTGTACTCAAGGTAATGCTGTGCGGTTGATTGCGTCCATCCTCTATCGGTCAACTCGCCACACAACAAATGATGTATGTTGGCGTTCACCGCGCCGGAATTGATCAGTTTATTGTGATACGTAAGGAAGCTTCTGATTTTATCCTTAATGGAAGGAATGGTTAATAATTCTCTATAATAATCCGGAATGATATCCAGATTCCGATGAATGATCTCTTCGGTTTCCTCTTCCGAAAAATCATTCACCGAAACGGCTCTTTTTGAATCAAGCATCATAATGTCCGATACGATGCGCCCGCGCTTCTCTAAGGCTTTGGCAACCTCAAAAGCCAAATTCGACCCCGAGGAGTAACCAAGTAAAACAAAAGGCCCTTGTTCCTGAATGTCTATCATGCTTTCTGCATACCGGTCAACGATCTCTTTCTCGTAAGACGTCTCTTCTAAGAAATCAGCGGCATAGACGGTGCAGCGGCCGTCAAGTCTTTTCGCCATTTCATTATAGACCAGCCCGTACCCGATTAAAGGCGGGAAACAGAACACAGGGGTTGAACCGTTCTGATTCATCTTGACGAATACGTTATCCGTCTTGGACTCGAAAACTGCCGCTTGAATGGCGCGTGCCATTGTTTCGATGGTAGGAAAATCGTAGACGGCTTGATAATGCATTTTTATTCCCATACGGTCGTTGATTTGATGAATCACTTGCAACACTTTGAGCGAATGGCCGCCAACGTCAAAAAAGTTATCTTTAATTCCCGGATCACTGTGAGCTAAAATGTTCACCCATATCTCGGCCAGCTGCTTTTCAATTAACGTTCCGGGCGCTTCGTATTCGGTTCCGGTGAGCCTATTTCCCTCAGGAGCCGGCAAAGCTTTTCGATCGATTTTCCCGTTAGCGGTTATCGGCATCTTCTCTATTTGTACAAAATAAGCCGGTATCATATAAGCGGGCAGTTTGTTCAGCATATGACGCTTCAGCTCCGCCGTATTTAATGGCTCGTCTCCGGACAAGTAGGCGCACAGCTGCTTTGAGCCCTCTTCTTCAATCGCGATGACGACCGCTTCTTTGACAGATTCCAGTTGCAATAAAGCCGCTTCGACTTCGCCAATTTCAATCCGGTAGCCCCGGATTTTCACCTGATGATCAATTCTTCCCAAATACTCGATATTGCCGTCGGGAAGCCATCGGGCGACATCTCCCGTTTTGTACATTTTTTCGCCTGCGGCAAACGGGTGTTCAACAAATTTCTCGGCCGTTAATTCCGGGCGGTTCAAATATCCTCTGGCCAGTCCCTCTCCTGCAACATAAAGCTCGCCCGGTATGCCCATTACCTGAATGCGTTGATATTCGTCCAAAATATACGCTTGCAGAGTAGGAATAGGTTGTCCGATGTTGCTTTTGCCCTCGTTGATTTCCCGTTCCGTGATTTCTTTATATGTGACATGAACGGTGGTTTCGGTGATGCCGTACATATTGATTAGTTGCGTGAAAGGATATTTAAGCTTCCAGTCTTTCAAGAAGGATGGATTTAACGCCTCTCCGCCAAATATGATTTTTCGGATGTTTAAATTGGACTTGGGATCTGCTCTCTCCTCCTGCATCAGTTGATAGAAATAACTTGGCGTTTGATTTAAAATGGTCACAGCTTCCGATTTTAACAATTGCAAATACCTTTCCGGGTTTTTTGCTATTTGTTTCGGAACAATCACTAATTTGCCTCCATACAGCAGCGCTCCGTAGATTTCCCACACTGAAAAATCAAAGCAGAAGGAATGAAACAAAGCCCATGTGTCCGATGCGTTGAAATCAAAAACGTTTTTGTTATTAAATAACAGACGAACCACATTTTTATGTTCAATGAGCGTGCCTTTCGGATTCCCGGTTGTTCCTGATGTATAAATGACGTAGGCTAATTGATTTGGCATCACTTTCAGATTGAGATTAGATGCTTCGGCGCCGTATGATGAAGGATCGTCAAGGAAGATAGTATGACTTTGATAATCGGTACCTTTCAGAAGATGATTTTGCAATAATAAGATAGAGACATTAGAATCCTCCAGCATATAATGGATGCGTTCCTTCGGATAATCCGGATCGATCGGTACGTAAACGCCTCCCGCTTTCAAAATAGCGAGGATGCCTATCACCATCTCCGGTGAACGTTCCGCCATAATGCCGACAAGTTCCTCAGCCTGAAGTCCTTTGGCAACCAAGGTTCGGGCCAGCTGATTGGCGCGTTCATTCAATAGCCGATACGTCAGCTCCTTATCTTCAAAAACAATCGCCGTGTGCTCCGGCGTCCGCTCCGCTTGTTCTTCAAATAATTGATGAATCGTCTTATCCCTTGGATACTCAGCCGCCGTATCGTTGAACTTGTCTATCAGAAGTGATCGCTCATCCGCTGTTACTATATCAAGGTCTTGAACGCGAATTTCCTGATCGTCCGCCATTTGCTTCATGATTTGCATGAAATGCATCTGCATCCGTTCGACACTTGGTTGATCGTAAACATCGCGATTGTATACAAAACGAATTTCAATTTCTCCATCCGGCATCACGATGAAAGTAAAATCATAATGAGTATGTTCTTCCATATGAAAATCGAGAATGTCTAATGCATTATCATCCTGCTTCATATGTTCTATTTGTTTATCGACCGGGTAATTCTCAAATACCATAATATGATTGATCAACTGCTGCTTTTGCTCAGTTTGAGCCTGAATGTCATACAACGGAAATGTATCATATGCTTGAGAAGCCAGTGCCCGCTCCTGGTTCATTTTCAATACTTGTGCAGCTGTCATTTCAGGATGCGTATGAATACGTACGGGAATGGTATTGATAAATAAACCGACCATGGCTTCAATTCCCGGAATTTCTGCCGGCCTGCCGGATACGACCGTGCCGAAGACGACATCCTGACTCCCGTTATATCTTTGCAGCAATAAGCCCCATGCGGTTTGTATCCATGTATTGACGGTGACTTGCTGGCGGCTTGCGGCCCGTTTGATTTCGTCTGTGAGCCGCTTTCCTAAACGAAACGCAAGCTCTCCTTTTTCGTATCCTTTCGCCTGGCTGGAAGATTGTTCTTGTAGCAAAACAGTTTGCCCTTCATAACCTTCCAAGTAATTACGCCAATAAGCTGATGCCTCGTTGTGATCTTGTTGATCCAGCCATTCGATATATCGGCTGTATGGAGTGACGGCTCCCCGCTTCGGCTGCCTTTGCTCGAGTATCGCATAATAGGTTTCAAACACTTCTTTCGTAACAAGAGGCAAACACCAGCCATCCATCAAAATATGATGAAAGCTCCATATCAATCGCGCTTGGTCTTCCTCTGTCCGCAGGATCGATACGCGCATTAAAGCATCCCGGGTGAGATTGAATCCCCGCTCCTTATCTCTTCTTGCAAAATCGGCAATAAACTCGCTGCGTTGATGACTGTTCATGCTGCGAATATCTTCAACGGCCGTTTCAATCGGCTTTTGCCGGAATACGATCTGTAAAGGCTGATCTTTCCATTCTGTATAAAAAAGAGTCCGAAGAATATCATATTTTTCGGCCAGATGCGCCAAACTCATCCTGAATGCATCGATATCCAAGAAACCTTTCAGATCAAAAGCGGCTTGTTCAAAGTAAGCTTCGGAAGCCGAATCGATCAAGCTGTGGAACAACATTCCTTTCTGCATCGGGGTTAATGGGTATATATTTTCAATGTTACCGAGATGCCGCGTTTCTTGCACAAATTGATCCAGTTCACCGATCGTTATACCTTTTAACGAAATATCGCTTGGCGTCAGGTGAATTTGATCTTGAGCATCGCAATGTGCGATGACTTGCTGCAGGCTGCTTTTTAAGAGATCGGCACAGGCTTCCATTGTTTCTCTTTGATATTGTTTACCGCAATAGCTGATGGCCAGCGACAATCGGCCGTCTGAAATCATCCCGTTGATATCAAGTGTATAGGTCAAGGGGCGATTGTCACTGGCTGTTTTCCCGCTTGAGTAAGGGGATACCTCCATCTTGCCGTTCCGGACATCTTGATCAAATTGCCCCAAATAATTGAAACGTATTTCCGGATGTCTGATCCATTCATGAGCCTTCGGATGATCGGTCAAATATTTGATCAGGCCATAACCTATTCCTTTTTGGGGGATCTGACGCAAATTTTCTTTTACTGTTTTAATCCGCTGCGAGATATCCTGATCAGCTTTGATTTGAAGCGAAACCGGATATAGGCTTGTGAACCATCCCACCGTACGCGAAATATCGATTTCCGGAATGACAGACTCTCTGCCGTGTCCTTCGAGATGAATGAGAATGTCTTCATATCCGGTCCAACGATGAATAGCAATTCCCAGACCGGTCAGTAATAAATCGTTCATTTCGGTCGAATAAGCCCGGTGAGCGTTTTTTAATAACCGTTCGGTTTCCTCAACGGTCCATTGAACGATGACCGTTTCCCGGTCTTTGGCCAGACCGGTCTCCCGTTCATTGTCCTTTGGCAATGTATGCTGCGGATTATGTTTCTGCCTGAACCAGTATTGATTTTCCGCTTCGAATTCCTGACTTTCTGCATAACGATTCAACTGTTCAGCCCATAACAGGTAAGAGTCCGTTTTCTTCGGAAGCCGGATCGCTTCGCCGTTTTGAAGCTGCTCATAAGCTGCCGCTATATCCTCAAGTAAAATCCTCCACGATACGCCGTCGATGACCAGATGATGAACCGCAATCAGCAAATGATCTCCCTCTTGACACTGAAACAATCCCAGTTTCATGAGCGGTCCTTCAGCTAAATGAATGGATTGCTGAATCTCATTGGAGATGGTTTCTATCGTCTGGGACACATTTTTTTCTTCGCGTAATGAGATCACTTCAAGGCTGAACAGATCACCTTCATCGATCCCCCGATTTCGGGCTTCGTATCCATCTTCTTCCGGAACATAGACCATGCGCAAAGCATCGTGATGCTCTGTGATCTTCTTCATGACGTCCCGAAGCTTCGATTCATCCAGTCCCTCTTTCCAATAAAGCATAACGGCTTGATTATAATGGTGTAATTCCGGGTATTTCTGGGCAAAAAACCAATGCTGAATCGGTGTCAGCAGCGACCGTCCTTTGATTTCTCCTTGTTCTGCGATTCGGGTGACCGGCTCTACGTATGGAACAAGCTCGGAGATCGTTGGATATTTAAACAAGTGTTTGATTTCAAACGTATATCCGGCTTGGTATAATCTTGAGGACACTTGAATCGACTTAATGGAATCGCCCCCCAATTCGAAGAAATGATCTGAGATTCCGACCCGTTCTAAGCCTAAGACCGACTCCCATACCGCGGCCAGTATTTTTTCCAGTTCTGTGCGCGGAGGTTCATAGTTCATACCTGTAAGATTCTCTCTTGGAGAAGGAAGGGCTTTTCGGTCTATTTTACCGTTGAAAGTAAGCGGCATCTCTTCCAGCTGAACGAAATAAGCAGGTATCATATAGGATGGAAGCTGCCGGGACAGCTCTTCACGGAGCTCGCCTGCAGTTAAAGCATGTTGTGCGGTATAATAGGCGCATAAGGATGTTTCCCCATCGATTTCCCGGGCGATAACGATGGCTTCTTTGATCGCCGGCAGCTGAAAAAAAGCGCCCTCAACTTCGCCGATTTCAATGCGGTAACCGCGGATTTTCACCTGGTGATCAATCCGGCCCAAATACTCGATATTGCCGTCCGGCAGCCACCTTGCCAAGTCTCCCGTCCGGTATATCCGTTCTCCTCCCGCAAACGGGTGGTTTACAAACTTCTCTGCCGTCAGTTCGGGACGATTCAAGTAGCCCCTTGCAAGCCCAACGCCAGCTATGCACAGTTCTCCCGCCACACCGGTCGGCTGCATATGTTCCAAATCGGCGTGTAATATATACAATTGAATGTTGGAAATCGGTTTGCCTATCGGAATCGACGCATACGTTTCTTCCGCCTGGCATTCAAAGTATGATACATCAATTGTTGCCTCAGTCGGTCCGTACAAGTTGATGATTTGAGCCTGGCTCACCGAGGTGATGATGCGTTTGAAGCCTGCGACATGTACAGGCTTCAGAGCTTCGCCGCTTGCAAACACATGTCTTAATGACGCTAATTTTTGTTTCAACATCCCGCTTGGCTTCTGATCCATGGATTCCAGGAAGGCATGCAGCATTGCCGGTACAAAATGCATTGTGCTGACACCTTTTTGTGCAATTGTATCTAAAATAAGTTCGGGATTCTTTTCTCCTCCGCTTGGCAGCAGCACCAGTTTAGAACCCGACATCGTCCACCAGAACAGTTCCCACACTGATACATCAAAGGTGATCGCAGTTTTTTGCATAATCGCATCCCGCTCATCCAGAGGGTATTTTTCCTGCATCCACACCAGCCGATTGATGACTGATCGATGCTCAACCATAACCCCTTTCGGCTTGCCTGTTGAGCCTGATGTATAAATAACATAGGCCAGATGATCCGGACCAGCAGCAGGCTCTATATTCGACCCGTCTTCACAAAAGTTTTGCGGATCTTTCATATCCAGCACTTTCCCCGTAAAAGGTACTCTCTCTCGCAAATGATTCTGCACGAGTAACAACTTCGTATCCGAATCCTCCAATATGTATCGAACCCGTTCCTCCGGATAGCCCGGGTCAATCGGTACATACGCCCCGCCGGCTTTCAAGATCCCAAAGATCCCTACAATCATATCCAGGGAGCGTTCGGCCATAATCCCAACAGGCTGATCCGGCTGCACGCCTTCAGATCGCAGCGTCCGAGCGAGTTGATTCGCCTTTTCATTCAATTCCCGGTACGTCAGCCGGCTATCCTCGTATACAACAGCTGTTTGATCAGGAGTACGTTCCGCTTGTTCCTCCAAAAACTGATGAATCGTTTTTTCTCTTGGATACTCGGCAGCCGTTTGATTATAGGCGATGAGTTTATTTGTCTCTGAGTCTGACAAAATATGAAGCTGGCGGATCATAAGGTCGGGTTGGAATAACAAGCTCGAAAAAATCCGGTTTACATGTTCGATCACTTGCATCATATACTGGCGATCATAAGCTTGTTCATTAAAAGTTAACTTTAAATGAATCGAATTATTTTCTATGGAAAACTGAAATAACGTATCAGCAGCAGCCGTTTCTATAAAACGAATGGGGTGAAGCTGATCTAGTGATACGATCGTATGGATCATTGGCAAATGATTTGAATCGTAGTTCAGATTTAATGGACCGGCCATTTTATCGAAAGGAACGTGCTGATTTAAGATGGCTCCGTTCAGCGTATGCTTGAATTCATTAAATATGGATTTAAATGTGCTGTCCGCATTTATGTTTTGTTTGATTAACATGACTTGATCTAAACGAAGGTCTTCATCGGCTTCGTCTTCAAAGGTAGGAACACCTACTATAACGTCCTCTTCCCCCGTATATTTGTACAAAAGACATTCGATTCCGATCAGGAGAACCATATAAACGGCCATTGGCGATTTATTCGTCATCTTCATGATGCGCAGGGATACATCTGAGCTCAATGAACTGTGAATACAGTTGGGTGCACTCGGCGCATCTTGCTCTATTGTTGAGTCCGACATTTGAAACGAAGGGATTGCACTGGGACGATCTTCCGCATCGAACATGCTGCTCCAGAACAACTCCTGTTGCTTAAATTCTGACATTAATATCCCTCCAGTAAGTTTTAGCCGGCTGATGGCTGTCCCCGTAAAAACATCATGCCGGGGACAGCCGGTACCGGCCGCTTTTAGAAATTCAATTCGATTTCGCTTGCAAAGTGTTCATTTTTGTTTACTTTCTCACTTAATTGAATTTCTTTTAAAGGAATCGATGGGTCTTTTATGATCGCCGATAGAATCATGGCGTAATCCTTGCTCAGCGTAGCGATGGTTTTCTGTTTAAACAGCTTCGTGCAGTATTCAAAGCTTCCTTGAATCTCGTACGGATTCATCACGAAGGTCAGCTGCAAATCAAATTTGGCCGCCGTATTCGTTTGTTCATATGGTCTGACCGCGAGAGAGTCCAATTCAATATCCGTTTGTTCCGTATTTTGCAGAACAAACATCGTATCGAATAACGGATTACGGCTTAAGTCCCGTTTCACTCCAAGCTTCTCAACTAATTCTTCAAAAGGATATTCTTGATTTTCATAAGCTTTCAGCATCGTTTCTTTCGTTTCTGTTACATAGTCCATAAAGGTCTTTTCTCCAACCGGGGCCGTACGGATGGCCAGCGTATTCACAAACATCCCGATAATATGCTGTAAATCTTCATGTATTCTTCCCGCAATAGGCGTACCGACGACGATATCTTCCTGCCCGCTGTATTTGGCCAGCAGTATGTTATAGGCTGACAGCAAGATCATGTAAGCGGTCGATCCGGTCAATTCTTCCATCTGTTTTATACCCTGGACCACTGTCTCATCGAGAGTGAAATTGTATCGCTTGCCTTCAAAGCTTCGAATTCGCGGTCTGGCAAAATCTTTCGGCAGCTCAAATGGCGGGAGATCCTCATGAAATACATTCAGCCAATAGCTCTCCTGCCTTTTGATGCGGTCCCTCTGCTCCGCCTGCTGCTGCCATACAGTGTAATCTTTGTATTGAATCCGGAGCGGGGCTAATTCTTTGCCGTCATACAATTGAATCAGTTCTTCAACAAAAATATTCATAGAAGCGCCGTCTGAAACGATATGATGCATGTCAAACATGAAAACATGTCTGTCCTGTTCTAATTCGATGAGTCCGGCCCGAAGCAATGGAGCCTGACTGATATCGAAAGGCCGCACGAAATTGCGGAACAGCTCCTCGACCTCTTCATCAGCTGCCTTGTACCTTTCTATAGAGAAATCCGCCTGCGGCTTGATCACCTGCATCAGCTCTCCGCGGACCATTTCAAATCCGGTTCGGAGCGATTCATGGCGCTGGATCAAACTTTGGAATGCAGATTGTAAACGGTTCATGTCGATCCTGCCTTCCAATGACAAAATCCCAGGCATGTTGTAACTTAGTTCTCCGCCTTCAATTTGTGTAGACAGGTAAACCATCTTTTGTACAGAAGATACAGGATAAGCATCTTTGGCTTCTGCAACAGGGATTTCATCCGGTCCGCTAGTTTCCGCGCCTGTAATGACCCTCGCCATTTCTTCAATCGTCGGGTATTGAAACACTTCTCTCAATGAAATGCTTTTGTTGAATTGCTTATGGATCTTGGTAACGAGCGTCATCCCCCGTAACGAATGCCCGCCGAGATCGAAAAAGTTATCTTTGACGCCAACTTGTTCTAACTTCAATACTTCTTTCCAGATGTGAACCAGCTGCTCTTCCGGTTTTGTCCTTGGAGCAACATAGTCAATGCCGGTCTGCAAGCCTGCTTCAGGCAGCGGTAACGCACTGCGATTCACTTTTCCATTGGAGGTTAACGGCATTTGCTCCAGTTGCATCAGGTATGAAGGAACCATGTAGCCTGGTATTTGATCGGAGAGTTTTTCTTTAAGCAGATTGATCGGCAGTGATTTCTCCCCTGTAAAATAGGCATACAAATCGCTTTGCCCCTCTGCATTTTCTCTGGCCAGGATTACCGCTTCTTGTACATGCTCGATGTTGAGAAGAGCGGCTTCCACCTCGCCAAGTTCGATCCGGTAACCGCGAATCTTGACCTGATGATCCTTTCTTCCGGCATATTCAATGTTTCCATCCGGCAGGTAACGGGCAAGATCGCCTGTTTTATACATCCGCTCTCCGATTACAAACGGATCGGCCACAAACTTTTCACCCGTTAATTCAGGCAAGTTCAGATACCCTCGTCCTACTCCGTCTCCGGCGATGCACAGCTCACCCTTTACACCTATAGGCAGCATTCGATCACTGGAATCCACAATATACACACGGTTGTTGCCCAGCGGCTTGCCGATCGGCACGTAACCGCCGTCGTCAGCAGATGCCAATGTCTCCGGTACGATATGAAAGACCGATGCATCCACGCAGGTTTCCGTCGGACCGTATACATTGGTTATGAGCGGCATTGATGACCCGTTCGAAGCGAACAATTCCAGCAATTGCGCCACCGCCGCCTGCGGGAGCGCCTCTCCTCCAATAAGCATGTGCCGGATCGTTACCCCGTGAAGGGCATCTGCAGCGATAAGCAATTGCAAATGTGACGGTGTTCCGTCTGTTACGTCAATGCGGTGGGTGCGATAATAGTTTGACAGGGCATAACCGTCTGATACCGATGCTTTAGGGACGATATACAGTGCGTGTCCCCCTAACAGTGCCGCGAAAATTTGCTTGACCGATGCGTCGAAATAGTACGGTGCCAACAGAGACACACGCAATCCCGAATCATAAGCACCGTACACTTGTCCGCGGAGCCCCTCCATCAAATGAAGTACCTGGCGATGCTCAATCAGCGTGCCTTTTGGCTTGCCGGTTGTGCCTGATGTGTAGATCACATACGCCAAGTGATCCGGTCCGGCTGCCGTCACCAGATTCGAGCCATCCCCGTTGTTCATTTGTTCGTCATCAAGCAGTAAAATCTCTCCGGCAAACGATACACGATCTTGTAAATGAGGCTGTGCCAGCAGAACCTGTGCTCCTGAATCCTCCAGAATATAGCGGATGCGTTCCTGCGGGCTGTCCGGATCCATCGGCACATACGCGCCCCCGGCTTTCAGGATCGCCAGAATACCCACGATCATTTCCAGAGAACGTTCTGCCAGAATACCCACAGGCTGGTCCGGCTGCACGCCTTCGCTTCTTAAAATCCGCGCCAGGCGGTTGGCGCGCTCATTCAGCTCACGGTATGTGAATCGGCTTTTCTCGTAAACTGCGGCTGTATGTTCCGGCGTGCGCTCCGACTGCTCCTCGAACAATTGGTGAATTGTTTTGGACCTCGGGCAGTCTATCGCCGGTTGGCCCCATCTCTCCACAATCTGCTCTTTCTCCTTCGCGGTGATCATCTCCAGCGATGAAAGCGGCGCCTGCGGATCATTCGCAATCGCCTCGATCAATTGGATAAAGTGCTTGGCCATGCGTTCCGCAGTTTCCTGCTTGTACAGCGCCGCCGAGTAACTGATCATACCCGTAATTCCGTCTTCATTCTCTGCCGCTTGGAACGTCAGGTCGAACTTCGCCATAGCATGGTTGTCCGGATAAGGGGTAAAACGCACATCATCGAGGCTTAATTCTCCCCGTTCTGTGTTTTGCCATATGAACATCGTGTCAAACAGCGGATGGCGGCTGAAATCCCGGGACACATTCAGCTTGTCCACCAGTTCGTCGAATGGATACTCCTGGTTTTCGTACGCTTTTAATGTATGCTCTTTGACTTCCTGTACGTACTCCCAGAATGTTTTTTCCCCAAGCGGATTCGTTCGTATCGCCAGCGTGCCCACGAACATACCGATTAAACTTTCCAAATCCGAATGGGTCCTTCCGGCAATCGGGCTGCCTACTACGATGTCTTCTTGCCCGCTGTATTTGGCAAGCATGGTCGTATAAGCAGCCAGCAGCACCATGTACAGCGTGCTTTCACTCTTTACCGCCAAGCCTTTCAGCTGTTCCGTCAACGCCGGTCCGATGACAAACTCGATTTGTCCTCCTTCAAAGCTCCGCGCAGCCGGTCTTCCATAGTCGGTCGGCATATCCAGCACCGGAACCTCTCCGCTGAACACATCCAGCCAGTACGCTTCCTGTTTCTTCATCCGTTCGCTTTGCATATCCGACAGCTGCCACGCCGCATAATCTTTATACTGAATCCGCAATGGCGGCAATTCTTTTCCTTCATATAATGAAACGAACTCTTCAATCAAATTCTTGATAGATACGCCGTCTGAAATGATATGATGCATGTCAAACAGCAGCAAATGGCGGTCTTTTGCAAGCTCAATCAGTCCTACCCGCAGCAGAGGCGCTTTCTCCAAGTCAAATGCCCTCACAAATTCATGAACGAGGTCTTCCGCCTGTTCTTCTTTCGCCTGGGTGAATTCCACTGCAAATTGGACGTCGGCATAAATTCGCTGTACCGGTTCTCCGTCTATCAGTTCAAAGCCGGTTCGCAGCGTTTCATGGCGCTGAATCAGCTTGTCGATCGCATTCTCGACAAGTTCCCGATCCAGAGCTCCTTCGACTCTCATGACACTCGGCATGTTGTAGCTCAGCTCTCCGCCTTTCAGCTGATTCAAAATGTACAGCCGTTTTTGCGCCGAGGAGACGGCATAGTATTCTTTTGCTTCAATGGTCGGGATAGATGTATATGCTGTGTGTTTCATTCCGGTAATCGTTTCTGCCATTTCTTCAATTGTCGGCGACCGGAACACTTCCCGCAGCGGCAGGCTGACCCCCATCTCTTTGTGCAGCTTGGCTGTCAGGGTCGTTGCCCGCAGCGAGTGACCGCCGATGTCGAAGAAGTTGTCTTTCACGCCGATACGCGGAAGTCCGAGCACCTCTTGCCAGATATGTGCCACCTGTGCTTCCGCCGCTGTACGGGGAGCCACGTATTCGACTCCCGTTTGCACGCCTCCTTCTGGCGCTGGCAAGGCTTTGCGGTCTACTTTTCCGTTTACTGTGAGCGGAATCGATTCAACAAAAGCCCATTTTACGGGAATCATATAGTCAGGAAGGTCTTTGGCCAGATCTGTCCGTAACGCTGAAGGATCAGTCGCTTTTGAGACGCTGCAGTAAGCGCACAATTCATTTTCACCCAAAGCGTTTTTTTGAATAAGGACGGCTGCTTCTTTCACCGCCGGGTGATTGGCCAATATGACCTCGACTTCCTTCGGTTCGATCCGGTAGCCCCTTATTTTCGCCTGATCATCAATGCGGCCGATGTATTCGATTTGCCCGTCCTCACGCAGCCTTGCCAAATCTCCTGTGCGGTACATGACGGCTCCCTTTCTGAACGGATCAGGCAAAAATTTCTCTTCCGTTAAAGCATGGTTATTCGCATAGCCTCTCCCGGTATTTGCTCCGGAAATATACAGTTCTCCCGCAATGCCCAAGGGCTGAAGCTGTTTGTTCTTGCTGATGATATACATATTGTTATGGCATATAGGTTTGCCGATCGGCGGATACTCAGGAATATCATCTCCCGGTTGAATTGTATACGTCGACACTACATGAGTTTCTGACGGACCGTAATGATTGTGCAAATGCAAGCCGTGTGTGCGGAGCACTTGCTGAAATAAACGGGATACGGTCAATTGTTCTCCTGCTGTAATCAAATGCTTCACACAGCGCGGAAATGAATATGCATAGCTCTCCTCGTTAAAAAGCATTTTGACAAAAGCAGTCGGGAAAAAGACAACGTCAGTCTGATGTTTATTTATAAACGAAAACAGCTGAGCCGCGTCCCGCTTTATTGATTCAGGCACGATGTGGAGTGTGCCGCCGCTGAGCAGGGCTGAAAACAGCTCTTGATAGCAGACGTCAAATGCCGGAGATGCGTATTGAAGAACATTGGTTTTGAAATCGATGCCAGAGTTTGTAAATTGGTCATACAGCAAATTGGCCATATTTCTATGTTCTAGCAGCACACCCTTTGGTTTCCCCGTCGTTCCTGATGTATAAATGACGTAAAGCAGATCCTCCGCCGTGTTTATCGTCTGCACATTGCTCCCGTCCGGTTCTGTCTGAGCTTCTTCTATGAATGTGACAAGCTGCGTTTCTGCCTCAGGGACTGACCGGTCTTTCTCTGTTACAACATGAGCGCAGCCGCTGTTTTCAATGATATAGCGGATTCGTTCGGCAGGATGGCTTGGATCAATCGGAACAATGGCACCGCCCGCTTTTAAAATACCTAGAACAGCAACCGCTAATGATGGTGAACGCCCGGCGATTACAGCTACCGGCTCTTGATGCTTCACACCCCGCTTTCTGAGAATCCGCGCCAGTTTATTGGCCGTTTCGTTCAGGTCTTTGTAAGAAATCTCCGCCTCTTCGTATTGAATTGCGATTTTTTGCGGCGTTTGTGCTGCTTGGCGTTCAAACATAGTATGAATCGTTTCGTATTCAGGTTTCTCTGTTTCCCCGGAAAGCGGAGTGAGCAGCTGTTCTTTTTCTTTCTGCGTCAGAAGTTCCATTTCTTCTATTTTGACAGACGGCTGCTGCAAAATTTGGTGAATGAGCTGTTCGAAATGTCCGCGAATCCGCTCTGCTTCTGATTGTCCATATTCATTTTGATTAAAATCAAAATGAATGGTAAGTTGTTCGCCAGGGATGACAACTACATTAAAATCGTAATGGGTATGTTCTTCTATATGGAAATTCACGATATTTAAATCTGCAGCATCATGGCCTACCTCTTCGACCTGCTGCCCGATCGGATAGTTTTCAAAAATCATGATATGGTCAATAAGGTTCTGCTTTTGTTCCGTTTGGGCCTGAATTTCGTATAAAGGATAGGTATCATACGATTGGGAAGCCAGCGCGTTTTGTTGAACCATTTGCATCGCTTCGGCAAAAGTGCTGTCCTCATCGCAGCGGATGCGAACCGGAATGGTATTGATGAACAGGCCGATCATCTGTTCCACATCAGGAATTTCCGCCGGCCTTCCTGACACGACACTGCCGAAGACAACGTCTGCGGACCCGCTGTATTTCTGTAATAAAATTCCCCACAACGTTTGGATCAAAGTATTTAACGTAACCTGATGCTGATTTGCGATCTGCTGTAATTGTTTTGTCTGTTCGTGATCAAATCGGCAGATCACATTGGCATAAGCGTATTCTTTTTGTTCATGCTGCGCTATTTTATGAAGAAGCGTGGTTTCACCTTTATATCCTTCAAGATACCCGCTCCAGTACCGTTTGGCCGCTTCCTGATCTTGGCGGTCAAGCCACTCGATATAGTCGCTGTAAGGAGCTGCAGCTGACGTTTCTGTTCCCCTTCCTTCTTGTAAGGCGCTATAATGATCAAACACTTCCTTCGTGATAAGAGACAGGCACCAGCCGTCCATCACAATATGATGGAAGCTCCAAATCAAATGATAGTTGCGGTCTTCCGTACGGAAAATCGCTATGCGCATCAGCGGATCGCGAGTCAGGTCAAATCCTTTTGCCTTGTCTTCTCTTTGATAGGCTGCGATTGCATTCTCACGACGGTGCTCCTCTATGTCGCGCAAATCTGTAAAATGAATTTGCGGTTTTTGTGTTTTATAGACAATTTGCAAAGGAATATCGTTCCAGCCGCTGTAAAAACGGGTTCTGAGCACGGCGTATCTTTCAAACAATCGCTCCAAGCTTTGTTTAAACCAATCAATCTTTAACTCTCCCTGCAAATCGAACGATGCTTGTTCAAAATAAGAATGTGAGGCCTCGTCCAGCAAGCTGTGGAAGAGCATTCCTTTCTGCATTGGAGTGAGCGGATACACGTTTTCAATCTCACCTGTATGCGGAAGTTGAATGAGAAGCTGATCCAATTCGTCAATGGACATGCCTTTTAACAAAATATCGCTTGGCGTCAGTTCCGATTGTTCTTTATGAACGCAATGCGTAATGATTGTCCGCAGGCGGCTTTGAATCGTTTCCGACAACCGCATGATCGTTTCTTTTGCGTACTGTTTACTGCTGTAGCTGATCGTAAACTTCAGCCGGCCCTCGGTGATCATTCCGTTTATATTCAATACATACGGTCTTTCTTGATTTCCGCTTGAGTCTGAACCGCAAGAGTAAGAAGATAATTGAACCCCATGCTGCTGTAAATCTTGGTCAAACTGTCCCAAGTAGTTAAAGCTGATCTCAGGATTGAGTTTCGATGGCAGTCCGCCGCTTAAGTATCTTGCTATGCCATATCCGATCCCTTTATGCGGAATTTGGCGCAGTTCTTCTTTGGTCGTTTTAATATAATCAGAGATTTCTTTGCCTGGCTGCGCGTGCAGCACAACCGGATACAGACTAGTAAACCAGCCGACCGTGCGGGAGATATCCATATCTTGAATGATCTGTTCTCTTCCGTGTCCCTCTAAATGAATCGGAATCCGGTCAAGCCCCGACCAATGGGATATTGAAAGACCAAGAGAAGTTAAAAGCAAATCGTTTATTTCCGTGTGATAAGCGCGATTCGCTTGTTTTAATAAGAGCTCCGTTTCCTCTTTCGTCCATTCCACAGTTGCTGTTTCACTGTCTTTTGCAGTTGTATGGGTTTCCTGAAAATCTGTAGGCAGCGGTTTTACTTCGGTTTGTTCGATCTTTGTCCAATATTCCTGTTCTTGTTTTATCGTTTCACTTTGCGCATATTCTGAAAGTCTCTTAGCCCATAATTGGAAAGAGTCTGTTTTTTGCGGCAGTTGAATCACTTGCCCGTTCTCGGCTTGCCTGTAGCCGGTCACGAGATCCTCCAGTAAAATGCGCCATGACACCCCGTCTACAATCAAATGATGGATGGCGATGAGCAAATGATCCCCGTCTGCGCATTGAAACAATCCGGCTTTCATTAACGGGCCATCACTTAAATGCATACTGCTTTGTATCTCATCAGCCTTGGCTTCAATGGTCTGCCCCGGGTCGGATTCTGCTTTCAGATTCAGGACTTCAAGGTTGTACAGTCCGCTTTGGGCGATCTCTGCATTCTGTGCCTCGTATCCATTTTCCGCAGTCTGGAACGTCATCCGGAGCGCATCGTGATGTTCTGCAAGCTTTTGCAGGGTTTGACGCAGCGGAGTTTCCTGAAAACCTTCCGGCGCATGCAGCATGACGGCTTGATTATAATAATGCGGATCTATTGTTGTTTGTTCAAAAAACCAATGCTGTATAGGAGTCAGGCTGACTTTTCCTTTGACCTCACCTTGATCGGCTGTACGCAGATTCTGCTTGATATGCGGACTCAATTCGGCAATCGTAGCATATTGAAACAAGTCTTTGATTTCCATTTTGTATCCGCTCTGTTTTAATCTGGATGACACTTGGATTGACTTAATGGAATCTCCGCCAAGGTCAAAGAAATTATCAAGAATACTGACGTTTTCAGCGCCTAATACCGATTCCCAGGCAGAAACTAATATTTCTTCCGCTTTTGTTCGGGGAGCTTTATACTCTGCTCTGTCCTGTAGCTCGAAATCCGGAGCCGGCAGTCCTTTTCTGTTTATTTTTCCGTTAGACGTTAAAGGCATTTCATCAAGCTCGATAAGATAAGCCGGAACCATATAACCCGCCAGGCTGTGAGACAATTGTTTGCGGAGCCGGGCTGCGGTTGTTTGCCCGCCGCTTACGTAATATGCACACAATTGTTTAAACCCGTGGACGTCCTCTCTGGCTGTAACGACAGCTTCCTTGACCGCTTCTTCTTGAAGCAGCGCTGCCTCAATTTCGCCTAATTCGATACGATAGCCTCTGATTTTCACTTGTTCATCTATTCTGCCCGCATATTCAATGTTTCCGTCAGCCAGCCACTTCGCCAAATCTCCGGTCTTATACATCTTGGCTCCGGGTTCAAACGGGTCATCGACGAATTTCTCTGCCGTCAATTCCGGACGGTTCAAATATCCTCTTGCTACACCGGCGCCGCTGATATAGATTTCTCCCGGGACACCGATCGGCGCGGGTTTCATATTTTCATCAAGAACGTAAATGCTCGTGTTAGCCGCAGCGGTTCCGATCGGTACCGATTCCCGTCTGTCCTTTGCGGCATCGTAACGGTAAATCATGCAGCCGACAACGGTTTCCGTCGGTCCGTACTCATTGCATATTTCAATCCGGCCTTCGAACTGTTCATGAATGCTGCGGGCTAACCGGGTGCTTAAGTTTTCCCCGCCCACAATCATTCTTCGGACAGCCGTTTGATCGGCAATGTTCATTTCTTTCAAAACCTGCAAATGGGCCGGGGTTAATTTAATGATATCCACCCTCGGGTCCCGCACAATCGATTCAAGCAGAGCTGTTTTATCCTCTCCGTCATAGACGATGATCGTATTGCCTGTGACAAGCGGGGTGAAAATAGAAGTCACCGTCAGATCAAAAGAGATGGACGAGTACAACGGGAAGTTGGCTTTCTCGCCTTTTACATAAACTTCTTTCGCCCACCAAATATAATTAGTCAAGCCGCTGTGCTCAATTAATACGCCTTTTGGCCGCCCTGTGGAGCCTGACGTATAAATGACATACGCCAAATGGCTTGCATCACTTATCGGTGCAAGGTCAGAGTCATCTTGGTGATACGACTCTTCATCATCCAGTAAAATCGTGACGCCTTCATAGGAAAGCTGTTCCTTGACATCTCGCTGCGTCAAAACGATTCCGGCTTGGGAGTCATTCAGCATATACCCGATGCGGTCTTGCGGATATTCCGGATCTATCGGGACATAGGCGCCGCCTGATTTTAAAACAGCAAGGATCCCGACCACCGATTCAATGCTGTTTCTGCTGATGATGGCCACAGGATGATCCGCCTGCACGCCCTTCGCTCTTAACGTTCGCGCCAGCCGGTTTGCCCGCTTATTGAGCTCTCCGTACGTGAGCTGCCTGTCCTTATCAATGACGGCCGCTTGATCGGGCGTACGCTGCGATTGCTCTTCAAATAATTGATAAACCGGCGTCTGCGGAAACGGTGTATCCGTGTCGTTAAGCGTCTGCAGAAGGGTTCTTTTTTCGCCTTCCGTCAACAAATCTACTTGATCCACCCGGATATCTGCATCTGTCACGACTTGATGCAGGATTTGCATGAAATGTTCCCGAATCCGCTCTATGCTTGCCCGCTCATACACATTGGCATTGAATTCAAAAGAGATGTTCATCTCGTCGCCCGGTATGACGGTCAAATTAAAATCATAGTTGGTCTGCTCTTCCATTTGTACGTTGGAAATGGTGATGGATGATCCGTTTTGCCGGCCTATGCTCTCCATATACTGATCAACCGGATAATTTTCGAAGATCATTAAATGTGTAATTAAATCTTGCTTTTGCGTTGTACGCGCTTGAATATCGTACAACGGGTGCGTCTCAAATTGTTGAGACGCTACAGCCCTATCCTGCGCCTCTTTCATAAGCCCGGCAAACGTTGTCCCCGCTTCACACCGGAACCGGACGGGAATGGTGTTAATGAATAAGCCGATCATCGTTTCCACGTTTGGAATTCCAGCCGGTCTTCCGGATACGACACTCCCAAACACAACGTCCTTGCTTCGGTTATATTTCTGCAGCAAAACCGCCCATGCCGTCTGCAGCAGCGTGTTCAGCGTGACATGATGCTTGCCTGCCGTCCGCTTCATTTTCGAAGTGAGATCGGAGCTTATGTCACACGTCACTTTTTCAGGAACGTATCGTCCGTCTTCCGCTGCATGGTGATCCTTAGGAAGGCCGGTTTGCTCCTCATATCCCTCCAAGTACTGATCCCAATAAGCCGTGGCCTCTTTCGCATCTTGCCGGCCGAGCCATTCAATATATTGACTGTACGGAGTAATTGATGATTGTTCAGGCTGCTTTTGCTGAAGCAAGGCAAAGTAATTCTCGAATATTTCTTTTGTAATCAGCGGCAGGCACCAGCCGTCCATCAAAATATGGTGGAAGCTCCAGATAAAACGGTATGTCTTTTCATCCGTACGGAGAATGAATAACCGCATTAACGCGCCTTTTTCTAAGTCGAACCCCCGCATCTTATCTTCTCTGGCATACTGCTGAATCATCGCTTCTTTTTGTGATTCCTTCATCTCGCGTAAGTCAATGAATTCAAAACCGATCTTTTTCGTTTTGAATATGATTTGCAGCGGCTGGTCTTTCCAGCCTCTGTAAAAATTCGTCCGGAGTATATCATATTTTTGCGATAAGACATCCAAGCTTTTTGAAAATGAATCAATCTCCAGATCTCCGTGCAGATCAAACATCGTTTGCTGAAAATAAGCACCTGAATTCGGATCAAATAAGCTGTGAAACAGCATGCCCTTCTGCATCGGTGTTAATGGATAAATATTTTCCGCCTCGCCTAATTCAAGTGTCTGCTTCAAAAGCTGTTCCAGTTCGTCGATTGAGATATCTTTTAACAGGATGTCACTTGGTGTGAGGGAAGTCTGCTGCCGGCTTACGCAATGCGCAATGACTTCTTGCAGACTTTCTTTTAAACCTTTGGCAAATTGCGTCATAGTCGATCTTTCGTATTGTTTGCTGCTATAGCTCAGTGTCAGTGATAATGTCCCTTCAGAAATCATGCCGTTTAAATCAAGCACGGCTGTTCTCTCTTGGTTTTCGTTCATCGATAACCCTGTGGAAAAAGGCGATATGCGCAAAGCCTGATGATTCAGGTTTTGATCAAACTGACCCAAATAATTAAACGATATTTCCGGATTCAGCTGCAGGCTGTCGGCTTCGGGATGTCCGGATATATATTTGATGATGCTGTAATTCATGCCTTTATCCGGGATACGGCGCAGCCCTTCTTTCACGGTCTTAATCCGCCATGACAAGTCTTTTCCGGCTTCCATTCTCAGGACGACAGGGTACTGGCTTGTAAACCATCCGATCGTGCGGGAGATATCCGCATCCGGAATAATCGGTTCTCTCCCGTGGCCTTCCAAATTTACGACAATGTCTTCCATGCCAGTCCACCTGTGAACGGCGAGACCTAACGAAGTCAGCAGCAGATCATTGATATCCGTGTTGTAGGCGCGGTTCGCTTGTTTTAACAATTGCTCCGTTTCCTCTTTTGTCCATTGAATCGTCACTTCTTCGCTGTCTCTTAATAATGAGCCTTCGCTTATTTTGTCTTTAGGCAATGGCTGCGGCTCCGTGTTTGAAAGCTCGGCCCAATAAGCAATCTCCTCTTCCATGTCGGTTTCTTTCGCATATTTGGACAATTGATCGGCCCAGTATGGAAACGAATCTGTTTTTTGCGGGAGGCGGATCGTTTGTCCGCGCTCTGCCTGCTCATAACCGCTTGCAAAATCTTCGAGTAAAATGCGCCACGATACTCCGTCAATCACCAAGTGATGAATTGCAATCAGCAAATGATCTCCGTCGGTGCATTGGAACAAACCAAGCTTCATCAAAGGCCCTTTGTCTAATATCATGCTGCTTTGAATCTCATTCGCTTTATCGGAAATTGCCTGAGCCGGATCGGTTTCGCCTTTATAATTCATCACTTCCAGATGATATAATTCACTTTCATCCGTTCCTGTAATTCGCGGAGCGTACCCGTTCGGTGTTTTTTCAAAAATCATCCTCAAGGCATCGTGATGTGATGCGATCAGTTCCATCGTCCGGCGAAGCGGAGCCTCTTTCAAGCCTTCCGCCGAATATAACATGACGGCCTGATTGTAATGGTGAGCTTGCGGCATTTTTTGTTCAAAAAACCAATGCTGTATCGGGGTCAGGTTTGTGCCGCCGGTCACTTCCTCTTGATCAGCCATCCTGCCGATCGGCACGACAAATTGACTTAGTTCTGCAATCGCGGGATATTTAAACAGATGTTTCATATCAACCTTGTATCCGGCTTGATACAATCTGGATGACACCTGAATTGATTTAATCGAATCTCCGCCATAATCAAAGAAATTATCCATAATTCCGATACGTTCTGCCCCTAATACTTCTTGCCAGATGGACGTCAGCAGTTCTTCTGTTGTGTTCCGCGGGGCTATGTATTCGTTATCTGTCCGCGTATTTTCTTCATCAGCAGGCAAAGCTTTCAAATCAATTTTTCCATTGGAAGTGAGCGGTATGCGTTCCAAATGGATAAAGTAGGAGGGAATCATATAATCCGGCAGTTTACGGGATAATTCGGCTCTGAACTGCGCAGCCACAGAAGGCTCGCCGACATAATAGGCATACAATTGCTTGGCTCCGTCTGCGCCTTCCCGCGCAATGACTGCAGCTTCACGAACGTTTTCCAGATTGAACATGGCCGCCTCTACCTCGCCGATCTCGATTCGGTAGCCGCGGATTTTCACTTGGTGATCGAGCCGCCCTGCATATTCGATTCTTCCATCTGGCAGCCATCTGGCGAGATCCCCCGTTTTATACATCTTTTGACCGGAGAGATGCAAATGCTGAACAAATTTTTCCTCCGTCAGCTCAGGCCGATTGAGGTAGCCGCGGGCCACTCCCGCTCCTCCGACATACAGCTCTCCCGGTACGCCGATCGGCTGGATTTGCTGGTGCGCTCCTAAAATATAAGCTTGATGGTTGGCCACCGGTTTGCCGATTGTGATCTGTTCATCAGCAGACTGAACAGGGTGAAAGGTCGATACCACGCTGTTTTCTGTCGGTCCGTATTCATTATTGATCCGAATGTGAGGCTGCAGAGAATACAGCTTCTCAACTGTATCTGTTTCCAGCTGCTCTCCGCCTACAACAACATGCTGAACATGAATGAAGTCGTCCGCGTTCATCTGTTCGATCATCGTTTTCAGAAGACGGGGAGAAGTTGAGAAATGGGTGATTCTCTCTTGTTTTATGGCATTTTGAATGGCGAAAAGGTCTTTATTTTCTTCATTCGGCAAAAGGTGCAAAGTCGCACCCGAGATAAGCGGGCCGAAGAAATTTAAAATGAACGCATCAAAAACATACGGGTACAAGACAAGCACGCGATCCGCTGAAGAATGCTTGAAAAACGCCTTCTTCCACTGGAGCGAATTCACAATGCCGCCGTGTTCAACCATGACTCCTTTCGGCTTTCCTGTTGTGCCCGAGGTGTATATAACATAGGCTAAATGGCTGTGTTCCGCTATCGGTGATAACAATGAGCCATCCGCATGGTATGATGTTTTGTCATTTAAATCAATCACCGGTCCGTCAAAGGTGAGACTGTTTTTTAAATGATGCTGAACAAGGAGAACGTCTGCATTCGCATCATGAAGCAAATATTGAAGCCGCTCGTTTGGATATTCAGGGTTCAGGGGCACATAAGCGCCCCCCGCCTTCCAAACGGCTATGATTGACACGATCATCTCTAACGAACGATCAGCCAAAATGGCGACCAATGTATCGGCTTGAACCCCGCAATTACGCAATGTTCTTGCCAAACGGTTCGCCTTTTCGTTCAATTCCCTGTACGTCAAATGGGCGTTTTTAAACTTGACCGCCACGTGCTCAGGCGTTCTTTCTGCCTGTTCTTCAAATAATTGATAGACGGTTCTGCTCCCGGAGTAATCTCTGCCGGTATCGTTAAAATCAAACAATAGTTTCTGCTTTTCCGCTTCGGGTATCATTTCTGCCGTATGGATCTCCGCTTCAGGCTGAAACAGGATCACAGACAGCAGCTGATCCAAATGGGCTGTCATTTGATCCATATAGCGCTCATCGTACAGATTGCCGTTATAAAAAAGCTTTAAATGAACTCCGTTGTTTTCCAAATCAAAGTGAAACAGCGTATCGGATGCAATGTCTTCTTTAAATTGCAAAGAATGAATTTCGTTAAGCGAAACGACGGTATGAATCAGCGGCAGACGCTCATCATTGTATTGCACGTTTAGATGCTGAACCATTTTTCTAAACGGCAGGTTTTGATTTTTCAGTGAATCATTAACGGCTTCTTTCAGCTGTTCAAACACGGTTTTAAATGTACTCTCGTTTGAAAGCGTATTTTTCAAAAGAACAACGGAGTTAACAGCTGACTGATTGCTTTTTTGCTTCGATACCGTTGGAATGCTGAGAATCAGGCTCGTTCGATCGGTATATTTATACAGCAAGCATTCAATACCTGCCAATAAAATCAGATAGGCCGCCATATCGGAATGATTCGCCATTGTCATGATTCTTTGAGATACTTCCGGAGATAAGGAACGGCAGATGTATTTTTCCTGGTAGCCGGTACGGGCCAATGACGCTTTATCCGCTGCTTTAAAGTAAGGGAATGCGCTTAGTCCGTCTTCTTCATCAAACAGGTTGTCCCAGTACGTTTCTTGGTTTTTAAATACCGACATTGGAGCACCTCATTTTATATAATTTAAAGAAATAATGCTTTTCCCTAAAAGTTCAATTGAATAGAATCAAGCGCGTTCTCTTCTTCCTCAATACTTCCGCTCAATCCGATTTGATCGATCAGAATGTCCGGCTGTTCCAGAATCGCTGATAGGATGTGTAAATAGTCGTTTGATAGAATCTCGATTCTGCTTTTCTTAAACAATTTTTTCGAATATTCAAACATCCCGTGATAGTTGTCGTGATCCGTTTGAATCGACAAGGTCAAATCGAACTTGGCAACCGGATGATGAAATGGATATGGCTTGAGCTGCAGGGAATCAAATGTCAATTCAGCCTGGTCGAGATTTTGCAGCACAAACATCGTATCGAATAAAGGGTTGCGGCTTGAATCCTTCGGAAGATGTAAATGCTGTATCAATTCTTCCAAAGGATAGTCTTGATTTTTATAGGCGTTCAGCATGTTTTCCTTTACTTCGTTTAAGTAGGCATCAAATGTTTTACGGCCCGCTGGGTGATTGCGAATGACTAACGTATTGACGAACATTCCCACAACGGACTCCACATCCAAATGAGTCCGCCCGGCAGACGGCGTTCCTACGATAATATCTTCTTGTCCGCTGTATTTAGATAAAAGAATCGTATAGGCTGCCAATAAAATCATATACAGTGTTGCGCCTGTTTCTTCTTCCATTTGTCTTAAACGCTGTTTCAAGTGTTCCGGTATAAGAAATTCAAATGATTCGCCTTCGTAATCGCGTATGGCAGGTCTCTCATAATCCGCAGGCATATCCAGTACGGGAATGTCATCGTGAAACTGATCCAGCCAATACGCTTCCTGGCTCTTGATGTTCCGTCTCTGAATGTCCGATTGCTGCCAAACCGCATAATCTTTATATTGAACTGAAAGCGGGTCCGGTTGGTTCCCTGCGTAGAGCCGGCTCAGATCGTTCATCATAATATTGACGGACACGCCGTCAGAAATGATATGATGCATATCAACCACAAGCACATGCCGCAAAGGTTCAATTTCAATTAATCCCGCTCGCATCAGAGGCGGTTTGGCTAAATCAAACGCTTGGATGAATTCAAGCACACGGTCTTCCGCTTCTTCTTCGCTTGCTTGAATTTGTTCTATTGTAAATTCGACGCTCTGATGAATTCGCTGTGCCGGCTCACCTTCATATAATTCAAAGCTGGTCCGCAACGCTTCATGACGCTCGATTAATTTTTGGAAAGCGTCGTTTAACCGGTCGGGATCAACTCCTCCTTCCACGCTCATGGCACCCGTCATATTGTAAGTCAGCTCGCCGCCTTCTGCGTGACTTAACAAATACATCCGTCTCTGAGCTGAAGAAACGGGATAATAGGACATTTCTTTTGCGGCCGGGATCGGTATATATTGATTTTTGTCCATGTGTAACGTTTTTTCAGCCAATTGTTCAATGGTAGGAAACTTGAATATATCTTTTAGAGACAGATTCACATCCAGCTCTTTTTGAATTCTGGCGGCTAAGGCCGCTGCGCGAATGGAGTTCCCTCCGAGATCAAAGAAATGATGTTTAATCCCCGCACGGCTTATTCCGAGCACTTCCTGCCATAAATCTGCGAGTTTGGACTCCGTCTCATTGCCCGGCGGAACATATTCAGCTGTCTGCTGCAGACTCGCTTCTGGCGCGGGCAGTGCCTTACGGTTTATTTTCCCGTTAGACGTTAACGGCATATCGTCCAGACGGACAAAATAGGCCGGAACCATGTAGTCCGGAAGTTCGGATGACAGTTGTTCCCTAAGCTGCGCAGCCGCTATAGGCTTGTCGCTTACGTAATACGCGCATAATTGGTTTAAGCCGTCTTCTTCTTCTTTCACTGTAACCGCGGCTTTTTGCACCGCTTCCGCGTTATGCATCGCCGCTTCGATTTCACCAAGCTCGATTCGGTGGCCCCTGATTTTGACTTGTTCATCAACGCGCCCAATATATACAAGATTTCCATCCTTCAATCGTTTAGCCAAATCCCCTGTTTTGTACATCTTCGCTCCCGGGACATACGGGTTTTCAACAAATTTCTCTGCCGTTAAATCCGGGCGGTTCCAATACCCTCTGGCCACACCCGGTCCGCTGATATATATTTCGCCGATTACCCCGATCGGAACCAGATTTCTGCTTGCATCGGCCACATAAATATCCGTATTGGCAGCCGGAGTGCCGATCGGTACAAATTCCCGCTTGTCCCGTTTTGCGTCGAAGTGATAAATCATACATCCGACGACAGCTTCCGTCGGTCCGTATTCATTGAAAATGTCCAGCCGTCCTTTAAACTGCTCGCTGACACTTTTGGCCAGACGGGTGCTTAAATTTTCTCCGCCCACAATCATTTTCCGTATGGCGGTGCCGCCTGCTATATTCATCTCCTTGATGACGTGCAAATGTGCCGGTGTCAATTTGATCATGTCTATTCTTGTGTCCCTTATAATTTCAGAAAGCACGGCGCTTTTGTCCTCTCCATCGAAGACGATGATGGTATTACCCGTAATCAGCGGTGTAAATATCGAAGTCACCGTCAGGTCGAAAGAGATGGAAGAGTATAATGGGAAGTTGGTTTTCTCACCTTTTACATAAACCTCTTTCGCCCACCAAATATAATTAGCCAGCCCTTGGTGCTCAATGAGTACACCTTTCGGATTTCCCGTAGAACCCGACGTATAGATCATGTAGGCCAAATCATGCGCATTGCTGTCCAATTCAAGATTCGAGCGGTCCTCATGATATGAACTTTCCTCATCCAAAAGCACAACGTCACCATCATACGGTAATTGATCTTGCAGGCTCTGCAGTGTCAACACAACCTCCGCCCTTGAATCGCTCAGCATATAATGGATCCGATCTTCCGGATATTCAGGGTCAATAGGCACGTATGCGCCGCCGGATTTCAGAACTGCCAAAATTCCAACAATCAGCTCAAGGCAATGCGGAGAAAGGATGGCAACGAATTGATCCGCTTGTACGCCTTTTGTCCGTAACGTCCGCGCCAATTGGTTCGCCCGTTCATTGAGCTGTCTGTACGTATACTGCTCATTGCCAAAAATAACGGCTGGATGATCGGGCCGCTGTGCCGCCTGCATTTCAAACCATCCGGTTACTGTTTCGTTATGCGGATACGGCGTCTTTGTGTCATTACACTCGGTCAGCAATTGATGCCGTTCGGTTTCAGACAGCATAGGAACGGAAGACAGCGTCATCTCCGGCTGCTCCACAAGGCTGTTTAATATGCTGATATAGTGTCTGGTGATCTGTTCAATGGTGTCTTTTTCAAACTGTCCCGGTTTAAAATCAAAATGCATCTCGATCTGTTGTCCGGCATCTTCGACCGTCAGCATCAAATCATATAAAGAGACTCCGGGATTTCGCTCTTTCACCTTAAACGTACATTCATCGTGCCGGATTTCATGAAACTCAATATTTTGAAACACAAACATCGTGTTAAACAGCGATTTTCGCGTTGTTTCCCGCTGCACATTTAATTTCTCCACAAGCTTGTCGAATGGATAGTCTTGGTTTTCGAAAGCGTCAAGCGTCTGTTGCTTTACTTCTTCCAGGTAATCCGAGAACTTTCGATTGGCGTGCGGCTTCGTTCGGATTCCGAGGGTTTGTATGAAAATACCGATGATCTTTTCAATATCCGGATGATTTCTTCCTGAAGCAGGCGTGCCTACGACAATATCTTCTTGGCCCGTATATTTATGAAGCAGCACTTTGTAGGCGGCCAGCATCACCGTATAGAGAGTCGTTCCCGCTGTTTGCGCCAGATCTTGCAGCGAACGGATGACATCCGGCTGTAAAGAGCACGTCACGCGCTGTCCCTCAGAAGACTGCTCCGCCGCTTTTGAGCCGTCTGTCGGCAATTGAAGGACCGGGATTTCGTCTTGAAATTGTTCCAGCCAATATGTCTCCTGCCGCTTCATGGCATCCTCATTCAGCCATTGGTTTTGCCATTCGGCGAAATCTTTATATTCAAATTCAATATCCGGTAGCGGTTTTTGATGATATAAAGCCAGCAATTCATTTGTAAGGATGTTGACGGAATAACCGTCCGAAATGATATGGTGCATATCGATGAGCAGTTCGGCCTGCTCGTTTTCAATCTTGATCAGCTCCGCACGAACCAAAGGAGCTTCTTCCAAGCGGAACGGTTTTACAAATCGGTCTGAATAGGCGTCAAATTCGTCCCGGCTCATCGTCCGGACATGAACGTTAAAATCAACTTCGTTATCAAGTTTTTGGACGATTTCACCATCTATAATGTCAAAATATGTGCGAAACGCTTCATGCCGCTCTATGACTTGTTGAAGGGAAGAAATCAGAGCCTGCTCATCGTACTTCCCTGTTATTGATATTTGACCGAACATATTTTGAGCCAGCTGATCGGGCTCCATTTGGTGGAGGAAATAGACTCTTTGCTGCGCCGGCGATGTCGGGTAATACGCTTTTTTCTCAGCAGCCTTGATCGGGAGGTGCATGACTTTCGTTTCGTTCTGAATGAAACGTGCTAATTCCTTAACAGTCTGGTGATTGAAAAATTGTCCGATAGAAACCTTTTGATCAAATGTCTTCTGAACTTTGGAAAGCATAAGCGTCGCTTGGAGCGAGTTCCCCCCCAGATCCAGGAAGCGATCTGATCTGCCAATCCGCTCAAGGCCGAAAAGCCCCTCCCAAATCTGCGCCAGCTGCCGCTCCGTTTCATTTGCCGGCGCCTCGTAGGCATCAGCAAGGTTTTCCGTATTGCTTACGATTGAGGAGACCCGCTTTTGGTGTTCGGCGTACAGTTCTTGTAAATCATGCTGTTCTTCATCGGAAAACATGACCAGGGCGTTAAGAGAGACTGAATCCCCTTCAACCATCTTTTGCAGCAATGTCGTAAAGCCCGCTCCCCACTTTTTCATGACTTCCGGACTGATAACGTTCGTATTAAAGTCGAAATCAAGAACATATTCTTGGCTTGCGTCTGTTATGTTAAGAAATAAATCGTAAAGCATGCATTTCACCGGGTATGCAATGGGCTCCGCCTCAGCCTTTCCGAAATACAGCTTTCGAAAAGGCCTGTCCAAATTAAAGATAATACGCATATCCGGCACTTGATCGTGCGGAAGCTGTCTGGCTACTAGTGTCATCGGAACAGCTTGATGCCGCATGGCGTGATTTACGCTTTCTTTCATACTATCAAGATAACCGGATAAAGTGCTTTCTGAAGTAGCCGTGTTTTTTACCGGAATCATATTGACGCAATTTCCAATCAGATCATGCTGTTTCATATGGGATTGACCGGCTGTCGGCATCCCGATTACAAGGCCCGTCTGTTTGGTAAGCTGGTGCAGAAAAAGGTGAAATGCACCAAGCATCGTTACAAATACGCTATTTTTCATCCGAATGCTCAAAGACTTTAAGGCCTCGCTTAAAGGCCGCCCAAGCCGGACGGTACACCGGTCTCCCTCGTATCCGTTCTGATGGCGGGCAGAAGCGGCGCCCGGCAGGACTGCCTGCTGTATCGGTTCAGAAAAATGATGCCGCCAATACCGGACTCCTTCTTCATAATGGCCGCTGTCAATTTGCGCCTGCTGCCAGTCTAAATATTGACGAAATGAAGCAGCGGGCTCTTTTAGCGGAAACGGTTTTCCTTGTACGATTGCCGCGTAGCTGCTCTCCAGCTCTTGAACAAAAACGGCGATCGACCATCCATCAGCAATGATATGATGGAACGTGAGCACAATCAGGTGTTCATTGTGGGCCGATGTAAGCACATGGATTCTAAACAAGGGCTTTTGTTCATAGAAGTGAAACGGCCGCTTGGCATCTTCAGTCAGCCATTTCTGAATTTCTGTTTCCCGCTGCTCTTCCGGGCGACCGGTAAAATCAATGACAGGTATTTCTATAGTCATCCGTTCCTGCACTTGCTGTACCTCGTCATCGGGATGAATCACCGTACGTAAAGCTTCATGACGGTCGACGATATGCCGGACGGCTTGTTTTAATGGTGTATGCTGCAGTTCGCCTTTTACTTTCAGCATAATGGACTGGTTTAAAGCTGCAGAAGCTTCATTTCCATAATGGGATGCCATGACCAATTGTTTTTGTTCATCTGAAAGCTCGTACGCCCCGGATTTGTTATGGCCGCCGTCATCAGGAGAATCCGGGCCTTCCGGAATAAATCCGCCTCGGCGAAGATCCTTCACCGTGTCTTTAACAGCTTGAATGATATGTTCAATATCATCCGCGGTATGCGCCGTGGATAGGAAGCAGTTGCGTCCTTCCCACACATAGATCCCTTTATAATTGAGATGGTAAAAGAACAAGTCGTTATCAAGCGATGAGACAAACCGGAATAAAGAACCGAATTGAACCATGCGGATAGGCACTTGCGATTGTTCAAAGAAGCGATTTAGCCGATCAACCAGGGAGGCTGTTTTTTGATTCAGCTGTTCATATAGGTGTTCTCCCTCGGTTTGTAAATGGCGAAGCACGGCTAACGACATTCTCATGGTAAGCGGGTGAGTATTGAAGGTGCCGGCCACAAACGTGCGTTTTGCCTCATCTTGCGGATAGGAATCGTCCCCATACTGCCAGGTTCCCCCGTCGATCGCATTCATGAATTCAGCTTTTCCGGCAACAATCCCTAACGGCTGTCCGCCGCCGATGATTTTTCCGTAGGTCACTAAATCAGCCTGAATACCGAACCATTCCTGAGCGCCGCCGAGACCGATCCGAAATCCTGTAATAATTTCATCGATAATCAAAGCTGTTCCGGATTGCTGCGTGATCGCCCGCAATTCTTTCAAAAATGCCCGCGGCTGCAAATCGGGCCTGCGGCTTTGTACCGGTTCAACCAGTACGGCTGCCAATTCATCACCGAGGCTGCGAATCACATCGAGCGAATCGGGATTGTTGTAATGTAAAATAATCAAATCATCCATATAGCTCTGCAGTATGCCCGGAGCCAGCGGATTCGCAGACGAGGCTCCGCCTTTTGTGCCGGCAAGCCCTAATACCCCGTCAAACGTACCGTGATAAGACCCCGAGAAGGCCACAACTTTCTTTCTTCCTGTTGCCGCCCGCGCTAAACGAAGTGCAACCATGACAGCCTCTGTTCCGGAATTATAGAAAGCGACCCTTTCCACCCCGGTGCATGTGCGGATCCGGTCGGCAACTTCTCCTGCGACATCCGACATCGGGCCGAGCGGAGGCAATGATGAACGGACTGAATCATCGATAACCTGTGTAATAAAGGAAGGATGATGCCCGAAAAGGTTAACTCCGAATCCCATGGTGATATCAATGTATTCGTTGCCGTCAATATCCCACATTTTGGAACCGTCAGAACGTTCGGCAATAATCGGGTACACGATTTCCTTCCAATATGAACGGAAGCTGGACAAGTTGCGGTTATTTGCATGAGCAAATCGGGTTTTGTCCGTATACTGTTTGGAACCTTTCGTTTTATCTGCATATTTCACGATGAAATCTTCTAAATATTGTTTTTGCCGTGCGGTATAGTGTCCCTGTTCATGCAGGTTCTGAGGCTGAAAAGGAACATAGGGTTTCGCTTCTTGAGCTGTTTTCTTTTCTGCAGTGACGGCCGGAGGCCCCTGCTTGACAGAAGGAATTGATTTCTCTTGCGCTTTATCGTGTTCTTTCACATCGGAATGATGACCGCCGTTTCTCAGCAAATTAAAGCTATTTAACTGAGCTTGCAAGGTGTCCTGGATTAATTGATTTTGTGAAGCGATTATTTTTTCGAGCATATGTCCTTGATGATCTTCTCTGTGACCAGATTCGGGCTGTGCTTCTGGAATGACCAGTGTTTCATGCGCCGGAACATTCTCTTGAGCCGGAGCGGATGCATGAGACGATGGAGCGGTCTCAGCCAAGTAATCGATGACACTTTGAAGGTTGTTCATCGTATCAAAAAAACGATCCATCGGGATGTCTACCCCAAATTCGTCCGCGATAGCTTTTTTGACCTGTGACAGCATGATGGAATCCATTCCGAGCCCGATAAAATGAGCGTTCAGATCAAGCTCATCCGCTATAATTCCCGAAGCATTGCTGATGACAGTTTTCAGGAAGGATTCAATGTGCGCCTTCGTTTGATCCATATTCAATGCCGCTTCTCCTTTCTCTTGGCCCTCGTTTAGGCGCAATTGGTCAGCTTCAGCCCAGCAGCGGTTCCGTTCAAACGGATACAGAGGCAATGGCGTTTTTTGTACGGTTTCACCGGCGTAAATGGCGCTCCAGTCTATAACGGCTCCCTGCACAAATAATTCGGCCGCGCGATTCAGCCATGCGATCCGTTCATCATGTGTACGTATACGCTGCATTATCAGAGCGGCTGCTTGTTTATTCAGCTCCTCTTTATGGCCAGGCAGCATTTCCTTCAAGTTCTGATAACCAACGTATACTCCGGGAAGATCTCTGTCTCCCTGGATTACGGAAGTCAGCTTGTCACATAATTCCTGCTTACTGAATACAATCATGGCAATACCATGATCCAAATGAGCCCTGCCCGTGCCGGCTGTATAGCAAATGGACTTCAATGAAGGGCTGTCATCTGCTACATATTGGCGGTACTGCTGTGCGAGTTCATAGAGTGCATTCTCTGTATGAGCGGATAAAACAAATAGGTGCGGCTCATTTTCATTTGCGGGTGCATCCTCATTTTGAGAAGTGTATTCTTCCAATACCACATGAGCGTTCGTTCCGCTAAAACCGAACGAGCTGATTCCGCCTCGCAGCGGCTCATCACCCGATGTGAACTCCGCAGCTTCCTGATTTACATAAAACGGTGAAGAGTGAAAATGAATGAGCGGATTAGGTTCATTAAAGTGCGCTAAAGGCGGGTTTTTCTTATGATTCAGCATGAGGACAGATTTGATCAGTCCGACGATGCCTGCTGCTTCAAACAAATGACCGATGTTCGATTTAACAGAACCAATCGCGCAAAATTGTTTTTTTGCCGTATACTTTTCAAACGCTTTACAAAGCCCGTTAAATTCAACCGGATCGCCGAGCTTTGTTCCGGTGCCATGTGCTTCGATGAAAGACAGCGTTTCAGGATCAATGCCCGCGTCTTTCCAGGCCGTCTCAATGACCTCAGTCTGAGCTGCCGGATTCGGTGCGGTAATCCCGGCGGTTGTTCCGTCTTGATTTATCGCGCTTCCTTTAATCACGCCGTAAATATGGTCTCCGTCGCGAACCGCATCCTGCAAAGGTTTTAACAGGACAGCCGCCGCGCCTTCACCTGTGCCAGTACCGTCTGAATCTTTGCTGAACGTTTTCGTGTACCCGTCCGAAGATTCCATATCAAGCCCGATACGGATCGGCAAGAGCGATGTCCGGATACCGCCGGCAAGAGCCATGTCACAATCGCCGGAAATTAAAGATTTACATGCCATATGAACGGCGGCAAGCGATGAGGAGCATGCCGTATCCACTGTGACCGCCGGCCCTTTTAAATTTAAGAAATAAGCGATTCGGCTGGCTAACACGGAAGGAAGATTGCCTACAATATATTGATGAAGCTCCTCCGGATAATTCGCAGAAAGGAGACGTTCATAATCGTAGCCCACCTTCGAGTACCCCGCATATACCCCGACACGGCTCCCGTTCATGCTGCCGCCGGCATAGCCCGCATCTTCAATGGCATGCCATGCAGACTGCAAAAACAGTCTTTGATTGGGGTCCATAAACTGAGCTGTTTTAGGAGCTAAACGGAAGAACGAGTAATCAAAGCGGTCGATTTCATCTAAATAGCCGCCCTTCACAAACTGATTCTCATTGAATTCGCTTTGGATGGACTTTAAATAATCCGCCGCATCTTTCAGCCGGGATGCAGGGTATTCTCGAATGCTGTGCTCACCTTTTTCAAGCAGATTCCAAAAATCACTTTTAGTTGATGCTCCCGGGACATTGAGCGACATCCCGATAATGGCGATATCTTTCGGTGTCACATGGCTTGGTTTCGCTGTGACGTCCTGCTTGATTTCAGCACGGCTTTCAGACAGATGTGCCGCTAAATCAGTAATAGAAGGATACGTAAAGAGGTCGGAAACGGCAAGCTCGCGTCCAAATCTCTGTTCTATGCGCTCGGCAATCTGCGATAACTGTAATGAATTTGCGCCCATATCAAAATAACTGTCAGTGAGGTGAACCTTTTTCCCATCGAGCACATCGGAAAAGATAGACAGTAATTCCGTTTCGATTTCATGAATGGGAGTCTGTCCGGAAGTTTTCGGGCTGCTCTCCAAACATTCATTGATGGCGGCAGACTTTGCTGAAAATTTCCCTGCTTCATACTGTCTGGCAAGTTCATAGCGCTTAACCTTCCCGCTCGTCGTTTTTGGCAGCTTTTTGATCGGAAGGACTTCTTTTATGCTCCAGCCGCCCCGCTGGTATAAATGCTTTTTGATCTCTTTGACAAGCGGGGCAAATTTTTCAGGCGATTTTTTGAAAACAACAAAGAGCACGATTTCTCCGCTTTGTGTCTTTTGGTCATATATACCGCAGGCGGCAACCCTTCCTAAGTCAACCTCTTCCATTTCAATCGCGACCCGCTCAATATCGTGAGGATAGACATTTTTTCCGTTCACGAAAATAATGTCCTTTTCTCTTCCGGTTACGACTAAGTTACCACTTTCACTAATGAATCCGAGGTCTCCCGTTTTTACCCAGCCATCAGAAGTCAGCGCTTTTTCCGTACTCTCGGGGTTGTTATAATACCCTTGCGTCACATTGTCTCCTTTGATCTGGATATGGCCGATGATTCCGTCTTCTAATCTTTCATTTGCTCCATCGGAGATCCGAAGCTGACAATAGTCAATAGGTTGTCCCACTTCGACGAATGAAGCGCAATGTTGATCCTCTTTGCTGACGTTTACAGCTCTTTCACCAAGATTTAAGTAGTCACGATGTAAATAAACGGGAACGAATTCTTCACCTGTTTTAGAAAACGCTGCGCCAACCGAAGCTTCCGCTAAACCGTAAACATTCAAAATGGCGGATCTTTTAAGATTGAATGCTGCGCATCTAGTCAAAAATTCGTCACAGAGCTCCGGCAATATCGGTTCTGCACCGTTTGCGATGACCTTGATGTGGGATAAATCCCAGTCTGGTTCGTTTTTCAGAAATTTAAGGAAGTAGTTGTACCCGAAATTAGGAGAGGATAGAATACTGGCTTTATGTTCATGAGCTTTTTTCATCCAAAGAATAGGTCTGCGAATAAATAATTCTGTAGGCATTAGATTTTGATTGATTCCGGTTATGAAGGGAACAAGGTGGCAGGCGATGAGCCCCATATCATGCGTTAAAGGCATCCATGATAACAAAGAGTCTTTCGAATGAATGGCTAGGGCAGTCCCAATGGCGCACGTGTTATGTATTAAGTTGTGATGCGTTAACATGACTCCTTTTGGATCTCCTGTCGATCCAGAAGAAAATTGTATAAAGGCGAGTTCATCCGTATCAGGTTCATAAAACGAAGCGGGGTAATCGTAGGTTTGATCTTGAATGATGTCAGATTTTTCGTTTAATTGATGATGGAAATCCTGTAAATCGTGTTCTGCAGCGTATTTCTTTATTTTGTCCAATACTTTTTCAGAGGCAATCAAAAACGGATGATTTAATATATTCCAAATGCGCCACACCTTCAGCTTATGGTCATCATCTTCTCCGATACTGACCGGTACCGGGATCATTCCTCCTAATATACAAGCCCAAAAAGCAACGACAAATGATTTGTTTTCTTGGATTTGAAATACAATTTCCTGCTTCGGCTGAATGCCGATATGCTGTAAATAGCCAAGATATCCTTGTGCTTCCTCAAACAATTGGCGATAAGAGACAACCGTCTCGTTTTTATCGGATTCGATAAAACGGATCCCGCGATCAGAGATATTGCTTCTTTCCCGAATGACATCTACTAAGGTTTGGAATTGACTGGTATACATAGGTCCCCTCCTGGGCGCTTTATTTTAAAATCCGCAATTCTTCCCAAGCCGGAAGCTGTTTAGCCTCGCAAATTAATTTGCATAAATGGATCGAATGTTCGAGCTCTTGTTCTGAGAGCTCATTTTCATGTCTTTCCATTCTCTCTTTCAGCTCTTGGATTTGCGTAAATAATGGGTACGTCAGGTTGGAATAAGCCAATGGATCCTTGTTGTAATTTCGCGCAATGATGGATTGAATCATCAATTTATTCAGTTGTTTTTTGCGTAAACGGACAATATGTTTATTTCTTTCCGCTGAATTGGAAAGCTGGTGAATATCAGATGTCTGTCCTAAAGGATAAGGTGCAATGTGGTTCGTTATTTTTTTCAGCAGACCGGATAAGACATTGTTCGGCCCCATTTCGATGGCTTCTGTCACTCCGTGTAAAAGCAAATAATGCATCGATTCTGCCCATCTTACCGGCATCGCCATGTGCTGCTTGAGATGTTCGCTGATCGAATTTTTGCTGCTGTAAGGGCGCGCGGTGACATTTGAAATGATCGGCCATGCGGCATCCCGGAAGGAATACTGCTGTAATGCACTCTGGAATTGTTCGGATGCCGATCTTATCATTGAACTGTGAAAAGGTGCACTTACATTTAAATAAGTGTATGCCGCCCCCTTTTCCTCCGCCATCCTGATGACACGCTCCACAGCTTGCCGATGTCCGGAAATGACATGCTGCCGGTCTGAATTCATGCAGGCTACATCTGCCGGAAAGTCTTCTGTCGACACTTTCGCACACATTTCTTGCAATGTTTGAAGAGAGAGCCGGGTCACAGCAGCCATTGTCCCCTGCTGCTGGGGATCCGCATTTTGCATAAGAATCCCCCGCTGCCTTACAAGTGTAACGGCATCATGAAAAGAAAGGGCGCCGGCACAGACAAGCGCCGAGTATTCTCCTAAGCTGTGACCTGCCAGGAAGCGGGGCTTCACTCCTATTTCCTGCATATACACTTGAAAAGCAATGACACTGACCGTTAAAATAGCGGGCTGCGCATTCATAGTCTTTGTCAATTCATTTATATTTCCGTTAAAACACAGTTTTTTTATATCCAAGGAGATCGCGTCGCCTGCTTCTTCAAATAATCTTTTTGCGACCGCAAAATCATTCCAAAATTGTTTGCCCATTCCTACAAATTGAGACCCTTGTCCAGGAAATAAAAAGGCAAGATTGTTCATGAGCTCCCTCCGATCGCATTGAACAGGGATCCAATATCATACAATATATCCCTTTATATAACATCGTAGCATGGTTATAACAAAGGTGTATAGAATACTTTCGGAGGAGTTATTGTTCGATTTCACAAACGAACTGGTTATAATTGTTCATAAAATATAAGATGGAGCTGACACTGAAAAATCAGTCTTAAAGAGAGGTGATGAGAGCCGGTCCAGAAGCCTGTTGCCGGCTCTTCTTCACTTAAGGTGCGCCCAAGATGTTTCATATTTTTTGGGTATATCGGCATAATTGTGTCAGAAATTACATCTTTTCTGTTTATTGTAAAAGTTCATTTGTATATCTGTGAAGGATTGTAAACTGGTTGTGCAGGAATGGAATTGGAAGAGGAAAATCTGCATGTGAAATGCGGCGCAACACATACGGATGATCCTGCTCCGATACCGATTGATGCATTCTCAATCGATTGAATTACGGCTGTTTTTTTGTTTACATTGTTTTGTAAGACCTTCCGTCAGCATTCACCATCTTGCTTATCAAGAACCCCAATCTTATTTGGACAGAAAAAAACAGCCGCTTTAGACCGGCTGTTTTTTCATGGGTATCAGAACTATTGAGCGGTATACCCGCCGTCCATGACGACGGCCTGACCGGTGACGCCTTTTGCTTTGTCGCTGGCCAAAAATACGGCGTAATTCGCAATTTCCTTCACTGACAGCAGACGTTTTTGGGGAACGAGCGGGAAGATGACGTCCTCCAGCACCCTTTCGTACGGTACATTCCTTGTTGCGGAAATATCCTTTAACTGATTGCGGACAAGCTGAGTGTCCACATATCCTGGGCAAAGCGCATTGACGGTAATGCCGTCAGCCGCGCCTTCAAGTGCGCCGACTTTCGTTAAGCCGATGACGCCATGCTTGGCGCTGTTATATGCCGCTTTTCCGTAAAAGCCGATCAGTCCGTTGACAGACGCCATATTGATGATCCGTCCGAACTGCTGTTTTTTCATGACGGGGAATGCATGTTTCATGGTGAGAAACGGTCCAGTCAGCATGACACGGATGAGCCTTTCAAACTGTTCTGCGGGAAATTCCTCGATGGGCGCGATATGCTGAATGCCCGCGTTATTTACGAGAATATCGAGCCGGCCGAATTCTGTCAGAGCTGTTTGAATCATATCGGCCGTTTGTTTTTCATCTGTTACATCACACGTGATGCTGATGGCATGGGCGCCTTCTCCGCTGAGTTTTGCAGCAGCTTCTTTTCCCGCCTGTTCATTAACATCCGCTATGAGAACGGAGGCTCCTTCACGGGTGAATTCTTGAGCGATTTCAAATCCGATTCCTCTGGCTGCCCCTGTCACTACAGCTGTTTTGTGTTTCTGCATTGAATGCATGATGATACCTCCTTATTTCCGCCGGGACGTTAATGCTTCACTGACAGTGAACCGGCCTTCGGTTTTCTCGATGACTTCCTCTAATGCCGCGCCTTCCTGCAATTCGGTCAGCGTCATACGGCCTTGGCGGAAATCGAATACCGCCAAATCTGTGATCAGCCGATCGACGACCTGCCTGCCGGTTAAAGGCAGCGTACATTCCGATTTCACTTTGGACTCTCCATATTTATTCACATGCTCCATGATGACAACGATCCGTTTTGCTCCGTGAACCAAGTCCATGGCGCCGCCCATTCCTTTAATCATTTTTCCGGGGATCATCCAGTTCGCCAAATCTCCCCGTTCGGACACTTCCATGCCGCCGAGGATGGCGACATCAATGTGACCCCCGCGAATCATAGCAAACGATTCGGCACTGTCAAAATACGAGGCTCCTTTGACTTCGGTAATGGTTTCTTTCCCGGCGTTAATAAGATCTGGGTCCTCCGTTCCGGCAAAGGGATAAGGGCCGATTCCCAGCAAGCCGTTTTCCGACTGAAGCATCACATTGTAATGATCCGGGATTTCATTGGCGACAAGCGTCGGCATGCCTATCCCCAAATTCACATTCATTCCGTCCTTAATTTCCTTTACTGCCCGTGCGATCATTCGTTTTCTGCCATCTTTCATGAGATCAGCTCCCTTCTTCATGCTTCCCGGACGGTGCGGCGTTCGATCCGTTTTTCATGTGTGGTGCTTTTGAGCACATGCTGGACAAAGATACCCGGTGTATGAATGTGATCCGGATCAAGCTCTCCGATATCGACGATTTCTTCAGCCTCTGCAATTGTCACTTTGCCTGCCATGGCAGCGAGCGGATTGAAGTTTCTCGCCGTCTTTCTGAACACCAGGTTGCCCAGAGGATCAGCTTTCCAGGCCTTTACGATGGCGGCGTTCCCTGTAATCCCTTTCTCCAGAAGATAGGTGCGTCCTTCAAATATCTTCTGTTCTTTTCCTTCGGCTACTGATGTCCCGACGCCCGCAGATGTATAAAAACCCGGGATGCCCGCCCCTCCCGCGCGAATTCGTTCTGCGAGCGTTCCTTGGGGAACCAATTCGACTTCCAGCTCCCCGCTTAAAAACTGCCGTTCAAATGTTTTGTTTTCTCCCACATAGGATGCGACCATTTTTTTGATCTGCCGATTTGCAAGCAAGAGGCCCAGTCCCCAGTCATCAACACCGCAGTTATTACTGACAACGGTGAGGTTTTTCACGCCGCTGTCCCTGATCGCGAGAATTAATTGTTCCGGAATGCCGCACAGGCCGAATCCTCCAGCGATGAGGGTGTCTCCGTCTTTGATCAGTTCAGCAGCTTCTTTAAACGAATCCATGATTTTCCCTTTTCCCATATTCGCTTCCCCTTTCTGTTTTGGCTACACAAGGCCCGTCAGACTGTAAATACCGATGATGACAAACACAGCGGATGTTTTAATGACGGTAATGGCAAAGATATCTCTGTAGGATTGGCGGTGAGTCAACCCTGTGACCGCGAGCAGCGTAATGACGGCGCCATTATGCGGAAGAGTGTCCATCCCGCCGGAGGCCATCGAGATCACCCGGTGCATGACTTCCGGCGGGATGTGAAATGTATGGATTGCTTCTGTATACGCTGCGGACATCGTACTTAAAGCGATGCCCATTCCTCCTGAGGCCGACCCTGTAATCCCGGCAAGCGCAGTGGTCGTCACCGCTCCATTGACAAGCGGATCAGTAAACGTCTGCGATATGCCGCTGCTGACTGCTTTGAAGCCGGGAAGCGCTGCAATGATGCCGCCAAATCCGTATTCGGCTCCTGTATTCATTGACGCCAGCAAGGCGCCCCCGATGCCCTCATTCAGTCCTTCCTTCAAATTGAAGAGCACTTTTTTCCAATCGAACAAAATCGTTGTCATGATACCGATGAACAGTGCGAGCTCTACTGACCAGATCGCAGTGACGGAGGAAAGATCAATCTTTCCGAACGCTTCTAAGCCGAGCGGCGCAAAATCAAATCCGTCGGGATACCAATCCGGGAGCCACATCGTGAAGCATTTGTTCAATACCCCGACAAGGATAAGCGGAATAAAGGCGAGTACTTGCCGCGCGGTACGGGGTTCTGCCTCCTGCGGTAAATCAGGCGTGTTTTTTTCATAAGCCAGACCTGAGGATTCCTTTGCAGCGGAAACTTCAGACGGAAACCCAGCATAGCCTTCTCCTGCATCGGCCGCTTTCTTGCGCCGGAATTCTAAATAAAGCATCCCGGCCGTAAGCACAAACGCTGCACCAATCATTCCGAGCCAGGGAGCGGCATAAATGTTTGTTTTAAAAAATGCCGCCGGAATGACATTTTGAATTTGCGGTGTGCCGGGAAGCGCATCCATTGTAAATGTAAAAGCGCCCAATGCAATCGTTCCGGGTATCAGACGTTTGGGAATATCAGCTTTCATAAATAGGTTTTTAGCAAACGGATAGACGGCAAACACCGCTACGAAGAGACTGACGCCGCTGTATGTTAAAATCGCACCCATTAAGACGATGGCGAGAATGGCTCTTTTTGCTCCCACAAGCCTGACGATTGTTTTTGCGATCGACTCGGCGAGCCCGGATATTTCAACAACCTTGCCAAAAACAGCCCCCAAAAGAAATACGGGAAAATACAGCTTAATAAAGCCAGCCATCTTCTCCATAAATATATTCGAGAAGAAAGGAAGTACGAAGCTCGGATCTGTCAGAAGCACAGCAAACAGCGCGCAAATCGGGGCAAATAAAATGACTGAAAAGCCTCGATAAGCCGCAAACATCAGCAAGCATAATGCCAATAAAATAATGATAATGTCCACAAATCCCCCTCTTTTCTGCTTCATGATAGCAAACGCTTACAAATTGATTCGAAGGAAGAAAATGCAACAACCATGCCAAGCTTACATCATGCTTCGTTTTTTCGAAAAAAGACGAATGAATTCTGGACAATCGGAAGTTTCCGTTTTGGCGGAAAGAAAAGGAAGCCCTTGTTACGTTATATTGAATGGCTGAGCGGTGAGTTTTTTTGGATATGAGAGAGAGGATTTTTGCTTTATAAATATGTATTCTTTTTTCTTTCATTTATTTCCTGCAAGAGGAACCGGAAAAATCCGGCCCTCCTGCATGGTCATTCAGCCGACGACAACCGGAAGCTCTGTGAGCGATCTAAAACCAATGAGCTTGCGGTATTCAAGCTTAGGTGCGGCCAGCCGAAGCTTAGGCAACCGCTCTAACAGCGCGAGAATGGCTATTTGTGCTTCAATGCGCGCTAATCGTGAACCCACGCAAAAATGGGCATTCTTTCCGAATGCAAGATGCGGATTCGGTTTTCTTTCAATGTCCATTTTGTGAGGCTGATCGAATATGCTTGGATCACGATTGGCTGCACCTAAAAGGATATATACCTGCTCTCCTTTTTTTATGATCTTTCCATTTATTTCGCAGTCTTCTGAAGCGGTGCGGGCCGTCAGCTGTGTAGGGCTGTCGTAACGCAAACATTCCTCGACTGCAGTTTCAATAAGCGAGGGGTTTTCTCTCAGTGCGCTAAGCTGTTCAGGGTGTTTCAATAAAGTATACACACCGTTGCTTATGAGGTTTACCGTCGTCTCGTGTCCGGCTATGATAAGTAATACACATGTCGCGAGTACTTCGTCTTTTGAAAGCTGTTCTTCCACAATAAACCTGCTGATCAAGTCTTCCTGAGGCTGGATTTCCCGCTTGTGAATCAAATCTCTGAAATATGACGTCATCCTGCCTTGGGTGTCGCTTGCTCTGACTAACGTTTTTCTTGACCGGGTAAAATCAATGGCCTGAATGACGTCTGCTGTCCATTGTCTGAATTGATATCTCTCCTCTTTCGGCACTCCGAGTATCTTCGCAATGATGAGGCTTGCCAATGGAAAGGCAAACTCTGAAACAAGGTCTGCGGTTTTTTTGTTCTGGACTTGATCCAATAAGTCATGCACCGTTTCTTTTATACAGGGGCGGAGTGATTCCGCAGTCTTTGCGGTGAATTCTTTCCCTATAACCATCCGCATCCGCTTATGGTCTGATTGATTTTTAAATAACAGCATATCGTGCTGGATATGCGATAGATTTTGATATTTCGTTGATGTTTCCGGAAGAGGAACTCGGTTTTTAAACCGGGTGTCTTTCAGAATCGCTGCCGCCTCTTTATACCCGGTGACATACCAGCCCGGATATTTTAATACGGTTCCTTTATAAACAGGATCAATGGCCCGCAGGTTGTCATAAAACGGGTAAGGGTCATTCCAAAAATCCGAATCCGCCTGGAGGGACGGATGTGAAATTGATACGCCCGCCGTCATCTTATACCTCCGTTTTGCAGGCGGATTGTAAGCCGGCTTTCATTTCTTCGACGGATTCAACTTCAAAACCTAGATCATGGAGCATTTGATGATCCTCTGTTTCATGCTGTCCTGAGGTTGTTAAGTAATCGCCGACGAATATAGAGTTTGCCGCGTACAGGCCGAGCGGCTGCAGCGAACGCAGGTTGACTTCCCGGCCTCCTGAGATACGGATTTCTTTTGCCGGATTGATAAAACGGAACAAGGCGAGCACTTTCAGGCAGTACACCGGACTTAATTCGCTTACTCCTTCTAACGGAGTTCCGTCAATCGCATGCAGAAAATTAACCGGGATGCTGTCGGCATCAAGCGCTTTCAAGCTGTTCGCCATATCAATGACGTCCTGTTTCGTCTCTTTCATGCCGACGATGACACCCGAACAAGGTGACATCCCCGATTGTTTCGCCGTTTCCACTGTATTGACCCTGTCGTCATACGTGTGTGAGGTCGTAATGTTTGCGTGATTCCTTTGTGATGTATTGATGTTATGATTGTATCGGTCGACTCCTGCCTGTTTCAGCCGCTCCGCCTGTTCCGGCTTCAACAGACCGAGGCATGCGCAGATTTTTAAACCGTACGTTTCTTTTATTTCTTTGACAGCATCAACCACTTGGTCTACTTCTCTGTTTGACGGTCCCCGGCCGCTGGCGACGATACAGTATGTCCCTATATTCAGGTCATGGGCGCGTTTTGCCCCTTTAAGCAATATATGCTTATCCACCATCCGATAAGACTCGATCGGCGCTTTTGATATTGAAGATTGTGAACAGTACCCGCAATTTTCGGGACACAGGCCTGACTTTGCATTCATAATCATATTCAGCTTTACCTTTTTTCCGTAAAATCGTTTTCTGATATGAAAAGCGGCATGCATCAGCAATAAAAGATCCTCATCAGGGCAATTTAAAATGGCAAGCGCTTCCTGGTTCGTTACTTCCGCCCCGTCCAGCACTCTTTCTGCAAGATTCATCCATTGATTCATGTTTATCTCCCCATTTGTGTCAGATTCATGAAAGAGGAAACGTCTACATGTTTCTCAATCATGTGTTGAATGTTTTCTGCTGAAACGTAATCCAGCTTCGGTGTCATTCCCAAAATCGGAACTTTGCATAATCTTTCAATCATGCTCGGGTTTGTCTTTTCATCCAGACCCGGCCGGCTCTTTACGCCGTTGATAATGATGCCGAGAACCTCTATCCCCATGTTTTTCGCATATTCAACGGTTAAATATGTGTGGTTGATGGTTCCGAGATCAGGCCTGGCCACAATCACTGCCGGCAATTCCAAGGCCTTTATCAGATCACTGACTAAATAATTTTCACCAAGCGGGACGGAAATGCCGCCTGCCCCTTCGACGATGAAACACTCATGACGATTTTTGATCTTTCTCCAGCGGGCCGTGACCTCCTCCATGCTCACGGATTTTCCTTCAAGCATGGCGGCCGTGTACGGTGCAAGCGGCTCTTTCCATTCAAATGGCGTAATCTCTTCATGAGACAGTGCGGTTTGTGACATGTTTTTCAACAGCGAGGTGTCACTGTCCGGATGAGTCCGCGGCACCCCGCTTAAAAACGGCTTAAACACTCCGACATCCGCACGTTTCTGCCTGAATGCCGCGGCTAGTCCGCAAGAGACGATGGTTTTTCCGACGCCCGTATCTGTTCCTGTGACAAAAAAACTTCTCATTTGTTTATATTCAGCTCTTTTCTAATGGAATCAAATGCTTCTGTCAGCTCGTCTATGTCCTGTAAGCTGCGATCCGCCGTGACGGTCAGCCTGATTCTGCTTTCACCGTCAGGAACGGATGGCGGGCGGATGGCCGGGGCGCAGATTCCCTTTTTCTCCAGCAGTGCAGCAACTGAAACCGCTGTTTTTGCATCACCGATGATGACGGCAATGATTGGTGTATCTCCGCCTCTTACGGTAAAACCCATATCGGCCAGACGGGTTTTGATCGTTTTGACAGACGACAGCAGCTCACGGCGCGTCTCATACATATCTGATATGATGTCAAATGCCTTATGGGAAGCCGCACAAATTGACGGCGGAAGGGCCGTCTGAAAAATAAACGTCCGCGCATGATTCAGCAAAAAATCAATGAAAATGTTTGACCCCGCGGCAAAACCTCCTTCCGTTCCGACCGCTTTACTTAACGTGCCGATGACAACATCAGGACAAACACCAAAATAGTCACTGGTTCCCCCGCCGTTTTCCCCGAGCACACCGGTTGCATGCGCGTCATCTGCTATCACAAATGCCTGATACTGCTTTGCAAGCGCCATTATGCGGTCAAGAGGCGCAATGGTGCCGTCCATGCTGAAGACACCGTCCGTGACGATAAAGCGGCGGTTCCTGGACTGAACGGAGGCAAGTTTTTCCTCAAGATCAGCCATATCAATATGGCGGTACACGATGGTTTCCGCTTTCGATAAACGGCAGCCGTCAACAATGCTCGCATGGTTCAATTGATCGCTTAAAATGACATCGCCTTTTTGCGGCAGTGAAGCAAGCACGCCCATATTTGCCAAGTAACCGCTGGAAAACAATAAAGCAGCTTCCGTCTGTTTAAAATCCGCGATTGTTTGTTCAAGTGTTTCATGCCAAAAAGTATTTCCTGTCGTTAACCGGGAACCGCTGCTTCCCGCTCCGAAGCAGCTTAGCGCCGTTTGCGCAGCTGTGATCAGCCGTTCATCTTTTGACAGGCCTAAATAGTCATTGGATGCCCAGATCTTTCCCCTCTCGTTTTTGAGAGCGGTTTCCTGTTTCCGCAGCGTCCGATACAGCCCGTCTCTTTTCACCGCATCGAGCCTTTCGAAGAGCCATCCGTCAAAATCCACGGCCGGTTACCTCGGCTATCGCTTCTTTCATAATGGAGATCATGGCTTTTAACTGATCAGTCGTGCTGGCGAGCGGCGGAAGAAAGGCGATGACGTCTCCGAGCGGCCTCGTCAGCATACCGAGCTCTCTCATTTTCAAAGACACCTTATATCCAACACGCTTTTCAGGCGGATAAGGCTGTTTTGTCCCCTTATCCTGTACGAGCTCTATGCCGCACATGAAACCGAGCTGGCGGACATCGCCGACATGAGGAAGCTGCTTCAGATCATGAAGAAGCATCGCTGCCGTTTTTGATTTTTCGGCAACTTGTTCAACGATGCGCTCTGATTCAAATAAACGAAGATTTTCAATTGCCGCGGCACAGCCCAGCTGATTTCCTGTATAGGAGTGGCCGTGGAAAAATGTTTTCATATTTTCATAGTCGTCATAAAAAGCTTCATAAATCGCTTCTGCGGCAAACGTCACGGCGATCGGCAAATAGCCTCCCGTAATTCCTTTCCCTGCGGCCATCAAGTCCGGCTGGACATTTTCATGCTCACAGGCAAACATTTTTCCGGTGCGGCCGAACCCCGTCGCCACTTCGTCAACGATCATTAACACATCATATGCCGTACACAGCTTTCGTACGCCTGCCAGAAAGCCTTCAGGCATGACGATCATGCCGGATGCGCCTTGCACCATCGATTCAATCGTAAGTGCGGCAATCTCTTCGTGATGCTTTGCAAGCAGCTGTTCGAGCGCATTCAGACATTCATCCCGGCACTGTACGGGGTCGCCGCTTTCAGATCTGTATACATAAGGAATAGGCGCTTTGTAGCTTTCAAACATCAGCGGGCCGTATACATGGTGAAAGAGTTCAATAGAACCGACGCTGACGGCTCCGATCGTATCGCCGTGATAGCCGTTCTGCATCGAAATGAATGTCTGCTTTTTGGGTCTCCCTATGTTTTTCCAGTATTGAAAGGCCATTTTCAGAGCGATTTCCATTGCTTCGGCTCCGCTGTCAGAGTAAAAAACACGTGTCAGATTTTCAGGTGCAATGCCCGTCAGCATCTCGGCAAGTTCTGTTGCGGGAACATTTGTCATGCCCAGCAAGGTCGAATGAGCGATTTTTTTAAGCTGTTTTTGAATCGCCTCATCCATTTCTTTTTTGCGGTGGCCGTGTACATTGAGCCATACTGAGGAAAAGCCGTCATAGTATTCTTTGCCGCTTGTGTCTTTCAGCATGATTCCGTTTCCGCTTTCAATGATTAACGGATCTTCATCGTAATCTTTCATTTGTGTGAAAGGCAGCCAAAGATGCTTTTTGCTTTTTTCAATCATGGATTGTTTCATATGTTCCCCTCCCGCTGAATGAACACAGGCTGTTTCTCTAAAAAATGGATACAGCTCTCTGTATCTGTGATTCCATCTGAAAAGAAAATCCGGCAGCCGCTCTCATCGCCGTCATTCTTCATCTTGGTAATCCGCTGATAGCCCAGCTTTTTTGCGGCAACGTAGCCCGTTATGTAATCAGGGTCATCTGACCAGCACACTTCAGCTATGATTCCCGGATGCGCGCAAACCTTTGCCGCGATGGCATGTGCTTCTTTGATTCGTGAATTTTCCGGCATGTTGTGCTCAAAAGCCCATTTTTGAAAATCGTGTGCCGGCCAATCCACTCGGGATACCCGCACACCTCTTTCCCTTCTGCCATCAATACGTTTTCCTGTCCGGATGTCAAACAGGACCGCTCCTCTTGCTTCTGCATATTCCGCGATGCTTTGATAGGCTTTCTCTATCATGCGCGGAGGAATTCCTGCTTTTTGCAAAAGCGTCCGGGCGATTGCTTGTCCTTTCTCTGCCGTATCTGTTTGATGTACAGTAATCGGCAAAGGGCGGATCGTTTTGATCGGTTCATTGACGCTTTCAAGCTGGATCTGCATGAAATCAGGTGTCCCTCTTGAATGCGAGAAGCCTTTATGTAATAAGCCATTCACCGCTTCCTGTATTCCGCTGTAAGTGATAAGCCGTTCTCCGCCGGAAATGTGTTTCCCGCCCTGTTCATGAGGGGCGTTTCGGGAAGCTCTCATTCTGACGCTGTAATAGGTTTCTTCCTCCAATCTTTTTCCCTCCTTTCTCTTACCTCGAAAGATAATGTTAACCAAAATAATTAAAGGTTAACACTTATACAGAATATTAGTGTCCCTCTCGAAATATGTCAACCTAAACTATCAATATGTTAACTTAACGTTTTCATGTTTTGTTCATATTTTAGTCATTGTTTTTTCAACGCTGTCCGCTAAAGTAATCGATATCAACAAATATGACAGCCATCCGCATCTTATTATGAGGGGAGGTCACCGTTATGCTGAAAGGAAAAATAAAGACGTTAGGCCGTTTCTGCACGGTCGGGGCCGGAAATACGCTGATCGATTTTGGTGTTTTCTTTCTGCTTACCGCCTGCCATGTCCTTTATCTGCCGGCACAGATCTGCTCCTATTCGGCTGGAATCATCAACAGCTATGTGTGGAACCGGAATTGGACGTTTCGTGTAAAGCGCAAGGCTGACGGGAAAGAGATCGTGCGCTTTCTCATCATTAATCTTGCTGCGTCGGGGATCACCTTTTTGCTGCTGTACGCGTTTCAAAAAAGCGGCTGTTCGCTTTTGGTGAGTAAGCTCGCCGCCACTATCGGCGGAATGATGATGAATTTTATCGGAAACCGACTCTGGGTATTCGGAGACACGCTGAAAAACATACAGGATCAGGAGTGAAGATGAATGAGAAAAAAAGTGAGAAAAGCGGTCATTCCCGCAGCGGGTTTAGGAACGAGATTTCTGCCGGCGACAAAGGCGCAGCCGAAAGAAATGCTGCCGATCGTGGACAAACCGGCAATCCAATATATCGTAGAAGAGGCCGCCGAGTCAGGGATTGAAGATATTCTGATTATTACAGGAAGAAACAAGCGCTCGATTGAAGATCATTTTGACCGGTCGGCGGAATTGGAATTCAATCTGCGGGAAAAAGGCAAGACGGAGATGCTGAAGGAAATGCAGCAGATTGCCGAATTGGCCAATATTCATTACATCCGACAAAAAGAGCCGCTCGGCTTAGGCCATGCGGTGCTGTGTGCGGAGCATTTTATCGGAGAAGAGCCTTTTGCCGTTCTCCTAGGTGATGATATTATGGTATCTGACACTCCCGCGCTCTCGCAGCTCATAGACGTCTATAACCAACACGGCACAGAAACGATCGGCGTACAGCCCGTCGATCCCGCCGATGTCAGCAAATATGGTATTATACAGACAGGGCGGCACAACGGTCATGTGTACCAAGTTGAGGATCTGATTGAAAAGCCGGCTGTTGAAAAGGCGCCCTCTCACATCGCCGTGATGGGCCGTTACATATTAACCCCTGCCATTTTTAAAGCGCTGAAGACGATCGAAAGAGGCGCAGGCAACGAAATCCAATTGACAGACGCGCTGCGCGAAGCGTGCCGCACCCAAAGTATCTACGCGCGGGAGCTTGAAGGAAGACGGTTTGATATAGGCGACAAGCTCGGCTGTTTTAAGGCCGGCACGGAGATCGGGCTGCTGCGGAAGGAAATGAGACCGAAACTCTTAGCTTATTTAGAAGAGGTATTAAAAAGAGAATCTGAAGAAAACGTGCGTTAAAAAATAATTTGTAACCATTTTGCTTGTCAATCAGTCATATAATTGGGTAAAAAGATAAAGAGGTTGTGAACAGTGTGGGCAATTTTATTAGTGAAATATTATCCTGGCTGACAAGTATGGGCTATTTAGGGATTGCGCTCGGATTAATGATCGAAATCATTCCGAGTGAAATCGTTTTGGCCTATGGAGGCTATATGGTGTCAGAAGGCACGATCGGTTTTATCGGCGCCGTTATCGCCGGCGTGATCGGGGGAACGATCGCGCAGTGCTTTATTTACTGGATCGCCCGTTATGGGGGGCGGCCGTTTTTGGACAAGTACGGCAAGTACTTACTGCTGAAAAAGCATCATATTGATGTTGCCGAAAACTGGTTTCGCCGTTACGGCGCGGGTGTAGTATTCTCAGCCCGGTTTATCCCGGTCGTCAGACACGCGATTTCCATCCCGGCCGGCCTCGCGAAAATGCCGCTTTCCAAGTTTCTCACCCTGACGACGCTTGCGATTATTCCGTGGTCTGTCATTTTCGTTTATCTCGGGTATCAGCTCGGCGGACAGTGGAAAGATGTAGACAGCTATGCCGGAATGTATACGACTCCGATCATTATATTGGCTCTTGTATTTATTGTTGTTTATTTTGTCGTGAAAAAGATGAGATCAAGACTATGAAAAAAAGACTGCATAGAAGAACGGCCGCGGGCCGGATCTATGCGGTCTTTTTTATTTATACCGGGTATACGGGATGTTTCCGGTGTGTGAAAGTCAGTTGTTTAGACATGTAAGCAGTGAGGCGTTTATTGAGTTCGTCCCGCAAGGAATCAGCGGGAACGATGCCGTCAATCACCATTTCAGAGGCAAGACGGTAAAGGTTAATGTCTTCCTTGTATTCATCTCGCTTTTCCTGAATAAAAGCCGGCCTTTCTTCTGGAGCGAGTTCGCTGATTTTGTTTGCGTAGACCGCATTTACCGCTGCTTCTGGCCCCATTACGGCAATTTGCGCAGTCGGAAGCGCTAAGCAGCAGTCCGGTTCAAAAGCCGGGCCCGCCATCGCATATAATCCCGCACCGTAGGCTTTTCTGACAATAACGGAAAGCTTCGGAACAGTCGCTTCCGCCATTGCGGAGATCATTTTTGCGCCATGCCTGATGATGCCCGCCTGCTCAACCTTCGTTCCGATCATAAATCCGGGGATGTCTGCCAAAAACAGAAGCGGAATATGAAATGCATCGCACAAAGCGATGAATTTTGCGGCTTTATCCGCCGAATCGAGAAATAAAACCCCGCCTTTGACACGCGGCTGGTTGGCGATAATGCCGACCGGCTGTCCGTGAATCCGCGCAAGTCCCGTTATTAATTCCTGCGCAAATAACGGTTTAATCTCAAAAAAAGAGTCTTCATCGATGACACGTTCAATTAAATCCAGCATGTCAAACGGTGCGTTTTGATGTGCCGGAATGACATCTGAGAGCGGTTTTTCAAATTCTTTCGGGTTCTTGGATTCGCTGACAGGCGCTTTTTCCGTATAATTTGCCGGAAAGTAGCTGAGATATGTCCGCGCCATCGTGATTGCTTCTTGTTCCGTCCGGGCGAGGAGATCACCGCAGCCTGATACGGAACAATGCATACGGGCGCCGCCCATTTCTTCAAGCGAAACTTTCTCACCGATTACCATTTCCGCCATGCGCGGTGAGCCTAAGTACATGGATGCATTGCCTTCAACCATAATGACAATGTCGCAAAAGGCCGGAATGTAAGCGCCTCCCGCAGCGGAAGGGCCGAACAATAAACAGATTTGCGGTATGCGTCCCGACAGCTTTACTTGATTATAAAAAATGCGGCCGGCTCCCCTTCTGCCCGGGAACATGTCGACCTGATCGGTAATTCTTGCACCTGCTGAATCGACTAAGTACAGAAGCGGACACTGCAGCTTTTCAGCCGTTTCCTGAATGCGGATGATTTTTTCCACCGTTTTCGCGCCCCATGAGCCCGCCTTTACGGTTGAGTCGTTTGCCATCACACAAACGGTTCTGCCGCTGATGGTTCCGATCCCGGTGACAACCCCGTCAGCCGGCAGTCCGTCTGACATGCATTCGGCGAAAAAAGCGTCTTCAACGGATATGCCGTCATCGAATAGAAGCTTCAGCCTGTCTCTTACAAAAAGTTTTCCCTTTTTTTCGTTGCTTGCGTGATATTTAGCCGCTCCTCCCTTTTCAATCGTTTTACTGCGTGTCTGCCGTTCTTTTTCGTAATCCATCCGAGTCCCTCCAAGTTTTATTTTCCTTTGTATTCAGGGGGTCTTTTTTCTTTAAAGGCGCGCAGCCCCTCTTCTCTGTCAAGTGTCGGGATGACTTGTTCATATGCTTTTCGTTCGATTTCGAGCCCTGTATTGAGGTCTGTCTCCAGCCCCTTGTTTATCGCGAATTTTGCTTGTCTGACGGCGATCGGTCCGTTGGCGGCGATGCGGCCGGCCAGTGCTTTTGCTTTTTCCATAAGTTCTTCGGTTTCACATACATGCTCGACCAGCTTTATGTCTTTTCCCTCTTGGGCCGTGAGCCTCCGGCCGGTGTAGATCAACTCTTTTGCCGCACCGGGTCCGATAAGCCTAGGCAGTCTCTGTGTTCCGCCCGCCCCGGGTATAATCGCAAGGCCTGTTTCAGGGAGGCCGAGGCCCGCCCGGCTGGCGGCGATTCTGATATCGCAAGCGAGGGCGAGTTCAAGTCCGCCGCCGACTGCCGTTCCATTCAGCGCTGCAATGACCGGCTGCGGGAGTGCTTCAATTGAGGCGGCGGTTTCACCGATACGCCTGACGCTTTGTTTGACTTGTTCATGATTCATCCCCGCTCTTTCTTTTAAATCAGCACCGGCGCAGAATGTGTTTCCGAAGCCGGTGAGAATGACACAGCGAATGGATGGCGAATTTTTGATGTCTGTAATCACACGCTGTAAATCATCAATCATTTCTGATGACAGTGAGTTGGCCGCATGCGGGCGGTTCAGCGTGATCAGGCCGATTGTTTCTTGACAGACGGAAAACAATACGCAATCTCCCATGGCTTCTCCTCTCTCTCATTTCGTTCTGAAGACCTGCAGGTTTCTGCTTGGCAGGTCTTTGCCGATTTTATCCCCGATCCATCCGGCGGCTTCAAGTAGTTTATTCATGTCCGTCCCGGTATCAATCCCCATTTGTTCAAGCATATAAATGACGTCTTCTGTGGCGGCGTTTCCTGCTGATCCCGGGGCATACGGACAGCCGCCAAGCCCGCCTGAGGAGGTATCAAAGGATGTAATCCCCATATCAAGGGCGGGAATGATATTTGCAAGAGCCATGCCTCTTGTATCATGGAAATGGAGTGCTATTTTTGAGGCGGGAATTCTCGGCAAAAGAGCTTCAAGCACGGCTATGACCTGCAAGGGGTTCGCCGCGCCGATTGTGTCGCCGAGCGATAATTCATCAACACCTATTTCAAAAAGCGTGTCTGTGAGCCGGATGACTTGTTCGATCGGTACGTTTTGTTCGTAAGGGCATCCGAATACAGTGGAAAGATAAGCTCTCGTTGCCATGTTTTCAGCTTTTGCTTCAGAAATGACCTGCCTGAGCTCTTGAACGGTCCGGTCAATCGGTTTGTTGACGTTTTTTTGGTTATGGGTTTCGCTCGCTGATAAAAACACACAGGCTTGATCAATTCTGCCTTCTGCCGCATGCTCCAGCCCGATGAGGTTTGGAACGAGAGCTGCGTATACTGTATGTTCTGTTCTGGTAATTCCCTTTGCAACGTCCAGACTGTCACGCAGCGCCGGAATCCACCTCGGATTCACGAATGAAGTCACTTCGATATAGGAAAGTCCTGTTTTTGACAGCATATTGATCCACTCAATCTTATCTTCTGTATCCACCCATGCGGACTCATTCTGCAGGCCGTCACGAGGCCCTACTTCGTTGATGCGGACATGCTTCGGACAGTTCATGCTGCACCTCCCGTTTTATTGGAGCTCAATCAGGACCTCTCCTTCATCGGTGAAATCGCCTTCTGCTTTTTTCACTTCTTTCACCGTTCCGGATACTCCAGCAATAATCGGAATTTCCATTTTCATTGATTCCAAGACAGCTACTTCCTGTCCTTCTTCGATGACATCGCCCGGTTTCACATGAATTTTCCACAGATTTCCCGCCATCTGAATTTTTATCTCGCTCATTTGGACGCCTCCCCGTTCATGGTTTGTAAAAATCCGGTTGTCGCTTCACCCTTTTCAAACGCTTCTGAATGGGCAATCTTTGACAGCAGCGGAATATTGGTTTTAATCCCTTCTACATGGTATTCGCGAAGAGCGGTTTTCAGTTGTTCAATGGCTTGTTTTCTCGTATTCGCCGTGACGATCATTTTGGCAATCATCGGATCGTAAAACGGAGAAATGGTGCTTCCCTTTTCAACGGCGCATTCGTGTCTCACTGACGGATGCCGTAATACGGAGAAAGACGAGATGGTGCCGGGTGACGGATAAAAGGTGACCGGATCTTCCGCATAAATCCGCACTTCGATCGCATGCCCGTGATGTGTGATGTCTTTCTGTGAGAAAGTCAGCGGCTGCCCCGCGGCAATTTTCAGCTGCTCTTCCACAAGATCCAGTCCTGTAATTTCTTCTGTCACCGGATGCTCTACCTGCAGTCTTGTATTCATTTCTAAGAAATAGATTTGTTTCTTTTGGTCGACGAGAAACTCTATGGTGCCCGCATTTTGGTAGCCGATTGATTTAGCGGCTTTAACGGCGGTTTCGCCGAGTCTTTGTCTTAATTCATCATCAACAAACGGGGACGGCGCTTCTTCTATCACTTTTTGATGGCGCCTTTGCACTGAACAGTCACGTTCAAGCAGATGAACGGTATTGCCGAAAGAATCTGCGAGAATCTGAATTTCAATATGACGGGCGTTTTCAATGACTTTTTCCATATACATCGCGCCGTCTCCGAAAAAGGATGCGGCCCGCTTTTGATTGCCTTCAAACGCTTTGGCCAGCTCTTCTTCTGAATGTACGATCTGCATGCCGATTCCGCCGCCTCCAGCGGACGCTTTCAGCATGACCGGAAAGCCGATGGCGCGCGCCTCGGCTAAGGCCGAGTGTACATCGGGCAACGGTTCTGAAACACCGGGAACGATCGGGACCATTGCTTTTTGCATCGTTTTTCGGGCTTCTATCTTGCTGCCCATCTTGGCGATGATGTCAGCGGGCGGGCCGATAAATGTGATTTGTTCCTTCCGGCAGCGTTCGGCGAACGAACTGTTTTCCGACAGCAGTCCGTAGCCGGGGTGAATGGCGTCCGCTCCGGCGGCTTTAGCGGCTTCTATAATTCTGTCGATATGTAAATAGCTTTCATTTACTCTCGATTTTCCGATCGGATAAGCCTCATCTGCCGCTTTTACATGGAGCGCATTCTGATCGGCTTCTGAATAGACAGCTGCCGAGGGGATGCCGAGACGTTTGCAGGTGCGGATAATTCGTAAGGCGATTTCTCCTCTATTGGCAATCAGGATTTTTGTAAACAAATGTGAAGCACTCCTTTTTCATTAAGTTAACTTGAGCTCTTCAATCGTTTTTTCCCGCAGCTTGAATTTCTGAATTTTTCCTGAGGCTGTCATTGGATATTTATCTGTGAATAACACATACCGGGGGACCTTGTAGCGGGCGATATGTTCTTTGCAAAAGGCTCTGATGTCTTCTGCGGAAGCGGTTTGTCCGTCTTTGAGCCTGATCCACGCCGCGGCTTCTTCTCCGTATTTCGGATCAGGCACGCCGACAACTTGAACGTCTGCTACTGCGGGATGCCGATATAACATTTCTTCAATCTCCCGGGGATAGATATTTTCGCCGCCTCTTATCAGCATGTCTTTCAGACGGCCCGTGATTTTGCAGTACCCGTCTTCATCCATGACCGCCAAATCACCCGTATGCAGCCAGCCGTCTTTGTCTATCGCTTCTTCGGTCGCTTCTTGATTTTTATAATAGCCTTTCATGACATGATATCCGCGGGTGCAGAGCTCTCCCTGTTCGCCCCGGGCGGCCTCTTCGGATGTTCCGGGCCGAACGATTTTGATTTCGATATGAGGAAGCGCCCGCCCGGCTGTTTCCACTCTTCTTTCAAACGGATCATCCGTTCTTGTCTGCGTAATAACAGGTGATGCTTCGGTCTGTCCGTAGGCAATGGTAATGCCGGTCATCCCCATTTTGCCGATCACTTCTTTCATGACTTCCGCCGGACATGGCGAGCCGGCCATAATTCCGGTTCGGATGTGAGAAAGATCATATTCAGAAAAACGGCTGTCATTTAGGAGGGCGATAAACATCGTCGGCACACCGTGCAGAGCCGTGCAGGCTTCTTGCTCCACCGTTTTCAGAACGGCTGGCGGAGAAAACTGTTCAATCGGGATCATCGCTGCACCCGCGGAAACACATGCCAGCACGCCGAGCACACACCCGAAACAGTGGAAAAACGGCACGGGAATGCATAAACGGTCCCTTGGGGTAAGCTTCATGCACTCTGCGATATTGGCCGCGTTATTGACGATATTAAAATGTGAGAGCATGACGCCTTTCGGAAATCCGGTCGTACCCGATGTATATTGCATATGAATGCAATCATCCTTATCCAGGCTGTCCATCCTTCCGTCAAGCGCTGCATCCGTTACAGACTCGGCATCCTTCAGCAAAGAATCCCAACGGTGCATTCCGGGCGGTCTTTGATCCCCGATATATAACACCGTCCGTAAAAAGGGATACCGTTTCGAACGCAGCCTGCCGCGCTCACAAGTTTTCAGCTCCGGAATCAGCTTATTCACCATTTCAACATAAGATGTCTGCCTGTAGGAATCCATGATAATCAGGGACGTGACGTCTGAATGTGCCAGCAGGTAATCGAGCTCTGCGATTTGAAAATTCGTATTGATGGTGACCAGGACGGCGCCGATTTTCGCCGTTGCAAATTGCGCCGCGAGCCATTCCGGTATGTTGGATGCCCATATGGCCACATGATCTCCTTTTTCAACTCCCAGCTTCATCAGCCCTTTTGCGGTTTGCCGGCATAACCGGTCAAACTCCGCATACGTATAACGAAGGCCGCGCTCAGGGTAAACAACCGCTTCATGATCCGGAAAAAGCTCCGCGGTCCGCTCAAGCAGCTTCCCCGCTGTTAAATGGATAAGTTCAGCCATATGACCTGCTTCCTTCCATTCTTGTTTTGGTAAACGTTTTCATTTCACTTCAAGAGCTGTCTTGCAATGACCATTCTTTGAATTTCTGACGTTCCTTCGCCAATCTCCATCAGCTTTGCGTCACGAAGCATGCGTTCTACACCGCACTCCTTCATATAGCCGGAACCGCCGTGAATTTGGATGGCCTGAAGGCATGTTCTGACAGCCATTTCTGAAGCATAGAGCTTGGCGAATGCCGCTTCTTTCGTAAATGGCAGGTTTTGATCCTTCAGCCAGGCCGCTTTAAGCACCATTTGTCTGGCAAGGTCAATTTCCATCGCCATGTCAGCGAGCTTAAATTGGATGGCTTGAAATGACGATATCGGGCTGCCGAACTGCTTGCGTTCCTTCGCATATGAGAGCGACGCCTCCAACGCTCCTTGAGCGATACCGACAGCCAGCGCCGCAATCGAGATCCGTCCGCCGTCTAATGTATATAAAAATTGCTTGAAACCTTTTTCAGGATCACCGAGCAGGTTGTCGGCAGGCACCTTGACATCCTCCAGCACAAGCTCGGCCGTATCAGATCCTCTCACACCCATCTTGTCGTACGGACTTGTGATCGTAAATCCCGGTGTGTCTGTCGGGACGATGAGAGCTGAAATGATCGGTTTTCCGGCGGAGTTCTTTCCCGTAACGGCGGTGACAATGACCGTGCGCGCGTAATTGGCGTTAGTGATCCAGCATTTCTCTCCGTTTATCACATAGTCAGCACCCATTTTCTCGGCTTTTGTCTGTGTTCCGCCGGCATCTGAACCGGCATTCGGCTCCGTCAATCCGAATGATCCGAGCGCTTTTCCGGAAGCTAGCGGAGTAAGATGTTCTTGTTTTTGCTGTTCCGTACCGAAATAGTACAATGGGCTTGCACCGAGTGACACGGCTGCCGCGTAGCTCAGCCCCGTGCTTCCGCAGGCTTTTCCGATTTCTTCAACTGCCGCTGCATAGGAAATGGTGTCACCGCCCGCTCCTCCGTATTCTTCCGGAAACGGAATTCCGAGAAGGCCGAGTTCGCCCATTTTCTTAAATGTGTCTATCGGAAAGACGGCTGATTGATCAACCTCATGGGCTTTCGGGGCAATTTCATTTTTGGCGAAATCTCTGACCATTTCGCGCACCATCTGCTGTTCTTTTGTCAGTTGAAAATTCATTAACCTTCCTCCTTCTGCTGCTTTCTACATTTTATTAATGGGGGTCTTTATTCATTCCATCCAAATAAAGTCTGAACATTCGGACTCATCTGCCGCAAAAAAACTGACAGCGCGGCAACTGTCAGTTTTTTTTAGAAATGCTATTTAACCGTCCGTTTTGCGGAAGGACGGCTTTCATGGTGAAGCCTGTCAACGGAAGTAACGATATAGGTGCAGGCGCCTTTCGCCTGGATATCAGTATCTGAAAATGTCTGCGTCCGTGATGCTGTCTTTCTGACTGTATCCACTAAATAAGGCTGCTTTCCCTTTTCTGCGCGGTAAATGGCGTAATAAGCCGTTTTTTTACCGTTGGATTTCGCATCTTCGATATAGAGTGTATTGCCTGAAGCGTTCTTCTCCGCCCGTTTGACAGCCGGTTTTTTTAAAGCGGAATGTCCGAGCCAAGGCATCTCGGGTATTAATGCGGGACGGCTGTACATGTCATTGATCAAGCGGTTTTTCACATCGAGCGGGTTACGGTTCAGATCCTTTAAACTGAAATGCATGCTGCCTTTAATCCAAGCTGATTCCCTGTTAAGAGCAATCTGTCTTCCGTATTCCTCCGGATCGGCCCAAGGCGGATCAGCGTTGTTGTTGATTTTATAGGCTGCCTGCCCGATATATAAATGCACGGGACGATTTTTCACTTCATTGCCCCACCAATCCGCTAAGACGTCATATGCCGCCGCTTTAAAGCCGATACTCCAGTAAATCTGCGGTGCGATGTAATCAATATATCCTTTTCTGATCCATTCACGCGTATCAGCGTATAAGTCATCGTAGTTCCGCACCCCGGCGGCCGTTTTGGAGCCTGTCGGGTCATCTGCGGCATTTCTCCATACGCCGAATGGGCTGATTCCGAATTTGACATAAGATTTTTCTCGTTTAATGGCCTGATTGATCTCTTTTACAAGCTGGTTGACGTTATCCCTGCGCCAGTCATCAACTGATGCAAAGTGAGCTTTTCCGTACCGTTCGTATGCCGCCTGATCGGGAAATTCCTTTCCGGCGATTTTATAAGGGTAAAAATAGTCATCCATATGAACCGCATCAATGTCATATCGGCTGACCACCTCTTTGATCCCATCCGTTATAAATTGCCGTACTTCGGGAATGCCCGGATTATAATACAGCTGATTTCCGTATGCGGCGACCCAGTCCGGATGAGAACGGGCGGGATGATCATCTGAAAGCGCATTCAAATTTGTGTGATTCATCGTGATCCGGTAAGGGTTGAACCAAGCGTGGAATTCAAGATTCCGTTTATGTGTCTCTTCAACTAAAAAAGCAAGCGGATCGTACCCCGGATTTTTGCCTTGAGTTCCTGTCAAATACTCTGACCAAGGACCGTAATCTGATGGATAAAAAGCATCAGCCGTCGGTTTAATTTGAACGACCACGGCGTTCATCCCCATTGCCTGAACGTCATCCAGCAGCTTGCTGTATTCTTTTTTTTGCTCATCGGGTGACAGCCCTTTTTTAGAGGGCCAGTCGATATTGGTGACAGACGCGATCCATACGGCTCTCATTTCTCTCTCCGCCTGAGTGCCGCCAGCTTTTGCTGGTGCTGAGACTGTAAAGATGCCGGCTGTCAGTAAAACGGCCAAAAACCATATGATGCTGAAACGGCAGCCTTTCATGTTTTTCCCCCTCTCAGCTTTACGGTATTCCGAAGCATTCCGGGCGGTGAATCAAAAAGCCTGCTTTATTCCTCTCAGCCTAAAAAAAGAAAAAAGTCCTAAAGCGGATGAAACGCTTCAGGACTTTTTATGTTTCATGGCGGCGAGCACGTCAATGACCTTCGTTCCGACGCCGACACAGGTTTCAAGAATGGCCTGCGCTCCGGCAATGGACAAAATGAAAATAACCGGATGTGCATAGCGGGGCCAGACCAAGTAGCAGATGCCGATCAATATGGCGCACCAGACACCCGCACACCAATAACATTGCAGCATATAACCGAATGCGGAGGATGGGACTTTTTTTTGGACGGCGCGCCCGTTTTGATCAATGGTTTTTTCTTGTTTTAAAAAGGGTTTTCTTATGAATTCGGTAATCTTATCAAATACAATTAAATGGGTCAGCCGATAGCTGGCAAGGATGATCATTACATATGTAAGCCAAGATAGGTTCGTCATGACAAAGCCTCCAAAAACCTGGTTTGATTCCCCTATCTTGCCCTCTGTCATCCTGAACCATTCTGCCGGATGCTACAGATTCCGTTCCAAGCGTCTGCCGCTGTTTGCAACGATGTCCAGTATGACCTCGGCATTTTTGTGTGCAAACTCGGGTTCAAACATATCTTTATGGGCTCCCTCGCCCTGATATTCCTGATAGAGTCCCGTTGTGGCGCCTTCCCATTTCTTCGGCTCAGGCTCAGCATTGTGCTCTTCCTTTATGCCGGCCTCAATAAAATGGAGGTTTGCCGCAATTTGGCCGTCATTTATCAGTTCCGCCCAGTACGTTTGATAGCGCTCTGTTTTTCTGATGACCGCTTCCCTGACGGCTTCCGGGACATTTTCGGCTGTTGCGTTTGTTGGCTGCGGCGGCAGTGTGTCAAGCTTTCTGTACGCGTCTGCGATAATGATGTCGCTGATTTCTAAGCCGCGCTTTTCCATTGCTTTTGCAGCCTCGAATGCCGTATTGCCCCCTGCTGAATATCCGAAGAGGATATAAGGGCCTTCCGGCTGGATTTCCAGCATTTTATCAATGTATTGTTCCATTCTGCTGTCTTCTTCAATAAAGTTAAAGCCGTACACAGCAGCCCGTTCGTTTAATGCCGCCGCCAGATCTTTGAAGAAAATGCCGAAACCTGAAATTGGCGGAAAACAGAAAAGGTTGCGGCCTTTCGGCTGATTCAGTCTGCTGATATGCTGTTCGGCGGCTTCTGACAGTTTGCTGGAATACAGATTTTCAGCCAATTGTTCAATTGTCGGATATTCAAATATCATTTCAATCGGGACATCCATCTGCTGTCTGGTCTTCAGCTGGTGAATGACTTGCAATGCTTTCAAAGAGTGCCCGCCAAGCTCAAAAAAGTCATCCTGTATGCCCAGCTCCCCGCAGCCGAGTATCGGCGACCAAATGTCGATCAGCTCACGCTCTACCCAGTTTCGCGGGGGAACGGCTTTTGATGACGTCTTTTTCCGTTCTGGCGCAGGGAGTCTGCGGCGGTCCACTTTGCCGTTTGCGGTAAGCGGCATACGGTCAAGCTTTACCATATACTGCGGAATCATATAGTCGGGAAGCAGCCTTGCCAATAGGGAGCGAATGGTTCTTTCTTCAACATGCGCGCCCGTATAATACGCACAAAGGATTGCTTCTTGTCCTTCGTCTGACACGATGACTGCCGCTTCCCTGATTCCATCAATTTCAATCAGCCTCGCTTCAATTTCGGCCGGCTCGATACGCTTTCCGCGAATCTTGAATTGACGGTCGATACGGCTGATGTATCCGATGCTTCCATCCGGCAGCCAATAAGCCAAGTCGCCTGTTTTGTAAATCTTTTCTTCAGGATGAATCGGGTGGCTGACAAATGCTTCACTTGTTAAGTCAGGCCTGTTTAAGTAGCCTTTGGCAACCCCGTCACCGCCGACACACAGCTCACCGGGCACGCCGATCGGCGCAAGTCTGCCATTTTTCTCAATGATATACGCGGTTGAATTAGTGATCGGTTTTCCGATTGGGATCGGCTGAGAAAAATCATGCCTGATTTCATAAAAGGTGGAAAATGTCGTATTTTCCGTCGGTCCGTATATGTTATAAAGACTGAGATTCGGACAGCGGTGTCTGACCTTATTGATGAGCGCCGGGGACAAAGCTTCTCCGCCGACATATAAGGTGTGCAATCCGGAAAACATCTCCGGATCAGCCTGGGCAAACTGGTTAAAGAGCGCCGTCGTCAAAAACAGAATCGTAATACGATTGGAACAAAGATAATGGCCGAACCTCTCAGGCGCAAGCATTGTCGTGCGGTCAACTACATGAAGGCACGCTCCGTTCAAAAGCGCTCCGAAGATTTCAAACGTCACTGCGTCAAAACCGATGGACCCTGTCAAAATGAGACGGTCCGTCGTGCCGGCCGACGTGTAATTGCTGTTTGACACGAGCGATACGACGTTGCGGTTGGAAATCATCACGCCCTTCGGTTTTCCTGTTGAACCGGATGTATACATAATATAGGCAAGATCATCAGGCGATGTAACTGTATTCAGTTTTCCCGCGTCAGCGGTTTGTTTCTCAGCGGCTGCCGGGATAGAGATGATGTGAGAAAAGTCAATATGAGTCTCAATCCCGTTTTGTACCGTTAACAGCTGTGCTCCGCTCTCAGTGAGCATATCGGCGATCCTGTCGGAAGGCAGATCTGCATCGAGCGGAAGGTACGTCCCTCCCGCTTTCAAAACAGCGAGAACTGCGATGATAAATTCAGGTGAGCGTTCGGCTAAAATCCCGGCAATTCCCTTTTGCGCCAAACCGTTTTCCAGCAGGGTGCTGGCGAATGCAGTTGACCGTTCATCAAGCTCCCGGTACGTCAACGTCAGTCCGCCGGCGTGAAGCGCCTGATGATCCGGGGTTTTCTCCGCCTGACGGCTGAACAGGCTGATGATGCTTTCGTCTCTTTCATAAGTTGTTTTCGTGTTATTAAATTCGCTGATTATTCTTGATTTTTCCTTTTGTCCGAGCATCGGAAGCCGGTCAGCAGGAACATCGGGATGAAAAGCGGCGCAGCGCAGCGCTTCTTCCAAGTGTCCTTTTACGCTCTCTATCCATACTTCGTCATACACGTTCGCATTGTAGCTGAATTTGATGAGCAGCTCATCGCCGGGCGCTATGATGAGGTTAAAGTCGTAGCCCGATTGTTCCGACACGTTGACATTCCCGATTCTAAACGGTGCATCCGATTCCTTTTCCGCGTCTTTCATCTGCTGCTGAATCGGATAATTTTCAAACACGATAATATGGTCGATTAAATCCTGTTTCAGCTCAGTCTGAGATTGGATGTCGGCAAGCGGATGATAGCTGAACGCCTCTGAATCAAGCATTTCCTTCTGACAGCGGCCCAGCAGTTCTCTAAAGCTTTCATCACCCGTTTTAATGCGTACTGGGACAGTATTGATAAACAGTCCGATCATGCTTTCCACGCCGTCAATGACAGAAGGCCGCCCTGATACGACGGCTCCGAACACAGCATCGTCCATCCGGTTGTAGCGCTGCAGCATCAGGCCCCATACGGTCTGCATAAGAACTGCAAGCGTTGCGCCCTCTTCTTTGGCGATCGTTTTCAGCTTGTCCGTCAGGTTTTGATCTAAAGAAAACAGCAGCTCTTTCTTGCGGTAGCCTTTTTCCTGGGGCCGGACCGATATTTTCGGCAGTCCTGATGGGGTCTCAAAGCCCGCTAAATATCCTTTCCAATACTCAGAAGCTGCGTCGTTGTCCTGATCGGTCAGCCATGTAATATAAGTGCTGTACGGCTTAGCGGGCTCCAAGGTGACGGGTGAGCCTGATTCAATCGCCCGGTACATATGCATAAATTCCTGAAGGACGATGCCGAGGCACCAGCCGTCCATGAGGATGTGATGATGGCTCCAGACGCATACATATTCCTCGTCAGCCGTTTTAAACAAAGAAACACGCATCAGCATATCCTTTTGCAAGTCAAAGCCCTTTAAGCGGTCACGTTCCTTAAATCGCTGTATATAGCTGTTTTGTCCCGCTTCATCCAAATGTGTAAGATCTTCGCGGTGCAGCCGGAATTCCCGCTCACGCAGCACAACTTGGCGGGGGCCGTTCAGCTGAGCGACATGAGGTAAAAAAACCGTTCTGAAAATATCGTGGCGGCTGATGACAGACTGTACGCTTTGCTCAAACAATTCCGGACGAAGCCGGCCTTTTATGGTGAAGACGGATTGTTCGATATATGCAGCCCCCTCCTTTTGCAGAAAGGAATGAAAAAGCATTCCTTCCTGCATTCGGCTGAGGGGATAAATATTTTGGATATTTTTCGTTTTGTCCATGTGTTCCTCCCGCTCGGTTTAGTGGAAGCTGAGTAAGTCGGCAATATCCTGCAATGCTTCCTCAGTCAGCTCCCGATCATCAAAGTCACTGACGGTTTTCTCCGTATCGGTTTTACTGAGGCAATGTTCCGACAGTTTCAGGAGAAAATACCGGCAGCTTTCGGACAGCCGTTCGATCGTATCCTGCCGGAAGCGTCCCGTTTCATAGGAAATGCTGACGGTCATCCGGCCTTTTGCCGCAATCGCGCTGATTTCAAGTGACTGCTCCCGTTTCCATGTATCCGTCACATCATCTCCGCTGCCCAAAGGAGAAAACTGAAACGCGTCAAGCTGTTCCGTTTCTGCCGGATTCCCGCCGGGCGCATAGAATTGTCCGAGATAGTTAAAGCTGATCTCCGGTGCTTTCCCGAAAGTCATCCCGGCAAGCTTCGGCGGTGTCAAATATTTAAGGACGCCGTATCCGTTCCCTTTATCCGGAATGCGCCGCAATGTGTCTTTGACGGTTTTTAATGTGCGAATTTCATATTCTTCAAGAGGTTCATAAGCTCCCGCCCGGAAAAGCACCGGATAAATGGAAGTGAACCACCCCACCGTTCTGCTGATGTCCGCACCGCCCTGCTCCGATTGGCGTCCGTGTCCTTCAAGGGCGATTTTCAAAGCGTGCCGCGGTGACCATTTCTGAACAGCGAGCACGGCGGAAGCCAAAAGCACATCTTGCGTATCCGTATTGTAGGCGCTGTGCACATCTTTCAACAGCGCACTTGTTTCACTTTCTGTTAATGTGAAAGATACCGTGTTCCGTTTTTCCGCAGAAGTTTGAGATCGTTCTGCCTGCTCACAAGGGAGACTTTCTGTTTCATAGTGTTCTATCTCCCGCCAATACTCCGCCTGCTGAAGCAGCTGACGGCTTTCAGCATAATCTCCTAGATGCTCCGTATATGATTTGAATGACATGGTTTTCGGCGGAAGATTGATTTCTTTTCCGGAGATGGCCTGCTCATAGGCAGAAGCCAAGTCTTCCAATAAAATCCTCCATGACATCCCGTCAACGGCTAGATGATGGACGGTAAGAAACAAGTAATCTTCTGCTTCAGAGCGGAACAGCCCCGCCTGTACAAGCGGCCCGTTCTCCAAATCCATGTTTCTCTGAAGCTCTGCGACGCGGCGTTTTATAAAACGTTCCTTTTCATCCTCATCGCCTGCCGCTTCCAAAATAGTCAGGCTGTAGAGCTGCTCATCTGGGAGGCCAGCCGGTCTGTTGAAGAGGAAAAGGCCTTTCTCTCCGTCTTTTTTGCACACAAGACGCAAGGCATCATGATGAACGGTAATGGCTTTTAACGTCTTCCTCAAAGCCTCTTCATCAATTGCATTTGTTCTCGTCAGCATAACGGACTGGTTAAAATGGTTTGCTTCCTTCATGTCCTGTGCGAAGAACCATTTTTGAACAGGCGACCACTTCACTTCTCCTTCTGCGGGAGCTTGGCTGACCGGCTGCCGCTCTGTACGGACATAAGGCGCCAGTTCTTTAATTGTCGGCCGGCTGAAAATATCTTTTACAGCGATCTGTTTTCCTGTCTGGTGTAATCGGGCTGAGACTTGCAGGGCTTTGATGGAATCGCCGCCAAGCTCAAAAAATGATTGATCCGCTGCAATGTTTTCAGTTCCGAGCACGTCGCTCCAAATCGCGGCCAATTCCTTTTCAATGGAGCTGGCAGGTTCTGTAAACATCTGTCCCGTTTGCATTTTTTTCCGCGGCTCAGGAAGCGCGCGGCGGTCAAGCTTCCCGTTCGGTGTGACCGGCAGGGCCTCAAGGGTTTCAAAGAGCGCCGGCACCATATAAGCGGGCATTTCATTTCTGAGCGCCTGCTTCACCGTTTCGCTTTCTGTTCCTTCTTCTGTCACGATATAAGCGCATAGTTCCGTTTGGCCTGCTGACGCGGGCAGAGCAGTGACGGCGGCTTCTTTGACACCTTTTATGCCTGTTAAGGCGGCCTCAATTTCTTGCAGCTCCACCCGGTAGCCTCTGATTTTGACTTGCTCGTCCATTCGGCCGATATATTGCAGCGTGCCGTCCGGCAGCCATTTTGCCAGATCGCCCGTGCGGTACATGCGCCGGTTCTTGTGGAACGGGTCTTGGACAAAGGCTTGAGCTGTTTGTTGAGGAAGATTGCGGTACCCTCTTGCAAGGCCGGAACCTGAGATGCAAAGTTCCCCTGTTACACCGATCGGCTGCAGATGATCCCCGTTTAAAATATAAACGTGTGAATGATCAATCGGCCGGCCGATCGTAATCTCCTCATTTTGTTCTATATGTCTTGCCGCTGCAGTGGCGACGCTGTTTTCCGTCGGACCGTACTCGTTGGCAAGTTCCGTGTGAGGACAAACCGATAAACTGCGGCTGATCATGTTTTGATCGACCGCTTCTCCCGCTAATGTGACAATCCGGAGAGACTCGGCATCTCCCGGCTCCAGTACGTCAAGCAGTGTACGGTACAGCACGGGAACAATAATCATGTGAGTAATGCGGCAAGAAGCGAGATAGTGTTTAATGGCCAGAATATCTTTTGCTTCGTCTTCAGCTAAAACGGCCACTTTCGCGCCGGAAATCAGCGGTGTGAACATACTTGTTACAAATCCGTCAAAGGAAAATGAAAAGAGCTGAAGAACCGTATCTTTCTCATTCAGATCATAAAATCCGCTCCGCCATTGAAGGGTCTGGCTGACGGATCGATGTTCGACCATAACCCCTTTCGGCCTGCCTGTCGTCCCTGACGTATAAATGATGTAAGCCAAATCCTCCGGCGCCGATAGTGACTGAACCGGTGAAGCGTCCTGTTCTTGTATATCTTCCAATGCGAGTACTTCACCTTTAAAACGATCAGGCACTTGATCTATCGCGCCCCGTACGGTAAGAAGAATCGCTGCGCCGCTGTCTGAGGTGATATATTGCTTCCGTTCCTCCGGATATTCAGGATCTATCGGGACGTAGGCGCCTCCGGCTTTCCAAACTCCGAAGACTGCCGCTGCTTGTTCCGGCGATCTTGGTATCACAATGCCGACGGCTGCATCAGGTCCGATCTGCCGTTTTTGCAGAGCTCTGGCGATTTTATTCGACCATTCATCTAAATCTTTATATGTGACCAATGTTTCCCTGCTGATAAGGGCCGCAGCATCAGGTGTTTTTTGTGCCTGGGTGATGAACAGTTCATGAACTGTTTTTTCCGGCAGCTGTTTATCCGTCATGCCGTTAAAATCCGCAAGAATCCGGTTTCGTTCCGGTTCTGTCAGCATATTGATCTCCCGTAAAGAGGATTCCGGTTCACGGACAATGTGTTCAAGCATCGTCAAAAAGTGGGAAGCCCAGCGTTCCATCGTTTCTTTCCGGAATAAAGCCGCGGCATATTCAAACAGAAAATGTATCTGTCCCCCGCCTTCAGAAGCCTGCAAAGTGAAATCAAATTTGGAAACCGGACGGGACATGTCCGCAGGCTGAATATGCAAACCGTCCAGAAGCAATTCCTCATGCTCCATATTTTGTACGACAAGCATCGCATCAAACAGCGGATTGCGGCTTGTGTCCCGCTGCACGCCGAGCCGTTCCACAAGCTCTTCAAACGGATAGTCCTGATGCTCATACGCTTCCAGTGCGGCCTGGCGGACTTCCGCCAAGTAATCGGTAAACCGTTTGTCCCCCTTCGGCTCCGTTCTGATGGCGAGTGTATTGACGAACATCCCCAGAATCGGTTCAAGGTCTTTATGCGGGCGCCCGGCAATCGGCGAACCGACGATAATGTCTTCCTGTCCGCTCAACCGCGCGAGCAGCGTATTGTACGCGGCGAGAAGCACCATGTACAAAGTGGAGCCGTGATCGCGGGCGATGCGGTGAAGGCCGGATGCCGTTTCAGCGTCTAGCGTGCACGATACGTTGCCGCCCGCAAAGCTTCTGACGGCCGGACGAGGCTTATCAGCCGGAAGCTCAAGCACCGGAAGCTCTCCTTCAAGCCGCTTCAGCCAGTAGGCTTCCTGCTTCTGATATCCTTCCTTCTCCTGAAACGACCGCTGCCAGACGGCATAGTCTTTATATTGAAGACGCATCGGCGCAAGCGGGCGCCCTGCATACAGCTCTCCGAATTCTTTAATCAAGGTGTTGACGGACACACCGTCGGAAATAATGTGATGCATATCCGTTAATAAAAGATGGCGTTCATCCGATTCTTTCACGAGGGCCGCGCGAAAGAGCGGCACTTCATCCAGACAAAACGGCCGGACAAATGCGTCTGCTGACTCGGCTTCATCCAGCTGAAACGGCACGCTGTCATGGATGCGCTGCACCGGTTCGCCGTCAGGCCCCGTTTCAAAGGACGTTCTAAGCGATTCGTGCCGCTCCACAAGCTGCCGGAACGTCTCCTCCAGCCGGCCGCGGTCAAGCGGGCCCGTCAGTTCCAGCACAGCCGGCATATTGTAGCCGACACCGCCGTCTTCAAGCTGCTGGAGCACATACATCCGTTTCTGCGCTGAAGACACCGGATAAGTATCCTGTGTTTTCGCCGGCTGAATCGCTTCATACGGGCTCTCTTCGAGGTCCTGAATGACCGATGCCGAGCTCTTCCACCGTCGGCCGGGCGAAGATGTCCTGTAACGGCACCTGAACGCCGAACTCTTTGGCGATGCGGGAGACGAGAGCCGTCGCTTTTAACGAATGGCCGCCCCGCTCGAAAAAGTGGTCCCGGATGCCGACGGGGCCGTTTTTCAGCACCTCTTCCCAAAGGGCGCAAAGCTTCATTTCCGTGACGTTCCGCGGTGCGGTGTACGCCTGTCTGCCTGCCGCTCCGTCAGGAGCCGGCAGCGCGCGGCGGTCAAGCTTTCCGCTCGGTGTGACCGGCCACTCTCTCATCTCTATAAACTGAGCCGGCATCATGTAGGCCGGAAGGCGTGTCGCAAGCTCCGCCCGCACGTCATCGCTTCCCCGTCCTTCGATATAGGCGTAAAGCGCGGTCTCGCCGTGTTCGGTCCGGGCGGTGACCGCCGCCTCACGAATGCCGTCAATGCGCCGGATCGCCGCTTCGATTTCCCCCGGTTCAATCCGGTAGCCGCGGACTTTCACCTGTCCGTCTGAACGGCCGAGCCATTCGACAAGCCCGTCTTCTGTCCAGCGTGCGATATCGCCCGTCTGATACATGCGCTCTCCCGGATAAAACGGATCATCGAGAAAACGTTCAACCGTCAGCTCAGGCCGGTTCAAATAGCCCCGGGCCACCCCTGTCCCCGCGATGTGCAGTTCTCCGATACATCCCGGCGGGAGAAGCCGTTTCTTTTGATTTAAAATATACAGCCGCATGTTATGTCCTGAAATGCCGATCGGAACATTGTGAAATTCACTTCCTCGCCGTAAATCAAAGTACGAGGCTTCCACAGTCGCTTCTGTCGGTCCGTAGGAATTTGTCAATTCCGTTTTCGGCAGAAGGTCATAAAAACGGGAAACCAGGTGTGGGCCCAATTGTTCGCCGCCGGCAAAAATCCTTTTTAAGCTGGTCTTTTTGACGGACTGTTTTCTGGAATTTATATATTCCAAGAACGCATGAAGCATAGAAGGCACAAAATGGGCCGCCGTTATGCGGTTATTCTCCAGTGCGTTCAGTATTATTTCAGGGTCTTTCTCGCCGCCTTGCGGAAGAAGGAAAACAGAAGCTCCCGCGATCGGCCACCAAAACAGCTCCCAAATCGAAGCATCGAAAGAGTATGATGTTTTATGCAAAATGATGTCAGAATCACTTAATCCATAACGCGTTTGCAGCGAGTATAAAAAGTTTACGGCTGACTGATGTTCAACCTGCACGCCTTTTGGGCGTCCGGTAGAACCGGATGTGTAGATAATATAAGCCAATGAATCGGATTTTACGGGAACATTCGGGTTGGCCGCGGCTTCCGGGTTTCCTGTTTGCCCGCTTTTCAGCGATATGATCTCTCCATCAAAAAGATCTGCGGCCGAAAGTTCCGGTTCCGCAAGTAAAAACCTTACGCCGCTGTCTTTCAGTAAAAAGCGAATCCGCTCTTTCGGGTAATCTGGATCAATCGGCAGATATGCACCGCCTGCTTTTAAGATGGCGTAAATGCCGATCAGCATGTCAGGAGAACGCCGGCCCATGATGGCGGTTTTATCCTCCAGCCTTATCCCCCGCTTTATCAGCTGGTGCGCAAGCTCATTTGCCCTTTCGTTCAGCTCTTGATACGTAATCGAAATGTCGTCAGTTAAAATTGCCGGACGGTCCGGCGTTTTCTCCGCCCGCTGTTCCAGCAGAGCATGAAGAGGCTGCTCAAGCGGAAACGCTGTTTTCTGCAAGGGGCTGAAATCGTGAAGCAGGGACATTTCTTCTTTTTCTGATAAGACGGAAATATCGTCTAATTCCAATCCCGGATCAGCAGCGGCGTTTTCGGAAAGTGTCGCAAAAAATCCCGCCCATTTTTGAATCGTTTTTCTCTCAAACAAATCAGTACTGTATTCAAACTGGCAGTACAATTCACCAGCGTTTTCCGAGATGTACAGCGACATATCAAATTTAGAAATCGGCAGGCTGATGTCTGCCGGCTGCAGTTCAAGCCCGTCTGCCCTAAGCTTTTGCTGTTCCATGTTCTGCAGCGCAAATGTTGTATCGAACAGCGGATTTCGGGACATATCCCGCGGCACACCGAGCTTATCGACGAGTTCCTCCAACGGATAATCCTGATGTTCGTAGGCCTCAAGCGCCGTTTGGCGAATCTCCTGTAAATAATCTTTAAATGTCATGCTTCCTTCGGGACGCGTCCTGAAAGGAAGCGTATTGACAAACATGCCCAGAACGCTATCAAGATCGGCATGAGGCCTTCCCGCAATCGGAGACCCGACAATCATATCTTCCTGTCCGCTTAAACGGGCTAACAGAACGGTGTACACACCGAGCAGTGTCATATACAGTGTGCATTTGTTTTCTTTCGCCAGCTTTTTCAACTGTGCTGTATGTTTTTCGCTGATGACAAATGACACCCGGTCACCGGAAAAGCTCCGCACTGGCGGACGCGGCTTATCAGCCGGCAATTCAAGTACGGGAAGCACCCCGGCAAGACGGTTCAGCCAGTACTCCTCTTGTTTTTTGTATGCGGCGCCGGCCATAAATGATTGCTGCCAAACGGCATAATCTTTGTATTGAATCCGTAACGGAGGCAGACTTCTCCCAGCATACAGTTCACTGAATTCACGTATCAAAAGATTGACGGATACGCCGTCTGAAATAATATGATGCATGTCAGCTAAAAGCAGGTGCCGGTCTTTTTCAATTCGGACAAATCCGGCCCGGAAAAGAGGTACTTTGCCGAGGTCGAACGGCCGGATAAACGCTTCGGCTGATTGTTCTTTTGTAAATGCAAACGGCACGTCATCATGAATCCTCTGCACAGGCAGGCCGTTTTTTTCTTCAAAGGACGTTCTGAGCGGTTCATGCCGCCGGATCAGTTCCTTGAACACGGCTTCCATCCTGTCTCGGTCAAACGGCCCCTTCACCTCTAAAACGGCTGGAATGTTATAGCTGACCCCTCCATTTTCAAGCTGGTGAAGGACGTACATCCGTTTTTGTGCGGATGAGACAGGATAGGTTTCTTTCGTTTCTGTTTTTTCTATAGATGCGAACGGATTCTCTTCTGCTTCGCTGATGATATTGGCGAGTTCTTCTACGGTCGGATGGCTGAAGACATCGCTCAGCGGAATTTGCACGCTGCACTCTTTGGCTATTTTTGCCACGAGCGCCGTCGCCTTTAATGAATGGCCGCCAAGCTCGAAAAAGTGATCGTGAACACCGATCGGGCCGCTCTGAAGCACTTCTTCCCATATCCGGGTAAGTTTCAGCTCCGTCACATTCCGGGGAGCCGTGTATTGACGGCCTGCGGCGTACCCCGAAGCTTCCGGAAGGGCACGCTGGTCGACTTTTCCGTTTGCAGTGAGCGGAATCGTGTCAACAAAAGCCCATTTAACCGGAATCATATAATCAGGCAGTTCTTTCGCCAAATCGCTCCGCAGCTGAGAAGGATCTGTCGCTTGTGAGACGCTGCAGTAGGCGCATAATTCATTTTCGCCCGACTCATTCGTTTGAATCAGTACGGCAGCTTCTTTCACGGCATGATGATTTGCCAGGACGGTTTCAATTTCTTTCGGTTCAATCCGGTACCCTCTGATCTTCACTTGATCATCTGTCCGGCCGATGTATTCAATTTGACCGTCCGCACGCAGTCTTGCCAAATCTCCGGTCCGGTACATGACGGCGCCCTTTCTGAACGGATCCGGCAAAAATTTCTCTTCGGTGAGCGCCGGATTGTTCACATAGCCTCTTCCTGTATTCGCTCCGGAAATATACAATTCTCCCGCAATTCCGAGAGGCTGAAGCTGTCTGTTTTGGCTGAGAATATACATCTTGTTATGATGGATCGGTTTCCCGATCGGCGGATGTTCAGGTATGTCATCTCCCGCAGAAATCGTATACGTTGAAACCACATGGGTTTCTGACGGGCCGTAATGATTATGCAAATGCATACCGTGTAAACGGAGCGTCTGCCTGAACAACCGCGAGACGGTCAGCTGCTCTCCGGCCGTAATGACATGCTTCACACAGCGGGGAAAAGACTGTGCATAATCTTCTTCATTGAAAAGCATTTTGACAAAGGCAGTCGGGAAAAATACCACTTCTGCTTTATGCTGATCGATAAACGAATACAACTGAGAAACATCTCGTTTGATTGATTCCGGCACGATACAAAGAGTGCCGCCGCTCAAGAATACTGAAAATAACTCCTGGTAGCAGACGTCAAATGCCACAGATGCGTACTGCAGCACATTGGTGCAAAAATCAATGTCTGTGTTCGTCAACTGGTGAGAAAGCAGGTTGGCCATATTTTTATGTTCAAGCAGCACACCCTTCGGTTTCCCTGTCGTTCCGGATGTATAAATCATATAAAGCAGATCGTCCGCTGTATTAATGGATTGCACATTGCTTCCGTCCGCTTCTGTCCCGGCTTCTTCTATGTATGTAACTTGCAGCATTTGTTCTGCGGGAACTGACTGATGCCGCTCTGTTACAACATGGACGCAGCCGCTGTTTTCAATGATATAGCGGATACGCTCCTTTGGACTGCCGGGATCTATCGGGACAAAGGCGCCGCCCGCTTTTAAAAGACCGAGAACGGCCGCCGCTAAAGAAGGGGAACGGCAGAGCATGACGCCTACCGGCTCCTCCCGCTTTAATCCGCGATTTTGCAGCAGACGGGCCAGCTTATTAGCCGATTCGTTCAGCTCTTTGTACGTCACTGACTCGCCTTCATACTTGATCGCGATTTGATCCGGCGTTTGTGCGGCCTGCCGTTCAAACATCGCATGAATCGTGTCATATTCAGGCTTTTCGGTTTCTTCAGAAATTGGAGCAAGAAGCTGCTCTTTTTCCTCAGGAGTTATGATTACAAGGTTATCCGGCGTAATATCAGGTTTGTCGAGAATCTGGGAAACGATATGTGTCAAATGACCTTTGATATTTTCGATAAATTGGCGGTCATACACGCTTGAATCGTATCTCATTTTCAAATGAATCTCGTCACCCGGCGCCACCATTAGATAAAAACTGTAATTGGTTTCGTCTTCCATGCTGAAATCATGGATGCGGAAAAGATCTTTCGTATCTCCCTCGCTGTTCAGCACGTCAAGCTCTTGTTCAACCGGATAATTCTCAAAGACGAGAATATGGTCAATTAAGCCTTGTTTTACTTGTGAATTCGCTTGTATGTCATAAAGCGGATGGTAGCTGTACGCCTGCCCTTTCAAAACATCCTTTTGTACGTTTTTGATCAGTTTTTGAAACGGGATGTCCGCTCCGCTGATCCGGACAGGGACGGTGTTAATGAACAGGCCGATCATTCGCTCGATGCCTTCGATTTCAGACGGCCTTCCGGAAATGACAGAACCAAAAACCGCATCCTCTGTCTGATTGTACGCCTGGAGCAAAATGCCCCAGAGCGTGTGGAAAATGGTGCTCAGTGTGACCTCTTCTTTCACGGCCAGCTCTTTCAGCTTGGCTGTGTCCCTTTTTGAAAAGGAAAACGTCACTTCCTCCTGTCTGCTGCCGCCGGCTTTTTTCTGTTTCGGCAGAACAGTCTGCTGCTCAAAGCCTTCAAGGTATCGCTCCCAGTACGAAGCTGCTTTTTCTTTATCTTGCTCCATCAGCCACTTGATATAGGTCCCGTACGGCACAGCGGGCTCAAGCGTTAACGGTGTTCGGCGGAGCCGCGAGGCGTATATCTGGAAGAACTCTTTCAGCACGATTCCGAGACACCAGCCATCCATAATGATGTGATGGAAGCTCCATATGCACGTGTATTCACGTTCTCCGGTTTGCAGCAGCGTCACCCGCATCAGCATGTCCTTTTGCAGATGAAATCCTTTCTCACGATCTCTTCGTTTGGCTTCTTCGATATACTTGGTTTGATCAGCCTTGTTTAAATTGGTGAGGTTTTCCTCAATGATGCTGACGTTCCGCTCTTTTAATACGACCTGCTGCGGAACGGACACGTTCTGGCTGATAAAGATCGTTCTGAAAATATCATGTCTTTCGAAAAGAACATGGACGCTCTCTTCAAACACGCGGGTGTCAACCTTCCCCGTGATTGAAAAGGAGGCCTGTTCGGCGTAAGCCTGTGATTCCTTTTGCAGGAGGGAATGAAAAAGCATTCCTTCCTGCATATAAGACAGCGGATAAATATCCTGAATTGCATTCTTTTTTGTCATGTTATGATCTCCCCGTCGCCTTTTTCTACAGTTCTTCGACAAAACTCGCTATGCTGTCCAAATCATCAGATGTTAACGTTTTGCTGCTAAAATCACTAACGGTTTTTTCTGATTCTTCTTTGCCGGTGCAGTGCGCCATAATTCCACGCAAATATTGTTGTAAGGTTTGCAGCAGCTGTTCCATCGTTTCTTTGCGAAAGCGGCTCGGCGGATAGCTCAAACTGAAGTGAAGCTTGTGCTGTGCAGCCATCGCGCTCATTTCCACCGCTTGTTCCCGCTGCCATGTCGGCGTAATGTCGTGCCCGCTCGCAAGACCGGATAAACTGAACGTGTGCTGATCTTCCGTATCATTGAATTGCCCTAAATAGTTAAAGCTGATTTCAGGCGCTTGTCCGAACCGAATTGTTTTTTGCTCGGGCGGTGTCATATATTTTAAAATGCCGTAGCCTATTCCTTTATCCGGTATTCTTCCGAGTGTGTCTTTTACTGTTTTTACCGCCGTCCCAAGTTCTGAACCGGCTGTATTCAAGTCAATGAGCACCGGATACATGGAAGTAAACCAGCCTACGGTGCGGCTGATGTCAAGCTCCGGCATGATATGCTCTCTTCCGTGCCCTTCCATCGCGATGCGGAGTCTGCCTCCTGTCCAGTCCCGTAAAGCCAAGGCTGCCGCAGTCAGAAGAATATCCTGCGTATCGGTATGGTAGGCCCGGTTGACCTGCTGCAGCAAAACGGACGTTTCTTCTTCTGAAAGCGTAAAGCTTACCGTTTGCCGAATACTGTCGGCTCCCGTCTGATGCAGCGGTTTTTCATAAGGAAGTGCGGCGGCGGTTTCTTCTTCAATAAAACGCCAATCGTCTTCTTCTCGCATCAGCTTGCTGCTTTTCGCGTATTCGGAAAGCCTTTCTGCGTACTGCTTAAAGGAATCAGTCTTTGGCGGAAGCTGAACCGGCTGACCTTTTACAGCTTGAGTGTAAGCGGCTGATAAATCCTCCAGCAAAATACGCCATGACACTCCGTCAACCGCCAAGTGATGGATGGTAATGAATAAATAATCCCCAGACCGGGTTTTGAACCAGCCGGCTTTTAATAACGGCCCTTTTTCAATATCCATCCGCTGTTGGAGTGCAGCCACTTCAGTTTCTATTTCTCTTTCCCGTGAATCCGTTTCAGACAGATCCCATATATCCAAGCTGTACAGTTCATCTTTTTGGATGCCGTGATTGATTTGTCTGTGACTTCCGTTTTCTGCACTGGCGGTGATCCGGAGTGCATCATGATGAATGACGAGATGCTGCAAAGCTTCTTTGAGCGGCTGTTTACGCAAAGCGTCCGAGCTGAACATCATGACGGACTGATTGAAATGATTTCTGTTTTCCATCCGCTGTGATAAAAACCAGTGCTGAACGGGGGTCCAAGGAATATCCCCTTCAACCGGCCGCTGATCGATGACTCTTTCCGCTTTCCGGATAAGAGGCGCGAGTTCCTTAATGGTCGGATGGCGGAACAAGTCACTTGCCGCCATTTTCCACCCATAGCGTCCGAGCCGCGCGGAAACTTGCAGCGCTTTGATTGAATCGCCGCCCAATTCAAAAAATGAGTCTTCAATTCCGACTTGCTTTGCGCCGAGCACTTCCTGCCAGATCACGGAAAGCTGTTCTTCAAGCTCAGTGCGGGGAGCTGTGTATACGGTTTGAAGCGCGAGCTCCGGTTCGGGCAGATTTTTCCGATCCAATTTACCGTTCGGCGTAAGCGGCAGCCTCTCAAGCTCCATCATATAGGACGGAACCATGTAATTCGGCAGGCGCTGAGAAAGTAAAGAACGCACTGTTTCTATGTTCATGTCCGCCTGCAGGCTCATGTATGCGATCAGTTCTTTATTGCCGGACTGTCCGGTTCTGACTGACACTGCGGCTTCTTTCACGCCGTCCAAGCTCCTCAGAGCGGCCTCGATCTCTCCCAGCTCCACCCGATAACCGCGGATTTTCACTTGATCATCCATCCGTCCGGCATACTCGATCGTTCCGTCCGGCAGCCAGCGGGCTAAATCTCCGGTGCGGTACATTCGTTCTCCGGGAACAAATGGATTAGGGACAAATTTTTCTTCCGTCAGCTCAGGACGTCCGAAATATCCTCTCGCCACACCGTCTCCGCCCGTGCATAATTCGCCGATGACGCCGATCGGCTGAGGTGTTCCCCTGCCGTTTATGATATACGCGGTTGAATTTCCGACAGGGCGCCCGATCGGGATCGAATGATCGTATGATTGTTCAATCAAAAAGCATGTCGAGAACGTTGTATTTTCAGTCGGCCCGTATCCATTCCATACTGCAAGATGCGGCAGTGCTCCACGAACCCGGTTGACATGGCTTGGGGACAGTGCTTCTCCGCCGATAATCAATCGTGATAATCCCGAAAACACATGTTCATTTTGTTCGGATAAATGGTTAAACAGAGACGATGTAAGCCAAAGTGTCGTTATACCGTTTTGCTGTATAAATGCATCCAAAACATCAGAATCGAGATAGGTTTCCTGGTCACTTACATGTAGAGAAGCACCGTTTAAAAGCGGGCCGAATATCTCAAATGTCGTGACGTCAAATCCTAATGATGAAGTAAACAACAGTCTGTCTTGCGGCGTGAAATCAATATAATTGCTATTTTTCACAAGGCGGATCACGCTTCGCTGTTCAACCATGACGCCTTTTGGCGCACCCGTCGACCCGGACGTATAAATCATGTAGGCCAATGATTCAGGTCCGCCGAGCGGTTCGGGATTAACTGCACTCAATCCAGCCTTTGTTTGAATATCCTCTATGAATAAACGTTTTCCTGAAAGCGGCAGACCGTCAACTTTATCAGATTGAAGGAGAATATCAGCTTTGCAGTCTTTAAGCATCCATTCAGCCCGTTCCCGCGGCACATCGTCAGCGATAGGCAAGTAGGCGCCCCCCGCTTTTAATATTCCAAGAATGCCGGAAACAAGCTCTGTTGTGCGGCCGGTTAATATTGCGACCACACTTTCCGGACCGGCGCCATTTGATCGGAGCGCCGCAGCAATTCTGTTAGCCCGTTCGTTCAGCTCTCTGTATGTCAAGGTTTGTCCGCGATATACAACTGCCTGGGCATCAGGGGTTTCTTCCGCCTGCCGCTCAAATAAACGGCTGATGGTTTCATGTTTAGGATAATCGCTTTTCGTCTGATTAAATTGATAAATGACGCGATTTGTTTCAGCATCATCCAGCACGTGAATGTCACCAAGCGGTATTGTTTGGTCTTCAATCACTTTCGTAAGAATACGGGTAAAATAAGAAAGCCATTTTTCGATTGTCTGTTTTTGATAGATATCTGCATTGAATTCAAAATCAAAGCTGATGGTGCCGTCAGACCCTTCTGCCGCATAAAGCGTGGCATCAAATTTTGCTGTTTTATGGCCGGTATCCGCAGCTTGAGTCAAATGCAGCTCATTTAAAACCAAGGATTCACGCTCCATATTCTGGAGCACAAACATCACGTCAAACAGCGGATTGCGGCTTGTGTCCCGCTGCACACCGAGCCGTTCCACAAGCTCTTCAAACGGATAGTCCTGATGCTCATACGCTTCCAGTGCGGCCTGACGGACTTCCGCCAAGTAATCGGTAAACCGTTTGTCCCCCTTCGGCTCCGTTCTGATGGCGAGCGTGTTGACGAACATCCCCAGAATCGGTTCAAGGTCTTTATGCGGGCGCCCGGCAATCGGCGAGCCGACGATAATGTCTTCCTGTCCGCTCAGGCGTGCGAGCAGCGTATTGTACGCGGCGAGAAGCACCATGTACAAAGTGGAGCCGTGATCGCGGGCGATGCGGTGAAGACCGGATGCCGTTTCAGCGTCAAGCGTGCACGATACGTTCCCGCCCGCAAAGCTTCTGACAGCCGGACGAGGCTTATCAGCCGGAAGCTCAAGCACCGGAAGCTCGCCTTCAAGCCGCTTCAGCCAGTAGGCTTCCTGCTTCTGATATCCTTCCTTCTCCTGAAACGACCGCTGCCAGACGGCATAGTCTTTATATTGAAGACGCATCGGTGCAAGCGGGCGGCCGGCGTACAGCTCGCCGAATTCTTTAATCAAGGTGTTGACGGACACACCATCGGAAATAATGTGATGCATATCCGTTAATAAAAGATGGCGTTCATCCGATTCTTTCACAAGGGCCGCCCGGAAGAGCGGCGCTTCAGCCAGACAAAACGGCCGGACGAACGCGTCTGCTGACTCAGCTTCATCCAGCTGAAACGGCACGCTGTCATGGATGCACTGCACCGGTTCGCCGTCAGGCCCCGTTTCAAAGGACGTTCTGAGCGACTCGTGCCGCTCCACAAGCTGCCGGAACGTCTCCTCCAGCCGGCCGCGGTCAAGCGGGCCCGTCAGTTCCAGCACTGCCGGCATATTGTAGCCGACACCGCCGTCTTCAAGCTGCTGGAGCACATACATCCGTTTCTGTGCTGAAGACACCGGATAGGTGTCCTGTATTTTCGCAGGCTGAATCGCTTCATACGGGCTCTCTTCGAGGTCCTGAATGACCGAAGCGAGCTCTTCCACCGTCGGCCGGGCGAAGATGTCCTGTAACGGCACCTGAACGCCGAACTCCTTGGCGATGCGGGAGACGAGAGCCGTCGCTTTTAACGAATGGCCGCCCCGCTCAAAAAAGTGGTCCCGAATGCCGACGGGGCCGTTTTTCAGCACCTCTTCCCAAAGGGCGCAAAGCTTCATTTCCGTGACGTTCCGCGGGGCGGTGTACGCCTGTCTGCCTGCCGCTCCGTCAGGAGCCGGCAGCGCGCGGCGGTCAAGCTTTCCGCTCGGTGTGACCGGCCACTCGCTCATCTCAATAAACTGAGCCGGCATCATGTAGGCCGGAAGGCGTGTCGCAAGTTCTGTCCGCACGTCATCGCTTTCCCGTCCTTCGATATAGGCGTAAAGCGCGGTTTCGCCGTGTTCGGTCCGGGCGGTGACCGCCGCCTCACGAATGCCGTCGATGCGCCGGATCGCCGCTTCGATCTCTCCTGGTTCAATCCGGTAGCCGCGGACTTTCACCTGTCCGTCTGAACGGCCGAGCCATTCGACAAGCCCGTCTTCTGTCCAGCGTGCGATATCGCCCGTCTGATACATGCGCTCTCCCGGATAAAACGGATCATCGAGAAAACGCTCCTCCGTCAGTTCAGGACGGTTCAAATAGCCCCGGGCCACCCCTGTCCCCGCGATGTACAGCTCTCCGGCAACGCCCGCAGGCTGAACGGTTCCCCCGCCGTCTAACACATAAAGACGGGCACCCGGAACGGGTTTTCCGATCGGAAGCCTTGTCCGTCCGCTGTCCCGTTTTCGGTCACAGACGTAAAACGCCGCATCAACCGTCGCTTCTGTCGGCCCGTAGCCGTGGATGAGCACGGTTTCCGGCAGAAGATCGGCAAAACGGGCAGCCGTCAGCGGTGAAAGAGCTTCCCCGCCGGCAAACACGCGTGTCAGGGTTTTGCCGAGGCGGATTCTTGTTTCCTCAGACTCTGTTTCCAGCGCGTCTAAAAAGCTGTTGACCATCGCCGGAATAAAATGCGCGGTCGTCACCTTTTCCGAGGCAAACGCTTCAATCATCTGCGCGGGATCTTTCTCCCATCCGGCCGGAAGCAGATACACGGAGGCGCCTGACATCATCCACCAAAACAATTGCCAGATGGAAGCGTCGAAAGAAAAAGATGATTTCAGCACGATTATATCCTCTTCCGTTAACGGAAACTGCCCTTGCATCCCGGATAAAAAGGCGGCGGCCTGACGGTGTTCAACAGCCACCCCCTTCGGTGTTCCCGTCGAACCGGACGTGTAAATAATATAAGCGAGCGAATCGGCATCCGCTTCTTCAGAGACAGCCCCTGTCTCCGTCTCACCTGTAAGGGCAGAAAGAGACACTTCTAGCGTCTCGCCGGAAAAACCGGGAACGGATAATCCCGACTGTTGAAGCAGGAGACAGGCGCCGCTGTCTTTGAGCATATAGCGAAGCCTGTCCTCAGGATATTCCGGGTCAAGCGGCACGTAGGCGCCGCCCGCTTTTAACACGGCAAGCACTGAAATCACCATCTCCGGCGAGCGTTCAGCGAGCACGCCGACCTTGCTTTCTTTGCGGACGCCTTTTTGGCGGAGCCGAACAGCGAGCCTGTCTGTATACCGGTCAAGCTCGGCGTACGTCAGCATACCGTCTGGGAAACGAAGCGCCGGACGGTGCGGAGAAAGCGCGGCGCGGCGGGTAAACAGCCCGTGCAGCGTCGGGGCCGGCGGTTCAGCCGCTTCTGTACGGTTAAACGCATCCAGCATATTTCTGGCTTCACACGCATCCAGCAATGCGATCTCGGAGGCGCTCATTTCAGGATCGGAAATGACTGATTTCATCATATGCCGTAAAAAGGTTTCAATCTTCTTCATAAAAACACAATCGTATATACCGGTATCAAAGTTTAAGCGGATATAAAGAGAACTTCCCGGAATCACTTTTACGCTGCATCCGTAGTTTGTGACTTCCTCCATCGTGAAATCCTCTACCGCAAAATCAAATGAACCGGCCTGACTCACATTTTCAATTTCACGCTGGGCCGGCACATTTTCAAACACGATAATATGGTCAAACAACGCCTGCTTCAGAGGGCTTTGCGCCTGAATGTCATACAGCGGATAATAGCTGTACGCTTCTGCTTGCAGCGTCTCCTGCTGCAAATGTCTGACGAGCTCCAGGAAGGAAAACGAACCGCTTTTTACCCGCACGGGAATCGTATTGATAAACAGCCCTACCATTTTTTCTACGCCCGCCAGATCCGACGGCCGGCCGGAAACGACAGAACCGAAAACGGCGTCTTCGCAGCGGCTGACTCGCTGCAGCAAAATGCCCCACAGTGCCTGAAACACCGTATTCAGCGTTGCCCCCGCCCTTGCCGCAATGTTCTTCAGCTCATTTGTCTGCTCTTCAGAAATAGTGAAAACAGCCTGCTCAAGCTCGCCGTTTGGTTCCGCGGATTTTTTCGGAAGAGACGCCGTTTGCTCAAGATCGGCAAGTCTCGTTTTCCAAAATGACTCGGCTTCTTTACGATCTTGCTTCATGAGCCATTTAATATACTTTCCATATGGCTGAACAGGCTCGAGAGACGGGAGCCGCCCGTCTCCGAGAGATTGATAGATCATCAGAAATTCCTTCATGACAATTCCGAAGCACCAGCCGTCCATGACGATATGATGGTGGCTCCAAATACAAACATAGCGTTCGGGCGCTTTTTTCAGAATGGAGACTCTCATGAGAGGGTCTGATTGCAAATCAAAGCCTTTATCTTTGTCTTCTTTACTGAAACGGTCGGCATACATGTCTTGCGCTTTTTCATCCAAATGAGAAATATCATGAAACTGAACGCGGCTCGGCCTGCTTTTTAACACGACTTGGCGGGGCTTCGCCACATTCTTATGAATAAACGTCGTACGGAAAATATCGTATCGTTCAAAAACAGCATCTATACTTTTTTGGAATCGTTCCCGGTCAAGCTGTCCGCTGATCGTAAACACTGCTTGTTCGAAGTAGGCTCTTGAGTCATGATCCAAAAGAGAATGAAAAAGCATGCCCTCCTGCATAAAAGATAAAGGATATATATCTTGTATTTCCGGTTGCTGCCCCATTGCGCCTCTCCTTTTCTATAGTTTGTTGACGGCTCCCATAATGTCACTCAGATCTTCCAGCGTTAACTCTTCATCACTGAAATCAGCAGCGCTCCATTCACGCTCCTCTTTGCCTGTGCAATGCGTGATGATCTGCTTGAGAAAGGTATGAAAATGCCCCGTCAAAACTTCAATCGTTTCTTTTTGGTACTGAAAACGGTTGTACACCATATTCAAGCTGAGACATTCCGATGATACGGAGCCGCTGATATCAAGTGTGTACGGACGTTCCCAGTCTGGGCTGACTTCATTTCCCGCTTTTACGGGAGAAACATCGAAGCCGGTTGAACGGATCTCCCGGTCAAACTGCCCCAAATAGTTAAAACTGATTTCAGGAGAATCAGATTCAGCCTCTCCCCAGAATTTGCTTATATATTTCAGCACCCCGTATCCCGCTCCTTTATGCGGAATGCGGCGCATCATGTCTTTTGTCCGCTTAATGTGATAACCGAGACGCCCGCCGTCATCAGCCTGATCTTGAAAACTTGCGTCAACCAATACCGGATAAATTGACGTAAACCACCCGATGGTTCTGCTGATATCAAGATGCTCCAGATGCTCTTCCCTTCCGTGGCCTTCCATGCTGATTTTGAATGTCTCATTTCCAGTCCATCTGTTCAGCGCAAGGCTTAACGCTGCAAGCAATAATTCACCTGTCTCCGTTGTGTATGCCCTGTTTGCCTCCGTTAACAGCTGCTCAGTCTCCTGTTTTGTCAATGTAATGGTCATCACATCTGTATCTTTAAGGAGATTGGAAGAGATGCGGGCATCTTTCGGAAGCGGTTTGACCGCCGCTTCTTCTCTTTCAGACCAGTAATCTGCTTCCTGCAGAAGCCGGCGGCTTTTTGCATAATCAGAAATTTGCTTTGCATAAGTCTGATAGGAATCAGTTTTCGCCGGAAGAACGGCTTCTTTTCCAACAAGCGCCTGCCTGTAACACGCGGTGAGATCTTCAAATAAAATCCGCCATGATACTCCGTCAATGACAAGGTGATGAATGGAAAGCAGCAGATGATCGCCATCAGCGGCGTGAAATAAACCGACAGCTATGAGCGGACCCGTTTCCAGCCTGATGGAAGTTTGAATACGGGCGGCCGCCTGTTCAATTGCGGCGTGCTCCTCTTGTAATGACCCTGTCCCTCTCACGTCAAGCGTTTCAAACGTAAAGAGTTCTTCTTCAGAAAGGTTCTCAGCTCTGTTATATTGCATCACCGATCCATTTTGCGTGCCGCATATCATCCGTAATGCGTCATGATGAACCGCGAGCTGTGCCAGCGCTTTTCTCATTGCGGATTCATTGATTCTGTCCGCACTGCGGAGCATAACGGTCTGATTAAAATGATCATGCGGCAATGATTGTGACAAGAACCAGTGCTGGATCGGCGTCAACGGCACTTCTCCGGTGACGGGAGCCTGATCAATGACGCGGCGGACTTTCCGGAGCCGCATCGACACCTCTCCCAGTGTCTGGTGCTCAAACAGCTCACGGACGGTCGTTTCGTAGCCCTGCTGCTTCAGCCTCGCACATACTTGCAGCGCTTTAATCGAATCTCCGCCGAGATGGAAGAAATGAGCATTGGGGCCAAGGCCTTCAACACCTAAGAGTTCCTCCCAAATGTCAGCCATCATTTCTTCAGTTTCATTCCTCAGGCTGATATCATCTCCGGGATTTTCATTTAATTCAGGCTGCGGGAGCGCCTTCTCATCCAGCTTTCCATTCGCCGTCAGAGGCAGTTCATTAAGCTGCATCAAGCGGGCGGGAATCATATATTCCGGCAGGAAAGCTCTGAGAGAGGCCTGAACCTCTGCTTCTTTTAACTTTTCGTTTCCGTGTAAGACGGCATAGGCGTAAATGGAGTGCTGACCGTGCTGATCAGCACGTGTGATCACGGCGGCCTCTTTCACGAAAGAAAGCTTCTGCAGCGCTGATTTAATTTCTCCCAATTCAATTCTGTGGCCTCTGACTTTTACTTGCGCATCTTTCCGCCCGACATACTCCAGCTCGCCATTTGAGAGCCTTTTGGCGATATCGCCCGTCCGGTAAAGCCGCATATCGGAAACGTGCGGATTCGTGATGAAACGGGAGGCAGTCAAATCATCTCTATTTACGTATCCCCTCGCGACGCCTTCTCCGCCGATATAAAGCTCACCGGGAATTCCGATCGGCTGCGGATTCATATAGGCGTCCATGACAAAAGCATGAAGGGTTTCCAGCGGTCTTCCGATATTGCTTTTATTTCTCTCGATATCTTCCATATTCAGTTTTTTGTATGTGACGTGAACCGTGGTTTCCGTAATGCCGTACATATTCACAAGCTCCGTCTCCGGGTACTTCTCTTTCCAGCTTTTCAGCATGCCGGGCTGAAGCGCTTCTCCGCCGAAAATGACATATCGAAGCTTCAGCTTGTCCGTATGCCCGGCTTCTTCATGAATGAGTCCGGAAAAAGCGGTCGGCGTTTGGTTCAGCACCGTTACGCCTTCACTTAGCAGCAGCTGCCGGTACAAATGCGGATCACGGGCTGTTTCTTTCGGCACGATGACTACTTTTCCGCCGTATAAAAGCGCACCGAATATTTCCCAAACAGAAAAATCAAAGCAATAGGAATGAAACAGCGTCCAGACGTCTTCTGACCCAAAATCAAACGGCAGCCCTTTATGTGTGATAAGGCTGATGACATTACGGTGTTCCGTCATCACGCCTTTCGGTTTCCCTGTTGTGCCCGATGTGTAAATCACGTAAGCCGGCTGTTCAGGCGTTATCGTTTCTTTCGGACTGTCTGCTGAAACAGATTCCGGCTTATCGATATATAAAACCGGCATACCGTCCATTCCGGAAATCCCGAGACCCGATTGCGTCAAAAGAACACGCGCGCCGCTGTCAGTCAGCATAAATGAAATCCGCTCGTCCGGATATTCAGGATCAATCGGCAGATACGCCCCTCCCGCTTTTAAAATACCGAGAATCCCAATCAGCATATCCGGAGATCGTTCAGTCATCATCCCGACGATCTGTCCGGAGCGGAGCCCGTTTTCTGAGAGCATATCGGCGATTCGATCCGCCTTTTCATTGAGCTCGCGGTAGGTGAGACGCTCATCGGCCATGACGGCTGCGATTTGATCCGGCGTTTTTTCCGCCTGTTTTTCAAATAAACTGACGATCGTTTCATGCCGCGGATACTCAGCCGTTTGATGATCAGCTTCCAGAAGCAGCTGCCGCTCGTTTGTGTCCAGCAAATGAATGTCAGACAGCTTCCGATCGTAACCCGACGCGATTTGTCCTAAAAGCTCTTTAAAATGACCGGCCCACCGTTCGATCGTTTCTTTTTCAAACAATGCGGTACTGTATTCAAAATGAAAATCCAGGGCGCCATCCGGCCGTTCCTCAGCATGTAGCGTCAAGTCGAATTTTGAAATGTCATGCTTCACTGCATGTGCAGAAACGGATAAGCCCGGAAGATTCACTTTGAAATCATCACTGTTTTGCAGAACGAGCATGGCATCAAACAGCGGATTGCGATTGACTTCCCGGTGTGTATCAAGCTTTTGGGCGAGTTCTTCAAACGGGAATTCCTGATGTTCGGCTGCGCCGAGGGCGAGCATTTTCACCTCTTCTAAATAAGCGCGGAATGTCTTATCACCTTCCGGCCTGCTTCTCATGGCCACGGTGTTAACAAACATGCCGATAACCCCTTCAAGCTCAGCGCGGCTTCTGCCTGCCGCAGGTGAACCGACGACAACATCTTCCTGTCCGCTCAATTTAGACAGGAACAGGGAATAGCCGGCCAAAAGAATCATATACAGCGTGGAACCCGTCTCATCCATGAGCCGGCGCAAATTCTCCGCCGTTTCCTTTTGAAGACGCGTTCGGACCGCTGATCCGCTGAAATCAGGAAGCTGCGGGCGCTTTTTATCCAGCGGAAGATCAAGAACGGGAATGTTTTCCCCAATCGCATCCAGCCAATACCGCTCATGTTTTTTGAACTCTTCAGCGGCAGACCGGTCATGCTGCCAGACGGAAAAATCTTTGTACTGCAGTTTTAACGGCCGCAATTCCTTCCCTCTGTACAAATCCGTCAATTCCTGAATTAGAACGCTCATTGACACACCGTCTGCGATAAGATGATGCATATCGAGCAGCAGAAAATGGCGGTCTTCATTGACTTTGGCTAAAGTCACCCTCAAAAGCGGCGCTTTTTCCACGTCAAACGGTTTAACGAAAGTTTCCATCGTCTCGTGAAGAAGTGACTCGGACGGCATGTGAAGCTCTGTGAGTTCGAGATCAGCATGTGAATGTATGTGCTGCATCGGCTCCCCGTTTCGTAACACAAATGATGTGCGTAACGCTTCATGCCTTTGCAGCAGCGCTGAAAAGGCTTCTTGCAGACGGTCCCGATTGAGCCTGCCGCTCAGTTCCAGACAAGCGGGCATATGATAGCCTGTGCTGTCTGAAGCAAGCTGGTGAAGGGCATAAAGCCTTTTTTGAGCAAAAGATAACGGGTATAAGTCCTTCGTCTTTGCAGGCGTGATTTCCGCATATTCTCCTCTTGTCCTCTGTTCAAGGAAGCGGGCCATGCTCTCAATGGTCGGATGTTCAAAGACATGGCGGACGGCAAGTTCAATTTGCAGCCGTTTATGTATATTTGAAACAAGTGATGCAGCTTTCAGCGACTGTCCGCCGATTTGGAAGAAATCATCTCTCATACTGATGCGGTTCCGTTTCAGCACATCTTGCCAAATAGACAGCAGCTCAGTCTCAAGCATTGTGCGGGGCGCTTGATAATCACCGGTTCTCTCAGCTTCTTCCGGTTCAGGAAGTGCGGCCCTATCAAGTTTTCCGCTCGCAGACAGCGGCATTTCCGTCAGTTTGGTAAAGCTTCCCGGTATCATATAAGCAGGTAATGTCCCGGCCAATTCGGCGTGCGGATCAAATGTCACACCCGCGTTTTGCAGTACGACATAAGCTGCAAGCTCCTGTTCTCCGTCCGCCGTTTTGCGCACGGTAACTGCCGCCTCTTTTACCCCGGACAGACTTCTGAGTGCCGTTTCGATTTCTCCTAATTCTATTCTGTAGCCTCTGACTTTCACCTGATCATCAAAACGTCCCATATATTCAATCGTTCCGTCCGGTAAAAACCGGGCTGCATCCCCCGTTCTGTACAGCCGTTCACCTTCACGAAACGGATGAGGGGTAAAGGCTTTGTCCGTCAGCTCTTTTTGCTGAAAATATCCGTGTGCAAGACCTTTTCCTGAAATACACAGTTCACCGACGGCTCCGACCGGCTGCAGCTGGACACCGTGCATGATATAGACGGATGTATTGGCGATCGGGCGTCCGATCGTAATCCGGCTGCTTTTTTGCAGATTGCGCAGGATCGTCGCTGCCACACTGTTCTCCGTCGGGCCGTATTCATTCAGCAGCTCGGCATTCGGGCATATATTCCGGCTCGCTTCCACGATATCAGGGGTTGCCGCTTCCCCGGCAAATGTCACCGCCCGAAGCGTCTGTGCATCTTTTTTTGTCAGAGAATCAAGCAGGACGCGATACAGAGACGGAACGATCAGAAGATGGCTTACCCCGTGGCGGGCGATTTTCTGTTTCATTGAAAGAACGTCTTTTGCATCGTCTTCATCAGTCAACAGTACACAAGCGCCGGACAGCAGCGGAGTGAAAAGACTTGTCAAAGAGCCGTCAAATACGTATGAAAAAAGATGAAGCGCTATGTCGCCTTCTGACATGCCGTATTCTTCACGCCGCCATTGCAATGTATTGCTGATCGCTTTGTGTTGTACAAGCACACCTTTCGGACGGCCTGTCGTTCCCGAGGTGTAAATGACATACGCCCACTTTCCGCTGCCGGACACCGGCGGAAGCGGCTCGGTCTGCCGGGAAACCGTTTCCTCCAAGATGACGACGCTGCCCTTGAAATGCGGCGGAATGAGAGGAAGCAGGTCTTTTTCAGTCAAGAGCAGTGAAGCTCCACTGTCTCTCAGCAAAAATGAGATCCGTTCAGGCGGATATTCCACATCAATCGGCATATAAGCGCTGCCCGATTTCCAAATTCCGAGCAGAGCGGCGACCGTATTCATCGATCGGCGCAGCATAACAGCGGTAATCTGATCGGGACGGGCGCCTTTTTCCCTTAACGCGTGCGCAATCTGATTCGCCCGCTGATTTAATTTCTTATAGCTCCAGCTTACCCCGTTATATCTCAACGCTTCCTGGTCGGGCGTTTTGGCAGCCTGTTCTTCAAAAAGCCCGTGAACGGTTGTCTCAGGATACGGACGGTTTGTGTCGTTAAACGAATGAATCAAGGCCTCTTCCTCCGGCGGCACGAGACTGATGCTTGATAAGAGCCTGTCCGGATCCTCCGTTACACAGGAGATGACCTCAAGAATATGCCCTTTGATCCGTTTCATGTCCTCCCGATCATAAATGTCAGCATTGTAGCTGAATTTCACATAAAACTCTTCCCCCGGAACGATGACGACGTTGAGATCATAGTTCGTTTCTTCCGCCATCGAAAAGTTTTCAAGAGAGAGCGCATGGCTTTCAGTCTGCTGCCAGCCGTTTACCGCAGCCTGCATCTGAACCGGATAATTTTCAAAGACAAGGATATGGTTCAAGAGATCTTTTTGCAGACCGCTCTCGTTTTGAATGTCATAAAGCGGATAATAGCTATGCTCTTCCGCTGCGAGTGAATCTTTTTGCACTGCTTTAACAAGCGATGCAAACGTCATATCCTCAGCTGCGCGCACCCTCACCGGAACGGTATTGATAAACAGCCCGGCCATGGATTCAATGCCGCCGATAGCTGACGGCCTGCCGGAAACAACCGAACCGAAGACCGCATCTTCAGTCCCGTTGTAACGATGGAGAAGCAGGCCCCAAATCCCCGTAAATATAGTATTCAGCGTGACCCCGATGCCCCGGGCGATGTCTGTCAGTTTTTGTACGGTTTCAGGCTCAAGGGAAAATTGAAAATGCTCAGATGTATAACCGTTTTGCGCCGGTTTATTCTTCGTTTGCGGAACGGAAACAGTTTCTCCGTAATCTTTCAAATAGCCGGACCAGAACGCTGACGTTTCTTCTTTATTCCGGCTTCGGAGCCATTTGATATAAGTGCTGTAAGGATCCGGACTGCCGAGGTTTACAGGCCGCCCGTTCCGGATCGAATAATACATGCTGAAGAAATCTTTCAGCACAATGCCCAGGCTCCAGCCGTCCATCATAATGTGATGGTGAGTCCAAACACATGTATGGCGGTTTTTTCCCGTATGAAAAAGAGCAAGGCGCATTAAGGGGCCTTTTTGCAGATCAAACCCCTTATGCCGGTCGTTTTCCTTGAATTCGTCAATGATGCTTTGCTGCTGTTCTTCCGAATAATCTGAAATGTCTTCAGTCCGTACGGCAGTGTCACGGCGTGAAAGGACAACTTGCTGCGGCCCTTCAAGGTCAGGTACTTCTTTTATGAAAATCGTTCTGAAAATATCATAGCGGCTGACAAGCATATCAAGGCTTTTTTGAAATGTATCAACGCATAAATCTCCGCTGACCGTAAATGAAATCTGCTCGACATATGCGTTTGATCCGGAGTCTAAAAGCGAATGAAACAGCATGCCTTCTTGCATATATGATAAAGGATAAATATCTTGGATTTCTGTCGCTTGTGTCACGAATGCCACACACCTTTTTATGAAATTAAAGTCCTTTTACGAGATCTTCAATGCTTGATAGTGCTTGAGCGGTCAATTCTGTATGGCTGTAATCAGTCAATGTTTTTTCCCGCTCTTTCCTGCCAGAACAGTGGGCGATAATGTCCTCAAGATGAGTTTGGAAACGATTCATGAAAGACTCAACTGCCCCGGGTGCAAATACGCCGGTATAAACGGCTTTTACCTCCAGACGTCCGTCCGCCGCCATCGCATTAATATCCAGGTCAAACTCACGGAGGCGCCCGGCCGCTATATCATGCTGCGGCTTGAACGGCGACATCTTCAGTCCTCCCTCAAGACCGTCAAACGCACCGAGATAGTTAAAGCTTATTTCTGGGTCTTTATAAAGAATGTTTCGCGAATATCTCAGCAGCCCGTAGCCGGTTCCGTAATGAGGAACCCGCCTCATCATGTCTTTTACCGTCTTTATGCGGTGAGCGGTTTTTTCGCCTGAGCCGTCCGGCACTCTCATATCTAAGAGCACCGGATAAACAGATGTAAACCAGCCTGCCGTTCTCGAAATATCAATGTCAGGCATATGACCCTGGCGTCCGTGTCCTTCAGTGCTGATAAGCATCTGTTCAGAACCCGTCCACTCATGAAGCGCCATTCCAAGCGCCGTTAAAAGCAATTCATGAACATCCGTGCCGTATGCCTGCTGTGTTTCTAAAAGCAGCTGTTTTGTGAGCTCCCTGCTTAATATCCACGATGCCGTGCGCGCGTTTTCCTGCATCCGTCCGGCATTTCCATCATTTATTTTCGGCAGCGGCGCTGTTTCAAAAGACATCACACTGTCCCAGTACGCGGCTTCTTCAAGCAGCGCTTTGCTTTTGGATATGTCAAAAAGTTGTTCGGCATATGTGATATAAGAATCGCTTTTCGGCGGCAGTTTGATTTGTTGGCCTTCTAATGCCTGCTGATAAGCTGTCTGCAGATCTTCAAGCAATATTCTCCACGACACGCCGTCCGTGATAAGGTGATGAATCGTGATCAGCAGATGGTCGGCTTCTTTCAGCCGGAACACTCCGAGATGAAACAGAGGCCCTTGATCAAGGCGCATGGCCTGCTGTATTTCTTTTTCTTCGGCGGCTATCCGTTTTTCCGGCTGTGTTTCTTCTGAAAGATCTATGACGTTAAGCGTAAAGATTTCTTCATGCCGCTCTGTGATTCCGCGGTTATATTGAACAACTTCCCCATGCTCATTTTCAGTGAATGTCATTCGCAGCGCATCGTGATGTTCTGTCAGCGAGCGAACCGCCTGAGACAAAGCATTTATCTGGAATCTTTCTTCACTGCACAGCATGACTGATTGGTTATAATGAAGATCAAAAGCACCCGGTTCCTCAAAAAATCTCTTCTGGATCGGTGTCAGCGGAGCGCTTCCTTCTATCGGCCCCTGATCAGCCATTGCAACAGCCGGCGTGAGGTGCTTCGCGAGTTCTGCAATCGTCGGGAACTGAAACAAATCGCGGATCGACATGTTCCAGCCTTCTCCGGCGAGTCGGGCTGACACTTGAAGCGCCTTAATGGAATCTCCCCCAAGTTCAAAGAAAGAGTGATGAATTCCCGCTTTCTGAATATGAAGCACATCTTCCCAAATCCGGCATAACATCGCCTGTTTTTCATCGCCGGGCGCGACAAATGCCTGTGATGAATGTATCTCTTCTGCCGGCAGAGCCGATTTATCAAGTTTGCCGTTCAGTGTCAGAGGCATGCTGTCTAAACCGATAATATGAGACGGCATCATATAAGCAGGAAGCTCCTGCATAAGAAACTCGCGAAGTGATAAGATATCAGCTGTTTTAGGTACGATGTACGCCGCTAATCTGCCCTGTCCTTCGGCATCTTTCATGACGGTAACAGCCGCTTCTTTGACTTGATCGTGTTTCAAAAGCACACTTTCAATTTCTCCCGTCTCAATTCTGTATCCTCTGATTTTTACCTGCTTATCAATCCGCCCTTGAAAACGAAGAGTGCCATCCGGCAGCCAGCAGGCTTGATCTCCGGTTCTGTAAAGTATTTCTCCCGTTTGAAACGGGTCGCTGAATGCGCTCTTTGTCAGCTCCGGCTGTCCCCAATATCCTTTGGCGACGCCGGCGCCTCCGATATACAGCTCTCCGAAAACGCCGATCGGCTGAACCTGTTTGTCTTTGTTTAAGACGTACATTTGCACATTCGGAAGCGGAACACCGATTGGCACATCATCTTCCCGCGGCTTTTCGCTCATTTTGGCTTCATAATACGAAGAATCAATTGTCGCTTCTGTTACACCGTAGCTGTTTATGATCCGCATGTTTTCTCCGAAACGCTTATGAAGCGTATAAAAATCCTTCGCTTTGATCATATCTGAGCCCAGGACCAGTACTTTTACACTTTGCAGCGCTAGGTTCCGGCGGTATATATATTCCATAAACGGAACAATCAGCGCGGGTGTCGACTCCATAAATGTGATACGGTGCTGATCAATGAGCTGATAAAGCTGTTTCGGCTCAAGCCGGACGTCATCCGGACAAATGACAAGCGTTCCCCCATTTAGCAAGGCGCGGGCAAGATCTCCTGAAAAGACATCAAATGAGAAACTCGCCATCTGCAGCACCTTGACCGGTATACGGTCAAGCTCATAAATACTGCGCCATGCAAGTGCTGCATAGGTAAAGCTGCGATTTCTGACTTCGACTCCCTTCGGCGTTCCCGTCGTTCCTGAAGTATATATAATATAAGCAGTATCATCCGGAGACACTGCCGGATGAATATTCTCCGCACAAATATCGTATTGATCTTCCTGATCGAGCTGAATGAGCAACAAATTGTGATCCGCAAGCTGCAAAGCAAGCTCTTTGTATTCAGACTGCACCAACAAGACGGATGCCGCGCTGTCCTTTAATAAATAGCGAATTCGTTCCTTCGGATAATGTGAATCAATGGGGATATACGCCCCTCCCGATTTCATGACGGCAAGAACACTGACGATCGCTTCAATCGAACGATTTGCCAATATAGCTGCTCTTTTTCCCGGACCGAATCCGTTTTTGTGTAATGTTCGTGCAAGCTGATTTGCCCGCTCATTAAGCCGCGAATAGCTGATCTGTTGTGTTCCTTCAATGACGGCCGTCTGATGAGGCGTTTCTGCTGCTTTCGCTTCAAATAGCTGATGGAACAGTTTGTATTTTTCCGAGAACTCGGTTTGTGTGTTATTAAAATCAGTCAGTATCTTTTGCTTTTCCTCTTCTGTCAACATATCAGCTTTTGATAGTGTGCCTTCCGGTTCGGCGGCAACATGGCGCAAGAGATTCAGTAAGTGGCCCATCCAGCGTTCAATCGTTTCTTTCATAAAAAGCTCTGTGCTGAATTCCATTTCAAAGCGGATGTTTCCATCGGATTCAGCAGCTGATAAGGTCAGGTCAAAACTTGATACATCATGTTCGGTATGCTCTGATCGTGACGCCTTCAGCCCGGCCAGATTTATCTCTTCTCGCTCCATATTCTGAAGAATAAACATCGCATCAAACAGCGGATTGCGGCTCATGTCCCGCTGCACGCCGAGCCGTTCCACAAGCTCTTCAAACGGATAGTCCTGATGCTCATACGCTTCCAGTGCGGCCTGGCGGACTTCCGCCAAGTAATCGGTAAACCGTTTGTCCCCCTTCGGCTCCGTTCTGATGGCGAGCGTGTTGACGAACATACCCAGAATCGGTTCAAGGTCTTTATGCGGGCGCCCGGCAATCGGCGAGCCGACGATGATGTCTTCCTGCCCGCTCAATCGCGCGAGCAGCGTATTGTACGCGGCGAGAAGCACCATATACAAAGTGGAGCCGTGATCGCGGGCGATGCGGTGAAGACCGGATGCCGTTTCAGCGTCAAGCGTGCACGATACGTTCCCGCCCGCAAAGCTTCTGACAGCCGGACGAGGCTTATCAGCCGGAAGCTCAAGCACCGGAAGCTCGCCTTCAAGCCGCTTCAGCCAGTAGGCTTCCTGCTTCTGATATCCTTCCTTCTCCTGAAACGACCGCTGCCAGACGGCATAGTCTTTATATTGAAGGCGCATCGGTGCAAGCGGGCGGCCGGCGTACAGCTCGCCGAATTCTTTAATCAAGGTGTTGACGGACACACCATCAGAAATAATGTGATGCATATCCGTTAATAAAAGATGGCGTTCATCCGATTCTTTCACAAGGGCCGCCCGGAAGAGCGGCGCTTCCTCCAGACAAAACGGCCGGACGAACGCGTCTGCTGACTCGGCTTCATCCAGCTGAAACGGCACGCTGTCATGGATGCGCTGCACCGGTTCGCCGTCAGGCCCCGTTTCAAAGGACGTTCTGAGCGACTCGTGCCGCTCCACAAGCTGCCGGAACGTCTCCTCCAGCCGGCCGCGGTCAAGCGGCCCCGTCAGTTCCAGCACTGCCGGCATATTGTAGCCGACACCGCCGTCTTCAAGCTGCTGGAGCACATACATCCGTTTCTGCGCTGAAGACACCGGATAAGTGTCTTGTGTTTTCGCCGGCTGAATCGCTTCATACGGACTTTCTTCGAGGTCCTGAATGACCGAAGCGAGCTCTTCCACCGTCGGCCGGGCGAAGATGTCCTGTAACGGCACCTGAACGCCGAACTCTTTGGCGATGCGGGAGACGAGAGCCGTCGCTTTTAACGAATGGCCGCCCCGCTCAAAAAAGTGATCCCGGATGCCGACGGGGCCGTTTTTCAGCACTTCTTCCCAAAGGGCGCAAAGCTTCATTTCCGTGACGTTCCGCGGTGCGGTGTACGCCTGTCTGCCTGCCGCTCCGTCAGGAGCCGGCAGCGCGCGGCGGTCAAGTTTTCCGCTCGGTGTGACCGGCCACTCGCTCATTTCTATAAACTGAGCCGGCATCATGTAGGCCGGAAGGCGTGTCGCAAGCTCCGCCCGCACGTCATCGCTTTCCCGTCCTTCGATATAGGCGTAAAGCGCGGTTTCGCCGTGTTCGGTCCGGGCGGTGACCGCCGCCTCACGAATGCCGTCGATGCGCCGGATCGCCGCTTCGATTTCCCCCGGTTCGATCCGATAGCCTCGGACTTTCACCTGTCCGTCTGTCCGGCCGAGCCATTCGACAAGCCCGTCTTCTGTCCAGCGTGCGATATCACCCGTCTGATACATACGCTCTCCCGGATAAAACGGATCATCGAGAAAACGCTCCTCCGTCAGTTCAGGACGGTTCAAATAGCCCCGGGCCACCCCTGTCCCCGCGATGTACAGCTCTCCGGCAACGCCCGCAGGCTGAACGGTTCCCCCGCCGTCTAACACATAAAGACGGGCACCCGGAACGGGTTTTCCGATCGGAAGCCTTGTCCGTCCGCTGTCCCGTTTTCGGTCACAGACGTAAAACGCCGCATCAACCGTCGCTTCTGTCGGCCCGTAGCCGTGGATGAGCACGGTTTCCGGCAGAAGATCGGCAAAACGGGCAGCCGTCAGCGGTGAAAGAGCTTCCCCGCCGGCAAACACGCGTGTCAGGGTTTTGCCGAGGCGGATTCTTGTTTCCTCAGGCTCTGTTTCCAGCGCGTCTAAAAAGCTGTTGACCATCGCCGGAATAAAATGCGCGGTCGTCACCTTTTCCGAGGCAAACGCTTCAATCATCTGCGCGGGATCTTTCTCCCATCCGGCCGGAAGCAGATACACGGAGGCGCCTGACATCATCCACCAAAACAATTGCCAGATGGAAGCGTCGAAAGAAAAAGATGATTTCAGCACGATTATATCCTCTTCCGTTAACGGAAACTGCCCTTGCATCCCGGATAAAAAGGCGGCGGCCTGACGGTGTTCAACAGCCACCCCCTTCGGTGTTCCCGTCGAACCGGACGTGTAAATAATATAAGCGAGCGAATCGGCATCCGCTTCTTCAGAGACAGCCCCTGTCTCCGTCTCACCTGTAAGGGCAGAAAGAGACACTTCTAGCGTCTCGCCGGAAAAACCGGGAACGGATAACCCCGACTGTTGAAGCAGGAGACAGGCGCCGCTGTCTTTGAGCATATAGCGCAGCCTGTCCTCCGGATATTCCGGGTCAAGCGGCACGTAGGCGCCGCCCGCTTTTAACACGGCAAGCACTGAAATCACCATCTCCGGCGAGCGTTCAGCGAGCACGCCGACCTTGCTTTCTTTGCGGACGCCTTTTTGGCGGAGCCGAACAGCGAGTCTGTCTGTGTACCTGTCAAGCTCGGCGTACGTCAGCATACCGTCCGGGAAACGAAGCGCCGGACGATGCGGCGAAAGCTCGGCGCGGCGGGTAAACAGCCCGTGAAGCGTCGGGGCCGGCGGTTCAGCCGCTTCAGTACGGTTAAACGCAGTTAACACCCGTTTCTTTTCTTTTTCATCCGCCATATCAATATGCCGAATCAGCCAGTTTGGATTTCTAACGGCATTTTCAACGATCGTCAGCAAATGAGTTTGAATCCGTTTAATCGATATTTCAGTAAATAAAGCGGATTGATAATCAAAATTCAGCTCAATCAATCCCGTATCTGTCCGCTCCTTAATTAAAATGGACAGCTCATTTGCCGTATGCCCGCTGAAAAACATCGCCGTTTCATAATCGAAACCTTCCGCCTGACGCCATGCGAGAGGCTGGTATTGCATCGAAATCCCGATGATATTTTGCAGATCGTGATGAATCTGCCTTAATTCATTGACAAAAAGATTGTAAGGATATTTCTGGTGCCGCATAACAGACAGCTGCTGTTTTCCTACACTGCGGACAAAAGACAGGAACTCCGCATCCGGATCTGCCGTCATTCTGATCGGCAGTGTGCTGACAAACATGCCGAGCATATCCTTTTCGAGCTTGGAGCCCCGGTTTCCGTAATAAGTACCGATGGCAATATCCTTTTTAGCCGTCAGACGGCTGATGCATATGTATAACGAAGCCATAAACAGGGAGATGATGCTGACATTATGATCTTTGCAAAAACGCCGGATTGATTGTTCTAAGGAGTGGGAAAGAGTGATTGTATCTCTGGAAGCTGCAGTGCTTTGTCTAAGATGAGAGGTTCGTTCCGCAAGTGAAAGGTGTTCAGGAACAGTTCGGTACGTTTCAGTCCAAAATGAACGATCTTTTTGAAAACGGGAAGATTGTAAATATTGCTGTTCTTTTTCCATGTAGCTGAGATAGGAAGGACTTTGATGGTCGGCCAAATCCTCGCTTCGCATGATTTTTTGATAGATTTCAATGAGCTGATTGCCAAGCAGATTGAGCGAGATGCCGTCCATGATAATATGGTGAAATTTTGAATAAAGCCAAACTTCTTCGTCTGACATGACAAGCAGAGTAAATTGATACAGCGGTGAATGAAACAGCTTGAACGGAACACGCGTCTGTTTGTCAATCCATGCATCCCGCTCTGATTGATCCATATGAGTAAAATCAACGGTCTCTAAAGAAATCGGCCGATGCCCGGCCAGATACAGCTGGGGTTCTGAGCCGTCCCCTTCCGTCAGTTGAAACCTGAGCGAATCATTTTGCAAGATAGAGAAATCTAAAGCACGGCGCAATACGTCAAAGTCGATGTTCCCCCTGAATTTGACGCACGCCGCGAGATTGCAGATACTTGTGCCTGGCTCGAGCAGCTCTGTAAACCAGACTCTTCTTTGGGCGTGAGTTAAAGAATAAACAGTGTTCTTCAATGGAATCCCTCCATTTCAATTTAAGAGGATAAGAAAGTGAAATAATTACAACTAAAATTCGACATCATATGACTAAATCATCCATATAGCATTATTTTAAAACATATTTTAGAAATCACAATAAAAAATTAAATTTTCTCTAACATTTTTTAGAATATAGTATATTATACTTACTTAGATTCTTCATTTCTATAATTTTTATACCATGTAAAACGGTATGTATGCACAGTACAAACTGGTTCTTAAACACTATAATAAGGAATAAAATGTATAATAAATCGCGTCTTTAAAAAGATTTTGCCTCCCGGAAAGAAGTTTTTATAATAAAAATGAAAAATCGGTAACACTTAAGAAAAGAAAGTGTCAAAAAAGGCGGAATATTGAAGATATTACTTTTTGAAGAGATTGTTTCATAATAGCAATATAATATTCGTTTTCCATCAAAAAAAGCCGGATCCTATAAGGATCGGCTTTTTTATTGATTTGCCAGCACGACTGCGATTTTGTCTTCAATGTCTTTTCCGTCATCTTCGTCAAGCAATCCGTTTTGAAGCACGGAAAAAATAAGCGTATCCCCTGTTTTTGTTTCCGCATAGCCGGCGATTGAACTGACTGATGTTAGTGACCCGGTTTTCGCTTTAATTTTGCCTTCTGCAGGAGTATTCTTCAGCCGATTCCGAAGGGTGCCTCCCGTCATTCTGTCACTTGCACCGGCGACAGGGAGCGAACGAAGGAAAGCCGGGTACCACTTTTCTTTCTGAACGGCATACAAAAGCTCTCCGATTTGGCCGGCGGATACGCCGTTAATATGAGAAACGCCGGAACCGTCTCTGGCAATCAATTCATCCGGATTCAGCCCGAACGATTTAAGCTCCGATTTCATCACGTCCAAACCCTTTTCCCAACTGCCCTCGCCTTTTTTCACTTTCCCCATTTCCTTGATCAGAATTTCGGCGTGCCCGTTGTTGCTCAGTTTCATAAACGGGATCAATAATTCCGAAAGAGGCATGGATGTCCGTGATGTGACTGGCTGGGTGTGATGCGGCATGCGCCCGGTTTTGACCTTCCCTTTTACAGTGATCCCCTGTTTAGTAAGCGCTTGTTTCCATAAATCTAAAGCATAGGACGACGGATCCCACACTGCCGCCCATTCTCTTGCCTTTGCCGCGCCCGCCGGCATGGTTCCCTTTACCGTAATCACATTGCCCCCATGCTCCCGTTCAACCGTCAAATCTTTCTTTTCATCAGAAGCGACGGTTTTCACTTCATTTTTCACACGTACGACGTCCGTATGGGGAGAAATCGTAATATGCGCCTTTTTACCAGGCTGTTTCGCCGGGCTGATTTCCGCAATCACCGTTCCGGTATCATAATCCTCATTCGGTGAAGCGGTAAGAGCTGATACTTGCGCGCCATAATATTGGCCTTCATCGCTCCACGGCAGATCAACTGAATACCTGGTATCGTCATATCGTGAATCATCCCCGACCAGATCTCCTTGAATGACACGGATGCCTCTGGCTTTGACTTGTTTAGCCATCTTCTCAAAATCAGAAGCCAATAGGGTCGGATCGCCACTTCCTTTGAGATAAAGGTTTCCGCGCAGCTGTTTTCCTTTCACGGCGCCGTCTGCCCGTACTTCTGTTTTAAAGGTGTAATCTTCACCAAGAACGGAAAGCGCCGCAGATGCCGTCAGCAGCTTCATCAGTGATGCAGGCCTCAATCTCATATCTTCCCGGCTGCCAAACAGCACCTCCCCTGTTTTTGCCGATCGGACACTGACGCCTGCCGCGGCGCCCTTTAAGGCAGGTTCTTCATTCAGAATGTGTTCCAGCTCTTTTTGCAACGCATTTTTTTGTTCGGCCGCTTTGGCGGAATCATCAATATAAGGAACGGCGGCTATGACCAAAAGGAGAAACACCGCGGCCAAGCGTTTGACATATGTTTTCAATGTTATCCCCGCCTCTTTCTTATTCTTCGTCATGCAAAATGGTGATCCGGGATGACGCAGCCGCTTCTTCGCCCGGTTTCAGTATCTGAAGCCCCGTCAGTGATGCAGGCTGATTCAGATTAAATGCATCTGTAACGGAGGTATAAGGCTCAAGACTGACAAACCCCTGCTTTCCGTCACCGTTATATACCACCCAATGCTTGAAAGACGTGTCTGCCTGATACAAAACGGATAGCTGGTCATCAGGGTGATAAATAACAGCTTCGTTATTGCCGCCATTCCGCCCGGAAGAAAGAAAAACATCGTCAAACTGCTTATTTTTCAAAGACATCCCGTTACGGAACGCTTCTTTATCAGGCACATCCAATAAACGGCCCGTCGGCACGAAACGTTCATTTAATTCCCACATGCGGTCAGCCGTCAGAAAAAGACGTGATCGCTCTTCGTTGAAAACAAAAGTTGAATGATAGCCCAGCCCCCAAGGAAAAGCCTCCGTTCCCTTATTGATAATCAGCGCCCGCTGCGTAAACACATTGTTTTTTAATGTATAAGTCATCCGAACAATGACATCGTGCGGAAATTGTTTATGGACACGGGGAATTTCTGTAAGATCAATTTCTGTTTCGACTGTCAGTTCATCCGCCTCTTCTTTCGCCGCCGCCAATTTCCAATGCTGGTTGTGAAGAAAGCCGTGAATATGATTATGTTTATCCTCTTCGTTTATGTCAAATTGATACGTGCGGCCGTCAAAACGAAACGTCCCGTCCGTAATCCGGTTCGGCGGGAATAAAACGGGAATACCGTACAGCATCGGTTTTTCGCGAAATTGTTCCGCGGTTTCCGGTTCTCTCAGAATCTGCATACCGGTTCTTTTATCCCGGATCGAAATGACATGTGAGCCCCATTCCGGCACAATGATGCATTCAGCCTGTTCAGTTTCCGCTTTTACGGCCGAAGCCCCTAAATAAGTCGTATGTTCAATCGTCATAAGCACCTGCCCTTTCCTTGTTTTCTAGCATGTATAGGAATTCCATTTTCTAAACTCATTTTCCTTCTCTGAAAAAAACATCGCCCGTATGAACTGAGCGATGTGCGGTAAAACCTTATTGAATCAGCCGGGTAATCTGTTTTTTCTTCCATACAAACCGGTAATACCCGTACTGCAGCAGCAGGCTGATGACAAAAGCCGCCGGATAACCGACCCAAATGCCGAGAATGCCGAGTTTCGTGTAATGAGATAGTATAAAGGCGACAGGCACTTCAATTCCCCAAATCGCAAAAATGCTGATAACAGTCGGCCATAATACCGTACCGCTCGCCCGCATTGTCGCTGAAACGATCTGAGCGTGACCGAAAATCAGATAGCTCCAAAGTGTAATCATAATAAGGTGGCGGGCAATATGAAGCGTGTCCTGATCGGTTAAAAACAAAGCCAGTATCTGCCGGGAGAAGGTGTAAATCAGCACAATCAAAACCCCGCCGATCAAATAATTCAGGCCGATGCCGACTTTGATGACCTGCTTCAGCCGGCCGAATTGATTGGCTCCTATGGATTGGGCGGCAAAAATTGAAACGGCGATACCGAGGCTTACCGCCGGCATCTGCACATAACTCGCCACTTGGTTAACGACCCCGTAAGCAGCCGTCGCGTTTGATCCATAATGATTCACAAAAGAGATGACCGCGATTTCAGAAAGTGATACGAGAATCATATTGATGCTTGACGGAATACCGAGCCGCAGTAGAAGCGCGAGCAGCTTTTTGTCCATTTTAAGAGAGCGGAACGCAGTCCGGTCAAATGCAAGCGGGTGCTTCTTTTTCCGCAAATAAACCATTAGCACGATAAATGTCACGATGTTTGAAATGACCGTTGCATACGCTGATCCGTAAATGCCGAACTTCGGAAGCCCGAAAAGTCCGAGAATCAATAAAGGCAAAAGCCCGATGTTAATGACCGTACTGACGATTAACGTATAAAACGGGGTCTTTGAATCTCCCGTTCCGCGTAAAAATGTTGTATAAGCAAAATATAAAAACATCAGCGGCATCGCGCAAAACAAAATGCGCGCATATCGGACACTTACATCTATTACGTTTTCCGGCGTTCCCATCAGCCGCAAAATATCAAGCGTAAACACACTGCCGACAACTGCCAGAACAATTCCGAGCATAAAGGTAAACGTCAGCGTAGTGCCGACAATCGCCTTCATTCTCTCTTCGTTTTTCGCACCGTAAGCCTGCCCGATCAGAATGGAACTTCCTGAACCGATTCCGATTGTAAAGGAAATCAGCAGGAAAAACAGCGGAAAAAAAGACGACACGGCGGCAAGCGCATCGACTCCGAGCCACCTTCCGACAAACACCATTCCGACCAATTGGCCGACAGATTGCAATACGTTGCTTAATAGCAGCGGGACTAAAAATAATGACATAGACCGCCAGACAGACTGGCCGGGGCCTTCCGCTGTCTCCAGATTATCTTGTATCTCCATATGTAGGACTCCTTTTTTGATTTTCTTCCATTTTATTATTCAGCAGACAGCTTGTAAAAACCTTTTGTTCAATGAAACTCTTTATCTTTTTCTTCCGTCTTACATGGAAATAAATCATAAAAATAAAAAGCGCGGAAAATATTTCTGAAAAGGTATTGTAATCTTACCGTAATTATTGTAACATTTGTAACATAAGAGAAAGAGATTCGTTGAAGGAGAGATTAAATCATGAAAAAATGGCTATTATTCCTTACGACTATTACATTAATTCTATCACTGGGCACTGCGGCGACTGCCAAAAATACGCCTAATGACCTTACGCAAAAACAAGCACTTCAGCTGGCTCTGTCAGCAAGAGAACATTTTTGGAACACCATGAGCGGAGGAACGCTTAAGTCAAAAGCAAACTGTACATCCGAGCAGTTCGAATATCAAAATCTTCAATATGTATTCATGTGCAAAGAACTCGGAACAAAAGCGAAAGCCGTAAAATATCTGACACCCGCTTTTACAAAGCAGGCGATTGATAAAGGGCTTAAAGAGTACCGCTTCACTGTAAAAGACGGCAAATTGGCTGTTCCGGTCGGCGACGGAGATAACCTCCTGAATTGGAAAAAAGCAAAAATGACCCTTCTTTCTAAAAAAGGAAGCGTCCAAACGTACCGCTTCACTGTACCGACTCTTGACGGTTCTCCGTCAGCAAAACGCGACGTTACATTCGTAAAAGAAAACAATGTTTGGAAAGTCAATCAATTTGATGCTGTTATATAAAGAAAAGCCCGCTTTCAGCGGGCTTTTTTGAATGATGCAATGGCGTAATTATAACCGAAAGGCTTTTCATGTCACGAAATATAAAAGACTCCGTGAAGAAGATACACGAAACACCCTTGATCTGTTAGAAAAAAAGCCTAACGTGAAAACATCTGTTTAGAAATGTGCAAAATTTGTGCAAAAAAAATAAAATCACAGCGTTTTTCAGCGGGTTCTTACACAAATAAAAAACTTACAAAAACGACAAAAACCCTTGTTATACAAGGGTTTTTGTCGTTTGGCAGACGCGATTAAAATAAAACGCTCTAGGAGAGATTCGAACTCCCGACCTGCAGTTTAGGAAACTGCTGCACTATCCGCTGTGCTACTAGAGCCTGCTTATATTATAGTAACGCTGGCGGCCGTTTTTTTCAAGCCTACAGCCCGCCGAACACTTTATAAGCGGCTCGCGTCGTATCCTCATCTATTCCGATATAACGCATCGTAATAGACGGAGAAGAATGATTTAATATCCGCTGGAGTTCGGCAATATCTTTCGTCCTCTGATAAAAATGATACCCGAACGTCTTTCTCAGCGTATGCGTCCCGATCTCCTCCAATCCGCACGCAGCAGCTGCTTCTTTTAATATTCTGTATGCCTGAATCCGCGAAATGGGCTTATTCGTCCGTTTCGATTTAAACAAATAGTCATTCTCTTTCATGTCTTTTGTATATGCGTATATGTCGGCCTTTAGAGATTCCAATATCAGAATTTTTCTTTTCTTTCTCGTTTTGCTCTCAGTCGCCCATACATGGTCTTTGTTTCTGACATCCTTCACGCGAAGCGGCAGAACATCAGAAATCCGCAGTGCGCTGTTCATGCCGAAAATAAATAAAAAATAATCACGTTCACTTTTCTTCATTAAATACTGTTTGACTTCCTGGATCTTTTCCAAACTTCGAATCGGCTGTACGATATGCATCAAAAAACCCCTTATAATTGGTTAAAGTAACATATTGAGCATTATGTTACTATTATAGCTGAAACCCATTGAATGATAAAGGATAAAGCCTCTTATGTAACATAATATACATAGTGTTACATAAGGAGAATGAGACACCATTTTTCAAAAAGATCCCTAAAAACATCGTTTATATCCCCGTGACGGGATTTTGGGACATCAGAGCCTCTTAGTATTCAAAAAAGAAAACACCGCCCTTAAAACGGAATCTGAGCGTCCGGTTTTTTTGTGAACAGCCGAAGAAATGCAAAAAAAAGACACAATATGAAATTGTGTCCTAATCTTCGTCTTTTACATCAATGTCTTCAGGGAGCGGTTCATTTAAAAACTCCTGTATCATTTCTTTATATTTTTCCAGCTGTTCAAGGTGGGTTTGAAATTGTTCTTTGTTGATTAAATATTGCTGCCCGTCATGGATCGCTCTTATTTTATTCGTCAAAACAAGATTGTGTACATATTCTTCAGGAAGACTGGTAAACTCCGCTGTCTCTTTAATGGTTAAATACATGGCTCACGTTCCTTTCATATGTCATGTGAGTGAATTCTGTTTTGTTTATTGTAGCTTATTTTTTGCCTTAATGCTTGTTTCACAGCTTTTTCTGTCCGGTTTCCCATTTATCCCATTTGCGACTGATTACATTCACACAGAAACCCCGTCTTTTTGCACACCGGACTATTCCGTTTGTCACTTGTGAAAACAGCACATTTTACTTACTCTATAATTGTAAGCGGAAAACAAAGGAGGCAGACTATGAAAAAGAAAAAGTTTATGAATCTCTGTTTTATCGTTCTGCTCAGTACTTTGCTCGCAGCCGGAAGCATCCCTTATCACGCTCAGGCTAAGAAACACCCGTTTTCCTATGATGACTACAAACAGGTAGACGTCGGCAAAGACGGCATGGTCGCCACCGCCCATCCTCTCGCTTCACAAATCGGTGCCGACGTGCTGAAAAAAGGCGGCAATGCAATTGACGCCGCGGTTGCCATTCAATTTGCATTAAACGTAACCGAACCGATGATGTCGGGAATCGGCGGCGGCGGATTTATGATGGTTTATGATGCGAAGACGAAAGACACCACCATTATCGACAGCCGGGAACGCGCACCGGAAGGCGCAGCACCGGATATGTTCCTGGACGAAAACGGCAAAGCCATTCCTTTCTCTGAGCGGGTTACGAAAGGGACTGCAGTCGGTGTTCCGGGAACATTAAAAGGACTTGAAAAAGCGCTCGACAAATGGGGCACCCGCTCCATGAAACAACTCATCACCCCTTCCATTAAACTTGCCTCAAAAGGCTTTCCGATTGATTCGGTTTTAGCTGACGCCATCTCAGATTATAAAGACAAATTATCACACACTGCTGCAAAAGACGTGTTTCTTCCAAACGGAGAACCTCTGAAAGAAGGAGACACACTCGTCCAAAAAGACTTAGCCAAAACATTTACAGCTATTAAGTACAAAGGCACAAAAGCGTTCTATGACGGAGCATTCTCCAAAAAGCTCGCGGAAACAGTGCAGGAATTCGGCGGCTCAATGACAGAAAAAGATATTAAAAACTTCAATGTGACGATTGACGAACCGATCTGGGGAGATTACCAGGGCTACCATATCGCAACTGCTCCTCCTCCAAGCTCCGGCGGTGTTTTCCTGTTGCAAATGCTGAACCTTCTGGATGATTTTAAGCTTTCCCAATATGATATCCGTTCTTGGCAAAAATATCAGCTTCTCGCAGAAACAATGCATTTGGCTTATGCTGACCGTGCCGCATTTGCCGGGGATCCAGAATTCGTCAACGTCCCTCTCAAAGGTCTCTTGAATCCAGATTATATCAATGCCCGCAGACAGCTGATAGATATGAATAAAGTGAATAAAAAACCGAAAGCCGGCGACCCTTGGGCTTATCAGGAAGGCTCTGCAAACTACAAACAAGTCGAACAGCCGACTGATAAACAAGAGGGTCAAACGACTCACTTCACGGTAACCGATCGCTTCGGCAATGTTGTATCTTATACGACAACGATTGAACAGCTGTTCGGTTCCGGCATTATGGTTCCCGGATATGGCGTTGTTTTGAACAATGAATTAACAGACTTCGACGCGGTGCCGGGCGGCGCAAATGAAGTGCAGCCGAATAAACGTCCGCTCAGCAGCATGACTCCGACCATTTTATTTAAAAATAACGAACCCGTCCTGACTGTGGGCTCCCCCGGCGGAGCAACGATTATTTCTTCCGTTCTGCAAACGATCCTGAACAAAGTCGAGTACGGTATGGATCTGAAAGCGGCGGTCGAAGAGCCGAGAATTTACACAAACAGCATGACGTCCTATCGTTATGAAAAAGGAGTGCCGGAAGAAGCCCGCGCAAAACTGAACGAAATGGGGCATAAATTCGGCAGCAGTCCGGTTGATATCGGAAACGTGCAAAGCATCCTGATCGATCGTGAAAACGGCACCTTCACCGGCGTTGCCGACTCCAGCCGAAATGGAGCTGCAATCGGCGTAAACTTGAAGAAATGTGAAAAATAACAAGACAAAAAGCCTCATTTCTCAAACTGAGAAACGAGGCTTTTTGTTTATTCGGCACTGTATTCAGATGAGGTTTTTTCAGACATTAACAACATAAGTGAAAGCACGCCGCACATCGCAATGACAACACCGCCTGCACCAATCCATGTCACTGACGCAAGAGACAGATGAGTGACAACAATGCCCCCGATACCTGCCCCGGCCGCCATAGCCAGCTGCATCATAGACTGGTTGAGGCCAAGTAATACACCTGATGATTCCGGCTCCATCGTTGCCAAATGATATTGCTGAGCCGGCCCGGATGACCAGGCGGAAAAGGACCAAAATATAAGCACTGCCGCCGCTCCGGCAGCAGAATGTGTAACAAAGGGCAATAACATGAGCATGATAGCGTGAAGCGCCATTCCGCCGGTTAATGTGACACGCGCCCCCCATTTGTCTGCGCTGAAACCGCCCGCTTTAGAGCCGGCAAGACTTGCAACCCCGAAAATAAGCAGCAATGTGCTCAGCATTCCACTACTGATATGAGTAACGTTCAGTAAAAACGGCGAAAGGTACGTATACGCAACCGAATAGCCTCCAAGCCAAAAAAACGTGATGGCCAAGCCGACAGCCACTTTGCGTTTCTTCAAAAAAGAGAGCTGCTGAATGAGCGGCACGGGTTTATCTCCTTTTATCTCAGGCAGCGCGAAACGTATAATCAGCATGGCAATGATTCCGAGTGCCGCAATACCGGCGAAAACCATCTTCCAGCCGAAAGCTTCAGACACGGTTCTTCCGATCGGCACACCGATAATGAGCGCCGCCGTAAATCCCATAATGACTGTCGCAAGAGAGCTTGCCTGCTTTCCCGGAGGAGCGATTTTTGCTGCGATCGTAAGCGCGGTTACCACCACGGTTCCCGCTCCAAGCGCCATGATCACCCGCGCTCCCGCAAATAAGCCGAATCCCTGCACAAGGAAAGAAATGATATTTCCGATAACAAACAGCCCCAGAGCATAGATCACAAGCTTCCTTCTGTCCAGCCTTGCTGTCAGAACCATCACGACGGGCGTTCCGATTGCATAAACGAGTGAAAAAATTGTAATCTGCTGCCCTGCGGCTGCCACAGTGACGCCCAAAGAACCTGCAATTTTATCAAGCACCCCGGATATCACATATTCAGAGGTCCCAACTAAAAAGCTGATAATCGCTAAAATGTAAACCTTCCATGTATTTTGCATCTGATACACTCCTTCATTGATGATTTATATAAAGATATATTGTGATATATCGATATAAAAGATTAAAACAGAAACAAATCGCAATATGTCGATATGTAATCAGAAAAAGAAACTGAATCCCTCTTCAAAGGATTCAGCCCTACATTTCGCGCTGAAAATAATCGGCCATCGCCTTTATCGCTTCTTCATCTCTTTTATAATAGGTATATTTGCCGATCCGTTTCGTTTGGATAAGGCCCGCCCGCTGAAGGATGGAAAGATATTGAGACGCCGTTGACTGTGTCATCTGAAGCTTATCGGTGATCTGACTCACACATACTCCGATTTCATTCATATCAATGCCATCATGCGGGGCGAAGTGACGGTCCGGCTCTTTCAGCCATTGTAAAATCTCAAGCCGGGACTCATTAGATAACGCTTTAAAAACATCAATAGGTTTCATACATTTTATTATATCGTGATTTTACGATATGTCAATGTCGATTTACTTGAATCTCTTGTTTTGTTTCATTTATGATCCGGGAAACAAAATCACTCACACTCTCTTCAAATGTGTTTTCCCGTCCGTATTGTCTTACCTGTACAGATTGATGGCGGCACTCATGATCACCCACAACAGCAATATACGGTATTTTTTTCATTTGTGCTTCTCTGATTTTATACCCGAGTTTTTCATCCCGCTGATCAAGCTCAGCCCTGATACCCGCGTTCTTCAGCTGCCGGTGCGCCTGTTCTGCGCAGTCCCGGTGTGCGGTATTGGATACCGAGATGATTTTTGCCTGTACCGGAGCAAGCCATAAAGGGAACGCTCCCCCGAAATGTTCAGTAATGATTCCGAAAAATCTGTCAAGAGATCCGAATACCGCCCGGTGAATAACTACAGGACGGACTTTTTGATTTTTTTCATCAATATATGTTAAATCAAATTTCTCCGGCATTTGAAAATCGAGCTGGACAGTAGCGCATTGATGGCTTCGATTCAGCGCATCTTTTATATGAATATCAATTTTCGGGCCGTAAAATGCGCCATCCCCCCGATTAAACCGAAAATGATATCCCTGTTCTTTTAATACTTTCTCTAATGCGCTCTCAGCTCGGTTCCACAAATGTTCGCTTCCCATGTAATTGTCCGGTCTTGTTGACAGCTCAATATCATAGGAAAAACTGAATGCGGTGTACACCTCGTGAATCAGCTGAAGCGCTGAAGTGATTTCGCTCTCGATCTGATCAGGCGTTACAAAAATATGCGCATCATCCTGGCAAAAGGACCTGACGCGAAGCAGGCCATTGAGCGCCCCGCTGAATTCGTGACGGTGCACCTGGCCGAATTCAGCCATCCGAATCGGAAGATCGCGATAAGAACGAAGCTTTTCTTTAAAAATGAGCATGTGGCCGGGACAGTTCATCGGCTTTAACGCGAAGCGCTGATGCTCGGCTTCTGAGAAATACATATTCTCTTTATAATGATCCCAATGGCCTGATTGCTCCCAAAGACGCTGGTTCATCATCATAGGTGTGCGCACTTCCTGATAATGATAGGCATCCTGCTTTGAACGCAGAAATGATTCAAGCGTATTTCGGATGAACTGACCGTTCGGCAGATAAAAAGGCATACCCGGCGCTTCTTCTGAAAACATAAAAAGCTGTAATTCCGCTCCCAATTTTCGATGATTTCTCTTCTCCGCCTGTTTTATCAGCTGAAAATGCCTGTTCAGCTCCTTTTTTGAAGAAAATGCCTTCCCATAAATGCGCTGCAGCATTTTTTGATTGCTGTCGCCCCGCCAATAAGCCCCTGACACATGAGTGAGCGAAAAAGCTTTTATCTGACCGGCAGACGCCAAGTGCGGCCCCCGGCATAAATCAATGAAGTCGCCCTGACGGTAGATACTGATTGTATCATGATGCGGAATATCGGCTAAAAGCTCGAGCTTCAGCGGCTCGTGAGCAAACAGATGCTCTGCCTCTTCTCTGGAGATTTCTTCTCTAATGATTTCCGGATTTTCAGAAATGATTCGGTTCATCTCTTTTTCAATGACGGCCAATTCTCTTTCTGTAATCGTTTCATTCATGTCAAAATCATAATAAAAGCCATTTTCAATAACGGGACCGGTCCCTAAACAGACCTTCGGATACAGACGTTTTACCGCTTGCGCCAATACATGCGCTGCTGTGTGTCTCATCACTCCCAGCCCCTCTTCAGACTGAAAACTGCATAGTTCAATTTCAGCGTCTTCATGAATGCTTCTTCTAAGGTCATATAACGATCCGTTTACCTTGCCGGCGGCTGACGCCTTTTTCAAACCCGGACTGATTGATTGGGCAATCTCTTCTAACGTAACACCTTTCTGGTATTCTTTTTGTTTCCCGTCAGGAAAAGTAATGACAATGTGCGGTTTCTTCACGGTCTGATCTCTCCTTTATTTTTAAGAAAATAAAAACACACTCATCCCAAAAGAAGGGACGAGTGTGTGTCAGACCCGCGGTTCCACCCAAATTCCCGCCACTTTAAGCGGCGGCTCATTGTTGCCGTAACGCGGCTGTACGGTATCGGCTGCTTTCGTTCACCGATACAGCTCAAAAGGCGGTAAGCCCATTCTTCGTGCCGGGAAGGTCTCAGCCTTGCCCCCCCTCTCTGTATGGCCGGTTCGAATGACTCATGTCCTTATCATTGCCATTTTTCTTATATCAACATAAAAACACACTCATCCCAAAAGAAGGGACGAGTGTGTGTCAGACCCGCGGTTCCACCCAAATTCCCGCCACTTCAAGCGGCGGCTCATTGTTGCCGTAACGCGGCTGTACGGTATCGGCTGCTTTCGTTCACCGATACAGCTCAAAAGGCGGTAAGCCCATTCTTCGTGCCGGGAAGGTCTCAGCCTTGCCTCCCCTCTCTGTATGGCCGGTTAAAATGACTCATGTCCTTATCATTGCAGATTCTTTATCCGAAAAAACTTTCTTTTATTATACATAAATTTCCGTGAAAAGAAAGTTTTTTTAAAAAAATCGGTAAAAAATTCGGCATATTCAGCTGTCCTGTTACGTCATCTTCCATTCGGTAACGCTTTTAATCCATTCAGCAGTTCTTCAAACGCCGATGTCAAAAATAAATCACGCCGGTAGATGAATGATATATTCATATCCCGAAAACGTTCAGGGAGCTGATGATGAAAAAGATTTTCCCGGTTTTGAAAATAACGGGCGGCTGACGCAGGCAAAAAGGAAACACCCAGCCCTGCCTGCACCGCTCCAATAATGGCTTCCAGCGTTCCGAATTCAATGATTTTATGTTCAGGCACTGCCTCTTCTTTCAATATGTTTTTTATTTTTCGGCGGTGCGAACAGCCGGCGGCAAAAAACAGAATCGGCTCTCGCAGCAGGCTTTGCAAGCTGCCTTCCCGCACATTTGAAACCACGATCAATTCTTCTTGGAATACGGCGGATTGTTTAAGGTCTTCGTGTTCAACCGGCCCATAAACAAAAGCCCCGTCCAGCTCATACTGCAGGACGCGCTGCACTAAGGTATGTGTATCACCGGTCGACAGTGACAGCTGTACTTTCGGATATCGTCTGCAATACTCCGTGAAAAATTGAGGGAGATGGACGGCTGCCGCCGTTTCTAAAGAACCGATGCGGAGCGGGCCGTTCGGATGTCCTGCCTCTTGCGCATTTTTTTGCGCCTCATATAGCAGCTGCAGAATTCTGTCTGCATCTTTCAATAAGCTTTCACCTGCTGGCGTCAGCGTCATTCCCCGATTCGTCCGGTAAAACAGCTGTGTTTGCAATTGCCGTTCCAGCTGCTGAATCCGGTTTGTTACATTTGATTGAACATAATGCAGACTTTCGGCCGCCTTTGAAATACTGCCTTTGCGGGCGACAGCCTGAAAAATCTTTAAGTCTCCGCTTTCCATGTAAGGACACCTTCTTGCTATGATTTTTATTGATAGCCGGCTATCAATTTTCCTTCATTTACTGCAGCTGTTACAGCCTGTAAAATTTTTCTCATCAACCATAAAGGAGAGAAAAATAATGGATGCCATTATCATACACGAAAATAGCTTTCATTTCAGGCAGATACCTGACAAACATCCGGGGAACGGAGAAGTCAAAATAAAGCTGAAAACAGCCGGATTAAACCATCGCGATTTATTTTTGATGAAAAACCACGAAACCGGAAACCGTGAATTTATTCTCGGTTCAGACGGCGCGGGAATCGTAACTGAAATAGGACACGGCGTCCGTTCTCATTTACTGCATGCGGAAGTCATCATCAACCCGGTGCTGAATTGGAAGACTGTTGAGGATGTACCAGCCGTCCCTGATATTTTAGGCGGTCCAAGCGACGGAACTTTTTCACCTTATGTCATCGTTCCTGCGGAAAATGCCATTGTAAAACCCGATCATCTGACATGGGAGGAAGCGGGCGTGCTGCCGTTATCAGCATTAACCGCTTATCGCGCCTTATTTACAAAAGGACAATTGAAAAAGGGCGAACACCTTATCCTTCCGGGCATCGGGAGCGGCGTGGCAACATACGCCTTACGAATGGCAAAAGCAATCGGAGCGACAGTCAGCGTCACCTCCCGCAGCGAAAACAAAAAACAAACCGCACTGTCATACGGTGCAGACCGGGCAATTGACAGTTACGGCGACTGGAATGAAGCGCTGAATGGCCAAAAAGCAGATATCATACTTGACGGTGTCGGTCCCGCTTTATATCAGCACTACCTTGACATTATGAAACCGAATGGCCGGATCGTAACATTCGGTGCCAGTTCAGGTGATCAGCTCGGATTTCCTATTCGCTCGCTGTTTTTTCCGCAGATTCATATTCTCGGTACATCAATGGGAAGCAATGAGGAATTCGCGCAAATGCTGGAATTGATAAAACGCTGCGGCATCCGCCCCATTATCGACCGTATGTACCCTCTAAGAGAAGCAGCTGATGCCATTAAGAGGTTGCAGGAAGGACGGCAGTTCGGCAATATCGGCTTTCATATAGATGTCTAAAAAGAGGAGCGGACCCTTCCGTTCTCTTTTTTGTTTATGAGCCTTCCGCTCTGACATACTCTTGATATGTTTCTATCAAAAAAAATAAAAAAGTGTTTCCCCCGGCTTTTAAAACTTTTCGATGATACAGCCACACGACGGCTAAAGTGCCCGTCAATAAAATGCACAGCAAATGTGTTGGTGACTTTAAACGGCGCCGTCCGAGCTTGCACAGCGCTTCCAGATAACTTTTGTCAGCACAATCCTTGAAGTAACGTTTTGCGGCAGCTATCAAAACAGGCCTTCTAAACTTTCACCGATTTGAAACTGATGAACGGAAGAACAAATCATACGGCGCTCTGTTTCAGAAAGCAGATCATGCTGACAGTTCAGTTCCATGACATATGAAAAAACCGGCTGAGCCCAGCCGGTTCTATAAATAATCCCCTTTATTTACGGTAAAACAGTGCTCCCCATTAAATAACTGTCGACTTCGCGCGCTGCTTCCCGGCCCTCATTAATCGCCCATACAATCAGGCTTTGGCCTCTTCTCGCATCCCCTGCGGCGAAAACACCGTCAACATTCGTTTTATAATCCCCATATGCCGCCTGAATTTTATGATTTGCCGAATCGACACCAAACTGCTTCAATAATGGCTGTTCAGTTCCTTCAAAACCGATGGCGATAAACACCAGCTGAGCAGGCCATACTTTTTCCGTTCCGGGCAGTTCATGAAATTCATACTTGCCGAATTCATTTCTGACTTTTTCCATTTGGATGGTATGGATCTCTTTTAAGCGGCCTTGTTTATCGGCCACCATTTTTGTCGTCTGAATTGAATATTCTCTCGGATCTTTGCCGAACTTTGCCTGCGCTTCTTCATAGGCGTATTCAATGGTGAAGACGTGCGGCTGTTCAGGCCACATATTGTCATTCGTGCGCGTCTGAGGAAGTTTAGGATGTTTCCCGAACTGATGCACGCTGCGCGCTTTTTGGCGCAGCGCGGTTGCCACGCAGTCAGCTCCTGTGTCTCCCCCGCCGATCACGATGACGTCTTTCCCTTTAGCGTCTATAAATTGTTTATCTTTGAAGTTGGAATCTAAATAGCTTTTCGTCGCCAGTGTTAAATAATCCATTGCGTAATGGACGCCTTTTGCTTCCCGGCCTTCAATCAGCAGATTGCGCTGCTTTTGGGCGCCTGTGCACAAAATGACGGCATCAAATTGTTCTTTGAGCTCATCAGCCGTTATGTCAACGCCGATTTCGGTATTTGTCACAAAATCTATACCTTCCTGCGTCAAAAGCTTAATACGGCGTTCGACGACATTTTTTTCAAGTTTCATGCTCGGAATGCCGTACATCAGCAGGCCGCCGGCTCTGTCAGCACGCTCATAGACCGTTACGGAATGACCGGCTTGGTTCAGCTGATCAGCGCTTGCCAGACCTGCCGGGCCTGAACCGACGACAGCGACTTTCTTACCTGTGCGTTTCGCTGGAATTCTCGGCTGAATCCATCCGTTCTCAAAACCTTTGTCAATGATCGTCCGCTCGATGTTTTTAATTGAAACAGCCGGATCTGAAATGGCCAGTGTACAAGATCCTTCACAGGGAGCGGGACAGACCCGCCCTGTGAATTCAGGAAAGTTGTTCGTTTTCAGAAGGCGCTCCAGTGCTTCTTTCCAGCGCCCCCGATAGACGAGGTCATTCCATTCCGGTATTAAATTATAAATCGGACATCCGGATGTAAAACCGTTAATATCAGCGCCGATTTGGCAAAACGGTGTGCCGCAATCCATACACCGCGCCCCCTGCCGCTTTGACGCTTCATCTGAAAATGGAGCCGAATACTCTTTCCAATCTTTTAAGCGAGTGAGAGGGTCCCGCTCAGCCGGTTTTTCTCTTTTTTCTTCCATGAATCCAGTTGGTTTCCCCATGTTCCTCTCCCCTTTCTTACTGCACTACCGCTTGTTTTTGATCTTTGGCCGGCGTTTTGTGAGCCTTTGTGTTGGCTTCAAAAGCATACATAATGGCGTCTTCTTCTGATAACCCCGCCGCTTTTTGTTCTTCGATGCTGAGGAGCATTTGTTTATAGTTTTTCGGAATGACTTTGATAAAGGTCTTTGCGGCGTCTTCCCAATGATCCAGGAGGTCTGCGGCTTTTTTGCTGTTTGTCAGCGCCGCATGCCGTTTGACCATTTCTTTCACTTCTTTGATCTCCGTTTCATCCGTCAGTTTTTCAAATGAAATCATTTCCGTGTTGCATTTGCGTTTAAATGCTTTGGCATCATCGCTCAGGACGTATGCGATACCGCCTGACATCCCCGCTCCGAAGTTTTTGCCGACTTCACCGAGGACGACAACCCTGCCGCCTGTCATGTATTCACAGCCGTGATCTCCGATACCTTCTACAACGACATTGACTCCGCTGTTGCGGACCGCAAAACGTTCACCGGCGCGCCCGTTAATGTACGCTTCCCCGCTTGTTGCTCCGTAAAAGGCGACGTTCCCGATAATAACGTTCTCATGCGTTTCGCAATTGAACACATCAGGCGCTTTCACGATGATTTTTCCGCCGGACAGCCCTTTTCCTACATAGTCATTTGAATCCCCGGTCAAATGAAGCGTCATCCCTTTAGGGACAAATGCGCCGAAACTCTGTCCTGCTGATCCGGTGAAATGAAGCCTGATCGTATCATCCGGCAGTCCTTCCGCTCCGTAGCGTTTGGAAATTTCACTTCCCGTCACGGTTCCGGCTACGCGATTTGTATTATTGATCTTGATTTCCGCTTCCGCTTCCTGACCGGCTTCAATTGCAGCCTGCACCGCCGGAAGAATTTCCGTCATATCAAGTGACTGGCTGATTTTATGATTTTGCGCAGTCCGGAAAGTGCGCACGCCTTCAGGCTGATACAGCAGCGTGGATAAATCAAGCTGTCCCGCTTTCCAATGCGCTTTTGCACGTTCGCTGACATGAAGAACGTCCGTACGGCCGATCATTTCATCCAGCGTTTTAAAACCTAACTGCGCCATATATTCACGCACTTCTTCCGCGACAAACAGCATGTAGTTTACGATATGATCAGGATCGCCCATAAACTTTTTGCGCAGCTCCGGATTTTGCGTCGCGACACCTACAGGACATGTATCTAAGTGGCAGGCGCGCATCATGACGCAGCCTAGAACGACGAGCGGCGCTGTGGCAAAGCCGAATTCTTCCGCGCCTAGCAAGGCGGCCATCACGACGTCGCGCCCTGTCATCAGCTTACCGTCCGTCTCCAATACCACGCGATCCCGTAAACCGTTCAGCATCAGCGTTTGGTGTGCTTCTGCAAGACCAAGCTCCCACGGAAGACCTGTATGTTTAATACTCGTTTTCGGTGAAGCACCCGTTCCGCCGTCGTACCCACTAATGACGATGACATCCGCCGTACCTTTTGCCACACCGGCCGCAATCGTGCCGACGCCGGCTTTTGACACGAGCTTGACGCTGATTCGCGCGTTTCGATTTGCATTTTTTAAATCATGGATCAGCTGAGCCAGATCTTCAATTGAATAAATGTCATGATGAGGAGGCGGTGAAATCAGCCCGACACCTGGTGTAGAACCGCGGACATCCGCGACCCAAGGATATACTTTGTTGCCCGGAAGCTGGCCGCCTTCTCCCGGCTTCGCCCCTTGCGCCATTTTGATCTGCAATTCATCCGCATTGACGAGATAATGGCTTTTTACGCCAAAACGGCCGGATGCGATCTGTTTAATTGCACTTCTTCTGTCGTCACCATTTTCATCCGGAATAAAACGTTTCGGGTCTTCGCCGCCTTCTCCGCTGTTGCTTTTTCCGCCGAGCCGGTTCATCGCTATTGCCAAAGCTTCATGCGCTTCCTTGCTTAATGAACCGAACGACATCGCCCCTGTTTTAAAACGTTTCACGATAGACGCAGCTGATTCGACTTCTTCTAATTTTAAAGGTTTGCGGTCTTCTTTGAAGGCGAACAGATTACGCAAAAATCCGATTCGTTCTTCATCCGCTGCATGAGAATATTGCTTAAACAGGCTGTAATCATTCTTACGGCACGCCCATTGCAGGGTATGGATGGTTTTCGGATTGAAAGCGTGGTGCTCTCCCCCGTTTCGCCATTGGAATTCACTACCCGGCTCAAGAGTTTGGCTGTAATCATCCTTGTAAGCCGCTTGATGACGCTGTTTCGCTTCTTGCGCAATCGTTTCGCTATCGATTCCGCCAAGCTGGGATGCAGTTCCCGTAAAGTATTTGGAGATGACGTCTTCACCGATGCCGACCGCTTCAAAAATTTGGGCGCCCCTGTAACTTTGCACAGTTGAAATTCCCATTTTTGACATCACTTTCACGACGCCTTCTGTCACGCTCTTTCCGTATTTGCTGACAGCTTCTTCATACGGAATATCAAGCCGTCCTTCATCGATTTCCTGCTTATACGTAGCATAAGTCAAATACGGATTGACAGCATCGGCCCCATATCCGATGAGAGCCGCAAAGTGATGAACTTCACGCGCTTCGCCTGATTCAACGATAATGCTTGCTTTAGTGCGCAGACCTTGACGGATCAAATGCTGATGCAGCGCACTGACGGCCAAAAGCGGCGGAATCGGCGTCAATTCTTTACTCATTGCCCTGTCAGATAAAATTAACAGAGATACGCCTTCCTTGATTGCTTTTTCCGCCTGCTGAAACAAATCTTTCAGGCCTTTTTCTAGGTCATCGGAAAACAGCGTGCGGATGTTCTGGCTCTTAATGTCAGGATGCACAAGTGTTTTCAGCGCATAAAACTGTTCGTTAGATAATACAGGAGTGTACAGTTTTATGCGGCGGGCATTTCTTTCACTCGGATGCAGCAGATCGCCTTCAGCTCCGAGCCATGTCACCGTGGAGGTCACCAGCTGCTCGCGGATCGCGTCAATCGGCGGGTTTGTGACTTGCGCAAACAGCTGTTTAAAATAATGAAACAGTGATTGGGCGCGATCGGATAAAACGGCGAGCGGCGAGTCATTTCCCATGGAGCCGAGCGGGTCTTTGCCTTCTTTAATAACAGGAATTAAATATTTCTGAATATCTTCATACGTATAGCCAAACGCTTTTTGCCGGACGAGAAGATCATCGAATTGTTCCTCTTCCCGGATTTCCGGATCAGGATTCACTTGAACCAATTCCTCTTCAAGCCATTTTTGATACGGGAATTCATTGGCGATTTCCGTTTTTACTTCTTCATCTGAAATAATCCGGCCTTCCCCTAAGTCAATGAGCAGCATTTTTCCGGGTTCCAGGCGTTTTTTATGAAGAATGTTTTCCTGTTCCACTTCAATAACGCCCACCTCAGATGAGAAAATAATATGGTCATCTTTTGTCACATAGTAACGTGCCGGACGCAGGCCGTTACGGTCAAGGATGGCGCCGATTTGTTTACCGTCTGTAAACGAAATGGCGGTCGGTCCGTCCCACGGCTCCATTAAAGAGCTGTGATATTCGTAAAAAGCCCGTTTCGCTTTAGACATGTGAGTGTTTTCGGTCCATGGTTCCGGGATCAGCATCATTGCCGTATGTGCCGGCTTCCGTCCCGCCATCACGAAAAATTCAAACGCATTATCAAGAATGGATGAGTCACTGCCCTCAGCATTTAAAATCGGCAGCACTTTATGAAGATCGTCTCCGAAGCTTTCTGAAACGAACTGCTGCTCTCTCGCCCGCATCCAATTGATATTGCCCCGGAGCGTATTGATTTCTCCGTTATGGATCAGATAGCGGTTCGGATGGGCACGTTCCCAAGTAGGAAAGGTATTTGTGCTGAACCGTGAATGTACGAGTGAAAATGCAGATACGAAGGTTTCATCCTGCAAATCCAAATAAAACGCGTCAACCTGCTCAGGCGTTAACAAACCTTTATAAACGATAGTCTGGCTTGACAGGCTTGCGAAGTAAAAATCAAGCTGTTCTTGAACGCCCCAATTTTCAGCCTGCTTCCGGATGACATACAGTTTGCGTTCAAAAGCAAGGCTGTCTTTCAAATCGTTTGCGGCACCGATAAATACTTGGCGCACGTACGGGCAAGTACTTTGTGCCACTGTTCCGATTTTTCCGACATTAACAGGGACGGTTCTCCAGCCGAGAACGGTCTGCCCTTCCTGCTCAATGAATGCATTCACCTGTTTTTCGATCTTTTTTCTTTCTTCTTCATTTTGCGAGAAAAAGACCATTCCTACCCCGTAACGGCCTTTTTCAGGCAGCTTCATTTCTCCGCACTCTTTCTTAAAAAAAGCATCAGGGATCTGAACCATCAGGCCGGCGCCGTCTCCCGTATTCGGGTCACTGCCCTGTCCTCCTCTGTGATCCAGCTGGCAAAGCATCTGCAGTCCTTTTTTGACAATGTCATGTGAAGGTTTCCCTTTTAAATGGGCATACAAGCCGATTCCGCATGCATCATGCTCAAATTCCGGACGGTAGAGACCTTGTGCTTTCGGCATTTGATTGTAAGTCATAATTCCTCTCCCCCGATCAGTTTCCGTTAATTATCGGTCATAAAATCTGACAACTTTAAATTAATTGTAAGTTTTCAAAACAATATAAACAATATATAATTTAGATCAAATACATCTCAAAATGAGATAGATAGGTGTGAACGCAATGGAATTACGCCAGCTTCGGTATTTTATGGAGGTAGCAGAACGGGAACATGTGTCAGAAGCGGCTGATCATCTGCATGTCGCCCAATCCGCCATCAGCAGGCAGATTGCAAATCTTGAAGAAGAGCTGAAGGTCACTTTATTTGAACGGGAAGGCAGAAATATTAAGTTAACGCCGATCGGCAAACAATTTTTAGAACATGTTAAAACAGCGATGAAAGCAATTGATTACGCGAAGGAACAAATCGATGAATATCTTGACCCTAATCGCGGAACCGTCAAAATAGGATTTCCGACGAGCCTTGCAAGTCAGCTTTTGCCGACAGTGATTTCAGCATTTAAAGAGGAGCACCCGAACGTTGAGTTTTTGCTCCGCCAAGGATCTTATAAATTTTTAATCGAAGCCGTAAGAAACAGGGACATAGATGCGGCGCTTCTCGGCCCCGTTCCGACGGAATTTCCCGACATAACAGGCAATATCTTATTCACAGAAAAGATTTACGCGCTTGTTCCGCTGCATCATCCGCTTGCCAAACAAAAAAATATCCATTTAATTGATCTGCGCGGCGACCAATTTGTTTTATTTCCTGAAGGATTTATTCTCCGCAATATGGCGATTGACGCTTGCAGACAGGCAGGCTTTGCGCCGCTTGTATCAACGGAGGGCGAGGATTTAGATGCCATTAAAGGATTAGTCTCCGCAGGGATGGGCGTTACTTTATTGCCTGAAAGCACCTTTGCGGAAACCACACCTCGGTTCACGGTCAAAATTCCGATTGAATTCCCTCAAGTGAAGCGCACCGTAGGCATTATTAAGCCAAAAGGCAGAGAACTGGCTCCGTCTGCGAATGATTTCTATCATTTTGTCATTCAATTTTTCTCCAAACTTGAACAATATCAATAAAAACAAACCCGAGCTTCAAAACGAAGCCTCGGGCTTTGCCATATTTTATTGACTTTTCTCAGCCGATCGGGATGGACAGTTCAACGTGGCAGACAAACGCTTCCGGATCAATGACTGATTGGCCGGTCTGTTTATGCGGCGTTTCTTTATATGTCTTCAGCTGAGCCGAGGAATAATTGACGATGCCGAGCCCAAGCTCTTCTCCCTGCTGATCAAGCAGTCTGACAACCGCCCCGCTGCTGAATCTGCCGTTAATCTGTTCGATATCCTGCGGTGAGAGCGCCACATTTCCGTTCGCTATATCGCGGCTGCTTTTCTTCTCCATCACAATCTCGCCTTCGGGGCCGGAATTAAATGCAAGCCATTGTTCTTTGTGGTTTAACGGGAGGGTTCCTTCCGCTTCAAAATAAGTTCCTTCAGCCGCCTCTTCTACCGCTTGAAGCAGAATGTCCGGGGTATTAGCCTGCCCGAGAAAGCCTTTAATACCGGAGGCCATCACAATTTTAAAAGCATCCAGCTTTGAACGCATTCCGCCGGTTCCCATCTCACTCCCGGCATCTCCCGCGCTTGCTTCTATTTCCGGGGTGATGTCACTTACATGTCTGATTCGTGCCGCTTCCGGGTTGCTGCGCGGATTATCATCATATAATCCGTCGATATCTGATAAAATCACAAGCATGTCAGCATCAATTAAGCCTGCGACCTTTGCCGCGAGTGTATCATTATCACCGAATTTCAGCCGATTGACTGTGACGGTGTCATTTTCATTAATAATCGGAATAATGCCTCGTTCCAAAAGGACGTTCATTGTATTGCGGACATTATGATAGCGGTATTCATCAGAAAAGTCGCTTCTTGTAATTAAAATTTGTGACGCGACATAACCGTGCGCTAAAAAAAGCTTTGAATAAGCTTCCATTAATAATCCCTGCCCGATGGAAGCAGAAGCCTGTTTTTCAGGGAGGCTTTCCGGTTTCTGAATAAAGCCGAGCTTCCGATAACCTGCCGCCACTGCGCCGGAAGATACTAAAATCACTTCATAACCGCTGTCTTTCAGCTGTGCGATTTGATCCACCAATGTCTCCAGTTTTCTTCTGCTGATTTCTCCGTGCAGGCTCGTCAGTGAGCTGCTGCCGATTTTCACCGCGACTCTTTTGATCTCCGTCCGAGACGTCACTGTATCACTCCTGTTTTTATTTTATAGTGCTGCTGTTTTTTCAATTGTTTTGCTGATCTCAATAGAACGTTCAGTCGCATGTTTAATGGCTTTGGCAATGGCTTCCCCGCCGCCTTCAGACCTGAGCGCATCAAGGCCGGCTGCAGTCGTGCCGTTTGGAGAGGTGATGTTTTCTCGAAGCACACCCGGTTTTTCCCCTGTCTCCATCAGCATTTTGGCTGCGCCTAATAATGTTTGCGCGCCGATTTTGCGGGACAGTTCTTTATCTAAGCCGGCTTCTTCACCTGCTTTTTCGATAAACTCCATTAAATAATAAAAGTATGCCGGCCCGCTGCCTGCGATGCCGGTGAAAATGTCCATCTGATCTTCCTTGATCACATATACTTCACCGAGACATTCCAGAAGGGATACCGCAGTTTGTGCTGAACTTTGAGAGACATGGTCTCCGAAAGCCGCAGCTGTTGCCGATTCGCCGATCATGCTGGATGTGTTCGGCATGACTCTTACAACCGGCTGATTCTCATGTAATGATTGTTGTATAAATGAGGTTGTTATGCCTGCCAAGACAGACAGGATGATTTGATGAGGTTGAATACGCCGTTTCAGCGTCTCCAGAGCGATTTCAGCATCCTTCGGTTTCATAGCTAAAATAAAGACATCAATGTCTTCGGTTTTCATGCTGTCAAAATCCGTGCCTTTAATTCCGTATTGATGTTCCAATTCAGCGAGTCGCTCTGTATTTCGGCGGTTTGTCACGCAGATGTTTTGATTGGGAATTTTTTTTGCGCGGACCATGCCTGATATCATTCCTTCAGCCATTGATCCTGCTCCTATAAAAGCAACTTTCTTTTGATCTAAGATCGGTAACATCTCCCTTGTTCGTATTTTGTTCGCATTTTCACACGTTTTTTATGTTATCATGTCAGGAGTCAATGTCAAGTTTGAAGGTTTTATTGATATGTATTGTTCCGAGCCTGTTATTATGTATAATGAATCACAGAACACACCGCCTGAGCCCGGGCGGCGGGGTGTGTTCCGGACAGATTTAAAAATTATCGGAAAGGGCTTTTTCTATCAGCTTTTTGCAGCGGTCAAGCTCTGTCTTAAGCTGTTTTTTGTAAAGCTTCGCAGCTTCATAGTCTTTAAATTGATAGAGAACGACTTCCTGGAGTTTGGCTCCTTCTTTTTTGACCTTTACCTGTTTTAAGATCCCGTCATCCAAGAGTTCGTGGAGTGAACGGTATACCTCAGTATGATTCGGCTTGAAACCGATGGGTTTAAATTCGGAGCGCAGCACCTCGAGAAGCTTCAGTCCGTAAAGCCGTTCCTGCTCTGTCATTGTAATCATGTAAAGCTTTAAAAAAGCCCTTTGTTTCACTAAAAAACCGGTTGAACTTCTTTTTTCTTCTTTCAATATGTGCACACCCTTTCCTCTAACAAATTATTCCATGTACTAAATATTCTCTTTATATTCCGTTTTCCCTTTCATTGTGCGAACAGTTTAATTTGTATTGATTTGTTTTTTTGAACGGCGGAAAAAATATATTTGAACATTTGGTACATAGTTTATTTAGTTTAAATTATAACTGATATCGGTTTCTTTTTCATTCCTTTTTTCGCACAAATCCTTTATATCTGCTCATTCGGTTTTAAGGAAACAAAAAAAGACCTGTCTAAAAAGACAGATCCCGTTTTTTTTAAGGATTGGTTGACCATAAACCGGCAGTTTTGACGAAAATGCGCGGATGTAATTTCAATTGAGCAACCATATATTCTGCAAGATCCTCAGGCTGCATGACTTTTTCCGGATTGCCGTCTGTCAGATTTAATTCAATTGACATATCGCTGGCAACCGTGCTCGGAGTCATTGCGCTGACACGGATATTGTGTTTTCTCACTTCCTGCATGAGAGATTCAGTCAGACCGAGAACGGCAAATTTCGAAGCGCTGTACGCACTTGTCGCCGCGGCGCCTCTTTGGCCAGCCGTAGAGGAAATATTAATGATATCTCCTGATTTTCTCTCGATCATTTCAGGAAGAATGGCGCGTGTCACATGGTATACACCCATTACATTAACTTGAATGATGTCTTCCCACTCTTCTGGCGTAAGATCTAAAAATCCGCCGAATTTGCTGATTCCGGCATTGTTAATAAGGATGTCAATCTCACCGAGATCTTCTTTAATAGAAGCGACGGCTTGTTCGACCTCTTTTTGACTTTTCACATCGGCAGCAGCGAATGATGTCTTTACACCAAGGGCTTCCACTTCTTCTGCAACCTTTTTAACATTTGCTTCAGTGCGGCCGATTAAACCGATATTGACTCCTTCTTTCGCTAAAGCAATAGCGGCGGCGCGGCCGATTCCTCTGCCCGCACCCGTAATAAGAGCCGTTTTGTTCTGTATGCTTTCCATGTCTTTCACCCTTTCTGAATGTCCTTAAGTACGATTTCACATTATAAGCAGAAAAAAAACAATTAGCAAATAAAACGATTCAACAGACTCCATAAAGGGTATCAACTGAAAAAAGGAGTGAAAAGCAGATGATGATCATTTTGTATATCAGTGCTGCCGTTGCGGCTGGCGCCTTGGTTTATTTAGCCGTATCAGCCGTGCGTTTTAAAAGAAAGACAGCGCCTGATATAAAGAAGATTAACGCCACGGCAGCGTCCATGCAGACGTCCGTTGAAGAAATCAAAACAGAAACCCGTCTGTTATCACAAAAGCAGAAAGAACTGCAGGAAGACTTTCTCACTAAAAAAACAGCCGTGCAAACGACGGCTGCCGAAGCAAAAGGAACGCCTCATGTTCTGAAGATGCTCTGGAACGCCGGTAAAAGCGATTTATGAGCCTGCATGCCATCCGCCGTTTTTGCTGACACTAAGAGAATGAGCGGGTTCAAGGAGGCATAATATGATTTGCAATCGTGAGCGGCTTGCACATTTTTCGCGCCAGCTTAAAGCATTATCATCTTCGGGAGGATTTACAAAATCGGATTTGCTGACTCCGGAGTTCCATTTAGCAAAGGACGGAGATCTGGATATGTATTATTCGCCTCATAATGAGTATATCAACCCTCATGCTGCAGTTGTCATCTCCGGAATTACACCCGGTTTTTTTCAGATGCAGCGGGCTTACAAAGCAGCGGCACAGCTTTTAAAAAACGGCGAATCTCTTGAGGTGGTTGCATATGAAACAAAAAAAGCGGCCGGGCTTTCCGGTTCAATGAGGCAGCACATGATCGAAATGCTTAATGAATGCGGTCTGCCGGCCGCGTTCCGAGTTGAGAATTCATCCTGTTTATTTGGTGCAAAACGGGAGCTGCTTCATACGACATCCGTTATCAAACACCCTGTTTTTTATCAACAGAAAAACTATACGGGACATCAGCCGCCCATCAGCAGGTCAGCTCTTCTCAGCCGTTATGCGCTGAAATATTTTCCGGACGAAATAGAAATGATGAAAAAGGACATTCTGCTCGTCCCTCTCGGAAAAGCAGCAGAATCCGCCTGCCGCATGCTGAAAAAGAACGGGAGGATGAATCATGCGGTCATTTTGGAAGGCTTCCCGCATCCGTCCGGCGCAAACGGACATCGTTTCAAACAATTTCACGAAAACAAACAATCGTTACGTGAACAAATTCAGCGCTTTGCCGGGTTTCTTCAGAAGCTGTAAAAAACGCCCCCGAGCCTTCGGGGCGTTTCTGTTAAGAAGCATATTCAGGCAATGATTTATCGTGTTTTGCCGTTTTTTCTTCAGGTATTTTGATTTGATTTGTCAGGATTGCACTTGCGAAATAGAGCGCCGCGAAAATCCATACTACGCCTTGTGCGCCGACAAGCCCGATAAACGCCCAGGCAAGCGCGGGGCCGACAAATGCCGACAGGCCCGCGGCCAGATTTAACACAGACATGGCAGCACCTTTATCACTGCCGGCCGCTGTCGGCACGATAGCTCCGATCGGAACGAATCCGGCCAGAAGCCCTCCCCAAATAAAGCCGACAATGCTGACGAAAAGCAAGTTCCCATGTGATACAACAGGAGCATAATATAATAAAAGGGTAAAAATGCCGCAGCCCGCTCCCCCGAACCACATGACAGTCTTTTTCCAGCCGAACGCATCGCCGACTGCACCGAAGATTAAGTTAAAGACGATATTGCCAAGAAAGATCGTGCCCCAAATCTGCAGCCATACATTTGTAGAAATGCCGTGCTGCCCCATATGCATTGTGAGAAATACCGGAAATCCGTATGTTCCGATACTGTTGATGATCCGAACAATCCCCCCTGAAAGCACACGCGGATTTTCAGCAAGGATGGTGATTCCTTTCATTAATTCCTGCACCTTTTCCTGTTTACTTGCTTTTTTCTTTTCAAAGCGGTCCCTATTTAAAATCAAAGCAAAAAACGCGCCGAGGCATACCCAAAAAATCGAACTCCACAGCGTATTCAAATAGCCGAAAGATTTGATGGCCCAGCTCGAATACCAGGCTCCGAATACAAACATGCCGCAGCAATAAGCAATCCAGAACCAGCCGACCGCCGTACTGAGCTTGCTTTTCGGCGACCGGTAAATCACCCATGTCAAAAAAGAATAGGCAAACAGCGGATAGCCCAGCCCTTTAATAAAATACGTGACATACATCACCGGCAAATTAAGATTTTCAAATCCGTATGCGATAAACGCGGATGTTCCGATAACGTAAAATAACAGCCCCATAAACATTGTCCGCTTTGCGCCGAAGGCTTCGAGACAGACGCCTGAAAACCAAGACGCCACAGCGAGAGCAATACCGTAAACCGTAAACAGGGATGCTGATTGCTGTACCGTCAAGCCGTTTTCAACTAAAAACGGGCTGAGCCAGCCTTGTTCAAGGCCGTCCCCCATCATAAACAGCACGACCCCTAAAAATCCCCAGGCAAGCTGTTTCGGAATTCCTATTTTATTAAGCATTTTTTGTTCCTCCTCAGCAATCTTACATGTTGTCATCTCATCCCCAAGTCAGGCTTTCACCGCTGGGCTGAAAATGCGCAAATAATTTTTGCGTATGTTTCCATTCTTCATATAGGAAGAGATCCGTCTGATCCGATTCCGGTTCAATTAGCTTTGTGCGGTTCGAAAGTTCTTCTTTCACACCGAGAGCCTCGTTGCAGATCATCGCCGCCCCCATTACGGATGCCTGGCTGAAGCCTTCTCTCTTATAAATCTTCTTTTGCAGAAAGTTAGCAAGAAACTGTGTCAACGATTCACTTTGGAAACCCCCGCCGCACACCTTCACATTTTGGGAAAAGGAAGTCACTTCTGTTAACGCCTCATAGTTCCATTTGATTGAAAAAGCGATTTCCATCAGAGCGGCTTTGACAAAATGCGCTCGGCTTAAACTTTGGGACAGCGGGGCATCAAAAATAAATCCGCCTTTTGCGAGTGCGTTTTTCTCAGGCGATAAATAGGAGCCTAACGCAGAAACACAAGCTTGATCATGTTTCGGCAGACTGGCGATTTCCCGTTCCATGACGCTGTAGGATTCATTCGGATAAAAAATGGATTTTAATTTTTGATAATTGAGTCCCGTTACACCCGGATTCGTTTCAAGAAGCCATTGACCTTCTTCTGTATGGCAATTCAGCCATGCATTCTCTAAACTTTCGGTTCCGGTCTCCGCTGTTATCTTTGTAATCGGCGTCGTTGTGCCGGATACGATGACGATATCTCCGGGCTTTGCATCTGCACTTTTGATGGCAAGCTGTGTGTCTCCCCCGCCTGCAATTACAGGCACTCTTTCAGAAAGACCGAGAACCGCCGCTTTCTTAAACGTTAACATTCCGACAACCGTCCCAGATCGGACGAGTGAAGGAAGAATGGCAGAAGGCACCCCGAAGATGCTGCATAATTTCTCCGACCACGCCTTTTTCCTTACGTCAAACAGCAGTGTTTCAGCGGCCTGTGACGGTTCATAGCTTAAAACTCCGCTCAGCTCAAATGTCACCCAGTCACTGATGCTTGTGATGTACTTCACTTCTTTCCATAATAACGGCTGTCTTTTTTTTAACCCGACAAGTTTCATGGCAGAAAATAAAGCGCTCGGAAGGCGTCCGGCGCGCTGGTGCACTTCTTCTTTTAACTCGATCGCTCCCTCCCATTCGCGCCCTCTGTTATCAATGTTAGGCAGACCGAGAAATGCCTTTTTTTCTTTATTAATCAGAACAATTCCCTGCCTCTGGCTTGTTGAGGTGATTCCGATTAATGTAATATGAGGGCTTTTGGCAATAGCCTTTTTTGCCATAGCGCTGATTTGCATCCATAATCTTTCCGGCGAGAAATAACGGCCGTCCGGATAAAGCGGATCCGTCACATATTCAATGTCTTCCCTTTCCAATGCTGTCACGTCGCCGCCGGCAGTCACAACCGCGACTCGCGCATTCCCCGTCCCGATGTCAAATACAAGGTAGCCTTTTTGTTCAGCCATTACAGCCTCCTCCTTTTTCTATCCTTCCATCTCAAGATCTCTTTTGTTATAAAGTTCACGTATTGAGCAGAGCTGATCTTTTTTCCATTTGAAAAGCGCCTCATTTAAAATCCTCACATGATGATCCTCCACCTCAAATGTTGCGCCCGCTAAATGGGGAGTCGCGAACACATTCGGCAGTGAGATCAATTCATAATCAGAAGATTCAGGCGGTTCGTGATAAAACACGTCAAGGATCGCTCCTTTAATCCGCCGTTCTTTCAGCACCCGCAGCAGCTCTTTTCTGTCTGTAACCGCCGCTCTTGATGTATTGACAAAAACAGCTTCTTGCTTCATCAATTGAAAGTGCCGGGCGCCGATCAGGCCGATGGTTTCTTCGGTGCGCGGCAAATGAACGGAGACAATATCACTTTCAGAAAATACCCGTTCAATCGTCGTTTTTTCATACTCCCGGTTCTCATGATTGACAAAGGGGTCATAGTACAGCACCTTGCAGTCAAAAGCCGTCAACAGCCGGGCGATTCTCTGTCCGACAGCTCCGAAACCGATAAGGCCGACTGTTTTCCCCGTCAGCTCATTTCCCCTGAATTTGACGTAAGCCTGCAAATAATCACCATTCCACTTCCCGTCCTTCAGCCACTGATGAGAAGAATACGTGTGGCGCAAAAACGAAATGACATTTCCGATAAACATTTCAGCAACAGCCTGGGCATTGCGGGCCGGTGTATAGAAGACAGGGATTTTTCTTTTAGTCGCCGCCGTGATATCCACATTAGACGGCATCCCTCTGCAGACGCCGATAAAAGCGGAATCCGGCAATATATCAATCACTTGCTCTGATACCTTATCAAGTTCGGTAATAAGCCCCGACGCGTTTGTCTCTTGAATCATCCGGATTAATTCATCTTCCCGATAGGCCCGGCCGTGCTTCTTCCACGGCAGGTGCACAGTCCGGCCGAACAGATCTGTCAGCTCCTTCAGCCCCTCGTCGTGATAGGGTGCGGTAATTAAAACCGTCATGGTGCAAAACATCCTTTTCACATAAATTTTTTCACAAAAAAATCTCTTTCCCCGAAGAAGGAAAGAGATTCATATACCGTCTTTATCCGCTTGAAGCGCACAAATATGTATAGACCATTCTTTCCTATCTTTCAAGCATACGCTTGCTGGAATTGGCACAATAAATGTTGCCGAGGTTTCATAGGGCCAGTCCCTCCACCTCTCTTGATAGAAAATAAAATGATGAAATTGTCAGACTTTTAAAAGAATAAACTCATCATAGATAAGTCTTTCCGTGATGTCAACACTTTTTTTCTGAATTGACGATCTATTTCGAAATGTTATAATGCTTACAATATAAAAAAAGAGGAGAAATGGGCTATGAATTCTGCTGCAAAACAGCCAAATGGGGTCTTTAAGTCGGTGTGCTCACTGGACTGTCCCGATCAATGCGGCTTACTTGTGACAAAAAAGGACGGAAAAATCGTTAACATTCAGGGAGACCCGGATCACCCCGTCACATCAGGGAATATTTGCAACAAAGTCAGACACATGGCTGAGCGCATTTATGATGAAAAACGCTTAACCGTCCCGTTAAAACGGATCGGCGAAAAAGGCGAAGCCGTGTTTGCGCCTATTTCATGGGACGAAGCAATCAATACGATCAGTGCGCGCTGGAAAGAGCTTATTGCCGAAGAAGGAGCGGAAAGCATTCTCCCGTACAGCTTTTACGGTAATATGGGAAAACTGGCGGCAGAGGGAATGGACCGCCGTTTTTTCCACCGACTCGGGGCGAGCCAGCTCGAACGGACGATCTGCAGCAAAGCCGGATCTGAGGGCTATAACTATACAATGGGAGAAGGCGCAGGTACTGATCCGGAAGAGACCATACATGCAAAGCTCTTTATTTTTTGGGGAATCAATGCCGTCAGCACGAATATGCATCAGGTCATGATTGCTCAAAAAGCCCGGAAAAAAGGAGCTAAGATTGTCGTTATCGATGTACATAAGAACCAAACAGGCCGGCTTGCCGATTGGTTTATTCCCATTCGCCCCGGCACAGATGCCGCACTCGCTCTCGGTATCATGCATGTTTTATTTGCCGAGAACCTTCACGATGAAGCATTTCTCACAGAATACACCGAAGGCAGTGAAGAATTAAAAGCGCATGTCAAACAGTATGATCCGGAAACGGTTTCTGTTATGACAGGCGTTAAAGCAGACGATATCAGACGCCTTGCGAGAATGTACGGGGAAACCTCCCCTTCCCTTATCAGAATCGGAAACGGCATTCAGCACCATGACAATGGCGGTATGATCGTCCGCACCGTCGCCTGCCTTCCGGCTGTGACAGGACAGTGGCTCCGCACCGGGGGAGGCGCAATCAAGCACAACAGCGCGGTATTAAACTATAACAGACAAGCGCTCCAGCGGCCTGATCTGCTTTACGGCAGGAAGCCAAGATCATTTAATATGAACAGGCTCGGAAGCGTTCTTTTAGAAACAAAACCGCCCGTGCGCTCCTTGTTTATTTACGGAACCAATCCCGCGGTAGTTGCGCCGGAAGCGAATAAAGTCAGAAAAGGCCTGCAGCGGGACGATTTATTTACAGTCGTTCACGATCTGTTTTTAACGGAAACCGCCAAATATGCGGATATCGTTCTCCCTGCTGCATCCGCTTTTGAAAACACGGATTTTTACACGTCTTACTGGCACCATTTTATTCAGCTGCAAAAACCGGTGATCGAACCATATGGGGACAGCAAATCGAATACGGAAGTGTTCCGTTTGCTTGCCGGGGCGATGGGCTTTACCGAGCAGGAGCTTCAGGATTCCGATGAAGGATTAATCAGACAGGCGCTGGACTTTCCCGCCAATCCGTATATCGAGGATATTGATTACGATTCGCTTTCATCCCATTCTTTCATGAGAGCGAAACGGAAAAAACCGCTTTTTCCGGGCAAGCTCAAGACGCCGAGCGGAAAAATTGAGTTATATTCTGAAAAGATGAAACAGGACGGTTATCCGGCGCTGCCGACGCACATCCCTCTTGAGAGCGATGATAATTTCCCGCTGTTATTTGTCCCGGGACCGAATCATAACTTTTTAAATTCGACATTTTCGAATAATGAAAAACACGTAAAACTGGAAAAAGCGCCAAAGCTTTTTATTCATTCAAAAGATGCTGAGTGCCGGAACATCGAAGACGGAGAAACCGTGAGAATTTGGAACAACCGCGGCGAATGTGAATTGACAGCTTCAGTCGGCGAACAGGTGCTTCCCGGCGTTGCAGTCAGCCAAGGTCTTTGGGCCGACGCGGATGATAAAAAACAGCTGGTCAATTCACTCACTCCCGATCGGCTTGCAGATATGGGCGGAGGCGCTGTTTTCTTCTCCGGAAAGGTGCAGGTGGAAAAGATCGGAAAGCAAAAATAAGCTCCCCCGCTCTTACTGAAGGTGAATCCTTTCGGCGGATTTGACCGTATAAAACATAATGACTTTTATTGGAGGTTTGCTGTATGGATATCATTACGGGCATTGGCATCGCTTTAGCAGGATATTTCATAGGAGACGGATTAAAAAACTTTAAATCACCTGATCCTCATGAACACACTGACCAAATTCTCGTTAAAGAAAAAGACTTACACTATTATATTGGCTATTATTTAGGAGTGACTAAGGAAGAAGCAAAACATATCGTGCCTGACACTTCCGACATTCCGCATATCACCAGAAACGGGAAGCGGTATGTACAGAAAACTGCATTAAGAGAATGGCTGACTTCCATGCTGGAAAAAGAATAACAGCTGCCGTGAATAGCGGGAAGAGAGTTCTTCTCTTCCCGTTCATTAAGATTTGCCCCCCTGCCTCTCTTCAACCCCAAACACACGACAGATATCGTTCTTACTTAACGAAACATCCCCTTCTTTGGATTTCAAATAAAACCCTTTCGTATATAACCGTATGACTTCCTCGTATGCAAGCTCATGACGAAGGAGCGCCATTAAACGCCCGTCTTTTTCATCCTGTTTATTGAACCATTCATACTGTTCTGACCAGTTCACTTTCTGCATGTCAAACACCTTCTCGCATTTATTATACTTATTTCACCTTTTGAAAACACTCCGACTGCCTGTGACATTTGTAAAACAGCCATACCTCCCCCCTTTTAGTCACCAAGTTGACTTATTTCCTATTTCGATGTATATTGTAATTGTCAACATGGTGACAATTTAGATTGGAGATCACTTATGGATATTAATTTACTAATGAAAGAACTGCATTTTATGCAACAAAGTTACGCATCACTGTTTTCGGTCGTCAATAAGGTGCAAACTCGCGGAGACGAATACTTAGACATGTTGACTTCACGACAGCACATGACTCTTATCGCTATTGCCCATTTACCGACGGAAGATACCACACTTATGAATATCGCTAAAAAGCTGGGCACAACAAAACAAACCGCTAACAAATTAATTTCAAGCCTTGCGAAAAAAGGATATGTTCGCACTGTATCAAGTAAACAGGATAAACGTGCAATCAATATTGAGATTACCCCTGAAGGAACAAAAGCGTTAATTTCCTGTTCAGAAAAATCCACCTATTTTTTAGCGGATATGTTTCATGAGTTCACAACTGAAGAAGTTGAAACATTCTGGAGGCTATTGCAAAAACTTTATCGTTTTGATGGTGAAGAACAGGATGGTTTTGAAGAAAATGCACATTTGAAAGTTGAAGACCAGGCTCAATTCATCTCAGATGGCTATGAAGAAAAAATCATGGCTGAATTTTCAAAACGGCGATACGGGAGTGGAGACGATGAATAATATGCTTTATCGAAAAGTAAAAGAGGCAGAGAATAAGATAAAGGAAAAAAGCTATGAGCTGAAAGATAAAATTGATCAATTTATTTCTCATGCCAAATATAAAATTGATCGCAAACGCAAACTGGACCGAGCCGGCAATTATATATCAATTGCCATTGGACTCTTTATCCTAACTGCCTCGTGGCTGACCGAAACACAATGGCTGCTTTGGATAGGTGCCGCGAGTATTTTGAGCAATGCCTGTCTGCTCATTGTAAATCCTGTTAAAGAATAAGCCTGAAAAAAGCTCTCTAAAAGAGAGCTTTCTTTTATTAATCGTCCCAGTCTTCATCTTCTTCCCAGTTTTCTTTCATATCATGAAGTCTTTCATAAAAGAACTTTATAAAATGGGCAGAATTAAGTTCTTTATAGCCACCGAATTCACTCCAAATAACAACTGGACATTCTCCTTCACTGTTGATTTTATTGGTATCTAAGCAATACCCAAAAAAATCAACATGTTCTATGACTACTAAGCCACTTGGCAACCCCCTATATTCATGATATTCCCTGGTTGTTTCTACAACTGAAGCACCGCCAAAATCATAGCCTAATAAATCGATTCCATAAACCCCGCCAGAACCATAGTTTCTAAGAAACCATTTGTAGCTATCTGGCAGCGCGACTTGAAGATCTTGCTCAATTTTTAAAATTTTATCTTCTCCAACCCCACCCGTAAAATCTTTTTCTTTTGCATTATCTGCTATGAATTCTTTTACTTTCAAATAAAAATCCATTGTTTATAACCCCTTATTCTTTCTCATATTGTTTTGCTCTCCACTTCCAATACCTTGTCTTAAAATTATTGTACTGTTTCTCCAGGTAAACATCATTCCTGAAGCTTTCTCCATTACCTTTAAGGCCATGTATTACGTCGCTATACTTTGTATGTAAACTATTAGGTATCTCAAGCAACGGTCCACTTTCTTCTTGTATGAGGTGATGTAAGTTAATCTGTGTTCCGTCTTTAGCATAAGGAGACTTACCATCTTTCATTAATTCCAGGTTGGTTTTTCCTTTTGGAGTTTTTTGATTAATATCAATGTCATTTAAGGTATAGACTCTACGGCTTACATCTCTAATTTGTCCTTTAACTTTTACTTTGCCGTCTATTTCAAAAACACCGTACTTTTCTTTATTTAACCAAGGAAGGTTTACTTCTTGACCGGTAAACGGCTTTCTCGTTCCATCCGGGATTTTCTTTGCATTGGTCAAAAGTTCATTTTTAAGGTTTTGGCTGTCTACCACATTGTATGGTACGTTATCAGCTAGAGCAAGTTTGTACTTCGGATGATAGGGAAGCAGATCTGGAAGGTTTACATCCTTAAGTTTCTTCCCTGCCTGTCCTGCCTTGTTTATGACCTTCCCCGCCGCATCAGCCTTGTTAACGGCTCCTGCGCCTTTCGTTCCGACTACAGCCACAGCTGCTGAACCAATTGCATATGTCACCCATCTTGATCTGGAGTAAGCATCTCCGTTCACCATATCTTTTTGATACGATTCCTCAATAGCTGTTGAAATGGCATTATAAGTGTTAATCGGATGAGCAACTGCCCCTACGATACCTTCAACAACTTCATCAGGATTGGTAATCAGCTGCCATAAACCGGTTAACGCGTCTTTCCCAACATCATATAAACCAACGCCGGCTCCTTTTAAAATATCCCAAGTCACTTCCCCTGCTTCTTCCATCTGTTTTGCTTGTTCAAGCTGAATGACATATTGTTGCTGGGACGATTCAAGATTCTCGTACCCGATCTTCTTCGCAACCTCTAAGTATTCATCCGGATCAGTTACTCCATCAGCAAGCTTTTTCTTTAGATCCTTGATTTCCCGCTCTTTCGCTTCTTCCTTCTTCATTGTCAAATAAGCATCTGAATGTCTTGCAATCTCGCCTTTTTTCTTATGTATGTCACTTTCTCTGTACGCCTTAGCGTTATAGTGAAGTGGTGTTGCGTTTTTCCCTTTTCCCGTGGCATTTTGGAGCTGTTGAAAATCTGCTTGAATGAAATGTTCATTTGCCTCGGTTTCTGCATATTCCTTCGTTAGATCATGATCGAGCTTTCCGAGCTTGTGTATGGTATTGTCCCGTTTCTTGTCTGCTGAATCCAGCTTTTGATCGACATCCTCTGTTGAGAAAACCTGCATAGGGACAATATCGCTTATCTCGTTAAGAATATCCCTCATTTCATTCCGCTGTTCTTGCATGATGGCTTTTGATTTATTCTTCGCATGAATCAACTCATGTTCTAAAAATGACTCTTCCACAAACGAATCGACTAATCCTGCATCAGCTACTTTTCCTGAGATACTGTTTAGAAAAGCAATCTTCATATCGATCAGATCAAGCCAGCTGTCTGTGACACCAGCGTGATCTTGGAAGAATGCTTTGATGTTATCAGCACCTTTACCTGAAAACTCACTGTCATCTAAATCAGCCATTCCCTGAAAAGCTTTCCTGAGATTGATAAATTGGTCTCTAACCTGATTGTATTGTTTTGCCCGCTTTTCTGCAGCTGAAATGAACGAGGCTGCTTCAAATATCTTCATTTACGTCTCCTTTCCGCTTCTTCCCGTCTAAATTTTACCATAGGATATAAGATAAGCTGAACCTCTTTCATTTGTCGCACTGTTTTATGCAAGATCATAGAATTTGAACAAAACCTTACACCAAGTAGTCATGATGATTAGCAAAACAAAGCCAGATATAACATATATATATAAATCTCTTGCATTTCTACAGCCGCCATGCTATATTCATATAGCGATGAGCTGAATTGTGTAAGCCGATGCACATGCCCTTGCGGCGCACACGAATGTGGCGTGTGGTGTATCGCCTCAATACGCAAAAGACGTTTGCTTCTGCAAACGTCTTTTTTTATTATCCGATTTTCGTTCCGTTCGGTACGGTCTGCTCAGGCGTAAGCAGGACGACGTCTCCTTTTTCCGGGATGCCGCCGAGAACGAGCACCTCTGACTTGAATCCGGCGATCCGCCGCGGCGGAAAGTTGACAATAGCGGTAACTTGCCTGCCTGTTAAATCACCTGGCTCATACCGTTTTGTAATTTGGGCGCTTGATTGCTTTATGCCGATTTCTCCGCCGAAATCTATCGTCATCTTAATGGCCGGGACCTTTGCTTCCGGAAATACTTCTGCTTTTACGACCGTTCCTATTCTGAGATCAAGCTTCATAAAATCTTCGATGACTGCCATATCAAAAACTCCTTTTTTACAATCATGATACCAAAAAAAGACACAGTTTATTTAACCGGCCTTTGGGCTTATTTATCTGTTTGAAAGGTGTTTCGATAGGCGCGCGGCGTAATTCCCTTATGTCTGACAAACCATCTGGTAAAGGAAGACAAATTTTGAAAGCCGACCTCATGACTGATGTCTGTCAGCCGGCATTTTGTTTCAATAAGCATTTGTTCCGCTTTCTTCAGACGGAGCTCGGAAATATAAGCTTGCGGGCTTTTCCCCGTCTGACTTTTAAACCAGTCTGAATAATAAGCCGGGTGGTAATGTTCGATTGCGGCAAGCTCTTTAATAGTAAAAGTCTTTGAGAGATTTCGGCGGATATATGTGATTGAATCATTTGTACGGCTTTCTTGTATCTTTTCAGCAATATATTCTGCGAGCAGACTCAATGAATGAGACGACTGCTGCTTTGCCTCTTCTGTCAGCAGAAACCGGATCGAAGTCCAAAAGGAATCAAGCTTATTGATCACACCGGGGTCAAATGGGCCTTTTAAAAAGTATGCCGGCATGTCAAGAACGAGACATTCATTTCGCTCCAAAGAACGGAACCGGTGTTCATGTCCTGGCGGAATATACAGCATTTGATCCGGTTTTAATCTCACCTCACGTCTTTCTGTCTCCAAGTCCAGCTGTCCTTCGAGAGGAAAGAGCATTTGACAGTATGTGTGAACATGGGAATCAAAAATATGTGAATAAGTGCGCCGCTCACAAACGATGTTCTGTAATGAATCCATTTGCCCCTCCTTTAGAATAATCTGTTCCGTTTTTAGTTTACATAATAATATTATTGTTTATCTAGTTGTAAACCTCTTAAAAAAGCAACAACGGCAAACTTCCGGCTTTCCTTAATTGATTCAGTCAATTCAAATGCACTCTGTTTCCGAAGCGCAGCAAAACCGTGAAGCAGGCTTCTCAGTCCTCTTGCGGCATGGATTGCGTTTTCGGGACGTGCATAACCGTTTGCTGTCAGCAGCCTGACAACAAGATTCACAAGCCGGCTGGACAGATTCTCCATTCGGCCGTCTTTTATTTTTTGAAATGTTGCTTCATATAATCCGGGATTGGCTTCAGCGAAATTGATATAGGCATCAGCAAGTGAAAGCATGGCCCTTTCACCTGTCAGTCCTTCTGAGGATGCCGCCATGTTTTCATATAACATGGTTAAACCGGAGACGGCCAACTCTGTCTTAATTCCTTGAAGACCATTGACAAAATTATATAGGGAAGGCGGTTTTACGTTTAAGGACTTTGCCACGGCCGCAAGCGTCACTTCATTCAGCCCTTTTTCGTCAGCGATGCCTGCTGCGGCTCTCAATATCATGTCCAGGCTCATTCCGACTCTCGGTGACATTATAATCGGCCTCCCGGCAGGCTTCGTTCGGCTTCATCAGCAGCCTCAGCCATCATTTCAGCAGGATGATAGAGAACATTTCCATGACCGGCGGCCAGACAGCTTGGTTGATGAGCGATAAGCGTTCTTGCTGTTTTTACAGCAACTTCTTTATTCCAGGTGGCAAAGGCGGGAAACGGAAATCTCCATTTCAGCTTTCCTGAAACCGCAAGGCCGCCCCGTACTTGAAAGGCATCTCCGACGATCAGCATATCATCTCTCAAATCTTTAAAAGCAAGACTCCCCGGCGTATGACCGGGAGCGGGAATGACAAGCAAAGATCCGATCCGCTCGCCGCCTTTCAACAGACGATCAGGTTCGGTCTGAATATTTTTCGGCACTCCTCCCTTTATCGGCGTTTGTGCTTCATGCTCAATTAATGAAGTGTCACCTTTCAGCAAGAAAGAATCACGTTCAGAAATACAGACATCAGCATCCGGAAATTCCGCAGATAATGAGTCAAGCGAACCGATATGATCTCCATGCGCGTGGGTGAGCAATATGGTATTCAGCGGTTTCCCAAGCTGCTGCAAAGCTTGTTTGATTCCTTTATGGCTGTTGGGAAGGCCGGCGTCAATCAGGGTTACCCCTTCTTCCTCCTCAACCAAATAACAATTCACCGGGAAAAGCGCAGGAAAAAAGGTCAGCTGCCAAACGTTTCCGTATTGTAAAATTCTCATCAATATCCCCCTAAAACTAATGTTATTAGTTTCATTATAACTAATACCGTTAGTTTATCAAGCATTTTCCGTTTAAATCTTGAAAAAGGCGCGGGCGCTTCTCTCATGCCAAAAAAAGAAACACGCATACTGTGATAAAAGATGCTTTCAGCCTGCGAATAATTCAGACTACTAAAACCAGCCGGATAAGCATACACTACTCAACGGAGGGGGAGTTCCACATCATGCATATCACACTTCAAAGCATCTGCCCTGTCTTAATGATTGCCTTTTTTCTGTATAAAAAGGTGAAACGGTCCGTCGGCTTTCAGCCTTTGAAACCCCGCTGGCTTTATACAAGAATGATTTTATTTTCATTGCTGGCCGCCGCTCTGGCGTTTTTCAGCATCACACACCCGGCTTTATACGGGTATCTTATATCCGGCACTTTTTGCGGCTGGCTTCTGGTTCTGTTTGCCAAACGAAACATTTCTTTTGAAGAGCGCCGCGGAAAAATGTATTTTCGGACTCATCTGTGGATTGAACTTATTCTATTAACGTTATTCCTATCGAGATTTGTTTATCGGGTTATTGAAATTTACCGGGTCACAGCGGATTTTACCCATCCGGAGGCATACAGCCAAACGGTCGGCGCCGATCCGCTGACCATCAGTGTCTTTTATTTCATCGCTGTTTATTACAGCGGCTTCTCTTTTTATGTTTTAAAAACGAGCAGAGACCAGACAAATAACAGTCAATATGGCTGACATCCCTGCCTAAAAAGCAGGGATGTTTTTTAATCGTGCCGCGTATGATGAATCATTTGCTGAAGCACATCTAACACATGTTCATCCTCAGGAGAATAATAGATGGATGTTCCTTCTCTGCGTGATTTGACGAGGCGCAGATTTTTAAGAAAACGCAGCTGATGAGAAACGGTAGACTGCAGTAAATTCAGCTTTTCTGCGATATCATTTACCGCGTGCTCACCCAGTGACAGCAAATGGAGAATTCTGATTCTGGTCGGATCAGACAGCGCCTTAAAAGTCTGGGCAACCAAAAATAATGTTTCCTCATCTAAATCGATAGCGGGGTCATTCGTGTTTCCGGATTCGTGAAATTCAGTCATATACCTCACCCTTCTTTTCTCAAGTAGCCCAATTATACCAAATGTCAATTGATGCAGATACATCCTGCGCCTGACAAAAGAACCGTTATTTTAAATTTATGTTTCAAATACGGGTTTCTGCTTGGTTTCGCGCATTCATCTGTGTCATAATGAAAAAGTCATAATGCTCCTGAAATTGAGGGTGAAACACAGTGGAGAAAAAGAAAAAAGGCTGTTTCGCTGCTGCGGGTCTTATGATGATATGTGTTTTTGTCATGGTGTCCTTCTTTCTCATCCTGTTATTTTCAAATAATGAATGGCTCAAAAGTCTTCCGTTTGATGTCAAACCGATCGTGCTTGAACGGCTGACGGATTACAAACCGCTTGTGGAGGACGAGCTGGATGAAAAAGGGCTCACTAGATATACATCGCTGGTACTCGGCATGATATATCAGGAGTCAAAAGGAAGAGGAAATGATCCCATGCAGTCTTCAGAATCTCTGGGTTTAAAGCGAAATCAAATCAAAAACCCTCAAACCAGTATCAAACAGGGAATCAAACAATTCACTCTCATGTACCAAACAGGCAAGAAAAAAGGCGTAGACTTGGATACGATTATACAAAGCTACAACATGGGAGCCGGCTATATTGATTTTGTGGCTGAACATGGAGGATCGCATACTGAGGAACTGGCAAAACAATACTCCGAGCAGCAGGTCAAAAAGAATCCGAAACTTTACACTTGCGGAGGGAACAAAGGCAATTTCCGTTATCCCTACTGCTATGGTGATTACACGTACGCAGAAAAAGTAAAAGCAAAAACAAAAACCGTTGAACAATCCTTAAATGTAACAACACTTGAAACGCTTGAAGAGTAAAAGGCGCCCTGTATGAGGCGCCTTTTTTTCAATAGAAAAAAACCGCGCGAAGCACGGCTTTTTTTAATAATACGGCGATATCATTAAGTATACAATGACACCCGTCAGACTGACATACAGCCAGAGCGGCATCGTCCATCTGGCGATTTTTTTGTGGCGCTCCACCTGCATGCTGAAACCTCTGATCAGCGTAAACAGCGCAAGCGGCACGATGATGGCGGAAAGGCAAATATGCGTAATCAAAATAAAGAAATAAATCCCCCGAATGATGCCGTGGCCGCCGAATAAAGTATTCTCAGCTATCGAGTGATACACGACATAGCAGATCAAAAACAGCAGAGTCGTCGTAAACGCCGCTAAAATAAAGCGTTTATGCGCTTGAATATTTTTTTGCTTAATCATAAAGAGCGCTGCCAGCAAAAAGATAAAAGTAAAGCTGTTAAAAATGGCATTTAACATCGGCAGAATATGAATATTGGCAATGCTGACCTGACCTGATTTCGGCATAAAAAACAGCACCGCAATTAACCCGTTGATCAAAACGGTCAATGTCAGCACGATACCGGTATAACTTTTAGGTTTGTTTTCTGTCTGATTCATCTTATGACCTCTCTCAATTTTACTGACTATCCAAATGGTATGAGAATTCAGCTTTGATGTCAACGGTTTCGCCCGCTTCGTCAGAAATTAGACAAACTTAAGCCCTAAAAAGACCGGGCGTTTGAGGCCCGGCCTTTTGTCATATTAAGCTTCCTTCAACAGTTCTTCTATCACCTTATGTTCGTTTTCATTCAACAGATTTTTTGGAATGATCCGATCAATCGGTTTGTTCATATGCTGATCGAGAATATCGGCTGTTTCCTTATCCCCCGCGATTACGAGGCGCTCCCATTTATGTGATGCGGCCTTTTGATCAAGGTTTGAAGCCAATCGTTTATACAGCCTGTTTTGATTTTCTTCGACGTGGGCTTTAGCAGCATCTTCGGCCATTGATGCGGAGCTCTCGCTTACATCCTGCGGTTTCCAGGATTCATTGATGACGTCGTATTGATAATGCTCTACACCTTCAATTTTTCCGAGTACGGTTTCGATAATCTTCACTTCATTTTGCTGGGTGAGAATAAAAGCCGTGCTCGGATATTGTTCACGGAGAAGTTCCAATTGGTCAAGGACGGCCGTTTCTTCCCAATAAAACCGTGTTTCGACAGGCACCTGCAGCTCAATCGTCTCCCAAATACCGCTTTCTCCCGATGCAAAAAATACGAGACTTCGCGGCATTTCTTTACCGAGCCCATCGATATATTGATAGACACGTTCCATGATGCGGACGAGGGATTTTTCTTCTTTTGGATCACTGACAGTCAGATACTCCTTTAATCTCCGAAAACCGGTTTTTAAAGCGATTTTCCACTCTCCCCCCTGCTGATCCGGATTTCTCATATCCGTATTTACATATAAGGAAAGTATTTTATCAGGAGATTCCGTCATGACGTACTTCAATTTGCCGATGAGTGAATCAATTGCCATCATAGATTCCTCCTTTTTCCGCTGTTCCCTGTTCCTTTCCCTATCCCGGCCTCCTTAAAAACGTCAATCTGCATATATACGGCAGACTTTTCTAAAAAAGTTTTTGCAAAACCCATTTACAAACCAAGACATCATTTACTACAATGGATACTTGTGTTTGACTAAGACGTTTTACGCTGTGAAAGGAGTATGATTTTGTTTACTGCAGAAGAAAGAGATCAGAAAGAGCTGGAAAAAGAGCTTCATAAGCTTGAATTTCAGATTTTCAGAATGCGGGAGAATCTGATAGATGTATCAAAAGACGCGCGAGTGCTTGGTATTGATCAATCGAACAATGACGATTGGATCATTGTTTCCTCGATTGATGATGGCCAAACATGTAAGATTATGCTGACTGACTGTGAATCAGCCTACCGGGGAAGAGGATGTTTTTCACTGATTGCTTCCTATTATGAAAATGCCATTCATATCGGGGACATTAAAGGCCCGCCGAACCACGGCTACGGTTCGATCTGCATGAAATTTTTAAAACATATCGCCAGGGAGCAGAATATCCCGAAAGTAACGGGCGACATCGCTAAGCGTGATTGGGATCATGTCGACAGACTCGTTCATTTTTATGAAAAGCATCAATTTGATGTCTGGATTGACAAGGATACACAATCAGGCGGCATTAAATGGGTCGACCTGTAAAAAAGTGATAGAAAAACCCTCTTTTCTATGGTGTAATAGATAAAACCATATAAGGAGGGTTTTTTTTGTATCCGGAAAAACTGAAAAAAGGTGACGGCATTCGCATTGTTTCTCCGGCAACGAGCATGTCCGTTATGACAGATGAAAATATAAATGCCGCAAAGACAAAATTGGAGGAGCTGGGTTTTTGTGTCTCTTTTTCAGAGCATGCGAAAGAAATAAATGAATTTGATTCGTCATCCATTGAATCGCGTGTCCGGGATCTGCACGAAGCTTTCGCTGATCCTGACATCAAAGCGATTTTGACGACACTCGGCGGGTTCCAATCAAATCAGCTGCTCCGTTATCTTGATTATGAAAACATCAAGCGGCACCCGAAAATCCTTTGCGGCTATTCAGATATTACCGCCCTTGGCCATGCCATTTATCAAAAAACCGGGCTTGTCACATATTCCGGCCCCCATTTTTCTTCATTCGCCATGAAAAAAGGATTGGACTATACGATTGACTCTTTCTTAGCCTGCTGCGCTTCTGATAAGCCGTATGAAGTAAAGCCTTCGGCCGAGTGGAGTGATGATAAATGGTACATGAACCAGGAGGACAGACGTTTTTATCGGAATCCGGGTCCGCTCGTCATTCAACCCGGTTATGCGGAAGGAACACTGATCGGAGGAAACCTATGCACCCTGAATCTTCTGCAAGGCACGGAATACTTTCCGGAGATGGAACAAGTGATTCTGTTTATAGAAGATGATCATATGTCTGACATTCATATGTTTGATCGGGATTTGCAGTCACTCATTCATCTTCCCGCTTTTTCAGCCGTGAAAGGAATTGTCATCGGACGGTTCCAGCATGCTTCAAATGTGTCTGAAGAGGCTCTCTGCGCCGTCATCCGTACAAAAAAAGAACTGTCGTCTATGCCCGTTATCGCAAACGCTGACTTCGGCCATACTTCTCCTCTGATGACTTTCCCGATCGGAGGAGCATGCAGAATAGAAGCCAGCTCAGAAGGCGGACGGATATGGATCGGCCGGCATTAACACAAAAAGACGGGAAAACAGCCCCGTCTTTTATTATTTCGGTGTCTTATGCCCCGACGTGCGCGGAGCGATCATGAACCGGCCGTCAGCCGCTGTCGTCACCCATACGGGCGCACCTTCATAAAAACAGCTGATTTCTTCATGACACGCGGCATGTGACAGTTCACGTTTATCATGCGTTCCGTCTTGGTTTGTTACGTTTAAAATAAGTACAAGCTCGTGTCTGCCATTCTTCATCACGCCAGTACGTCTCACCTTTTCAATAACGGCGGGCCTTCCCTTCCCTCTTTCAAGCGCCTGAAACAGCCTGACAGCCGGCATAGACAATCCGATGACCAGCACAACGGCACAAGCGGTGTACATCCCTGCTTGAAATACCGGTGATTCTGTGAAGGTATTCCATAAAAATATAAGTTCGGGCTCCATTCAATTCATCCCTTCAGATGCCGCTTTCAAACTCATTCTCTCTATATCCTATTCGGGGAACGCTTTTTCTTTTTCAGCATATAACGATTATGCACAGACAAAAAAGGGAAGAAAAAAAGAACACAAAGCATTTAGCCTTGTGTCCTTTACTCTCTATATGAAACTAGTCTAACACTTTAACATTTACTGTTCTGACGCCCCAGTTGTTAGCGTCACTTTTCTTTGCAACAAATACGTCAATTTTATTTCCTTTAATTGCGCCGCCTGTATCTGCTGCTGTTGCCACTCCGTAACCTTCAACATAAACCTTGGAGCCAAGCGGAATGACACTAGGGTCTACCGCGATGACTTTTGCATCAGGGTTTTTGTTTAAGTCAACACCGGTTGCCGTTACACCGGAAATGCCGCCGTCGTTAGCGGAGTAAGCAGTTGCAGTCATTGTCAGCTGCTTTTTAGGCTCTTGTTGGTTTGTATTTGATTGAACAGGCTGCTGTTTTGCTTCGACAGCCTTCACTTCTTGTTTAGGTTGTTGTTCTTGAACAGGTTCTTGTTTAGGCTGCTCTTTTTGGACAGCTTCTTGTTTCGGCTGTTCTGTCTCGGCAGCTGGTTTTTGTTCAGGTTGCGGCTGGCTGGCTTGAGCCGGCTGTGCAGCCTGCGCCTGACCTTTCACCTTTAATGTTGTGCCTGCGTAAATGATATCTGATTGCAAGTTATTCAAGCTTTTCAGATTACCGACTGATGTTCCGAATTGCTGAGCAATTTTCCAGAGGCTGTCGCCCTGCTTCACTGTGTACTGCCCAGATGTGGTTGTTTCTACTGAAGAAATAGTCAGTTTCTCTCCTTCAATGATTAAATCAGAAGATAACTGATTCCATTCTTTTAAGTCCTTTAGGTTCACTCCGTTTTTTTGCGAGATCCCCCAGAGCGTGTCACCCTTTTGCACCGTGATTTCTTTAGCAGAAGCGTGAGCTCCGAATGCAGTTGTTGAAATTGCTGCAACTGCGACAAAGGACATAATCGTCTTCTTCATAAGTAAATCCTCCCTTGTTAGCTTTTTATTGGCGGCTAACAGGTGATATCGTAACATATGAAAATGTCAGTTCAATAACAAAACGATTTGAATTAGATTACAGTTCCTTTACATGAAACATTTCTCTCACTTGGTAAGTCTTGCTGAAACCTTGATACAGCAAGGGTTTTCAAGCTTCTGATTTTTCCGGCGCGGCTGTAAAACACAATGTGCAAATTTCTAAAAAAAGTTTTTTTCACTCTGTTTCTCTTACATAATTTCGGATTTCTTCTAAAAAAAGCGCTCCGTATTTCAATCGTTTTTGTTCCCCTACCCCTTTTACAGAAAGAAGATCATGATCCGTTTTCGGAAGTTTCGCCGACATTTCTTTTAACGTCTGATCTGAGAACACGACAAATGGAGGCACGCCCTGTTCCGCTGCGATCTCTTTGCGGAGACGCCGGAGAATCTCAAATAATTCATCATTTTCGGTGACGGCGGCGGCCTGTAAGGCTTCTTTTCTCGCGACTGCGCTCTTTCCAAGCAGAACGTCCCTTCCTTTTTGGGTGACCATAAGCGTCGGAAAAGTCCCATCTGCCATTCTGATGTATTCATCTGAAATAAGGAATTCGATAAAATCACTGATTTCCGCTGCGGTTTGATGCTTCATAATGCCGTAAGTGGACAGGCTGCTGAAGCCGTTTTCCAGCACTTTTTTATTTTTTGACCCGCTAAGCACCTGCGCCACCATCGTTTTTCCGAAACGCTCATTCATTCTGATGATGCATGACAATACCATCTGCGCTTCTTTAGTGACGTCATGCGCGCTTCTTGTATCAGTGCAATTGCCGCATGCTCCGCAAGCTTCCGCCTCATTCTCGCCGAAATATTTCAGAATAAACCGCTGCAGGCAATCTTCGGTATGACAGTAATCCACCATCTGCCTCAGTTTTTTGAGATCCTGCTTTTGTTTTTCTTCTCCGGCAGCCGATTGATCTATCAAAAAACGCTGCACCATAATATCCTGCGCCGAAAACAAGAGCACGCACTCGCTATTGAGGCCGTCGCGCCCGGCCCGTCCGGCTTCCTGGTAATAGCTCTCCATATCTTTCGGAATCTGCGCGTGCAGAACGAATCTGATGTTGCTCTTATCGATTCCCATTCCGAAAGCGGACGTAGCAACCATCACTTGTATCTGATCGTTAAGAAACCGCTCCTGCTGATCTTTTCTGTCATCATCCGCCAATCCGCCGTGATAACGGCCGGCATTGATGCCGCTGCGTTTTAATTTCTCATATAAACGGTCCGTTTCTTTTCTTGTTGCTGTATAAATAATGCCGGCTTCGTGTTTATTTCTTTCGAGGTACTGCTCGATAAACCGGTCTTTGTTTTCGCCCTTTACGACTTTGAATGTTAAATTCTCTCTGGCAAAGCCGGTATACACAGTTTGTTCTTTATTGATGTGAAGCTGCTTGCAGATGTCATCATGAACCTCAGGCGTAGCCGTCGCCGTTAGCGCGATGATGACGGGCGGTTCTTTTAATTCATTAAAAAGAATTTCGATATTCCGGTAACTCGGCCTGAAATCATGCCCCCATTGCGATATACAGTGAGCTTCGTCAATGGCGACAAGAGGAACCGTAATATTCTGCAGGATGTGAATGAATTCAGGAGAAGTCAAACGCTCCGGCGTGATGTAAAAGAGCCGGTAAGCCCCTTCCTTCAAACCGTTCAGGCGCTCATGAATGTCACGGCTTGTCTGAGTGCTGTTAATATAAGCTGCCGCGATACCCGCTTCTTCAAGCGCGTCGACTTGGTCTTTCATTAAGGAAATAAGAGGGGAAATAACAATTGTGGTTCCTTCAAACAGCAGTGCGGGAATCTGATAGCAGATTGATTTTCCGCCCCCCGTCGGCATAATGCAGACCGTGTTTTTTCTCTCCTCTGCAACTGATTGTATCGCCTGTTTTTGCCCCGCGCGAAGGCTGTCGTAGCCAAAATAATGCGCCAGAAGGGATTCGGCTTGATCCAGCATATGTCGTAAAACCTCACTTTGTCTTTGATTCTTTTATTTTATCATACTGATAAAGTACGCTGCTCAAGGTCAAGTCAAAATAAAAAGCCATCTCCGCAAGGGAAATGGCTTTCGCTACGTATGCCGTACGCAAGTAAGAAAGTTTTAAACCACCACTCCTCAAAGTGGGTGTTTGCAGAAGCGTTCCTGTCGTCCTCTGCAATGGAGGCATGACATTCCGGCTTCGATATAAAACTCCCTATTACAGCTTAAAGGTTAAAACTTAATTAACAATACGAACAATGTAGCTTCTCTTATATCCTACACCATCAGTCGTATTTTGGCAAGGGGGTTAATTCTTTTACAGAAAACCTTTTTTCTGTGCAAAAAATGCTTTTTTCTCCATAAAAGTTGTTTTTTCGACAAAATATCAATATATCAATATAAGATTGCTGCGAAAGCTGTCACCAGTTTCTTCTATATATAATAGAAAAAACTCTCACACCCTATAGGGGTGCAAGAGTTTTCGGCAATTAGATTAGAATTTTGCAGCCAGATCTTTCGCTTCTTGCAGTCCTTTTTCAATGATCGCTTGAGCGTTATCAGGCGCAGCATTGTGGCCTTCAACGACAACAGTGTGAAGATCTTGAACTCCCCAGAAGCCGAGAACAGTTTTCATGAAGTTTAATGACATTTCAAGAGAAGCCATCGGTCCTTCAGAATATACTCCGCCGCGTGCGTTTAAGAGCGCTACTTTTTTATCTCCCATCAGACCTTTAGGGCCTTCAGGCGTGTATGTGAAAGTAACCCCTGCGCGAGACAGGTAATCAACATAAGTATGAAGCACAGCAGGCACTGTGAAGTTCCAAAGCGGGAATGCAAACACGACTTTGTCAGCTTTGACAAATTGGTTTAAGTAAATGTCAGCCGTTGACGCTTGTTTTTTCTCTTCGTCTGTCATTTCAATTCCTTTTGAAGCTTTGAATGTTCCGTTAATCATATCTCTTCCGAGGTAAGGAAGGTTTTCTTTATGAAGATCAAGTTCGATCACTTCATCATTCGGATTGTTTTCTTTATAAGCAGCCAGAAACGCTTCGTATAATTTTACGGATACGCCTTCTTCAGCCGTACGGTCACTTGATTTTACAAATAATACTTGAGACATTCTAAATTCCTCCCGGTAAACTTTTAATATTTACTTACAAATAGTATGTTACTTTCTTTTTTATATAAAGTCAATGATTTTATTTCGATTCTGAGATTTTTTATGGAATAAAAAAACAGGTACATATGAATGTACCTGCTGATATTATTGTGAATCCTGCTCGCGATCCAGGATTTCGTAAGTTTGTGAGCTTTTTTGATCAACGGTTTCTTTATTTGAGAGGTCTTTCACCTGCTCGTGAAATTCCCTTTCATATGAAGGGGCGTCTGTTTCCACATCCCCCTCTGCTTCCCGCTGCGCTTCAACGGTCATTCTGGCGTACGGAACGGCTTCAAGCCTTTCATAAGGGATTTCTTTTCCCGTTTTTTCGCATATCCCGTATGTTCCTTTATCCATCCGCTCAAGTGCGGCATTCACCTCATCTAAAAGATTCTGATCGACTTCATCCAAAGTCTGATTCGTAACCCTGTCCAAATAAATGCTTCCGTGATCAGCTAAGTGATTATCTACTCCGTTTGACAGTTCTCCCGTGTCTTCGCTCATTGAATGTTTTTCTTTTGATTCTCCTTGAAGACCGTCCTTTAAATCGATTAATTTATGGTAAAGGCTGTCCCGCTGTTCTTTTGATAATGACATATTCAGCATCTCCTTTTTCGTCTGTATTCCTGTTGCTTTCAGTTATTACATACCCTCGAAAAAGGCCGCTGAAACAATGGGTCTCAATGTGTTCTCCCCCTGATGTTGATACTCGGTGTCTGCTGTTTTGTCTGTCTTTTTTCTCTCACAGGATCATTATCCTGGTTGTCCCTAAATTCTTCAGCGCCGGCTTTTTTAAGCTGGTGCTCCGGCGTATGGTATGTGGCGCCGATATTCAGCACACCGCTCATCTCTGTTATACTCAGCTTTTCAAAGTCAATGTTGTATTCCACTTTGTCCACTTTGACGCTCTCGATATGGACATACGTTTTTTCCCCTTCAACCGTTTGGGGTTCAGAATGACATTTATTCTGAAGCTCATCAAGCTGCTGTTCCACTTTCTGAAGCCTGTCTAATTCTTCTTCACATACTTTTTTGAAAAGCTCTTTCATTATTTTTTTCAAAGAAAATCACTTCTTTCCCCGTCACTCTTGGAAAGTTCTAGGCGTCCCGCATTGCGAATATATAAACATGGTATACAAAAAGGAGGTGAATGATGATGTTTTTTCCATCCGTTATTAACTTTGAGCATATAAAAATGAACGGAATCAGCAGCGGAGCGACTTTTAACACCGGTTCTTCCGTTATACTGAGGCGCACTGCCGCTAATAAAAGAAATGAAGGATATGGTGAACAAAGCGGAGATTGCACTGTGGTCGCTATCCCCATCATGAGTATTGATGATTCAGATCTGATAGACGGCACCGCAAATAAGGTCAGCCTTCGATAATAATATGGTTTGCATCCCCCAAATGTTTAGCAATTGATATATATAAAATTCCGTCTTTGAATACCGCCTGCATCCCCTTCGTTCCCTGAGCGGAATGAGGAAGATCGAGTTTTTTTTCGAAATCGCCGTATTTTCCGGCCTTCTGTTTAAAATCCTGTTCATTGAAGTAGGATTTTCTCGTGCCTTTTACGACAATGTATTCTCCGTAGGACAAAAGCTGAACATCTTGTTTCCGATAGCCGGGCAGATACAGCAAAAATTGGAGTTCATCATGGGTTTCCACTATATCTATAAGAGGAAAAGCATCCTCATTTCTTCTCATTTGCCCATCTCCCTGTTGAAAGGGAAAATGAGAATGACCGTTTTGAAATGTTTTCAATTGCTCATCATCAAAAATGTTTTTCCAAAAATCACCGCCGGACATGTTTTGCGCCATTTCCATCCATTGCTTCATCTTGTCGAAATCCATTTTTTTATCGCCCTCCTGTCTAAGCATACGGTCATAACAGCCGGCATACACCTGTATTAAAGGAGGTTTGCCTGTGGTTCAACCAACTCCATATATCAATATTAATATTTTCATGTTGAAAATTAATTCCTTTGAAAATGCTTCAGCAGTGAATGTCGGACAGAATTTACTGGCGGAATGGCAGAATTCCGATAAAAAGAATCAAGGATACGGACAGAACTTCGGGGATGCAAGCGGCTTCATCGGCACGAACGGCAAAGTGGATGACAGAGATCAAATTGATTCTCCGTCTGCCTTCGAGTCAGCATGCGGCAAAATCCCCGCCGGGAAAGGAGACCCATTATGATGTTTTCGCCGGTTTTGGTCAATGTAGGAGGCTTTAAAGTGAATGCGGTCGACCGGGGCTCTTCCATTACGATCGGCCCGTATCAGCAAATCGATTATTTTTTATCCAATAAGATTAACTATGGCTTCGGTGAAGAAAACGGTGATTTGGCGCCGATTTATATCCCCATCAGTTCTATTGCTGATCCGGATCTCATTGATTCGAACTCCGGAAAAACAAGCATTATCTAATAAAAAAGCCATCCGCCTGCATTCGGATGGCTTTTATGTCATATTTAGCTGCATAAGTATTTTGTTAAAATGGCTTGAACCTCGGTCAAGTCCGTTTCTTTTGCAAATTCCAATTCGAATGTTTTTCCCCTTGTCATTAATACGAGGCCCGTATCAGGATCAAACATCCCTGCTTCTTGAATGGCGAAGCTTTCAATTGTTTTATATGGAAGGAAGACGCGCACTTTCTTTTTGGAGAACATTTTATTATCAAAGAAAATCACTCGTTTATTTGTAAAGCATATTTGGTCAACCCGCAGTTTATAAATCGTTTCAATCCGTTCTCCCTCAACGAGCAAAGCCTCCAGCTTTTTTGTGTCGGTTGATCTGCTGACAGAAAAAATTCCCAATGAAGAACCCCACTTTCTGCTTCTATACTATATTTTATCAAATACATAAAAAAATAAGTTCTTTATCCCTATATAAGAATACGACATAGACAGCATTTAAACCATTACGAACAGATTACATTTTCAGAACGTTCATCGGATTAGCCTTTTCGCGAAAGGTGCTCTGTTATGAAGTAATACGGTTTTGCAGAAGAAAAGGTTTCAAGAAAACCATATTTTTTTCGAAAAGTCAGTTTTTTCTTACCGCTGTAAAAAACCGCGGCCTCTGAATGCCGCGGTTTCAACAAAACATCAACGATCCGTATCTTCAATTGTTCCTTATTTGTCCGTGCCTTTTTCCGAACATGCTGAAGCAAAATAAATTCATTCAGCTTTAGACTTCTTCAAAATACTCTTTGTAGAAGCCGCCGACTTTATTTGTATTGTCCACGACAAAAATAAATTCTTCTGTTTCATTTTTGACTTCATACTCTTTGCCGGGCGTCAGTACGTTTTTGACAATGTATTTTTTCGCATCTGTATGTACGCATTTTACCTTTTTAACGCTTTCTTTTGTCTGCCAATTATTATGAATCATCTGTAAAACTCCTTTTCTTCATCGATAAGCTTATTGTAGCCGTTTTTTCTTGTGAATTGCAATAACGGTTATCAATTGATTTTACCTGGGTCTGTATTATAGAATGACTGTATGCGCTTACTTTGCGCGGACATCAAGATGCTCAAAACAGACCATAAAAAAATTCGGGAGGTTTGTTACGAATGAGTTCTTTAACGATGCAGATCACAAAAAGGCTGGAAACATTTTTGCAAGGCACGAAGAAGCTTTATATTGACGGAAAATTTGTTCCGAGCGCTTCAGGATCAACCTTTGTCACACCGAATCCGGCAACCGGAGAAACTTTGATGACGCTTTACGAGGCACAGGCAGAAGACATTGACAGTGCAGTGAAAGCGGCACGCAAAGCCTTTGATCACGGCGAATGGCGCACTATGCCGGCCGCTTCCAGAAGCAGGCTGATGTATAAGCTTGCCGATTTAATGGAAGAGCACAAAACTGAACTCGCGCAGCTTGAAACACTTGATAACGGAAAACCGATTAATGAAACGACGAATGGAGATATTCCGCTGGCAATTGAGCATATGCGTTATTATGCCGGGTGGTCCACAAAGATAACCGGACAAACGATTCCGGTCGCCGGCTCATATTTTAATTACACCCGCCATGAGCCTGTCGGCGTCGTGGGGCAAATCATCCCTTGGAACTTCCCGCTCCTTATGGCGATGTGGAAAATGGGCGCCGCCCTTGCCACAGGATGTACAATCGTTTTGAAACCGGCGGAGCAGACACCGCTGACCGCCCTCTATTTAGCTGAATTAATTGATCAGGCGGGCTTCCCTGACGGCGTTATCAATATTGTTCCCGGGTTCGGCGAGACGGCCGGGGAAGCGCTGACCAACCATGACGATATCGATAAACTTGCTTTTACCGGTTCTACAGAAATCGGCAAAAAGATTATGGAGAAAGCCGCGAAAAGTATCAAGCGCGTAACGCTGGAGCTTGGCGGTAAGTCACCTAACATCATTTTGCCTGACGCCAACTTGAAAAAAGCCATTCCCGGCGCTTTAAACGGGGTCATGTTTAATCAGGGGCAGGTATGCTGTGCCGGCTCCCGTGTCTTCATTCACAAAGATAAATATGATGAGGTCGTAAGCGAAATGGTTTCATATGCGAAATCGCTTCGGCAGGGAGCCGGTCTTCACCAAGATACGCAAATCGGTCCGCTCGTCAGTAAGGAACAGCATGAACGCGTGCTTTCTTATATTGAAAAAGGAAAAGCAGAAGGCGCCAAAGCTGTTACAGGCGGAAGCTGTCCGTTTGAAGAAGGGTATTTTGTCTCCCCGACAATATTTGCGGACGTGGATGACAGCATGGCCATCGCAAAAGAAGAAATTTTCGGCCCGGTTTTAGCCGCTATTCCGTATGATACAGTAGATGAAGTCATTGAGCGTGCGAACCGCTCGGAATACGGCCTTGCAGCCGGACTTTGGACTGAGAATGTAAAAAACGCCCATTACATTGCTGACCGTCTCCAGGCCGGCACCATCTGGGTCAACTGCTACAATGTATTCGACGCGGCCTCTCCTTTCGGCGGCTATAAGCAATCCGGCCTCGGACGGGAAATGGGCTCTTACGCACTGGATAATTATACAGAAGTGAAAAGCGTCTGGATCAGTCTGGAAGATTAATAAAACGAGAAACTGCTGCCTGCCAGCAGTTTCTTTTTTGTGTCATGCCGCCTTTTGCATATGAATATATATGCTTCTGAAGGAGTTGAGCGAGTGTGAGCACAATTCGTGAAAAAGTCAGAAGCCGTCAAAAGAAAACCATCTCCCTATTAAGAGAAAAGCAAAATGCTGACGGCTCATGGTCATTTTGTTTTGAAGGCCCGATTTTGACAAACGCCTTTCTGATCCTCCTTCTCACTTCTCTCGGAGACAATGATAAAGAACTGATCGCTGAGCTTGCAAAAGGCATCCGCGCAAAGCAGCGTCCGGACGGAACATTTGCCAATTATCCCGATGAACGGAAGGGAAATGTGACCGCCACTGTACAGGGCTATGTCGGCTTGCTGGCTTCCGGCTTATATAACCGTTCTGAGGCGCATATGATTCAGGCCGAACGTTTTATCATCTCTAACGGCGGCTTGCGGAACGTTCATTTCATGACAAAGTGGATGCTTGCGGCAAACGGCCTTTATCCGTGGCCCGCACTGCACCTGCCATTATCTTTCTTAGTGATTCCCCCCTCTTTTCCGCTGCATTTTTATCAGTTCAGTACATACGCGCGGATCCATTTTGTGCCGATGGCTGTGACGCTTAATAAAAGATTTTCACTGAAAAATCCCAACGTCCCGCCTCTCGCGCACTTAGATCGGCATATGACCAAAAATCCGTTTACATGGCTTCGTTCCGATCAGGAAGAGGACAGAGATCTCTCTTCTCTATTTGCGCATTGGAAACGGCTTTTGCAGATTCCCGCCGCTTTTTATCAGCTTGGTCTCCGTACGGCCAAAACGTATATGCTTGACCGGATTGAAGAAGACGGCACATTGTACAGCTATGCGAGCGCCACTATTTTTATGGTGTACAGCCTGCTCGCTCTTGGTGTATCACGCCACTCCCCCGTTATCAGAAAAGCGCTTGCCGGCACGAAAGCCTTACTCACGTCTTGCGGCAATATACCGTATCTGGAAAATTCAACATCGACCGTTTGGGATACGGCGCTTCTCAACTATGCGCTCATGAAAAGCGGCATTTCAGATAACGATCAGATGATAACCAGCGCCGCCCGCTTTCTGCGTGAACGGCAGCAGACGAAAGTGGCGGATTGGGCCGTCCACAACCCGCATGCAGAACCGGGAGGATGGGGTTTTTCAAACATCAATACGAATAATCCTGATTGTGATGACACAGCGGCAGTGCTCAAAGCCATCCCGCGAAAACTTTATCCCGGCTCATGGGAACGCGGACTGAGCTGGCTTTTGTCCATGCAAAACAGTGACGGGGGCTTCTCTGCTTTTGAGAAAAATGTCAATCATCCGCTGATCCGCCTGCTCCCGCTTGAATCGGCTGAGGAAGCTGCCATTGATCCTTCAACAAGCGACTTAACCGGACGGGTGCTTCACTGTTTAGGGGAAGCGGGGCTTTCTTCTGATCACCCCCAGATTGAAAAAGCCGTTCAATGGCTGTTCCGCCATCAAGAAGAGGACGGTTCATGGTACGGCAGATGGGGTGTGTGTTATATTTACGGAACATGGGCTGCGCTGACGGGCATGAAAGCTTGCGGTGTCAGCCAAAACCACCCGGCCGTAAAAAAAGCGATCCGCTGGCTGAAGTCTATTCAAAATGAGGACGGAAGCTGGGGAGAATCCTGTAAAAGCGCAGAAATCAAAACGTATGTGCCCCTTTCTTATGGAACGGTTATACAGACGGCCTGGGCTGCGGAAGCTTTGCTGCAATACGAAAAACCGCATCACCAGGCCATCACAAAAGGCATATCTTTTCTTATTGAAAACCGGCATTACGAGGGAGCTCCTTTCAGCTATCCGACTGGAATCGGCCTTCCGAAACAATTTTACATCAAGTATCACAGCTACCCGTATGTATTTTCTTTGCTTGCGCTCAGCACTTTTATGAAAGTGAGTGAAAAGGAGGAAGAAAAATGAAACGGCACGCTTATCAAACCGAGATGCTGAATTGGTGTGAAACCTTGAAGGAACAAGTCATTCAGCAAGGCCGGTTCGATCGCTTCGCGGCACAAATCGACCGGATTTTTCACACTCTTCAGGATGATGGATTAACGGAGGCGGAATGGTACGAACAGGCATCAGGACTTTACCGGGACATTACCCAATCGGAAGAGCCGGATGAGCGCAGAGCTTTTGTGCCGATCGGCAAGCATGTACTGCCTAAACTGCCTTACAGTTATTCCGCACTGGAACCGTATATTTCAAGGGAAATCATGAAACTTCACCATACAAAACACCATCAGACCTATGTTGACGGCCTGAATCATGCTGAACTGGAGCTGAAAAAAGCGCGGCAGATGAAACAGTACGACTTAGTGGCGCATTGGGAGCGGCAATTGGCGTTTCACGGCGCCGGCCATTATTTGCACAGTATTTTCTGGTTTTCCATGAACCCAAACGGAAAAAGACGGCCGACGGGGGCGCTCTTTCAAATGATTGATGTGTCATTCGGAAGCTACTCCGCTTTTAAAGAGCAATTTTCTCAAGCGGCGAAAAAAGTCGAAGGAGTCGGCTGGGCTATCCTAGTCTGGGCGCCGCGCGCCGGGCGGCTGGAGATTTTGGCCGCTGAGAAGCATCAGCTCTACAGCCAGTGGGACGTCATTCCTTTGCTCCCTTTAGATGTGTGGGAACACGCCTATTATTTACAATATAAAAACGACCGAGCGGCTTACGTGGATCAATGGTGGAATGTCGTTGACTGGCGGGAGGCGGAGAAACGGTTCGAGCAAGCGCACCGCGTAATGTGGCCGCTTTATTAAAAAAGCCCCCGTTTTGAACGGGGGCTTGCTTCTTTTCATTTAAAAAATACCGAGCACGTGCAGAAAAACGATAATAATGGCTACAGGAGACACATAACGGATTAACAGGAGCCAGACTGCAAACCATTTCCGTTTAATCCCTGAACCGCTTTTCAGTTCATCAAACAGCGCCTGTTTCGGAATTTTCAGCGGGACGAATACGGCAATTAAAAGCGCGCCCAGCGGCATTAAGACATTGCTGACGAGAAAGTCTGCGGCGTCAAAAATACTGCGGTGAAAAATTGAAACATCACTCAATATTCCGTACGACAGCGCAGAAGGCACGCCGACAATAAAGATGGCAAGTCCCCCAATCCATGCATACCGCTTTCGTTTTGCCGAATCGCCTTTTGACAAAACGGCAACCAAAATCTCAAGCATTGAAAAAGCCGATGTCAGCGTCGCAAATAAAAACAGCAGCAAAAAGGCGAGTAAAAACACGATGCCGAACGGCATATGGTTAAAGACGGTCGGCAGCACGTTAAACAAAAGCTGCGGGCCCTGATCCGGCTTTAGGCCGAATGAAAACACCGCCGGAAAAATCGCCACGCCCGCCATCACGGCAACAAGGACATTTAATACCGTCACTGATACAGCGGATTGAACAATATTTTCTTCTTTTTCTAAATACGCACTGTATGTAACCATTACGGATACTCCGACGCTTAACGAGAAAAATGACTGTCCCATCGCATATAAAATGGTATTGGCGTCCATCGCGCCGAAATCGGGCATGAAGAAGAATTTTAATCCCTTCGCTGCATCATGAAGCGTGACGGAGCGGATCATTAGAAGAATAAAGAGAATAAACAGAGCCGGCATCAGCACCTGGCTTACTTTTTCGATACCGCTGCTTACCCCCTTTGCAACAACTAAAATCGTCAGCACGATAAACAGCAGCTGGCCGAAAACCGCTGCATAAGGGTTTGAAATGGTATCGATAAATAACGTATCAAATCCGGATGTGAGCGATAAACCGCCTGTAAAGCCCTTTATAATGTAGATTAATATCCATCCCCCCACTACGCTGTAGAAGGATAATAGAATAAAACACGTAATGATTCCGAGATATCCGATCCAATGCCACTTTTTCCCCGGCGCAAGCGCCTTATAAGATTCAACGGCGTTTTTTTGCGTTTTTCTGCCGATAATAAATTCAGCAAGCAGAAGCGGCAGTCCGATTAAAACAGTAAATAAAATAAAAACGAGCAGAAAAGCGCCGCCTCCGCTGGTTCCCGCTACGTAAGGGAACTTCCATATTGCGCCGAGCCCTATTGCAGAGCCGGCCGTAGCTAAAATAAATCCCAGCTTAGATGACCATTGATTAGCTTCTTTCACTTCAGCACTCCCAATTCATTTCAGTATAAAAATCAATTGTAAGAATATATGTCTGAATAGTCAAGAAGATATTAGTTGACATAATATAATTATAAAAAACTTATATTTAATATTGAATTATTCAGAATATTATTTATAATGGAATACAGAAAAGTCAGTCAGATTTTCTGACTTGATTGATTGGATGAAAAAGGAGCTGTGTTTATGGAATGGATGAAAAAAATAAGCGGGTTTGCGGGACAAACTTTCGGCTTATGGGTGATCGTCTTTGCTGGTTTAGGATTTGCCTATCCTGATTTGTTTTCTTGGATCAGTTCTTATATGACGGTTTTTCTAGGTATTATTATGTTTGGAATGGGGCTTACTCTTCAAACAGACGATTTTAAGGAATTAATCAGAAAACCTTGGCATGTCATCATCGGAGTCGTTGCTCAGTTTACGATTATGCCGCTTACGGCTTTCTGTTTATCAGCCGGGCTCCGCCTCCCCGCAGAAATTGCAGCGGGCGTCATTCTGGTCGGATGCTGTCCGGGCGGCACCGCCTCAAATGTCATGACCTTTTTGGCAAAAGGCAATACGGCGCTTTCAGTTGCGGTCACTACAATCTCAACATTGCTTGCTCCTATTGTAACGCCGGCACTTATTATGCTGTTTGCAAAAGAATGGCTCCCTGTTTCTTTCGGCTCACTTTTTGTTTCCATTATTCAAGCCGTGCTTTTACCGATCATCCTCGGTGTGATTGTGAAGCTGCTCTTCAAAAAACAAGTCGGCCAAGCCGTTCACGCGCTTCCTCTCGTGTCGGTAATCGGCATCGTAGCGATTGTTTCCTCTGTTGTAAGCGTAAATCGTGAACATCTGCTTCAATCAGGACTGCTGATTGTGACAGTCGTCATCTTACATAACGGAATCGGATATTTGTTAGGATTCCTGACTGCAAAGCTGTTCAAAATGGATTATGCTTCGCAAAAAGCGATTGCGATCGAAGTCGGGATGCAAAACTCCGGACTGGGCGCGGCGCTTGCGACAGCACACTTCTCCCCTCTGTCAGCCGTACCTAGTGCGATTTTCAGCATATGGCACAATTTGTCAGGATCTGCTCTTGCCACCTATTGGTCTAAGAAAAAAGGAAAAAACAGCGCAGAAGAGGATGAAACGGCAAAGATTCCGCTTTCATAACTGAACAAGGATAGGGCGGCTGCCGCTCTATCCTTGTTTTTTCTGCAGATCACGAAACAGGCGCAAAAGCGCTTTTTTTACATTCCCCTGAAATAAACCTCCATGATAACAAATCAATTGGCGGATATCGTAATCGAGCAGCCGCTCTACGGAACGGACCGCATCTCCCATATGTAACGTATAGCCGGGATGAGCAAGATTCAGCTTTCCGTCTTCAATAACGACCGCATCGCCTGTGATCATTATTTTTTCGGCAGGCAGATAAAGGCTGATATGGCCGGGTGTATGACCCGGCGTGGCCACAATGCGAATGCCTCCGCACCAAGGCAGCAGCTCGCCGTCAGTAACTGTCCGGTGAACCGGAGCCGATTCGGCTGATTGAAGCGAGCGGATGAACTGTTTTGCATGAGTTTTTGCTTCCTCTGGCAATGAACAAAACGTTGATTCAGCCTGCTCAAGCCGTAAAGATTTTTTTGAGCCGTCAATATACGGCGCTTCATGTTCGTGTGCTGTCACGCTGATATCCGGATACAATCGGAGCAATGCAGCGAGTGAGCCGATATGGTCTATGTCGTGATGCGTTACAATGATTTTCGTCAATGAATGAAGCGGCATACCGCGCCGGGCAGCAGCATGTTGAAGATGGTTTGTAAAACCGGGATATCCGCAGTCTATTAAAATCGTGTCATGTTCGTCTTGCAGAAGAACCGGCGTGATAGAATGCCATTCTCCATTATGTTCAAATTCAATCTCAAGCGGATAACAGTTTTTCATCTGCATTTCTCCCCTTCCTCAATAAAAAAAGTACACCGCTTGTAAAAGCAGTGTACTTTTCATCTGACACAAATTACCCTTCCAGCAACAGCTGTTCCGGATCTTCAAGCAGATTTTTAATGGTGACAAGGAATCCGACCGCTTCTTTACCATCTACAATTCTGTGATCATATGATAAAGCGATGTACATCATCGGACGGTTTTCAGAGCGCTCGGCATCAATCGCTACAGGGCGCAGCTGAATTTTATGCATACCTAAGATCCCAACCTGAGGGCTGTTTAGGATTGGTGTTGACATAAGCGAGCCGAATGTACCTCCGTTTGTGATCGTGAAGGAGCCTCCTTGCAGCTCACCTAATGTTAATTTATTGTTTCGCGCTTTCTTCGCGAGTTCGCCGATTTCTCTTTCTATGCCGGCGAATGTCAGACGATCAGCGTCACGCACGACTGGGACGACAAGCCCTTCTTCAGCCGCAACAGCGATACCGATATCATAAAACTTTTTCACGATCAGCTCATCGCCTTGAATTTCAGCGTTAAGGAGCGGATATTTTTTCAATGCTGCCACGACGGCTTTTGTGAAGAACGACATGAAACCGAGTTTTACTTCATTTTGCTCAAGAAATTGGTCTTTACGGCGTTTTCTTAAATTCATAACGGCCGTCATATCCACTTCATTAAACGTCGTCAGCATCGCAGAAGTCTGCTGCACTTCAACCAATCGTTTCGCGATCGTTTGTCGGCGGCGGGACATTTTTTGCACTTCGACAGGTTTGTCAAAGCTTTGCTGTGTTTTTTGAGCCTGCTGTTTCGGCTGTGCCGCAGGTTTTGGAGCCGGCTTTTCATAAGCTTCCACATCATGTTTGCGTACGCGGCCGAGCGGGTCCCCCGTCGGAATTTGTGAAAGGTCAATTCCTTTTTCCCTTGCCAGCTTGCGTGCAGCCGGAGACGCAACCGTTTTTGATTTTGTTTCTGATTGTGCTTCCTGGCTGACTTCTTGAGCAGCCGGTTCAGCTTTTGCTTCCTCTTTCGTTTGTTCATTGGCTGGAGCACTTTCTGAAGGGGCAGGTGCAGAACTTTCGCCAGCGCCTTCTGTAATGGTGCCGATAATTTCTCCTACTTGGACGGTATCACCCGAATCTTTCAATACCTCTTTTAGAACACCCGATTCTTCTGCTGTCAATTCAACATTTACTTTGTCCGTCTCCAGTTCAAGCAAATACTCACCCTGTTCTACATAGTCACCGGGCTGCTTTAACCATTGGGCTATCGTTCCTTCTGAGATTGATTCTGCTAATTCAGGTACCTTAATTTCCGCCATTTTTACATTTCCCCCTTAGTTTTTGCGAGTCAAGCTATCAGATACAATGCGTTCCTGTTCTTTTTTGTGGACTGTCGGATCTCCTTCTGCGGGACTGGATCGTCTTCTTCGGCCGATGTATTGAACATTTACTCCTTTCGGCGCGATTTCCGTCAGATACGGGCTGATATAACTCCAAGCCCCCATGTTCTGCGGCTCTTCCTGAACCCAAACGATCTCTTGCAGGTTCGGCAGTTTGGCGAAAAGTTCTTTCGCGTCTTTTGCCGGGAACGGATACAGCTGTTCGATTCTGGCAATATGAAGCCAATCTTTATCGCCTTCCATTTTGTTAAAGTGATCGCTGATGTCAATTGACACTTTTCCGCTTGATAACACGACGCGAGTCACTTTTTCGTAAGCGTGGGAAAGACCGGATTGCTCATAGACCGGCTTGAATCTGCTTTCGCTCAGTTCCTGCACTTCAGATACCGTATTCGGATTGCGCAGCAGGCTCTTCGGCGTCATGATCACAAGCGGACGGATTTCCTCACGAAGCAGCATTTTCGCTTGTCTTCTTAAAATATGGAAATATTGAGCCGCACTTGTCAGGTTGGCCACCGTCCAGTTGTTTTCTGCCGCCAGCTGCAGGAACCGCTCGACGCGGGCGCTGGAGTGTTCAGGCCCCTGTCCTTCGTAACCGTGAGGGAGAAGCATGACTAATCCTGATTTTTGTCCCCATTTTGCCCGTCCTGCAGAGATGAATTGATCAAAATAGACTTGAGCCGCATTGGCAAAGTCCCCGTACTGCGCCTCCCACATCACAAGCGTTTCAGGCGAATACACGTTGTACCCATATTCAAAACCGAGAACCGACCCTTCAGAAAGCGGGCTGTTATGCACCGTAAATGAAGAAGCACAGTCGTCTAAATGATGGAGCGCAACAAATTCTTCTCCTGTTTCGCTGTCATGCAGCACAAGGTTTCGCTGAGCGAACGTTCCGCGCTCTGAATCCTGTCCGGTCAGCCGGATCGGCGTGCCGTCTTTCAAAATGGAAGCAAACGCAAGCGATTCAGCCAATGACCATTCCACTTTACGATCATCATCAAACGCTTTGGCTCGTCTTTCCAAAATTCTTTTCAGCTTGCCGAACACGTTAAAGGATTCCGGCCAGTTGATGAGTTCGCCGTTCAGCTTGCGGAGAACGTCAAAATCAATGGCTGTGTCAACGTCAGGAAAACCGTTGGACACCGGTTCCGGCAATTCGATTTCCCGTACGGCGTCTTCTTTTTTGGCGGGCACCTTTTTATAGGCGTCTTCGATTCGTTTTGTCACTGCCGTTTCAATGTTTTGCGCTTTTTCCTCGCTGATCAGGCCTTCACTTACGAGTTTTTCCGCAAAGATCCGCTTGACAGTCGGGTGTTTTCTGACGGCGTCATACAGCATCGGCTGTGTCGTGGACGGCTCATCCATTTCATTGTGGCCGTACCGTCTGTAACCGATTAAATCGATTAAGAAATCTTTATTGAAACGCTTCCGGTATTCGACCGCAAACTTAACGGCTGACAGGCATGCTTCAGGATCATCCGCGTTGACGTGAACGATCGGTATTTCATAGCCCTTCGCCAAATCACTGGCATATTTTGTAGAACGGGATTCATCGCTTTCAGTTGTAAAGCCGATCATATTATTGGCGATGATATGAATGGCCCCCCCGACCTGATAGCCTTTCAGAGAGCTTAAGTTCAGCGTCTCAGCGACAATTCCTTCTCCCGGGAACGCTGCGTCACCGTGAATTAAAATGGCGAGCGATTTTGTTTCGTCTTGAACCGGGTACCCCTTTTGCGTTCTTGTTTCCTGTGCCGCCCGCGTGCTTCCTTCAATAATCGGATTGATGAATTCCAGGTGGCTCGGGTTATTCGCGAGCGTAATCCGCGCGCTTTTGGTTTCAGCATCCTGAAGCTGTCTGTCTGCACCGAGGTGGTATTTTACATCTCCCGTCCAGCCGTAGCTGATTCCGGTCGAGCCTTCAGACGGTACAAGATCTTTATTCGGCGCGTGCTGGAATTCTGAGAAAATAATTTCATATGGTTTTCCGAGCACATGCGCGAGGACATTTAAACGGCCTCTGTGCGCCATTCCGATATTGACATTGGTTGTGCCTGCTTTCACAGACTGGGCGATAATGTCGTCAAGAACCGGCACAAGCGCGTCTAATCCCTCAATTGAGAAACGTTTCTGACCGACGAATGTCCGGTGTAAAAATTGTTCAAATCCTTCTACTTCCGTCAGTCTTTCTAAAACGGCTGACAGTTTTTCCGGTGAATTTTTCCGGAACAGTTCTCCGGATTCGACCATTTTTGTAATCCATGCGCGCTCTTCGAAATCATGCACATGGTCAAATTCAAAGGAGATGGTTCTTTTATACGTATTGCGTAAATGCTGGATGGCTTCTAAGCCGTTCGTTATATTGGCAGGTGCGTCTTTACAGATGACAGACGCGGGTATTGCTTTCAGTTCTTCTTCTGTAAGCCCGTACTCGGATAACGGAAAGAGCTCGCTCTTTATTTGATCCTTTCTGAGCGGATTGACGGAAGCGTTCAGATGGCCATAGGTTCGAATATCTTCTGCAAGTTTAACTGCTGCTGCGATCTTTTGAATCAGATCTGCGGTGACGCGTCCCTGTTCCTTTGTTCCCGATGCCTCTTTTATCTGGCTTGGCGGAGCGCCGAGTTCGTCAAACATGTCTTTCAGATCCGGATCAATGCTGTCTGGATCTTCAGCATATTGGTCGTACAGCTCCAGTGCGTAGCCGAGGTTCGGTCCGTAAAAATCTTCCCAATTCATTCTTTGTTTCATATTATTTTGAAACATTTGAATATTACCCCCAACCTAGATAATCAAGTGATCATTTCACTATCTTGAAATAACTTTTGAACGCTGTGCCCAAAATTATGTAATAAAAACGCTTCCAAGGATATTTTACCACTGATTGTGTTTGGATTCTACCTTGATTGTTCACAAAATAGTAAAAAAAACAGATCCATAACGAAAAAATTAAATCATTTTAAAATAAAAAGCGAAAAAGCATAGGAAAAAGCTTATCCTATGCTTTTATGAAGCAGTTTTTTCAAGAGCGGATACAGCACATCGGGGAGCTGATCGACGTCCGGAACAAAAATACTGTACTTTCCGTACATATCCTGAATGGTTTTCATCTGGGATTCTTCTATCGCGGTATTGGACAGAAAAACATTTATGACTTCTATCCCTCTTTTTCTCGCTTCGATGACAGCCTCGCTCGTATCGACGATGCCGTTTTGTTCGTAGCCGAACGCTGCGGGCTCCCCATCTGAAAACACGATTAAAAACTTTTGTGCCTCACTCCGCCTCATCAGCTGTTTTGTCATTTGTCTGATGGCATATCCGTCTCTGTTATCTTCTTCCGGCGCAAGCTGCATGATCAAAGGACCCGCCGCCTGCAGCAGCGACTCTTCAAACGGAATCACCGTATTGAAGAAGTTCGGCTGGCTCGTTTCGGTCGCTTCGTTTGTATCCTCCCAAAAACCAACGATCTGGTGCGGAACGGACACTGATTTCAATGCTTCATGAAAAAGGACGATCCCTCTCTTTGTTTCATCCATTTTGTCGAACATGCTGGCCGAACAATCGACAAGCAATGTAAACACAGCGTCAATTTCTGAAGACGGGTCCTGCTTTTTATAGAAAAGGCGCGGATTCTGTTCTGTAAAGTAGCGGAGCAGCTTGCGATTCAGCCTGCCTGCATGAAGATCGGTCCGCGGGAGCGTTTTTTTGTGTTCAAGTGTTTTTTGTATCATCTGCTTCAGGCGCTTTTGATATGATTCTATCGTTTTCGCCTGCTCTTTATAGGACTGTTCATCTTCCAGAGACGCTTTGTGCGGTGTTTGGTGAACCGGGAAGGCAAATTTGTTTTCTTTTCCGTCAGCCAGTCCCGCTCCCCCGTGTTCATCCTGTCTGGATTCAAGCGCTTCCAGCTGGGAATAATCCTCTCTTTTCGTCTGGCGTGCTGAGCCTTGAACGGAGGCGAGCGCCTGATCACCGTCATCGCCTTCTCTGGCGGCGTCATTCCCAAGGTCTGATTTCGCGCCGTGTTCAATATCAAATTGAAGGAAACTTTTTGACGGCGCTTCAGTTTCCCGGTGCCACGTATTCATTTTCTCTTCATGGATATCTTCATCTCCGTCGGAAGACTCAGGGAGCGTGATATCGTCGCTTAATGACGGCGCTCTTTTGATGCTTTCGAATAAAGGCTCTTCAGCTGCTTTCTCGTAATCAAGTTCCGGCAGAAAGAAGTAGGTGTTCAGCATATCTTTCTCCAGCACTTCATCAAGGCCTTCGATGAGGTCTTCTGTTATTTTTGCGATCTGTTGCGTAGATTCGGCCTCATACACCCGGATGAGCTGGCGTTCAATATACGGTATCATCATATCAATATCTTCCTGCATGGAGGGAATGCCTTCAAGCGGAGACTCAGCCGTCAGTTTGACAAACATCGCGCAATACAAAGCGTCGGTGAAAATACTCCGTTCTAAGTTCAATGTCAGCTGTGTTGTGAAGTATTTCCTGTACATTTCTCTCCGCTTCTGAAATACACGTTTCGTTCCCGGCCGCTCTTTTTTGATCAGCTCTTCAATTCTGATATCTTCAAGCAGCATGAACAGCTGCTTTGCAAAGCTTTGGCGTTTGAAGTGCCGGCGGACATCATTTAAAAACCCGGCAAATTCACGGAATGAGCTGCTGCGTGTTCCGACAGCGCGCAAATACACATCGCTTTTCAAGCCGGCTTCCATATCCCCGGCTGATCTGTCTTTCCAAAAGTGGCTCATGTAAATTTTCTTTTCAAAGGGATTGTAGTAAGACTGCACGCCGTATTCCACTTCCACTTCACTGCTCCTGGTCAGTGTTTTGGCCAGATCAGTCAGCATCATGAACAAAAATGAATCGATCGTGCTGTCGTTAAATTTGATAAACTTCATTGTATATCCCTCATTCGAACAGCGTTTCTGCAATATTTCTGACAGCGGCTTTCTCCCTGTCATCATCAAGCTTTTCCACGATGCCTCTTTCAATCGCCCGTTTCGGCGGAATATACGCAGCCAAGTCGCACGTATCAATGAGAGCCCTGATTGACGCCGCTTCCTCTGACACTTGTCCGTTATGCGCTTGTGCGATTAAATCAGAAGACAATGTCATGAAACGCTCAATTAATTTCTCATCTTTTAAGACAGACTGAGAGGTCAGAACCTGCTTCAGAAGGCTTCCTTTAATATACGGAACATCAATAATGACAAAGCGGTTTTTAAGGGCTTCGTTCAGCGGCACGGTGCCGACGTAGCCTTCATTAATGGCTGCGATGACACCGAATCCTTCGCTCGCCTTAATCACTTCTCCTGTAAACGGGTTTGTCATCATTTTTCTGTAATCAAGCACGCCGTTTAAAATCGGAAGGGTTTCAGGCTTTGCCATATTGATTTCGTCAATGTATAGAAAATGCCCCTCGTTCATTGCCTTTGTTACCGGTCCGGGAACGAATTCAATTGTCGCCTGCCCGTGTTCATTTTCAATCGTTTTATAACCGACAAGCGCTTCTGCATCAAGGTCTACAGAGCAGTTGACGCTGTGCATCGGTTTATGAAAATAGTTCGAAAGCGTTTCCGCCAATTTTGTTTTCCCTGAACCCGTAGGTCCTTTTAATAAGATATTTTTTCCCATTGTCAAAGCGATGATCGCATCAAATATAATTGCTTTATCTTCGGCCTCATAGCCCGATGATCCGATTAACTCCTGAAATTCTTGGGAAACGGGATGATTCTGATAAGCTTGCAGTTTGTTTTGTATATCTTGGGGCAGTGATAAGTGCTGTAATTCTGAAGTCATAGGTGATGTTTCCTTTCCATTCATATTCCATAACCGAGTATACTAAAAAAGCCCTTGTATACTCAATACAAAAGGGCTCATTCCCTGCGGGCGCTTTTTGTCAGAGGAGCGCAGGCGATTCTGGCTCCGGAATTTCCGCTCGGGTTTGTTAAATAATCATCCGTATGTTCATGAATGACGAACGCGCTCCCGTCCCGGTCAAGCAGGCTGAGTCTGCTTCCTTCTTTTAAAGAAGTCTGCGGCGCGTTCATAATGACATCCACTTTACCGTCAGCCCCCACTTCAAGATTGGGGAGATCCCCGGCGTGATGCCCCATCGGATTGTTGAAGCCGTGCTCTTTGTTCAAAGGGTTGAACGGGCCGCCGGCTGATTCGAAATCAGGTGTCTGGCATACCCCTTTTTCATAAATATGAAACCCGAGAGAAGCGCCCGGCGGCAGATGTCCTGCTGATATATGGATGTCTGACCCTTCCTCATCAGAATCTTTCACTTCAATATATCCGATGTTTTTACCTTTTTGATTGATGAGTCCGGCATGCTCGCGGTATGCTGACGCTTCCAATGCGCGGCTTTCTTCATGTTTTTTGGGAGGAACTGGAGCGGTCCTGCCTCCGCAGCCGCCAAGCGTGATTGATGCGAGCATGAGAAAAAGCAAGAGACGGTTCATGCTTTCTCCCCCTTATTTTTACCCATCAGTCTTGTCAAAACATAAATATGGTAAACAAAAAAAGCCCCGAAAGGCTTTTTTTAAAAATAACTGCGCGCTCCTAAATAAGCTTTTTTCCAATATGGATTGCTTAAGTTTGAAATTTCAACCCCGGAGGAACTTGCGTGAATGAAATCTCCTCCGCCCAAATATATTCCCATATGAGAAGGACCTGATTTATATGTCGTAAAGAAGACGAAGTCGCCTGCTGACGGCTGGCTGATTTGTTTCATTGTATTCCAGTATCCGGCGGTGCTCAGACGTGAAACAGAGCTTACCTTATTTAAAAGGTAATAGATATAGCCGCTGCAATCGAATCCCGCAGGCGTATTGCCTCCCCATCGGTAAGGCACGCCGACGTATTTTTTTGCTTCGCCTATCATTCTGTCAATCTTTGACCCTGTCACCGGAGGTTCGGGAATATGAGGTTTGTTTGGCTTTGCCGGCTTGTTTTCCGGCTGGCGCACAGGGTCTTTCGTTTTTTCCGTCCCGTTTATCACGAGAACTTGTCCGATTTGCAGCACATCAGTTGTCAGTTTATTTTTTTCTCTGATGAGCTGGGCGGTGATGCCGAACCGATTGGCAATTTTCCAGAGGGAATCGCCTGCTTTTACTTTGTATGTGGACGGCTTCTCAGAAGGGTTTGGATGAGATGGCGGTGTTGTGCCGCTGTTTCCGTTATGTGGAGAGCCTTTGGTTTTTAACACTTGGTTCGGATACAGCAAGTCTGACGTTAATTGATTCAGCTTTTTCAGTTCAGCGATGGTGATGCCGATTTGATTGGCGATTTTCCAAAGCGAATCACCCGGTTTTACAGTGTAAGTCCCTGATGCGGCTTTATCAGGTTTTGTCTGTTTGCCGCCTCTGTCCGTGCCGGGGGCAGACCCTTTAATTTTCAGTTTTTGGCCCGGATAGATGACATCTGAGCTCAAACGGTTCAGGCTTCTCAGCTCCGAAACACTCATGCGGTATTTTTTTGCGATCACCCATAAGGAATCTCCGTATGTAACCGTGTAAGCGCCCGTGCTTCGTTTTTCCTTTTGATTTGTTTTATGTGTGCTGCTGCCGTCAGGAATGTTCAGCCGCTGTCCGGGGTAAAGGATCGTTGATTTCAATTTGTTTTCCGCCTGGAGGGCTGAAATGCTTGTATGATATTGTCGGGAAAGCTTCCAAAGAGAATCGCCGTTTTTTACTTGAATGGTTTTTGCTTCAGCGGGATGCACGGCGAAGGTTGAAGTCATTACTGCAGATACAGCCAGACCGGCTGCGATTTTTTTCTTCATATAACGAAAAACCTCCTATTTATCATTACTGAAAGGGGCATTCCTTTTCTTCAAACGCCGCCTGTTATACAGGATTCATGCAGAAGTCGACATCATTTCCGTTTCATTTACACCTTAAATCATCACTAATGCCACACATTTTACATAAATAGAGATCATTTCACAAAAGACTTTGGAATCATTTTCATAACATGGCTTTTTTCCGCGACATTCCACCTTTCTTGTCTGTTTTTCATACAATTCTCTTTGCGGCAGGAAAAATCCTCCCCGAAAAACAAGCAAAAAAAAGCCCGCTTCCTTTAAAGGAAGCAGGTAATGAGCGATTACAGCACCCGGGTCACGGCAGTTTTCACGTCTTCTAATATCAATTCCGCTGCACGCTGTGCTCCGCCGGCCGCTTTCAAGGATTCTCCGATCTCATCAGCTTTTTTCTGATATTCAGGATTTTCACTCAATTCTTTTATTGCTTCAGTAAGCAATTCCACTGTCACATTTTCTTTTTTAAACATCTTGCCCGCTCCCGTGTTTTCCACTTGGCTTCCGACGGCGAACTGATCTGCGCCCATCGGAATGACGATCATCGGGGTTTTGTAATAAAGCCCTTCGCTCGTACTGTTCATTCCGCCGTGCGTGATAAATAAGTCCGCTCTCTTTAAAATCTCAAGCTGCGGAACATAAGGCTTTACAATGACATTCTCCGGAATTTCATCCAGTTCATCCGGATCAAGATGTTTGCCGATTGACATGATGGCTTTCCCGTTAAAGCTTCTGGCTGCTTTTAAGCATTTATTAAACAATTCCTTCTGGTTGTTAAAAATCGTTCCCATTGAAATAAACAGGACGTTTTCCCCTTCAAGCTGTTCAAACGGGAAATCATGGGACGCCGCCCTGTCGGTTATGGACGGACCGACAAAGAGATAGGAATCTCCGAACTCTTCTTCTTTCGGCTGAAACGCTCTTGAAGTAAACACGATGGTTTTTCTGCCGTCATTTGAGAAAATATCATACGGCGTTTTAATGTCTGCACTGAATTCTTCATTGAGCTGGCTGACCGCTTCAGTATAAGCCGGATAATGGGATGATTCCTCTGATACAAGGTTTGTATTTGAGAAGACTTCTTTAATAAATGCTTCATTCATTGCAAATGTCGTACAAAGTGAATATGCCGGCAGTTTCAGCATGTTTCTCACAAGCCTGCCTGCCAGAAAATGATGATCGTACATGATGTAGTCGTAGGATTCATCTTTTACATCCTCAAGAATGCGGAGTGCGGCTTTTTTAGAGGTCTCAATCATTAATAGTAAAAACTCTGTAGCGTCCCGATGTTCATCACCCGTTGCGTTTTTTCCGAATTCATCTTTTCGGAAATCTTCGTATTCACGGAATTCCGCTCCGCTTGACGCGATTTTATTCTCATATTCCTTCACGCCGTAATATACGACATGTTCGCCCTTCGCCTTTAATTCCTTTACAACGCCTAAAGACGGATTGATATGGCCTTCTCCCGGAAAGCCGATCATCAATACATTTGCCATCTTCCCACTCCCTGTTCTTTTAAATTTTATGTATATTTAAACAATAACATCGATACAGAAAAAGGTAAAGATGTTCACCTTATTAATATTAAATGGGTACAATATTCCCATTTTCTTATTATTTCGTATGAAGCGCCCGCGGCGAAACAAGCGGATACAGCCCGCCGTCTTTAGCAAAGGACATTTTCCCCGTTTCTTCTGAAACAACGAGCACGAGCGCATCAGTCACGGCCGAAAGACCCATCGCGGCTCTGTGGCGCGTCCCGTATTTGACGCCGACATTTTTTGTTGTGAGCGGAAGCACATTGGCGGCCGATACAACCCGGTTTTCTCTGACCAATACGGCTCCGTCGTGAAGCGGATTGCCGGGGTAAAAAATACTCTCAATTAAAGCTGAACTGATTTCAGCATGAAGACTTGTCCCTTTTTGTATCATTCCGTCCAGCGGATCTGCCCGTTCAATCACAATCAGCGCTCCGTGCTTCTCTTCTGCCAGATGCTGCACGGCTCTCGCCAGCTCTGTATAAGAAGGCGTAAAATGTTCGATATATGTCTGCAGGTAAAATGACGAAGCGACAGCCTGCATTTCCTGAAACGTATGTCCAAGTTCATCTAGTTCGCAAAGCAGGCATTGATCTTTTTCATCCAATGTCCGCAGTATCATTGCGGCATCCTCCGTAATTTGTTTCAGATACGTTTGAACGGCAGCGGTAAACGCACTTTCCGTCATTTGAGTGTGGCGCATGTCACATCAGCTCCTTTTCCTTATTTTCTGCATCGCGCGCATGGATATGCGCCGCAATGCGCACGATAATCAAGAAAGGAGGCGGGATTTGTATGGAACTCACAAGGCTGTTGCAGTATATCTGCACCTTTTTAGGTGTCATTTCACTTTCATTCATTTACGCAAAAATGTTTAAAAAGCCGAAGCCGGATAAAAAAGAGTAGGCCGGGTTTCATTGCTTTTTATACATAAAATGTTATAATTTCTCTCGTTAAAATAAAGAAACGGGGAACCTAACTTGAGAGAAACGAACACGATCGGCCAAAAGGTCAGACAGCTGTTACATATCTTCATTCCGATTTTGATTACACAGGCCGGTCTTTCTTTGATTACCTTTTTGGACACGGTGATGTCAGGGAAAGTGAGCGCCGCGGATTTAGCCGGCGTTGCAATCGGTTCAAGCCTGTGGACACCGGTTTATACGGGACTGGCAGGAATTTTGATGGCCGTTACGCCCGTTGTGTCGCAGCTGTTAGGAGCAGGCAGACAAAAGGAAGCGCCGTTTTCCGTCATTCAGGCCGTTTACGTAGCGGCCATTCTCAGTGCGGCGGTCATCCTTATCGGCTTTTTCACTGTTGATGTGATTTTGGGTCATTTGGGCCTGGAGCCTCGTGTCCGGACGATCGCCAAACACTTTTTAGGGTTTTTATCCCTTGGCATTTTTCCTTTGTTTGTGTACGCCGTTTTGCGCTCGTTTATTGATGCACTGGGCAAAACGAGAGTCACTATGCTTATTACGCTCTGCTCACTGCCCATCAATTTTGTCTTGAATTATGTGTTTATTTTCGGGAAATTCAACATGCCGGCATTGGGCGGAGTCGGTGCGGGGCTTGCTTCCGCCCTGACTTACTGGTGTATTTGCGTTATCAGCTTTTTTATCGTCTCAAGATTTGAGCCGTTTGCCGGGTACTCTGTATTTCGGAAACTGTACCGGTTTTCTCCGTCTGAATGCAGAAAGCTTTTGAAAATCGGTTTGCCTATCGGTTTTGCCGTATTTTTTGAAACGAGCATTTTTGCGGCTGTCACACTGCTTATGAGCCATTTCCAAACGGTGACGATTGCAGCCCACCAAGCGGCAATGAATTTCGCTTCCCTCTTGTATATGCTGCCGCTCAGCGTATCCATGGCGCTGACCATATTAGTCGGCTTTGAAGCAGGGGCAAAGCGCTACAGGGATGCCCGGTCATACAGCTATATCGGCATTGTGATGGCCCTTTGTTTTTCTTTATGCACGGCTGCTTTCATTTTGCTGTTCAGACCGCAAATCGCCGGAATGTATACATCAGAACCGGACGTGCTTATGTTGACACAGCACTTTTTAATCTATGCTTTGTTTTTCCAGCTTTCTGATGCCGTGGCAGCTCCGATACAAGGCGCTCTGAGAGGATATAAGGATGTCAATTATACACTCGGTGCGGCTTTTGTTTCGTATTGGATCATCGGGCTTCCTCTCGGTTACGCAGCCGGCACTTATACGAGCCTCGGGGCATACGGCTACTGGATCGGTTTAATTGCGGGACTCGCCGCAGGAGCTGTCGGATTATTCTTCAGACTGCTCAAGCTGCAAAAGCGTGATGTGAAAAAAATGATGATTTCATAGAGGAGGAACAGAAATGCCAACACATAAACTGCTGTACGATTATTTAACCGAACGGGCGGAAGAAATCAGTCAGACATGGTTTGATACCCTTCATGATACGGATCCTGATTCTGTTTATGCTTCTTCTGACCCGGCGGTAATCATGAATCTGAAAAAACAAAATCTGACGTTTAATTATCAAATCAATCGGATTTTTTCTGAGAAGAAGGAAATTTATACAGCGGCATTGGAGAAGTGGGCGTTCGAAGCCGCACAGGATAAAGAACATTTAAAAACTCCTATCCATTACATCATTCGCGAGTTTATCAGAGTTCGTGATTTGTATGTCGGCCATGTAAAGCAGTTTACCAAACTGCATTCAGACACCGTCACAGAAGAAGATGCTGAAGATATATTCCATACGCTGATTAAATCATTTGATGTGGTCATTCATATTTTCATAGAAGAGATGTATAAACACACACACATTCAGCTTGAAGCGCAAAAGGAGTTGATCACCGAGCTGAGTTCGCCTGTCATAGTGCTTTTTGACAATGTCGGACTGCTGCCGCTGATCGGGGATATTGACACGGCAAGAGCCAAAATGATCTTAGAAAATACGCTGCACCAATGTTCAGAGAAACGGATCACGCAGCTGTACATCGATTTATCAGGTGTGGCCATGATTGATACGATGGTTGCCCAACAGCTTTTCACTTTAATTGAATCACTCGGAATGCTCGGCGTGAAAGCGACATTATCCGGAATCCGGCCTGAAATTGCCCAAACCGCGGTGCAGCTCGGCCTGAGTTTTTCAAATTTGTCAATACGGTCTTCGCTTGCGGAAGCGATCGCTTCCGATCTGACATAAAAAAAGGATAAGGCAGAAACGCCTTATCCCTTTTTTTATCAGTCTTTCCACGGATATGTCCAATACACTTCTTCTTCAAACCAGGTTTGGAGAACCGGCTCGTTATTTTTTATTTTTTCTTCCAGCTCTCTCAGCATACCTTCTGTTTGAGTGCGATGCGCTTTTAAGGCATTCATTTTAATATCGGCGACCTCTTTAATATCAAGAATGACATCAGGCTTGCCGACGGCTTCCTCCCTGTTGCGGGTGATTGCCATGCAAAGCGTGCGCGGGCGGTCCTCTTTTTTCTTTCTGTAAAGCGCTCTGATGACCGCTTCGCCGCATGCATCATGATCCGGATGGACGCCGTGTCCCGGATAGAATGTGACAATCAGACTCGGTTTTACATCGTCGATAATCTCTTCCATCATATCCGCAAGCCACTCGTCATCTTCAAATTCAAGTGTTTTATCACGAAGCCCGAGCATTCTCAGGTCAGTGATGTCCATTGCTTTACATGCGTCAATCAGCTCTTGCTTTCTTAACAGCGGCAGTGTTTCACGGTTTGCGAAAAAGGGATCCCCCATGTTTCTGCCCATTTCTCCAAGCGTTGCGCATGCATACGTAACGGGAATATCTTTTTGTCTGTGTAAAGCAATCAGCCCTGCCACTCCGTATGATTCATCATCAGGGTGAGGCAGGATGACGAGTACGTGTTCTTTCATGATTTTCACCCTTTTCTTTAAACTGTAAACGGCTTTTCGCTGATTTGAAGCGAAATCGCCAATTTTCCGCCCGGCAGATGCCCTGCCATTAACAGACGGTCTTCGTCATCTACTGTATATTCAGTCAGGCCTTCTGCATAAATCCAGCCCTCTTCAGTTTTCAAACCGACGCGGTACGGGCCGTTCCCTTTGATTTTCGCCTGATGGTACGTCACTTTTGCATTGCGTATATAGGCTACAACCGTCATATTTTTCTCATTCAGATGCGCTGAATAAGAACCGGTCGTTGTTTCCAAATGGATATATACAGGACGATCGGCAAATCGTTCTAAAGAAGTTTGCACATCTTCTTTTATGATCGCTTTCATAGCTGCTCCCCTCTTTCTTCTTTTAAAAATTGCAATCGCTTCGTATGTAGTTCAACCAATTCATATTTCTCAATCGGCTGCAGCCGGGAATCTACAATTCGCTGCACCGCCAGAGCAAACTTTTCCTCGGGCGTCTTTCGGAGCCTCGGATGTGTTCTTTGATCAAGCAGTTCCAGATCAATTGCCTTCTCCGCTTCTTCAAGGGTTGAAGCCGGGAGTGTGCGATTGTTCCACAGCGCCTGATAGGCTTTTGCGATGTCTTTATCAGTGCCCATTGTACAGCTCCTTTACATACTCGTAATGATTATACATAATTTAAGCTATCACTGGAAAGCGAAAGGCTTAGCGGCTTTTTAACGGCCGTTTCCATTTTATCTGTGAAAAGGTAAACAAGAGCAATGCTGCCCATATACAAATGAAGGTAAACGCTTTTTGCCCGGAAAACGGCTCATGATATACAAATACGCCGAGCATAAGGGTAATGGTGGGCGATATATATTGCAAAATGCCGACTTGATACAGCGGCAGTCGCTTTGCCCCCTCTGCAAACAGTAACAGCGGCAGGGCTGTAAATACGCCTGCGAAAAAAAGGAGCGCCCATGTTTCTGCACCCAAGGACCCGGAAGCGCTCCCGTCAGCCGCATAACCTAAGTAAATAAGAGCAGCCGGAGTAACCAGAAGCGTTTCCAATGTCAGACCGATTGTGCTGGACATGCGGGTTCTTTTTTTGCATAGGCCGTACAGGCCGAAACTGAACGCAAGCAGCAACGCGATATAAGGAACTGCGCCATACTGAAACGCCGATATGATCACGGCCGCTCCGGCAATCGAAACGGCTGCTGTTTGCAGTCTGTTCAGCTTTTCTTTTAAAAATAGGATGCCCAAAAGAACGGAAACGAGCGGATTAATATAGTAACCGAGACTTGCTTCAAGCAAAAAGCCGTGGTTAACTGCCCATATGTACACAAACCAATTAATGGATATTAAAACAGAAGCGAAAAAAAGCGCCAGCAGGCCCCTTCAGATTTTAAAAGACACAGTTCACGCCATCCGGTTTTCCACTTTTTAAGCACAGTTAAAAGCACACACATGAAAACAAACGACCATAAAATCCTGTGAGCTAAAATGTCCAATGCGGGTATATGTTCAAGCAGCTTCCAATAGACCGGAAACAGCCCCCACATGGCAAATGAACAAGCGGTATAAATGATTCCTTTTCTTGCGGTATTCCCTTGCACGGCCTTCCCCTTCCTTTCTGTAAACAGATTATATTATATCACGGGAAGGTTATGGCGGGCATATACTATGTTGTCCGTTAAGAAAGGGTGAGATGCCGTGTTTGATTGGAACAGATATTTTCCCTTCCAAAATCAGTTCTCTAAAGAAACGTTTAAAAATGCAGATCCGAAAGATGTCGAGACATATGTCAACCGAGTAATGGAAAGCGTATTCGGCGCCGGTTATGCCGGGCAGTTCCCTTTTCGCGACCCGATGTCCCAAAAGGCCGAGCCGGTCGAAGCAGAACCGCCCAAGCCGGAAATTGACCTGTTTGAAACATCCGATCATGTTTTTGCAAAAATTCCCGCTGAGCAGGATGAACTCGACCGGATCAGGATTAAGCATACGTCACACAGCCTCGTGGTAGAGAACAGCAGTCTGGCGGAAGGAAAAAAAGAAATTGTTCTTCCGAGCCTCGTCAAACGGAAAGGAACAAAAGCAGTCTATAAAGACGGGATGATTGAAGTCATGTTTTCAAAACTGGAAGACTACAATTTATCGGAAGTGGAGATTTTAAGATAAAAAAACGGCCCGCGTGATGCAGGCCGTTTTTTCTTTAATAAAATGGCGGGTAACCGCCGACTCCTGGCCCGAAACCGCCATATGGGCCTCCGTATCCGTAACCGGCGAAACCGTACGGATACCGGGGTCTCGTAAAACCTGTGGCAATCACGCCTCCGAGAAGACCGCCTAAAAAACCGCCGAATAAAGGAGCGCCGAACAGAAAAGGACTTCTCACCGGAAATCCGGCAGGTCCGAAATTCCCGCGATACAACGCATGACGAGGGTACATGTTTTTCCTCCTTTATGTCTGACTATTCTTAAAGGTATTCATAAAGCGCGGAAATTGATTGGGCGATAGTAAAAGTGATGGATGTTGGTTAGTGAGTTGTAATGCGGATTTAAAGGATTAGATAAAAATCCTGTTTGCAATAGCGAATATCATAAAACATTTGATATTTGCTCCTGCTGCAGGTTTGAGTTCGGCTACAGTGAGGACCATGATGTAAGATTAGGGTTTATGGTTTTGACAAAGATTGACCATTTCATTAAGAAAAGGCTGCCTTGGGCAGCCTTTGTTATTCATGACATGATTCGTCTTTGACAGGCCCCCCGGGCTCGCAAAAACTGTCTGCCCATTTTTGCATTTCCTGAAAAACGGCTTGCAGGGCCATGCCTTTATCAGTCAGCTTATAAATGACTTTGACAGGCGTTTCAGGCAGCACCTGGCGCTCGACGATTTCATTTTGTTCCAGCTCTTTGAGCCGCTCCGCAAGCATTTTTTGGCTGATCGTCGGTATGGTTTCGGTCATATCTTTAAAACGTTTCGGCCCGTCCATCAGTACATGGATAATGAGGCCGTTCCAGCGCTTTCCCAAAAGAGAAAAAGCGGATTCCATTTTAGGACACATTGTATATCCCACGTGAGTTCATCCCTTCATCTATGAATTGACAAGTTTGCTGTAATCCATTAAAATTAGTTCCCGAGTTACATTTAGTAAGCTTCTAACTTTTCTATTATAATAACACGTTTATCCGAAGGAGGAAACAAGATGACATCCGTATTAGACGTTTTGAAAGAACGCGCATCCGTTAAAGAATACGATAAAGATGCGGTCATTACTAAAGAGGAATTAACAGAACTTCTGGACATTACGACGCAAGCCCCTTCCGCCTGGAACCTTCAGCATTGGCATTTCCAAGTATTCCACAGTGATGAAGCAAAAGCTGCCCTTCTTCCGGTTGCCTTTAATCAAAAACAGATTATTGAATCTTCAGCTGTCATTGCCGTATTAGGCGACTTAAAAGCAAACGAAAATGGTGAAGACGTTTATGCTGAACTGACTGAGCAAGGCAATATTACAGAAGAGATCAAACAGACGCTGTTAAGCCAGATTAACGGTGCATACCAAAATGAACAGTTTGCCCGTGATTCAGCATTTTTAAACGCTTCTTTAGCGGCGATGCAGCTGATGATTGCTGCAAAAGCTAAAGGCTATGACACTTGCGCGATCGGCGGATTTAATAAAGAGCAATTCGTGAAGGAATTCGACGTGAGCGAACGTTTCGTTCCCGTCATGCTGATTTCAATCGGTAAAGCCGTTAAGCCTGCGCACAAAAGCAATCGGATCCCTGTATCACAAGTGTCAACTTGGCTGTAAGATGAAAGAAACCCTTAGTCCGCTTAAGCAGACTAAGGGTTTTTTTTATAGGAATCGCTCACTGTACCAGGTTCGTGCCTGCTCGGCTTCCTGCTGTGTGAGCTGATGGCCGCCCTCCTGCCAAACAAGAGAAACAGATGCATCAGCATCAGTCAGATACTGATAAAGCTCCTCCGATTCTTCTTTTGTACAAAGCGGATCCCGCTTCCCTGCACCGATAAAAACAGGAAGCCCTGCCATATCTGGGAGCTTCACTCCGCGAATCGGCACCATCGGATGATGAAGAACCGCCCCTTTCAGTACGTCTTTATAATGAAACAAAAGACTTGCCGCAATGTTGGCGCCGTTTGAATAGCCGGCAGCAATCACGTTTTCTCTGCTGAATCCGTACATTTGCGCCGCTTCATCAATAAAATTCTTTAATTCTTCCGTCCGTTCAATTAAATCTTTCTCGTCAAATACGCCTTCTTTCAGCCGCTTAAAAAAACGGGGCATGCCGTTTTCAAGCACTGATCCTCTGACCCCGAGCAAACTTGCTTTCGGATCGATAAAACGTCCGAGCGACAGAAGATCGTGTTCATTCCCCCCCGTTCCGTGCAATAGCAGCAGAACATTTTCTGACGTTCCCTGTTCAAATACATGTTTCATCATCATTCTCCTTTCTCCATTTTGGGAAGAATAGCGGTAATTTGACCGCGGTGCTCTTCCAGCCATTCCGGAAGTTTCAGCTCTGTACCGAGATTTTCAAAGGATTCATCCGTCATAAATCCCGGTTCATCGGTTGCCATTTCAAATAAAATGCCGCCGCTTTCTCTGAAATAGATTGATGTAAAGTAAGATCTGTCAAGAAAGTCAGATGAAGCAAGATGAGAATCAGCAAGAATATTCTTCCATTCCGCCTGCTCATTCTTAGTAGTGCGGAATGCGACATGATGAACTGTCCCGTAACCGCCGACACCTGCTTCTTTCGGCGCAAGGTCAACATCAATGATATGTCCGATCCGTGCCTCCGATTGCAGTCTGACAATCTGATTTTCTTCCCCTGTCTTTGAATAGCCGAAGCGTTCCATTAGAAATTGAATGGTTGCTTCAGGACGGTACGAGTACAAAAGAACACCTCTCATGCCTGTAATCGCTTCTTTTTCAGTAATGCCCGAAGGAGTCCATTCACTCTGTCCGCTTCTTTCATCTTCCATTATGGCAAGCGGCAGGTCTTCTGTATCATCAAAGAGAAGCACTTGTTCAGAAAGCATAGTCTGCTCTTTTACAGGTATACCATTTTCTTCAAGCCGTCGCTGCCAAAACGCGAGTGCCCCTTTCGGCACAGAGAAATAAATTCTTCCGGCCTGCCCTTTTCCCACGGTTCCCGGTCGGCTGCCCTGAAAAGGGAAAAATGTAATAATCGTGCCGGGTTCTCCGTTTTGGTTGCCGAAATAAAAATGATATGTGGCCGGGTCATCAAAATTAACGGTTTTTTTAACGAGCCGCAAGCCCAATACTTCAGTATAAAACCGCAGATTTTCAGCAGGATCTTTCGCAAATGCGGTAACATGGTGCAATCCTTGAGTATTCATTGTATTCACTCCTAAATATCTTGATTTCGAGATATTAACTATTCTAATTTACTATGAATGAAGTTGCAACTAAAGTGTTTCGGTTAAAAAAGTAATAGAATTCTTTTTTTTCTGAAAAATATCTTGTGATCTTATCTGACAACTGCTATGATAAGGAGCATTATCAGGTTTCAGGAGGAAAGTAAATGGTCAGAAAAGCACTAATTTTCGTTCTTATTTTAATCCCTTTCAGCCAGCTGGCCCTTTTGTCAGTCGCTAATCGGGTTCATCCAATCATCATCGGGCTGCCGTTTTTTCATTTCTGGCTGCTTTTATGGATCGCAGTCACTCCATTATGTTCGTTTCTTATTTATAGACTGCAGAAGAAACAAGGAGGACTGGACTGATGCCCGCAAATATAACAGCATTGATCATTACAGCCGTCATCGTTTTAACCGTTGTCTGCATCGGCTTTATAGCCGGGAGAGACAAATCATCACGCACTTCTGTTGAAGAATGGTCTGTCGGGGGCAGACGGTTCGGCGGGCTGCTCGTCTGGTTTTTAGTCGGCGCGGACCTCTATACAGCTTATACGTTTTTAGGCTTGACAAGCACCGCCTACACAGGGGGAAGCGTAGCTTTTTTTGCAATTCCGTATTCTGTTTTGGCGTATTTTATTGCTTATTTCTTTCTGCCAAAGCTGTGGAAAGTGGCAAAAATCCATAAATTAACGACGCTTGCCGATTATGCCCGTGAGCGTTTTGACAGTAAGCTTTTGGCCAGTCTTGTCGCCATTGTCGGCGTTCTTATGCTCATTCCTTATATCTGTCTCCAGCTGAGCGGCATTCAGGATACGCTTCAGGTGGCCGGAACGGGTGTCATTAATGTTAATATGGTCGTTATCATCTCCTTTATTCTTGTAGCGCTGTATACCTTTTTCAGCGGAATTAAAGGGCCGACGTTTACGGCAATTATTAAAGACATTCTGGTGTGGGTGATTATGCTGTTTATGGTCGTGTCGCTCCCGCTGATCCATTTTCACGGGTGGACACCGATGATTCACACCTTGGCGGAAAAAGCGCCGCAAATGCTGACGATCCCAGACTCGGGGCCGAAAGGAATTCCTTGGTTTATCACCGCTTCCATCGTATCTGCCTTGGCGCTCTTTATGTGGGCGCATGCGGCAACTGGTGTATTCACGGCAAAAAGCGCGGATGCCGTCCGCAAAAACAGCATGTTTCTTCCGCTTTATAATATTGTTTTGATTCTTGTTATTTTTCTCGGCTTTATCGCATTTCTTGTCCTGCCGGAAGATACTAACCCGCGGCTCGCTTTATTGAAGCTGATTCAAACGTCATACGGCGGGGTCGCGCAGGGCTTTGCTTATTCCACGATTGCTCTTGCGTCTTTGATTCCCTGCTCTATTATGGCGATCGGAGCATCAAACTTATTTGCGAATAACTTATATCGGGATTTGATTCACCCGAATGTGTCACCAAACAAGCTGACGATGATCACCCGTTCAATGGTATTTGTCGTCATCGGTCTCGCGCTTTTATTCGGTATGCTGTTCCCGACTGCGCTCGTTACGCTTCAGCTTCTCGGCGTTTCCGGCATGGTGCAGATCTTTCCGGCGATCGCCGTCAGTCTGTTTTGGAAGAATCAAACGAAAGAAGCGACAATTATCGGCCTTCTCGTCGGTCTTATCGTGACATTCACGGTAAATATCACCCAATCCGCCCACGGTATATATGAAGGCTTTTGGGGTTTGACCGCTAACATGGCAGCCGTTATTATCCTTAACCCGTTTTTTGTAAAAAAAGCAGCCTCAAACGCCGTCAAAGACGGTTTATTCAAAAAAACGCCCTCTGATAAACTGAATCAAAAAGGCGCTTAACCAAAAGCCGGCACATCGATGTGCCGGCTTTTTTACTTTTTGTGCTGCCATTTGTAGGTGGCGACGGTTTTTGCCGGGATGACGGCTTCGAACTGCCGGTTCCCTGAAACAATGCGGAATTTTTGGTCGGCGGATGTCTGGTTGATGACGATTGTTACAATAGATTGATCAGGATTAAGGAACGAGACATTCGTGACGGTGTTTTTGGAGCCGTAATTACTTTCTATCCGTTTGGCTCCGCGCTCGACAAATTTTGAAAAATTGCCCGTCATATGATAGATCGGGATATTCCAATAGCGGTCGGGGTTTTTAGCATCCTGAATAAACAGCGTCGGATCCGGGGTGCCTATCCAATGGTGCGTCTTGATTTGACTGTCGAGCATCGTCACCCACGCATTGTAGCTGGACGTGCCATTGCGGAAATACTGCGCGATCCGGTCCGCCCCTGCCGTCCCCCAGACGGACCGCTCCGTTAAGTGAATGGATTTATCGGGGTACCTTCTTCCGATTTCCGACATAACGGAAAGGTCCCCGTCATAATCATGGAAAGCAATGCCATCTGCCGCCTGATTTCCTTTTTTATCATCTAAAATCGGCGGAATGTAGTTCCACGCCCCGATTGCATTATGATCATAAATCCAAATTTTCGTGTCAATTACGTGTTTTTTCAATTCCTTTTTCACGGCTATCGCCAGTTTACGCTGCTGAGACGGCGGCATGTACATGCTCGGATAGTCGATTTCCAGCAAAGGTTCATTTTGAAGGGTCATCGCATAAATGGGGATTCCCTGCTTTTCATATGCTTCAATAAATTTGCGGAAATAAACGGCCAGCTCACCGATATATTGATCTTTCAGCTTTCCCCTTTTGAGGTTTTCATTCGTTTTCATCCATGCCGGCGGGCTCCACGGTGAGGCAATGATTTTCAGCTTCGGATTGATCGCCAGCGCTTCCTTGATGGTTGATGTAATGTGTAAATCAATATCCTTTTGAATCGAGAAATTTTTGAGTTGTGGATCTTTTTGGCCCTCAGGCATATCGTCATATGTGTAAAATTCCTGTGCCGTAAAATCTGATGTCCCTATCGTTATGCGCATGACGTCCATGCCGACGCCTTCATTGGGATCAACCAGTTTTTTTAACACTTCTTTTCTTTTTCCGGGAGACATTTTCGATAAATTATGGATGGTCGATTCTTCCAAAGATGATCCTATGCCTAACACACTTTGATAACGGTGCGATGGATCAATATACACGGCAGCGGAGTCAGAAGGCTTCTTTTTTGTCAATGTCAGGGGTGTTTGTTCGTCTAAGGCATAATTCACTTCTTTTGGCCCGTCATACCACGTACGGGAAGCCGGATCTTTTTCCGAGCTGTACCACACCCTGACTTTATTTTTGTCCGGAGCCTTCCGATCAGCCGCATGGGCTTCGGTTTCCAAGCTGCTTGAAAATAGAAAGGAAAGAAAAAGAAAAGCAACCGTAATGGACAGACCTTTTTTAATAAACATGATCATCATTCCCTTCCCGGTTTATGAATGCGCTTTCGAATATACTGATAAACAGAAGGCTTCACACAGTTGTGAAGCCTTCTCTTTTAACATACACCTTTAGGATACAAATGAGCCGTTTGTTTCAATCACTTTTTTATACCATTCAAATGAATCTTTCTTGAATCGCTTCATTGACCCATTGCCTTCATTATCCCGATCAACATAAATCATACCGTAGCGTTTTTTCATTTCACCGGTTGTAAATGATACGATATCGATAATTCCCCATGGTGTATACCCCATTACATCCACACCATCATATGTGACCGCTTTTTCCAAAGCTTTTATATGTGACGCTAAATATTCTATTCTCGCTGTGTCATGGATTGAACCGTCCTCTTCTAACGTGTCAATAGCGCCGAATCCGTTTTCCACGATAAATAACGGTACCTGGTAGCGGTCGTATAAGCGGTTTAATGTGTACCGTAAACCGGTCGGATCAATTGCCCATCCCCAATCACTCGCTGTAATATAGGGATTTTCCACACCGTTTGGCAACCCTCCGTTTACGACATCCCCGGTATTATCGTTTATCACGTCACTTTTTACGGTAGTGGACATGTAATAACTGAATCCGAGATAATCCACCCTGCCGTTTTTCAAAATCTCTTCATCACCGTCTTCAAAGCGGATCCGGTAGCCCTCTCTTTCAAACTCTTTTAACGCATAGCTCGGATAATATCCGCGAACCTGCACATCCGGGAAGAAAAAGCGCTGCCTCATCGTTTCCTCAGCCAGCATCACATCTTCCGGATTGGATGAGTAAGGATAAATCGGGACATGTGATACCATCGCTCCGATCCTGAAATCGGGGTTGATCTCCTTTCCCTTTGAAACAGCCAATGCACTTGCCAGCAATTCGTGGTGGCCGGCTTGGTACATGACTTCTTTTGCGTTTTCGTTTTCTTTGACGGCGACACCTGAGTTCGTCCATAAAAAGATCGGATTATTCACATCCATCTTGTTGTTGATTTCGTTAAACGTCATCCAATACTTCACTTTATGTTTATAGCGTTCAAAACACACTTCAGCAAACTTTACAAAAAAGCCGATTGTTTTTCTGCTTCTGAAACCCCCGTATTCCCTCGCCAAATGCAGCGGCATCTCAAAATGAGACAACGTAATCACCGGTTCAATCCCATACTTCAGCAATTCATCAAACACCCGGTCGTAAAAAGCCAATCCTTCCTCGTTAGGCTCCGTTTCATCACCTTTAGGAAAAATTCTGCTCCAGCCGATAGAGGTTCTTAAACATTTCAGGCCCAGCTCGCTGAATAATGCGATGTCCTCTTTATAACGATGATAAAAATCGATGGCTTCATGATTCGGGTAAAATTCCCGCTCTTCAATTGTATCTGTTATTTTCCGGGGCACACCATGCGCGCCCGCCGTCATAACGTCCACTACACTCGGCCCTTTACCGCCTTTGTTCCAGCCCCCTTCAAATTGATGGGCGGCTAGAGCGCCTCCCCATAAAAAGTCTTTTGGCAATGTTCCCATCGTTCATGTCCTCCTTTTTTGACCGCCGCTTGTCAAACCGAATGAATCCGCTTTGCAAGATTGGAAGAATGCTTTGCATTTACATGAAAAGTCAGTTTTCTTATTATACATAAACATTATAATTGTACCGGTACAATTTATCAATGCGTAAACAATCATATTTATTTCACAAAATGGCTTTTCAAAACGTTTATGCTATAATTCTGAAAGAAGCGGGACAATAAATGAATGAGGAATGTATATGTTAAAATACCAGCAAATTGCGATGGATATTGAAAAATACATAGAAGAGCATCAGCTTCAGCAAGGGGATAAACTGCCTGTGCTGCAAACCTTAATGACCCAGTTTAACGTGAGCAAAAGCACGATCACAAAGTCCTTGGATCTATTAGAAAAAAAGGGAATTGTGTTTCAAGTCAGAGGAAGCGGCATTTTTGTCAGGCGGAATAAAAGAAAAGGGTATATCAGCCTGCTTTCTAATCAGGGATTTAAAGAATCGCTTGAAGATTTTAATGTCACCTCCAAATTATTGGCGCTGGAAGTGAGAAAGCCCACACCTGAGGCTGCGCAAAATCTGAATATGCCGTCTGACGGCGAGGTGTATTATGTCAAACGTATCCGGTATATTGACGGGAAGACATTATGTATCGAGGAGTCATTTTACAACAAATCGATTATTCCGTATTTGAATAAAGAGATCGTATCAGAATCAATATTTGATTATATTAGGGAAGGTCTCGGATTGAAGCGCGGTTTTTCGGATCTATACTTGTATGCGGGGATGTTAAATGAAGAAGAAGCGGAGTACTTAGGACTGTTTACAGGAGCCCCTAAACTTTGCGTTGAAACGATTTTTCATTTAACCAACGGCCAGCCGTTCGACTTTTCAAAAGTCACCTATCACTATGAACAATCGCAGTTTTTCATACAGGCGAACAGCTACCTTTTTGAACAGGAAACGACGTAAGCAGGATTGCAAACAGAAAACACCCAATGCGTGACAGACGCACTGGGTGTTTTTTTACTTCTTCATGTTCAGATTTAATGTTTCAACGGCTTTTTTCATTTGTGTATCGTTGTCTGCAAGCTGTTTTTGCAGATCTGTCATCAATTTTGCCGTTGTGTCTCCTGTTAAAATGCCTGTTTCTTTCAGTTTCTCTTTTGCCTGAAATTGTTTGACGGCTTGTTCAAATGCTTTGTCATATGTGCCGTTTACATTCACGCTGTATCCCAGCGCTTTCAGCATTTTTTGCGCATTGGTGACGTCCGTTCCGGAATCCCCGTATTTGTACGTTTTTTTCGCATCTAAAAACGGCAGGTTCGCATAATCAGGCAGCTTAACCTGATATTGCGGTTTGATGCCTTTTTTATGAATCCACTCTCCGTCCGCTGTCAGCCATTTTGCGATTGTCAGTTTAACGGTTGAACCGTCGCTGTAATCTTTTGCCGTCTGAACGGTCCCTTTTCCGAACGTTTTCTCTCCGATCAGCGGAATCCCCGATGATTCATGCAGCGCAGCTGACATGATTTCCGCGGCGCTTGCGGTGCCGTCATTGACGAGGACGACTGTCGGTTTTGTCACTTTGCGCTCTTTCGTTGCTTTCATGACCTCTTTCGTGCCGTCTTTGTATTCGACCTGCATAATATTTTTCCCTTTATCGATAAACATGTTGCTCATTTTGATGGCTTCATCCATCAGGCCGCCCGGGTTGCCTCTTAAATCCAGAATGTATCCTTTTGCTCCTTGTTTTTCGAGTTTGTCAATGGCTGAATTCAGCTCTTTTGCCGTCGATTCGGAGAAAGATGTGATTTGGATTTCGCCGATGTCTCCTTTTTTCATTTCAGAGTACACCGTTTCAACCGGAATGGTGTCACGTTTGATCGACAGGTTCAGATCGCCGACACCCGCTCTTTGCAGCACAAGCTTGACACTTGTCCCCTTTTTGCCGCGGATTAACGCGACGGCTTCGTTTACATTCAAGCCTTTGACGCTTTTGCCGTCAACCTTCAAGATCTGATCATTCGGTTTAATCCCCGCTTTTTCCGCAGGAGACCCTTTGATCGGTGATACGATCAGAATGCTGCCGTCCTTTTCTTCCACTTGTGCGCCGATACCTTCAAACGAAGCGGAAATTGTTTCTTCAAACGACTTTCCTTCCTGAGGGTCCATATAAGAAGAATACGGATCATCCAGGGAACTGATCATGCCTTTTATCGCTCCGTCTACTAATTTGCTGTCATCTGTTTTTTGATAGTAATCACTTTTAATCTGCTCATAGGCTTTATTGAATTTCTCAAATTTGCTGTTCGTCAAAGCAGCCGAGCCTTGTCCGAAAATGGTCGTATTGCCCGTAATAAACAGCGTAAGCGCCGAGGCTGCGACCGCAGTGATCAATATGATAAAAAACAGTTTAAATTGCCGCTTCAAGAAAACACCACCTTTTTATTCTTACATTATTATCATAGACGAACGCTCATTCGTCAACTTCAAACGTGAGGCGCCCTTCTTTCCCGTTTACCCAAACCTATGCTTTTCTCCCAACATATGCTGAGGAAGAAAGGAGGATTCGGACTTTGAGCAAATATTTAGAAATGCTGTCCTTATTCGGAGTCGGAGGGGCTCACCCCGGCGGACTCGCTTTTTCTAAAGCCGTTCTCGCAAAAGCGGCTCCTCCTCCTGGCGAGCCGATCCTTGACGCCGGCTGCGGAACTGGACAGACGGCCGCTTATCTCAGCCACCTGCTGTATCCCGTCACCTGTGTTGATAAGGATCCCCTTATGCTTGAAAAGGCAGCAAAGCGATTTGCCGCTGAAGACTTAACCATTCAAAGCTATTTGGCTGAGCTTGAGCGGCTTCCGTTTGCTGAAAATCAGTTTTCTGCCGTTCTCTCTGAATCAGTTCTCACCTTTTCAAAGCTTGATTCATCGCTGTCTGAAATACTGCGGGTCCTTAAACCCGGGGGCATGCTGATCGGCATTGAGGCAGCTTTGAAGAAAGCCCTGCCGGAAAACGCTGTCACGCAGTTAAAAGACTTCTACGGTTTTACCGTATTGCAGGATGAAGCAGCATGGAAGCAGAGATTGCTTCAGCAAGGCTTTCAAAAAGCGGATTTCATTCCCGCTTTCTATGAAAACAATGCGCAGGAACCGACTACAGAAATGGATTTATCGCCCGTTATCCAGCCTGCTCACTACGATACGCTGACGGCTCATTACGATCTTATGCAGAAGTACGGTGAATATATGGGACACTGCGCTTTTATCGCTTACAAGTAAAACGGCGATTGTCCTCCTGTTTTCGTCCAACCTTTTTTGCGCACTCTATCATAAGCTGACATAGAAAGATAGGTTGGATAGGAGGAGAAAAGATGCAAAACTATTATCATCTTTGCCGGCAGCACCATGGAAAAGTAGCAAGAATTACAGAACGAAACGGCAGAGTCCACGTCGGTAGAATCGTACGGGTGACAAACACTAAAGTGTATATCGCCCCTGTCGGCGGCCGTCACAGAGGGTACGGATTCGGTTATTGGGGAGGAGGCTGGGGAGGCTGGGGAGCAGCCTACGGTATCGGCCTTGGTTTAATTACCGGATTTGCGCTTGGAGGTTTGCTCTTCTGGTAATAAAGAAAGCCCGCTAAATCTTTTTAAAAGCGGGCTTTTTCTTATTATACTTTCTTTACTTCATTAAAATATTCTTCAAGTGTTAACTGATGGTCATGGATGGCTTTTGCCGCTTTTTTGCCTACATAACGCAAATGCCATGGCTCATACTCATACTTTGTTACATTTTCTTTGCCTTTAGGATAGCGGATGATAAAGCCGTATTCATACGCATGGTCTTTCACCCATTTGCCGTCAGCCGTGTTTCCGAACGCTTCATTCAGCTCATATCCGTTGCTTTTGCTGGAAATATCCATGGCAAGCCCCGTCTGGTGTTCGCTTTGCCCGGGGTATGCGACGGCTTCTTTCGCTTTCTTTTCACCTTTCAGACTGACTTCATTATCGAAAATAACTTTTTGTCTGTCATAAGAGCGATATCCAGAAACGGCAACCAGGTCATAGCCTTCTTTTTTCCCCGCGTTGAACAATTCCGCCAAAGCATCGGCGGCAGGTTTGCGGATATATCGTTTCTCAATTTTCTCAGTGAAAGAAAATTCAACTTTCGGGATGACGAGATCCTTCGGTTTATAATCTCCCGGCAGCGTGTATGTCTTATTCACGAGCGCAAGTGTATTTGTCGGGTTTTGAATGGTTTCAAGCCCGTTCACTTCTTTAATGTCATTAAAATATTTGCTCTCCAATACAAAATCGCTGTCTTCTGTCTTCGTTGTTTTTTTGCTTGATGTGTCATCTGATTGTTTTGTTTGAGCCGTTGTTTTTGTGTCCTTATGGCTGTCGCCGCCTGAAATGCTGCAGCCGGTGCCCACGATTGCGGTTACGCTGAGAGCAGCAGCAAGCGAGAACCATTTAGTGGATTTCTTCATTTTACCCGTACCTTTCTTTTTTTGAATCAGAGCGTTGCATAAAGAAGAGGGCTGCTTTTATCAGCATGACCCTCATCTCAAGTTTACGATACAGTATGCAGCGCCAGTTTTATCATATCATGAAAAGTCGTTTGACGCTCTTCTGCCGTTGTCTCTTCTCCTGTTAACACGTGATCGCTTACAGTCAGGATAGACAGCGCTTTTTTGCCGTATTTTGCGGCAAGCGTATATAAAGCAGTCGTTTCCATTTCTACGCCGAGGACGCCGTATCTCGCAAGCTTTTCGATTTGCGAGTCTTCATTGTAAAACTGATCGGCGGTGAATACGCTTCCGACGGCTACAGGAAGGTTATTTTTTTGCGCTTCCTGGTACGCTTTATGAAGAAGGTCGAAATCTGCGCAAGGCGCATAATCTACACTTCCGAAAGCGACACGGTTCATCTGTGAATCGGTTGAAGACGTCATAGCCAAAATTACGTCTCGCACCTTCACGTCATTACGGATGGCTCCGCATGAACCGACTCTGATCAGGTTTTGAACATCATAGCTTTGAATCAGTTCATTCACATATATAGAGATAGACGGAACACCCATGCCGGTGCCTTGCACTGATATTTTTTTACCGTTATATGTACCCGTAAATCCGTACATTCCTCTGACTTCATTATAGCATTCCACATTTTCAAGGTAAGTTTCCGCAATAAATTTCGCTCTCAGCGGATCTCCCGGCAAAAGCACTGTATCCGCAATCTGACCTTTTTCTGCGTTTATATGTACACTCATTTCCATTTCCTCCTGCCTATTCAAACTCCCACCCATTGTACACTGAATAACGGTAAGAGACAATCATCAGCATTGATCAGAGCGATCTTGGGCAGAATATGCGGGATGACAGCCTAAGAAAAAGGAGTGAGCATAAATGGGCAAAAAACAGCGCAACCGGGTGACCGGTCAGAAAAAGAACAATCACGTACCCGTTTCAGACGTGATTGCGGCTGATGAAGCGCATGGAAAAGAGCATTCCGCCGCTAAACGGAAGCCTTAAAACAAAACGGAAGCCGGCTGAACATTCAGCCGGCTCCGTCTTACCTCGGCTGGACGAGCAAACGGTTGATTTTGCTCCATCCCGCAGGGTTAAGCCTGTAATAGGTCTTTCCTTTTCTTCCTTCGTCTATAAGTATGACATCTCCGGTCGCTATGAATCTGGCTTGATAGTCGTTTGGAACCGTATCAGGCACATTAAATACAGAAAATGCCCTTTCCAGTGCGTCTTGATGATTGTCAGCGGCCAGCTCTGTCCGATAGACGACCCTGTATCCCTTTTTCTCGCCGTAGCGGGGTGTTTGAAAAATCGTCACATCATAGGCACAAGTCTTTTTTTTAAACACGGGCAGCGATAACAGCATCAAGATCCCTCCCTCTTATTTCTTAATAGTATTAGCGTTTTTTCTCATTTTTCCTGTCTCTATTTTTGTCGAAACGGGTGATACTTTTCGTCAAAGAGCGCAAATAGAGAGACGAGGCAAAGTCCGAGACTGAATCCGGCAAGAACATCCGTCGGAAAATGCGCGCCTAAATAAATTCTGCTGAACCCGATCAGGATGACGAGAACTCCGGTAAAGACGGAGACGGCCCGCTTTCTTCTCGTGAAGAAAGGAACGTGCTTGATTAAAAAGTAGGCGATGACGGGATATATCACTGCCGAATTCATGGAGTGGCCGCTCGGAAAGCTGTATGAGGTTTCATGGACGAGCGGCTCAAAAGCGGGTCTGGCTCTTTCGATCAATTCTTTTATTTTTATGTTTATTATTCGTTCAATGAGGAAGAGAAGCGGCAAAAACACAACATCAGGCGTTTTTTTGTACATATACAGGGCTGCTCCCGTCAATAGAAGAAGCGGTAAAAGCACCGCGGTCGTGCCGAGCTCTGTTATCCATAACATCCATTCATTCAGCCAGGCAGCCCTGATCCTGACCGCCGCTTCTATCACCCTCTCGTCAAAAACCCGGACAGCATCGATCCGGATGGCTGCTGCGAGCAGAATAAACAATGCGAAAAGACCTGCTGGCTTGTACAACGTTTCCCCCCCCCATTTTTCATTCTCCCGAGCCGATTGAAAAAACCGAAGCTTTTTTCACTTCGGTTCCGCAGTTTCAGTCTTCATCAAGCTCTTCGTCTATCATACATTTTTCTAATAAATAATCAAAGGTGATGTCGGCTATTTCAAAGATCTCCTCTTCACTCGGTATGTACCCGCGCATAGCAAGCTGACTGTAAAAAAAATCGGCTATCTCTTCTGTGTCAATCACAAGATCTATTTCTTTCATGCAAACACCGCCTCCTTTTTTATGTTTTATGAAAAAACCCTTCAAATTATACCCGAAAGTTCTAATCGCTTTGTCCGCTCATATACTTTTAAAAAAACAAGCCCCCGGAGGGAGAAAAGATGATGACGAAAATGATGGCTTTTTTGGACGGAGATGGATTTGATATCGTATTGGAAAAAGTGCTGAAAGGAATGTCGTTTGTCATCTTTGCCGGCTGTCTGCCCTGGTTTTTATATGTCACCGTCCGTTTTTTTGCCGGCTAGCTGAAATGCTCCCGCAGGCTTTCCAGCACAAAATTCATCATATCTTTATATTCTTCGTCACCGAACATATCATAAAGAATCTTATAATCGTTATAAATATCAAGGAGCTCATCTACAATCGATACCGCCAGCACATGCAGGGTATCAAGATCATCAGCATCGCCTTCAAACTGAAGAAGAGCGGACGCGGCGGTATCCTCGCCGATCTCATGAGATGCTTCCCCAACATAGTGGACAAACAGCAGCTGATGCACAAACTGATCCATTTCATATTTTCTCAGAACCAGCGTGAGATCCTCTTCCTCCGTTTCAAGCCACTCTCCGTCTTTCAGCCGAGTCAGCTCATAAATAATATCCTCCCAGCCATCCTCTAAATATCTCCATATTTCAGTTCTGTGGCCGATGATACGGAATAATTCTTTTCCGTAGTCCTTTACATATACGACGTCGCCGATCAGAAACTCATATTCAATATCCAATTTTTCCATATCGACGATTACGCCCTCATAATCTTTATAAAGCTGGATGGACGATTCAAAATAAAGCACTTCATTATGGTTGACTTCGTAAAGATAATGTTTATCAATTTGATGAACCTTCGTAATGGTGCCGACGGTTCCGTACATCACGACGACCACGATATCTCCCACTTGAAATTTCGGTTTATTTGGCTTCATGCTGTCTCCCCCTTGCCGCGGACTGTCATACGCTATCGTATGCCGGCCGTCATTATTTCGCATGGGCATGAAAACTACAGGAAATATCCATTTCTGCACCTGTTCAACATGTCAAAAAAACCGCACAATGTCATGTGCGGTTTTTCGTCAGGCGTGATGCACCTCGGTCTCATATTTTTCCCAAGCCTCATCAAATGTCGACATCGTTTCTAAATAATCGGCGCTCAGTTCTAAATACGAACTGAGCTCATGATAATCGCTTGACGTTTTCGGAAAGCCATGGTCTTCGTATGCCTGATTCGCAAATCGGCTGATTGCGTCCTGCGGCTTAGGATGCCTGTATTTCATTAAATAGTGGTAAAAGGATTTCATGGGTTTCCCCTCCTGATGACTGTCTTTTGTTGTACTATTATACATTTCAAAAGTGAAATTACAACAAAAGAAGACTAGGAGAAGTCAAAATAATTCCGTTTCAATATCCGTTCTGTCTGCATCAGCTCTTGATATGTGAGTGTTTCCGGTAATTTTTTGGCGTCGACTAAAAAAAGCTGATTTTCGATTTCGCCTATGACCGCTTCCTCCTGATACGTCATGCCGCAGGAAGAACAAGCGAACGCGGGTGTGTCTGTAATTTCTATGGCCCTCGTACCGTCAGGAAGCTCCCAGTATACAGCCGACTGACAAGCTGACGCCTTCTGATTGCCGCACCACTCGCATGGCTTCACGGCGATTCACCTCCGACTTCCGAGCCTTCTTTTTGCTCTTTTTTCTGCTGTGCTATAAATTTCTTTTCTTTTAATTCATCTCTCTTTTCCCTCCGGTCTTTCAGCGTTTCATGATCAGGGTTAGAAGTAAACGCTTTCCTCCTGCTGATTCTCGATACATTTTCCGGTGTGAAAGAGACCTCTTTATCCGCGAAAATAGCGCTTAGTCCGACCGGTTCGCGTTTGGCCATCGTTCCCGGAAAAACAGATTCAAAATAGTCGTCGGCTTGATTCGGGATATAGTTTTCCGGTTCGGGATAAGATGTAATCACCCCTTCAAAGTTTCTGATCACAACTTTCTCCGGACTTTGGGAGAGCAAATAGTTCGGCTGCAGGGCAATTTTTCCGCCTCCGCCCGGGGCATCGACGACAAAAGTCGGCACGGCAAAACCCGTCGTGTGCCCCCTCAGCCCTTCAATGATTTCCAGACCTTTTGACACGGGCGCTCTGAAATGACCGATTCCCTCTGACAGATCACATTGATAAATATAGTACGGGCGGACGCGGATTTTCACTAAATCATGCATGAGCTTTTTCATAATCGGCACCGAATCGTTAATGCCCGCCAAAATAACGGCCTGGTTTCCGACCGGAACACCTGCGTTGACAAGCTTTTCACACGCCTCAACCGATTCTTCCGTCAGTTCGATGCTCGTATTAAAATGAGTGTTCAGCCAGACCGGATGATATTTTTTCAGAATCTGACAAAGGTTATCCGTTATCCGCTGCGGAAAAACGACAGGCGCTCTCGTTCCGATCCGGATAATTTCGAGGTGAGGAATGTCGCGAAGGTTTTTCAAAATATATTCGAGAATCTGATCGTTAATTAAAAGCCCGTCACCGCCGGAAATGAGACAGTCACGTATTTCAGGCGTTTCCCGAATATAAGCGATCGCCGCATCAAGCTGTTTTTTCGGCACGCCCATCCCGATCTGCCCGGAAAATCGTCTTCTGGTGCAGTATCGGCAGTACATCGAGCATTGGTTTGTCACGAGAAAAAGAACGCGGTCGGGATAGCGGTGCGTAAGGCCGGGCACCGGTGAATCTTCATCTTCAAACAGCGGATCTTCGAGGTCATATTTCGTTTTGTGCATTTCTTCTGACAGCGGCACGGACTGCATGCGGATCGGACATCTCGGGTTATCGGGATCCATTAAGGAAGCATAATAAGGCGTAATGTTCAGAGGAATGGTTTTTACAGACATTCTGACGCCTTCTTCTTCCTCCTCGGTCAAATGAATGACTTTTTTCAGGTCATCGACGGTTCTTACAGTATGAGTGAGCTGCCACAGCCAATCATTCCACTTTTCTTCCGGCACATCCTTCCATAATTCAATCTCCTTCCAATGACGCTTCGGCTGAAACCATTTATTTGTCAAACGAATTCCTCCTTATGAATGGCTGAAACGTAATGTCTTGCACCATATATTCATATTTTCGAGCCCTTCTGAAATCCGGCAGTTGTTCACAAGCCTGCCTCTGTAGCCGTATCCCGCATGATACAAAACGGCATTCATCCCGTAAGAGGCTGCACGGGCCAAGGAAAAAAGATGAATGGTTCCCCGGCCCGAAAGTTCCTGCTCCAAGGCTTTAAACAGGTGTGCCGTTACGGAATTTCCTCTGTAATCTGACAGAACTGCGCAATCGGTCATTTCGGCGTGCCCCAATACGGGATTGAGATCCGCGCTTGCCGCGCCGATAAGACGTTCCTGATCGAAGGCGGCATAATAGATGGTGTTTTCTCTCATTGTTTTTTTTATATAAAGGGGGTTAAAGACAGGAGTAGGATAGGTGAGAAAAACATGTTTATATAAGTGCGATAAGCGGTCTGCATCATCTTCATCCGCTTTTCTGAACATGAGCTTGCTTTCTGTCTGCGTCAGTTTCCGCCGCTGTGTCTCATATAAACGGTCAACAGTCGAATCTTCCGATACATATGAATCTGACTGTCTCCGTTTCTCTGATAAATAACGCACCATCACAGCAGCCTTATGTCCATTGTAATATCCGTCTATGACCCCCTCCTGAATAAAGAGATGCTTGACAAGTTCCGGCTCATCGCTGCGCTTGGCAAAGAAAATCACCTTTTGGGCCCCTTCTTGCTTCGCTTCTGCCAAAACAGCCGGAATAAGCGCCTCGGGCTGCCCGTCATAACGAATGACCCTGAGCCGCTCGTTGAAACGGTCTGCATCAATCTCGGCCGATCCGCTTTCAGCCCTCAGTTCCTTTATCAGCTCTGCCACCTCCATCTGCCACCCCGCACCATTCCATCATAAAAAGAGAAATGATTTTGACGGCATCAATTAACGCCCGGACTTCAATATATTCATTTGCCTGGTGCGCCGCTTTGACTTCTCCCGGCCCGAAGACAATGACCGGCGTCTGCCCCGCATGATGCAAAAGCCCCCCGTCCGTTCCCCACGGAGACGCTTCACGTATCGGTTTTGTCCCTTTCATTTTCTCAAAAGAAGATTCCAAAGCGGAAATCAGCGGATGGTCATCCGGGAGATCGTTCGGAAGCCACTGAGCTCCAAACCATTCAACTTCCGCCGGATGGTGTTTAAACCACTCATCCCGGTACTCCAAATCTTTGAGCCAGCTTGCGAGCTCTTCTTTTACGGCTTCAGGTGTTTCATCCGGAGCTATCCCGCACCTGCCTTCTATCACGACACGGTCAGCTACCGAAGATGGCCACGTTCCGCCTTGGACGGTGCCGATATTAATGGGAACCGGAATCGGAACATCCCGGTAAAGCGGGTCCGTGATACGGGCGTTGCGGACGTGTTCCAGCTCTTTGAGCGCTGTGATGACATGCAGGCTTTTTTCAATCGCGCTCACCCCTTCATAGCGGGTGCCGCCGTGTGCGGACAATCCTCTTACCGTAATGCGGAACCACATAGACCCTTGCTGCTTCACAAACAGCTTTAAATTAGTCGGTTCCGGAATAAGCGCCCCGTCAGCCTTATAGCCTCTCATAACCGTCGAAAGCGTTCCTGCGCCGCCGCACTCTTCATCTACGACACTTTGAAACAGAACATCTCCTTTTAACGTAACCCCGCAGGCTTCAAGTGCTTCTAATGCAAACAAGAGAGCTGTATTGCCGCCTTTCATATCTGTTGAACCGCGGCCGTAAATTTTGCCGTCCTTTTCAACAGCGGTAAACGGTTCATACATCCATGCCGCGGGATTTCCTTCCGGGACAACATCAATATGTCCGTTCAGTATCAGTGATCTCCCGCCGCCGGCTCCTTTCTTTATGGCGGTAATATTCGGGCTTTCATGAAAGTCTTTACGTTCCGATACAAAATAAGGATGCTCTTTCAATTGTTTGACATTCGGTTCCCACACATCAATATCCATGTCAAACTGTCTCAGTTTTTCTAAAACGACTGCCTGTGCGTTAAATTCATGTCCGAACGTGCTTTTTTCCCCGATCAGCCGTTTCAGCAGACTTACCGCTTTTGCCGCATTTTCTTCCGCCCACTCAGTTATTTTCTTTTCTAATTGATCCATGGACAGGCCCCCTTTTCAGAAAACATTCTCCCAATCTGATTTCGGCATCCGTCGTTTGGATGACATCGTCTATCGTCGAACCATTCAGCAGTTCCTCAAGAACAAAAGTCCCATCCTCTATGCTGATGACGGCTTTCTCTGTAATAATGAGGTCTGCACAGCCCGAGGCCGTAAGCGGCAATGAACAGCTTTCGACTAATTTCGGCCGGCCCTTCTGATCGGTGTGGCCCATGACGACAACCACTTTTTTCGCACCTTGGGCAAGCTCCATCGCCCCGCCCATTCCCGGCACTTTTTTCCCCGGGACGAGCCAGTTGGCGAGATCACCTGTCCGGCTGACCTGCAATGCGCCTAAAATGGTAATATCAATCAGCCCTTTTCTGATCATGGCAAAAGACAGCGCTGAATCAAAATATGAGGCTCCCTTTACCGTACTGACGGGAAATCCGGCGGCATTGCATAAGAGTTCATCCTCCGCTCCGGGCTCAGGACTTCCTCCTATCCCAAGAACGCCGTTTTCCGCCTGCAGCATCACCCCCATGCCGGCCGGCAGAAAGTTCGGCACTAAAGAAGGAATGCCGATCCCCAGGTTGACAATCATACCTGAGGTAATTTCACTGGCGGCCCGCCTTGCGATACTCTCTCTTTCCGCTATTCCCAAGCCCATTTCCATTTCACTCCTTCACTTTGCACGACACCCTCCACAAAAACGCCCGGTGTTACAATATGCTCGCTGTCAAGTTCGCCGGCCTGCACAATTTCCGCCGCCTCAGCAAAGGTTCTTTTGGCCGCAGCCGCCATCAGAGGGTTCATGTTGCGCGCCGTTTTGTCATACGTCAAATTCCCGAATTCATCAGCAGTATGTGCCGACACAAAAGCAAAATCAGCCGTCAGCGCTTTTTCAACTAAATAGGGTTTTCCGTCAATCGTTACAGTTTCTTTGTTCTCGCAAACGGTTGCGTTATCAATCCCGATATCCGTTAAAATACCGCCAAGCCCCGCTCCGCCTGCGCGAATCCGTTCGGCAAGCGTCCCTTGAGGCGAAAATTCCACCTCCAGCGTTCCGTCAGTCATTTGACTGCCCGCTACTGGGTTTGAGCCGATATGGGAAGCGATCAGCCGTTTCACCCGTTTATGAACGATAAGCGGGCCAATACCGATTTCCGGAAAGCCGGCATCATTACAGATGACAGTCAGCTCTTTAACGCCGCTTTCTAAAATCGCTTCGATTAATGACGGAGGAGACCCCACACCCCCGAAACCGCCGAACATGATGACAGATTCGTCCTTGACATCGGCAATTGCTTCATGAATATCGATTTTTTTATGAAAAATAGACATGTCAGTTCAATCCCTCTTCATCATTTTTTCTGCTGCTTCTTCTGCAGCTAGTGAAAATAGATCTGACAGTTCATCCAGCTCAGCATGGGAAGCCGTCAACGGCGGCGCGATGATGACGGCGTCTCCTTCGCCGCTGTCAATACCGGGCTTTGCAGGGTAAATCAGCAGCCCCCGTTTTTTTGCTTCTGTTATCATTTTTTCTGTAAACGCCTGTTTTTTCGGAAAAACTTCCTTTGTCGTTTTATCTTTGACGAACTCCACCCCGATCAGAAGGCCTTTTCCGCGGACATCCCCGATCACCCCGCTGCGCTCTTTGATTTGTTCTAATTTCCGCCTCAGTATTGCGCCTTTTTCCTCTGCCTGCTGAAGCAGCCCATGTTTCTTGACATAGCGAAGCACCTCAAGCGCCGCTCTTGCACAGTATGGATTGGCGCTGTACGTATGCCCGCTCATAATGGCCCCGGAGCCCCGCTTGATCGTTTCAATGATGTCATCAGAGGCAACGGCTGCCGCAATCGGAGCGTAACCGGCGCCTAACCCTTTTCCGAGCACCGCGATATCAGGCACGATTCCCCAATGCTCAGAAGCAAGCATCCGTCCTGTTCTTCCGAGCCCCGTCATGACTTCATCCGCGATAAACAAAATACGGTGCCTGCGGCAGACATCCTTAAGCGCTTCATAGTAGCCTGCCGGCGGAGTGATGGCAGCCCCGGCCGCTCCGACAATCGGTTCTGCGACAAAACCGGCGATAAATGAGGCGCCGATCCGTTTAACAGCCGTTTCCAGCTCCTCTGCCGCAGCTTTTACAAATTCCTCTCCCTGCAGCTCCGAACGGTACATATTCGGCGCTGAAACGGCAGGAAACCGTTCAAGCAGCTGGGTGAAACGGTATCTCCGTTCATAAAACCCCGATAATGAAAGCGCTCCCAAAGTAATTCCGTGGTAACTTCCCCATCTTGATAAAAAGACGGATTTTTGGTATTGGCCTTTTTCCTGCCAATATTGAACGGCCATTTTCATCGCTGTTTCAACTGCCTCTGAGCCGCTGTTTACAAAAAATGACCAATTCAGCCCGCCCGGCAGATGATCAGCCAGAAATAAAGCCAGCTCCTCTGCCGGCGCACTGGTGAATTGCGAGCGATACACAAACGAAACGGAGTCAAGCTGCTCTTTTAAAGCTTGTATAATATCCTCCGTCCCGTGGCCGATATTGCAAGTGACCGCACCCGATGCCCCGTCAAGATACTTGTTCCCCTCCAGATCATACACATATGATCCTTTTCCATGGCTGACTGTCGGATAGATCCCGTCAAGCTCCGGTTTGATTAAATAACTCCCCATATCTTTCCACCTCAAAAACCCATTTGCTTCATTGTATGAACAGATGAATAACAGCATTCTTATCCTTCAGAAAGTTTTTTTGTAGAAAATACCTTTTTGTAAAACAGGCTGCCGGAGATATCCCGACAGCCTGAAGAGCGTTCTCAGTTCTGCTATTTATCTGCTCAGCTCATCATCACAGCAATTTTGATCGGAATCGGCATAAGCAGAAGGCGAAAATTCCCGTCTTCTTTACTGTATGGGAACCAATATTTCACACAATTGATCATTCACCTTTTGTAAGGTGTACCTTTCGATAATGGGCTGATCTCTTACGATTAGATTATTTTTTTCGATCTCTGAAAAAACAGTTTTCCAAAATCCACTGACTGCCTCTTTCGTATGATCAAGCAAGAAAACAGCGTACCTGCCCCCGGAAAATGTGCCGATCCGAGCTGGTTCAGGCACATGATCTTGATGAATAACAGCACAAACATCATAGCGGCATTTCTCTTTAGACGTACGATTCGGATGATCTTGCGGAATTCCTAAAATGACAGAATGATCAAGCAGGCCATTCAATTGCGCCCAATTTTTAAAAGACTCCATAAGTTCTTTATTTTGCTTTCCGCCATACTCCCCGACGTTTCGGAAATAAGCAATTCTTGATTCAGGCAATTCTTCAATTGTTATTTTCACATTTTCGCCCCCTTCTTCAGAAAGGTAATATGTATTAAAATGTTTTTCAAGCTGACTTTGAACATAACAAAAAGCCTGCAGGAAGTGATGTTCTCTGCAGGCTGATTTTCATTATAGGATTTTTTCAGTCTAACAAATAAAAGCCGCACCGACGATGATTAATAAAATAAACAATACCACGATCAGCACGAATGTACTGGTTCCGCCTCCGCAGCCGCCGTATCCAAAGCCATAACCGCCGCATCCCCCATATCCGTATCCGTACATACGAATCACCCTTTCTTCTTACGATATACGGCATTGTATGCGGGCCAACTCCCAATTGTTTTATGCGAATGCCCATCTATGTAAGAAAATAATGAAAAATTGTATGCACACGCCGAAATCTTTTGAAGCCGAGTTTCTCATAAAAGCGGTTTACACCGTCCATCCCGGACGCCACAAGGTATACGGTTTCCATGCCGTTCAGCTTTGCCGCAGCCATCAGCTCGTTCATCAATATCGTTCCGTAGCCTTTCCGCTGAAATTGATCCAGAATGGCAACTTCTTCAATTTTAGCGGTTTTATCCGCTTTGTTGATGAAAAGCTCTCCGCAGCCGATCGGAATCGTTCTGGAGGCATCGCTGTAACACACAACAAGCAAAACCGTCCCGTCCTTATACAAAGGATATTTCCGCTCAAGCTTTTGTTCGGCCGCCGCCTCGCCAATGTAAAGGGCATCATAAATGTTCATAATAGATGACCCGTCAGCAAGACTTTTGTCCGTTCCCCAAGCGGTGAGAGGATGTCCGGCCTGCCGGTCCCCATTTTCCAGCTTCCTTGCGAAAAACAGTTCATCCTCCACTACGTATCCCTGCTTTACCAATGTTTGTTTCAGAAGAAGCGGAAATGTGTGCTCCGGTGCCGCTTTCACATGAATATAATTGGTTTGAAGCATGTTCGGAACAGACGCAAAAAACGGAAGCAGTCCGTCTAACGGAAATGTACGGTGCAGCTGAACAAAGTTATGTGAAAAAATCTGCGGCAGCAAAGGGTCTCTATACACACTGTAATGCTCGAACCTCTGCATGCCGGAAGTAAGCTCAATATATTGTTTCTCGGTTTTAGCAAATTGATCGGTCATAAAAGCTCTCCTTTTCCTTACACATCCAACTGCATCTCTCATCCTTTTGTTATATTGAGATTTCTTATAATTTCATCGTACATCGGATAGAACGGCTTTCCAATTGGTAATTGTTTAATTTGCTGAAAGGAAATGGGTAGCGCCTTCTGATTTGCAAAAAAGCGTTTCACTACATCCTGACTGATCGGATGGAGAACCCCTCTCAAATAAACATAAAATTCACGTTCAATGCGCAACAGCATTCTTCCGGGAAGATGCTGAACACAGCCCGATCTCTCCCATCTGATCGGCGGACCGTCCGGCAGCGCTTGGATTTCATCCCGTTCTAAAGCCAGGATGCCGGGGCGTTTAAATTGGTAAAAGCGAAAGGCGTTAAGATCAATCAGCCTTTTCGTCCCGTCTTCTACAAAATAGATATGACACTGATCCGTGACGAGCTGAAAATTCGGAATACCGGCAGTGTTCTCTTCCTCGTATTGAAATAAAAAAGGATCCGGAATGACGACGGCTCTTCCTTCATATAACGGTCGCCAGCGCTCATTGACAAGCTTTCTTTTATTCCGGTCAAGCTGATATACCTTCTGATCCGTCCCCTTTACAAAAGACCCGTCAACCAGCTCTGACGGAAGCGATTGATACGTGTTCTGGAATGAGTGGGGTGTTTTATAGGTCGTATCCAACACTTCTTTTATCGGCAGAAATGATGTAAATGTGTTGAGCCTGCTCCAAAAAACAGAGTCTCCGTGATTCCAATGCATGACATCTTCGTCCCAAAAACTGCCGTACTTCTCCTTCACACGCCGAAGCAATGACTTCCTGTGCATCACTGAACAGTGATCAACGAGAAAAGCAGCCTGGTCAAGCACGTCATCAGCAAAACGATAAAAGTGGAATTGCTCTGTTCCGCGCTCGTTTACATGCACCACCTTCTGACTGGAATAGACGGCATCAAATTCGGTGCATTGATTAAGCGTTTCCGCCATGCGGCTGAGTCTATCCGGATGATATACGGTGTCATCCGTCAGATAAGTGACGTATTCACCTTTAATCCGTGAAAGCGCATCATTAATCAAAACGGCATACCGGGTCGATTTCAGCCGTTCAGCCGGATTGATAAAACTGTTGTAATAGTATATGCGGTGATCTTTTATATACGTACTGATGGCCGCCGAGGTTTCTTCATTTGAATGATCATCCATTACAAACAGCTCCCAATTGCTGTAGGTCTGTTGCAACACACTTTCAATCGCCTGTTTCACGAGATCGGGTTTGTTGTAACTCGTTAAGATAATCGAGATCTTCTTTTCCATCCCATCACCCCTTCTGAACACATAAAAAACGGCTCCGAAAATGACAGAGCCTGATATCTGTTATTAAAAAGCACCCCAGCTGACGATGCTTGAAATCGCGACATTTGATCTCGTATTATTGAGAGGATTTTGAAAAACGGCCAAATCTGACAGCACTTCTTTGACAATCACGTTCTGCAATGTGCTGCCGTTAACCAGATTGACACGTGAAACAGGAACTCCAAGCTCTTTTGCCATCACAAGCTGACGCCGCAAATCTGATTGATCTCCGGACGGCTGCCGCGATACCAAAAGAAGAAGCAGCAGTAAAAGGTGAAATTCCTCATCAAAACCCCCGTGTTTTACAGTTTCGTCTGAATCCAAAATAATTCCTCTCCTTCTTTTTTTCATCTATACAACGTATGTCGCACGCTTGCAATCCGCATAGACAGATAAAGCCTGATTCTAAATTCAGCGGTTTTATTAAATATGAAAAAAATACGGCAAAACGGCATTCGACTTATACCAATCACATCAATCAGGAATATGAATAAACGTGAGGTTGAAATCGTTAAAGGAGGTGTATGATCCCATGAGCGAGGATCGTTTAGAGCTCAAAAAGAAGCTATTGAAAACTCTTTTGAACCCTATATTTGACAACAGCGCTTTATCTAGCGGCACAGATGGAGGAGATAACGTGGAAAACAATATAAAAGATTTATTAGAATCTGCAATTGATGCAAAAGTGGATGAAGCAGCTGCGCAAGACAGTCTCAGCGCTCAATCTGTTTTAGGAAGCGGCATTTCATTAGCGGCGAGATGGATTTTTGCGAGAGTTCAGCCCGGCACTGTTATCAGCATTGTGATGGATTCAGGAGACATGATCGGTCCGGTACAATTTGTTTTCTTTGACGAAGTTCACGGAATTGTTTATGTTACGCAGGAAAATTCCGTTACACCGGCAGGCTCTGCTACAACATTGCTTGATGTTGACAAAGTCGAAAGTGTCACCTTCACTTCGTAACAGCAGATGAACGTTCTATATATCCGTTCAGGATATAAAGGCATTTACACGTATTTTGACCGCTGGATCGAGGAAGGTTTTTTACAGTCTTCCGTCCGCTTTTTTTCTGTTTCTGAGCTTCAGGAAGATACAATCAGCAGCATACGGGCATTCAAACCTGACATCAGTCTGATGATGGCGGGCGACCGTATTCCGTCAGAATGGCTTCAATGGCTGAGAACAGAGCAGATTCCCGTCTATCTATGGCTGACGGAGGACCCTTTTTATTTTGATGTGAGCGCAAAAATCGCCCCGCTCGCCGATGCCGTTTTGACCATAGAACAAAACGCTCTTGATGCTTACCGGCAAATGGGCTTACAGCACGTATATTATGTCCCGATTCCCGTTAATCAGCGGATTTTTACGAAACAAGCGCCTGACGCTTCTCTTCACACCAATCTGCTTCTGATCGGATATCCGTATCCGAATCGTGTTGAACTCGTGAAAGCAGCGGCGAAGCTTCCGTATACGCTTCGTATCATCGGGAAGGGATGGCGCAGACATCTGCCTAAAACAATCGCCAGACAGAAAAATGTGCTCATAATGGATGAATGGATTGAACCTGAACATGCCGCATTGTATTACAACAGCGCAGACGTGGTCTTAAACCCGCACCGTTCTTACCGGTTTGCGCTCAATCAGAATGGACGCGGCATCCAAAATATCAGTTTAAATACGAGAAGCTTTGACATTGCGGCCTGTCAGACATTTCAGCTGACAGATCTATCTCCCGCGCCCCCTTTTTCATCCTTTGTTTCTTACAGCGGGCTTGCGGATTTTGCGGATAAGATCCATTTTTATATGACAAACCCAACTGAACGTGAACGAATTGCGGCGCTTAATTATCAAGAGACAGTGCCGGCTTACACGTATGACCAGCTTCCGGCCGTGCTTACGGCTATTCGCTCCGATACTTTCTCATGAAACGCTCTTCACATGAAAAAGCAGCTTATCCAAGCTGCTTTTTGTATGTTTATTTTCCGCTTCTGTCGGTCAGTTTTCGCGGGTCAACCTGTTTATTAACATGCGGGCGGAAGCCGATTTTATCAGCAATTCTTTCCCATGGCACTATTTTAAAATTTTGATTTGCCTTTTGGCCGTGATCTATATTTTCCCCATCCTGTGCGACAAAAAGACCGAACGGATATTTTGGCCCAAGCCCGAAGCCCAGAACGTCAATTCCGTCCGTATCGCTTGTGCCGTCTGTTTCAGGCCCGTCTGTAATGCGAAAATCCGCCACATATTTGTTCTGTCCTTGTCTGTCATAAATGGCATAGCTGCTGTTTCCCTGACTTGATGCCAGCAGATAGCCTTTCCCGTCAGCAGCGTAGTAAATCGTCAATCCTTCAATGTCAGGCGTTAAATGCCTGCCGTCGGCTCGGTCGATAACCGTTCCGTTACTGCCGCCGTGCGGTTCGGCGCTGAACTTCCAAATGGCTTCATCTTCTTCCGCGATATAAAGACTGCCGTATTCATCGTCTGCTGCCATCCCTTCCGTCTGAGAATTCATTTTAAATGCCCTTACCTTCTTGCCGGATATGTATCCATTTTTGTCCGCCTTTAATTCATATTGCTCAAATTCGCCCTCTTTTCCTGTCACCATCGCGTAATATTTTCCCGTTTTTTGACTGTGGTACAAGCTGAAACCGTATACTTCATCAATTGCTGATGCAATTGGATTTTTTGGATCTGTAATGCTTTGCAATGTGCCGTTCTTTCCGTCAATGGCGTAGATCTCAACTGTATTTTTCCCTTCAGACCGGTTGGATGCTGCCGCAATATCAACTTTTTTTCCGTTCAACTGAAAATCATAGCGGATATCAACATTGTTCAGTTTCCCGGTATTATAGGAATGAAGCATCTTACCATCAAGGCTGTAAACGACTAAGCCTGATTTTTTATTGGTCGTAATCAATTTGCTGTTCTGAGGAGTTTTGGGGTCCAGCCAAATCGCAGGATCGTCCGCCGCATCACCGGCTGTATCAACAGGTTCCGTTTCCGCCGCCGCATTGACGGTAAAATGATAAGGATCAGACAGCTTATGCTTGGCCTGAGAAGAAACGGCACCGCATGTGAGCATCAGTCCGGCGGCCGCGGTTAACAAAAGTGTTTTTGAATGATTCATTTTACTTCCTCCTTTTTTTAAACCTGCACTTCAATTGTAAAATACATACAGAATCATCAGTGTTAAGTTTTTGTGAAAATTGTAAGAAAGTGAAAATTCGTGGTGAGAGAAGAAAAAAAGATGAGAGCAGAATTATAAGTGAATATTTAGTACAATGATTTGTTAGTAATTCTTTTTCTATTAATCGGATCAAGCGAAATGAAAGCGCATCAGATTAATGATTTTCTCTAATTTTTGATTTATTGGTTGCTTTCATTAACTCGCTGAAATTGTTCAACATATGATGCATGGTAGAGAAACGAGAGTTGGAGGATAAGCCATGCCTAAACAGCAAGCAGTAGAGCTAAAACCATTTTTTCACGATAAAACTGTTCTCGTCACCGGCGGGACAGGGTCAATCGGAAGCCAAATTGTTAAACGCCTTTTGCTCTTAACGCCTAAAGAAGTCATTGTATTCAGCAAAGATGACAGCAAACAATATGTGATGAAACAAAAATACGCGGATGAACAAAGACTGTCATTTGTGCTCGGCGATGTACGTGACTACAGAAGAGTAAACCAAGTGATGAAAGGTGTTGATATTGTCTTTCACGCCGCTGCGCTGAAGCAGGTTCCGACTTGTGAGGATCATCCGTTTGAAGCCATTCAAACCAACCTTATCGGCGGACAAAATGTCGCAGAAGCCGCTTTGCTGCAAGAGGTGGCGCATGTGATTAATATCAGTACCGATAAAGCCGTTTCTCCGGTAAACACAATGGGAGCTACGAAGCTGTTGTCCGAGAAGCTGTTTCATCAGGCAAATCATCATGTTCAAAACCGCGGTACGGTGTTTTGTTCGGTCCGCTTCGGCAATGTCCTCGGTTCACGCGGTTCTGTTATTCCTATATTATTTGAACAGATGATGGATGGCGGCCCGCTCACCATTACAGATAAAAATATGACGAGGTTTTTTATGTCGATTGATGACGCAGCAATGCTTACCCTGCAATCTGCAGCGATTACAAAGGGCGGAGAAACGTTTATTTTTAAAATGGAGTCCCTGAGGCTTGAAGAACTGCTTCACGGGTTTGAGGAATATGCGACCCGGCACGGACTGCCTCGCCCCGCCGCTGTTGAAGTAGGAAAACGCCCCGGGGAGAAACTTCACGAAGAACTGACCTCTCCTCATGAAACGGAATCTTTATATGAATGGGGCAATCTTTACGCGGTATTGCCGGACCCCGCCAAACACCCTGAATTCCGGAAGGTCAATCTCCCCAGATATCAATCCGATCAAGCGCCGCTCATCACAACAGACACAGTCGTAAAGATTATTGAACGATTACATGAAGAAAAAAAAGCATAGAAAAAAGGCCTGTCTAAATCGGCAGGCCTCATTGCTGAGCTCTATTTCTCAAATAAATGCTGATAGGTTTCATAGCCTTCTTCCTTCAGCTTGTCCTTCGGAATAAAACGGAGTGCCGCAGAGTTAATGCAATAACGGAGACCGGTCGGCCCCGGGCCGTCATTAAATACGTGGCCCAAGTGGGAGTCCGCTGTTTTGCTTCTCACTTCCGTCCGGATCATCCCGTGGCTTGTATCCAGTTTTTCGTCAACCTCTTCTTCCTCAATCGGTTTGGTAAAACTCGGCCAGCCGCAATGAGAATCGAATTTATCCAAAGAAGTAAACAGGGGTTTTCCTGAGATGATATCAACATAAAGCCCCTCTTCTTTGTGATCCCAAAATTCATTTTGAAATGGCGGCTCTGTTCCGTTGTTTTGCGTGACTTCGTATTGCATGCGGTTTAATGATTTGATTTTTTCTTCTTTATTTAGAGCCATCCTATCTGTCCCTCCAATGTTCATCCAGAAATCCTTGACGTCCGGAGCCTACACGGTAGCGCCCGTAGTGATCAGGATTTTTCTTATAAAAATGCTGATGATAACCTTCCGCTTCATAAAAAGGCTCAGCCTTTAAAATGTCTGTCACGATCGGCTTTTTAAAAATGCCGCTGTCTTCAAGCTGTTTTTTTGAGGCTTCAGCAATCTCTTTTTGTTCATCATTATGGTAATAAATCGCCGCCCGATATGAACTTCCGCGGTCCGCAAACTGGCCGCCTGCGTCAGTCGGGTCGATCTGCTGCCAAAACAGCTCAACAAGCTTTTCATACGGGAAAATGTCTGGTTGAAATGTGATTTGAACGGCTTCCCTGTGGCCGGTCGTTTCACTGCACACTTCTTCGTAAGTCGGATTCTCAGTATGGCCTCCTGTATAACCGGACACCACTCTTTCAATTCCGGGCTGTTCGTCAAACGGCTTCACCATGCACCAAAAACAGCCGCCTGCAAATGTGGCGATTTCTTTTTTTTCTGACATACGGGTGCCCTCCTTTGTTCATACGTGGTATTATTATATTATAGCATGTATAAACAGAATAAAAATAATTCTGCTTTCAGGGGAAGCTAAATGAATGCCGCGCTGACTACATATTGGAGGTTCATGTTTTGAAAGTAAGAACACAAATGATGTATGATATGGAAGCTTTGCTTCGAAAAGTGTTTAAACAAATCAGAAATGAAGTTAATGAAATTCTAGATAAAGAGCTGTCCAGGAACGAATTCACCATTTTGTGGATTCTCAGTGAACAAGGACCTAAAAAAGTAACGGAATTCGCTCCCATTCTTGAGGTCTCCGCAAGCCACATTACCGCAGTGACTGACGCTTTAGTAGAAAAGGAATGGATTACCCGCATCCGTTCTAAAGAGGACAGACGAATTATCAGAATCCATATTACGGAAGACGGGGAGAAAATTGTCGATCATTTCAACCAGAAAAAAACAGAATACTTTTTTAAACGGTTTGACTGCTACTCTGATGAAGAGCTTGCAACGTTAATCAAACTGTTCAGCAAGCTGGATAAAAAACGCTGAAACGTAAAAAACACAAATCCCAGAAAGGATCTGTGTTTTTTTTATGAAAACTTATTGCTTCGGATGATAATAGGAAAATTCAATTTCATCCGTGTCGAGATTGATTTTATCAGCCTTAACATACATACCGTTGTCTAATGGCATTTCCGACAGACGGACCTCAATGCTTTTATCACTTGGATGAACGTGCACAAATGACGGCAGTTCGTAAAAGCTGTCCATATAATTCAGCACAAAGCTGATCGGAAGGCTTAATTCACCTAATGAAAACTTCGTCACTTTCAGAACCACATCTCCGTTCTTTTGTACGGACGGTTCAAATGTGACAACCGCATTAATAGATGTTGAGAACGCCTTGATTTTACCGGCTACGTGCACGTCGTTATTGATGTCCACTTTGTAGTCAAGCTGATTCGATGCCTTCTCTTTTAAGTACGAATTCACAAACCTGGCAAGTGATTCTTTGGAGCTGGTAATGTGAAAGCCGTACTCGCTTTTTGTCTCATCTTGTATTTTCGCCTGTTCTCCCGGCATAACCATCAATGTCACGATGACCGCGGCGGCAATCACATTGAGTGCAAGAAGAATAAAAAACAGCGATTTCCATTTCTTCATCATTTCACCCTATTCTGCTGGTAACCCTTGTTTTTCAATAGTGCCGTACAATCGATCGGCGATGAGTGTATACCCTTTTGCATTCGGATGAAAATCATCATCCTTTGAAATCCGGCTGCTGCCGCTTTTTTGACTGAACAAGTCTTCAACATTCACCGCAGCGGCGTGAGGATCTTTTTTCAGCTCTTTTGCGGCGATCTGGTTCCAATCAGTCACAACCCCGTTAATCTCTTTTAACTCAGGCAGCGTAAATGTGAACGGATTGTACATGCTGACATACACCAGCTCAGCGTTTTGATTGTATTTGCGTATTTTTGAAATGATCGCCTTGAACCGTTTTTCAAAAGGTTTCTCTTCCTTTTGGAACGGCTGAACCGTCAGCTGCATAACGTTCTGGCGGAGCACCTTCATTAAATCATTACCGCCGATGGTAAAAAAGATATAGTCGGCGCCCTTCAATGATTTCTGCACTTTTTTATCATCAAGCTTTTTAAGCAGGTCAGACGTCTTGTCGCCCTGCACCGCATAATTTTTAATATCTACCGTTTTCACATGTCCCTTTTTCTTGAGGGAATCCGCCACCTTGCCGACGTATCCTGAACCGTCAGAATCTCCTACTCCTTCAGTTAATGAATCTCCGACCGCAGCTATGACAATATGATCTTTCGTTTTCGGTTCTTCAGCATCAGAACCGGTGCGCTGGACAGAACAAGCTGATAAAAGCAAGGCCAGTCCGGCGATCAATGAGAACATTCGCAGCTTCAATCTGGTTGCTCCTTCCACGTCTACTAGTGGAAAGTGTAACATGTTTTTTCAGATTTGAAAATGTCTAATCTGCCAGTTTACTTGAGCTCCTCAGCCGCTTTGACATCTGAGAGGATGTCATCATACGGAACTTTCTGCACGCCGTCATAATCTTTAAGCACCTTGCCGTCAGGTCCGACTAAATAAAAAGAAGTTTTATGTATAACCTGATCTTCCCCCTTCGGCTTGTTGACAATTGCTTTAAAGCTGTTGAGCGCAAAATCTTCAATGTCCTTTTGACTGTAACCGGTCAGAAAATCCCAGTTGCGAAGTGAGAGCGGATATTTGGAAGCAAATGCTTTCAGCTGTTTAGGCGTATCATTTTCAGGATCTACACTGAACGACACAATCCGCACATCCGGGTTCTCAGCCTTCAGTCTTTTTTGCAGTTCAGTCATATGGGCTGTCATCGGCGGACAGACAGAATTACAATTTGTAAACATAAAATCCGCAATCCAGACATGCCCCTTCAGGCTTTTCAGTGACACTGTTTTTCCGTCTTGGTTCTGATATGAAAACGGCTCAATCTGATAGTTCAGCGGGTCTTTTATCGTCTTCCCCCCGCAGGCGCACAAGAGCAGCAAACAGGTGACGGCAGCGAAGCTTTTCATTTTTTTCATTTCCATTCCCCCCATGGATAAAACGCTTACAGCATTCATCATAAAAAAATCCCCGCACCCTCCCTTATCAAAAGGAGGGCGCTAAGGAATGCGCGCCGTCATGCGTTATGTTTCAATATCTCTTGGTTGAAAACGGCCTCGTAATCTTTCCACTTCATACGGCGCTTAACATATTGTCGGAATGAATACACTGTTCTCACACTTCGTGAAGCAAAAACTTCTCTCAAATAAAGCTCAAGGTGCCGATGAATTTGAAAAAAATAATGTTCACCTTTCGTGACAACCGGTATTTCTGTCACTTTCACCTGAATCCCGTCCTGTCGTTTGAACTCTAGGCTTTTGAGTAACAAGATATCAATCCTTCTTTTTCGATTGTTTTCTTTTTATTATATACAATCTGAGAAAGCGTGTCTGTCATTTTGCGCGGCCGTTCTAAAAAAAGTCAGATTAACAGGTGGAACAGGTCCTGATCTTTATTCACTTCTACGTAATGAAATCCTTTTCGATCCATCCGGGCAATGAGCGCGCCGTAATCTTCCCGATGTTTCAGTTCAATGCCGACCAATGCAGGTCCGCTGCTTTTGTTATTTTTTTTCGTATATTCAAACCGGGTGATGTCATCATCAGGTCCGAGCACTTCATCAAGGTATTCACGAAGCGCTCCCGCCCTTTGCGGGAAATTAACGATAAAATAGTGCTGCAGCCCCTCATAAATCATGGAGCGTTCCTTCATCTCCTGCATTCTGCCGATGTCGTTATTCCCTCCGCTGACCACACAGATGACGTTTTTTCCTTTAATCTCTTCCTTGTACAGATCAAGTGCCGACACGGACAATGCGCCCGCCGGCTCAGCTACGATGGCGCATTGATTGTATAATTCGAGAATCGTGCTGCACACTTTTCCTTCCGGGACAAGAAGAATGTCATCAACTACAGTTTCAAGCGTCTGAAAAGTTTCCGCGCCGATTTTTTTTACAGCCGCCCCGTCAACAAATTTATCGATTTTCTCAAGTTCAATGACTTGTCCGGCTTTTTTCGATTCAAAATATGTAGCTGCGCCCTTCGGCTCCACCGCTATGATTTTTGTTTCCGGCGAAATGTTTTTCATGTACGTGCCCAGACCGGAAAGGAGTCCTCCTCCCCCTACACTCGCAAAGAGGAAATGCGGCTCAACGTCAATGTCATTTAAAATTTCAATGGCAGCCGTTCCCTGCCCCGCCATGACGTCCGGATCGTCAAACGGATGAATAAACGTGCGGTTTTCCTTTTCACAGCATTCCGCAGAACTCTTATATGCATCATCGAAAGTGTCACCCGTCAATATGATTTCAACAAATTCTTTTCCGAACAGCTCCACTTGAGATACCTTTTGTCTCGGTGTGGTTGACGGCATAAAAATCTTGCCGTGAATGCCGAGATGTTTGCATGAGAACGCAACCCCCTGCGCGTGGTTTCCCGCACTGGCGCAGACAATTCCGTTTTCAGTCTGCTCTTTTGAGAGCTGTCTCATTTTATTATAAGCCCCTCTGAGCTTAAATGATCTGACCACCTGAAGGTCTTCTCTTTTCAAATAGATATTGCAGTCATATCTCTCAGAAAGTCTGTCATTCCTCTGCAAAGGCGTATGTATCACAACGTCCTTTACGTTTTGGTGCGCTTTTAAAATGTCTTTTACCTGGATGAGAGAGTCTTCTTTAAGTAACGGTTTCATTTACAGAGTCCTTTCTTATTTAAATCCCTATTTAATATGCCATTATAACATGAATATTCAAATAATAAGATAATTATTTGAATTTCGTAAATAAAATTAAATAAACCGATTCGCGAGAAAAAGATATTTTCAAAGGTGAAAACATGTTATACTTAAACCAATTAGAACCAAAAGGAGCCAATTCATGACTGTAATTGAACAATCTGATCCCTTTCATCAGCTAGCCGGCGAACATAAATCCTTTTTAGAAACGAAACGATTGGCCGCCAAATTCGCCTTATCGGATCTGCCTGTCTTCATCACGGGTGAAGTCGGAACCGGAAAAAAACAAATGGCCGCAGCGATCCACCATAAATCCCGCAGAAACAGCGAACTATTTATTACCGTTCACTGCAGCCAAAGCGAAGAGCGGCTCAATCATGAACTGTTCTGTGCTGAAGGTGCATTAAATAGGGCCCGCCGCGGAACATTATTCTTATATGAAATCGGAGACATGCCGCTGTCGGTACAGGCCCGCCTTCTTTCGGAGCTTGATGCCGGGCTTTCCGCCCGCATCATTGCAAGCAGCACGTCGGATCTTGCCGATGCGGAAAACACGTTCAGCAAAGATTTATTTTACAGGCTTCACGTGTTATGCCTTCCGCTCCCTGCTTTATCTGAACGAAAAGGCGATATACCGCTCCTTCTTCAGCATATTCTGGCAGCCTCTGGGCAGCAATTGCATCTCGATCCGTCCGTTTATCCGCTGTTTGAGCGGCACACCTTTAACGGCAACATCAGAGAGCTTCAAAACGCGGCGCATTATATGGCTGCGGCAGCCTCCGGCGGTACGATTTATCCCGAGGATGTCCCGCCGTATATCAAAAACAGCCAGAAAGCGAAAACCGCCAAGAAAAAAGAAAAGCGCCTGACATTGATGGAGAAAGAAGAATTTTTGTTTATTTTGGAATCAATCAAAGGCTTAAATGCCAAAGGCGAACCCGCCAGCAGACGGAGCATATCCGAATTAAGTGAGAACGGCACAATGACATTGACGCCTCAGCAGGTCAGAAACAGGCTTGATTACTTAGAAAAGATGAACTATGTCACAAAAGGCCGGGGACGCGCAGGAACAAAAATCACAATAGAAGGATTAGGCTTTTTGCAGTCACTGCAAAAACAAATCCTTTAAAAGGAGGACATTTGATTGTTCACGATTAAAGAAGAAATCGCAAATGCCATCACACACGGAATCGGTGTATTGCTGTCAATTCCGGCGCTGATTTTTCTCATTATCTTCGCGGTGAAATACGGATCGCCGACAGACATCGCCAGCTTCTCGATTTTCGGCGCCTCAATGCTGCTTCTGTATCTCAGCTCGACTCTCCTGCACAGCATTCAGCATAAAAAAACGAAAGACATTCTTGAGATTGTGGATCACTCCGCGATTTACGTCTTAATAGCGGGGACATATACGCCATTTTTATTAGGGCCGCTTAAAGGCGCACTCGGCCTGACTCTTTTAATTATCGTTTGGTCGCTTGCCCTCGGAGGCATCGTGTTTAAAATCTTTTTCGTGAAGCGGTTTATCATTTTTTCAACGCTTGTCTATTTAATGATGGGCTGGCTGATTATCGTCGCCATTAAACCGCTGTACGCTTCGCTGTCAGGCCCGGGATTCGGCCTTCTTCTTCTCGGCGGCTTATTATATTCCGCCGGCACCGTTTTTTATATTTGGAGAAAGATCCCGTTTCATCACGCCATTTGGCACAGCTTTGTTTTAGGCGGCAGTGCCTCAATGTTTTTCTGTATTTTATTTTATTGTGTCAAAGTTCCCTTTATCTGAAATAAAAAAGCACAGCCTCTCGTAAAGAGACTGTGCTTTTTTTATGCACGGAGCCGTTTTTGAACGGCCGGATAATAAGCGGGCTTGACATGCAATTCAATGTCAGCCGGTTTCAGCCGTTTCAATAATCTGCCCCGAAGCAGCCGGTCTGTTCCCGTTGTGCTGACCGGAACAATCGGAAGGTCAAAACGCAGGGCCAGTTCCTCCGGATTGATTTTGCCGTCTTCAGAAAGAATCAGGCTTTGTCTTTTTTGCAGGCGGACTTCCGCCTCCTGACGCACGTCCCGGCTGTCTCCGTCACAAATGACGCCCATCAGTCTCAGCCAATTCCCGAGAAACGGCATCCGGAAAGCTTTCTTGCCGGCAATAAAACCAGCCGGATCTTCAAGATGTCCCGCAAGCAGCACAAGATCACCCACACCTAATCTGGGGTGCACATACAATACAGGTCCGTCCGGTATCGGCCGATCATGATGAATGCTGATTACCGATCCCGACACGTCAATGCAGCCCCTCATAAACGCTTTCGGCTGTTCGTACACCCGTTTCATCTGTTTTTGAAAAGACAGCCGCGGGTCAAGCTCTTTTAGATTGATATATTCCTGAATATTTTTCATGCACATAAATACAACGTACATGACAAGGCAGCCGTAACGAATCAATTCTTGCCCCCCTGCTTGATCTCAATTCTTTTTCTCGTATACAAGGTACTCATAATCGTAAGGATTTTTTTCATCTTTTACTCCCTGTCTGTGGGATGTCAATTCCCATTCAGCTTCATTAAACTCCGGAAAAAAACGGTCACCTTCAAAGACATGATGAATTTTAGTCATGTAGAGTCTGTCCGCATATGGAAAGAGCGCACTGTACAGCTGGGCGCCGCCGATTACAAAGCATTCTTCATTCCCCGGGATCAGTTTGAGCACTTCCTCAGCCGAGGAAGCGACAGTACAGCCTTGAAATAAGGATTCGTCCCGTGAAGTTACAACGATGTTACGCCGATTCGGAAGCGGACGTCCGATTGATTCAAACGTTTTCCGCCCCATCACAATGGTGTGTCCAGTCGTCACTTTTTTGAAATATGCGAGATCATCCGGAAGGTGCCAAGGCAGATCGTTATCTTTTCCGATCAGCCGGTTTTCATCCATCGCAAAAATAAACGAAATCATACGCTGACAGCTCCTTTTATATGCGGATGCGGGTTATAATCCTCAATGATAAAGTCTTCAAACGTAAAATCAAAAATAGAATCAACGTTGCGCGCAAACCGCAGTTTCGGCAGCGGGCGGACATCTCTTGTCAGCTGCAAATTCACCTGTTCCACATGGTTTTGATAAATGTGGACGTCTCCGAACGTATGAACAAACTCACCCGGTTCAAGACCCGTCACATGCGCGATCATCATTGTTAAAAGCGCATAAGACGCGATATTAAACGGCACGCCGAGAAAAACATCCGCCGACCGCTGGTAAAGCTGGCACGACAGTTTTCCATCTGCGACATAAAACTGAAACAGGCAGTGGCAAGGAGGAAGCGCCATATGATCAATTTCGCCGACATTCCACGCGCTGACGATTAATCGCCGGGAATTCGGATTGGTCTTGATGTCATGAACCAGCCGAGAGATTTGATCAATCGTCTCGCCGTCCGCTCCGCGCCATGAGCGCCATTGAGAGCCGTAAACCGGTCCGAGCTCTCCGTTTTCATCGGCCCATTCGTTCCAGATGCGTACCCCGTTTTCCTGAAGGTAGCGGACATTCGTGTCTCCTTTTAAAAACCAAAGCAGCTCGTGCGCGATTGATTTAAAATGGAGCTTTTTCGTCGTAAGCATCGGGAAACCTTCCTGAAGGTTAAAACGCATTTGGTAGCCGAACGTGCTGATCGTCCCCGTTCCCGTACGGTCTCCTTTTCTTTCTCCGTTTTCTAACACATGACGGCACAAATCTTTATATTGTTTCATCTTTTTTCATCCTTTTAACGTAGTCTTTTAGTAGTGTAACACAATAAAAAATCATTTCTGCAAAATTTCTCAGAAATGATTTTTTTATTTCTTCACGTTATTACACGCTCATCCAGTCAGGCGGCGTATTCCGGTCCCAATAAATGCTGCCGAGCTCATGGTGTGATTGGAATCCGTCTTCAGCGGTATGGTAATGAAAATTAAACCAGTAGCCGTCTTGCGGAGGATGATCCCGGCGGACGTGGAATCTTAAAAGATCTTCACCCGTCAGCCTGTTATACACATGAAAAATTTTTTCGGTTTTTCCGGCTGACGGCTTGCTGGAAATGACCACATCCTGATACGCTTCATCATCTTGAAACTTGGCTAAATGCCCTGTGATCACATCTTCGATTTTCGGCAGAATTTCACTTCTGTAATCATCTTCAATGACCGGAGAGATTTTGCTGCCGAATTTTAGAAGTGATTGATTTTCAGCATCACCAAGAAGCTGCTGCTGATACGATTGAAACTGTAACTCAGGCTCCCGCCCTGCCTTCTCTTCCCCCGGCAGGGAGTGTTCATCATAAAAAGCGGTGTAATCATTCTGCTCAAGACTGCTCGACTGTCCTGAAGGCTTGTCTGTCATCAAAGCAGCCGGAGGAGACACGAGCCCGAACGTTACAATGGTAAACAGAACCACAAGGGTCTTTTTCATCCACAATTTCATGATAGATAGTTCCCCTCTGTTTTATTGTCCTCTTGTCCCTATATTCTAGCATAGATCAAAGCGCGGTGTCATGTCCGGAAGCGCCTGATCATACAATATGGGAAATTGGTAACTGTGACCGAGCGGCTAAACCGCTTACAATAAGAAAGAGAAAAAGGAGGGGATGAGATGATTAACGCTTTATTTGCGACTGTATCACTTCTCACGCTGCTTTATTTTATCGTGATGGAAATCACTGATTAACGAAAGAGAAGCTCATGATATCATGAGCTTACATGAATGACACCGAAGTGGAAAAGCGCCGTTTTTCTTTTCAGCACCTTGAAGCCGTATCGTTCAAACCGCGGGCTTTTCCAATGGTCTTTAAGCACTACGCATTTTTTCGCCGCCCGAACGGCTTGCGTGATGCACTCTTCGTTAAAACCTTCTTCTGCCAGCGCACGGAGCGGCGCAATGCCGTCTGACGTTTCAACAGGTTCGTGAAACATCGGGTCAAAATAGATGACATCTACCGATGAATCAGGAAGCTCCCGCAAATAATCGGCGCAGTCGGCATGCTTGACTTGAATGCGTTTCATGGCGGCTTGCAGCGGTTCAATACCGGTTTCCCACGTTTGAAGGCCTGTTTTAACAAGCAATGAGACAAGCTCATTTTTCTCCAGGCCGATTACTTGTCCGCTTTTTCCGACAGCCATGCTTGCCAAAATCGCATCGGATGCCAGGCCGAGCGTGCAATCTAAAAAGGAGTCCCCTTCGCGTAAACCGGCTGCTTTTAACATCGGCTCGGCTTCCCCTTTCAATAACCGCTTTGCCCGGAACATCGCTGTATTCGGGTGAAAAAAGAACTTTTCCCCTTGCTTCGTGTAAAGTTCGAACCGTTCCTTTCCAATGACCAAAAGATCGTTTGCCGCTCGTTCCAGCATTTTTTCAATGGGCTGTTTATTGCGGCTGCAATAGGTGTCACCCAGCCTGTCACTGAGAGACTGTGCTGTGTGTATCGTATATTCGCTAGGTCTGTAACTGGTTGTGATCATTTATTTCTCCAAAAAGAAAATGCCCGGAATTCGGGCATTTCAGCAGTGTGCATCGAAGGCATTCGTCAGATTTTTCATAATTTCCTCCATGTCATGCCCTTCGATTTCGTGGCGGGGAATAAAGTGAACGACCTCTTTCCCTTTTAACAGCGCCATTGATGGCGAGGAAGGTTCCTGCCCCGTAAAATATTCACGCATTTTTGCAGTCGCATCTTTATCTTGACCGGCAAATACGGTAACCGTATGATCAGGCGCTTTTTCATGCTGTAAAACAGCCTGAGTCGCAGCCGGACGGGCAAGACCCGCGGCACAGCCGCACACGGAGTTGACAACGACCAATGTCGTGCCCTCAGCTTGTTCCATAAAGCTTTCCACTTCTTCCGCCGTCGTTAATTCCTGAAAACCCGCGCCCGTCAGCTCGCGGCGCATCGGCACGACCAGCTGGCGCATATATTCTTCATAAGCCATTGACATAAAAACAGCCCCCTCTAAAATCCTGATATGATGTCAAGGATACTATAGAGGGAGCTGGAATTCAATTGTTCAGGCCACTGATTTAAATTTTCATGATTCCGCCCGTATTGGCGCTTGTCACGAGTTTGGAATACCGTGCAAGATATCCTGTTTTGACTTTCGGCTCAAAGCCTTTCCAATTCGCCTTACGTTTTTCCCATTCTTCTTCAGGCACTTGCACATCCAAAATCCGTTTTTCTATGTCAACGATGACATGGTCTCCGTTTTCGACGAATGCGAGCGGGCCGCCCTCAGCCGCTTCAGGGGATACGTGGCCGATTGAAAGGCCGCGGGACGCCCCTGAAAAACGTCCGTCTGTAATAAGCGCCACTTTCGGGCCAAGCCCCATTCCGACAATCTGAGAAGTCGGAGCGAGCATCTCCGGCATGCCAGGACCTCCTTTTGGACCTTCATAACGGATAATGACAACGTCTCCTTCTTTTACTTTGCGGTTTATAATGCCTTCAAGCGCGGCATCCTGTGAATCAAAGACGACAGCGGGGCCTTCGTGTCTTGTAATCCCGTCCTGTACGCCGCCTGTTTTGATAATGGCGCCGTCCGGAGCCAGATTCCCAAACAGCACGGCCAAACCGCCTTTTTCGGTAAACGGATTGTCAAGCGGATGAATCACGTCATAATCCTTTACTTCATGACCTGCTATTGTTTCTCCGAGTGTCCGGCCTGTCACAGTCAGCGCGTCAAGATGAAGCGCGCCTTCTTTTTTCGCCAATTCATTAAGGGCCGCAGAGACTCCGCCCGCTTCATGCAGATCTTCAATGAAGACATCCGAGGCCGGCGCCAATTTCGATAAGTGAGGTACTCGTTCAGCCACTTCGTTAATGCGTTCTAATGAGTACTCGACTCCCGCTTCATTGGCAAGCGCAAGCGTATGAAGCACTGTGTTGGTTGAGCCGCCGAGAGCCATATCTAACGCAAACGCGTTGTCAATCGCTTTTTCTGTGACGATATCACGCGGCTTAATGTCCTTTTTAATGGTTTCCATCAATTGGGCCGCTGATTTTCTCACAAACTCTCTTCTTTCCGGAGAAGCCGCAAGAATTGTTCCGTTGCCCGGAAGCGCCAGACCGAGCGCTTCAGACAGACAGTTCATCGAGTTTGCCGTAAACATGCCTGAACAAGATCCGCACGTCGGACAGCCGAACTGTTCCAGCTCCTGCAGTTCGCCTTCACCGATTTTCCCGGCTTGATAGGCGCCGACGCCTTCAAATACTGAAGAAAGCGAGATCTTGCGGCCGTCGCTTGTGCGGCCGGCTGCCATCGGCCCGCCGCTCACGAAAATGGTCGGGATATTAATCCGCATAGCCGCCATCAGCATTCCCGGCGTAATTTTGTCACAGTTCGGAATGCAGACCATTCCGTCAAACCAGTGCGCCGAGACGACCGTTTCAACTGAATCGGCAATGATTTCACGGCTCGGCAGCGAATATCTCATGCCGATATGCCCCATTGCGATTCCGTCATCTACTCCGATTGTGTTAAATTCAAAAGGGACTCCGCCCGCTTCCCTGATTGCTTCTTTTACGATTTTTCCAAATTCCTGCAGATGAACATGTCCGGGAACGATATCGATGTATGAATTGCAGACCGCGATAAACGGCTTGCCGAAGTCTTCTTCTTTTACGCCGGCAGCGCGAAGCAGGCTGCGGTGCGGCGCTCTGTCTATTCCCTGTGTGATCATGTTGCTGCGTAATTCTGCCATGGTGATCCCCCTACTGTTTTTAGACTGTGCGATATTTTTAAAATTTTCAGTTTATTTAAGGGCGCATTCTGTATATATCTTCAGTTACAGCGTTTCCGCCCTGTCCGCTTTCGTATTCTTTTTGTATCTCGATAAAAACCCTCCAACAATTAATATTGTACTTACTATATAGAGTTTTGAATCATTTTTCAACAATATTCTAAATAATTTTTATAAAAAGTGAATTCAAATAAAAAAGGTGCATGGCGCACCTTTTTATTACTGCTGTTCTTTTTTTCTGCTTTCAGTCATTTGTTTCCAGACTGAACCTTTCGCCTCTTCTCCGTGCTCAATCCGTTCAATCGCCATTTTGACCTGCAGGCTGACTTCGAATTCCGGATCGTCTTCCGCCGCTTTTAATGCTTCCAGCGCTGTTTCATCGCCGACTTCATATAAAAACATGGCCGCGCGCCAGCGCACGAGCTTGCTTGAGTCACTGAGCGATTTTATCATTGCCGGAATCGCGCTCGCATCGCCGATATCTGACAGGCAGTCACCCGCCGTCCTTCTGACCGTCACCGTTTTGTCTTCAAGCGCTTTGTATAAAAGCGGAAGCACAGACGGCTTTTCGATCATTCCTAAATAGACGACGGCTTGTCTTCTGATCGAGGTCTTCGGATCATGAAGCGCTTTTTCCAATACAGGTAAATCGTCTTCATCCGGGTCCATTTGCTCAAGATGGGCATAGCGCTGTTTCCAGTCTTCATCATCGAGCATGTCCGGAGTCACTTTATAAGCTTTCCGCTGCACTGCCGGCTTGGCCTCACCCTTTTGCTGTGCAGCCGCTTCGGTCAGGCGTTTGAGCCGCTCATCACTGTAAGCAGCCTGAAGCTCTTCTGTGACATCGTGTCCGATTTCGGTAAAATCCCCGAAGCGGACGCCTTGTTCTTTCCAGGAGCGCTCAAATACGACATTTGAGGCTTCCGAACGCAGCTTTAATATGGCTTCTTGAAAACGTTCCGGAAGGCCGAACCGTTCTTCACGTTCGCCGTCCGTCAATTTGACCTGCATCGGGATTCCGCTGAACATTTGGACGAAAACCTTCACTTCTCCGAATGATTCCTGTTCAGAACGGCTCTCAGTTTGCTCCGTTTGTTCCATTCCGAAGGCTGATCGGACTTGCGGCAGAATTTCCTTCCAGTCAAAACGGGCGTTTCTCTCCACAGCCAAAAAATCAGCAACATGATAAACGCCTTTTACTCCCTCAATCTTTAAAATATCACGTACGACGGCCGGAGCATCTTCTGCCTGATCCGGCTTGTAATTGTTGCTTTTGCCTGCCGGAAGCTCTTCGGTCAAGATCACTTTCATCGTGTTCGGACTCGGCGTCGGTTCTATTGATTTAATCTTCATTTTGGTCCTCCTATGCACAATCTGACACTTATTCTAACACAGCCTGCACAAGCGTTCTATTGCCCCGCTTAGCTTTTTGTCATGCTGGCGGCAAACTGCAATAGAAATTGATGCCGCTCCCCTGCCAATCCGGCCCCTGTTTTTGTATTCATTAAGCCGAGCCGATACCCGCAGCGCCGATCGCATCAAGCATGTCTGCATCCTGAAACAACTTTTCCTTCCAATGAAAGCGGCTGTTTTTTCAGCGGTTCCCTGTGCAAAAATGACATCCCTGTGATCATATCCGCGATCTCCCGAACGGAGTCATGCGCGATGTTGAAAGAGCAGCCAGCCGTTCTGTCACTCCGCCCGCCGTCAGCCTTTCTTCGAGCTTATCATCAATTAGATCATGAACCAACGCGGCCGCCTCGGTGCGCCTTCTTCTTTTGCAATACAAACAGAAAGTGTTGCGATCCGGGAAATATGAAGCCTGTCATGGCCCGTTCTTTCATTGATAAGCGGTTCTTTTTCGTTCACCGTGTCACCTCTTATAGAGCCAAAAGCCTCTGTACTGTATCTTCAAGCTCCTTCGGGTTGACGTTTGGAGAAAAACGCCCGGTGACCTCGCCGTTTCGGTCCACAATAAACTTAGTGAAATTCCATTTGACCGCCTTTGTGCCGAGCATCCCCTTCGCCTTCTCCGTCAAATATGTGAAAAGAGGATGAGCGTCTGCTCCATTGACATCCACTTTCGCAAACATCGGGAATGTGACGCCGTAATTTTTCACACAGAATTCCTGAATTTCCGCCTCGTTTCCGGGCTCTTGGTTCATAAATTGATTGCAGGGAAATCCTAATATTTCAAGCCCTTCCTCCCGGTATGTATCATAGAGCTCCTGAAGCTGCTTGAGCTGGGACGTGAACCCGCATTTGCTCGCTGTATTCACAATGATCAACACCTTGCCCCTGTAAGCCGATAGCGTCATGTCTTCGCCGGTTATGGTCCGTACGTTTATGTCGTAGATTGTCATCTGCGCCCCTCCTTCTTTCATTCTTCATTTATTTTAACTGTTTTACAATGCAAAACAAACGGAAACCGCTTTTCCCTTCCATTTACCGGTAAACATTTTTTTCGAGGAACCAAACGGCTCTTTGCCCGTCATAATAAAGAGCCGCCCCGAATTTATGCCCATTTGCCGCTTTCATCCTGTCTTTATGTGTTAATTGCGGCTTATTACGCCGGGATGGATTGAAAAATGGCTTAAAAATTTCTATAATGAAGAAAATTAACGGGGAATAACGGAGGTGGCATGTTGCCTATTAATATACCAAATCACCTGCCCGCTAAGCAGGTGCTTGAAAGTGAACACATCTTTGTAATGGATGAAAGCCGGGCTTTTTCTCAGGATATCCGGCCGCAGAAGATCGTGATTTTAAATCTGATGCCGAAAAAAATCCAAACGGAAACCCAGCTCCTCAGGCTGCTTGGGAATTCGCCTTTACAAGTTCACTTTACATTCCTAATTCCGAGCACACATACTCCAAAAAATACAGCAAGGCAGCATTTGGATGAATTTTATACGGAATTTTCCAGCATCCGCCACAAACGGTTTGACGGAATGATTATTACCGGCGCTCCGATTGAGCACCTGCCGTTTGAAGATGTTTCTTACTGGGAAGAATTAAAGGAAATTATGGAGTGGAGCAAAACGAACGTCACTTCAACGCTCCATATCTGCTGGGGGGCTCAAGCCGGTTTATACTACCATTACGGCATTGAAAAAACGGAGCTGCCGAAAAAAATCTTCGGCGTGTTTGAGCATACCGTTCTTAAAAAACACGAGAGATTGGTAAGAGGCTTTGACGAGCTATACTATGTGCCCCACTCACGGCATACAGATATTAATACGGAGCAGCTGAAATCTGCTTCAGATTTGGATGTGCTGAGCGTTTCAGAGGAAGCCGGTGTCTGTTTAATCGTTTCAAAAGACGAAAAGCAGATTTTCTTAACGGGTCACCCGGAATACGATACTGATACGCTTCTTCAGGAGTATGAGAGGGATATAGAAAGAAAGCTTTCAAACGTAGAAGCTCCTAAGCACTATTTTGCACCCGGCGGGAAAGAACCTGTAAACCGCTGGAAGGCTCATGCGACGTTATTGTTTATGAATTGGCTGAATTATTATGTATATCAGGAAACCCCGTATGAATGGGATTAATTTTTGTTTTGAGTGATACGGTGACAAAAATATGATAAAATACTCTTGATTCAGTATGGGTATAACAGAACTTTAAAATACTGGAACATATCAATTAAATTTAGTTTAAATATGTTGCCGCGCTTATTATAAAATGATGTACTTGTGTTATGTTTATCTATAGACAATAACTCCTTACGATGCATGAAGCTTGCTTGTTGTTGATTACATTGAGGTGAATTTACTTGAATACCAATAAAAAAGTATTAATTTTGACTGCAAATTACGGAAACGGACATGTTCAAGTGGCCAAAACGCTCTACGAACAATGTCTGCGTCTCGGCTTAAAAGTGACGGTTTCCAATTTGTATCAAGAGTCAAATCCGATTGTTTCAGAGGTTACTCAATACCTTTATTTAAAAAGCTTCTCAATCGGGAAACAGTTTTATCGTTTGTTTTATTACGGAGTTGACAAAATCTATAATAAACGCAAATTCAATATTTATTTTAAAATGGGAAATAAACGTCTGGGCCAGCTCGTGGAAGAGCATAAGCCAGACATTATAATCAATACATTTCCGATGATTGTCGTACCGGAATACAGACGGAGAACCGGAAAAGTGATCCCGACGTTCAACGTTATGACCGATTTCTGCCTTCACAAAATCTGGGTTCATGAAAATGTGGATAAATACTATGTCGCCACGGATTACGTGAAGGAAAAACTGATTGAAATCGGCACTCATCCGAACAACGTAAAGATCACAGGCATTCCCATCAGGCCTCAATTCGAGGAAACGATGCCGAAAGAACCGATTTATAAAAAATACAATCTTTCTCCCAACAAAAAAGTGCTTCTTATTATGGCGGGAGCGCATGGTGTGCTGAAAAACGTAAAAGAACTGTGCGAAAACCTCGTTCATGACGATCAGGTCCAAGTTGTAGTGGTATGCGGCAAAAACGGCTCGCTGAAAGAATCACTCAGCAGCTTGGAAAGCGGCAATACCGACCGCCTGAAAGTGCTCGGCTATGTAGAAAGAATCGACGAGCTGTTCCGGATTACGGACTGCATGATTACAAAACCGGGCGGCATCACGCTGACGGAAGCGACAGCGATCGGCGTACCGGTTATTTTGTACAAACCCGTGCCAGGACAGGAAAAGGAAAATGCCATTTTCTTTGAAGACTGCGGTGCGGCTGTCGTGGTCAACCGCCACGAAGAAATTTTAGAGTCTGTCACCTCCCTTCTTGCGGATGAGGAAAAGCTGAACCGGATGAAGGACAATATTAAAAGCCTTCACCTCCCCAACTCTTCTGAAGTCATTTTGCAGGACATTATAAAAGAATCTGAACTGATGGCCGGGAAGGCAGATATGGCAATGTCATAACAAAAAGCACACGAATGATTCGTGTGCTTTTTGTTCGGATAAGTGTTGCCGCTGGAAAAATAAAGATAAAAAATAGGGATCGGCCGCTTGACGCCCGCTCCCATTTGGTGTATAGTTGAACCATCATTTAACAACGTTTACATACGTACGGTTGGATGATGACAAAATTTTTTTTAGCACGAAGGTGCTACAGTACTAGGAGGAATTAAGCAATATGCAAAACGGTAAAGTAAAATGGTTCAATAACGAAAAAGGATTCGGCTTCATCGAAGTTGAAGGCGGAGACGATGTATTTGTTCACTTCACTGCTATCGAAGGAGAAGGATACAAATCATTAGAAGAAGGACAAGAAGTTTCTTTTGAAATTGTCGAAGGTAATCGTGGACCTCAAGCTTCTAATGTTGTAAAACTCTAAACTCAATACATGTTGATCAGATGACAAATAGAGGAGAGGCGCATGCCTCTCCTATTTGATTGCCGTCTGAATCTCGATTGCTACAATATTCTGCTTGCACCGCTGCTCGATTTCTTCAATTTGTTTCTCCATTGACGGCATTCCTTTTTTCGCCATTTCCGCTAAACTTCCCAAATCACCGTATATTTCTTTAAATGTCTGCTGAAGGATTGTTTTTAAATCTTTATCATTCACGGCTGGTTTTTCCCTTCTCTCCCAAGATACCCTGAATAATAGTAAATAAGCCCTAATTATCAGGTTCAATAGTTATATCGGCTTATTTTCTATATTTTTTTCTATTTTCCATACATATTTCTAAAAAAAATCTCCAAACTATTTGCGGAGGTGTTTTTTATGGACTCTGAATTTTTTCCAAACGGACTGACGGATAAACGCCAGCTTGAATTAGCGGTGGAAACGGCCCAGAAAACAACAGGCGCGGCTACTCGGGGTCAAAATTCAACTTTGGTTGAATCTGCTTACCAGGCGATTCAGGATGCGAGAACGATGTCACAATCCAGTGAACTGCAGGCACTCGATCAAGATTTCCTGCAAAAGCAGCGAATGCTTCTGGACGATTGCCAGCACCAGCTCGATGAATTCAAAAAATAAAACCGCAAAAGCTGCGGTTTTATTTTTTATTGATTTGTCAGCACCTTGCCGTAGGCTTTCAGTTTCTCCCCCACTGTGCATTGATTAATGCAGAAAGAATGGGCGTGCGTTTTTCCGAACTCCTTGCGGAAATGCTTTTTAACAAAGCAGTCTTTGCAATATTCATCCTGAAGCTCTGTCAATTCTTTATAAATACTTTTTTTATCCAATATCAGTCATCTCCGTTACCTTCTAGTATAATGCGGCTTTCAATCTGCCGGTTATCCGAAAGAATTTTTCTGGCAAGGTCATCCGCTTCTTGATTTTCCTTTCGGTTTACGGCTTCATATGTCGGGGTCAGCTTTAAGGATTCGAGCAGCGCTTCAATTTTATCGAGCCAGTCGTTTTGCGTATCATCATAGCACGGCCAGCTGCCGTCAAGCTGATGCAAAACGACGAGGGAATCCCCTTTTATCGTGATTGAATTTCTGCTTGCGCCAAGTTCCTGCACTTCCTTAAGCGCTTCGTACAACGCGGCATATTCCGCCTCATTGTTCGTCTGAAGCGTTAAGCTTTTGTTTTTTCGTATGCGGTGGCGCTTGCCGCCGAGAGAATAATACACGACAATTCCGAGTCCGGCTAAGCCGCTTTTTTTGTCAAAGCCGCCGTCGAAATACACCGTAATGTCGTCAGGTTCGTGCGCAAGCTCTTCCGTAAGTTTTTCCAGCTCTTTTAGCGTCCAGCTTGCGCCTTTTTCATCCTCAAAATAAATGTCTTTTATATATGGAAAGCGGCTGACTTCTCTTGCAAGCATGCGCGCTTTCGGAACGGTCATCCAATCTTCAGAAAAAAACGCGACTGGGCCTGTTCCTTTTGCTTCTATTTCGATATACGGCTTAAGATTCATTGAAATCACCTTACCATTCATTAGTTGACGGGCGTGTGCTATAATCAAACCATTCTCAAATTGAAAGGAAGTCAGCAGGTTTTGTTTAATGATGTGTTATGGATTTTATTTGCGATCATTCATTTTATCATTGTTCTTTTGTTTTATAAAGGATTTGGCAAAACGGGCCTATTTGTATGGATCGGTTTCGCCACGGTGTGCGCCAACTTGCAGGTCGTCAAAACAGTTGAGCTGTTCGGTCTTACGGCGACACTCGGAAATATCATGTACGGCACCGTTTTCTTCGCAACGGATGTGCTGAACGAAAAATACGGTCCCCGGGAAGCGCGCAAAGCCGTCTGGCTCGGCTTTTCCACTTTGCTCGCTTTGACATGCGCCATGCAGGGGGCTCTTTTATATAAACCGGATGCGTCAGATATCGCGCAGCCTGCCCTTGAGACGATTTTCGGTTTTCTGCCGCGTGTTGCGCTCGGAAGCCTCTTGGCTTTTATTTTCAGCCAAACGATAGATGTTTATGTATATTCCGCCATTCGGCGAATCTTTCCTTCTGATCGGCTTCTCTGGCTCAGAAACAGCGGAAGCACGGCGCTCAGCCAGCTGCTGGATACATTTATTTTCACTGCCGTGGCCTTTATCGGTGTTTATTCTGCGGGAGTGTGGTTCAGCATTTTTATTTCAACTTATCTGATTAAATTTGCGGTATCACTCATTTCTGTCCCATATGCATATGCGGCAAAACGAATGACACCGAACGGAGAGTGACGGATGATGCCCGCTGAAATTTATGTAGACGGCGCAAGCGCCGGGAACCCGGGTCCGTCCGGTATCGGTATTTTTATTAAGCATGACGGGAAATCAGAATCTTTCTCAATTCCGATCGGCGACCATTCAAATCAGGAAGCTGAATTTCTCGCTTTAATTGAAGGAATGAAGCTGTGTGCCGCCCGCGGATATGATTCGGTGTCATTCCGGACGGATTCAGATATCGTGGAGCGGGCCGCTGAACTTGAAGCGGTTAAAAACAAGGCTTTCCAGCCGTTTGTGGATGAAATTGTCCGATTAAAGGCCGGGTTTCCATTGTTTTTTATTAAGTGGATTCCCGGCAGACAGAACCAAACAGCCGATCAGCTCGCAAAAAAAGCGGTTCGGCTGAATAAATAACCGGAATGAAATTGCGTCATACTGTTCATCCTACAAATGAGGTGAACAGCTATGAGAAAAGAAAATAAAGGCCGGCTGACCGGAGGCGTGAATCCTCAGGGAAATATGGAGGGAAATGCGCACAAAGACCCGAAATCAGCCCTTGAAAACAATGCAAAAAAAAGCAATACAAAACGCTAGAGGGATCAGCTGATCTCTCTGGCGTTCAGTTTTTCGAGCATCCTTTCAATTCCTTTTATTTGATGGCGTCTGAGCATTAAGGATGCTTCTTCCATCTTCAATGAAAAAATCGCTTCTTCAAGCGTACAGACTAACGGCACTTCGCAATGTATTTCAGCAAGCTGCCTTGACAGCTCCAATTCTTTTAAGCTTTGCTGAATTTTCGTTTGCTGGCCCTTCGGCAGTAAAGCGAGACTTTCTAATAACCGTTCTATGTTTTCGTATTCACGGATCAGCTTGTACGCCGTTTTTTCTCCGATTCCTTTAACGCCGGGATAGTTGTCGCTTGTATCTCCCATCAGCGCCTTTATGTCAATCAGCGCTTTTGGAGGAACTCCCATTTCTTCTCTGAATATCTCATCTGTATATACCTTATAATTGCCGATGCCCTTTTGCAGCAGGGCCACCTGAACTTGTTCATTCAGCAATTGAAGCAGATCCTTATCGCCCGTTACGATCGTAATTTCCGCTTCCCCGGAAAATAAGGCAGAGAGCGTACCGATACAGTCATCCGCTTCATAGCCTTTTATACCGATGTTTAAAAACCCAAGCTCACGCGCCGCTTCTTTCGCTAAATCAAATTGCGGAATGAGCTCAAGAGGCGGTTCGCTCCGGTTGGCCTTATAATCCTGAAACAAGTCATTGCGGTACGTTTTGCTTCCCATATCCCAGCAGCAGACGACATGTGTGGGCTGAAAAGTATCAACCGCCGTAATGAGATGCTTTAAAAATCCGTTGACTCCGTTTGTCGGAATTCCGTTTTCATTTATCATAAAATTGCGATGCACGGCCGTGGCGAAAAACGAACGGAATAAAAGCGCCATGCCGTCAACGAGCAGTAATTTGTTATTCATATATCGAAAACTCCTTTTTTATTCAATGCTCCTATTTTACCATAGGAAAGCCGTAAAAAAACAGCATCCTCCCGTTTGGAAGATGCTGCCGTCACGTTACTCGCCGTGTCTTTTATTGCTTGCCATCAGCTTTTCAGCTTCACGGCCGGCATAGGAATCAAATGTCTGTCCGAAGCCGTTTTTCTTTTTGGCATTGTTATTCTGCTGTGCATTTCTGTTTCCCAGCTTTGTTCTGCCCATTGTCATATCCCCCCTTAGAGAAGATACGGATAGTATGCGCAGCAAGCGCTGACGCCACACACGGCAGGTTCAACCATTACTGTCTGCTGACGAATTCTTTCACCATTTCTTCACTTACGAATCGCCTTTGCGGCACTATTCCCTTTTCAGCCAGCTGGTTCATTTTTGCGGTGATGCCGTTGATGGCATCTGTCGTGAACGGTTCATTCCGTCTGCATTTTACAATGGCTTCGTCAATCGCCTGTTCACGCTGATAGTCAAGCTGCACAAATGTTTTGACGTGCTGATGCTGTTTTGCGGAATGTGCTGAAATTGCTTTATGGACTTCTGACATAAAAGGTTTCATCTCGCTTTTTTCATTTTAGTCTACCACGACTGTTATCTACCCGCCAACCGGATTTTTAAATTTTCAGGATTTCATCTTTCTTTTTCCATGCTTTTCCGGCTTCGTAAAGGCGTTCAATTTCTCCGGCACCAGTATTTTCCTCAAGCCCCCGTATATAAGTGTCACGCTGCTCGCGGATCTGGGACAGGCTTTGAACCGCCATTTTTTCCTGAAGCCGGCGCACCTGCTCAGTATAGCGCGCTGAAAGGCTTTCTTTCTCCTGCTCAAGCCATCTTTCTGTCACTTTTTGCAGGCTGAGCCTGAGCCCCTCCACAAATGACGCTTTTCCGTTCTGTTCAAAAAACTGTTTCGGCGATTTCACTTCTTTTACGTGATGTGTGAATGCTGAGACATCAATGACCGGCGCGACCTCTTTCAGCTGAACGGCAAATTCGTTTTCAGCGCTGACATAAATGGAAAAATCCCCGTCTTCCATGAGCTTCTTCCGGCAGTTCTCCATCCACTCCTCAGTCATATGGCGCTCAATAAACCCGGTCATCCGGATATCGAGCGTCTTCAGCTCTTGAATGTATTCAAAACAGAATTCCTTCAGCGCCTCCTTCAGCGCCGCTGATAGATTTCGTTTCCAATCGCCATTTTGAAGGCTCGGATGGAAGGCGGTTTTCAGCATATCATTCGCATAAAACGACAGACGATGTTTAATGTGATAAAGCTGTTCTTCCGTATCTTTCATCACTTTTCGAATGATAACCTCAGACGTACGGCGCTTTGAAACATCAGCGAGTGCTTTTTCATAAGAAGATTCCAGTCGCTGTTTCTTTTTTTCTTTTTCTTCTGCCGACTGGTGAAGAGATTCATGAAGCTGTTCCACCATATCGCACAATTTGTCCGCCTCTGTTTGCAGCTGCGCGCAGCTGGCCCTCATTACATCTTCCTCAATAAAGTGTGCAAGTCCGGTTCTTACATCAGAGAACCCGTTATAGAAAGCTTTATTTTTCCCCGCAAGCTCTTCTTTACTTGAAACATGATATAATTTCGGCTGTTTAATTCCTTCTTTTGAGAGTTCAGAACGGACATAGTCTTTGACAGTTTCCAGCTCGCTTTCCGTTTTGGCAAGATCGGCAGCGTTAATGACAAAAAACATTTTATCCATGCCGAATGATTCTTTGACGAGGCCGAGTTTCTTCAGAAAAGACCTGTCTCCTTTTGAAAAAGAATGCTGATAGTACGTCATATAAAAGAACGCGTCAGCATCTTTTATATATTGAAAGGCAAGCTCTGTATGGCGCTTGTTTATACTGCTTGCTCCCGGCGTATCAACAATGGTAATCCCTTTTTGCGTGAGAGGCGAATCATAATACACGGTGACTTCCTTCACGCAGCAGGCCGTTTTTTCTTCAGCTGCGTACGGTTTTACATCTTCAATCGGAACCGTCAGTGTCAGCCTCTGACGGATCTGTTCTTCGTACGTATTAAACGCCTGAAGCATCGTTTGAATCACCGGCGTAAGATCATCAGGCACTTTTCCCTTTTTAATGGCATAATTCCATCTCTCGTTCAGTGACCGCCCTTTTATGTCAGCATCTTTCAGCTCTGTCAGCTGAAGCATTTCAGCGTCCAGCTCCTCTTCCGTTTTAAAAACGATTTCCGCAGATTTATGCGGTTTGCCGTCTTGCGGTTTCGTTATTTTGTTGATCGTGGCCGTTGTCGGCGTCGGTGATGAAGGAAGCACGTATTCCCCGACCAGCGCGTTGGCGAACGATGATTTCCCCGAGCTGAAACCTCCGAATAACGCCAATGTAAATTGACGGTTTTCAAGCCGCTCAATCCTGCTTCGAAAGGCTTCTGCCTGTTTTCCTAATAGGCTTGATGAGTCAAGAATCCCCGCCAGTTCATAGAACCGATCCACTTGCTCTTTTATAGAAAGTTCCTTCACCCCAATTTCCTCGGGCTGGTTTACTTCATGCAGTACAGTCTCTATTGGTTTCTTTTTTTGGACAGGCGCTTTCGCAAGGCGTTTTTTTTGCGTATACCAGTCGCTGCTTTCCGTATCATAGGCGGATTCTTCTTCCCACAAAGCGCGGACGCGGGCAGCTTTTTCTTCGGCATTGCGCTCTTCTTCTGCCGATTGCGCAAGTTCATCTCTTATTGCTCTTTCTTTCTCAAGCCGTTTTCTCAGGCTCTCTATAAGCGGTCCGTTTTTTGCCTGCACAAAAGCGGTCAGTTCCTCAATGAGCTCTGCTGTCTGCCTTTTCGCTTCTCTTCGGATCATGTCGGCGAGATCTTTCGAATAGGTTAATACGTATTCAGCTGAAAAGGCCGCTCCCTGCTTTAGGGCCTGTGCAATGATATCATCAGAAAGCGTTGTGCGGTACGCCTGTATTTTCTTGATCAGTTCATCAGATTCCGCTTCATAACGCTTGGCCGCTTTCGTAAATGTGTCGATAATATGCCAATCCGCTTCCCCTTCCGTTCTTTTTTTAATATCAGCAAAAAATTCAGCCTGCCTTCTCTCTTTTTCCGCTGCCGTTTTCGCTTTTGAAAAGAATAATCCTGTTTTGAACGAGGGCTGCTGTGATTCAATATAAGCAGATGCAAGCTCCCTCATCTCAAACGGTGTCAGATTAGCGTTTTGCAAGATGTTCTGCACGTCTTTTCTGATGTCTTTCTCTGCTGTTTCAGCCTGTTGAACGGCATTTTCAAGTTCAGCTTCGACAGAACGGACGAGTGTTTCCTGTTTCTCAAACCGCTCCCCGCTGCCGCTCTTAGCATCTTTTACGAGCATGTCTCTATGCTCCTTGACCACGTGTTCGACTTTTTTCTCCGTTAAGGACCATAGATTTGTTTTTGCCTGCCGTTTCAGCTGCTGCAGATGTTTTTTCAGCTTTTCAATGCCGTTTAACGGATGATCAGGCTCGGTGACAGATGTAAAGAAAAGCGATTCCTTCGGTATTCCGAGGCCTTCGAGCATCTCTTCCACCTGCCCGCGGTACTCTTCAAATTTCGTTTCGGTTTCATCATGCCTGTCAATTTGGTTGACGATCAAAAACAGATTCGGAACACGGTCCTTGACTGAGCTGAGAAATAGCATATTTTCTTCTGAATGAACATGATTATAATGAACGACGTAAAATAAAGCATCAGCCTGGTGAAGAATTGATGCGGCTGATAAAAAATGCGCTTCGTCGGTTGAATCAATCCCCGGTGTGTCAATGTAGGCCGCATGGGGCTCTGACTCCTCAAAGCCGGCATAGACTTCCACCGTCTCAATCTGCTCACCGTCTTTACAAAATTGCTGCACTTGTTCTTTATCGTAACTTCCTTCTATTTCTGCATAAGCCCCGTCAGTCGTATGAAGCACGACTTTATCCGCACCATGCCGAATGACAACGAGGTTGGCGCTCGTAGGAATCGGACTTGTCGGCAGTATGTCCTCATCGAGCAATGTGTTTAATAAAGAGGATTTTCCGGCCGAATAATGCCCGGTAAACGCGATATAAACCTCTTCATCAGCCGCTTTTTTCATAATGGCCGCGAGCTGATCGGCCCGTTTTTCATCATGGTGATCCAAAAATTGTGCGTATAAAGCGCCCGTTCTGCTGAACATCTCCCTGTTACGGCGTTCTTCTTCTGTCATGTGTCTTTACCCCTTTGTGTCTGTCGCATCAAATGACGTTTTCGTTTTTAGAAAGCTCTGAAAAAAACCTCTCCCCCATTTTACACAAGAATGGCTTACTTTTCTTCAGGAAACGCAAAAAAGCCGCCGATATCGGCAGCTGATAAAGAAAAAACACCCGCGGCAGGAAAAACCGCAGATGTTTAAGAGGACATTGATTTATTCGAAACTTTTTTCAAAACAAAACCAATTAAAACACTGTATGTACAAACGGCTGCTAGTAAAAATAACATGGTCATTTTCCGCACCACCTTGAATGAGAATCATTTTCATATTTACATCTTATCACGAGTGAGAATGATTTTCAATCCTATTTTGCGGTGTTTTCTTCTAAAGCCTTCTCTTCGGCGCGAATTCTTACAGTGAGCATGCATGCATTCAAGATTGAAAAGAGAAACAATGTCCAGTACGCTCCGTATAACAGCGGCAGCAAGATAAATTCTAAAATGACGACCGCATAGTTCGGGTGCTTCATCCACCTGTACGGCCCTTTTTTGACAAGCTCCGCATCCGGCACGACAAGAATTTTCGTATTCCAATATTGCCCTAATGATAAAAGCGCCCAATACCTGATCCCCTGCACAAAGAAAATGATACATATAATGGCGGCCCACCTTGGAGAAGGCGCTTTATGAAATGCCGCCACCTCGGCTGTAAGAGAGACAAAAAAGAGCACGTGCATCAGGACGAGAAAGGGATAATGCCCTTCTCCGTATTCGACGGCGCCTTGCTTTTTCACTTTCCGCTCATTGCGCCGGGCTACGATCATCTCCGCAATCCGCTGGACCGCAAGCAGCATGATAAACAGCCAAAACATTAAGATGCCCCCTTTTCCCAGCTGAACAGCAAAAGCTCAGACGAAAATCCCGGCCCGAGAGCGCCGATCAGCCCTTTTTCGTTTTCTTTCTGCATCCCGTGCAGCAGCTGCTCTTTTATGACATGAAAAATAGTTGCGGAAGACATATTCCCGTGTTTTTGCAGCACCTTCTGAGATGCAGCAAGCTGTCCGGTGTCCATTGAAAGACTCGTTAAATAGGCGTCAATGACCTTTTTCCCGCCGGGATGGGCAAGAAAGGTTTTAATGTCGTGAGACAGGATTCCCTGTTCTTGTAAAAATACATTAACATTGTCTTTCAGCCAATGCGAAACAAGGGTAGGAATGTCTCTTGAAAAAATGACTTGAAACCCGCTGTCGGTGAATTCCCAGCCCATCACATCTTCCGCATCGGGCATCATCACCGATTGAGTGGCGAATATCCGCGGAACGAGCGGCAGTTTGACGTCTTTTCGGTTCGCCTTCTCCCCTCCGATCAGCACGGCGGCAATTCCGTCCGCAAACAGGGAGGTTCCGATTAAGTTGCTTTTTGACTTGTCCTCCGGCTGAAATGTTAAGCTGCAAAGCTCAGCCGCGATGACAAGCACGTAAGCTTCGGGATAGGCGCGGCAGTATTCGTACGCCCTGGACAGGCCGGCCGCTCCGCCTGCGCATCCTAGTCCCCAGATCGGAATCCGTTTTGTTTTTGGAGAAAACGGAAGCTGATTCATCACTTTCGCTTCAATGCTCGGTGTCGAAAGCCCGGTGCTGGAAATAAAAAAGATCGCATCCACTTTTTCATATGGAATCGGGTTTGTTAAACATCGGGGGTTTGTCAAACAATCAACCGCCGCATCCACACTGTGCTTAACGGTTTCTTCCGTATACAGCCGGTTTTTTTCTGAAAAACCCCGTGCCGTTTTATACCATTCAATCGGCCGGACAAACTGTCTTGATTCAATTTCGCCGTTTTGAAAAGCTTTTAACAGCCGATCAATATCCTTAAATGAATTGGCAAACATCCCTCTCGCAAAATCCGCCGCCGTTTCTTGCGAGACATGATATTCCGGAATGCTGGTTCCGACCGATAACACATATGCCATGCCCATCACCTCTTCACATAAAGGTTTCCGCTTTTTTCCTGAATGTATGCATAAGTTTGAATCGAGGATTTCACTGACATGCCATTTTAATTTAAAATTGGCCCTTTTGAATGATAAGCCGTTCGACTATACTTGACCCATTCATGAAAAAAGGTTGTGATTGGGAATGCTGACACCTGTCATTCTTAAAGGGTCACTCGTTCAGTTAGAGCCGCTGGCGATTGATCAATCTCAGGCACTTTGCGAAGCAGCTTCAGAAAATAGGACGACTTATGCTTACACCCATGTTCCTGACGGCATCGAAGAAACAAAGCGTTATATTGAGCGTGCGCTTTCCGATTATGAAAAAGGAATTGCATTGCCTTTTGCAGTACGGACCCTTGAAACTGACCGAATCGTCGGAAGCACGAGGTTTATGGATGTGGAGGTATTTACGCGGCCGGCGGAGGCAGCTCCGGAATTGTGTGAGATCGGCAGCACATGGTATGCCTCTTCCGTACAGCGGACCGGTGTCAATACGGAGTGTAAACTTTTGATGCTGACCCATGCGTTTGACGTGTGGCAGGCTGTCAGGGTGACGCTGAAAACCGACGTTCGCAATCAGCGCTCACGGACTGCGATTTTGAGGATCGGTGCCCAATTTGAAGGCATCCGCCGCGCGCATGTTCGGGCTGTCGACGGCGGCCTCAGAGATACCGCCTACTACTCCATCCTCCGGGAGGAATGGCCTTATATCCGGCAAAACCTTTCTGATCGGGTCGGAGCATATAACTGAAAAACCTGCCGATATACGGCAGGTTTTTTACATATTCGGATCATAGACGTATAAATTGAGATCGATCCGTCTGTCTGACGTGACCTCTACCCCCTCAGCCTCAAGGGACAGCTTCTGTACAGAAAACAGCTCTTCATCTTTCAATCCGATTTCCCCCTTCGCATTGATGACCCTGTGCCAAGGAAGACGATGCTTTTTACTCATGGAGTGAAGAATCCTCACAACCTGCCTCGCTCCCCGCGGACTTCCCGCAAGACCGGCAATTTGCCCATACGTCATCACTTTTCCTTCAGGTATCTGTTTAATAATGGCTAACGCCCGCTCCGTAAATGTCATGCAACTCCTCATTTCGCAAGAGCAGATGATTTTTGAGAAATCAGCCGCTTCCTGATCTTATTTTTATAGATGATAATTGCTTCATCATCATACTTATTTCATCTCTGCGTTTAAATAGATTATCTGTTTGTTCACAAAAAATTAACAAAGATAGTCATGTACATATTTAACATAATATGTAATAATACAATTGTATTAAAAAAGAAAAGGAGTGTTTACAATGAAGATGAAAAAAGTTTTAGCAGGATCAGCCTTGTCACTCGCTTTACTCTGTTCTGCCGCCCCTGCTTTTGCCGCAGGTCCTGCTGATACACCTTCTGCAGATAGTAAAACGAAGGAAGTATCTGCTTTGGCGACGTTCATACTTAATGGTTCTGGCCCTGATTATCCTACTTCAATTTACCGGAATGGAATCACCTATTATTTAGACAACATCACCTTCCATGGTGCTGATGGGACTTGGACAGCCGTCTATAAAAGTTGACGGACAGAAAGCTTGGCTTAAATAACAAATAAATATAATCAGTATATTACCTTTTCGATGAAAGAATAATTGATTGCCAGTATTCTATTTTTCAACCAGATATTATTTTTTTCAATCCTATTTTAAAGGGAGTGTCAAAAGTGAAATTAAAAAAAGTATTGACAGGTTCTGCATTATCTGTAGCTCTACTTGTATCAGCGTCTCCTGCTTTTGCAACTGCTGCTCCGGCTGCCAGCACAACCAATGAAACAAAGGCGTTAAGAACATGTGTGGCAGATCAATTTGGTCCATGGTTTTCCCGAAATGAAGTTCCGAACATCTATTTTGACGGCGTTAATAACTGGTATCTAAAAGGAGTTTCTTCCTGGAACGGGGTCTGGTATGGGAATTATGAGCGCTGTTACTAATATATATGCGGGGGCTCTGCCCCTTCTTCCAGTTTCACTTTTCATTGCCTTTTATAAAAGATCAAACATATTAATATCCCTGTGCTATTTTCATTTTACCCGATGATAATTATTGGTTTTCCTTTTATCGAGGATTAATCCGGAATCTTCAATCATTTCTCGGGCGCTTGAGTTCCCCAGCTACTGTTAAGGATCACCCTATATCTTGATATATGCTGACGTGACCAAAGGATATGGAATGTTTTCTTCCCCCTTAGGCTGTTCAATTATCAAACCCTCTTTTGCTCGAGTTGAGCGCTGCCTTTTTTGTGTGTGCACCCTTTTTTCGTTCCCAACCATGTCGCTTTTCCCACACTCCCTTTTAAAAATTCCGGAAGAACCTCGTCTGCACAAGATAAGTTCCCCGATCAGGAAAACACCTAAAATGAATAAAATTAAATGTAAGGGTAATAATTCTTCGTGAGCAAGTACCCCATAAAACCTCTTACTTGCTCTTTTATTTTTGATAAAACACAATCCAGGGTGATAACATGAAATTTGCTTGGGAAGAATTAATTATAATTGCATTCGGAATGATTTTACTGAGAATTTCAGGGAGAAAATCCATTGCACAAATGACCATCGCACAGACAATGGTGATGATTTCAATCGGTACGATTATCGTTCATCCCATTTTAGAAACTAGTTTATTGAAAACATTAATCGCTGCGTCTATCCTTTTTAGTGCTTTGATTTTGATGGAATGGATTCAAGTAAAAGTAAACTGGATTGAATTTTTTTAACCGGAAAATCTAAATTCGTTATAGAAGACGGCCAACTTAATATAAAAAACTTAAAGAAGTTGAGACTGACAGCAGATCAACTTGAAATGCGTTTAAGGCTTCTTGGCATTTCAAATATAAACACAATTAAATATGCCACTTTAGAAGCTAATGGACAATTAGGCTACGAATTAAAAGATGACTGTAAGCCTTTAACCATCAAAGATCTTAAAAATGTGATCGATCCAAAATTCCTTAACAAAGAGCCTCAACCAGAAAAAGATGATCAAGCCAATATATTCGAGGAAATCAAAAGACACCAGACTCAGCACAAGCCAACAAAGCTTGAATGATTCGCATATACGAACAAAAAAAGCATCTGCTTCAGATGCTTTTTTCAATCGCTACTGCTAATAAAAACAAAGTGACGAACAATAAAAAAATGCCTCCTATTGGAGAAGCCGCCCGCCCATAATCAGTGAGTTTCAATAAAATCATTGATTAATTGATCAGTCGTTAATATTGTGGCAAATTCATCATGCAATGTAGCCAGAGATATATTGTGAATAGCTGCCGCATCATAATATGTACCATTTTGGTCTCTCATACCGAAGGCTGCTGTTGCATCTGAAATGAGGTAGGTATCAAATCCTAGGTTCCCGCTCATTCTTGCAGTTGTTGAAACACAGTGAGGCGTAGTCAAACCCGTTATTACGACAGTTGTTATACCATTTGATGTTAAGAATTCTTCCAGATTAGTACCAATAAAGCTGCTGTTTACTTTCTTCGTTATGATGACTTCTTCATCCATAGGCTTAACGATTTCCTTTATCGCAACTCCCTCACTTTTCGGATAAAATAAAGAACCGGGTTTATCAGAAATGTGTTGGATGTATATGACTGTCCATCCTTTTTCTCTCCATAATTTCAGTATTCTACTGATATTTTCTTCTGCCATTACGTTATTTCGTTCTCCCCATTTTTTATCATCGAAAGCTTTTTGTACATCCACAATGATTAAAGCTTTTTTCGTCTCTTCCAAAAGATAACCCCCCACATTGAAAATTCGTATTTATTATAACATTTTAAATAAAGATTTTACTTTTGTACAATTGGTTCAGTGTTAAATTTCATATCGCACCTTCCCCGTTGGAAAAGCATTGAAATATCTAAAGCAAGCACTCACTCAAACGCTGCAGATCACCAGAGGCCAGCAATATTCAACTCTTTTTCTCTATATAGTTATCAATATCCTGAAAAAAGTCCCAACATTGAATGAAAGAATTGCACCTATCGCCATCCACTCCCCTAACTAAATTCACACTCACAAAATATTAACAATAAACCCCTTGGTTATTTTTGTATTATGTGTAATAATACAAGTGTATTAAAAAATAAAGGAGTGTTTAAAATGAAATTGAAAAAAGTTTTAACTGGTTCTGCCTTGTCTCTCGCTTTACTCGTTTCTGCCGCCCCTGCTTTTGCATCTAGCCCTGGCAATACAAATAGCGACTCAACACAAACAAAATTTTCGACACAAGCCACCAAAGATTCTTTTACAATTGATTACCTTCACAGATGGGATATCCCAAATACAACTGTTAAGAATGGTGTTACGTATTACCTTAAGAAAGTAGAGATAATCGAAGGGTTCTATCGTGCAACTTTTGAAGGATGGATTAATTAAAAGAAGGGGCTTTCCCTTCTTCTTCTTTTGTAAGGATTCGGGCACAAGACATTCCCCTCAGTGCCCATCCTGCAGTTAAAATTTCAGGCATCAGGCATTTCATTGCATGGTCTAAACCGAGTTTCGTGTCATCACAGTCCGAAAATGGTATTCGTTTATGATATAACCCCTCCATTCTCCTTTTTTCTATTACATTTGGTCATATGTTCACTTACATACAGTTTCGGATAGTTTTCAGCGAAGTAAGGCGGAACCCGTATCGCTCAATTTGTTTCTTTTTCAACAATGATAATAATAAAATGAAAGAGGATGCCTCACAAAAAGTTCAGCAAACTTTCGGAAGCATCCTCGATCTCGGGATTTCATAAAGAAATGTTATTAAAATGTGATTTTAAAAAAAACGGATGACTAACCCTCTTGAACCCTTGTCACATCAAGGGTTTTTTTCGTTTTAGGAATCATATTATAAACAATATTCAAAAGGACGGCGGTAAAGCTGCCGGCGACGATTCCGTTTGTGGTCAAAAGATTTAAGTAAGACGGCAGGTGTTTAAACATATCGGGAACGACGGTTACGCCGAGTCCCAATCCGACTGAACACGCGACGATCAGAAGATTTTCCTGCTTTTTGAAGTCAATTTGGCTGAGCATTTTAATGCCGTAGGAAATGACCATGCCGAACATGGCCACCATCGCTCCGCCCAGTACCGAAGATGGGATGATGGTCGTGAAAGCTGCGATTTTCGGAAAAAGACCGAAAAGCATTAAAAGTGCGCCCGTAACGCCGATGACCGCATTTTTCTTAATTCCCGTCAGCTGCACGAGGCCGACGTTTTGGGAATAGGCCGTGTACGGAAATGCGTTGAAAATGCCGCTGATGAATACCGCAAGGCCTTCAGCGCGGTAGCCTTTTGCTAAATCACGTTCTGACAGGCGCCGGTTTGTCAGATCACCTAAAGCGAAATAGACGCCGGTTGATTCCACAAGGCTGACAATGGCAACGATGGACATCGTAATAATCGGTGCCGCATGAAATGTCGGCGTCCCAAAGTAAAACGGTTTAATCATTTGAATTGCGTCAGCGTTCGCCACATTGTCAAATTGCACTTTGCCCATAAAATAAGCGATGGCCGTCCCGATGACAATGCCGATTAAAATCGAAATGGATTTCATAAATCCTTTTGTAAACCGATAAAGCAGCACGATGATGACAAGCACCGTAAATCCGAGGGCAAGGTTAGCCGGATCACCGAAATCCTTGCTGCCCTCCCCGCCGGCAATATGATTCATTGCAACCGGCATCAAGGTCATCCCGATAATCGTGACGACAGATCCGGTTACAACGGGCGGAAAAAAGGCGACAAGCTTGCCGAAGAAAAAAGACAGCAGAATGACAAGCAGACCCGATGCCAAAATGCTTCCGTAAATGGCAGAAATCCCGTATTCCTTGCCGATGGAAATAATCGGCGCCACCGCGGTAAACGTACAGCCGAGCACAACGGGCAGGCCGATGCCGAAACATTTATTCCTCCATACTTGAAGCAGCGTAGCCGCCCCGCACATAAAAATGTCAATTGAAACGAGATATGTCAGCTGTTCTGCATTCAGTCCCAGCGCCGCTCCTACAATTAAGGGAACGACAACGGCGCCGGCATACATGGCAAGGACATGCTGGATACCGAGGGAAAGAGTTTTGGCATAGCTGTTTTTCATGAACGGACCTCCTGTACAAATGTCACTTTTCCGTCTTTAAGCGATTGAATTCTCGCCAGTGATTCGACACGGCATCCTTTTTTCACAAGCCCGTCTCTTCCCGGCTGAAACGACTTTTCAATGACAATGCCGATCCCGCAAACCGCTGCGCCCGCTTGTTTTACGATGGATAAAAGCCCTTCTGCCGCCTGTCCGTTCGCTAAAAAGTCGTCAATGATTAACACGCGGTCATCTTTAGAAAGATGACTGCCTGAGACGGCAATCTGACTTTCTGTTTTTTTCGTAAAAGAATAAACGGACGCCGTCAGCAGATCATCCGTTAACGTGAGAGACTTCCTTTTTCTCGCAAAAATGACGGGAACGCCGAGTTCAAGGCCGGCCATCACCGCAGGCGCAATGCCCGAAGATTCAATTGTGACGATTTTTGTGATACCGTCTTTTTCAAAACGGCGTGCAAATTCACGGCCGATCTGCTGCATAAGAACCGGATCAATTTGATGGTTTAAAAAAGAATCAACTTTCAGCACTTGGTCAGAAAGAACGATTCCGTCTTCTTCTATTTTTCGTTTTAATGCTTCCACAATGATTACCCCCGCTTATAGAAAATAAAAAAGCATTGCCCGCTCTCAATAAAAAGAGCAAGCAATGCCGAATGTCTACACGTAACGGCCGAATAAAAGCCGTTCCATTGCTCACTCATAGTCGGACATTTACGGTGACCGGTAGAAACTTGCGTGCCATATCCACGCGATTATATGAGTGTTCGTATGATATTAATCAAATTATAACAAGACCCGCTTATTTTGCATAGAGAAATTTTAATAATCACGAACTTTTTTCGAACAATTAATCTCTATTATTCGTCTTTTCGGTTTAGAAAAACACCCGGTATACACCGGGTGTTTCGTTTATAGAAATAAATTCGAATATTTGCCGACAAGATACTCAATGAGGTATTGAACGTTCAGCTCTTCTCCCGTTGCATCTTTAATAATGTCAAGCGGCAGTTTGCGTCTTCCGTGCTGATGAACCTTTTCTGTCAGCCATTGTTTGATCGGCTCAAAATCGCCCCGTTCGATTAATTGATCAAATTCAGGCAAATCGTCAAGCATGGTATTCTTCAGCTGAGCCGCATACATATATCCGAGCGCATAGGAAGGGAAATAACCGAAATCTCCGCCAGCCCAATGAACGTCCTGCAAAATACCTTTTGCATCAGACGGCGGCGTAATACCTAAATAATCATGATATTTTTGATTCCACAATGCAGGCAGTTCCTCCACTGACACTTCATTACTGAAAATCGCTTTTTCAATTTCATAACGGATAATAATGTGAAGCGGGTATGTCAGCTCATCCGCTTCAATTCGGATAAAGGACGGTTTCGCCTCGTTGACGGCGCGTACAAAATCCTCTCTTTTTACATCTTGAAATTGATCAGGCGAAGCCTCAATCATTTTTTCATAATATGCGGTCCAGAAATGTTGATTTCTGCCGATAAAATTTTCATAAAATAACGATTGGGATTCATGAATTCCCATGGATGCACCGTCAGATAAATTTGTCCCGCTCAGCGCTTCGTCAATATTCTGCTCGTAGATTGCATGCCCGCATTCATGAATCGTTCCGAAAATCGCGGTACGGAAATCGTTTTCGTCATATCTGGTCGTCACCCGCACATCGCCGCGGTTGATTGTCGTCATAAACGGATGCACCGTCTCATCCAGGCGGCCGCCGTCAAACTCATACCCGAGCTCTTTTAAGAAGTACAAGGAGAGATCTCTTTGTTTTTCTTTCGGAAACGTTTTTGTGATAAAGGCGGTGTCCGGTTTATTGCCGGATGCCGTCACTTTTTTGACTAAGGGAATGATCGCTTCCTTCAATTCAGAAAACAGCTGATCCAGCACCTTTACCGTAACACCCGGTTCGAAAATATCGAGCAATGCGTTGTACGGATGATCCTCATAGCCCCAATAAGATATAAACCGCTTATTAAAATCAATCAGCTTCTCAAGATAAGGAGCAAACATGGAGAAATCGGAGGCCGCCCTTGCTTCCTCCCAAGCCGTTTCAGCTTTTGATGTCAAAATGACATATTCTTTATACTCTTCTTCAGGAATTTTTTTATTATGGTCATAATCTTTTTTTGCCAGTTCCGCCGCTTTCACTGTATCTTCAGAGAGCTCCTTTGCATGCGCGAGAAGGATGTCAATCAGCTCTTTCATCCGGTCGGATGTCTGGATTTGAAAAACGTCAGCCGACAGCTGTCCGATGCTTTCCGCACGGTCATCGGAGCCTTTTTTCGGGGCTCCCGTTCTTGAGTCCCAATGCATAAGCGCAATGGCTTCTTCATAATGGGATACTCTTTTTAACAGATCAAAAAACTCTTTTTCATATGTATGTATATCCATATCGGTTCCCTCCCTTTTCACTATCAATTACAGGCTAATGGAACGCTGTGATAAAGTCAACTTGTTGGTTTTCCAGAATTTAAAAAAGCCGCAGGATAAAAATCCTGCAGCATTTGTTTTTATACGATTTTTGGTGTAACAGGCAAGACCTTTTTGATCTCGGACAAGACCCGTTCACTTTCTCCGCCCGCATAAATAGATATGGTTCCGCTGTCCTGATTGGAGCGGATCAGGCGGCCGATTCCCTGCCGGACTCTCAGCAGCATGTACGGCAGATCAACTTCCTCAAACGGATCTTTTTTCGCTCCGTTCCGCTTCGCGGTAAACACAGGATCATGAGGCGGATACGGCAATGCCCAAATGGTCACATTTCGAAGCGAGTCACCCGGAATGTCAAGACCTTCCCATAAGTGGACGGAACAAAGCACGGATTTTTCATCCCGCTGGAATTTTTCGACCAGATTACTGATCTCTTCGTCACCTTCGTAATATATCGGATACGGCAGCTCCCATGCGGCAGCCTGTTCTTTAAATTCCTTCATGTCTTCAAAGGAAGGGAAAAGAACGAGGGTTCGGCCTTCATTCTCCTTAATCGTATCAATCGTTCGGACTGTTTTCTGCTCAGACGTCATATCACCGTGAAGAGAAACTGACATTTGCTCCTCGTAATCGTACGGTGACTCAACAGTAAATGATAAAGAATCGCGGATTCCGAGACTGTGTGCAATATAATCAAATGAACCGCCCTCAGAAAGAGTGGCTGATGAGAAAATATAAGGGATCTTTTTAGAGAAGACCTTTTCTCCAAGCACTTCGGCTACAGTTCTCGGCATAACGACAAATGTTGAGTCCGTATCCTGCGTTTCAAGCCAGCTGATGGCGTCCTTTTGATACAGTGAAAGGGAATATGCCATTTGTTCGACGTATTCTTCTACGACTGACAGCTCGTACTTATCGATCGTATACATTTCCGATTCAAATACCAGCGCTTCGCCGATTTTATCGAGCAGACGGCACAGTTCATCAGCCGCACGCTTCACGCGCTGGTCGTTTTGGATGTCCAATCGGTGAGAACCGGCGATTTCCTTCGATTCCTCTGAAAGCACGTAGAAAAACTCATCGTTTGCAGCAAGGGAATCTTCAATCAGTTCGGCAAATTCTTCTCTGATGTCATTTTGAAGCAGGCGCTCTAAAAACAGCTCAAGCGTCGATTGCTTCACGCGATAGGTTAACGCTTTTTGCGCGGCGAATTCCAGAAGATGCCCTTCGTCAAACACGACGGCGCTGTGATCCGGCAAAAGCGGCAGCTGCCCTTCCCTCTTGCGTGATTCTTCCGTCCATACATGTTCCATGTAAAAATCATGGGAGCAAACGATCAGGTCCGTTGATTTTCTGTAATGATCTCTTGAAAGTGTTAAACCGCATCTATGTCTCATATCACATGTTAAACAATCCTGGAAGGAATCATAGCTTACGCTTGACCACTCTTCATTCGTCAGATCAGCGTACTGCTTGCGGTCTCCGTACGGATAAAAGCGCTGCATCGCTTGTGACTCGTGCACGAATGAAGGCAGCGACTCATAAAGGTCCAGCCACTTTTCATCATCAGAACGCTGCATCGTTTTTTCAAGCTTTTTCAGACACAGGTACTGCTCGTGGGATTTTGACAGCCGAGTATCAATCTGTAAATCCAAATGCTCTGTCAGCTTGGAAATGTCGCCTTCTTTTTTGACAAGCTGTTCAATTAACGTTTCATCGGCGCATGCAATAATCGCCGGTTTCCCCGTATATCTGGCATAGCTGATGGCAAACAGCAGATACACCAGCGTTTTCCCCGTACCGACTCCTGCCTCAGCGAACATGACCTTTTTTTCTTTAAATGCCCGTTCAAGCTGAAACGCCATAAATACCTGCTCATCCCGAAGGTCAAAGCCTTTTTCGGGAAGGATATCGTAAAACACGTCACCAATCCAATTGTTCAATTCTTCGTAAAAATTCTTTTCTTTTGTTAAAGCAAAAGGCAAACGTGATGTTGTCACCCAACTCCAACCCCTAACTATTCGGCATTCAGACCATCTATAATATCATTTAACCCTTCTCAATACAACAAAAAAACTTGGCCGCGCCAAGTTTTTTGATTTTCATTTCCGATTAAAGATATGCAAACATAAAAAGGGATGGTCTGTTGAATGTGTATGTTTTACTGCATTTTCAAGATCTTCCTGTGCGTGAGTCATGGCGGAAGGATCGAACTCCTCTCCAACTTCCTGCAGCTGGGAAGAAGTTGCGGCTAGCGCCTTTTGTATCTTACTGAAGTGCTCGCTGTTCAGCATAAAATAGATCACCTCTCAAATAGAAATAATCATCATTCTATGCCGATGCTTCACTTTCTATACATGCTTCCTGAATGATTGGCACATGACCTGCACAAACTACAACAGATATTCGATCGAATATCCATCTTCACAAATTTATTCTATCCGGGAGTGATGGTTACATGAGTTATAAAGATCGATTAGATCAGCATTCTGAATTGTTTCATCACAATTGGACGCGGCCGAAACGCTCTAAATCACAGGTGAACGGCCACACCGAAATGTCCCAGACCAACATTATTTTACGGAGCAATGCAAAAGCGCACCGCTGGTAATGGCAGAATAAATGTAAAGATGCCGGAGAAGACGCTGTTTCAGGCGTCTTCTCTTTGTTGCGGCTTTTTCCGCTGCGGCCGCACTTTAGCCCAGTACTGATAATAATCCGTTTTGATAAAACCGTTAAAGAGCTTGCGTTTTTTTGTCGCTTTTCTTCCGTAAACCTCTTCAAATTGTTCATTTGACGTTAACATGTAGATAGACCATGTATCAAGAGATTCAAATGCCCGGCCCATTTCTTTATACATCCGCTCGACTTCCCTTTTTTCGCCGAGCCGTTCGCCGTACGGAGGGTTTCCGACGATTACGCCGAATTCGAGTTTCGTCGTGAAGTCCTGCACCCGCATTTGCTTGCATTCAATCAGGTCTCCAAGCCCCGCTTCTTCAGCATTTTCTTTTGCGATGTTGACCATCCGATGATCCACATCACTTGCAAAAATCTGCAGCGGCTGATCATAATTCGCCTTTTCTTCTACTTCAAGACGTGCCTTGTCCCACACTTCTTTTCCGATCCATTCCCAGTCTTCTGAGACGAAATCACGATTAAAACCGGGCGCAATGTTTTGCCCGATTAAAGCGGCTTCAATCGCTATCGTGCCGGAACCGCAAAACGGATCGACGAACGGACGGTCAGGCGTCCAGTTCGTTAACAGAACTAAAGCAGCAGCGAGCGTTTCTTTTAACGGGGCTCCGCCCTGGTCAACCCTGTATCCCCGTTTATGAAGGCCTGTTCCCGATGAATCCAGCGTGATGACGGCTTTATCTTTTAAAAGCGAAATCTCCACTTTGTACTCGGGACCCGTTTCTTCAATCCATTCATTTTGGTTTCTTGATTGCAGTTTTAGCTTTTCCGCTATCGCCTTTTTGACGATCCGTTGGCAGTCAGGCACACTGGCAAGCACTGATTTCACGGACTTTCCGATAACGGGAAATTTTGCGTTTTCCGGAATGTATGCGCGCCAGTCAATCGCTTTTGTTTTTTCAAACAGCTCATCAAACGTTTTTGCCTGAAACTCGGCGACCTGTACTTTGATGCGGTCAGCCGTCCGCAGCCATAAGTTAGCGCGGCAGATCGCAAGCGCGTCCCCTTCAAAAATGACTTTTCCGTTGTCTACTTTGCATTCATACCCTAAATCACGCACTTCTTTGGCGACAATCGCTTCAATTCCCATCGGCGCCGTCGCGATTAGTGTGTACTTCTTCATCGTATCACCCTGTCTCTTTTCAGCTTTCGTTTCATTCAAGATAAAAGCTCCCCTTTAAAGGAGAGCTCTAATTTGTCATATCAATAAATGTTTAACGTTCTGTAAGCCATGTTTTGTTCCGTCGTACTGCAATCGGCTCATCACCTCGTACTCGGGCGGCAATCATCTATCTACAGAAAGTATTCTGTCCTTCTATCTGTTCAGTTCCTTCAAGAAGGTTCCCCTACCAAAATTTGGGTTTCTCGCTCGAGGGGTTTACCGCGTTCCACTCTCAACATTTCTGATGAGACTTCGTCACTGTGGCACTTTCAAGGATACTCAGCCATATCCGGAGACTTAGGCTTTTTTCCTGCCGTCAGCCTATCAAGGCTGCCCTAGCTTATTTCTTCGCTAGGCACGAACACTACGGGCATCTCAGCACCGTGCGAGCATGGACTTTCCTCTACAGATTCAAAGATCTGCAGCGATTACCCGAACGTTAAGAACACTTGTTCATTATAAAGCAACTTGTCTCATTTGACAAGTGCATCTGTCTTATTCGTCGTAAAGCTTGCTGCCGAATACATGTTTCTCAAGGTTGGACAGCCTTTTCAGAATGTCAAAGTTGGTCGTATTCGACTGCACCGGCTGTTTTTTGCTTGCTTCTTCAAGCTGTTTTTTCAGCTGCAGATTTTCCTGCTGAAGTTCTTCAATTTCTTGATGGAAGGTTTCATAATCCTTAATAATCATATCTAAAAATTTGTCAACGTCTTCTTGTCTGTAACCTCTAACGCCTGTTTTAAATTCTTTTTCCAAAATGTCTTTCGCAGAAAGCTTTACTTTATCAGCAAGCATCTTTTTCACCTCGTATCGTGAATCATCATGTTATATTTTATTCAGAAACACGTCCCGTTGTCAAATGTTCTCTGACATGTTATGTAAAGAAGTCTTCTTCTTCAACGGCAGCCCGGAGATCGTCCATCGTAATCGAATAAATCGGATAACCGTCTTTTTCACGGCGTTTTTCCGCCTGCTGCAGCATATATTTCGGCGATCCTTCCATTTCAGGATCATATAAAAGCAAAAGCGCATCTGACTTTTCAATAAAAAACGCGTTTTTCTGCCGGAATTGAAGCGGGCTTTCATATGGCCGATGCGTCAGGCTCTCCTCATAATCTGCCTGTGCAAGCACAGATTCATACATTTCTTTATTCGGTTCCTTCCACTTTTCTTCCTGCCCGTAGAACGGCGTGATTACAGCAACCTTTAATTCCGGATACTCTTCCCTGAGATCGTACGCCGTTTCTGCCGCCCATAGTTCCGTCCCCAGCTGTCCGGATATGAGAATCCATTCCAAGCTTTCGTCAAGAAAGCTTCTGAGTCTGGCTTCTATCGCCTTTTTTATATAAACAAGCGCCCGGTCATCATGTTTAAAGATACCGAGTTCAAACGGCTTGTACCCCGTTACGGCTAATACTTTCAATTGATCACCTGCTTTAAAAAATGGGGCTCCCATCGGGCCCCATTTTGATTTGCTGATATCCTTACCGACCATGCTTAAACGTTCAATACTAATGATCGCAGCAAGGGCTTCCGCACTGAAAATGCTGGTGAGTTGTCGGGTCAACATTTGAAAAAGTGTGCGGAAAGTAATGAACGTGCTCAAAGTTGTGGTGATTTACGTTAGTTGTATGTTGCGGATGAATATGCGGCACAACCGTGTTAGTAAAACAATGGTGTTCACAGCAATTAGTCGGATGAACAATCGGCGGCATTACGTTTGGTCTGCAGCAATGATGATGATGATGATGAAACATGCTAAATCCCCTCTCCATTAACTTTTATTACACTGTTAGGTTATGAAGATAAGCGGGTGCATGTTCTAATTCAATCACCCAATTTAGAAGTGCATCAGCAGACTGTCTTTAAAATTCGAAAATACAAACGCAATCAAAAAAACCACGACAAAGAACAAGTAAAAAACACCTTTATACATACCAACTCTCCCCTATAAATAACTAACGCTATTTTACAGGATGCGGCACCATTCTACAACAAAATCGATGCTGATTCAGAAAAAAATATTTTTGGCGAAACAGCTCGGCTTTTGCGCTTTCCCGGGCAATATTTCAAGAGGAATATTTCCTCTTCAGCCGGGCAATTCTCACATGGAGTTTCTCGGCTTCTTTTTCCGATATTTCCCCGTCTTTTGCGGCCAGCTGCGCGGCCTGCAGAGCTTTTTTGAAATCTTTTGCATGATGCTCAAAATAGATCGCCAGCTCAACCGCTGATTGATGTCTGCATATGTGAAGATCAGAGCCCGTCAGTTCCTCCCAAAGGGGCACTGCGTCTTGCCTGCGGTTTTGTTTTTTATAAAGCATCGCTAAGTCAAAAAGGGCCCGATCCGAATCTTCAAAGGCTTTGCCTCGCAGCGCTTCCAGCTGTGAAACAGCCCGATCGGTTTCTTTATGGGCGATAAACCACTTCGCCATGGCGTAGGCTTCCTGATGTTCTGACGTCTGATCAGCGGATGCAAAAATCTTTTTTGACATATGGATGTAAAGAGCAATAAGGGAGAGCACGTCTTGTTCATTATGCAGGAGCACTCCCTTTAAAAGATCGGGATCCTCCGCCTTTAAAAATTGGAAATACAGCATCGGCGCCAAATACCCGGGCGTGTCTTCGCCCCTTTTAAAGGCAAGCTCTTCATTTTCAACCGCCGAAAGCGATACTCGTTCCAGTTTATGTTTCCAAAGCCGTCTCGCCCCGTGCAGAAGATCAAAGTGGCCGAATTCAGGAAGTTTCGGAAGCCTGTCCCGCAGCAATGTGTGTCTTGTTTTGACCTGAGGCCAATCAAAGGCTTTGCCGTTATACGTAACAAGGGACGTAATGTCAACCTCACTTAAAAAGCTTTGGTAAAGAGCCGCCTCGTTTCCCGGCTTGGGGAGCAGATGCTGTTTGACTGTGACACGGTCTTCATATACCCTCGCATGGCCGAGCAAAAAGATCATATTGCCGGCCCCGCCGCCGAGTCCGGTCGTTTCAGTATCAAAGAAAAACAGCTGGCTCTTTTCGTATCCTTCGGCTGATAAAGTATGTGTCAAACCGCCTGTATTCCATAACGCCATGACGTCATCAAGTTCACTGAAGCTGTACCGTCCGTGGCGGTGCGAAAGCGGATAAACGGTTTCGCGGATAAGACAGTATTCATCCTCAAAGAAGAAAGGCTTAACTCCGAATGCCTCCCATTCTTCTCTAAACGGGACTTCAATATCCGGGTCCGAAAGCGAAGAAGCAGCAGGCTTTATTTCAGCTTCCGGAATATTCAGGTGGTTTTTCATCCGCTTTAATTTATTTTTCAAGGACATCTTTCGTCCCCCTTTTCTTTTACACGTAATTCAAGAGCCGGAGAATCGCTTTCTTTGCATCTATTCCCTCTATTTCGGAGCCGATGCAGGAAGGACATCCGTCTTGACATGGACATTGTCTGATCAGACGCATAGCCCCTTCATTGATTTCATCAAATCGTTTATATACTTCATCAGCAAGTCCGATTCCGCCTGGATAATGATCATACAAAAAGATTGTCGGCAGTCCCGTATGAGCCGCTTTGATCTGCGGCACGACATGCACGTCATTTCGGTCGCACATGACGTATACAGGCACGATATGCTGCAGGACGTGAGCAATGCCTAAAAGCAGCTGCTCAAGCGTTTTTTCGCCGATCTCAGAATCCGTCTCTTTTAATTCAAGCCAGGCTGCACTTGTATGCAGCTCTTCTTCAGGAAGATGAATCGGTCCTGATCCTATATTTTCAAATGTCGTCATTTTTATTTTTTTAAATATCGTCGGAAGGGCATTCACGGTCACGTCCCCGAAATGGATGGCCGTTTCCCTTCTGCTGTCCGTTCTGTCGATTTCCAGCACTTTCAGCTGCACCGCTAAATTGGCATCCGTATAATATTCGACATCGACTTTTCGCACGTATGCTTTTTTGTGCTCCCAATCAAGCTTTTCAACCTGATATTGCACCCCTTCATGAAGATAAATCGCTTCATCATGAAGCAGCGTCATCGCGCTAAAGCGGTCCATTTCTCCGATAATTTTTACATCGGCCGTCTCTGATTGGTCCACGATGACCACGTTTTCCTGCGAGGCCGAACGAAGACTGATGTTTGAAGCGGGAAATGAATCGCTCGCCCAGTGATATCGTTCACGATTTTCATGAAGCACCCCTTCTTCTTCTAAATACTCGAGAATGTCTTTTGCCTCATTTTCTCCGAATGTTTCATCGGCTCTGAAAGGCAGCTCATACGCCGCGCATTTCAGATGATCGACCAGTATAATGAGGTTATCAGGATTAATCCGTGCAGATTCAGGCGAGCGTTTAAAGAAATAATCAGGGTGGCGCACAATATATTGGTCAATCGGATCAGAGTTCGCGACCATCACAATCAGCGCCTCCCCCTGCCGCCGTCCGGCCCGGCCCGCCTGCTGCCACGCACTCGCGACACTGCCCGGGTATCCCGTCATCACGCAGACCTGAAGCTGGCCGATATCAACGCCGAGCTCCAGCGCATTTGTGCTGACAACACCGAGAATACTGCCGTCTCTTAATCCCCGCTCTATTTCTCTTCTTTCTTTCGGAAGATATCCGCCGCGATAGCCTCTGACAGACTTCGCGCCGATTTCTTTTTTTACGATTTCCTGAATGTGGCTTAAAATAATTTCAACCCTGACGCGGCTTCTTGCAAAAACAATCGTCTGGATCTTATTTTTCAGAAATGTTTTGGCTAGCTCGTTCACTTCCACGGTGGCGCTTTTTCGAATATGCAGCGGTTTATTCACAATCGGCGGATTATAGAAAGCAAAGTGCTTTCTTCCGCTCGGAGCGCCGTTGTCGTCAATCAGCCTGACAGGATTTCCCGTCAGCTGTTCCGCCAATTCCCTCGGATTGGCGATTGTTGCGGATGTGCAGATAAATGACGGCGTGCTTCCGTAAAAGGCACAGATTCTCATTAAGCGGCGGATGACGTTTGCCACATGGCTGCCGAATACGCCGCGGTACGTATGTAATTCATCAATGACGATATATTTCAGGTTTTCAAACAGACTCACCCATTTTGTATGATGGGGAAGAATGGCTGAATGAAGCATATCGGGATTAGTAATCACAATGTGTCCGGCCTTTCTGACCTTCTGCCTGATGGCCGGAGAGGTATCGCCGTCGTAAGTAAAACTTTTGATGTCCATGCCCATCTCATCTATGATTTCGTTCAGTTCGCTTTTTTGATCCTGCGCAAGCGCCTTTGTCGGAAATAAATAAAGCGCGCGGCTTGTGGAATCTTCCGCAATAGACTGGAGAACCGGAAGATTATAGCACAAAGTTTTTCCGGAGGCCGTCGGTGTGACGGCCACGATGCTTTCTCCGTTTTGAACCGTCCGGAAAGCGGAGTATTGATGGGTAAAGAGCCGTTCGATTCCCCTCTTTTCGAGAGCCGCCCGGATCTTCGGGTCCACTTGATCGGGCATTGGCATGGTTTTGGCCTCCCGCGGTTCCTCTTCATGCCAATGCACAATATTTTCGTGATCTTTTAATTCCTGAATCAGTTCGCTCAGTGATTTTTTCTTCATCGTTCACACCTCTTTATGAGGTACAGTTTACCGAATATTTGTTTGCCTGGCTAGATGAAAATACTGTACAAGAAAAAAAGCAGGGAATCAGCCCCTGCCTACTTCATTTTTATTGTAAAAAGCTCTGTTTGTCCTTTTTTCGCTTCATTTGCGCCTGCAAATTGCAAAGGCTCCGCGGCATCGCCGTTCATAATGACCATAGGGATGACGGTGCTGCTTGCTTTTTCTTTTATTAAATCCAGATCGCAGGTTAAAAGCAGGTCGCCTGTCTTGATTTTGTCTCCTTCTTTTACGTGTGCTTCAAAGCCTTCTCCGTTCATGTTGACGGTATCCAAACCGACATGTATCAAAAGTTCCGCTCCGGAAAGGGTGCGGATGCCGACTGCGTGTTTTGTATGAAACAGCTGAATCACTTCACCCTCAGCCGGTGAAACAATATCTCCGTTTGCAGGTTCGATGGCGATCCCGTCTCCCATCATTTTTTGTGAAAATACAGGATCCGGCACTGAAGCCAAATCCATCACCGCTCCGTCAGCCGGAGAAAAAATCACTTCCTCGGCAGGCTTTTTCCGGCTGTCTCCCAATCCGAATAATTTTTTCAGCAATGTGTTGTGCTCCCCTTCCTAAATGTGAGTCCGTTACCAGTTTATTCTCCACTATTTAACCATACTTTCTTTTTTCCTTCAATTCTTAACCATACGGGATACCAGTGCATAGTCTGTTGTAAAAAGGCGGTGATCCTATGGAACAAAATGAAGACGATAAACGTTATTTGGAAAGAAATGAAGACATCCTCAGCCATGCGATGGATCAATTTTTTCACTCAGGCCCCTTCTCAGAATTGATGCAGGGTTTTCAGCATCTTGTCAATTCTGCTTTTACTGAAGCACAAGTAACGATTGACGTCAGAGAAGAGCCCTCGGGCCTTGCGGTTGACATCAGCGTCCCTCCGACGTTCCGTGACGGGGATATGCTGGTGGAAACGAAAGGGTGCTACCTCCACGTGACAATCCGGCACGATCACAAGCAAGCCCATTCATCCCATGTGTCTTCAAGCATGACAAGAACCGTCGTCCTCCCTTATGAGGTGCGTGAAGAAGATATGGAAACATCCTGGAATGAGCACACGCTTACCATCTTTTTACCTAAAAAATAAGCATGAATGATAGATATCATTCATGCTCAGCTTGTAGAGAAAACGATGTTTTTTCTACAAGCTTTTTTGTTTTATACAGTTTCTTTAGATATTCATCAGGTTTCAGATGCAGAAAAAGAGCTCCCACATGCCTAGCCTTGTTTGGCTAGGTATGTGGCAATCTTCTTCATATTCTGGCATGCGGCTGTGAGGAGGACTTGCTCGCTCACATTCCGCTTTCCCCTCAACCTGCAATAGCGAAGCCCATGCAGCTGTTTTGAATCTGCAAAGCTTCGCTCTATTTTTTCTTTTCTTTTTTTGTAGAGGTTTTTTCCTGAAACAGACAAGCGATTTTGTCTGACCCTTTCTTTATGGTCCTCCCATACATGCCGGGTGATGACCTTTTGGCGGTTCTTTGATTTTGTGCATTGTGCAAGCAATGGGCATGCGGAACAGATTTCAGGATTTGATTTATATGACCGGTAGCCTTTTCGGTCAGTTGTTGAGTATGTAAGTGTTTGGTGATTTGGACAAATGTATCTATCTTGTTCACTGTCATAATGAAATTTCCATTTTGGAAACAAGCCTCTGGCAGGGTGATATCGTCTATAGGCAATAACGCCAAAAATATGGCGGTCAGCTAATCCTTTACAGATCGGGGTCGTTAAATAACCAGAATCAAGAGCGACGGCTTCTACATCAAAATCAAATCGTGCGATTTGGTGATCCAATCGGTCAAGATAAGGTACAGAATCATGGACATTTCCGGGCGTGACATAGGCGTCGGTGATAATGTTATGTTTCATATCCGTTGTTCGGTGATCTAAATAAAAGAAACCCTCCGGTTTATTTTCACGATACATATATCCACTTTCCGGATCAGTTGTACTGTGGCGGATCTCTTTTTCAGCTTTCACCTCCTCTTTGACTTTTAACGGCTTTTTTCCGTGTTCCTCCCGATCCTCTTGTATGGCTTCATTTAAATCCTTGATATAGTTTTGGGTATCCTGCGCAATTGTTTTTCTTGTGTATTTATGCTTGTTGGCATTGGCTTTCAGATGAGTTGAATCAGTGAATAGGACACGTCCGCCCACCATGTCATGATTGATGGCCTGAAGAACGATCTCATCAAAGATGTCTTGGAAGATGGTTGTATCTTTAAAGCGTGTGCGTCTGTTCCAGCTGATGGTGGAGTGATGCGGAACTGGATCATTTATGTTCAATCCGAGAAACCATCTGTATGCCATATTGTAGTAAATTTCTTTTTCGAGCTGTCTTTCTGAACGGATACCGTAGAGGTAGCCGATAAACATCATTTTGAATAAAATCAGCGGATCGAGTGAAGGGCGGCCTTTGTTTTCGCTGTAGTAAGGCTTAACCTTTTCAATGATAAAAGAGAAGTCTATGTGTTTATCAATTTTTCGAAGCAGATGATCTTCTTCGACGAGTTGGTCAAGCAAAACAAATTCGGCTGTGTTTTGAGAAGAGTTTCTTGTGTGGAACATGAGAAAGACACCGTCCTTTTTAGTCTTTCTTTTATTTTAATACAGGAGAATGGATATTTTAAGGAAAAATAAAGGCTGTCGAGATTTTCTCGACAGCCTGAGCATGAATGATAGATATCATTCATGCTTTTTATTTAAAGATACTGGTAAATCCTTTCACCAGCGATCCGACCTGGTTTACGGCGCTTACCATCTGCCCCGTTGTATCTATCATTTTATTAAAGTCAAACTGTCCATTAGTCTTTTTAAACTGTGAGAGTATCCCTGAGAATTGGGAAGGCTGCTGTTGATTCGGTCTGGGAACGGGGTAAGGATTCACAAATCCCGGCGGCCCCCCGGGCATGCCTGCCTGAGGCGGGGCGGGAGTGTACGGCTGCTGCATATGACCGTATTCCTGATTCGGATAAAATTGCGGCGGAAACTGCCCTTGCTGATGATACGGCGGCTGCTGCAATGGCTGTATTTGCTGCGGATACGGCTGCGGCTGTAATGGCTGCATCTGCTGCTGATTCGGCTGCTGCAGCGGCTGTATCTGCTGCGGATAGAAATATCCCGCCGGCTGCTGGTACATATTTTGATACGGCTGCGCTCTCCATTGCATATGACATTCCCCCTGTGCCTCTCGCTTAGTTTCTTCTATATATGTATGAATCCCGCCTTGGTTATGTGCTTTTGGAAAGCCTCATCTTTGTCAAATGCTGTCGAAAGTCTTAATTTTTTAAAAACAGAAAAAAGTCGAATCGTTATGTTAACATAATCTCAACATACATGAGAGGGGATGCACCATTATGAACGTATCATACTTAAGAAAACGTTTTGCAGAAGTGAAAAAATATGAAACAGATTGTGCAGATAAACTGATGGACTTTGCCAAGTTCCTCTATATTCAAGGCCATCTCACCGCAACCGAATTTCGTAACAGTATGAAGGTTCTCGAAGCAAGTGGAGCAGAAAACCCGGCGTATGAATAACATACCCGACCCCTTTATATAAAAGAAGGCAGCTGTTTCAGCTGCCTTCTTTTTCAATTTCATCCCTCAATATACGAAGCGTATATAAAACAGATTCAGTTAGATCCTTGTATCTTTTTTTATGAATATGATGAACATATGATTGGAGCATCAGCTCTCCGAAATTTTCTGAAACGGCCTGAATTTGGGCGTGATGAACGTATTTTGGACGGTTTTCCTGAATAAACGCAAGCGCTGCTTCAGTCCAAATCGCACAAAGCCGGTCTTTTTTTTCAACATCGGGTTTAATCACGTCAAAAAAATCATATGAACGGCCGGTTTCTTTTCCTTCCTGATATCTTCTGTCGGCTTCAAGAGCCGCCTCTATCATTTGTACTGTCAGTTCCAATAACGACTGTGTCTGCAAACGGACTCACCTCAGTACATATCGTACCAAAGTTTTCACATAAAATCAGCTGATCCGGCAGGCTCTCGGTAAATCCTTTTTACGACGGTCAGTCAAAAACAGATCATCAATGCAAACATGAAGCTCGCGGGCCTCTTCTTCAATGCGGGCAAGCCGGTCCTGCCTGATTTCTTCAGCTTCCGCCTGACAGGACTTAACTGCCTGTGTAAGAGTCTTTTCAGCGGCAGAAATCCGGACTTCGATATCAGAAAGCAGACGGAGAATATCAGCCTTACTCGTGTAAACAGACATTCATGTTCCTCCCTTTTGTCACTTGCGTCTTTCCTGATATAATTCTCGTTTTCATACCGCTCTCCTCCGCACCTGACAAAACTAGAAGCAGTTCGGCAAACAAACAGAGATTAACCTAAAAGACGGACTTTTCGACAAAAAATTGCCGCAAACTTTGTATGAACCGGCACGTTAATGCAAACGATACAGTTGAGGAGGTGCCGTATGAAAACGAGACCGAAAAATGCAGGTAAACAGCAAAAAGACGAATCAAAAACGACTGATACGCTTGATAAAAAATTAGGCGGCCCAAACCGCCCTTCTACGTAAGACACCACCCGAAACCGCAGCGAACGGTTTCGGGCTTTTTATTTTTTAAGCCACTCTTTAACCGCAAAAAGCGCGTGGAGCTCCCGCCTTTTCTGTAAATACCAGTCCGTCAGTTCAAGCTGTTTCGGCATTTTCTCCTGTAAAAAAGCCCCTTTCCTTAACCTTTTTTGAAACCAATCCGCCTTTTTGCCGTCTAATGAGTGGGCAACAATCGGATAAGTTGTCCTCAGCATCGGTGACGTTCTTTTTTTGATGCCGATCATTTTCTCCATATCAAAGCGCGAGCCGGTATGTGGAACGGTATCGAGAAAACGGTAAAAAGAAGCGTGAAGATCAGGACTGAATAAAAGACGGGCAAGCTGTTTTCCGAGCGTAATTCTTTCTTCTGTTTTTGAAAACCGTTTGACGGAAATTCCGTATAAACATCCGTCAAATGAGGGGAATATCACCGTGTTAAAGTGAAACCAATCACTTAAATAAAAAGGAATCGTACCAAAAACATTCTTTTTAAACGAAGGATTTTGTATAATAGGTGCTTGGATAGTGTTTTGTTCATTTATAATAAGAGCATACATGAGCCGTTCCGTATCTCCGTCACGCCAAAAGCGGAGCCATTCTTCCTGCATGAAAGCCGAGACGCGGAAATAAGGAAGATGACAGAAAAGAGGTTCGCCGATCTGTTTTGACCACTGGTAGATCAGAAGCTGAGGATAGGCATCAGAAAAAATCAGCCAATTCGCCCTCTCATACGAAAGGAAAAACCAGTTTTTCTGCCTGCTGTCAAGACCTTCCTGATAAAGGACGCCTCTTAAATCAGTCATCGACCAGCCCGCATTACGGGACACAAAAGATGCCAAAAGCGGCCATTTGATCTCAGGATGGCGGTCATAATATGCTTTATAGGCATTTGTCCGGGAAATGTTATCGGCATTTTTTATTTTCGTCTCTTTTTCGATCTGATGAAGAATGGCGGTTACGGTCTGTCGTTTATGCACGTTCATTCACTTCCGTCACTATGAGTTTGATAAGGAGGATGGAAAAAGTGATTCGGTATCCGAATGGAAAAACTTTTCAGCCGAACAAAACGGTTTCATCCCAAAACAGCCAGAAACGGTCCCATTCATACAGTAATCGCGGCATGACCCTCGAAGACGACCTGAATGAAACGAATAAGTATTATCTGGCTAACCAAATTGCGGTCATTCACAAAAAGCCGACACCCGTCCAGATTGTAAACGTCCATTATCCGAAAAGAAGCGCCGCAGTCATTAAGGAGGCTTATTTTAAGCAGTCTTCGACAACCGATTACAATGGGATTTATAAAGGGCGCTACATTGATTTCGAAGCAAAAGAAACAAAAAACAAAACGGCATTTCCCCTGCAGAATTTTCATGACCATCAAATTGAGCACATGAAGCAGGTGGTCAGGCAAGACGGCATTTGTTTTGTTATTATATCCGCTTTCGAAAAGGTTTATTTCCTCGAGGCCGACAAGCTGTTTGTCTTTTGGGAGAGAAAGGAGAACAACGGCAGAAAGTCGATTCGCAAAGACGAATTAGAAGATGCTTCCTTTCCGATTTCCCTTGGATACTCACCGAGAATTGATTATATTAGTATTATTGAACAGCTTTATTTTTCGCAGGGACAGTAGACTGAGCGAAAGGTTGATTAACGAAAGGTTGAGATGTTATGTCAGATCAATTTAAGAGCCGTGAAGAACGCCGCAAGGCTAGGCAGACGAAAAGCCCCAAGTCTTCTTCACCGAAAAAAGGAAAGAAACAGCGTAAAGGCGGTTTATTCAAAAAGATTGTGCTGTCTTTGGTTATTCTGTTTGTCCTTGGCATAGTCGGCGGAGCCGCGGCATTTGCCGTTTTAGTTTCCGGTGCGCCGTCTTTGGACGAAGCCAAGCTGAAAACGCCTTACTCTTCAACAATTTACGATAAAAACGGCAAAGAAATCGCGGAAGTGGGCGGCGAAAAACGAACCTACGTCCCGATTAAAGATATACCCGATGTTGTGAAAGAAGCATTTATCGCAACAGAGGACGCCCGTTTTTATAAGCACCACGGAATAGACCCGATCCGGATCGGCGGCGCCTTGGTCGCCAACTTTACGGATGGTTTCGGTTCAGAGGGAGGAAGCACGATCACCCAGCAGGTTGTGAAAAACTCGCTTTTGACCCATCAAAAAACGATTAAGCGGAAAGCACAGGAAGTGTGGCTTTCACTGCAGCTGGAGCGCCATTATTCTAAAGATGAAATCTTAGAAATGTATTTAAACAGAATTTATTTCTCACCGCGCGCCTATGGCGTCGGTAAAGCGGCTGAAGAATTCTTCGGCGTAAAAGATTTGAGCAAGCTTACGGTTGAACAGGCGGCAACGCTTGCCGGAATGCCGCAAAGCCCGACCGGATATAACCCGGTTAAAAATCCGAAGGCTTCCGAAAAACGCCGGAACATCGTTCTCAGCTTGATGGAAAAACAAGGATTCATTTCAAATTCTGAATACCAAAAAGCGAAGAAAGTGTCCATGAAAGATGAAGGCGTCGTCAGCCAAAAGGAATACGATAAAAAGGACACAAATAAATACAGCGCTTTTGTCGAAGAAGTCATGAAAGAAATTGAGACAAAAGAAAAGAAAGACGTCGATATTTCAACTGACGGATTAAAAATTTACACGACCCTTGATACGAAAGCACAAGATTATCTTGATCAATTGATGAACGGCGATACAGCCGGCTTTACCCAAGGCATGCAGGGCGGTGTCACGCTCCTTGATACGACAAACGGAGAAATCCGCGCCATCGGAGCAGGTCGGAATAGAACTGCCGGAGGATTTAACTACGCCACAGACACTCAACGCCAGCCAGGTTCAACGATAAAACCGATTCTTGATTACGGGCCGGTCATTGAAAATAAAAAATGGTCGACGTATGAGCAGATTAATGATTCTGCATATACGTACTCTGACGGCACACCGATCCATGATTGGGACAATGATTACAAAGGTCAGATATCTATGCGTCAAGCTCTCGCAGACTCACGTAATATTCCGGCTCTGAAGGCATACCAAGCAGCCGGTAAAGATAATGCGGTCGACTTTGCGAACGACTTAGGACTAGGATTAAACAAAGACAGTGTAACTGAATCTTATTCGATCGGCGGTTTTGGAGCTGATAATCCGGGCGTTTCCCCTCTGACCATGGCAGGCGCCTACAGTGCGTTCGGAAATAACGGAACGTACAATGAACCGCACGCGGTCACATCGATTGAATTCAATGACGGCACTAAGCTTGATTTAACACCGAAACCGAAGAGTGCTATGAGCGATTACACGGCGTTCATGATTACCGATATGCTTAAAACAGTGGTGCAGTCAGGAACGGGTAAACTGGCTCAAGTACCGAATGTGGAAGTCGCCGGTAAAACGGGTACGACAAACTTCACTAAAGGTGATATTCAAAAATATAACATTGCTCCAGGCGGAGTTCCGGACTCATGGTTTGTCGGCTACACCCCTCAATATACAGCGGCGGTTTGGACCGGTGTTGAGTCTGGCAACAAAGCAGGCAAGAAATCACTGTCTTCTGCAGACCAGCAAGTTGCAAAACGGATTTTCCAAAAGCTGATCTCATACGTTGATGACGGTAAAGGAAGCTTCAAGCAGCCTGACAGCGTCGTAAAAGAAACAGTTGAGAAAGGCTCGAATCCTGCCGCTTTAGCCGGACCAAACACGCCGGATGATAAAAAAGTGACAGAGTACTTCGTGAAAGGAACGGAACCTACTGCCGTTTCTAAAACGTACGCGAAAGAAAAAGCAGATAAACCGACTGGCTTGCAAGTGAAATACGACAAAGATAAAAAATCATTAACTTTAAGCTGGGATTATGACGGCGATGCAACATTCAATGTCAAACAATCCGTTGACGGCGGAAGTTACAGTGACATTCAAAACAGTTCGGCAAAAGAAGCCGTCGTCTCAGATGTCACCCCTGGGTCCACATACAGCTTCCAGGTGACAGCGGAAAATGATGACGGAAAAAGCGATACGGCATCAGCATCTTTCAAAGTTCCGAAAGATGAAGAAGACAATGCAGATAAAGATAAAACGACTGACGATGAACAGAAACCTGATGATAAGGATAAAGACAAGACCCAAACCGATGATTCGAAAACAGACGATAATCAGACAGATACGTCAGACGGATCGGATCAATCACCAACCGATGACCCGAATAAAAATCCGGATCAATCCGATCAGGATCAAACGGATAATAACAATCCGAATCAGCCAGGTAACGGGACGGATAACAACGGACAGCAAGATAACGGCTCTGATAATGGTTCCGATACCGGTTCAGACGGTTCGAAAAAACCTGACAGCGGTCAGAAGGACAAAAACCAAGACTCATCTTCAAATGTCAACGGGCAGTCCAATTCGTCAACCATCCAGTCAAATCCCGCTCATTAGCGGACGGAATCCTTCACCTCAAACAGGTGAAGGATTTTTTTCATACAAAAAAACCTCCTTTTCTTATAAGGAGGTTTTTATGATTTGTTCATAGCTTCATATTTATGATATTGTTTTGTCATCTCCGTCATCAATTCGTCCAGCTGAATAAACGAGTGAAATTGAGTCGGTTTTGTTAGAATAAACGCCACTCTCTCCGCCCAATTAATCGGCTCCGCGGGAAAATGCTTGGTTTCAAGCACAGACCAATCAAGTGAGGTGACCCGCTCCCCTGCCGTCCAATGAAACGCGGCAATCAGACAGGCAATCCCCTTCAGCATATCATTTTGATCACACCTGGATTTTCTTGTTTGAAAAACAGGAAGCAGCGCTTCTTTCGTTTCGTTCCAAATCTGAAAAAGAAACGGAACATATTCGCTCCTTTCCGTCCACGGCTGCACTTTTGGCTGACTGCTGAAATCCATATACAGCGGATGCCGGCGCAAAGCCGCTTTGACCTCTAAGCTATCCAGATCCGTAAGACTGCGCAAGTATGTTTCATAGCCTGCCAGAATATTAATCGCCGTCACCGTTTCACCAGCCCTTTTTTGTCACGCTTTTGCCCTTCCCTGCATAACGAAAGCAAAGGACATTCCGCACAGCGGGGAGATTGCGCTTTACAATGATACCGCCCGAAAAATATTAATCTGTGATGTGTGACAGACCAATCCTCTTTGGGCACTTTTTTCATTAATGTTTTCTCTACTTCCAATACAGAGTCCTTCCAGCGGCAGATGCCTAGCCTTTTCGAGACACGTTCCACATGAGTGTCCACAGCGATTGCCGGTACGCCGAAAGCAACGGATACGACCACATTTGCCGTTTTCCGTCCGACACCCGGCAGCTTCACAAGCTCATCCCGGTCTTTCGGCACTTCTCCGCCGTACTCTTCGATGATCATTTTGCTCAGTTTTTGAATATTTTTGGCTTTATTTCGGTACAGGCCGATTGATTTAATATCCTGCTGTAATTCTTCCAGCGGGACGGCAAGATAATCTTCAGGCCGTTTATATTTTTGAAATAGCGTTTTTGTCACTCTGTTGACGAGAGCATCCGTACATTGCGCAGATAAAGCGACTGCCACAACCAGTTCGAAAGGATTTGAATGGACAAGTTCACATTCTGCGTGCGGAAACATATCACCGATTTTATCAAGACAATATTCAATCTGCTTTAAATTTAACACGTTTCTCCCCTTCTCAAGTTACTGTTCCAGCCAATTGTAAAAAGGCACCTGTCTCGTATACTCTTTTTGCGGTTCATTTTGTTTCGTCTGAACACGCCGGAATTTTTGGCTGTGCGCCTTCGCCTGCTCAACCGTTTTGAAGCCGTTCTTTTTCCATTCAAATAAAATCCGGTCAATATAGCGAAAACTGAGCTTTCCTGATAAGACAGCTTCTTTTAGCGCATGTTTAATCAGAATCGCGTCATGCTGATCCTGGTCCTGCCATATGGCCAGCGTCTCACATTCAAGCGGAGACAGCGGCCTTCCAAATTCTTCTTCAAAGATGGTGTACAGGCTTTTTTGTTCTCTTTCTGACGTTCTTTCCTGCGTTTCATTTTGTGAATGCTGCATGTAATCATACAGCTTCGCCCATAACGGCTGCAGAGAATATTTTTCGAACTTTATGCCGTTATGGTCTTCACATTCTTCAATAAACAGAAAACCTTTTTGAATGAACATTCTCAGGCAGCTTGTACATTCTTCAGCAGAAATGGACATCCCTGACTGCAGTTCAAACGGCGTCGGAAAATAAGAACCCTTTTCCAAATGCATTTTAATCTTTAAAAGCAGAATCAATTCGGTTTCATTCAGACCGAGCTGCCGGTAATGTGTCAGCAGCAGGTTGGGAATGCTTGAAATGCCGAGTTCCTGCATATCTATAAATTGCTGTTTTTTCATCCTTACACCTCTTACTGTAAAAGGTTATCTCCGGGAGCTTTCCCCTTTACTTAGAAAAAGTCTCCCTTGCAGGAGACTTCGTTTTTTAAAACTATTACGGATACAGACGGTTCAGAAGTCTCGGGAACGGAATTGTTTCACGCACGTGAGGCGCTCCGCTGATCCAAGCCACTGTCCGCTCAAGTCCGAGACCGAAGCCTGAGTGCGGAACAGAACCGTATTGTCTGAGTTCAGCATACCATTTGTAAGCATCTGAATCCAGACCGTGTTCTTTTAATCTTTCTTCCAATAAATCCATATCGTGAACGCGTTCAGATCCGCCGATGATTTCCCCGTAGCCTTCCGGAGCAATTAAATCGGCACATAGCACGACATCGTCACGATCTTTGGCAGGCTGCATATAAAACGGTTTTAATGAAGTCGGATAATGAGTGATAAACACCGGTTTGTCATAGCTTTCTGCAATCGCTGTTTCATGCGGCGCACCGAAGTCATCTCCCCATTCAATATCGTCGAATCCTTTTTCTTTCAGGAACTCGATCGCTTTATCGTACGTAATGCGCGGGAAAGGCGCTTTCATTTGTTCTAATTTGGACGTGTCTCTTCCCAGTGTGTTCAGCTCGATCTTACAATGCTCCAGCACGCTTTGTACAATGTAAGAAACATAATTCTCCTGAACTTCAAGGTTTTCTTCAAATTCAACAAATGCCATTTCGGGCTCAATCATCCAGAATTCGATGAGATGGCGTTTCGTTTTTGATTTTTCCGCTCTGAATGTCGGTCCGAATGAGAATACTTTTCCCAGCGCCATTGCAGCAGCTTCCATATACAGCTGGCCGCTTTGAGACAAGAAGGCGTCTTCATCAAAATATTTTGTCGCAAACAGCTCAGTCGTGCCTTCAGGAGCACTTCCCGTCAAAATCGGCGGATCAACTTTCACGAAACCTTCTTTGTTGAAAAATTCATAAGTCGCACGGATGATTTCGTTGCGGATTTTCATAATCGCGTGCTGGCGTTTCGAACGGAGCCACAAATGTCTGTGGTCCATTAAAAATTCCGTGCCGTGCTCTTTAGGTGTAATCGGATAATCGGTCGCTTCGTGAATGACTTCAATGGATGTGACTGCAAGCTCATAGCCAAGCGGTGAACGCTCGTCTTCTTTCACAATCCCTTTTACGTAAAGTGACGTTTCCTGCGTCACTGATTTCGCGATTTGGAAGATGTTTTCTTCAACTTCAGCTTTGACGACAACTCCCTGAATGAAGCCGGTACCGTCTCTCAGCTGTAAAAATGCGATTTTACCGCTTGAGCGTTTATTTGCGACCCAAGCTCCAATCGTTACTTCCTCGCCTGTGTGTTTATACACTTGGTTGATTGTTGTTTTCAAAATCTTTCCCTCCAGAACAAGAAAGACATTCAGGAATCTGCCTGAATCTCTTTTTTCATCACTTTATTATACCCGTTCTACTCTTACGGGGTCAATGCAGGTGAAAAGCGGCTTCAAAAGCCGCTTTTTCAGAATCAGCTATGTTTTTCCGTGAAGCGGCGGATTCTTTCGACCGCTTCTTCTAAAAGATCAAGTGACGTTGCGTAAGATAAACGGACGTTGTCCGGTGAGCCGAAGCCCGAGCCCGGTACGATGGCGACTTTTTCTTCTTCCAGAAGCGCCTTCACGTATTCATCAACATCTTTGAATCCGCAGTTTTCTGCTGCCGCTTTGGCGTTAGGGAACAAGTAAAATGCCCCTTCAGGCTTGACACAGGTAAATCCGGGAATTTCGCTGAGCTGAGCATAGATGGTATTCAGTCTGTGCTCAAATGCCTGTCTCATCTCTTCCAGCGGTTCAGCAGGCCCGTTATATGCCGCAATGGCGCCGTATTGAGCGATGGACGTCGGATTTGACGTGCTGTGGCTCGCAAGGCTCGTCATCGCTTTAATAATCGTCTCAGATCCCGCCGCATAACCGATTCTCCAGCCCGTCATGCTGTGGGATTTCGACACGCCGTTGATGATGACCGTCTGCTCTTTCAATTCATCGGAAAGCTGTGCGATTGAGACGTGTTTTTTTCCTCCGTATGTAAGCTTCTCATAAATTTCGTCAGAAACGATCAGAATGTCATGCTCCAGACACACTTTTCCGAGTTCACTAAGCTCTTCTTTCGTATACATGACACCTGTCGGATTACTCGGTGAGTTGATAATGATTGCTTTTGTTTTCTCAGTGAGCGCCTGCTTCAGCTGCTCCGGTGAAATTTTAAACTGATTGGCCTCCAGTCCTTCCACATAGACGGGACGTCCTCCTGCCAATTTCACCTGCTCAGGATAGCTTACCCAGTAAGGAGTCGGTATAATCACTTCGTCTCCTTCATCGAGAATAACCTGAAATAATGTGTACAGGGCGTGTTTCGCTCCGGTGCAGACAATGATTTCTGACGGTTTATATTCAATTCCCTGGTCGTTTTTGAATTTTTCAGCGATGCTGTCTTTCAAGGCCGGCAGACCGCCTGAAGGCGTATATTTTGTGTGGCCTTCATTCATGGAACGCACCGCGGCATCTATAATGTGCTGAGGCGTATTAAAATCAGGTTCTCCTGCTCCGAGGCCGATGACATCATGGCCTTCTGCTTTCAGCTCTTTCGCTTTTGCGGTAATTGCAAGTGTTGCAGACGGTGTTAATGCGGATACTCTTTTTGCCAATTTCAACTTGAACTCCCCCTAATACGTCTCACGGTGTGATGTTTTTGAGAATCTTGCCGCTTGTAAAGTCCACATAGCTAAAACTATACTGCCCGTTTTTGTTGATGTAGGTCACTTCCCACAGCAGGACATCGTTTTCTCTCGCCGGGTGAACGTCATTCAGCTTTGAAACAAGCCCTGCGTCTTGAACGATTTTGGCAGCCTTGCTGCTTGAAATGCCGTCACTGGCTTTTTTCGAGAGAATTTTTGCTTTTTTGCCGGCCGGGACCCATACATACATGTCTTTTCCATGTTTATCCGTTCCGGACACAACGTAATACTTCTGTTTACCGACAAAGGTTTCCACTTTCTCAGCATCTGTCAGATCCGTTTTTTCTTTAGCGGCTGCGGCTGCTGTGTCGTGGCCTTCCTCTTTTTGAGCCATTGCAGATTTAAAAATGCCGGCCGAAAATAAAAGAACCGCTAAAAAAATAATACCAAATACGGCTGTAAATATTAACGCTTTTTTTCTCATCTTTTTCACCTATGTGCGATAAATGGTGAAGACCGCTTCATTTTGATTTTCTTCGTCAAGCGCCAGTCCGAACATCAGATTATCTCTTTTCAAAGTCCGGTTTAATGTATCGACGATTTTATATAAATCATCTGAATGCTCCACATTAATTGTAGAAAGAATCTCAATTTTGCTTTCCATTTTTATACCCTCCATCGGTCGAACAAATTTTGTTAGTCATAACGGGATGCACGCGCGGCATAATAAAATCACAAGGCGGCATGAACCCGCTTTTACCATATAAACAATTCCTCATCCCACACCACGAAAGCCGCGTTTATGCGGCTTTTATTCCGTTTGGCTGACGTAATCCCCGAGTTCGGCATCCGTCAGTTCCAAAAGGGATGAAGTCGGGAGCGCATCAAGAAACAGCCGTCCGTATCCCGCCGTCTTTACACGCTGATCTAAAAGAACGATCGTTCCTTTGTCTCCCGCCGTACGGAGCAGGCGCCCGATTCCCTGCCTGAACGTTAACACGGCCTCAGGCAGAGAAATCGTCTGAAACGGGTTTTTCCCCTGCTTCTTGGCGAATTCACATTTTGCGGCATGAAGCGGATTATCAGGCGCCCGGAAAGGAAGCCTTGCAATCATGACGGTTGACAATTCATCCCCCGGAAAATCAACACCTTCCCAGAAATGATTCGTCCCGAGCAAAATCGCCCGGCTTGCCGTTTTAAAGGTTTTCATTAATTTACCGGGACTTCCGCCCGAGATGCCCTGGCCGAGAAGCTGAATGCCTGAGATCTCCATGCTGAGTTTCAATTCCTGATACACTTTTTTCAGCATATCATGAGACGTAAACAGGATAAGGATCTTCGGCTGTTTTCCCTTTGACATGATTTCGGCATACTTGGCAATATGCTCAATGACTTCCCGCTCTCCGTCATATTTGAGGGATTTCATCTCTTTCGGAATGATGACGTTCATCTGATCATCATAAGAAAAAGGAGACGGGATGCTTTTGGTGCGCGGATAAAAATCCGACAGTCCGAGCCTTTCAATCATAAATTGAAAAGACTGCTCCACCATTAAGGTCGCTGATGTGAGCACTACGCTTTTTTTGCGGGCGAAAAACTGGTCTGCCAGCATTTCACCGGGCTCCAGCGGCTGTGCATAGATGCTGACGGCGTTTTTTGCGCCTTTGGCATCAATTTCAATCCAAACGGCTTCTTTTTCATCATTTTCAAACAGCAGTCTGCTGAACGTATCGCGATATTCTTTCAGCCCCCTGATGCATTTTACATACTCGGCCGCTAAAAAAGCTGCGCCGCTCTTCATCTCATCAAGCTTTTGATGCAACAGTTTCTCCTGTACTGAAAACACATCGAGCAGCTGATCCAGCATCGCGCAAAGCCGCTCCGCTCCGTCCGTTATCATGTAAAGGCCTTTATCCTGGCTTTTATGATTCAGACTATAGACGAGACGGTTCAGATCGTCTTTAGGTTTTCTTCGTTTGACAAAAGAATGCACCGAACTGAAAAATGCGTCACTTTCAGATTGAATATGCTTCATCCACTCATCGGCGTCAAAAAAACTTTCGGCCGGCAATTCATACGTATAAAACAGTTTTCTCATCCGCTTTAACAGCCCGTGTTCTTTTAATATTCCGATTCGGCTGAGCTTTGTGTGCAGCCCGATGTACGAAGCTCTCCGCCCCAGATGCTCGCTGGCGGCCCGTTCGAAATGATGCGCTTCATCAATGATGACCGTTCCGCTTGCGGGCAGTTTTTTTGTTTCACTGCTTTGATCTGCAAACAGCAAAGCATGGTTGGTGATAATCAGATCTGCGGCCTGCGCTTTTTCTTTTGCCCGTTCATAAAATTCGGCGGCGGAGTTGTTCCCTTTTTTCAAAAAAGAATCCTCATCGTAAGACATGCGCTCCCACAGCAATCTGCCGCCTGAAGGAAGATTCAGCTCGGCGGCGTCGCCCGTTTCAGTCTCTGTCAGCCAGACGAGAAGCTGTGCTTTCGTCAGAACCGCATCATAGTTGTCATCTTCCTCATGCAGAATATGTTCAAACTTGCGCAAGCACAGATAATGCGATTTCCCTTTTAAAACAGCGGCCTTAACCGGCCATGGAAACATACGCTCCAAAAGCGGAATATCTTTAGTCATGATCTGCTGCTGCAAAAGAGTAGAGTACGTGCTGATAATGACGGGAGTTTGTTCCGCTTTAGCAAATAAGAGAGCCGGAACGAGATAACCGATTGTTTTTCCGATGCCGGGCGCCGCTTCTATCAGCGCATGCTCCCGGTTGCAAAAGGCGCCAAGCACTTCATCCATCATCGCAAGCTGCCCTTTCCGCTTTTCGTAGCGGGGGATGATGTCAGATAGGAGCTGTTCTTTTTCATCGTTCCATTTTTCAAGGTCAATGGCAGCACTCACCGGTCGGGAAGCCGGAATTTGATCGGGCTCTTTAATTGAAAAAGACGCGTACGGAATGCAGCTTTCTTCTGCCGCCGGTCTGCTTTCATGTATAAAAGAATCCAAAAGCAGCGTCAAATCGCTGATAAAATGCTGTGAAAGCCTTCTAAGCTGCTTTAACGTCGGCAAAGGCAAATGTTTCAGTTTATGTAAAATGTCTAAAAAGATCAGCCCCGTAACCTCCGCATCGCTGTCTGCGCGGTGAGGCCGGTCATGTACAATATTCAGCTCCGTGCACAATTCACCGAGCTTATACCCTTCAAACCCCGGAAAAACAATACGTGAGAGCTCAACCGTATCAAGCACTTCACAATCCGGCAGCTCATAGCCCGCTTCGCTCAGTTCATGCCGGACAAATCCGAGATCAAAATGAATATTGTGGGCAACAAAATACGCGCCGTCAAGCAGATGAAAAATCTCTTCTGCGACCGCTTCAAACGGCAGTTCATTTTCAACCATACCGGATGAAATTCCGGTCAGCTGTTCAATAAACGGCGGAATGGCCTGATTCGGATTGATATATTTTGAAAACCGCTCAGTTATTTGTCCATTTTCAATGACAACCGCTGCGATTTGAATGATTTTATCGCCCTTTTTCGGCGAATTTCCTGTTGTTTCGACATCTATGACAACGAACCGTTGCTTGTTCATTAAAATGGACACCTCAATTCTTGCATACGAGAAAAGTGTAACACGTTTTGCTGAGAAATGGAGCGGAAAAACAGCTTTTGCCCCTGAATCTTAAAAGAAAACCCCCATGAAGGGGGCTCTTTTACAAAATCGTGTGCGCCGGCTCCTGGCCCAGCATCTGCTCGATTTTATTCTGATCGTCCAAAACCGCCACCTTCGGCTGATGGCTTTTTGCTTCCTGATCAGACATCATTTGATAAGAAATAATAATGACTTTATCTCCTGGTTGGACGAGGCGGGCGGCAGCTCCGTTTAAACAGATCACGCCGCTCCCCCGCTTACCGGGAATAATATACGTTTCAAGTCTCGCTCCGTTGTTATTATTCACAATTTGAACTTTTTCATTAACGAGCATTCCGACGGCATCCAAAAGATCTTCATCAATCGTAATGCTGCCGACATAGTTCAAATTGGCTTCCGTCACGGTAGCGCGGTGCAGTTTTCCGGCCATCATAGTGCGGTACATATTATAATCTCTCCCATTCATCAATATCAATAATGATATTATCAATCAGTCTTGCTTTAGAAAATTGAACGGCACAGGCCAGAATAATCTTGCCGTTTAACGTTTTAAGCGGAGTCAGTTCAGGATAAGCGTACAATTCGGCATAATCAATGACGCCGCTAGTGTTTTCGATGACGCTGCTGACGGCTTTTATGACGGCTTCCGGGTTTCTTTCACCGTCTCTGATCAGTTCGGCGCCTTTTTGCAATGCTTTATAGATCATCGGCGCTTCTTTTCGTTCCTGCTCAGTCAGATAGACGTTGCGAGAGCTTTTAGCAAGTCCGTCTTCTTCTCTGACCGTATCCACCGCAACCAATTCGATATCCATAAAGAAATCCTCAATCAATCCGTCCACAACCGCTGCCTGCTGGGCATCTTTCAGCCCGAAGTAGGCGCGGGTCGGTTTAACGAGATTGAAAAACTTCGTCAGCACAGTGGCCACTCCGTCAAAATGACCGATGCGGGAGGCGCCGCATAACACGTCAGTTCTTCTTTTTACATGCACGGCAACATTTTGCTCGCCTTTATACATGTCACTTGCAGACGGCGTAAACAATACATCTGCCCCCGCCTGTTCTGCAAGCCGGGCATCACGGTTTAAATCACGCGGATATGCTTCGTAATCCTCACCCGGTCCGAATTGAGTCGGATTGACAAAGATGCTCATCACGACAATATCGTTTTCTTTGGTTGCTTTTTCAACCAGCGTCAGATGCCCTTCATGAAGAAAACCCATTGTCGGGACGAATCCGATCGTCCGGCCTTCTGAGCGGTATTGCGCAATCAGTTCTTTCAGCTGTTGAGTTTCTGTCAGTTGTTTCATCGCTTACTTTCCTCCGTACAAGCCTTGCAGCACAGTTTGGTTGATCTGAAAAGAATGCTTTTCTTCCGGGAAAACCCGTTCTTTCACATCACGCACATAACCGCTGAGCGCAGATTCAATCGCGCCGTCGATTTTGGCATATTGCTTCACGAACTTCGGTGTTCTGTCCACGCCGTGGCCGACGACGTCATGGTAAACAAGAACTTGGCCGTCAGCTTTTGAACCGGCTCCGATTCCGATGACGGGAATGGATACTTCTTCTATTATTTTTGCGGTCAGTTCAGCAGGCACACATTCAAGCACGAGCATCATCGCTCCCGCCTGTTCGCATTTCACGCTGTCTTCGATGAGCTTTTTCGCGCTTTGCTCATCTTTTCCCTGCACTTTATATCCTCCTAACACTCCGACAGACTGCGGTGTAAGGCCTAAATGGCTGACGACAGGAATTCCCCCGAGTGTCAGCGCGCGGATGGATTCGAAAACGCCGTCTCCGCCTTCAAGCTTTAACGCGTCTGCGCCGCTTTCCTGAATAATGGCCGCGGCATTTTTCAATGTATCTTCTTTTGAAAGGTGGTAAGACATAAACGGCATGTCGGTTACGATAAACGTATTTTTCGCACCGCGTTTTACCGCTTTTGTATGGTGAATCATGTCACTGACCGTTACGCCGACGGTTGAATCGAGCCCGAGCACGACCATTCCGAGCGAATCTCCGACTAAAATCATGTCGACTCCAGCCTGTTCCGCCAGTTTTGCCTGCGGATAATCGTAAGCGGTCAGCATCACGATCGGCTCTCCGTTTTCCTTCATTTTCATGAAATCCAGTTTTGTTTTCATTCTGTTTCTCCTCCTCTAAACGGTGAGGAGATGATCCGCCAATTCTTCGCAAGCAAAAAAGCCTTCTGTAAAATAAGAAGGATTTCCACTTGTTTAACGTTCAGCGAATGTCATCCCTCTGTCCCAGTCCTTTTTTGGATCAAGGCAGACTTTTCGTAATCTCTGTTCTGCTGATCAGGTGCAGTTCATTATGATACTGCCCATAGGAAGTATACCAAATTCACGAGGCTTGTACCAACTAAGATTAATTGAGCTCAATATCGGCAGAATAGATCTTCTTTATTCCGTCTTTCGTTTCCAAAAGAAGGACCCCCTCATCATCAATGCCGAGCGATTTCCCGTAAAACGTCCCTTGCAGCGTCCTCGCTCTGAGCTCACTCGCCAATCCAACCGCATAGCTTTCCCATAACAGCTTGATCGGTGTAAAGCCGTGCTTCAGATAATCCTGATAGCGTTTTTCAAAAGTCAGCAGAATCTCTTGTATCAGACCGGCTCTGTCAATTTTTTCGCCGGCTTCCAGGCTGAGGCTTGTCGCAATGTCCTGAAGCTCGCCGGGAAAATCGGTTTCCCGCTGGTTCACGTTGATTCCGATGCCGAGAATGACCGAACGGACACGGTCTTCTTCCGCTTGCAGCTCAGTTAAGATTCCGACGGCCTTTTTGCCGTGAATCATTAAATCATTCGGCCACTTAATAGCGGGCTGTACACCGGTAAAGGATTCGATGGCCTGAACGACCGCAACGGCAGATAACAGAGTGAGCTGCGGCGTTTTCTGCAAAGGAATTTCCGGTCTCAGGATGAGACTCATCCAAATCCCGGTTCCTTCCTGAGAATGCCACACTCTGGACATTCTTCCTCTGCCTGCCGTTTGTTTATCGGCAACTACGAGTGTTCCTTCCGGCGAGCCGTCATTGGCCAGTTCATGGGCGGTTTTTTGGGTGGACGGCAGGACGTCCCGGTAATACAGCTGTTTGCCCATAACCTCTGTTTTCAGCCCGAAGCGGATTTCAGATTCGCTGAGTTTCCCCGGTTTTTTAATGAGCCTGTACCCTTTTCGTCTGACCGCCTCAACCTCATAGCCCTCTTTGCGGAGCTCTTCTATATGTTTCCAAACGGCGGTTCTCGAACAGCCGAGCGCGTCACTTATTTTCTGCCCGGAGATGAAGCCGTCACCCGCCTCAGAAAATAAATCAATTAATCGGGTTCTTAATGTTGATCCCATGATGCGAGCCACTCCTTTATGTCATGTTTTCGGTTGGAGAGCTTCCCTGCCAATACCGCTTCTTCAATCCGGCTAAGTTCTTCGGCAATCCATTTACCCGCACGGCGGTTTCTGAGCTCCATCAGATCAGCGCCTGAAATGTCGAGGTCACGAAGGCTTTTGATCGGCAGCTGCTCATACAGGCTCCGAATCTCTTTCAGCTTTTGTTCATCAACCGTCTTATGCTTTTTCAGCATTTCGATTTTAACGGCTGAAAACAGCGCATCTCCAGCCCGGTACATCGCCTGGGCTTCAAGCTGCGCCGGATAAACGCTTATGATCTGCACTGCTTTTTTTATGACTTTTCCCGGCAGTTTCCATTGTTTTAAAAACGGTTCGGCGCTTTTCGGACAAAGACCGAGAAATAATAACAGCGCTGCCCAGCGTTCTTCGCGCGCATCTAAGGAGGAAAACGGATATCCGCTCGCTTCAAGCATTTGCTTCTCATAATCAGAAAGGCCGGGCAGCTCTTGTATCAGGCCTGTCTGCACCATTGTTTGAATCGCTTCTTTTGAAGATGCGCCAACGAGCAGCTTTTCAAACTCGACGGTCTTTCGTTCTACTGATACGTGCGCCAAAAGCTCCCTGTCTTTTATGACGGCCTCTTTTGTTTCTTTCTCTAACAGAAAGCCGAGCTGGCTCATAAACCGGACGGCTCTCATCATCCGCAGAGCGTCTTCCCGAAAACGGTCTTCAGGGTTCCCGACCGTACGGATCAGCTTTTGCGCGATATCACGAACGCCTCCGAAATAATCAAGCAATTCTCCTTCGGCAGACATCGCCATTGCATTAATCGTTAAGTCTCTCCGCTTTAAGTCTTCTGATAAAGATGTAATGAACCGGACGGCTTCAGGGCGCCGGTAGTCCTTATATTCTGATTCGGCGCGGAAGGTGGTGACTTCATATGTTTCATCTTCCCATAAGACGATTACGGTGCCGTGCTCTTTGCCGACATCGACGGTCCGCTCAAAGAGGCGCTCCACCTCATCCGGCGAAGCGCTTGTCGCGATGTCCACATCACCTATTTTTCGTTTCATATAGCTGTCTCTGACGGCTCCCCCGACAAAGTAGGCCTGGTGGCCCGCCTTTATCAGATGGTGAAGGATGGGGAGGGCTTTGACAAATTCCTGTTCCATAAGATCACTCCGGTCCTGCCAATTCATCATAAATTCGTTCGTACTGACTGACGATTCGTTGCGAAGAAAAGGCGGTCTCCACCATTTTCAGCGCATGGTCAGTCAAACGTTTGCTGAGCTGTTTGTCTTCTAAAACGGCAAGCGCTTTTTCAGAAGCCGCTTGAATATCGCCGACTTCCACCAGAAAACCGCTTACTTGATCTTTAATCACTTCCGGTATTCCGCCGATATTCGTTCCGATGCACGGCACACCGCAGGCCATCGCCTCCAGAAGTACGAGTCCGAAACTTTCTTTTTCAGAAAGAAGGAGCTTAAGGTCACTGATGGAATACAGCTCTTCCACCCTGTCCTGGTTTCCGAGGAGCAGCACTTGGTCCTGCAGGCCGTATTTCTCGACAAGCTGCCAAGCGACGCACTTTTCCGGTCCGTCGCCGACAAGCAGAAGCTTCGCCTTTGTTTTGGCTGCGATATTACGGAAAACACGGATAACATCCTTCACGCGTTTTACCTTTCTGAAGTTGGAAACATGGATGACGACTTTCTCATCCGGCGAAATACCGTGCTTCTCTTTTATACTCTCTGTATTTTTCTTAAGATAAACACGTTCATCAATAAAGTTGTAAATGGTCTCAATTTTTTTATCCGGCTTGATTAAATCATATGTTTCTCCGGCAAGCGCGGTTGATACAGCGGTCACTCTGTCGGACGCTTCAATGGCAAACCGGATTAAATCTTTTAATGACGGATCATACCCTAAAACGGTAATGTCCGTACCGTGAAGCGTCGTAACAATGCCGATGTCGCGCTTTAGCATCTGTTTGGCGAGATAAGCGCATACTGCATGCGGGAGCGCATAGTGCGCGTGGATGATATCAAGATTTTCCCTTGCGGCAACCTCGGCGATTTTGCTCGCCAGTGAAAGGTCGTAAGGCGGATGTTTAAATACCGCGTATTGGTTGACCTCCACCTCATGAAAATGAATATTCGGATGATATGTATTTAATCTGAACGGGATGCTTGATGTGATGAAATGAACCTGGTGCCCCTTTTCCGCAAGCAGCTTGCCGAGTTCCGTCGCAATAATACCCGAGCCTCCGACACTCGGGTAGCATGTAATCCCTATTTTTAATGGTCTCATTGTCCGCCCCCAAAAACATCATCATTCAAAACGGGAAGCTGTTTTGAAAAGAAACCTTCGGCATACCCCGTCCCGGCTTCTTTGCCATACAGTCTTTCCCGCGCTTCCACCATTTCGATATAACCGTTTGTCAGCGGTGTGTTCACTGACTGCGCCGTAGGAATAAACTGACTTTGATAGGCGTGCAGGCTTTCTTTTTTCAGATCGATGGTTTCCGTTATGTCGATTACAAAGTCCGGACGGTGAAATCCGTTAATCATATAATAGTAAACTTTTTGAGCCTTGTGAGCCGGCAGTTCCCGGTGATCTTTATATTTATGAATTCCCGCTGAGAATACCGCCTCTTCGACTAATGCCGCCGCATTGCCGTGATCTGGATGGCGGTCTTTCGGATAAGGCATGAAAACGGCTTTCGGCCGGCATGCTCTGATGACACTGACAATCCGGCGGATGCTGTCATCACTTTTCAAAAGCCCGCGGTCAGGAAGTGCAAGCTGAATTCTCTCCTTCACGCCGAGAATTCGGGCGGCCTCCGCCGCTTCTTCTTTTCTTATACTTACCGTTCCGTTAGATGACAGCTCGGCCTCGGTCAGATCGCATATCACAGCGGTTTTTCCTTGGCCCGTAAATTTTGCGATTGTGCCGCCCATACCGATCTCGACATCATCGCTATGGGCGCCGAACGCAAGAATATCAACATGTTCAGACATTCGGCTCTCCTCCGCGCACGAGATTGCGGAAATCAAACGCCCCGCCGTCCAGCGTACGGACGAGAATCTCCGCTGTTCCCATATTTGTGGCCAGCGGGATCGCGTATACGTCACACAGCCGGATCAGCGCCGATACATCCGGTTCGTGAGGCTGCGCAGTTAACGGATCCCGCAGAAAAATGACGAGATCAAGAGCATTCGCCGCAATTAATGCCCCGATTTGCTGATCTCCGCCGAGCGGGCCGGATTGAAAACGTTCAACGGACAATCCGGTCGCTTCCTGGATTTTTAAGCCTGTCGTGCCTGTCGCGTATAACTCATGGCGGCTCAATATATCTTTATATGCGGTCGTAAACTGAATCATATCCTGCTTTTTTTTATCGTGAGCAATCAAAGCGATTTTCATTTGATATTCTCCCCCTTGCCGATTCAGTCGATAATATTTTCGAGGCCGTACACAAGCTGGTCGATTTTCATCACTTGCTCCACTGACAGCTTCACTCCTGACATAAAGGAAGCCCGGTTATAGGAATCATGACGTAATTTCAGCGTCTGTCCGTCCATGCCGAACATGACTTCCTGGTGGGCGATAAGGCCCGGCAGACGCACGCTGTGAAGGCGGATGCCGTTTAATTCAGCACCGCGGGCGCCCGGCAGGATTTCTTTTTCATCAGGATGACCCTGCTGCTTTTCTGTACGGACGCTTGAGATCATTTCCGCTGTTTTCAGCGCCGTTCCGCTCGGTGCGTCCAGTTTTTGATCATGATGAAGCTCAATGATTTCTACATCTTCAAAATAGTTGGCGGCCATTTGTGAGAATTTCATCATCAGCACCGCGCCTAATGCAAAGTTCGGAGCGATGATGGCGCCGATTCCTTTTTCTTCAGTCAAAGCTTGAAGCTCCTCTAAATCCGCTTCGGAAAATCCGGTCGTTCCCACAACAGGACGGACGCCGTGTTCAAGAGCCGCTTTCGTATGTTTTTTGCCGATTTCAGGCGTTGTTAAATCGATCAGCACATCCGGTTGTGTTTCTTGGAAACATGCGCGGATATCCGTATAAATAAGGGCATCTGAATCAGCTGACATCACTTCCCGCAATGTTTGCTGATCGTATGTATGGTCAATGGCGCCGACAAGCTCAAAATTTGGCGTACGGACGGCAAGTTTTACGGCTTCTTGGCCCATTCTGCCTCTCGGTCCGGCGATTACGACTTTAATGGTTTCATTTGACATGGTTTCTCCTACTTTCCTTCTTCTTTTCTCGTCCAGCGGTCTTTATCCCGTGTATTAAATTTATGCATCACGCGGTTATGAGCTTCCTCCAATGAAATATCAAGGGAGTTGGCGAGGCAGATCAGGACGAACAGCACGTCGCCCATTTCCTCTTCCATGCTTTTCTCATTTTCCGTCGTTTTCTTCGGCTTTTCCCCATAGTAATGGTTGACTTCTCTTGCAAGTTCGCCCAGTTCTTCGGTGAGACGGGCCATCATGGCAAGCGGGCTGAAATAGCCTTCTTTGAATTGGCCGATATATTCATCGACCTCAGCTTGTAAGTCTTTCATCGTTTTGTCACTCACTGTGCGAATACCTCCTGTCATCTCTTCCATGTTAGCTAATTCAAGTACATTTGACAAATGTTAAAAACGGCAGTTTGCTGTTTTCTTTTGTATCCACTATAATATTTACGCAATCTAATGGAAGGAAAAGGGGTTTGATGCAATGCTTGGAGAAATCAGAATCAAAAACATTTGCTTTATTCTAATCGGCGCCGCTGTTTTTTCATTCGGACTGGTTCACTTTAATATGCAGAACAATTTGGCGGAAGGCGGATTTACCGGCATTACGCTGCTCTTATATGCGTTATTCCACATCAGCCCTTCTATTTCCAACCTGGTATTAAACATTCCTATCTTTTTCATCGGCTGGCGCATGCTCGGCCGGACGATGTTTGTCTATACCCTGATCGGCACCGTCTCTCTTTCCGTTTTTCTGAGTATTTTTCAGCGTTACGAAATTCATATGCCGCTGTCGCATGATTTAGCTCTGGCGGCCTTGTTCGCGGGTGTATTTATCGGCGCGGGTCTCGGCATTATTTTTAAATATGGAGGCACGACGGGCGGAGTTGATATCATCGCCAGGCTGATTAATAAATTTTTCGGAATCCCGATGGGCCGGACGATGTTTGCCTTTGATGCCTGCGTCATTCTGCTTTCTTTGTTTACGTATCTTTCTTACAAGGAAGCGATGTACACGCTTGTAGCCGTTTTTGTCGCTGCGCGATTGATTGATTTTATACAGGAAGGCGGTTATGCCGCAAAAGGGGCAACGATTATTTCTTCGAAAAACGATCTGATCCAGCAAAAGATCATAGATGAAATGGAACGCGGCGTCACCGTTTTAAAAGGACAAGGATCATACACAAAAGAAGACAGAGACGTTCTTTACTGCGTCGTTCCGAAAAACGAAATTGTGCTTTTAAAAAGCGTCATCACTTCTGTTGACCCGCACGCCTTTGTTGCCGTAAGCGACGTCCATGACGTACTCGGAGAAGGATTTACGCTTGATGAAAATAAAAATCCGATCAGACGATAATAAAAAGGCGGCTTTTGCCGCCTTTACTGTTCGTGTTTCCATTTGACAACCGGTGATTTTTTCTTTTTCAATCGGCGGGCGAATGCCGGACTGACATTGAGCGTCTGCTCGACGAAGCGCTGCGGCGTCAGTGCCAGCCATTGGTTTAGGGAGACGTCTTCGAAACGGTCGCTTTTGAAAATTTCCAGAAAGCGAAGCACGGTGTCACCGATATTCTGGACATAATGCCCCATCGCAAAAGGAACATATCCCACGTCACCCGCTTGATAGTTAAATGTCCGCGCTCTTCCCTCCGCCGCAAACACCGTCATTTTCGCTTCTCCCGAAAGATAATACTGCCACTCGTCCGTATTCGGATGCCAATGCAATTCTCTCATGCCTCCGGGTTCGACTTCCACAAGAGCGGCGGCAATTGTTTTTGACACCTTAAACGTTTTGGAATCGACGATCTTGACTCTTCCCCCGCTGGTAACAAGAGGCTCCTGCCGGGAGAGCTTGTAGCTGAACGGCTCCAAAACGGTGCCTTCCGGGGAAGAAACGGCTGCCTGTTCAATCGGGGGAGGCGGGTCCAGCTGGAACATGTAACGCTCTTTCTTGTGAATGTAGGCCAAGTCATATCCGGGAACACCGAAGTTCGTCTCCAGCACGCTGCGCGGGGTGTGGGCAAACCAGTCCGTTACTGAAAAGGTGCTGTTTTCTGAAAATGAGCCGTCATCAAAGACAAGCAAAAACTCACTGCCCTGCTCCATCCCTTGAATGGAATGAGGGATGCCGGAAGGAAAATACCACAAATCCCCTTCACTGACGTTGTCAATAAAATTCCGCCCGTTTTGGTCGACTGCGGTTAAACGGACTTCTCCGTTTATCACGTATCCCCATTCGGCTTCTTTATGCCAATGAAGTTCCCGCACAGCTCCCGGTTTCAGTCTCATGTTCACCGCCGCGATGTTTTTGGACACCGGCAGTTCCCTGACCGTCACTTCTCTTGACCATCCGCCGTCTTCAAGCCTCATATGCGTATCAGAAAAAGAGAATTTCAAATTTTGAACCGTTCCCGCATCCGTTGAAGGCGGAACGAGCATGTCAGGATTCTGGAAGTCACGCACGAGGTTCCGCGGTCCTTCATCAGTCGCTCCTTTTCTGCCTCTGATCGGCTGCGGGAGGTGTTTTGAAGCCAATTGCTGGATGAGTTTTTTCACTGGCTTTAGCTCCTTTACAGCAATTTGTGTTTATTTAGACTTAGGATATTCACGCTTTTTCTCTTTCTTTTTTTCCGCTCTGTATTTTCGGTAGCCGACATATGTCAGCGCAGTAATAATGATACCGCCTGTTGTCAGAATGACCCAGAGCAGCGAAGGATCAGCGTCATCCCGCTCCACCTTGTCAAATACACGTTTTAAATCCTGCTGCAGGAGCGTCAGACGCTCAAGCTTTGTTCCTTTTGTCATCTGCTGAAACCCTTCCTGCTCAATCACCTCGATATGTTTCGCCACCGTATCAAGCTGGCCGGCCGACACATCCATTGTCAGGCTGGGATAAATTAAATCATATAATGATATAAATTCATTCCACTTTTCATTGAAATTCTCACTTCCGTTCCCGCTGACATCTTCTTTTAAGGCGCTGAATGTCGCCATAATCGGTCTTTCAAGCGAACCCCACAGCGGATCGGAGTGGTCTTCCATCGCATCCATTACAAGCCTGAACTGAGCGGCTGCGCGAATTTTTTCGGAATCTGAGGCATCCGCCTGTTTCAAGGCGCGCTCTAAATCATTACAGCCCAGAGTCACCTGCCTGACTTCGGCGCCGGTCAGTGAGTTTACGTGTGTCATTTTTTTCTTAAAGTAGCCAAGCACTTGCAGGGCCTCATCATACTGCGAATGCCTCGTCATCTGGAAAACGGTATCCGAAAGGTCGTTCAGTTCCTTGAGACCGCCCTCACCTTCAGCTTTAGCAGTTGTGATGAAACACATAAGAGCAAGCAAAAGACAGATTGTCAGCTTTCGTTTCATAGAGGTCCCTCCCACTCCTTCTCTTTACAGAATATGAAGAGCGGGACAAGGTTAGACCAAGATTCTATCAGTGTAAGTCAAGCTTTATCCGCCTTTTGGAAATCACCAAAACGTATGCAAGACCGAGTGAAAACAGGCTCAGCCAGAATGTGGCATAGCCGATCTCTTGCATATAAGCACTGAGCATTGAATAGCGGGGCATCATGCCGAAAAGATAATCAATGACGTCATTATGAAGCGTCCAAACAGCGGCAACGGCAAGATGCCATAACCGGAACCGAAAATACGGGCTGTATAAAACGCCTTGAACGGCCATGGCGAAATGTGAAGCAATCAGCATGTACCCTTCCCAAGGCATCTGCCCCATTTTAATCAGCACAAAGATATTCATTCCGACCGCCCACAGCCCGTATTTTACAAGGGTTACAAGCGCAAGCGCTTCAAACAGCGGCGCGTTTCTTCTCATGAGAAATGCCAAAAGCACGAACAGGAAGAAAAACGTCGCCGTCGGGCTGTCAGGCACAAATATCAGAAAACGGAACGGCGTGTCCGCAAGCTGCGGCAAATACCAATAATAGCCGTACACGGTACCGATAAAATTAACGGCAAGAGCAAGCAGAAGCATGCCGCGCCGTCCTAAAAGATAAGAAATCCACCTCATACCATCAACTCTCAGTCCGTAAAAAGTATGTATCATGCAAAAAAAGCTGACATCCGGTCAGCTCTTTTCATAAAAGTATATCCTGCTTTTGTCCGCTTCACAATACGTTATTTCGCTGTCGTTTCAGAAATGAACTTCGCCAGCTGATCAAGCTGTTTATCATTCCCTTTAAAAATACCGGCTGGCATTTGCCCTTTCCCTTTGACGGCGATCTTTTTAATTTCTTCCGGGCTCAGCCCGTTATCGACCAGGGAGGGACCGGCGCCTCCGCCTTGAAGATTATCCCCGTGACAGGAAATACAGCCTTGTTCTTTAAATACTTTATAACCGTCTGATTCGGTATCAATGGCGGCTTCTTTTTTGATTTTCCCTTGCTCCTCCGCCTTCGCCCAGTCATGCGTCGCGACTGACTGCCACGTTAAAAAAACCGTAGCGCAAAGCGCCAAAAGCATCATGCCGACCGCAACCGGACGCTTCCACGGCCTTCTTTCAGAGCCCCTGTCGAGAAACGGAGCCAAAAGCAGCGATCCGAAGGCAAGCCCCGGTATAATCATCGCGCCGATAACAGTGTAGCTCCCCGCGGCATATTCATATTTTAAAAGCTGGTATAAAAATAGAAAATACCAATCCGGCAGCGGTATATAGCCCGTATCCGTCGGGTCCGCAACCCGTTCCAAAGGCGGCTCGTGCACTATCGTCAAAACGAGAAATCCGACGAGGAAAACGGCTCCGACCATCCATTCCTTCAGCAGGAAGTTCGGCCAGAATGCCTCTGTCTTTCCCGGATACTCTGAATAGTCTTTCGGTATATTCGGTTTTTTTTCAGCCGGAATCCTCGAATCTCCTACAAACTTCATTCCTTTCCCCCGGTGCATGTCATCCCCTCCCTTTTATATCAGATCTGTATTAAAGCGGTCCTGAAATTCCCTGCTTGCGGATCATGACAAAGTGGGCGCCCATGAGCGCAAACAAAGCGGCAGGGAGAAAAAACACGTGAATCGCAAAGAATCTCGTCAGCGTTTGGGCTCCGACAATATCGTGGTGGCCGGCAAGAAGGGTTTTCACCTGCGCTCCGATCAACGGCGTCGCCTCCGCAATCTGAAGACCTACCTTTGTCGCAAACAGCGCCTTCATGTCCCACGGAAGCAGATACCCTGTAAAACCGAGACCAAGCATCACAAAAAAGATCAGAACACCGACGATCCAGTTCAATTCCCGAGGCTTTTTATAAGCTCCCTGAAAGAAAACCCGCAGCGTATGTAAAAACATCATCACAATGACTAAACTTGCCCCCCAATGATGCATACCCCTTACAATCTGTCCGAAAGCGACTTCATTCTGCAAATAATACACAGATTCCCACGCGTTTTTAATATCCGGCACATAATACATCGTTAAAAACATCCCGGACAGCACTTGGATAACGGTTACAAAAAACGTCAATCCGCCGAAACAATAGACAAAAGCCGAGAAATGGTGAGCTGGATTCACATGTTCCGGCACTTCATGGTCGGCGATATCCCGCCACATCGGCGTAATATCGAGACGTTCGTCCACCCAGTCATAAATTTTGTTCAGCATGTCACCCTTCCCCCCTAGGCTTTGCTTTTCCAAGATACAAAAAGCCGTCCTTTACTTTTTGCTCATAACGGTCAAGAGGCGCGAGCGGCGGCGTGCCCGGAACGTTCGTGCCGTCTTTTTCATACAGCCCGTAATGGCAGGGACAAAAGAATTTGTTCGGATTTTTAGGATCATTGTTCCAGTTTACGGTGCAGCCCAAATGCTTGCAGATCGGCGAAAGCGCTATAATTTCATCGCCATGCTTATAGACCCAGGCTGACCTGGATTCTTCCGATTCGTACCAGGCGTCGACCTGATGAATTTTAAAGTCAAACCGTTTCGGCTCCTTCGTCAGTTCATCGACGCTGACAACCTGCACCATTTTTTGATCTCCGGTCGGTTTTAATACCGGGTCCAGCGCAAAACGGACCATAGGCATAAGCGCACTGGCGGCCATAAATCCCCCCACGCCGGTGAGCGCATAGTTTAAAAATTGCCTTCTTGATATATCTTGTTTTCCGCCCATCTCTTCCCCCCCTAAAAGATTGACCAAAAATTAACTAAAATAGAAAATAATTCTGAGATTTGACACCCTCATAATATATGAATCTTTCAGCAAGGTCAACAGAGGCAAAATGGCTGTTTTGCGTGATGTCTGGAGTTTTTAAGAATTGTTCCACTTCTGTAACAAAACGTTCAAAATTTCCCCGCACTTATCATCCGCTATTTTTCTCTTTAAAGAGTCTGTCATATGTTCAAACGGGACTGCTGGTATGTATATGACATCAGATCCTATTTCAGAGTCCTTCCATTTTTCGTCTGCCGTCAGAAACAAGGCATGCCGAAAGCTGGTCATCACCTCTTCTTTGAATTTTTGAAGCAGATCAATCTGTGATTGATCTATATCAACATATGTATAAGAGGGGAATAAATATACCCGTCCCTTCAACTGGCGCTCAAGCTCTTCAGAAAGCAATTGGGTGCTCTCCCCCCGTTCAACGGCCTCTTTTAAGCCTCCTGCAGATGTTATGGAAATTAACGGAATGACAGCGGTATCAATGTAATCCGCAGATTGTAAATAGACATCGGCATCAGCGGCCCTCCATCTCATGTCTGGTTCCTCCTCCTTACGCAACAAGCCTTGCATATTCTGCAAGGCTGTCATTTATGTGAGCTGATTCAATTGGCGGGAAAGCTTTTCAAATGTTTCTTTGTCGTGGCGGTCCAGCGCCTCGTCGATATCTTTAAGCAGCTTTTCCCGCTGGAAAGTGGATATGGCATGTTCTAATATTTTTTCGGCCATCCCCTGATCCTGTTTATTTTCAAACAGGTCTTTCGGCAGATGCGGATTTAATTCAAGAACAGCAGCATATTCAGGCGAGCTGTAGGCCGAACGGAAATTCAGCTGGATAAATAAATCCTGCTGCTTATTCAGCCGGATGTCGTGAAAAGATTTTTCTGCGTCCGTGGTCATGACATTTTCTTTGTAAAACCTAAACGGCACCTCATCAACGCAATGAGCAAACATGATAATGCCTCTCGGGCAAAATTCAGCTTGTTCTACAAAATGGACCTTCTCCATTAATGTATCATGACTCATTAAATAATTTAAAATCCAGACGCACTCCCGGCGTTTAAGCTGATAATGATTTAAAAACCAACGGATAAAATCCTTTTTTTCATTGACAGAAACAGGGGTCTGCATGTAATTCCCTCCTCTATCGATCGTATAATCTGACATCACTTATACATTCAGCAAGCATGGTCCAAAATCCTGCTTATCTCAAAAATTCGTCCTCTATCCGTAAGATTGTTTCTTCAAGCTCTTCGTTTGTTCCATCCATTGAAAGCACTTGTTTTAAAAGCGGCAGCGCTTCTTTCTGGAGACCCTCTTCCAATAAGAAATGAGCGTATTCATATAAGAAATCCCGATCCTCCCGGTAATGGAGGTACGCAGCTTCAAAGCTTTTTTTCGCTTCGTCATATTGCTCCAGACCCGTATAGGCGCCCGCCAAATACCAATTGTATTTCGGATCTTCTTCACCGTAGCCGCGGACTTCCTGAATCAGATCAATAATCTCTTCATAGCTTTCTTCTTTATGATAGACGGCTAAAAGCGTATGGAGCGCTTCCACATAACCCGGATCGAGCGCCAGCGCTTCCTGAAGAAGCTTTTTGCCTTCGTCTTCGTTGCCGAGCTTTAACGCCATTTTCGCCGCATAGAGAAAAAGCTCTTTATTGTATTCATCGTAAGTAATACCTTCTTTAGCGGTTTTTAATGCATCTTCATACATGCCCTCTGCCTCGTAGCTTTTTGCAAGCGGCATATAAAGCGATGAATAAGAAGGATCAAGCCCTTTTAAATCAGAAAGCTGCTTAATGGCGGTTTTGACCATCCCCGCCTGATAGGCTGTGAAGCCGTACCCGAAAATCGTATTCGGTTCTGTATGTTCTGCTGCCGCTTTTTCATACCATGAAATCGCTTCTTCAAATTCACCCGCCGCGCTCAATGACTCGGCCAGCCTTTGATGAACATTTACACCGCCGATTTCATTCCGCTCTTTTGCCGTCTCTTCGTAATAGGGAACGGCTTTTGCGTATGATCCTTGTGTAAAGTACAATTCTCCCAGAGCGAAATCAATAACAGGTTCATCTTTTAACATTGCTTTCGCCTGTAACAGCTTTTGCTCACTTACTTCAAATAAGCCCTGCATCTGATACAGATCAGCCATCAAAAGAAGGCTTTCCGCGTAAGACGGGTCTTCTGGTGATATCGTCTCCAGCACCTCAAGAGCTTTTTCTTCTTCATCAATATCTATTAACAATTCGGCGTAAAAATTCGTCAGCTCAGACTCATCCGGATAAAGGTCATGCAGATCACTGATCAGCGTTAACGCTTTCTCTGCGTTTCCCCATTCATAGTAGAGCTGGGCTGCAATGGCTTTGTCTTCGTCATGAAGCTGCGATTCAGCTTTTGAAAGCGCTTTGAGTCCCTTTTCGGTTTCACCTGCTTCAACTAATTTTATGGCATCTTGAATCAATGTATTCAAATCAGACCGGTCCTTTCTTTTCCTATACCTCATCAACCAATGAAAAGGGTTTATTCGGGTTATTCTTATCATAATTCAGACAGGGTCTGCCCGCAAATAAGATGCTTCACCCGGCATTATAGTTTATCAAAAAATGGCGAGGAGGAAAACGGCAAAAAAGGGGCCGCCATCTTTATACGAAAAACAGCGCGGTTTGATCCGGCTGTTTCTGTAACGAAAACGCATCCCCCCTTCCTGTTATTTTTCCTGTTTAAGACAAGCTATGTCAAAGCTCATGACTTTATGACACATGAAGAAAAAAGCCCGAAGAATCGTCTTCAGGCTTTTTTGGCTAATTGATCTAAATGCTCAAAGAATGTCGGATAGGAGACGTGGATCGCATCTGTATCACGAATGTCAATCGGCTCTTCCGTCAGACATGAGGCGATACCGAGCATCATGCCGATGCGGTGGTCGCCGTGGCTTGATACACTGACGCCGCCCGCGAGTGTCTTTTTGCCGCAGATTTTCATGCCATCTTCAGTCGCTTCAATGTCTGCGCCGATTTTCCGGAGCTCTGATACGACGGTGTCGATCCGGTTCGTTTCCTTCACTTTCAGCTCCGCCGCGTCTTTAATGACCGTTGTGCCTTCAGCCTGCGTTGCCAAAAGGGCGATAATCGGAATCTCGTCAATTAAACGGGGAATGATTTCTCCGCCGATTTCTGCCGCTTTCAGAGCTGACGCTTCGATAACAAGATCTCCGTACGGCTCCGCGCTGTCCGCTTCTGACGGAATCACTTCAAGTGAAGCCCCCATCTGCTTTAAGACATCAATAATCCCTGTGCGCGTCGGGTTCAGGCCGACATTTTTCAACACAATCCGGCTTCCGGGAACGGCAGCCCCGGCCGCGAGGAAAAAGGCCGCTGAAGATATATCCCCAGGCACGAAAATATCAGCTGCCCGAAGCCGCTGACCGCCCGTTACGGAAGCGCTCGTCTCTGTCTCCGCAAGCTCAGCGCCAAAAGCGTTCAGCATCCGTTCTGTATGATCTCTTGATTTATGAGGCTCGGTAACGGTTGTCGTTCCTTCTGCCTGCAATCCGGCAAGCAGCACGGCAGATTTGATCTGCGCGCTTGCGACGGGAGACACATAATCGATGCCTTTTAATTGTCCGCCTCTTACAGATAACGGCGTAAATTCTCCGTCCGCTCTTCCGTCAATCACGGCACCCATCTGTTTTAAAGGCTCCGTCACCCTCTTCATCGGGCGCTTTGCAATACTTTCGTCGCCCGCTACCGTACTGTGAAATGGGCGTCCGGCTAAAATGCCGAGCATCAGGCGGATAGTCGTGCCGGAATTTCCGACATCAAGAAGGCTGTCAGGCTCATAAAGTGCGTCAATGCCGTTCCCGTGTATCGTTACATCACTTCCGTTCTGTTCAATGGAGACACCCATTTTTCTGAAGCAGGCAATCGTGCTCAGGCAATCGGCTCCCGGCAAAAAGTTTTTTACCGTTGTCGTTCCTTCTGCAAGCGCTCCGAACATAACAGAACGGTGGGAGATGGATTTATCCCCCGGAATATGAATTTCACCGTTTAAAGATGTCACTTTTTCTCTTTTCAATGTTTTCCACCTCAGTCAGCGTAAAATGTGTCATATTTGGCGCGGGATTGAATGCAGATTTCCGCCCGCTTGCGGTCCTCATCCGTCTGGAAACTGATTCTCAGAATTCCGTTAATATCTTCTCTCGTTTCGATAATACGGATGTTGGTGATGCTGATTTGTTCATCAGCCAATATCGCCGTAACCTCTGAAATGACCCCCGGATGATCGGGAACATCGACATAAAGGTCATAAAAGGACGGGATCGCCCCTTTTTGACGGATCGGCAGGCCGTCGCGGTAATCCTTCGCTTTTTTAAAGTAACCGAACAGGTTGTCCGCATCTTCATTTTCTACGTAAGATTCGATCGTGTCAATCTCCCGTTTCCACTCTTTGAAGCGGTCAAGCAGTTTATCTTTGTTGTGAAGGAGAATGTCTCTCCACATCGCCGGACTGCTGGAGGCTATTCTTGTAATGTCCCGGAAACCGCCGGCCGCGAAACGCTTCAAAAGCGGGTAATCTTCTTCAGAACGGTGAGCCTGATGTACGAGGCTGGCAGCAACGATATGAGGGAAATGGCTGATGACGCTCGTCACGCCGTCATGTTCCTCAGGCGTCATCTCCACAAAGTGGGCGTTTGCCGCTTTCAGAAGCTCCTTCAGATGCGTTACTGACTGTTTAGAAGTTGATTTTCCCGGTGTTAAAATGTAAAACGCGTTTTCGAATAAAAATTCTTTTGCGGCAGCTGCCCCTGATTTATGAGACCCCGCCATCGGGTGGCCGCCGACAAATTGATAGTGAGCCGGAAGCACTTTGTCGGCGTAGCTGACGACTTTCTGTTTTGTGCTGCCCACATCCGTAATCAAGAGTTCATGGGTGATGCCCGAGGCGGCCAGCATATCAAGCATTTTCAGCGTTTGGGCGACGGGCGTGGCGATAATGATAACTGATGCTTGCTGCGCCCCTTCCGTAAATGAGCCGGCCCGCTCGTCAATAATCCCGAGCTTCAGCGCGGCAATGAGCTGTTCTTCCGAAATATCCACACCGATAATCCGTTTATGCGGATGCTCCTTTTTGATGGCCAATGCGATCGATCCGCCGATCAGCCCGATCCCCGCAAGCAATATAGTATCCTTCATTTCACTCATTTCCTTTTTCATCTAGTTTAATAGAGCAAAGAGGTGATGCTTGATCACCTCTTATAATATTTCAGCTAAAATTGTCAGAATTTCCTCATTCTGCTCTTTCGTACCGACCGTAATCCTTAACGCTGTCGGAAATCCGAGCGCCTGTCCCGAGCGGACGATATATCCTTTTTCCAGCAGGGCCTGAAACATTTCATCCGCCGGGCGGTTAAAATCAATGAGCACAAAGTTGGTTTGTGAAGGATAACATGTTAAACCGTGGGTTTCGGCAAAATCATAATACTGCTTAAGACCGGCTTTATTTTTTTCGACACATTCCTTAATAAATGCCTGGTCATCAAGCGCAGCCAGTGCCGAAGCCTGGCCGATTCTGCTCGTATTGAACGGCTCTCTCGCCGGCTCAATCTGGCGGATCAGCGCTTCGTCCGCAATGCCGTATCCGACGCGCAGCGCGGCAAGTCCGTACGCTTTAGAAAATGTGCGGAGGATCATGACATTCGGATATTGCTTTAAAAGCGGAATGCTTTCAGGGTAATCTTCCGCGGTGACATACTCATAGTACGCTTCATCAAGTACAACGAGGATTTCCTCGGGAACTCTGTCTAAAAAGGAAATTAATTCCCGTTCGGAAGTATACGTCCCCGTCGGATTATTCGGATTGCACACCCATATGACTTTCGTCTTGCCGTCAATTGCTTCCAGCATCCGATCCAAATCATGAGCACCGTCGCTGCGGAGCGGCACCTCACGTACTTCAGCGCCCTCAATCACCGCATTGTGTCTGTATTGCGGAAAAGTCGGAGCGGCGGTAATCGTGTTTGCCTGATCATTTAATAAAGAACGGCAGATAATCTGCACAAGCTCATCTGAGCCGTTGCCGAAAATGATCGAAGATTCACTGACCTGCAGATGCTCACTGAGCCGCGTTCTCAATGCGGCACTGTAACCGTCTGGATACAGCGCGAGCTGCTCAATCTCCTGATGCAGCGCATCTTTAGCGGCCTGTGAACAGCCGAACGGATTTTCGTTAGAAGCGAGCTTTACTACTTTCTCAAGCCCGTATTCCATTTTCACTTCTTCTATTGGTTTGCCCGGCTGATACGGTTTCAGCTGCCGCAGCTGTTCTTTAATCTGCAAATCCAGTCACCTCATTTTACACTGTACAGTCGTCCGAACGTCTTTGCATATTCTTCAAATTCAAGAAGCGCATCGGCTCTTGTTACGGGGTTCACAAGCTTTGTTTCAAGCTCTTCTACTTTTTTAACGAGCGCGCTTCCGACAACGACACCGTCTGATATTTCATTCATCTCCTCAACCTGTCTGCGGCTTGAAATGCCAAAACCGACCGCAACCGGAACGGAGCTGAATTCTTTCACTTTTCGGATAAAAGAGTATACAGACGGATCGAATTCTCTGCGTACGCCTGTCACTCCTAAAGAGGATACGCAGTACACAAAGCCGCCGGCCTGTTCAGTAATTATTTTTAGTCGGTTTTCACTTGTCGGCGCAACCAGCGAGATATAAGCGATGTTCTCCTTTTTGCATGCCGTTTGTAAAAGGGCGCTTTCCTCTAACGGAAGATCCGGAACAAGCAGACCGTCTATGTCGTTTTCCCGCAGTAAAGCGAAAAAGTATTCTTTCTCTAATTGTAACACAGGATTATAATACGTAAAGAGGATAATTGGAATATGAACGCCGTTTTTTTTCATTTTGCCGCCAAGTTCAATGGCTTTTACGATATTCATTCCGTTTTCCAGAGCCCGTTTTGAAGCCCGCTGAATAACCGGGCCGTCGGCGAGCGGATCTGTGTATGGGACGCCGATTTCAAGGGCTGAGGCGCCTGCATTCTGCAATGACTTTGCCAGCTCAACAGAAATGTAAGGAAGCGGATCGCCAGCTGTAATAAAAGGGATAAATAGTTTTTCAGAATCATGCAGATTAAACATGTGTCTCCACCTCGTTTTCCAAAACATTCATCAGCGTATGAACGTCTTTATCTCCCCTTCCCGACAAACTGACGAGAATGATTTTATCTTTATCCATGTCTTTTGCCATTTCAAACGCTTTGGCCAAAGCGTGTGCAGATTCAATAGCCGGAAGAATGCCTTCTGTTTCAGAAAGCAGACGCAGCGCGGCGATCGCTTCATCATCTGTCACACTTTCGTACGTTACACGGCCGCTTTTATGCAGATAGGCATGCTCCGGCCCGATCCCCGGGTAATCAAGGCCTGCTGAAATGGAATACGGTTCGATAATCTGCCCGTATGCATCTTGTATTAAATAAGTCATCGAACCGTGAATCACCCCGAGCCTCCCTTTTGCGACCGTTGCCGCATGCAGCGGTGTATCAATTCCTTTTCCGGCAGCCTCGACGCCGATCAGTTCAGTATCATCTTCTAAAAAGGCCTGAAAAATGCCCATCGCATTGCTTCCGCCGCCGACACATGCAACAACCTTATCCGGGAGCGTTCCTTCGGCTTTGCGGAGCTGTTCTTTCGCTTCCTCGCCGATGATTTTCTGAAATTCGCGAACGATGTAAGGATACGGATGCGGGCCTACAACAGAACCGATTAGGTAGAAATGATCTTCACAATGCTGGACCCAATATCTGATCGCCTCATTCGTCGCATCTTTCAGCGTGCCGTTTCCGCTTGAGACCGGCACCACTTTTGCGCCGAGCAGCTTCATGCGGAATACGTTCAGCGACTGGCGCGCAACGTCCTCTTCCCCCATAAAAACCGTGCACTCAAAACCGAATTTTGCGGCGGCTGTCGCGGCGGCAACACCGTGCTGTCCCGCACCGGTTTCGGCAATGATTTTCGTTTTGCCCATCTTTTTGGCAAGCAGAATCTGGCCTAACGCGTTGTTTATTTTATGGGAACCGGTATGGTTTAAATCTTCCCTTTTCAGATAGATTTTTGCCCCGCCCAAATACTCCGACACCCTGTCTGCAAACGTTAATGCCGTCGGTCTGCCTGAGTAATCAAACAATAGTTTTTGATATTCGGCATGAAAAACGGGATCATTCTTTAATTCTTTGAAAGCCGTTTCGATTTCTTCGAGGGGCCGCATTAATGTTTCAGGGACAAACTTGCCGCCAAATTCGCCGTATCTTCCGATTTCATTTGGATATGGATACATAATGGTTCATCCTTTCTTCTAAAAGCCGGATCAGTGTTTGATCCTTTTGTCCGTTTTTTTCAATTCCGCTGGCAAGATCTATACCGCACGGGCGTGATCTCAGTAAGCCGGTAATCGTTTCAGGATTAACGCCGCCCGCAATAAAACACCGCTTGTTTCCTTTTTGAGCCTGCTCCTGGTACAAAGGGACACGCTTCCACGAAAACGCGATTCCCGTCCCGCCCCTCATGCCTTTGACTGAAGAATCAATGACATAGCCGTCGACTGCAGGTGCAAATTGAGCCATCTGACGGAGCGTGCTTTCTCCGTGATGGAGCGCTTTCCATATCTCAGAACGCACAAGAGGACGGAGACGGCAGGCATCCTCTGGCGATTCATCACCGTGAAGCTGGATAACGTTAAGGGACAGATCAGAAGCGATTTGCGCGATGTTTTCTATCGTTTCATTCACAAAAACTCCGACATGTTTCTTGTCTGTCCGGATCTCTTGTTTCCATTTCCGGACGTCATCCGGGGTGACCTTCCGTTTGCTTGCGGCAAAAATAAATCCCAGGTAATCCGCTTCTGAGGCTGCCGCAAGCTCATAATCACGCTTCGATCGTATTCCGCAGTACTTTAATTCAGGCTTTTTCATACCCTCACTCCCCGAACAGCCCGCGGATCGCCTTTTGCTGTGAATCCTCTCTCATTAAGGATTCTCCGATCAATACAGCCTGCGCCCCGTGCTTGTTGACGAATTGCAGGTCAGCCAAAGAGCCGATCCCGCTTTCACTGACCAGCAGACAGCCGTCCGGCACAAGCTGCGCTATTTTTTCCGTTTGCGAAACCGAAGTACGGAACGTTTTTAAGTTCCGGTTGTTAATGCCGAGAATGTCCGGCTGAAACACCTGTAAAATCCGTTCAAGCACGGTTTCATCATGGACTTCCACGAGAACGTCCATGCCCTTCTCACGTGCTTCCAGGTAAAGCTCATGAAGCTTTGAAGGTTCCAGCGCTTCACCGATCAGCAAAATCGCATCAGCACCGAGCCGGTACGATTCCTCCACCTGCAGGGAGTCAATAATAAAATCCTTTCTTAATACGGGAAGAGAAACGCTTTTTTTAACATCTGTCAAAAAGTGATTTCTTCCCTGAAAAAAACGGGTATCCGTCAGAACAGAAAGGGCGTCGGCTTTGGCTGCTTCATAATCTGCCGCAATCTCTTCCGGAACAAAATGCTCTTTAATCAGCCCTTTAGACGGCGAAGCTTTTTTCACTTCAGCGATCAGCCCGATAAAACGGTTCGGATTCAGGAGCGCTTCCTTAAAAGATCTCCGTTCAATTTGACAGGTTTCCGGCAGCACAATGGATTTGATTTCTTCTTTTTTCTGCTGAATGATTTGATCAAGCATATAATTCTTCCTCTTTCTGTTTCAGACGTTCGAGCTGCCTTTTGGCATCTCCGTTTTGAATCGTTTCTAAAGCGATTTCGGCTCCTTCTTTCAGATCGTTTGCGAGACCCGCCGTATAAATGGCCGCTCCCGCATTTAAGGCCGTAATGTGCAGAGCGGACGACGGAGCTTTATTTGCAAAAATATTCTGAATGAGATGCGCGCTTTCTTCCGCTGAGCTCACTTGAATATCTTTCAGCAAACCTTCTTTAAAACCGAATTGTTCAGGTGATACCGCATATTCCAGACGTTCACCGTTTTTCAGCTCAATGACATCGGTCGGTGCGGTGACGGAAAGTTCATCTAACCCGTCACGCGCCGACACAAGCATGACATGCCTGACTTCAAATTGTTCCAAAGCGCTTGCCATCAGGCGCGCTTTTTCAGATGAATAGACACCGATCACCTGCCGCTTCGCCTGCAGCGGGTTGCTGAGCGGGCCAAGCAGGTTAAACACGGTTCGGAAGCCCAGCTCTTTTCTCACAGCGGCGACGTGCTTCATTGACGAATGAAACAGCGGCGCAAACAAAAAACCCATTTGCTTCGTCTCAATACTGTGCTTAACACTGTCAGGAGTGGCTTGAATGGAAACACCCAGTTTTTCCAGCACATCCGCGCTGCCGCTCTTAGACGACACGGAACGATTTCCGTGCTTGGCAACTTTGGCTCCGGCGGCAGAGGCTGTAATCGCTGCTGCCGTTGATATGTTAAACGTAGAAATCCCGTCTCCGCCTGTTCCGCACGTATCAACGACCTCTTCCAGGCCATCTGCCGTCTGCGCACGGGCCCGCATCACTTTTACAAATCCGGCGAGCTCCTCCGCCGTTTCGCCGCGGTGGGCTAATACCGATAAGATTCCGCCGATTTCAGACTGCGACATGTCTCCGTTCATCATCATTTCCATCAGCTTTTCGGCTTCTCCGGTTTTCAGCGTGCCGCCATTAACGCACGATTGCAGAAATTTGTTCATCCGTCTTCTCCTCCCCGCCAGAAAAGATGTCTTCTGCGATTTGAATCGTTTTTAACAGCGCCCCTGCTTTGTTGCAGCTCTCTTCATATTCGGCTTCCGGGACGGAATCAGCGACTATTCCCGCGCCCGCCTGCACCGACGCCGTACCGTTTTTGACACTCATGGTGCGGATGGTAATACACGAATCAATCGAACCGTCAAATCCGATATAAGCGATACATCCGCCGTAAGTTTCTCTGGAAGTCGGTTCTAATTCATTTAAAATCTGCATCGCGCGGATTTTCGGAGCGCCCGAGAGTGTTCCTGCCGGGAATGCCGACATCAGCGCATCAACCGGATGGACGCCCTGTTTTAAACGGCCGGTTACAACGGAGATGATGTGCATCACATGTGAAAAAGAAACGATCTTCGTGAATTCCGGAACGGTTACGGAACCATACTCCGCGACTCTGCCGATATCATTGCGCGCCAGATCGACGAGCATGTAATGTTCAGCTTTTTCTTTTTCGTCATTCATCAGCTCTTTTTTCAGGCGTTCGTCCTCTTCTTTTCCGGCTCCCCTTTTTCTCGTTCCGGCGATCGGATGTATTTCCAGATGCCTGTCATGCACACGGATCAGGCGTTCAGGCGAACTCCCGACAATGTCTCTGTCCGGCAGTTTAATATAGTACATATAAGGTGAAGGGTTGACGATGCGGAGCACCCTGTACAGCTCAAAGGAATGTCTGGATACCGGGATCTCAAATTTTTGCGACAGCACTCCTTGAAAAATATCTCCCGCTTTTATATATTCTTTCAGTTTATTAACGCCGGCCATAAACTCTTCTTTCGTATTATTGGATGTCACATTGACAAAGCTCGGTGTTTCAAATGTATCTTTGGAAAAAAACGGCTCTTTCATATCCTTAGGTTCTGTCAAAATACCGATAAGCTTGCGAAGCTCAGCGCAATTTTCTTTAAAAACGGCCCGTTTTTCTTCTTCCGTCTCCCGGCCGTTAAGCGCCGCATATTGAATGAAATGCACTTGTTTCGTTTCATGGTCGTACGCAATGATTTTCCGGCAGACAAACAGCATGCATTTTTCTAAATCTGTTTCTTTTGCGTGGCTTGGCACGGAAGGCTCAATTAAAGGAATCATGTCATAGCTCAGATAACCGACCGCCCCTCCCGAAAACGGGATATCAAGATCGGGCGTTTTAATACGGAAGCTTTCATTCATCCAGTCAAGCACGGCTTTTAAATCTCCGGCTTCAAACAGCGTAACCCCTTTCGGATCAGCGGCAGTGAATGTGTGATGACTCTCTTTAATCGTGATAAAAGGATCGAGACCGATAAAGGAGTATCTTGACCAGCTTGACGACTCATCCTTGCTTTCCAGCAAATACGTAATGTTTCTGTCCAGTTTTTCAACCATCTGAATGGGTGTGATCGTATCGACCGTAAAAGTCTCTGCGATTGGAATGGTGCGGTGTGTCAGACTGTCCTTTAAAAATAAAGAAATATCCGATTGTAAATTCATGATTCTCCTCCTTACGGTAAGGAGAATGAGATGAGGAGTGAGAGGGGTCTTGCGTATATGAAATAAACCCAAAAGAAAGGCTTCTTTTGGGCAGAATAAAAACGTGTTTATCTCAGCTCAGCTAAACTCATTCTCTGCTACCCTATTCTAAACTCAACTGTTTCATCATCTGGCTTCTATGCTTTATACACACTCTTGTGTATTTCTAAGCTTTTTTTATCGTATTACATGTCAGTATTTTTTGTCAATGATAAATCCGGTCTTAACACAACGGCTTTTTCTAAATAGACATGCTTGATTTCATCTTGAGGCGTATCCGTCTGAACCGTCATCAGGACACGGATACATTTTTTCAGAGCGCCTGCAACATCCATTTCCTGCATGCATGTTACCGGGACGTACTGCCACCCGGAAAGGCGGCGGACCGCTTTTGCCGGAAATACGGAATGGATGTCAGGCGTGGCGGATAACAGGATCTGCACGACGTCTTCCGGCTTGCATCCATTTTGTTCAATGATTTTTTCAAGCAGCTGCTGTGTTTTTTCTAAAATTTCTTGTTCGGTGTCTTGTTCCACCGTTGTTGCTCCGCGAATGCCGCGTATCATCATGCTGTTTCCTCCATTCGCCATTTGTTCAGCAAATTTTCAAGCTCATCTTTTGAAAGCATACAGTCCTGCGCTTCGCCTAATTCCTTCAATACGATGAACTGAGTCATGCCTCCGCGCGTTTTTTTGTCATTCATCATCCGGACGGAGAGAACCGGTGTTTCAATATCTTGTCTGATGCTTCCCGGGTAGCCGAGCCCAATCAGCCATTGCGTGAGTTCTTTTCTGTTCATCTTGCATCCCGCAACTTGTTCACTCACGTAAAGGGCAAACTGCATGCCGAGGGCGACTGCATCTCCATGTGTAATTCGGCCGTAGCCGTATTCCGCCTCAACGGCGTGGCCGAGCGTATGTCCGAAATTCAGAAAAGCTCTTATCCCCTCTTCCTTTTCGTCCTCACGCACAACGGCCGATTTGATTGAGATTCCTTTATAAATCATTTCATTCAGCTCTGCGCTTGTCAGTCCGTTTAACGTATCAAGCGTGAGGAGCTTTTCTAAAAAAGCGTGGTCGGCGATAAACGCATGTTTTATCACCTCAGCCATACCCGATCTCAGCTCTTGTTCCGGCAGGGTTTTCAGAAGCTCCGTATCATAAATCACCGCTTTCGGCTGATAGAACGCTCCGATTAAATTCTTTCCGAGTCTATGATTGACGGCCACCTTGCCGCCGACCGCGCTGTCATGGGCAAGCAGTGTCGTCGGCATTTGGATGAAATCAATTCCGCGCATAAAAGTCGCTGCGCAAAAGCCGGCCAAATCACCCGTCACACCGCCTCCGAAGGCGATCATACATGAAGAGCGGTCCATATGGAAAGCGATCGCTTCCGATTGAATCCGTTCATACTCTTTCAGAGACTTCGCTTCTTCTCCGCTCGGGACGATCACTTTTTTCACGGGCCATGTTTCGTTTAGAAGCCGGAACATCTCATCACCGTAAAGCCGGTCGACTTCAGCGTCGATGACGAGCAGGATTTTTGTCAGCGGCCTGTTCAGTGAAGTCAGAAGGGCAGCGGCCTGTTTCCTGATGCCTTCACCGATATACACGGGATATGCGGAGGAAGCCGTCCGAACCTCAAGCTCCTTCATTAGAATTCCCTCGATAGTTTCTTCATGTTTTCAACATTTTCTTTAATGCGGTCGATCTGGTCGAGGCCGAATTGTTCTACGACGGCATTTGCGATTTCCCAGGCCACTGCCGCTTCAGCCACGACGCTTGCCGCTGGAACCGCGCAGCTGTCTGAACGTTCAATGCTCGCTGAAAACGGCTCTTTCGTTTCAATATCAACGCTTTTCAGCGGCTTATATAAAGTCGGGATCGGTTTCATAACGCCGCGGACGACAATCGGCATACCTGTCGTCATACCGCCTTCTAATCCTCCGAGCCTATTTGTAGCGCGTGTGTAGCCTTTCTCTTCATCCCACACGATTTCATCATGAACATCACTGCCGTTTTTGCCGGCCGCTTCAAAACCGATGCCGAACTCGACACCTTTAAAAGCATTGATCGACAGAACGGCAGCGGCGAGCTTGCTGTCCAGTTTACGGTCATAATGGACATAGCTTCCGACACCGACCGGCATGCCTTCGACAATCACTTCAACGATTCCGCCGATTGAGTCGCCGTTTGCCTTCGCTTCATCAATGGCTGCCATCATTTGACGGCCTGCTTCTTCATCGTAGCATCTGACCGGTGATTCTTCCGTTACCCGCTTGAGATCATCAATGGATGTGTAGTCGGTCTTCTCGGCTTTTACCCCGCCGATTTGCAAAACATGTCCGGCCACTGTAATGCCAAGCTCCGCTAAAATCTTTTTAGCGACGGCTCCGGCAGCCACGCGAACCGTTGTCTCACGCGCGGAAGATCGTTCTAACACATTTCTCATATCGCGGTGATTGTACTTAATGGCGCCGTTTAAATCCGCGTGCCCCGGTCTCGGTCTTGAAATCTGGCGTTTCATTTCACTTTCTTCTTCTTCTGTAATCGGTGCGGCACCCATGATTTTTGTCCAGTGGGTCCAGTCTTTATTTTCTACAACGAGCGCAATGGGTGAACCGAGTGTCCGGGCATGCCGCACGCCGCTCGTAATCTTCGCTCTGTCCGTTTCAATCTGCATGCGCCGTCCGCGCCCGTGCCCTTTTTGGCGTCTGGCAAGCTCAAAATTAATATCTTCCTCAGTTATATAAAGCCCCGCAGGCACACCTTCTATAATGGTCGTCAGCTGCGGACCGTGTGATTCTCCGGCTGTTAAGTATCTCATTTCGTTCTTCTCCCTTCATCACATTAACGCTTTTAAGTAAAACTATAACACAAGTTTTCATAAAATGTCTTCTATCTTTTTTGATAAAAAAATGTATCAGTGCTTTCAAGGCCGAATTTTTCCGGGCTGAAAATTTGTTCTGTGCTTCCGACAAACAGAATTCCGTTCTTTTTCAGGCTGCCCGCCATTTTCACATACAGCTCTTCTTTCGCTTTTTCAGTAAAATAAATAAAAACATTGCGGCAGACGATCAGATCAAAATCCTGTTCATAGCTGTCGGCAAGCAGGTTATGCCGCTTAAACCGGATGTTTTTCTGAATCTCTTGTTTTACTTGATAGCTGTTGTCAGCCTGCTTGGTGAAATAGCGGCTTTTTATGGAAGCCGGCACCTCTTGCAGGGACCGCTCCTGATAGATGCCCCGCTTGGCTTTGCCGAGCGCCTTTTCATCAATATCTGTCGCCAATATATCAAATCCGGCCAAACCCGCCTGCTGATTGAGAATCATGGCCAAGGTATAGGGTTCCTCCCCCGTTGAACAGGCCGCACTCCATATTTTTAACGGTTTGTTATGCTTTATTAACGGAAGAATTGAGGTTTCAAGAACTTCCCATCGTTTATAATTTCGGTAAAATTCAGAAACATTGATTGTCATCCTGTCCAATGTTTCATTTAATAAAAGCTTGTCTTTCTCCAAAGCGGCGGCAAATTCCTGAAAATCTTTGAATCCCTTTTTTTCATAAAGGGACGTCAGCCGCCTTTTCATTTGTGCTTCTTTGTATAAAGATAAATCAACACCGGTTATTTTCTTCCACTTGGTGATAAAAATGTCGTAAGGCTCCATTGCTTCTCTCCCAATCTCGCTGTCTTTTGTCCTAGTATAGCCTGTTTTCTTTCTAATTTGTACGATTTCAATAAAAAAATCAGCCCGCAGGCTGATTTGTGAGAAATGAAAAGACAGGGCAGCGCAGCCTCTGTCTTTCTTAAAATATGTAAACCTTTTCATAACAAGAGAAAAAGAAAGGCTGACGGCTTAGTACACCCAGTCGGCCATTAATTTTTGATACGGTACAAGCTCTTCCTGTTTAAAGAAAATGTCAATTTCCCGTTCAGCGCTTTCTAAGGAGTCTGAACCGTGAATGATATTTTTGCCGACAAACATGCCGTAGTCACCGCGAATCGTGCCTGGCAGTGCGTCTTTCGGGTTTGTTTTTCCGATCAGCTGTCTTGTGATCTCTACTACATTTTCCCCTTCCCATACCATTGCAAATACGGGTCCTGATGTAATGAATTCCACAAGCTCACCGAAAAACGGTTTCCCTTTATGTTCAGCATAATGGTTTTCAGCCATCTGTTCTGAAACTTGCATCAGCTTGGCTCCTGCCAATTGTAAGCCCTTACGCTCAAATCTCGATAAAATCTCTCCGATCAGCTGGCGCTGTACGCCGTCCGGTTTTACCATGATAAAAGTTTTTTCCATAAGATTCTCCACCCCATCATTATGTATAGGCTTTCAAGTTGCACACCGAAATCGTAACATCTTTCTGACAATTAATCAATCCAGGGCGGAGAATGTTCACATCTTGTTCGTAAAAGGATTTAAAATTTCCGTTTGCCGATATATTTGGCAATGGCGGCCAAGGATGAACGCGCACGTCCTCTCGGCAGCGTATTCAGCTTTTCAAACGCTTTTTTTAAGTATCTATCACTGACGGCCATTGATTTTTCAATCGCATCTGTGCGTTTAATATTTTCAATAATGGGTGCGAGCTGCTCCTGTGTTGTTTCGCTGTTAATTAATTTCAGCTGATTTTTCAATTCAGGCTGACGCAGCGCGTACAAAACGGGCAGAGTGACATTTCCTTGCAGCAGATCTCCTCCGACCGGTTTTCCCAGCTCCTCTTCCGTTGAAGTGAAATCAAGGATATCATCAATAATCTGGTAGGACATGCCCACGTAATAACCAAACCAATATAATGCTTTATGAATCTTTTCATCAGCTCCCGAAGCGATGGCGCCGAGCTGGCAGCTGACGGCGATAAGAAGCGCCGTTTTCCGTTTGATGCGGCGTAAATAGGTTCTGAGGTTTTGTTCCATATTATATTTATCTTTGATCTGTTCAATTTCTCCGAGGCATACTTCTACGATGGTTTTGGACAGGATCCGGTGGGCTTTCGGCTCATCCAGTCTCGTCATCATCTCAAGCGAGCCCGCAAGCATATAATCACCGGTATACATGGCGATGCGGTTGTCCCATTTGGCTTTAATGGTCGGTTTTCCTCTCCGCAGCTCGGCGTCATCAATGACGTCGTCATGCACGAGGGACGCCATATGAATCATTTCCAGCGTCACCGCAACATATTTTATTTTATTAATGTCATAGTCGCCGAACATGCCGGAAAGCAATACGAAAACAGGGCGGATCCGCTTGCCTCCTGCCTGAAGCAGATGGAGCCCGGCTTCACTCAGCAAGGGATAGTCAGACCGTACCGTCTGCTCAAGCTCCCTTTCGATCACATCAATATCATCATTTAAAAAAGAATAGGCCATTTTAAATTTCATATCATTCACCCAAACATCTGTATATTCATCATTTCCAGCCGATATGCGTAGCGGCCACTCCGCCGGTAAACGAATGGTATTTGACATTCGTCAGGCCCGCTTCTTCAAACAGACGCGCAAGCTCTTTCATACCGGGAAATTCTCTTGCTGATTCTTGAAGCCAAGAATATTCTTTATAGCTCTTCGCAAACATTTTTCCGAAGAAAGGCATGATGTATTTAAAATAAAGGAAATATGCCTGTCTGAAACCGATCATTTCCGGCTGGGATGTTTCCAGGCATACGACCTGTCCGCCCGGTTTGACGACGCGCCGCATTTCTTTCAGCACGGTCAGATAGTCGGGAACGTTCCGGAGTCCGAAGCCGATGGTGACAAAATCAAAAGAATCATCAGCGAAAGGAAGCTCCATTGCGTTTCCGTGCAAAAGCTCAATTTGGCTGTAACCGCCCTCTTTTACTTTTTTCTCGCCGATGCTCAGCATATTTTTGCTGAAATCCAGCCCTTTGATTTCGCCGCTTTTTCCGGCAGCTTCTGCGAGGGCAATCGTCCAGTCAGCCGTCCCGCAGCAGACGTCAAGCGCTTTTGCGCCTTCTTGCACATTCATGATCTGCATCGTTTTGTCGCGCCATTTTTTATGCTGCTGAAAACTGATGACAGAGTTCATTTGGTCATAATTTTTATAGATTTTTTCAAACACGCCGTGTACGCGCTGTTCTTTTGACTCCTGCATGTTGATTACCCTTCTTCCACTTTCTGATGATATGTTTTGTCTTGGCTGATCGCTTTAAGCCGGTTCAGCATTAGATTTTGGATTGGTGAATTGAGCGGCAGCAGCGTTTCAATGCTTTGTTTCGCCTTTCGGAAGCTTTCTTCCAGTATTTCAGCCTTTGATTTCCCTGACTTTACAATATTGCCGATGACATCGAGAAATATAGCATTGCCGTTCATCAGCCGCTTATACACAAAAAAATCACTCGCCAGCTCTTTCCAGCGCGGAAGATTAAAGTGGTCTGACACTCTGTTAAACAGGGCCGCTTCCACAATCGCCATGCTTTCGATCAATTGGTTCAAGTCATTGACAGACCGATCGTACAGACGGATTTTATGCTCATTGATTTCTTTAATTGCCGTAGCGAGCGTCCGGATCATATAGATATCCTTCATTTCAGATAAAAGCGAATAATACAGTCCGCTGAAATAGTCGCCGGCAAGCACGGTGAGCTGCCGGTTTTTATTTTCGTCTCGCTTTAACGCTCTGGCTGTTGTCACTTCATCGTGGGTATCAAGGGCGCTTTGGACAAGCATCGCAGTTACTATGTAATTTTCTCTGTCGTTGTTCTTAATGTCCGCCTCTTCAAACAAAGCGTGAAAAAGAAGAAGCTTATCCTCATCGATTTTCGGCGCAGAAATATGTTTCGCTAAATAAGGATGAGACAGCTTTTGTTTTAATTTCGTATTTAAATTCGCTAAAGTTCCGTAGATGTCTTGCAAAAATATCACCCTTGTCCCCAAATTCACATTTATTCTAATATGTATGAGATTTACTCGTCATTATTATACGCAGGTATCATTATAGCATAAAAAAAAGAAATTGGCTGTATTCTCCCGCCGTTTGCGGGCATTTGGCAAAAGCGGGAAACAGCCGGCTTATTTTTTTTCGCTGTTCATTTCTCCGTAAGCGGTCTGGATGAGGGCGTTGCCTCTCACTTTGATGGCTGAAGTATGCTCTGTAAACTGAGCGATAATCACTTCACCTTTGTCCAGCTTTTCAGAATGGTGGAATTTCGTATCCGTTCCTCTTGTTAAACCGATGACGTTCACACCGTCCTCGACCGCTTTAATGACGACAAAATCACTTGAATGCTTTGAATTCATATCTGCACCCTCTATCATAATTAATCCGCACGTTTAATATGTTCTAACACTTCGGAACGCGCCGCAGCGTCATCTTTAAAAATACCTCTTACAGCGGAAGTTACCGTTTTTGCCCCCGGCTTTCTTACGCCTCTCATCGTCATGCACATATGCTCAGCTTCAACGACAACCATGACGCCGTGGGGATCTAAGGTGTCTACGATGCTTTCTGCAATCGTTGAAGTAATGCGCTCCTGCAGCTGCGGGCGTTTTGAAACGGCTTCCACTGCACGCGCCAATTTACTCAGGCCTGTCACTTTACCGCCGCGCGGAATGTAGGCAATATGCGCTTTTCCGTAAAAAGGAACAAGATGATGTTCACACATAGAATGAAACGCGATATCTTTTACAAGAACAAGCTCCTCGTGGTCCTCGCCGAAAACGGTTTTGAAATGCTCTTTCGGGTCTTCATTTAACCCCGAGAATACTTCCGCGTACATTTTCGCCACACGTTTCGGTGTATCTAAAAGACCTTCCCGGTCCGGGTCTTCTCCTATCGCCTCTAAAATCTGGCGAACTGCCTGTTCAATCTGTTCTTTATTAACTTCTTTCATTGTCTGTGTCCTCCACCATTGAATACATTTAATTTCGATTCTAGCACATTTGGCGCGCCAAAAGCAAAACGAAAGTCCTGCCCGGAGACCGAGGCTGCTTAAATATGAAAAGCCCCTTTATCAAGGGGCTTTTCTGTGAAGAAACAAAGTGTATGTATCAGATGCATACACGATCTATATTCACAATTATTTTCCTGCAACAGCGTCTTTAAGAGCTTTACCTGGTTTGAAAGCAGGTACCTTGCTTGCAGGGATTTCGATCTCTTCACCTGTTTGCGGGTTACGTCCTTTACGTGCAGAACGCTCGCGCACCTCAAAGTTACCGAAACCGATCAGTTGGATTTTATCACCATTTTTAAGTGCATCTAAAATCGTATCAAAAACAGAATCAACTGCTTTTGTAGCGTCTTTTTTAGACAATTCGCTTGCTTCTGCAACCGCATTGATTAGTTCTGTCTTGTTCATGCCTTTCACCTCCTCCCAAAAGGGTATCAATTCAGCAGTTTATTATCATTTCTTCACAGTTCAGCCTGATTCTAAACCTGTCTTAATAAAAAATCAAAGCAGGGAAGAACAGACAAGTAAACGGCTTTTCAAAAGAAAACAGACACTTTGAGGAATGTTTGTCCAACAAAGTGAAGATTTTCTGTAAGTAGAGTAACACATATAAAAAGCCATATCAAGCATTTTAAAGCCCCAATCCCTTGCTCGTCAAGGTTTTCGCGTGTTTTACCGAACAAATATTCCTTTTTTTGCTTTTTTCCTCCTAATCCTTGATTGATTTCCAGTATCTAAAAAGACAAAAAAAGACCCCCCGTTTCAGGAAGAGGTCCTTCAGCTTACAAAATAATGGCGATCAGGCCGCCTGAACCTTCGTTTATAATTCTCTCAAGCGTTTCTTTCAGTTTATATCTCGCATTTTCCGGCATAAGCGACAGTTTCGCCGAGATTCCCTCTCTTACGATCGAGCTCAATGATCTTCCGAAAATATCGGAGTTCCAGATCGAAAGCGGATCATCCTCAAAGTCCTGCATTAAGTAGCGGACAAGCTCTTCGCTTTGCTTTTCCGTCCCGATGATCGGCGCGAATTCACTTTCCACATCCACTTTGATCATATGAATGGACGGGGCGACCGCTTTCAGCCTTACTCCGAATCTTGATCCCTGTCTGATGATTTCCGGCTCATCAAGGCTCATATCCGTTAAGGCCGGGGCTGCAATGCCGTAGCCGGTCTGTTTCACCATTTTCAGCGCGTCTGAAACCTGATCATATTCCTTTTTCGCGTGGGCGAAGTCCTGCATTAATTCAAGCAGGTGGTCTTTCCCGCGGATTTCGACGCCCACTACTTCTTTTAAAATCTGGTCGTATAAATGATCCGGCGCGTATAAATCAATTTCTGCGACACCCTGGCCAAGTTCAATTCCGGCCAATCCGGCGCTTTCAATAAACTCAAATTCACTGAAGTGGCCGACAACCCGGTCGACGTCGCGCAGTCGTTTGATATCTTTTACGGTTTCTTTCACTGATTCCTGGTAACTCTCTCTGAGCCAGTGATTTTCTTTCAGCACCATGACCCAGCTCGGAAGGTTGACATTCACTTCCAGCACAGGGAACTCGTAAAGCGCTTCTCTGAGAACGCTTAACACATCTGTTTCCCTCATGCTTTCAACACTCATGGCGAGAACGGGGATATCATATTTCGCGCTTAATTCAGCTCTGAGCGCTTCTGTTTCCGGGTGGTACGGCTTCACCGAGTTGATGACCATAATAAACGGTTTGCCGACTTCCTTCAGCTCGTCAATGACTCTTTCTTCCGCTTCTACATAATCGCCCCGCGCAATATCACCGATTGAGCCGTCCGTCGTAATGACGACCCCGATTGTGGAATGTTCCTGGATGACTTTTCTCGTACCGATCTCCGCCGCTTCATGAAAGGGAATCGGTTCTTCGTACCATGGTGTATTGATCATTCTTGGGCCGTTTTCATCTTCATATCCCTTCGCACCGGGAACCGTGTATCCCACACAATCCACAAGACGGATATTGACGTCAAGCCCTTCCGCCACATGTACGGACATGGCTTGATTCGGAACAAATTTGGGTTCTGTGGTCATAATCGTTTTTCCTGCTGCGCTTTGCGGAAGCTCATCCTGCGCCCGCGCTCGGTCGGCTTCATTGCTGATATTCGGGAGCACCACAAGCTCCATAAATTTTTTAATAAATGTAGATTTCCCTGTACGGACAGCGCCGACGACTCCTAAGTATATATCGCCTCCTGTTCGTTCAGCGATATCCTTGAAAATATCGACCTTTTCCAAGTGATCCCCTCCCGGACTTCCTATCCTTATCATTTTTCATTCACCATTCTTCAATCAAATACAGGACACTATATGTGTATGACGTTGTCCTATTTCAATATGACATCTTTAGAAAATTTTCAGGCAATCTTTTCTATCGGAATCAAAAAAACCTTTCTCCCTATTTGTATGCGCGGGAGAAAGGTTCATTCCTGTTTCGTTTTACTTTCTAAAAAAACGGGTTCCTGTTTTTCATTTACGGTGTATGTGACTGAAAAGGCCGGGACGAAAGGCGTCTCTTTCCATAAAATATCCTGAATTTCCGCGCCCGGTCTGATTTTCTTTTTGTTTTCTTTCAGGCAGCGGGCGAGATCGACGCGATAGTCGGCATAGATTTCTCCGTCAGCGCCGATTAAAAGCGGAAGAGACGTGCCTGAAACCGGACTTTTGACTGAAGGAGTGTCTTTCATGCCGAGCTTTTTTTTATTTAAAGTGAACAGCCCTTTTGAAACGGCGTCCTCATAGGGCGGATATGTATGTTTTTCCTGATACATTTTAACACGCAGCTTCATGTCGCGGATTGCCTCCGCCATTTGGAGATCGATCAGCTTCACGGTCGGCTTATTTTCCACATCGACAAGCACGTATTGGTACATTCCTCCGCTTTCAAAAGCTGATGCCGGCGGCTCCTCTATATATCTGGGCGCGAGCCGCTTAAAATCTATCGGATATTTTTGATAGATCGGTGTTTTCATATCTTTTGTCTGAATCGGCAGAAGTCCGCCGTTCGCCTTTTTAAACTCATCCACTGCCGCTTGAACCTGCTGAAGCTGATGCTTGTAAGATACTTTATTTTCGGTTTTTTCCGCTTCAGGATACAGACAGCCGGACAGCAGAAGCACCGCAAATGCCGTTATGACGGCCATTTTTATCTTATGCATGCCGCGCCCCCTTTTTTGCTTATTCATTGACAGGCCCGCTGAAAACGACCATTAACACGATCAATCCCGAGATGACCATGCAGGCATAAGCGAGCGAAGAAACTGCTGCTTTGATCAGCTTGTTTTTCACTTTGTACCTGCTGACATAAATAGAGGCCACCGCAACAAACATTAATCCCATAGCACCAAGCGCAAACCACATTTTCATCAATGCCACACTCACGTCCGTGCCCCCCGTCCAATCATTGTAAGCGTTATATTTCATTTTAATATACAAATGTTGAAAAGATCAACAGGTTTTCCATCTATTGAAAAAACAAAAAAACTGAAGCAAAGAGGGGGACTTTGCTTCAGTCAAGTTGACTATATTCACCTATACGTCTGAGATACACTCTCTTGGACTTCGATGCTATAGTATGCGTAGATGCGTACGTCTGCATCCTCTTCTGCCTAAATCAGCAAATGTTTTAAGCGATTTCAGCCGGAGAGTTCTGCGTTTTGGACTTTCATCATTTCAGAATATGCAGACGGCAAGTTATTGTCACTTCACCCGGTTTTCGAATGTGTTGACCAAGTCTTCCATCTCATGGGTTTTCACTCTGGCCATTAAGGATTCTACGGCTGTTTCTACCTTCTGCCCGTTAAATAACACTTGGTGAAGCGCCTCTGTAATCGGCATTTTCACTTGGTATTTTTGAGAAAGCTGATATGCCGCTTTCGTCGTCCGCACGCCTTCCACAACCATTCCCATCTTGTCAAGGACAGCCTCCAGCTTGTACCCTTTGCCGAGCAGGTTGCCGGCGCGCCAATTGCGGGAATGGACGCTCGTACACGTCACGATTAAGTCGCCTACGCCAGTCAGGCCGGAAAAGGTGAGAGGATTTCCGCCCATCTTTGTGCCGAGTCTGGCGATTTCAGCAAGACCGCGGGTGATCAGGGCCGCTTTTGCGTTATCTCCGTATCCCAATCCGTCTGTAATTCCCGCTGCCAGAGCGATGATGTTCTTTAACGCTCCCCCTATTTCAACACCGATCATATCCGGATTGGTATAGACACGGAAATGCTGGTTCATAAATAGATCCTGAACCGCTTCTGCAGCCTCGATATTTTTTGAAGATGATGTAACAGTCGTCGGGTGTCTCAATCCGACTTCCTCAGCGTGGCTAGGCCCTGAAAGCACGACGATGTCTTTTCTGTACTCCTCAGGCAGCTCCTCTTCCATTAATTCAGAAATGCGGAGAAGCGAATCCGGCTCAATTCCTTTGCTGACATGAACAAAAATCGACTGTTTCGGGATGTAAGGCAGAGCCTTTTTCAGCACTTCCCGAATGGCTTTTGTCGGAACTGCCACAATGATGAAGTCAGCTCCTTTTAAAGCCTCGCTTAAATCAGCTGTGCCGATGATAGAGCTTGACAGCTCCACCCCCGGCAGATAATCTTTGTTTTCATGCAGTCCGTTGATTTGATCGATCAATTCGGCTCGGTGTCCCCACATCATGACCTGATGTCCGTTATCAGCCAGCACTAAAGAAAGTGCAGTGCCCCAGCTTCCCGCTCCAAGCATTGCCACTTTTTTCATCTCTGTATCACACCTTTTTATTTTCTTGCTCTTGCAAATATTTTAATTGGCGTACCTTCAAATCCGAAAGCATCACGGATTCGGTTTTCTAAAAAGCGTTCATAAGAAAAATGCATCAGTTCCGGATCGTTGACAAAAACAACGAAGCTCGGCGGTTTAACAGCAACTTGAGTCGCATAATAAATTTTCAGACGGGAGCCATTGTGCGTCGGAGTCGGATTCATGGCGACCGCATCCATGATGACGTCATTTAAGACATTTGTCTGCACGCGGAGAGAGTGGTTTTCACTCGCTTTAATAATCGCAGGCATGAGTGTATGAATCCGCTTTGTCGTCAGTGCCGACATGAACAGTACCGGCGCATAGTCGAGAAATTGGAAATGCTCTCGTATATTCTGTTCAAATTCTTTCATCGTGCGTTCGTCCTTATCAACGGCATCCCATTTGTTTACGACGATGACGACGGCTTTTCCTGCTTCATGGGCATATCCGGCGATCCGCTTGTCCTGCTCAAGGATGCCTTCTTCAGCGTTCAGTACCACGCCGACGACGTCTGAGCGGTCAATGGCTTTTAATGCCCGAAGCACGCTGTATTTTTCTGTTGTTTCATATACTTTTCCCTTTTTTCTCATGCCCGCCGTGTCAACAATCACAAATTCCTGCTGGTTATAAGTGAATGCCGTATCTACAGCGTCTCTCGTCGTTCCCGCCACGTTGCTCACGATAACCCGCTCTTCGCCGAGCATCGCATTGACAAGAGAGGATTTTCCGACATTCGGACGGCCGATCAGGCAGAATTGAACGACATCATCATTATACTTCGTTTCGGGAATGTTTTTAAAATGCTCGGCACAAGCATCGAGCAAATCTCCCAATCCCAAACCGTGAGTACCGGAAATCGGATAAGGCTCTCCAAAACCGAGCGCGTAAAAGTCATAGATGTTCGCTCTCATTTCGGTATTATCTAATTTATTAACGGCTAATACGACCGGTTTTTTCGTCCGGTACAATATTTTTGCCACTTCTTCATCTGCAGACGTCACACCTTCGCGGCCGTTCACCATAAAGATGATCACATCAGCCTCGTCCATGGCGATTTCGGCCTGCTGGCGGATCTGTGTCAGAAACGGTTCGTCTCCGATGTCAATTCCGCCCGTGTCAATCAGGTTAAAATCATAATTCAGCCATTCCGCCGAACTGTATATCCGGTCCCGCGTCACTCCCGGGGTATCTTCTACTATTGAAATTCTTTCACCCGCAATCCGGTTAAAGATTGTGGATTTTCCCACATTCGGTCTTCCGACAATGGCTACGACAGGTTTACCCATAGTACCCTTCCTTTCAATCCAGCCGCTTACATTTTCACAAAAATTGTTCAACCGGTTATTAAAATCATCTTCGCTATGAAAAGAACCCTTCAAACAGAAGGGCTTAACTCATTTATTATATCAGTTTTCACCGAGATCACAATGTATTCTTCGAAATGTTTCGCATTCATACAACAGTCTCCGTCCGTTTTCAAGACATTTTGGTGGCCCCTTTGCCCTGCTTTTTGCTTTTTTGGCTGATGCGTGCGGCAAGCTGTTCATAGGTAGTCAGCCCGATAAGCAGAATCACTCCCGCCGAGCAGCCTGAAAGCCATTGATAGCCGCCGACGGCTGCCGCGCCTGCAATTTTGTGAATGACCGCCGAATACAATAACTCTCCCTGGCACATGCCGAGAACAAAAAGACAAAGCCTCTCAGGAAATCGCCCCTCAACAGAAACCGCGATAACGGTAAGCAGTATGACAGCCGCCCACTCAGGTTTTATGATAAACCAAACGGGATCATATAATGCAAAAAGAAAGATAAAGCCGTACGCTGCAGCAGCCGTCAGATGAATCAGGACATTACGGAGCCGCTTATGCATGCCGAGGCTCCCCGCGTAAACAAATGCCGCAGCAAAAAACATGACATATGCCGCGTTCAGTGTAAAATAAGCGGTCATCTGATGTATGCTTGCCATCATATTAGTCAAAATAAAGACTGATACGTAAAAACGGCTTTTCGTTTTGGCAAAAATAAAAGTCGCAAGTATCCATAAAAACCACATCGACCAGTAATAATAAAACGGTTCCATAAATCGCTCCTCCTTTGATCAGTATGGAGCGGGAACGCATTTTTTAAACCAATTATCCTGAAAGGAGCGGATGATGATGGGAAAAGACAGACAGGAGAAAAAACTGAAAGCCTCCCGCCGGGTGGAATCGGACCGCGACGATTCGATTCACCATAAAGGAGCGACAAGCCTCGAGCAAAACGGGGAATTCCGAAAAAGAAAATCGTAAAGCAAAAAAGGCATGCGGGTCCGCATGCCTTTTAACGTCTGCTGAAACGGGATGTGTCAATTCCCCGTTCAGAAAGCCAGTGATGTGTGTCACCTTTTATGACCAAAGGCGCCTTTTGCAATTGGGCGACCGTTTGACACCCAAGGACGGTCATAATCATTTTCAGCTCTTGTAAAAGCGCCGTCATCTCGTTCAAAAGACCCTCTTCTCCTTTTGAGGTGAGAGCTTTCAGGAAAGTGCCCGCCATTCCCGCGCAGCATGCGCCGAGAGCAATCGATTTGGCGACATCCAGCGCACTTTGCAGCCCTCCGGATGCGATAACGGATTGATCAGCGGAAAGCGAACGGATTTCCGCTAAACTTGCGGCTGTAGAAATTCCCCACGTGTTAAAAAATTGAAGCGCCTTCTCTCTGCGCAGATTTTCAATTTTAGAGAAATTTGTTCCGCCGTATCCGCCGGCATCAACAGCCGCCGCCCCGGCATCAAATAACCGCCGAGCCGATTCCCTGCTCATGCCGAAGCCGACTTCTTTGACAAAAACGGGCACTCCCGCTCCTTCGGCAATCCGCTCAATGCGGCTGAGGGCGCCCGTAAAGCTTCTGTCTCCCTCGGGCATGACGATCTCCTGAATCACATTCAAATGAATCTGGAGGGCGTCTGCTTCAATCATATCAACTGCCCTTTTCGCCTGCTCGGCGTCCGCCTCGCTGCCTAAATTCGCAAATATTAACCCGTCCGGATTCTCTTTTCTGACGATTTCGTAGGAATATCGTTCAGCGGGATCTTTCAGTGCCGACATTTGCGAACCGACAGCCAGCGGCATGCCGGATTTGTGCGCGGCTCTTGCCAGTGACCTGTTAATTTCGTATGTAAGCTGTCCGCCGCCGCCTGTCATCGCATTGATAAAAATCGGCGAACTGCTTGTGAGTCCGCCGATTTTCGTTGAGATATCCACTTTTTCCAATGCAAGGTCTGGCAGGCTGACATGAACAAACGTAATATCATCAAACCCCGTTTCCCGGCTTTGACCGGTAGACAGCGCATGATTTATATGTTCTCTTTTGCGTTCTGCTCGTGTCACGTTTTATCACCAATTTATTTTAATTTATTAAGCTTGTCCCCGATTAAATCGCCAAGCTGGAAGCCTGTGCTCGGCTCTTCTTTCGCCTGGTATTGACGGAAGTCTTCCTGATCGGCTTTCGGCGCTTCTTCAAGCTCACGCATGCTTAAGGAGATGCGTTCTTCGCTTTCGTTAACGTCAAGGACTTTCACTTTAACAGTCTGTCCTTCTTCAAGCACTTCATGCGGCGTTCCGATATGTTTATTGGAAATTTGCGAAATGTGCACAAGTCCTTCCACGCCGGGAAGAATTTCCACAAAGGCGCCGAAGCTTACAAGGCGCTGCACTTTTCCTTCAAGCACATCTCCCTGCTTCACCTTTTCGCCGATCTGGCTCCAAGGTCCCGGCAGCGTTTCTTTAATAGATAAAGAAATACGCTCGTTATCGCGGTCTACGGACAATACTTTCACTTTTACGTCCTGTCCCTCTTCTACGACGTCAGACGGTTTTTCGACGTGTGAATGAGACAGCTGCGAAATATGAACAAGCCCGTCGATTCCGCCGATGTCGACAAACGCGCCGAAATCAGTCAGGCGCTGCACTTTTCCTTCAAGCACGCTTCCAACTTCAAGCGTTTGGAGAAAATCGTGCTTTTTGGCTGTCTGTTCTTTTTCCACTACAGCCCGGTGTGAAAGAATCACACGGTTTTTATCACGGTCAAGTTCAACGACGATAAGAGAGAGAGTTTTCCCTTTATAGTCAGTGAAATCCTCGACGAAATGAGCTTCGACAAGTGATGCGGGAATAAAGCCGCGAACGCCGATATCAACGACGAGACCGCCTTTCACCACATCTTTCACTTCAGCTTCAAACACTTCTTTTGTTTCGAATTTTTTTTCAAGGTCTTCCCAAGCGCGGTCAGCATCAACGGCACGTTTAGATAAAATCAAAGCATCGTCTTCCACTTTTGTTACTTTCAGGTCAAGCTCGTCGTCAACTTTTACGACATCCGATGCTTTCTCTACATGAAGACTTGATAATTCACTGATTGGAATGATCCCGGATTGTTTGACATTGATAATTTCGACATCTACATGCTTGTCCTCTACCTTTGTCACAATCCCTTTTACTACATCTCCAACCTCTGGCACTTGAACATCAATTTGATTCATTTCCTCTGTCATTTGAATAACCTCCTTGGTCCAAACCTACACAGCTTAATTAAAACGGTTTGAAAGCTGAACATGTGAATGTCCGCTTTTCAGCCGAATATGTATTAAAGAATCATCCAAAAAAAGATTTTGAATGATCAATAAAAAGTTTTATTAGTATTAACTTCTAATAAAAGGACTGGTTTGTCAAGCAATAACATCTTGTCTTTTGAAAAAAATTAAAATGAGCTCCGCCCGATGTTAACGTGATTTCTGTTCAACGATCTCCAGAATTTTTCCTGCGACCTCAGGAATGCTCAGTGACGTCGTATCGATTTCCACCGCGTCGTCCGCTTTGCGCAGCGGGGAAACTTCCCTCTCTGAATCGAGTTTATCGCGTCTTGCAATTTCTTCAATGAGCGTCTCGTAATTCACGTCATAGCCCTTTTTCTTATTCTCTTCATATCGGCGCTTCGCTCTTTCTTCTACGGACGCCAAAAGGAAAATCTTCACTTCCGCATCAGGCAGCACGTGAGTTCCGATATCACGTCCGTCCATGACGACGCCGCCCTTTTCTCCGAGCTGCTGCTGTCTTTTCACCATTTCTTCTCTGACGCCTTTATGCTTGGCGGCGATTGATACTTGGTTGCTGACTTCGTCTTTTCGGATTTCTTCTGTCATATCTTCTCCGTTTACCAGAACGATTTGTCCTTCCGGAGCGGATACAAGCTCAATTTCCGTACGCTTCAAAAGCTCTGTGAGCGCGGCTTCATCCGTTAAATCGGCATTTTGCTTGAGCGCCGTATATGTAATGGCACGATACATCGCTCCCGTGTCAATGTACACATATGATTTTTTCTCAGCCACTATTTTAGCAACGGTGCTTTTTCCGGCAGCCGCCGGACCGTCGATTGCAATTGATAATTTCTTGTCCATAATCTCTCTCCTTGCTCTTTACTCCTCTATGGATTGTATCATGAACTGTCCGAAAAGGGGCGAAAAAATTGAGACGATTTACCGCTTTACCGTTTCAATCCATTCTTTTTTCTCCATTTTATCCACTCCTTCATATTTCACAGCTTTCGAAATATAAGGTTCAATAGGCTGATAATGAAGCAAAAACTGTACCGCGCCCAAAATAACGAGCTGAATGCAGACCAATTTGACCAGCAGACGTTCAAATGTTTTCATACACGCGCACCTCCATTAGGATTAGTATGGAAAAGTGCGCTGCAGTTTATTCCGGCAGACGGTTTCTTCTCTGCTGCAGCTGCACGCGCATACAGTATCGGAGTATATGCTGCTGAGACGCGGGGTCGATGTCTGTAAATTCAAGCGTCATTTTTCGTTTCGCCGCCTTTTCATCATAAAAAACCCGCTGGGTAACGGCCTCGGCCGTTATATCCGCTGGATTTTCCTTTTCGGAGAGAGTGAACGAAACATACAGCTTTTCACCCGGTTCCGCGGAAATATGTTCAGGCAGCACAACTGCAATTCCGCCGGCGCTCATATTAGAAGAAACTGTTTGAAAGGCGTTTTTTTCCGCTTCCATTTTGACGGCTACATCCAATACAGCGTCTGCACGGACGTACCGGCGTCTTTGAATCCGCTTCATTTCTTCCTTAGGGGGAATATCCAGTCCGATCATCGGGATGGGATCTTTTTTCTTTCCTTTGATTATGGTTTTAAATTGATAAGGCACTTGGCCGTTCCCCATACATTCAGCTGTTATCTCCAACCCTTTGTGCAAAAAGACCGTCCGTCCCGTATCCAGATCGACGGGATATGAGATGTACAGTTCACCGCTTTCAATACTGACTGCTTTGCTCCTCGCTTTTTTGAACTCATTGTTCTCTATGTATTCAATCCAAATATAATCTCCGACAGCTATCATGGGCCTTCACTCTTTCATTATTTATGCTTTTATTAAAGCATGTAATGAAAAAAAGGAAAAGACTTTTAGTCCTTTCCTCCTTTATTTTTATAGGTCTTTGTATATAGGTTCTGCACTTTTTAATTTTTCTATTTTTTCTTCTTTTCCGTCGTCCGCATTGATGAACATTTGATATGTGTCTTTCCCGATCGTCCCGAGCATTTCATAGCAAAGCACTTCCTGGCCGAGTTCATTCGTGATCAGTGCCTGCCGCGTCTCCCGGACTTCAACATTTTTATTCAGCTTCGCTTTCGCTTCATCAGCCGATAAAGCCGGAGCCGGAATTGTTCTCGTGCGGTGCGCCGCCAAATAATCACGCGCGGAGAAGCCGACAACTTCACCGTCATCCAGCGCCACCTTCATCCGGATGGCTTCCGGATAAATACGGACGTTTTTCTCAACGGGAATAAAAGAGAAGACGCCGATGTTGTTATATTGCGCGCTTTCATCAATTTCGAGATTTTTTGTTTCATAACCGTTTTTCTTTAAAAACGCGACGGCCCGGTTAGATGCTTCATTTAGGCTGATCTTTTGTTTCTTCACGGCCCGCTTTTGAATTAAATAGACCGGATGTCCGCCTTTTTGGGTAATATCCATATAGATAAAAGACTTGCTGTCGGCGTCTTTCATGCGGATGCTGTATACGTCCCGATTCGTCTTCCGGCCGCTTTTGACCACTTTAATGGAATAATTATGATCAGGCGCAAACCGTTGCGCGATTTTAACCGCTTCTTTTTCCGTAATTTGTTTTCCTTTCAGATGCGTAAAACCTTTTCGTTCTGTGTTTGCGCTTGTAAACGTAGGACTGGTGCTGTCTTCAGAAAAAGCGCCTACATTTTTTTCGACTGTTTTAAAGCTGTCGACGATCGTATTATCGCTTTGTTTTTTGTCAGAGGCGAGCGCCATCTCAACATCCATCCACCGCAGATTTTTGCTCATGACGAGATGCTGAACGCTGCGCAGCTGGTTTTGAATGTTCTCCGCCTGTTTGTACAGGCTGTTCAGTGTTGTATATTCTTTCTTATCAAGCGGTTTTTGATCTAAATCCCGGACGGATGTTTTATAGCTGAAATCTCCTATATTGGATAAAAACTCCTCCGTCTTATTAAAAGGCATGAGAGTCAGCGGCAGCTGGCTCACATTGTTATGAGCTTCAGATGTTATTCTCCATACATCAATGAGCGCCGGAGACAGAGATTTTTTACTGTTCATAGCAAGCGTCGTCCCGATTTTGTCGTGAAGCTGATCTACATGGTACGTCAGTTCATGAAATGCCCTCTGATAATTATTTTCCGCATGCAGAAGGACCGCATCTTTTTCCTGATGCTCTTTATATCCCCAATACCCGGTTGCGGCGATCGCGACACCGAGAACAGCGATAATGATTCCTCTAATCATGTTAACACCTCATTTTTCGTACTTTTACTCACAGAAAATGTGTTTTCCGATCTGTTTAATCTGCGGACGTCCCCAAATCCATTTGCTTGTCGCCGTATCAGGATTGAAATAATAAAGCGCGTTTTCAGAAGGGTCCCAGCCGTTAATCGCATCAAGAACCGCTTCTTTTGCTCTTTCATTCGGCTGCATATATATTTGGCCGTCGGCAACAGCGGTAAACGCGAGCGGTTCGAAAATGACGCCGGCCACCGTATTCGGAAATAACGGGCTTTTAATACGGTTTAAAATAACAGCGGCGATGGCAACCTGTCCTTCAAACGGCTCACCGCGCGCTTCCCCGTACACAGCCTGCGCCAGAAGATTGATGTCGTTGTTTGAGAAACCGCCCGGCATATTGGCCGCTGTCGTATTTTGCTTTTGATTTGACTGACCGCCTGTATTGTTTTGCGGTTTTTGAGCGGGCTTATTCGTTCCAGCAGGTTTCTGCGCGCCGGCAGACGGTTTCGTTTGGTTTTTTAAAGGAACGTTGCCATAATGGGTGAACGTATTTCCTTTTTGAATCTGCTCCATTACATATTCGCGGTAGTATTTTGATTTTGAAATCAGCACCTGCTTGGTTTTCGCGCCGACGAGGCCGTCAACCGGCTTCATGCCGAATTTCTCCTGAAAATTCCGTACGGCCCAGTATGTCGTCCAGCCGTAAACACCATCGATTTTCCCGTTATAAAATCCGTTATATTGCAGACGGGCCTGCAATTCTATAACATCATCACCCGTTGCGCCTCTTTGAATCACTTGATTTGAAAACGCATGGGCCGTTTCATGATCGAAGATAGCGGCGGCGAATGAAAATAGAATAAGACAAGCCATAAGCGCTCCTTTACACTTCATCTTTTCAAGCCTCCTCCAGCAAAATTTAAAGTGTACCCGTATTGTCTGTCACGAGGTTATTTTTATGCACGTTTCCTTCTTATCCCCTGTCAAGGCATAAAAAAGAAACCGCACGCGGCGCGCGGTTTCTTCATACTTGGATTATATTGACGGAACGTGCTTTTTTTGCCTTCCTCAGCCCGAACCACCATAAAAACAGCATAAACGGCAGCATATAATATACCCAATGATTGAGGGCGGTAAGAATAAAATCGTAAGAACCATGCAGACATGAAGGCACAACCAGTGAAATCACTAGCCACTTCACACGGGCTTTTTTCTGCGAAAAGCGGGCTTTTCCAAGATAAAACCCCATGATCACCCCGATCAGCGCGTGGCAGGAGACCGGCAGAATCGCCCTTATGAAAGCATGCTCAACACCGTGGCCGAATAAATAAAGGATATTTTCAAGCGTCGCAAAGCCTAATGACACACTTGCCCCGTAAACGATTCCGTCATAATGCTCATCAAAATGAGCATGCGGGTACACACTGATCATCAGAACAAACCATTTCACCGACTCTTCCAAGAAGCCCGAAGACAAAAACGAAACGAAAAAGCTTCCTCCCCCTACATGCTCTTTTTCAAGAACATACTGGATGAACATGGTCGGAAACACAAGTACAACTCCGAGAAAAAAAGACCTCAGCACCATATGTACGGGTTCATTATCATATTGATCTTTTAAATAAAAATAACTTAACAGCGCAATGCCGGGAGCAATTCCTGCAGAGATGATTGCAAACATCAGGCAACCTCTTTCCTGTATATTCCTATATCTATCGTACCATGTTGTTTATATTTTTACATCTTCCAATTTCTAAAAAAGAGCATATGAATGATCATATGCTCTCTGCACCCAGCCGTTTTGAAATTTCGTTTGCGATCAAGCCGCCGTGAAAACGGCCGTTCTCGATAAAAATTTCATTGGCGTTATTTCCCGCTGCAATAACCCCGGCAATAAAAACACCATCAACATTTGTTTCCATCGTTTCTTCCCGGAAAAACGGCCGGCCTGATTCTGCATCAATCTGCACACCGATTTTTTCAAGAAATCCGTGATCGGGATGATATCCTGTCATGGCAAATACGAAATCGTTTTTCAGCCTGACCGTCTCATTCCTGCCGGAGCGGAAAATGATCTCATCTTCCGTCACCTCTTCAAGACAAGCGCCGAATTCCATCCGGATTGTTCCGTTTCTGACGAGGGCCTCAAACTCAGGCAGAATCCACGGCTTGATGCTCGGGGAGTACTCGTTTCCTCTGTAGAGCACCGTAACGCGCGCGCCAGACTTCACCAATTCCAAAGCCGCATCTACACTTGAGTTTTTCCCGCCGATCACCGCGACATCCTTATCAAAATAAGGATGGCCTTCTTTAAAGTAATGAAATACCTTAGGAAGCTCTTCACCCGGTATGTTCATATAATTCGGATGATCATAATATCCTGTCGCGATAATACAAAACGGAGTGAGATAGCGGTCTTTTGACGTTTCGACAAGAAAACGGCCGTCTTCTTGTTTGGTCACTCGCTCCACCGTTTCAAAGGCGTTTACACGAAGCTCTTTTCTTCTGACAACCTCTCTGTAATACGAGAGAGCCTGTATTCGGACCGGTTTTCTGTTTTCCGTTATAAAGGCGACATCGCCGATCTCCAGTTTTTCACTTGAACTGAAAAAAGTTTGATGTGTCGGATAGTGATAAATGCTGTTTACGACATTTCCTTTTTCAATCACAAGGGCGTTTACGCCAATTTGCTTCAGATGTATAGCCGCCGATAATCCGCAAGGACCTCCGCCTATTATAATTGCTTTTTCTTCTGTCATGTCCTTCAACTCCTGCGATTTGGCATTTCCATCATAAGTTTCCACTCATATAAAAAATCTCCTATATTATCATAGGAGATTTTTTTTGTTTATGCAAACGATTGGTTTATATCCAGCCTCTGAAACGCGAAGCCTCCGCCATTTTCCGCACGCCGACCATATAAGCCGCAAGCCTCATGTCAATCCGGCGGTTTTGGGACATTTCATAAATATTATTAAACGATTTTACCATCATATTTTCCAGTTTTTCTTCGACTTCTTCTTCACTCCAGTAGAAGCCCTGGTTATTTTGAACCCATTCGAAATAAGAAACCGTTACACCGCCGGCACTCGCCAGAACATCGGGAACCAGCAGCGTTCCTTTGTCTGTCAGGATTTTCGTTCCTTCCAGTGTCGTCGGTCCGTTTGCCGCTTCTACTACGATTTTCGCTTTGATGCGGTCAGCGTTTTCTTCTGTAATTTGGTTTTCGATCGCTGCCGGGACCAGTATATCACAGTCAAGCTCAAGCAGCTCCTGATTCGTAATGGTGTCATTGAAGAGCTTCGTCACTGTGCCGAAGCTGTCTCTGCGGTCAAGCAGATAATCAATATCAAGACCGTCCGGATCGTAAAGACCTCCGTACGCGTCAGAAATTCCGACAACTTTCGCGCCGGCGTCATGCATAAATTTTGCCAGATAGCTGCCCGCGTTTCCGAAACCTTGTACGACGACGCGCGCGTTCTGAATATCGAGGCCTTTTTTCTTGGCCGCTTCTTTAATGCAGATGGTGACGCCTTTTGCCGTAGCTGATTCCCTGCCGTGGGATCCGCCGAGTACAAGCGGTTTTCCCGTAATAAAGCCGGGTGAGTTAAATTCATCAATTCGTGAATATTCATCCATCATCCAAGCCATAATCTGCGAGTTTGTAAATACGTCAGGCGCCGGGACGTCTTTAGTCGGTCCGACAATCTGGCTGATTGCTCTGACGTATCCTCTGCTCAGTCTTTCAAGCTCTCTGAATGACATATTTCTCGGATCACAAACAATTCCGCCTTTACCACCGCCATAAGGAAGATCAATAATGCCGCATTTTAAACTCATCCAGATAGAAAGTGCTTTCACCTCTTTTTCAGTTACATTCGGGTGAAAACGAATACCGCCTTTTGTCGGACCTACGGAATCATTGTGCTGCGCACGATAGCCTGTAAATATTTTCACAGACCCGTCATCCATCCGAACCGGAATTTTAACCGTTAATAACCTGAGCGGCTCTTTCAGCAGTTCATACACTTCTTCTGGATACCCCAATTTTTCCAGAGCTTTATGTATTACGGTTTGGGTTGATTTTAATACATCATGTTTGTCTTCTTCATTATGACCGGTGAATCGATCGGCTGCCATTTGAGTTAACCTCCTAAAATCTTCTGTTTCTCTCATGCTCCCTTTCAGTGACTAGTATACACCTTCAATATCTCCGTGCATAGGAGAAAGACAATGATTTTTTCCATAATTTCGCTCAAAAAAAAACGGCCGCTGAAAACAGCAGCCGTTTCATCTTTTTTATGAAAAATGTTTCTGGATGGTCTCTACAGCATTGCCGTCCATGATGAGTTTTCCGTATTCATGGAGCCTGTAGATCGTGATTGTCGCCGGATGCCCGTATTCGGCCAGCACCGAGACAACGCCTTCGGCAGAACGGGAGCCGAGATCTTCAAGACTTACATAGTATTGGTTCTCATAGTGGTAGACGGTTCCGCCGGTAATCCCGATGCGATGAAGGCTCCCGGCAAGCTGAATGATATCTTCAAACGAATGGAACTGATAAATAATATCCGGGCTTTCGTCAAGTTTGACCTGCATCTCGATATAATCATCGTCATATTCGTCATCTTCTGCGTCCGCGTCATGATTTTTCGTTACAATCACAACCATGCCTTGTGCCTGAAGAGAATATACTTCCACCGCGATCGGACCATTCGCTTCAAAGCCGAGCTCTGTATTTGCTTCATTCATCATATCTTTAAATAACTGGTGGACTTTAAACGAGTCCTTCCAGAGGTCTTCTTTTGTCAATCCCCGATCAGTGAGATCGTCGAGGGTTAAAAAGATTTTAATCTTATTATAGTTCAGACGCTCAAGCCGCATAATGTTCCCTCCTGCCTCTTCTTGCACACAAATCATATAACACAGTATATGAATAAATGAGTCATAGGTTCTTAATTTGTTATCAGTTTACACCGTGTACAGCGGGAAGACAAGCAGAATGCCGTTTTTTATCGGAACGGCCGGGTTTGTCTCAGGAAAACGGCTCATCAGGGCCGCACAGCGTAATGATATGCGTCTCCGGTTTCGCTCCGAGCCTCAGCGGAACTTTTGTCGTGCCGTAGCCGTTGCTGATCAGGTAATGCGCTTTTTTTACCGTGCCCGTCCCGCCCAACTCATACGGCCCGAACCGGCCGAAACGGATTTGGCCGCCGTGCGTATGGCCGCTGAACACGGCATCAATTCCGTCAGACTCATTCATCTGCTCATGGATTTCCGGGTTATGGCAAAGCAGGAGATTTACTTGGTTTGCATCCGTATGTCTGACCGCAGATTCGTAATCATCCATCATCATCCGGATATCATCCACGCCGCAGATCGTAACGGTTTCCCCTTTATAAGCAAACTGAACCGATTCATTTCTCAGCGGGATCACTTTATATGCCCGTAAAAGAGAGAGCAATTTTTGCTGGCTGACCTCGTAATCATTATTTCCCCACACATAAATGACAGGCGCAAGAGCCGTCAGACGCTTGATGTTTTCTTCAATTCTGGCGTAAGGAACTCCGCCCTCCGCCAAATCACCGCCGAGTAAAACCGCATCCGGCTTATAGACCGATGCTTCCCAGAGAAGCTTTTCATCAATTAAACGGCGGTGCACGTCAGATATAAAGAAGATGGTGAGCGGCTCCATCCCTTTCATTTTATCAAGCGTAAATGTATGTGTTTTCAGATGGCTGCCGTTTGCCGTTTTGTACATGACGGCCGCCATAACTGCAGCCGCTCCTGCCAATGAACCGAGAATTCCCGCTGTAAGCTTCATAAAATGCACTCTCCATTCTGTCATTGTCTTACATTAGACGGACAAACAAAAAAAGACGTTTCTATCCTTTCCGGAAAACGCCTCTTTTTATTTGCTTTCAAAATAAAGATTGATATCATACCGATGTTTCATCAAGTGAAAAACGGATTCTCTCGCCCGCCATTTTTCCGGCTGAGGCCATAAATCCGTGCTTTTTTGGATAATTTCACATCTCAGTTTATGAAATTCTCCCTCAGCTTTTTCTTCCTTTTTTTTAAAATAATAAGAAGTGCAATACGCAAAAGCGGAAGCCATAATCCAGCACAAATAAACCGTATGGCCTAATATTTCCTGCAGAATCAGCTGCGGAGAAGCTTGGGGGGCATTAAAGCTTTTAAAAATCAGCAGTACGCACATCAGGGAAAAGCAAACGAGGGACGCCCACTGCCATCTTCGGCATTGCGCGGCATAATTTTCGTATTTTAATTTCCTTTTAACCAGTGCCTGAAGCATTTGTTTCGTCGGTCCGTCAGCAAATCGGTCTAATTGCTTCCATAAAGAATCCATGCGCTTCACACCTTGTCCGTTTTCATTGGTACACTATATGAAAGCCGCGGTGAAAATATGTATTTATTCGGACAGCGGAATGTTCAGAACCTGGCCGGTATACACGTCGTTTCCGTTTAACCCGTTGTAGCTGCGGATTTTTTCTTCGCCCGCCCGGCTTTTATAATATTTCATTGAAATGCGGTAAAGCGTTTCTTTCGGCTGTACAGTATGCTGGACGGTCCGCACTTTTTGCCGGGCGGTTCCGGCTTGATCACTGCCGGCAGCCGGAACCGCTTTTTCACGGACAGCCGGCGGAGACTGCTGTTTGGCCTCCGCATATTCGGTTTCTGTCGGCTTCACCACCTGTTATTCTGAAGCCGTTTCCGTTTTTTTCGGTGTTTTTTCAATCGGTTTTTTTTTCGTTTTTTCAGATGCGGCCGTTTCTTTTTTTTCTTTGGCCTCAGACTTTTTTTCCGGCTCTTTTAAAAGAGCCGTTTCGGATGTTTCTTTCTGAACGTCCGCTTTCGGAGTAACGGCAGGCGCGCTTTCACTGTGATCTATGAAGACATCTTCATAATCCTTCGGGTCAAATCTGCTGCTGTTCGTCATATACAGAAGACCGAAAAAGACACCGATTGTCACAATAATAAACAGAACGGTCAGGAAAGTGAACAGCGGTGTTTTTGTTTTGGTTTTTTCCTTCACCTGCTCTTCCTTTTTTTTACGCTCCTCTTTTACAGATTGTCTTGTCGGGAGGCTGTCTTCAAGATATTCAATTTGTTCATCCGCGGCCGCGGCAACCTGCTGCTCGGCACGCAGCTGAGCTTTTCTTCTTTCAACTCTTGACATTTCCGTCATGCAAACCCCTCCTCACATATTGAAAACGGATTTGACAGGCAAATACCGCATCAATAATAAAATGCGCTGTAACCGGAACGAATAAATTGCCGGTCCATTCATAAATAAGTCCCAGCAAAAGACTGATGCCCGCAACCATAATAAACAGAAGCCACTTCGCCAAGTATCTGAAATGAAGCACGGTGAAAATCAAGCTGGCGGCCCATAAACCGATATGTGTCTGCAGGACGCCTCTGAATAAAATCTCTTCGCTGAACGAAATGAGAAGCGTCAAAAACAAAATGTGCAAAACCGGCCTGTTCTTAAAAAGCAGTGTATTAATACCGCCGTCATCATATAAATGCGAAGGACACCATTTCATCACCGCCAGATCGGCAAAAATGACAAGGACGGCAAGAGTTACACCGTACCATATGATTTTATCGTCACGTATATGCCAAAGCTTTAAAAAATCGTGAACATCAGTGAAAAAGAAAAAGCCAATAACCGCTGAAGCCGCCAATATGAGCAATTGGGTAACATAAAGCTGTATGACAATCTCACGGTCTGAGAGCTGATGGATCAATTCGCTTTGCCGTCTCAGCTCAACTCACCCGCAGACTCTAAACCGAAAATCCGGCCTAATTCCATCTTCCAATCTTCAAACCGCTCCATGTTTTTCCGTTCTCCTTTTTGCTCGTACGGGGCCAGATCAACTCCGCAGCTGCTGCAGCATTGTCCTGTTTGATCTTCAGGCTCATACGATTCATCAAAGTAAGCCAACAGCGCTTTTCTTATACATTCTTTCCGCTCCAATAACGCCGAAAAGCGGTTCATTTTATGCAGCTTCTTTTCCACGCGATATGTCAGTTCTTCCTGCAGCTGCTCTTTTGTGGTTTTTCCCTGCAGATACAGGTGGATGGCCGTTCGCGCCTGCGTTTCCTGAACGCCCTTACTTATAAGAACGTCCCGAAGCTTTCGCTCATCGCTCGTACCGGCGTCCCGGATGATGGCCAGAATGCCTTCCAGATCATAATCAGACAAGCTTTCTGTCTGAATAATCTGCTGCTGAAGCTCTGTATCGCCAGGCGCTCTCAGCAAAATACTGACACTAGGGCTGCCGTCGCGTCCCGCTCTGCCGATTTCCTGCATAAAGGCCTCAGCCGTTTGGGGAGGATAAAAGTGAATGACAAAGCGGATATCAGACTTGTCCACACCCATGCCGAACGCATTGGTGCAGCAAATGCAATCAAGCTGGTTATGGATAAATTGCTGCTGGATTAAAATTCTGTCGCCTGTATCCATCCCTCCATGATAATAATCCGTCCGCTTTCCCGTTTTTTCGTTCAGCTCAGCCGCAAGCTCTTCCGCCCACTTTCTGGTCGGACAATACACGATGCCCGGGCCTTCAAGCTTTTCGGCAAGCTCAATAATCCTGCTAATTTTTTCGGCATTATCAGCCAAATGTTCAACCGTCAAAAGAATATTCGGCCGGTTGACAGAATATAGATGGCGCACTGCATGCTCAAGTCCGAGAACCTCCGTCACATCACTGAGCGTTTCTTTTGTCGCTGTTGCGGTCAGCGCCAATACAGGCGGCTTGCCGAGTGCTTGCCTGAAGGGCCCGAGCTTTGAATAATCAGGCCTGAAATCATGCCCCCATTCTGATATGCAATGAGCCTCATCAATGACAAACAAACTGACCGGGACGTTTTTCAAACGGTTCAGCACATAAGGTGACGAGAGGGCTTCAGGGGACATATAAAGAAATTTGTACCTGCTGATGTTGCTGAGAATAAAATGCCGCTCGGCAGCATTCAGCATGCTGTTTAATGCCGCAACCCGTTTTTCTCCTTTCGCTTTCAGCTGCTGCACCTGATCTTCCATTAATGAAAGGAGCGGCGAAATAATCAGCACGAGTCCGTCCATTATGTAACCGGGAAGCTGATAGCATAATGATTTTCCCCCGCCGGTCGGAAGCATGGCGATCGTATCCTTTTTTTGGAGCACGCTAGTCATAATCTCTTCCTGCCCTTTTTTAAACGAATGCAAACCAAAATACCGGTATAAAGCTTTATGGAGCTCAGTCATGCTGTTTCACCGTCTTTGCCAGCGCGAGCCTGATCTGAAAATAGCTGAAGCGCATCTGCATTCCTTCGCGAATCCGTTTAATTTTATTCGTTTGATGCTGTTTTGCAAATGCCGTTATCATACGCTGGTCCTCTTCAGAAATGTACTGTTCTATAAAAAATGCAGGCTGATGCAGTGATATTTCTACGATATGATCTTCGATGGTGGCGGTTTTTAAATTTCTGACCGCGGCGATCCTTTCAATCGGAAACCCTTTTTCCAAAAGCTCCAAGGTTTTTCTGGCAGACTGTGTCAGCGCGCTTTCCGCCCGCAAATCGGACAACAGCTCGCCTAGAGCCGGATGTGCACATTGCGGAAGCGATTGAATAACATAATGTACCGCTCCCCAAAACTGGACGGACACATACCATTCATCTTCGCTCAGCTGAGAAGCGAGCTGCTTATTCGTTTTGCCGATTCTGTCGAAAGATGTTAAAGAATAGACAAAAATAAGGGCTTGCCGTTCACTTACGCCTTGCAGAAGCTGAAACAGCGCGTCATGCATTTGAACGGAGAGCTCTTTGGCGTCTCTGTTTTTGCGCATGAACCGTTTGACCCATCTCAGCGCCTGCACATCGTTTGTAACCGGGATATATTGACTGCATTGGCGCTCTTTGTTTGACAGGACTTGAATGAGCAGGGAAAGCCGCTTCCACAAGGTAACGGCCGGCGTTTGATAATTCGCGCCGTGACAATGCTTCGGCCAAGGCCGCTCGGCAAATGCCCGTTCGAGCTTTTGAACGCCGCGTGCAGTCACTTTACACGTTCCCTCTTCTTTTCCGGCTGTAATGTATGAGTCCCCGGCGAGTTTATGCATAGAATCCGCAATGTCGCCGCGTTCACACTGAGAAGCCATGCCGAAATATTTAGCAATCTGAAATAAGCCGGCATCCTGAATGGTTTGAGACGACTTTTTTCCTTTTAATAAATGAAACACAGCACTCGGAGTCCGTTCGCCGTCTATTTTGTCCAGACAGTCGAGAACCACGGTATCAAAGTAGTTTATCGCCAATCTAAACACACCTACATTCCTTCTGTGACAAGTTTCGTTTTTTGGTTCTTTTTATTTTAACAGATTTTCATATAAATTTGACGTTTAAAGTCATCTTTTGGGGGGAAGTGCTAAAGAGAATCCCTTATGTGATAAGCATTCTCAATCATTTTTCTGTTGAAATTTGACACTAACATCATTACAATAAGTAAGAGGAATAGGTGTTATATTTAAAAAATATATAAGGTAAACCATTTGTTCCAACACGAACAATCTGGGAGGTTTTTTTTCATGGCAAAGTACACAATCGTAGATAAAGATACGTGTATTGCATGCGGCGCCTGCGGAGCTGCAGCACCAGACATTTATGATTATGATGATGAAGGCATTGCATTCGTTACACTTGACGAAAATAAAGGTGTCGTCGAAGTTCCGGAAGTGCTGGAAGAAGATATGATTGACGCATTTGAAGGATGCCCTACTGATTCAATCAAAGTTGCGGATGAGCCGTTCGAAGGCGACCCGCTGAAATACGAATAAAAAAGCCCTCCCCGTGAGAGGAGCTTTTAGTTCTTGAATAAGACTCCGGCTGTTATCGGCCGGAGTCTTATTTTTTTGCGTGATCAAACAATCAAAAAAGCGCCCGGCCTGTGTTTTACAGAGCGGACGCTTTGGAGCGGTTATTGTGTCTGGATGCTGCGTTTTTGTTCAATCCAAGGTTTAAGCTTCGTAAAGATGAATGTAAAGACGATGGTGATGATAACGCCTTTTACAATGTTAAACGGCAGAATTCCTGCCACAACCGCCGTTTTTAATTGGCTGTTTGACAATGCCGGTGAATGTAAAAACCAAGTATACGCAGGCAGGATGAGAATGTAGTTCAAAATACTCATCAGCACGGTCATTGCTGCGGTTCCGGCCAGCAGGCTCACTGCAAGTCCTTTAGCAGATTTGAGCTTTTTAAACATAAACGCCGTCGGCAGAATAAACAGCGTCCCCGCGATAAAATTGGCTGCCTGCCCGACAGGCACGCCGGCCATGCTTCCTTGAATGATATACTGCAGAATATTTTTAATCGCTTCAACCGCAATCCCCGCCGCAGGCCCGTAAACCAAAATGGCAATAATTGCAGGAACGTCACTGAAATCAATTTTCAAGTAATCCGGCAGACCCGGAAACGGGAAATTTAACAGCATAAGCACAAACGCAATGCTGCTAAGCATACTGATGACAACTAATTTTTTTACTTTCACAATGCTCTCTCCTTTTCGATCAAATCTCTCGAAAAGAGGAAAGGTTCTTTTGCACCTCAATAAAAAAACCGCTTTTATTAAAAAGCGGGAGCTTACTAAGGCTTGGCAAAGAAACGTTTGATATAAGCATCAAAACGTCTGCTGAACCTCCATCTTCTCCCATCCAGACTATACTGTCGGCTCCGGAATCTCACCGGATCCTGCCGCCGAAGCAGCTCGCGGGCTTAGAGCATGACGCTCATCACCGCCGGTAGGGAATTTCACCCTGCCCCGAAGATTGATCTTATGAATTTATTCACATTATATATGATCAAATTGTAATTGTATAGAGAACTGCTCAATTTTATATAAAATATTGATAAAGCCCATTTTAACTGAATTATCGGCTTCCTTTTCTCCTTTACTGCGTCAATACACATTGACACTCAATTAAGAATATGATAAATTATCAGATATTTAGTCAGCTAAACTAGGAGGAAATCTAACAATGTTTCGAGTTTTGGTCTCAGATAAGATGAGCAATGACGGCTTAAAGCCGCTGATGGAATCAGACTTTATAGAAATTGTTCAAAAAAACGTCGCGGATGCAGAAGATGAATTACATACCTTTGATGCCCTGTTAGTCCGCAGTGCCACAAAAGTAACCGAAGAATTGTTTAAAAAGATGACTTCTTTAAAAATCGTCGGCAGAGCCGGTGTCGGCGTAGACAACATCGACATTGATGAGGCCACAAAACATGGAGTTATCGTGATTAATGCGCCGAACGGAAACACCATTTCAACGGCAGAGCATACATTCGCGATGATTTCTTCATTAATGAGACACATTCCGCAAGCCAATATTTCAGTCAAATCAAGGGAATGGAACCGGACGGCTTTTGTCGGAGCGGAACTTTACGGAAAGACTTTAGGTATTATCGGTCTGGGCCGGATCGGAAGCGAAATCGCCCAGCGCGCCAGAGCATTCGGTATGACTGTCCATGTATTCGATCCGTTCTTAACCGAGGAGAGAGCCGGCAAAATCGGCGTGAACAGCCGGACATTCGAAGAAGTGCTTGAAAGCGCGGATATCATTACCGTTCACACGCCTTTAACAAAGGAAACAAAAGGTCTGCTTAACAGAGAAACCATTGCCAAAACAAAAAAAGGCGTCCGCCTGGTCAACTGTGCAAGAGGCGGGATTATTGATGAAGCTGCGCTTTTGGAAGCGCTGGAAAGCGGGCATGTCGCAGGCGCTGCGCTTGATGTGTTTGAAGTGGAGCCTCCTGTTGAGTCAAAACTCCCAGATCATCCGTTAGTGATCGCCACACCTCACTTAGGCGCATCAACGAAAGAAGCACAGCTGAATGTCGCGGCGCAGGTTTCTGAAGAAGTGCTGCAGTTTGCTAAAGGTCTGCCTGTCATGTCGGCGATCAATCTGCCTGCGATGACGAAGGATGAATTCAAAAAAATTCAGCCTTATCACCAAATTGCCGATAAAATCGGAAGTCTCGTGTCACAATGTATGAAAGAACCCGTCAAGGATGTTGCCATTCAATATGAAGGCACTATCGCGAAACTTGAAACATCATTTATTACAAAAAGTCTGCTGTCCGGCTTCTTAAAACCGCGTGTAGACTCAACTGTCAATGAAGTGAACGCCGGCGGTGTAGCAAAAGAACGCGGAATCAGCTTCAGCGAAAAGATTTCCTCCAATGAAACAGGATATGATAACTGCATCAGCGTAAAAGTGACCGGTGACCGGAGCACCTTTACGTTAACAGCTACGTATATCCCTCACTTCGGTGAACGAATCGTTGAACTGAACGGCTTTAATATTGACTTAAATCCTGCCGGCCACCTCGTTTATATCCAGCATCAGGATACGACCGGTGTAATCGGACGCGTCGGACGCATCCTCGGCGATAACGATATCAATATCGCTACCATGCAGGTAGGCCGTAAAGAAAAAGGCGGAGAAGCCATTATGATGCTTTCTTTTGATAAACATTTAGATGACAAAGTCGTCAATGAGCTGACTTCAATTCAGGATATTGTCTCAGTTAAATTGATTGACCTTCCGTAACAAACAAAAAACCCAAAACATTCATATGTTTTGGGTTTTTCACATTTAATGGTTCGGAAGCGGATTAGGCGCGGCGGGCACAGCGATCGGTTTTGTCACATCATAATTGCCGATTTTCTTTGTATGCGCATGTGTGAACAGCACCTCAGAATAACCGAATTCCTTCGCAGTTAACAGAAGCCCTTCAATCATTAAAATGCCTTCCAACGAATCTTCAACTTTATGTTTTTCGGACAACTGGATCCGCAGCTGCTCGCCGCTTTCCCTTTCCGATACCGATGCAATCGCATCTGCTTCTATAATGCTCGCGGTCTGTGAGTCTCCGTCTGTTGTTTTCATCCCGTCAATGGCCTGATAAACTGAATAATAGGTTTGTTCAGACGGAATGAGATACTCTTGTCCCAGACTGTCGCGATAAGAAAAATACGCCCGGTTGGCCTGCTTATGTACGGACATCTCAGCCGAAAGGCCGGAAGCTTTAAAAAAATCCTGACCGTCTCCGTTTTGAATCTTTGTCAATTTTATCCGCTCGTAAGGACTCCAGGTCAAAGTCTCTTCCAGCATCTTTTTCAATAAATCAGCTTCGGCAGCTGATTCGATTGAAAGCCGTCCGTTTACCTGCACAAGCAAATCTTTCTTAACCGCGGTTACTTGCACACCGTCCAAAAGCTGAGGAACAGAGAGGAAAGATTCGGGCACTTCTAAGTTTTCTGCATCAGAGAATGCCTCTGAAACCGATTCGTCAGGCTTCTTTTTTTCAAAACTGACCGGAATGACGGCGGATGTATCTGAATCGGCAAACGCCAAAGTAATGTAATTGTTTTTGTTTTCGTTAGAAACGACAAACGTCTTCTGATCCGGCTTGACAGCAGCTGACTGACTGGCTTTTTCAGCTTGACCGCTGTCAGCTGTAAGATCACCGGCAGATTCGTTTTTTGTCATCAGGTGAGGAGATATAATCAGAGCGATGCACAATGCGCAGATGCCGGCGGCGGCGGGGCCAACCCAGCTTCGGACCGGTTTTTTTCTGTCCTGTCTACCCGTTTCAACATTCCGGTAAATGGCCTCTGGTGAACGATGATCTCTAACCGCCGGAAGTTGTCTTAACAACTCCTCTACCCTTTCTTCGTTCCAATATGACTTCATCATCCATTAGCTCCTCCCTCAAAAGCTCCATCTGTTTCCGAAGTATTTTGAGCCCTCTGTGTTGGGTCGTTTTGACTTTGCTTTCCGAGAAGCCAAGAGCGGCGGCTGTTTCCTGAATGGAATATCCCTGAATAAATCTCAGGATAATAACAGCTCTTTGATCTATAGTGCAGTGATCAAGCGCAGTATAAATTTCCCGGACATTTTCATGCTGTACGGCGAGTTCGTCCGGAAGCAAATGCTGATCTCTGACATCTTGTGTATCCCAATCAAACGTACCCATAATACGCTGTCTGATCGTCTGCTGCTTGCGGAACCAGTCAATCGCCACATGGCGCGCGATGGACAACAGCCATGTTTTTTCACTGCTTCTTCCTTCAAAAGTATGATAAGAATTCAAGACGCGGATATACACTTCCTGCGCCAGATCCTCAGCCTGAGTCTTATCTTTCACCATATAAAATAAAAATTGGTATAAATCTTGATGGTATGAATCATATAATATCTGAAAGGTTTCTTCCATGGGAAGCCCCTCCGTTCACTTTTTTGTCGTAAAAATGCGTTGAAAAGTTACATTACAACTATATTACGAGAAACTGGAATTTGGAAGGGAATTTATATTAACATATTCTTAAATTTTTAAAGGAGAAATAAACAAAAACACCCGCATGTTCTGCGGGTGTTTCGTATGGAACAAGATTGTTCGTCAATTTCAGACGCCATCCTGCACTTTTGTCGGAATATAAAATGTAAATGTCGTTCCTTTGTCAATGCTGCTGTGCACCGCAATTGAGCCGCCGTGGGCTTCCACGATATTTTTTACGATGGCAAGTCCGAGTCCGGTTCCTGCCCTGCCCCTTGTTCTCGCCTTGTCCGCTTTATAAAAACGTTCAAAAATAAAAGGCAGGTCCTCTTCAGGTATTCCCGAGCCGGAATCTTTAATATCGATTTTCAAACCGTCTTTCACGGTCTGAACCGCGATATGAACGTTTCCGCCTGACTCTGTGTGACGCAGCGCATTATCTATAAGGTTGGTAAACACCTGCTCCATTTTGTCTTCGTCAAAAACACACTCCGGCTGAGACACGGCAATATCTTCTGTGAGCGAAACCTCTTTTTCTTTCGCTACACCGGAGAATTTCCGGGAGATCTTCTCCAGAAATTCATGCAGATTCACCGTCTCATAATGCAGGCCCGTATGTCCGGATTCCATTCTGGCCAAATCCAGCAAATCATTGACGAGCCGGCCCATGCGAAGAGATTCATCATAAATGATCTGTGCGATTTCTTTTTTCTCCTCTTCGGTGCTTGCAATGTCGTCCACTATTGCTTCGCTGTATCCCTGCAGCATAGAAATCGGGGTCCTGAGTTCGTGACTGACATTGGCAATGAAATCTTCACGCAGCTTATCAAGCCTGCGCTCTTCGGTCATATCACGGAGCACGGCTACGGCGCCGCGGACGTGTGATTCCGCATAAAGAGGCGACATTAATAAAACCCATGACCTTCCTTGAAGCGTCATCTCAATCATTTGCTCTTTTTCTGTGCTCACGGCATTTTGGAAAAGCTCTTTCGCCTCAGGCGGAAGATTGTCTCCTTCTTTAATATTCATATTCTGCTCATAATACCAGGCCTGCAGAAAGCGTTCAGCCGGCGGGTTTGTCACCAAAATGGTGCCGTCGATATTAATGGTGATAACTCCGTCTGCCATACTGCTTAAAATATTGGACAGCTGTTCTTTTTCCTGATTCAGCGCGTTGATATGAAAATTGAGCTGCCGGCCCATCTGATTAAAGGCGATGGCAAGCTCCCCGATTTCATCTTGAGTAAGAATCGGAATCTTTGTATCAAACTTTCCTTTCGCCAAATCCTGGGCGCCTTCCCGCATTTTCCGAAGCGGGTACGTCACCCTGCTGGACAAGAAGAAGGCGAAAAACGTTGTCAAGACAATGGCGATGCCCGCCGCAAGAAAAATATAGCGTGTCGTATGTTTCGTCGTATCTTTGACGGCAAGCAGCGACTGAGATAAAAAGACCATGCCTTTTTTGCCGTCTTTTTCATACGGCACTCCGACGATCAGCCGTTCGTTATCGGAACCGGCATTGTTGGGCACCGCGCGTTTGCTTACTTTTTTTCGGTCTGTCAGCGCCTTGTGCAGATCCCGGTCGTGTTTGATCTGTTCCAATGTAATAGAGGATAAATGATTATCGTCATTGGGCGAATACCAGACATGCTTATCGTCCTGAATGATCGCGATACTCGTTAAATTGTCCGCCAGCTCCCACGTGATGGATCTGGCAAGCGGCTGGTCTTCATGATTTTCTATAATGACCGCAATTTTATCGGCAAGCTGCGTTAAATCTTTTTCTGCTTCTTCTACGTGGTAATTTTCTATAAACTCCAGAAGCAGCACCGTTAAAATAAATAAAACAATTAATACGAGTGAAAGAATGGTAAACCAAAGCTTTCCTACTACGCTTTTCCAAAACTTCATTCAGCGCCTACCTCAAATTTGTATCCGACTCCCCATACGGTGACGATTTTTTTCGCCGCTCCCGGGGATACTTTATTTAATTTTTCACGGAGCCGTTTGACATGGGTGTCAACCGTTCTGAGATCACCGAAGAATTCATACTGCCACACTTCTTTTAAAAGTTTTTCTCTGTCATACACTTTGTCAGGCGTTTTTGCCAGAAAGTACAGCAGTTCATATTCCTTCGGCGTCAGGCTCACCTCTGTGCCGTCCGCGGTCACTCTGTGAGCATCGTGATCGATGGAAAGATGCGAAAAGACGAGCACATTTTTTGTCGGCGTATTGGCTGTCAGATAGGATGTTTGGGAAGCTCTTCTTAAGAGCGCCTTTACCCGGAGCACCACTTCTCTCGGGCTGAAAGGCTTCACGATATAATCGTCCGTGCCTGCTTCAAACCCCTGGACGCGGTTGGCTTCTTCCCCTTTTGCCGTCAGCATGATAATCGGCGTTGCTTTTTTTTCTCTGAGCTGCCGGCATACTTCTATTCCGTCCGTTCCCGGCATCATTAAATCCAAAAGCACCAGATCATAATCTGAGGCCAGCCCCATTTTAATGGCCTCATCGCCGTTTTCCGCTTCTTCAATCACATAGTTTTCCCGTTCAAGGTACATTCTTAAAAGGCGTCGAATTCTGGCTTCATCATCTACTACTAATATTTTAGTTTCATTTGTTTGATCCATCGTTTTCCCCCTGCTTTCCTTCTGTTACTATCATTTTAACAAACTGCACGGCTGCTTGAGAACTGTATCGGCTTTCGGCTCTATGCGTACGAATGAAGTCCGGCAAGCACGAGATTCACAAAAATTAAGTTAAACATAATAATGGCGAAACCGATGACGGCAAGCCACGCGGACTTTTCGCCATGCCAGCCTCTCGACAGCCGCAAGTGCAAGTACGCTGCGTAAAATAAAAAGGTGATCAGCGCCCATACTTCTTTCGGGTCCCAGCCCCAAAAACGCGTCCATGCAAGCTGAGCCCAGATCATCGCAAACACAAGCGCGCCGAGCGTAAATACCGGAAAGCCGATAGAAACCGCGCGGTAGCCGACTTCATCTACCAAGTCCAGATTCACATTTTTGACGAGCGGGCTTAAAAGAGCACTGATTCTCTTTCTGAATATCAGTCTGAGGGCGCCGTATAAGACGAGACCCGCGCCAAACGACCAGATCACCGTATTGACCTTTCTGCCTGAAAAAATAGCCGGCAGCTCAATAAACGGCTTCATCGCGCCTTCTGTAAGCAGTTCTCCCTCATGCGGGCCGACAAGCGCAGGCATATCATATATCATGACGCTTTTGGCGTCTTTTTTATCCACCCAATTAAATTCGGCTTTATAGTCCGCCAGCCGGAATGCCGACGTCGCAGCGATAAATGCCACCGTCGTCACAATAATAAACATGATGACCTCGAGCCAGAACGTTTTTTTGCCCGGTCTGGACTGGTCGACATGCTTTAACAGGAAAATGACACCGGCTACAAAGCTGATCGCAAGAATTGCCTGCCCGAGCGCCGCCGTCGTGACGTGAATGTACAGCCAATTGCTCTGCAATGACGGAATAAGCGGCGTAATATCAGCGGGAAACATGCTTGCGTACGCGATCAGCAAAAGCGCGACAGACAATGTGAACATGCCTAAAGACGGCAGTCTGTAAATAAAGTAAATAATAATAAAAGCGAGAACAAGCATCATGCCGAATGACGTTGTAAATTCAAACATATTGCTGACAGGCGCATGCCCGCTTGCCGACCATCTCGCAATGAAGTAGGCGAGATGGCATAGAAATCCGACAATGGTTAACGTGATTCCGATAGCCGACCAGCGGCCCTTCCCGTCCTTTGCGCCTTTTGTTCCCCGGATGGCGCCGCCGAAAACCGGGACGGCAATTAAATAAATCAAAAAGGCAGCATAAAGAAAATTTGCGCTCAGCTCCGCCATGACACCACTCCTTTTTCATTAGGCCTGATTTTTGACCAGTTCTTTTTGATCGGCCGGTTCTTTAATCTCCGTCCCGCTAAGAACATATCCGATATCCTTTTTTAAACCGAACCAGTTTTTGTTCGTATGTCCTGCCACAAGCACTTCGCTGTCACCGGTTTTGATCCAGATCCTTCTATGCTGCCAGTACATCCCTTGAATGACGCCGATCATAAAGATCGCGCCGCCGACGGCAAGCACCCATAAGGTTAAATCTTTTCTGACGGTGAGGCCTGTAATGTTTTTCGTTTCCACATGGTCGAATTTTAATTTGTACTTGTTATTTGCGGAACCTTCAACAGTCTGCTGAATCGCAACAAAGCTTTTCTCCCCTTTCGGCTTGTCAGGAGCCGTGACTTTAAAGACGAAAGCCGGATTGTTTGGGACCTTTGTTTTCGTGCTCGGTTCTCCGTCCTTATTAAAATAAAAATCGGGAAGATAACTGGCGATCTGCACTTTGTAACCGTTACCAAGATCATAGTCCGTGTCGGGATCAAGAAGATTGATCTTCAGTTTGCCGAATGACCGTTTTGTTTTTTGGTCGATCAGCTGGAATACCATCTGATCGAGCTGGTTTTCTTTATAGTCCACCTGATACACAGAATAGGAGTCAAACCGCAGCGGTTCATTGACGCGGATATCGTTTTCTTTGACTCTTTTAAGCTTTGGCTTTTCACCGAATACGATGTCGCCCTCCCTCTTGTACAAAACCGCATCCGTTGTGAAGGATTTTGCGACTTTGCCGTTTCCGGCTCTGTCAATGGCATCGGCGAATACTTTTTTCTCAGTGTTTTTATTATACGTCTCCATGGTGAACCGGTTGTTTTTTAAGTAATATTGGCCGTCGGTGCCGGGAATCTGGGCGGTTTCGCCTTCACGGACCCAGAGCGTTTCATCGACGTACATCCCCGGAACGAATCTCAGCATGGCCCCAATCAGAAAAATGATCAGGCCGATATGATTAACGTAGGGGCCCCACCTTGAAAAACGGCCCTTTTCTGCGAGAATACTTCCCTCTTGTTCCCGCACTCTATAATGCTTTTTTTTCAATCGTGTTCTGATGCCATCAGCCGTATCTCCGCTCAGCTCAGTTTCTGTCCGGCTGTATAGACGCTGCCGCCTTAAAAAGACCGAATTCCGCTGAACGCCTTGGTTTTTCAGCGCCCTGTACAACGGAATCACCCGATCCAGGCTGCAGATGACAAGTGATACGCCGATTGATGCGATCAAAAGCATATACCACCATGAGCCGTACAGGTGATGAAACCCCAGCAGATAATACAATTGGCCGATTGTGCCGTACTGCTGTTCATAGTATGTATCCGGCTGAGCGCCCGGCGGCAGATAAGCTTCCTGCGGAAAAACCGTGCCGAATGCCGACGCCGCCAGAGTAATGACGATCAGCCATATTCCGACTTTAACGGAAGAAAAGAAATTCCATACCTTATCTACAATTGTTTTGTTATATGTTTGCGAACGTCTTGCGCTGCCGTCGTACCGCATATCGGCAAGCGGCGACTTTTGATCATCAAGCGGCTTTCCGCATGACTCGCACAATACCGTCCCGGCTGGATTCACGTGTCCGCATTCACATTTGACCTTTTTCATGAAGACGCCTCCGGCTTAATTAAATTCATATAGTCATGAACCATGCGTTCTGTCATCGTGCCGGTCACCACTTTCACGACTTTTCCGTCGGGATTGATCAAAAATGTCGTCGGGATAGGCGATACGCCGTACGCGTCCAGCACTTGCCGGTCAGTATCAAGCGCAACAGGGAAATTGACGCCGTATGTTTTCATAAAATTATGTACTGCAATTTTTGATTCGCCGACATTTACCGCAATCACCTCGACACCGAGGTCTTTAAAATGCTTGTATTGATTCTCCATATAGGGAAATTCCTGCTTGCACGGCTCGCACCACGTTCCCCAGAAATTCAGAAAAACACCTTTTCCTTTTAACTGACTCAGTTCTATGAGTCTGCCCTCTGTATCTTTCAGCGCGAAATTCGGGGCTTTGGACCCCTCAGATATACGCTCGCCGTTTGAGTAAACAGCATTATAGACCGTATATCCGAGCGCGCAGAGTAAGATGAGAAGGATGCCGGTCCGAATGAATAAACGCCGCCGTTTTTTGTTCATTGTACACTGCTCCCCTCCCCTGCCTGCAAATCCATTCAATTATATCATCTTCGCGTTTTGTAATTTTTGAAGGTTATGTGAAAATTAGAAAGCGTTTTTGCCGTGTTCAGCTAAAGCCCGCAGCCTTTTCACCTCATGCGGCGTCAATTCTCTTGCGTCTCCTGTGTGAAGGCCTCTTAAATCTAAAAAGGCGTATTCTTCACGTTTGAGCTTCAGCACGTCATGACCGATCGCCTCAAACATGCGGCGGACCTGTCTGTTCCGTCCTTCATGAATTGTCAGCTGAATAATGCTCGTCTGCTTTCTTTTGTCCAGAGAAAGCATTTTCGCTCTGGCCGGCGCTGTCTTGCCTTCTTCAAGCTGAATGCCGCGCTCAAGCTTCCGCAGAAGTTCCTTGGAAGGAATCCCCTTTACTTTGGCGACGTACGTCTTATCAATTTCGTATTTCGGGTGCATGAGTTTGTTGGCAAACTCGCCGTCATTTGTCAGTAATAAAAGACCGCTCGTATCATAATCAAGTCTGCCGATCGGATAAATACGCTGCGGCACTTCTTTGAAAAAGTCGGTTACCACTTTCCGCCCTTTATCGTCATCAGAAGCTGAGATCACTCCTCTCGGTTTATAAAGCAGAAAGTACACGGGTTCTTCCCGCTCCACCTTTAATCCGTTTACTTCAATCTGATCAGAACCGGTCACTTTTACGCCGAGCTCTGTTATTACTTTTCCATTCACCTTTACTTTTCCTTCTTTTATCAGCTCTTCTGCCTTTCTGCGTGATGCCACGCCGGCATGAGCAATAACTTTTTGCAGTCTTTCCATGTCGTTCACCTCAAGTATAATCTTACTTTTTTCCCCTTGAACAAACAAGCTTTTTCAAGGAGCATTATTCTGATATATAAAAAGCGCCTCAATCAGGCGCTTCCAAATAATAACGTAACTATGATGATTGATGCAACCACCCCGATCAAATCAGCAAGAAGACCAACCTTTAAAGCATCCCCCATTTTTTTGATGCCGACCGCCCCAAAATACACAGTCAGGACATACAGCGTCGTGTCAGTCGATCCTTGCATGACCGAGGCCAGTCTGCCGATAAATGAATCAGGCCCGTACACGGCGATCAAATCCGTCGTCATGCCGAGCGCCGCCGTACCCGAAATCGGACGGATCAGAGCAAGCGGCACGACCTCTGCGGGAATGCCGAGCGCCGTAAAGAAAGGCTTGCACAGCCCCATGACAAAATCAAGCGCGCCCGAGGCCCGGAATACGGTTATCGCCACAAGCATCCCGACCAAATACGGAATGATGGAAAACGCAATCTCAATTCCTTCTTTTCCGCCTTCAACGAATGATTCATAAGTCGGCACTTTTTTGATCGTGCCGTATATTAATATACCGGCGATAATAATCGGAATCATGGCTAAAGACAGCCAATTCACCATTTCCATTCGCTTACCTCCCTTTTCTTTTGCGGCGGTACCAGAAGTAGCGGTCAATGAAAATCGCGCCGATACCCGAAATTAAAGTCGCTAAGATGGTCGGTCCGACGATATCGGTCGGTGATTTCGCCGAATAAGCCATGCGGACGGCAATGACGGTTGTCGGTATCAAGGTAATGCTTGAAGTATTTACCGCCAAAAAGGTAATCATGGAACGGCTGGCCTCAGACTTGCCTCCGTTCAGCTTTTTCATCTGCTCCATGGCTTTAATGCCGAGGGGCGTCGCCGCGTTTCCCAATCCGAAAAAGTTTGCCATGAGATTTGATAAGATATACCCCATTGCCGGATGATCAGGGGGGATATCAGGAAACAGCTTAGAAATAAACGGACGGCACATTTTGCTGAATATATCCAAAAGGCCGGACTGCTCAGCTATTTTCATCAGGCCGAGCCAGAACACGAGGACGCTCATTAATCCGAACGAGATCGTAACCGCTTCTTTCGCTCCTTTAAAAACTGCTTCATTCACATCCTGCAAGGTTCCGTTAAACATCGCAAAGACCAGTCCGATTACCGTCAGACAGACCCAGATTAAATTGACCATGCTGAACCGCCCGCCGCGCTCATAAACAGGCTCGTAAACGTTTCAATGAAATGCTTTTTCGGTTTTTTAAGGTGCTCGTTTTCATAATAGACGGGGACCTTGGCGATCACTTTCCCATCATGCATAACAGTCATCCGGCCGACGACATCAGGAATGAGAGAAGCATCCTTTTTCCAGGCTTTTTTCGGTTTTATTAAGGTTGTGCTGATTTTCACATCATCGATCTCATCCTCTTTTAACAAATACTTGACATCCCGGGAAATAAAAGCGTGTTTTCCGTAAAACGTCTTTTTCAGCTTCGGGATGCCGCCTTTTTTGGCGACGATATAGGTTTTATAGTGCTCAAAGACATAATTAAACATATTCATATGGTCATCCCAGTCATCCGGATCATTTATGGTGACTGCGATAAGATCCGTGCCGTCTTTTGAAGCCGTCGAAACGAGCGTCCGTTTCGCGATTTTTGTGTACCCTGTTTTTCCGCCTGTACTGTAACGATAAAGCCCTGTCAGAAGCTTGTTTTTATTTTTCCATACCCGGTCCATCGTTTCCGCTTTATACACTTTGGTGCCCGAAACAGTCCGGTATTCCTTGATCTTCATCGCGTATTTAGTCAAAAGCGCCATATCATACGCCGTTGAATATAAATTTTCATGATCGTCCAGCCCGTGCGGGTTTTGAAATTTTGTATTTTCCATTCCGATTTGCTCGGCTTTGTGGTTCATCATAAATACAAAGCCGTCAAGACTTCCGCCGACATATTCAGCAATGGCCGCAGCGGCGTCATTTCCTGACCTCAGCATAAGCCCGTAAACGAGGTCCTTCAGTTTTACTTTCTGTCCAGGCTGAAGATAAATGGCCGAGCCTTCCGTTTTTACGGCATTCGGCGAAACCGTCACAGTCTCTTCCATCTTCCCTGATTCAATCGCCAGCACCGCCGTCATGATTTTCGTAATGCTCGCGATCCGCCGCTTATGGTGTTCGTCCTTAGCAAACAACACCCTGCCTGATGCACCGTCGATTATAATCGCGCTTTTTGCGCTGACATGTATTTGGGCATGTGCCGTATTTCCGTCTGTAATGGAAAACAAAATAACAAAAATCAAAAGAAATACGGCAGCTTTTTTGAGAAAGCGCATGAATGCTCACGTCCTTGTTGTGGGTTTGTACAAGTTTATGCGCATGTCCATGACTTATGAATACCAATTGCATCTCTTTTACGTAAAAAAACTCTCCCTTTGGGAGAGTTTTTTTATCTGGATGATACCATATTCGAGCCTGATGCTTCATATTGCGCCAATTCTTCACGCATGCGCAGAAACTCACTGCTCAGTGAAAGCAGAAGGCTCCGCAGCGAATCGGGCACATGCTGATAAAATTCAATCGCACTTTGGCCTGTATAAGCGGCGCGGCTGTTTTCGTACCACGTATCCTTTTTCGGCATGAAAAATTCTTCCACGCACTGATGATACACTTTATACAGCGTTTTTTCCGCTCTCGTCTCATGAAACGGCTCCTGCATTAAGAGCCGGCGGCAGGCTTCCTGGGCGCCTTCGCAAAAGACGGTCATCCTTCTCAGCACACTGAGCACGTCGCGGCAGTATGCCTCATCCGCCTTTCCAGAAGCCTGCATTTCCGGTAATGTCGTATGATTTAAATAACTGTTGACCATCGTGACAACCTCGGCTAAAAATTCACCAGTTTCTTCAGTATGGGCCCTCACAATCGAATTTCCCATTTCCGTCCGTTTCCTTCCTCTCTTGTACTTCGTCAATTTGCGTTATTCATCAATGGCCTTTCCCTATTATCGTATGATGAAAAACCGTTATTATTTAATATCCTCAAAAGTTTGGTTGAAGTTTTCAAAGAATAAGTCAGCTTCCTCCTGGAGAACGTCTTCTTCCGCATTTTCAGGAAGAGGCGGAAGCTCGTCCAGTGTTTTTAAGCCGAATTGTTCAAGAAATACCGGGGTCGTGCCGTATAAAATCGCCCGGCCGGGACCGTCGGCGCGTCCCACCTCACACAGCAGCGCTTTTGACACGAGACTGTGCAGAATCCGCTCAGACTTCACGCCCCGAATATCTTCAATTTCCGCCCGTGTGATCGGCTGCTTGTATGAAACGATCGCCAGCACTTCTAAAGAAGCCTGTGACAGTCCCTTTGACGGCACCTCGATTAATTTTTTCAAATAAGGCACGAATTCTTTTTTCGTTGCAAGCATATACGTATCCGCATATTCGGTCAGCTCAATGCCCCTGCCGTCTTCCTTGTACTGGGCGGCCACTTCTTCCATGATTCCGGCCAGTTCCGCTTCTTCTATTTCAAGCACCGTCACCAATTGCTTTTTGGTCAGCCCTTCATCACCCGCCGCGTACAGCAGGGCCTCCACAATCGCTTTCCAATTCACGATATCAAGCGCCATGAATGGATTCACTCCCCGTAATGTATATATCTGAAAAGTTTTCTTCCTGTTCGATGATAATCTGCTGATTTTTCATCAGCTCCAGAACGGCTAAAAACGTCACGACGAGATGGTCTTTTTGCCGAGAAGGAAAAAGTTCCGTAAAGTTGATTCTTCTTCCCGCCGTCTTTAAGCTTTTTACGATTTCGTTCATTCTGTCTTCAATCGGTATTTCCTGTCTTGTAATGGTCGTTTCTTTCGGCCGCGAGATTTTTTTACGCTGAAGCACCTTTTGAAACGCACCGATCATGTCATAAACGGTCACCGACAGCCTCTGCTCCGTCTGTTTGATTTCTTTTGCATACTCACTTAAATCACTCGGCGGCTTTGTAAATGACTTTTGTCTTTCTTCTTCCCGCTCTTTTAAATCATTCGCAGCGGTTTTATATTTTCTATACTCAATCAGCTTTTCAATCAGCTCGTCCCGAGGGTCTTCCTCTTCAAGCATTTCATCTTCAAACAGCTCTTCCTCTTGTTTCGGAAGCAGCATTCTGCTTTTAATGCTGAGAAGCGTCGCCGCCATGACCAGATACTCACTGGCGACATCAAGTTCAAGCACTTGCATTGTATGTACATATAATAAATATTGTTCAGTAATGGTTGCCACGGGTATGTCGTATATGTCGATTTCAAGACGGTTAATCAGATGAAGCAGCAGGTCCAATGGGCCTTCAAACGTATCAATTTTCACTTGATATTCTACCATTATCTCACCATTTTCAATATCACTCTCATTGCCGGAAAAACTGGCTATCCTTTAGTATAATCCACCGAAATGCTCTCGTCCAATACTTTTCTAATTGTGCTTCGTTATTTAGAAAATACTGAAAAAGAAGGTATACGCCTATACCTTTAAAGGCGGATGCACATATGATAGCCGTGTAAACATGAAACAAAGGGAGGCTGATTTCAGATGGGCGGAGCTTGTTTCGGCGGAGGTTTTGCATTAATTGTCGTTCTGTTTATTTTGCTTATTGTCGTAGGGGCATCTTATATCTGCTAGTTCTTCACGTTTCAGACACCAAGCCGCTCTTTTTTTCCTTTTCATAACGCTGTGGTACACTGGTTTTAGCAAAAGGAGGAAGCGGCTTGTATCCAAAAGCTTATATCGGCTTTTTGGCCGAATTTCACGCATCAAGAGATTATTTTGAGTGTCATGAACTGTTAGAGGAATATTGGAAAGAAAGCCCGCCTGAGGAGCGGAGCATTCATTGGGTCGGCCTGATTCAGCTAGCCGTCGCTCTGTATCACCAGCGGAGGGGAAATGAAGCCGGGGCAAAACGGCTGATCGCCAACAGCTTACGCATTCTGAGAGCTGAAAAACAGGCTGTCAGCTCTCTCGGCCTCAGCCATCCAAAGCTGATAGAGCTGATAGAATCGCTGTCAGACGATATAAAAGCCGGCCGGCCGTACAAAAGTGTTATGCTGCCGATTACAGATGACACTCTGAAAGAAGCGTGTCTTGCCGAATGCCGCCGCAAAGGCTATACATGGGGGCAGGCCGGCGTATCAGATACCTTTCTTATTCATAAACACCGCCTGCGGGACAGGACGGATGTCATTAAGGAACGCGAACGGGAAATGGAGAGAAGAAAAAAAAGCAGAGGCTGACGGACAGCCCTGCTTTTTCTCATAAAAACAGCTCCCGAAACCGTGAAGATTCCGGGAGCATTTGTCAGTTATTATATGAAATATCCTGATCTTTTTGATGTTGACAGCGTTCAAAAAAGCTTTGCGTTAATTCATTCGGAACGAGTGCCTCCGTTTTGAACAGACGTTTTAAGGCGTCCATCATTTGCTTTCCGATTCCTTGATGGCGGTGAGAAGGATTCACGCTGATATGGCGGATTTCAACCTCTGAGTCTTTTTTTTCGACTCCGATCGCTCCGACGATATCTTCATCCTCTTTCCAAAGAAAGAGCTGGCGGCCAGTATCCGTTTCATAGTCCTTTATTGTCTGCTGAAGCTGCTTGAGATCTTTTTCATTCGGCATAAATGACAGAAGACCCATTGCAATCTTTTCAAACGATTTTTTATAACGAATTAACATAAAAACCCCTCTATATCCAAAATGTCCATTCATGTCCTAGCAAACGGATGAATAAAGGCGATCCGTTTCCTCACATTATATCATTTTCGCCGCTGTTTTAAACGCTTTTCAACAAATTATTCAAATGAACGGTTTAGATTCGCCATTTCAATGGCGGATACTGCGCAATCCGCTCCCTTATTTCCGGCTTTTGTTCCGGCGCGTTCGATCGCCTGCTCAATGGTTTCAGTCGTTACGATACCGAAGATAACCGGGACGCCCGTCGCCGCGCCCGCTTGAGCGATGCCTTTTGCCGCTTCGTTGCAGACATAGTCATAATGCGTTGTCGCTCCTCTGATCACCGTGCCGAGTGTAATAACCGCATCGTATTTTTTCGTTTCCGCCATTTTTTTTGCCGCAAACGGGATTTCAAACGCTCCCGGCACCCAAGCAACGTCAATGTCATTTGATTCTACACCGTGGCGAAGCAATGTATCTTCCGCTCCGCTTAGCAGCTTGCTCGTAATAAATTCATTAAATCTGCCGACGACGATTCCGATTTTAAGTCCTGTTCCTACTAAGTTTCCTTGTATGATATTCATATGTTATCCATCCTTTTTTGTGAGATTTGTTTTTAGAAATGAAGCAAGTGTCCGAGTTTGTTCATTTTGGTTTGTAAATAATTCCTGTTATGCTCACCCGCTTCCATTTGAAGCGGCACCCGTTCTGAAATGCTCAGTCCGTATCCTTCAAGGCCGGCGATTTTCCGGGGGTTATTGGTTAAAAGTTTCATATGCTGAACCCCCAAATCGCGGAGAATCTGGGCACCGATCCCGTAGTTGCGCAGGTCAGGCAGAAAGCCGAGCGCTTCGTTCGCTTCAACTGTGTCATACCCCTCTTCCTGCAATCGGTACGCTTTCAGCTTATTGATTAAACCGATTCCTCTTCCTTCCTGACGCAAATACAATAAGACGCCTCGGCCTTCTTCGGCAATTTGCGCAAGCGCGGCATGAAGCTGAGGCCCGCAATCACAGCGGTGGGATGCAAACACATCGCCCGTCAGGCATTCTGAGTGCACTCTGACAAGAACGGGTTCGCTGCTAAACGGGACATCACCCATAACAAAGGCGAGGTGTTCTTTTCCGTCAACCTCGTTTGTATATCCGTAAACCCGGAACGTGCCGAAATCAGTCGGCAGCGTAATGTCAACTTCTCGGTTCACAAGTGTCGTAATGTTGTAGCGGTATTCTATTAAGTCTTTTATCGTAATCATTTTCAGCCGGTGGCGTTTGGCGATTTCTGATAACTCAGGCACTCTGGCCATTGTGCCGTCTTCATTCATAATTTCACAAATGACGCCCGCTCCTTGAGAGCCGCATGCTTTTGCAAGGTCAACGGCTGCTTCCGTGTGGCCCGCCCGCTTCAGGACGCCTCCTTTTTTTGCGATTAAGGGAAAAATGTGGCCCGGACGCTGAAAATCGTCAGACACAGATTCCTCATTCAACAGCGCCTGAATCGTAAAAGAACGTTCTTGAGCGCTGATGCCTGTTTTTGTCAGTCTGTGGTCAATGCTGACCGTAAACGCGGTTTCATGTGAGTCCGTATTATGATCGACCATCGGGTGAAGATCCAGCCGGCCGGCAATATCTTCAGAAAGCGGCGTGCAGATCAGGCCCCTCCCATGGGTCGCCATAAAATTGACCACTTCGGGTGTGGCATGCTCAGCGAGCGCTACGAAATCTCCTTCGTTTTCTCTGTCTTCATCATCGACAACGATGATGACTTCACCTTTTTTCAGCGCATCTAACGCCTCTTCTATTGGATGAAACATATTGATCTTCCTTTCTAAAAGCCGTTCTCGCTTAAAAAAGCTTCTGTGATCGTTTGATTGCTTTTCGTTTGTTCTGTTTTGTGCAAAAAGCGGTATAAGTATTTGCCGATCATGTCACACTCAATATTTACGGTCGAGCCGACTGTTTTCGTCTGAAAAATCGTTTCTGAAATGGTATGCGGAATAACGGATACCGTCACGCTTTCGTCTGATAAACCGAAAATTGTCAGGCTCACGCCATCTACCGTAATCGAACCTTTCAAGACGAGCGTTTTCGTCAATTCGGGCGAAAGTTTTAGATCGTAATAAACCGCGTTGCTTTTTTTCTCAATCCGGGTAATTTCCGCCGTTCCGTCCACATGCCCGGATACAAAGTGGCCGCCGAAGCGTCCATTGGCGGACATCGCTCTTTCCAGATTGACTTTGCTGCCTTTTGACAAACCGTTCAGCGAAGTGGCTTTTACGGTTTCCGGCATGACATCAACCGTAAATTGTTTATCAGAAAATCCGGTTACGGTCAGGCAGATGCCGTTTACCGCGATGCTGTCGCCAAGTTTCACATCGCTTGTCACTTTTGAAGCGGCGATGGTTAATGCCATGGAAAGGCCTGTCTTTTTGATTGCTTGGATCGTGCCTGTTTCTTCAACGATTCCTGTAAACATCGTCACCATCCTTTCCTTCTTTAGGTATGGCCGTTAGTTTTATATCCGGCCCGATTTGGGTGATTTGTGTGAATTGTAAATGGGGGACATCTTTCATTGATTGAAAACCTTCACCGGAGATCAAGCTGGGAGCAAGCGTTCCTCCGATTAATTTAGGGGCGAAATAGAAATGAAGCTCCTCGAAACAGCCTTCCTTGACAAAACTTCCGTGTACGGATGCGCCGCCTTCCACATAAACGGACATTATGCCGTTTTCAGCGAGAATGCTGAGCACCTCAGGAATGTGAATGCGGTCTGTTTCAAGCGAAAAGACTTTTATTCCGAGTGCGGTCAGCCGCTCTTTCTTTTGCACGTCAGCGTCTTTGGCCGTAAATATCCATGTCGGCGCGGCGCCGTCAGTGACCACATTTGCCGTTTCCGGAATGGTCAGCTTTGTATCGAGAATGACTCTGACCGGCTGCTTGACCGCACCGGGCAGCCTGCAGGTCAGGCTCGGATTATCGGCTTTGACTGTGCCTGCTCCGACAAGAATGCTTTGATGCGATTTCCTGTATTGCTGGGCATCAAGCCTTGCCGCCTCTGAAGTAATCCATTTGCTGTCACCGGTTTCAGTCGCTGTTTTCCCGTCAAGGCTTGCGGCCGCTTTCAAGGTGACATACGGAAGTCCGGTCCTCATGAAGTGAAGAAACATTTTATTCAGCTCTTCTGCCTGCTGCCTGAGAATTCCGGTTTTCACTTCGATGCCCGCTGCTTCCAGCATTCTGATGCCTTTTCCGGCGACTAGCGGATTTGGATCCGTCATAGCGACAAATACCCTTTTTATCCCCGACTTTATCATCAGTTCGGCGCATGGCGGTGTTTTTCCGTAATGGCTGCAAGGCTCCAGCGTCACATACATATCTGCGTCTTTTGCATGACTGCCTGCCATATTGATCGCGTGCACTTCCGCATGGGCTTCTCCGTATTGCAAATGGGCGCCCATTCCGACGATCTGGCCGTTTTTGACGACGACAGCACCGACAAGGGGATTGGACTGCGTCTGCCCTTCACCGCGTCTGGCAAGCTCTATTGCCGTATTCATATAATATTCTTCCATCGTTATCCCTCCCTTCTTCCACGCAATTTGGCGTCAAAAAAGCCCCGAATGTTTACACAGTTCGGGGCTTTGCCAGTTTTAATCCATAGGAAATAAGACTATACAGTAAGATTATTTTTTGCATAGCTTCTCTCATCCTTCTCCCATCCAGACTTTCACTGTCGGCTTCAGCTTTTCACTGAATCCACCGTATACAAATGCATACGGGTCACGGGCTGTAAAGCGCAAAACGCCTTATTACCGCCGGTCGGGATTTTCACCCAGCCCCGAAGGATACAATCAATATTTTTTTGTCCTTATCCGCTATTATAACATCCTTTGCGGCAGGCGCAATGAATTTGCACCTGATTTTTCAGAAAAATAAAAAGCGCCCTTTTTCCAAAAAAGGCGCCTTTACTTATTCGTTTACTTTAACAACCTTCAATAAGCCGTCAATCCGGTTTGATTTGCTGAAATACGCTTTAATCTTATCTCCTTTTTTCACATCGGAGAGATCCTGCTTCAGCTTGTCGCCGTTAAAAATGATTTTTGTGCCGTTTGCTGCCGTGCCGTGGTATTCGGTTCCTTCTATTTTCGTAATTTTATATGTTTTCACTGTATATTCTTCTTTTTCCTGAGACAGGGTTTGTCCGATAGCCGTCGGCACGTCTTTCAGCTCAATATCGTTTATGACCATAAAACCGCCCGCCAATAACAGCAGCAGTACAAGTAAAATGGCTGCTTTTGTTTTAATACTTCCCATTTTTCTACCTCCAGCCCGTATCAATCTATTCATTACTATGTCATATTCCTTTTTTTCATGAATAGAAAACCGTTCTTCCCTGCGTGAGTTATTCATATAACGTTTCGTCAAGGGAAGATGTTTCATGTATCTGTAAAACTTTCTATCTATTAAATAGTTATACGAATTTATGTTCTGTTTTTGTGGGTAGGGAGATTAATTTATATAAAAAAAGCAGTTTTCTTATAAAGAAAACTGCCGTACGTTTTATTTCGTCTTGCGGATTTCGTTAAACGGGAAGAAGACGAATTTTGATGTGCCCGCGATTTGTTTTTTCGTAAAAAGACCGAGGCCGTTGCGGCTGTCCATAGATTCTCTGCGGTTATCACCCATGACGAAATATTTGTCGTCCGGCACTTTCACCGGGCCGAAGTCTTCCGTCAGCCGGTCATAGCCGTCTTGCTTCGCTTTTTTCTTGTTTGCCGCTAAATACGGTTCGGACACTTTTTTGCCGTTGATGTACAGCTGGTCGTTTTTCATTTGCACCGTGTCGCCGGGAAGTCCGATAATCCGTTTGACATAGTGTTCATTTTCTCCGTTCAGAACGACGATCTGGCCGCGTTTGAAGTCGCTTATGTATTTGACCGTCATATTAACAAAGATTCTCTCGCGGTCATGCAGCGTCGGTTCCATTGATCTTCCGTCAACGAGATAAGGAGCAAATAAAAAGTTGCGGATGAGCAATGCGAGAACGACAGCGATGATAATGGCTTTCGCCCAATCAAGTACGGCGCTTTTTTTAGAAGTTTTTTCTTTTTCTGATTTCAAGTGATTTCCTCCCATTAGCCATGGTCGTTTTTATTTTACCATGAATCCCTGCACAGAGGGCAAATAAGCCCCGCACCTCATCCATTTTTTTCATTTTATAAGCCGGATCTGCTGATTTTACGGTATTTTACGAAGCTTCCGATCCGCCAAATGCACAAATACACAAAAGCAAGCTCCATTGTTAAAACGGCAAATTCCGTCGCGTCAATGTTTTTGAAATATTGACTGAGCACGATACGGATCGCAATAATCGCGATAATGACATATTTAAAGTTTTTATTCCGCTTAGAGTACACAAAGCCGTCTTCCCGGATTTCATATGCGGTTTGCGACAGCATGATGGCGCCAAATACCGCGCCTAACAGCCCGGCGATGGCGAGCTCCCAAACAGCGGGAAGATGAAACGGCTTTCCCGGGATATTCATGAGCTGGCTGATGCTCAATGAAAAAATGACGGCGATAATCAAAAGCGGGAGAATGATGCCGAAGCCGCCGCCTTTAATCGGCCTGTTTCCCTTTTTTAATCTGAACCAAAAGATAAGTGCGATAATGATAATGACAAATAAAACGGTTGCCAATTGAACCAACGTTTTTACCTCTTTTCATTGTTGTAATCGGTCTTTTACACTATACCAGAGTGACCGCGGAAGTTCATATATGTATTTTTTCATGATTTACACATGAGAATTTTCATATACATAAAAAAACCCGCCTCCAAAAGGCGGGTTTTTCCGTCATTAACCTTCTACACGGACTTCTTTCATTTTGTCTCCGTTAGACATGTTTTTCGCATGCTCTAAACCGCTTGTCACTTTTCCGAATACAGTATGAACGCCGTTTAAATGCGGCTGCGGCTCATGTACGATGAAGAATTGGCTTGAACCCGTGTCTTTACCGGCATGCGCCATTGATAAAGAACCGGCTTCGTGTTTATGCGGATTGCCTTCTGTTTCACATTTGATCGTTTTTCCGCTTCCGCCCATGCCTGTCCCAGTCGGATCTCCGCCTTGGCTGACAAAGCCCGGAATCACGCGGTGGAAAATAACGCCGTCGTAGAAGCCTGTATTCGCCAGGTTTTCAAAGTTAGCGACTGTATTAGGCGCTTCATTCGGGTAAAGTTCAAATTCGATTCTGCTGCCGTTCTCCATTTCGATGTAACCAGTTTTCATTCTCATTCCTACTTCCATATGTTTTTTGTCAAAGCCTTCTTCAATATGAATTTCAATTGTAAGCCGGCTTTCTTTTTGATATTCTTTTGAAGGAAGATGCGTCTGCTCTTCTTTTCGCGGCTATTATACCACACCTTCAGCCGGAAAACGAATCTCCCCGCTTCCAAAGAAAGAAAATGAAACCAGAACAGCTTCACAGCCGTCTATGTAACGGAACTGCTTCACGCAGTCCCTCACAAACCGCTTCAAAACGGCATTTGTGAAAAGAAGGAGGTTAACCGCTTTGAAAAAAATGTGGATTGGATTGCTGGCGGCGGCCGCAGTATTGTGCACAATACCGAAAATCAGCCTGGCCGATGCCGCAGTCGGAGATGTTATCGTCACACTGGGGGCAGATCTGTCAAACGCAGACCGTCAGAAAGTGCTTGACGAATTAAATGTCCCTGATAACGCGACAAAGGTGACGGTCACTAATAAAGAAGAACATGAATATCTGGGAAAATATATATCGAATGCCCAAATCGGCACAAGAGCCATTTCTTCATCATCCATCACGGTGGAAAAGAAAGGGTCCGGACTTGACGTCCAAACCCATAATATTGATTCCATTACGGATGAGATGTACTTAAACGCCCTGATGACAGCAGGCGTGAAAGATGCAAAAGTATACGTGACGGCGCCGTTTGAGGTATCAGGAACCGCCGCATTGACGGGAATCATTAAAGCGTATGAAGTTTCATCAGACAAAGCGATTTCAGAAGACGTAAAACAGGTCGCCAACCAAGAGCTTGTCACAACTTCAAATCTCGGGGAAAAAATCGGAGATAAAAACGCCTCCGCGCTTATCGCAAACATTAAAGACGATTTCGCGAAAAACGGTGTGCCCGATACAAAAGAAGGAATCGGGAAAAAAGTCGATGATGCGGCATCAAACCTTAACATTACACTGACTGACGCTCAAAAAGACCAGTTAGTTTCATTGTTTAATAAAATGAAAAATGCCAAGATTGATTGGGGCCAAGTCGGCAATCAGCTCGATAAGGCAAAAGACAAAATCACAAAGTTCATTCAATCCGATGAAGGCAAAAGCTTTATTCAAAAAGTCATTGATTTCTTCGCTTCAATTTGGAATGCGATCGTGTCTGTATTTACAGGAGACAGCGGATCAGCTTCTTCAAACAGCTGAGACAAAAAAGAGACCGGACTCCATTGTCCCGGTCTCTTTTTTTATTTATTGTTTGACCCCCGTCTTAAACGGCAGATCCAGCTTTACGATGTCTTCATAGGTTTCCCTTTTAATGACAAGATGCGCTTCGCCGTCTTCCACAAATACGACGGCAGGCCGCGGAATGCGGTTGTAGTTGTTAGCCATGCTGTACCCGTATGCTCCTGTGCAGAAGACGGCGAGAAGATCGCCTTCTTTCACTTCCGGAAGATCTATATCCCAGATGAGCATATCTCCGCTTTCACAGCACTTACCTGCGATGGACACCGTCGTGTCGTGGTGTTCTCCGATTCTGTTTGCCGAAACGGCTTCATATTTGGCCTGATAAAGCGCAGGACGGATATTGTCGCTCATTCCTCCGTCAACCGCTGCATATTTACGGGTGCCGGGGACTTCTTTTTGCGAGCCGATGGTATAAAGCGTCGTTCCGGCGTCGCCGACGAGCGAGCGCCCCGGTTCAATCCATATTTCCGGAATGTCAAAAGCATGCAGCGCTGCGTTTTCTTTTACCGCTTCGATTATTTTTTCAACGTAGACGGCAGGATGAAGAGGTTCATCCTCTTCCGTGTAGCGGATGCCGAAGCCGCCCCCTAAATTCAGCACTTCAGAAACGAAGCCGAAAGATTCTCTCCATTCACTCAGTTTTGCAAAGATTTTTTCTGCGGCCAGCACAAACCCCGCCGTATCAAAAATTTGTGATCCGATGTGGCAGTGAACGCCGAGAAGATGGATATGTTCTGACTGCAGCACTTGCTCTATCGCCTTTTCTATTTGCCCGTTATGCAGATCAAAGCCGAATTTGGAATCTTCCTGTCCGGTCGTAATATAATCATGCGTATGCGCCTCTACTCCCGGGGTGATCCGCAGAAGCACATCCATGGTGCGCCCTGATTTGCTGCACAGTTCCGCGAGTAAGGATATTTCATAAAAATTATCAACGACGATGCAGCCGATTTGATGATCGAGCGCCATTTTTAATTCTTCTCTGCTTTTGTTATTGCCGTGAAAATGAATCCGGTCAGCCGGAAAACCAGCCGAAACCGCCGTAAACAGCTCTCCGCCGGATACAACGTCCAGTGAGAGCCCCTCCTGCTCAGCAAGCTGTATCATTGCAACAGAGGAAAACGCCTTGCTCGCGTATGCGACCTGCGCTTTTAAATCCGCGTCAATGAATGCCTGTTTAAAGCTTTTAGCGCGCTCACGTATTAAAGCCACGTCATAAACATAAAGAGGCGTGCCGTAATGCTCCGCTAAATACAGGGCATCCACACCTCCGATTTCCAGATGACCTAGTTTGTTTTGTCTGCTTGTGCCATGTAAGAACAATGCTCATTCCCTCTTTCTGATCCGCATATGGGTGAAAAGGACAGCTTTTTTTGAGCTGTCCTTATACAAGTCCCGCATAAGTTAAGACATACAATATCATAATCTTCTGTCGGTTTCAATGCGATTATGAACCGCTTGGCTGTCTTTGACGGTCTTTCGGGTGAACAATGCTCGGTCTGACTTTCGCTCCCGGCACTGTCGTCCTGACAAGCACCTGCCACAGCGCCTTTCCGTTAAACGGTAAAAACGGCCATAAATACGGCGTATGAAACGAGCGGATACCCGCCATTAAAATCAGCAGCAATGTAAAGCCGATAACAAAGCCTTTTACTTTAAAAATGGCCACGAGCACCATTAAGATGAGACGTATCATTTTATTGGCGAGGCTGAGTTCATAGCTCGGCGTGGTAAATGATCCGATGGCGGCGATCGATACGTACAGAATCACTTCGGCGGAAAACAGCCCCACCGCTATGGCAATTTGTCCGATCAGCACCGCCGCTATCAGGCCCATAGCAGTCGATAAAGCGGTCGGCGTATGGATCGCGGCCATCCTGAGAAACTCAATCCCCAAATCAGCCAGAAAGATCTGCAGAATGATCGGAATGTGCGTATTTTTATTTAAGCCGATAAAATCCAATCTTTCAGGCAGAAGTGACGGGTCGAGAACAAAGAGGAACCAGATCGGAAGCAGAACAGTTGAAGCGATAATACCGAAAAACCTGATCCATCTTAAAAATGTTCCGACAGAAGGCGCCTGTCTGTATTCTTCCGCATGCTGAACGTGGTGAAAAATCGTTGTGGGCGTTATGATCACGCTCGGTGACGTATCGACGACGATAATGACGTGCCCTTCTAAAATATGATTGGCGGCCACATCAGGACGCTCCGTGTATCTGACCATCGGAAACGGGTTGTAGCCTTGTTTGACGATAAATTCTTCCACTGTTTTATCAGCCATCGTCAGTCCGTCAATGTCAATCGCATTCACTTCGTTTTCGACGATGCTGACAAGGTCCGGATCCGCGATGTCCTCTATATACACAATGGCAAGATCCGTTTTAGAACGCTCGCCGACTTTCGTAATTTTGACGCGGAGCCTTTCGTCTCTGATCCTTCTTCTGATTAACGCTGTGTTAATGACGATACTTTCGATAAATCCGTCTCTGGCCCCGCGAACGACCTTCTCTGTATCCGGTTCTTCGGGTGTGCGTCCGGGGTAATTTCTGACGTCAACGACGAAGGCGAAACCGGCGTCTTCTACGATAACGGCCACAAGTCCGGAAAGCACTTGATCCGTCGCTTCGTCGAGCGTTTTGACTTTTTGGACCTGCTGGTTCACAAGCCTGTTTTCAACAACATCAAGCGCTTCATCCGCGTTCTCGTCATAATTATTGACATCGACGAGCTGTTCTATTAAATGAATGATAAACAATGTATCGGTTAACCCATTGACAAAGTAAATCTGGACTTCCCGGTCTAATACTTGAACTTTGCGGACTCCGATATCGTAGCTCGTCCCCATACCGACGCGGTCTTTAAAAAATTGTTCATTTTTTCTAGGATCCCGGTATACCTTTATCATGTTTTCCGGTTTTTCCGGCATGATATTCGCTCCTTTCTAAAATGAATTCGACAGCCTTCATCGTGATCGGCGAGCCTTTGGATATGTCATCTTTTCTTCCCATTTTTCCTATATCGCCGATGCCCACAATGAGGGGAACGTCCAGTTTGTCAAGACAATACACCGTATCTCCGTTCATTCTGTGCTCGTCCATTTCTCTCATTCCGGTTTTATCGACGCCAAACTCCGTCACTTCTCCATCACGGTCAATGGAGACATCGACTTTTGTCCATTCAGCCTGATGGGTTTTAGAAGCGACCGCAATTACCCCAAGCACTTCAATGTCTTGATGTGAGGCGACATATTTCAGCGCCGTTTCGCCCGGCCCTTCCCCTTGCAGGCCGGAATCGTCAAACATGACAAACACCGGGTCATGCGGCGCGGCTTTAATCAGCTGAACGAGTTCCGGACCGGTTCTGGTTGACGGATTGCCTTTTGATTGGGAAATACATCGTCCGCCTGCTTTTTCCGCGGCATATTCAATTGTTTTGGCGGCGTATACGTCCCCGTCTGTCACAAGAATGACCTTCCGTTTCGTCATCAGGCATTATCCTTTCGGTTTAAAAATAACGGCTACAAGAAATGCGAATAAAATCGCTGAAGATATACCGGCGGAAGTAAGTTCAAAAATCCCCATGGCGATCCCGATAAATCCATGCTCGTGAGCCTGATGCATGGCGCCGTGCAATAAGCTGTGCCCGAAGCTGACGATGGGAACCGTCGCGCCCGCGCCTGCGAATTCGATAAATTTATCATAAATTCCGAACCCGTCTAATAAGGTGCCGATGACGACAAAGGTTGTCATCACATGGGCGGGTGTCAGCTTAAAAATGTCCAGCAGCAGCTGACCGATAATGCATATGATTCCTCCGCAAACAAAAGCCATCAGATATTCCATTTATGATGCACCTCCCGCTCGCTCAAATACCACACCGTGGGCGATGGTCGGAATGGTTTCCTTCTGCTGAATCATTGTCGGACTTAAAAGCGCTCCTGTCGCGACAACGAGAACCCTGTTAAGAGAGCCCGATTTCAGTTGATTAAAGATATGTGTGTACGTAACGAGCGCGGAGCAGGCGCAGCCGCTTCCGCCCGCAAACACCTGCTGATCCGGCGTATAGATGAGAAGACCGCAGTCATCGTGTTTCGTTCCCGCGGGATAGCCTTCTTCCTTAAGCAAATCTTTTAAGATCGGCGAGCCTACGCCTGAAAGGTCTCCCGTTAAAATCAGATCGTAATCATCCGCCGTGCGGTTCAAATCCTTCAGGTGCTGTTTGATTGTATCGGCGGCAGCGGGCGCCATGGCTGATCCCATATCAAACGGGTCTGTAATTCCGAGGTCGCTTACTTTTCCTACTGTCGCGCTTGTAATCCGGATATCAGAAGGGTTTTGGCTGATGATGACCGCCCCGCCCCCCGTGACCGTTGAAGTGGCGGTATCCGGTTTTTGCCCGCCATACTCCGTCGGATTACGGAATTGTCTTTCAGCCGTCGCATTATGGCTGCTCGTCGCTGCAATCGCCCGGTTCGCAAAACCGCCGTCAATAAGCGCGGATGCGACGGCGACCGTTTCCATTGACGTCGAGCAGGCGCCGAACAGGCAGAGGAACGGAATTTTCAGATGTCTTGCGACGTAATTGGCCGTCACATTTTGATTTAAAAGATCGCCTGCGAGTAGCAAATCGATGTCGCTCTTTTTCAAATTCTGTTTTTGCAAAGCGGAGTTGATGGCATCTTCCATTAATTGACGTTCCGCCATTTCCCAGTTTTTCTGATTGCAATGCATTTCATCGTATGTTTTATCAAACAGCGAGCCGAGCGGGCCGTCTTTTTCTTTCGGTCCGGCTGCCGTTCCCGCCGCATTTATAAATAACGGGTTTTCAAACACCCAGGTTTGCTTTCCGGTCAATTTCATTTTTTCTCCTCCTATGAAAACAGTTTTTCACAAGCAAACCGTATCAGCCCTACGATATAGGCCGCCACGACGCCGAATACAATGACGTTTCCCGCCAGTTTAAACATGTTTGTCGCTACACCGAGCACAAGCCCTTCACTTCTGTGTTCCAGAGCCGCGCTTGTCATACTGTTTGCAAATCCCGTCACCGGCACGGCTGAACCCGCTCCGGCAAACTGACCGAGCCTGTCATAAATGCCGAATCCGGTCAAGAGGGCGGAAATTAAAATAAGAGTGGCGGACGTCGGGTTTCCCGCTGTTTTTTCATTAAAATTAAAAAAATGGATGTAAAAGTCTTGAAGAGCCTGCCCGATCAGACAAATCAAACCGCCGATCAGAAAGGCTTTGACACAATTCCAGACGTATGGCGGTTTCGGCTGATAGTCTTTCACTTTTGTTTTGTAATTTTCTTTTAAGTTTGTCACGTCTGTTCCTCCTTATGAATGATGGATAAAATACAGCCAATGAAATAATGAGCCGGCTATTTTGCCGAACACGATAGCCATCAGCAAAATGATGATTTTGCTCCCGAAACCGATCCGTTTGGCAAGAATGGGAAGCACGTTCAGCACTTCTGTAAGCGCCGCGGCCAGCATGCCGACAAACATGCCGGCCAGAAGTCCGACCGGAACGGCAAGCCATTCAGATAAAAAAAAATGATTCATATTTAAGGTTTCCCAGCCGCCGAACACCGCCCCGGAAATAACAGCTCCTTCGTAGGCCTGTACAAAGCGCATGGTTTTTGTCAGCTGCATAAGGCGGGGGATGATTCCCATAACGGTTAAAAAAGCCACAAAGCCCGCTCCCACGGTCAGCCCGCCGCCAAGCCCGACAAACATAACGAAAAGAATGCTAACGATCATGCAGATCTTTCATCGTCTCTTCGTTTTCGTGTATTGCGACATAATGATCGAGATCAAGCTGATAATTAAACATCTCGACCTCCAGCGGGCTTGGCTCTTCATTCAGGCGTTTTTTAAAGATGTGATTAAAAAAGACGATCATCCCGAGACCGAGGCCGATGCTGTACGGAATCTGAAGCAGGTACGGATACTCATTGCGCCTGCCCGTTATGATTTCATATAAGGCGATATGAACTTCTCTCATGCTGACATCTTCATGAAAATTCATAATGGCGAGACATGAACCGATAAAAAGCAGCAGCCAGACACCGACGAACAAAACGGCTGACAGCTGCTTTTTCTGGTAATGGATTTCCACTATCGTTTCAGCGCCGCCGACGGTCTGCACATCAAGAGCGGGAAAAGCGGTATGAATGGCCTTCAGCACTTTTATGATGTCCAGCACGACGATATTTTTGTCTTTTTTCGTGATCTGATACAGCGGCAGTGCCGACAGTTTTTTTTTCAGCTTTTGCTGTCCTGCGATCTGGGCGGCGTCACCGACTGTAATGATATCTCCGGTATGAGCCTTCACGCGGTGGCGAAGTCTGAGAAATATTCGTCTTTCCATCTTGCATCACCATCTTTCGGGTGGTTATATATGTAGTATGTGGTTCACTTTTGTTCTCATTCATCAGCGGCAAAAGACCATAAATTACCATTCAGGCGCAAATAAAAAAAGCCGGCCTGTAAAAGGTCAGCTTTCCGTATGATCCATCTGCACTTTAATCTGCTTCAATATTTTTTTCTCCAGCCTCGATACCTGAACTTGTGAAATCCCGAGCCGTTCGGCTACTTCCGACTGCGTCTGATCCTTGTAATACCTCAGATAGACAATGAGCTTTTCCCGTTCTTCCAAATCACTGATCGCTTCCTTGAGAGCGATTTTGTCAAACCATTTCTCTTCTGAATGATCGGCGATCTGATCGAGCAGGGTGATCGGGTCTCCGTCATTTTCATACACTGTTTCATGAATGGACGAAGGCGCCCGCACCGCTTCCTGCGCAAGCACCACGTCCTCCGCGTCAATCTCCAGGTGGTCAGCGATTTCCTGGACGGTCGGCACTCTTCCGTATGTTTTTGACAGTTCATCTTTCGCCCGGCGGATTTTATTGCCGAGCTCTTTTAAAGATCTTGATACTTTGACGGTTCCGTCATCCCGGATGAAGCGCTGGATTTCTCCGATAATCATCGGCACGGCATAAGTTGAAAAACGGACATCATAGGACAAATCGAATTTATCAACGGATTTTAACAACCCGATACAGCCGATCTGAAACAGATCGTCCGGCTCATAGCCCCTGTTTAAGAACCTTTGCACGACGGACCATACAAGACGCATGTTTTTTTCTATGAGGAGGTCTCTTGCCTGCTGGTCGCCCTCTTGGCTCTTTTTGATCAATTCTTTGACTTCATGGTCCTTGAGCTGCGCGTTTTTGCTGTTTTTCTTAACCTCCACATCCATAACAAATCTCCTTAATTACAAAGCGCTTTGCTTTTTGATAGGTGTTTTGTTAAGCGTATCGTCGTCCCCATCTCCGGCGAGGAATCAATCGAGACATCATCCATGAAGTTTTCCATAATGGTAAAGCCCATTCCGGAGCGCTCAAGCTCGGGTTTTGTCGTAAAGAGCGGCTGGCGCGCTTCCTCAAGATCCGTGATCCCGAGGCCTTCGTCACGTATGGTCAGATAGACGACATGATCCTTTAGGGTAACGGAGATGTACACCTTTCCGTCGCAGTTTTCTTCATAGCCGTGGATGATTGCGTTTGTTACCGCTTCTGATACGACGGTTTTGATTTCTGTCAGCTCGTCCATCGTCGGGTCGAGCTGCGCGATAAAAGAAGCAACCGCTACACGCGCAAACGATTCATTCTGACTGAGGGCTGAAAATTCAAGATGCATCTCGTTTTTCATGATGCCACCCCCAGCGTTAAAAGCGCTTTTTGTTCTGATTGTTCGAACCTGATGATTTTAAACAGGCCCGACATGTCAAACAGACGTCTCACCGCAGGCGAAATCGCGCACACGACCATTTCTCCGCCGAGCTGTTTAATTTGTTTATAACGTCCTAAAATCACGCCGAGGCCGGAGCTGTCCATGAAGGAAAGATCTTCAAGGTTCAGCACGATGTGACGGATGCCGTCAGCCTCCAGCGATTCAGCAACCTTTTGTTTTAATGATTCTGCCGTATGGTGATCGAGTTCACCAGTTAATCGAATACAAAGCACGGATTCTTTGACATGCAAGTCAATTCCAAGGCTCATGCTCATTCCTCCTTGATATGATCGGATAATGAGTGTTTCGATTTTCGGGAAAGCAATTCCTTCACTATGACAAAACTAGTGACCGTTCGCCACGATTATTTAAATTTTGTCCAATCTCCCATCGTCCGCTTCAGAAAAGTGAGAAAACCCGCTTTTTCCATGTCGTCTTTTGCCGTAACCGGGCTTTCAACGAGCACTTTTCCGTCTTTTTTCAGCACGAGGCTGCCTAGCACCTCCCCTTTTTTAACCGGGGCCGTTATATTGCTGTTGATTTTCACTTCTTTTTTTACTTTGTCCATGTTCTCTCCCTTTTTGGCTAGGAGGGAAATCGGTTCAGATGTGGTCAGCTTGATCAATTTCTGTTTTCCTTTTTTCACTTTTACCGTTCCGATGATTTGATTCCGTTTATACAGCGGGTGTGTTTTGAACTGGCTGAAGGCATAATCAAGCATTTTTGTCACTTGGGCATTTCTTTCTTTCGGAGTGCTGGCTCCGAAAACGACTGCGATGACCCTCATATTTCCTTTTTTAGCGGTGGCGGTTAAACAATACTTTGCTTCGCCTGTAAAACCCGTTTTCACGCCGTCAACACCCGGATAAAATTTGATCAGCCGGTTTGTATTGACGAGCCAGAACTTTTTGTCTGTGTTTTCTCTTAAATAATCTTCATACGTTCCCGTAAATTGAGTGATTTTATCATACTTCAATAATTCCTTCGCCATTTTCGCCATGTCATAAGCAGAGCTGTAGTGGCCTTTTTCAGGCAATCCCGTCGGGTTTTTGAAGGAGGTATCTTTCAATCCCAATTCTTTTGCTTTTTTGTTCATCTGATTGACGAAATCCTCTTCCGAACCGGCGATATACTCTGCCATCGCGACGGATGCGTCATTTCCGGAAGCTATCGCAATTCCTTTGAGCATTTCTTTTACCGTCATTTCCTCACCGGGTTCGAGGAAAATCTGCGATCCGCCCATGGATGCGGCATGCTCACTCGTCCTGACTTTATCGCTCATCTTAATGTTTCCTTTGTCAAGCGCTTCCATAATTAAAAGCATGGTCATGATTTTTGTCATGCTCGCCGGCGCCAGACGCTCCCGGCTGTTCTTGTTGTAAAGAATGTTTCCCGTATCGCGTTCAATCAGCACGGCGCTTTTGGCTTCATGAGCGAGCTCCGATGTATGTTTTCCGTCCGGCTTTGCAAAAGCGGACGGTGCTGATGCGGTTATTAAAATGCCAATCAACAAAGTGGATATAAGACGTTTCATCTCCAAAGCCCTCCATTTCATAATCCTTTTTATTTTTTCCAAGCCCGGTGGTTTTATACGCCTCATATGGAAAATGTTTCGTTTTGAGGACATAAAAAAACAGCTGCTTCCGAAGAAACAGCTGATCTATGCTGATTTAGTTTTGAGATCGTGCGACTACGGCTTTTACAAGCTTCAAAAAGCCGCCTTTTACTTTTTCCGTCATTTCCATTACTTCATCATGGGATAACGGCTGGTCAAGAATGCCGGCTGCCGCGTTGGAAATGCACGAGATGCCGAGCACGCGCATTCCCGCGTGGTTGGCGACGATGACTTCCGGCACGGTCGACATTCCGACAGCGTCAGACCCCATCGTTCTTAAAAACCGGACTTCAGCCGGCGTTTCGTAAGATGGCCCCGTAACAGCCGTGTACACACCTTTTTGAACAGCGATGCCAAGCTCAGCCGCCGTTTTTTCAGCCAAGCCTGAAAGCTCTTTGTCATAGGCTTCTGACATGTCCGGGAATCTGGCTCCGAATTCCGCTTCGTTCGGACCGATTAGCGGGTTGGTGCCCGTAAAGTTGATATGGTCGGTAATAATCATCAGATCACCGGCGCGGAAGTCAGTGTTGATACCGCCCGCTGCGTTCGTCACGATGAGAGATTCAATGCCGAGCGCCTTCATCACGCGGACCGGGAACGTTACCTGATCCATTGAGTAGCCTTCATAATAATGAAAGCGGCCCTGCATCGCGATGACCTGCACACCTTCAAGCGTTCCCATCACAAGCTGGCCGGCATGGCCTTCTACCGTTGAGACCGGAAAATCAGGGATCGTTTCATATGTAAGCTTGACGGCTCCTTCAATTTCATCAGCCAATACGCCGAGCCCTGAACCTAAAATCAGACCGATCTTCGGTGTTTCTTTCACGTGTTCTTTAATAAATGCAGCAGCACGTTCGATCTTTTGTTTCAAAAAAAGTCCCCCTACTGTAATCTTGATAAAAAGCTTTTTCCGTATTCCGGCTTTTCCGTTTTGAAATTATCCGCAATGGTGGCGCCGATATCGGCAAATGTATCCGCAAGCGGCAGCTGTTCAGTGTGTTTATGCTTTTTGCTGTAGACAAGAAGCGGCACATACTCCCGCGTGTGATCCGTCCCGTGATGGACAGGATCATTGCCGTGATCCGCCGTGATGATGAGCAGATCGTCCTCTTTCATTTTTTCAAACACTTCCGGAAGCCTTGCGTCGAATTCCTCAAGCGCTTTTCCGTACCCTTCCGGATCACGGCGGTGTCCGTACAGCGCATCAAAATCAACGAGGTTGGCAAAGCTCAGGCCCGTAAAATCTTCACCGAGCGTTTCAATCACTTTGTCCATGCCGTCCATGTTAGATACCGTGCGGCGGGAAGATGTGATGCCTTCTCCGTCGTAAATATCAGAAATTTTACCGATGGAAATGACGTCTAATCCGCTGTGTTTCATTCCGTTCATTACCGTGCGGCCGAACGGTTTGAGCGCATAATCATGGCGGTTCGGCGTGCGTTTGAAGCTGCCCGGTTCTCCGATGAACGGTCTTGCGATAATCCGGCCGACCATGTACTTCGGATCAAGCGTCAGTTCTCTGGCTGTTTCACAGATGCTGTACAGCTCGTCAAGCGGAACGACATCTTCGTGAGCCGCAATCTGCAAAACGGAATCTGCTGATGTATAAACGATCAGCGCACCCGTTTCCATATGTTCTTTTCCAAGCTCGTCCAGAATCGCCGTCCCTGAAGCCGGCTTATTCCCGATGATTTTGCGTCCGGAACGCTTTTCAAGTTCCTGAAGAAGCTCATCCGGAAATCCTTCCGGGAATACTTTAAACGGTTTTTCAATGTAGAGGCCCATAATCTCCCAGTGCCCCGTCATCGTATCTTTTCCGTTTGACGCCTCCTGCATTTTACCGTAGTACGCCAGAGGCTGCTCCGTTTTTTCCACACCCTTAATGTCTCCGATTAGTCCGAGACCGAGCTGTGCCATATGGGGCATATGTAAACCGTTCATGTGCTCTGCGATATGTCCGAGCGTATTTGCGCCTATATCATTAAAATCGGCGGCGTCCGGCGCTTCACCGATTCCGACCGAATCCATTACGATCAAAAACACACGTTTATATTTGTATTCAGACATCATAAAAGCCTCCTTTTCTTCCATCTGTCCATTTTAGCTTACAGAGGTCAGACAACTCAAGTATAAACCGTTTACATTCTTGTTGACAATGCCTATTCAAATAATAAGAACCTTCTCTGTATTCCGCCAATCCGACAGAAAAAAGCCGCGGCACCTTTGCCAGCGGCTCCTAGGCGCGCGGATGATACTGCTTGTACACGTCCTTCAGCCTTGTTTTCGTCACATGCGTGTAAATTTGCGTCGTGGAAATATCGGCATGTCCGAGCATCTCTTGTACGGCGCGCAGGTCCGCCCCGTTTTCAAGCAGGTGCGTTGCAAAAGAGTGCCGGAGCGTGTGCGGTGTCAGTTCTTTTTTAATGCCTGCCTCAAGGACGATTTTCTTCAGGTTTTTCCAAAATCCCTGACGGCTGATCTGCCTGCCGTGATGATTCAGAAAAAGCGCTTCGGTCACATTTTTCTTTAATAATTTCCCTCTGGCTTTTTCGATGTATGCTTCGATCGCATGGGAGGCGGCTTCACCGATCGGCACAATCCGCTCTTTCCGGCCTTTTCCGAAGCAGCGGACAAATCCCATCGTCAAATGAACGTCAGATAATTTCAGCTCAATCATCTCGCTGACCCTGATGCCGGTTGCATACAGCAATTCGAGCATGGCTTTATCCCTGAGACCGAACGGGCTGTCAAGCTTAGGCGTGTCCAATAACCGCTCTACTTCGTTCAGCGCCAGCACTTTTGGGAGGGCCCGCTCTGTTTTTTGTGTTTCAATATGTACCGAAGGATCTTTATCCGCGGCTTTCTCCCTTAACAGAAATTGATGAAAAGACCGGATTGACGCCAAATGCCTGGCAGACGTCTTCCCTGATTTCCCCGAATCCTTCAAATGCTTTAAATATTGAATAATATGAAGACGGGTCACATCATTCCAAGAAGTGATCTGAAGGGTTTCAGTTAAGAAGAGAGAATAACTTTTCAGATCACGCTCATAGGACATCATCGTATTTTGGGACAGCCCTCTTTCAACCCTCACATAATGGATGAAATCCTTAATTTGATCCTTCACTCTTGATCTACTCCCCGTTTTGGTAAAAAAAGATCAACCGGCCGAACCAGCCGTCCTTCTCCTCATGTTCCGTTTTGGCCACTTTGACGGCGGAGCCTTCCGGTTTATCGTACCGATGATAGTTTTCATACTCTGAATTCACCCATATCATAGCATAATAGAACAGCGCGGTAAAACCTGTGAACAGAATAAACACTTTGATCGTATCCGCGGCTGTTTTTAGGAATCTGCCCATCTTTCGATCGATCCTTTCTTTGGCGGCTGTTAGTACACCTTATGCCAATTTCAAAGGCTTTTATACATAAAAACAGCAAAAAACCCTTTCCTGGCAGAAAAGGTTCATAGGCTTTTATTCTGTTTCATTCCCGCCGCAGCGGTGGCAGATTCCGTGAAAAGTCAATCTATGATCTTTAATTTTAAATTTCCAATCACGTTCAATCACTTCTTCAACGTCTTCAAGCAGATCTTCTTCAATTTCATCGACGGCTCCGCACTCCATGCACACCAGATGATGATGGAAGTGGGCCGCGCCCTCTTTGCGAAGGTCGTAGCGGGATACGCCGTCCCCGAAGTTAATTTTATCAACGACTTTTAATTCTGTTAATAATTCTAATGTACGATATACTGTAGCGAGACCAATTTCAGGAGATTTCTCTTTTACGAGGAGGTATACATCTTCTGCGCTTAAATGGTCTTCTTCATTTTCAAGCAGCACTCTTACCGTTGCTTCACGCTGTGGCGTAAGCTTGTAGCTTGACGAGTGCAGCTGCTTTTTAATTCGATCAATACGGTTTTCCATGTCTTTCCCTCCTACGCCGCATTCCATGACTCATTATAACAAAATACGCGCAGAGTTCCAACTATAATTATTATAAACTGATAAATAAAAGTATTATTTTATGATAATCATTCTAAAAGATCCGTGATGAAAGCTTTTCCATAAACAGCGGAGACACATACGCTTCCAGCAGTGAAGCGATGACCGAGAAGAAAATGATGAGAATCAGCACGAAGGCGTAGCGTCCGAACCATTGGATCGGCGTATCGTGGAGGCTTCGTTTGACAAACAGCTGCCGGATCAGTTTCAGCGAAAAAGCGATAGAGCATGTCCCCATGATAAGGTATGCCGGAATGAGAACGATGTTTTGCGGCAGCACCGAGATGAAGGACAGGAAAAATCCGTTCATCCCCATTTGATTCACTAAAAATCCGACCGTAAAACCGACGACGATTCCTTTCAAAAACACCATGATGAAAATCACCGGGAGACCGATTACGGAAATACCCAGAATCCACATCAGCCCCAAATATTTTACATCATGAAAGACGGCCTGCCAAAACATGTCTGAGGCGCCGGCATGTTTTCCGTCAGACAGCTGTCCGAAGAATTTGCTTAAATAGTAATACAAATCTTCTTTCTGCGTGATTGTCATGCTGTTGACAATGATCGCGCCGAAAATGACACCCATTAAAAACAAGACAAACACAAATATATAAAGTGACAGATGATCCTTCATATGGCGAAAAAACAGTTCTTTGTACGATTGTTTCCTCATACCGCTTTCCTCCCGCTAATCTATTGACTTGATTTAGTAGATTGTATGAAAGAAAAGAGAAAACATGACAGAGAAATCATAGAAAGGCTCCGAGATTCCGGCAAAAAAAAGAATCCCCGCCATCACTCTTGTGATCATGGGGATTCCTTTTTTTATGCTTTATTCTCTCCAGCCTGTCTTTTTTGGTTTTTGTCACTCTTTCATGCGTGCTGAAGGACGGCGCCGCCCCCCTTGATAAGACTGCGTCACGCATCCCGTTTCTTCTGAGATGCTCCCGCATTTTTTTCGCTTTGCTTTTCGCCATGTGCCGATCGCTCCTTTTTTGCCTTTTCTCTATCATAACAAAAAAATCCAGGTGTGTTCATGAATACGGCTCATGTTTCTTCCTGTAGGCGCGCAGAGATGTTTTGGCAGATGAAAAACTCCCCATTGCGGCGTATCCGTAAAAGAATCCCATAAAACTCCCCTCATACACGTGTTCGTGGTGACCGAAAACGATAGACACAATATTTCCGACAACAAGGGCAATCGTGGGAACGAATATGCCTGGAACCCTGCAGAACACTTTGATCAGCTGTGTGACGCATAAGACGACCGGCACGCCGATCACAGCATCCCAAATATTTGTATGGATCAGCGGAAAATAATCCACATTGACACCTCTTTATTCCGTCTTTTGCTATTTGTTAGCCTGCCAAAGAATTCCGCTTCCTATTCATGATAAAAAAAGCACCGGATACATATCCGGTGCTGTGAGCGTTATTTATTTTCCCGCCGCGGCCCGCTCTACAGCTGCCGATACGGCCTGATGCACGTCCGCGTCCAAAGGCTGAGGCACAAGATCACCGTGTTTCGTACAAGAAGCGATGGCTTCAGCGGCCGCCACAAGCATTCCATGGTCAATTTTCTTGCTTTTGGCGTTCAGCGCGCCGCGGAAAATACCCGGGAAGCCGAGAACATTATTGACTGAACGGCCGTCGGCTGCATAAGCGGCTCCGGCCTGCAGCGCCTCTTCCGGTTCAATCTCCGGCTTCGGATTAGATAAGGCCAGAATAACTTGTCCTTTTCTGACATCCTCTTTTTTAATGAGCCCCGGAACTCCTGTGGTGCTGATCACAATGTCACACGTGTCCATTAAATCTTTAATGCTTTCAAGCGGCTGACCTCCGTATTGAGCGAGGCGGTTCATTGCTTCTTCTGACTTGTCCGTTCCGCAGACCGCTTTGACTCCGTATGCCATAAACATGCGGCAGATGGCGACGCCCGCCGCGCCTAGACCGATCTGGCCGACTTTCGCTTCTTTTAAATCAAGACCTGCGCTTTTACAAGCGGAAATGGCGGCGGCGAGAGTGACGACCGCCGTGCCGTGCTGGTCGTCGTGCATAACCGGAATGTCCAATTCTTCCTTCAGGCGGTCTTCAATGTCAAAGCAGTGAGGCGAACCGATATCTTCAAGCAGAATTCCGCTGAATCCCGGAGAAATATGTTTTACCGTGCGGATGATTTCTTCCGGATCAGAAGTGTCGAGCAAAATCGGAATACCGCTGATGCCTGCCAGCTGGTCAAAAAGCGCTGCCTTCCCTTCCATTACGGGCATTCCGGCGACAGAGCCGATGTTGCCGAGACCGAGAATCGCCGTTCCGTCGGTGACAATGGCGACAGAATTGCTGATGGTCGTATAGATGGATGCTTTTTCAGGCTCGCTTTCGATCAGTCTGCACACATCGGCCACGCCCGGCGTATAAACACGGCCAAGCTCAGCCAGTGTCCGGATCGGCATTTTGCTTTTCATCTGAATTTTTCCGCCTTCATGAGCAGAGAGCACTTCATCTGAGACGGTATGAAGCCGGATGCCTTCACCGAGAGCTTCAATGGCTTGAATGATTTCCTGCAGCTGCTCATCATTTTCGGCCTGCACCGTAATGTTGCGCATGGTGTAGTTCGGGCCGACTTTAACGGTTTCAACTTCTCCGATATCTCCGCCCATCACTCCGATGGCCGTTGCCACTTTTCCCAGATTTCCGGGAACAGTCGGCGTTTCTATCATTAACGTCCGAATCATATGCTTTGTAATCATAAAATAACCCCCTAACCCAGTTTTTGAGATTGCAAGGATTTTTCTTTCGTGTACCAAATGAATTTACCCGTGTATCCGTACAATATGGCCAGTCCGATAGATACAAAACTGAGCCACATGAACGGCAGATAAGAAAACGTTGAGACGCCGAGAATGCCGGCCATATAGATGCCGTTGTCAGACCATGGCACCATCCCTGAAGTAAGCGTGCCGCCCACCTCGGCATTCCGGGATAAAATTCTTCTGTCAAGTTTCAGTTTATCATAACTGTTCTCCATAATTTTCGGCGTCAGTATCAATGACACATACATCGCACAGCCGAAAATGTTTGCTAAAAGGGCGACGATCAGCGTCGAAAGCGTTACATTTCCCGGTGTGGTCAGTTTTTTCTCAAAAGTTGAGACAATCACTTTTAATACGCCGAGCTTCTCGAGAATTCCTCCAAAACCGAGACCGAAAAGAATAACGACCAACGTATCCAGCATGCCGGTGATGCCTCCGCGGTTTAACAGGCCATTTAAAAATTCGACGTCCGTTTTAATGGAAAAACCATTGTAAGCAGTCGCGAGGGCACTGGCAAAATTCATTCCCTGAAAAACAGAAGCCCAGATGGCGCCAAGCAAGGCACCGATGACGATGACGGGCATAGACGGCTTTTTCAAAATCAGAAGGACGACGACGACAACCGCCGGGATAAGCATCCATATATGAATATCAAACGTTTTCTGCAATGCAGACTTTAAAAATTCCACTTTATCAAGATCAATATTTTTTCCGCCGTATATAAATCCCGTTACGGTAAAAAGAATGGCCGTAATGATATAGGACGGAATGGACAGATACATCATCGCTCTGACGTGTGACAGCACATCCACCTTAGAAAGCGTGGAGGCAAGCACCGTACTGTCAGACAGCGGTGAAAGCTTGTCCCCGAAGTAAGCGCCGGACAAAACGGCCCCCGCTACGATTGGAAGCGGTATGCCCATTCCCTCTCCGATGGCAATCATGGCGATTCCCGCCGTTCCCACGGTTCCCCAGGACGTCCCGGTCGCAACGGACATAACGGAACAAATAACCAATGTAGCAAGCAGGAACACATGAGGATTAATAAACTCTAAACCATAATAAATTAACGTCGGCACAACGCCGCCGGCAATCCATGTCCCGATAAGGGCACCGACCGAAACTAGAATCAGAACGGCTTCAAGACCGTTTGATATCCCGGTGACAATGGAGGACTGCAAGTCTTTATATGAATATCCCAGCCTGATTCCGAGAATAATAGCGATAAACCAGGATATAAAGAGAGCAAGCTGGATCGGCAGGTCTAAAAACACTGTGAATGACAAAACAAGCGCTAAAAACCCGAATAATAAGATAATAATTTCCAATAAATTTGGCAATCTGACCTCTTTCACAAAAAAATCCCCCTAGAAGAAAAAGCTAAAACGCTTTCATCAAATGATATAACAAATTATACTATACTTCCTCATCCCTTTGTATGGCAACCGCCTATTCACTGAAAAACGTGAAAAGGCGGCTGTTGTTGCTTCAAAATTTATTTTTCTAAAAGATCTTTTCCGGCAATCCCCGGTTTTGTCATTTCATACGGATTCAAAATGATATCCAATTCTTCTTCTGTCAGTACATCGTTTTGGAGACAGAGATCTCTTACAGATTGCCCCGTCATGATTGCTTCACGGGCAATTCGCGCAGCTGCCTCATATCCAAGGTGCGGGTTGACCGCTGTAATAACGCCGACGCTTTTTTCCACGTATTGCTTCAGGCGTTTTTCGTTGGCTTCAATCCCCGCCAGACAATGATCGGTAAATGATCGGAAACCGTTGTTCATAATACTGATAGATTGAAGCAGGTTAAATACGAGCACCGGCTCCATTACGTTAAGCTCCAGCTGGCCCGCTTCTGAAGCGAGGCAGATTGTATTGTCATTCCCAATGACCTGGAAGGCGATTTGGTTAATCAGCTCTGCCATTACAGGGTTGACTTTCCCCGGCATAATGGATGATCCCGGCTGACGGGCGGGCAGTGAAATTTCCGCAAGTCCCGCGCGCGGACCTGAGGCCATTAAGCGCAGATCGTTGGCGATTTTAGACATATTCATCATGCATACCTTCAACGCGGCTGAAACTTCCGTATAAGCATCAGTGTTTTGTGTGGCATCAACCAAATGGCCGGCGCCGACAAGAGGCAGTCCGCTGATGTCAGCCAGGTGCTTTACAACCTGTTCTATGTAGCGCGGATCAGCGTTAAGTCCCGTACCTACAGCCGTTGCTCCCATGTTTACTTCATACAGATGCTGGCGGGATTGTTTAATTCGCTTTATATCACGCTCAAGCACGCGGCTGTATGCTTCAAATTCCTGTCCGAGACGGATCGGCACAGCGTCCTGAAGGTGTGTGCGTCCCATTTTAATGACAGAATCAAATTGTTTCGCTTTATCTTTAAAGACACTCAGCATATGCGCCATTGTATCAAGGAGCTTATCCAGAAGTTTTAAGGTAGAAATATGAATCGCCGTCGGAAACACATCGTTTGTCGATTGTGACATATTGACATGTGTGTTCGGGCTGAGATGAATGTATTCACCTTTTTTATGTCCCATGATTTCAAGCGCTCTGTTGCCGATTACTTCGTTGGCATTCATGTTCATGGACGTTCCGGCTCCCCCTTGGATCGGATCGACGATGAATTGGTCATGCCATTTACCTTCAAGAATCTCGTCTGCGGCCTGGACAATCGCGTTGCCGATTCCTTCATAGAGGCGCTTTACATCCATATTGGCAAGCGCCGCCGCTTTTTTGACGATTGCGAGCGCATTAATCATTTCTTCATGGATGCGGTAGCCGGTAATCGGAAAGTTTTCTTTCGCGCGCAGCGTTTGGATTCCGTAATACACATCAGCTTCAATTTGTTTTTCTCCGAGGAAATCTTTTTCCTGACGATATTCTTTTTGCGCGTTTGTCATGCTAAAACCCTACTTTCTCTTTGATGGTGGTCTTTTTTACAGTACAACGTCGTCTGCGATCGGTGTCTCCATTATGTTTTTGACTTCAGCCAAATTGTGAGACTGGCCGAGCGCCCACATTAATTTCGGAACGATGGCTTCTGTGTTCATATTTCTTGAACGGATGATGAGATCTTGATTGACTCTCCGTCCGACTTCATAGACACTCATGTCTTCTCCTTCTTCAAGACATTGTGTCGTAATGACAACGACAATGCCGCTTTCAATCATTTCATTGACTTTGGCGAGAATGTCTCTTCCTTCAAACGGCACGCCGCCGCTGCCGTAGCTTTCAATGACGATTCCTTTGTACATACCCTTTAACGCGTCAAACATTTCCGGTTTAAGCCCCGGATGAAGCTTGAGCAGGCACACGTCCGTGCAAAGTGAAGTGTTCACCGTAAAGGCGTCGTCCTTTGGCATGTGCACGTGTTTGTTGTATTCAATTCCGTTTTCGGTAATAAACGCGATATACGGGTAGTTAATGCTCTCAAATGCGTCATAGCTTTTCGTTCTTAATTTAATGGCGCGGGTGCCTTGAATGACTCTGCCGTCAAATACGACGTATACGCCGCCCACCCCTTCACATGCGAAGCGGATCGCGTCCGTAATATTTTTTTTGGCATCGGTTTTTTGAAATGTAATCGGGATTTGCGAACCCGTAATGACGATCGGTTTATCGGCATGCTGAAGCATATAAGACAGCGCCGCTGATGTATAAGCCATTGTGTCTGTGCCGTGCGTGATGACGAACCCGTCGTACGCGTCATATTTTTCTTTGACAGCATCAGCTATTTGGACCCAGTATTCAGGCTGCATATTGGTGCTGTCGATGTTCATTAACGAATGGGTCTCCATCGTGTAATCGTTATCAAGTTTTGATACGTAGGTTAACAATTCGTCTGCTTTTACCCCGGGTGCAAGCCCGTTTTCTCCTTCGACTGAGGCAATTGTTCCTCCGGTTGTTAACAGCAATAATTTTTTCATACCCTGCACCTCTTCATCATTTCTCAAGATGTTTAAGCATTCGCTTTTCGCATACTTTTAATCAAATTATAGACAGACGAATGAAATTAATCAAGTGATTATTATTCAATTCGCGTACACTTTTACACATCGATATGATATAATTTTGCTCAAGTGAAAAGGAGCGGTTTTGAATATGAATTTAGATCGTTTAACTGAACTGAGAAAAAAGAAAAATTGGTCTCTTCAATATACGGCTGACCGGCTCGGCATCGCAAAAAGCACATACGCCGGGTATGAATCAGGCTACCGGCGCCCGTCATTCGAAGCGCTGGGCACGCTTGCCGATCTGTTTGACACGACGTGCGACGATTTACTGGGGCGCACTGAAAAAAAGGCGGAGCCGTTTGCCCAGACCATCGAATTAACAAAAGCCGCACAAGGTCGCGGCACACTGACCGTTGACGGGGAGCCGCTTAATCAGGATGAAATCATCGAATTGATTGCGTTTGTCCGTACGAAAAAAAAGGTACAGGAGGAACTCCGCTAAAAACCGGCTTTACGGCTTGATTCGGCCGTACGTTCCTCCGCCTCCGGCCTCAAGGGCGAGCTGCCCGGTGCGCGCTTTATGAATGACAGCCGCTATTTTAGGCTGCACGACGCGTGCCAAGTCCTCTTCTTCTGCCTGATGAAGAATCGCCATTTCCGTCCCGAAAGTCCGCTTTAGTTTTTCCAATGTTTTCGGTCCGACTCCGGGAATGAACTGCAGAGGGATTTGATGAATATACGGAGGCCGCGGCACGCGGCTTTTTTTCGGTCCGCTCAGTTCCTCCAGCCGTTCACTGACCCCTTTTGTCATTGTTTTCCCGCCGCATTCCGTACATTTTAAAGCTCCTTTTTCAGCCGGGCTGCCGCAGCGGTCGCAAGCCGTCCTGTAATACTTCCCGAGCTTCGGGTTCAGTCCGTAATTCGCCGTGATTTTTCTTCCGCCCTTCCCTTTTAGAGCCAGCGAAAATTCCGTAAAGTTCGCTTCCTTCAGAAGCATTTCATTATATTCTCTGCCGATTTTTCCTAAGGAATGCGCATCAGAATTTGTTAAAAATGTATACGGATCAAGTTCCGTTACCCGTGAAGCCATGTCAGTGTCGCAGCTTAATCCGAGTTCCGCCGCGTCAATAAGCGCCGGGTCGAAAACTTCTGTCAAAGAAGATCTGACCCCTTTTCCGTACAGGCTTTTATGCGGGGTGAACATATGGGCGGGGATAAACAGCCCGCCCAATTCCTTTGTTTTCTTTTGAAGATTCAAACCGGTCTCGTAAATGCGCTGGGAACTGAGATGGATATTTTTAAGCCTTTTTGCGAGCCACTCAGAAAACATCTTCATTTCGGCAAGAGCCGGCATAAAGACGAGAACGTGAATCGGCCCGCGGCATGTGTGATCATAAATTTCAAGCTCACTGCCCAACAGAAGCGTCGTATTCCGATACCGGATGCCGCCTTCTTTCAGCTCACGGTATCTGCCTTCATCAATTCCGTGCTCGATTTCTTCCATGACTTCCGGGGAATGGCAGTCGATGATGCCCAATAGTTCAATTCCCTTCCCCTCGCTTGCTTCTTCCAAAATCCGCTGCAGCGTCAATGTTTTAGCCCCGGTGATTTTGACCGGTCTCCCCGTATAGGTGCGCCCGATATGAATATGCAGATCCGCATAAACGGTTTTCATCATTTTTCCTTCAGCGCTTCTTTCAGCTGGAGATACTGAATCGCGTATGCCGTTTTAGCGTCATACACCTGGCGGGATTCAACCAGCTTCACGGCCTCTTTAAGCGTGACCTGCATCACTTCGACAAATTCATCCTCATCCAGTTCTCGCTTTTCTTCAAGCAACGAAAGCCCTTCAGCAAGAAAGAGGTGCACGATTTCATCAGCAAATCCCGGTGATGTATAAAAAGCGGTGATTTTCGTCAAGGTTTCCGCCGTATATCCCGTTTCTTCTTCGAGCTCTCTTAATGCGGTATGTTCGGGCTCTTCTCCTTTTTCCAGCTTGCCGGCCGGAATTTCAACGATTGTCCGTTCCAGCGGCTTTCTGAACTGATTCACCAAAATGATTTTTCCTTCTTCGGTCACCGCAAGCACAGCCACCGCTCCCGGATGTTTGACGATTTCCCGCTTGCTTGTTTTTCCGTTCGGGAGCTCTACATCCTCTAAGTAAAGATCTATGACTTTCCCGTCATACAGCTTTTTCTTCGCAAGTGTTTTTTCTTCTAAATGTTTCATCATGTCATCTCCCGTTCTGTCTCTCTATTATGCCTCATATATTTTATCATACATGCATAAGAGGGAGGTGCTTTTCGATTGAAGGTGTACCGGAAGGATAAGAGCATCGTATTGGTCGGAAAGGCTTGGGAAGTGCGGGCTAAATTGAAAGAGTACGGACGGACATTCCGCTATGTCGGAGATTGGATCACCGGGCCTTAACAGTTGAAAACTTCGCGCCTTTATATTACGGTCAATAAAAGACCATAAAAAGGAGCAAAATGATGAGAAAACGCAAATTGGGACGTTCTGATTTAGAAATAAGCGAAATCGGGCTCGGCTGTATGTCGCTCGGCACGGATAAAGCTAAGGCGCTGTCTATTTTGGATGAAGCGATCGAGCTTGGAATCAATTATTTAGATACCGCTGATCTTTATGATTTCGGCAGAAATGAGGAAATCGTCGGGGAGGCCGTCAAAAACCGCAGACACGACATCATTTTAGCCACGAAAGCCGGAAACCGCTGGAATGATGAGAAAGATGGCTGGCATTGGGACGCTTCCAAAGGATACATAAAAGAAGCGGTCAAAAACAGTCTGCGCCGGCTAAAAACGGACTATATCGACCTTTATCAGCTGCATGGCGGCACGATGGAGGATCAGATTGATGAAACGATCGAAGCGTTCGAGGACTTAAAACAGGAAGGTGTCATCCGGTATTACGGCATTTCCTCGATTCGTCCGAATGTCATTAAAGAATATGTGAAAAAATCAAATATCACAAGCATTATGATGCAATACAGCCTGCTGGACCGGCGTCCCGAGGAGTGGCTTCCCCTTTTAGAGGAGAACGGAATCAGCGTCGTCGCCAGAGGGCCTGTCGCTAAAGGGCTTCTTACGGAAAAACCGCTCGATCAAGCGGCCGCAAGCGTAAAAGAGAACGGCTATTTAACATATTCTTTTGAAGAACTGGCAGAAACTAAAAAAGCGATTAACGCTGCCGTGCCTGATCTGAGCATGACGGAGCTTTCTCTTCAATACTTGCTTTCACAGCCGGCCGTCGCTTCTGTCATCACCGGAGCAAGCTCGCCGGAGCAGCTGAGAGAAAACTGTTCGGCTCTAGAGGCCCGGCGTTTAAGCAGTCAGGAAATCAAAGCCCTGCAATACCATACAAAACAGGACGTATACGAAGCCCATCGTTCTTAAACAATAAAACCGGCACCTTGTCAGATGCCGGTTTATTTATATTTGTGCCAATCGAGACTGCTTTCATTCAGCAGCTCTTCAAAGCTTTTATTTTTTTCTTTTTCTTTTCGTTTTCTGATTTGTTCCGCCTTTTGCTGCGCTTGTTTTTTCTCGTCTTCTTCCTTCAGCTCACTTTTCATTTGCAAAAGCCTGGCCTTCAGATCTTCCTCCAGATTGTCTTTTAAGCTGTGTTTTTCTTTAGGCAGCTGCTTTTTCATCATTATACCCCCGTATCTGAATAATGGTGAAGCAAGTGTACCATGGAGCGCCGGAGGCCGGCATATTAAAGGAGGGTGCCTGCGTGAAAAAATGGCTGGCGGTGTTCGGTTCGGCTTGCGCTGTCTTTTTGGCCGCCGGATTTGCTTTTACGAATCTGATCATGTTTATGAAGAAAAAGACGGATGAAGACATCATGAAAAGAGAAACGGCAGACTGGCGTGGGGTATTTGATTCCTTTCAGGCCATGGAAAAAGAAGAGGCTGTCATCTTGTCACGCCACGGGTATGAGATCAAAGGCTTTTACATCGCCCCGCATCATACGGCAAACACGATGATTATTTGTCACGGTGTTACCGTCAATTTGTTTAATTCATTGAAATACATGGATTTGTTTCTGGATTTAGGCTGGAATGTGCTCGTGTATGACCACCGCCGGCACGGAAAAAGCGGCGGCCGAACAACGAGCTACGGTTATTTTGAAAAAGATGATTTGGAAGAAGCCGTGAATTGGGTGAGAAACAAAACCGGGGACGGCGGTCAAATCGGTGTCCACGGCGAATCAATGGGAGCGGTGACGGCCTTATTATACGCGGGAGATCATCAGAATGGAGACGGCGCTGATTTTTATATTGCGGACTGTCCGTTCGCAAGTTTTCACGATCAGTTAGCCTACAGACTGAAGCGGGAATTCCGGCTGCCTCGGTGGCCGCTGCTGCCTTTGGCTGATTTCTTTTTGCTGGTGAGAGAAGGATACCGCATCCGTGATGTCTCGCCTTTATCGGTTATCAGCCGCATCCGGCAGCCCATTCTGTTTATCCACAGTAAGGAGGATGATTATATACCTCCCGCTTCCTCCGAAATGCTGCACCGCAGAAAACGCGGCCCGAAGATGCTGTATCTGGCCGAATCGGGCGGGCATGCCATGTCGTACACCAAAAATCCGGAGAGCTACCGGCAAGCCTTGCAAACCTTTTTAGATACCGTAACGCAAACGTAAAAAAGCGAAAGAACGTATACTGGTTCTTTCGCTTTCCCGTCATAAAACGTCGGTAATCCCGTCCATATTTTCTCCGATCCAGTCAATGGCGAGGTCGATTGTCGTAAACTCCTGCGCTTTGAAGGTCATCTCATCCTGAAGCAGCCAGACATCCTTTTGTACGGATTCAGCGCCCCCGATGGACCAGTGCAGCAGACTGTACGGATGATTGTTGTTCAAAAAGGATACCCACGTTTTATGCTGTGCCGTCTGTTTAATGGCTTTCAGCTTTTGATTCACTTTCAGTTTCTCCCTGCTTTACTAATATGCTCATTCTCGGGCTCAGCATTTCTGCCGGGCTCTTTAAGACGAGCGTTTTTGCCTTTTCATTGTAATCGATTGTCATTTCCTCGTCAAAAAACACTTTTTGAGAGGTCTGGATGTAAAGCGGAAGTCCGTTGGTTTCAATGCGTTCGCATTGTCCCGTTAATTCGTCCGCCAGCCAGATGGCCGGCACGCCGCTGACCGCGCACCCGCAGCCTTCTGCGTCATAGCGGAGCTGCGCTTTTTTCTCCGGGTTGGCGTCCATTGCCTGCAAAAGCGTGTGTTTCGCCGCATCCGTCACATGTATTTGCATAGGTGATCCTCCGTTTTTCATTTTCGCCATTGTAGCATACCGGACCGCTGTATGCATTGTTTCTGCTTTCTTTACAGCAGCCCGCTCTCCTTAGTCCTTTGCCTCTTGTTCAGCCGCCTTGATCCAGTCCTTTTTCCCTTCAGTATACTTTGCCATATCGTACGGGTATGTCTCAGCGAGCCGCTTTTTCAGCTTCATGTATTGAGCCGCTTTTTCAGGCTTTGCGGTGAGGTAATCCCGGAACAGCAGATGACGCCCCGCGTCCGGATGGCCTGTTTCGTATATGTGAACGTGGTGTGTGCGCCTGTTGCCGCCTTTTTGAAAGAAACGCCGGCCTTCTATCCCGTTTTCCCCTTTCGCCTCATAGCCGAGTGCTTCCAGCTGCGGACTGAATCGGTCAGCATCCGAAATATCATTAACCTCCGCCAGTATATCAATGACGGGTTTTGCGGCCATCCCGGGGATGGAGGTGCTGCCGATGTGGCTGACCGAATGGAGTGCGCGGCCGAAGATTCGGATCAAATTCGCCTTTTCTCTTTCAAACATCTCTTTCCATTCCGGCTGGTGCGGAATTACTTCCGCTTTTCTCTTCGGATAAAGATGAAAAAATGAGAGAGTCAGCCCTTCCGGCGTCTCAGTCTGTCCGGCTTCCGTGAACCCTGCTTTTAAATAGAGAGAGACTGCCGGAACGTTTTGGCTGGCGGTAGCCGTCTCTATTTTTTGGGCGTCCCGGTTCTCGTCTAACACAAATTGAATGAGCGCCCGTCCGATTCCTTTCCGAAAGCCGGACGGGTGCACCGTCAGCCGGCATATAACGAGATCATATCCCTTTTTTTCATACGAAATGACGCCTGCGAGCCGATCTTTTACTCTGAAACCGGCAAACGTCTCCTGGGACCGCTGTATGTCTTCGGCTGTTTCATGCAGCCCGGGAATGCCGAAAAAGCCGATCAGCTCGGCTTCTTTTTGATAAGAGCAGCGCTGAACCGCCGCAATTTCCCGCGCCGTCTGTTCTTCTTTATGCTGTAAAAATGCAATCAATCTTCCGCTCCTTTTGACACAAACATCCGCTGCGGCTCCGTCCTCGTCATGCGGACCGCGTACGCTTCATTCCAGGCGCTTTTTCCTTTTTGTTTTGCCGCCCGGTCTTTCCACCGTTTAATCGCATCCATGCTGTCCCAGCAGGAAACCGTGATGCGCTCTGCCGTTTGTTCATATTCCTCATCATATTCTCTCTTGATTGATGAAAAAATGACCGCATCATAAGGCGGTTTGGGCGTGTCAGCTAAAAAGCCCATTTTCAGCCTCCTCTATATGTATTTCACAAACAGAATCCGATCCTGGCCCGGACCGTCATAATTCGCAAAAACAGGGATTCCGTTTACGGTTTTGGTTCCTTTTTCAGCTTCAAAGCCTAACTTTGTATGATAGGCGATTGATACTTTATTGACAGGCGCCGTCACGCAATTGACTTTTGTGCAGCCCCTTTCTTTCACCGTCTCCATAAATCGGTCATAGAGCTGTTTTCCAATTTGCATTTTTCTGAAATCCGGATGCACACCGGAAAAATGAATATATGCCGTCTCAGGGTCTGATTGTGACTGAAACCCGATTAAAAAACCGGTCATTCCCTCCGGCCCGAACGTAATAAAGCTTGTGTCCTGAAAATGTTCAAAAAACAAGCGCGGCAGTTTGTCTTTCATCTGCCTGCCGCCCCACCATTCATTCAAAACAGACGTAACCATTTCATAGTCTTCAGAGGTAATTGTTCGAATATCCATAATCGATTGACTCTCCTTTTCGTCCGGCAAAATGAATGTCAGCTTCTTTCATTGGAATATAAAAAATTATATGTGGGTTGTTTGCAATTGTAAATGATTTCTTTTCAAGCGGACGAATCAGCCCGTCTTCCAACCGGGGAATGATTTACCAGTATAAACGCGGTCATTGTTCGGGTAAAATGAAAAACAGAACAAACGTTCCCGGAGGTTTTTTTATGGCTGATATTCTTCTTGTTGATATGCAATCGTTTTATGCGTCTGTGGAAAAAGCGGAAGCGCCTCATCTTAAAAACCGGCCCGTCATTGTCTCGGGAGATCCCGAAAGACGCAGCGGCGTCGTGCTTGCGGCTTGTCCGCTCGCCAAACGATACGGCGTAAAAAACGCTGAACGGCTGGGGGAAGCGCAGGCCAAATGTCCAGACGCCGTTATCGTCCGTCCGCGGATGCAGCGGTATATTGATGTCTCCGTTATGATTACCGAGCTGTTCGAGCGGTATACCGATCTTGTAGAACCCTACTCCATCGATGAGCAGTTTCTCGACGTGACCGGGAGCAGGCGGCTGTTCGGTGATCCTTTTACAATCGCCAAAAACATTCAACAAGCGATTATGCGTGAATTCGGTATTTATGCCCGTGTCGGCATCGGGCCGAATAAGGCGCTTGCGAAAATGGCTTGCGACCATTTTGCCAAAAAAAACGCATCCGGCATTCACAGATTGGATATGTCAAATATCAGGCAGGATCTGTGGCCGCTGCCGGTCGGAAAATTATTCGGCATCGGAAAACGGATGGAGCATCATTTAAGGCGGATGGGCATCAGCACAATCGGCGGGCTTGCCGCACATCCTCCCGAACTGCTGAAAAAGCGCTGGGGCATTAACGGCGAATTGCTTCAGCGGACAGCCCGCGGCATCGATCCCTCTCCGGTCACCGTCAACACGCACAGCCGGCAAAAAGCGATCGGCCATAACATGACCCTTCCGAGAGACTACAGCCGCTTTGAGGATATCAAAGTCGTATTGCTGGAGTTAAGCGAAGAAGTGGCCCGCCGCGCCCGTTTTAAACAATACATCGGCCATACGGTTTCAGTCAGCATCAGGGGCGCCGATTTTGATTTCCCTTCAGGTTTTCACAGACAGAGAAAGCTCGTCTCTCCGACCAATTTCGGAATGGATATTTTTAAAACGGCGGTCAAGCTCTTTAAAGAGCATTGGAACGGGGAGCCCGTCCGCAGCGCCGGCGTCTCCCTTTCCCAGCTGGAGCCCTGTGATTATGTTCAGCTGAGCCTGTTCGATGCCCAGGAAAAAAAGATCAGTCTCGGCAAAGTATTGGATGATATCCATGAACGGTACGGCCCGGCGTCGCTCCTCCATGCCGCGTCGCTGACAGAGGCCGGCCAAGCCTTTCACCGGGCTGAAAAAATCGGCGGGCATTACAAATAATTGAGGTGATATACATGAATCCGAACAAATTAACACCCGGGTATAATGTCATGTGGGAATCAAGCCGGATGATGCTCCCCGAACATCGGGAGCAGCTGCTTGCAAAGAAACGAAAAGAACGGGAATTCCGGCCGCCGGAACTGAGCGAAGAGCAAATGAACGACATGAACCGCATCATTGCGGCGTCGATTGAAGAAGACAGGGCCATCTCAGTCACCTACGCTTCCGCACACGGCCCCCGCCGGTTTTGGGGATGGGTAAAACAAGTGAAGCATGACGAAAAACGTTTAAAAATCATAAACGATGAAGATGCGTTAACGCTGCCGTTTCATCTTATTCTCTCAGCTGAACTGGAATAAAAGAGCCTAAATCGTCCTGACAGAAAATATGATAGAAGAGTGGGAGGATCACATGATATTTAGTAGAATAAAGATGAATGATAAGAATAGGAGAATATACGATGGATCAATTTATAGAAAAAATGCTGGGACAGGCCCTCCGCCAGTATGGACGGAATGTGTCGACAGATCCGCTGAGCCCCTATGAAAAACAGAGTTTAAAAAAAGCTTTGGAAGAAAGAAGGAACGAAGAACCCGATGAGGACCTCCATGCCCATGTAGAAGATATTATCTACGATTATGTCACCAATCAGGGGCAGTTCTCCTGACAGGGACGTTTATGCGCCGGGCGATAAGGGAAACGATCGAGAGTAAACCCTTAAAGATTGCGTGGTGCAGAATATGCCTGTCGGGCCTTATTTCAAGATCGGCTATGCCGTTCTTCTGTTATTTCTCATCATTTATCTCGGAACATTAATAGACTTTTTGTTCCAGCCTGTTGTGATTACGGTTAAAACCTTGTTTCCGCCCATTGTATTATCGGGCGTCCTTTACTATTTGTGCCGCCCGCTCGTCAAAGTGCTGCATGCGAAATTAAAGTTGCCCGAAGGAATCGCGATTTTAGCGATTTATGCGGGAACAGCCGGCCTTTTTGTCCTCTTCCTTTACACGGCGGGCCCTGCCGTTCAAAAACAGTTTACAGCCTTCACAGATCACATTCCCGAGCTTTCCGAAAAAGCTGAAAATTGGATCGGGCATCTCCAGGACAGTAAATGGTTTTCCCGGCTTCAGCATGAGGATTCCTTCAAAAAATTAGCAGACAAAGCCGCAAATTATTCCGGTTCAATCGCTGATTCTCTCAGCAGCCTGGCCGGTGCGGCTGCCAATGCCGCCATCACCGCCGCCATTATTCCGTTTGCGCTGTATTATATGTTAAAAGAAGGAAATAAAGCGCCCCGGCGGCTGCTCCGGCTTCTTCCGGAAAAACATCAAAAGGAAGGAAAACAAATCCTTCAGGACATGGATGAGGCTCTCAGTTCATACATACAAGGGCAGCTGCTCGTCAGTTTCTGTGTCGGCGTTCTCGTCACGATCGGCTATTTCATAATCGGGCTCGATTATCCGCTCGTTCTGGGCGCGTTCGCCATGGTGACAAACCTGATTCCGTTTATCGGGCCTTGGATCGGCACATTTCCCGGAGTCATTGTCGGATTGTTCGACTCACCGACGCAGGCAGTGCTTGTGATTACGGTTGTCGTCATTGTCCAGCAGCTTGAAAGCCAGCTGATTTCCCCGCAAATTATGGGCCGGAAGCTGGACATTCACCCGCTGACCATTATTTTTCTTCTGCTTGCCGCCGGCAAATTCTCAGGTATTGCCGGCATGCTGCTGGCCATTCCGGGATATGCGGTTGCAAAGGTGATCATAAGCCACATGCAGAAACTGTTCATACTCAGAAAAAAACAAGGCTAGAGAGACACTAAAATGAAAAACGACGGGCTGAGGAAGCCCGCCGCACACGGAGGTAAAAAGATGAACATCGGTGATGTCATTTTTCAATTGATTTCATTCGCCGCAGCCGCGGTTTTCCTGTTTGCCGTGATATATGTATTCAGAAGCTTGAACAAGCGCCGCATACAATTGGACAGAATCGAAAAGAAACTCGACGCGCTGCGCGAAGAAAAAAACGAAAAGGCATAGTTCATTCAGAATCAGAGGCAGGAGCAGCCAGCTCTACCTTTATCCGATCCGGGTCTTCCGTGAATACGGCGTAATGCGTGCTTCCGCCTGCATATGGATGGCGGTCTCTGTAAAGCACGGGGCATCCTCTGGCAAGCAGCTTTTCTGTCATCTCGTCAACCTGCTCTCTTGATGCGGCATGAAAAGCCAGATGGTTCAGCCCGACCCGGCATCTGTGGTACTCCGGTGTTAAAAAACGCTCCTTTGTCTGGACAAGCACAACATAAAATCCTGCGTTTTTCCAGCTGATGCCGGAGTCCCAATTTTGAAATTCCGTATAACCGAGCTCACCTAAAAACCATCCCCAAAACCGGGCGGAGGCTTTCAAGTCAGATACATACAATTCAATATGATGCATCATCATATTCGCTTCCTCCTCACATCACACACGCCTTACCAGCACCTCTTCAACTTTATGGCCGTCACCTTTTCTCAAAATCAAATCCGACCTGAATTTTGTCGGCAGAATATTTTCATACAGATTCGGACGGTTGACGCTCTCCCAAATGGAGGCGGCCATGGTATCCGCTTCTGCATCAGATAAATCCTTAAATTTATGAAAATAAGAGGCCGGGTCCTGAAAAGCGGTTTCCCTCAAAAGACGGAAACGCTCCAAATACCACGTAAAAATCCGGCTTTCTTCGGCATCCACATAAATTGAAAAATCAAAGAAATCCGATACAAAAATCCGCGGATCTTCCCTGTCGTCCTCTAAGGTCGGCGACTGCAAGACGTTGATTCCTTCGATAATAACGATATCCGCACCTTCGACCACTTCGACGGCGCCCTCTTCCCTGTCATAGGTAAGATGGGAATATACGGGCGCCTCCACTCTCTCTTTCCCTGATTTTATATCATTCAGAAACTCAAGCAGCGCCTTCACGTCGTAACTTTCCGGGAATCCCTTTCTGGACAGAAGGTTTTTCCTTTTTAATTCCGCCGTCGGATACAAGAAACCGTCCGTTGTCACCAGGCTCACATTCGGCCTGTCAGGCAGACGGGAAAGAAGCTTTTGCAAAATTCTTGCGGTGGTGCTTTTGCCGACGGCGACGCTGCCCGCGATTCCGATGATAAACGGGATTTTCGCTGAATGCGGATGCTTCAAAAACACGTTGACATGCTGATTCCGTCTTGCAGCAGACGTGACATGAAGATGGAGCAGGCGCACAAGCGGAATATAAATCGTTTCTACTTCTTCCACCGATAGGTAGTCATTCAGCCCCTCTACGGCCTTGGCTTCTTCTTCTGAAACGGCAATGGAAAGATGACCGCCGAATCCGGCCCAAGACTCGCGGCTGTGCTGCGTGTACAATGTATGTAAGTTCAATTCTTTACTTTTCACAATTCACACCAATCTCTCTGTATGGCTTTCCGGTAAAAAAACAAACGCTTACAAAGATTGTAACGGAAAACCGCTTCACTGTCTGCCCATTTTTTTCGCAAATGAGGAACCGAGCTTGCTGTACTCTTCCATTTCCTTCTCCGGAACCATGCTCCCGCCAGTGCTCCACACAAGGTGCACGGCATTTTCCATCTCAAGCCCCCGCTCTTTTATGTAACGGTTTCCCGCTTCAGTCTGAACGAACTTGACAGCTCCTGCCATGCCGGCGAGGGCAGAAGGCTCAAGGCTCTTATTCTCGGCGGCTCTTAATTGATAGAGCAGCGAAAAAAGCGTGCCGTCATCGGCGGTATAACAGCCGCTGAGTATAGGTTCCATCAGAGGGCCGGCCAGTCCGGACGGCCTTCCCACCGCAAGTCCGTCGGCGGCCGTTTGATTATCAAGACCGATATCCTGCACGCTGATTCCGTCATGCAAGCCGGAAAACAGGCCTAACAGCATACACGGTGAATGCGTCGGCTCACCGAAAAAAATATGGACATGCTCGCCATAGATCAGCTTTAGGGCAAGCGCGACGCCGCCCGGTCCTCCTCCGACCCCGCAGGGCAGATAGACGAAAAGCGGCTCATCTGCAGCAGGCTTAATGTTCATTTGATCCAGCTGCTTTTTTACACGGCTTCCCGCAACTGCATACCCTAAAAACAGATCCCGGGAATGCTCATCATCAATAAAATAACAATAAGGGTCCTGCTCCGCCTGAATGCGCCCTTCTTTGACAGCCAGACTGTAGTCTGCTTCGTATTCGATGACCCGAACCCCTTTTTCCCGGAGCAGCTCTTTTTTCCACTGCTTGGCGTCACTCGACATATGCACGGTCACACAAAAACCGAGCTTCGCGCCGATTATGCCGATACTCAAACCTAAATTGCCCGTAGAACCCACGGCTATAGAATATTTCGAGAAAAAAGCGGTAAACCGTTCCTCAGTCAATATGCTGTAATCGTCGTCTGCTGAGAGCATTCCCGCTTTTACCGCGAGATCTTCGGCATGCTTCAGCACTTCGTAAATCCCGCCGCGCGCTTTAATGGAACCGGAAATCGGAAGTTCATGGTCGCACTTCAAAAGCAGGCGTCCGGGAAAAGCCTGAGCGGCGCTGTGTTCCAGACGCTTCTTCATTTCATTAATCAAGACAAGCGGAGATTCAATGAGACCCCCCGCCTCTTCCGTCTCCGGAAAAGCCGATGCGATATAAGGCGCAAACCGGCGCAGCCTTTCTTCCGCTTCGGCAATCTCCTTTTCCCATTCAGCGCCATGTTTTACGGGATCATCGGTTTTATGCGGGTTGATCCAAAATACTTCCCGCGCCTCCGCCATTTGTCTGACTAAAGGCTCTTCCATCAATGCCGTGCGTATATCCCGATCGGACATTTGCTGTCTCCCCCTTGTTACTTTTTCTTTAATGCGCGGCCGGCCAGTTTTTCTGTAAACGATGGGAAAAGCTGATACAGCTTCGTCCCGAAACTCATCCATCGCGGAAGATTCATTTCCCGTTTATCCGTCAAAATCACGGACGTAATGCGCTCTGCCACATGGTCGGCATCAAGCATCCATCTGCCGACGCTTTTCACATAACCGCCCTCTTTATCTGCAATTGTAAAGAAGTCTGTTTTGATCGGGCCGGGATTAACCGTTGTCACAGCTACACCCGAACCGGCCAGCTCGAGCCGCAGCGCATTGGAATACCCTAAAACGGCGTGTTTCGTAGCGGAATAAAGGCTTGATTTCGGCGTCGCCAGTTTGCCGGCCTGTGAAGCGATATTGATAATATGGCCGCTTTTGGCGTGAAGCATCACCGGAAGACAGGCTTTCGTACAGGCAATTAATCCGAATACATTGACTTCAAACATCGCCTTCATATCATTCAAAGATGCATCAGCGGCAGTTTCAAAAATGCCGAACCCGGCGTTATTGATTAATACGTCAACATGACCGATCAAACGCCTTACGTTTTCAGCCTCTTCTGCATGCCGGACGTCAAACGGAATGACATCACACTGTCCGCCCCGCGAAGTAATCGTTTTTTTTACTTCCTGCAAGCGGTCCTCCCGCCTTGCGGATAAAAAAACATGAGCCCCTTCTGCCGCGCAGGAATATGCAAGCCGTTCTCCGAGTCCGCCGGATGCCCCGGTGATCCAAATCCGCTTATCCGTTAATCTGCCCATTACCTTCACCCCTTCACAGCTTTAAACATCAGAGTATTTCCCGACTGAAAGGATTCGGCCTTCCCTTTTGCAGCCAGCACGTCAAGATGGCCGATCGTTTCTGACATCGTTAAAAACAATTCATTTTCGTACACAGCCGGAAACAGCCGCCGGCATACTTGGAAAGCCGTCAGCGTTTCCTCTGACAGCAGGTGCAGCACATATTCCGCCCGGTTTCGCTGTTTTTCGAGCCGCCTGTCAGCAGCAGACCTAACGTCTTTCAGCAGCTCTCCGTGTCCCGGATATAAAAGGGACGGGTTGATATCATACAGCCGCTTCATTGATTTCAAATAGTCCAGCATCGGAGACGTGCGCACGCTCCCCTTTTCCGGAGCCTCTAAAATCGGATTTGTGGAGCTGTTGGACAAAAGCAGATCGCCGCTGAACATTTCACCGTTTTTTTCATGATAAAGCGCAATGTGAGAAGCGGCATGCCCCGGGATTTCGAGCACCGTCCAGCCGTCCAGCCCGTCAATTTTTCCGCCTTCGCCCACTGTTTTTGTTAACGGACGGTTTGCAGAAAATAAGTATGACAGCTTAACTGTTTTATGTATGTCTTCATATGTCAGAGGAACGCCCATCTCTGTCATAAGCGACAGAAAAAAATCCTCCTGCCGGGCGATATACGACTGGTTCTGAGTAATATACCTGTCATTCAGCGGATGCCCGATTACTTCCGTATCATCGGAAAAAAGGTGCAGCAAACCCGAATGATCTGCGTGATGATGAGTGAGCACCACCTGATCTATATCCGCCGCAGAAACACCGTGTTCTTTAAGCTGCATGAAGAGCGATTCAGCCGCTTCCTTTGTATTCGGGCCGCAATCAATGAGGGTTAAGGCTTCATCTTTTACTAAATAAACGATAACGTCGCCGACTGCAAACGGAGTCGGTACACGTATCGGAATGATCTTTCTCGCTGCCATATTTACGCTCCTTCGTTCTTTTCATTCCTGAATACTCATATTTTAGCCTTTTCTCTTCCCTGTGTCATTATTGCCGTATATCAGAAAAAAAGATTGACATCCCGCTCTGCCGCATAGCATAATGAACAACAAACTAGAAAACACGGAACGCGATGACGAGGAACTAGTATATAAACAACGGCAGCAGAGAGCAATGTCCCCGGCTGAAAGACATTGCGGCCCTCTTGTTTACAGAACCTGCCCTCAGAGCGGTTAGGAAAACCTAAACGTATCCCCTCGTTACGGGATTTGAGCTGAGCACGGCTGATTCGTGCTAATGTAAGGTGGTACCGCGAAACCTTTTCGTCCTTTTTGACGGGAAGGTTTTTTTGTGTTTTGGAAAGAAGGAGGATTTATATGAAGAAAATCGGGTTTATCGGAGCCGGATCAATGGCGGAAGCAATGGTGAACGGACTGCTGCAAAGCGGACTGACGGCCCCCGGGCATATATACATGACAAACCGGTCAAATGACAGCCGGCTTGAAGAGCTCCATAAAACGTACGGAGTGAAACCGTGCCGGGATAAAGAAGAGTTTTTCAGCAAGACCGACATTATCGTTCTCGCCTTTAAACCGAAAGATGCGGCAGAAAGCATTGAAAACATTCGCGAATACGTGAAAGATCAGCTTGTGATTTCTGTCATCGCAGGGCTGACGATTCACACCATTCAGCAATATTTCGGCAGAAAGCTCACCATCATCCGCGCGATGCCGAATACATCAGCGGCCATTCAGCAATCGGCGACCGGTTTTTCCGCAAGCTCTGAGGCGAGTGAGGCAGAAATCCGGACGGCAAAAGAGCTGCTGGAAACAATCGGAGAAGCGACGCTCTTTGAAGAAAAACACCTTGATGCCGTCACAGCCATCGCCGGAAGCGGCCCCGCCTATGTGTACCGGTATGTCGAAGCGATGGAAAAAGCCGCCCTTCAAGTCGGTCTGCCGGAAGAAAAGGCAAAAGAGCTGATTTTACAAACCATGGCCGGGGCGACGGAAATGCTCAGAAAAAGCAGCAAACGCCCTGAGCGCCTGCGCAAGGAAATCACAAGCCCTGGCGGCACAACCGAGGCAGGCCTTCGCGCATTAAACGAGCGCCGCTTTGAAGAAGCCATCATTCACTGCATTACAGAAACCGCAGCCCGAAGCGCCGAAATTAAAGAACAATTCGCAGGCTCCGTGCTGCAAAAGACGGACCAATCATAAAGCATGGGGGCTTCCCATGCTTTTTTCATTCTGTTTAACTGCCGTATAAGCGGCTGATTCTCTCTTTTACTTCAGGAAGATGGAATGTAGCTTCGTGCATGTTCACCTCTTCCTCAACCGCTTTTGTCAGCTCTCTTTTGATCCGTGCGGTCACATTGGTTTTCAGCGCAACCAGTGAGGCTCTCGGTTTATCCGCCAGCAGCCGGGCCAATTCGCGGCCTCTTTGAAGGACGTCTTTTTTCGGCAGCACTTCAAACGGAACTCCCCTTTTTTCCAGAGCAGCGCCGCTGAAATTCGCGGCCGTAAACAGCATTTCTTCCCCGAGGACAATTCCCAGTTTTTCAGGCACAATATACGTCGCGCCCATTCCCGGTGTAAATCCGTACTTCATATAATTACAAGAATAAAAACTCTCTCTGCTTAAAATCACGAAATCCGAGCTCAGACCGATCGTGAAGCCGGCTCCGATCGCATGCCCCTGCATGACGGAAATCACGGGAATCCTGCAATCCAATAAAAGACTGTGAAGCTTTAAATCTGTAAATTGGAGCTTTCCGCTCTGAATGGTCAAAAGCCCCTCCTGCGTTCCTCCCGTGCAGAAATAATTTCCGTAACCCGTCAGAAGGACGGTTTTATAGGACGGATGGGCATTGATGTCTTGGAATACCCGGTGCAGCTCTCTTACAAACTCTTCTGACAGCCCGTTTTTCCCGGCCGTATCCTGCATTGTGACCTGCACAATGCCCGGTTCTGTTTCCTGTACATCAATCATTGGATTCATGTTTATTCTCCGCTTCTTAAAAAATATTCAAGCCTTTCCGGCTCTGAGTGTTTCTGATATTAGGTCATCCATTCATACTTTCTGTGAAACTCTTTTATTTCAGTCAGCACCAATCGCGTTTTTCCTTGATGCGCATTCGGGATGTCTGCTGCGGGCGCGGCATTTCTTGTGCCGAATTTTACGATGCCGCTGTCTTGGAGCAGCCGATCATAATCAGCCATCGATAAACGGACGCGTTCATCCAAATGCCGGCTGATCTGAAATTGATTCTGCCGTGTCCGGCTTTGCGGCATAACGACGCCGCTGTAAAATTCAGAGCAGCAGCCCGAACCGTATGAAAAACAGCCAACGCGTTTCGGCGTTTCAAAAGAGCCGTTATCAATCGTGCTGGCAAGAGATAAAAATACGGTGGCTCCCATGATGTTGCCTACGCGCTGACAGTATTGAATCCCAGGCAGCACGCGTTGCTGAAAATCAGCTTCAATGTCTTGCGGCTTAGTCTTTGCCAATTTTCTCATCATCGTCCGATGCGCTCCTTTTACCATTCCGCCAAACGGAGTATGAAAAGAAAGGTATTGAAATGTACTCTTATAATCCGCCCCGCTCACACGCTTTCGGTATTCCTGAAATGATTTTTCACAGCAGTCCAAATAAGACATGAGCGACAGATCAGCATCCCCCGCTTCACTATCCGGAATCGGGCGGCAGGTATCCATGACTTCATACCCGTAATACCCGCTTGCGCCTTGATCAAGCAAAAAGACATGAGGGGTGCTGCTGACTAAAAGCGCCACAGCTCCCGCCCCCGCACTCGGTTCGGCATAGGACCATTCCTCCGTCAACGCGTCACCGCCTTCAGCCACTAAAAAACGGGAAATATCCGTTCCGATGATGAGCGCTTTCGCTCCCGGTGATGTTTGCGATAAGATGAAATTCACGCCCATTTGAAACCCGGCCGTTAAAGAATAGCAAGCCTGTTTCACCTCAAATAACCGGCAATTCCGCTTCAGCTGCAAATAATCATGGACGTATGTACTGATGGATTTGCCAAAATCAATCCCGGATTCCGTACAGGTAATGACCATTTCAATCTGATTCCGTTCCTCTTCTGACAGAGAGTCGATAATCGGTTTTGCGGCATTTACGGCGAACGTAATCGGATCTTCAAACGGAAGCGCCACCACTTTTTCTTTCATCAGCAGGTTCTCAAACCTTTTTTTATCCAGATTCCGATGTTCCGCAAGCTCCATGACGTCTACATACGCGGTTCCGCCAAACACGTTCATTGCTTCGATTCCTACATTCATTTCTCCAAGCCCCCAGAGTAAAGAGGCTTCACGTGAAGCCTCTTTTATTTTTTCGCTCAAAACTCAACAAGCAGCCTGTCAACGCCGTGAAATACAGGGCTCGGAACCAGATTCGGCTCTTGATCCTCAGTAAAACGCCATGCGGGCATCTGTTCAAAAAAGTGAGAAAGCGCAATGTTCGCTTCAATCCGGGCCAGCGGCGCTCCTAAACAATAATGGCTGCCCTGACCGAATGACAGATGCTGATTCGGCTTTCGTCCCAAATCAATTTGATCGGCATTTTCAAACTTCTTTTCATCTCTGTTCGCCGATCCAATCCACGCATACACTTTTTCTCCGGCCGGAATCGTTTTTCCGCCAATCTCGCTCTCAATCGCAGTATAGCGGGTTACCCGCTGAATGGAAGGTCTGAGACGGATGACTTCCTCAATAAAGTCAGGGAGGAACGCCTTATTTTCAAGCAGCCGGGGCAGAATATGCGGAAACTCCTTGAGACTGAGAAATGAATTTCCGATCACATTTTCCGTCGTTACGTGCCCCGCGACGATCAACAAGCCGCAAAAACCGATTAATTGCTTGTCTGACAGCGGCTCTCCGTCTAAATCAGCTGAAATTAAATGGCTGATTAAATCATTTTCCGGCTGTTTTCTCCGCTGTAAAATAAACTGCATGAAGTATCCGATCATCTGCTTTTGCACTTCATTCATTTTCTTTTCATCTTTTACATTCTGGCTTTGGTCGACCCAGCTTTTAAAGATATCCCTGTCTTTCGGAGGAAATCCTAAAAGCTCTGCGATCACGATAATCGGAAGCGGAAATGCGTAATCTTCAATAATGTCCATCCTGCCTTTTGAACGGACGGCCTGAAGCAGGTCATCAGCGATAGCGGCTATACGCGGTGTAAGAGTCTCAACCGATTTCGGCATGAACGGCTGATTGACCAATTTTCTGAAGACGGTGTGTTCAGGCGGGTCCATTTTCAAAAGGCTGTCTTTGTTAATATGCCGGATCATTTTTTCCTGCTTGTCCGCACTTAAGTATTTATGATCGGAAGAAAAATGACTGTAGTCAGAAATCACCCGCTTCACTTCATCATAGGTGAAGATTTCCCAGCAATCTTCCTTTTCATTGTAATGAACGGGAGAGGTTTCTCTCATCGTTTGGTACCACTTGTACGGCTGCTGCTGTCTGATTTTTGTTAAACTGGTCATTTTCATTCCTCCAAGATGTGATTAAGATTTGAAAAGACCCGCCAAAGCTTACGGCAGTAAACCCGGCGGGCGGATATGTGAATTTACGGTCTTGTTTTGGCGGGCTGCTTTTGCATCTCACCATGCACGTTCATTATCTTTTCCTGCAGCTGCAGGAAGCTGTGTTCTGTCATTCCGTCTGCCGAATATAAAACGACGCAAAATTCAGAAATCGTTTCAGCTGCGCTGTCTTCAGCCAATAACGTCATATGGTTGGATACTGACACATCCATGATGGCGATATTTGTCATATGCTCTTCCCACTGGCTCCAGTAGTTGACGAAATCAGCAGATAAAATATCGGCCCTGATCGTAAAATACGGATCAAGCTCGCCCAAGAAAATACCGTTTTTATTTCGGAAATAATAGCATGTCACCCCGTTTGGATCCGGAAGCGGCAGGAGTTCGTAATCAGTGATTTCGTAAGCGTCCTGAACGTTTATATTCTGCCTGATCAGATTTTTCACCAACGCGTCCGTCTTCGTTAACCCCTTCTGTTTGGCTTTTGCAATTAATTGCTCTAAAAATATGTCTTCATGAAGATCGGCATCTAGTTCATCACGGTGAATCAAGGTTTCAGAAATGCGTTCCGGATGTTGATAAATTGGTGCAAATAAAGCCATGTTCACCGTCTGCAGCATCATATTTTTATCAAATAATTCATCAGGAATGTTTATTTCCCGCGCACCCGCCGCGTCAAAGGAGTCGAGCATGACGATTGATTCAACGGTCTCTCCCGCCAGCTGCAATTGCCGGGTGACTTCATAAGCAAGCATGCCCCCTAATGAATAGCCGCCTACATCGTAAGGACCCCGGGACTGCACGGTACGTATGAGCTTAACGTAATATTCCGCCATGTGTTTTATGCCGCGGATCGGTTCCCGGTCTGTCATCCACCCTCTTGCCTGAATTCCGTAAAAAGGACGCCCGGTCCGTTCGGCAAGAGGCTGGTACAGCTCCACTGCCCCCAGCGCGGAATGAAACCAGAAAATCGGTCTTCCCTTTCCTTCCGGGTTAAGACAGATCAGCTCGGGCGGTTCTTGATCATCTGTCTCTTCTGATATATCGTTTTGTTTCGTATGTTCCCCATGTGCTTCCTCAGTGTCTTTTTGGACAGAACCGGTCAGATACCCGGCTAATTTTGCGATTGTCGGATATTCATAGACCAGATTTGCCGTAATAGACGCTTGATAGGTTTTATTAATGGACTGAACCCATTCCACACCGATAATAGAATCCAGCCCCATATCAATGAATGCCTCATGCTCATCAATATCTTCCGGCTTCAGAAACAGGATGTCCGCAAGGCTTTCTTTGAGCTCTTTGCGCAAAGTGCCGTCAGAGATGCCGGCAAGGGGAGTTTCTGCTTCCGGGATTTGCGGACGTACCGATGTTTCCTCCGCTTCAGCATACTCGGGTTTCTTTATTTGCCCCGCTATATATTCCGCAAGCTCCCCAAGCGTCGGGTGTTCATACACCTTATTGGCTGTAATCTCAGTGTGGTACGTTTTATTTACTGTTTGTATCCATTCAACCCCGATAATGGAGTCAAGCCCCATATCGATGAAAGGCTCTTCAGCATCAATATCTTCCGGTGACAAAAATAAAATATCTGCCAGGCTTATCCTCAATTCTTCAAGCAATGTTCTATTGTCTTCGGAAACGGCTTTTTCTGGCTGCTGGACAGAACCAGTACAATCCAAAGGCTGTAACACGATCGGTTTTTGCAATGTCTCCGGTTCAAACGCTGTCATTTCGATCTCAGTTAAAGGACTCAGAGAAATCAGTCCTTCATGTTCAGGCTGTGGCGAAGACGGGAGAACGGTTTGCGTTTCAGACTTTTTCATGGCTTGACCTGATAAAGAACTGTTTATATCAGCCGCCCAATACCTTTCTTTTAAAAACGGGTAGGCAGGCAGCGGCGTTTTATAATATTGCCCTCCATCAAAAAGCCGTGTAAAAGGAAGGTCATATCCTCTGCAAAAAAGGTCAGCGATATGTGCCAGGCTTTCTCTGTACTGTGCGGGCGAAGCCGCCGAGCGGCACTGTTCAATGCACTCCATTCCGAATGTTTTCATTCCGGCTTCTTCTGCCGGCTTCTGATCCTTCAAATTGGACACAAACACACTCGGAAGCTCTCTTTTTACAAGCCACTCCGATAATACCCGCTTCAATTCGTCCGCGCTGCTTACGATACAGGCAAACCGGTGATGCAGATGCTTTCTGCCGAGGAGGAGGGTATAACTTATATTTCCCAGATCGCTATCTTTGTTCTTGCTGAGAACATCCAGCAGACGTTCTGCCTGAATTTCCAGCTGACGCTCTGTCCGCGCAGATAAAGGAATGAGGCAGGCCGGTTTTGCCGGTGACCGGCGCACGGTTTGCGGCGCCTCTTCAATAACAAGATGGGCATTTGTTCCGCTGAATCCGAATGAACTGATGGCGGCTCTGCGCGGTGCATCCGGATGCCGTTCCCACGGTATCAGCTTTTCATTAACAAAAAACGGACTGTCCGCAATTTGAATATGCTGATTGGCTTGATGAAAATGCAGGGATGCCGGAATCTGCCGATGCTTCAGCGACAGCAGGATTTTAAACAGTCCGGCCATCCCCGCGGCCGCAGCGGCATGTCCGAGATTGGTTTTCACAGAGCCGATGGCGCAATATTCTTTTTTATCCGTATAGCGGCGGAAAGCGCGCGTTAAGGCGCCGAATTCGATCGGGTCGCCCAGTGCAGTGCCTGTTCCGTGAGCTTCCACCATTTGAATGGTTTCCGGATCAATGTGAAAAGTATCATAGACATGCCGCTCCAATCGTTCTTGAGAAAGCGCGCTTGGAGCGGTTATTCCGTTTGTAGTGCCGTCCTGATTCATTGCAGAGCCTTTTATGACGCCGTACACATGATCTCCGTCACTAACGGCGTCGCTAAGACGTTTCAGCACCACGGCTCCCACGCCTTCACCCGGCACGAAGCCGTCCGCGCTTTGATCAAACGTATGGCAGCGCCCGGTCGGTGACAGCATATTCGCCTTATTTGACGACTGATAAAAAGCGGGAGTGGATTGAATGAAAACCCCGCCCGCCACCGCCATTTCCGTTTCTTTCGTCCAGAGCCCCTGACATGCCAAATGAATGGCTGTCAGCGAACTGGAACATGCTGTATCAACAGTGATCGCCGGACCTTGTAAATTAAGGTGATAGGCGATCCTTGCCGGAGTGACAGAATTATGATTGCCCCAAAAAGCCTGCGCGGGCCCCTGCTGTTTAAAAATGGCCTGGTAATCTCCGCCGCAGGAGCCGGCATACACGCCGCATTCCCGGCCTTTTACCGAGTCTCCCGCATATCCCGCATCTTCAAGCGCTTTCCATGTTTCTTCCAAAAACAGCCTCTGCTGAGGGTCCATATAGGTCGCTTCACGTCCCGATATATTAAAGAAAACGGGGTCAAAACATTCAATGCCCTCTATAAAACTGCCATACTGGCATTGGCTGTCAGAGACATCCCATCTGTCTGCTTTTTTAATCAGATCCCGTCCGGCGGCTAAGTTTTCCCAAAGCTCATGGACATTCTCCGATTCAGCAAACCGCCCGCTCATCCCGATAATCGCGATCGGTTCTTTTTCAGGTAACACAGCTGCTGATTTTACTGTATCGGCCGGATCCTTTTGTTTGGGGCGGTACGTCCTTTGATACGGTTCAGAAACACTGATGACGATTTTCCCGATATTTCCGCGGTCATCCAGACAGTGATACGCTTCTTTTATGTCTTCAAAGGAAAAGATTTTTGAGATGACAGGCTGAATGACTCCCTCTTCCGCCAGCCGCTGCAGTTCCAATTGATAGTCCTTGACCTGATCCGGATTTTGAAGGGACAGCTTCCGCAAATCCACGCTGTGAAACGATTGATTGTTATGAAGGACGGACAAGTCGACTGATTTAGCGGATTTCAGCGCAGTCATGGCAATTTCGATATATCTTCCGCCAGGCGCCAGGCAATTCATTCCTTTTTGCATGGCATCACCGGCCAGGGTATTAATGACTACGTCCACCCCGCGGCCGCCGGTCATTCGCATGATTTCCGTTTCAAAGTCTTCTTCTAAATAGCAAATGGTATTGCGGATCCCGAGCGAATGCAAATACTCAATTTTTTTCTGTGATCCGGCCGTGGCATATATTTCCGCGCCGATATGCCGGGCCATTTGCACCGCGATCAGCCCCGTTCCTCCCGTCGCGGTCTGAATTAATATTTTTTCGCCTTTTTTAAGTCCGGCTTTCCGGAAGGCGTCTATCATTGTCACCGCCACGGTGGGAAGAGCGCATGCTTCTTCAAAGGTCAGCCGGACCGGTTTATGATAGACTTGATGTTCTTTACATGTGATGAGATTCGCCTGAGATCCAAATTCCTCTCCCATGCCGACAATCACTTCATCACCTGGAATGATGGATGTTACATGCCTCCCTGTCTTGATCACGACGCCGCTTGCTTCAAATCCGGGAGTGAATGGATAAGGCGGCATCGTCGGGTACAGCCCTCTGACACAAAGCAAGTCTCCGAAGTTTAAAGAAAAGGCGCGGACGGCTATTTGAACTTCGTCATCTTTTGTCTTGGGCACTTCACTGCGGGCAATCGTCAGATCTTCAATGCCGCCCGGACGGTCAATCACAATCCGGAACATTCCCGAGTCATCGGACTTTGCGAAAGAAGGCGGCATACGTTCTTGTTTCGGTTTCTGATAACCGTTTTCTTTTCTTTCCGTCTGCAAAGGTTTTTCAGCAGGCCGTTCTTCCTGAAGCGCCGGACGGATTTTCGCTCTTTCGGTCTCCAAAGATGAGGCTATGGTGGTTTCATATTCTGCCGAGATATAACCGGTCAGCAGTTTCACATGATAGTAATCAAATAAAATCGTTGTCTGCAGTGTAAGATTCAATCGCTTATTAATCTCGTTAATCACATTGACGGCTAAAATGGAATCAATGCCGTATTCTGAGAAATTCAGTTCTTCCTGAATATCCTCTTCTTTCATTTTTAATACATCGGCAATACTTGTTTTGATGACAGAGCGGACATGGGAAGCGACCGATTCCCCATCAGCCTTAACAGCTTGATGCTCCTCTGGCGCGCGGCTGCGGGAAACAGGCTGTGCGGGCTTTCGGAAAACTTCGGCCGGGGCGGCGTATGGCTTTCTGCCGTCTCTGATCCCTTGCATCCGGACGAGTCCGTCACTCTCAGCTGCGATAATCTGCTGACCTAAATCATGAGCCGTTTCAGCAGGGAAACAAACCGCTCTGTATCCTTCCGAATGCAGCACACGCTCCCACGATTTTGGATATAAGCCGGGACTTCCCGGAATCCGAAGCTCAGCATCCTCATAGGACCACCAGCCGTCAAGCAGCCCGAAGGTTAAATGGGTAAAAACAGAACGATCGCTGATTTCGTTTATCAGAATCATCCCGTTGTATTTCAGGAGCGCTTTCAGACGGCGCAGTGTCAAACCGATATTTTTTGTGGCGTGAAGCACATTGGCGGCGATGACAATATCGTAAACACCCGTTTTGATATTTTGTGATTCGCAAGGCTCCTCCGCATTAAACAAGGCTGTTGTCAAATACGGCACATCAGGTCCGTATTCCTGTTCGGCATGCATTAAAAAAGCTTTAGAAACGTCCGTATAACAATATTCCGCAATTTGTCTTGCAAATGGTTGCAGTTTTGTAAACAGCATGGCGCTCGTTCCGCCCGTCCCGGCCCCTACTTCTATCAGCCTGATGCCGGCATCGGGGTGTTCTGTAAGATAGGCTTTCAGGTAAGCGGCCGCGGAATCTGCTAACACTTCATTAAAATAATCCGCAACGGGATTATGCTTATAAACACCTTCAACGAGCCGCATTGATGAATCGGGAAATACGATATCCGTAGCCGGACGTTCCCCTTTTAAAATTGAAGGCATCGCTTTTATCGTCGCCTCGGCCAATTCAGCTTGCGCAAGCTCCCCATTTGGAAGCAGGCGTTTATGGGCATTCCACTCGTTCCAGACTGTGTGGCCGTCCGGACGCTGATCCGTGAGAAGAGTGATCGTGTATCCGTCATACGCGATATATCCGTTTTCTTTTAATAGATTCAGGCTTTCTTCCAGCCATTTGCCGTATGTTCCGATCACGCCGGCGTTCCGCATGGATGCTGCAGCTGTGGTGACAGGCTCGCTGAAAAAACCGAGTGATTGTAATTGGTAAAATAGCAGTTTGCAAAGAAGGCTGTTCATATGCGCAACTCCATTTCTCGTTTTAAAGTCTCAAGCCGTTCATTCCGATCCGGATTTTGCCGCTTAACGCTTTCCATAAATGAAGGCTCCGGGCCGGATACAACCGTTATTGCATCTTGATTCGTCAGTGCGGCTAAGCCATGCGGAGCAGCTTTGATGAATGCCGCTTGGCTGAACGGTTCTGATAGTAAGACTTCCAGCGCCTCCATTGCTTCATCGGGTTCAATAGAACCGATCCCTGACGCCTCCATCCGTTTTCTGTAAGATGGGTCTGAGACAACGCCCAGACTGCCCCAATATCCCCAATTCATGACTTTCACTTCACAATCAACAAAGGAAGCGATATGGCGGGCAAAGGCGTCTTGAAATGTACACCCTGCCGCATAGTTGCTTTGCCCGGCATTTTTTGTGAAAGAATTAACGGATGAGAAAAACAGCACAAAATCAAGCGGTTCTCCCTTAAAAGCTTCGATCATTCGGACGCTCGTATTCACCTTAGCTGAAAAAGCGTTTCTGAAAGAAGCTTCATCCATATTCGCCATACTTTTGTCGGCAAGCGTTATCGCGGAATGGATGACTCCCGTTATATTGCCGTACTGCTCTCTTACGGAACGGACGGCCGCTTTAAGCGCGGCCGCATCTTGAGCATCAGCCTGTATATAATGCGGCGCGGGGCCTGATAGCGCCAGCCTGTCTATTTTGCTCTGAATCTCCTGATCCTTCGGCCGCCTGCCGATCCATATCATCCGTGCCTTGTAACGGGTGATCATGTATTTGCTCCATGCTTCTCCGATGCCGCCCGCTCCGCCGATGACAGCATAAACGCCGCCTTCTCTGTACGACATACGCGGAGCGGAACTTGTCAGCACCCGGACTGTTTTTTGCTTGTGCCAAGCTCCGTTACGGTACGCGGCAGCATTTCCGTCCGGATCTGGAGGAAGGCTCCAGATGTTTTTCATCTCAGACGAATCACTGCCTTCTTCTGCATCAATCAGCCTGATGTCCCAGTTCGGATATTCTTTTGCCAATGAACCGATCAAACCGTGTACGCCTGCATGCTCAGGCTGCGGCAGATCACCCAGATACACGGACTGTGTCTGCCGGGTGACCGCCGTAAAGCTGATGTTTCGGTTTCCATACCCGAGTGACAGCAGCGCTTTGATGAAACGGAAACATTGAATCACCCCATTCTCCTGCTCATCAAGCATTTCCTGACTGACGGATGCGGGTGCGAAACGATCGGGCGCAATCCATAAGAAATGGCGGATATCCTGATACCCGGCTGTCAATTCACGTAATGTTTGCTCACTTGAATGATCCGGCGTCTCCTCCAGATGGGCGCGGGGCCACATTTTTGCCGCAGCCTTTATGGTATTTCCCGGCTTACCGATGATCAGCAATTGTTCCTGATCAACCGCTCGATTTTCTTCCAGAGAAAAGAAAGTTTTGTCCCAAACAGGGGCAAGCATCGCCGTCTGAATTTCCTGCCGTTTGCTTTCGGTTTGGTTTGTCTGCCGGACAGGCCGGCAGGAGAAGCCTGTCAATCTCATACAAACAGCGCCGTTTTCATCACATAAATCAATATCCAGCGTCAGCGCTCCGTTACCTGACCGATCGCTCTGTTTGCGGACAAGCGCCCACATCGTTTTCTGAGTCGGCTGAAATATTTCTGCCTGCCGCAGGGAAAACGGCAGCATCGGAGTGTCTCCGGCAGTATCTGAATCGGCACCCAGTGACGCCTGAAACGCGGCATCTAGAAGGCTCGGATGGATGACAAACTGATCGGCGGTACTGTCTGCCGTTTCCGGCAGCGACAGCCGGGCTGCAGCACCCCTCTCTCCGATCATCAGCTGATCAATTCCTTGATGGCTCGGCCCGTATATCATACCCGCATGCCGGAAAGCCTGATAAACCTCATCAGACGTCATAACCGATTGGCTGCAGCCGGACAGCCAGCCCTCTAAGTGAACTGACGGAACCGCTGCTATCTCTCCTGATACCGCGGTGCCTTTACTGTATAAAATCCGTTCTCCCCCAGGTTTTTCCGATAGGCTGTAAATCGTAAATTCAATGTCTTCATTTTCCTTAAGGATAAGGCTGATATGGACTTCTACATCTGTCCCCTTATGAACAACAGGCCTCATCCATATGAGATCTTTCAAATACATTCCTTTACGTCCGTCCGGCACAGCGTATGCGGCACGCTCAACGGCCGCCCTGACCATTTCGATCACGGCGGCTCCCGGGAGCACCTTCTGCCCATTGACTGTGTGATCAGTGAAAAAGAATTCCCGTCCGGTAAAAACAGAGGTGAATTTCAGCTCCCAAAGATCGGATGTGTTTTCATGAAGCAGCGGATGGATCACCGTTTTGCCGTCATCCCTTTTTGGAACCGCCTCGGCTTCATCTTGAATCCAGCATCTGACCTTTGCAAACGGATAGGCGGGAAGGCTGATTCTCCGGGGTTTTTGTCCCGAATATAACAAGTTCCAGTCCACATCGACTCCCTGCACCCACATGTTCAGCAAATGACCGTACTTTCTCTTTTTCAGCCATTTGACCATGGCTTCCTGCAAATCTTCATCAGATTCAAACACAGCCACTGTCTCATGATTTCGCTTCGCCCGCCCCCTGTAAAGATGCGGTGCGTTTTCATTTTCCAAGTACGATCTGAGCTTGTCCTCCAGCTCCTTAAGGGAGTCCGCAATGAGAGCCAGCCGCTCATCCATCGCTTCCCGCCCCGCTTGTAAAGTATATGCGACATCAAATAAGTCCGGCTTATCCGTATGCTTCTTTTGAAGAAAAGCAAGAAGGCGCTCCGCATATTCTGTCAAACGCTCCCCATTTTTTGCAGACAGCAGAATGACAGCCGGCCCTTGGCTGCTGATTGCTTGTTTTACAGGAGCCTCATATTCTTCAATAATGATATGCGCGTTAGAACCGCCCGCACCAAAGCTGCTGATCCCCGCCCTGAGCGGCTGTTCTTCTCCGCCTGCTGAAATCCGTTTCCAATCTGTTAATTCATGGCAGACGGAAAACGGTCCTTCATCAAATTGGATATTCGGATTTAAAATATCTGCATGCAAAGATGGGACGATTTTTTTGTGCTTCATCTGCAGCAGCACTTTTGTGACAGCAGCGATGCCTGCTGCAGATTCCCCATGTCCGATATTTGATTTGACAGACCCGATGAGACATGTTTCAGGAACATCACCGAATGTATCGGTTAAAGCCCGGATTTCAATCGGATCGCCTAATTTCGTCCCTGTCCCGTGCGCTTCCACATAGCTGATCTGGCCCGGGGATACCCCCGCTTCCTGTAAAGCTTGAGAAATGACTTCGCTTTGCGCCTTGGGATTCGGTACGGTGTAACCGCTCGCTCTCCCGCCATGATTAATGGCAGCTCCTTTAATGACGCCGTAAATCCGGTCTCCGTCTTGTACGGCGTCTTCTAAACGTTTAAGAAGCAGCACTCCGACCCCTTCTGCCGGAATATAGCCGTCACCCCCGGCGCCGAAACTCCCGCAGTGTCCTTTAGATGAGATGAACTGCCCCTGGCTCAGCATGAAGTACTTGTTAGGATGAACGGTGAGATTCACTCCGCCGGCAAGCGCCGCGCGAATCCGATGATCCCGCAGATCCCGGCACGCCATGTACAAAGAAGTCAGCGAACCTGAACACATCGTATCGACCGAAATGCTCGGCCCTTGAAAATCACAAAAATAGGAGACACGGTTAGCAATGGATGAAATCCCGCCTGGGAGCCCGATATGCCGTCCTTTCACTCCCGCTTCAGCCGCGAATAGCGGGTATTCCTGATACATGACACCGGCATACACACCTACCTGACGGCCCAGTTCAGGTGATGTCCTCGTATATCCCGCATCCTCCATGGCCATCCACGCATGCATTAAAAACAGCCGTTCCTGAGGATCAAGGTGTTCCGCTTCACGTGGGGAAATCTTAAAGAACTCAGGATCAAAATCGGCGATCCCGTCAATGAATCCGCCCCATTTGCTGTAGATCGCTCCCGGCGCCGTCCGGTCCTCGGAAAAGTAATGTTCCCATTTCCAGCGGTCTTTCGGAATTTCGGCAATACAATCCTTTCCTTGTTTGAGATTATCCCAAAACGCATCGATATCATCTGCCTGCGGATACTTGCCGGAAATTCCGACAACGGCAATATCCAGCGGGTTTCCTTTCGTTTTCTGACGGCTTTGATTCCCGGACGGGGCAAAAGACGCATTTTCAAGCCGATTTGGCTGAAGCACTTCTTTCACAGACGCATTTTTCAATTCCGCCAGCTGTTCCCCTGTATGACTGAGGACTGCGGCATCAAATGAGAGAAACCCGTCTTTTTTATGTTTGATTGTATTCACCACATAGACGGTATCAGACATGACAGGTCCGTAAAGCGTCAGCCTCTCAATCATGAGCGGGACGTGAATCCGCTTTTTCAGCTGCAACTCTTCTTCACCGAGCGACATATAACAAGAATTCAATATAAGCGGGTCAAATGCAAAGTGATGCAGATCGCCTTTTTCTTTTTTTCCTGATAAGTCCAGCTGCAATAAAAAAGAGCTCTCACTCATTTTGTATCCCGCCGTTACCGTTTTCAGCATCGAGCCTATCGTGAAGTCGGCAACCGAATCGTACAGACGGGAAATGACATCCGGCGCCACCTTTTGTGCATGCGACTTCATTTGTTCAACGTCATATGATTTTTTTATGAGTGCCTCTGTATATCTGCTTATTTCTCCTTCGGCACATGTCTTCCGGCTTTCTTTACCGGAGACAGTGCAGCTTGCGGTAAAGCGTTCGGCACTCTTTTCTGCCGTAAATGAAATGTCAATCTGTGCGGCCTCTCCCGGCTCCAGGGTGACGGGCCCTCCCGTAAAACGGATATCTTTCAGCTCGGCGGGATACGTGCCGGAATGAGACGCTCCGGATGCTTCAAGCACCAGACACGGATACACTGCACCCATCAGTGCCGGTTTGCCGAAAACCAGATGATCCTGAAGGAATGCTTCATGTTCATAGAAGGTAAATGTCTGACTGCCCGATTGCGTTTCAGAAACCGGTGCTGCATCCGCGACAAGGCCGGAAGATTCATCTGTTCCTTTTGTTTTTATGTCTTCAAGCAGTTCGGATATGCTGCTGCACTCAAATAACAGAGTCGGATTCAGCCGCAGATCAAACGCCCCTTCGATGTCTTTAATAATGGCCAGAAGCTGTGACGATTCAAGCCCTAATTCAAAAAACACGGTGTGCGCATCATTTCTTGTGACAGGACGGCCTGCGTATGTCGAGAAAATGCGGTATAAGGTTTCCTCCATCTGCTGAACGCCTGGTATCAGCTGCCGGTCTGTCCGCACCTTTTTGGCTGTCAGGCCGAGCAGTGAAGCAATATGCACACCGCTGGGGTTGTAAAAATCAATATCCATTTTCACCATTTCTGAAGGTGTGCCGGATTTTTTCGAAATCACCGCGTAACAGCGCTCCGTAACGGTCTCAGCGGCAATAAACGACTCATAATAAATCGGTAAAAACAAACCGGCGCCTGCAGCTGTCTGCAATACGCCGGAGGCCATGGCGGCACCGTCCATCAGCGCGGGGTGAAAGAGAGCGCCGGGGAGATTTTCCTGGCATGAATCAGACTGCCGAATATCAAGGAAACATTCCTCTTCATTTGCATAGATCTCTCCCTCCGATTTCATCAGCCCGTCATGCGACAGTCCGCGGCTTCTCGCGGCTTCGTAAACTGTATGCAAAGAGACTGACGGAAGTGCGGCTTGTTGTTTTTTCTCCCCTGCGTCAAGGCGCCTATCTGATGAGAAGACTCCTTCATGCACCTCCGCTGATAAGAAAACCGTCCCGGAATCCGCCCCGCAAATCGAGGCAGTCCAGAACTCCTTTTCTTTACTGAATATGACACTCACATCAAGCGGCTCTGACCGTTTCACTGATAAAGGATGATAAATGGTCACCCTTTTCAGACAGATGGAACGGAATGAAAGATCAAGGCATTGCTTTGCCAGCTGATACAGCATATCAATATAGGCCAGACCGGGCATGACAGATTCTCCGTGAACAAGATGGTTTTTCATAATGGGATGTTCTGCCGTCAGGCGCAGATTCACTGTTTTTTTCATGGTTAGTCCCCTTTTAAAAACGTCACGTTGTCACCTGCCAAAACGAGTCTGCAGGTGCAGTGCTTGTCTCTGCTTTTTTCTCATATCTCTTTAAAAGATCCGCAATATCCGTTTTTTCATTACTTGTTTTTTCCGCTTCATTCTCCGTGCTGTTCCAGCCGCCCAAAAGCGGGTAGTGTTTTTTTCTGAATTCCGGCGGCTGGGGCGTTCGGTGATGTTCCCGCTGCCTTTCACCTCTGTATTCTTCAACGAGGATATGAGCATTTGTCCCGCCGTCAGGAAATGAACTCTGAGCTGCGACGCGGGGTTTCTTCTCTGAATGCCAATCAACGGGTTCACGATTAAAATGAATACGCGACGCTTCAAAGTCATAATGTTCAAATGGCTCACGCGCTGATAAGAAAGGCGGAATCCGCTTATGGTAGACGCTCAGCACACATCGGATGAAGCCCGCAAGACCTGAAGACAGAAGCAAATGCCCTACATTCGGTTTCACCGATCCGATCCGGCAGGGCAGAAGCGTTTTCCGGTTCAGCTGATAGACATCTGAGAGCGCCTTGATTTCCACTGAATCAACGATTGGGGAACCGCCTCCGTTCACTTCTATATATCCAATGTCTTCGGGCGACTTTTCCGCCATATTAAGCGCAGTTTGAATGACGTCTCTCTGCGCTCTTATATTCGGTGAACCGGGACCGAGCGTCCGGCCGTCATTGTTTACCGAGACGGCTTTTATGACGCCGTAAATGCGGTCTCCGTCCCGCACCGCATCGCTCAATCGCTTGATAAACACCGCCCCCGCTCCTTCTCCGAGCACTTCTCCCGCTGATTCACGGTCGAATATATGAAACACGCCGTTCTCATTTAAAATATGGCGCGCTCCGAATAACCGGTGCGCGGACGGAGATAAGAGCAGACTCACTGAACCGACTAAGGCCGCGTCAATCCTTCCGGCCAAAAGGGCATCTTTTGCAAAGGACAGCCCGATCAGACCTGAGGAACATGCTGTATCCACGACAAGGCTCGGCCCTGTGACATTAAAAAATCGTGAAATATTGGCCGCCAAATAGTTTTGCCCCGCTCCCAAAATCGGGTTAGGCGCCTGCAGGATATGTTCCATACCGGCTGAAGGCTGCGCCCTGCCGCCGATGTACACGCCGACTTTCCGGCCCGACAAATCCTTTTGGCCGTACCCGGCATCATAAACGGAATGAACCGCTTCTTCTAATATGATCCGCGCCTGCGGGTCCATAATTGCCGCGTCTTTTTCAGAGATGCCGAAAAAGCCCGCATCAAACATGTCGATATCATCTATCCACCCCGCATAATCCTTTGTATGTGCTGTTGCATGCCAGCGCGATGCGGGGACAGGCCGGATGGCGGTGTTCCCTTTCATCAGCAGCTCCCAAAAAGCATCCGTTCCGCCCGCCCCCGGAAAACGGCAGGACATGCCGACGACGGCAATAACGTCTTCGGTATCCGCTTTCGGCTTCATGGATGTTCTCTCTTCAGCGGAGGCGGTTAAATCAGGCTGGAGGTCCCTGTCTTGAACGAAACCTTTTTCTTTTGTCACAAAATCGGCTTCATGATGCACTGCGAAATAGTCAACCATTTCTGTAATCGTTTGATATTGAAGCATTAAGGACGGTGTTAACTTTATGCTGATCCGTTTTTGCAATGATTGAACCAATTCCGCAAAGAGTATTGAGTCAATCCCGTATTCATCAAACGGCATATCATCTTTTATCTGCTCATCCGTCATTTTCAGTTCTTCGCTGAAAACGGTGCGCACCCATTGGCGAATCGTATCCTTCACCTTTTGGTCACTGGAAATGCTTTTTTTCACGGGAGCTTCAGATTTCTTCACCTTCAAAAGATCACCAAAATCAGCCTCACTGTCTTCGGGAACACAAGGAATTCCGCAGCTTTGTCCGTTTAATATGATGTAATCTAAAAACTTCAGTCCGTCTTCGGGAGACAGCCTGGAAAGTCCTGATTTTTGATAAGCAGGTGTTTCCGGCAGGCCTTCAGCCATGCCGGTTTCTTTCCAGATGGGCCATTGAACGGCTTTAACAAACACGTTCCCTTTACCTGCTTGATGATTTGCAAAAGAGTCCATAAATGAATTAGCCATCGCGTAGTCACTTTGCCCCGCAGCAAGCGAAGGGATCTGCCCCGAAACGGATGAGAACAAAATAAAAAACGACAGCGGCTCATTCTGAACGGCTTCATAGAGACCGCGAAGCCCTGTTACTTTCGGCGCGCAAACGCTTTCGATTTCCGTTTCGGTTTTGTTATAAAAAGCGGGGTGTTCTCCCATTGCACCCGCGCAATGAAAAACGCCGGTAATCGGTCCCATCGTGCCGCGGATGCTGTCCGTCATTTTCCGGAGGCCCTTTTGATCCGTAAGAGAAACGCTGTAATAACGGATCTCCGCGCCCCGCTCAGCTAACCTCTGCATCCGCTCGGCTTTTTCCGGGAGTATGCCGGCCTTTTTCATGTCTGCCCACTCTGAGGAATCGGGAAGCAGCTCCCGCCCCATGATGACCAGTTTCCTGCATCCGCGTGAAACGGCATGCTCCGCCGCAATTGCGCCGATCCCGCGCGATCCGCCCGTTATTAACAGCACATCATCAGACGAATAGGAAAGCTCAGGCGCCGCCGAAACATTCATACCCTGCTTCAGAAACGGCACATAACGGCGATTCAGCCTGTAGCAGCATTCACTGCCGCTTTTGGCCCGCGGCTGTAAAAATTCAGTCTCAATCTGTCTGCTTAATTCTTCTGTATGCTCAATCTCACAATCGCTATCTATCGTAAAAGAATGGATGTTGGTATACTCAGCGCCCAGCATCCGGTACAGCCCCGCCGTTTTCGCCCCTTGCATCAGAGGTTTACTTTCCTTGAAAGGCTGGAGGCGGTGTGTCACTTGGCTGAACACAGCGCCTCTATGACGGAATGATTCAAGAGCCTGCTGTAAAAAGGCAAGCTTTCCGTGTTCTATCTCTTCCTGCCGTTCATATTCCGCATCATATGCGGTTATGTCGATGACCCCGAGTATCTGTTTGTTTTTAAGAGACTCCCGCACTCTGCCGTAAAGGTTTCGCCCCGATGCAGCAGCGTAATAATCGGCGCCGTCTTTTGCCTGATGGATGAAGCGGATCGTTTCAATATGGCCGTTTCCTTTAAAAAGAGCATCGGCCAATTGGCTCGTCTTATCAGTTGCAAGTATCATTACTGTTCCTGATAATGCTTTAGATTCCGCCGGATCTTGCTGCTTCCAGTCTTTTTGAAGAATGATCTTTTGGTTTTCCGCCGGTTCGTCTGTCTGTTTCCGGATATCCGCAGGCACAGGCACCCAATACCGCTCCTTCGCGAACGGATATACAGGAAGGCTGACCCGTTTCGGCTTCTCTTCGTATAACTGGCTCCAATCAACGGCGGCTCCTTTTGTCCACTCAGTGAGCAATCCGGAATATTGCTTGTTTTTCAAAAGCTCGGCCATTCCACTTGATGACATATCATCTTGAGCACGTCCGCGGAAACACCCTTCAATTTCTGTTTTCCGTTCAAGCACATCCTTCAGTTTCGCTTGCAGGCCGCAAACGGATGTAACGATAAATGCCAGCCGTTCAGGCATCGCTTCTCTGCCAGCTTGAAGCGTGTAGGCCAGGTCTTTAAGGTCGACTTCTTTTTCCCGTAAAAAGCGGTCATACCGTTTTACATATTCCAATAGGCGTTCTTCATTTTTTGCCGAAAGCAGAAACAGAACCGGCTCGTCTTCCCGTATACTCACCGATTTCTTTTCAGCCTGCGGCGGCAGATATTCTTCTATGACAAAATGGGCATTGCTCCCGCTGGCGCCAAAAGAACTTAAACCCGCTCTTCTCGGCTGGTCAGGATGTAACGGCCGTTCCCATTCTACCAGCCGGTCCGCCACATAAAACGGCGTGTCCGAAAATGGAATATGGGGATTCAGCGTGTCCGCGTGCAATGACGGAAAGATTTCTCCATGCTTCAACTGCAAAAGCACCTTTGTTAATCCGGCGATTCCGGCGGCTCCTTCTAAATGGCCGATATTTGATTTGGCAGAGCCGATGGCGCAAAACCGCTTCTTGTTTGTCCATTTGCGGAATGCGCGGCTCAGCCCTTCAATTTCAATCGGATCACCCAGAGACGTGCCTGTTCCGTGGGCTTCAATATAGCTCAGTGTCTCCGGATCAACGCCGGCACTCTGAAAAGAATCTGTAATGACTTCCGCCTGTGATGCCGGATCTGGCACTGTCAAACCGGATGTTTTTCCGACATGGTTTAAAGCGGATCCTTTTATGACGCCATATATCGGACAGCCCATTCTTTCCGCTTCTTGAACGGTTGTCAGCAACACCGCGCCGACGCCTTCTCCCGGCACATAGCCGTCACCGCCGGCGGCGAAGCTTTTGCAGACGCCTTCTGAAGACAGAAATCCGGCATTCGCCAAAAACGCATATTTATGCGGATGTGTGACCGCATTAACACCGCCGGCAATGGCGAATTCGCACTCTCCCCTTTTAATGCTTTCACATGCCAAATGTATGGATGTGAGCGAAGAAGAGCACATCGTATCAACAGCCATTGACGGTCCTGTAAAGTTCAGGCAGTGAGACACGATATTCGGAACAGAGGCAGGCGTCACGCCCATAGACAGCGGTGTGCCCCGCTGTGTGATTTCAGCGCCGAACAGCTCATAATGGCTCCAAAACACACCTGCGAATACCCCGACGCGTTTTCTCTTTTGTGAAGATAGACCGCGCGCCGTTCTGTCCTGATAAAAACCGGCATCTTCACAAGCTTCCCAAGACGTCTCTAAAAAAAGCCGTGCCTGCGGGTCCATCATTTCAGCCTGGCGCGGAGTCAGATTGAAAAACAGCGGATCAAAGCAGTCTATGCGATCTAAAAATCCTCCGTAACGATAGAACTGATCTGCTTCATATGTGAAAGGATAACCTTTCCATCTGTCTTTCGGCATTGTTGTGATGCAGTCTTTACCTGAGCGCAGATTTTGGTAAAATTCATCGATGCTTCCCGCCTGCGGGTATCTTCCCGCCAATCCGATGACCGCAATATCGTGCTCTTCTGTGTGTCTCTCTTGTTTTCGGCTTCTTCTCTTGACAGCTGCATGGGATAATGAAGAGCGGTTCTTGTCTGCCATCGGAACCAATCGGGCCATGCTTTCAGTTACAGCCGGCTCCTTCCCGTATAAAATAACGGATTGCAGCTTGCCGAGACGCAGCATATATTCAAGTGAAGCCATCCCTTCCCAGGCCGGAATCGGGCTGGTGCCAGTTGCATCATTCATGATCTCTTTCATCAAGCTGTCAACCTGCATGCCGCCATCTTCCCAAAGCGGCCAGTTGATCGTCATAGAAGCCCCGGCCCGTTCGCCTTTTTCCGCTTTGCAATCGCGATATTTCATATATTCATCCATAAAAGCGTTCGCTGCGGCGTAATCTGTCTGGCCCGCATTTCCGGTCAACGCCGAGAATGAGGAAAATACGGCGAAAAATTCAAGCGGTTCATGCCGTGAAGCTTCGTCCGTATGAATCAGGCCGCTGATTTTCGGCAGGAACACCCGCTTCAAGTCAGAACTGTCTTTTTGGATGATAAATTGATCTTTTAAAACACCGGCGCAATGAAAAATGCCCGTCAGCCGGCCGAAAGTTTCTGTAATCAGAGCAAATGCCCGCTCTGTTTCGGCTTTGCTGCCGATGTCCGCTTGAACGTAAAGAACTTCTGCGCCCGATGCTTTCAGTCTGCTGATCTTCTCAGACTGTTCCGGCGAACGGCCGATGAGTGCCAGCTTCACCTTTTCTTTTTCTGCAAGGTGACGGGCAAGCAGAAATCCAAGACCGCCGAGGCCTCCTGTAATGACATATACGCCGTTTTGTTTCCAAGGAGACTGTGTCTGCCCGCCCGGTTTCTCAATACGTTCGAACAATCTGATCTGCCGCATATTGTCTTTATACCGAATGTCTGTGCAGCCCGTATAAGAGCAGTCTGCTTCTGTTCTAATGATTGCGGCCGTCTCACTTGGCAATCTCTCATTCTTGTTACAGAAGGTGATCACCTGAGTGCGAAAAGCCGGATTTTCAAGATGTGCCGTTTTCAGCATAGCCCCGAGAGCGGAAGACAATGCCGCTCCATTCTCAGCGGCGCATACAAGCTGAATCAGTGTATGTTCTTTCGGATGGTTTGTCAGTTCCCGTTTGAGCATACGAAATATGCGCTCGGCATCTGCTTCAAACTGCTCATCTGCAACCTCATGCTCCCTTTTTAGTTCTATCACTTCCGCTTCCGGGCAATATGTGCCGAGTTCATCGGTGAGACGGGGTCCTGCATCGGCAGCGATAATGAGATGACGGGTGTGTTTTTGCCCGTTCCGCACCGCCGTTTCCAGCGGCTGATCTTTCCAGGCGGGTTCAAAAAACAGAACCTCATCAGCAATGTCAGCGTCTGATGTATGCCGTTCTTCGGCCGAATCTTTCAGCACACAGCCCGCTTCATTGATAAGGTAATCCGCAAGGCGGCGGACAGATGAATATTCAAAAAGCAGTGTCGGATAAAACTGCTGCTGAAAAGTCTGCTCTAATATCTTTACAAGCTTCAGCAAATGCGCCGAGTCAAGCCCCATATCATAAAAGCCTTTCCGCACATCAATATCCTGTGCCGGACGATTGATCAACCTGGCGATTTCCGACTTTATGTAAGTCACCATGTTTTGTTCCGGCGTTTGTTGTTCAGACACGTCTTCTGCGACAACAGGACTTTCGAGCTCTCCATGGCCGCTTCTGTTCTGCTGAGGCGGCTTCTCTTTGTCTATCAGATGGGTAATCATATTCGCTTGTCTGACCCTTTTTACTGTCAGTTTCTCACATTCAGCCAATACGTTCCCTGCCCTGTCGTAAATCGTGAAGTCAGCGGAATAAAAATCAGGTTCGCTATCTGATGCGCCGCTTTCAGTGCGGCTGTTTTTCGCAGAATAAGTATAAATCGTTTTCGGAAACGGCTGATATATGCAAAAACGATTGATCATAAAAGGAATATAAGGTGTGTCATTCTGCTTTTGGGCCGACAATGCAAAGGAAGAGCCGGCAAGGGTGGACGCATCTAAAAAAGCCGGATGCGCCTTAAATTTCTCCCGGAATCCTTCAGCCAAATCACTCAGACTGAGCTCCATTAATTCTTCTTTATCCTGAAGCTGATAAACGGCCCCTTCATTTTTCATAAACTCGCCATGCTCAATATGGCTTCTTCTTGCAATTCCGTAAATGTCATGCATGTCCCATTTTCGGCTTGCGTTTTTCATGAATGCTTCAATATTCAGCTCTTTTGCCCAGGGTGTGTTTTTTTGCAAATAAAGCTGACATTCCATATTCTCATCCCGTTTTCCGCCAAGCGGTGTGCCGTTTTTTGCTTTTTCGCTTGTGATCTCAACTTTCCAGCTGTCACGCGCCGGCGTAAAGGTGACATACAGGTGTTTATCAAACTCTTCAGATGTTACAACAGGCTGCTTAAAAATAATCTGTCTTAATTCTATAGGCCGTTCACCGAGATACCCGGCGGCGAGCCGATACAGCATATCTATTAAAGTCACGCCCGGGAGGACGCGGATTTGATGAACGCGATGATCCCGGACGATATAATTCGTATGGCTGATTTTCTGCAGGAACGTTTTGACCTGATCGGTAGCAACTGCCAATCTATCACACCTCGCTTATTTCAAACATTGCTTCTGTGCCCGCCTCATTTTCTTCCGCTTCGGATAACTGTGCTTTTTCAGGCCAATACCGCTGTTTTCGGTATACTGTCTGGCCGCCTTTCGGTTCCATGGCCGCTTTTCGTTCTTTCGGAATTCCTTCGTTGCTGACAATAATATGAGCGTTATTCCCGCCCAAGCCGAACGCGCTGACCCCGGCCCTGAGTATCTCTTTTTTTCCGTTCCACCGCTTCAGCTCAAGCACAGGATAAAGCGGCGAATCATTAAATTGAAAGCGGGGGTTCGGTTTATGGCAATGCAAAGTCGGCGGCAGTTCTTCATTGGCAATCGCCAGCAAAACTTTGATGATTCCCGCCGCGCCCGCCGCACTCAGCAAGTGGCCGATATTGCTTTTGACGCTTCCTACACCGCAAAATTGTTTTTCATCGGAATAAGCAGACAAGACATTGGTTAATCCTTTTAATTCAATCGGGTCGCCGATCAACGTACCGGTTCCGTGCGTCTCTACGTACGTCATGGTGTCCGGATCGATTTCCGCCGATTGAACCGCCTGCTCAATCAAGTCCTGCTGCGCCCGGGGATTCGGCGTCGTCACGCCCATTGTGCTGCCGTCATTATTTATCGCAGATCCGTCAATAACGCCGTATATTTTATCTCCGTCTTCTATCGCTTTTTCGAGCGGCTTCAGCATCAGCACGCCGCAGCCCTCTCCGATTCCTGTTCCGTCCGCATCGGCATCGAAAGATTTTGAACGGCCATTTGGCGATAAGATTCTCGCCGCGCTCATTGTGAGAAAAGGTTTTTCATCAAGCAAAATGTCAACCCCGCCCGCAAAAGCCGCCTCCGCTTCTCCATTTTGAATAGCCTGCACGGCCAAATGAATTGCCGTAAGCGAACTGGAGCAGGCCGTATCTACGACCAGGTTGGGCCCTGTAAAGTTATAAATGTGCGCCATATGTGCGGTAATAAAATTTTGCCCCGCGCCGATAATCGCGTCTTTTTGCAAATATTGAAATTTCTGATGAAACGCACCTGCCCTTGCACCGGCAAAAACGCCGATACGGCGGCCCCAGAGATCCTCTTTTTTATAACCGGCATCGGCCAAAGCTTCCGCGCTCACTTCGAGCCACTGCCTTTGCAGCGGATCTATCATCGGTGCCAGCGTTTCTGAAATATTAAAATACCCCGGGTCAAATTGATCAATATCGTGAATAAAACCGCCCCATTTACTGATGCTTTTTCCTTCTTGATATTCACCCGGCTGATAGTGTTCCCCGGCATTCCATCTGTCCGACGGAACTTCAGTGACGGCATCCGTTCCGCTGCGGAGATTCTTCCAAAATTCTTTTATATCCCCCGCTTTCGGAAAATGACAGGCCATGCCGATTATCGCCACCTTTCCCCGTTTCCCGGGCTTATCTGCCGTTTTTTTGCTCCGTTTCGGCGTCTTCTGCAAAGGGAACTTCTCCGCGGGAACCGCTGCATCTGCCGAAAAAGCTTCCGGACAATGTGCGGCTAAATAATCCGCGAGCTGTTCTATAGTAGGGTGTTCCAGAAGGACAGTCGGATCAATTGAAACAGACGGCAGTTTTTGATCAATCTTTGTCAGCACTTGCGCCAGAAAGATAGAATCCATTCCGTATTCCTGAAAAGGCACATCGATATCCATATGCGTTTCATCGATACTCAGCTCTTTTGCCAAAAGCGACTTCAGCCAAGATTGAATATCAATCCGGTTATGTTCCCGTTTTTTTGTTTCAGGAGGTTTGGCAGCTGTTCTCATTCCTTTATGGGCGGCTGGCTTGGCGTTTTCCAGCGATTTGATGTCCCAATCATGTTTCACTTGTGCCGGCAGCACGACAGCTCCGGGTCTTTCTCTTAAAATGTAATCAAGCATCTTGAGACCTTCCGCGTCAGAGTGCCGCAGCAATCCCGTTTGCTGATACATTCCGCTTTTTGTATCCCTGCTCATGCCCGTCTCATCCCATGCCGGCCATTGTATGCTAATGATGCCGCTCTCATTGTTTTCTGCAAAATAGTCCATATAAGAATTAGCCATCGCATAATCGCTCTGACCCGCCGCAAGAATCGGGACGGCTGCTGAGACAGATGAAAACAGGACGAAAAATGCCGGCGCATCATCCTTTACACTCTCATACAGACCGTGGAGGCCGTCTGCTTTCGGGGCGAGCACCCGAGCGATACTGTCTTTGGATTTGCGGAGAAAAGCAGGGTTTTCACGGTCCGCAATTCCCGCGCAATGCAGAATGCCTCCGACAGGTCCGAGCGTTGAGGTTACCTCTTTTATAAGCCGTCCGACGGCCTGCTTATCCGTCAGATCAACTGCTGAGACGCACACTTTTACGCCTTGTGATTCCAGCTGCCGGATAAGCTGTATTTTTTCCAAAACAACAGGGTCTGTTTGCTCAAGATCCCACTCGGTTTTCGGCGGCAGCTCCTTTCTGCCTGTCAGAAGCAGTTTCTTCACACCGTATGCGGAAACGAAATGCTTGGCGCATAAAGCGCCGAGTCCGCGCGTTCCTCCGGTTATCATCAGGACGGCGTCTTTTGGAAACACAGTCCGGTCTGTTTGCACGGCTTCTGGTTCAATCTGATCAGTCTGCCGAAGAACATAGCTGAAGCGCATGCCGTCCCTGTAGCAAACAGCAGACTCCGTTAAGTCTGATTCAATTTCTTTTTTAATAAAAGCGGCTGTCTGCTCCAGCGGCTCTTCAGGATCAATATCGGCGTGACAGGTGAGAATATGGCTGTATTCATGCCGCAGCATGCGATAAAGCCCCGCTTTTTCAATACCATGCATAGCGGCAGCCTTATTTTTGAAAGATTCAAGCCCTTTTGTAAGATAAAGCATTTTCATGTTTTCTTGTCCGCGGCCGTATTCAATCAGCTGCTGCAGCGATGCCGCCCAGCTGATGTCCTTCCGCTTTTGCCGGGAGCCGCAGCCGGTGAAGTCAATAAACCCGGAATAGAGGGCCGCATTCGGATCCTGTAAGAAAGAGATGAGCTGATTTTCCTGCACAATGTCAGCATCATTCAGCTGTTTTTTCACCTCGGCGGCAAGGTCTTTTGTATCCTCGGAGACGATGAGCGCTAATTTGCTGAATGGCTCGGATGAAGACACTGCCTCGCAAGGCTCCCATGTTTTCTGCAATAATACTGTTTTTTGATTCGAAAGCGGCAGCCGCTCCTGTTTCGGCACCCAATAGCGGTCTGCTCTGAACGGATAGGAGGGCAGGCTGATGCGGCGCGGCTTACTGTCCGTATACAGCTGCTCCCAATCCGTATCAAATCCGTTTGCCCAGAGCCGCAGCACTTTCTTGTATTTCTTTTTCTCAATCCAGGCGCTGACGAGGTCAGCAGCGTCTTCATCGTCTGAGAACATGGAGATCGTGTTATTCTCGCGTTTTTTACGGCCGCTGATGATATCTTCGCTGTTTTTTCCCATCAGAAACGCGTTCAGTTTTTCAGTCAGTTCCTCTGCGGAGTCTGCAATGATTCCCAGCCTCGCTTCCATCGCGTCCCGTCCGGTCTGCAGTGTGTATGCGGCATCTGCAAGATCGATATGGCGGGATGATCCGTTTTTGATAAAATCGCGAAGGAGACGCGCTCTTTCTTTCAGCCGCTCTTCATTTTTAGCCGACAAAACAAAAAGAGATGACGCTTTCTCACGGGTTTCCGGCTGTTCCGTCTCACTTTTGCCCATGTATTCTTCAATAACAATATGCGCATTGACTCCTCCGAAACCGAATGAGCTTACACCCGCCCGGCGGGGCAGGACCCGGCCGTTTTCATCACGCAGCGCTTCCCACTCCTTTGTTTCTGTCACAATGTAAAACGGACTGTCCTTCAATTTGATATGGGGATTGATGGTCTCGCAATGCAGACTTTTGGCGAGCGTCCGATGTTTCAGCTGCATCAATACTTTGATAACGCCCGCAATGCCTGCTGCGAGCTCCAAATGTCCGATATTTGTCTTCACTGAGCCTATCCCGCAATACCCGCCCGGAGCCCCGTCTGTTTGGAAAGCTTTTTTCAATGCATTGATTTCAATCGGATCTCCGAGTGCCGTTCCGGTTCCGTGCGCTTCTATATAAGTGATCGTTGACGGGTGAATACCGGCTTTTCGATAAGCGCTTTTCAGCACATCCGTCTGAGCCTGCGGGTTCGGCGCGGTAAGTGATGCTGAGCGTCCGCCGTGATTTTCCGCTGTACCGCGGATGAGACCGTAGATGTGATCCCTGTCATGCTCAGCCTCTGAAAGCTTTTTCAAGACAATCATGCCGGCACCCTCTCCTTCTGACATAACCGTCAGCCTGGTCAGAAAATGTTTTGCAGCGCCCGTCTTCACTGAGCATGCCTGCTTTTTGAAAACCGATATGCCCTTCAGGTGTGACGATCGTGTTGACGCCCCCTGCGACCGCCATATCACAATCTCCCGTTTCAATGGCTTTTACCGCTCGGTGAATGGCGACTAAAGAGCTTGAACAAGCGGTTTCTACCGGCTCGCTCGGCCCGTGAATATCAAGAAAATAACTCATCCGGTTCGGCCCGACGGACGGCACGATTCCGGTCATCGTATACCCCTCGACAGGAAGACCCGCCTTATTGATTAAGGTTTGATATCCGCTTCCCAATGTGCCGGTGAAAATGCCGGTTTTTGTTGCGGCAATCCGTTTTGCTGAGTACCCCGCGTCTTCAATGGCTTTCCACACATACATCATTAATAGACGCTGCTGAGGATCCATCATTTCAGCTTCTTTCGGAGATATCCCGAAAAACAGCGGGTCAAACCCGGCGATTCCATCTATAAAACCGCCCCATTTAATTGACGTTTTATTTGCATCCGCTGCCGGATCGCCGTAATATTCACGCCAATCCCAGCGATCTCGGGGAATTTCTGTGATGCAATGCTCTCCTTTTGATAAACGTGTCCAGAATTCATCTATGTCTTTCGCTTGCGGAAAAATACCGCTGATTCCGATAATGGCTATCGGTTCGGTTTTTTCTTCTGATTTTCCTTTTACGGATACGGGCGTTGCCCGCTTGACATGAACGGCCGCCCGAGCTTCAGCTTTTCTTTTTCCGGCTTTTGGGGAGGTTTTTAAACTCTCTCTTTCTAAGCCGCTGAATGCTTCTTTCCATTCTGATATCAAATGGCCGCTCAGTTTGCGCAATGTCGGAAATTCAAAGAAGATAGTCGGGCTGAGCTCAAGCTGGTAAGACCGATTTAATAGATTTGTAAATTCAGTGAAGATGATCGAATCAAATCCGTATTCCGTCAGTTCGCTGTCAGCCTCAATATCTTTAATGCTTACCTTTAAAAGATCTGATACATGCCGCTTTAGTTTCTCTTGAACCCTATCTTTCAGATCTCTTGCATCTGTCTCTGCCGCAGCTTGTCCGGCGGCGCTTTGTTCGTCGCCCAGATCGAAAATATGGCTGCGAATCCGTTTTTCGTCGCCCTCCGCCACCATGACCTGGTGTTCTCCGGAGGCAAAAGCGGCATAAAGCGCTTGGATGCCTGAAGCCGATCGCATGGCTTTCATTCCGGTCTGTTCATACATCAGCCGTTCGGTCTCTTTGTCCACGCGCATACCGCCTTCTTCCCAAAGCGGCCAGTTGACGGACAGGGTCTGCCCGCTCCGCTTGTTGTCCCGCACGAGACGGTTTCGGCGGGCTGCATAAACATCCATAAATGCGTTGGCGGCCGCATAACCGGCCTGCCCCGGATTTCCCATGCCTCCCGCCAAGGAAGAAAACAGAATGAAAAAGTCCAGCCGCACATCTTTCGCTGCTTCATCAAGATTGATAAGCCCTTTCACTTTCGGCGCCATGACGGTCTTCCGTTCGTTTTCTGTCTGGTTCAGAATGTAGTTGTCAGCGATCACGCCGGCGCCGTGAATGATCCCGTCGAGTGTTCCGTGCTCCTCCTGTATGCCGCGGACGAGGGCGATGACCGCCGCCCTGTCTGTCACGTCAACCGGTTGATACAATACGCGGGCACCCGACGCTTCCAAGCGCCGTAAGCGGGCGGAGCGGTCTTCATCAAGCGCTTCCGCCCTTCCCGTTAATACGAGGACGGCATTTTTGACGCGGGAGGCTATTTCTTCAGCGAAAATCAGTCCGATGCCGCCCGCTCCCCCGGTGAGGAGGTAAACCCCTTCGTCTTTCCACGGAACGGCGCCGCTTTGAGAGGCCGGCAGATGACGCCAGTTTCTGACGAGACGTTTGCCATCTTCATAACGGATTTCCGCTTGTTCAGGATGCGCCCGGTTTTCTTTCAGTTTGGCAAGAAGCGATGATGCTGCCTCGGCCGGATCGGCTTGGATGACTTGGCCGTACAGCTTCGGATGTTCAAGGTGAGCCGTTTTCAGGAAAGCGGCCAGCCCCGCCAATACATTGTCTTCCCCCCTGTCGGGGACAAGAAGCTGGATCAGCGTTTTTTTCTTCTGTTTTTCTTTGATAAGACGGGTGACGATCGCTGACAGCTCCGCCGCGCAGGCGTCATAACGGTCCTCAAGCGGACCTTCGCCGTCAGCCGCACATACGGCGCCCCTGATGTCTTCCGCATTCATTCCGCCATACAGCGTCACGTATCTGAAAGACTCTTCTTGTCCGCCTTCACCCGGCGGTGATTCCTGCCACTTTGGCTGAAGCAAGAGCGGTTTTTCCCCCGTTTCCTCTTCCAGAAAACGGGCGGTGAGTCCCGTCAATCGGACACATACCGCGCCGTTTTCATCACACAGCTCAATATGATAGGCGCCGTCCGCTGAGGAAAGCACCGCCCACATCGTCTCCCGGCACGGAGAAAACACCTGCATATCCTGCAGGGCAAACGGCAGAAACGGCTGTCCGGACGCGGAACCGTCTGAGAGCACGAGACCGATAGAAGCCTGAAGGGCGGCGTCCAGCATGCTCGGATGCAGGATGAACGGCTCCTTTTCTTCGCGGACGGACGGCGGAAGAGTGAGCTTTGCGAGCACTTCTCCGCTCCCGGCATAGACGGCGTCAAGCGCCTGATGAGACGGTCCGTAGGTAATGCCGAGGCTGTCGAATGCTTCATAGCACTCAGCCTTTGACATGCACCGGCCACAGCAGCGCGTCTGAACCGCTTCCACATCGAGTACAGGAGCACGCTCCGTCTCTTCGAGCACGGCCTTTCCCTGGAAAAAGACAAGCGGCTCTTCTCCTTCGGCATACGCTTCAAAAGCGATGTCTCCGTTTTCTTCCGGCTGAAGCTTTACATGAAGCGTCACTCCTTCAGAAAGCGCCGTCACCGGACGGAGCCAAACGATCTGTTTGAGCCGGACACCCGCTTTCCCGCCCGGCAAGTCTTCAGCGGCAAGCGTAACGGCGGCCCGGGCCATTTCTAAAGCAGCCGCGCCCGGAAGCACCGGTTTTCCATTGACGATATGATCGGCAAAAAACGGTTCACGCCCTGAGAAAACAGAAGTAAAGCGCTGGGCGGTAAAGGTCGATGTATTCGCATGGAGCAGCGGGTGAAGCTTTTCACGTTCAGCTGAAGTCCGGCTTTCTAGCTCTCTCTGAAGATCGGACGCCCAATACGTCTGCCTGGCAAACGGGTAGCCCGGCAGATTGCCGATTCGCGGCAAAGGTCCGCCATAAAGCAAGTCCCCTTCGATTTCATAACCTTGACAATAAAAATCTGCCAGCACGCATAACAGCTCCTGATATTTTCTATGGTCAGAATATGAGGCGCTGCACTTGCCGAGCACTTCTATTATGTGCTCCTGAATGTGCTGACGGCCTGCAAAGTGCTGCGGTACTTTTCCCGAAAACGCATAAGGGTGATGTTCATTAAGCTTTGCCTCCTTCCATACATACACTGCGTCATCAGCATCTTGAACCACGATGGCGGCGCGATGGTTAAAGTGATGCCGTCCTTTTAGCAACGTATAGCTGAGCTGGGCTAGATCATTTTCTTTCAGTCCGCCATTTTCCGCCCAAGTGATCATATCTTCGATTTTTTCCTGAAGGGCATCCTTTGTTTTTGCAGACAAAGTCAGTAAATATGCAGGGGCATCCCGATGAGGTGAAACGCTGCGCTTATAGCTTTCCATAACGACATGGGCGTTTGTTCCGCTCATCCCGAATGCGCTGACTGCCCCCATTCGGTTTTTATCCGGCAGAGAAGGCCACGGTTTACCCGTTTTATTCACATAAAAAGGACTCTTCTCCCAGCTGATATAGCGGTTTTCCCCGCTGCAATGCAGACTGGCGGGAATCATTTCACGGGAGAACGCCTGTAAAAGACTGATCAAACTGACAATGCCTGACGCGGCAAACGTGTGGCCGATATTGGTTTTAATTGATGTGAGCGCGCAAAATGCTTCTTTGTTTGTATAGGCAGAAAACGCGTCATAAAGCGCGTTAATTTCCACCGGATCACCGAGTTTTGTCCCCGTGCCGTGTGTGACGATATATTCGATATCTTCAGGGTTGATACGGCCCCGGTCATATACGGAAGTAAGCAGCCGGGTCTGCGCGACGCCGCTCGGAGCGGTAATTCCGTTTGTTTTCCCATCATAATTGATGCCGCTCGCCCGAATCACCCCGTAAATCGGATCACCATCCGCTTCCGCCTCTCTCAGCGGCTTAAGAACAACCGCCGCGGCCGCTTCCCCCGGAACCATGCCGTCAGCCCTTTTATCAAACGCGAAGCATTTCCCGTTTTCCGACAGCATTCCGGCTTTATCTATCGTTTCAAAAAAGTCCGGGGTATTCATGATATTCACCCCGGCCGCAACAGCTGTTGTGCACTCTTTATTCTGCAGGCTTAATACCGCCTGATGGACAGAAACGAGCCCCGAAGAACATGCAGTATTTATCGCCATCACAGGACCTGACAAATTCAAGTGATAAGCCAGCCGCGCCGCCAAAATACCGTTATGATGAGACGTGACATTGCCTTTGTCCCGTGTTAAAAGGTGATAATCTCCTTCTTCCGCCCCCACAAACATACCGATCGTCTGCTGCCTGATATGACTGGCGCCGTAGCCGGCGTCCTCAAGGGCCCTCCATGCTTCCTGAAGAAGCAGCCGCTGCTTCGGATCCATCGTTTCAGCTTCCCTCGGCGATATTTCAAAAAATAAAGGGTCGAATTCGTCCGCCCCCGGTACAGCGCCGAGTTTCCATTTTGAACTTGTGAAGCCTTTTTTTGCGACCGGTGCGACAACGTCCTTTTCCTGAAACAGAATGTCCCAGAGCTCGTCCGCCGTGCGCGCCTGAGGAAATCGGCCGCTCATGCCAATAATGGCAATGGAATCACCTGCCTGAATGCCCTCGGTTCCGGCGTTCAGCTTATTTCTTCCCTTCTGCTTCTTTCGCTTTTCCGTTCCTGCCTTTTCAAAGACAGATTGATCTGCGGATTCAGGTTTCTTTTCTTCATAGACATGCTCCATGACGGACTTGTGTTCCGTCAGAAAATAGCGGACGACCTTCTCCAGTGTGGAATGTCCGAAAAACAGGGCCGGTGTCACTTCAATTCCGTAATGAGCGGACAAAGAAGAGGCGAATTCCGCCAAACTGATAGAATCAAAGCCGAAATCAGCCAGATTGTCAGCGTCCGTCAGTCTGTTCTTGTCTATTTTCAAAAGCCCCGCCGCCAGTTCCTTCACATCCCAGCTTACGCATTCTTCCAGTGTAAAGCCTTTCATTTCACTCCGCCTTCCTGAAAACGGGACGTTCCGGTTTACAGAACCCGAAATCGGCCGTTCGCCTTGATCTATCTGCAGGAAGCGTTTGGCCCTCGACGGAAAACCGGCCAGGACGAGATACTGGCTGGACGGCTGGACTAACAATGTTTCAAAAGCTTCGAGTCCTTCCTCTGTGTATAAATAACGCTGTCCGCTTGATTTTAAATACATATCGGTGCTTTCCGCCGTGCCGACATGCATCCCTCCTTCTTTCCAAAGCGGCCAATTGATGGCAAGTGACTTGCCGCTTCTGAGTCCGAGGCTCACAAGTTTATCCCGATGACGGACAAAAGCCATTTGGAAGCGGTTCCCCATTGCGTAGTCACAAGAACCGAAGTCTCCTAAAATCGCTGAAGAAGAAGAGAAACAACAGAAGAAGTCAAGCGGCTCCCGTGACAGAACCTGATCTAACACTGCGGTGCCGTCCGCTTTTGGCGATAAGACTTGCTGAAAGGTTTGCAGATCTTTCTCCAGAATGCTTTCAGTGCCTTGAAGACCTGCAGCGTGAATGACACCGTGAATCGGCCCGCATCCTTTCTCTTTCGCTTCTTGCAAACCTTTCTCCATCTGAGCCTGATCTGCGGCATCCGCCTGCACGTAAAACACCTTGGCGCCTGATTCTTCCAATCTCTTGATCTTGTTCAGCACCGGGCCGCCTGCCGCTGATCTCCCCGTCAAAATGAGCGTAACCGATCCTTTTTCAGCAAAATACCTGGCAAATAACAAGCCTAATCCCCCGCATCCGCCGGTAATCAAGTACGTTTTTCCGCTTTTTATCACACGCTTCTCAACAGGGGCAATATCCGTCTGCTTCATTTCCATGACGTGACGGATTTCCCCGCTGTACATGACACTGCGGAACGACTCGCTGTGAAGCTCTTCACATGTGTTATGGATCAGCTTTTCAAACAGTTCTTTTTGTCCAAAATAAACCGCGGCCGTATCCGTCTCCGGCAGGATCAGTTTCAGCGACCGTTCCAGCCCGATCCATGACTCGGCGTAACTGATATCGGTACCGGTCCCGCACTGAGCGGAAAGAAGGATTCGCCTCGGTTTAGAACGCAAAGAAGCAGCTGCGCGGATCACATGATAGAGAATAGAATAGTCTTTCACGGCCTTTTCATCTTCAAGCGGCCATCCATATAAAACGGCATCCGCTTTGCCAGCAGCCGTTTCAATATGCCGAAACGTTTCTTGATATGCTTGTCCATCAGTGATTTTAATTTGATAATGCGTGTTTGAAAGCTTTTGAGTTTCCTCACCCTGTGAAATAAAAAACACGCCGGTTCCCGGATAAAGGGATTGTAAAGACCGATAAGCATGCTTTCTGGCAGCTTCTCCCGTAAGTAAACAGATGACCGTTTTCAGCTCTTCATGAATGGATTTCATCAGAGGCTGCTGAGTCCACATTTCTTCAAATATCATCATCTCGGATTGTTCCTCTTGCCCGTGATCCTGCTGAGACGGCTGTCTCATTCTCACCCCTTTGATTTCTGCGCAGACAATGCCGGTTTCATCACAAAATTGAATGTCACAGCCGGTTTGATTCTTTTTATTAATATACATCCACATGCCCGATGAACACGGACGCATGACGCGCAGTTCTTCAACTGCTTCAGGCACGATATGGACTGACGGCTCCGTTTTTGCCAGGACATGAAAAGCTGCGTCCAAAAATTCCGGCGGTATATGATATCCCGGATTACGGCCGCCGCTTTCATCTATAAGAGCAAGCTTCGCCCAAACCGCATTTTCTCCCGCATAAAGCTTTTCAACGGTGCGGAACTCCTTACTGATGGTTACACCTGATGTGCCTGGTGTTTCATAATCGAATGACAGCGGGCGGCAGTCTTTTTGTAAGGAGACAATATCAAGCACGCGGGATGGCTGTATGTTCCCTTGTCCGACGATTCCATAATGATGCAGCTTCTCTACGTCACTGTATATTTCATAATGGATGCCTTCCTCGTCTTCAGACAAAAGGGAGAGATTGACGCCCGCACCTTGATGTCCTCCGGTAATCGGGTCAGTCCATGCCGCCGTTCGGATCCATATCTCTTTTTCTTCAGAGCTGTCTGCCGCATGATGATAAGCTGCTAGCGCCATTTCTAAATAAACGGCTGCCGACAGAACCCGCTCCCCTTTCACATTCTGGAAAACGTGTTCCCGGCCTGTAAAAGATGTATGATAGCTTTGCTCCGCCAAGGTTGACGTATTTTCATGCAGAAGAGGATGCACATATTCAGTTGTTCCTGTTTTTGGTTCTTCCCGCTTCATCCAGTAGCTTTCTTTTGCAAATGGATAAGACGGCAGACTGATACGATGCGGCAGCGCGCCTTTATATAAAGATGCCCAATCGACGGGGGCTCCGTGAACCCAGGCATTCAAAAGACTGTCAAATTGACGTTTTTCCATCCAATCACTGACTGTGCCTTCCGTCTCTGTGACAGCATCATCACCCTGGCCTGTAAACACCCCGCTTACGGAACCAGCATTATTCAGAAAAGCAGTCAGCTTCTGTTCCAATTCAGAAACAGAGTCTGCTGTCATCGCCAGCCGTTCTTCCATCGGGACTCTGCCGACTTGAAGGGTAAATGCCGCGTCAAGCAGATTTGCATCTGTAATTGTTCCGTTTCCGGCGGCATCCGACAGCAACAGAGCCCTCTCGCGCAAGCGGTCTTTATCTTTTGCCGATAAAACAAAAAGCGCCGGACGGCCGGAGTCTGCCGAAGTCATTTCAGCCGGTTCATACTCTTCTATCAGCAGGTGGGCATTCGCTCCGCCCGCTCCGAAAGAAGATGTACCCGCGATTCTCGGATATTCCTGTGTTACTCCTTCAGATTCTATGACCGGCCGTCTCCATTCCGCCGTTTCCTGCTGCACGATAAAAGGAGAAGTTTCAAAATCAATTTCCGGATTCAGCTGCTTTGAGTGCAGCGACGGCACCAGATATCCGTGTTTCATCTGAAGAAGAATTTTAGTGACCGCAGCAACACCCGCCGCACTTTCCAGGTGTCCGATATTGGATTTAACAGAACCGATGGAACAAAATTGCGCTGCATCCGTATAGCGGCGGAAAGCCTTGGTTAACCCTGCGATCTCAATCGGATCTCCTAAAGAAGTGCCGGTGCCGTGGGCTTCCAGATAGCTGATTGCTCTCGGGTCAATCCCTGCCCGCTCCATAGCCTCTGCGATCACTTCCCCTTGTGCATTCGGATTCGGAACGGTGAACCCGTTCGTTTTGCCGCCGGCGTTCAGAGCGCTTCCTTTAATGACACCGTATATATGATCATGATCTGCAACAGCCTTCTTCAACGGCTTTAACACGATACAGCCGACGCCCTCTCCGTCAACAAACCCGTCAGCCTTATCACCGAACGCTTTGCACGCGTTTGACGGTGACAGCATTCTCATAGAAGAAAGTCCGATATAATGAACCGGATCTGTAATCAGATTTACGCCGCCGGCAATCGCGCATTCAGATGCACCTGTTCTGATGCTTTCTGCGGCGAGATGAATGGCGGTTAAGGATGAGGAGCATGCGGTATCCACCGCAATGCTCGGACCGTGAAAATCAAACACATAGGATACGCGGTTCGGGATAAAGTGGTAGTGGGCCCCTGTCGGATAGTTGCCGTTCATGACACCCGCAAAGACGCCAACCTTTTTACCGGCGCATAGTGAATCAGGGGTATATCCGGCATCCTCAAGGGCCGCATAAGCGGTTTCCAGAAACAGTCTCTCCTGCGGATCCATGCGCTCCGCTTCTTTCGGGGAGATTTTAAAAAACAGCGGGTCAAATTTATCAATATCTGTTAAAAAGCCGCCCCACTTTGTATACATCCGGCCTTCCTTCCCTTTTGTCTCATCATAGTAGTCCCGCCAATCCCAGCGGTCTTTCGGAATTTCGGTGATTCCGTGTTCACCGGTCTTTAACCGTTCCCAGAACTCATTAACATTTTCAGCTCCGGGGTACCTCCCGGCAAGACCGACAATTGCCACTTCAAGGTGTTTTGACGGCGGCTCGGAAGCGGGCGGCGCTTTTTCAGAAAAAGATGCCGCTTGGCGCTTCGTCAATCCGGCGCTTTTTTTGCGGCTTTGCTTTTTCTGTAAAGTGTGCGGCGTCTTTTCGGCTTCTTTATTTGTCTTGAAAATCCCAGCCATATCTTCCTGTCTTGAGCTGACGAGATATTCCGCTAATCCGCCGATTGTCGGATACTCGAAGAATAATGTGCTGCTGATATCAGGGACGTCTTCCCGCAAGCGGTTGGTCAGCTGTACGATTAAGATGGAATCGATTCCGTATTCTTCAAGGGGCGTATGGGCTTGAACGTCCTCAATCGGCATCTTTAAGATGGTGCTGACGATCTGTTTCAGGTACTCTGTGCTTTTTTCAAGCAAAGAGCCGGATGATACCGCTTCAGTATGACGGACTTCTTCAGAAAATTGCGCATGCAGTTCGCGCTCCTTCGTTTCAGTCAAGTATGCGGCAAGCTCTTCTATCGTCCGGTATTCAAAAAACAGCGTGCTGCTGATATCAGGGACGAGATCCCGCAGCTCATTCGTCAGCTGAACGATCAGAATAGAGTCAATGCCGTATTCATCCAGAGGAGCCAGCGGATTTATCTCTTCTGCCGGCATTTTTAATACTTTTGCCGCAGCCCTTATCAGAAAAGCCGCTGTCTTTTCCGAAAGCCCCTCTCCCGCTTGTTTGATGGGGAGCTGACGATCAGAGGATGTTTGCGGTACGTTTGATTGGCGCTTTTGCGCGGTGTAAGCTTCCCTGCTCTGCCTGATGACCCCGTTGCTTTTCGCCGTGATAATCTGCTGGGTGTGCAGACGTTCGTTTTCAGCCGGAAATTGAATGGAATGAAAGCCTTCAGCCATTAAAACGGATTTCCATGTTTCCGGATAAAGACCGGGGCACCCCGGAATCCGCAGCGCCTCGTCTTCGTACAGCCACCAGCCCTCTAATAAGCCGAATGTAACATGTGTAAACGTCGTATGCCCGCCCAGTTCATTAACGAGCAGCAAACCGTCCTTTTTCAATACGGCTTTTGCCGTCCGTAAGGTTTTCCGGATATTTTTGGTGGCATGCAGCACGTTTGCGGCAATAGCGATATCGTAGGTTCTCAGATGTAATCCCTGGCCCGCCGCAGGCTTCTCCACATTAAACAGCTGATACGTCAAATACGGATTGTCCGCGCCGTATTCCTTTTCGGCATGCATTAAAAAAGCTTTTGACAAGTCAGTATAACAGTATTCCTGAATATGATTTTGATAGGGGCGGAGCTTTTTAAACAGTGTGCTGCTCGTTCCGCCGGTGCCCGCTCCGATCTCCAGCAGACGGATGTTTGCATCAGGATTGTTTTTAATTACATTTTCCACATACATACACGCTTCATTTGCCAGCACATCGTTGTAATAATCAGCGAGAATGTTATGCTTATAGATTCCTTCAACAAGCTCCATTGAAGAATCGGGAAACATCACGTCAGTCGCTTTTATTTTGCCTGTTAAAATGTCAGGCAAAGCTTGAATGACGGTATCCGCCAGCAGAGCCTGCGCTTTCATATCCGGATCTTTCAGCCATTCGTTTTTCTTCTTATGCCACTCTTCCCAAACCGCGGCCGTTTCACCGCTGTTAAGATCGCTGTCTAAAAGACGGATGCTTTCTTCCAGCCAGCGCTCATATAAAGGCAGACAGGAAGCCGCCCGCGCTTCGCCGGTCAGACCCATTGAACGCAGCGTCACCCGCAGCACTTGCAGCAAAAGCCGATTCAATTCTTTCATTTGATTGCTTATTTCTGTTCTTAAGGATAACTGTGTACGGTCTTTTTGTTTGTCTCCCTTACCCAAAACCTTATCCTCCTAAGAAAATTAAATTTGCTCCGTCATTTTGACAGGCAATCAGATAGTCACAAATTCATGAGGGTTCATTCCCTCGATCGGAATCGGCTTGGTCAGCTTCATCAGTCCCATACGGGAGATCGGCTGCGTCAGCAAAGTTTCCAGCGCCTGCATCCCTTCCGCCCGGCTGATCAGCCCTAGACCGATTTGGCTCAGTCTGTCAAACTCTTCAGAAATGTGATTGTCAGCCCGCTCCCAATAACCCCAGTTCATCACTTTGACCCGGCATGACAGCCGTCCGGAAAGCTCATGGGCAAATGCGTCTTTAAATGTGCACCCCGCCGCATAATGACTTTGATTCGGATTCTTAATATATGAAATAACCGAAGAGAAAAAGAGAATAAAGTCCAAAGACTCTTTCGCAAATACTTCGGCAATGTTGACGGAAATATCCACTTTCGCCTTAAGGCCGGCGTGAAACTGTGATTCTTCCATATCTTTTACGCTTTCATTCGCAAATACCATCGCTGAATGAACGACGCCGCTGATGGTGCCGTATGTGTTTTTAATCTGTTCATAGGCGCGCTGAAGCGATGGAAGATCAGAAGCATCTGCGGATATATATTCGGGAGCCGGGCCTGATGGCCGGTACCGGTCTATTTTTTGGCGTATCCGGCTGTCCAGCGGCCGCCTCCCGATCCAGACGATTCGGGCTTTATACGTCGTCACCATATAATCTGTCCAAACCTCGCCGATGCCTCCCGCACCGCCGATGATGACATATACGCCTCCATAGCGGTAAGGAACACTTTCAGACGGCTCGCTTTGGACCGGAAGCAATTGAGGCCGGTACCATTCCTGATGTCTGCGCACCCATGCTTTACCCGTACGGTCGCGGGGCAGGCTGAATATGTCTTCTGCGGGGAAATCCCCTCCGTCCTCAAGATCGACCAGACGGATGTGCCAGCTCGGATGTTCTTTAGCGAGAGACCCGACAAAACCGTGCACACTGGAATGAGCGGGACGCGCCTCATCATATTGGGTGATAGGCTGTGCTTGGTGCGTAATCACCGTAATCCCGAGCTGCTCTTTTCCATACCCGAGACCGATAAGAGCTTTGGCCGCTCTGAAAATTTGCAGCACCCCGCTTTTTTGATCATGGATGTAAGAATCAGCTGGCTGAGGGGCAAACCAGATCATATGCTGAATCTCACCGAGACGGCGGAGCCGATCAGATATCACTTCAACGGAAGCACTTTGGCTGCTGTCAAATCGGACAGCTTTAGGAAACAATCGTAAAACCGCGTCGGCCTGCCCGTCTGTACCGCCTATAATGAGAGCTTTTGCTTCAGAAATGGGGAAGCCGGTTTGGTTGTCTATCGGTTCCGCGTCCCATACCTGCATCAGTTTGACGGCTCCAGTAAGGTCACCCGGCAGATCGTATTGCTTATTATCGGTTACGGGCGGCGCACTTTCGGCCATCCGGGCAGAAAACCCTTTTATCCTTACACACACCTTGCCGCGTTCATCACATATATCAATGTCCATTCTTCGCACGGCCGGTGTTTCATGCGTCACAAACACGGCCGCCCACATGTTTGGACTGCAAGGATGAAAAACGGTCAGTTCATGCAATTCAAAAGGCATTAACGGCTGCTCCGGATAACCCGCTTGATCTTCATTCATAACGCCGATGGCCGCCTGAAAAGCGGAATCAATCAGACTAGGATGGAGCACAAACTGTTCGGCCTCATCAGAAACGGAAGCAGGGAGCACCAATTTAGCCAAGGCTGCTTTTTCCCCGCGATAAATGTGATCAATTCCTTGATGTGAAGGTCCGTATACAATTTCCGCCTTTGCAAACGCCGCATAGCAGTCTTCTTTTGACAGCACTTTTTTGCGGCATCGCGCTTTCAGCTGTTCAATATGCAAGACCGGCGCCTCAGACAGCGGCTCAATCACAGCACTGCCTTCACAATAAATGTCTGAATCGTTTTCATTGCTGTACACTTGAAATGAAACATTGCCGTTATTCTCCAAGGAAAGCCCTGTCGTCATTCGCAGCGGCTCTTTTTTATGAACGGCCTGGCGTATCCAGCTGATATACCGCAGCGAAATGCCGGTTTTAGCCGTGTATTCAGCGGCTAACGGCGCGGCAGCCAGTTCAGCCGCGGCTCTCGCCATTTCAAGATAAGCCGCCCCGGGAAGAACACGCTTGTTTCGGACGATATGATCGGCTAAGAAGAATTCATCTCCGTTCAGTACCGTGCTGAATTTTTGTTCTAACAAATCTGATGTATTGCGGTGAAGCAGCGGGTGAAGCCTGCTTTCTGTATTTACGGAAGTAACGGGATGATCGGGCTCCGGTATCCAATATTGTTCCTTTGCAAACGGATACGTCGGCAGACTCATCCTGCGCGGTTTCTCCTCCTGATACAGCCGCGTCCAGTCTATCTCAAATCCTTTTGACCACAGCTCCGCAAGTTTTTTGTAAGTGCCGCTGTCCATCCATTTTCGGATCAGCTCCTCCGTATCCTGATCATCATTCAGGAAACCCCTGATTTCCGTTCCGCTACCAGACCGCCCTTGAAAGCAGCCGTCAATCTGCCGTTTTCGTTCTGTAAATTCGGTTAATTTCCTGATCAGGTCCGCTTGATCGTTCACTAAAAAAACAAGCCGTTCTTCCATTTCCAGCCGTCCCGTTTGCAGCGTATACGCCAGTGACCGCAGGGAAAAAGGTTCATCAGGCTGCTTATCTAAGCCGGACTGACCGAAAAGACCGGAAAGAATATTCTTATGTTTCTCATCTTTTGTAAGACATTCTGCTAAAGTCCGGACGGAAGTATGCTGTATGAGATCAGTCATGTTTATTTCCAGCCCGTATTGATCCGTCATCAGCTCAGAAAACTGAGTCAGCTGCATGACATCCAAGCCGAATTCCTTCCAATCGTGTTCACCATCTACCGAGCCGGCCGCTACATGCAGAACTTCCGCCAGAACACCCCGCAACGCATTTTCCAGCTGATTTTGCATTGTATCTATTTTGTTATGAAGCGGACCGCTTCCTTCAAGCGCTTTATCTTTGAGAAATATCAGCAGGCGGGCAGCGTATTCCTTCAGCCGCTCCGGATTTTTCGCTGATAGAGGCACGATATACGGTCTCTCTTGATTCTCCGTAATGCCGGCGTTTTTAGGCCTGTACTCTTCTAAAATGAGATGAACGTTTGAACCCGTCGCCCCGAATGAACTGATGCCTGCGCGTCTCGGACAGGAATGTTTACTGCCGTTCTCTGTATACGCCGGCTTTTTCCATGACTCGGTTTTTTGCTGCACGTAAAATGGCGAGTCCTCTAAACGAAGATACGGATTAATCGTCTCTGAGTGCAAAGAAGGGACAAGCGTTTTGTGAAACAGCTGCAAAACCGTTTTATGAAGCCCGCTGATCCCGGCGGCTGATTCCGCATGTCCGATATTCGATTTAACGGAACCGATCGCACAAAATTGCCGATCCTCCGTAAACGTGCGGTAAGCTTTAACAAGACCTTGTATTTCAATCGGATCTCCTAAAGAAGTTCCGGTTCCATGCGCTTCCACATAAGAAATCGTCCGGGGATCGATCCCCGTTTTTTCAAAGCATTCAGCTATCATATCCCCCTGCGCCACGGGGCTCGGCACGGTAATCCCGCTGACGGTTCCCACGTGATTGACGGCGCTGCCTTTTATCACCGCATAAATATGATCCTTATCTTCTTCGGCTTTGTGAAGCGGCTTCAGCAGCACGGCCCCGATGCCGTCAGCTGAGACATAGCCTGTGCCGCCTTCGCCGAACGTGCGGCACAGCCCGTCACTCGAATGCATATCCATCAAGCCGTATGTGATATATTTTGTCGGGTGCAATGATAAATTGACGCCCCCGGCAAGAGCTGCTTCACATTCACCGCGTCTCAGACTTTCCGCCGCCATATGGACGGCCGTCAGAGATGACGAACACACCGTGTCAACCGCCATGCTCGGCCCGTGAAAATTGCAAAAATATGAAACCCGGTTTGCGATCGGCGCATAGTTCAAGGGATAAGGAAAGACCAGCCCTTTGGCTGCAGCTTCAGCGCCGACGAGAGAATAATCCAAATGCATCACCCCGGCAAACACACCGACGTTCATTCTCTTATTCGGCCCTTTCGGCTGAACGATTGTTTCCGGGGTGTAGCCCGCATCCTCAATCGTTTCCCAGCATGTTTCTAAAAACAATCGTTCTTGCGGATCTTTAGCTTCTGCCTCCCGCGGAGAAATCCGGAAAAATTTCGCATCAAAACAATCCGGATCGTCTATAAAACCGCCCCATTTGGAAATCGGCTTGCCGGACGGCGATCGCAAATGCTCATATTTCCTCGTATCCCAGCGGGAACGAGGCACTTCCGTTACGCTGTTTTCGCCATTTTTTAAATTTGCCCAGAATTCACGAAGATTTTTGGCGCCGGGGTACCGTCCCGCCATCCCGACGATGGCAATATCTCCATTCTGCGTTCCGGCTGACGCCGATTTTTTCACGCGGATTTGGGTCGTCCTCTTTTTTTCCCGGTGCAAAGGTTCAGCATTTGAATGTCCGCTTTGAGCATGGCCGAAACCGGCTCCGTAATGTTCGCACAAATACACCGCCAATTCCGTGATTGTCGTGTATTCAAATAACAGCGTCGGCAGAAGCTGCGTTCCGATTTTTCGTTCAATTTCCTTTACCATGTCCAACAGCCCCGGAGAATCCAGCCCCATTTCATAGTAGCCGATATCCGGGTCAATCTCTTTCACAGGTTTGTTCAATCGGGCGGCAAGCAATTCTTTTAAATAAACGATGCACTGTTCAGTAAGGCCGGCGGAAGCCTCCGCAGAGCGGGGTTCCGCTTGCGGAGCCGGGACGGCATTCCGCCCGTCAGGTTCTTTCTTTTGCCGTTTCTGATTGATCAGTTCCGGGTCCCTCACCAGTTTATTGGCGAAGTTTTTCAGTTCGCCGACTTTTCTGCCTTCCTCATTGAAAAACTCCATTGTTACGTAAACGAGATCTTTCTTACGGGTGACGGATTCTTTTTTTATCTTGGTGATACATGTCGTCTGCAGCAATTCGGCGCAATAAAACGATTCATAAAACAGCGGCAGAAATAATTGCCCCTCCTCTCTCGTCAAAGGAGCGAGATATACATTGGAGCCGATGCTGCTCGCATCTATCAATGCGGGATGAAACATCGCCTCTTCTGCATGTTCCAGCTGATCCTTTTGCACCGACAGATCAATATAAATCTCTTTTTCAGTTTGGTAGACGCTTCCGCAGCCTTTCATCATTCCTGAATGAACCAGTTCTTGATCCCTGCATTCCGCGTAAATGTCCTCAAGCGGTATTTCTGCCGCCGTTTGTTTTACGGCATCCATCCGGACGCTCTCTTGGAAGCCGGCGGGCTTGACGGAATGCATGTGCGCCGCGGCATATACCTTTGTCCCTGCTGCTTCGTCACCTTGTTTTTGCCCTTTCACCTCCACCTTCCACTGCCCTTCGCCGCTCACTGTACAATCAACGGAAAGCAGGATTGATTCTCCCTGTTCAGGAGCTAAAGGGTGAAAAATCGATAAGTGCCTGAGTTCAAGGCCGGCATGAAAAAAACCGTTTTCTCTGAAAGTCTGATAGATCAGGTCAATATAAGCCAGACCCGGCAGCAGTTCCTTTCCATAGGCTTTATGATGTTTCAGAACGGGGTGCTGATTGTTAATAAGAAGCTGCTCTTGCATATGAACTTCCTCCATATCGACGTTCAATTTTCAGCGCAATCAGTAAGTCTTCATTTGTTTCCAAAACGTATTCGGGCGGGACTTATGTGCGCTTTCATGCAGGCTTTCGGCTTTGTCCGGACGAATGGGCCGGCGTTTTAATTCCTGTCTCGGCAAAGGCTTTCTAACCGGGGTATACGCCTTTTGCTCCCAAGCTTCCACTATGACATGGGCATTCGTCCCGCCGTCAGCGAAGCTGCTGACAGCGGCAATCCGCGGTGAATCCGTCCATTCACGCAGAGCGTGCGAAAAATAAAACGGCGAGGCGGACAAATCGTAATGCGTCATCGGCTCTTTGCCCGAAAGGAAAGGCACACGCATTCGGCGCGAGAGCATAAGCACTGTTTTAATGAATCCGGCAATCCCTTCAGCGCATAACGGGTGTCCGATATTCGGCTTCATCGACCCCAACTCGCAAGGCGCGCTGTTTTGCATACGGTACACCGCTTCAATCGCCCTCAGTTCCAAAAGGTCTGTTACTTCAGAGCCTGAACCGTTTGCTTCAATGTAGCTGATATCCTCCGCTTTTCTGCCGCTTTTGGCAAGCGCCTTGGCCATCACTTCTTTTTGCGCCTGTATATTCGGTGTGGCAGGCCCCGCGGTTCTGCCGTCATTGTTTACGGAAATGCCTTTAATGACCGCATGAATCCGGTCCCCGTCTTTTACAGCCTGGGCCGCTGTTTTTAAATACACCATTCCGACGCCTTCTCCCAATACGATGCCGCCGGTGCGGCGGTCAAAAATATGAAACGCAGGCTCTTCGCTTAACAGATTGCGAAGTTCGAACATCCGGTGGGTTTGACCGGATTCCAGCAGACTGACTCCCCCGACCACCGCTGAGTCGATTTCGCCGCAAGAAAGCGCCTGTATCGCCATATTCATACCGACAAGCGCTGAAGAACAGGCCGTATCCAAAACGAGACTCGGTCCCTTCAAATCAAAGAATTGAGAAAGATTAGCCGCTAAGTAATTCGGGCCGGCGGCGACTATCGGATTTTTTGCATGCTTCAGACGGTTTTCGTCAGGCATACTGCCGCCGCGTCCTCCTAAATAGACACCGGCTGACCTGCCTTTCATTTCTTGTAAAGAGTAACCGCTGTCTCTGAACAGATGGAGCGCCTCTTCTAATATAAGAAAGGACTGGATATCCATTGCCTTGATGTCTTCTTCGGGAATAAGGAAAAACTCCGGGTCAAAATGCGTTACATTTTTTAAAAGGCCCGCATAATCCGCCTTCTCCGTTTTCCAGCGTTCTTTCGGCACCCTTTGAATGGCCGACGTTCCTTCAGACAACAGCTTCCAATAAGCTTCAATTGATTCAGCTCCCGGAAAACGGCAGGACATTCCGACAACAGCGATGTCTTGCGCCGCTGCAGCACCAGAAGGCTGAATGACAGCGGCTGCTGTTTGTTTGGGAACGTACGGGATTACAGGCTGCACCGGTTTTGAAACGGCAGCTTTGATTTCCGGATATGCTGTTTCAAGCCATCCCGCCAGCGCAGCAACCGTAGGGTATTCATACAGCACCGCCGGGTCAAGGTCAGCTTTGATCCTCTTTCCGATCGCTCTGGACACTTGGGCAAGCATGATGGAATCGGCTCCGTAATCTTGAAAAGGTGTATCAGATTCAAATCTTGACGGCTCCAGTCTTAATTCCCGGCAGCAAATGCCCGTCAGCCATTCCTCAACGCTTTCTGTATCGGCCTGTTCCTGCTGCTTTGTTTCAGTAAGCCCGGATGAAAGCAGCAGACGGTCAGGCTCCCATTTTTCCGGGTGAATGACGGCCGGCATAATAACAGATCCGCAATCGCCTGCCATAATGGCATCAAACAGGCTCAGTCCTTCTCTGTCAGTGATGCTCTTTAAACCGCTTTTCTGATAGACCCGGCTTTTTGATTCGCCCATACCCGTTTCTTTCCAGCTCGGCCATTGGATGCTCAGCACCGGAAAACCTTTTGCGGCCGCAAAATAATCCATATAGGCGTTAGCCATGGCATAATCGCTTTGTCCCGCTCCTAATTCCGGCATCACGCCGGACACTGAAGAAAACAGCGCAAAAAACCGGAGAGGCTCCTTGTGCAGCGCTTGATACAAAAGGTCCAGTCCGTCTGTTTTAGGTTCAAGCACGGGCATCATCTGCTCTTTTGTTTTGCGGATAAAGGCGGGATGATCGAGATCTACGGCTCCCGCTGCGTGTATCACGCCTCCTATCGGCCCCATCTTCTCTTTCACCCGGCTGACGGCCTGCTCATATTCAGGGCCGGAAGATACAGACAGCACTTCCGTTCGGACACCTTTTTGTTCGAGCTCTCTGATTCTCCTCACTTTATCGGAAAACGGGGAATTCCGTTTGGTATGGTCATCCCACTCCGCTTTCGGAGGCATTGTTTCTTTTCCGGTAAGCACGAGTTTCGTGACTCCGTAACGTTCGGCAAAATGCCGGGCGAATAAATATCCGAGCCCCCGGGTCCCTCCGGTGATCCAGAGCACATGGTCTTTCGGAAATGAAAATTCTTTTTCAGCTAAGCTGTTTGTTTCCTTTAACCGCGCATGATAGCGCACACCGTTTCGGTAACACACTTCGATGTCTTCAGAATCGCGAAAAAACTCCTCTGCGATCTGGTTTGCCAGCTCAGGATCTTCGGCAGTCCGTTCTGCATCCATATGCCGCGAGCGGATATCCTTATACTCACTTTGGAGCATCCGGTACAATCCGGCCTTTTTTGCACCTGAGAGATTTATCGTTTCATTTGCAAAAGGTACAAGCCCCTTTGTTACACAAAGCAGCTGAAGCTTTCGGCCGCGGTTTCTGTTGTCAATGAGAGACTGCAGACGATGAATCCAGCCGTCATCATGCTTGATTTCCATCCCGCATCCGGTCACATCAATCAGACCGCCAAACCGGGCCGCGTCCCCGGATATTTCCGATGATGCAGCGTCAATGATTTCAGACTCGTGGAAATAACGGGACAGCTCAACGGCCAAATTTCCTGTCTGGTGATCAGCAGCTATTCCGATGACGCCCCGCACTTCCTTAGCCGGAACACGGCTGCTTTCTGCCCAGCTTTTCTGTAAAAAGCGGATTTCACGAAATGTTTCAGCATGTGTTTCGGCATCACGAACATTGTCCGGCGCTGCATCGTCCGGCCAATAACGATCCTTTATAAATGGATAACCGGGAAGGCTGATGCGGTGCGGCAGGCTGCTGTTATAAAGCTCTGACCAATCAATCTTCAGCCCTTTTACCCAAAGTTCCAGAAGCTTCGCGAATTTTTTTCTTTTCATCCATTTACGGACGGCTTCCTGCATATCTTCATCCTTAAAAACGGCTAGAATGTCTTTATACTGTTTGCTTTTTCCCCTGAAGCAGCCGTCTGTCCCGCCGTCAATAAAACGCTGCAGTTTTTCCGCTAACTGCTCCGTCGACGTCACAATAAACGCCGCACGTTCTTCCATCGCTTCTCTTCCGGTTTGAAGGGTGTAAGCCGCATCCCGGAGGCTGCGGTCTGTGACGTCATTTTTTCTGATCGCTTGAAGAAGCTGCTGCGCCCGCCGCTTCAGGCTGGCCTCCTGTTTGGCGGATAATAAAATGACTGCGGGGTCTTCATCTGTGAATGGCTTAGAAATCTCCCTATCAGGTTCAATATATTCTTCTATCAATATGTGGGCATTTGCCCCGCCCGCGCCAAAAGAAGAGATTCCCGCGATTCTCGAAATCTCTTTCTGCGCTCCGTTTTCCTCAATGACCGGCCGTTTCCAGTCTGCCAATTCACGCTGCACCACAAACGGCGTCCGGTCGAATGCAATATTCGGATTCAATTTCCGGCAATGTAAAGAGGGGGCCAGCTTGCGTTTTTGAAACTGGAGCAGCAGTTTCGTTACACCGGCAATGCCTGCCGCAGCTTCCAAATGCCCGATATTGGATTTAACTGAACTGATGGCGCAAAAGCCTTTATCTGACGTTTTCGTTTGAAATGCGCGGGTCAAACCGTCAATTTCGATCGGATCTCCGAGTTCAGTGCCCGTGCCGTGGGCTTCGATACAGCTTATCATCCGCGGATGTATTCCTGATTTTTCAAGCGCGCCGGAAATCACGTCAGCCTGGGCGCTCGGACTCGGCACTGTATACCCGTTTGTTCTGCCGCCGTGATTGATATGAGTGCCGCGAATCACCCCGTAAATATGGTCCTTATCAGCCATCGCTTTTGACAGCGGCTTTAACAGCACGGCCCCGACGCCTTCACCGGGAACAAATCCGTCTCCGCCTTCACCGAAACTTTTGCACGTTCCGTCTTTTGAAAGCATTCGATAGGCGCTGAGCTCCGCATAAGCCGAAGGATGCGTATACACATTCACACCGCCGGCAATCGCCATGTCACATTCGCCGCGAAGGATGTTTTCACACGCTTCATGAATTGCAGTCAGCGAAGACGAGCACATCGTATCAACCGGCATGCTCGGCCCTTTCAGATTAAGAAAATAGGAAACTCTGTTGGCCGCTGAACTGAACGACGTTTTCGGCTGCAGGGTGCCGCCGTTTTTCCAGTACATTCCGTACCCGTTTTTCGTAATGCCAGCAAAAACGCCGACCCGGCCGTTATACAGATTCTCAAGCTGTTCCTTCGTATAACCGGCATCCTCCAGTACTTGCCAGCACATTTCAATAAAGAGACGCTCCTGCGGGTCCATATTCAAAGCATCACGGGGTGAAATTTGAAAAAACAGCGGATCAAAGAAAGCGGCATCTTTCAGAAACCCGCCCCGCTTACTGTAACTTTTCCCTGCTTTCACGGCCGCTTCGGGATCAGGGTTATAGTATTTGTCCTTTTCCCACCGCTCTTCGGGAATTTCCGTCACACAGTCTTTTCCGGCTGCCAAGTTATCCCAGTACTCTTCAAGTGTTTCAGCTTGCGGATAACATCCGCTGACTCCGATAATCGCAATCCCTTCTTTTGTCTGGTTCTCATTGGAAAAAGAAGGCCGTTTCTTTCGCTTGATAAACGACGGAAGCACCGGAAAATCTTCATTTGCCAAAACCTGTTCTGATATGCCTGAACGGTGCTCATCATCATTTGTCCATTTTCGGCATTCTTTTGGATAATCCGTGACAAAGTGAGCTGCCAGGGAGCCCAGTGTCTTATATTCGTAAAAAACCGTTTTGGAAAGGTCACCGAAAAGCAGAGACAATTCGCGGTTCAATTTCGTCACAGTAACTGAGTCGATTCCGTAGGTTTCCAGCGGCTCTTCAGTGTCTATGTTGGAAACAGCCATTTTTGTAGTCAGGGCAAAAAGCGTTTTGAGCTGAAGAAGCGTTTGTTCATACAAACGTTCACTGTGGTGTTCGGCATTGGTTTTTTCGGGAGCGCCCGCCTTGATGACAGGCTGCAGCTTCAACCCCGACAGGGAAGCCCATATTTTTCCTTCTTCGTCACATAAATCAATATAAAAGCTCCCCGCCTTCTCTTGTATCTCGGCCCATACCCTGTCAGGACAAGATTCATAAAACAAAAGCTCGTCCAATGAAACCGGGGCGAGCGTTTTATATTCTTTGCCGCCAAGCAGCGCGCATGCCTCTGTCACACTTTGTATCACACAGGGAGGGAGGCCGAATCGGGAGGATTCTTTTTGGTTTGTCAATGGAATTGATATGTCTGCCAGCATCCGTCCTGCTGAGGCGTAAATACGCTCAATTCCTTTCATGTGCTCACTGTATTGAACAGTATCGTTCTGAGTGATGGCTTCAATTTGCTGCTGATCCATCAGGGAACCGCTGTTTTCCTTCAAGCGGCTGATATCCAGCATGCCAGGCGGAGCATCAACTGGCTGAATCGTCCCTTGGCTGTACACATCATGATGACTGGAATCGGCAGAAAATGGATTATAAATCTCAAACCTTTTGGCTTCACCCTCTGCGGGTATCAGCCTGATTTCGATATGGAACGGCTCAGCCTCAGTCAGAATGGGCTTTGACCACACAATATTCCTCAGCCGGACAGCCGCAGTCTCCTTTACTGTCAAAACAGCCGCAGCTCTCGCCATTTCCAAAAGAAGTTCTCCAGGCATAAGCTTTTTATGCTGTAAAGAAACATCAGCGAGAAAAAATTCCCGGCCGCTGAAAGCTGCCGAGAATCCCTGTCCCGTTTCATTGGAAATATGCTGCTGAGCAAGCGGATGAAGGGAAGCCGCTTGGCGAAGTCCCATCCGCATATCATAATCGCGCAAAATGCCGATCGCATCCTGTTTTGTCATTTTTTTATTTTTGACGTCAGAAAAAACCCGGTGCAGAAACTCTTTCATATGGTTTCCTCCATTACGCTAATCCCTGTAAAAACCGATCGTTCTTTTTACAGCGGCTTCTATGCTTATTTCGTTTTTCTCCAATTCATCAAGCAGGCGCTCATAAGTCTCAAGCGGGGACGTATCAGTCTCGTAAGTCTCCCGGTGCCTTATATGCTGCGCACTGTGCGGTATCCAGCAATGTGTTTTCGCAAAAGGATAGACGGGCAGGCTGACTTTTTTTGGCCTTTCGTCCGGATATAATTTATTCCAGTCGACATGTAAACCTTGCACCCATAATTTTGCAAGCATTGCATACTTTCCTGCTTCAATCCATTGATCTACGGTCCCGCTCATTTCTGCGTTGTCCGTCATCTCTGTAAACAGCTGTTTCATCGCTTTGTTCCGGCCTGTAAAGAAATTCTGCCCCGTTTCCTTGCCGCTGAGGAAATCATTCAGCGCGTTCGTAAGCTCTTCTTTTGTTTCAGCAATGACGGCAAGGCGCTCTTCCATTTCATCCCGGCCAAGCTGAAGCGTATAAGCGATACCCGCAAGAGCTCCGTCAGCTGAATGTGACTTTTCCAAATATCTGCGCAGCTGTTCCGCACGTTCCTTCAGCTGTTCCGCCGTCTTTGCCGAGAGAATGAATAAGGACGGCTGAAGTTCACCGGCCGTCCATTGTTTCTCTTCAACAGGAGAAACATATTCTTCGAGCACGACATGAGCGTTGACACCGCCAAATCCGAACGAGCTGACACCCGCTCTCCGCGGCAGTTCATTTCCGCTCTCATCAGTCGCCGCTTTCCACGGCTGAGTGTCGCGGACGAAATAAAACGGGCTGCCGTCGAGGCTGATATACGGATTAACGGTTTCACAATGCAGACTTTTAACGAGCGTTTTGTGCTGCATCTGCAAAATAATTTTTAAAAGACCGGCCATGCCGGCGGCAAGCTCTGTGTGGCCGATATTCGTTTTGACGGAACCGAGGCCGCAATGAGGCTGATCGGGTGCCGTTACTCCGGCTTTCTGATAAAGCGCTGCAAAAGCCGCTTTGAGTCCGTTGATTTCTATCGGATCTCCGAGCGCCGTTCCCGTGCCGTGGGCTTCAATATAACTCACTGTACGGGGGTCGATGTTCGCTTGCTGATAAGCTTTTATCATGACTTCTGTCTGTGCTTTCGGATTCGGCGATGTAAGAGAAGCCGCCCTTCCGCCATGATTTTCCGCCGTTCCGCGAATAACGGCATAAATACGGTCGCCGTCACGTTCCGCATCGGATAATGTTTTCAAAACAATCATGCCGGCACCTTCAGCTCTGACATACCCGTCCGCTTGATCGGAAAATGTTTTGCAGCGCCCGTCTTCACTGAGCATTCCCGCTTTATTAAAGCTGATATGCATATCCGGCGACACAATAGCATTGACGCCTCCTGCAATCGCGATGCTGCAGTCTCTGGCCTGAATTGCCCTGACCGCACGGTGAACAGCGACCAATGAGCTTGAACAGGCGGTTTCAATCGGTTCGCTCGGCCCATGTATATTCAGAAAATAGCTCATGCGGTTCGGGCCGATTGACGGAACCGTTCCGGCGGCGGAAGAACCCTCAATCTCTATATGGAACTTTGAAGCTTCCTGAGCGTAACCGCTGTTTGTCGTGCCTGCAAAAATGCCTGTATTTGTACCTGACAGGCTTTTGGCAGAGCAGCCGGCATCTTCAATCGCTTTCCATACATGCATCATTAAAAGTCTTTGCTGAGGATCCATCATTTCGGCTTCATGCGGAGAAATACCGAAAAATAAAGGATCAAATTGAGCGGTTTCATCAATGAAGCCGCCCCACTTTACATTGCTCGCATTTTTATCTTTCTGCGGATCTCCGTAATACTGTCTCCAGTCCCAGCGCTCCGGCGGTATTTCAGAAATGCAGTCCTTTTCTCCGGCTAAATTCTCCCAAAACATTTCCGGATTTTCAGCCATTGGAAATGCACAGCTGATTCCGATTATCGCCACGGGCTCTTCAGGTGCAGCTGCGGTTTTTGTTTTAGGAAGGCGGGACGGAATCGAGAATGGCTCCGTCTTCATTTTTTTACGCACAACCGGTTTCTCCGTTTCTGTTTCTGCCTGTGAGCCGAATGTATCCGGATGTTCCGCCAGCAAGTATTGGGCAAAACGAAAGACTGTCGGGTATTCAAAAAACACGGCCGGTGTCAGTTCAAGCCCATACATTTTATTTAGTTCATTTGCAAACTGCGTGAATGAAACCGAATCAAAGCCATAATCTCTCATCTCTGATTCAGCATCTATTTCTTCTTCTTTCACCTTCAGAATGCCTGATATCATATGTTTGAGTTCTGCTTGTACTTTATTTGGCAGATGGACGTGCGTCTTCCTTGACACATGAATGCTGCGGGACGGTTCCGGCGCTTCAGGCATCAGGTTTTTTCGAATCCGTTTTTCGTCGCCCTCTGCCACCATGACCTGGTGTTCTCCGGAGGCAAAAGCGGCATAAAGCGCTTGGATGCCTGAGGCCGATCGCATGGCTTTCATTCCGGTCTGTTCATACATCAGCCGTTCTGTCTCTTTGTCCACGTGCATACCGCCTTCTTCCCAAAGCGGCCAGTTGACGGACAGGGTCTGCCCGCTCCGCTTGTTGTCCCGCACGAGACGGTTTCGGCGGGCTGCATAAACATCCATAAATGCGTTGGCGGCCGCATAACCGGCCTGCCCCGGATTTCCCATGCCTCCCGCCAAGGAAGAAAACAGAATGAAAAAGTCCAGCCGCACATCTTTCGCTGCTTCATCAAGATTGATAAGCCCTTTCACTTTCGGCGCCATGACGGTCTTCCGTTCATTTTCTGTCTGGTTCAGAATGTAGTTGTCAGCGATCACGCCGGCGCCGTGAATGATCCCGTCGAGTGTTCCGTGCTCCTCCTGTATGCCGCGGACGAGGGCGATGACCGCCGCCCTGTCTGTCACGTCAACTGGTTGATACAATACGCGGGCACCCGACGCTTCCAAGCGCCGTAAGCGGGCGGAGCGGTCTTCATCAAGCACTTCCGCTCTTCCCGTTAATACGAGGACGGCGTTTTTGACACGGGAGGCTATTTCTTCAGCGAAAATCAGTCCGATGCCGCCCGCTCCCCCGGTGAGGAGGTAAACCCCTTCGTCTTTCCACGGAACGGCGCCGCTTTGAGAGGCCGGCAGATGACGCCAGTTTCTGACGAGACGTTTGCCGTCTTCATAACGGATTTCCGCTTGTTCAGGATGCGCCCGGTTTTCTTTCAGTTTGGCAAGAAGCGATGATGCTGCCTCGGCCGGATCGGCTTGGATGACTTGGCCGTACAGCTTCGGATGTTCAAGGTGAGCCGTTTTCAGGAAAGCGGCCAGCCCCGCCAATACATTGTCTTCCCCCCTGTCGGGGACAAGAAGCTGGATCAGCGTTTTTTTCTTCTGTTTTTCTTTGATAAGACGGGTGACGATCGCTGACAGCTCCGCCGCGCAGGCGTCATAACGGTCCTCAAGCGGACCTTCGCCGTCAGCCGCACATACGGCGCCCCTGATGTCTTCCGCATTCATTCCGCCATACAGCGTCACGTATCTGAAAGACTCTTCTTGTCCGCCTTCACCCGGCGGTGATTCCTGCCACTTTGGCTGAAGCAAGAGCTGTTTTTCCTCCGTTTCCTCTTCCAGAAAACGGGCGGTGAGTCCCGTCAATCGGACACATACCGCGCCGTTTTCATCACACAGCTCAATATGATAGGCGCCGTCCGCTGAGGAAAGCACCGCCCACATCGTCTCACGGCACGGAGAAAATACCTGCATATCCTGCAGGGCAAACGGCAGGAACGGCCGTCCGGACGCGGAACCGTCTGAGAGCACGAGACCGATAGAAGCCTGAAGGGCGGCGTCCAGCATGCTCGGATGCAGGATGAACGGCTCCTTTTCTTCGCGGGCGGACGGCGGAAGAGTGAGCTTCGCGAGCACTTCTCCGCTCCCGGCATAGACGGCGTCAAGCGCCTGATGAGACGGTCCGTAGGTGATGCCGAGGCTGTCGAATGCTTCATAGCACTCAGCCTTTGACATGCGCCGGCCACAGCAGCGCGCCTGAACCGCTTCCACATCGAGTACCGGAGCACGCTCCGTCTCTTCGAGCACAGCCTTTCCCTGGAAAAAGACAAGCGGCTCTTCTCCTTCGGCATACGCTTCAAAAGCGATGTCTCCGTTTTCTTCCGGCTGAAGCTTTACATGAAGCGTCACTCCTTCAGAAAGCGCCGTCACCGGACGGAGCCAAACGATCTGTTTGAGCCGGACACCCGCTTTCCCGCCCGGCAAGTCTTCAGCGGCAAGCGTAACGGCGGCCCGGGCCATTTCTAAAGCAGCCGCGCCCGGAAGCACCGGTTTTCCATTGACGATATGATCGGCAAAAAACGGTTCACGCCCTGAAAAAACAGAAGTAAAGCGTTGGGCGGTAAAGGTCGATGTATTCGCATGGAGCAGCGGGTGAAGTCTGGCTGCTTTCTCACTTTCCGCAGAGCCTGTTTTATCAAGTGACACATCAGCTTTTGTGACCCAATATCGGTCTTTGGCAAAAGGGTAGGCCGGGAGACTGATGCGGCCCGGGTTACGCTGATAAAGAGCTGACCAATCGACGTCAAGTCCTTTAACCCAAAGGTCAAGCAGCTTTGCGTATTTCCCTTTTTTCAGCCAGGCATTTATGGTAAGCGCCATATCTTCATCAGAAGTGAGCGAAGCCGCCAATGAATGATGTTTGGCTGTCCTGCCCCGCCAGATATGAGCATGTTCGATATTATGATCGTTTGAGAAACTCATAAGCTTCATTTTCAGTTCTTCTATCGACTCGGCCGTAAATGCAAGCCGCTCAGCCATCGGTTCTCTTCCCGCCTGAAGCGTGTAAGCGATCTTGGTCAAATCCCCGTCAGAACGTTTTTTTCTTATGACATCATCCAGAAGCTGGCGGGCGCGCTCTGTCAATTGCTGCTCATTTCGCGCTGATAAAATAATAACAGCCGGTTTTTGCGGAGAAACAGACGCGTTTTCCATTGGTTTCAGGCTGTCAGACGGCACATATTCCTGAATGATGACATGTGCGTTTGAACCTCCTGCTCCAAACGAGGAAATACCGGCAATTCGCGGATATTCCTTCATTTCACCCGTGATATTCAAGACAGGGCGTTTCCATTCCGTTTCTTTTTGCTGTACGAAAAACGGAGTGTGCTCAAACTCAATATTCGGATTCAATTCCGCCGCATGCAATGAAGGGGCAATCCTCTTATGTTTCAATTGCAAAAGCAGTTTGGTGATCCCCGCAATCCCGGCAGCGCTTTCTAAATGTCCGATATTTGATTTAATTGAACCGATGGAACAAAACTGACTGTCTTCTGTTGTCAGGCGAAAAGCTTTCGTTAACCCGTCGATTTCAATCGGATCACCGAGCGCAGTGCCCGTTCCGTGGGCTTCCAAGTAACTGACCGTTCTCGGGTGAATGTCTGTCCGTTTTAACGTCTCTGCGATCAGATCAAACTGCGCTTTCGGATTCGGCACCATATAAGCGTTTGTCCTGCCTGCTGCGTTCAGCATGCTTCCTTTGATAACACCGTAAATATGATCGCCGTCTTTCTCCGCTTGAGCAAGCGGCTTTAACACAATCGCCCCTACTCCTTCACCGTCAACAAAACCGTCCGCACTGTCTCCGAAAGATTTGCATTTATCACCGGGAGACAGCATTGAAAAAGCGGACAGCCGCTCATAGTGGGCCGGATCAACGATAAGATTGACTCCGCCGGCAATCGCTGTTTCACTCATTCCGCTCCGCAGGCTTTCTGCGGCGAGATGGACAGCTGTTAAAGAAGAAGAGCATGCTGTATCCACAGCCATACTCGGCCCTTGAAAATTGAACAAAAACGATACTCTGTTTGCGATAGACCAGTCGCTGGGAACTGTCGGGTAATTGCTGTTCATCACACCGACAAAGACTCCGATTTTCCGGCTGTCACAAAGCGTGGCCGGGGTGTACCCCGCATCTTCAATGCTTGAATAAGCAGTCTGCAGAAACAACCTTTCCTGCGGATCCATCCTTTCAGCTTCCGCGGGAGATATACGGAAAAACAGCGGATCAAATTTATCAATGTCATCGAGAAAACCGCCCCATTTTGAATAAATGGACCCCCATTTTCCGCGTTCCTCGTTATAAAACGTTTTCCAGTCCCAGCGATCTTTCGGCACTTCAGTAATAGAATGCCTGCCGGCTTTTACATTTTCCCACAGCTCATCAACGTGATCGGCGCCCGGATACCGGCCTGACAGACCGATGACAGCGATATCCTGGATATAGGGATCTCCGTTTGTCCTGCTGCCTTCCTCGTTTTGAGGAATCTTGTTTTGTTTTACATTCAGGTTATCTGTGTGATCAGACAGCTGCTCCTCACGCACACCCATCGCTTTCATAAATGCTCCCCGCTGAGAAAGAAGCAGGTAATCCGCGATTTCTTCTATCGTCTGATATTCAAAAAAGAGGGTGCTGGTCATTTGGTCAAACACGTTACGAAAGGCATTTGTGAGCGTGACGACCAGAATAGAATCCAAACCGTATGCGGTTAAGGAAACCGACGGATCCATTCTCCCGCTCGGAATCTTCAGCGTTTTTCCTATTAATTCCGTCAGATATGTGATGCCCCGTTCTCTTACGTTTGGAATCGGCGCGGCGCTTTCCGCGGGAACCTCCACCCGTCCGGCGTTATCGGAATGAGCCCGTCCATTCCCTAATTGCCGCTCGAGCGCTTCTTTACGGGAAGACAGAAAGTAATCAGCAAGCTCATCAATGGTTTGATATTCAAAAAACAAAGTGCTGCTGACAGAACCGAAGACGTCTTTTAACGCATTGGTCAGTCTGACGACCAGTATGGAATCCAATCCGTATGCGGTTAACGGTTCATGGGATAAAAGACGATGCGCCGGCACTTTAAGCGCTTCACCGATTAACTTCTTCATCAGTTCAACGCTTTTTTCTCTCAAGCTGAAATGCAAGGTATCATCCGAAAGACCATCTGCGTCATACGGACGGCGCTCCGGTTTTTCTTCTGACGCCTGCGGGAGGGCAAGCCTGACCATTCCGTCACTTTCAGCCGCTATAATCTGCTGGCCTAAGTCGTGTGCGGCTTCGGCCGGAAACAGAGGATGGACGAATCCTTCAAGCGAAAGCGCTTCCGTCCAGCCGGCCGGCTCAACCCCCGGACAGCCCGGAATCCGTAAATCATGATCTTCATACAGCCACCAGCCTTCAAGAAGGCCGAACGTCACATGGTTGAATATGGTACGGCTGTTGATCTCATTTATAAACAGCTGGCCGTTTTTCTGCAGCATTGCTTTCGCATGGCGCAGCGTAGAGCGTATATTTTTTGTCGCATGAAGCACATTGGTAGCGATCACTGCGTCATACGTGCCGATGTCCGGCGCTTCTGTTGATACCGGCTGCTCAGCGTTGAATATTTTATAAGTGACATAAGGATATTCCGGACCGAATATGTCTTCTGCATGTAAAAGAAATGCTTTAGAAATATCCGTGAAACAATATTCGGCAATATGCGCTTCATACGGTTTCAATTTTCTCATGACCGCGGCGCTCGTCCCGCCCGTTCCGGCCCCGATTTCTAAAATGCGGATTTTCGCCTGCGGGTCTTTTTCCAGACGTTCCCGCAAAACTGCAATCAATGTGTCAGCAAGCTTGTCATTGAAAAAATCAGAAATGATATTATCGCGGTAAATGCCTTCCACAAGACGGAAGGAGGAGTCAGGGAACATCACTTCCGTTGCCGGAAGCTTACCGGTTAAAATGTCTGGAAGCACACGCAATGTCTCTTCTGCCAATCTGACATGCGCCCTCATGTCTTTCTGGCGCAGCCAAGTCTCTTTTTTCCGCTCCCATTCCTCCCACATCTGCCCTAGATCCGTTTTTTCCGGAACAAGCGCTAATTCAGTCAGGAAGACAAAGCTCTCTTTCAGCCATCTGCTGTATTGTTCCGTTATGCCGGCAGCTGATTGAAATAACGGCAAAGTCTCATCAAGCCTTGCGCCCATCTCATAAAGGGTTGATACAAGCATTTTTTCAATGAGGGACTCCATCTCTCTCATGCAGCTCATTACACTTGATGCTTTTAACCGCTCAGCTTCGTTATTCTGCATGATGTTAACCGCTAATTGTCCGAGTGCGGGAGGAATCTTTTCCGGATAAACCGTTACTTGTTCTTTCAGATCGTCTTTCATAAAAACCGGATCTGTCATTTTGATCAGCGCCAGCTGGTCATGAGGTCCGGAAAGCAGGGTTTCCAGCGTTTTCATCGCTTCGGGCGCCTCAATAGAAGCGATTCCGTCCCGCTCCATCCGTTTCCGGTATTGTTCTGAAGCGACAATGCCGACACTTCCCCAAAAGCCCCAATTGACAACTTTTACGGCATACGGCGCTTTCTGTGAGATCCGCTTAGCAAAAGCGTCTTTAAACGTGCACCCGGCGGCATAATTGCTCTGTCCCGGCGCTTTTTGAAACGACATCATCGAAGAGAAAAACAGCAAGAAATCCAGGGGTTCCCCTTCAGCTACCCGGGCAATCTGCAAGCTGACATCAGTTTTTGCAGAAAGTGAAGCGCGGAACTGATCCTCTTCCATATTGGCAAAGCTTCTGTCTGATAACACGATGGCGGAATGAATGATTCCGAGGACCTGTCCATTTTCCTTCACAATGGTGTCATACGCCCGCTTGAGAGAATCATAATCCGCAGCATCCGCGCTGAAATATTGCGGTGCGGGACCTATTGCCGCAAGTCTTTTCAGCTTTCTTTCAATCTGTGTATCTTTTTTCCGTCTCCCGATCCAGACAATTTTCGCCTGATAGGTCTGAATCATATATTCAGTCCATACTTCTCCTATTCCGCCTGCTCCGCCGATAATCACATAAACCCCGCCGTGCCGGTATAACGAAGGCTCATCTGCATGATGCTGGCAGACGGCCAATTGCTGGCGGTGCCACTGACCTGCACGAAAGACCCACGGATTTCCCTCGGGGTCCGCCGGTAAAGAAAAGACATCAGGAAGATGCCGGTCTCCCCTTTGAGATTCCAAATCAAGAGGCCGGATGCTCCAATTGGTGTATTCTTTTGCGAGCGATCCCGCTAATCCGTGTATGCTTGCATGACTCGGATTGACCTCATCATGTTCATGAATCGGCTGTGCTTGAAACGTGCAGATTGTCAATGATAGTTGTTCCGTGTCAAAATTCAGAAGCAGAAGCGCTTTTACCAGCCGGAAAAGCTGCATGACCCCGTGCTCCTGTCCGCCGGCCGTATCCGCATCATAAACGGATGGAATGGGATGATCCGGTGCCGCCCATATCATGTGTTGAAAAGAGCCTTGCGCTTTCAGTGTTTCAGCCATTTGTTCCGCGCTGTCCAAAGAAGTGATGTCCGGAAAACGGACATCGGAATACATCTCTTTCAAAGCCTGCTGAAAATCAGGCCCGGCCCCGATGACGATTATTTTTTCTTCACGCATGAAAGACATGCCGGTTTCCGGAATGGTGACGGTGTTCCAAACCGGTGTCATAAGCAATTCCGTTTCACGGCTTTTCTTCGGCGTGACGCCGGCTTTTTGGTTAAACCCGGCGCTTTCCTGCACCTCTTTTATGATAAAATCTTTCACTGCCGCCAACAGCACGCCGCGCTCATCACAAATATGCAGATCAAATTGGTGAACGGAGGCCGCTTTTACTTCCGCATGCACAAATACGGTTTTCGCTAACGGTTCAAGCAGCTGTATTTCTCCGAAGGAAAACGGTACGATAAGCGCAGGCTCTTTTTGAAATTGCAGCACATGCGCCATTGCAGTTTGAACAGCGCCATCCATTAAGGACGGGTGTAGGATGTACTGTTTAAAATCGGCTTCCAAGTGTGACGGGAGCGTTAATTTGGCCAGTGCTTTCCTTTCTGTATAAGAGAATTCGCGGATGACCTGAAAACTGTCCTTTTGCACGATTCCCGCCTCAGAGAACGAGTGATAGATGTCTTTCGGCTCCGTTCTCTCCGTAAATGGCGCCGGGAGCTGAAAGACCGGGGCCTCAAAAGGCGCTCCTTTTTCTTTACAAATCACTTCTCCTTGCGAAAAGAGGATGCCGGCCGCTCCTTTTTCTTTAATGACATAGCTTATACGCTCTTTTTCTGCTTCAAACTCTACCATGACGGATGTTGGGTCTGTCCCTGTCACAATCGGCTCCATGTACCACACACTTTGAAGAGAGACGACCGGGCGTTCTCCCCACAATCCCGCGCCGTATACCGCCATTTCCAGATGACAGACTCCGGGAAGCACATATTTTTCGTTCACTAAATGATCTTTAAAGAAATATTCATCCTTGGAAAATATCTTTTGAAACGTCCCTTTCCGGGCGGATGAAACATTCTCATCAAGCAGAGGATGCAGCGCTTCACGCCTTTTGGTCTTTTGGGGCTTTTTTGTATACCGCTTTTTTTGATCGGTCAGCCAGGACGTTTCCTTTAAAAACGGATACGTAGGAAGCGGAACTTTCTGATACGGCGTTTCCGGCTTTTTGCAATCTTGAAAGCCTTTCACCCACAGCGCGGCAAATTTCTCAGGATCTGAAACGGATTGGCCTGAAACGTCCGGCCGCCCAGATGACGCTTTTCCGAAGTAAATATACCTTCCGTCTTTGTGACCGCTTACAAATCTGTTCAATCGCTGTTTCAGCTCAGAAAGGGATGATGCAATGACAGCAAGCCGGAAGGAGAAAGGCTCTCTGCCTGACAATAGGGTGGCAGCGATATTTTCCAGGCTGTATCCCCCGGCAGAAGGCGGGTTTTCCAATCGGGCAAGAAAAGAGCATAATTTCCCGGCATATTCTTTCAGCTGTTGTTCGGAATGTGCGCTTAGTACGACCGCATGCGGTTTTTGCTCAGTATTCCCGTCCGCTTGCCGTTTTGGCTGATAAGCACCTACGATCAGATGAGCATTAGAGCCTCCTGCGCCGAATGAACTGATTGCGGCGATTCTCGGTTTATCTCCTTCAGCCGGCCACGGCCGGTTGTTTCGGACGACATAAAATGGCGAATCAGAAAAAGAAATCTTGCGGTTCAGTTCCTCGGAGTGCAGACTGGCGGGAAGCGTTTCATGTTTCATGCTTAAAAGCACCTTGATTAAACCGGCGATCCCTGCAGCCGCTTCCAAATGTCCGATATTGGATTTCACCGAGCCGATTCCGCAGTAATTTTTCTCATCGGTCTGTTTATCAAATGCCATAGACAGACCGCGTATCTCAATCGGATCGCCGAGTGCTGTGCCGGTTCCGTGAGCTTCAATGTAGCTGATATCCGCCGGACTTACCGCGGCTCTGTTTATAGCGGATAAAATCAGGTCCCGGTGCGCTTCCGGATTCGGCACCGTATACCCGGTCGTTTTACCGCCGTGATTAGTGGCGGACCCCTTAATGACACCGTAGATGTGGTCGTTGTCCGCAATCGCTTTTTTCAATGGTTTTAATAAAACGGCTCCCGCGCCTTCGCCGGGCACGTAACCGTCCCCGCCTTCACCGAAACTGCGGCATTTTCCTTCAGAAGACAGGAAATGCGATTGGCTTAAAAACATGTATTTTTGCGGATGTAAGCTGAGGTTGACGCCTCCGGCAAGCGCCATTTCACAGTCGCCCGACATAATGGCCTGACAAGCCTGATGGACGGCGACAAGCGATGAAGAACACGCCGTATCAACAGCGATGCTCGGCCCATGGAGATCAAGGAAATAAGAAACCCGGTTCGGAATGCCCCAATATAAGGAGCCGGGGCCTTTATACTGACCTTTGAGGAAACCTTCTTCGTGTGCAATTAATGAATATTCATTCCAAGTCACTCCGGCGAATACACCGATTTGATCCGTCGGCCTCGCCGCCGGGTTCCCGTAACCGGCATCCTCCATTGCTTCCCAGCAGCACGTGACATACAATTTTTGCTGAGGGTCCATTAAATCAGCTTCCCACGGGGAAACAGAAAAAAACAGCGGGTCAAATTGATCCGGATGATCAATAAAACCTCCCCATTTACTGTATGACGCGTATTCTGCTGTTTTCTCTTCCGAGTAATAAGAGCTGTCCCATCTGTCCTCAGGGATTTCGGAGACACAATCTTTATTTTCCATTAAATTGTTCCAAAAATCATGCTGGTTTTCCGCTTTCGGAAACATCCCGCTCATTCCGATAACCGCAATATCAGAGCTCCTGTCCGTTCCCGGTTCAGGCACCTTTTCAGCCGCCTGTACAGGAAGCAATTCTTCTTCCTGCCGGCTTCCCGTATCAGGCTCCGTTTCTTTGAATTCAAGAACGCTTTCGGGGTTTCGTTTCTGCGCACTTAAAAACTCACTCAATTTCTCAATGTTCGGATATTCAAACAGCAGCGTTTCAGAAAGGCCGGTAAATTCTTTATGCAATATGGTCATGATTTCTTCACTGATGAGAGACGTCACGCCAAGAGTAAAAAAAGCGGTTTTATCTTCTGCTTCGGTCACCTCGGCACCCAGCTTTTGCGCTATTACCGTTCTTAAAAATTCGTTAATACATTTCATGAGGATACCATCCCTTGTACAAAAGAATTTTTCTGTGCTTTAACAAGTTAATCCGCCGTCTATTGCCATTGTCTGTCCGGTCATAAAGGACGATTCAGGAGAAAGCAGGAAACGAACGAGTCCGGTCATATCGTCTGTTTCGCCTAAACGCCCCATCGGCGTCCTTCTGATAATCTGCGATTTTTGTTTTTCCGGCATATTTTTCGTCATATCGGTGTCCACAAAACCGGGCGCAAGTGAATTGACACGGATTCCTTTGGACCCGAGCTCTCTGGCCAGGCTTCTCGTCAAGCCGTCAAGAGCCGCTTTGGATGCGCTGTAGACAGAAGTGCCTTTAAATCCTCTTGAGCCGATAATGGAGCTTATGTTAACGATTGATCCGGAATTTTGTTTCAGCATGACCCGGGAAACATTTCGGGTCAGCTTGATGACTGAACCGATATTCAGATTAAGGATGCGGTCAATGTCTTCATCATTGGTCAGGGGCAGCAGCTGATCAAGGTTCAAACCGGCGTTATTGACCAAGCCGTCTATTCTGGAAAACTTGCGGTATACTTGAAGAACAAACTGTTTCATGGCGGCATCATCCGCCGCATCCGCCGCTTCCCAATAAAAGCGGCCGCGGTACTTTTCACTCTCTCTCAATGTGTTAATAAAATCAGATTCACTGCGGCTGAAAGCGGCTACTTTGTAATCCTCATCCAAAAGCGCCTGTACAATCGATTTTCCGAGTCCCCGGCTTCCTCCGCTGACTACCGCTACTTTTCCGTTATTCATATGTACCTCCTGTTTTACACGTTTCTTATTTTTTTAAATCGGTCATTAGACAGTTTCCGATCTGTAACAGAAATGATCTGCGGTATCTGATATGGCTGCAGCTTCTGTCTGCAATGAGCTACGGCCCGCTTTCTGAAAGATTTGATATCTTCCTCTTTTTCAAGTACGGCCTCTGCCGCGACAATCTCGCCCGTAATCGGATTTTTTCTGCCCGTTATGAGAACGTCCCGGACATTCGGTATCTCCAGAAAAACGCTTTCCACCTCTGCCGGAAAAACTTTCTCTCCGCCCACATTAATGATTTCACTCTTTCTTCCGAGAATTCTTATATATTCGCCGTCTGTTTCCACCTGGTCACCGGTGTCGTACCAGCCGTCTTCATCGAAAGGTGACGGTGCATTTAAATAGCCGAGCATCGCCGACTCAGAACGGACCCAAAGCGTGCCTCCGGTAATTTTGGTCTCTGTTCCGGCACCGCCTACTTTCATCCAAGTGGATTGGCTGTCTTTTGATTTCGTTGAGAATATACCCAGTTCAGTTAATCCGTATGTTTGTTTCAGCCGTACACCCGGAAACAGCCGATGAATGCCGCGCAGCGTTGATAGGGGCATCGGTTCTGTGCCGTAAGTGATCAGCTGGAGTGAAGAGAGGTTATAGCCGGCATCCGCATTGGACATCAGCAGCATGTTTAAAAAGGTCGGGGTGGCGGGGAGTACTTGGACAGCATGTTTGTCGACCGCCTGATAAACGGACTCCGGCGTTCTGCTGTCTGATGTGACGATCGTTCCCCCGTTAAACAGAATCGCAAACAGCGTATTAATGCCGCCTATATGATCCAATTTCAGAAAAATGAGCGTACGCAGCGGTTTTCTCTTCGCCATTTTGTATTTTTCAAGCAGCCGGCCGGCGCTTAACACGGATGCTTTGCTTTTGCCGGAGGTTCCCGATGTGAAAATAATAATGCCTGACTCCCCTCTCTCTCGCAGGTCATCAAGCAGAGGGTGAGAGGCGCTTTTAGAACCTTCACGAAGCGTCCAGCTGTCATTTTCATTTATTTCAATGATTTGATTCACTTTCGCGTCTTCAAACATATCGAGATGCTTTTCCCTTGATTCATTGCTGAGAGGGACAACGATATTTCGGTTAAACAGAAGCGCCAGCAGCAAAAAAATGGCGTTCGGGGAATAATCCCCGATAAGCGCCACACATTCTCCTTCACGTATTCCGTTTTGTTCAAGTTCTTTCTGAAAAAAGCTAATTCGTGTCAGCAAATCATCATACGTAAAAGTCTGCCCTTTAAAAATGAGAAACTCACTGTCTTGCGTTTCCCTAAGCTTATCAGTCACCCAGCTGATATCTCTCCCGCTTTCTGTTTTCATGATTGAGCACTGTCCATATATTTTTGATAAATATCACAAATGCTGCCGACGGTTGTAATGCTGGAAATTGTTTCTCCTTGTGAAAAAGGATCTACTCCGGTTTCCATCTCCATCTGTGCGACTAATTGAGCGATATCCAGTGATGAGAAGCCCAGATCCTCTATGACTCTCACATTATCTCCCGCTTCAACGGCCCGATATGACTGCTGTTCTTGAATATCCTGGATGATTTGAGCGATGATCTGCTTCATTTCCTTGGTTTGTTCCATTTGCTTTCAGCTCCATTCTTCATTTTATAAACTTCTGATGACCCGTTTATAATCCGGAATATGATCTTGTGAAGAGGTCGGCACCGCCAGCAGCTTATCCACCTTGGAAATGGCCAGCAATGTATGATTTCTTTTCATATAGACTTCAATCTGATAGCTGATTTTCGCCACTGAGATCATACCGAGGGACTCACCGTGAAAGTCGGGATCGCATTCTTCAATGTGTCCCGTCATATAAATATCAAGCTCTTCATCTGCAAAACAATTTCCGTAATAATACGTCTCTCTTTCAAGCAAAAATAAATGCCGCGCGATTGAAACCGGAAAACCCGGCTTCGACCGGCGCGTCATCCATTCAAATTCCGCCGCATCCATTATCTTGCTGAATTTCGCAAACACCATGGCATGCCCCGGCGCAGCATCCTGATCAACAGGAACCCGATATGAAACGGGGTCTGCTGTTTTGAGGTTGCCCGGCTTCATACCGAAAGCGTCCGTTCTGATTTTCTTTGACCGCATCAGCGCGTAAGGCGGCTTGGCTAACTTAGAAAGTTCCGCAATGCATTCAGCCTTAGGCGCTGAGACTTTGCGGGTCGAACCTTCTGTTTGTGTGACGTCGACGACAATTAAACTATTGGCTTTCATAGAAGGAAACCGCCCGGGGTCCCACTCGCTTTTATCAGAGCTGACCGCTCCTTTCGGCCCGAACAAATAATCAGATTCTAATATGGTTTCTCCAAACCGGGAGATATCGACCCCGACGGAAACCTCGTCCCATAATCGGTACTGATCAAGAGGCTTATCTGAAGGAACTTTGAGATGTGTCATAAAATAAGCCGGATACAAAATCAGCCCTTGGTGATCGGCCATCTGATCAGGCCGGAATCCCGTTCCGTCCGTTAAATGGTGACTGTGTGCGTTGCCGAATAACAGCAGCAGCGCGTACTCATTCAAATTCCCTAACCCGACATGGCTCATCGTTAATTCATGATTTTCAATCAGCATGGTCTGTCCTCCGCAGAAAAAATGTAATGTCCGGTCATACTCAGCCTGTAATCGATACCAGCCTTTGCGCAAGAAGGCCGGCTGTTTCTTCCATGAGCTGTTTGCCGATCAAATCGACATGCCTGTTTCTCCAATTTTCAAGCGGGGTTCCTTTCACCCATTGATTAAATGCGCCGAGTGCAGGGCCGCAATGAATTTGGTAATCTATTTTACTTTCGCTTTTTCCTTCCAGAGCGAGCCTCGTCGTATGGGAAAAATACCATTTAAATACCATCGCCATTTTGTGTTTCGGATTCTGTTCAGCTTTGGCGATCTGTTCAGGAGATTTATCATGTTTCAACTGCTCATACACTTCTTCAAAACTGCGCTGGAAATACTTATCTTCAATTAATGTTTTCGTTTTTTCATCTATTTCATCTAAAGAATTGTATTGTCTGTACAAGTCAAAGAGTTTATTGGCTCTGGCCGGGAAAAACAGGCCTTTTTTCAGCACCTGCACCCTTGCTCCCGCTTCAAACATATCTCCCGCGGGAGCGTATGACGTATCCTGCACGTTCGCTTCCTGAAGCAGATCTTTCACTGAATCACTTGTCCCGGCTTCGACCGTGCATTGATTAATAGAACCGGTTCCGATAAATTCGGCGCCGAGCAGAAACGCGGCAGCAGCCGCTTCCGGAGTGCCGATTCCGCCGGCTGCGCCGATTCTTACTTTTTTCGCATACCCGTGCTTCTCCATCATGCGGTCTCTGAGTCTGATCATGGCAGGCATTAATGTATACGGAATCCCTTGGTCGGTATGCCCTCCTGAATCCGCTTCAACGCAAATGTCATCAGCCATCGGAATTTCTTTTGCAAGCGCCGCTTCCCCGGCTGTCAGCCGATTGTCAGACACAAGTCTTTCCAGCATATGAGCCGGAGCCGGATTCAGAAAGGCCTCAGCGACTTCAGGCCGGGATACTTTCGCGATGATTCTGTTTTGAACTGACACCGATCCGTCATGATTCCTGCTTAATCCCTTTGCTCTGTATATAACGAGAGCGGGGGTTATGCCCATAAATGCCGATGCTTCAATAAGATGAATGCCGTTTTTCAAATATAAATCTATCATTCTGACTTCCTTGTCAGGTGACATCATATGATGAAGAAGGTTCATTCCGAATGTTTCCCCTTGCCGCAGTGCAGATCTGATGGTTCCGATGGCCTGTCCGATCCGTTCGATACTCAATCCGCCCGTTCCGTAAAAGCCCAGCATTCCCGCTTTTGCCGCTTTAATGACCATCTGTTCCGAAGCAATTCCCCTGTACATGGAGCCCGTCATGTAAGCATATTGGATGTTATAATCTTTTTTAAAATCTTCGTTCCCTAATCTCATTCCCGCCGTTTTTTGTGAATCAGCTGCCGATGCTTTAACATCAGCAGTATCAGACTCTTCTTTCGGCATAGGTAATGGGACGGCATCTTTTTTAATCTGCCGCGTCAGTTTTGTCAGCACTTCCCCGGGCCCGACTTCTGCAATTTCATTATTTTCAATTCCCATCAGACGGCGTATCGTGTCCGTCCACTTTACCTGATTGGTCATTTGCAAAGTCAGATTTGTTTTGATTTCGTCATTCTTATAAGGTGCGGCATGAAGATTTGAGATCACCGGAAAACGAAGAGGCAAAAACGCCGTTTCTTCTAAATAATCTGCAAACTCTTTTTCAGCATCTTTCATATAGCGGGAATGGAAGGCGCCGCTCACATTTAAAGGAAGGTACATTCTCACGCCGGCTTTTTCAAAGACGGGGCCCGCTTTTTCAATGTCTTGTTTCGTTCCGGCGATCACAATTTGCGAAGGTGAATTGTGGTTAGCGATATCAATGCCGGTCAGATGATAATCGGATAGAACCTCTTTTACTTGTTCAGCCGTAAACCCCAAAACCGCCGCCATGCCTCCGGGAGCTGCCTTGCTCATGAGCTCCCCTCTTTTTTTTACAAGCTGCAAACCGGTCTCAAAATCAAAGCAGCCGGCCGCAAATAACGCATTATATTCTCCTAAACTGTGCCCTGCGGCGTAATCAGGCTCTCTGCCGGACTCTTTCATTTTCTTTAAATAACTGAGTGCACTCACCGTATATAACGCCGGCTGGGTAAATTGCGTTTTCCCCAGCTGGTGATTCGGATCCTCCAGACACAATTCTTCTATAGAGTAGCCTAATATGTCATCAGCCTGACGTGTCAGATCTTGAAATTCATCAAACAGTCCGGCTCCCATTCCTTTAAATTGAGAACCCTGCCCCGGGAAAACAAACGTAAGCATCTTATCCTCATCCTTTCCGCATCGCCAATTTTGTACATCACATGTGGTTCTCCATACAAAAACGTCTCTTATATTCATATATTGACTGGTGTAAACACCGGCATAAAAATAAAAACACAAACGCGTTTGCGATTCAGCACAGGTTTAAAAATCGCAAACGCATTGTGTTTTCCTTTTCTGACATAATTTATATTAAAACATATTACTTGTTTACTGAATGTTTCTCATGACAAGCTGCAGTGCCAATATGCCCGAAAACAGCCATGACGGCACACTTCTCCCTTATCATGTATATGTAGATATATACACTGCAATCATTTTTATAATCCCTATTTCCTCTTCAACGTGCCGAAACAGCGATTGAAATTTAATAGGTGCTTTACATCAATTTAATAAATTTAACAAATAGTTGCTATTTAAAGAGAATAATATCAATTTATAGATAATAATGTCAAGACCTTTTTTCGTTATTTTCTGACATTTATTCCACAGTTTTATGTTCGGCGGATAAAATGTCAGACAATTCCCTGAACCCTTTTCATGTCAAAGAAAATTCATCGCTTCTCTGTCAATTGGGTCTATACTTATTTTTCATTTTCATATATTATGTAAAAAAAAGACGAATTAGAAAAATTTTTAATCACTTTAAATACTATCCATTAAATACTTTCTTTGTATAATAATTTCTTATTATTCTAAGGAGGATCCAGTCATGAAATGGTACGCACTTTTTGTAGAGTCGGGAAAAGAAGAAGCAGTGCAAAAATTTCTGCGTCTGCAGTTTGATGAGCAGGCTCTCTACTCAATCATACCCAAGAAAAAAGTCACAGAACGAAAAGCCGGAATCAAATACGAGGCACTCAAAAAAATGTTTCCGGGATATGTGCTGTTTAAAACAAAGATGACAGAGCGGACATTTCATAAAATCAAAGAACTCCCCATTTCATGCAGAATCGTGAATAACGGCGCATATTATTCCAAAGAGCGTAAAACCTATTTCACGACAATTAAGGATGAAGAAATCCTCCCTATTATCAGGCTGATCGGAGAAGGAGACACTGTAGATTATTCAAAAGTCTATATTGAAAATTCAAAAGTAACCGTTGCCTCAGGACCTCTTAAAGGAATGGAAGGCATTATTAAAAAGATCGATAAAAGAAAAAGACGCGCCAAAATCTGCCTGTCTTTTATGGGACTGGACAAAATGGTCAACGTCGGAATTGAAGTGCTCTCCAAACCCTAGCATTTCAAAAAAAGCATCAACAGCATGTGCCGTTGATGCCCTTTTTATATAAACAGACGAAAGCCCGACATCAAAATAACCCCGCTCACCACCGTCACGGTCAGACTTTTTGTTTTCAAGGCAGTATTTTCATCCTGACAAACTGGTTCAAAGGAGGCCACGCAGTCATCGGTGCGTTTCTCATCTATATTTGCTATATGATCCCTGTTATGAAGATACGGCCCCGATGTGTATAAGAAAAATGCCCGTTCAGAACAATAAGAACGATGTGTTCAGCTGTGAGCAGTTTATATGACTGAATGATCATGAGTTGTTATAATCAATGTCTAAAAACATTCCGGGAGGCGAAATAAATGGCCAGAAAATTATTTACACCATGGACCGTTAAAGATGTAACGATCAAAAACCGTATTGTTATGGCACCGATGTGCATGTATTCCTCACATGAAAAGGACGGAAAACTGCAGCCTTTTCATATGGCGCACTACATATCGCGTGCAATCGGTCAGGTCGGTCTGATTATCGTTGAAGCGACAGCCGTTAATCCGCAGGGACGTATTACCGATCAGGATTTGGGCATTTGGAGCGACGATCATATCGAAGGCTTTGCCAAACTGACAGAACAAGTGAAAGCACAAGGGTCTAAAATCGGCATTCAGCTCGCGCACGCGGGACGTAAAGCAGAGCTTGACGGAGACATTTACGCTCCTTCAGCCATTCCTTTCGATGAGCAGTCCAAAACACCGGCTGAAATGACGATAGAACAAATTAAAGAAACCATTCAGGAATTCAAACAGGCCGCGGCGCGTGCGAAAAAAGCCGGCTTTGACATTATCGAGCTTCATGCGGCACACGGCTACTTAATGCACGAATTTTTGTCACCGCTGTCCAATCACCGTACAGATGAATACGGCGGCTCACATGAAAACCGCTACCGCTTCTTAGGCGAGACCATTGAAGCCGTCAAGGAAGTCTGGGACGGACCGCTATTTGTCCGTGTTTCCGCATCTGATTATACTGATAAGGGGCTGGACATTGCCGATCATATCGGCTTTGCGAAGTGGATGAAGGAGCAGGGAGTCGACCTGATTGATTGCAGCTCAGGCGCACTCGTTCAAGCTGATATTAACGTCTTCCCCGGCTATCAAGTGAGCTTTGCGGAGAAAATCCGTGAGCAGGCCGAAATCGCAACAGGCGCCGTCGGTTTGATAACGACAGGGACAATGGCCGAAGAAATTCTGCAAAACAACCGCGCTGACCTCATTTTTGTCGCGAGAGAACTTCTGCGCGATCCGCATTTTGCAAGAAGTGCAGCGAAGCAGCTGAATACAGAAATACCGTCGCCGGTTCAATACGACAGAGCATGGTGACAGAAGAGACAGCCGGAAATTTTTATCATCGGCTGTCTCTTTTTTTTATTTTTTGAGAAACGATCGCCGAAGCATCTCCGTCTTCCTTATAGAACCAATTAGAGGGGATGACTCCAATGAAAGCAGCATGGATGGAAAGGACATACCTGATTGACGGCTGTCCGTTTTATACAAAACACCGTAAAGGTGCCGGCGAAGTGACGATCGTCTTTGAAGCCGGCTGCGGCACTTCTTCTGAAACATGGACACCATTACTCACTGACATAGATGAAGAATTTGGGGTTTTCACATATGACAGAGCCGGAATCGGCAAAAGCGGCCAAAGCAGAAACAAGCGAACGGCAGATCACATGGTACAGGAATTAAACGCCCTTCTGCTGAAGGCGGGCGTCAAGCCTCCTTACCTTGTCGTCTCGCATTCATACGGCACGATTATCAGCAGACTTTGGGCGAGCCGAAACCGACGGGATATTCTCGGAATGGTGCTCCTTGACCCGGTTTCTGAAGATCAGGAGACGAAAGTGCTTCCGCTTCTTCCCGCGGAAATGAAAGCGGCCTACCTGAAGCAGTTCAGATTAGAAGGATCACACGCGGAATTTTTGACGAGCCTTCGGCAGATCAAGCACCAGCAGATTCATTTCGGCGATATGCCGCTGTTGATTTTATCATCGGGAGAGCGTGATGAGCGCTTAAAGCACGCTCATGAAGAATGGATGAAACTGCACAGAAGCATGCTCGATGTCTCTTATCAAAGCGGATGGATTCAGGCCAAAAACAGTTCTCACGCCATTCATCACGATGAACCGCATATCGTCCACCTTGCCATTTATGATGTTTGGTGTGCGGCGCGCCAGCAAATGAATGCTCCGGCCTATCAGGCGGTAAACTCATAAAACAAAAGCCATTGTGCCGGAGCACAATGGCTTTTTTATCGTGATCTACTTCGTCTCACGATGTAAAGTATACTTTTTCAACCGGGGTGAATACTTCTTCATTTCTAATCGATCCGGATTCGTCCGTTTGTTCTTCGTCGTGATATAGTTTCTGTCCCCTGTCTCTGTGCAGGCCAATGTTACATTCACACGCATCATTTTCACCTCTCGATCAAATCGTAATAATTACGTTTTATTATATACCCTCAAATCAAAATGTCAAGCGTCCATTTTTTAAGAGCGTTCCACTGTGACTTCCATGAAGTCAAATGCGATCCTGCTGTTTTCAAATACCGCTTTCGCCTCATGTTCCAGACGCTCTATCGGTGATTCGCCTTGATACCTTGCGCTGATATGAGTTAAGATCAGCTGTTTGGCGCCTGCTTTTTTTGCCGTTTGTGCAGCTTGTTCTGTCGTCGCATGATAGTAATTATGCGCAAGCTTTGCATCTTCTTTAGCAAACGTCGCTTCATGAACAAGTACATCGGCATTGCGCGCAAGCTCCGTTACCCGCTCTGATGCCCGGGTATCCCCTGAAAAAGCGACGATCCTCCCCTTTTTCGGCGGCTCCAAAAAATCCTGTCCATCAATTATTCTTCCATCATCAAGCGTGACTGTTTCGCCTTTTTTGATCTTCTGATAGACGGGGCCGGGTGGAATATTCATTTCCTTCAGTCTGCCGGCCTGCAATGCACCGGGAATATCTTTCTCCTGTACACGGTAGCCGAACGCTTCTACACCGTGAATGACGGATGTTGCGGTAACGATGAATTGCTCATCTTCAAAAACCGTTCCCTCTTCAATTTCATGTACGGTAAGAGGATACGTCAAATGAGTCGCCGTCACATTCAGGCTTGTTTCAATAAATGCTTTTATGCCTTTTGGCCCGTAAATCGTCAGCTCTTCTTCACCGCCCTGAAATGACCGGCTTCCCAACAGACCCGGAAGACCGTAAACATGGTCACCGTGAAGATGGGTGATGAAAATCTTTTCGATTTTCCTCGGTTTGATTGTTGTATGTAATATCTGATGCTGAGTGGCTTCTCCGCAATCAAACAGCCATACGGAACGCCTTTCTTCAAGAAGCTTCAGCGCGACGGACGTTACGTTTCTCGCCTTTGCCGGCATGCCGGCCCCCGTCCCTAAAAATAATAATTCCACAATGCTTCCTCCTAGATCTTTGTACTACTAAGGATACAGGATCAGGCTGAAAATGTGAATTCACCCGGGGCTTCTCCGGCCTGATTAATTTTTTTCTGTAAACCTCAAAAAACAGGCTGAAACATTTGCTTTCAACGAATTTTAGATTTAAAATGAAGGAAATATGCGGGGTTTTAAACCATGCTTCAGATAAAGTGAGGTACTCTAAGTGAAAACAAACGACAAACCAAAAGCAGTAATTGTAATATTTGGTGCCACAGGGGATTTGGCAAAACGAAAACTTTACCCATCCATTCACCGTTTATATAAAAATGGTCAGATTGGTGAAGAGTTTGCAGTTGTAGGTGTTGGAAGAAGACCTTGGTCAAACGAGGACCTCCGTGAAACCGTTAAAACGTCTGTTTCTTCGGCTGGGCAAAAAGACATAGATGATTTCACATCTCATTTTTATTACCATCCGTTTGATGTAACGAATCCGGGTTCCTATCAGGAGCTGAATGTCCTGCTTGATCAGCTTGAACATACATATGAAATCCCGAATAACCGAATGTTTTACTTGGCAATGGCCCCTGAGTTTTTCGGCACAATCGCAAAATCGCTTAAAAATGAAGGTGTCACAGCGACAAAAGGCTGGTCCCGTCTCGTAATTGAAAAACCGTTCGGCCATGACCTGCCGAGTGCGAAAGAGCTTAACAAAGAAATACGGGAAGCTTTCACAGAAGATCAAATTTATCGGATCGACCATTACTTAGGCAAGCAAATGGTTCAAAACATCGAAGTCATCCGTTTTGCGAATGCGTTGTTTGAACCGCTTTGGAATAACCGCTACATCTCAAACATCCAGATTACGTCAAGTGAAGATCTCGGCGTTGAGGATCGTGCGAGATATTATGAAAAATCAGGCGCACTCCGCGATATGGTTCAAAATCACATTTTACAAATGGTCGCTCTCTTAGCAATGGAACCGCCTATTAAACTGAACACAGAAGAAATCCGCAGCGAAAAAGTGAAGGTGCTGAGAGCTCTCCGCCCTGTCGCTCCAAATGAAGTGGGCGATTACTTCGTCCGCGGACAATACCAAGCGGGAACGATCAACGGAAACTCTGTACCGAGCTATACAGATGAGCAAAACGTAGCACCGGATTCCAATACGGAAACATTCGTGTCCGGAAAGCTGTTAATCGACAACTTCCGCTGGGCCGGCGTTCCGTTTTACATCCGAACAGGGAAACGGATGAAAGAAAAATCAACGAAAATCGTCGTTCAATTTAAAGACATTCCGATGAACCTATATTACGGCAATGAAACGAATGTAAATCCGAACCTGCTTGTCATCCACATCCAGCCGGATGAAGGCATCACTTTATATCTGAATGCTAAAAAATTAGGCGGAGCCGCACATGCTCAGCCGATTAAGCTGGACTACTGCAGCAACTGCAGTGACGAAATGAACACACCGGAAGCTTACGAAAAGTTGATTCACGACTGTCTGCTCGGTGATGCAACGAACTTTGCCCATTGGGACGAAGTGGCGCTTTCTTGGAATTTCGTCGACGCGATTTCCGAAACATGGGCAGCCGACAAAACCCTTTCCCCGAATTATGAAGCCGGATCAATGGGACCTAAGGCTTCAGACGACCTCTTAGAAAAAGACGGCCTTCACTGGTGGAATATATAAGAAGAAATTAAAAAACCGCGGCGCTGTTCATAAGGCCCGCGGTTTTTACATATCAGAAAAGCCCCCGCAGTTATTGCGGGGGCTTCTTCATTACTTCATCCATTCAGTATGGAAAATGCCTTCTTTATCCGTGCGTTCGTACGTATGCGCGCCGAAGTAGTCACGCTGCGCTTGAATCAAGTTTGCAGGAAGCACTGCCGTACGGTAGCTATCGTAATATGCAAGTGCGCTTGAGAACGAAGGTACCGGCACGCCTTGGGCTACGGCAAGTGAAATCACTTGGCGAAGGGCGCCTTGGTAGCTTTCTGCAATGTTTTTGAAATAGCTGTCTAACAGCAGGTTGTCAAGCTCCGGTTCACGGTCATACGCATCTTTGATCTTTTGCAGGAACGCCGCGCGGATGATACAGCCGCCGCGGAAGATCATCGCGATTTCACCGTATTTCAGATCCCAGTTATATTCTTCAGATGCAGCTTTCATTTGGGCGAAACCTTGTGCGTAAGAACAGATTTTACTCATGAAGAGCGCTTTTCTGACCGCTTCAATCAGCTCTTCTTTGTTTTCAGTGACCGGCTTAACGTCAGGTCCGGACAACAGGCTGCTTGCTTTCACACGCTCTTCTTTCATTGCGGAAATGAAACGCGCAAAAACAGATTCAGTGATAATCGGAAGCGGCACGCCTAAGTCAAGAGCGCTTTGGCTTGTCCATTTACCCGTTCCTTTTTGGCCTGCTTTATCAAGGATGACATCAACAAGCGGTTTGCCCGTTTCTTCATCTTTTTTAGTGAAAATGTCAGCCGTGATTTCGATCAGATAGCTGTCAAGCTCTCCTTTGTTCCACTCAGCGAATACTTCATGAAGCTCTTCGGCAGACAGTCCGAGCACCTGTTTCAGAATGAAGTATGACTCAGAGATCAGCTGCATGTCACCGTATTCGATACCGTTGTGCACCATTTTTACATAGTGCCCCGCTCCGTCCGGGCCGATGTATGTCGTACAAGCTTCTCCGTCCACTTTAGCAGAAATGGCTTCCAAAATCGGCTTCACGAGTTCGTGCGCTTCCTTTTGGCCGCCCGGCATAATAGAAGGCCCCTTAAGCGCTCCCTCTTCACCGCCTGATACACCCGTTCCGATAAAGTGAATGCCGCTTTCGGCAAGCTCTTTGTTCCGGCGCTGTGTATCTTTATAGTATGTATTTCCGCCGTCAATCAAAATATCGTCTTTTTCCAGATGAGGAAGAAGAGATTGAATCGTCGCATCCGTTGCAGTTCCCGCTTTAACCATTAATAAAATTTTGCGGGGTGTTTCAAGAGACTGGACAAACTCCTCAATGCTGTATGTACCGACAACATTTTTGCCTTTTGCCTCTTCTAAAAACTCTTCCGTTTTGCTGCTTGATCTGTTGTATACAGACACAGAAAATCCCCGGCTTTCAATGTTAAGAGCCAGATTTTTACCCATTACCGCAAGACCGATAACTCCGATTTGTTGTTTTGACATATTCTAACGTCCCTTCTTCAAACGTTTAACCATTTTAAAATTTAAATTAAAATAAAATGATATTTATACTAAAGAAATTATCATACATAACCCCTTTTTTCAAGTTATTCACCTTTTCTTTTCATCCTGAAAAAAGTCTCTGTTAAAGCTCGTTCCCCTTGTTTTGCTTTCTTCTTTTTTCATGACGGCGCCTTTTCGGATCATGTGTCGGCCGTATTTTTCATTCAGCTCGTTCATCATCTGAACAATCGGCTCGTCCTTTGCATCCTCCTTGAATGAAAACAGGTCAAGCTGTTTATACGCCTGCTGTTTTTCGACCAGTTCCGTTCCGGTGATGCCGAGAAGCCTCACCGGTTTTTGGTTCCAGTGCTTGTCAAACAGTTCCATCGCCGCATTCATGATGTCTTTTTTCTGATCAGCCGGATTGCTGAGGGTCATGCTTCTTGTGACCGTTTTCCAATCCGCATAGCGGATCATGATGAACAGCCGGCAGGCCATGACCTCCTTACGCTGAAGCCGTTCGCTTACAGACAGCGCGAGCCGGTCAAACACGCCGGTTAATTCATCCCAGTCAGCCGAATCATGCGAAAGGGTGGATGAGTTGCCGACGCTTTTAAATTCATAAATCCGTTCGGGATCGACTTCTGCGTGGTGGATGCCGTTCGCCTTATCCTTCAGCCTCGGCCCGTTTATGCCGAGCAGCATTTTCAGCGCCCGTTCATCTCCTTTTGCCAAATCACCGATCGTTTTGATGCCGAGCGTTTTTATTTTTTCCGCAGTTTTCGTTCCTATACCGTGCATCTCTTCGATCGGGAGAGGCCACAATATGTACGGCAGCTCTCTTTTTCTTAAAATGGTGATGCCGAGCGGTTTTTTCATATCAGACGCCATCTTGGCGAGAAATTTATTCGGAGCGATGCCGATGCTTGACGGAAGCAAAAGCTCTTTTTGCAGCCTTGCCTGAATGTCTGCGGCTGTCTCATACGCCCTGTGTCCGTGGGGCGTGTCCGTAATATCCATGTATCCTTCATCAATAGAAACCGGTTCGACTAAATCCGTATACTCCCTCAGAATGCTGAACATTTCTTTTGACGAATTCCGGTAGCGGTCAAAATTCGGAGGAACGACGATAAGTTCCGGACAGAGGCGCTTCGCCTGCCACACCGGCATGGTGGTCTTTACGCCCCGCGCTCTCGCTTCATAGCTGCAGGTGACGATGATTCCTCTCCGTTCCTTCACGTTTCCGGCAACGGCGAGAGGTTTTCCCTTTAAAGACGGATCATACGCCATTTCCACAGAAGCATAAAAACTGTTCATATCGATATGAAATATAATTCTCCCTTTTCCGGCCACTCCCGGCGCCTCCTTTCCTTTCATAGACAACCTTATATATATGTAGTAAAATAAGAGCTGAATGGATGTGATAAAATGATTCTTGAGTCAATGAATGACTTTTTATTTTTAGTCGATTTTTTCACAATTATTCTTCCCGCTCTGACCGCGATCGGCATCGCTTTTCTTTTGCGTGAGCGCCGCGCAGGCGAGCATTGGAGAACGAAACGAATAGATGAACATCAAGCAGTCGTTCAGCTGAACCGAACAGACTTTCTTATTATTATATATCATCGCATTACAACTTGGATACGTAAAGTCATCCGCATGAATTCACCGGCGAATGATGATGAAGATGTCACCTTCCTCCTTTTATAACGGCAAGTGAAGATAAAAAGGAGGAGACATAATTGTCTAAAACATATCAAAAATGGATAGCATTCGGATTATTTTTTATCGTACTATGTACAGGCCGCTCGGCTTTTGCAGCGACATCTCAGACTCAGACGGGAGGCCTCGGGAATATCGGGTTTTTCCACGATTACCTGATTGAGCCGTTTTCGGCACTTTTAAAAGGTGTGGCGGGCCTGTTCCACGGTGAGTACGGACTGTCGATTATTCTGGTGACGATTATCGTCCGGATTGTTGTATTGCCTTTGTTTGTGAACCAATTTAAGAAACAGCGGGTGTTCCAGGAAAAAATGGCTGTGATCAAACCGCAGATCGACAGCATTCAGGCTAAAATGAAACAAACGAAAGATGCGGAGAAACAAAAAGAACTGCAAATGGAAATGATGAAGCTTTACCGTGAGCACAATCTGAATCCGATGGCAATGGGATGCCTTCCGATGCTGGTGCAATTCCCGATTTTGATCGGTTTTTATTACGCCATCCGCTCAACGCCGGAAATCGCTTCACACTCATTTCTGTGGTTCAGCTTAGGGCATTCTGATATTCTTGTATCACTGTGCGCGGGCGCCATGTATTTCTTACAGGCTTATATTTCCCAAAAATTAAACGAGAAATATTCACCGGCCGCTCAAAATCCGGCCGCGATGCAGTCAGCAAAAATCATGGTCTTTATTTTCCCTGTCATGATGACCATTTTTTCACTTAACGTACCGGCTGCGCTTCCGCTTTACTGGTTTACAAGCGGACTGTTTTTAACAGTGCAGAACGTGCTTTTACAGCAGACGCATCATAAAAAGAAACAAGCTGCGGCTCAGGCGGAGCCCGCAAAATCATAATATTGAACCTGCCGTGTGAATTCCGGCAGGTTTTTTCATGTGGATCTTACGAAAAAAAGCACCCAATGAATTGGGTGCTTCGTTTTTAGTTGGCTGCTGTTTCGATAATGGCAACGACCATTTCCGCCGTTTTGACGAGCTCTTCAATCGGCATTTTTTCATTTTTCGTATGGATTTGTTCATAACCTACTGACAGGTTGACTGTCGGAATGCCGTGGCCGGCAATGATGTTCGCGTCACTTCCGCCGCCGCTCGTCTGAAGTTCGCTCGGCCGGCCGATTTTTGCCGCCGCTTTTTTCGCGACTTCCACAACCTGATCGCCGTCCTGGTATTTGAAACCCGGATACATGACTGCGATGTCCACTTCTGCGCGGCCTCCCATCTCAGCTGCCGCAGATTCGAAAGCTTCCTTCATTTTCTGCACTTGCGCTTCCATTTTTTCAGGCACTAACGAACGCGCTTCTGCCAGAATATCAACTTGATCGCAGACGATATTGGTTTGCGTGCCTCCTTCAAAACGTCCGATATTAGCCGTTGTTTCTTCATCAATACGGCCGAGCGGCATTTTTGAGATTGCTTTTGATGCGATTGTAATCGCGGAGATGCCTTTTTCCGGTTCTACTCCCGCATGAGCCGTTTCTCCGAAAATGGTTGCTCTCACTTTCGCTTGTGTCGGTGCGGCTACAATAATGTTGCCGACTTTTCCGTCTGAATCAAGCGCAAAACCGTATTTCGCGGTAATATCGGAACGATCCATTGCTTTTGCTCCGACTAATCCTGATTCTTCTCCGGCCGTGATGATGAACTCAATCGTTCCGTGCTCGATGTTTTGTTCTTTCAGCACTTTAATGGCTTCAAACATTGCGGCAAGGCCCGTCTTATCATCAGCGCCTAGAATCGTCGTGCCGTCGGTTTTGACATAGCCGTCTTCCACAATCGGCTTAACGCCTTTTCCCGGAACAACAGTGTCCATATGCGATGTGAAATAAATCGTATCCGCATCTTTTGTGCCCTTTAACGTACAGATTAAGTTGCCGGCTCCATGCCCCGTCACTTCTTTTGTATCGTCTTCTTTTACGCTCAATCCTAAATCAGTGAATTTTTGTTTGAGCACCTTGCTGATTTCCGCTTCGTGTTTTGTTTCTGAATCAATTTGAACAAGTTCCAGAAATTCTTCAAGCAGGCGTTTTTCGTTTACCATTTTCAGTTCCTCCGTTTAAAGCGGTATATTACCGTGCTTTTTTTTCGGTCTTTCCTCTTCCTTATGCGCAAGCATGTCAAATGCCTGTATCAATTTTTTCCTCGAGTCTTCCGGCCGGATGATGTCATCCACCATACCGCAGGCAGCCGCTTTATACGGACCGGCGTTTTCCTTTTCATATATGGCTTTTTTTTCGCGCTTCGTTTTTTCCGGATCGTCAGAAGCCTGTATGTCTCTGCGGTATAAAATCGATGCCGCGCCTTCTGCTCCCATCACGGCAATTTCCGCATTGGGCCAGGCAAATACAAGATCAGCTCCGAGCCCTTTCGAATTCATGGCGACATAAGCGCCTCCGTAAGCTTTTCTGATGATGAGCGTCACTTTCGGCACCGCCGCTTCGGCAAAAGCATACAGCAATTTTGCTCCGTGACGGATGATTCCCGCATGCTCCTGCTGAAGGCCCGGCAGAAATCCGGGAACATCAGCGATCGTTAACAGCGGAATATGAAATGCGTCGCAAAAACGGATGAATCTCGACGCTTTGTCAGCGGCATCAATCGTGAGGCTCCCCGCCAAATGTTTCGGCTGGTTTGCGACAAAACCGACCGTGCGACGTCCGAGCTTCAGAAAACCGACAGCAATGTTTTTGGCAAAATACGGCTGAATGTCAAAAAACGTTCCGTCATCCGCCAGTTCTTTTATCACCTGTAACACATCGTAAGGTTTCGAACTGTCCGCGGGAACGAGGGTGTTTAATAACGGTCTGGCGTCTTCCTTTTTAACGGGCAATGCCGTCTGACTGCCGTGCGGGAGATAAGAAAGCAAGGTTTTCACCGCGGAAAGAGCCTCTTTTTCCGTTCGTGCGGAATAGTGGGCATTTCCGCTTATCACATTATGTATTCCCGCACCGCCTAAACTTTCCGCGTCAATCTGTTCACCCGTCACCTGTTCAATGACTTTAGGACCTGTAATAAACATGTGCGACGTCTGTTCCGCCATAATCACAAAATCCGTCAGAGCGGGTGAATAAACAGCACCGCCGGCACATGGCCCGAGGATAACAGAAATTTGCGGAATCACTCCCGAGTAAAGGACGTTCCGCCTAAAAATATGACCGTAGCCATTTAATGATACCACACCCTCTTGAATTCTCGCACCACCTGAGTCGTTCAGTCCGATGATCGGGGTTTTATTTTTAGCCGCCAGATCCATCACTGCAGCGATTTTTTCGGCATGTGTCTCACCGAGCGTCCCGCCGAGAACGGTAAAGTCATGAGCAAATAAATACACGGGCCGTCCGTCAATTGTGCCGTATCCGGTAACGACGCCGTCTCCCGGAGCATGTTGGCATTCGGGCATGCGGCTTTTGGCAAACGGCTGAAGCTCTGAAAAACTGTCTTCATCCAATAAATAGGCAATTCTTTCTCTTGCCGTCAGCTTGCCTTTTTTGTGCTGTTTTTCATTTCTTTCCGCACCGCCGCCGTTTGTAAAAAAGGAACGTCTTTCGTTTAAGTGTCTGATATGGTCACTCATGCTCATCTTCCAGTTTCTCCTTTTTCAATTGTTTCACAAAGCTCAATCAAAACCCCGTTCGCCTCTTTCGGGGAGAGAAATGCGATCTTCTTCCCGCCCGCTCCGCTTTGCGGTTCATGATTGGTCAAAGTCATGCGGCTTGATTCAAGCTCCTTGATCGTTTCCTTAAGATCGGCGCACCGGAACGCCAAATGATGCAGCCCTTCGCCTCTTTTCTGTAAAAAGGAGCTGACGGGAGATGCTTCGGACAGCGGCTCAATCAGCTCAAGTTTTGTGCTTCCCGCTTCTAAAAAAGCAACTTTCACATTTTGGCCGTTTACCAGCTCGTCTCCTATATACGTAAGCCCCAGCATCCGTTCATAAAATCCTCTTGCGGCATCAATAGAGCTGACGGCAATACCAATATGATCAAGTTTTTTCATTGCGCGGCCACCTGCTTTCTGTCATAGGATATGGCTTGTTCATACAAGCAAAACACGTTAAAATGATAGACAGTAATCTTAAGGAGTGAAACGATGTCTCAGAAATTCATGAAAAGCGCTGTCATCGTCATTTTAGGCGTATTTATACTGTCAACAGTCCTCTCAGGCATTATGATGTATTTGCGGTAAAAAAGCGGGCGCCTCATTGCACGGGGGTTTCCTGCTTTTTTATGAGGGCTTTCCGCTCTTTTGCAATGTCCTCAAATGAGCGGTTTTCTTTTGTAATCAATACTTTCGTTCCGGGAGGGATAATCCGAAAAATATGGATGACATCCCGGTTTTTCATGCGGATGCAGCCATTTGATACAAACCCTCCGATCAGCTCTTCTCTGTTTGTCCCGTGAATGCCGTATATCCTGCCGTCGGTTCCTTTCGCATCAAAACCGATCCAGCGGACGCCGAGCGGATTTTCCGGCGCGCCTCCCTCTACATTTTTCTTCCGGTAATACGGATTTACAGCCTTGACCGTTACCGTAAATTCTCCTTCAGGCGTCAGATCATCTGTTTTTCCCGTCGCCACCTGATAAATGCCTTCTATTCGATTATCCTTCACAACCGCAAGCGCATTTGTGGTTTTATTGACGATAATGTAAGGGTCACCCGGCAAAGGATTCGCGCCAAGCGGCCAAAGCGGAGACAGCAGCAGGATTGCTGACAATAAAAAAAATCGCATGGGCTCCCCTCCTTTTTTCATTAGAATGACCAATGAAAGGAGGACTCATGCGATGATTCATATGTTTTTTACAGCTTGATGCCTTTGAAATAACTTTTAATCACGAGATATTGTTCCATCTCACCGAGCAGGTGGAATAAAGCCGCCCGCGCTTCAAATTCCTCGCGTGTTGCCGGGAGCGGCATTTCTTCAAATTCCGTTCTCATTTCCGCCAGTCTTTTTAAAAATTTATGGGCGGTATTGCCGGGATGAATGGCTTCCCTTAATTCATGGATAAAATGGGCAATCATTTTTCCCTGCTCCACCGTTATTGAAACAGAGGTAATCTTCGGCAGCAGCCTTTCGATAATTTCAAATTGTTTCTGTCTCATTTTAAAATAATGATAGTAGAGATTTTCATGGCGCAAAATATGATTCTGCACGTCACGGTACGCGAGGTTTTTCGCCTCTTGAATCATCTGATGCGTCTCCGGTATTTCTTTCCCCGTCCAATCTTGCTCACCTGTTAACAAATACCGTTCGATTTCGGCGAAGATGACGGCAAAGTTGTCCTCGATTTTTTTCCGGTACGCCGCAAGTTTTCTGTCGAGGCTCGGCATATACAGATTCATTAACAGCGCGACGCCGATACCTACGGTGATCAGCTGGAACTCATTCCAGATAAACGCCGGCGTAATGCCGCCGGACATATATAAATGAAGAATGATAACTGAGCTGGTGACGATCCCCTCGTTTATTTTTAAAACGACTGTAGTCGGAATGAACAGCACGAGCAATATTCCGATCACAAACGGATAATAGCCGATCAGTCCGAAAAAGACATATGAAAAGACGATCGCCAATAAACAGGCGGCAAATCGGGCCCACGAGGCCTGAAGCGACCGCTTTTGCGTAATTTGGATGCACAATATGGTGATGATTCCTGCGGATGCGAAGTTTTGCAGATGCAACAGCTGGGCTAAATAAATGGCCAGCGCCGTTCCAAGTGCGGTCTTTAGTGTGCGGTAACCGATTTTAAACATTGCTTGCTCCATTCTGTTTGTTTCGTTCTCAAAAAAAAGAAGAAGAGCATTCTTCTTCTTTTCTTACAGTTATATTTTATAATATTTTTTCTAAAAAGTCCTGTGCTCTTTTTGACTTCGGAGAAAGAAAAAATTCTTCCGGCGGCCCGTCTTCCACTATTGTGCCTTCATCCATGAATAATACGCGGTCTGCGACTTCCTTGGCAAACCCCATTTCGTGCGTGACGATCACCATCGTCATGCCCGTCTGCGCGAGCTCTTTCATTACCTCAAGGACTTCTTTGACCATTTCCGGGTCAAGGGCTGAGGTCGGTTCATCAAACAGCATGATGTCAGGATTCATAGCAAGCGCCCGCGCGATGGCGACACGCTGCTTCTGCCCGCCTGACAAGCGGTTCGGATAGTCGTTCCGTTTTTCAAGCAGCCCGACTTTTTCGAGGAGCGCGCACGCCTTTTCTTCCGCCGCCTTTTTGGACTCTTTCTTCACACTGACCGGCGCGTATGTGATATTATCAAGCACCGTTTTATGAGGAAACAGATGAAAATGCTGAAATACCATACCGATATTTTCCCGCACTTTCAGTTTATTCGTTTTAGCGGCGGTGATTTCTTTTTCTTTAATAGCAATCGTTCCGCCGCTCGGGGTTTCCAGCAGATTTAAGCAGCGCAGAAACGTTGATTTGCCCGAGCCGGAAGGCCCGATGACGGCGACGACTTCACCTTCTTGGATCTGTGTTGAAATGTTTTTCAATACTTCATGTTTCCCGAATGATTTTGAAAGGTTGTCGACCTTAATCATTGGCTTTCAGCTTCCTTTCTACGCCTTTTCCGATGAATGCTAAGATCAAAACGAGCACGTAATAGATTAAGCCCGCCACAATAAGAGGCTCTAAATAGTTGTATGTTGCGGCGCCGGACTGGTAGGCCCGTCTCATAATATCGCCGAGACCGATAACCGTGACGATCGCTGATTCTTTCGTCAAAGTGATTAATTCGTTAATAATGGCCGGAGAAATGTTTTTGAACGCCTGCGGCAGCAGCAGATCTTTCATCATTTTTCCGTACGGCACGCCGAGAGCGACGGCCGCCTCTTTTTGTCCTTTGTCAATCGCGTTGATTCCCGCTCTGATAATTTCAGAGACGTAAGCGGCAGAATTGAGCGATAAGGCGGTGACCGCCGCCCAAAATTGGTCGATCTGAAACCCGAGAAGCTGCGGCATACCGAAATAAATGATCATCAGCTGCAGCACGAGCGGCGTGCCGCGGAAAATTGAAGTATAAAAATCCGCAATCCATTTCAGCGGACTGATTGTGCTGATTTTAAACAGACTGAGAATGACGCCTAATACAAGGCCGATGACCGCTGAAACGAGCACAATTTTTAATGTGACGGCAAGGCCTTCCAATATAAAAGGAATTTGGGGTATTGTCGCTGAGAAATCCAAATTCATACGTGTGATCTCCTTTACCTATATTCAAGATAAAAAGCTCAACGAAAAGTTGAGCTTTCTTTTATTTCTCGTTGGTGAACCATTTTTTCTTCAGTTTTTCGATTTCTCCGTTTTTCTCCATTTCTTTCAGCGCTTTATTAAACTTCGCTGTCAGATCACTGTCTTTGCGGAACGCAATCGCGGAGCCCGATTCGTCTGATTTCGCATCTGCTGAGACAAAGCCCTGCAGATCATGATTTGAACTGAAATAGCCCTGTGCCACGATGTCTTCGATAATTGCGGCATCAAAACGTCCGGATTTAATCTCTTCCGTTAAGTCTGAAATGCGGTTGCGGTCTTCGAGCTGAAAACCGTATTTTGAAGCAAGCTTCTTGCCTTTTTCTTCTTGAATGGAGCCGAGCTGAACACCGACGGTTTTGCCTTTCAGATCATTCAGAGATTTAATGCTGCTGCCCTTTTTCGTAACGATCATATTGTTAGCAGTATAATAAATATCTGAGAAATCTACTTGCTTTTTCCGTTCCGGCGTAGGTGTCATTCCTGATAAAATCATATCAACCTGCTTAGACTTCAGCGATGTAATCAGACTGTTGAAGTCCATGTCCTGCACCTCAACGTCATAGCCGGTCTTTTTGCCCAGAGCTTTTGCCAGATCAACGTCAAATCCGACGATCTGATCGCCGTCTTTATATTCAAACGGTTTATAATCAGCCGATGTACCCATAATCAGTTTGTTCTTTCCGCCTTCTGAGCCTGAATTGCCTGACCCGCAGGCGGACAGCGCAAAGGTGATACATGCGGCAGTCAATACCAACAGCCATTTCTTCATGATTATTTTCCCCCATATCTGCTTATCTCTTAAACTTGAATATTTATTCGTTAATCTGTATTTTAAACACTTTTTACTAGTTATGCAATACTATTTTCAAAAAATATAATTCCCTTTCTTTATTTATTATAGTCATTGTTTTTCGAATGAGTGACAGCTGATTGCCGGTGCATAAATATTTATATTTATACAAACACCATATAAAAAAACCCCGCAAGCGCTCGGCTCCGGGGTTTTCCTTTTTACTTATACTTCTTCACAATATTCTTCAAAGGCTTCCTGCAGTTTTGTGACGACGGCCATAGGCTCATGCCCTTCAATTTCATGGCGTTCCACCATTTTCATGATTTTCCCGTCTTTTAAAATCGCAAAGGACGGAGAGGACGGCGGGTAGCCTTCAAAGTACTCTCTCGCTTTTGCTGTCGCTTCTTTGTCCTGTCCGGCAAAAACCGTCACAAGCTGATCCGGGCGTTTATCATAATGTACGGAATGGTACGCCGCAGGTCTTGCAATTCCGCCTGCGCATCCGCAGACAGAATTGACCATAACAAGTGTCGTTCCTTTTTTCGAAAGCGCTTCGTCCACTTCCTCAGCGGTTTTCAGCTCCGTATACCCGGCGGCTGTAATTTCCTGACGGGCTTGACGCACGACATCATTCATAAATAAATTAAAATCCATATTCAACTGGGACCTCTCCTTTTTGATCATCTTCTCTTATGATAGCAAGGAACCTGCCCTATCGGCAAATGACACCGCTCATCTCCGATTGATTTTTGTCCCTTTTATGTTTTCGATGTAAGTTTATGACCTTTTAAAAACGGGAAACTTGTTAAAGAGATTGTCTGAAATAAAGGAGCAGTCGTATGAGCCAACGGAAAGCAGTATTAATTTATAACGGAAACGCCGGTCAAAAACAGATTGATAAAACCCTCGGCACGGTCGTCCCCATTTTGGCCCAGTCAGCTGACGAGCTTTTGATTAAACCGACCAAACATCAGGATGATGCCAGTCAGTTTTGTGAAAATCTCGACAGCTCGGTTGACCATTTATACATTTTAGGCGGAGACGGCACGGTGCATCAATGCATCAACAGCATCAGCAAGCTTGATCACAGACCCGCTGTCGGCATTTTGCCGGGGGGAACGTGCAACGATTTTTCACGGGCGCTCGGCATCCCGCAAAATCTTCAAAAAGCCGCTGAAGCGCTCGCAGCCGGGCATAAACGAATGATAGACGTCTGTAAATCGGATGACGGCTATTTTTTGAACTTCTGGGGGATCGGGCTGATCACTGAAGCATCGAGCCATATTAATGAAAAAGAAAAAGCATTGCTCGGGAAAATCAGCTATTTCACGAGCGCCTTAAGGACGATGACAAGCGCGAACCCTTTTCCCGTCAGATTGACGATCGACGGTGAGGTGAAAGAAGACGAAGCCGTTATGGTGCTTGTCATGAACGGGCATTTTATCGGGACAAACAGAGTACCCCTGCCTGATGCCAGCCTTCAGGACGGGTTAGCCGATGTGTTAATCTGCCGCAGCACAAGCCTTGCTGCTTTGCGGGAGCTGATGACGATGGAGCAGGGTTCATTTGATGATTTTAAAGGAGAGCTTTCGTATATTCAGGCTTCCAGGATTGAAATCGAAACCGGACGTGAGATGGACGCGGATACGGACGGCGAGGTATATGGAAAGGCGCCTTGCACGATCGAAGTGAAAAAACATCATCTCACTATGCTCGTTCCCGAAGATTCAGAATGAAACTGAAAAAACTCCCTTTGCCGCCAGGGCAAAAGGAGTTTTTTTTAATAGACTGAAGTATTTTCGTCAATGTTTTCTAAGATCTCTTTGACGCGTCCGAGGAAACGGCCGCATACGAGCCCGTCAAGCACTCTGTGATCTAAAGACAGGCAAAGATTAACCATATCACGCACGGCAATCATCCCGTTATTCATGACAACCGGACGTTTGACGATTGATTCTACCTGAAGAATGGCTGCCTGCGGATGATTGATAATGCCCATAGACTGAACCGAGCCGAAAGATCCCGTGTTATTGACGGTAAAGGTGCCGCCCTGCATATCATCAGCGGCAAGTCTTCCGTCTCTCACTTTTTTCGCAAGATCCGTTATTTCTCTGGCTATGCCTTTAATCGTTTTTTCATCAGCATGCTTAATAACCGGAACAAACAGCGAATCTTCTGTGGCAACGGCAATGGAGATGTTGATGTCTTTCTTTTGGACGATTTTGTCCCCCGCCCACATGCTGTTCATTTGCGGGAACTCTTTAAGAGCCTGCGCCGCCGCTTTAACAAAGAAAGCGAAGAATGTTAAATTGAAGCCTTCTTTTTGTTTAAACGAGTCTTTCATGCTGTTTCTGTACGCCGTCATGTTCGTGACGTCGACTTCCATCATCGTCCAGGCATGCGGAATTTCTGTTTTGCTTTTATGCATATTGGCTGCGATGGCTTTTCTGACGCCTGTAACCGGAATTTCAATATCACCGGCTGACAGAGCTGGTGCCGGCGCTTGTTTTTGCTGCTGTTTGGGTGCTTGTTGTGTTGTTTGGACGGCAGCCGGTGCCGATGCTTCCGTCTTCTGCTGCATTCCCGAATCAATGATCTTTTGAATGTCTTTTCGCGTAATTCTTCCGCCTGCACCCGTTCCTTCAACTTCTTCAAGCTGAATGCCGTGTTCTCCCGCTAATCTGAGCACAGCCGGCGAATATCGCGCTTTATTTGACTGATCTTTACCTGCACGGTTTGAATCGGTGTCTGCAGGGGTATTTTGCACTTCTTCCCGCTTCGGCGCCTCTTCGGCTGCCGTTTCTTCTGTTTCAATTTTGCAGATGATCTCGCCTACTGCAAGAGTCTGCCCTTCTTCCCCTACTAGTTCTGTAATCGTACCGGTAAAAGAAGACGGCACCTCCGCATTCACTTTATCTGTCATGACCTCCGCGATGGGGTCATATTTATTCACTTGATCACCCGGGGATACCAGCCATTTGCTGATCGTCCCTTCCGTCACGCTCTCTCCGAGCTGAGGCATAGCCATTTGTTCAATCGCCATGTCAAAAACCTCCTTACGTCTTTAAAACTCCGCTAATTCTCTCATCGCGGCTTCTGCTTTGTCAGGATTCATCATGAAGTATTTTTCCATTGCCGGCGCATAAGGCATCGCCGGAACGTCAGGACCCGCAAGCCGCTTGATCGGTGCGTCTAAATCAAATAAGCAGTTCTCAGAAATAATGGCGGCGACTTCACTCATAATGCCGCCTTCTTTCGTATCTTCTGTGATCAGCAATACTTTACCCGTTTTAGATGCGGCTTCAATGATGGCTTCTTTATCTAACGGATAGACCGTACGCAAATCTAATATGTGCGCGGAAATTCCGTCTTTTTCAAGACGCTCGGCAGCCTGCAGAGCGAAATGGACGCATAAACCGTACGTAATGACAGTAATGTCGCTGCCTTCGCGTTTTATATCCGCCTTTCCGATCGGAAGGACGTAATCGTCAGCAGGGACTTCGCCTTTAATCAGGCGGTACGCCCGCTTATGCTCGAAAAACAGTACGGGGTCTTCGTCACGGACAGCAGCTTTTAACAGCCCTTTTGCATCATAAGGAGTTGAAGGCATGACAATTTTAAGGCCCGGCTGGTTGGCAAAGATAGCCTCCACAGATTGGGAATGATACAACGCCCCGTGCACGCCGCCGCCATAAGGCGCTCTGATGACCATCGGACAGCTCCAATCATTGTTTGAACGGTAGCGGATTTTTGCCGCTTCTGAAATGATTTGGTTGACCGCAGGAAGAATGAAATCGGCAAACTGCATCTCCGCGATCGGACGCATGCCGTACATGGCGGCGCCGATACCGACGCCGGCAATCGCTGATTCCGCAAGCGGCGTATCCATCACCCGCTCTTCTCCGAACTGCTCATAGAGACCTGCCGTGGCTTTAAACACGCCGCCTTTTCTCCCGACGTCTTCCCCGAGAACAAAAACACGCGGATCTCTTTCCATTTCTTCTTTCATTGCTGCATTAATACTGTCAATATAAGACATTACAGACATAAGTATTCCTCCCTACTTCGCATAAACGTGATCAAGCGTTGATTCAGGAGATGCATATGGCGCTTTCTCCGCTTCGTCTGTCGCTTCGTTTACGATAGCCATGATGTCATCCAGCATGGTCTTTTCTTCTTCTTCACTAAGAAGCCCGGCTTCTTGAAGGTATGTTTTGTATATAAGAAGCGGATCTTGTTTCTTTGCTTCTTCTACTTCTTTGCGTTCTCTGTAGCTGCTGTCGTCGTCGTCACTCGAATGCGGCGTCAAACGGTAGGAAACCGTTTCGATTAATGTAGGGCCTTCGCCTTTAGACGCACGTTCGCGCGCTTCTTTCACGACTCGATAAACTTCCAGCAGATCGTTTCCGTCAACAGTGACGCCCGGCATACCGTAGCCTACCGCCCGGTCGGAGATATTCTCGCAGGCCACCTGTTTGTCATACGGGACAGAAATGGCATACTTATTGTTTTCACACATGAAAATGACCGGCAATTTATGCACGGCGGCGAAGTTCGCCCCTTCGTGAAAATCTCCCTGATTGGAAGAGCCTTCTCCAAAGGTCACGAAAGAAACGATATCCTTTTTATCCATGCGTCCCGCAAGCGCGATCCCGACTGCGTGAGGGACCTGCGTCGTAACAGGAGAGGAGCCCGTTACGATTCTGTTTTTCTTTTGACCGAAGTGTCCCGGCATCTGCCTTCCGCCTGAGTTCGGGTCAGCCGCTTTCGCAAAACCGGACATCATCAAATCCTTTGCAGTCATACCGAATGCAAGCACTACCCCCATATCTCTGTAGTAAGGAAGCACATAGTCGGTATCGCGGTTTAAAGCATAGGCCGCGCCTACTTGTGCCGCTTCCTGCCCTTGACATGAAATAACGAACGGAATTTTGCCCGAGCGGTTTAACAGCCACATTCTTTCGTCGATTTTTCTGGCTAACAGCATGGTTCTATACATTTCAACGGCTTCCGCGTCAGAAAGCCCTAATGCTTGATGGCGGTTTGTAGTCATTCAAACCCCTCCTTCTTTCCTTTTAAAAATGAATCGCGTTTCCGTCTGCGGCTAGTGCAGCTTCTCCAATCGCCTCTGAAAGCGACGGGTGCGGGTGTATGGACTGGCCGATTTCCCACGGCGTCGCATCGAGCACCTTGGCAAGCCCCGCTTCAGAGATCATATCGGTGACGTGCGGACCGATCATATGAACGCCGAGAATATCATCTGTGTTCCGGTCGGCGACGATTTTGACAAAGCCGTCGCTTTCCCCGTAAACAAGCGCTTTTCCGATCGCCATGAACGGAAACTTTCCGATCTTAAGTTCGTGTCCTTTGCGTTCGGCTTCTTCTTCTGTCAAACCGACACTCGCCGCTTCCGGATTTGAATAAATGCATTTTGGCACAAGAGCGGCATCAAGAGGCGCCGGATTAAGACCCGCCATATGTTCAACGGCAATGATGCCTTCACGGGATGCCACATGTGCAAGCTGCAGTCCGCCGACAACATCACCGATCGCATAAATATGCGATTCCTTCGTCTGTCCGGCTTCATTTACGACGACAGAACCGTTTTCCGTTACAATGTCCGTGTTTTCAAGGCCGATTCCTTCAATGTTCGGCTGGCGGCCGATGGAAACAAGCATTTTTTCTGCATAATACGTTTCGCTTTTTCCATTCTTTTCAGCGTCAATTGAAACACCGTCCGCTTTTTTCAATGTATCCGGAAGCACTTTCGCACCCGTCACGATCTTAATCCCTTTTTTCGTTAACAGTTTTTCCATTTCGCTTGAAATATCACGGTCCTCAGTCGGCAAAATGCGGTCCGCATATTCGATCACAGTGATATCGACGCCGAAATCGTTCAGCATGGATGCCCATTCAATACCGATGACACCGCCGCCGACGATCATCATAGATTGGGGCAGACGTTCAAGCTCAAGCGCTTCATCTGACGTCAGAATATATGTACCGTCAGCTTCTAAACCCGGCAGCATTTTCGGTCTCGAACCGGTTGCGATAATCAATTGTTTCGGTATCAGCATGTCGTTTTCTTCGCCATTTGCGTATTCAACGGAAACTGTACCTGGAAGAGGTGAGAAGATGGAAGGGCCGAGCATACGTCCGTACCCGTTGAATACATCAATCTTCCCCTTTTTCATCAGGTGGGCGACACCGCCGGCCAGCCGGTCAACGATTCCCTGCTTTCGTTTTTGCACACTGTCAAAACGGAGGGAGACACCTTCCGTTTCAATGCCGAACGATGCCGCTTCCTTTGCGGTCCGATACACTTCCGCGCTTCTTAACAGCGCTTTACTCGGAATACATCCTTTATGCAGGCATGTTCCGCCGAGTTTTTCTTTTTCTACAACGGCCGTTTTTAAGCCGAGCTGGGCCGCTCTGATGGCGGCGACATAACCGCCTGTTCCGCCGCCCAGAATGACCACATCATACTCAGTCGCCATCTGTTTTCACTCCTTCGCCGATCTGATATTGTTTTGCCTGCTCCTCACCGGCTAAAACCCGAAGCGCGCCTTGCGCGAGAGATTGCAGTTCATTTTCTCCCGGGTACACCAGTACATCCGAAATCCAATCTATGTACGATCTGATGGCGGATACGAAACGTTTCCCGTACGCTAAACCGCCCGTCAGGACGATAATGTCTACTTTTCCTTTTAAAACGGCGCTTGCCGCCCCGATTTCTTTTGCTACTTGATAAGCCATGGCATCATAAATGAGCCTTGCATGCTCATCTCCGTCCTGAATTCGTTTTTCCACTTTCAACGCGTCCGTTGTTCCCAGGTAGCCGGACAGTCCGCCGGTGCCGACAAGTTTTTTCATCATATCGGCTTTTGAATATTTGCCGGAAAAACACATTTCCACCAGATCTCCGGCCGGAACGGTTCCCGCACGTTCCGGACTTAAAGGTCCTTCACCGTGAAGCCCGTTGTTGACATCCGTCACCCTTCCGCAGTCATGAACGCCGACTGTGATGCCGCCGCCCATGTGGGTGACGATCATCTTCATCTGTTCATACCGCTTGCCGAGGGACGCCGCCGCCTGACGGGCAACGGCTTTTTGGTTTAAAGCATGAAAAATGCTTTTCCGCTTGATTTCAGGCATTCCTGATACTTTAGCGAGCGGAGTCATCTCATCCACTACGACCGGATCGACGATATATGCCGGGATATTTAGTCCGTCAGCAATTTCCCTGGCAATAATTCCGCCCAGATTGGAAGCATGCTGGCCGTTGTAGCCGTTTTTCAAATCAGTGATCATGGCGTCATTCACTTCATATGTGCCGCCCTCAATCGGTCTGAGCAGGCCGCCTCTGGCGCAAACGGCATCAAACTTTGAAATGTTGATGCCCTGTTCGTGAAGAGACTCAAGTATGCTTATTTTTCGAAATTCGTATTGGTCGATAATGCTGTTAAATGTTTTCAGCTCTTCTTCGGGGTGCCGCAGCGTCTTTTCAAATATACAGCGTTCATTGTGAAAGACGCCGATTTTCGTTGATGTTGAGCCTGGATTCAGAATGAGAATGCGTTTTTCCTGTTCGAACATTTTCATACCTCCAGATCAAATTCCTACCGTCTGCTTAATATGCTTTGGCCGTTTTGCAAAAACTGGCTTCTTGAACGGCGCATGCGCTCAATTCGTTCCTCAGCAAGACGGTCAGCCGCTAAATATGTCGGAATGCCGTCACGCGCGGAAATATCGAGCACCCGTTCAATGTTTGCATAGATGCCTTCAACCTTTTTCAAAGCCCGCTCTGCATTGTAGCCGTAAAGCTCATCTGCTACATTGATGACGCCGCCGGCATTGATGACATAATCCGGTGCGTATACGATTCCCATCTCATGAATGGTATCGCCGTGACGTGTTTCTTTCAGCTGGTTATTGGCCGCTCCCGCAATGACTTTCGCCTTCAGCTGTGTAATCGTGTCATCGTTAATGACGGCACCGAGAGCACACGGAGCATAAATATCGCACGCCTGTGAGTAAATGTCGTCCGGATCGACTGCACGGGCGCCAAAGTCCTCAACGGCACGTTTAACAGATTCTTTATTGATATCCGTCACGATTAGAGAAGCACCTTCTTCGTGAAGGTGGCGGCAAAGATTGTAAGCCACATTTCCCACGCCTTGCACGGCAATTGTTTTTCCTTCCAGTGAATCAGTGCCGAACGCCGCTTTAGCGGCAGCTTTCATCCCTTTGTATACGCCGTACGCCGTAACCGGAGACGGATTTCCTGAGGAACCGAATGCAGGAGAAATCCCTGTTACATAGTCTGTTTCATCATGAATAATATCCATATCTTCAACGGTGGTGCCGACGTCTTCCGCCGTAATATATCTTCCGTTTAAGCCTTGGATGTACCGGCCGAATGCGCGGAACATTTCTTCATTCTTATCCTTGCGCGGGTCCCCGATAATAACGGTTTTCCCGCCGCCCAGGTTTAGCCCGGCAGCCGCATTTTTATAAGTCATGCCTTTTGCGAGTCTTAATGCATCTTCAATCGCAGCTTCTTCACTGTCATATGTCCACATTCTTGTTCCGCCGAGTGCAGGACCGAGCGTCGTATCATGAATCGCGATGATCGCTTTTAATCCAGATTGTTCATCTTGGCAGAATACCAATTGTTCGTAATCATAAGTCTCCATATATTTAAAAATTTCCATAGGTTCGTTCCTCCTACTGTTCTTGTGATGCGCAAATCGCAAGCGCAATTGAATACAGTTTATTTTCTGCGGTATCCGCTCTGCTCGTTAATGCAATCGGCGCCTTCGCACCGGCGATGACGGCAGCAACATTTGCTTTCGCAAAATAAATCATTGACTTATAAAGCATATTTCCGGCCTCAATTGAAGGAACCAAGAGAATATCCGCCTGGCCCGCAACGCTTCCGGAAATTCCTTTTTGGAGCGCGGCCGCTTGGGATACGGCATTATCCAAAGCGAGCGGTCCGTCCGCAATGCAGCCCGTAATCTGTCCTCTATTGCACATTTGGACGATTGCAGCGGCATTCAGCGTCGCCTCCATTTTCGGGTTAACCGTTTCAATTGCGGCAAGGACTGCAGCTTTCGGCATAGGGTTCCCTACTGAATGCGCGACATGAACCGCATTTTGCAGAATATGCCGAAGCTCTTCAAGAGACGGGGCAATGTTCAGCGCCGAATCCGTTACATACATCAGCCGGTCATAGTCCGGCACCTCAAAAACGGCTACATGTGATAACACCTTCTTTGAACGCAGCCCTTCCTGTCGGTTTAACACTGATTTCAGAAGAGTTGAGCTCGGCAGATTCCCTTTCATTAAAATATCAGCCTCTTGTTCACGCACTGCTCGCACTGCTTTTGCAGCAGATTCTTCGGGTGAATCGGCGTGGACGATTTCAGCATTAAACTTCGGCTCGTTTGCCAGGAGTTCTTTCAGCTTTTCACTGTCACCCGTCAGTAAAAATCGTGCCGATAAATGTTCTGCCGCCATTTTGACAGCTTGGATCACTTCTTTATCTGCTGCGTGGGCCACTGCAATGGTTTTTGCGTTTTTTGCCGCGGCTTTTTCAACTAGGTCTCTCAGCTTCATTTTGTACCACCTTCCTTGTGCGAATCCGCTTTTATCAATGCAAGTTCCGTGCCAAATATGCAGGAGGGTTATTACGGCCTTTTTTTAAGAAAACATGCAGCTGGTTGCGCTTTTTCTGCAATTTATTGCATGCCGTCATTTGCAAGGCCGTACTTGTCCATTTTGTAGTACAGATTCCGAATGCTGACACCAAGCGCTTTTGCCGTTTTGGTTCGGTTGAATTTGTGCTTTTCAAGTGTTTTTTGAATGACATGTGCTTCAAATTTTTCAACGGCTTGAGAGAGTTTTTCTCCTTCCACATCCGGAAAATCACTCTGGGCGCCGTTTTTTTCATTCAGCTCTGTTTCAAAAACAGGCAGATGCTGCTGTTCGATCCGCTCCATGTTCGGCTCTAAAAAGATCATCGCCCGGCCGAGCACATTTTCAAGCTCTCGTACGTTTCCAGGCCAGCTGTAGGCTGATAAAGCACGCAGCGCGTTGGGCGAGAGTCCCTTTACGTTGCGTCCGTAATCCTGATTGATTTTTTCAATGAGCCTAATGCTCAGCGCTTCTATATCTTCTTTACGCTGCCGAAGCGGCGGGATGGAGATCGGATAGCGGTTAATCCGGTAATACAGGTCTTCCCGGAACGTCCCTTCCGCCATGGCTTTTTCGATATTGACATTTGTCGCTGCGATAATTCTGACATTGACAGAAATCGCTTTAGCGCCGCCGACTCTGATAATTTCTTTTTCCTGCAGAACCCTGAGCAGCTTTGCCTGGGTGCTTTGGGTCAGCTCCCCGATTTCATCTAAGAAAATGCTGCCGTTATTCGCTTCTTCAAAAAGCCCTTTTTTGCCCCCGCGCCTCGCGCCCGTAAACGCGCCTTCCTCATAGCCGAAAAGCTCGGATTCAAGCAGTGATTCAGACAGGGCCGCACAATTGACCCTGATGAATTTATTGTATTTTCGGTCGCTTTCATTATGGATGGCGTGGGCGAAAAGTTCTTTTCCGGTGCCGGATTCTCCCCGCAGCAGAATCGTCGCCGGCGTTTTCGCCCCGAGCTTCGCCTGTTCAAGGGCGACCAGCATTTGTTCACTCGTGCCGATAATGTCATCAAACGTGTATTTCGCTTCAAGCGTGCGGATGATCTGGCGCGCCCGGTTCAATTCAGCCGTCAGCGTTTTAATTTCTGACACATCGTGAATGACGCCGACGCTGCCTTTTAAAATACCGTCGACAATAACGGGGGCAACATTCACAATGACATCCTTTTTATTGGGGCCGACTTTCATCCTTACCCCCCGTACGGGCCGCCTTGTCCCCAATACTTTCAGATGCATGCTTTCCCCTTCCGAAATATCGGTGGAGGCGGGTTTTCCGATGACTTCGCTTTCTGCCAGCCCGGTCATTTTTGTATACGCTTTGTTGATTAACATTCCGATGCCGTTTTCATCAACGACGGAAATGGCTTCGTCTGACGATTGAATAATCGCTTCAAGCATAGTGCGGATTTGTTTTAAGTTCGTGACCTCTTCTGCCAGCTCAACCGCGTCCGTGATGTCTTTAAACACGCATAACGCCCCGAGAAGCTTCCCGCCTTCATCAATGATCGGCAGTCTTGTCGTGACAATCTGAAGGTGCTTTCCGAGGAGCTGCTTCTGGTTATACTCCGGCTCTCTCGTTTCCAAAATCCGCGGCAGTTTTGTGTTCGGCACTACGTCTTTAATTTGGCGGCCGATGACATCTTCCCGTTTTTGACCGACCATTTTTTCAGCCATCTGATTAAATAAAATGATCGTTTCATTGACGTCTATAAAAATCATGCCGTCGTGCGTTGAATTAAAAATCCGGTCATGCTTATAGGTCTGGGACTTCAGCATTTGAATAAGCTCCTGTTTTTCCTCCATCAGCTGAAACATCATGTACGCCAATTTTCCCGGCATGACGATGGTTTGTTCTTTTTTCTGTTGGAGCAGCTCATCCATGACCGCTTTGTCGCCCGTTGTATGGATGATGATATCTATATCTTCGGTTATGTAAGATTTCCAATCTGATGAGGTTGCAATTCCATATTTCCGGGCTTCTTGCAGCCCTTGCGCCTCCGGATCTTGATCAACCACCGCAATAATTTGGATCAGCTTTGTTTTCATCAAAATCTGTAAGAGCGCCGTGCCTCCTTTACCAGCACCTATAATCAGCACCTTCTGCATCCCGATACCCCTTTATATGAAAAAATTTGCACACCTGTATTTTCCGTTGCAATAATTTGCACAACCCCTATGTTACCATGTTTTCATCTCTTGACAAAATATTTTTTCGATTGGACAATAAAGGAAATCACATCGTAAAGGGGTTTTCTGAATATGAGCCGGCTTGTTGCGCTTTTGATTCTCGTCCTCCCCGGCGCTGTCGCGGCGCTCGGCATTAAGCTGATGAGAGATGCATTATTCGGGCATGTGTTTGCCCCGTTTCCGTCCCTTTTTCTTCAGGGAGCTGCCGGACTGGCGTTTTTTTTATTCGGCCTTTATATTCTGGCCGGGTTTATTCTGTACAGAGATCGGAAACGCAACCAAGTCAGCCCGCGGTTCAGGAAAAAAAAGCTGTAAAAAAAGCCCTTGTAAAAAAGGGCTTTTTCAGTCGTCCGGCAGTATCGTTTTGGCAATGGATTGATCCAGTTCTTCATAGTCATCATAAGCGATCGTTTCATATAATTCTTTTCTCGTCTGCATATCGGAAAGCCCCGCTTTTTGCGAGCCTTCTTCTTTTATAAGGCGGAAAATACGCTCAAAAGCCTTTGCCGCCGTTCTGAGTGATGTGACCGGGTAAATGACCATGTGACAGCCCATATCGGAAAATTCTTCCGCACTGTAATACGGCGTTTTCCCGAACTCGGTCATATTTGCGAGAACCGGCACACTGGTTTGTTTGGAAAACGCTCTGAATTCGCTTTCTGATTGGAGCGCTTCCGGAAAAATAGCGTCAGCCCCCGCTTTTATATAAGCGTCCGCTCTTTTTATGGCGCCCTCCAGCCCTTCCTGCTGTCTGGCGTCTGTCCTTGCAACAACGAGAAGAGTCGGCGCGGCCTGCTTGACCGCTTTGATTTTCTGCGCCATTTCTTCAATCGGCACGAGCTGCTTCCCATTCAGATGCCCGCATTTTTTCGGCAGGCGCTGATCCTCCATCTGCACGGCGGCTGCGCGCGCTTCATACATTTCTTTCGCCGTCCGGGCAGCATTCAGGATACCTCCGAAACCCGTATCAATGTCCACTAGGACGGGCAGATCAGACGAGCGTACCAAATCTTTAACCCGTTCAGCCATTTCTGCCAACGTGATGATGCCTAAATCGGGCAGCCCCCTGCTCGCCGTGTAAGCCGCACCTGATAAATAAAGAGCCGAAAACCCCGTTTTCTTGGCGATAAGAGCAGCCATCGCATCATGAGCGCCGGGGATCTGCAATATATCCGGCGCTGTCATCAGCGTACGGAACCGCTCTGCAAGCTCCTCTTGAGACGACTGCCTGCTGACGATCCACGTCATGTTTGCCACCCTCCTATTTTATATGAGAAATAAGTCCATAAATTCAATAACGCTGAGCTGCTGCATCCGTCCGCTATGTCTGCAGGCTTCTTCTATTTTACGCTGCTGCTTCAATGAAAAATGAGTGCTGATGTTTGCTGAAAACTTGGCAAGAATATTCGGTACGGCTTCGTTTCTGCGAAACCGGTGCCCGAGCGGGTATTCACATTCGATCCGTTCCGTAGCTGTGCCGTCTGTGAAATGCACCTGTATGGCATTTGAGATGGATCGCTTATGCGGGTCTAAGTAATCCTTTGAGTACGCTTTGTGTTCCGTCACCTCCATTTTGCCCCGCAATGTATCAATTCGCGGGTCAGACGCCGTTTCCTCTTCATAATGATCTGCCTTTATATCTCCGAAAAGAAGCCCGATTGCCGTAATGTACTGCAGGCAATGATCCCGGTCTGCCGGATTGTGAAGCGGCCCTTTTTTATCGATAATCCGGATTGCTGATTCATGCGTCATAATCGTGATCCTGTCGATTTCCCCGATGCGGTCTTTCACCTGCGGATGGAGCCGGACCGCGCATTCCGCCGCTGTCTGGGCGTGGAATTCAGCCGGATAGGATACTTTAAACAATACATTCTCCATCACATAGGACCCAAGCGGGCGGGCAAGCTTTATTTCCTGCCGGTTAAATAATACGTCTTGAAATCCCCACACCGGTGCGGTCAGCGCCGTCGGGTACCCCATTTCACCTTTTTGCGCCACCAGGGCCAAATACACGCCTCTGCTCGTCGCGTCACCGGCTGCCCATGATTTGCGCGATCCGGTGTTCGGCGCATGCCGGTACGTTCTGAGGCTTGAATTATCAATCCAGGCGTGAGATACGGCGTTATTGATTTCCGCTTTTGAGCCTCCCATCATGTGGGCGCAAACAGCCGCAGTCGCCACTTTCACAAAGAGCACATGGTCAAGTCCGACTCTGTTTAAACTGTTTTCTAAAGCGAGAATTCCTTGAATTTCGTGCGCTTTGATCATTGCGCGAAGCACATCGCGTACGGTAAGCGGTTCTTTCCCTTCAGACATTCTCACTCTGGAAATATAGTCCGCACAAGCCAATATGCCTCCGAGATTGTCAGACGGATGACCCCATTCCGCCGCAAGCCACGTATCATTATAATCGAGCCACCTGTTGATGCATCCGATATTAAAGGCGGCCGTGACGGGGTCTAATACAAAAGGCGTGCCCGGAACCCTGCTGCCGTTCGGCACAGTGGTTCCCGGGACAATCGGGCCGAGCAGCTTTGTACATTCGGGATAGCTGAGCGCCAAAATGCCGCAGCCTATCGTATCAAGAAGCACATGTCCTGCCGTAGTGAAAGCTTCTGAACTGTCAATCTCCTGATGGAGCACGTAATCAGAAATCTCTTCGATCACGGCGTCCATTCGGCGGGTTTCTGTCATGTTTTCATCTTCCTTTCTTGTCTGTTTACAGGCGCGCTCCGGTATAGCGGACACGCGGGCGGAAAAGCCGGTTTCTGCTGTGCTGTTCAATGACGTGCGCGCACAGGCCGACGGTTCGTGCGCTGAAAAATATAGGCGTGTACAGCGGTATCGGAATGCCGAGCATGTAATAGACCGGCGCTGCGTAGTAATCTAAATTCGGATAAAGGCCTTTTTTCTCCCGCATGACGGTTTCGCCGGCTTCACACATGTGATAAAGACGGAAATCACCTGACAGATCAGACAGCTTTTTCAGCGCTTCTTTCATCATGAGCGCCCTCGGGTCCATTTTTTTCATGTAGACACGGTGGCCGAAGCCCATGATTTTTTCTTTGTTTGCGAGTTTCTGAGTTAACAAGTGAATAAACCCGTCTGTATCCTTCGCTTCTTCAAGCATGTACATAACCGCTTCGTTCGCTCCGCCGTGAAGGTTTCCCTTAAGCGAGGCGACGGCTCCGGTGAGAGCGCCGTAAATATCCGATTGCGTCGAAGCGATGACACGGGCCGTAAATGTTGAGTTCGGCAATTCATGCTCACTGTATAAAAGAAGCGACCTGTCGAATATTTCTTCTTCCAAGGAGGACGGCGTTTTTCCGGTAATCATATATAAAAAGTTTGCGCTGTACGATAAGGTTCCGACAGGCGCTAAAGGTTCCTGACCGTTTATGACACGATAGCTGTTGACGGTCAGATTGGGCATTTTGCCTATCAGCCCGCGGACACGGTGCCGATTTACAGAAGAGGTGCGGTCATCAATATCCTTATCAAAGCCGCCAAGCGCGGACAAGCCTGTCCTCAGACCGTCCATCGGATGAGTATGTTCAGGCAGCAGACGGCATATATGCAAGATTTCCTCGGGAAGGTCTCCGCCGCGCCGGATGTCATATTCAAGCGCCGCCTTCTCTTTCGCATCAGGAAGTCTGTCTTCCAATAAGAGGTGGACAATGTCCATATAGCCGGCCGTTTCAGAAAGCTCGATCAGATCATGGCCTTTGATTAAAATCCTGCCCTGCTGTGTATCCAAAAAAGAAATTCCCGTTTCCACCGCAATGACGCCATCTAAACCGGGAGAATAAGATTCCATGGTTTCGCTCCTTTTCCGCGCTTTTTATTGAAGAAGATACTTAGAAATAATCAGCCTTTGAATCTCATTGGTGCCCTCATAGATTTGCGTGACCTTCGCATCCCGAAATAAACGCTCCGCGGGATACTCTTTCATATAGCCGTAGCCGCCGTGAATCTGCACAGCCTCCACTGCCGCTTTCATCGCCGCATCAGACGCGAATTGCTTTGCCATCGATGCTTCTTTTCCGCACGGAAGCCCGCGCTGATACAGATCAGCGGCATGATAGACTAATAGTTTGGCAGCTTCCGCATTCGTCGCCATGTCAGAAAGTTTAAAAGAAACGGCCTGATTCGAGGCAATGGGCCTGCCGAACTGGCTGCGGGTTTTGGCGTATTCCGCCGAGCAGCCGAGCGCCGCTTCGATAATTCCGAGCGCCTGAGCCGCTATGCCGATCCGTCCGACATCTAGGTTTTTCATGGCGATTGAAAAACCCTCGCCCTCTTCGCCGAGCCGGTTTTCAATTGGAATTTCCGCTTGGTCAAATTGCAATTCGACGGTATTGGAACCTAACAATCCGAGCTTTTTTTCTTTCTTTCCGACAGAAAAGCCGGGTGTGTTTTTTTCAACGATAAAAGCGGAAATCCCCTTTCTCCCTTTATCCGGGTCCGTTAAGGCAAATGTCAGATACAGATCTGCCGCTCCGCCGTTTGTAATAAAGATTTTTGAACCGTTCAGAATATATGAACCGCCTTTTCGCACTGCCGTTGTTTTCAGGCTTCCCGCATCAGATCCGGATTGAGGCTCAGTAAGCGCAAAAGCCCCGACGTATTCGCCCGCTGCCAGCTTTGGAATATACCTTTGTTTTTGGGCTTCTGTCCCGAAATGGAGAATCGGGTTTGTCCCTACCGATGTGTGGACGGATAAAATGACGCCGACAGCTGCGCTGACTTTTGATATTTCATGAATCGCTAAAATGTAAGATGTTGTATCAGCCCCCGCTCCGCCGTATGCTTCCGGGACGGGGATGCCCATTAACCCCGCTTCTCCCATTTTTTTAATCAGCCGGTCCGGAAATTCATCGGTTGTTTCCATGATCTCAACCATCGGTGCGATTTCCTTGCGTGCAAAATCGCGCACCATTTTTCTCATCATGATGTGCTCTTCTGTAAAATGCACGGCTGCAGGCCTCCCCCATGATTTTTATGTCATCTGTTGTACTCATAAAAACCGCGCCCGCTTTTTTTGCCGAGCCAGCCGGCGCTGACGTATTTTCTGAGCAGCGGGCATGGGCGGTATTTCGAATCTCCGAACCCCGCATAGAGAACCTCCATGATGGAAAGGCATGTATCCAATCCGATGAAGTCGGCTAATGTTAAAGGCCCCATCGGGTGACGCATGCCGAGCTTCATCACTTCATCAATCGCTTCCTTTGAAGCCGCCCCTTCGTAAAGGCAATAAACGGCCTCGTTAATCATCGGCATTAATATACGGTTAGATATAAAGCCGGGAAAATCATTGACTTCGACAGGCGTTTTTTTCATCCGGACAGCAAGCTTCTTTACTGTTTCCGCCGTTTCTTCCGACGTAGCAAGCCCTCTGATGACCTCGACAAGCTCCATGACAGGAACCGGATTCATAAAATGCATGCCGATTACTTTGTCAGGTCTTTTTGTGACAGCAGCAAGCTCCGTAATAGGAAGAGAAGACGTATTGCTTGCCAATATGGTATGAGGGGGACACATTTCATCAAGTGTGCCGAGTAATTCAGTCTTTGCTGTTTTGTTTTCGGCAATGGCTTCTATTACAAAATCAGCATCTCCCGCTTCTGTGAGCGCTGCCGGGGAGATGCGGCTGAAAACGGATTCTGTTTCATGCCGTGTCTTGCGTCCTTTCGCCTGATCTTTCTCCAGATTTGTCTTTATGCGGTAAAGGCCTTTTGTCACCGATTCCGGCTCCACATCGTATAACATGACGGAAAACCCAGCTTCTGCAGCCGTCTGCGCGATGCCTGCTCCCATCTGACCCGCACCTGCGACCATGATTGTTTTCATCTTCATCTGACGCTCCCCTCGTTATATCAGTACACCTCGAGCAGGACGGCGTCTCCTTGGGCCGCTCCGCTGCATATAGCCGCTATGCCTAAACCTCCCCCGCGCCGCTTTAATTCGTATATCAAACTCATGATGATTCTGGCGCCGCTTGCGCCGATCGGATGGCCGAACGCGATCGCCCCTCCGTTTACATTCACTTTCTCCCGGCTGTATCCGGCAATTTTTTCGCTGACGAGCACGACGGACGCAAATGCTTCATTTACTTCAAACAAATCAATATCGTCAACGGACAGTCCGGTTTTTTTCAAAAGCCTGTTGATCGCTTCTCCCGGTGCGCTGGCAAGCTCAGACGCTTCCAGTCCGACAGACGCAAAACCAAGTATCGCAGCGAGCGGTCTGACATGCTGCTTCGCGGCCTTTTCCTCTGACATCAGCACAAATGCTCCGGCGCCGTCATTTACACCGGGAGCGTTTCCCGCTGTAACCGTTCCGCCGGCTGTAAAAATAGGCTTAAGCTTTGCGAGCTGCTCAAGGCTTGTATCAGGACGCAGCCCCTCATCCTGCGTAACAGTATGCTGTTTGCCCTTTTTGCCGGTCCAAGTAACCGGAACGATTTCTTCTTGCAATTTGCCCGTCTCAGCCGCCTCAGCCGCGCGTTTCTGGCTTGAAAGAGCGTAATGATCCTGTTCATCTCGGGAAATGCCGTACTTTTCGGCCGCAGCGCTTCCGTGGACAGCCATATGCACCTGATCGAACGCACAGGTCAGCCCGTCATGAACCATTAAATCCTGAAAAACCCCGTCTCCCATTCTTATTCCCCAACGGCCGGCCGGAATGGCGTACGGGATGTTGCTCATGCTTTCCATTCCGCCTGCAATCAGCACGTCGGCATCATTCGCCCGGATGATTTGATCACAGAAGGTAACGGCTCTGAGCCCCGATGCACAAACCTTATTAATGGTTTCAGCCGGAACGGACCATGGAAGCCCGGCATACCTTGCAGCCTGCCGTGCCGGAATCTGCCCCGCACCCGCTTGGACGACCATTCCCATCACCGCTCCTTCTGCTTCGCTTTCACCGATGCCGGCGCGCTTGATTGCTTCTTTTATGGCAATGCCGCCAAGCTCGGCTGCTTTTACCTCTTTTAATGCACCGCCGAATTTTCCGAACGGTGTTCTTGCCGCACTGACGATAACCGTTTTCCCCACACTTTTGCCTCACTTTCAATAAAATAAGATAACGCTTACATAAAAGGCCCTGTTACACTATATGAACCTCCTGATCACGTTATGATCGCCCCTCCGGTTTCTGCCCATAAAAAAAAGACTGTTCTGAACAGTCTTCTTAATGGCGGCATTCTTCTTTTATAGAAACAGCCAGCTTTGGATAATCGGTAAAAAATGCGTCTGCTCCCGCTTTCATCAGCTGCTTCATATCTTCCGGGCGATTAACGGTGAACGGACGGAGCTTCACTTGGTGTTTTATTAGATGTTTGATCGCTTCAGCGCTGACCGCCGGCGTACCAAGCTTCGGATGATAACCTGAAGCAGGGATTGAAGCGAGATACTGTTCAGGCCGGTACAGCACATCCATCGTCAGCACCGCCCGTTCAATCTCAGGCGCCAAGGCGTGGCAAAGCGCAAGGCTCTCATGATTAAATGAAGAAAAAATAACGCGCTTTTCCAATCCGTAATACCTGACTTTTTTGATCACTTCTTTTTCCATTCCCTCGTAGCGGAATACACTGTTTTTCAGCTCAATATTGATCAGAAAATCGGCGCGCTCCGCAAAACGCAGCACGTCTGACAAAAGCGGAATTCTGACTCCTTTAAAAGAATCTTTCCATTTTCCGGCGGCATCGGCGGTTCTGATTTTGTCATACGCCGTATCTTTCACAAATCCTTGTAAAGACGTCGTTCGGTCAAGGGTTTCATCGTGAATGACCACGATACGGCCGTCTTTGGTCATCTGTACGTCAAGTTCGATTCCGTCCGCCCCGTCCTCAATCGCTTTTGTGAACGCGGGCATCGTATTTTCGGGATAGTCGCCCGACGCCCCCCGGTGGGCAAAAATAGTCGTCATATGTGTCACCTCAGGTGTTTGTCATCGGTTTTCTCTATTATAATCGTTATGCACGTAAGGCGGGCGCTATTTACACATATTTTACGATTATCGGCCGCTGTAATAGGTTTCGATTCCATTTACAATGGCGTCGGCGGCGTGTTCTTGCCCGTTAGCGTTCTTCAGCTTGTCCGCATCTTGAGGATTTGTGATAAAGCCTAATTCAGCCAGCACGCTAGGCATTTTTGAATATGTAATGACATAAAAAGGGGCTTCTTTTACACCTCTGTCCCTCATCTCTAGAGACGAAACAAGCTGCTGTTGGATATCAGAAGCAAGCCTTTCGCTGTCTGCTCCTTCATATGTTGAATTAAAATACGTTTCTGTACCTGATGCTGTCGATACGGCTGAGTTCGTATGAAGGCTGACGAATAAATCGGATTGGCTGGCGCTTGCTTTCGCCACCCGCTCGTCCAAACTCAAAAAAGTATCGTCAGTCCTTGACGCAACAGGTGTTGCACCTTCTGCTTCCAATTTGGCGGCTACCTTGTTTGACACCGCTAAATTAATGTTTTTCTCCAACAGTCCATTCCCCCCGGCCCCGCTGTCTTCTCCGCCATGTCCGGCATCAATATAGATGGTCTTCCCTTGCAAAGGTTCGGCTGCATAAGCGGACGGCGCAAGCAGAAGCAGGGCGGCACCGAATGCAGCAGCGCTTTTTGTCAGTAAGCCCACGTTTTTTCCTCCCCATTTTTCACATATCTGTTTCTTTTTTCAGTTTTTCAAGCCGTAATTGTCCGTTGCTCTCTTTTTTATAGGTGATTTGCACCGCCGTATGTTCAGGCAGAAGCTGACATTCAAACCGCTTAGCAAAAGGCACCTTCACCTCGTGCCGCTCTCCGTCAATTTCCAGTGCGATCGTATCGTTTCCGGCGGCTTTTATAAATGTTCCTTCCTGTGTAAATGACGGCGCCGAATCCGCCTCAGCGGTATACTCGCAGCCTGATAGCAGCCATGCAGTGAAGATCAGAAGGATGACAGACTTCACACAGATCACCTCACGTTTTCTCATTCGGCTTTATCTTTGTACAGAATGGCGGATTTGTAAAGGGCGCCTTCGTCCCTCCAGCGATTTTCCATATTTGGAATAAAGGCTTTCTGACCCGCTGATTACCTGAACTTAGAAAGAAAGCGAGCTGATCCGTCTATGAAAAAGGTTCTGTCTGATGGCCGGATATGCAAAATTTAACGGAAACGAACGACTTTCTATTCATTTTGAAAAAATGACAGATCGGCAAAAAAAGAGAGCCCGTCATGCGCTCTCCCGAATAGAATGATTCATATTTATTTTGAGCTTTTCATAAAATGAACGGGACAACTTAAAAGAGCAGCGTATTGACGGCAATGATGAGAATAATCACTCCGCTCAGCACCGTGCTGAACTGTCCGACATGGAAAGAACCGATGCGAAGTGACGCAGCTTTTTTCCCGAGCAGGCAGCCGATCCATATGGTCAGAAAGCTTCCGATCGCCGCAGTGATGGAAATGGCAGCGGGAGAAAGCCCGATCAGGCCCGCGCTTAATCCGTTGGTCAGCGCATTTGCGGATACGGCCACCCCGAGAACCATGGATTCCAGTATACCGATTTCTCCCGAACCGTCAGCATCCGCTGTCTCCGGATTTTGCAGCAGACCGGCGAAACGGCCTTTTTTTCCAGACGTGTCAGCAGGCGCTGTATTTTCTTTTTTTCTCGGCACAGCCAGCAGGATGATGCGGATGCCGATCACAGATAAAATAAAAGCCGCCAGCAAAACGGGGAAAAAGCCCGGTAAAACGGCTGAAATCCATTTGCCGAAATAAATTCCGATATAACTGAATAAAAAACAGATAAAAGCGATCATTGTATTTGATGCGTGCGATATTTTGATCTTTCTGATGCCGTATGACATCCCCACTCCTAAATTATCAATGCTCGAGGACACTGCCAAACCTAAAATCAATAACCAAGCCATGTTATGTTCTCCCCATTCTTTGATGTCTTTTCAACATGTTGTGCTGTTCCAATCTACACTATCCTATTCATCAGCACAGAAAAGGTACCTTTTCTGCAAAAATTATTGACTGATTATCATCATTCCGGCGGAAACGAGGTGACACCCTTGGCAGAAAATGAACATAAGACATTGGGCCCCCTTTTAAAATCACTGCTTGATAAGCACTCTCTCTCCATGAGAAAACTCGGCGCATTAGCCAACATTGATACGGCCACCATCTCCCGGATTATAAACGGCAAGCAGAAGGCCAACTTAAAGCATCTTCAGGAATTCTCAAAGCACCTCCGCACCCCGCTGGAGGAATTGCTTGAAGCGTCAGGAATAGACATCGGCCATGAAAAAGAGACTGCGCCGCAAGATCCGATGCACGCGATTCAGGATATGCTGAACATGGCGGAGATGTTTGATCAGCCTTTTTCCCGTGAACAAATTGAACGCGAGCTGACCAGATATGAACAATATGCCAAAACCCAGCAGGGCCATCGCCTGATTTGTGATGAGTTTCAAAAGAAAATGAATAATGAAGAAAGTGTCGGCCCTTTTATTGATCACTTGAAAAACATGCATCATCAATATATGGATGAATCAACACCGGCTGAAGACCGCCCGATTCTAGGGAGTGCGCTCCTGTATTATATTTTAGCGACAGACGTGATTCCGGATTACATGTTTCCGATCGGCTATCTGGATGACGCCATCGCCGTTCAAATCGCTTTGCATCGGCTGAAAAAAAAGTAAAGGCGCCTAAAAAGCGCCCTTTTTTGTTGAAAAATATGAAACACCGCATTACAGTTTTGTCAAAACAGAGACAGCTGTCATATGATACATTAACCTAACAAAAAGGAGGGTGTCTTCTATGGACAGCAACACAGTTGTGGCAGTGTGCGCTCTGTTAAGTGTTGTGATTCAGATCGGAACGATATTCGCCGCAGGAAAGTGGAAAAAAGAATAAAAAACAAATTTGACGGTTTTTTCACACAAGCGTATGCTTATAAATAACCTTGTAAAAGATAAGAAAGAAGATATGCATATGAAAAAAATCATTCTCCTATTCGCCGCCGCTGTCATATTCAGCTCGATCGGCCATCAAATTTCAGGCGGGTATAAAGACCCTGAAAAGGAACGGAGAAAACCGTTCCAGTCGTTTAAATGGTTCGGCCGGTCATAACCCTCAGGAAGAAGAACAAGCAAAATAATTGCACACAATTAAAACATAAGCTAGAATACGGACGAGTTAAACTTTTAAGGAAGAAGGCGAAATCATGAAGCAAACATATAAACCGCTGTTTGAACCTTTTACGTTCGAAAGCGGCGTTACCATACCAAACCGTATTTCCGTTGCACCGATGACACACTATTCATCGAACGATGACGGAACGATTTCCGAACGTGAATTGAGCTACATTACTCCCCGTTCAAAAGAAATGGGCATGGTCATTACGGCATGTGCAAACGTAACGCCTGACGGCAAAGCGTTTCCCGGCCAGCCCGGCATCTATGATGATTCTCACATTCCGGGCTTGAAAAAACTCGCTCAAGCGATCCAGTCTCAAGGAGCGAAAGCCGTTGTGCAGATTCACCATGGCGGATTGGAATGCCCTCCTGAACTCGTGCCGAATAACGACGTCGTCAGCCCAAGCGGTTCAGAAGAAGACGGCAGACAAACTTCCCGGGCTCTCACTGAACAAGAGATTGAGCACATTGTAAAAGCATTCGGCGAAGCGACACGCAGAGCAATTGAAGCCGGCTTTGACGGTGTTGAAATTCACGGGGCAAACGGATACTTGATTCAACAATTTTATTCTCCGAAAACAAATCAGCGCACAGACCGCTGGGGCGGAAGCGATGAAAAGCGCCTTGCGTTCCCGCTTGCAGTCGTTGACGCTGTCAAACAGGCGATTGATGCACACGCTGAACATCCATTTGTTCTCGGCTACCGCCTGTCACCGGAAGAGCCGGAAACGCCGGGGCTTACAATGAAAGAAACATTCATGCTCGTTGATGCGCTTGCGGAAGAAAACTTGGATTATCTGCATATTTCACTGATGGATGTCAATTCCAAAGCCCGCCGCGGCGCGGATACTTCACGGACACGGATGGATTTATTAAACGAACGCGTCGGCCACAAAGTGCCGCTGATGGCGGTCGGTTCCATCTATACCGCGGACGAAGCGCTCGCCGTATTAGAAAGCGGGATTCCGCTGGTGGCTCTGGGACGTGTCATTTTAATTAACCCTGAATGGGCGGTGCTGGTCAAAGAAGGCCGCGAACAGGAAATCGAAAAAGCCATTAAAGCATCTGAAATTGAGAAATACCGACTTCCTGAACCGTTATGGGAAATGATCCAGAATACAGGCGGCTGGGTGCCGTTTGAAAAGTAATCAAAAAACTGCCGGATGTCCGGCAGTTTTTTTGTTTCATAACTTTTTGCCGCTTTGTTTACTCCTATTTCTGATACGCAGCGTACATATAGTAAATAGATTAATAGAAAGGAGACCGTATATGATGGCTGGTTTTCCTATTACGATTAACAGTCTTTCCGGAAACGGGGTTGTCAATGTCGGCGGTGCGTTTTCGATAAGCCCTTTAACCGTATCAAAAACCGTCTACGGCTCAGGAGGAGGAAATACAGGGATTGTTCTGCAATTAAACCAATCCAGCACGTCTCAATCTCTAAACTCGCAATTCTCTGATCAAAATGTAACGAAAACACTATGATATCTGTATTTCCCTCCCTTTCCGGCTCACAGCAGCCGGTTTTTTTTTGCCGTTTTGTTTAATCTTATTTCACATTACAGCGTACATATAGATAGTAGATTGTGAGAGAAAGGAGAAAAAATAGAATGAGCGGTTGCCCGATTACGATAAACAACGTATCAGGAAACGGAGTTGTCAATGTTGGCGGCGCCATATCCATCAGTCCGCTGACTGCATCAAAAACCGTTTTCGGTGCCGGAGGGGGAAATATCGGCATTGTCATTCAAAACAATGCTGTAAGCCAGTCCAAAATGTTTGAACACCAATTTTCAGATCAGAATATTGTGAAGTCAATTTAAGGGCTGCCATGCAGCCCTTACTGCATAATTAAAGCAGGCGCACTGATTTCCCGAAAACTCGATTTTAAACATCAGCGGTCACCTTCTCATGTTTTGAATGATTTCAGATCAGTGTGAATAAAATGCAGATTGAAAGCATGAAAACACGTCAGTACTGAATCTCATCACGGAAAGAAGGAATCGCGATGAAAAAACTTTGCCGGGAAGTTTGGATTGAAGTTGACCTTGATGCGATCAAAAAGAATGTACGGGCGATCCGCCGCCATATTCCGAAGAAGTCGAAGATTATGGCCGTCGTAAAAGCAAATGCCTATGGCCACGGCTCTGTGGAAGTAGCGCGGCAGGCACTGGAAAGCGGCGCGAGCGAGCTCGCAGTTGCCAGCGTTGAAGAGGGAATTGTGTTACGGAGAGCGGGAATTAAAGCACCTATCCTTGTGCTCGGCTTTACAGCTCTCAGCTGTGTGAAAAAATCTGCCGTTTGGAATATAACATTATCAGCGTTTCAAGTCAGCTGGGTCAAAAAAGCAAATCAGATATTGGAAAAAGAAGCTGATTCGAAACGGCTGTCCATTCATATCAATGTGGATACCGGAATGGGCCGGCTGGGTGTACGCACAGAAGAAGACCTTTTAGCAGTTGTAAAAGCGCTCAAGTCGAGTACATACCTGTCGTGGGACGGGATCTTTACCCATTTTTCAACAGCGGATGAACCTGATACTGAATTGACAATGCTGCAGCATGAAAAGTTCATCAGCTTTCTCCGCTTTTTAAAAAATCAAGACATCCCGCTGCCTACTGTCCATATGTGCAACACAGCCGCCGCTATCGCTTTTCCCGAATTCAGCGCCGATATGATCCGTTTAGGCATCGGTTTATATGGATTATACCCGTCCGCTTATATTAAGGAGCTGAACCTCGTAGATCTCACGCCCGCACTCAGCTTAAAGGCGCGTATCGCTTATGTGAAAGCCATGGTGACAGAGCCCCGGACCGTCAGTTATGGCGCCACATATATCGCTGAACCGGGTGAAATCATTGCGACAATTCCGATCGGCTATGCTGACGGCTACTCGCGCGCCCTTTCCAACCGCGGGTTTATTCTTCACCGCGGCAGAAGAGTGCCGGTGGCGGGGAGAGTGACGATGGATATGATTATGGTCAGTTTGGGTGATAGTGAGGGCAAACAAGGTGAAGAAGTCGTCATTTACGGCAAACAAAAAGGAGCCGAGATTTCCGTTGATGAAATTGCCGAAATGCTCGGTACGATTAACTACGAAGTCGTATCTGTGTTAAGCCGCCGCGTCCCCCGCTTTTATATCAGAGACGGCGAAATCATCAAAGTATCAGCTCCCGTGTTATATGTGTAGATGCCGTAAATCCCGCTTTTATGCGGCATCAAGGTTCCTCGGGCCGGAGGGATCTTCGTCATCAAAAACTCAAAACGCCTTCTCTTCCGCATTCATGCACGGAAAAGAAGGCGTAAAACGTCATCTTGCCATAAAGCTTGCGTTACGAAGCTTTATGCTCCAATCTCAGCTTATCAGCAACCATCGCAATGAATTCTGAGTTGGTTGGTTTTGCTTTTGTCATGCTTACGGTATACCCGAACAGTGAAGAAATGGAATCAATATTTCCCCTGCTCCAAGCGACTTCAATCGCGTGGCGGATGGCCCGTTCTACACGGCTTGCGGTCGTGTTGAATTTTTTGGCGATGTCGGGATAAAGGACTTTTGTGATGCTGCCGAGGAGTTCAATATCGTTGTACACCATGGAAATGGCTTCCCGCAAATAAAGATAGCCTTTAATATGGGCAGGCACACCGATCTCATGGATAATGCTTGTAATGCTGGCATCGAGATTTTTCCGTTTCGGCTCCGGCTGGCTGCGGATGATGCTGCTTTGTGCAGACGGCGCACGGTGTGTGACGCTGCTGACATTTCCGCTTACCTGGCGGATATGGCCGACAAGGTTTTCCATATCAAACGGCTTCAGGATGAAATAGGACGCGCCTAAATCGACGGCTTTTTTCGTAACGTCTTCCTGACCGAATGCCGTCAGCATGATAACGTTCGGCTGTTTCTCAAGCTCTGATTCACGGAGCCGCTCCAAAACCGCAAGTCCGTCCAGATGCGGCATAATAATATCTAAAACGAGCACATCGGGATTTTTATCTTTAAACAAAGAAAGACATTCCTGTCCGTTATAAGCAACGCCGATTACTTCCATATCATCCTGTCCCTCTATATATTCACTCAACAGGCTTACAAGCTCTCGATTATCATCAGCAACACAAACTTTAATTTTCTCCACGTTTCTTCCTCCCCCAATGTATTAACAGGACACAACCTATTTGACTGCTACATGATACATTCGACAAAACCACTACTTCCCCTTTTAAAAAATCCATATTTACCAATAATAGTGGTATATCTTTGTTTTTCTAGCATTTTCTAGGTTTTTCGACTAAAAATTAAGTTTGACAAATCAGGAAACGTGAATTTGTCGAAAAATCTTCATGTCTTATTTTACATGAATCCTGGAAAGAAGTGAAGAACGCGCACATAAAAAAACTGCCGGATGATCCGGCAGTCAGCTTGCTTTGTCTTTTCCATAAACATCAACACCCGCTTCAGATAGCATCCATTCGATATGAACGCCGTAGCCGCTTGTCGGATCATTGACAAACACGTGGGTTACGGCTCCGACGACCTTCCCGTTTTGGATGATCGGGCTTCCGCTCATTCCCTGAACGATTCCGCCGGTTTTTTTCAGCAGTTTCGGATCGGTCACTTTTAACACCATTCCCTTAGTCGCCGGGAATTTTTGCGGAGTGGTGCTGACGATTTCAATATCAAATGTCTCTACTTTATCGTTTTCAATAACCGTCAGCATTTGCGCCGGTCCTTTTTTTACTTCATTTGACAAAGCAATCGGAAGCGCTTTGTCTGAGATGTTGTTTTTAATCGGCTGATGCAGTTTCCCGAAAATGCCGAACGGACTGTTGCGGTTAATATCGCCGATCGTTTTCCGTTCTGACGAAAACCTTGCCAGTTTTTCGCCGGGATTGCCGCCTTTTCCTTTTTCAATTGATGTTACAGTTGAACGGACGATTTCGCCGTCTTCCACAACAATCGGTTTTTTCGTATCCATATCAGAAATGACGTGGCCCAATGCGCCGTATTTTTTTGTTTTCGGTTCAAAAAATGTCATCGTGCCGATGCCGGCTGCCGAATCACGGATATAAAGGCCGATTCGATATTTTCCCTCAGCTTCGTCCTTTGTCGGAATCAGCTTTGTCTTGATTTTTTGCTTATCGCGTTTCACCAATAAATCCAAAGATTCCCCGGTCTTACCCGCTTTTTGAATAAACGGGGCGATGTCGCTCATTTTTTCAATTTTATGTCCGTTCATTTTAATAATGATGTCGCCAGATTCAATTCCCGCTTGTTCTCCCGGAGACTTTTTCCCATCCTTTGTCATCACCTGGTGAAAGCCGACGACCAAAACACCGACTGAATGCAGTTTTACACCGATGGACTGTCCGCCCGGAATGACCTTCAATTCAGGAAGGACATGCACTTTCGTTTTTTTAATGGGGAACCCGGCAAGATCATATACTACTTCTGACCGGCCTTGTTTTTGCCCTGTTATGTTTGCATGACCGTGCTCTTCTTTCAGCGTAAAGGCTTCTGATAATTCGCCCTTTTCAGCGCTTATTGATGCATTGACCGGAACGGCTTGTGTCTGGTTTTCAAAGACGCTCATTTCTGACGGTATCAGTAAATATTCTTTAAATGGTTTAAAAAAGCCTACACTTAGTAAAGAAACAAGGAGAATTACACCTATTGCTTTCCTCATGTTATCGTGCATTCATTCCTTCACTCTCCTCGCTCCTATCCCACACCACTTTCTTTTTCTGCTACCTCTATACTTTTGCCTTCCTGCGCTTGATTTATAACCGGCATACGAAGAAAAACATTGGATACACTGTTAGAGAAATGGAACAAAAAAATAAGCTGCCTGTATCAGCAGCTTATCCTGTCGATTTTACCTGTCCGGCCTGTTTTAAAAGCTCTTGCGCATGCCGTTTTGTCAGATCGGTCACTTCAACCCCCGCAATCATGCGGCCGATTTCCGCTACCTTATCCTGCTTGGAAAGCGGCGTGACATGCGTTGTCGTCCGTCCGTCTTTGAATTCTTTTGCGATCAAAAGGTGCGTATCCGCCATAGCGGCAACCTGCGGCAGGTGTGTAATGCAGAGCACCTGTGAACCGGTCGATACTTTATGGATTTTTTCCGCGATGGCTTGGGCAACCCGCCCGCTTACGCCGGTGTCCACTTCATCAAAGATGATGGAGGTGACATCCTGCTGAGAAGAAAAAATACTCTTCAGCGCCAGCATCACCCTTGAAAGTTCGCCGCCGGATGCGACCTTTGACAGCGGTTTTAAGGGCTCACCGGTGTTCGTTGAAATTAAAAATTTCACAAGGTCAATCCCCTTTTGGGTAAGCTGCACGGGCTGGCCGTTGACAACCGGCGCTTCACTGGCAGACGGATCGGTTTTCACGAGGAATTCCGCATCAAACGTTGATTTGCCCATATACAGGCTTTTTAATTCCTGATGAATTGCTTCCGCCAGTTTTTTAGCCCAGGCTTTTCTGATTTTTGATAAATTGGCGGCTTCTACGGCCACATCTTTGCCGACGGACTCCAGCTCCTTCTTCAGCGCTTCAAGGTGGCTGTCGCGGTTTTCGATTTGATCAATTTCCTCTTCTATTTTGGAGCCGTATTCCAGAATGTCTTCGACCGTCGCTCCGTATTTACGCTTCAGCTGTTTAATCTCGTTTAAACGGGTTTCAATAAAATTCAGCCGTTCCGGGTCATACTCCAGATCATCCAGCAGATTGCGCATTTGAAAGGTTGCATCCTCCAGCAGATAATAGGAACTTGACACACTTTCTGACAGCTTTTGCAGCGGTTCATTGATATCCGAAATGTCTTCAAGCTGGGCAGAGGCCATTCCGACCCAGTCAAGCCCCCCCTGTTCGCTGCGGAGCGCATTATAGGCATTTTGCAATGATTCATAAATTTTTTCAAAGTTGGATATCTGCTTCCGCTCTTCTTGAAGAAGCTCGTCTTCATTCAATTCAAGCTTCGCTGATTCGATTTCTTCAAGCTGAAATTGGATCAGATCTAACCGATGCGCCATTTCCTGTTCGCTTTCCGACAGCTTCTTCACTTTTTTGAGCAGCTTCATATAACGGTCGTAGCCTTCTTGGTATGCCTGAAGCGCTGATTCGGCCTCAGCACCTGCAAATTTATCCAAAAGCTCTAAATGCTTGTCATCTTCCATTAACAGCTGGTTGTCATGCTGCCCGTGAATATCTAATAAAAGTCTGCCGATCTCCCTCAAAGCCGCAATCGTTACTAATTTACCGTTGACACGGCAGACGCTTTTTCCCCCGGCATTAATGTCTCTTCTCATGACAATCATGTCGTCAGATGCGTCTATTCCCTGCTCACGGCACACCTCAAAAACGGGATGGCCGCTGTCCAAAAGAAACAGTCCTTCAAGCTCGGCCTTTGTTTCACCGTAACGGACAAATTCAGACGACCCGCGGCCGCCGACTAACAGGGAAACGGCGTCTATAATAATTGACTTGCCGGCCCCTGTTTCTCCCGTCAGGACGGTGAGCCCCCGTTCAAACGAAATCGTCAGTTCCTCTATAATGGCAAAGTTTTTTATTGATAGTTCAGCTAACAAACAGCATTCCACCTTTTATCTGATAATTACGCTACAGCAGCTCCAAAAGACGGCTTTGAACGCCCTCCGTATCTTCAGGCGTCCTGCAGATGATTAAAATTGTGTCATCTCCGCAGATCGTGCCCATGATTTCTTCCCATTCGAGATTATCCATCAAAGCGCCGATTGCCTGCGCATTCCCCGGCATCGTTTTTAATACGATCATGTGGCTTGCTGAGTCAATTTTTACGAACGCATCCATTAATGAACGCTTCAGTTTTGACAGCGGGTTGAACCGCTGATCCGCCGGCAGGCTGTATTTGTAGGAACCGTTATTGGTCGGCACCTTTACGAGATGCAGTTCTTTAATGTCCCTGGAAACAGTCGCCTGGGTTACCTTATACCCTTCTTCTCTCAGCATGTCAACTAAGTCATCCTGCGTTTCAATCTCATGGCTTGTAATAAGCTCTCTGATTTTTATATGCCTTTGGCCTTTTGTCATGTAAGCACCTCTGTTTTCAAGCTGTTCTTGTCATTATGTTAACCGCTTCTTGATAAAAAGTACATGATGGCAGAAAAAAGGAATAATAGCCCCCTATTATTCCGGTACATCTGTCTTTTTGGCTTTTAATGTTTCATGTGCTTCACGGACGGTACGGAGAATATCTTCTTCCGGCAGTTCAGCGCCGTTTCCGTCTTCTCCCTCCCACTTCAAATGAAGCAGAAACTCGATATTGCCGTCTCCCCCTGTAATCGGTGAGAAGGACAGTCCTTTCACTGTATATCCTTCAGAAGCGGCAAACTGATTCATACGGCGGAGAACGTCAGCATGAACGCCGGGATCTCTGACAATGCCTTTTTTTCCGACTGATTCACGCCCGGCTTCAAATTGCGGCTTCACCAGGGCGATACAATCGCTTCCCGGCACAAGCAGCGTTTTTAAAACCGGCAGAATAAGACGGAGTGAGATGAAAGAAACATCAATCGTCGCGAATTCCGGCAGACCCTCAGTGAAATCGGAAGGCTCGGAATAGCGGAAATTCGTCCGTTCCATGACGACGACCCTCTCGTCCTTTCTCAGCTTCCAAGCGAGCTGATTATAGCCGACATCTACTGCATAGGAACGTTCGGCGCCGTTTTGAAGGGCGCAATCTGTAAATCCTCCAGTAGACGAGCCGATATCAATCATTGTTTTGCCTTTTACTGAGACGGGAAACACCTCAAGAGCTTTCTCAAGCTTTAATCCGCCTCTGCTGACGTATTTAAGAGGGTTTCCTTTTACCGTTAACGGAAGATCCCGGGCGATTTTTTCACCCGGTTTGTCCAATCGGTTTTCATTTGAGTATACGATGCCCGCCATAATGGCGCGTTTCGCTTTTTCCCGCGTTTCCGCAAGGCCTTTTTCTACAAGAAGTACATCTAATCGTTCTTTTTTTGCTGTCATGATCCAATTCCTTTATGTGTCTTCGGCGGCATCAGCAGTTTAATCCGGTTCATAACCTCAGCCTTTGTGAGACCGATTTCTTCAAGCAGCGCGGTTACGCTTCCGTGCTCAATGAACCGGTCAGGAATGCCCATTCTGTCAATCGGCGTATGATACATGCCGAGGTCATGAGCGAATTCAAGAATCGTGCTTCCGAATCCGCCTTCAAGCACGGCTTCTTCAATCGTTAAAATCGGCAGACCTTCATTAAGAATCGCCTTCATCATTTGTTTATCAATCGGTTTTATGAACCGCGCATTCACGACACGCACGGACAGGCCTTCTTTTTGCAGTTCTTCAGCCGCTTCCAGCGCCATTTCAATGGTCGTACCGAATGTTAAAATGACCGCGTCTTTTCCGGGACGGAGCACTTCCCATGTTCCGATCGGAATGGTTTTCAGCTCTTTATCCATCTTTACGCCGAGCCCGTTTCCGCGCGGGAAGCGCATCGCGATCGGACCCTCCTCATAAGCAAGAGCTGTATTGACCATATGGCGGCCTTCATTTTCATCCTTCGGCATCATTAAAACGAGGTTCGGTATATGACGCAAAAAGGCAATGTCAAAGACGCCTTGATGCGTCTCCCCGTCAGCGCCGACTAAACCCGCGCGGTCAATGCCGATAAATACATTCGCGTTTTGACGGCAGATGTCATGGACGATCTGATCATACGCCCGCTGCAAAAAGGTCGAATAGATCGCGAGAAACGGCTTCATGCCTTGAAGCGCCATTCCCGCGGCCATCGTCGCCGCATGCTGTTCTGCGATTCCGACATCAAACATGCGCTCTGGAAATTCTTTCGCAAACCCTTCCAGCTTAGAACCGACCGGCATGGCCGGTGTAATCGCGACAATTCTGTCATCCTCGCGCGCCAGCTCCTGGACGGTGCCGCTGACGAGCCCGCTCCATGAAGGCGCCGCGGCTTTCGGCTTGACGAAATCACCCGTATTGATTTTGTACGGGCCGGTCCCGTGCCATGTCCCGATTGTGTCCGTCTCTGCCGGTTTATAGCCTTTGCCCTTTTTCGTGATGACATGTAAAAGGACAGGGCCTTTTGTTTTTTTGGCGTATTGCAGGTTTTCAAACAGCTCGTGGTAGGAATGACCGTCTACCGGGCCTAAATACGTAAAGCCCAGCTCTTCAAAAAACATGCCTGACACAAGCATATATTTTAAGCTGTCTTTTATCCGCTCAGCCGTGGCGGCCAATTTTCCGCCGACGGCCGGGATGCGCTTAAATAAATATTCCAGCTCGTCTTTTACCCATTGATACTTGCCGGCCGTGCGAAGCCGGCCGAGCATAGAATGAATCGCCCCGACATTCGGCGCAATGCTCATCTCATTATCATTCAGGATGACAATCATATCTTTTTTCTCATCACCGATATGGTTCAGTGCTTCAAGCGCCATTCCTCCGGTTAAAGCCCCATCCCCGATAATCGGAATGATATATTCTTTCGTCCCTTTAATATCGCGGGCGGCAGCCATTCCCATCGCGCCGGAGAGCGATGTTGAGCTGTGGCCTGTTTCCCATACGTCATGTTCGCTTTCGCTGCGTTTCGGGAAACCGCAAAGCCCTTTATATTGGCGCAAGGTTTCAAACTCCTTGCCGCGTCCGGTTAACAGTTTATGAACATAGGACTGATGTCCGACATCCCATAAAAATTTATCTTTCGGACTGTCAAATTCTTTGTGAAGCGCAATCGTCAGCTCGACAACCCCGAGGTTCGGCCCGATATGGCCGCCTGAGGCAGACAGCGATGTGATGAGAAAATTGCGGATTTCCTCACCCAGCTCTTCCAGCTGTTCAATTGACATCTTTTTAAGAAATGACGGGTCCTGTATTGATAAAAGATCCAAAGCGGATCAACTCACTTTCAGCATGAATTTCTGCAAATTAAACAGTGTCTTTTTGAAAAAAGAAAAAGACTCTCTTTTTATTTTCATCGAAACTGCTTACATTTTACCATAGGAGCGGCAGCCCCTTCAAATCAGGATCGTTTTAATGATCTCTCGCCGCTATTAAATCGCAGAGGTCATGCAGCAGTTCTTTCTGAAGAGCTAGGCCGCTGATGATCCGTTTCGCCTCGCTGATATGATACGAAAGCTTCTCTTTCGCACCTTCAAGCGTTAAAAGCGACGGATACGTTGACTTTTCATTCGTCGTGTCTGAACCGACCGGTTTGCCGATCTTCTCCTCATGCCCTTCAATATCAAGGATGTCGTCTCTGATTTGAAATCCGATGCCGATATGGCTGCTGAACAGACGAAGCTTTTCGATTTCATCCTCCGGCGCATCTGCCAAAATAGCGCCTGCCGTCACGGAAAAGCCGAGGAGCTTGGCCGTTTTCCGCTCATGGATGGATTCCAGCTCCTCAAGCGTTACCTGCTTTTGTTCCGCTTCCATGTCGGCAGCCTGCCCGCCGACCATTCCTTCCGTTCCTGCCGCTTTGATCAGCTCCTCGACGAGGCGGAGCCGTTTTTCCGCTGAAACCGCGTCAGACACGTGTGATGTGATTAATTTAAAGCTTTCTGTCAGAAGTCCGTCTCCGGCCAATACAGCTGCCGCTTCTCCGAAGACTTTATGGTTTGTCGGCTTTCCCCGGCGCAAATCATCATCGTCCATGCAAGGCAGATCATCATGGATTAAGGAATACGTATGAATCATTTCAACAGCGCATCCGACCGGAATCCCGTCTTTTTCATCTTTTCCGTAAGCATTCAAAACGGCTAAGACAACGAGGGGGCGCAGCCTCTTTCCGCCCGCTTCCAAAGAATACAGCATAGATTTTTTGAGGGTTTCCGGCATGGCGAGCCGTTCTGTATACAAGGAAAGATGCCGCTCAATCAGTTGTTTGCGCGATGCTAAAAATGCGTCCAGTTTATTTGTCACCTTCGTCTTCCTCCTGAACGCTGAAAGGCGCAAGTTCTCCGTTATCTTTTAAAATAAAGTCCATTTGTTTTTCGACATGCTGAAGCTTTTCATGGCACATTTTTGAAAGGGCCATTCCTTCCTGAAAATAATTAATCGCCTGCTCCAGCGGCACGTCGCCTTCTTCAAGCTTTGCGACAATGCCTTCAAGGCCTTTCATCGCCTCTTCAAATGTCAGCTCTTCACTTTTTTTGGTTTCTGTCATTATCGTTCGCCTCTCTTTTGCAATACTTCACACGTCAAAACGCCGTCTGTCATCTTTACTTCAAGCGTATCATGTTGTTCCACTTGATCAACGCTTTTGATCAGCTCTTTGTCTTTATAGGCCAGACTGTATCCTCTCTCCATAACTTGAAGGGGACTTAATGCATTCAGTTTACCAAGAACCGTCTGAAACTGCGAATGAAGCTGCTTCAGCTGGACATTCATGCTCCGCGTCAGCTGATTTGATCGCTCTTCGTACCGTTTTTTCGCCTGTTTCAGCTGGGTTTCAGGGTGAAGCGCCGTTAATCTGTACGTATTCCGCTCCAGCTGCCTTTCTTTCCGCTCCGTAAGCTCTGTGAGCTGTGCTTGGAATTGCTGATACAAAAGGTCAAACTGCTGTTCTTTTTGGGTATACAATCGTTTCGGAAAACGGAATGCGTAAGATGACTGGAGCGATTGAACCCGTTCTTTTTTCTTGCCGATATGCTGCTGCATCGCTCTTGTCAGGCGGACTTCCGCCGTTTTTGCCCGTTCCATTAAGTCCGTCGTGTGAGGAACGGCGATTTCTGCCGCTCCCGTCGGCGTTGCAGCCCGGATATCCGCGACGAAATCACTGATTGTAAAATCTGTTTCATGTCCGACGGCCGATATAACCGGAATGGCGGAAGCAAAAATCGCCCGGGCAACGATTTCTTCGTTAAACGCCCACAATTCTTCGATCGAGCCCCCTCCCCTTCCGACGATCAGAACGTCACACATCTTTTGCGAATTGGCTTCTTCAATGCGCTTCACAATCGATCTGCTGGCGTTTTCACCCTGAACGAGCGCGGGAAGCACAATGACTTTCACCAGAGGGTATCTTCTTTTGAGTGTGGTAATGACGTCTCTGACGGCCGCTCCCGTCGGTGACGTGACAACCCCGATCGTGGCTGGAAAAGCGGGGATGGCCTGCTTATGCCGGTCATCAAACAACCCTTCGCCGGCGAGTTTTTTCTTTAATTCTTCATAGGCTAAGTAAAGCGCCCCAACACCGTCCGGCTGCATTTCTTTCGCGTACAGCTGATAGCTTCCGCTCGGTTCATAGACGGAGATGCCGCCTCTTACGATGACCTTCATTCCGTCCTCAGGCTTAAACGCAAGCCTTGAACTTTGCCTTTGAAACATGACGGCCTGCATGCGGGCATGTTCATCTTTTAAAGTAAAATAGATGTGGCCTCTTGTATGGATTTTAACGTTGGACAGCTCACCTTTAATCCAAATGTCTTCAAGATGAGGGTCTACATCGAATTTTCGTTTAATATATTTGGTCAGTGCGGAAACCGTGACATATGCCGCTTCACTCACATCCTGCACTCCTTTCATAAAGGCTTCTTGCCCTAAACTAAGAAAACCCGCTCTGGCTGAAAGGAGCCTTAAGAAGCGGGTATCGTGCTCATTGTCACACTTTTTGTGACTGTCTCCGGTTATCTATGATAACGTACGTCTGGCAGATTTAACAGTATTATGCGCAAGCATCGTGATGGTCATCGGACCTACTCCGCCCGGGACCGGCGTAATGAAAGATGCTTTTTCTTTCGCTTCATCAAACTGAACGTCTCCGCAGAGTTTTCCGCTTTCGAGACGGTTGACGCCGACATCAATGACAATGGCGCCCTCTTTGATTTGATCAGCTGTGATGAAGTTCGCTTTACCGACCGCAACCACAAGAATATCTGCTTTTTTCGTATGCTCAGACATATTTTTTGTACGGGAATGGCAATATGTGACGGTCGCATTTTCGTTCAGCAGCAGCTGGCCGACCGGTTTACCGACAATATTGCTTCGTCCGACTACAACAACTTCTTTGCCGGAAAGATCTACGTTCGTCTTTTTCAATAACTCGACAATTCCGTGCGGTGTGCAAGGCAGAAATGTATCTTCTCCAAGCAGCATTTTCCCGACGTTGAGAGGGTGGAAACCATCAACATCCTTATCAGGGGAGATCCGCTCGATGACGGCTTTTTCAGAAATATGATCCGGGAGCGGCAGCTGGACGAGAATGCCGTGAAATTCCGGATTTTGATTGTACTCATCAATCACTGTTAAAAGCTCCGCTTCGGTTAAGCTTGAGTCAAAGCGGTCAAGCTTAAACTTCATTCCCATTGTTTCAGCGGCTTTTTTCTTGCCTGTCACATATGAAACAGAGGCGGGATCGTCGCCGATTAAAATGACCGCCAAGCCCGGCACTACGCCTTGTGCTTTCAGCTCTTCTACTTCTTTTGCCAATTGTTCGCGTTTTTCTTTAGCCGTTTCTTTTCCGTCGATGATTGTTGCAGTCATTTTCTTTCCTCCTATGATTCAATATCAGTTTTGATGTTAGAAAGAACCCCGTTTACGAATTTTGCAGCTTTATCGTCGCCGAACCGTTTTGCCAGCTCGATGGCTTCGTTTAATGACACGTTAGCAGGAATGTCGTCAGTATAAACCATTTCATACACCGCCAGACGGAGGATCGCGCGGTCTACGTTTGCAATCCGGTCAAGCTTCCAATTGACGAGATGGCCGGAAATCATTTCATCAAGCTGCACCTGATGTTCAAGCACTCCGTACACCAGCTGTTCAAAGAAGTCATCTGTTTTTCCGCCATCAAGCGCGTGCTCGATGGCCTCGTTCGGTGCAATATCGCTGACATCAATCTGAAAAAGTGCCTGCAAAGCTTTTTCTCTAGCTGTTCTTCTTTTCATTTTCTTTCTCCTTCAGATCCGCTTTATCCGCTTGTCGTTAAGCCTAAAGAGATCATAACATATTTTTTTCCCAATCGCATGTCGAAATTTAGGTTTTTTCACCCTAATACCGAATGTTTTCACAAACCCTTTGAATTTCATTCGGATTTCACAGCATGAAGAAACTCGGCTGCCGTTTGTAAGCCGGCTTTCTTCATGCCTGAAAAGAAGGGAAACGTATAAAAAACCAAAGGGCTGCCCATCCCCTTGGTTTTTATACGCTCATTACATTTCTTCGTCGATTTCGACTTCTTGGGCTTTCGTGTCAAATTGAATGCCGACGATATGAATATTGATTTCATTGATGGTCAGAGACGTCATATTTAATAAGGTTTGGCGGATATTCTCCTGAACGCTTGCCGCCACTTTCGGGATCGAAATCCCGAATTGAACGACGCAATAGACGTCAATGGTAATCCCGTCATCGGCTAAATCGACCTTTACGCCTTTGCCGTGATTGATTTTGCCGAAGCGTTCTACGACGCCCGTGGCGAAATTGCCGCGCATTTCAGCTATTCCTTCAACCTCGGAAGCGGCGATGCCGGCAATGACTTCAATGACTTCAGGAGCAATTTCAACTTTGCCTAAATGACCCTCATCATGATCCATTTTAAGCACACTGTTGTCTTCCATTCAATTCACCTCCCGCAAAAATTATGAGCCCATTACATCATATGTTTCTAAAAACTTTGTATTAAACTCTCCGCTGACAAATGTTTCATGTTCAAGCAGTTTCAGATGGAACGGAATCGTTGTTTCAATACCTTCAATCACAAATTCGCTCAGTGCGCGTTTCATCCGTGCGACCGCCTCATCACGCGTTGTTCCGTATGTGATGACTTTGGCAATCATGCTGTCATAGTACGGCGGGATCGAATAGCCCGGATATGCGGCTGAATCCACGCGCACGCCGAGTCCGCCCGGCGGCAGGTACATGTTAATCTTACCAGGTGAAGGCATGAAGTTTTTCGCAGGATTTTCAGCATTGATGCGGCATTCAATTGCCCAGCCGTTAAATTCAACGTCTTCCTGTCTGAGCGAGAGCTCCTGTCCGGATGCCACTTTGATCTGTTCTTTGATCAGATCCGTTCCCGTCACCATTTCTGTGACAGGGTGCTCTACTTGAATACGCGTGTTCATCTCCATGAAGTAATAGCGCTGTTCTCTGTAGTCATAAATGAACTCTACTGTACCGGCTCCCGTGTAACCGACAGCCTTCGCTGCTTTTACCGCTGCTTCACCCATCTGCTCTCTGATTTCAGAATCAAGCGCAGGTGACGGCGACTCTTCAAGAAGTTTTTGCAGACGTCTTTGGATAGAACAGTCACGCTCTCCAAGATGGATCGTGTTTCCGTAATTATCGGCAAGCACCTGAATTTCAACATGGCGGAAATCTTCTATGTACTTCTCGATGTACACACCCGGATTTCCGAATGCCGTAGCGGCCTCCTGCTGGGTGATTTCGATGCCTTTAATCATCTCTTCTTCTGTGCGTGCGACCCGGATGCCTTTTCCGCCTCCGCCCGCAGTGGCTTTTATAATCACAGGATACCCAATTTCACCCGCAAGCGAAACCGCTTCTTCGGTATTTTTTATGATTCCTTTTGAACCGGGCACAATCGGCACGCCTGCCTGCTGCATCGTGTCACGTGCGATATCTTTTGTCCCCATCTTCGAAATGGCGTCAGCCGAAGGGCCGACAAACGTCACGTTTAATTCCTCGCACAGCTCGGCAAAATCGGCGTTTTCAGCTAAGAATCCGTATCCCGGATGAATCGCATCCGTACCGGTCAGCTTTGCGACGCTGACGATGTTCGTTACATTTAAATAGCTCTCTTTTGATGTTTTCGGCCCGATACAAAAAGCCTCATCGGCCATTTGGACATGCAGGGCCTCTTTATCTGCCTCAGAATAAACGGCTACAGTTTCAATGCCAAGCTCTTTGCAGGCCCGGATGATTCTGACGGCAATTTCTCCTCGGTTGGCGATCAATAGCTTTTTAATCATAATAGCAGGTCTCCTTACTCAGCTTTTACAAGAAATAGAGGTTGTCCGTATTCGACCAGCTGGCCGTTTTCAACTAACACTTCAACGATTTCTCCTTTTACTTCCGCTTCAATCTCGTTAAAGAGTTTCATTGCTTCTACGATACAAACCACTGTATTTTCGTTCACTTTTGAACCTTGGTTTACGTAAGGGCCGGCTTCCGGCGATGAAGAAGCATAAAACGTTCCGACCATCGGAGACGTAATTTTGTGCAGGTTTTCATCTTGTTTCGGCGCTTCCTGAACAGGATCGGCTTCGCGCGCTTCCGGTTTTGCAGCCTGCGGAGCAGGTGCGTAAGCGGCGGGAACAGCTGGGGCTTGTCCCGTTATATTCACTGCCGGCGCTTCATTTTTTTTCAGCTTCAGACTTACGCCTTCCATCTCGTAAACAAATTCGTCAATGGAAGATTCATCGATTCTTTTTATCAGTTCATGAATTTCGTTGATTTTTAACATCAGTTCCACTCCTATGTATAAAAAATAGAAATTTATGGGTTGCTACTAAAAGTACATACTATGTTTATCTTACAGGAGCGGTTGTGTAAATTCAACACTGATCTAAAATGACAGCAAAAAAGCCCGCAGCGGGTGCGGGCGGTTCAGGCTCTTATTTTGTCGGTTCAAACGTAACGGCGACGTCTTTCATATTCTTGATTTCTTTTTCCACCAGGTCAATGATGGCGGAAGCTTTTGCGTTTGAATGTTTGTCAGACATGACCGTAATGTTGATTTTGTCACCTTCAGCATCCACGAGCGCATCTTTGTAGCCTTGCGTTTTAATGAGCGTTTCCAGCTGTTTTTCTGTCCCTTCCGCTTTGCCGAGCGCCGTCATTTTATCGTAGGCTTCGCTTTTTTCTTTTGCTGTCGCATCATCGCTTGAAACGATGCTGTTTAACTGTTCTCTTTCTTTGCTTCTCGCGTCTTCAAGTTCCATGCGGTATGCGGTAAATAAATTTTCATCAGCTGTTTCTGTGGCGACCGATCCGTCTTTTTCCGATGCTTCGGCTGACGTTTCTTTATCCTCTTTTGTGCCTTTAGAATCTTTCATTCCTTTTGTTCCGTCTTCTTTTTCTGTGCCGCTTTCGCTCTTTTCTTCCGTTTTAGGAGCCGGCGTTTTTTCTGTGGCGATTTCCCCGCTGCTTTTTTCGGTTTTCATCTGCACGGCATTTTTGCTTTCCGGAGACATAATATAATAAACACTTAATACCACGACGAGACTGAGCATTGTTAAAAGCCAAACCGTTTGTTTTTTCAGCATGATTTATGAATCCTCCTTGATTTTTTTAGGGGCAACCGCTACACGGTAGCTCGGAACATCAAGCACCCTTGTGACGGCATCAATGATGGTTTTTTTTATTTGAACGTTGTCCACTCCTTGAGCGACAACGAGTACACCGCGGATATCGGGTTTTTTCGTCTGGACGACGACCGGGGTTTCCTGATCCCCGTTTCGAATCATGACAATTTGTTCTTCAGAGGTTTGATCGGTTACGCTTCTTTTGCCGCCTTCTTTATCGGTTTCTTCAGTGGTGGTGTCTTTTTTCGTTTTATTTTTCTCAAACACTTTTAAAGATGTGGCGTCTACGTTTACGACTATTGATACATCCTCCACGCCGATAATCGTTTCAAGGATCTCTTTCAGCTGGTTTTCATAGTCTCTCTCGTAATCATCAATCGTGTTTTTGGCGCTGCTGTCTTTTGATGCTTTAAAAACGGGTGCGCTTTTTTGCCCGCTCTTATCGTCCGCACGGCCGGACATGACGGTCTGCGCCGTTTCGCCCTTCCCGGTTTTTTCCGGTGAAGAGAACATCTGGCTGACCAGCATAAAAGATACGCCGAGCACAAACACGAACAGAAAGTAATGATATTTTGTCAGTTTTGGTTTTTCTCCGTCTTTCGCCTGTCCGATCATCAGCTGTTTTTTGAGTATGGTCCATAGTCCGTTTTTATTCATGGCCGTTTTTCTCCCCGCCTTCCATATAAACCGTAATTTTCTCACTGCCGATTTCCCATATATCCGCAAGTTTTCCTTTGATGACTGCGGCCTCCTTTTTGCCGGCTGCGCCTTCGGGTTCGTATTTGCGGTCTGTGCGGATGTCGATCGGTGCGACGGTTTGCACGGTTTTTTCAGAAGATGGGGCCATATACACGCTGATCGTTTTTACATCTTCTTCTGAACGAACCTGTTCTTCCGCTGTAAGGCGGATGTCGTCTATTTTGTATTCGTCATGACTGAACATCTCCTCCGCTTTCTTTTTTAGTTGGACAGCCATTTCTTCTAAAACATATGCGCGGTTTGATGCTTGTATTTCTTTTTTTTCTGATTTGATTTGATTTTTTATGTCAGCGGATTGAGATTGCTCTTGTTTTGTCAAATAATCGAAGATGATCTCCGGGTCTGTTTTGAAAAGTTTGAATATCGGGTTGAGCATGACAATGATTAACAGCAGGCTGACAACCATCTTTGCGTATTTTTGCATACTGGAGCTGGGCAGCAGCATGTCGATGACGATGGCAAATAAGATAAACAAAATAATGCTTGTCAGCCATTCTGTTAAAAAGCTCATATCCAATGGGCCTCCTTTATTTCATCATCATGGTGAGATTGCCTGCTGTAATAATGACTGTGATGCTGAGGAAAAACATGAGAGAGACAATGGCGAGCGCCGCAAAAATATAGAGCACGCTTCTGCTGATGACGCCGAGACACGTAATGACGGGCCCGCCTCCGAGCGGCTGCAGAATGGCGGCCGCGAGCTTATAAATAAAAGCGAGAGAAAGCACTTTGATTGCCGGAAATGCGGAGATGCAGATCAAAATTCCAACACCGAGGATTCCCACAGTGTTTTTTAATAAGAGTGAGGCGCTGATGACCGTATCGGTCGCATCCGTAAACATCCGGCCGAGCACGGGAATAAAATTGCCCGTTATAAATTTTGCAGTCCTGAGGGTGATCCCGTCTGTCACGGCAGCCGAAGCCCCCTGGACGGAGATGACGCCGAGAAACACGGTGAGGAATACGGCAAGCGCGCCGATCGCGATATTTCTGAGGAGATTGGCAAGCTGTGTGACTTTATATTGATCTGTCATCGTGCTGACGATGCTTAAAATCGCTGACAGGAAGATAAGCGGCATGACGATGTTTTGAATGAGCAGGCCGCTCGTATTCATCAGAAATAAAATAACGGGGTGAAAAAAGGCAGCGGAAACGGCTCCCCCGGAAGATGCCAAAAGCGCGAGCAAAAGCGGGATCAGCGCGAGAATGAAGCTTGTCATCGTCTGAATCGCTTCACTGGCATAATTGACGGCAACATGAAAGCTGTTTAAAGCGAGAATAATCAGTACCATATAAACAATCGCATAAGCCACTTTGCTGACGGTGCTCTGCTGGAACGCATTTTGCAGCAGCTGAAGAATGACGCAAAAAATGGTGAGAAGGATCAAAGTTCCCAGAAGTTTTCCGTTTGCAAGCACTTCATGAAACAGATAGGAAAATAAGGCCTTCAGCCACGCCTCAGGCGAGAACGTTTTTTCTCCGTTAATAAAATCGATGATGCTTCCCTTTTGGCTTTCCGGCAGAAGGCCGCCGTATTCTGTCATAATGTCGTCCCAGAACTTTCCGATGCCTTCTGTTTTCAGCGCTTCGGCCTGCTTTTTCGCCACTTCATCAGCCGTTTCTTGGTGAACTGCGGTTTCCTGCGCCGCACCGTCTGTTCCGGCAGCTTGTACACATTCAGTCTGAAAAATTAAGAGGAGGATGAACAAAAAAGCCCCCGCCCACCGAAAGCGCTTCATTTTTTGCGCCCCCTTTCCCTTTATGATTAAGAAGGAATAAGTCCGAGAATCGTTTCAATAATAACGGTCAGTATCGGCACGGCCATCACGAGGATCAAAATCTTCCCGGCCAGCTCTATTTTCGAAGCAATCGCTCCCTGGCCCGCATCTTTTGTCAGCTGTGCTCCGAATTCAGCGATGTAGGCGATGCCGATAATTTTTAAAATGGTTTCCACATAGACCATATTGACATTTGCATTGACGGCTATTTTTTCTATCATTCTGATAATGTCGTAAATCTGGTCGACGAGATAAAGAAAGATCACGCAGCCGCTGAAGACGACAATCATAAACGCGAAAGTCGGTTTCTGTTCTTTTACGATCAGGGAGAGAAACGTGGCGATCAGGCCTAAACCTACAATTTGAACAATCTCAATCTGTAAGCCCCCCTATCCTTGGAATAGAAACACAGCTTTGATCTTTTTGAACAGGTCATCGACAATCGTTGCCACCATAAATAAAATATAGATAAAGCCAAGCAGCGTCACCCATTGGGCGTATTCTTTTTTTCCCATTTGATCAAGTATGGTGTGCAGAAAGGCAACCACGATACCGACTCCGGCGATTTGAAAAATGACATTTACGTCGACTCCCATTTTATGTTTGCTCCCCTCATGTTTACATCAATAGAAGAATGAGTAACAGTCCGGCTAAAAACCCTAAACTTTTCACCATTTTTTCATTTTTCGCCTGCGCCCGTCCGGCATCCGCTTCCGCCGCTTCCAAATGTGTAAGCGCAAGCTTGATATGTTTCTGCTGAGAAACGCGGTCATGGAGCCCGAGCGTCTCTCCGAATTGCTTCAGCACATCGTATTCGCTTTTTTTCATCGCCATGGAGGGCCAGTTATGTTTCAAGCTCTGTTCCCAGGCTGTTTTGGCGGAATCGCTTCCCTGCTCAAGCCTCCTGCTGAAAGCTTGGAACAATGACGATACAGGCTTGGAAAGCTGTGCGGCGATTTGTCCCGAAGCTATGTGCAGCGGCGTATGCCCGAACATAATTTCCGCTTCAAGCGATTGCAGCGCCGCGCGCAGCTGACGGATCTGTCTCGGCCTTTCAATATAGATTTTGGCGATCTCAAATCCCGTCCATGTCGTCGCCGTCAGAATGAACACGGCACCCAAAAGCTTCAGCATGTCATCACGCTTTCAGCATGCGGAACCGGTTCCCCGTCCTTTCCATACATCCTGCTGATCGTTCCCGGACCGCGGCGTCTTGACAGCTCAACATATCGGTCAAACACTTTTTCCTCCCAAAGCATTTTAAGCGACGGCCTTTTGACCAAGTCTTTCATATTCCATCCGTGCGCGGATACGATAACGGTTACGCCGGCATGAAGCGCCTCCATCAGCGCTTTTGAGTCTTCCATTCTCCCGATCTCATCCGCGATCATGACATCTGGACTCATAGAGCGGATCATCATCATTAGCCCTTCCGCCTTCGGACAGGCGTCAAGGACATCCACTCTGCGGCCGAAACTGTGCTGGGGAATGCCCCGCAGGCAGCCGGCAATTTCTGAGCGTTCATCTACAATAGCGGTCTTTTTCGCCGGAATGCGTTTCGATCCGGTGCTTGAAAGCCGGGCCAAATCACGAAGCAAAGTCGTTTTCCCCGTTTGCGGAGGGCCGATGATCAGCGTATTCAGCCAGTTTTCTTTCCATAAGAAAGGGATGAGCGGTTCTGCAATGCCAAGCTTCTCCCGGGCGATTCGAATATTAAAGGAAGTAATATCCCGGAGTCCTTTGACAGCTCCGTTTTCAACGATGACTCTTCCGGCGAGCCCCACACGGTGGCCTCCTCTGATTGTGATATATCCTTTTTTCAGCTCTTCTTCCAGCGTGTACATACTGTAATTGCTGAGCCGGCTGAGGATCAGCTGTGCGTCGCCGGCCGTACAGATATATGACAAAAACAAAGGTTGTCCTTTTCGGATCAGTTCAACCGGCCTGCCGACGCGGATTCTGATTTCCTCTGTATCCCGGCGCGTTTCTTCAGACACGGCGGAGATGGCATCTCTCAATAATTCAGGGAGAACCTCTGTAATTTCATTCAATAGAGTCTCCTCCTTTTTTACCGATTGGCTTCTTTAAAATGTATGATCCGGGACAGACTTTATGACACCCGGACCCCTATTTGTGAACACCGGCTAGAATCAGCACAACCCCCGCGAAAATCAAAATCAATTTTGCATATGAAAGCTGTCCGGCAATCTGATAAATGCCGATCGTCATCGTGATGATAAAGATCAGCGGGCCGACGATTGCCAAAATACTATTCACCACAACCGCTTTTCTGATGTCGTTTGTAACAAGCATGATAATGGCCGCCGATAATTCAATGAGAGAGGACAAAACTCGTAAACCGGCCATCGTTAAAACAGTAGAATTGATTGAACCAAACAAAAATTTCATTGCAATCCCCCAACTTCAAGCATTTTGTTACACTATATGCTCTAGCTGACGGAAGTAGTCTCACTATTTTCATATAGAAGAAAGATTCTGTTTCAAACGCAAAAAAAGCCTGCCCCGTAAAAGGAGCAGACTCTGAATTTCTTTGACTACGCTCTTGACACGTAAGAGCCGTCTGATGTATTTACAACAAGCGTATCGCCTTCGTTCACAAAGAACGGTACGTTTACGACAAGGCCTGTTTCCGTTTTGGCAGGTTTTGTGCCGCCCGACGCCGTGTCGCCTTTAATTCCCGGCTCTGTTTCAACAACTTTCAGCTCAACTGTGTTCGGCAGTTCAATACCGAGCGTTTCAGCCTGATACATCATGATGTGCACAGACATATTTTCCAAAAGATATTTTAATTCTTCTTCGATTTGGTTTTCGTTCAATTCAAGCTGTTCATATGAGCTTGTATCCATGAACACGTGCTGATCTCCGTTGGCATAAAGATACTGCATCGTTTTTGTTTCGATTTGCGCTTTCGCCACTTTTTCACCTGCACGGAATGTTTTCTCCTGAATAGCGCCCGTGCGCAGATTGCGAAGTTTAGAACGGACAAATGCCGCGCCTTTTCCCGGCTTTACGTGCTGGAAGTCAACGACGCGCCAAATGCCGCCGTCTACTTCAATCGTTAATCCTGTACGAAAATCGTTAACTGAAATCATGTTTGATGTCCTCCTATATTCCAATCACAAAATAATTAATTCTTTAGGGGAATGCGTAATTGTCCGGTTGCCGTCCTCTGTGATGATGATATCATCTTCGATTCTTGCGCCCCCAACTTCCGGTATGTATATGCCCGGCTCAACCGTTACAGCCATGCCCGGCTCAAGAACGGCCGATGACCTGAAAGACAGCCCCGGTGATTCATGGACCTCCATTCCGAATCCGTGTCCTGTTGAATGGCCGAAATACTGTCCGTAGCCTTTTGCGGTGATGTGATCCCTCGTCAGGGCATCCGCTTCTTTTCCCGTCATGCCGGGTTTAATATGCAAAACGCCAAGCGCCTGGGCATCGTATACGACCTGATAAATTTCTTTCAGTTTATCACTTGGCTCTCCGACCGCGATGGTGCGTGTGATATCAGAACAATAGCCTTTATAATACGCGCCGAAATCGAGCGTGACCAAGTCTCCCTTTTCAATCAATTTGCCGCTTGCCACTCCGTGCGGAAGGCTGGATCTCACTCCCGAGGCGACGATCATATCAAAGGAAGAACCGTCTGCTCCCTGACGTCTCATATAAAATTCAAGCTCATTTGCAACTGAAATCTCTGAGATGCCCGGTTTAATAAACGTCAGAATATGTTCAAACGCATCATCCGCAATCTTCGCAGCTTCCTCTAATATCTTAATCTCTTCACTTGACTTAATCAAGCGCAACTTTTCAACGGAATCCGCGACGGGAACCATCTCCGCTTCCTGCAGCACCGCTTGGCAGGATGCATATGTTCCGTACGTCATGCTGTTTTGCTCAAAGCCGAGTTTTTTAATGCCGTACTCAAGAATCGTATCCGCAGCCGTTTGGATTAAGCTTCCGCCGTGCTCGATAATATCAAAGCCCTTTACTTGCGCCTTCGCCTGCTCGGTGTAACGGAAATCCGTGATAAATGCCGCGCGTTCTTTCGATATGACCGCAAGGCCTGACGAACCCGTAAATCCCGTCATATACTGCAGATTGGCGGAGCTTGTCACCAACATTCCGTCTATATCCAGCTGACCGAACAGATTTCGCAATTTCTCAAGTTTCATTCCCTTTCTCCTCCTCGCCGATTCTTGACTGCCGCCTGACACCGCGGGAGCATCCCCATCCGGTTTTCAGCATAAAAAATGTTCACTTCTCGTGAACATTTTACCATACCGGACAGGGATTATACACTTATTCACTTGTTGCCGAGCGCCCTTGCAAGCTTGTCTGACGTAAGCTCATTGTAGTTGAAAGAAATCGAGTAGCCGACAAACAAACCATACAGAATGTAAAGGCAAATCGTCGTCACGATTGTATCTGATTTCAATTCAGTGACAGATTTCACGTCTTCGAAAATCGGATTGAATAAGAAAAAAACCGCACACCATAAAATGACGCCGTATACCATCCCCGGCCACATCGTTTTAAAACGCTTCAGACAGACAAAATATATAAATGCCCCGGCAATCGAAATGAATCCGATGACAACGATGCTGACCATCGTGCCGAGCCATTGTTTTTTCCATTCTCCGATCATAAACGGCTGAAGAATCATGTTAGGACTGATCTCTGAAAAATGAAAGATATATCCGAGATAGCCGATCAAACTCCAAAATACACCGCCGGCAAATCCGATACCGCAAATTCTCCCGGTAAATGAAACAGGCTGCTGATCATCATCCTGCTTCTTTTTTTCTTCCTGTTCTGAATGTTTTTCGCTGGTCATCATGGCACCTCCAGTCATAGAGTGCCCCAAAATTGAAAAGTCATAAAAAGTTCCGCCATATTTTCATTTAATGAGTAAATTCTAGGAAACCGGGTATACTGCTTGTAGAAAAAGCATTGATTTTCCGGCTGTCAAACTAGAGGTTTACCGCTGTTTCCTGTACAATAGAGTGAAAGAAAATGGTTAGTAAATCCTAAGAAAACAGGCAGGTTGATAAACAATGTCCAAACACAAAACGCCGCCCGCATACGGCGGTCAGGCTGTCGTTGAAGGGGTTATGTTCGGCGGCAGAAAAAATTATGTTACCGCCATCCGCAGGAATGACGGAAGCATTGATTTTTTCAAGCTTCCGAGAGTGCCGAACCCCAAGCTTTCGGTTTTAAAAAAGATTCCTTTTTTGCGGGGAATCGTCGCAATTATCGAGGCAAGCGCCAACGGCACAAAGCATTTAAACTTCTCCAGTGAACGTTACGGGCTTGACCCCCAAGAGGACGCCAAGCTGGAACAGGAAGATAAGAAGGGTTCGGGATTATCAATGTTTTTCAGCCTGGCGGTGATCGGCGTTCTATCGTTTTTGTTCAGCAAATTCGTTTTTACGCTCGTCCCGGTCTTTTTAGCTGAGCTTGTAAGGCCCGTTTTTTCCTCAGATGCCGCGCAGATCGGCATCGAAAGCCTGTTTAAGCTTATCCTGCTTCTCGGCTACATTTATTTTTTATCAATGACGCCGTTAATTAAAAGAGTGTTTCAATATCATGGAGCCGAACATAAGGTCATAAACTGTTATGAACAGAATTTACCAATTACGATAGAAAATGTTCAGAAACAGTCGCGGCTGCATTACCGATGCGGTTCAAGCTTTATCTTATTTACGATCATTGTCGGCATGTTTGTCTATTTACTCGTTCCGACAGATCCGCTTTGGGTGCGGATTTTAGACAGGATTGCGCTTATACCGGCCGTCCTCGGCATCTCCTTTGAAGTGCTCCAGCTGACGAACAGGGTTCGGAATATCCCCGTTTTGAAGGTGCTCGGTTATCCCGGCCTGTGGCTGCAGCTTTTAACGACAAAGGAACCGGAAGATGACCAGGTCGAGGTTGCCATAGAAAGCTTTAACGAGCTTCTCAGACTGGAAGACATTTCAGAACAGAGCGAAAAGCCGTCTCACAACGCAATCTGAACCGTTACCTGTTATTATTTTCGGAGGTGGGCAGTTATGAATCATCGTGTACAACCTTTTTTTGCTGTATTAATAGCGCTTGGCGCATTCGGTTTCGTTTATGCGGCGGTCACAAACCCCGCGCAGATGATCTCAAGAGCGATCACCGTCATTATCGCAGGCATCATTATTTATTTTATCGTGAGATCGGTCCTGAACCGCCGCACCGGACGTGACGGAACCGCTTTCAGAAAAGCGGCCAAACAATCGCGGCTCCGAATGAAGGAGCACAAAGCGAAGCACCGCGCCGGCCACAGGGGGCGGGTCAGCCATTTGCGGAGCGTGCCGAGCAGCAGCAGACCGAAGCCGATGATTCTGAAGAAAAAAAGCCAGACCCAGCTTACCGTCATAGAAGGTAAAAAGAATAAAAAGAAAAACAGAGCGCTTTTTTAATAGCTCCATTGCTTCAAAAATTGCTCTGTTTTGCTTTTTCCTAGCTCAATGAGAGCTAGTTTTTTTTGCGGTGTGAGGTGAAACTCCGTCGCCATCACATGTTCCACGGGAATAAAAATAATATTCTGTTCGTACTTTGTCGCGATATGTCTGGCATCATGAGCGTCTTTCATCGTTTCAAACAAAGCGCCGAACAGCTCAAAAGCGTTCCGGATTGATTTCTTCGGACGCTCTTTTTCATTAGGAGAAAGCGAAATTCCGATGACCGGCCGTTTGCGCTCTTTTGAAAACAGCCAAATCGGAAAATTGCTTAACACGCCGCCGTCAACAACCGTTGAAATGCCTTTTTCGGTCTTCAGTTTAATCGGTTCAAAAAAATAAGGGATGCTGCAGCTCATTCTGACAGCTCTGGCAACCGGGAACACCTCCGGATTTAATCCGTAGCGGGGAAGGTCGTCGGGAAGCACGATCATCGTTCCGTTCGTCAGATCTGAAGCGATCAGACGGAGCGATCCTTTTTTCATATCGCCGAATGCGATGATGCCCTTCGCTTTTAATTTATCCGCAATCCACTTTTCCAGCACATCGCCTCTGTACAATCCGAGGCGCCAATATATCGACACCCACTGCAGGATTTTCAGCGGGAGGAATGAGTATCTCTGATCAAGCAATTGCCTTCCGTCCACATCATCGATGATCGCATGAACCTCTCTGCTCGTGTAGCCCGCAGCGATCAATGCGGCAATAATCGCGCCGGCGCTTGTTCCGGCGAGCCTTTCAAAGCGAAAGCCCTTTTCTTCCAGCGCTTCATAAGCGCCGGCAAGCGCGACCCCTTTTATTCCCCCGCCCGAAAATACGCCGTCAATCTGCATACCGCGCCCTCTCCCTTCCATCCAAGGTGTATTATTATTTTAAGAAACGGCTTGGGGAAATAGACCAAAGAATGAAGACATTAAAAAAAGGGCGCCTATTTGGGCCGCCCTTTTATTCACCGGGATTTTCGGTTTTTTTCTGTACGGATTTCAATTCTTTTTTCCGGCTGTCGTCATCTTCAAAATACTGGACGAGATCGCCGATGCGGTCAATGCTGTTCCAGCTCAGATGATGTTCGATTCCTTCTACATCATTGTAAATCTTCTCTTCATCAACACCAATGATTCGTAAAAACTGCTCAAGCAATTCGTGTCTGTATACGAGCCGTTTGCCGATCTTTTTACCTTTTGACGTCAATACGAGCCCGCGATATTTTTCATAAATCAAATACTCGTCTTTATCTAGTTTTTGAACCATTTTCGTTACAGAGGAGGGATGGACTGCCAAAGCTTCCGCGATATCAGAAACCCGCGCATATCCTTTTTCTTCTATCAGCATATAAATCTGTTCAATATAATCTTCCATACTTGGTGTTGTCATCGTACCCCTCCCAAAAAGCACCTTAACTTAATAAACCATTACAAGTTTACACTAACGGTTATGAAAAAACAAGGATGCTTCCGGTCTGTCAAGCCTTAATCAGCGCTTATAATTCCATTCGTCAGACGCGTATTTCGTCTCAGCCAGATCATTGACAAACGCAAGCTCTTCAGGAGTGAGCGTGTAAGGTTCAAGATGAATGTTGAGGCCTTCCTCAAAACCGGCTTTAAAAGCGGTTCTGGCCTCATCCATCGTAACCGGTTTTTGGGCTAAGGCGTTGATGGCTACCGCTTTGTTTTTGAAATTCCGCTGCATGCGCTCACGGACTCTGTCGCTCGGATATAAAAACAGATCAAACAGCTTGTCCTCATCAATGTCAAGCAGGATAGAGCCGTGCTGAAGAATAACGCCTTTTTGGCGTGTCTGGGCGCTTCCCGCAACTTTCCGTCCTTCGACGACCAGCTCATACCACGAAGGCGCATCAAAGCAAACGGACGAGCGCGGATTTTTCAGGCTTTCTTTTTCTTTCTCCGTGCGCGGAATCGCAAAGTAGGCATCCAGCCCAAGGTTTCTGAATCCCTGCAGGATGCCTTCTGAAATGACCCGGTACGCCTCTGTCACCGTGGCCGGCATTTCCGGGTGATCCTCTGAAACGATGACGCTGTATGTCAATTCTTTATCATGCAGAACACCCCGTCCGCCTGTCGGTCTTCTGACAAACCCGAGGCCGTGTTTATGTACTGCGTCAAAGTTAATTTCCTTCTTAATATTTTGAAAATATCCGACAGACAATGTTGCCGGATTCCACCCGTAAAAACGGATCACCGGGGGAATTTTCTTTTGGCTGTGCCAATATAAAAGCGCTTCATCCAGCGCCATGTTAAATGCCGGGCTTTCGTTCCCTGAGTCAATAAACCGCCATGTTTCTTTTTCCATAAACTGAACCCTTCTTTATCGTTTTAATAAAATCAGTTTATCAAACTGCCGTGAAAATGAAAAATATTTCGTTTCATTAAGGATGACAATCGCTCCATGCTTTACTATAATAGTATTTGTCCCAAAACGTCCGGTAAGCCTTGTTTTCAGAAGCAGGGTTTTGATTTTATAAGCTAAAGGAGTAGAATCGCATTGTCTAATATGATTGCTTTAATTATTGTTGCGGCGTTTATCGTTTATATGATCGTGTCGTATTTTTACCAACAGCGTTTAATGAAAACACTTACGGAAGAGGAATTCCGCGCGGGCTACAGAAAAGCGCAGCTGATTGACGTCCGTGAACCGAATGAATTTGAAGGCGGCCATATTCTCGGCGCGCGCAACATTCCGCTGTCACAGCTGAAACAGCGCAAAAGCGAAATCCGTCCTGATAAACCCGTTTATCTGTACTGCCAAAACAATGTCCGCAGCGGACGCGCGGCACAGACGCTCCGCAAACACGGCTGCAAGGATATTTACAACCTGAAAGGCGGCTTTAAAAAATGGGGCGGAAAAATTAAAGCAAAGAACCAATAATGAAAAAGAGCTTTCCGTTTATACGGAAGCTCTTTTTTTTACACCCCGTCAGATGTATGTTCGTATTTTAAAACCGGCTTTCTTGCGGCCTTGGTTTCATCCATTCTTTTGACAACCGTGGTATGCGGCGCCTCCTGAACGATTTCAGGCGATTCCTCCGCCTCCCGCGCAATTTGAATCATCGCATCTATAAACGCATCAAGCGTTTCCTTGGATTCCGTTTCCGTCGGTTCGATCATGATGCTTTCTTCAACATTCAGCGGGAAATACACAGTCGGCGGATGATAGCCGAAATCTAAAAGCCGTTTGGCAATATCAAGCGTTCTTACGCCGAGCTTTTTCTGCCTTCTTCCCGATAACACAAATTCATGCTTGCAATGACGGTCATACGGGAGATCATAATAAGGCGCGAGTTTTCTCATCATATAATTTGCATTTAAAACCGCGTTTTCGGTCACAGCTTTTAAGCCGTCAGGCCCCATGGAACGGATATACGTGTAGGCTCTGACATTAATGCCGAAGTTGCCGTAATAAGGCTTTACGCGCCCGATCGATTGCGGGCGGTCATCGTCAAAAGTCAAACGGCCCTCTTTTTTCGTGAGAACGGGTTTCGGCAGATACGGAATGAATTCTTTTTTTACTCCGACCGGCCCCGAACCCGGTCCTCCCCCGCCGTGCGGCCCGGTAAATGTTTTATGCAGATTAAGGTGAACGACGTCAAATCCCATATCTCCCGGTCTTGCTTTACTTAAAACGGCATTTAAATTCGCTCCGTCATAGTAAAGTTTTCCGCCGGCCTGATGGACGATTTCAGCCATTTCCGTAATGTTTTCCTCGAATAATCCGAGGGTGTTCGGATTCGTCAGCATCAGCGCTGCTGTTTCTTCATTGACCGCTCTTTTCAGATCTTCAATGTCAACCAGTCCGTGTTCATTCGACTTGACGGTAATCGTTTCAAAACCGGCGACCGTAGCGGATGCCGGATTCGTGCCGTGGGCTGAATCAGGGACAATGACCTTCGTCCGTCCGAAGTCCCTGCGCGCTTCATGATAGGCGCGGATCATCATCAGGCCGGTCCATTCGCCGTGAGCCCCCGCGGCAGGCTGCAGCGTCACTTCGTCCATGCCCGTAATTTCCTCCAAATGTCCGCTTAAATCGTATAAAAGCTCAAGCGCCCCCTGAACCGTGTCCTCGTCCTGAAGCGGATGAATGGCGGAAAAGCCTGGGAACCGGGCAACTTTTTCATTTAATTTCGGATTGTATTTCATCGTACAGGAGCCGAGCGGATAAAAACCTGAATCAACTCCGTGGTTTCTTCTGGAAAGAGCGGTATAATGCCGCATAATATCAAGCTCTGATACTTCCGGCAGCTTTGCGTCTTCATCGCGGATGCAGTCACCGGGAAGAAGGCTCTCAAGCTCTGTTTCCGGCACATCAAGCTCCGGAAGGCTGTAACCGATACGCCCTTCGCGGGACATTTCAAAAATAAGCGCCTGATCTTGATTATTCATGTTGATCCCCCAATCCCGCAATAAGCGAATCGATCTCTTCTTTTGTTCTCAGCTCTGTGACGGCAATGAGCATATGCTGATTCAATTCCGGATACGCAAGGCCTAAGTCATATCCGCCGATGAATCCGTCTTGCAGGAGCTGCCGGTTTGCTTCTTTGACGGGGAGGTTCAGCCTGACGGCAAATTCATTAAACATCGGGCCGTCGAATGCTACGTGCAAGCCGGCTTTTTCCGCTTGGCGTCTCGCATAATCGGCTTTCAGTATATTTTGGCGTGCCATGTCTTTGACGCCGTTTTTTCCGAGCGCCGTCATCGCGACTGAAGCTGCTAACGCATTCAGCGCCTGGTTTGAGCAGATGTTAGAGGTGGCTTTGTCTCTTCTGATATGCTGCTCGCGTGCCTGAAGGGTGAGAACAAAACCTCTCCGCCCGTTTTCATCCTCCGTTTGGCCGACAAGCCGGCCCGGCACCTTTCTCATCAGTTTTTTCGTTACTGCAAAATAGCCGCAGTGCGGGCCGCCGAACGCCGCAGGTATGCCGAAAGGCTGCGCGTCCCCGACGACGATATCAGCTCCGTATGCTCCGGGCGGAGTCAAAATACCGAGGGCAAGCGGGTTAGAAGAAACAATCAGCTGGCTGTTCCCTTTATGTGCGAGCGGCTCAATGTCCTTTAACGGCTCAATTTGTCCGAAGAAGTTCGGATACTGGACGATTACGGCGGCCGTTTCATCACAGACGGCATGTTCTAATGCGTCAAGGTCTGTGACGCCGTTTTTTGCAGGCACCTCTACAACTTCAATATATTGGCCTTTTGCGTATGTTTTCAGAACATCCCGTGATTCCGGATGCACGGCGGCGGAAATGACGATTTTTTTCTTTTTCGTATGTCCTGACGCAAGCATCGCCGCTTCTGCCAGCGCCGTTCCCCCGTCGTACATGGAGGAGTTTGCAATATCCATACCTGTTAATTCGCAAATCATCGTTTGAAATTCAAAAATCGCCTGCAGCTCTCCTTGTGAAATTTCAGGCTGGTAAGGCGTATACGCCGTGTAGAACTCTGACCGGGAAATCACATGATCGACGATAACCGGCTGATAGTGATCGTACACTCCTGCCCCCAGAAAAGATGCATATGTAACAGCGTCCTTATTTTTCGCCGCAAGCTTTGTCAGCTCTCTCGTCAGCTCTGTTTCTGATTTTGCTTTTTTAATTTGGTAGTCTTTTTGAAACCTCACATCTTCCGGAATATCGGCAAACAGTTCATCAATTGAATCTGCGCCGATGGCTTTCAGCATTTCTTTTTTATCCTGTTCTGTCGCGGGCAAATATCGATGCTTCATATGACTCTCCTTTTTCAGCTCTGTTTTGGGCGTTTATAAAACGGTGTGCGGACAATCTTTGCTTTTACCGTTTTTTTGCGGATTTCCACTTCGACTTCCGTTCCGATTTCACTGAATTCCGTTTTGATTAAGGCAAGGCCGATATTTTTCTTTAAAGTCGGAGATTGTGTGCCTGTCGTGACTTCCCCGATCAGAGCACCGTCTTTTTTCACGGCGTAACCGTGTCTCGGAATTCCCTTTTCAATCATCTCAAGCCCGACCAGCTTACGCGGTGCTCCTTTTTCTTTCTGTTCACTCAATACAGACTTCCCGAAAAAATCGGAATCTTTCTTGTGTTTTACGGCAAATCCGATTCCGGCTTCAATCGGCGTAATGTCTTTCGTCAATTCCTGACCGTATAAAGCGAGCTTCGCTTCAAATCTCAGCGTATCACGCGCACCGAGACCGCACGGAACGATTCCTTCATTCTCTCCCGCTGTAAGAATCTCCTTAAACAGATGCACCGCGTCTTCATTGCGGCAATATAACTCAAACCCGTCTTCACCGGTATAGCCTGTTCTTGAAAGCAGAACTTGGCGGCCGGCAACGTCAGCTCCATCAATAAACGTAAACGGTTTTAAGGACGACACATCACATTCAGTCAGCTTCGCAAGAACTGCCTGAGCATTCGGCCCCTGAACGGCTAGCAGTGAAATCCCGTCAGACTGATTCGTCAGCGTGACATCCCCTTCCGCGTGTTCTGTCAGCCAAGCGATATCTTTTTCAATATTGGACGCGTTAATCACAAGCAGATAGCAGCTCTCGCTTTTCTGATAGATCAGCAAATCATCGACCGTACCGCCGTCAGGATAACACATGGCGGTATAGAGCGCGCTTCCCGGATTTAAATCGGCAACGTCATTTGTCATCATTTTTTGCAGAAAAGACAGGGCGTCTTTACCGGAGACTTCGACTTCTCCCATATGGGATACATCAAACAGACCCCCCTTTGTGCGGACGGCTTCATGCTCCTCTTTAATAGAAGAAAATTGAACCGGCAGCTCCCATCCTCCAAAATCAATCGTTTTTCCGCCGTATTCTTTATAAACGTCATAAAGCGGTGTTCGTTTCAGCATCATCTTCCCCCTTCAGTCATTGGCGCATTGTAAAGACATATAAAAAAGGACAGAGAAACACCTCATGAAAATGAAGGTTTCTCTGTCCCGGCACCTGAAAGTTTACTTTATGAAAACATCATAAAGACGTCCCCTTTGGTGGTCTGCTGCTTCAAACCGCAGACACTCTCCAGAGTTGCGTCGAGCAAGAGTTCTTTTGCCTGAGAGATTCACTCCGCAGTTTGCTCCTTCGGCGCCCGGATGCACATTTTTCGTCCGAGTCTCTCCCCTTGCTGTCATTCGCTCATATTTACCAATTGTTATGGACATACTAAAGCAATATCTTAGGTGAAATGATTACTTATATCCTACCACCCTCACATACGTCCGGCAACAAAAATGATGATAAATCAGTTTTTTAAAAGAAAGGCGGTTTTGTTACATATGACAGCAGAGATCATATTTGATGCAAACTGGCCGGGAGAGTTTTCTGAGCGGCTGAAAACCGACGGTCCCTGGTCAAATTGGGAGATGTACAAACTGTCGGCTGAAGTCCAGCAGACCCTTGCCATTCCTGAATTCGAAGGGTTGAGGGCTCCTTTATACCTGCCCGATTTCACTCCGCTTCCCCATCAGCTTGAAGTCGCGCAGAAAGTCGTTGAAAAAATGAATGGCAAAGCGATTTTGGCTGATGAAGTGGGGCTCGGAAAAACGGTCGAAGCGGGACTGATTTTAAAAGAATACATGATTCGCGGGCTGGCCAAAAAAATCCTGATTCTTGTGCCGGCATCACTCGTTTCCCAGTGGGTGAAAGAGCTTCAGGAGAAGTTTTTAATACCCGCTGTTGAACAGAAGAAAAGCTATGTGTGGGAACAGTGCGATATCGTCGTTTCTTCTATTGATACGGCAAAACGCTCGCCACACAAGGACATTGTGCTTTCGATTCCGTATGATCTCGTCATTATTGACGAAGCGCATAAGCTCAAAAACAGCAAAACGAAAAATTATGAATTTGCGAGAAGTCTTGTGAAGAAATATTGCCTGCTTCTGACGGCGACCCCGATTCAAAACCGGATCGAAGAAATTTTCAATTTAGTGTCACTGTTAAAACCCGGCCACTTAGGAAATGAAAGCGGATTTCAAGAAACGTTCAATCAAAAGGACGGGATTGACGCTCATGAGCATTTAAAAGAGCTCGTCAATAAAGTGATGATCCGCAACACACGGAGCGACACGGGGCTTACATGGACGAAGCGCCACGTGGAAACAGTGCCGATCACCTTTTCACCGACGGAACAGGCGCTCTACGATGACATTAACGCACTGAAAAACGGCACGGAAAAGCCCGCAAGCGCATTTTCCATTATGACGCTGCAACGGGAGTGCTGTTCAAGCAGGGAAGCCGTGTATATGACGCTTAAAAAAATGCTTGATCAAAAAGACAAACAAGCGCCCGCTTTCGATGAACAGACGATTGCCAATTTAATGGACCGCATCAATCAAGTCACGCAAAACTCAAAAGCGATTCAAGTTGTTGACTTGATTAAAAAGATTAATGACAAGGTCATTATTTTTACTGAGTATCGGGCGACACAGATTTACCTGCAATGGTTCCTCCAGCAGAACGGCATAAGCTCCGTTCCGTTCAGAGGCGGATTTAAGCGCGGGAAAAAAGACTGGATGAAGGATCTCTTCCGCGGCAAAGTGCAGGTCCTGATCGCTACAGAAGCCGGAGGGGAAGGAATCAACCTGCAATTTTGCAACCATATTATCAACTATGACCTTCCGTGGAACCCGATGCGGCTTGAACAAAGAATCGGTAGGATTCACAGACTCGGTCAGGAAAGAGATGTCCACATCTACAATATGGCGACAAAACATACGGTGGAAGAGCATATCTTAAAACTCTTGTATGACAAAATTCATTTATTTGAAAATGTCGTCGGAGAACTAGATGACATTTTAACAAAAATCAAAGTGAGCAATTTTGAAGATCATTTACATGATATTTTATGCCACTCGCTGACAGTGGAAGAAATGCGGATCAAAATGGACAACCTTACCTCTTTCTTATCGTACGGTACGGAAAAACCCGCCAGAAAAAAAGGCTCTTAATTTAAAAGGAGGAAGCGCGACATGAGACAGCAGGAGGTTCACCAATTTTTACTGCGCTTTTTTGAAGCGAACCACTGCCCGATTACTGAACACGGGCCGGGTTTTATGACGGTTCAGTTGACGGTCGAGATGGACAAACAAATTATGAACCGCCCGTTTTATTGGCATTGGCGTGAAAAAACGGGCGGCGAACCAAACCCGATGAAGATCACGTTCATCACTGATAAAGAAACGGCTCCGGAGGATATGGACGGCGAGTTTATTTACTTTGGAGCCCCGCGCCTCTTTCAAATCTTTCAAGCAGTTAAACAAAATGGGAGATTTACAAGAATATATGAGAAAATTGTATCAGCCGGAGCCAGAGTGCCGCTTCAGCCCTGGCTTGGATTAAATGTAGTGATTTCATACCAATCCGACATGAAAAAAGACAGACTTTTGTCTTTAGGCCTGCATCTTGTTTCTGGAACAATCGTTGAAGGATTTCAGCAGAAGCTTGCACCGCTGCCGATGACATCACAAATATCAGACTATTGCTTTACCATATCGCCGATGATTAAGCCGGAAAGCGGGATTAAAAGGATGGAGCATTACTTAAAAAACGCTGCCGCAAAAGAACCGTCAGACTGGGCCGACAGCGCGGTCGCCAGATGGAAGAAGGATCTCAGGCTGCTCGATCAGTTTTACGAGCAGACAGAGGAAAAACCTGAGGAATACCACTTGGAAAAACAAGCGCTGAAAGCCTTATATCAGCCGAAAATCCACATTCAGATCGAAAATGGCGGTTTATTTTTCCTGCAAAGTAATTTTTCTGGATAAGCGTTATCCATTCGACACCTTTCCCGTTTTTTCTAGAAATTCTATATTATAATAAAAGTATACAGAAAAAATTTCTGGCGTTTCGCATGCGATGAATCACTTCCAGACATGTAAAGATAAGGTCATGGGCGGATTGGCTGAAATACATAAACAAGTATTTTAGGAGGAGAAAATGCATGAAAAATGCAAAAATGGAATTTTCGCAATTAGATAAGGAATGGGTTGAGCTGATATTAGAAGCTCAAAAAGCAAATATCAGCCTGGAAGAAATACGCAAATACCTGCATTCGCATAAAAAGTCTTCTCAACATATCCAGGCCGCCAGAAGTCATACCGTAAATCCTTTCTGAATGTGCTATAATATCACAAGGAAGGTGATGACATTGATTGGCCAGCGTATTAAACAATACCGAAAAGAAAAAGGCTACTCACTATCAGAACTAGCTGAAAAAGCTGGGGTAGCGAAGTCTTATTTAAGCTCAATAGAACGAAATTTACAGACGAACCCCTCCATTCAATTTCTAGAAAAAGTCTCCGCTGTTCTGGACGTCTCGGTTCATACTTTACTTGATGAAAAACATGAAACCGAATACGATGGTCAATTAGATAGTGAATGGGAGAAATTAGTTCGTGATGCGATGACATCCGGGGTATCAAAAAAACAATTTCGTGAATTTTTAGATTATCAAAAATGGAGAAAATCGCAAAAAGAGGAGTAGTGCCGCCATATGTGCACAACTCCTCTTTTATCTGCCCGCCGTTCGGATTAGTTTTTATCCTCACTGTGAGCCTTTTCGTTTTCCTTCACGTAACCGTCTTTATCCGTATGATCTTTTGTAATGGTCAAGCCGTTCCATTGCGTCGCTTCAAAAGAGAATTGAAGAGAAATCGCATTGCCCTGGAATTTGTTTTGGACACTCAGTCCGTCCGCACCTTTTGCAGTATCATTTTTAAATTGGATTTCCATCCGCACCTGATCATAATCAACAGGCGTTTTCGGAACTCCGTCATACTCAGGCGCCGTCTTGCCATTAATGGTTGCTACATTGACTTTTCCGCTCTCGCTCAGGAATTTCGGATCAATGTGTTTGCTGATCGCTTCGGCGGCTGCTTTATCCTGTTTTGTTGACATTAAGTATAAGTCTTTCAGGCTGGCTGCCTTCAAAATGATATTTTTAGGATAGCCGTTGCCGCCTTCTTTGCCGACTGTCAGAACCGTAATTTCAAACTGGCTGAGGAAATCTTCCGCAGATTCGTTTCCTTTTTTCGCTCCTTTGAAGTCAGTAAAATTCAAAGCCATCAGCACTTCTTTAATGGCAAGTGAGCCATTATTCCTGAATTCAAAATCTTTCGTCAATTTATCACCTGGTTTTAAGTTTGACAAATTGACATTGGCTGATTGTTCTTTAGCCGATAAATCAAGCGTTCCTGACGCAAATGTGGCGTCCGTCGACTTCACATCATTAAATGCGGCCCATGTGCCTCCTCCCACTAATGCTAAACCGAGTGCGGCTGAGGCAACGCCCAAGCTTAATTTCTTTTTCATACCCATGTTTGTATTCCCCCTACTTTTTCTTTTTTGTTATCAAATCCTGTCGCCAGGTTGCAACCGTATTCATGTGGACATCGTCCCGTTTTTCGCATGTTCTTCCAGCGCTTTCGTCTTCCGCTCGATATCGCGGAGAGCGCTGACAATAACAGTTATTGAGTAAATCAAAAGCATGACGCCGGGAACGATTAGCAGAATCGCCGTTCCGATCGGCTGGCTTGCCAAATGTATGACATATCCCGCATACGGAAGCTGATATCCCGTATACTGAGCCACCACGTTTTCAGCTTGAACAGGAGCGGCATCCGGAGCGGCATTATGGTCTCCTTTTGTCTCAAACATCAGGTGCCCGCCCTTTTTTGTGATCCCGATAATTCTGTGTGTTACGGCTGATCCGTCATTTTGTGTAAAAGTGATGACATCGCCTTTTTTTAAATCATTCACGTCAGTAATTTTCTTTACCGCTATGAGCGAACCCGTCTTAAATTCCGGGTCCATTGAACCCGACAGCACGGATTTAAGCGTATAGCCGAAGATGGCCGGCTCACCGCCGGAAGCCCGGGTCGAGATCACCGTTAAGGTCAGCACAATAATCAAACTGAAAATGACGGCATACAAAATATTACTGATCAGTTTCAGCGTTCTTTTCATGTTCTTCCCCGCTTTCTTTTACCGGCTCAGCCGGCTCTTTCTCCGTTTTCTTTAGATCGGAAACGGTCGCCTGTTCCCGGCATTTGACAAGCTTCATCGGTTTTGACCACTCATACTTTTCATCATCCGCAGGATACCCTTCAGGCTTGTAAACCTTGAATGCGTATATGCCTGGCTGCAGGGTCCGCTTTGACTCAATTTTATAAATCGTTTTGCTTTTTTTATCAGTAATAAGCCCTTTGTCCACAACATTCCCGTTTTGCAGAGGCTGTTGCTGAGAGGCGATTTTATGAAGTTCCCATTTCCAGTCAGAAACAGTCCGCTCTTTTCCCCTATTCTCCAGCTCAGCATAGAGTTGAAGCGGCGCACACACGGCGCCCGACGTATCAGTTTGATTTGTTATATGTAAATCACTTTGATCCCAGCGTTCGTCATAACGGCAATTGTCATCGGTATATCGAAAATCTCCGCACGTTTGAACCGGAAGACTGAAGCTTTTCACATCATTAAAGGAGGAACTCGTGTCACCCGTAAACTGAGCACATATCGTCACGGACAGACAGAAAATGAATGAAAGCCGCAAAAACAGCATGATCCTCCATCTCCCCTTACCGCTTTTCTCCACTCGCAACAATCGGAACATGCCTTACCCCCTGTAAAACTGTTAATAAATATAACAATCGTTCTTTTTAAAGAACTGCACAAACAAAGTATAATCAAGGTTTATCATCTTGAAAAATGTCAAAAACGGTCAAATTGTTCGTTTTTAAGAATATAATCTTTTAAAAACATCGTTTTGCTCCAAATTACACACCTTTTTGGAATTTTTTCTAATAAAATGTGAGAAAATAATGAAGTGTCCAGAACAAATTGGAAATCATATACAGCGAAGGGACGAAGAATGATGATCAAACAAAGTCTGATTTGCCTTTCTCTTCTTGTTTTCGGGGTTTCAGGAATGGATCAGGCGGAAGCGGCGCCTTATTATGCTGTTCACCATAAATCAAAATGGGAAAAAATCGCGGAAAAAGAAGCTAAAAAAAGATATCCGCTCGCGCAAACGTTATTTATTCAAAAGGTGTGGGACCGTAAAAGAACAGATGAAGCAGTAAAACAATACCACCTGACATTGCGGGAAGGCGCTAAAGAATTTGGTGTGTTTGTTACGATTTCTTTTAATCCCTACAGCCAAAAAGTAAATAAAATTGCCGTCATTGAGGAATACCAATAAAGGCCCTCCTGTATCAGGAGGACCTTTCGTGTGTTACACTTTATTTTTTCCGCTGCATCCACAGCTTAAAACTATACGGCAATATTCCGAACCAGTGCTGGGAAGCCGGCACTTTCTTTTCTTTCCGCACTTCTTTTCGCTCTTTCCGTTCCTGTTTCGGCGTATCGAAATATTTAACGAATTGCTCAGTCATATATTTTACATAATCGTTTGTTTTCACGGCTCTCACCTCATATTGCTGTCTTTACTATGAAGTGTTGTCCCGCCGCCTCTTTTTTATACTTCTGTCCATTGAATCAGCTGTTTCTTCTTCTGATTGAACAAAAGGTGAACCTCCCGTCTCGTCCCTGACGCTGTTTCCGCCTGAATTGTAACCTGAACCGTTTCCCGCTTACCGCTTTCGGTGATCTGAAAGGAAACGGTTCCGTATGGAAAACGATGTGTACCGGTTCGGCCCTTTTGTCCCTGTATCACATGACGGCTTGACAGCAGCGCGCCGTTTTGAAGCAGGTTCTCACCGATCCAGTACTCCCCGGCCTCTTTTGCAAAGGTTTTTCGGGTGATGAAATCAGATGAAGTATAGCTGATGACAAGTAAAACCGCGGCAGAAACAAACAGAACCGCGGGATATATAAACCCGTCAGATTTGTACATTTAATCACCTTTTAAAGAGCTGTAAACCGGAATGGCTGCCTGATTCTTTTTACCTGTATCGCTTGAGATCTCTAATAAAAGCAGGCCGTTTTTCACACCAGCCGTTAAAGATGCCGCATGATGCAGGATCGGCACGTGGCCTTTTCCGTTCACTCTTTTCCTTATCATCGTATGGTAGATTTCAAAACGCACTTCTTCGCCTCCTGCTTTCCGGCAGCTTAATGCCTGTCCGCCGTCCGCCGGCTTTACAGTCTCGGCCTGTTTACATTCATTCATAATCTGCTGAACGGCAATATGATACTCCCGGCTGTCTATTCCGCCGTTATCGCTTTGGCCGGATAAAAACAAATGTAAAATCGGGCTCAGGGTGCTTGATAAGAAGAGACAGACTGCCAAGGAAAACAAAACATTAAGAAGCGTAAAGCCAGTCTGTTTTGAGAATGCTGAGACACATTTCTTTTTCGCCGCGGACAGCCGCACAGACTTTGTAATAATCACCTTCCTCCTTCCACGTCACACCGGGAGACGGCTGCTTTTTTCCGGACATCATATAAGCGCTGATGCGTTCCTGGAGAAGCTGGCGCGCTTTTTGGCGTTCCTCTGTTTTCAGATTATCCGTCAGCAGGTCCGTCCAGACCGGAACGATAGAAATCATAAGAAACAGCCAAATGGCCATTGCTGATAGTGTTTCAATAGTAGAGAACCCTTTATTTCCGTTCTGCATGGACATTTCCGCTCCCTAGGTAAACTGTTATTTCATAAGTGACCCCTGCGTGCTTCAATTGAATCTTTCCGCCGGAATTCGGATGGCCTTTTTCATTAAATTCAAGGCTCTCCGGCAAGGTCATAAGTGTAATATGAAGCGAATCAAATGAACGCTCGACAGCCTTTCCGGCTGACTGGAACTTGTATTTATGCTCTTTGGGGAGAAAAATGATTTTTGTTCTTTTATGCTCTGCGACAGCCGTTTCCTGAACAAGCTGAATATCTTTTTGGAGCTGTTCTGTTTTTTGCCGAACGGCCAGATGGGTATAAACCGGCGGAAGCGCCGTGAACAAGACCGTCAGCAGAACGGACGCCAGGCTTAACACAATCAGGCTTTCAAGAAGGGTGAATCCGCTTTCTGTCAGCCTGTTATTGTTCAACTGTAACTTCCCCGCCGCTAATTAAGATCTGTTTTCCATTCGGACAGGCTGTATTCTTTTTGATATATCCCTCTGATTGTAAGTCTTTCATATCCGGCATTTTTCCTTCATGGTCGATTTCGTACGCCGTCACTTGGGCTTTCACCATATTCTGCAGTCCTTCACAGCCTTTATGCTGTATGCTTTGATTATGTTTTGTAACGTTAGGAATCGTTATTAAAAGCAGAATTGAAACGATAAATAACACGATCAGCATTTCAATTAAAGTAAATCCATCTTGATTTTTCAGACGAAGCACTCCCTTACATTTGGTTCATCATCTGGTACATCGGCATCAGCATTGACATATAGACAATCAGAATCATACCGGCTACAACGCCGTAAATGACAGGCTGGAGAATGCCTGTATACTTCTCCGCGTTTTGTTCAAGGCGCTCCATCATAAACTGACTGTACGTATAAAGCTCGCGATGAAGCCTGCCGTTTGCCTGTCCGTGGCTGACTGCAGCCGCTAAATCTTTTTCATAACACGGATGCCCGGAAAGAGCGGATTCTATTGTCTCACCTGCTTTCAAACGTGTAATGAGCATATCCGCTTCTTCACGATAAAAAGGCAGAAAAGATTGTTCCTTAAAAGCCGTTAAGCTGTCATAGATAGAAAGACCGGATTTCAGAAGGCTGCTGAGCTGTAAAGAGAAAAAGTAGCTGTTAAAAAGAACGGCTGCTTTTCCTATTAAGGGGATTTTCACAACAATAAGCATTTTGTCTTGCGGGGATTTTTTCTTACATAAAAACCAAACGAACAAAAACAAGCAGAAAGCGGCGGACAGCGCCAGTGTGCAGGCTTCATGAAAATGCCGAAAAAACGCAAAGATGAAACTGACGCAACCGGAAGTATTCATATTCATTGATTGATAAATCCCTGAAAATTGCGGGATGATCATACTTTGCAGAATATAAAACATGACACAAACGGAGCAGATTAAAAACATCGGATACCGGAGCATTTTTTTGACTTGATTCGTCTGCATGAGCTTTCTCTGTAACAATTCGCCGCTTTGTTTCATCGCCCCGGGCAATTCTCCGTGTTTTTCCGCAAAATAGCAGATAGAGACGGCTTCTTTATGAAAAGACAATGCCTCAAGCACTTCGTAAAACGCATCGCCCTCCCTCAGCCGGCGGATTCCGTCCGTCAGCTCTGCAAGCTGGCGTTTATGAAGCTGGAGTTTCAGCAGTCTGAGCCCTTCGATCAGACTGTACCCTTTTTCGGCCATTTCACCGAGCCTTTTCAAAAAAGCCGCTTGATCTTTCAACGGCCAGGTTCTTTTAATCCGCTTCATGATACACCCACCGATCGTAGTTGTCAGTCGTGACATAGCCGAGCGCGATTCCTTTTCGGATCAGCCTGCGGAGCGTCTGATATTGAAAATTGGCGTGCTCTCCTTTTGCTTCCTGAAAGCATTGGGTGAGATTTTTCCCGTAAAGCAGTTCATAGATTCCCGCACGGCGCGTCTGCCTGTAAAGCCGGCAGTACACGGAGCAGTTTTCCGCTTTGCAAAACGGACACGTTAAATCAACCAGACGCTGAGCGGCAATGGCAATAACGGTTTGTTCAATTTCCGTCATGTTCACCCCAAACTCTAGCAGCCTGTATATAGCGCCCTTAGCATCTCTTGTATGCAGGCTTGAAAGAACGAGGTGCCCCGTCATAGCCGCGCGAACTGCAATTTCAGCCGTCTCGGCATCCCTGATTTCCCCTAAGATGATCATATCGGGGTCATGTCTTAAAATCGCTTTTAAACCGGCGGAATATGTGACTCCGGCTTTTTCATTCACCTGAACTTGTAAAACATCTTCATCTCTCGTTTCTACGGGATCTTCAAGCGTGACAATCCGCCGGTTGAAATGACGTTTTGCATAATTGACAAGCGAGTAGAGAGTGGTCGTTTTTCCAGACCCGGTCGGACCGGTAAAAAGAATCAGGCCGTGGGAATGCTTCAGAAAGGACAATAGTGCGGCGCCTGCCCCCGGAAATAAGGACAGTTTATCCAGAGGGGGAATCTGCCGCTTAGGCAACAGCCTGATGACAAGACTTTCATCATTCATTGTCGGTAAGGTTGACATCCTTAAATGAACGGTTTCGGATGGAAGCGGCAGAGACAATGATCCGTTTTGCGGCTTTCGTCTTTCTCCTATATCCATCGCCGATAAAAACTTAAAATGAGAAATAAGCCTAACGCATTCCTCTTTTTTTAAGACTCTTTTTTTCACAAGAGCATGACCAATGCGAAAATGAATGAAAGCATCCCTTTCACGCGGCACAATGTGTATATCTGAAGCTCTTGACGTATAGGCCTCGTTTATAATGTTCCTGCTGTATGTTTCAATATTCTCCATAAGATTTCCCTCCTTCCGACACGTATTGTAAATCAAATAGACAAGAGCCGGCAAAAGAGAAATGATGCTTTTTACACAGTGTAAAACGTAAAAAAATCAAAAATCAGCTGCATGATATTGATTTACTGAATGAAATCGGGAATCATTCAGTCATTTTCGGCCGCCAAAAAAGCAGGCGTGTGCCTGCTCTTCTTAGCGTTTCTTTTCTTTCCGCAAATATTTCTTTTGATTCTCCCGCAGAATATCCCCTGTCCAGCCCTTCTGCCGCAGATAAATGTAAATCAGCAGGGTTGATACGATAATAATCACGATGGAACAAATATACGAATATTTCCAATGAAGCTCCGGCATATTATCAAAGTTCATCCCCCAGAGAGCGCCAAGCGCCGTCATCGGTGTAAAGAGAGTTGTAAAGATCGTCAATGCTTTTACAATTTCATTTCCTCTTTGAGAGGTAATGACTTCCTCGGCATGCAGCAGATTGCTCAGCTCCTGATCGAACTCATTGATATATGTAATCCCTCTTTCCATCTTTTGATGAGCCCTGAGGTAATCTTTTTGCCTGTCATTTTTCGGAAGAAACGCTTCTTTTAAAGCCATTTCCACTTTTTTAGCCCCCAGTATCAGGCCTTTCCAAATGAACAGCTCGTGGCGCAGCTTATGCACGTTTTCCAAGATTCCTTTGCTGTTGTCATCATGAATCTGCCATTTCAGCGTCCGCTGCTTGACTTCAAATTCATCCAGTCCGATCAGATAGGAATTCATCAGCTCTCCCAGCAGAACAAAAAAGCCTTCAATCGGATTTTCACAGGTTTGAATCTGCTGTGTGGCATGCTTTTCTTTTACACCGCGCAGCAGCGAAAAATCAAAATTAATCGTAAAAAAGAAGTCTCTCGTAATATAAAAGTGAAATACGGTATGGTTTTTTTCATCATCTAATCCTTGATGATAGATTAAAGAGCCGAAAACCGCTTCATTATTCTGATCATTTGTATCTGCGCGCAGAAAGTTTATATGATTTTCATGTTCAAACCACTTTTCGCATTGCGGCCAGTGATTGTGGTGGATCATTTTTTTTGCTTCTGCTTTTTCATGCGGACCGAGCTGGTACCAAAACCAGTCCGTCCCTGAATGTACCTTCATCTCTTGTCAGCCTCCAGTTTCGCTTTCTTTTTTAATTACCGTAAATGAAGCAGGCTAAACCAGGTTTGATGTTTGAGCAGCTTTCCAGAGTGGTATTATTCCGAAAAAAGGGAGGTGCAAGCCTTCCTTCGCGGAAGGCGTTACATTGTATATCATCAAACTGACTGCCATCGTACTATTTATTTTATTAACGGCGTGTTTTGTCGCCATCGAGTTTTCAATCGTTAAAGCAAGGCGCTCCCGCATCAATCAGCTCATTCAGGAAGGTGTGAAAGGGGCAAAAGCAGCCAAGCATGTCATTACACACCTTGATGAATATTTATCGGCGTGCCAATTGGGCATCACCGTAACCGCCTTGGGACTCGGCTGGCTTGGTGAACCGACAGTCAAAGCAATGCTTCAGCCGTTATTTTTAAAAACCGGGCTTCATGAAGCGGTTTCCCATGTACTTTCACTGATTATCGCATTTCTGCTTGTTACATATGTGAATGTTGTCATCGGTGAACTCGCGCCGAAAAGTTTTGCCATTCAAAAAGCCGAGCGGATTACGCTTTTGTTTGCCAGACCGATCATTTTGTTTTATAAGTTAATGTTTCCGTTCATCTGGCTGCTTAATCATTCCGCCCGCCTGATTACAGCCCTGTTCGGCTTGAAGCCGGCTTCAGAACATGAAATGGCTTATACGGAAGAAGAATTGCGGGTGCTGCTTGCCGAAAGCTACCGAAGCGGCATGATTAAAAAAAGCGAGCTGCATTACGTAAATAACATTTTTACATTTGATAAGCGCACAGCGAAAGAAATCATGGTGCCGCGGAATGAAATGGTGAGCCTGCCGTTAGACAGCGGTTCAGGACATATGCTCCGCGACATTATCAAAACAAATAAATATACCCGTTATCCTGTCGTAAAGGGAGATAAAGATCATGTTGTCGGCATCATCAATATAAAAGAAGTTTTATTCAGATTCCTGTCTGAAGGGGCATCGTTTACAAAACACGAGCTCAGCCCTTACATTCAGCCGGCCATCCACGTGATTGAGACGATCCCGATTTATCAATTGTTCGTAAAAATGCAGCGGGAACACGCCCATATGGCCATTCTCATTGATGAGTACGGCGGAACCGCGGGATTAGTAACCGTGGAAGACATCATTGAAGAGATCGTCGGCGAGATCCGGGACGAATTTGATACGGATGAGACACCTTCTGTTCAAAAGCTTGGAGACAGCCGTTATCTTCTGAACGCCAAATTGCTGATCAGTGACGTCAATGACGTACTCGGAACTGAGATTACGGCTGATCAAGTCGATACACTCGGGGGCTGGTTCCTTACTCAGCATATTGATGCAAAACCCGGAAGCACCATTGATTTTGAAGGGTACACATTTACGGTAAAAGAAATCGACAGCCATCATATCATTACGATTGAAGCTGACAAAGCTGAATAGCTGAGGGGGGAATCCCCCTCGGCCATTCAGCTTTATATCATCTTAATGATTCTTTTACGACAAAACCGTTTTTTGCCAGCGCCTTCGCCAGACTCTGCTCCGTTTTCACATGAGAAAAGTCGATGCCGAGCTTCACGACGGTTTGGGCGATTTCCGGCCGGATGCCTGAGATTGTCGTTTCTATGCCAAGAAGTTTTGTGCTGTCAATCACTTTAAAAATTTGATAAGCGACCATCGTATCCACAATCGGCACACCTGATATATCTAGAAATAAATAAGAAAGCCGGAGCGAAGAACATTGGTCAAGCACCGATTCCAAAATCATTTTTGCCCGGTAAGTGTCAATTTCGCCGACAAGCGGCAAAATTCCAATACCGTCGGCAATCGGCATAATCGGCGCGCTTAGTTCGTTAATCATTTCTTTTTGGGCGTTTAATTGCGTTATTGTCACTTTATGATATTCCTCTGTAAATACTTCAATCATATGGTCAATTGCTTTGTTCAGCTTCTCTCCCCATGTAAATACCGCATTTGTATCAGGCTTCTCAGACATCGTTTCACTGCATGTCTGTATGCGGTTCCAGACCAATCTCCGGAATTCTTTAAAGCTTGCGACGCTTTCATAGACAGGGACTTCATGCACGGCCCGGTCTCTTGCAAACTGCAGCGCCCACTTTGTCAGCTCCTCTTCTCCGCCGTCTTTCCCTGATAAAATGCCAGCAACGATTTCAATTAACAGGCGCTGCTGCGTTTCCGCTTTCTGATCCTCTGAAGGCCGCCCCGGTTCGGGGATGAGCAGCCATTGACGTATGATTTCGCCTGATTCTTCAATTAATACTTGAGATAATACTTCATTTAAATGTTTCACGGGTTTCCTCCATTCAAATCTGACTTGTATGTATAAACCGGCGCCGGATGCACATACTGTAATTAGCATTCGATGGGCTATAGCCAAGCGGTAAGGCAATGGACTTTGACTCCGTGATCGTTGGTTCGAATCCAGCTAGCCCAGTCCTGGAACCGCAAAAAACGAAGATTAGCTGATGATGTTTGATCAGCGGATCTTCGTTTTTTTCTTATGATACAGATTGATGCACCGTTTTTTTCTTCGTCAGCTTCATCAATTCTCCTGGATTATATCCGATAACGAGCTTTTTGCGATCGATCAGGATCGGACGCCGCAGCAGCTTCGGATTTTCAGTCAAAAGCTTCAGCACTTCATTTACAGTCATTTCTTCAATGTTCAGGTTGAGGTTTTTAAATGTTTGGCTCCTCGTCGCTAATATTTCATCAATTCCTTCGGTTGTTAAGGATAAGATTTGCTTCAATTCATCAATTGACGGTGTCTCCCTGAATAGGTGGCGCTCTTGAAAGTCAATATTGTGGGCTTTTAACCAATGTTTCGTTTTTCGGCAAGATGTGCAGCTCGGGTATGAATAAAAAATAAGTTCTTTCATTTTTAAAAATTCCTCCCTCGGATAATCCGTCTCTTTGTTAACATAAGTACCCTGAACTTTTTTTCACTAAACGTATTTCAAAAAGATTTTTCGGATCTTTTTTAGAGAACGGCATAAGATATAAAACACAGGGAAAGACATAAATTCCACAATAAATATAATCATGAAAATGTTTACATTTTAACTGCCGATCTATTATAATAAACTTCAGATAGACTCTCGGGAGGGGATAAGGAATGAATCGCATGTTCCGGGTGTTAGGATTTTGGACGGGGATTTTTGCAGTCATGTTTTTTTTAGGCGGCATGAAAGACGCATCTCTTTTGTTTTTTGGACAGACGATCTTTTTCGTATTTCTTTCTTATTTGAATCTGACTGAGCGGATGTATATTTATATTTTCGGAGCGTACTTAACCGTATTTTTCGCCGGATTTACATATTACTCTATTTTTATTATGACACCGGGCGGCGGAACCCACTGACTGAAAAAGACAGACCGATTACGGTCTGTCTTTTTTCGTTTACAATGAAAATCCATTAATAAACGGATTTCGCTCCTGCTCTGTCTGGATGTCCGTTTCCGCGCCGTGACCGCTTAACACAAGTGTATGCCCGGGAAGCGTGAGCAGTTTTTGATGGATGGAATCAAGCAATACGTCTTGATTTCCTCCATGTAAATCCGTCCGGCCGATGCCTCCCTGAAAGAGAACATCGCCTGAAATCACCAAATCAGCGTCCTTCACATAATAAGAAACGCTTCCAGGTGAATGACCCGGCGTAAACAGCGTCTCCAAATGGAAAGGACCGATGTCCAATATGCCGTCGCCTTCAATCAGCCGATCGGCGGGCCGTGCCGTGACAGCAATGCCGCGCAATATGCCTGATCCGTTTAAGGAAGAGTCCTCCAGCCACTTTTCTTCATTTTTGTGAAGATATACGGGAACATCCCATCTGTCTCTTACCTCGTCAAGCGCGCCGATATGGTCAAAATGGGCGTGCGTCAGCAAGATCGCAAGCGGCTTCAAATTGTTTTCTTTTATGTAATTGTTGAGTTTGTCCGCTTCCCCGCCCGGATCGAAAATCAGACAGGATTGATCCTCACTGACGAGGAAATATGCGTTTGCCTGAATCGGACCGGCCGGCATTCGTCTCCATTTCACTTTCATCACCTCTTTATGTATATGCCCTTATTATGAAGGTTTTCTGCCGAAGATTCAATGAATGCGGCTGGGAAAACACTATCGACAAACAAAATGAAAACGGTTAAAATAAAATGGAAAGATTTTCAGGTTCCAATGACAAAGGGGGAGCATGATGTTACTTGTTGTAATCTTCGGCCTTGTCGCATTATTAGCTGTGTTAGGAGTCCTGCGGGCTGTCAGACAGAGAAATATCCTGGGATTTTTGTTAGCCGCCGCCACACTGGGCGTGTTCGGCTGGTTTACCGTCATGACCGTTGTTACAAGCGGCTATCCGACTGCACATTAAAAGCCTGTATCCATTAGGATACAGGCTTATTTTTTATTGCTGCAAATGTTTGCTGACACTTTTGATTTTGCTCTCCAGCGTCGTTTCTTTATCACGCCTGTCATCAATGCGGATATTGGTCGCCACTCTGTGCAGCCCTTTTTGGAACGGGGCTTCGTGAATCTCCTGAATGACCGCGAACAAGTCGCTCAGCTCTCCTTCAATCAAAGTGTTCATCGGTGTGAGCTGAAATTTGATTTTGCCGGCTGCTTTGTAGCCTTCCAAAATCTTTTGCACATCCGCTACATACTCACTGACGCTCGGTGTTTTTGTTCCGATCGGAATGATTGTCACATCTGCAATTGGCATTTGATTCAAACTCCTTTTTCATTTGTTATGATTGGTTCTGTCAGTCCTGTTTTCAGAGATATCAGCCGGTCATACGTAAAGCCGTATAAAGCGTATTCCCCGTTCGGAGAGATCTGAATCGGTTCCATTTCCGTATTGTTAAGCACCGTCCGCTCCCGTTTGTCCCCCAAGTCAAAGCTGATCAGCCTGTATAACCGGCCCTCCGGCTTAAACGTGTAAAACCGCTTGTGGGTCTGATCGTAATCATATTCCATCGGCGCAAAGCTCTCATACTTTTTTTGAAGAGGAAAACGGTGTGTCACGGATGCCGGCTTTTGGAAAAGGAACTCGCCGTCGCCGTCCGGTTTATCCGCTTGTCTGACGGCAAGCGTCATACCCGGGCGGGAATCTGCCCAGATGACATGCTGAAGCACTCTTTTTTCTTTTGCCGTCTCCAGATCATAGGAATATAAAGGGCCCTCTTCCTCCGTTTTTCCTTGCTTAATATATTGAAATTCATCGGAGGACATCCAATGGACAAAAGGGGCCTGAACGGGACTTATTTTTAAAATGCCGTGTTTCATATCGGCTGTATAGGTTGTGAAGTCCCATGTTTCAGAAAAAACGGTAATCATCATTTTGTACGGGTCATATGGATTCCAAGCCGTCTCCAGCTCATAAGAATTAAAGGCTTTGTGATAAAGTCTTTTCCCCTGCTTGTTCATGAGCACAAGCTCAGTCTGTCCGCTGTTTGTCACCTGAACGAGAATCAGCTTTTTTTTCAGGCTGATCTTTACATTGACAATATGGCCCTTTGTTTCGTAGAGCCGTTCGGATTTTCCGCTGAAAAGGTCATATTTCATCAGCTGATCATGTGCTGTATACAAAATGGTCCTGTTATCCAGCCATCCTTCCGTTTTCTCCGCTTCATTTTTACTGAGCGGAACGATTTTCTGTTCTGCTGCTTTTGCTGAGACGTCTGTGTCAGGCTGCTGATGAGATGGTTCACAGGCCGCTAAACACAGAACGAATGCGGACAGCAGAACACAACACAAGTATCTCACCAGCCTTCCCTCCATTCTTTTCTATTGTCCCATATTTGTTAATATAAACAAATGAGAAATTTCACAGATGTCTCAAAAAATAAGCGCCCTCCACAATATTCCTTCCGTCGCTTGATAGATATCAGAAAACTGATGAAAAGGCAAAGGATTTTTTCCCTTTCCGAGCTCAACGGTATAGCCCTCTTTTCCGTATTGCTGTATAAACCAATCCCTGAAACCGGCATGGCTGTCAATGGTTTTTACACCTTGATAGCGGTTTCCGCTTATCGCTTCAAACTCCCGGATGACCTCAGATGATTGCTCCGGTTCACATCCTTCGTACCCCCAATAAATCTCTTCTCCCTGTGTATGAAGCGCGATCAGCCTGTCAGGCGGCTGCTCCGTTATCAGCCGGTGCATCGCCTGCGCCTCCGGTTCAGTGAGCGGCGCCGTGCCCGGAAAATCACGGTACGAGGGAGCCTTCGGTTTGCGCCTCTGTTCAATCTCCCAATTCGATGGGAAATGTTTATTTAAATCAACGCCGTTTATATTCGCCTTCCATTCGCGGAAATCCGGGCGGTGCTCATTTAATCCGTTGAGAAATTCATTTTTTTCTGATAAATCTGCACATCCGTAAAGTACGAGATCCACACCGTCGGGATTTACGAGCGGAACGAATGATAAGGATGTCCGGCTGAATATATCAATGGCGGAATGTCCGAAAACGGTTTTATTTTCGCATAATGCCGCGCAATATTCTTTGCACCATTTAATCGCAACCGACGTGGTAATCCATTCATTGGCATGAAAAGAGGCGTTTACATGCACGTTTCTCTCGGCCGTATCCGCGCCTATTCTCAGCTCATAGAGCGGTTTTCCCAAAACGGAACTGCCGATTTTACGGCACGTGACAAATGGAAAGACATCGATTATTTTCTCAATTTCTTCATAGAGCAACTGAGCGCCGTACACCTTTTCTTCCTTCACCCATTGATCAGCGGAAAGAACGCTTTCACAGTGCCGGATGTATTGCGAAAGCCCGCTAAGCGTTTCTATCGGACATTGTGGCTGACCGCTCACGAGGAAGCCGGGACAAAATAATTCATCGCTTTCCGCCGTTTTATTGGCGTCTTCCAACAGTTTTTCATCAATTGAAAGCACCTGTGCGACATCTTTCATATGCCTTTTTATTTCAGGTTTGACACGAATTCCCGCCATGTTCATCCCCCTTTTTTAAAACTATATGACAGGGGAGATAAAAAAAGAAAGCCGCCCGCTATATGGGCAGGCAGACTTTCTCAGCAGTTCTGATATTTAAGCCATTCATTTTTGGCAATCCACGCTCCGCCAATGACTCCGGCGTCATTTCCCAGTGCCGCAATCGAAATATCGGCCGCTTCCGCAGAACGCGGGAACGCGGTGATTTTGAAGGTCTCTTCCACTTTTGACCGCAGTATTTCGCCTGCTTTAGACACGCCTCCGCCGAGCACGATTTTCGTCGGATTCATAGCGCTTGCCAGATTTCCGAGCACGAGGCCTAAATGTTTTGCGACATAATCAACGACTTCAAGCGCAGTTTTATCCTGCTGTTTTGCCGCATCGAACACGTCACGTGCTGTCAGATCACGCACCTGCAAGAGTGAAGAGTCGGAAACCGACGCAAGTTTTTCTTTTGCGATGCGGACGATGCCGGTTGCGGACGCAATCGTTTCGATACACCCGGATTTTCCGCAGTTGCACGGAGCTCCGCCTTCGGGAATGCTGCAAATATGACCGATTTCTCCGCCGGCCCCGTTTTTACCGTGAACGATTTCGCCGTTGACGATGATGCCTCCGCCGACACCGGTTCCGAGCGTCACTAAAATGACATCTTTGGCTCCGTCACCTGCGCCTTTCCACATTTCTCCGAGCGCCGCGATATTGGCATCGTTTTCAATAACGGCCGGAATACCCGTTTCCGCCTCAAGATGGTCTTTCAAAGGATAGTTTTTCCATCCCATATTAGTCGTCTCATAAACCATCCCCGTCGCTATTTCCACGGGTCCGGGCGCTCCCATGCCGATCCATTTCAAGATTCGTTTCGGCTTGTTCAATTCTTCCAGCTTCTGGTCAAGCGCTTTTGCAATCGTGACCGTTATAGTGTTTCCTGATTTATCGGTCGGAACCTCCCATTTATGCTGGATTTCACCGTACATATTGATAAAGGCCAGCTTGATAGTTGTTCCGCCAAGATCAATCCCCGCAAACCATGTCTCTTCCATAATGATCTCCTTTTCTTATTAAATCCTGCTGTTGTCTCTTCCTTTGATCCTCTCTGATTCCTGCTGTAGAACTCCGGAGGCCTTCAGCCATAAGTCTCTTTCAATCACGTTTGACAAATACATTTCCTTTAATTCATCTTTCATAAAGTCAATTTCAGCTTGTCTGTCACCGAAATACACGATATGTCCGAATGACTTAAACAGCTGCTGTACGTCATAAAATGAATTCATCTTTTTCACCATTTCTTTTCTTCTCAGTATAAGCGTATTTCATCTCTAAAGCAGGCGTCAAGCAAAAAACAATTGGATAAAATATCCTTGTGTCTTTTTGGTAAAATCTATATTCATAATTGTAAAAAAACACTCATTTATGCGTTTTTCTGTTACAATACTTTCGTGCCCAAAAGCACAAAAGGATTAAAGTTTGATGGGGTGTTGTTTTGAAACAAGAAAAAAGGCTGACATTCATTTCAGCCATCGGTTTATTTGTTTTAATGTTAGCAGTCATTATTTCCTGCCTGTTTTTCTTTCATACGGAGCCGCATATGCCGCTGTTTTTTTGTGTCATTATTCTGTCTCTGGCAGGTTTAGGGCTCGGTTTCTCGTGGGGCAGTCTTGAAAAAGGAATTGTCAACGGATTGAAAAACGGTGTACAGCCGATTATCGTGCTGGCTTTGATCGGTGTGCTGATTGGTGCTTGGATGTACAGCGGGGCCATTCCCGCCGTCACTGTTTACGCTTTATCGATTATACAGCCGAGTCAGCTGCTATTGACCGCATTATTTTCATGTATGATTATCAGCACGCTTGTCGGCTCAAGTCTGACAACTGTCAGTACAATCGGCGTCGCGCTGTTAGGGGTGGCAAGCGCGGCGGGAGTTCCGCTCGAATGGACGGCGGGAGCAGTCATTTGCGGGGCCTGTTTCGGTGATAAAATGTCACCGATGTCCGACACGACGAATTTTGCCGCCGGTATCGGCGAAATTCCGATTTTTAAGCATATCCGCCATATGATGGGCACGACCGTTCCAGCCCTTTTGATCACAATCGTTCTTTTTTATATTCTCGGTTCATCCGTTTCAATAAATGCCGCTTCAACGCAAAATATTGAGGCGGTCATTTCCGGAATTAAAGAGGCCGTGCACGTTACGCCTTGGTCGCTTCTTTCACCTCTTTTGGTGATCATTTTGGCGGTCAGACGGGTTTCTGTTATTCCGGTGCTTACCGCCGGTATTATTTCCGCAGGGCTTCTGACTGCCGTTTTTATTCCTGACAGCAGTATTCAAGGATTTATATCCGCCCTGCAAAGCGGCACGGCTTTTAAAACCGGCGACCAGGCTGTAGCCAGCATTATCAACAGAGGCGGACTCCAATCCATGATGGGGTCAGTCTCTCTGATCATGATCGCCTTTGCGCTCGGCGGCCTGATGGAAAAAACAGGCCTGATCGCAGCGCTGCTTCAAGGATTGATAAAAGGCGTGCATACGAAAGGACGTCTTGTCATGGCGACCGTCTTCTCAAGCATTGGCGTAAACCTTGCGACAGGCGAGCAATACTTGTCGATCTTAATTCCGGGTCAGTCTTATAAACCTTTATATGACAAGCTCAGCATTAAGCGGCTTCACCTTGCACGATCGATTGAGGACGGCGGAACATTAATCAATCCGCTGATTCCTTGGGGAGTAAGCGGCGCTTTCATGGCAAGCGCGTTAGGGGTTTCTGTCATCGACTACCTGCCGTTTACCTTTTTCCTGTACATTTCACCGATCATTTCAATCCTTCTCGGTTTCCTGAAAAAAAACTGATATTACGAGAAAAACCTGCCGTCATTACAGGCAGGTTTTTTTCATGCGAAAAATCCCGCTGAAAAAACGGGATTTGTTTAAAAGGCCTGCTGAATGAACTTATTTCTGATAAACGGTATTTTTAAAAAGAAATGAATAAATGGCCGTCTGATCCCTGGCTGGCTGAGCACGGTGTTCATCAGACGGTAGCGGTTTTGGTAAACGGCTAAAACAGATACGGCGCATAATGAGTAGATCAACAATTTTTTCATTTTATCCCTCCTGCCCCTATCGTTTGTCAAACAGCGAGAATTATTCGGGTGCAAGAAGTTTTTTATGCGATGGTTTCAGATTCAGTCACGATCATATCGACCGGGATATCGTGGGGCATGCGGGGAATGCGGTCTGTCAGCTGGCAGTCGAAGAGAAGCGACACGGTACGGCCTTCATAACCTGTCAGAAACCGATCATAATATCCGCCGCCGTATCCGATTCTGAAGCCTTCCCGGTCAAAAGCCACACCGGGCACAATAACAAGATCAATGTCTTTTTGAGCCGCTTTTTCAGTCAGGCTTTCGATCGGTTCACTGAGACCGGCATATACGGTTTCCAGCTGATCATCAGCAGAATATGTACGGAATTCCATCGCTCCCGTCTGGGGGAAGCATTTCGGGATACAGACTTGTTTTCCCTCTTTCCAAGCCTGTTCAATAATCGGCCGTGTCGGAATTTCCAAGCGTTTCGAGATGGTGACGGCAATCATGCGGGCTTGTTTCCATTCTTTTAAAGAAAACAGCGTTTTGTGCATGCTGCGGCTTTTTGCCTCCCATTCACTTTCTGTTATGCCGGAAAGCTTTGCTTTTATATCGGTTCTGATTTGTGCTTTCACGTTTCTCAAACCTCCCTGAAAGACAAAAAAGCCAGAACTTTATTGAAAGCTCCAGCTTTTTCCGCCGTTTGAAACAGCTTATTTTGTTTCACGGTGTAACGTAGATTTTTTATCACGTGGGCAATATTTTTTAAATTCAACGCGGTCCGGATTGTTGCGTTTGTTCTTTTTAGAAATATAGTTACGCTCACCACATTCAGTGCAAGCCAAAGTAATATTAACGCGCATTATTTTCCCTCCAAACTAAATATCATTTACTTATTCAGACTTATACATAATACCACTATAATGCACGGAATGCTAGAGCTGATTTACATGAAATGTTGTTTAAATGCAGAAAACATCAGTTTATGTTTCTGATCCTCTGAATGGCCTTGCGCAAGACGCATACAAAAAATGACGAAACAGGACAAAAAAGGGCTTTCATATGCGAAATCTATAGAGAAATATCCGTTTGCCCCCCGAATAAAAAAGATTTTCCGACAAAATTCTGTTTTTTTCTCTATTTCCTTTAGAATGGCGGCGTTTTATGGTATAAAAAAGAAGGGCAAATTAATAATAGAAGGTGATGAAACGTGGAAATTGCTATTATTGCGTTGTTTATCGTCAGTATAGCGCTTATTGCATTCTCATATTCTCAAAGAGATCCGATGAAAGACGTGGAACAGGAGCTTGAAACGCTTCAGCTTTCCGCCATGCAGGAAATTTACAAGTTAAAAAAGAAAATGACGGTGCTTGAAGAAGAATTGCTGGAAACCAACCTCGTCATCCGCAAAACCAAAAGCAGCGGCATTAACCAAAAAATCGCCAAACAAATCATTTCAAAATATAACAACGGGATGTCTGCCGAAGCCATCGCAAAAGCGGAACACGTGTCTGTCGAGGATGTCAATACCATTATTAAAGATAATGAGAAGGTGCTCGTATGACAAAACGGGGCATTCAGGCTTTTGCAGCAGGTATGATTTTAGCGACGGCCGTCCTCGCCGCTGTCTTCTATTTGACTGACCATGACCGGGCAGCTGCCGTTAAAACTGAAAAAACAGCATTGACAGAAAAAGAAGTAAACAGCTACCTCGACTCTCAGCAAAAAGTCTCCGTCAAACGGGATGACTATCAAAAACTGCTTGACGCTAAAGAAAAATCGTTAAACAACGATCAAAACACGGACGCCAAAAAGAAAAAGGTCACATACAAACTGACGATCAAAGACGGAATGAGCACGGCTGATGTGTCATCCATCCTTGAAAAAGAAGGAATTATTCCTTCAGCGAAGGACTTTAATGATTACGTAATCGACGCAGGCTACCACAAAGAAATCCGCGCCGGCCATTTCAAAGTCGACTCAGATATGAGCTTCAAAAAAATCGTCAAAACATTAACCCGCTAAAAAAGCTTGCAGGCATCGTCCATTCATGGATACGGCCGGCAGGCTTTTTTAATAGACAATATAAAACGGACCCGGTCAATGGCCGGGCCCGTTTTTTCATCCGAATTTTCCGCTGATATAATCATGTGTTTTTTGATGATCCGGCTGGGAAAAGATTTTGCCCGTGTCGCCCCGCTCTACAAGTTCGCCCATATAGAAAAACGCGGTTTGATCAGAAACTCTCGCAGCCTGCTGCATGTTGTGCGTCACAATGACAATGGTATACTTCTCTTTTAAGGTCAGAATCAGCTCTTCTATTTTCCGGGTGGACACGGGATCAAGAGCAGACGTCGGTTCATCCATCAATAGGACATCCGGTTTTGTGGCGAGCGCCCTTGCGATGCACAGCCGCTGCTGCTGTCCGCCTGACAGGGAAAGCGCCTGCTGATGGAGACGATCCTTCACTTCATCCCAGAGCGCTGCTGCCTTTAATGATTCTTCGGCGATTTCAAGCAGTTTCTTTTTATTTTTTTCGCCGTGTATTCTCGGTCCGTACACGACATTCTCAAATATGGACTGCGGAAACGGATTGCCTTTTTGAAACACCATACCGATCTGCTTTCTTAATTCTGCCGCATCCGTCTTTTCCTTCAGCAGATTGCGCCCGTTATAAATCATATCGCCTGTCACTTTGACATTCGGGGCCATTTGCAGCATTAAGTTTAATGTTTTAATAAACGTGGATTTCCCGCAGCCGGACGGACCGATGATGGCAGTGACCTTCCGCTCCTCAAATTCGATCGTAATATTTTTCAAGGCCTGATGAGCTCCGTACCATACGTTCATGCCTTGAATATCAAATAGATTCTGCGTGTGCACCGCTTCTTTTACAACGCTCACGGTTCTTCCCCCTATCCGAACTTTCCGTTAATATAGTCATCCGTTTTTTGCTCTTTAGGACTTGTAAAAATCTGTTCTGTCTGTCCGTACTCCACCACTTCTCCGTTTAAAAAGAAAGCCGTGCGGTCAGACACCCTCAGCGCCTGCTGCATGTTATGCGTAACGATAACAATCGAATAATCTTTTTTCAGTTCTGTCAAAAGCGTCTCGATTCTGGCGTTTGAGATGGGGTCCAGAGCTGAGGCCGGTTCATCTAAAAGAAGCACGGCAGGTTTCATCGCAAGCGTCCGGGCGATGCAAAGGCGCTGCTGCTGTCCGCCTGATAATGAAAGAGCCGATGAATGAAGACGGTCTTTGACTTCATCCCAAAGCGCAGCTTTCGTTAAGCTTTCCTCTACCGCTTCGTCCAAAACGGCTTTTCTTCGTTCACCCGCATACTTCAGCGCATGTGTGATGTTATTGTAAATGGATTTGGGGAACGGATTCGGTTTTTGAAACACCATACCGATCTCCCGTCTGAGAGACACGACATTAATCTCTTCCCCCAAAATATTCAGTCCTTCATAAAGGATTTCCCCCTCGCTTCTTGCAGAAGGGATGGCATCGTTCATTCTGTTAATCTGCCTCAGAAATGTTGATTTCCCGCAGCCGGACGGGCCGATCAGAGCCGTCACCGCATGTTTTTCAATATCCATATTCACACGCTTAACCGCTTGTTTGTCTCCGTAGTAAATGGACAAATGATTCACTTCCAAAATCGACGGCCCCGGCGAACGCTCTGTCTGTTCCGCTTGTTCCCTGACGATGTGATCAATCATATTTTCGCCTCTTTCCGATTAATTTGCCGTAAGCTTTTTATAAATAGCAGATCCGAGCCATCTTGCACAAAGGTTAAATAAGAGCACTGAAATCACCAGCACTGCCGAGCCGCCGTTTGCTATTGCTTCTGCATCGGGAATAATCCCCTGGGTATTGACACTCCATATATGAACCGCCAGCGTCTCAGCCGGCCTGAAAATATTTAAAGGAGATGCTTCAGAAAACGGGTTTAAATCGGTAAAATTCAGCCGCGGCGTTGTCAGCCCCGCTGTAAATAACAATGCCGCCGCTTCTCCGAACACTCTTCCTGATGCCAAAATGGCTCCGGTTAAAATTGAAGGAATCGCGCTCGGAATCAGCACCGTTTTGACAGTATGCCATCTCGATACGCCTAAAGCGAGAGAAGCTTCTTTCAGTTCTTTAGGAACTGCAGTGAGCGCGCCTTCTGTCACCCGGACCATTACGGGAAGGTTAAAGACTGTTAAGGCGAGTGCGCCCCCGATAATCGTGTATCCCCACCCCGTCAGGTTCACAAACATCAGCATGCCGAACATCCCGATGACAATCGACGGAAGCGACGACAGAACTTCAATACATGTTCTGATAAAATCAGTGATTTTATTTTGCGGCGCATATTCAGCCATAAAGACGCCGCCCCCCACACCAAGCGGTATCGTAATCAGCATGGTGATGAACAGAATGTAAAAGGAGTTAAAAAGCTGATCCCGTATCCCGCCGCCTGACGCGATAGCACTTGATTTTGACGTAAGAAAATGCAATGTGATTTCTGAGACGCCGTGAATCAGAATATACAAAAACAATCCTGCCAAAATCGCCGCAATCACAGCGGCGCATAAACCGAATACACCGGTGGCCAATTTATCCGTTATTTTCCGGTTCATTATACTTTCCTCCTAGATGACAAGTAGCGTATGAGCAGTATAAACAGAAACGACATGATAAGAAGAACAAGCCCCATCGACCACAGCGTGTTATTTTCGATACTTCCGTATGTGGTATGGCCCATGTTTAACGTGATAATCGTCGTTAATGTCCCCGCCGTATCAAGCAGGCTTTCCGGGAGAAGCTTTGTATTTCCGATAACCATCTGTACGGCGAGAGCTTCTCCGAACGCTCTTGCCATTCCAAGCACGACAGCGGTCAGCAATGTCGGAAACGCCGCCGGGATAAGCACCTTCCTGATTGTCTGCCATCTCGTCGCACCGAGCGCATATGAACCGTCACGAAGGTGTTTCGGTAATGACGCAAGCGCATCAGCGGAAATCGACGTAATGGTCGGCAGAATCATCACCGAAAGTACGATCGTTCCGGCCAGAAGACTGTGACCCGTTCCGCTTGATTTAAAAGATCCGATAAACGGAACCAATACTGTAAGACCTATGAATCCATAAACGACGGACGGAATGCCGACAAGCAGCTCAATTACCGGCTGCAGCACCTTTTTTCCCCAAGTCGGCGCAATTTCCGTCATAAACACGGCACCCGCAATCCCGAGGGGCGCCGCGATCAGAGCGGAAAGAACCGTGACCGCGAATGATCCGAAAATAAAAGGCAGCGCGCCGAACTCAGGTTTTGCCTGGGTTGGATTCCAATTCAGACTTGTTAAGAACTCAATCGGGCTTACACCATTTACAAAAAAAGATTGCAGCCCCTTTATGCCGAGAAAGATGGTGATTGCCGCTGATGCCCCAATGATAATCGCCGCACATACAGACACAATCACTCTTCCGCGGACTTCATCCATTTGCCTGTTTTGTTTTGAGCTTATTAAGCGTTCGCTTACAGACTCTTTTTCTCTGTGATTTATCATTTGTTTACACTCCTATAAAGAAGAAGGACGGGGAGCCCGCCCTCCCCTCAGCTTTGCTTGCCTTTTGCGTCACGTGTGACTTTCATATCAGAGATCGGAATGTAGCCCTGATCTTTCACGATACTTTTCTGCACTTCATCGCTGTTCAAATAGTCAAGAAATGTTTTGGTCAGGCCAGATGCTTCACCTTTCGTATAAGAGTGCTCGTAAGCCCAAATCGGATATTCGCCTGTGACGACATTTTTCTCTTCAGGTTTGATGCCGCCGATTGATAAAGGCGTTACTTTGTCATCGTTTATATAAGAGAAAGCCAGATAACCGATTGCTCCCGGTGTTTCTGCAATGATTTTTTTGACTGTATTGGAGGAATCCTCTGTGATGCCCTCTGCCGGCTCCGCTCCGTCAAGCGCGTATTTGACGAACGTAGCGCGTGTGCCTGATGAATCAGGACGGTTGACGAGTGTAATCTTTTGATCTTTGCCGCCAAGCTCTTTCCAGTTTTTGATTTTGCCTGTAAAAACGTCTGCCAGCTGTTTTTTGGTTATATCCTTTACGCCCGCACCCGGGTTGACCGCAGCCGCCATCGCAACTACCGCTACACGGTGATCATTCAGGGCTTTCGCATCAATGCCTTCCTTTTCTTCAGCAAAGACGTCTGAGTTGCCGATTTGCACTGCGCCTTCAGACACTTGCGAAAGACCTGTTCCTGAACCTCCCGCTTGCACCTGCACATCAGCATCCGGATGTTTTTCCATAAACTTTTCCGCCGCTGCCAGTACTAACGGCTGCATGGCTGATGAACCAGAAATGGTTAAAGAACCTGATGCTTTTTTATCCTCACTTGCAGATTGGCCGTCCGTCTTGCCGCTTTCCTTTGCATTTCCGCATGCTGCAGCGATGATCATAACAGCAGCCATCAGAAGCATAAGCATCCATTTGTTTTTTTTCATTTCCTGAATTCCCCCTGCGTTTAATGTGTAATTTGTCCTACACGTATAGAGTAAAGGGTTCGTGTAAAATGCGTATAAATCGAATGTTAAGGTTTTGTAAATCCGGATGTTTTTTTGTATAAAAAAAACGCCCACAGACTGTGAGCGTTTCATCTATCAGTTATTTGTATTGCCGTTAGCAGCGTCTTCCTGAATTTTATCTTCGTTTTTCTGCTTCGTATTATTATCTTCTTGTTTCTTTTTCAGCTCGAAGTATTTGTCCAGAGCTGCTCTTCCTATATCATTCGTAATCGAATATCGATCGCTGTAATCAATATAGGCCCAAGGAACGACTACAGAAATAGCCACTTCCGGATTATCAGCAGGTGCATAAGCGACAAGAGTCGTATTATACGTTCCTTCACCCGTCTCTGATTTGTCCGGACCGTCATAGAAAGATTGCGCCGTACCCGTTTTACCGGCAGGACTGTATTTTGCCGTTGCAAAATCAGTTGCGGCTGTTCCTTTTGTCATGACACGTCTGAAACCTGCCTGCACTTCTTTAATGTCAGCATTATTCATATCAATCTTGTTCAGTACTTGAGGCTGAACAGACTCTACAACGGCTCCGATTCCTCTTTTTGAATCAGGCTGTCTGACCTCTTTTACAAGCTGAGGTTTCAAACGATAGCCTCCATTGGCGATTGTTGATACATACTGTGCCATTTGCAGCGGTGTGAACGTATCATACTGTCCGATGGCAAAGTCTAACAGAAGACCGGAAATCCGCTGTGTCCCTTGATACCCAGTCGCTTCATTCGGGAGATCAATTCCCGTCTTCACTCCGAGACCGAACTGACTGAAGTAGTATCTGAAAGTATCAAATGCCTTCATATCAAGCGGCAGAGACTGGCCTTTTTTATATTCCCCTTTACCGACGGCGATCGCCGTTTTAAACATGAACACGTTTGATGATTCCTGAAGCGCTTTTTGGATATCAACAGGACCTAAATTCGTCCATGATTTTTTCGGGTTTTTACTACCTTTGAAATACAAAGGCTCATCCTGAAAAACGGTGTTCAAATTAATCGCGCCCGTCTGGAGTCCCGTCAATACCGTTGCTCCTTTGACCGCCGATCCCATTGCATAGGAGGACGTCATTGCGCCAAGGGCGTAATCATTAATTTTGTACTTTCCATGGTCATTCGTAATCTGTTTGCCGGCCATCGTCAGCACTTCGCCGTTTTTCGGGTTCATCATGACGACAAAGGCCCGATCAAGAAGCTTCGTGCTCGGTCTCGCTTTGGCCGATCTTAAATTTTTCTCAATGATTTTTTCAACGGACTTCTGCAGGTCCATATCAATGGATAACACAAGGTCTTTGCCGGCCTGTCCTTTTGAAATCACTTTGCTGCCCGTGACATTTCCGGATGAGTCGGTTAAGTTCTGCACTTTCTCTTTTTGCCCCTGCAGCAGGCTTTCATATTGATATTCTAAATAGCTTTTTCCGACCCTGTCATTCCGGCTGTATCCGAGTGACAGATAGTGATCCAGCAGGTTGGACGGAAGACCTTCGTTCGAACTGGATACACTGCCGAGCAATGTCCGGATCAGACTTTTGTAAGGATAAGACCGTTCCCAGTCAGACGTCACGTCAACCCCCGGCAGCTCATCTAAATGTTCGCTGACGACGGCCATTTCTTTTGCTGACACTCCTTCATTTTTGATGTATTGAGGCGTCAGTGAGTAGCCTGAATCCATCTGCCTTTTGATCGCAAGGATCTGCATATCTTTTGAAGTGAGTTCATTCAGCTGTTTGTCCGTAATGCGTTTCAGCTGGAGCTGGTATAAATCATCATCAGACAATTTTTTGTCTTCAGCTTTTTGCTTTTCTTTGGCCGTAATCAGTTTTTTCGCTTCATCAGGCCTCGTTAACATCCAATAGTCTTTTTTATCCCGTTCAGTCACCTTTTTGGTGCTTACTTTAATCATACCCGACAGTTTTTTTGCGATTTTTAAACGCTGTGCCTGGGTGGTTGAGGCTGAACGTGTATATGTAATCGCATTTAATGCTTTATTCGTTACGATGGGATTAAGGTTCCGGTCGTATATTTTCCCTCTCGGAACAGCCGTGCTGACATCAGACTCTTCTTGCTTATTGGCGGCGTTTTTATAGTCATCACCCTGAACGATCTGCTTGATGCCAAGCTCGACGATAATCCACGTGAAAATAAGAAACGCGGCCAAAAACAAAAAATTAAGCCGGATCGGCAATGATTTTTTCTTTTCTTTGCTTACTGCTATTTTCTTTTTATTTCTCCTCATGACATCACCTTTTCTTATTTACAGAAAGAAATGACACCTTTTGTTCAGGTGCCATTTTTCATTCTAAAGGTTTTTTCGATAATTTTCTACAGATAACCCTTTTATCTTTCTCCTTTTATAAAATTCGGTTCACCCGCCTGTTTTTGTCGGTCCTCTTCCACTGTTTCATCAGAAGTTTCCGTATCCAGTTTAACGTCTTTAATAAAGTAATAAATCAGCGGATGACCGGCTCCGAGCAGCACGAGCGCCGCCGGTATTCCCACTTTTTCCTTCAGCAAGGTAACGATCAAAAGGAAGCACAGGATGGAAACGATCCGGCCTGCATTTAAAAACAATTCCCTGAGCACGATGTACTCAATTCTGGCCTTTCTGGCAAGCCGCGCCCGGCCTATTACATCATATGTAAGCGAGACATACGGCACGAGCAGAACAGGATAGCCGATCGCAATAAACACTCCGTATATAAGAAGCGTCGTAAAGCTCATATGAAAAATAATGAGAAACAGGGCGCCGTACACAATCAATCCGCCGATAAGAATCGCCTTTTTACGCGATCTTTTTTTGATGAGCCTTGATGCAAAATAGTAAGCAAAAAAAGAAACAGCGGAATTGACGAGACCGAATGTCCCGAGCGCCAGCTCACTGTTTGTCGCAATGAACACAAATACGCTGATTAAAAAAACAAAAATCCCTTCTCTCAAGCCTTGAAAAAAGTGCGCGTTTGTAATCCGGCGCCAATTCAGATTCGTGTGACGCTCATCATAAACTTTTTTCAGCATAAACCGGCCTTTCGACTCTCTCCGCTTGAGAAAAAAGCTCATGACCACGGCAAGGGCAAATAAGCCGAGCGACAGGCTGAAAATGACTGTATAACCCGTATTGTTTTGAAGTCTTGAGATGACCAACCCGGCCACAATCGGGCCGATCATCCCTGCCGACGAAGATAAAATGCCTAAAAAGCCGTTGAAAAAATCTCTCGTTTCAGGTTCCGTAATTTCGAAAGTCAGCACGTTAAAAGCCAGCCAGTAAAAACCATATCCCACTCCGAGCACGGCACCGATCAAAATGAGGCGGGAAGCCGCATTTTCCCCGGCAAGGAGCACACTTAAATAAAAAGCCGCCAAAAAGATAACACCGAACCTGAGAATAAACACCCTGTCAATTTTTTTAGCCAGCCGACCCGCCAGAAGAAAGGTAATCGGCTGCATCGTCACGACCGATAAATTGTATATGGCCAAATCAATGAATTTTCCTGACTGTTTCCATAAGTACACATTGACAAAAGTATTTGACAGCGCGATGCCTAATGAGTAAAGGCCGCCAATCGTCAATAACAGCAGCAGACCTTTATTTACTTCGATGTCGCCGATAATTTTTTTTATTTTGCTCATCATTGACTCCCCTTTACTACACATTAGTCTGTCTCACTCAAACTGAGATATGTAAAAAGGAATCAAAGTCAATAAAAAAACAAGGCCTCCCTCGGGAGACCTTGTTTGATCAGAACTATTTATTTTGCTTCGCTGTAAAGGCGGGCAACTTCATCCCAATTTACAACATTCCAGAAAGCTGAAATGTAATCAGGACGGCGGTTTTGGTAGTTCAGGTAGTAAGCGTGCTCCCAAACATCAAGACCGAGGACAGGCGTTTTACCTTCTGAAAGCGGTGAATCTTGGTTTGGCGTGCTTGTAATTTCAAGTTTGCCGTTGTTTACAACAAGCCAAGCCCAGCCGGAACCGAAACGGCCGGCAGCCGCTGCAGCGAATTTTTCTTTAAATTGATCGAAGCTTCCGAACGTGCTTTTGATCTCTTCAGCAAGCTCACCAGTCGGTTCGCCTCCGCCGTTTGGAGATAAAAGAGTCCAGAATAAAGAGTGGTTTGCATGTCCGCCGCCATTGTTGCGGACAGCTGTGCGGATATCCTCCGGCACTGCGTTTAAATCAGCGACAAGCTCTTCTACAGATTTCTCTGCAAGAGCTGATCCTTCGATCGCTTTGTTCAGGTTTGTAACGTATGTGTTATGGTGCTTCGTGTGGTGAATCGTCATCGTTTCCTTATCGATATGCGGTTCTAAAGCATCATAAGCGTAAGGCAGTTCTGGAAGTTTGTAAGCCATAATTTTTTTCCTCCTTTAAATATATGTACTGAAATGCCGCTTTTAGCGAACTTTTCTAATCTCAATGTAACAAAAGAAAGCAAGGTAATCAATGAAAAAGCTCACAATCCGGCGATTCCAGCAGACATATTACACTTTATCCGTTCACGGCCGAAATTAAACCTTCTAAAGCACCGTCCATAAGAAGTATCCAATCATAAAGAGCTGAATGACTCCTTTGGCCGCGACGCTTGTTAAAAAGCCGATTAACGAGCCCAGTCCCACTTTTGCCGCAGACTTGATATCCTTTTGATGAACAAATACCTCAGCGCAGACAGCACCGATAAACGGACCTAATATAATGCCTGCCACGGGAATAACAAAGGGCCCGATCAATAATCCGATCGTGCTCCCCCAGATCGCCGCCCTGCTCCCTCCGTACCTTTTGATGCCAAGTAAGTTTGACACATAGTCAGCTGCAAATAAAACGGCCGCAAATACCGCCTCAATGAGCCAGAAGAGGTAAGAATAAGGACTGAAGGAAAACAGAAATCCGTAGAGGAGAAAACCGGCCACGATAAATATAACGCTTGGGATCACCGGATACACAAGACCGATGAAAGCAATGACGAAGACCGCAATAATAATCAGCCAATACAAAACACTCATAACTTAAACAACCTCCTTTGTTTTACGGAGCATTACCGCTTCCGCTTTTTCTTAATATGTATGATTCCTTACCGCCGCTTTAAATACTCTCACTTGTGTTCATCTCCGGTGAACGATACAATAAGCAACATATACCAGTTTAGGCTAGGAAGTGAAGATGTTGAACATATTTACGGCTTTATTGAAAAGTACATACTCTCCGGCAGATATTGCAAAAACACGGTTTCAGGGGATAGGAAAAGCGATCCTTTATGTATTTTTGCTGTCTGTCCTTTTTACGTTGCCGAGCGCTTATTACCTTTGCTCCGGCACCGTAAACTCAATGAACGGTTTCAAAACCGTGTTAGAAAAAGATTTCCCTGATTTCAAAATTTCAAACGGTGAATTGCAGACGAAAGCTTCCGCCTCTAAGGAAACGGAAGCGAACGGGTTTGTTATCGTGTTTGATCCCACTGATGCGTACGGCGCTAAACAAATAGCGGCGAAACAAAACGCGATCGGCATTTTGAAGAATAAAATGGTGCTTGCAGTAGACGGACAGGCGACAGAAATGAATTATTCATTAATGCCTGCTGATATCACTAAAAGTGAAATCATATCAGCTTTAAACCAAAATAAAACGATGATCGTCGCCGTCCTTTCCGTTTTGCTGTTCATTATGACGGCGGCCGGCAAATTCATTGAAGTCTCATTTCTCGCCGTCATCGGGCTGATTATAAAAAATGCGCAAAGAAAGACATTGAATTATCAGCAGCTCTGGAAGCTTTCGGCTTATTCCATTACGCTCTCCACCATATTCTTTACGATTATGCGTGCGCTTGTCATTACGGTTCCGAGCGAATTTTTATTGAATTGGTTTGTAAACTTTATCATCCTTTTCCTCGTCTTAAAAGAGATACCGCCAAGAAAGACTGCTGTGTAACAAAGACCGCCCCCCGCGGTCTTCTTTTTTTGTCATGAACAAAATGGGACAAGCATACAATGAAGTAAACATGTATGCGGGAGGCGGTTGGAATGAAGCGGCTTACTTTTGTATTCGGCAGTTTATTTGTGATATTTATTATCTTTTATGATCTTAAAATCGGCACGATCCCTTCTCAAGGCCTTCCTGCATACGCTGCGGCGGCTCAGCCTGCAAATCAGGAAACATCATACAGAACGGTTACGGTCAAAAAAGGTGATACGGTGATGTCGATCGTCGGCGCACATAAAGCGCCGGATGATATTGTACAAGATTTTGAAGCGCTGAATCCGAATGTGAAAGCAAACGCCATTCAGGCGGGCACCGCTTATAAATTCCCCGTCTACCGTAATTAAACGTTAATTTCTTGTCAGTTCGGCAAATACACTGTTACAATATAATATGTAAATAGAAGTTGCCAGACATGTAAAAGGCTCAGCCTGCAGAAGCGGTAACTACAATTAAGGAGCGATTGACAAGTGAGTGAAATCACACATCGTACAAAAACGCGTCCCGTCAAAGTGGGACCTTTAACAATAGGCGGAAATAATGAAGTCGTCATCCAAAGTATGACGACGACCAAAACACACGACGTAGAAGCAACAGTGGCGGAAATCAACCGTTTAGCTGAAGCCGGCTGCCAAATTGTCCGGGTGGCATGCCCTGACGAACGCGCGGCGAACGCAATTGCCGACATCAAAAAACGAATTTCCATCCCTCTCGTTGTCGATATTCATTTTGATTACAAGCTCGCATTAAAAGCAATTGAGGGCGGCGCCGACAAAATCAGAATCAACCCCGGTAATATCGGCCGCCGTGAAAAAGTGGAAGCGGTCGTAAAAGCGGCTAAAGAAAAAGGAATTCCGATCCGAATCGGCGTAAACGCAGGATCATTGGAAAAACGAATTCTTGAAAAGTACGGCTATCCGACTGCTGACGGCATGGTTGAGAGTGCGCTTCATCATATAAAAATCCTGGAAGACCTTGATTTTCACGACATTATCGTCAGCATGAAAGCGTCTGACGTCAATCTCGCCATAGAAGCATACGAAAAAGCGTCAAAAGCATTTGATTATCCGCTCCACCTCGGGATTACAGAATCAGGCACGCTGTTTGCAGGAACGGTAAAAAGCGCGGCCGGACTCGGAGCGATATTAAGCAAAGGAATCGGAAACACACTCCGGATCTCCCTGAGCGCCGACCCTGTTGAAGAAGTAAAAGTAGCCAGAGAGCTGCTGAAATCATTCGGTCTCGCTTCAAATGCGGCTACGCTTATTTCATGCCCGACATGCGGACGGATCGAAATTGATCTCATCAGCATCGCAAATGAAGTCGAAGAATACATTTCTAAAGTCAAAGCGCCGATTAAAGTAGCCGTTCTCGGATGCGCCGTTAACGGACCGGGCGAAGCAAGAGAAGCCGATATCGGTATTGCCGGCGCCCGCGGCGAAGGACTTCTTTTCCGCAAAGGCCAAATCGTCCGCAAAGTCCCTGAAGAAACAATGGTCGAAGAGCTGAAAAAAGAAATCGACAAACTGGCAGAAGAACACTACGCAAAGCTTGAAGCAGAAAAAGCAAAAGCAGAACAAGACACACAAAAAGCTTGACGGATAATCCGCCAAGCTTTTTTTGCGTGTTAGAAAAACGGTGTAATGAAGATGCCCAGCACAAGGGAAACAATACCGATTCCCATCGCCCAGCCGCCTAGAGCGCCCGCTCCTCTTCTTCTGGCGATATAGCCGACGATAATGCCGCATGCCCCTAATAAAACTGGGAGTACGAACAGGGAGATGATAGAAATAGCCAATGCTGCATACCCTATACCCCGGCCTTCGCTTACTCCGTCCCGGTTATCATCGCGGTCTGCTGCTCGGTCAGAAGCACGATATGGCTCTGAAATTTCGGCCGCTGTCTCTTCTGAATAAACATCACGCGTGATATCCGTTCCTTCCGATCCATGATCCACATAGTAGTCGTTGTCTTTTCGATTTTCGTAATCGTATGCCACCTTCAATTCCCCCTTTTTCTTTTATGAAAGGAGCTTTTTTAGTTTCCGCGTTTTTTACGGAATCATGTTTGCTAAACTTTGCTGGTATTGTCAATTGTTTATGTTACACTTGAAGGGATGAAAATATAGGAGTGTGGACATGTTACGGTTAGGTATAGATATTGACGGCACGGTTACGGCACAGGATACATTTGTCCCTTATTTAAACCGCTCATTTCATCTTTCCATTACTTTGGATGATATGACTGATTATGATCTGACCAAGCTTTTGAACATTACAGCTGAGGAGTTTTGGGAATGGATGAATGTTCATGAAGCAGCCATATATAAAGAAGCAAAGCTCGCGGAATTTGCGAAGCAGGCGCTGGACGGACTGAAAGAAGAGCATCGCCTCATCTACATTACGGCAAGACGCAGCCACTTAGAAGATGTCACGCTGGACTGGTTTGCAAACCGGGACGTTCATTACGATCACATTGAGCTTGTCGGGAGTCATCACAAAGTGGAGGCTGTCAAAAAACACGGCATTGACCTGTTTTTCGAAGATCACCACGGCAACGCGACAATGATCGCAAAAGAAGCAGGCATTCCGGTTATCCTTTTTGATTCCCCTTATAACCAGCTCCCCACCGATTCCAATATTATCAGGGTGCAGAATTGGCTTGAAGCCGTCGCCTGGATCAATAAAAACAAACACAGCCTTCAGCATGTCAGAAGCTGAAAAAACCTCCTGCTTATACAGGAGGTTTTTTATCGGCACGCCGGACAGGTGCCGTAAATTTCAAATTTATGACCGCTGATTTCATACCCTTCCAAATCATCGTGAAGCTTATCCATCGGACAGGACTCAATTTCCTTCGTTTTCCCGCAGGTTAAACAGATAAAATGGTGATGGTGATGGGTATAAGAGCATGTAAATCGGAACAGTTTTTCCCCGGACAGCTCCGTCGTTTCTAAAATACCGAGTTCTTCATATAACGAAAGATTTCTGTATATGGTATCAAAGCTCAAACCCGGATAGTCGTCGTTTAATGCGGCAAGCACGTTTTTGGCCGTCAGATATTTATCAGAATCAGCAAAAAGCTGCAGCATGTCTTCTCGCTTACTCGTATATTTATACCCTTTTTCTTTCAGCAGGTTCAACGCTTCTTGTACGTTCATGAGGACCTCCCCTTTACAACACGGTATCGCTCCAAAAAGAAAATGGCAGCTGAATGAACAGCAGGCCATTTTCTTATGCTGTATAAAATTATACCTATAAAATGACGAAAAGTAAACGAAAGCCTAGTGAATCGCGGTTTTGAACTTACCGCCCCTCGTTTCATGGGTATTCATGATCGTAATAAATGCGTTTTTATCAATTTCAAACACAATGGATTTCAACTTTGTCACTTCAAGCCTTGTCACGACCGCGTAAATGACTTCTTTGGTTTCATCCGTATATCCGCCTTTTCCCTGAAGCTTGGTGGTTCCCCTTCCAAGCCGGTGCAAGATCGCGTCTGAAATTTCCGCATACTGGTCTGCCACAATAATGACCGCTTTTGTTTCATCGAGACCCTGAATGACGGCGTCAATCGTTTTCATGGCAATATAATAAGTCATGAAAGAATACATCGCCTGCTCCGGACCGAACACAAAACCGGCCCATATAAAAATAAACACATTGATGAGCATAACGAATTCTCCGACTGAAAAGGGCAGCTTTTTTGTGAGAAGGATACCTAGTATTTCAGTACCGTCCATCGAGCCTCCGTTTCGGATGACAAGGCCTACCCCGAAACCGAGCAAAAGCCCGCCGAATACCGTCGCCAAAATAGGCTGGGTCGTAATGGCCTCCACATGGTGCAAGGAGGATTCAATCAGCGCTAAACCGACGATTCCGATAAAAGTAGAGATGAGAAATGTTTTTCCGATATATTTATATCCGAAAATCATAAATGGAATGTTGAGTAACACAACGAATAAGGCGAAATTGAGGAGGGGATTGGACATAAAGAGGTGGTCTAAAATTAATGAAACACCGATAATGCCTCCGTCGATAAAATTATTAGGGACCAGAAACAATTCAATACTTACGGCGGCTGAACCCGCCCCGATCAGAATCATGATGACCCTGAAGATAAAGTGTAAAAATGATTCTTTTTTGTGCTGTTTATTTGGGGTCATAAAATCTCCTTTCCTGTAATAACTATTTTAAACAGTAAGCAACTTCATTTTACCATTAAAAGCTGTAACATTTTAATAATTTGCTCAATACATTATGTCTAAAGAGGTGAAAGTATCGATGATTTTAATACAAAGAATCATTTTGCAGCGGCTCAATCAAGCCACTGCGGACGACCTGCTGAAATATTCAAAGCAATACGGAATCAGCATTACGAGAAGTCAAGCGGCTGAGGTAGCGGCTCTGATGCACGGAAAAAATATCAATATTTTTGATGAACAGGAGCGGCTTCGCCTGCTGAAAAAAGTGGAAACGATTACCTCAAAAGAAACGGCTCGGAAAGTTGACGAACTTTTCAATCAATTTTCAGGGTAAAAAAGGAGGGGCAATCCCCCCCTCCTTTTTATTGAGCTGATATTTTTTCAAGAAGCTCCTTGTCAAACTGCTTTTCTTTCAGCATTTCGATTTCAAAACGGTACGGCGGCTTCTTATTTTTCTTGTCTTCGCCTACATAAGGTGTTTCGAGGATTTTCGGAATATCGGCAAGCTGCTCGTGATGAACAATGTACTGCAGAGCGTCAAAACCGATCTCTCCGAACCCGATGTTTTCATGACGGTCTTTACGGGCTCCCCTGATATTTTTGCTGTCATTCACATGAAGGACTTTTATCCGGTCGATGCCAACGATTTTATCAAACTCATTAAGAACGCCGTCAAAATCATTGGCAACATCATATCCTGCATCATGGGTGTGACAAGTGTCAAAGCAGACGGAAAGATGTTCATTATGTGTGACGCCCGCAATGATCTCGGCAAGCTCTTCAAAACTTCTTCCGCATTCTGACCCTTTGCCCGCCATTGTCTCCAGCGCAATCTGGACGCTTTGGCCCGGATCAATCACTTCGTTTAATCCTTCAATGATCTTTTTGATGCCCGCTTCAGCACCGGCTCCGACATGCGCTCCTGGATGAAGCACGATCTGTTTCGCGCCGATCGCTGCCGTTCTTTCAATTTCAGAACGCAGAAAATCAACGCCCAGCTCAAATGTTGCCGGGTTTGTCGTATTTCCGATGTTAATGATGTACGGCGCATGCACGACAATGTCACCGATGCCGTTTTCCTTCATATGGGCGCGGCCCGCTTCAATATTCAAGTCTTCAATTTTTTTGCGGCGCGTATTTTGGGGAGCGCCCGTATAGATCATAAATGTGTTCGCCCCGTATGAAACGGCTTCCTTGCTTGCGGCAAGGAGCATATGTTTTCCGCTCATTGAGACGTGTGAGCCTATTTTCAGCAACCCGATTCCCCCTACTTTCCTCTGTTAGATTGGTTTCTTCTCTGCTTCTTTTTAATTTTTTCCATTTCGTAGCTCATTTTCTTTTTATAGCCCGGCTTTACTTTTTTCGGCTTTTTCACAAGGCGTTTCGCCATTTGGTCAGCCTCATTTGCCGTCTTTTTGCGATTTTTACGGCGGTGGCGGTCATCGCCTTTCTTCCATTCCCCGTTTACAAGCTCCGCATAGTCAAACACAATGCCCATCTTTTCGAGTCTTGCGAGCGCATCTTCGTCAGAAAGCTCGTATATAGTCAGTGCTTGGCCTGATGAACCGGCGCGTGCGGTTCTTCCGACGCGGTGAACATAAAAATCCAGATCGTCCGGAAGCTCGTAGTTGATGACATGGCTTACGCCTTTAATGTCAATTCCTCTTGCCGCAAGGTCTGTCGCAATGACATAAGTGAATTCCAGATCATTAATCTGCTTCATTACCTTTTTACGTTCACGCGGCGTTAATCCCCCGTGCAGAAGGCCGATTCTCATGCCTTTTTCGGTCAGGTATTTTGCAATATGGTCAGCCGTATTTTTCGTATTGGCAAACACGATGCCCAGATAAGGATTCAGGTTCGACATCATATCAAAAAGCAGTTTGTCTTTATCACGCTGTTTAGAAGGAACCAAAACATGTTCGATCTTTTCGGCTGTGATCCTTTTCGGCTCAACATGAGCGTATTTCGGATTTTCCATATACTTTTTCAAAAACGGCTTCAGCTTTTCCGGAATCGTAGCTGAGAAAACAAGCATCTGCAGTTGTTCCGGCATACGGGATCCGATGTAATCAACGTCTTCTAAAAAGCCCATATCAAGCATCAGATCAGCTTCGTCAATGACGAGAGACTGCGCTTTATACACGTTCAATGCCTGCGCTTTAATCAGATCCGCAATCCGGCCCGGCGTTCCGACGACGAGATGAGGCTGTGTTTTCAGCTTATCAATTGATTTTTGCTTGTCCGTTCCGCCGATAAAGCATTTTGTCCGGATCGGCCCGTCTTCGGCACCCTGTGTGATTTTGAGCGCTTCCTGATAAATCTGATTGGCAAGCTCTCTCGTCGGCGCCGTGATAACCGCCTGCACCGTATCAGAATCCGGATCAATCCGATTCAGAATAGGCAATAAATAGGCGTGGGTTTTTCCCGTCCCCGTCTGGGACTGCCCGATCACGCTTTCGTTTTTCAATACAGCGGGTATCAGCCGCTTTTGAATATCTGTCGGTTCATAAAAACCAAGGCGGTGAACTGCATCTATAATAAACGGTTTTAAGTTGTATCCATCAAATTTAGTTTCTTTCATTTTTCCCAGCTCCTTAAAGCGGCACATTCTGTGTCCATCATCACATTATAACCGATTTTACTTAAAAACACCATGTCTTGGGGGAATCCTGTTTTCCGGACAGAAAAGCAAATGCCCCCTCCGATGCATATTGTAATAGCAGAGAGACAGAAAGGAGGTACAAGTATGTTTCCACAGCAGCCGATGAGAAATATGGCGCAGCAGGGCCGGCCGTTGATGAACCCGCGGATGATGATGAGAGGCAGACCGTCATTGCCGGGCCGGCAGATGATGCAGCAGGGCCGGCAGTTTTTCCCTCAGCAGCAGATGGCCGGAGCAGGTTTGAGAAACGCAGGCACAGGCGGAGGAGGCTTAAAAGGAATGCTTTCCCGTTTTTTACCCGGATCAGGAGGAAGCGCTGCCGGGTCCGCACCGGCAGCGGCCAGCGGAGGAGCAGGCGCAGGCCTGCAGGGATTGCAGGGAATTCAGAGTCTGGCAAGTCCGGCATCCCTGTCGAGCATGCTCGGCAATGTTCAGAAGGTGCTCGGCGTGGCGCAGCAGGTTACGCCGATGATCCAGCAGTACGGCCCTTTAGTGCGGAATCTGCCCGCCATGATGAAGCTTTACAGTCAATTAAGCAGCAGCGATGATGAGAATGAAGATAGCGAATCCGGCGAGACAAAAGAAACAGCCGAACAGGACAAAAAGGATGAAGATGAAAAAACGGACGAAACTGAAGGTGAAAACAAATCAGACGCCTCATCTAAAACATCAAAGAAGACGTCTGAAAAAGCATCCGCTTCACAAGAAAAAGACGAAACTGAAGCAACATCAGCGGAACAGCCGCGTCCAAAAAGAACATCGGGCAGATCAAAGCCGAAATTATATATTTAACATTCTTTGATATCTCACGAAAGATTAGCTATAATGAGATCAGAAGAATGCAAGATTTGAGCCGTTTAACTACGGCTTTTTATATTGCCTCTACACTCACTTTTGATAGGAGGACATCTACATTGGACGTTATCAAAATCTCGCCGCGCGGCTATTGTTACGGCGTTGTTGATGCCATGGTCATAGCCAAAAACGCGGCACTCGATAAAAGTTTGCCAAGACCTATATATATACTCGGAATGATCGTTCATAATAAGCATGTCACAGATGCGTTTGAAGAAGACGGAATTTACACGCTTGACGGCACTAACCGTCTGGAGATTTTAAAGCAGGTGGAAAAAGGAACCGTTATTTTCACCGCACACGGAGTATCTCCGGAAGTAAGAAAAGCCGCTGAGGAAAAAGGGCTTGTTGCGATTGACGCCACATGCCCGGACGTCACGAAAACACATGACTTAATCCGAAAAGTAAAAGCAGAAGGCTACCACGTCATTTATATCGGCAAAAAAGGCCACCCCGAGCCAGAAGGAGCCGTCGGCGTCGCCCCTGAAATCGTTCATCTCGTTGAAACAGAGGAAGACGTGAGAAACCTCGATATTCAGGCTGAGAAATTAATCGTTACAAACCAAACGACCATGTCCCAGTGGGACGTCCATGATATTATGGAATCAGTCCAAGAAAAGTACCCGCACGTGGAATATCATCAGGAAATCTGTCTGGCCACACAGGTTCGTCAAGAAGCTGTCTCAGAGCAGGCAAAAAAAGCGGACTTAACCATTGTTGTCGGCGATCCGAAAAGCAATAACTCCAACAGGCTGGCTCAAGTGTCAGAAGAAATCGCCGGAACAAAAGCCTACCGCATCGGAGACATCAGTGAATTGAAGCTCGAATGGCTCAAAGACGTCAATACCGTCGCCGTTACCGCGGGCGCTTCAACACCGACACCGATTACAAAGGAAGTCATCCGGTTTTTAGAGCAGTTTGACCATAACGATGAATCGACATGGCAGCTTGAGCACAATGTGCCGCTCAAAAAAATCCTTCCGAAAGTAAAAATAAAAAACTGAGGCCCCTGGCCTCAGTTTTTTTATAGGAAGGTAAATGGATTTGTGTCTGTTTCGGAAGCGAAAATACGCACGTCGTAATTTTTCTCCCCGGCCATTGCCGTAAGCTTCTCAGCAGTGCCTTTTCTCATGATCTTTTCAGCATAATGCCCCGGGTCTACGACGTTTAACCCCATCATCATCGCGTCATGCGCTACATGGAAATAAAGGTCGCCCGTCACGTAAACATCTGCACCCTTCCGCTTAGCCTGGTAAATATATTTATTTCCGTCACCGCCAAGCACTGCGACTTTTTTCACCTTGCTGTTTCGCTCTCCGACCATCCGGACTCCGTTGACGTCAAATTTCTCTTTCACAAACAGCGCAAACTCTTCAAGCGTCATGTCTTGCTGAAGTTTTCCGATGCGGCCGAGTCCTTTTTCAAGCGGGGACTGCTCCACCGGATAAATATCATACGCCACCTCTTCATACGGATGGCTTTTTTTCAGCGCTTTTACGATGGTTTTCTCCATACTTGCCGGAAAAACGGTCTCAAGTCTCACTTCATGGACGAGTTCCAGCTCTCCTGTCTGTCCGATAAATGGGTCTGCCCCGTCCAGCGGTTTAAAGCTGCCGATTCCCTCAGAAGAGAATGCACAATGGCTGTAATTGCCGATATGTCCCGCTCCGGCATTGCCGAGCGCGGTTCTTACAGCTTCTTCATAGTCTTTCGGCACATACACGGCAAGCTTTTTCAGCGGGTCCGAATATGTCGGAACGAGCACTTCTGTGTCTGTCAGGCCGAGAGCTTCCGCAAGCAGATCGTTAACACCGCCGTCCGCCACATCGAGATTCGTATGAGCCGCATATACGGCAATATCATGCTTTATACATTTCTCAATCAATCTTCCGCCAGGCTGATCAGTGGTGATATGTTTAAGCGGCCGAAAAATCGGCGGATGGTGAGCGATAATTAAGTCAACCTTTTTTTCAATTGCTTCATCCACCGTCTGTTCCAGAACATCCAGCGTGACCATGACATTTTTCACCGGCTTATTCAATGTGCCGATCTGCAGACCGATTTTGTCTCCTTCCACCGCAAAAGCCTTCGGTGAAAATTGTTCAAACAGCTGGATGATTTCCTGTCCGTTCACATGTTTAGGCATGTCCTATTACCTCCTTCAGCAGTAAGATCCGCTCTTTCAGTTCAGCTAATTTTTCATGGTTTTCATTCTTTGCGCTGCGGCTGATCTGTTCATAAATATGTTCAGTATGCTTAAGTTCCTGGGTCCATTTCCGAAGAAACACTTCACTCTTTTCTTTTAACAAAAACGGACCGGCAAGCATTCCGGCAGCCATTGTGGTGTCCCGGTACGGCGCATCACGGTCGCCGGTTTCCGCGACGAGTATTTCATAACACTTACCGTCTTCTTCGAGAATCACTTCGTCAATCAGTTCATAGCCTTCCTGATAAAGCCACTCTCTTATATGAACGGCATGAATATTCGGCTGCAGAATCAGCCGTTCACGCCCCGTCAGTTTTGTTTTTCCGGACTCCAAAATATGAGCGATCAGCGCTCCGCCCATGCCCGCGATTGTGATGGCGTCCGCTTCTCCCTTTTCAAGGACGCTCAGCCCGTCACCTTTCCTTACGGAGATAAGAGCGCTTAAGTCCAGCTTTTCCACCTGCTGTTTGGCGGATAGAAACGGCCCGTCTGTAATTTCACCGGCGATTGCGCGGCTTGCCAGATGATTCAAAACGGCATAGCAGGGAAGATACGCATGGTCTGACCCTATATCAGCCACCAGGGCACCCGGAGGGATATATTCCGCTACAGACTGCAATCTTTTAGACAACTTCATTTCATTCACAATATCACAACTTTTCTCAGGTTCTTTTTCCTTTACTATCATATAAAAAAACCGCCCGGAATCCAAGCGGCGGATAGAGTTTTTCATATGTCTTTTATATAGGGACAGGTAAAGCTTTATTTAATCTCAGAAACCCATTTTGCCATGTCATCCAGCTTTTCGGCCGGGACAAGGCCGGCTGGCATCCCGTTGCCGCCTTTTTCAATTCTCATTTTAATCGCAGCGACATCTTTTCTTTTGCCGACGCCTTTTAAGCTCGGCCCTGAGACACCTTCATAGTTCTCCCCATGACAGGTGATGCAGTTCGCTTTATAAATCTCTTCAGGTGAAGCGTTTGCAGTTTCCTTTTCGGCATTTTTACTTTCACCGCCGCTTGCGATCTGATGCGCATCTCCATTTCCTTTTACTGACAGAAAGAAAGTCAGCCCTATTCCCAGAACTGCGATGAGCAAAAAAGGAATCAGCGGATTCCACTTCATATCTCCATCCCCCTTTTTCATTCTCCCCCTATGTAAACACTTCTAATTCTAACTTATTTTTACAAAATGTAAATGGTCTCATTAAGCAATTTCATTGATTTCACAATTTATACATAAACAAAAATAAACTGTTTTGTTTACCCAAAATTGTCTTTATTCTATTGTATAATGAATTGTATACGCTTACAATAAAGAATATAAATTAACTTATCTCACTTTCCCTCTATTCAGGACATGCCGCATTTTTCCGAACCCATTTGCAAAACACATGCTTATCCAGTAAAATAAAGGTATATTATCCATATATCTTATACGTAAAAAAGAACGGATCAACAGACCCGTTCCATTCTATTCGAGAAAATCCTTCAGACGTTTGCTTCTGCTTGGATGTCTCAATTTACGAAGCGCTTTTGCTTCAATTTGGCGAATACGCTCTCTCGTTACTCCAAACACTTTGCCGACTTCTTCAAGCGTTCTTGTGCGTCCGTCATCCAGACCGAAACGGAGACGCAGCACATTTTCTTCACGATCCGTCAACGTATCCAGCACATCTTCCAGCTGTTCTTTCAAAAGCTCATATGCCGCATGATCCGACGGAGACGTCGCTTCCTGGTCTTCAATGAAATCACCGAGATGTGAATCGTCTTCTTCACCGATCGGCGTTTCTAAAGAAACAGGCTCTTGGGCAATTTTTAATATTTCACGAACTTTTTCAGGCGTAAGATCCATGTCTTCAGCAATCTCTTCCGGTGACGGCTCTCTGCCCAGATCCTGAAGAAGCTGACGCTGCACACGGATTAATTTGTTGATCGTTTCCACCATGTGAACCGGGATACGGATCGTTCTCGCCTGGTCAGCGATGGCGCGTGTAATCGCCTGTCTGATCCACCAAGTCGCATACGTACTGAATTTATATCCTTTACGGTAGTCAAACTTTTCGACGGCTTTCATGAGACCCATGTTTCCTTCTTGAATCAAGTCTAAGAAAAGCATGCCGCGGCCGACATACCGTTTAGCAATGCTGACAACTAAACGAAGGTTTGCTTCAGCCAATCTGCGTTTAGATTCTTCGTCACCTTCTTCAATTTTTTGAGCATAGGTGATTTCTTCTTTAGCAGAAAGAAGATTTACCCGTCCGATTTCCTTAAGGTACATGCGGACTGGATCATTGATCTTTACGCCAGGCGGTACGCTGAGGTCATTAAGATCAAATTCTTCTTCGGCTTTGGCAAGCTGTTGAATATTAGGATCTTCTGTTTCTTCATTCTCACTAATTAATTCAACACCTTGTTCTCCTAAAAATTCATAATACTCATCCATTTGGTCTGATTCAATTTCAAAGCTGGACATGCGTTCAGCAATTTCTTCATATGTTAAAACGCCACGTTTTTTTCCGGTTTCAGTAAGCTGGTCTTTTACCTGATCCAGTGTAAGTTCTGTTTCTGTCTCGTGGGTTTGTTTATCAGCCATTATGGATCCCTCCTTCCAAAGCTTGCAACGAATTCTAAAAGCGGTATGTTTCTTATCCGTCCCGGGAGCCTTCTCTCTTTTTCAGCATGCAGGGCAGCGGATAATAAGTGACAATTCATGATGAGGTTAAGCGATCTATTTGCTCCTCCGCAAGGAATCATTGCCAAGAGAACGCAAGCCTCTTTTTTGATGTTATTTTAATGATCGGTTCAATGCGACAATTTCTTGAGCCAGAGACGCAGCTTTCACAAAGTCTTTCTGCCTCTCTGCATCCGCTCGTTCTGCTTCTTTTTCCTTTATCATTGACCATTTTCGGTGATCCAACACTTTTTTTACGTAATCGGATAACTCGGCCTCTGAGAGCTCCTCGTTTATTTGGAGCATCCCTATATCTGAAAGCAGCTGGCTGATTTCATCATCCTGCATTCTCGCCATAAGATGCTGCGGCGTCATGTCAGCGCCCTCTTCATAAACAGCGTACAGATATGCTGCCAGCGCACGATGTCCGTCAATGTTAAATTCAAAGCCGACACGCTCAATCACTTTCTTTATGACGTTTCGGTCTCTCAGCATATGAGCGAGAAGAAGTCTTTCCGCATTCTCATAGGCGGGACGGAGACGGCGCCGTTTCGCTTTTGTCGTCACCCGGGCCCGTCTTGGCTGCGGTTCGGCGTTTTTGCCGCCGGGGGCGTTTTGGGCGGCATAGATGGAAAGCTGTTCAGTCAAAGACTCTACCGAAAGAGAAAATTCGGAGGCGAGCTGCTTCACATACATTTCCTGCTCAAGCGACCCCGAAAGAGCGCTGATTTCTTTCAGCACTTCTTTCATGTAAGCGAGCCGGTCTCCTTCGTCAGATAAGTTTTTCCCTTTGCGGAAATATTGCATTTTAAAAGCCATGACCGTAACGCTTGCATCAATGATATCTGTCTTGAATTTTCCTCCGCCCCGGGTTCTGACATAGTCATCAGGATCAAGACCGTCAGGCATCATGCTTACTCTTACCTTACAATCAGCTTTCTGAAGCAGGTCGGCCGCTTTCAGCGTAGCTTCGTACCCGGCTTTATCCGAATCGTAGCAGAGAATGACCTCCTGAACATTTCTTCTCAGGATTTTCACATGCTCTTCGGTGAGCGACGTCCCCATTGTGGCGATACTTTCTTTTACGCCTGAGCTTACGGCGGAAATGACATCCGCAAAGCCTTCAAACAGAACGGCTCTCTCCTCTTTCCTGATCGGCAGGCGGGCCTTATGGAAGTTGTACAGCAGCTTAGATTTATGAAACAGCGGCGTTTCCGGACTGTTCATATATTTCGGCTGCTGGCTTCCGAGCGCCCTTCCTGAAAAAGCCGCCACGGCTCCGTGATGATCATGAATGGGAAACATGATTCTGTTTCTGAAACGGTCAAAATATCCGCTGCCGTCTTCCCTTCTGATCAGCAGACCCGCTTTCTCCATCAGTTCTTCCTCAAAACCGCGCTTTTTCAAGAATTTCGTCATGAAATCCCAGGAATCCAGCGCGTAGCCGATTTCAAACTCATCTATGAGCTCTTTCGTAAAACCCCTTGATAAAAGGTAATCTAACGCTTCCTGGCCTTCCTTTGTATTCATTAGCAAATGATGGTAAAATTTCTTCAGAAGCTCGTGAGCTTCCGCCATCTTCTGGTCTCCGGAAGATTCCGGCCTGGATGCAGAGTGAATCGTTATATCATCAGGGAAATCAATCTGATATTTATCAGCAAGGTGAGAAACAGCTTCCGTAAATGAATAGCCTTCCATCTGCCGTAAGAAAGAGAAAACGTTCCCGCCCGCTCCGCATCCGAAGCAATGAAAGATCTGCTTATCACTGGAGACGGAAAACGAGGGCGTGTTTTCACCGTGAAACGGACAGAGCCCAAAGTAGTTGCGGCCTTGCTTTTTCAATTGGACATAATCACCTATGACTTCAACAATGTCTGCTGACTGCTGCACCTGATTAACTACTTCATCTGGTATGCGGTTTCCCATCTTATAACACTCCGTCGTACATTATTCGATGTTTTGATTTGAAATCCCTTCATCATTCGACAGGATTTTTTTAAGCAGGGTAACAAATCGATTCCGATCTTCTTTATTTAATTTTTTAGGTCCTTTGGAATAGATGCCGCTTCTTCTCATTTTGCCTGACATATGACGGCTCATCAGAGCGAAGTCAATCGTGTCTTCAGTATAAGAACGGCCCCTTTCCGATAAGACGGCGATATTTCTGTTCAGCAGAAGAGATGCTAAACCGATATCCTGCGTGACTACGACGTCTCCCGATCTCACATGGTTTGCGATGTATAAATCTGCCGCTTCTTTATGAGGATCTACGTATATCCAGTTCTCGTCTTTGCTTCTGGAAAGCTGGTAGTGTTCAAATGATGCGACGAAAATAACACGAACGCTGAATTGCGATGCAATGAGCAAGATTTCCTCTTTTACGGGGCATGCGTCTGCATCGACAAAAATCGTCTTTTCTTTTTCATTTAGAAGACTAATTCTCCATCCCTCCATCAATCTCCTGCATAAAAACAAGCGAAATCGCATATGCTCCATGACTGCGGATCTATTTTGAGTCTTTGTCGAAAAATTTCCGGGAGTTATTCTTGACATCTTACCCGTAATAGTTTATTCGTATCACACTAAGCTTAAACCTAAAAATAAACATTTTATCACAATTTTTTATTATAATACAAACTTCGCGAAGATGCCATCCTTTTTGTTTATTCCCTATTTGCATACCCAAAAACCCAGGATAAAGCGTCCTGAGTTATCGGCCCTTTGTTTTCAGATGATGAATGATGTTCGCTGTTTCCTCGACCGCTTTGTTCGAAACGTCAACGACTTGGCAGCCGATCCGATCCACGATTTTCTCAAAATACTCCAGCTCTTCTTTAATTCTGTTGATATTGGCGTAAATGGCTTTGTCATTTAAGCCGAGAGATTTTAACCGTTCTTTTCGAATATGGTTCAGTTTATCAGGGCTGATTTTTAACCCGATGCATTTTTTCGGATCAACGCTGAACAGTTCTTCCGGCGGATCGACTTCAGGCACGATCGGCACGTTGGCCACTTTCAGGCGCTTATGGGCAAGATATTGAGATAATGGGGTTTTAGACGTTCTTGATACGCCGAGCAGGATGATATCGGCTTTTAAAATGCCTCTTGGGTCCCTCCCGTCGTCATATTTAACGGCAAACTCGATCGCCTCGACCTTTTTGAAATAATCTTCATCAAGCTGGCGGACGCGGCCCGGTTCATATTTCGCCGCCAAACCGTAGGCTGTTTCCATTTTGTCGATGAGCGGACCGATAATATCGTAGTACATCACATTCGCTTTTTCAGCTTGTTCAACTAAGTATTTGCGCATTTCAGGAACAACGAGCGTAAAACAGATAATGCCGCCGTCCGCTTTGGCGAGAGACACGACTTCATTAATGGTGCCGATATCTTCCACATAAGGTATTCTTCTGATATGCGTATCATCGGCTGAGCCGTTAAACTGGCTGAGCGAGGCTTTCACAACGAGTTCGGCGGTTTCTCCGACTGAGTCTGATACTACATAAATGATGCGATTGTCCATGTTATCCCCCCGTTAGTTTTCAAGCTTATATGATTTCATTCTCTGATAAACTGACAAGTATCTTGGTCATATTCGTTTTGGTAAAGCGGCCGATGACCTCAAAGCCTTTATCCGTATCTTTAATAACGGGCAGGGCATCGATCTGTTTCTCAATCAAATATTTGGCGATGTCCATCACATAATCGTCACGCCGGCAGACGGCGATATTCGGCATTCTGGTCATAATAATATGAACCGGTATTGAGGCAAGTTCCTGCTGGCCGATGCTCGCCCGCAGCAAATCTTTGCGTGACAGCACACCGACTAAGACAGCATCACGATCTACGACAAATAACGTGCCGACATCTTCTAAAAACATGGTGCAGATGGCATCGTATACCGAGACGTTTTCATTGATGACGACAGGGATCGATTGAAAATCTTTCACTTGCAGCTTTTTCAGTTTATCCGCAAGCAGCTGATTTCCCGTTTTTCCGGTATAAAAATAACCGACCCGGGGACGGGCCTCTAAGAAGCCTGACATGGTGAGTATAGCTAAGTCCGGCCGCAGCGTGGCTCTTGTTAAATTGAGCTGTTCTGCAATATGCTCTCCGGTAATCGGGCCGTTTTCCTTTACAATTTGTAAAATTTGTTCTTGCCGTTTATTTAATTCGATCGTACTCACCACCTTTATGGAAGGGTTTCTTTATCTATGTTTTTCATTCTGTGATGTTTATGTAAAAGGGGAAAAGACGATTGCCGATCACACAGCAACCGTCTTTTTCTTTATTTTACAATAAGATGATTCATATTAGCAAAAGACTTGATCACATCTGCAAGTGCAGTCATTTGCGCTAAACGGTTGGTTTTTAATGCTTCATTGTCCGCATTTACCATCGTGTGATTAAAGTAACCTTCGATCGGATCCTTTAATCCGCTGAGCGCGGCCAGCGCCTGTTCATAGTTTTTAGAGGCAAAGCTTTCCGCGACGCTGTCTTTTGTTTTTTGATAAGCGTCAAACAGCTTTTTCTCCTGTTCATTTTCAAACAGATCCGGCTTGATCTCACGGCTCTCGCCTTTTTTACTGATGGAGATGACCCGACCCAGTGATTCAGCCGTTTCTTTAAATCCAGGTGTGCCGAGGTGTTTCTCAAGCACTTTTGCTTTAGAAACAGCTGCATAAGGTTCAAGCTCCGTGCTGTCCAGAACGGCTTCAATCACGTCATGTCGGATGTCTTCAGCGTTTAAGACGTATTTCAGACGCTGTGTAAAGAAATCAAGAAGCTCATTTTCTTTTTCCGTTTCTGTCAATGACAGCAGTTCTTTAAAAGAGATGCCCCAGTTGCGGTCGATCAGAATGGAAACGATGCCGCTTGCCTGACGGCGCAATCCGTACGGATCCTGTGAACCTGTCGGGATCACGTCAATGCTGAAGAAGGAAGCAATCGTGTCCAATTTATCGGCTAATGCCACAACCGCACCGGTAAAGGTTGAAGGCACCTCTCCCCCGGCCGCTCTCGGCATGTAGTGCTCATTTACCGCGGCAGCGACGGCTTCATCTTCACCGAGCATGCGCGCATATTTTTCTCCCATGACGCCTTGAAGCTCAGGGAACTCATAGATCATATGTGTAACAAGGTCAAATTTAGAAATCTCTGCGGCGCGCTTCACATGTTTTTGCGTCTGTTCATCAGCATTCAGGCGGACCGCAAGTTTACCCGCAATGGTGACCACTCTTCTTACTTTATCCCCGAGGGAACCGAGCTCTTCATGGAAAACGATATTTTCCAGTTTCTTCACATTTTCATCGATGTTCAGCTTTTGGTCTTCCTTGTAGAAGAACGCAGCATCTGAAAGTCTTGCTCTCAGCACTTTCTCGTTTCCGCGGGCAACATTTTCAAGGGCATGGCTGTTCCCGTTTCTTACCGTAATAAAATGAGGCAGCAGATTCCCGTTTTCATCTTTTACCGGGAAGTAGCGCTGATGCTCTTTCATAGTTGTCACAAGCACTTCTTCAGGTAAAGAAAGAAACTCGGGTTCAAAAGAGCCGTAAAGCGCTGTCGGATATTCCACCAGATGATTGACTTCGTTCAGCAGATCTTCATCTATCGGAATATTCCATTTCTTTTCGTTTGCCAGCGCGTCCAGCTGCCCCTGAATCATTTGTTTGCGCACTTTCGGATCAGCAATGACGTGCTGTTCTTTCAGCAGCTCTTCGTATGATGACGGTGCATCAACAGATACTTCTTGACCGAGAAAACGGTGTCCCTGTGTGTTCCGGCCCGTCTCTACATTCGTGATTTCAAACGGAATGACGTCTTTTCCGAAGAGAGCGGCAATCCATTTGATCGGACGGATATAACGCAGATCCTGTGTGCCCCAGCGCATGTTTTTCGGGAAATGCATTCCGGTAATCAAGTTTTCCAGCTGCGGTAAAAGTGTTTTCGTCTCTTGTCCCGCCTGGAATTTTTGGACGAAAACATATTCCGTGCCGTTTACGTCTTTTATATACAGGTCATCCACTCCGGCGCCTTGGCCTTTGGAAAATCCGATAGCGGCTTTTGTCCAGTTTCCGTCAGCATCCAGAGCGATTTTTTTCGCCGGTCCTTTTGCTTCTTCCTGAATATCAGCCTGTTTTTCTGCTACGTCTTTTATATATACTGCCAGACGTCTCGGTGTATTAAAAAGTTTCACTTCACCGTGGGCAATATTTTTTTCAGTCAGCCAGCCGGTCAGTTTGTCACCGAGCTGCACCATGCTGTCATGTAAAAAACGCGCCGGCATTTCCTCGAGTCCGATCTCTAAAAGCAAATCTTGTTTACTCATGGGAAGAGCCCTCCTCTTTAAGCATTGGGAACCCTAATTTTTCCCGTTCTTCATAATACGTTTTGGCTACTTTTCTAGCTAAGTTGCGGACCCGTCCGATATAACCCGTCCGCTCTGTCACTGAGATTGCGCCTTTTGCGTCCAGCAGGTTAAATGTGTGAGAGCACTTCAGCACATAATCATAGGCCGGATGCACAAGGCCGTTATCCATTTGTCTGATCGCTTCTTTTTCGTAAGTGCTGAACAAATGGAAAAGCATATCCACATCTGATGTTTCAAATGTGTAAACGGAATGTTCATATTCAGCCATCATAAACAAATCTTTCACTGTGAATCCTGATGTCCATTCAAGATCAAAGACGTTTTCTTTATCCTGAATATAAGACGCAAGACGCTCAATGCCGTACGTAATCTCAACAGACACCGGTTTACATTCAATTCCGCCCACCTGCTGGAAGTACGTAAACTGGGTGATTTCCATACCGTCAAGCCATACTTCCCAGCCAAGGCCCGCACAGCCTAAAGACGGGTTTTCCCAGTTGTCTTCTACGAAACGAATATCATGCTCGAGCGGATCAATACCGAGCGCGCGCAATGAATCCAGGTAAAGCTCCTGGATGTTATCAGGCGACGGCTTGATAATGACTTGGAATTGGTGATGCTGATAAAGTCTGTTCGGGTTTTCTCCGTACCGTCCGTCCGCAGGCCGTCTGGAAGGCTCAACGTAAGCCACTTTCCACGGCTCGGGTCCGATGCTTCGTAAAAATGTATACGGGCTCATTGTGCCTGCGCCTTTCTCCACATCATACGCCTGCATGAGCACACAGCCTTCATTAGACCAGTGTTTCTGCAAGGTTAAAATCATATCTTGAATGTTCATTTCAAGCACCTCCACTTTCTCCATTCTTTTACAAGTGCGGCGGCAATCAAAAAACTCCCGTCTCTATGCTTGCCAGCCGCAAACATAGGGACGAGAGTTCTCCCGCGGTTCCACCCTAGTTGCTGAGGATGTGAATCGCTCAGCCTCTTTTTAAAGAGTTGCTCAAGAATGCCTTTCGTTGCGCGCTCATCCCTAGCTTACACTGTCCTAAGGTCGCTTATATGAGTTGGACGCAAGTACTTCTTTCTGTCACTGCAACATATTTTATAATAAATGATCATATAAAAAGATGGGCAGAATGTCAACTTTTGTTTTCATCCAAAAGGTTCTTCATGCTTTCCATCTGATCTAAAAACCGCTTTGACTTTAAATAAAGCCCTGAATATTCCTCGTAATACAGATCAATGACCTGTTTTATTTCATTTTTGGTTTCGTGCTTTAACGAGACGCTGCCGAGCCTTCCGATATCAAAGTAATAAAAAAGCCTTAGCAGCCTTGCCGTTTGCGGCGAAATCGGAACTTTGTACGGATCTTTTTCAAAGCAGCGGTGGCAGATAAAACCGTTATCTCTTATCGAAAAATGAAACGTCCCGTCCCGGCTTTTACAGTGGACACAATGATTCAGCTCCGGATACAGCCCCATGACGCCAAGCATTTTCATCTGAACGATGAAGGTGATCACGTCCGGGTCAGTCCCCTCATTCAGCCTCTTAAAGGATTCGAGAATCAATTCGAATAAATAGGGGTTCGGTTTCTTCTCTTCCGTTCCTTTGTCAGTGAGTTCAGCGATAAAAGCGGCATATGCCGTCAAAAACAAGTCTTCTCTGATCGTTCTCATGCTGAGAATCATTTCACCCTGCTGGAGCGTGCCGAGTCCGGATGTTCTTTGCATTAAAAATGACCCGTACAAAAAAGGCTGGCTGACTGCTGACAGCCGGCTGGCTGACTTCCTGGCACCCCTTGCCATGACGCCGATTTTGCCGTGTTCCCTCGTCAGCAATGTCACGATTTTATTCGTCTCTCCGTAGTCATTCGTACGGAGCACGATTCCTTCACATTTTGTCAGCATTTCCGCACCTTCCAACAACGGGAGGGGCCAAGAGGTTTACAAAATTGGAAAATCAATACGGGCTAGCTCATCTTCCGGTTCTTCGGGTCTTTCCAGGTTCTCTTTTTCCAGTTCTTTAAAAAGAAGGTACGTATCAACACTTCCTGTTTGAGAAAATACGTTCCAGGTAAAATTCAACACAAAAAACCCACCTTTCATCATTAAACTAGCTTGCCAATCCAAATTCTTACCCTTATCTTGACCTGATGTCCTCCTTTTCATGTTAAACAAATTTTGCTAACGAATCCCTGTTTCTGTGAGGTAATCCCACACATCAGGCATGCGCCTCAGATAACTTAATATTCATCCTCTTTGAAGCCGAAATCACGCAGCTGAGACATTTTATTCCGCCAGTCCTTCTGCACTTTCACCCATAGTTCCAGGTAAACGCGTGAGCCCAGCAGCGCTTCAATATCAGCCCGCGCTCTTTTGCCGACTTCTTTCAGAAGAGCTCCTTTTTTCCCGATGACGATTCCTTTTTGAGAATCCCGCTCGACCACGATGGTGGCGGCGACATGGACGGAGCCGTTCTCCTGCCCTTTAATGGACTCGATAGCGACAGCGATGCTGTGCGGCACTTCTTCCCTTGTAAGATGGAGCACCTTTTCCCTGATCAGTTCAGAAATAATAAACCGCTCAGGATGGTCAGTCACCTGATCGCTCGGATAGAACTGAGGCCCTTCCGGTAAATACGCTTCAATCTGCGTGAGCAGGGTCTCGACGTTGTTTCCTTCCAATGCTGAGATCGGCACGATTTCCTTAAACGGATAGCGCGAACGGTACTCATCAATTAAAAGAAGGAGCTGATCAGGGTGGATCTTATCAATTTTGTTTACGATCAAAAAGACCGGCGTGGACGTCTGTCCAAGCTTTTCAATGATAAACTCGTCGCCCTTTCCGTACCCTTCCTCGGCGTTAATCATAAATAACACCAAGTCAACTTCTTTCAGCGTGTTCTGCGCCACTTTCATCATAAAATCGCCAAGCTTGTGCTTCGGTTTGTGAATGCCCGGTGTATCAATAAAAATGGTCTGCGATGTGCCTGTTGTCAGCACCCCTTGGACTTTATTTCTTGTCGTCTGGGGTTTGTCGCTCATGATGGCGATCTTTTGACCGATGACCCTGTTTAAAAAGGTCGACTTACCAACATTCGGTCTTCCGATGATTGATACAAATCCTGATTTAAAGCTTTCGTTCGTCATGTAAATCCTCCGATGAAAATGCGCCCGGCAATAATTCTTCCGCAGTCATTTCTTTTATTTGTCCTTGTAAGTTGGTCAGAATAACAAGCATATCCTTTGAGCACAGCTCGGAAATTACTTGTCTGCAGGCTCCGCACGGTGAAACCGGTCCCGGAGTGTCCGCAGCCACGGCGAGCATCGCAAATTCCGTATCCCCCTCGGAAACAGCTTTGAATATCGCCGTGCGTTCAGCACAGTTGCACATGCTGTATGCCGCATTCTCGATGTTGCAGCCTCTGTACACTTTTCCGTCTTTGGTAAGAAGAGCGGCTCCCACTCTGAAGTTTGAATACGGCACATACGCTGTGTCCCGTGCTGTTAATGCTTCTTGAATCAATTCTTGTCTGTTCATGTGTACTTTTCCTCTCTTACCTTAATCCTGAATGATACCGCTGTCACTTTTATTTTACATAATTATGATTGGTTTTTCACGCCCATTTTTGGCAATGTAAAATAATTGTAAGAATCTTCTGCTAACATATCTTCGGCAAGAAGATGAGTAAACCAATAATACACGAAATCACGGCAAAGACGCAAACGGCTCCGGCTGCCGCATCCTTTGCCGCTTTTGCGAGCGGATGATACTGATCGGTAACTAAATCAACAACATGCTCTATCGCCGTATTTACAAGCTCAAGAGTAAGCATTCCGCCGATCAGGATCAAAATAACGGCCCATTCGGCCGTATTGAGCCCGGTGAGAAAACCGCAAAGGATAACGGCGCAGGCCGCGATGATGTGAAATTGAAAATTCCGCTCTGACCGCGCCGTTTTCCAGATTCCCCTCCATGCATGGACAAAGCTTTTCAGGAATCTGCTCCACTCGTTTTTATGATCTCGTGAGTCCATACTCATCCAGCAAATCCTTTTGCTTTGAAAACATTTCTTCCTCTTCTTCTTTTGTCATGTGATCATAGCCCAGCAGATGCAAAAAGCCGTGGACTGCCAGAAAGCCAAGCTCTCTCATAAACGAATGGCCGTACTCTTCAGCCTGCTCCTTCGTTCTGTCGGCACTGATGATAATATCTCCTAAAACAGGCGGCATGTCAGCGCCCACGATTTCAACCTCGTCTTCGCCTTCTTCCTCAAGTGCAAACGAAATGACGTCAGTCGGGGTGTCTTTTCCCCGGTAGTCTCTGTTGATTTCTCTGATTTCCTCATTTGTCACAATCGTAACGGATACTTCAGCCTGATCCTGAACGCCTTCTTTTTCCGCCGCAAATTGAAGCAGCTTTTCTACTTCTTGGAGCGCATCGGCTGAGACGCTGTTTGTTTCATCAACAATATCTATGAGTAAACCCATTTATTTCACCTTCTTCGTAGCCTCCGGATATTCAATCCGGGAGTGGAAAATTCCTTTTAAAGTCGCACATAGTGTTTTTGCGATCGTATCCAGCTCTCGGAACGTGAGATCACATTCTGAGAACTGCCCGTCCTGAAGCTTGTCGGATATAATTCCGCGCACCAGTTTTTCAATCCGTTCGGGATTGGGATTATGCATGGAACGGACGGCAGCTTCAACGCTGTCGGCCACTGAAATGATTGCGGCTTCTTTTGATTGCGGCTTCGGCCCCGGGTAGCGGAACTCTTGCTCTGTAATCTGGTCGCCCTTTTCCTTCGCTTTATAATAAAAGAATTTCAAAAGAGACGTTCCGTGATGCTGCTCTGCGATATCCACGAGCTCTTTCGGAAACTTATAGCTTCTGAGCATATTCGCACCGTCTGTCGTATGCGCGATGATAATATTTTTGCTGAGCTGAGGAGACAGCTTGTCATGCGGATTATCCATATTCATCTGATTTTCAATAAAATATTGCGGGCGTTTCGTTTTGCCGAGATCGTGATAATACGCTCCGACCCTTGCCAAAAGACCGTTTGCCCCTACAGCTTCACAGGCCGCTTCCGACAAATTCGCCACCATGACGCTGTGATGATATGTACCGGGTGTTTCCGTTAAAATCTTCCGAAGCAGGGGATGGTTCGGATTAGACAGTTCAATCAGCCTCATTGTAGAAAGAATGCCGAATCCCGTCTCAAAAAACGGCATCAGACCGATAATCAAAACGGATGAAGCCAGTCCCGAGACGACCCCCATCAGCATCAGCGTTCCGATTTCAACGGGCGACAGCGCCGTGTTTTGGATTAATAAAAGCGACAGCACGATAATCATATTAATAAATGAGACGAACAATCCCGCCTGCAATATTTTTGATCTCACGTTATGTTTCCCCAAAAACAGAATGCCTGAAATGCTGCTGATTAAATAGTAGATACCGATCACATAATTAAATGTGCCCGTCACACCCTGATTAAACATCATACTGCCGCAAATCGCCAGAATGATGCTCCCTAAAATGGCAAGCCTTTCATTGAGCAGCAGCCTGAACAAAATCGCGCCGGCGGCGATCGGAACCAGATAGCCGATGTTGGTGTATTCAATCTTCTGAAAGAGACTGACGACTTCCATTATGACGAGAATAAGCGTTGTAATGATAGAAAACAGCAATAGGGATTTATTTTTCAGCTTAAGCTCCTGCTGCTGTTTCTCGAAATAGTAGACAAGCGTGGCAATAAACAGCCCGATCATCAGAAGCAGACCGCTGATCGGCTTTAACAGGTTGGAATTATTCAAAAGCCCCGTCAGTTCGAGCTTTCTGTATACTTCCCGGTCGATCAGGTCATTCTCTTCCACGAGAACCTGTCCTTGTTTGATCTGCACCGGCTGAACGCTGTCTGACGCTTCCTGACGTTTTTCATCGGTCGCTTTCGGATCAAACACGTAATTCGGGATCACCGCATATTTTCCGATTTCAGTCGCAGCCGCTAAATATTTTGACGGCACGGAGGCGCTTTTCAGCTCTTTGGCGACCTTATCCTTCGCTTCAGCAAGCTTTTCAGAAGGAATTTCACTGCTCATCACCGTGTTCACTGCGGTTATGACAGAATCCCTCACAAATGAAAAATCTTCATTGTTCGCATGGAGAAGCGATTTAATGGCATCTTCCGAGATGGATTCATTGACATCCTGTGTCAGCTTGCTTTTCACCGATTTGACCAGCGATTTTTCCGAAGGTGACTTTTTGTCTTTATCCGCATCTGTTTTCACTTCTCCGATGCTGTCAAATATGGAGGTGATCAGGTCAAGCCGGTTGTCGGTATAGCCTTTTTTCAGAGTGTATTGATCTTCTACTGCATCTTCGGCCGCCTGTTTTTTCGCTTCCGTCGCCTGCTGATCTTCCACTGTGGCGGGCGCGTAAATCGTCTTATCACTGACTGAGAACAAATCCAAATTAAGTGATTCAGGTTTTACATGAATAAAGAGCAAACCAAACATGATCGCTGAAAGCAGCAGATACAGCAGTACATGGGCTGAGCGGGCATGTCTGAAAGTGCGGAACCGTTCCCGGGCGCTTTTACCCTTTCCCTTCTTTTTCAAAACAAGAACCTCCTCCCTGAAACATCAGGAACACATCATATAAAAATGACCCGATAACGGGAGATCGGGTCATTTTTGCATTACTTTTGCTTATCATAAGCTTCAATAATCTTTGCAACAAGCGGATGTCTGACCACATCTGTCTGGTCAAGTTCAATCACGGAAATGCCGTTTATGTCATTCAGCATATCCCTCGCTACTGCAAGTCCCGATGTGACGCCTTTCGGCAGGTCAATTTGGCTTACGTCGCCCGTAATGATCATTTTAGAGCCAAAACCCAATCTCGTCAAAAACATTTTCATTTGAGCGGGAGTGGTATTCTGGGCTTCATCAAGAATCACATATGCGTCGTCAAGCGTCCGCCCTCTCATATAGGCAAGCGGGGCGATTTCGATAACCCCTCTTTCCATCAGACGCTCCGTATGGTCGCTTCCGAGCACATCGTGGAGCGCGTCATACAGCGGGCGCAGATAAGGATCTACTTTTTCCTTTAAGTCTCCGGGCAGAAAACCGAGGCTTTCGCCGGCTTCCACAGCGGGTCTTGTTAAAATGATTTTTTTAATGTGGCCGTTTTTTAAAGCATGCACCGCTTTTACGACCGCCAAATATGTTTTGCCGGTTCCCGCCGGCCCGATACCGAACACCATGTCGTTTTTCTTCATCGCCGCAACATATTCTCTCTGGCCGATGGTTTTGACACGGATCGGTTTGCCTTTTGCCGTTTTCGTTATTTCCTCTTCATACATGCTTTCAAAATAGTCCAGTTCATCTTTCTTTGCCATTTTCACGGCATACAGCACATCACGTTCCGAAATCTCGATCCCCTTGCGGATTAAAGTAAGGAGCGAGCCCAATAATCTGTCAGCAATCTCAAAAGACTCATCATTGCCGGAAACGTAAATGGTTTCACCGCGTGTGATGATGCTTACGCCCAGATCCTTCTCCATTAAATGTAAAAAGGCATCTTGGCTGCCGAACAAAGAAAGTGCTTCATCCGGGCTTTTCAGTTTGTGATTAATCGCAAGTAAATGTTCTGCCATTCTTTAGTCTCCCTGAACAATAGGTGTGGTTTGCACGATATCTTCTATAACTTGGTAGAGAATAATCAACTTTACTTTACCATTCTCAACGGATTGGTGCAAAACTTTTTCACTTTCCACCTCTCCGCTGCCGCTTAATCGCTTCTCTACGTCTTGTCTGCCCATTTTGATGCCGGCCTGAACCGCTTCGTCCTTCGTATAAGTCCGCACGGATGTTTCGCTTTCTCTTGTCTGTTCTTTGACGTAAGATACCGGAAGCTTCAGCCCCAGAAATTGAAACGGATGCTTTTCTTCCTCTGTTTTCGGATGTTTCAGCGGCTCCTCATTAAACCCGAAGCCCCAAAAAGGCACGCCCCATGATCCGAAAGACAGCTTGTGCTTCGTCCTTACTTTACCCGTATATAGCGTAAATGATGTTTCAAGAGGCACAGTTACTTCTGACTTGTACCATGTTTCTCCGTAAATTTCCGCTTTTGAGGCGACTTTCCGGTCTTCATTTCCGATCAGTCCTGAGACGAGGAGCTGTCCTTTGTCAACATGATCGTTCACAAAAGCCATCGGCTGCCCCTTTTGCACGAACATCCTTTTGATGACCGCCTTCTTTTTGGCAACGATATGGCGGGGGCTCACGTACTTTTCTTTTGTCGGTTCATTTTTTTCGACCACTTTCATATGAAGGGCTGTCCCGTTCAATTCCACACCGACCCACGTAATATTATCGATGCCGTTTGTTAATGATTTTTGAATTTTCTCCGGCGTCATCATCAAAAATTGCAAACGGCCTTTTTTTACACCGATTTCTTCCAGATGCTTCATCATCTGATGCTCGGTTTCGGGCTTTGCCCCTTTAATATCAATGTCCCAAATCATGTTGGACAAAAGAAACAATATAACGAAAAATATCACAAATCCCGCAGTGAAGCCCAGGTTTAATTTTGATTTGAGAAGCAGAAAGGGCAGGCCCTTTCTTTTTGTAAAGCTTGCTTTGCATTCATGTTTTCTGATGACTCTTCTGAAAGCATGTACATCTTGAAGCTGAATCATCAGCAGAACACAGTCTTGCTTTTTTTTCACCGCAAAGATGGCGATTCCGTTTCTCGTGCATTCATTAAGCAGCCGTTCAATCCCTTTTCCTTTGACTTCCATTTGGACTTTACCCGAAAAAAATGACAGCCATTTGTTTTTCACATTATTTCCCCCCGGCTTTATGAATCGACATATCTTACGTGATCTATCGTGCCTTCCAAAAGAATTTCCTCAGGAAGGATTGCCTTAATGACCAAGTTTTTTCCTGATATGATACATTGCCCCTGCTTGAGCATCAGCCTGACTTCTTCTTCGCTGAACAGCAAGAGGCCTCTGTGATTTTCTATGTAGATATGAAGTCTGCCGACCATCGTAATGCGAGGCAGATCCATCATAACGTCCGGGGGAATTTCCAATGCTCTAGTCAGCCACGCCTTTACACGATTCTTTCTTTGCCCCATAAAAAAAGAACCCCCTTTCATCTCATATGTATGATTTGAAAAGGGGTTCTAACACTTTAATTTTTACCGATGCTCCGCATGGTCCGGTGCGGTTTTTTTGCACGGGGCGGACCTAAAATCTCACTGAATATGATGCCCTGCACTGCAGTTTCTTTCTTAATCTTGAGGGCTGATTTCTTCAGAGACGCATTTCGTGTGCGTTGAGATGTCAGCTTAAGTTCAAGCCCATTGAACATCTGCTCTGTCTCCGCAAGGCGCTTTTCAGCTTCCCTTCTTTTTTGCTCAAAAGGGTTCTCTTTTGAAACGGCAGGCATTTCTTCCGCTTCCGGCTTGTGCTCTTTCGGCGGCTGTGTGTGATCCTGCTTTTTTTTCTGATCTGCGGGACGTCTATTCGGCGGGCGTTTTTCATCTTTGTTTTTCTTGCCGAATATTGCCGATATAATGCCGATGACGGCGGCAATGACGAGCGGATTTGTCAGAATCTCGTGCATATAGCGGCTCCCTCCTTAATAGAGAGGTTATTGTTGGTCTTCATCTTGCTGGTCATTCGTCAGCTTGCCGATAGAATCCCTCATGTCCGTGTCAGCGTCGATATTTTTTATGTTCATATAATCCATGACACCAATGTTTCCTTCACGTAAGGCTTCAGCCATCGCAAGCGGCACTTCCGCTTCAGCTTCCACGACTTTCGCACGCATTTCTTCTACGCGCGCACGCATTTCCTGCTCTTGGGCGACGGCCATGGCGCGGCGTTCTTCAGCTTTGGCCTGCGCAATGTTTTTGTCTGCTTCCGCCTGGTCTGTCTGCAGAATCGCTCCGATGTTTTTGCCGATATCCACGTCGGCGATGTCAATCGAGAGAATTTCAAATGCGGTACCTGAATCCAGCCCTTTGCCAAGTACGGTCTGCGAAATCATATCAGGGTTTTCAAGCACTTTTTTATGATTATACGAAGAACCGATTGTCGAGACAATCCCTTCCCCGACACGGGCGACAACCGTCTCTTCTCCCGCTCCTCCGACAAGGCGCTCGATATTGGCTCTTACCGTGATTCTGGCTTTTGCTTTTACTTCAATTCCGTCCATGGCGACACCCGCGATAAACGGTGTTTCAATGACCTTCGGATTGACGCTCATCTGTACGGCTTCCAACACGTCACGCCCGGCCAGGTCAATGGCTGCGCAGCGTTCAAATGTCAGCTCAATATTGGCGCGCTGTGCCGCAATCAGGGCATTGACCACCCTGTCGACATTACCTCCCGCCAGGTAATGGCTTTCGAGCTGATTTGTTGTTGCGGACAGGCCGGCTTTGTGCGCTTTAATTAACGGGTTGACAACGCGGCTTGGAATGACGCGGCGCAGCCTCATCCCGACCAAAGTGAAAATGCTGATTCTGACTCCTGCTGCAAGTGCCGAAATCCATAGCATCACCGGTACAAAGGTGAAGAATATGGCTAACACAATTATGGCAGCTGCAACTATTGCTAAAATCGCCAAACTTGACAGTTCCATCTAATTCCTCCTCAAGATTATCATCTATATTTCTCTCACGACAATGCGTGAGCCTTCCGCTTTCACCACTTTCACCTGTCTGTCTTTTTCAGTAAATGATCCTTCTGAAACGACATCAAGGCGTTCATCATCAATAATAACGGTGCCTGACGGTCTGAGGGCTGTAGCGGTAACACCGACTTTCCCCAACAGCTCCGTCCGGTTCTGATTTGAAACATAACCGTTCTCCGTGCTTGTTGAATCAGTTAATATCAATTTCTTAAAGAATTTCATTCGTTTCCCCAACACCCTTGTTAATATGATAAAGGCAGCAATAGACACACTAAAGGCGATCAAGAGAGAAACCGCCATTACAGTAAAGCTGCCCGCAGCGAGAAAGAGGCTCGCGATGACGCCTGCAACACCGATAAGACCGATTATGCCTCCAGGCAGAAATATCTCTAAAAGGATAAAAACCAAGCCTGCGCAAAATAAGAATACACTGTCATAGCCGGCAAATCCGGCAGCGATATGCCCGGTGAAAAACAGCAGCATGGCCGTCAGTCCGACGGCGCCCGGTATGCCGAGGCCCGGCGAGAATAATTCAATGGTCAAACCAAGCAAAGCGAGCGTTAATAAGACGGGGACAACAAACGGATTTGTCAGCCATCTTCCCAATTTGCCGACAAAACCCTCTTTTGCATGGTGAACATCGGCTTTATCAAAACCGAGCTTTGTATATAAAGCATCGAGGTTTGAAACCGTTCCCTCCGAATATCCGACTTCCTTGGCTTTTTCAGCTGTCAGTGTCAGCAGTTTTCCCTTCGGAGCGCCCGCTTCTTTTGCATTGATGGCGGGGTCTGCCATGGCCAGGGCGTATTTCGGGTTTCGGTTGTTTTTAGCCGCTGCGTCCTCCATTTCTGCATGCCACAGTGATTGGGCCTTTTTGTCTGCCGCGTTTCCTTTGCCGTCGATGATGGCTGCGGCACCCATTTTTCCGCCCGGCGCCATATAAATGTCATCAGCCTGAAGCGCTATATATGCCCCGGCAGAAAGCGCCCGTTTATTCACGTAAGCGGTAACAGGCACATCCGCGCCGCCAATGACATCTGCAATATCCAAAGCTGATTGAACGGCGCCTCCCGGTGTATTGATGTCAAGAATAATGTGTGACGCGCCGGATTCCTTCGCTTCTTTGAAAGAATGCGATAAAAAAGCAGCAAGCCCCTGTTCGACATTTTTCTCAACCGGGATGACATAAACCGATGAACGATCAGCTTTTGCGTTCAATTGAACTCCTAATAAAGATAATACAAACAAGCCCAATAGAGCAACAGCAATTCCGGTTTTTTTTCGGAACAAGGCAGATATACCCTCCTTCCCGTTTCATTCTTCTTTATATACGTAACAAATGTACTTTAGTTTCATTTTTTTATGTATAAAAAAAGACATCTCTCGAGGAAAGATGTCTTTTTCTTCGTCAATTAAGATAATTGACTGCTGACAAGCCTGTTAATCACGCTGCCGTCAGCTTTACCTTTTACTTTAGGCATAATAGCACTCATCACTTTGCCCATGTCCGCTTTCGAGCTCGCACCGACTTCAGCGATGGTTTCATTTACGATTGTCTGCAGCTCTTCTTCAGAAAGCTGTTTCGGTAAATAAACTTCTAAAATGTCCAGCTCTTTTTGAACTTTATCTACTAAATCTAAACGATTAGCGTTTGAAAATTCATGGAGGGAGTCTTTACGTTGCTTAAGTTCACGAGATAGGACAGTAAGTTCCTCATCCTCGGTCAAACTGTCTTTCTTAAGCTTAATTGCTTCGTTTTGAAGTGAAGCTTTCACCATTCGAACGACAGTCAGTTTGTCTTTCTCACGGCTTTTCATATACAGCTTCATATCTTGGTTAAGTCGCTCAAGAAGACTCATAAATCCACCCTCTTTTAGAATTTGCGTTTTCTAGCAGCTTCTGACTTTTTCTTGCGCTTTACGCTAGGTTTTTCATAAAATTCGCGCTTTCTTGCTTCTTGCAAAGTACCTGTCTTTGATACACTGCGTTTGAAGCGACGAAGAGCATCTTCAAGCGATTCGTTTTTTCTAACGACCGTTTTTGACATTCTCTTTCCCTCCCTCCGAATACACCAATCGACTACCTTTAAAAAGATACATATATAAACATGTACTTTGACATTATAATATAAGCCATGAGTCAGGTCAACTAAGTGAGTTCACTTTTCCGTCATGAATAACGCGGCTTGTCTATATAATGATGGAAAGGGGTGTTTCGTTTGCTGATACTGATTCTCTTTACCGCACTTATCCTTGTTTTTTTACTCGGAATGAGCCTGCTCAGACAAGGGCTGATTGCTTTAACGTATTCAAAAATTGAGAAGAGCCTCCTCTTGTTTACCGACCACCCTTTGAAAGCTTTTCTCATCAGCATTGTATTCACGGGTTTTCTTCAGAGCAGCTCAGCTTTTATGGTTATTGTGATCGGCTTTGTCAGTGCAGGCGCTTTGCCTTTTAAACGGACCATTCCGATGATTCTCGGCACGAATGTCGGCTCCACATTTACGACGGAGTTTTTGGCCATAAAGATGGATGTGCTCATTTGGGTGCTTTTGATCGGCGGCCTTGTGTTTATTCTTATCCGGAAATATCCGTTCAGGCAGATCGGCGTAAGCTTTCTCGGTCTCGGCATCATCTTTTTTTGCATCACGTGCTTCAGCCGTCTTGCCGTTCCGCTGACAGAAATGAAGGCGGGGGCGGAGGTTTTGCGCCATGTAAATGATTCAAGCTGGTCCGCTCTTTTGATCGGCATGATATTGACGGCCATCATTCATTCAAGCTCCGTCTGCATCGGCATTTTAATGAGCTTTATGAACGAAGGGATGATCGGCATTGAACAGGCGGTCAGCGTCGTTCTCGGATCTAATATCGGGACATGCGTCACGGCCGTCATGGCTGCTGTTTCAGGGGGTTATGCCGCCAGACAGACCGCCGGTGCTCACGTTGTCTTTAATATACTCGGCGTACTTCTTGTCTTTCCCTTCCTGTCCGCAGCAGCAGGTTTTACAGAGCGGCTGTCTGACGATCCCGCCCAAATGATCGCGCATTTCAGCCTTTTGTTTAATGTTGTCACCGCGTTATTATTTCTGCCGTTCACGCATTTATTTTATCGGCTGATTGACAGGCTGATCCCTCCGAAACCGTAAAAAACCGATGCGTGAAAGCATCGGTTTTTTATCTGTTACGAAGACATGCGCATATTCTGAGTCATTTCTTCTTCAACAACGCGGACGAATTGTCCTTCATTGTACGGATAGCCCGCTTTTTGAATTTTGACTTTGACAAGTTTGCCGATTAAATCTTCCGTGCCTTTGAAGACGACTTTCATGTAATTGTCTGTATAGCCGACGAACATGCCGTCTTCATCAGACTCTTTAAACGTCTCTTCCGGAATGATTTCAAGAACCTCTCCTTCATAATCGGAGGCGTATTCTTTGGCAAGCTGGTCAGACAGAGCAATCAGTTTGTGCACCCGTTCATTTTTCACATTCTCGTCAACCTGATCTTCCATTCTGGCCGCAGGCGTTCCGGTGCGTTTGCTGTAAGGGAATACGTGAAGCTCAGAAAATTTATGTTCTTTAATGAACCGGTATGTTTCCATAAATTCTTCTTCCGTTTCACCCGGGAAACCGACGATAACATCAGAAGTGACAGCAAGACCCGGCAGCGCTTCTTTCAGCTTATTTAAACGGTCCGCGAAAAATTCCATCGTATATTTGCGTCTCATCCGTTTCAGAACGGTGTTTGATCCTGACTGAATCGGGATGTGAAGGTGGCGGACAATTTTATCAGACGCATCCAGCACTTCAATCACTTCATCAGTGATTTGGCTTGCTTCAATAGATGAGATTCTGATTCTTTTCAGTCCTTCTACACGTGTATCCAATTCACGGAGAAGCTTGGCGAAATTGTAATCTTTCATATCTTCGCCGTAGCCGCCCGTATGAATCCCCGTCAGAACGATTTCTTTATAACCGGCATCCACCAGCTGCTGCGCCTGTTTAATGACTTCTTCAGGATCGCGGGAACGAAGCAGGCCGCGCGCCCAAGGGATGATGCAGAACGTACAGAAGTTGTTGCAGCCTTCTTGGATTTTCAATGACGCTCTTGTCCGGTCAGTAAAAGCGGGAACATCCAGCTCTTCAAACACACGTGCTTTCATAATGTTGCCGACGCCGTTGATCGGCTGGCGCTCTTCTCTGTACTGCTCAATGTAACCGAGCATTTTTTCGCGATCCTGCGTGCCGACGACGATGTCAACGCCCGGGATGGCCATAATTTCTGCCGGAGATGTTTGCGCATAGCACCCTGTTACGCAGATGACGCCGTCAGGATTTTGGCGGATCGCCCGTCTGATGACTTGACGGCTTTTTTTATCTCCCGTGTTTGTTACCGTACATGTATTAATGACATATACATCTGCTGTCTGCTCGAATTCTTTTCGTTCATAACCCGCATCTTTAAACAGCTGCCAGATTGCTTCTGTTTCATAATGATTGACCTTGCAGCCAAGGGTATGAAAAGCAACAGTTGCCATTACTGATCACCTCTTAATAACTCTGTATGATAGGAAACTGCGCTTAACGCGTAAAGCGGCGCAGTTTCAGTCCGTAAAATTCTTGGTCCGAGGCCGCATAAGACGGCGCCTTTTTCTGAAAGCTGCTGAACTTCAGACTCAGTCAGACCGCCTTCAGGGCCGAATACGATGAGAAGAGACGAACCTTTCGGAAGGCTTTTGAGCTCCGCAGCGAAAGCGCCCGTTTCTCCCTGTTTTGATGACTCCTCGTATGCAACGACACATTTATCGACATTCTCCGCCATTTCAAGCAGCTGCCGGAACGAATGAACGGTTTTCACTTCGGGAATTTCATTGCGGTACGATTGCTCCGCCGCCTCCTTCGCGATTTTCGCCCATCTTTCCCGCTTCTTCTTTGCCTTTTTGTCGTCAAGCTTAACGACGGATCTGGCGCCTTGAAAGGGGATGAACATACTTGCCCCGAGCTCGGTCCCTTTTTGAATAATCCATTCAAGCTTATCGCCTTTCGGAAGGCCGCTGGCGATCCTGATTTTTAACGGCAGCTCACGGTTTTCTCCCGTCCATTCAGCCATGCTGCATGATATATGATCTTTAGAAACCTCTTTGAGCAGGCATAACGCTTCATGGCCGTCTTTCGAACAGCAGATTATCCGGTCTCCTGCATTCATTCTCATGACGTTTGCAATGTGGTGGACGTCTTCTCCCGTAATTTGAAAATCGGGGGTTTCGTCCATCTCCTGCTTCGTGAGCTCGATAAAATATCGTTGCATACGCTGTGACACCTACTAACTGTTATTTTTTCGCGATGATGCTGACCCAATCTTCCATAGACAGAATTTCTGTAATGGTAAAACCGGCTTTTTCCAACGCTTCTTTTACTTCCTGTTTTTTCTGGCCGATAATGCCTGAAGTAATAAAGTGGCCCCCGTCTTTTAGCAGGTCGTACGCCTGCGATGTAAAGCGGAGAATCACTTCCGCCAAAATATTCGCGACAATGACATCGTGTTCACCTGTGATGCCGTCTAACAAATTGTTCTGTTTCACTTCGGCCGTATCGTTTACTTTGTTCAATTTCACATTCAGACGCGCGCTTTCGACAGCGACCGGGTCAAGATCATACGCATGAACCGATTCAGCCTCAAGCATGGCGGCTGCAATGCTCAAAATTCCTGAACCGGTGCCGACATCAATGACACGGTCGCCTTTTTGAACGATACGCTCAAGCGCCTGAATGCACAAAACGGTTGTCGGATGCGTTCCCGTACCGAATGCCATGCCCGGGTCCATTTCGATAATCAGTTCATCGGTATTCACGGGTGTGTACGTTTCCCATGTGGGTACGATCGTGAATTTTTCAGAAATTTTTACCGGATGATAATACTTTTTCCAAGCTGTCGCCCATTCCTCTTCATTAACTTCAGAAATGGTGATTGTGTTTCTGCCTAAATCAATGTCGTACAAAAGCAGATTATTAATCGTCTCTTTAATGCCGTCGACCGTTTCGCCGAGGAAACTGTTGATCGGCAGATACGCTTTGACAATGACACCCTCATCGGGGTAATCATTGGGGTCGAGCTGGTAGATTTCCCCGTAAACATTCTCACGCTCTTTCATTAAATCAAGCGGATCTTCGATGACAACCCCGCTCGCACCAGCTTCATGCAAAATATTTGAGATGGGTTCGACCGCTTCATGTGTTGTGTGAATGCTGATTTCGGACCATTTCAAAACTACCAACTCCTATCCAATCATTACTCGCCTTTAAATGCGCGTTTTACTTTGTCAAAGAAACTCATTTCTTGTTCATCCGGCAGGTTGCCGCTGACTTCAGCGAACTCGCGGATGATGTCTTTTTGTTTATCTGTCAGATTCGTCGGCGTAACGACGCGGACGACAATGTGCTGGTCGCCTTGTCCGTAGCCGCGGACATTCTGCACGCCTTTGCCTCTTAATCTGAATTTTGTGCCGGTTTGTGTGCCGGCAGGAATTTTTAATTTCACTTTTCCGTGAAGCGTCGGCACTTCAACTTCGTCTCCGAGTGCCGCTTGGGCAAACGTTAACGGCATTTCACAGTAAATATCATCTCCGTCACGCTCAAAGAACTCGTGGGCGCGCACATGGAATACGACAAACAGATCTCCCGGAGGACCTCCGTTTACACCCGGTTCACCTTGACCCGGAACGCGGAGCTGCTGTCCGTCGTCCACACCGGCAGGGATCGTAACGTTAATTTTTTTCCGTTTTTTCACTTTGCCCGTGCCGCCGCAGTCAGAGCACTTGTTTTTAATGATTTTTCCTGTTCCTTCACAGTGGTGGCAGACTCTTCGGTTAACCACTTTGCCAAACGGCGTGTTCTGTTCGACATTCAGCTGGCCTGAACCGCCGCAATGCGAGCACGTTTCCGGATTTGTCCCCGGCTTCGCGCCTGAGCCTTTGCATGTTTCACAATTCTCTTCGCGAGGAATTTCAATGATCGTTTCTTTTCCGAAAGCCGCATCTTCAAATGACAGTGTCATTGTATACTGCAGATCCGCGCCCTGCCTCGGCGCGTTCGGATCACGGCGTCTCGTGCCGCCGCCGAAGATGCTTGAGAAGATGTCATCGAAACCGAAGCCGCCGAAGTCTCCTCCGCCGCCGAAACCGCCGCCGAAGCCCTGATTAGGGTCAGTATGGCCGAATTGATCATATTGAGCCCGTTTTTGGTCATCTGAGAGCGCTTCGTATGCTTCTTTTACCTCTTTGAATTTTTCATCTGCTCCGGATTCTTTATTGATATCAGGATGATATTTTTTTGAAAGCTTCCGATAGGCTTTTTTGATTTCATCCTTTGAAGCGCTCTTACTTACTCCAAGCACTTCATAGTAATCACGCTTACTCATCTCGCTTCACTCTCCCGAATTTCTCACATAAATTAGATTGTATCATTTTGAATTATGTTTTTTCAATTCCTTTTATCCCGGGCAAGAAAAAAAGTCAAAGCCAAGAGATGCCTGACTTTGACTTTCTGTCTGTTGAATCAGAATATGCTGTGTGTTCTTTTGCGTTCTGCGGAAAGAACTTATTTTTTCGTTTCGTCGTCTTTTACTTCTTCGTATTCCGCATCGACAACGTTATCGTCCGCTTTTTTGCCTTCAGCGTTTGCTGCGCCTTCAGCCTGCTGCGCTTTTGCCGCTTCTTCATAAAGCTTCATGGAAAGCTCTTGAACGATTGTTTGAAGCTCATCTTTTTTCGCTTTGATCTCTTCAATTTCGTTTTTCTCGATAGCTGCTTTCAGCGCGTCTTTCGCGTCGTTTGCTTTTTTCACTTGCTCTTCATCCACTTTGCCTTCCAGGTCTTTTAATGTTTTTTCCGTTTGGAACACAAGCTGGTCAGCTTCGTTGCGGACTTCGATTTCTTCTTTTTTCTTCGCATCAGCGTCAGCGTTTTCTTCCGCTTCTTTCACCATGCGTTCGATTTCGTCATCAGAAAGACCTGAAGAAGATTTGATTGTAATGTTTTGTTCTTTTCCTGTGCCTAAGTCTTTCGCTCTTACGTTTACGATACCGTTTTTGTCAATATCGAAAGAAACTTCGATTTGAGGCACGCCGCGCGGTGCAGGCGGGATATCAGTAAGCTGGAAGCGGCCGAGTGTTTTGTTGTCGGCAGACATCGGGCGCTCACCTTGCAGCACGTGAATGTCAACGGCTGTTTGGTTATCAGCAGCAGTTGAGAATACTTGTGATTTGCTTGTCGGAATTGTCGTATTGCGGTCGATCAGTTTCGTGAATACGCCGCCCATTGTTTCAATACCGAGTGACAGCGGTGTAACGTCAAGAAGGACAACGTCTTTTACGTCTCCTGTGATGACGCCGCCTTGAATTGCAGCACCAAGCGCTACAACTTCATCCGGGTTTACGCCTTTATGCGCTTCTTTGCCTGTTTCTTTTTTGATTGCTTCCTGTACGGCAGGAATACGTGTAGATCCGCCGACAAGGATAACTTTGTCGATTTCGCTTGCAGAAAGATCCGCATCTTGAAGAGCCTGACGGACAGGAGCCATTGTGCGCTCAACGAGATGAGCGGAAAGCTCTTCGAATTTAGCGCGGGTCAGTGTCAGCTCAAGGTGAAGAGGACCTGCGTCTCCCGCTGTGATAAACGGTAAAGAAATTTGCGTAGATGATACGCCGGAAAGATCTTTTTTCGCTTTCTCAGCCGCATCTTTCAAACGCTGAAGCGCCATTTTGTCTTTTGACAGATCAATGCCGTTTTCTTTTTTGAATTCTGCTACGAGATGGTCGATGATGACTTGGTCAAAGTCATCCCCGCCAAGACGGTTGTCACCGGCAGTTGAACGGACTTCAAACACGCCGTCGCCAAGTTCAAGCACAGATACGTCAAACGTACCGCCGCCAAGGTCGTAAACAAGAATCGTTTGGTCTTCGTCCGTTTTATCAAGTCCGTATGCAAGCGCTGCTGCAGTCGGCTCGTTGATAATACGCTCTACTTCAAGACCGGCAATTTTACCGGCATCTTTTGTCGCTTGGCGTTCTGCATCGTTGAAGTATGCAGGAACCGTGATAACAGCTTTAGAAACTGTTTCGCCAAGGTAGCTTTCAGCGTATGCTTTCAGATGCTGAAGGATAATGGCTGACACTTCCTGAGGCGTGTAGTCTTTTCCTTCGATTTCTACTTTATAGTCAGTACCCATATGGCGTTTGACAGACATGATTGTGTTAGGGTTTGTGATAGATTGGCGTTTTGCCACTTCCCCTACTTGGCGCTCGCCGTTTTTAAATGCAACGACTGACGGAGTAGTACGGTTACCCTCAGCGTTAGCGATAACTGTCGGCTCGCCGCCTTCAAGCACTGCCACACATGAGTTTGTCGTACCCAAGTCAATTCCGATTACTTTACTCACTTTGAATTACCTCCTGCTATGTAGTTATTGATTCACTTTAACCATTGAAGGACGGATGACGCGGTCCTTCAGTTTGTAGCCTTTTTGCAGTTCTTCGATAACAATATTGCTGCCGAAGTTTTCATCTTCCACCTGCATGACGGCTTGGTGAAGGTTCGGATCAAATTCCTGACCGACAGCTTCGATGGCTTCAACGCCTTCTCTTTCAAGAGCGTCCATCAGCTGGCGGCGGACCATTTCCATACCTTGCAGCAAGCTTTTTGTCTGCTCGCTTTCAGCTTCTACCTGTAAGGCCCGTTCAAAGTTGTCGAGAGCCGGAAGGATTTCCGTTACGACGTTTTGAGAACGGTATTTCTGAGCAGCTTCCATTTCAAGGCGGCTGCGTCGTTTATAGTTTTCAAAGTCTGCTTGAACACGCAAAAGCTTATTTTCTTTTTCATCAAGCAAACCCTGCAATTCATCAATTTGGTGCTGAAGGGCTTCTTCCTGACCTGCTGTTTCTTCATGCTGTTCTTGTGAAGCGGCTTGTTCTGCCTGTTCTGTCGTTTCTTCTTGTTCTGCTGCTTCAACCTGTTCTGCGGTTTGTTTTTCTTCTGACATTGTGTTCACCTCCCTCAAATGCTGTAAAAAGATGACTGAAAATGTTTGCCAAAATTCCCTTATTCATCATACAAACTTGTGAATGCTTTTGACAAGTCCGAAGTCACATGCTGCAGCAGGCTGACGACTCTTGAATAATTCATGCGTGTCGGCCCGATAATGGCGATTGATCCGATCTGCTTCGTGTCAACCGTATAGGTGGCCGTGATCAGGCTGCAGTTTTCCATTTCCTCGTAGTCGTTTTCTTTTCCGATTTTGATTGAAATCCCGGCTTTTGACGACTGAAACAGCTTCAGGACATCCTGCTCTTTTTCAATTAAGGATAAGAGCGAGCGGACCCGTTCAATATCATGGAACTCCGGCTGATTCAGCATATTGATTTTTCCGCCGAAAAATAATTTCTCAACATGGCCCGCCGGATGGAATGTGGAGCGGAGCGATTCGAGAATGCTGTCATAGTTGGCGATATGCTGCCTTAAATATGTGACAACCTCTTTAAAAATACGCTCATTCAGTTCGTCCATCGGAACGCCCGCTAATCGGTCGTTCAATATATTGACCAGTTTTTCAATATCGGCCAAATCCACTTTAGCCGGGAAATTGATCGTGCGGTTTTCGACATGCCCCGTATTCGTAACGAGGATGGCGACCGCTTTATCCGGCTGGATCGGAACAATTTGAATCTGTTTAAGATAATTCTCGCTCAGCGTCGGCCCGAGAACAATCGATGTGTAGTTTGTCAGTTCGGACAGGATCTGCGCTGATTTTTGGACTGTTTTTTCAAGCTCGAAGATTTTTTCTTTAAATATCGAGTGAATTAAATCCAGATCGGTTTTAGTCAGCTTGACGGGTGACAGCAAATGATCGACATAATACCTGTACCCTTTTTCCGACGGAATCCGTCCTGAGGATGAATGGGTTTTTTCAATAAAGCCCAATTCCTCCAAGTCAGCCATCTCGTTTCTGATCGTTGCAGAGCTGAATGTAATCTCGTCTTTTTTTGAAAGAGTTCTTGATCCTACAGGCTGCGCTGATTGTATAAAATCATTAATAATCACTTGCAGGATCAACAGCTGACGATTTGTTAACATCATCATCACCCCTGTTAGCACTCAAGGTCAGCGAGTGCTAATTCTATATCAAAAGTAACAAACGAAAAGAAAAATGTCAATTATAACTCACCCAAAAAAGCGCCAAAAACCTCATTTCCTAATAATTTGCCTTCATGCGTTAATGCTACCGATTTTTCCGAGTCACAGATCAGGCCTTTTTCAGTTAAATCTTTGAGAATATCAGGAAACAGTTCATCGACTGAACGTCCGAATTTATCCAGGAAAGCTTTTTTTTGCACGCCTGACATTTTTCTGAGACCGAGGAACATTTCTTCCTCAATCTGCTCTTCACGTGTCACCTCGTGCGTGTCCCGGTAAGGCAGCCCTTTTTCTTCGATGAGCTGAATATAATGTTTCACGGGACCAGCGTTGACGGTGCGGGTGCCGCTGATATATCCGTGAGCCCCTGCGCCAAAACCGAAATACTCTTCATTGCTCCAATAGGTCAGATTATGCTGCGACTCGTAGCCGGGCTTTGCAAAGTTGCTGATTTCGTATTGGCGGATGCCCGCTTCACTCATCTGCCTCATAACCGTTTCATACATCTCAGCCTCTTGTTCTTGCGCAGGGAGATGCAGGCGGCCTTTTTGCATTAAATTATAAAACACCGTTTTCGGCTCGACGATCAGCGAGTAAACGGAATAGTGCTCCGCATCCAGCGACAAAGCCGTTTTAACAGAATTATCAAGGTCAGCCAGCGTCTGTCCCGGCAGGCCGAACATTAAATCGAGACTGATGTTGTCAAAACCGAGCGCCCTCGCCCGTTCAAAGGAGCTGAACACGTCCTTTTGTTTATGCACCCTGCCGATTTTCTGCAAAAGGGCATCTTCGAAAGTTTGAACACCGAAGCTCAGCCGATTGACACCGGCATTTTTCAGGATTTTTAATTTTTCCGAGGACAAGTCATCCGGATTCGCTTCCGCGGCAAATTCAATGAGTCCGTCAGAAGGCTCCAGCACGCGGTGAATGGAATCCATCAGTTTTTCAAGCTGGGCGGGCGAGAGCGATGTCGGCGTGCCTCCCCCGATAAAAATCGTGCGAAGATCAGGGCGGCCCGTACGTTCTATCGTATTTATCATTTCCTTTTCGAGTGAGTTTAAATACTCATCGACAGGCTGGCTCTGAATAAAATATTTATTGAAATCGCAATAGTGGCAGATATGCTCACAAAACGGAATATGAATATAAGCTGATTTCATTTGAAACACCTTCTTCTTTACAGAAAGAAGCCGCAGTGCGGGACTGCGGCGGCTTCCGTTATTTTTTCGGGCTGTCATCCATTTTAAGGACGGCCATAAACGCTTCCTGCGGCACTTCGACTGAGCCGACCTGCTTCATCCGGCGTTTTCCTTCTTTTTGTTTTTCAAGAAGCTTCCGTTTCCGCGAGATGTCTCCGCCGTAACATTTTGCAAGAACGTTTTTCCTCATGGCTTTAATGGTTGAGCGCGCCACGATTTTCTGTCCGATCGCCGCCTGCACCGGCACTTCGAATTGCTGGCGCGGGATCAGCTCTTTTAATTTTTCGACGATGACTTTTCCGCGCTCGTATGCGTAATCGCGGTGGACGATAAATGACAGCGCATCAATTTTTTCAGCATTCAGCATAATGTCCATTTTGACGAGTTTAGACGGCTTGTAGCCGATCAGCTCGTAATCGAAAGAGGCGTACCCTTTCGTACTGGACTTCAGCTGATCAAAAAATTCGTAAACAATTTCCGCAAGAGGCATCTCGTATACAATGCTGACCCGGTTGGCGTCTAAGTACTGCATATCGATAAAGTTGCCCCGTTTCCCCTGACAAAGCTCCATAACCGCTCCGACATAATCGTTCGGAACCATCATCGTCGCTTTGACATAAGGTTCTTCCACCCGTTCTATTTTTTGCGGGTCAGGCATGTTTGACGGGTTATCGACGACGATCTTTTCACCGTCCGTCATATATACGTCATAAATAACGCTCGGCGCGGTCGTGATGAGGTCAATTTTAAATTCCCGTTCAATCCGTTCTTGAATGATCTCCATGTGAAGCATTCCTAAAAAGCCGCAGCGGAAGCCGAAGCCGAGGGCTTGTGACGTCTCCGCCTCGTATTGAAGGGAGGAGTCATTCAATTCAAGTTTTTCCAGAGCCTCGCGCAAGTCATTATATTTGGCTGTGTCAATCGGGTAAAGTCCGCAATAGACCATCGGATTGAGTTTGCGGTATCCCGGAAGCGCTTCTGCCGCAGGCTTAACCGCGCTTGTAATCGTATCACCGACACGGGTGTCGCCGACATTTTTAATTGCGGCTGTCAAATAGCCTACATCACCGACTGTCAGTTCGTCAGCCGGCTGCGCTTTCGGCGTAAAGACGCCGACTTCGATGACTTCAAACTCTTTTCCGGTCGCCATCATTTTAATTTTCTGGCCGGGTTTTACCGTTCCTTCTACGACTCTGATATACGCGACGACTCCGCGGTACGCGTCATAAAGCGAGTCAAAGATGAGCGCTTTCAGCGGAGCTTCCGGATCTCCCGCGGGAGCAGGCACTTTTTCTACGATCTGCTCTAAAATGTCTTCGATGCCGATACCCGCTTTCGCTGAAGCGAGGACGGCGTCTGAAGCGTCAAGACCGATCACGTCCTCAACTTCTTGACGCACACGTTCTGGCTCTGCGCTCGGGAGATCGATTTTATTAATGACAGGAAGAATCTCAAGGTCATTATCAAGCGCCAGATAGACGTTCGCCAATGTCTGCGCTTCAATTCCCTGGGCCGCATCAACAACGAGAATCGCGCCTTCACAAGCAGCCAGGCTTCGTGATACTTCATATGTAAAGTCGACGTGTCCGGGCGTGTCGATGAGATGGAATATATATTCTTCTCCGTCTTTTGCTTTGTATTTCAGCTGAACGGAATTTAATTTGATGGTAATTCCCCGTTCGCGTTCAAGGTCCATTGAATCAAGCAATTGTTCTTTCATTTCCCGCTGGGTGATCGCCGATGTTTTTTCTAAAATCCGATCCGCCAAGGTCGATTTGCCGTGGTCTATATGGGCGATGATCGAGAAATTCCGGATTCTTGACTGCCTCTCTAAACGCTTTTCTTTATCTGTCACAATCTATCACTCCTACTATTAAACGCAAAATACACTAGCTTAGATTATATCAATAGGATTGTAAACATTCAATTAAAACAAGAAAGAGAAAAGCTTCCTATTTGGAATCGTCCGCTTTTCTCCTTAAAATGCTATCGGTTCAGTTTCGAAACCCACTCGTACATCGCCTGGGCCGAGTCCGTTACGGTATTTGAAAGGGTTTCCCCGGCTTTTGAAAACAGGTTGAAGGTTTCCGCCTGTTCCAGCTGTTTTTGTTTTTCTTCCAGATCTTTCGCCGTAACGGTTTGGCCCAAAATGGATGCCTCTTTTTCCTGACCCTCTCCGCCGCTAAGCGTGAATGCACCTTTTAAGGAGGGGTCTTTGTATCCTTTCATATCAAGCATTCCGCTGTTTGCCTGCTGCATGCCGAACAAAACGCCGACAAACATGACAATGGCGATCAGCAGGCATTTGCCGGTAAATCGGATCATTTGCATCACCTGATTTCTATTGTTTTTCCTTCTCTCCTGATTGCGAACTGACTTTTTCAGCATTCCAGTACAGTTCGCTGAATACATCGGCTACGGCATCGGATGCGCGTCTCAGTTCTTCAAGGTTGTTATCCACGCCTCCGAATTCCAGCAGAAGCGACCGGTCGTTTAAATCCTGGTTGTATACTCCATTATCTCCCGGAGAGCCTTTTGATAAAACACCGACGCTTAAGCCGGGGTATTTTTTCTCCATGAGCTTATGAAGTTCACTTGCGAGTTTATAGTTTTCTTCAAAATTGGCGCTTTTTTTGCCGACGACGATGGCCACTCTGGCATAGCTTTTTCCTTTAATATCGGCTGTCGTATTTTTCTTGCGGCGGGAATCCCGGTGAATATCTATGGTATATTGCAGATTTTTATTTTTGGCGAGCGCGCTTTTTACAACCGGTCTTGATTCGTCATAGCTTCGCGCATAATTTAAACCGTCTTTGTTCAGGCGGCCCTGAATGTCGGTTTTATCTACGTCCGCTCCTACGCCTTGCGCTTCCAGCGCTTTTCCGAACATATCTCCGACAAGCGTGACATTGGCCTTCGAATGGCGGGCGTTATCCGGATTTGTTTCCCCTTTTAACAGAGGGAGATAGGATTCGGTATTGTGAGTGTGATAAATAAAGACGACTTTTTTGCTGCCGGTCGAATGCTTCGGCGGCGCCGTTTCTTCTTTTTTCGTTTTGTTTTCGATTTCTGCAAGATTCACTTCTTTTTCTTTTTCCATCACCTTTGACGGCGGCGGAGATTCAGCCGGCATATTCGTATAATCCGTCCCCTGCCCCGCCAACAGGATCTCCGTATCGTATTGAGCGAATCCCGGCAGCTCGCGTCCCAAGAAGCTCCGCGGATCTTCCAGATTAATGCTTGTCGCCAGTTTTAAGGAAAGCCGTGACAGCTGAAATGAGTCTTTTTCAGGAAGCTCTGATGCGAAATAATGATTTTCCATGCCAAGGAGGTGTGCAAACGCGTCACCCGGAAGCTCTCCGGCAATTCCGTGAAGAGAATCGGAAGAAAGCCTCAGTTCAGGGCGAAGCGATGTGAGCACACCGGATAATACGAAAATAACGATAAGGCTTGTCATAAACAAAAACATGCCCTTGAGCGCATTTCCACCGTTTACTGCAACGACAATTTGACGGTTTCTGCGTTTTTTTCTCATGATTTGAATCCCTCCAGCGCTTGTCTAGTAATTACTCTATGAACAAGCTAGAGGAGGTAGAACCATTTTAATGATTATAAGAACCTTTGTTATCTTGTGAGACCTTTTCATGAAGGGCGGTGTTTAACCCATTTGCAAGCACGTTCGCCATATCATCAATAAAGGTGTCAATCTCCTTCGGCGTGACCATCAGATTATGTCCGAGCGGAGAAAGCACTTCATGAATCAGCTGGCGTTTTTCGTTTTCGTCCAGCGTGCCGACAATGCCTAAAAAGGATTGGCGCTCTTTTTCTCCGGGAAGATCTTCATCTGTAAGCACCTTCTTTTTGCCAAAGTTCATTCCGGCGGGCACCAAAGACCTCGACGGGCTGTCATCTTTCATTTCTCTGCCGAAATGCTTTAATATGTAGTCCACTGTATCACTTGCGATCGTCACCGCATCAACGACAGTCGGGACACCGATTGCGATGACCGGGATGCCGAGCGTCTCTTTGCTTAATTCTTTTCTCTTATTGCCGACGCCTGATCCCGGGTGAATGCCCGTATCAGAAAATTGGATGGTCGTGTTCACCCTTTCAACGGCTCTTGCCGCAAGAGCGTCTACAGCAATCACAAAATCCGGCTTCGATTCTTTGATCACGCCTTGAATAATATCGCTCGTTTCAATTCCCGTTAATCCCATCACACCGGGAGCAAGCGCGCTGACCGGCCTGTACCCTTCCTGCACATTTTCCGGCTGAAGCCTGAACAAATGCCGCGTCACAAGCAGATTTTCGGTCACAAGAGGGCCGAGTGCATCCGGCGTCACATTCCAGTTGCCAAGACCGACGATCAAACAGCTTGCATCCTTTGGAATTTTTAATGCCGACAGATAGGCGGAAAATTCCTCGGCAAACACTTCCGTTACTTTTTCCTGCATTTCAGAGTCGTGCTCCCTCACACCCTGCGCTTCGATCGTGACATAGCGCCCCTGCTTTTTGCCCGATAGCTCGGCGCCTTCTTTTGTAATATCCACAGTTCTGACTTTAATGCCGCCCTTGTCGCGTTCTTTTTCAATAAACCCGTTTATTTCTTTTTTCTGACCGGCTTGTCCGTCTTTTACCGCCTGTTTTGTTTCTACCGCTAAATCCGTCCGTATCAGAAATTGATTGACATCCAGTTCGTTGTTTTTCACGGGGAAGACCTCCTTCAATCATCGTGGTACATAGTGTGGCCATTTGTAAAACGAATCATGCGAATTTACCCATCAACGAAAAATACTTTACATTTATATTGCAATCTAAAGTTCTGTTTGATAGAATACAATTTGTTCTATTGTGAAGAAGATTTAACCTTAAGACACTGTGCTACAGGTTGTATCTTAGGAGGTGAAACACATGCCAAACATTAAATCAGCGATTAAACGTACAAAAACAAACAACGAACGCCGCGCTCATAACGCGACAATCAAATCTGCTATGCGTACTGCAATCAAACAAGTAGAAGCTTCTGTTGCCAACAACGAAGCGGATAAAGCGAAAACTGCTCTTTCTGAAGCAGCGAAACGCATTGATAAAGCAGTGAAAACAGGTCTTGTACACAAAAATGCCGCAGCTCGATACAAATCTAGACTTGCGAAACAAGTGAACGGACTTTCTGCATAATACAAAAACGATCCCTGGTAACGGGGATCGTTTTTTTCATTCGGTCCGGAGAAGTTCAAGAAGAAAGAGCTCCAGCAAGAGCTGCTTGTCCTTTTTCCCGGTTTTCATTTCGTAATCCATCACTGCCAGTTTCTCTATAATACGCCTGAGCTCTTCTTCAGAAAAAAGCCTCGCCTGGTCCATCGCCAGCTTTACCCGGAAAGGGTGAACCTTTAAATTGGATGCGATTTGCTTTTGACCGTATCCTTGTCCGGCAAAATACTTCGTCTGCATAATGAGACGGAACTGGTTGGCGATCAGCGCCATGATTTTGATCGGTTCTTCGTTTTGTTTTAAAAGATCATAAAATATTTGAAGGCTTTCCGTCCGTTTTCGGTTCACGATTTTGTTGATCAGCTCAAAAATATTCTGCTCCAAACTTCTCGCGACAAGCTCCCGGACATCTTCAAGCGTAATCTCATGTCTGTCTCCGGTGTAGGCGGAGAGTTTTTGTATTTCCTGATATATGGAAGACAGGTGGCCGTTTGCAAGCAGAACCAAATGCTCAGCAGCTTCTGCGTCGATCGTTTTATTTTCGGATTTTGCCAGATTAATCGTAAAGTCAGTCGTTTCCTTTGCATTCAGCTCCTTAGCTTCAATCATCAGAGCTTGCTGCTTCAGCGCCTTCGTCAGTTTTTTCCGCTCATCCAGCTTCTCATACGGAGCCACAATCACAAAAACCGTATAAGGCGCAGGCTCCTTCAGATAAGTCTCAAGAGCGCTTGTATTGTGCTCTATTTTTTCTTTCTTTTTTTCTCCTGTTAAAAAAGACGGGTTTTTTACAATGACCAGCCGCTTCTCCCCCATAAACGGAAACGTTTCCGCATCGGTTATCGCCTGGTCAAGCGGATCCTCTTCAAGATCAAAAACAGACAGGTTAAAATCTTTTGTCCCCTCATCAACGACAGCTTGTCTGATACGGCTGACAGTCTCTTGGAGAAGATACGTTTCTTTTCCGTATAAACAATAAACGGAGCGGACATCCCCTTTTTTCAGGGCTTTCCAAACATCAAATACCATGATCGTATGACTTCCTCTCTTTCTTGATCCCCTTCTATCCTAAATTGAGTTAGGCAAATAGTAAAGAGGAAGCTTTAAAAAGGACAGCTTCCTCATTTATAATAAACGCCTGATTCACAAGCTCCCGGGGCTGCTTGTAAAAAGGCGATAATCACAAGAACAGAAAACGTTACCATCACTTCTAGATTTTTCAAAACAATTCCAGTATACTTAGGGAAGTCAGGAGGGATGAAATTGAATGATTTTGAAAAAAACGTTCAAAGCAAACGAAATGATGCTGTTGACTCAGCTGTCGGTTTTGTCGTGTCCTTCGGATTTTTCGCCTTTTTGTTCGTGATGGCAACAGCCATCCATCTTATCGGCTCTTAGCCGCATTCCGGGCTGCTGTCAATCGGCAGTCTTTTTTACTTCCTGCGCCCTGGTTTCTTCTATATCATATGGAGGAAAGACAGAAAACGTTCCGGCGCCTTTTTTAAATCTGTATTGAATCGTTCCGCTGAGATCGGTGCGAAGCACATTGACAGAGTACGCTTTCAAACGATCCAGCACCTCTTCATGCGGATGATGGTAACGATTATCTTCACCTGCTGAAATCAGTGCCGCTTCCGGCTGAAGCTGTTTCAAAAAGGCTTCACTCGTAGAGCTTTTGCTGCCGTGATGACCGGCCTTCAATATATCAGCCTTCAGATTCGGATACGCTTTCAGCACTTCCGTTTCGCCGTCCGATTCTAAATCTCCCGTCAAAAGCCAGCTCACTCCGCCTAAAACTGTCCAAAGCACCAGTGACGAATCGTTTTTACTTCTTCCGTCAGACGACTCCGGGGACAGCACCTGAAATTGAAGATGACCGGCTGTAATGGTGTCGCCCCGCTTTGCTTCGGCAACGGGAATGTTGTTTTCTTTCGCCATCTTCAATATGTCCTGATCCTTCGGTTCCTTCACGAATCCCACGGGAACAATCAGCCGTTTGACTCTATGTTTTTTGATTAATACTCCGGCTTCCCCGATATGATCCTGATCCGCATGGGTTAAAATCAGCGCATCCAGCTTTTTCACCCCTTTTCCGTTCAAAAACGGAATCAAAACCTTCTCACCGATAGAATACGGGTGGCGTTTTTCTTTCCATGATTCTCCTGGATAAGCCACCACTCCCCCTGTATCAACCATTACGGTTCCTTTGCGGTGCGGCGCACTTATAAACAGCGAGTCTCCCTGCCCGATATCAAGCATATCCGCTTCTCCCCAGGGACTGAAATAAGGACGGAACATTAAATAAACCAAAACCGCGCAGAAAAAAAGAGGCGATTTCCTGAGTTTCAAAAAACCGCCCTTTTCCAAAGCTGCAAATAGCGTAAACACGGAAACCGCAAGCAGAAGAAGGGAAAGAAAGTCAGGCTTTGACACAATCATTGTAAATAAATCAACGGATGCCGCATACGTCATGAAATCATGCACAGGCTTCATCACAAGGTCAAACATATAAAACAAACATTCCCCGACCTGCCTTGAAAGTAAGAGAAGAAGGAAACCGATGACCGAAAACGGAATGACAAATAACGTATAAAAAGGCACCATCACCATATTCATCGGAAAACTGACAAGCGAAATCTGCTGAAAATGATAGAGCAGAAACGGAAGCGAACTGAGCTCCGCAATGAATGAGGCCATCGCTAGCGCGGCAAATCTTCTTTTCCCTGCTTTCTTTAAAATGGAGGATGACAGAATTAAAGCGGCGCTTACCGCAAAAGAAAGCTGGAAGCCCGCCTGCCAAAGGAGGTAAGGATTAAACATGAGGAGCAGCAGATAAGACACAGACAATGCAGCCGAGGAATGAATTCTGCGTTTAAAAAGAGTTCCGGCGATATAAAATCCCAGCATGAGAGATGCGCGCAATACGGACGGGGCCGCACCGCTTAACAGCGTATACACCGGTAAAAAAAACAGCAGCAAAACCCCCGCCTTTTCTCTTGTCAGCCCGATTCTGATCAGAACATAAAATATTCCCGCGGTAATCAGACCGACATGCATTCCGGAAATGGCCATTAAATGAACGACTCCCAGATTTTGATAAGCGTTCAGTATATCGTCCTCTATAGAAAATCTTTCACCTAAGGTCAGCGCTTCTACAATTCCGGCAGAGGATTCAGGCACGTGATTTTGAATGATCGAAATCAAATTCTTTCTGATGTTGAGCAATTTATACAGCGGCATGCCGGATTTTTCACACTGCTGAATGGAAGTCACGGAAAATAACCAGTGAATATGCTGAGAATTAAGATGTTCCTTATAATCAAAACCTCCGGGAATCGTCGCATGTCCGGGCTGTTCCAAAGAGCCGGTAAACACGCAGCGCATCCCCGGTTCCAGCTGTTCAATGAGACTTTTTTCTTCAAGAGACCGGATTTTGTATGAAGCGGCCCATTTTTCTTTGTCATGCGTTCGGATAACGGCAGACATTTTCGCCCCGTCAACCTTCGGAATATTTGTGATGACGGCCTGTTCAGTATAGCTCCCGCCCTGATACCGGGATACATTCGCAGCGTCACAAACCGTATACAGAAAGAAATAAAGACAAAAAGAAACGAGGCTGACGATAAACGGTGTGTACTGCTTTGTTTTTACAAAAAGAAAGAGAAGATACAGAAGAAAAAAGAATAGAACCCAGAAGAAATTTGCGGCGGCAATTCCCGCGGTTGCAGAAACCGCCGCCAGAGGCAGAAGAAGGTATTTATATTTCATTTATACGTAACTGGTAAACAGCTCATTAGCCTGTTCATGAATTTTTTTCAGTTCATCCGCCTTAACTCCCGCATCAGATAATTGCTGAATCAAACCCGCTACAAAAGACAATTTTTCGCGGTTTTTCAGATCAATGATCATTTCATCAAGTTCAACCTGTTCCACCTTGACTCCGGCTTGGGTGAACAGCTCTTTTGCGTATGGCTGTGTTTTGTAATCTTCGGCATAATAGACCGTTTTGATGCCCGCCTGAATAATTGATTTACAGCATTGAATACAAGGATAATGCGTTACATAAATTTCGGCGCCCTCAGTCGGCACACCGAACTTAGAACATTGCAGAATTGCATTCATCTCTGCATGTATGGTCCGCTGACAGTGATTATCTATTAAAAGACATCCTTCATCAGCACAATGGACGCCGCCGGCAATTGAACCGTTGTACCCGCCGGCAATCATCCGCTTGTCTCTGACAACGGTTGCCCCGACTGACAGTCTCGGACATGTGCTTCTCAGCGCCAGCAAATGGCTTTGCGCCATAAAATATTGATTCCATGAGATTCGTTCCACAAGTGTTCCCTCCAAAAGTCTTGTTGCTTTTCTAAGTTTACATAGTTTTGAGCAAAACCGTCAATTCACTTTACTGTAATGGAAGTTTTTATCCGCTCAAATGACTTTTCTCCAAAACCTGATACCTTCATCAAATCTTCAGCAGTCTGAAACCGTCCGTTTTCTTCCCGGTAGGCGATAATCGCTTCCGCTTTTTTCTGCCCCACACCGGAAATCGCCTGAAGTTCGTCCAGAGTTGCCGTATTGATATTGACAGGCGCATCCTCCTTCTCACCTGCTGCGGTTTTCGGGCGATTCTCTTCTTCGCCTTCACTCGGAATATAAACGACCGTCCCGTCTTGCAGCTGCTCTGCTAAATTAACATTCAGTTCATCCGCCTTTTCCTTCAGGCCGCCGGCTTTTTCAATGGCTTGTGTCACTCTGTCTCCCGCCTTCATTTCATACACGCCGGGATTTCGGACCGCGCCTTTCATATCAATCATAATCTTATCGTCTGCGGTGTCTGTTTTGTCCGTGCCGGATGCTGAGGCTGTTTGGCCGAGCACGGACTGCTGTTTGACCGGTTCTTCTTTTTCAGGATGAAACAGCCAAATGCAGATAAAAATCGCTCCTGCCGCAAGACAAACACCCAGAATTTTCAGGTTCCGCCGCATCTGCTCCGTCATCATCGCTTTCGTCATATTGCATTGCCTCCCCGCATAAGGTTTAGAGGATTAAGGGAAAAAGGAGGGGAATTCATTGAAAATAGGCTTTATCGGCACCGGAAACATGGGAACGATCCTGATTGAATCGTTAATTGAATCAAACGCTGCCGATCCCTCACATATCACCATCACAAACAGAACAATCGAAAAAGCATTAAAACTAAAAGAGCGTTTCAGCGGCATCCATGTCACCAAGGATCAGGAAAAGCTCGTACAGGAAAATGAAATGATATTCATTTGTGTAAAACCGCTGGATATATATCCTTTGCTGAAGAAGCTCACACCTCATTTACGGAAAGATCACATTTTAATCTCCATTACCAGCCCTGTTCAAACGGAACAGATTGAACATACGGTTCCGTGCCAGACGGCCCGTGTCATTCCAAGCATTACAAACCGCGCCTTTGCCGGTGTCTCGCTTGTTACGTTCGGCAATAGCTGCAGTGAGGCTACAAAAGCGGATATCCAAACCCTGATCACTCATATTTCAAAGCCTGTAGAAATCAATAGTGGCATAACAAGGGCGGCGTCAGACATTGTCAGCTGCGGCCCTGCTTTTATGAGTTATCTCGTTCAACGCTTTATTGACGCGGCAGTGGAAGAAACGGACATTACCAAAGAAGAAGCCGTCATTATGTCGACGGAAATGCTTGTCGGTCTCGGAAAGCTTCTGGAAACAGGGCATTACACCCTTCCCGCCTTGCAGGAGAAAGTGTGCGTTAAAGGCGGCGTCACCGGAGAAGGACTGAAGGCGCTTGAAAGCGGTGTACAGGATATGTTCAACCGTGTCTTTCAGCGTACACATGACAAATACGATGAAGATATATCTTTAGTAAAGAAGCAATTTCACGTGTAAATGAGTATGCCATAAAACGCTATAACGTGCCAATCGGCAAAAATACATTTTAAAAACCATCGTTTTGTTTAAACGATGGTTTTTGGTTTGCCTGCCGTAAAGAAAAGACGCTCGGACTCTCTTGAAGGAGGCCGGTCTGTAAAATCAGCCGTCACTTTCTTCAGTTCAAATCCTGTCTCTGCAAGCATTTGTTCATATTCTTCAATGTAAAATGTTTTTTGCTCATGCGTCTCGTCATAGCGGTCATAAGTTTGTCCGTTCCACACGAAAAAGGACATATCATGGATGACAGAAAGCTCTTCATCGCCGGCAAAACTTTGCCAAATATAGCTGATCTGCTCATCCTGGTCCGCATGGGTGCTGTCCGGAAAAAGCTCCGTCATTTTATATGGGGAATGGACGTCAAACAGAAGCAGGCCGCCCTCCTTCAAAACTTGAAAAACACTTTTGAAGGTGCTCAAGACATCATTTTTCGTTTTTAAGTAATTGAGGGAATCACAGCAGATGACTACGGCATCAAACTGTTCATCAAAACCGGAAAGCTCTCTCATATCCTGCTGGAGAAAAAGAATCGGCTTTCCCGTTTTTTTCTGCTGGGCACAGCTCAGCATGTCTTCACTCAAATCAATCCCAGTGACTTCGCAGCCTTTTTCAGCAAGCCTGATGGATATTTCTCCGGTTCCGCAGGCAAGATCAAGCACCTTTCCCTTTTCCGGAAGAGACGCTTCGATCCAGTCCGCCCATTCATCATACGGCGCATGGGACATTAACTCGTCATATACGCCGGCGAAGCCTTGGTAAATCATGAGTTCAAGCCGAGCTCAAGCTCTGCGAGCGGCGCGTCGCCCCATAGCTTTTCAAGATTGTAGTAGCTTCTTTCATCTTTATGGAAAACGTGGACAATGACGTCGCCGAGATCAACTAAAATCCAGCGGGCCTCATCAAACCCTTCCATCTTTTTGACATCAATGCCGTTTTCTTCTGCCTGATCTTTAATTTCACGCGCAATTGCCTGAACCTGTTTATCAGAATTCCCGTGGCAGATTAAAAAGTAATCCGCTACAAGTGAGATTCCTTCCATGTCCAGCGCTAAAATATCCTCTGCACGTTTATCGTCGCATGCTTTTGCCGCGATTTTTAATACGGAAGCTTGATCCATTTCCATATTCCTCCTGTCAATTTTGAGACACCAGCCAGTTATAGGTTGCAAACGTCTCCGGGAAGACCGGCTGGTTTTTTTTCATCAGAAATATCATTGTATTTTTCAGCGCTTGTATAAGCGCTTCGTTCAGATCCGTTTCCGCCAGGCGCCGCACCTCTTCTACTCCCGGAAAATGGCGGCCGGGTTCAATGTAATCCGCCACGTAAATGACTTTGTCTAAAAGGGTCATTCCGGGACGCCCTGACGTGTGATAGCGGATCGCGTCTAAGATCTCCGGGTCAGTGATCCCCGCTTCTTTCTCAGCCAGATACGCCCCCGCAGGAGCATGCCAGAGCTCGGCATTGTAATCCAAAAGCTCAGCCGGCATTTTTTCCCGCACGATGATCTGCTTCATTTCTTCTTTCGGCCGGAATTTGGCGTAATCATGAAAAATAGCCGCCATTTCCGCTTTTTTCGGATCTGCTCCGAACCGGCCTGCGAGAATAACCGCCGTATCTGTCACGCCGATTGTGTGGATGTAGCGATGCTCGGTCAGCTGTTCTTTGACGCAGGCAAGTGCTTCCTCACGATTCATATAAATCATTCTCCTCTATATACTGCCTCACTTTATCCGGCATTAAGTATTGCGTCGTTTTTTTTGCTTTGAGACGTTCTCTCAGCATCGTTGACGATACGTCAAATTCCGGAACGTCGGCAAAAAGCAGCGGATACGGGGTCTCAATATGATACCCCGGGCGCCGCACTCCGATAAATTGAATGAGTGTAAGCAGTTCGTCCAGTTTGTACCATTTCGGCAGATATTCAATCATATCCGCCCCGATAATAAAGAAAAGCTTGTCGTTCGGGTGCCGCTCCTTCAGTAAACGGACGGTATCATAGGTATAAGAAGGACCTTTCCGCTCCATTTCCGCAAGCTCAAGCTTAAAACCGGGATTTGAGCTGATGGCAAGCTTCAGCATCTCAACCCGGTGCCGGCTGTCGGTAAAGTCTTCATTCTGCTTATGCGGGGGAATTTTATTCGGCATAAACCAAATCTCATCGAGCTCCGCCTGATGAAGGACTTCATTAGCCATCAGAAGATGACCGTTATGCGGAGGGTCAAATGTGCCCCCGAATATTCCGATTTTCTTCATGTCAACCACCTTACGGAAGCTCGATTTGTTTATTTTCCTTTGATTCCTTATACAATACGATCGTATTTCCGATCGTCTGTACCAATTGAGAACGGCTGCCTTTCACAAGGGCTTCTGCGACATCGTTTTTATCGTCTTCGCAGTTTTGAAGCACGCTGACTTTAATCAGCTCTCTTGCCTCTAAAGCCTCGGCAATCTGTTTCACCATGTTTTCGTTGACTCCGCCCTTTCCCACTTGAAAAATAGGCGTTAAATGATGCGCTTTTGAACGCAAAAACCGTTTTTGTTTTCCTGTTAACATTGTGTTCCTCCTAGTTTTCCTTCAACAATTGCTCTCATCAGGCCGCTGTCAGGCTCCTGTTCCGTCCACAGCTTGAAGGACAGTGCGGCCTGTTCTACAAACATGCCGACGCCGTCAAGGGTTGTCAAACCTCTTTTTTCAGCTTCTTTTAATAACGCCGTTTGAATCGGGTTGTATACGATATCACAAACGATGGCGCCCGTTTTGGCCCGTTCCAATGAGAGCGGCACGGCATCCGTGTTCGGATACATGCCGACAGATGTTGTATGAATAATGACGTCATATTGCTCAAGCTGATTTTCCGCTTCTTCTAATGTAAGAGCGCGTTTCTGCTGAAAAGAGGGAGCCGCCGCAATCAGACTTTCTGCTTTTTCCGGCGTGCGGTTGCAAACGTCAAACTGTTTCGGCTCTTTGCGGACGATCGTCGTAAAAATTGCTCTTGCCGCCCCTCCCGCTCCTATCATTAGAATGGAGAGCTCTGATATCGGTTTGTCCAAAACTTTGACTAAGGATTTATAAAATCCATCTCCGTCAGTATTATACCCGATGAGCCTGTCTCCCTCTCTTTTGACGGTATTTACGGCCCCGAGTACTTTTGCGCTTTCATGTATTTCATCCAGATGCTCCATGATCGCGACTTTATGCGGGACTGTAACATTAATTCCGCAGATGCCCAGTGCTTTAATTCCGTTAACGGCGTCCTTGAGGTTGTGAGGTTCCACCTGAAACGCAAAATACTGCCCGTTGATGTTCTTATCTTTCAAAGCCGCGTTATGAATATCGGGTGACATTGAATGCCCGATCGGATTTCCGATTACTCCGTACAATTGTTTCATGCTCCCTCTCCCCTTCTCTCTATATTAATGAACGGCGGACAAATACGTGTACGCCTTTCGGAGCGTAAGCCGTTATTTTTTTATCTGCATGCTGCACCGTGACCCATCCGAGACCGGAAAAAACGATATCCGTCTTTCCTTCTTTAATCGTAAACGTGTGAGCCGTAAGCTCCGGAAATTCATCCAAATGATCTTTCCCGGGCGGGGTGAGCAGTTCACCCGCATGCTTTTCGTATAAGGCGTCAGCATTTTCAAGCTTTGTTCTGTGAATCATCAATTCATTCGGCATATAGCAGACAAACGCCGATTTATCGCCTGAAACATAATCAAACCGGGCAAGCCCGCCGAAGTAAAGCGTTTGTTTCTCATTCAGCTGGAAAGTGCGCGGCTTCAGTTCTTTTTTCGGTGTCAGCACCTTTAAGTCACGCTTGTCCACGTAATGCGCCATCTGGTGATGGTTAATGATTCCCGGGGTATCATAAAGCGCGGACCCGTCATCAAGCGGGATTTCAATTGCATCAAGCGTCGTGCCCGGAAATTGAGAGGTGGTAATGATATTCTCTTCCCCTGAGACCTCTTTAATAATCCGGTTGATAAACGTTGATTTGCCGACATTCGTACAGCCCACCACATACACATCACGGTCTTCACGATAATATTCAATGGCGTCAATGACTTCTTTCATCCCTTGTCCGCGTGAAGCGCTGATTAAAAAGACATCAAGAGGTTTTAAGCCGTATTCTTTCGCTTCGCGTTTCATCCATTGAACGAGCCGTTCCCGTTTTACGGATTTCGGAAGGATATCAGCCTTATTGCCGACAAGGATGATCGGATTTCCGCCGACAAAGCGGTTCAGTCCGTTTATCCAGCTTCCGTTAAAATCAAAAATATCAACGACTTTGACAATAAGAGAGTCAGTATCGCCGATTGTGTGCAAGATATTTAAAAAGTCATCGTCCGTTAATGAAACATCTTGAATTTCATTGTAGTTTTTCAGTCTGAAGCAGCGCTGGCAGATGACATTCTCTTTTGTGAGCGATGCCTTCGGCGCATACCCGAGACCTTGTTTATCCTCGGTCTGGATCGCTACTCCGCAGCCGATGCAAACAACCTTTTCCATTTCTAATCCTCCCACTGAATATGGCCTTTACGTTTCAAAGAACTCAATATTCTCCGTTCAATCCGGCGGTTAAAGCGCGTCATGACCCCGTCAGAGGAAGCGACCGGCACGACAAGGATCGTATGATACCCGTGTCTGTTTCCGCCGAGAACATCAGTAAGCAGCTGATCGCCGATGACCACACAGTCTTCTTTTTTCAGATCCATGCTGCTGACGGCTCTTTTAAAGGCGCGTCCCATCGGTTTTCTTGCCTTATAAATAAACGGTATGCCAAGCGGCTCCGAGAATAATTTCACTCTTCGTTCATTATTATTGGAGACGATCGTGACTTTAATGCCGTGCTCCTTCATTTCTTCAAACCACTCGATTAATCGAGGTGTCGCACTCGGTCTGTCCCACTCTACAAGCGTATTGTCAAGGTCTGTAATAATCCCTTTCACATTGCGCTCCTTGAGCTTTTCCGGTGTGATATGAAATATATTTTTCACAAATTCGTCAGGTAAAAAAAACTTTTTTAACAAAACCCGCACCCTTCCCTTTTTTCTTTCTATCATCTATATGTCGAAACCTGTCGGATTTAAAAACAAAGTCGGACTCAGCAAAAAAATTTCGACAAGAATTGGGTTTCTTCACCAGTTGTGGATAAAATTACACACATTATCCACTCTTATTACATCCGGATTTATCCAGATTATAAACAAGATACTAACAAGTTATCCACTTATGAGTGTGGATAACAGAACGATTGTTCTTATTTGTATTTCATGGTAGATTAAAGATAACCTCACCATGAATGAAACGCAACCTTCCATCATATGCTCGCGTCTGATGATTGATTACAACTGTTAAGGAGGTGCCACTCCCATTAATTGGGTCCCCGGCATGAGAAAGCTTTCTGATGAATTACTAATAGAATCTTATTTCAAAGCCAATGAAATGAATTTGAGCCGTGAATTTATCGAGTTAATTGAAAACGAAATCAAAAGAAGATCGCTCGGACACATTATTTCCGTTTCTTCTTAAACAGAAAAATTTTCCGGGCGAATTTCCTTTTTTTACTCAGATGACTGATATTATATCACTTCGGTTATACGCTTTACTACCACTTTCAACAAAAAACACCCCTTACAGAGGTGTTTAAGAAGACGGCTGTTAAATTTTGAACCAATACAGGCCGCCCAGAACGAGAAAAACGACGAGCAGCACAACAAAAAATGCGTACCAGTACCCCGCATTCACCCGCGGAGGCGGGCATACAGGATATGGCGGAGGGAAACCGCGGTTCATAGCAAATCGCCTCCAAAAAGATGTTTTTCTACAGCCTATGATGCACGAGCAAAACGGCTTAGGCAGCTGACGGCGTCAGCGTTCCAAAATCCGCCCATTTTTTATGCCTTCAATTAAGATTCTGGCCCCTTTTGGCGTCATGTGATTTCCGGAAGGATCTATCAGTCCGGATTGGATGAGCGCCCGGTCTGTATCTTTGCCGCCGTCCGCGCGTATAAAGTGTTTCCAATTATCCACCAGAGGCACTTTTAACTCTTTTGCAACCTGCCTTGTAATGCCGTTATAGGAATTATGCCATTTTCTCGCTCCTCCTTTTTCTTTAAAGGCTGAAGCTTTATATCTTGAATAGTAATAGAGATGATGCGTTCCGTTTCCTTCTATAACTGGGATGCACGTCATTAAAATCGGCTTTATACGGTGCTTTCGGCTTTCGTTTACAAAATAAGTCAGGTTTTCTTTAAACCGTTTCTTTGATACTCGCGGCTGTTGTCCCGTCAAAATGCCCGCATCATTTGTTCCGAACATGATAAATAAATATTGGGGCTTGCGGTCAAGCACGTCGCTTTGAAATCGCAGGCGCGCATCCTCAGTCGTCTGACCGCCTATCCCTGCATTTATAACCGTAAGACGGCCGCGTTCCGTTGTTTTTAACATATTTACCCACTGCTGCGCCTTTGGATAATCACGATAATCCCAATTGGAACCGCGCGTATTGCTGTCACCGAAAGCAACAGCGCTTTTCTCTTTGCCCGCGGCGCATCCTGATAACAGACAGGCTATCGTAATAAAAAGAACAGCAAACTTCATTTTTTTCTCCCCCCAAACCTTACATCCTATATGGTACACGTCTCTTTTGCGGCTTTCAACGCGGCGCTCTCTTTACTGGATATGAAAAGGGCCGGCATCCTCTCCGATCAAATCCGAAACCTTAACAAACGTGTAGCCCTGCTTTTTCAGCTGGGGAATGATTTCTTTCAAAGCCTCAACCGTCTGGCGCCGGTTACCTCCGCCGTCATGCAGAAGAATAATATCTCCACCTCTGGCATGTGAAACAACGTGTCTGACGATTTTTCCTTTTCCGGGCCTTCTCCAGTCCCTCGGATCTTGGTTCCAAGACCACATGATGATGTGATAGCCCTCTTTTAAGATGCTTTTGAAAGCCGTACGGTTCAGCGATCCTCCCGGCGGACGGAATAACTTGTCCCCTTCCGGCTGAAGCGATGTGATATGGCGGGCTGAGCTGTGAAGCTCTTTTAAAATGTCTTTGCGTTTCAGACGGTGAAAATATACATGGTTCATCGTATGGTTGCCGATTTCATGTCCTTCTTCAATAATGCGCTTTGCCGTTATCGGGTAATTGTCTATACGGCTTCCGATACAAAAAAAAGTCGCTTTAACATTGTACTGTTTCAGCACATCTAACACAGCCTCTGTATAGACAGGGTGGGGGCCGTCATCGAAGGTTAAAGACAGTTTCTTTTTTTCAGACCTTATGTCCCAGTACACGTTTCCCGTCTTCTCCATGTCACTTCTTTTTAATGATTTCGCATCGGCGGACACGGCAGTGAGACTCGTGAGGACGCATATCATAATGATCAGATGAAAGCATTTCAACGTTTACACCTCCAGTAAACACTACTGTTAACGTGTCCCCTTTTTTAAAAATCATTCTGCGCGCAACTAATGTACATCACCCGCTTTTTCTGTAAGAAACAGGTAATTCCGAATTATGACAGCACTGCTTCCGGCTTGTCTTTCGTTTTCGGACCGTAAATCCCGTCAGCCTGTAAGCCGTTCGTGATTTGGAACCGCTTTACGGCATTGGCGGTTTTGGGTCCGTATATTCCGTCAACTCCATGATTTTTCGCATTTTTATCAGGGTAAAAATAAGCGGCGGCAAGGACTCTTTTCACTTGAGTCACCTTTTCGCCCTTTGTATAAGGGGTCGTCAGTTTAATGATTTATTTGCAGAGCCGTCAGAGCCGTTTATGCCTTTTTTAAAGGGCTTCCCAGCTGTTCAGCAGCCTGCCGGGGTAATTCTTTCCTGACCATTTTTTATGGGGAACGGCGCGATCAAGAGGTATATTATGATCTTTCATGAGCTTTTTGCGCGCATCTTCGCGTCTGCGCCCTCGTCCGTGTTGGATGTATGATGGACGGTAATATAATCCGGGTCCATTGCATATCTCGGCCGGTTGCCGTTTGATTTCGGTATCGGGTCTTTTTTTATGGATACCATTTTATCCCTCTCCTATTAAACAATGCAAAAGCACGCTTATCGGACACCCTTTTTTAATAGAAGGAGATAGATTTGTACTGTATACTATTTGAAAAGAGGTGAACGTACAGATGATAAAAAAAGGATTCAGTCTTGCCGTTATCATTGCTGTTGTGGTGATCGGTTTTATGCAAAAAGACGTCTGGCTCGGCATGATTCGGGCGGGCGGAATGTACGCCGTGCTTATGAGTATCCTGCTGGTCGCAGCTGACGTATTTTTTCCGATTGTTCCATTCGCCATTATCGCGGCCTTAAACGGAGCGGTCTTCGGGATTGTAAACGGGGTGTGGATTACATTGTCAGGCGCGATGCTCGGGACAATGGCCTTGTTTTTTCTCGTCCGGTACGGATTCAGAGACTGGGCCAGAAAAAAGCTGCGGTCTTACCCGGCCGCGGCCCAGTATGAAGATTCATTCCATCAGCACGCGTTTACGGCGGTGCTTTTCGGGCGGCTGATTCCGATTATACCGTCGCTTGCCATGAATACCGTATGCGGGCTGAGCAACATACGATGGCCGATCTTTTTTTCCGCATCGGCGCTCGGCAAAATTCCGAACATTGTGATCGTGACAGTCGCAGGCGCTTCATTTACAAGCAACAAACTGCTGTCTTTCGGAATTTACGGAATGTATATGCTCGTGTTAATGGCGGTCATTTATAAAAAGTTTCCCGGCCTTTTAAAAACGACGAAAAAATGAAGCGCGTACCGCCCTCTATACCGGCGGTACGGCTCCTCTCATTCTTAGAACCTTTCCGTTTAATTCTGAACCGAGCACTTTCAGGTTTTGCTTTTTGTAAAATGACAGGGCCGCTTTATTGTCCGGAGAAACTCTAAGATGATATTCCGAAACACCGTTCGTTCTGAAAAACTGATTCGCGTATTGATGGAGCTTCGTCCCGTACCCCATTCCCCTCTGCCGCTCAGTAATATAGTAAAGGTGCACATAACCGATTTTTTGATCGCGATAAAGTTTAATGGAGGCTTCAAGCTGTCCGATCGGCTGCCCGTTATGAAAAAGCAGCACAAAACCGTCGGGAAAGCTCTTAATTTGAGATGACAGCCATCTGAGATACTCATCCTTATTAAAATGATCCGCCGTGCCAAAGCTGACGAGAAACGAATCTTTGCGAAATGAAACGGCCGTCTCTTTATGTTTGTTTAAATTGATTCGCTTGAAATCCATCAAGTGTCCTCCTTTTTGCGGCCGCAAGTAAGAATGAGCATAAAACGGCTGCCAACATCAGCATAACGGCTGCGCCTGTGATGACGATATGGCGGACGGAAGAACTGACTGCCGCGGCTCCGAAAACTGCCGTTATCAATATAATGAAGACGGCTTCAACTAATGAATAAAAACTGCCCACCCTCCCCATAATGTCCACTGGAACATTTTTTTGATAAAACGTCTGAAATCCCGTATTGGCAAATGCCAAGAAAAAAGCCAGAACGAAAAACCCGCAAGCAGCCGTCCAAAAAACGTAAGAAAACGCATAAATCATATATCCCGCCGCTGTGAAAAAAGAGCCCATTCCCATCAATAAAGAAGCCGGCATTTTTTTATTAAAGAACACATTGACAAGCGCCCCCGCTATAACCCCTGCCCCTGACACACTGACGAGAAAACCGTAATCAGCATCAGTCAGCTGAAGAACCTCTTTTGAAAAAGCGACTTCAAGCGAATCAAGTGCAGACAACATCACGGTCATGACCAGACTGAATAAAAAATAAATGATCATGACGTTTCGCGCCGTTCGGCTGAAGCGATATACGAGCTTCCAATCTTCTTTGCACACTGCCAAAGAAAGCTTCTGTCTGGGAGAATGTACGTGAGGCTCATTTTCAAGATTCGGCAGCATCATCGTGATGAAACCGGACAGCATTAAAGCAGACGCATTCACCCAAATCGCAAAAATCGGCGTGCCGACGATAAAAAGCAGCCCGGTCGCAGCCGGCCCGAGGAGAAAAGCCCCTGATTCCGGCAAAGCCCTTAGTGAATTGAATCGTTTTCTCCTTTCAGCCGGGATAAGCATCGTCACATACGCCATGGAACACGGACGAAACATCGCATTAGCCATATGAATCAAAAACACGATACAATAAACGGAATATAGAGACCATGCAGTAAACATCAGCGGCAGAACGGCAATGAATCCAGCCCGGATGAAATCAAGCGACATCATCATACTCCGTTTGTTACACCTGTCGATGATGCTGCCCGCCCACCCATTTGTCATCAAAACAGCCGCAGGCCTGATTAAATAAAGAATGGAAACTGCAAAAGCAGACCCCGTTTCTTTTAAGACAATAAGATTAAGAGACAAAAAATAAATCCATTCACCAATATTCGCCACCCCGATTCCGGTTAACAAAAGCACCGGCTGCCGCCAAGACTTCCAGTTTTTCATCTTATCCCTCCCTCAGAAAATAAAAAACGCCCTCAAGACAATGAAGTCTTGAGGACGGGAAACAGCCCGCTATGCCACCTCAATTCGGTTTGGCGCCGGCCTTGCCGGTACAAAGCTTACTCGGTAACAGGAGTATCCGCCGCATCATCCTCGTTTTACATGATTCCGATGCGAAGCTAAGAGGTTTGTTTCAACACATCCATTCATACTCCTTCCCAGCTCCCGGAGCTCTCTGTCATGAATGATATCTGTCTACTCTTCTCTTCAGCGCTTTTCACGTTATATTCTTTTCGACCTTACTTTTTTTAACAATATACAGGCTCAATCAGAAAAAATCAAGAGGCTGTAAGAAATAAAACTTGCCTTTGATTAATTTCCCTGTACAGACACAAACAGCCTGACTGCCACATACAGTTACATATAGGCTTTTGCCTACATAACTTTGTGGAGGTGAGGATGGTGACAGGTGTTTTTGCAGCGCTCGGGTTTATTGTGAAAGAACTCGTGTTTTTAGTATCATACGTGAAAAATAATGCCTTTCCACAACCGCTCTCAAATCATGAGGAGAAAAAATACTTAGACCTTATGGCCGAAGGAGATGAACACGCCCGCAATATGCTGATCGAACATAATCTCCGTTTAGTCGCCCATATTGTAAAAAAATTCGAAAACACGGGGGAAGACGCAGAAGATCTGATCTCCATCGGTACAATCGGGCTGATTAAAGGCATCGAAAGCTATTCAGCCGGAAAAGGCACGAAGCTTGCGACATATGCCGCACGATGTATTGAGAACGAGATTTTAATGCATCTGCGCGCCTTGAAAAAAACGAAAAAAGACGTTTCCCTTCATGATCCGATCGGCCAGGATAAAGAAGGGAATGAAATAAGCCTGATCGATGTCCTCAAGTCGGAAAGCGAAGATGTGATCGACACCATTCAGCTCAACATGGAGCTTGAAAAGGTCAAAAAATATATCGACATTTTAGACGACCGCGAAAAAGAAGTGATCGTCGGCCGCTTCGGCCTTGATTTAAAAAAAGAAAAAACGCAGCGCGAAATCGCGAAAGAGCTCGGCATTTCAAGAAGCTATGTGTCGCGGATTGAAAAACGCGCGCTGATGAAGATGTTTCATGAGTTTTACCGGGCGGAAAAAGAGAAGCGTAAGAAATCTAAGGGAAAATAAGCGAAAAGCCGGATCTGACATTCCGGCTTTTTCTGTTTTACGAAGACTTTTTGAAAAAGAGATGTGACAGTTCCTTACATATACTCTATCAACCTGGATCAAAAAGCTGAATATCCCCCTGTTTATTCACCTCCACATGTAGCTTGATATCTCATCATTTATATGTTCAATCATGTATAACGAACGCGGCATGATCAATACAACATAAGAGGCATTTCATTTCCCTCTTATCGTTAATTTATTTAACCGTCACAATTACTCATTTATACTTAAGTTATTGAATTATTTCCCTTTAATATCCGCACATTGTTATCAATAAAATATATTTCATTTCACAATCATGATTTGATTATTTTAGAAATTCTGCTCATTCACCTGATACTAAAAGGAACTAAAGTGACAAAAAGTAACTAAAAAAAGAGATATCAACCTTTTTAATTCAAAGTACCCAAATACATTTCCATTATTTTTGTTACAATAAATGCATAAGTTATTTTTCATCCATATTTATTGAAGGAGGACATATAATATGGGCGAGTCGAAAGATTTAAAACCTAAAGTAGAAAAAAGCTTCGAGATAATTGGGAAAAAGTGGACAGGGTTAATTATTTATGTGCTAATGAGCGGTCCTAAGCGCTTTAGTGAGTTAAGCGAGAGCATGCCGTCCTTAAGCAGAAGGATTTTAACGGAACGGATTAAAGAATTAGAAGAACAGGGAATTGTTGTCCGAAATGTAATCCCCGATCGTCCGATACGTTCTGAGTACTCTTTAACTCAAAAAGGAACAGAATTAGGAAAAATATTAGGACCGATTAGTCAATGGGCGGAAAGCTGGGTCAAGGATTGACAGTTCTTTTAGTATCTATGCCAATAAACACAGCGCTGTTTTTAATTATCTAATAAGGAAGGAAGATCTCCATGTCTAATGTTCTCTATATCACAGCACATCCTCTGCCTGAAGATGAATCACTCAGCATGACCGTAGGAAAAGAATTCATTGATAGTTACAAACAAACACATCCTGAAGATGATGTTGTCCATTTAGATTTATATAAAGCTGATATTCCTTATCTAGACGCAGATGTATTTAATGGTTGGAAAAAACTTCGCTCTCAAGCTTCACTTCAAGATTTATCAGCGGATGAACGGTTAAAAGTCGCCCGTTTAGCTGAATTAGGCGGACAATTTTTGTTAGCTGATAAATATATTTTTGTAACACCTATGTGGAATTTTTCCGTTCCAGCCATCATGAAGACCTATATTGATGCAATCGCAGTGTCAGGTAAAACCTTCAAGTATACTAAAGAAGGTTCAAAAGGATTACTAAAAGGAAAAAAAGCTCTCCATATCCAATCGCGGGGAGACATCTACTCACATGGTCCTGAAATGGAAAGAGAGATGGGAAACCGATACTTAGAAGCGGTTATGGATTTCTTTGGTATAAAATCGTTTGAAAGCATTATTATTGAAGGGCAAATGAAGTTTCCGGAACAAGCTTCTCAAATTAAAGATAAAGCAATGCAGCAAGCCAAAGAGATGGCTAAACAATTTTAATCCAACACATCATAAGGCCTTGAACCTTATCAAGGCCCTTCAAGTTTCTACAAGCTTTTTTGTTTTATACATCTTCATATACTTATTCCTCTTTTTCTTTAAACGTAAATAGCTCTCGCACACCTCCAACCTGCTTGATTTATACGACCGTTCCCTCAATAAACACTTTCCCAGCAGATATTAATGTTTCTGCCATTTGAGATCCACCTTTCTTTTTTATATGTTAGTTAACAAACCACACATCACCTATGCGATAAACTAACCTAAGTAACCAATAGTAACTTAGGTTAGTTTTTTTCGTTGCGACTGATTTTTTCTTTTGAAATCAGATTTCATATAAATGAACCATTTTTATTATTTCAGACCCGAAACATCAAGAATGGTCTAATTGAAGAACTAATCAGAAAAAAGAAACGTAAAATAAAATCGTTGACTATTTTAGTTACCTAAGTTACTATTAGTAACGTAAAGTGACGAAACAAAACTAGCCACTTTTAATACATCAAGGGTTTGGGAAAGAAGGTTTGGATCAAATGGATATTTTCTTAGCCATTCTTCCTGCAGTATTTTGGGGAAGTATCGTCCTCTTCAATGTCAAGTTAGGCGGAGGACCTTATAGTCAAACACTTGGAACAACGATTGGAGCACTGATCTTTTCAGCTGTTACCTATCTTGTTATTCATCCAGTTTTGACGCCCGTTATCTTTATTGTAGGAATCGTTTCTGGGTTGTTTTGGGCTGTTGGGCAAAGTAATCAGTTAAAAACCATTGAATATATTGGTGTTTCTAAAACGATGCCTATTTCAACAGGTATGCAGCTCGTATCAACAGCTTTGTTTGGGGTGATTGTTTTTCATGAGTGGTCAACAGTCACTACAGTTCTATTGGGAATACTAGCCCTCATTTTTATCGTGATTGGGATTGTGTTAACCTCTCTTGAAAGCAAAAAAAGTAAAGAGCAATCTGGGCAATTTAAGAAGGGCATTATCACACTCATCATATCTACGATTGGGTATTTAGTATATGTGGTCGTTGCACGTTTGTTTAACGTTGATGGCTGGGTGGCTTTATTCCCTCAAGCTATCGGTATGTTTATCGGCGGACTCATCCTCACTTATAAACATAAGCCTTTTAATAAATACACAATTCGCAACATTATTCCCGGTCTTATATGGGCTGCGGGTAATATGTTCTTATTTATTTCCCAACCTAAGGTAGGGGTAGCGACAAGTTTTTCACTATCACAAATGGGAATCGTCGTGTCAACGCTTGGAGGTATCTTCTTACTAGGCGAAAAGAAAACAAAGCGTCAGCTTATTTCGATTTCAATTGGCATTGTGCTCATTATTTTAGGCGGAGTGCTGCTGGGAATAGCAAAAAGTTAAAATACATGTTGAAACTAAACAGTAAGAATATCTATTAAAAAATAATCGTTAGAACCAGGAGGAACTTATCATGTATAAAGATTTAAAAGATAAAGTAGTCGTAATTACAGGCGGATCTACAGGCCTGGGACGTGCAATGGCTGTTCGCTTCGGTCAAGAAGAAGCAAAAGTTGTTATTAACTATTACAACCATGAAGAAGAAGCTTTAGATGCGAAAAAAGAAGTAGAAGAAGCAGGCGGACAAGCAATCATCGTTCAAGGTGACGTAACAAAAGAAGAAGACGTTGTAAATCTTGTTCAAACAGCTATTAAAGAATTCGGTACACTAGACGTAATGATTAACAACGCTGGTGTTGAAAACCCAGTTCCTTCTCATGAGCTATCTCTAGATAACTGGAACAAAGTTATTGATACAAACTTAACAGGTGCATTCTTAGGAAGCCGTGAAGCAATCAAATATTTCGTTGAAAACGACATTAAAGGAAACGTAATTAACATGTCCAGCGTACATGAAATGATTCCTTGGCCATTATTTGTTCACTATGCAGCAAGTAAAGGCGGAATGAAACTAATGACGGAAACATTGGCTCTTGAATATGCGCCAAAAGGTATCCGCGTAAATAACATTGGACCAGGTGCGATGAACACACCAATCAACGCTGAAAAATTCGCAGATCCAGAACAACGTGCAGATGTTGAAAGCATGATTCCAATGGGTTACATCGGTAAACCAGAAGAAGTAGCAGCAGTAGCAGCATTCTTAGCATCTTCTGAAGCAAGTTATGTAACGGGTATTACACTCTTTGCAGATGGCGGTATGACGAAATATCCTTCTTTCCAAGCTGGAAGAGGTTAATAAAAATAAGGCCTTAAGGCTTTAGAGAAATTAAAAATAGAAGTCTGCGGACACTGAACTTATAGCACTAGTGCTGTTGGTTTGGTGTCCTTTTTTATATACTTTCAAAGCAGCTGATTGTATTGAACAAATAGGTTCATTTTATCTACTTGTGCGTTTTTTTATTAGTCATGCGCTTTGCGGTATTTTGTCTGCATATCATTTTATATTCAATTTGGCCAGAAAAAGGGCACTGTTTTCAGTCCGTCCAAGGAAAAAAGGAAGGGTTCTTCCCTTCCTCTAGCCCTAACTTAATCTCCTGCAATTTTGAAACCAACATTTGAAGCTGGATCACGCTTTATTGCCGAAATTTTCACAACACACTTAGTATATCAGCTTTCTAATGTCAATAATTGAAATTTCCATTCACCCTCTGTACGCAATTTACGGTTCAATCAAAAGTTACAGATCGAATTTCATGGCGCCTATCGCTTTTACAATTTTCGGATCTTGGTGCGATCCGAAAAGACTTTCTCCTTTATCAAGGGTGGAAATTTTTTCGATATCCTCTAAGCTCAACTCAAAATCGAAAATGTCAAAGTTTTCGACAATCCGTTCTTTGCGGACCGATTTTGGAATCGTAACGACTTCACGCTGAACAAGCCAACGCAGCACGACCTGGGCGACGGATTTATTGTGTTTTTCCGCAATGGAAGTCAACACTTCGTTGCTGAACATGTTATTGCGTCCTTCAGCGAACGGTGCCCACGACTCGTGTTGTACTCCCTGCTCTTTCATAAAAGCAGCACTTTCTTTTTGCTGATAGAATGGATGTGTTTCGACTTGATTGACGGCTGGCACGATTTCATTATGCATGATGAGATCCATAAGACGGTCGGGGTAGAAGTTGCTGACTCCGATTGCCCTGATTTTGCCTTCACGGTACAAGTCCTCCATCGCACGCCAAGCGCCGTAGTAATCGCCGTATGGTTGGTGAATAAGGTATAAATCAAGATAATCCAGCTGCAGCTTACTCAATGATTTGGCAAAGGCTGTCTTGGCGCTTTCATAGCCGGCATCCTGAATCCAGAGCTTGGTCGTAATGAATAGCTCCTCACGCGGTACGCCGCTCCGCTTGATTGCACGTCCGACTGCTTCCTCGTTTAGGTAACCGGAAGCGGTGTCAATCAGGCGGTAACCGGCCATCAGCGCTTCATATACTGCGTTTTCACATTCTTGAGCATCGGGGACTTGGTACACACCGAAGCCGATAATTGGCATTTTCACTCCATTGTTTAATGTTACGGTTTGCATTGTAATTCCTCCTATTGTTCAAAGGTAGAACGACAAACGGCACGCATCCCGAAAATCGGGCACTGCAGAATGAATTCCGCTGCGGCTGGTTTGCGTTATAATAAGCTTATTACCTTCATGTAACACGAAGGCAAGCACTTTTTTAAAAAAATTTCAAAGGAGGATTACACATGCATACAGTCAAAGAAGCAGCGATGATAACCGGACTCACCGAGCATGCGGTGCGCTTTTACACGGATAAAGGCCTGGTGCCGAGCGTACAACGAAATAAAAACAATATTCGTTTGTTCGACGAAGAATCAATCAACTGGCTGTTTGGCGTCAAATGCCTCAGGCAATCCGGGATGCCGATTGAAGTTATTAAAACGTACGTGAATCTCTGTCTTGAAGGAGATTCGACCATTCCACAACGGTACACACTCATGATGGAGCATAAAGAAGATGCGCTCGCCCAGCTCGAAGAAGCCAAACAGCACATTGCCCATTTGGAACAAAAAACCGCCCTATATCAGGCCATCATGGAGCACCGCTCTTTTGATACAACCAATCCCGCCAACTGGGAAAAAATACAGCATATGCATAGTGACGTATTTTACTCGCCAGATGCTCGGAAAGTGTGAGAGATATTTATGAGCACATCAATGGCTCTTAAACTCCTAAATTAGAATCCATATTGAATATGCTAAGTTTGATGACATATTATGAAGGGATTAAATTTGTTTATACGGCCATAGGGCTGCAAGTCCTTAAATTTTTTCTTAAGGTTACTTTCTATTAATAGAGGTCGCATCTGGATGCGACTTCTTGTTCGATGTTGTTTTCAAGTGTGTCAGTTGTTTCCACGATTTAATGGTGTTCACTGACACTCCGTACTTCTCGGCAAGGTCCTTGTATTTCATAACTTTAAGGTAGTCTTTATGCGTTTGAATGTACTTTTCTGCCATCTACATCCACCGCCGCCTGCTTTGAATTGAGTTGTTTTGGAAAGTAATTTCTAAAACAACTCAATTCATTACGTTGACTAAATTGCATATTCTGAGTATTAAAAAGTACAAAAAAAGATACCCTTTGAGGTATCTAGTTTATAAAGTACTAAAAGAAGCCATTGACATGAAAATAGAGTTTAAGTGTCTATTGTCCTTATTTAGATCAACAACTTCTTCGAGGCACTGCTCATAAAATTTAGTTCCAATTCCGGTTAACTTCCTTATTACGTGTTCATTCATTTCATGTTTCAACATATTTACCACGGAGTATTTTATTAGACCATTTAAATCACTTCTATCTATACTATTCTTTAAGAAGTTAGCCGTATCAGCTGTAATCTTTTTTAATTGCTCTCCCTCAAATTCAATAAGTAAAAAATCGTTATCTTTTTTAAAAGTAAGTTCATTTACTAATTTTAAATATTTTTCAAATTGATCTCTGAAATTATTAGGTAAAGGCACAGAATAATCATTTATCTTTAAATTGTTATATTTAAGGTCTAGATTATTTTTTTTCAAGTTGCAAATTATTTCATAGCGTACCCCAGTTAATATTATCAATTTAATGATTATTGCTGATCTAAATTTATTAAAATATCTTTTCTCTTCAAAGGCATTTATATATATATCATCTGAATTTAATGTTTCATCACATTGCTTAATAAGATCATTAACCTCTTCTTCAAGTAATGTATTAAAACCGCTACTGTCTTTTAATATAGAGTTGTTTGAGATAAATTCATTCATTTTATATCTATATGATGAATGATTGCTAGCTGATAAATTTAACTCTCTTTCAAAGTCGAGGTTCTTGATACAATGTTCAGATTGGAGATACATAAAAAATTTTTTTATAACAACACTATACATATAAGCAGTTTCTTTTTTAAAAATTTTTTTCTTGCTCTGTGATCGATTTTCAATATTGAATTTTAAAGAATCAATTATCCTTTCTGTTCTAACACCTTGGAGAAAATCTATAATTGTATCATCAGTGACCTTTAAATGTCTCAGATAATCTTTAAAAGCCTTCAAATGAGTGAAATATGTATAAGGTACACTTTCAAGAAAAGATTCAAATATTTGTTCCATTTTACTCATCTCCCATCTTATTATCGACGAAAAACAATGATAATGGAACCATTTGCAAAATTTGTCGACAAAAAAGCACCCTACAGGATGCTTTATTTTCTGCTCTTGATGTAATCTTCCTTACTGATACCTAAAAGCTCCGCAGAATGCTCATCAGCTGAATGTTCTAAATGGTGCATTTGGTATTTAACGAATTCTTCTTCTGTAAATACCTTTTTGTCGATAAGAATATCAATAAGAGCTTCTATTGTACATTGACGGTTTACCGATCCGTATGCTAACTATTCTAACAAATGTTGTTGATTAACATTAATTGGGCTAGGTGGGCGCGGCTCTCACGGTTAATCCGACCAAGTCGAAATCCTTACTCGCCTAGAGGGGTGTGGTTATGGAAATCCACATCAAAATTTCCCGAGAGTTTGCAGTCGCTATTTTGATTGCAATCGCTCATGCCTTTCTCCGTTAGGAGAAAGGTTATTTCTAACGCGAATGATTAAACGATCCGCACCGACCTGCCTCCCATTTGACACTACAGATTTTTTCAGATTCAACAAACGCTCAAAGTGGCAACCTGGGCATAAATGGATGATGAACTCATCTTTCATTTTGCGTACAGTTTCCCTTGAAATGCCAAGGTGAAGGCCAATAGCACGGTAACTCATCCCCTCCCTCATGCAATCATAAATAACTTTGTGTTGCTCTCCTTTGGTTTTTCCGGCGCCTAACTCAACTGCATATACTCGTTCCTCATAGTATTTAAGACGTTTGAAAAGAGGCTCTTCTCTCATATCCATTTGTCGCAACTCAGCCTGACTCTTCCCAGGACTTCCTTTTGGCATAGCTGCTTCTAATCCATATTGAGCAACACCCCAATTTTTCATAGGAATTGTTGAACCATAAAGTACCCTTTGCAATCGATGAACCTCTTTCACCATCCAGTGATAGCTATTGATTAGATTTTCAATGCCTTTTCGATTCATGAATAGGTCCTCCTTTTCCAAATAAAAACGACACTAAACAAACAGCGTAAATAATACTGTAAGTTCAGTGTCCGAGGCTCTCCGTCTTGGACTTAATCTTTTAAATTTAATAATAAATCATTCAAATCGCAAATAAATTTGTAAACAACTTCGTGAAATTCTTTGCAAAATTCCCTATTTAGTATATGTATTCTGTCACGGTCATCAATTTCAATATAATTGGTTTTTCTAATAATTTGAATTAATTCTTTTTGCTTTGTTTCATCTGGTATCATTGTTATTATTCCTGAATTGTGAATATAACAATTTCTAATCTTAGAATAATCAACAATTTTATTCCAAACATTGTTCGAGAATATTTCTGACTCTTTAAATTTCTCATTACTTTTATATCTTAATTTAAAATAACTTTTGGCTTTAAAAATCCCTCTATCATACTTAACTTTGTCTAAAATTGCTTTATCTAAACATCTGCTTATAAGGTGGTACTCTAAAAAGCTATATATACTCGTGAATACACTACTTCTCAAAATTGAAGGATATGTGCTATTGAAGTCATGATATTCATCAATATAATAATCCCAATAATCTTCTTCAATTTCTGGGCTCAATTCTTTTGCTTCATTTTCATACCGCATTTTTGATTTTTCAAATCTGTCTTCAACGTCATCCAAATATTCAATAAACTCATTTAAAGGTGACAAAACCCTTAAATAGAAAGCAACACCTGATCCCTTTAAAAACATTACTATCCTCCAGCGTTTTTGTTTATTTTACTACAAAACCACTTTTAAAGTGCCTTTTTAATAAACTATCATTCATTTTAAACCCTATCTCATGATCAACCCGCGCAAAGCTACCCTTTACAGTTTGAATCACTGTTTACCATGCTCCGGAGCATCTAAGACATGGGCAGTACCTTGATTCCCATCTAAAACAATAATTTTAACCTTCCCTTGGTCAATCTTCTGCTGAATAGTGAAGCCTTTTTTGATGTTTATTTCTCTTGGATTGTACACTCAAAGCGCTCCCTGTGTGTTATGATAGAAGGACCAGTTCATATCAAGAACACTGAGGCTAAGCGCTTCGGTGTTTTTTATTTTTAGGCAGAAACCTCTTTTATCTTGATCTCCACTCTCGGCTCTGCGCTATAAAACTTGCTTACTTTCAGATCCCCAACCTGACTATCCTCTTTGTAAATAAGATGATTCAGGGATCTTTTACACCCTTTACATAGTTATCAATATCAAGCTTAGTTGTCGGCTGCAGAAGTCCCTTTTCAGCTTGTTCTTTCTTCTTTTTTGAGTTTGAAACTGATTTCGGCATAGGTCTATACACTTTGACATCCATAAAGACAGGACCAGTAATAATTGTTTCTGGACGATGCTGAGACGCAACCAATGCCACATACTGTTTGAAATACTTTGATTTCGTTGGATCACGCATATGCACCTTCCCATTTCGTATTGATCCACTGGCAGCCCCTGTGCGATTGGCTCACCATAAACAATGAACTTAATGCAATTCAACTGTTCTTTACCTCCCGTCAAGCTGTTCCCATAGCTGAATTTCTTTTTCTATTCTCGGTGCGGAGACTAAAATTGTCAGCAGAGACACGACTGCTTTAAGCACTCAGCAACCGCTCTATTTATTTTTTCCTCAAGTAAACGGATTAGTTAGCGTAATTCTGTAAGACTTAGAGGTCCAAATATATAAAGTCCATCAGCTGCTTTTACATTCGTTTTTTCCTTCATTCCCAAGCACCTAACCTATGATTTAATTGCATTCGATCGCCTTTAATAATCACTATGTAATCACGATACATCTGGTAAATTCGTGAACCAAGAGCCTCGTCAATGTCCAAAATCTCATCGAGTATTAACTCCGAAGAAATCAGCAAAGGCTTGTGATTCAAATATCGATAATTTAAGACTGACTGGATTTGATCAACCTGCCAATCGTTTGCCCTTGGATCACTGTTTCTACAGGCTTGCCATCAAAAGGATCGGCTTCTCGCACGCTTGGTTTTCTGTATTTTCTTTGTTTGAAGGCTCGGAATCGATAATTTCTGAACTGTCTGTTTCATTAATAACTGCTTTTTAGAAAGAATCCCCCACTTGCTCAAAACTGCTTTTCATACAGGCTTAAGTGCCATCGCATCCCCGTCATTTTTCCATCCAACATCAGACTTACTGAATTTCTTTTTGTGCTTTTCTGCTTGTGCCTTTGTCCAATACACTGTTTTTCGAAGCCATTTATCAACTCAAAATAAGCTGCATAACCAATTACCGCATCTGATTCTCGTTTTTCAAAATCAATCTCCTCAGTCAGCGGATGGCACTTCTGCAATTCGCCTTCATGAATCGGTATGCAATTGATGGACTTATATCGGCCTGTTCGCAAAGCAAGCTTGTATGTACCCAAGCAGTAAACTGTGTAGCCCTCTTTTCTAACACTTCCTCAACCTTTCATGATCGCTCCTTGCTGTTTCACAGGAACGCTTTTCATACATACTAATAAAACCTTGTTAAAACTTTACAAGACAAACTGAATTGACTATAGTCTAATTAGACCAAATATTGATGTAAAGAAGTGAAAAATTAGATGATAAAGTCTTTTTTGATGTTGGGGCAGTCGAATATGGCAGGCCGTGGATTTTTGAATGAAGTAGATCCTATCTATAATGAAAAAATAAAAATGCTGCGCAATGGACAGTGGCAGATGATGACAGAGCCGATTAATTACGACCGTCCGGTTTCCGGCGTTGGTCTGGCGGCATCTTTTGCAGATGCATGGTCGAAAGCCCATCCCGATGAAGAAATTGGCTTGATCCCTTGTGCGGAAGGTGGCAGTTCATTGAATGACTGGCATCCGGAAGGCATCCTTTTTCAGCATGCTTTGTCCGAAGCCCGCTTCGCCCTCCGATCCAGTCAAATTTGCGGAATCCTTTGGCACCAGGGTGAGAGTGACAGTTATCGTTCGCTGCATGAAACTTATTACGAGAAATTAACCCTTATCATCGAGACGCTAAGAAACGAGTTGAAACTTGATGAGGTACCGTTGATGATTGGAGGGCTTGGTGACTTTCTTGGGAAGATCGGTTTTGGACAGCATGCGACTGAATTTCGACAGGTTAATGAACAATTGCTGCGTTTCGCTAATGAACAACCGAATTGTTATTTTGTTACTGCAGCAGGCTTGACTGCGAATCCTGATGGCATTCATTTAGACGCAGCTTCACAACGCAAATTCGGTTACCGCTATTTCGAGGCTTTTTCGAAAAAGTGCCATATCCTGAAACCTATTTCGGGAGAGGAGCAATCACTGAAAGTGAAGGGCGGCTATTCTAAAACAGAACAGATTTACCTTCATAGTATGGATTTGGCATCGGGCAAAATCACGTACGCGGAATTTGAGGCGCGGATGGCGAAGGTGATGAAACCATAATTCCCTTACTTATCCTTGGCCTGCTCATCCAAAACCCCGGCGCTCATGGCTATGAACTTCTGGCCTTAATGGAAAAACGTCATTACAAATACATTGTTAACTTCACAAAAGGTTCATTTTATTACAATCTGCAGCAACTTGAAGAAAAGTGTTTTATCGAACAGATTCATCAGAAACCCTCAACCAGCGGGCGTGAAATCCGTCACTTTAACGTCACAGAATCGGGAAGGGCAGAATTCGAGAAATTAATGATCAAATACGGCACCAAATCGGAATATGTGAACCTGCAATTTTATGGGGCGTTACTCTTTGCCGATGAATTCGACAAAAATAAATTACTGGATCTGATCCAATCACAAATCGATCAGACTAAAACTCGAATCGAGCTCCTTGATGAATACCTGTCTGTCACTCAAGAAATTCCCGGCACAATCAATTACTTTCGTCGTATGAACGAAAATTCCCGTTCACATCACTTGGTTAATTTAGAATGGTTCGAAAAATTGAAAGCAGAAATAGAATGAACTATTTCATAATAAAAAAATGCAATGTTAAATATATAAGAAGATGAGTTACCTACATATAAAACCTGTGTCGCAGATATCTCGTAACATCATTGACACAGGTTTTATACTCCTTCTTTAATTAAACCAGTAATAGGGTTGTCAACACTTGCCCCCCAACAAGAGCAAGTGAATCTGCTGCGTGTTCTTCTTTTTCAATCCTTCGTATGAATAACCACTTTTTACACCTATTTAGTATTCAAGTAAGTCAACTGATTTTTCTCCTTCTTCCGCTAAACTGCTGCTTTAGTCGAATAAGCAAAAGTGATCTCCCTTAAGGAAGAATACTTGCGAAAAGCCGGATCTGACATCCTCTTATTTTCTTTTTAATATAGAACAATGATAACTTTCTTTCATCTTATGAAACCCAATCAGTTATGAGGTGTTTTCTTTAGCTGTACAAATACAGGTGAATAACTTAATTATTACATATAAGTTATCCTGCAAAACTGTGCACGGAATGTCGGGTAGATACATTTCGCTCCTGTTATTCTTTTGTTAAAGGAGGTCAAATAAATGGATTCGCTTAAAAGGATGAATAGCGCATTAACGTATATTGAAGAAAACCTCACGAACGATATTGATTTCAAAGAAGCAGCAAGGCTTGCTTTCTGCTCTGAATATCATTTTAAAAGGATGTTTTCCTTCCTTGCAGGTATTTCATTATCGGAATATATTCGTCGCAGACGTCTTACTCTTGCAGCTTTTGAACTTAAAGACAGCAGCGTTAAGGTGATTGATCTTGCAATAAAATACGGTTATCACTCACCAGATTCTTTCGCAAGAGCATTTAAACATTTGCATGGCATAAGACCAACAGAAGCTAAACATAATGGCCATTCACTTAAAGCTTATCCGCGAATGACCTTCCAGTTATCAATCAAAGGAGGAAATGAAATGAACTATCGCATTGAAGAAAAAGAGGCATTTCGCATCGTCGGCATAAAAAAAAGAGTCCCTATTTTGTTCAAAGGAGTGAATCCTGACATTGCATCGATGTGGGAAAGTTTAGATGAAGCAGCAATCAATCAACTAAAAGAGCTTTCTAATGTAGCGCCTGCAGGACTCATTAGTGCATCCACGAACTTTTCTGAAGGCCGGACAGAGGAAAACGGAGAGCTTGATCACTATATTGGCGCAGCCACAACGAAACATTGCCCAAATCATCTATCACAGCTTGAAGTCCCTGCTTCAACGTGGGCTGTATTCGAAGCAGTCGGATCATTTCCGAATGCACTGCAGGAAGTATGGGGGCGGATTTATTCCGAATGGTTTCCATCGTCAAATTATGAACAAATTGAAGGTCCAGAAATACTGTGGAATGAGCATAAAGATGTAACATCACCATCTTTTAAAAGTGAAATTTGGATACCCATTTCAAAAAAGTAATATATCTTACAGGAAGGGGGCTCATCCCTTCCTCACTAACCCGATCTGCGGCAATATTGATGCCGCTAAATCTACGAATTGAGTTTTTTAATGAGCAGAGCCGTTCTTACAGAAAATCTAAATTGAGGTGTCCTATTGCGTTTTGATGCTCTGCATCGCGCCTCTTATTTCCCGCTTTAACGTCCGATCCTTTCTGCAATTGCTTCTGCAAAGTCTGACGTTGATGATTGACCGCCAAGATCTCCCGTTTTGATTCCTGCCTTCACGGTTTCCCGAAGTGAGTTTTCTATGCTTCTGTTCGTTTAATTAGAATTCAAATAATCCAAGACACGATCAACTCTTTCATTGACTGAGTAATCTCCTTCAATTTTTAACACTGGACAAGATAAATCTGCCATCCAATGTTCGTGTAAAGCTTTACTTCTAACTTCCATACCAGCATTATCATATAAAGAAGCCCACTCTAAAAATGTTTTTGATTCTTCATATTTACTGCCGCCGGCTAACACTTCGTTTCCATAACGTTGAAATTCCCTATGCCTTAATCTTTCAAGCCGGATATCTTGCGGAATCCATAAGAAGATGACAAGGTCAAATTCACTTTTTAGATCATCGCCCCAGCGGCACACTGCGCCAGAAAGAATCCATTTCTCATTTATTGTTAAGTCTTTTTCAAGCAGCTTTCTTCTTTCAGGAATTTCTCTTTTTTTAGTGAATTTATCTGTCCAATAGTAATCATCAGTATCAAGATGCGTATGAGGCAAATGCTTTGATAATGCAGCACCCAATGTTGAAGTGCCGACTCCAGAGGCTCCCAGTATGTGAATCTTATTTTTCATAGTTCCCCCTCCTTATGAAGCAACGAAACTCCCTGTCCGCTGCACAAGGTTCTGACTATTATTTTAACATAAATCCCCAAAACCTTTGCTTTTCTAGGGGAATCCAGATGCGTGTTAAAACCATACTGCTTACGAACTTCATGGTCATTTTCAAAAAGAATGATTAACTTTCTCTCCGGCCTATTTTAATATCCTCATACACTTTCTCAAAAGTCTCAATTGGCAGCGAAAACTTAGTTGTTTTCTCGTTACGCTCATTGACCACGATCTCAATTTGATTATTTTTTTGTTCAAACTCAATAAGTGCATTCTCCCATTTATCTCTGATTGAAATGATACAATTTCCATTTTTCTTTTCCTTTTTCTTATAAATGTAATTCACCTTAACTCTCCTTTCATTGATCGACAAAAGGTTTCGGAATAAGGAAGCTCCTCAAAAAAAGGATCAAAACTTTTATCAAGTTTGATCCTTTCCCTTTTTAGTCATTTCTCCGCGAACGTTTATAGACATTCAGGGTTACCAGCCAGCTCATAACGATGATTCCTGCAAATAGGATCAGCATATTACTGTACAAATAAGCGGAATGATCAGCGTTAACAGGCAGCAGCCTTTGATCCAGCAAGCGGATCGATAATAAACTGCCTGCAATCGCAATGCCCGTTCCCTCTGATAAAAAGCTCGTAAAATTAAGCAAACTCATTCCGGACCCGGCTTCCTTTTGTTTTAAACTGCCAGACACAATTGTAGATATAACCGTTTTTGTGAAGGAGAGCCCCCCAAAAACAAAAACGATTATAACGGTCATGAGCCAAGGTGTCGCATCTATAAAAAAGGCAGCAATTAAAAAGCTGGAAGACATCAATACAATCCCAATGGTGAGCACATATAAAGAACCTTTCCGATCAACAAGCAATCCTCCAATGTAACCGAAGATGATGACGCTCATCGTCCCGGGGAACATAATCCCGCTTCCAATTGCCGCAGTACTTAAATGGTGAACATCTTTCATCATATAAGGAATCATAGACACAAATCCTGCAGCAGTGCCGAATATCAGGCCTCCGCAAAGGACGCCCATCATAAACAAGACATTTTTCCCCAGTGCAGGGTCAACAAAGGGATCTTGAGTTTTCCTAATATGTTTCACAAATATCAGGAAAGCTAGAATACTGATGGTCAGAAAAGACATTCTATATGACGTTGTAAACAGCAGAAAAAATACGATGCCTGCAGACATTAATATAATCCCCGCCATATCAAAGCGCCCGCTGATTCTTTCTTCCTTTTCAAGCAGTTTTATCAGGAATGGAACGGTAATAACTGTTGCTGTTGGAATAAGCAGCAAATATGACCAGTGAATATAATGAGCGATCATTCCGCCAATAGCTGGTCCGACACCTTCCCCCATTGCCACCAGCGACCCGATCAGACCAAATGCTTTACCCCTGTTTTCTTTCGGAATATAGCGTACGACTGCAACCATTACAAGTGCCGGGAATGCGGCAGCACCAGCTCCTTGAATAAACCGACCTAAAATGAGTATGGGAAAAAAAGAGTGACCAACAAATCCAATGATTGATCCGAAGCCATTGACCATAATCCCAAACAGGAGCAGCTTTTTGATGCCCAGCTGATCTGATAACTTCCCATACAGAGCAGTTCCGATGGAAAAGGTTAGCATAAAGGCCGTGTTCACCCAGTTTGCACTCGCTGGCAGTTTATGAAAATCGTTGGCGATATCAGGTAACGAGACGTTCAAAACCATTTCATTTAATACGCTGAAAAATGACAGAACACAAAGCCAAATGAACACTTGGTTGTGCCGTAAAGTTGATTGTGAATAAGGCGTATTCACAATTTCCCCTCCATTAATGAGGGCAGACGCAGTTTATAGGGCCATTGATACGCTTCCCTCTTTTAATTGTACCCTGTTCATTTTTTTGCACTTCATACTTAACTCCCCCTGCATAGATTGATATATCTTATTATATACAGATTAAGGTATACAACAATAAGGCTCGCAAAAAAAGAAAAATCCTCAATCCGATATTATGAATACATTGCGACACACACCCGCTATATGCTGTTGAAAAATTCGAATAACGCATTGTATCGGCCGCTCCTATGACAAAGTTATTTTTGGCATAAAAATGACAAGCTGAAACGTTAATATCTTGTGTTTCAAGCATGAGACCGCATAAATGATTCTCCTTTGTCCACTCAATCGCTTTATCTAATAAAGCCGTCCCGACACCATTTTTTCTATTTGCAACGTCAATGTCTTTAATCAGTGCGTATCCATTCCAATTAGAACGAAGCTTACTCCGGCCGACACAGTGGTTCTCTGTGTAATTAAAAAGACAACTTTATCCTCTTCTTCAATATAACTGACATCAATTTCTTCATCGTCATATTTTTTGACATAAGGTTCAGCAAATATCTCCTCTGTATATGTCCAAACATTTTTCAAATGAAGGGATGATTTTCCCTGAAACAACGAAAGGTTCGTTTGGTTTATTGAAGTCTTTCATATTGAATCGAGTCATTTTAGTTATCATAATAATCACCTTTCTGCATTTATTCACCTTGCTTTACATCTTTTTAACTGTGATTCGTGGCATTTCATGGATCCCGGTTTAAAACAAAAAAGATACCAACATCGATTGGTATTATCTATTCATTCGAGCTCTTACACCAACATCCTATTCCGGAGCTTCCAACCCAAACTTTGTCCATTCTTCTTTTGCCGGGCCATAAATACCTGGAACAGGTAAACCTGCCTGTCTCATAAGAACGGTCATTTGTCCCCGATGATGACTTTGATGTTGAATTAAAAACAGTAAAAGTGAACCATTTGGTAACTGCTGACCCATAAAGCTGATACGTTCTTCAAGTGTATCGTCAGTCCATTGCGTTTTTAACGCCTGCACGAACGCATTGCTTGCTTGATGATAGCCGTCAGCTATCAACTGGGCCGAAGCGGGAACAGGATAATCTTCAGCCGGGGCGCGAAACGTTAAATCTGTGTTTAATGTAATGATGCGAATAGCAGCAACAGTATGCCAAGCAATACGGCCTAAAGTCCAGTTCTGTGAAGTGATTTCTTGTTTTAGTGATTTATCAGTCAGAGTATTTAATAGTTTCTGTGTCGCATCGGCTTCGAACTCCCAAGATTTCAAAAAATGGTCTAAGGTTTGAAACATAAAAATCCTCCTTTTTTCCATGCGCCTCGCGTTCAATAATCATGCTCCGTTAAGTTAAAACTTTAAACAGACCTGTCTAATGACATTCTTAATAGAATGCCCGATCTGACAATAACATCCAAAACAAGAATCCGACAGATCACTCTATACTTCTTTTTCTTCAATCGATAAAAAGAAGTATAGCTGTTCAAACAGGCTAATAGTTTCGCTTTGCAAAAGTCGATATCGTCTTAGTGATTGAACCGGAGATAAAACAGCTCCCCGTCATCATAGCCACCCAAATCAAAAATGTCGGCTCGGCACCTATTACAATAAACATAAATATCAAGGACAAAATGAAAACAATAACAACCATCATCCATACTTTTTTGAAGATGAAATATCCTAAAATCCCCAACAGAAAAGAAGCTGCCGGAAGAATGATGAGAATGATATACGCAGGACTCAACAGCGGACTCATACAAACACCTCCTCATGATTTCAAAACGGGGAATTTCCTGTTTTGTTCAGCGCTTTGTCTAATATCAAGTGATATGAAGTAATTTTCTCCATCTCACCATTACGTTCTATTCCATTTATTACATATTACACCAATATACTCAATCATATATAGATATTTATTATTGCAGAAAAAAAGCAGCCTTCGGATAGTCTGCTTTTTTTCGTCCCCTAGTAAGTCCTGCCGCACCGACTTCAGCACACGCGATTTACCCATGTGATGTCTTCATGTTCTGTTCCTGCAGCGCTAATATTCTCATAATCGTATGCATGACGCCGCTTTCCTCATTTGATTTAATGACAAAATGCGCCGCATCTTTTATTTCGTCAATGGCGTTTTTGACCGCAAAGCTGTAGGATGCCGCTTCCATCAATTCTTTGTCATTGCGTCCGTCTCCGAACGCCATTGTTTCATCAGGCGAAACCCCTAACAATCGCTGCAGTTCCTTTACGGTTGTTCCTTTGTGTATTCCGATATTTGAAATGTCCATCCAGGTGTCTTCTGATGCTACGATATATAATTGATGAAAAAATTCATGCAGCTTTTCTTTCGTTTCCTGGCAGTTGGGTCGGGGTCATGAATCGTAATCTTGATAAAGTCGTCTTTTATCTCAGTGAAATCAGCTATTTTCGTTACATGAGCATAAGAGGCATTCACGAATTTCATTTCACTTTCAGACAGGTTCTCTTTCACCATCGCGCCTTTTTTGGTGCACGCAATAATGCTGTGCCCGCAGCTGATTTTTTCCAAAACCTTTATAATTGACAGTCCCGCTGCATTCCTGATCAAAGATTCATATACGAATTTGCCGTTCTTTTTCATACGCGTGGCACTGTCTCCTAAAATCCAAAAATCTTTCGCATCTTCTCCGAATAAAGCCTCCACCCTTTCACACTGCTTTCCGGTACAGAGGGCGAAAGCGACATGCTGTTCCGCCATTACTCGTTTAGTCTCTTCAAATAATGTTCGGTCAAAATCGCCTTGATTATTTAAAAATGTGCCGTCTAAATCCGTAATCACTAATTTAATCATCGTTCAGCACCTCCGCAGTTAAAACGTCTATTTCAGACAAACGGTTTTTCATCTTTGAGAATGGCATCAATCGCGTTTAAGACCCCTTCTTCATTGTTTGATTGCGTGATATGCACGGCTGCCTGCTTAATGCTTTCATGCGCATTGTCCATGGCGACTCCGTATTTCACGGCGGACACCATCTCCAAATCATTCCCGCTGTCTCCGAAGGCCGCGCATTCTTCCTCATTTATCCCCCATTGTTTCTGGAGAAGCTTCATCCCGCTTGCTTTATGAAGCCCCGGCATGATCAGATCTATGTCACCGTGCCCGCTTGATACAGGCGTGACGAAAGTTCCGATGGCGTTTTTCAAATGGCTCAGTAGTGCGGAACAATGTTCGGCGGGAAAGCTGATGGAAAATTTAAAAATGTCATCATCGATGTTTTCAAAATGCGGCACCCTTTTTAACACATGATAATACTTACCGGCATGCAGATATTCATCTTCACCGGCATTTTCATGAATATACGCGCTTTTTTTTCCGCAGACAATGACGTTTTTCACATCATACCGCTTTAAAGCATCGAATACCGCTTGTATTGTATCTTCAGACATTTTACCCGCGAATAATTCTTCTCCGGCATTCACGACAAAAGCGCCATTCTCAGCAACGAAAGCGATTTCACTTTCGATTTCCGGAAAGAAAGATTTCAGCTGGGCATATTGGTTGCCGCTTGCTACGGCAAATTTAATTCCCCGCGCTTTTAATTCACGATACTGGTTCATAAAACGCTCTTTGTTATATGCCATTTCATCATTCAGAAACGTCCCGTCCATATCAACGGCTATCAGCTTAACACCCATATTGTCCTCCTTTTTTCAGACCCTTGAAGAAATGATTCGAATAGCGTATGAACGAATTATAGCCGCAGTTTATTCGTCCCGTAAATCATTGGGTGAAGTCTTGTTCTGAATGACACAATAAGTGATTTGTCACGTAAATATAACGCTATGTTTCTTTTAAAATGATATGTTACGATTAGATGTACATTCACCATTCTCATGAAAAGGAGAATCCCCCTGCATGTTCACACACGAGATGATTGCTTCATTTAACGAGCTTGAAACTTCTTTATACAACTACATCTCTCAAAACAACGAGAAAGTCGTCTATATGCGGATCCGTGAGCTGGCAGATGAAACCCATGTATCTACGGCTTCTATTTTACGTTTCTGCAAAAAAATAAACTGTGAAGGGTTTTCGGAATTTAAGGTCAAGCTGAAAATGTATGCGGAGGCAAATAAAAAAACAAATGTAAAGAGCCCCCATCATTCCGTTGCCGAATTTTTTGAGAGAACAATGAGCGGGGGCATGGAAGAAAAGCTGAAGAAAGCCGCAGCCCTTGCGGCGGATGCAGAAAGCGTCATTTTTATCGGAGTGGGAAGTTCGGGAATTCTTGCCGAATACGGAGCCAGATATTTTTCATGCTTAGGGAAACTCTCCATGTACATTAAAGATCCTTACTTTCCGGTCCATTCCCATTTCCGCCAAAACAGCATAACAATCGCTCTGTCGGTTTCAGGTGAAGGCCGCTCTACGGTCACTCATCTGAATCAGCTGAAACAAGAAGGCAGCCGGGTCATCAGTATTACAAACCATAAACACTCGACCATCGCCAAAATGTCCGATGTAAATCTTTCATATTACGTGACGGAAGAATGGGTTGAAAATGCGAATATCACCACCCAAATCCCCGCCATGTACATACTTGAATCCATGGCACGCGAAGTATACAAGCTGAGAAAATAAACATTCATGCAAAATACCCCCCAGCAAGAGAACTGGGGGGCAGGAAAATCGATATGTTAAACAGCTTAGGCTGAACCAGAAACTTTAAACAGCCGAACAGCGGTTTTTCGTCCCGGAATTGGCTTCTTCTCTATTCGTTACAGCCAAAATGTTTCTCCGAGCGCTAATGCTTTCAGTTTTTCCGGAGGTAATGCAAGACGGTCCCATTCGCTGTGCAGTCTGCTTAATGCTTCCGGGCCTGTATCATCAGCAAGCCGGAATGCTCCGTAATGCATGGGAATGAAGCTGTCAGCCTTCAGCTCCAAAAACGCTTTCACGGCATCTTCCGGATTGATATGTGACACTTTCATAAACCATTCCGGTTCGTACGCGCCTATCGGCATCAGAGCCGCCTTAATATGAAACCTTTCTCCGATTTCTTTGAAGCCTTCAAAATAGCCTGTATCTCCTGCAAAATAGATGGATTCACCGTTTTCGCTTTCTATGACCCAGCCTCCCCAGTGAGAGGTATCGGTATCCCAAAGCGTTCTCCGTGTCCAGTGCTGGGCAGGCACAAATGATATGTTCACTCCCCGCATCTCGAAACGATCCCACCAATTCATTTCAAACACCTTTTTGCAGCCTTTTTTGATGAACAGCTTTTTCAGTCCCGCAGGCACGTAAAAATCCGGGTTTCCTCTCAGTTGTTTTATACTCGGAAAATCAAGATGGTCATAATGCCCGTGTGAAATGAGCACGGCATCAATCTCAGGCAGTTCGCTCAATTCGTATCCGGGATCTGTCAGCCGTTTTTGAAAGCCCATCCGCCGCGCCCATACAGGGTCGGTGATCATGTTAAGCCCTTGTATTTGGATCAGAAATGAAGAATGGCCGATCCATGTAATAGCCGTTTTTGTCCGATTGACGGCAACATCATGAACATCCCTGCCGGCCGCTTTCGGAATGTTCTCGCTTAAGTCTTTACTTTTCTCTCGTCGTTCCTTCATCCATTTCCACATGTCCCTGAATCCATGTTCATTCTTCACGCCATTCAAGTTTTCGTATCTTTTTCTCATGATCATTCTCCCTTGAAACGTGTATTTCGTTCGATTCATCGGACATTTATACAATGTCTGTAAAGGATGCCCGGCTTGCTGCGGCTAAATCTTGAGGCGCTAATTTCACCTGCAATCCGATTTTCCCCGCACTGACAATCATAAACTCCAGTGTTTCAGCGGATTTATCAATAAAAGTCGGAAACCATTTTTTCATGCCGATCGGAGAACAGCCTCCGCGCATATAGCCAGTGATTCTCAAAAGGTCCTTCATGGCAATCATTTCTATTTTCTTCTCACCTGCTGACTTTGCAGCCTTTTTCAGATTCAGTTCCTTTGCAACGGGAACAACAAAAACGTAATAACGCTCTGTCCCTGCCGATGTTACTAACGTTTTATAGACATTTTCGGCGGGATATCCGATTTTCTCCGAAACGGAAAGGCCGTCTGCAGGCTGTCCCCCATCTGTTTTGTAACTTAATAGCTCATAGGAAATATTTTGCTGTTCAATGATACGGACGGCATTTGTTTTAACTGTTTTTTTCGCCATGACGCTCCTCCGTTACCTGTATTTCTTTCTGTTTTATATGATCTATTTTAGCCGCTGCAATGAAGCTGTCAATTTGATGATGAAGGTTCATTTTTTGCTTCTCTCCTTCCTTCATAACCTATACGCATTAATTCCATAGTTATTATAAATTAGACACATTGAAATGAAAAGCGTACGATACATATAAAAGCAACAGTGAGAAAAGAGGGACATTCATGACGTTTATTCAGCCTCATACAAAGGCGTACAGAAAGGCCAGCTTGGCTCTGTTTATCAGCGGCTTTGTGACATTTGCCACGCTTTACACGACACAGCCGCTTTTGCCTTTGTTTTCGGAAGAGTTTCATATTTCCGCTGCGGCTGCCAGCTTAACTTTATCCATCTCAACAGCCGTTTTGGCATTTTCATTATTGGCCGCCGCTTCGTTATCTGACGGATTCGGCAGAAAAAAATTGATGGTGCTGTCGTTAACAGCCACTTCTGTTTTAGGCCTATTAACAGCGTTCAGTCCGGCTTTTGCGGCGCTTTTGGCGATGAGAGGTCTGCTCGGTATTTTTCTGGCAGGCGTTCCGGCTGTCGCTATGACATATGTCGGCGAGGAGTTTGATCCGAAGGGCCTCGGGAAAATGATGGGCCTGTATATCAGCGGCACAAGCATCGGGGGAATGAGCGGGAGGCTGTTAACTGGGCTTCTGACCGATTTATTCGGCTGGCGGCCGGCGCTTGCCATCATCGGCATTCTTTCTATAATATTAAGCTATTTGTTTTGGCGTTTTCTTCCGGCTCCGCGCCACTCATCTCAGCGGCATGCGGGCGTAAAAGCGGCATTTAAAGAATATGGAGCGGTCATACACCGCAAGCGGCTGCTTTTGTTAATATCTCTGGGATTTATATTAATGGGGAGTTTTGTCACCTTATATAACTATATCGGTTTTCATTTAATGGCTGCTCCTTATCATTTGTCGCAGACTGTGATCGGCTTTATTTTTATCGTCTATCTCGCGGGAACGTTCAGCTCTGTCTATATGGGGAAAAAAGCGGACCTTTTCGGAAGCTCAAAAATGATTAAGATTGCGATTTTGATTATGCTGGCCGGTGCAGCGGTGACACTTTTGCCCCAGCTTGTCCTTAAAATTGCGGGCATTGCCGTGTTTACCTTCGGCTTCTTCGGCGCACATTCAATTGCAAGCGCCTGGGTCGGCCGGGCAGCCGGTGATCATCGCGCGCAAGCTTCTTCATTATATCTGCTTGCATATTATATCGGTTCAAGTGCGGCTGGATCTTGCGGCGGTTTCTTTTGGACGCATTTTCATTGGATCGGCATCATTTCTTTTATTTCGGTTTTGCTGGTATTGTCTTATCCGGTTTTATTTATGGCGGAATTCAAAAAAAGAAAACATAACCGCCTGCATATAAATCAATAAAAATATTAAAGGTTTGTGTCTTTTGTCCGATAATAAAAATAAGGCCGGCACGATACTCCCTATAACTATTCCTTTTGATTCAGTAGATTTCAAATATCGTGCCGGCTTTCTTCAATTAAATAACAATCTTCATTTGCCTCACGCTTCTGTTACACACCTGCCCAAACATCTTTCGCATATCTTCCTTCCGCTTGCAGCTGTTCAAGCCAATTCAAGGAAACTTTTGAATCAGTGTTATGCACCTTTTCATACGCCTGAAGCAGTACGTTTTCCACAGCCGGAGCCATTTTGCTTCCGTCACCGCATATATAGAGATGGCCGCCTTGGCCAAGAAGCGCAATAATCTGTGCAGCCTCGCGAAGCAGGACATCCTGTACATATACTTTACAATCCTGATCTAACCTGGAATACGCCCGATGCACGGTAACAAGGCCGTTTTTCTCCGCCTGGTCGAATTCATCTTTGTACAGATCGTCTTCTTCAGGATGCCTGCAGCCGAAGTATAAATGAGCTTCGCCCAGGCTGTGACCGGACATTTTTTCGGCAGCCCGCGCCTGGATAAACCCCCTGAACGGCGCAATTCCGGTGCCCGCCCCGACCATAATGAGAGGTGTTTTCGTATTTTCAGGCAGTGAAAAACCGGACTGCGGTGAGCGGATGAAACATGCGGCATGATCGCCATTCTGTAATCCGGCTAAATAGTTCGAAGCCACGCCCCGGTATTCTCCCCGGCCGCTCCACGCCGGAGCAGTCACAACGCCGACTGTGATACTGAGCTCTCCGCTTTTTGCCTTCGGTGAGCTTGAGATTGAATAATAGCGCGCCTTCAATGACGGCAGAAGTTCTAAAAAGCGTGCAAACGGCAGTTCACAAGCCGGATATTCTTCCAGCAGATCCAGCATGGTCATTCGTTTTTTCAGCACGTTTTCTTTATATGCCGCGTCATCAGAATAAAGATGCTCCAATTCTTTTTGGTGCGGCGGGCATACGGCATGAGCCGCGAGTTCGCGAAGCTGGGCTCTCGTTGCCGGTTCCTGCAGTTCTACATATGACGCCAAAATCTCCGGCGCATTAACTGCCCGGTCCATTGGGAGATGAGGCAACTGCCGCCCCTTGATCTTAAAGGGCTGATTCGGATCAAGACCGAACCGGCGAATAACACGGCTGATCAGTTTCCCGCTGTTTTGCGGAAGCACCCCAAGATGGTCTCCTTCCTGATAAGTTTCTGATTCCGGAAGACGCAGCTCAATATGCCGGACTGAGCGCTTGCTGCTTTCGGTATGAAGCTCTTTGTTTGTAATCACTTCCGCCTCAAATGCTTTATACGTTTTGGCAATCGGCGTTTCAGCTGCTTCACTTACGTATTCTATTGATAACTGTGATTTATTCTGCTGTTTTGGAGCGGCTTCTATATGAAAAGCCTTGATGATGTCCTGCCAGAATGAGTCTTCCCAAGCTTCCTGACTGTACTCAAAATCATCGGCATTGTCGCCCTCTCCGAGAGAGGTCAGCCGTGCTGCCCCTTTTTCTTCAAGCACTTTGTCTATAAGGCGTGGGATCCTCTGGTAAGTGGCGGCCCAGTTGCGGTCTCCACAGCCGAAAACGGCGTAAGAAACACCCTTTAATTCCTGGTCTTCAAGGGTTTCCATCCATTTCACAAAACCCGCCGCATTATCAGGCGGCGCTCCGTTGTAAGAAGCCGTAACAATAACGACAGCGCCTTTTACAGGCAATTTCCCGGCATAATCATCGAGCGGGCCGGTTTCAGTTGAAAAACCTTTGCTTCTGCCGATGTCAGCCAGCTCTTCCGCGATCCCTTCCGCAGTTCCTAAATTTGATCCGTAAAGAATGAGAAGCGGAGTTCCGTGGGACGGTATTTCTTCCGTTTCTTCTTTGTGACCGCTGTTTTCAGCTTTATGGTTCTGTGCGGGCTGCTGATTGGACACGTCCTTGTTTTTCACACGGATTTTAAAATCACCAGGCTTAATGGTTAAAGCTTCTTTAATCGTAAGCTCATAATCCGTGTGATCAATCAGTTCAAAGTGTTTAAGGACAAGCCCGAGCACCATTGTCGCTTCCTGAAGGGCAAACTGCATCCCGATGCATGCGCGCTGTCCGTTTCCGAACGGCTTATACGCATCGGCCGGAATTGCCGCGGGATCACTGAACCTTTCCGGGCGGAATAACTCGGCATCTTCTCCCCACGCACTTTTATCCCGGTGCAGCTGCGGAGTCAGAATCGTCACCGGCTGTCCTTTCTCAATCGGATATTTTCCGCCGAGAACCGTATCTTCCTTCGCGTACAGGGAAAATGCCGGGGCAGTCGGATAAAGCCGCAATGTTTCGTTTAACACCATGCGGATATATGTCAGCTGCTGAATCTGCTTATATTCAGGTGTCTCTCCCGTCAGCACCCGTTCGGCTTCCTCAACGGCTTTTTCCAATTTATCTTTATTTTTCAGCAGGCAGTAAATCGCGAATGAAAGCAGTCCGCTTGTGGTTTCATGCCCGGCGATCAAAAAAGTAATGATTTGATAGCGGATATTTTCATCATCCAGCCTTTCACCCGTTACAGGATCTTTCGCTTCAAGCATCAATGATAAAAGGTCAGACAGATTCTCATCCGGATTTTCCCTCCGCTCAGCAATAATCCGGTCTACGAGTTCATTCATCACTTCAATATCCTGCTGGAACTGATGTCTCGTTTTGATCATCAGCTTGTCCTGCAGGCTGTGTCTTTGTGATTGGCGCATTGCCTCCTGCAGCGCACGAAGCATGCTCGTGATAAAAGGATGCTGTGTATCGCGGTAAAAGCTGTTAAAGCGGTAATGAAATCCGCACAGACCGATTGTATCCAGCGTCAGGCGCGTCATATCTTCAGCGACGTCAATTTCTTCGTTCGGATTTAATCTGCTCCACTTCTGCACGAGCTGCATGGCAATATCAAGCATCATTGAGTGATAGCCTTTCATTGCTTTCTGGCTGAAACTCGGCAGTAAAATCCGATGCGCTTTCTGCCAATTCTTTTCGTTTGTCCAGCTCGTAAATAATCCGTCACCGCCAAATTCACGGACTTTGAGCAAGGCTTTGCTGAGGTTTTTGTCAAATCGCTTTTCATCACAGACTTCTGCCGCAAGTTCACGGCCTGATACGAAAACCCCGACAGAGCTCGGAAATTCAAAACGAAAGATCGGGCCGTATTCTTCTGCAATTTTCCAAAGCGATTGTGAAAGTTTTTCTTTTTCCAGGTGAGGGAGATTTTTCAGTGGTCCGTATGTTTTCGGCTGCGGTATAGCGTTTAGCTGTTTCATATTGATCTTCCTTCCTTCTGCGAATAATTAATGAGTTCGGATGGCGTCCCAAGAGCATTGCTCCAATTCTTTCAGAAACGGTTTTGTGATCTCAACGCTTCCCGTCCGGACAAGCTGATAGAGTTTGAGATATGCCCCTAGCAAAATCGCCATCAGCACATCGGACGGCAGATTCCGGAGCACGCCTTCAGACTTGCCGCGCTGAAAAAAGACGTCAAGCATCTGTGTGATTTCATCAAGAAGCTTACGGCTCGTTTCATTCAGAAAGTAGGCGTCCTTATTCGTTTCAAGAAAAAACAATGCATACTCGCTTTCCTTCGTAAAATCAATCAGGCAGTAAAAAAGGTGATGGAACCCTTCTCTTACAGATATTTTCGAAAAATCAGTTTTGACTTTTTTCATAAAACGCTGCGCACTTTCCTGATACAGCACATTAACAAGCGTTTCTTTACTGTCAAAGTAACGGTAAATTGTGCCGGTTCCGACATCCGCCTGAGCAGCAATCATCGGAATCGTCGTTGCGTCAAATCCTCTCTCTGTAAACAAAGTAAGCGACGCTTTCATAATGAGTTCAACTTTGTTTGAAGCTGTCATCTAATCCCCCTTTTAAAATGTGCGGAATGAATATTCATTCCGTTTGTTCAAAAATAATGTACGGTCATCTGATCATTATTGTATAAGAAAAAAACTTTTTTTAATATAAAACATGTGTGAAATAGCCAAAAATAAGGAAATATGCCCAAATTATAAAAAAGAGCTGCCATGACTTAAGCAGCTCTTTTATTTCCCAAGAAATATTCTATTTAATGGCAGTAATAAAATGGAATGAATCTCTGCTGACAACTGAAATGTCTCTGAAATGCTGATCACGCAGCACCTGAATTACATCATTTTCGCTCATTCGTGAAGGCTTCAAAACCATATAAAAGGACCCGTCAATTTGAAGCACGCGGTACACTTCTTTACATGCTGTCCGGTAATCACTGACCGTTTCAGCAGTATGTAACGAGAAGACTTTATGAAAGCTGCGGTCGTCGAACGGAATGCTTTCAGGCCGCCCATGCTGAATGTTTCCGAGTCCGGCCTTTATGGCCGAACGGTTTGCGCGCTGTGTTTTCCGTATTTTACGTTTTGATGTTTCTATACTTTTAAGACTGCCCTTTTCAAGCTGTCCGATGATTTGTTTAAACATTGAGCCGTTTCCGGTTCCGATTTCCAGAATGCGGTCGTATTCCTGTATATCCATCATAATTTGCCGAATGACTGGTTGTGCCGGTTCTGATGTAGCAAAGTATTTCGCGCGCATTCGTTTTAATGCTGAAGATGTATGTTGCAACATTGTATAACACCCGCTTTTCTATTTCTGTGATTTATTATTCAGAAATAATATTACCTCCTATTAGTACGAGGTGCTAATTAGACGCACTTCTCTTCATAAATGTTTCGATTTAATTGAAATTTATATCGTTTTCATAAAAAAAGACGGAAAACGTAGGTTTTCCGTCTGCTCTAGTACCAATAATACGGTGTTATATATCTTGTCTGCCGGGAAAGCGCCGCCATTCTCTGACGGCGATACGGGTTGCCGTAGCCGTGTTTAAATGAATGGGGCATTGACGCATACCCGTGTCCGATAGATGGAATTCTGTTCTGTCCGTCCTGCATGCTATCACCCGCTTACCGATTTATCTTTCTTTACCATGGTATGCAGGCCGTCTGCGCGGTGACAGCAAAATTCCAGCTAAACCTGGTCCTTCTCCATTGTGTAATGATTCAGCAGTTCAATTCTGAACATGATGATCTCCTCCTTTTTCTCCATTTTGGCTCTTTTTGTTCACTCAGTTCATATAAAAATGTTTCATCTGGCGTTCTTTCGCTTCATTGTAAAACTCTTCAACCTGCTGTTCTCGTTCATATTCTTCAGCACTTTTAAAACGCTTTGAAATGGTCAGTGTCAAAAAGAAGAGATTAATGGTCATTATCGCTCACCCCCTTTCAATATCCGCACAGGCGAAAATAACCCGCAGCAAACTTCATATGTGCTGCGGGCAGACTAAATCCGCAGACAAAAGAAGCAGGTGCTTCTTTCCCTGCGGGGAGCTGCGAATGTCCTGATACTCCGAAATTAACGTGCTTAACAGGCAGAGGTTAAGGAAGGACACGAACTCTTCCACAGGCTGAATCGGTTCAATTTTCGGTTTTGCTTGCCGTTTAACGTTGTCATGTGACTCAACCTCCCTTTGCTTTTTTTCTTACTTTGTAAGTATATCCACCGTCTTCCAATTTGTAAACATTATTTTCAAGATTTGGACGGAAAATGTGTTGGAATTCCGCTTCAATTGTCCATGTTTTCCGGCATCTTTCTTACCTCAGGAAACTCTTTTCATCCCTTGTTTATTCTGATCCTTTTTTGAATATGCAATAAAATAAATAAGGCCGACAAACACTGCGCCGCCGATCACATTCCCGATAAAAGCCGGAATGAGATTAAGAATCAGATCTCCCCATGAAAAAGAGCCTGCAAAAATCGCAGCCGGGATGATAAACATATTGGCGACAACGTGCTGAAAACCGATTGCGACAAACGCCATAATCGGAAACCATATACCCGCGATTTTACCGGCTCCGTCCTCTGCCCCGAAAGAAAGCCAGACGGCTAAACAGACAAGCCAGTTGCAGCCGATCGCCGACACAATGACTTTTCCAAACGGCATATCTAATTTGCCTTGTGCGACCGCAATCGTTTTTTCCAAATACGGCCCCGTTTCAGTTAATCCGACAACATGTCCGAAAAAGTAAGCGACAAACAGCGCGCCGACAAGATTCATTAACGTCACGATCATCCAATTTTTCACTAAAGAACCGGCGGATATTCTTCTGGAAAACAGCGCCATGGATACTGACATCATATTTCCCGTAATCAGCTCCGCGCCGGCAAGAACGACAAGCACCAGTCCGACGGGAAACACGGCCGCGCCGATTAAGCTTGACAGGCTGCCCCATTCTTTCGGAAGATCTCCGATGACACGGATATCAAGCAAATAACCGAGTGCGATAAACGCTCCTCCTAAAAATCCTAATACGATCAGCGCTGAAAGCGGTGATTGCACCTTTTTTACCCCTGATTCGACCGCAAGCTCCGCTATTTCGTCCGGTTTACGAAAAGCCATCATTAAACCCCTCCATTATCAATTCATCCGGCAGTTTTCAAAAGGAACTTAATAAAAAAGGCAGCATTCAAACAGCCCGTCTGAAACGGGTTTGAATGCTGCCTAACTTGTATGCATACCCATACAACAATATCAAGCAGAATGAAAATGTTAGCTATAGAACATGTACAGCTCATGCACACATTCCATAAAAAATCGTCCTTAAGCCACTGCTGGCAGTTCATATCATATCAAATGTGACAATTTCGTGTCAATTGAATTTTTTCAGCTTTTGATTTCTTCACGGCGCGCTTCAATTGTTCGGTCAAATACAAATACAGACACCGCAATATTCTCTTCGATCTTGATGTCTGAAAACAGATGCACGAGCTTTGCCCCGATGAGCTCTTCCATTCCTTCAGGCGTTTGTTTTGAATACAGCTCCTGAATTAAGCTGGTCCGCGCCGCGTGAACCATTTCTCTTCCTTCAGGGGTGCGTGCGATAAACTGCTCACTTGCGCTTAAATTGCCGTAAAGCGTAGATACCGCCATGTTATCCACAAAAACGGTGTGAATTCGTTCCGGCCCTTTTCCAAATAATTCTTTGCGTAATTTCCGGATAATATCGTTAAATTCATGAATTTTTTTAGACATATTGTCCCCTCCGATTTCAGCCTATGAAAGACATTCCCGGTTCCCCTTTGTACATTTCACTTGGTTAAAGTTTTCCTTTCGTATTGTATTATAATAAATATCACCTTATAATAAAAGCAGTGAAGATGGATTCGTAATAGGAAACGTGTTATGAGTCTATCGTTTTATACAGATAGGATTGGTCTGTTAGTAAGACTTGCTAGTGAACTATTCCGCCATGCGTATTTATACCGATCTCCGGACAGGAGGCCGGTATCTATGTGCATGGCTTTTTTTCGAGTTTAAAAGATGGAGGGGAATTGGAAGTGACAGACGTTCAGTCTATCCGTGTCACAGTTGACGGCACGGAGTATGAAGCACCAGAGGGGACTAAAATTTTAGATATTTTAAATCAAAACGGAATTGAGATTCCGCAAATATGCCATGTACCGGAAGTGGATCCGATTCAAACATGCGACACCTGTATTGTTGAAGTAAACGGAAAATTGCAGCGCTCTTGTTCCACCGCAGCAGAAAACGGAATGTCAATCTCGCTTACGTCAGGAAGGGTAAAAGAGGCTCAGACAGAGGCCATGGACCGCCTGCTCGAGAATCATCTGCTTTACTGTACAGTCTGCGATAACAATAACGGAAACTGCACGCTGCATAATACAGCGGAAATGATGGGAATTGAGCACCAGAAATATCCGTATACGCCGAAAGACGATTCAAAGTGCGCGGTGGATATGTCTCACCCGTTTTACCGCTATGATCCGAATCAATGTATCGCCTGCGGCCAATGTGTGGAAGTATGCCAAAACCTTCAGGTGAATGAGACCCTTTCCATTGATTGGGAGCGCGACCGCCCGCGGGTCATTTGGGACGAAGGCGTCGCCATTAATGAATCTTCTTGTGTCAGCTGCGGCCAGTGTGTCACTGTCTGCCCTTGTAACGCACTGATGGAAAAATCAATGCTTGGCCAGGCCGGATTTATGACCGGCATCAAAGAAGATGTCATGGAGCCGATGATTGATTTAGTCAAAAATGTGGAACCCGACTATACAAGCATCTTCGCCGTGTCAGAAGTGGAAGCGGCTATGCGCGATAAACGGACGAAAAAAACAAAAACAGTCTGCACGTTCTGCGGTGTCGGATGCTCTTTTGAAGTATGGACAAAAGGACGTGACATCCTGAAAATTCAGCCTGTTTCCGATGCTCCGGTTAATGCGATTTCCACTTGTGTCAAAGGTAAATTCGGCTGGGACTTTGTGAATTCGGAAGAACGGATTACAAAACCGCTCATCCGGAAAAACGGCGCATTTGTTGAATCGTCATGGGAAGAAGCCCTTGACCTTGTCGCTTCAAGACTCGGTTCGATCAAGGCTGAGCACGGCAGCGGTTCTGTCGGTTTTATTTCTTCTTCTAAAATTACGAATGAAGACAACTACGTCATCCAAAAATTAGCGCGCCAAGTATTTGAAACCAACAACGTGGATAACTGCTCACGCTACTGCCAGTCACCGGCAACGGACGGCTTATTCCGCACCGTCGGTATGGGCGGAGACGCCGGCACAATTAAAGATATCGCAAAAGCGGGCCTCGTGCTCATCGTCGGCGCTAATCCGGCGGAAGGACATCCCGTTCTGGCCACACGCGTGAAACGCGCGCATAAGCTGCACGGACAAAAATTAATTGTTGCCGATCTGCGTAGAAATGAAATGGCTGAACGGTCCGACCTCTTTATCAGCCCGAAACAAGGAACTGACCAAGTCTGGCTCATGGCAGTGACGAAATATATGATTGACCAAGGCTGGCACGATCAAGCGTTTATTGATGAGAATGTCAACTACTTTGAAGATTATAAAGAAACGCTGAAAAAGTATACATTAGACTATGCGGAGCGCATTACCGGACTATCTCAGGATACGATCATCCGCATTGCCGAAATGATTCGTGATGCAGACGGCACTTGCGTTCTTTGGGGCATGGGCGTTACTCAAAATACAGGCGGCTCTGATACATCAGCGGCGATTTCCAATCTGCTGCTAGCCACAGGGAACTACCGCCGCCCGGGTGCCGGAGCTTATCCGCTGCGGGGACATAATAACGTTCAAGGCGCTTGCGATATGGGAACTCTCCCGGGCTGGCTTCCGGGATATCAGCATATTACCGATGATGCGGCCCGTGCTAAATTCGAAAAAGCTTACGGTGTCGAGATTGACGGCAAGCCGGGTCTTGATAATATTGAAATGCTCCATGCGATTGAAGAAGGAAAGATGAAGGCGATGTATCTTGTCGGCGAAGACATGGCGCTCGTCGATTCAAACGCCAACCATGTTCATGACATTTTATCCAGCCTTGATTTCTTTGTTGTGCAGGATATTTTCCTTTCAAGAACGGCGCAATACGCGGATGTCATCCTGCCTGCGGTTCCTTCTCTTGAAAAAGACGGAACATTTACAAACACAGAGCGGCGTGTGCAAAGATTGTATCAGGCGCTTCCGACGCTTGGTGATGCAAAACCGGACTGGTGGATTATTCAGGAAGTCGCCAACCGTTTAGGCGCTGATTGGAATTACACGCATCCAAGCGATATTTTCTCAGAAATGGCGAGCCTTTCTCCGCTGTTCGGAAAAGCAAGCTACGACGTTCTTACCGGCTGGAACAGCTTCTTATGGGGAAGCTTTACGGGAGAAAGCACTCCGCTTCTTTATGAAGACGGCTTTAACTTCCCTGACAAAAAAGCCCGTTTTGCCCTGAGCGATTGGGTGGAGCCTGCCGTATTCCCTGAAGAATATGACTTGCACATTAATAACGGGCGGATGCTTGAACATTTCCACGAAGGAAATATGACAAACAAATCGAAAGGCATTCAGTCTAAAGTGCCGGACGTATTTGTTGAAGTATCGCCGGAGCTCGCGGCTGAACGCGGAATTTGCGACGGAACAATGATCCGCCTCGTCTCTCCTTTTGGAGCGGTTAAATTGAACGCGCTTGTAACAGACCGCGTCCGCGCAAATGAGCTTTATCTGCCGATGAACTCTACAGATAAAGATTCGGCGATTAATTTCCTGACCGGGCCAGCGTATGATTCACGGACACATACGCCTGCCTATAAGCAGACAAAAGTCCGCATGGAAGTGCTCGGTTCCTGTGATACTCCGCCGCTTCCGAAAACGAATCCGCGGAACAAAAAACGTCATCCGCAAAATGGTGTGGAAGCTCAGCGAAAATGGAACCGTCCGGGCTATGTGCACTTAACTGATTAAGGAAAGGAGGAAGCATTATGGCAAGCCCAATTACTGAAATTCAAAAAGAAACAAAAACGGAGGAACAGCTGAAAGCAGAAAAGCTGGAAGAGCTGAAGACGCTTCTCGCAGAAAATGAAGAAGCCGTCGCGAAAACGATGTCTATTATGGCGGAGCTGAATGGCTTGGGCATTTTTGATGCCGCCGGCTATATGCTCCAGGCGAAAGAGGAAATTGCCAAAATCGCACTCGGACAGATTTCCCGGGAACCTGTCACAAATCTCCTGAATACGATGATGGCAGCGGGAGGCGCGCTGTCAAAAGCTGATCCTGAATTTATGGGCAGACTTTTAGAAAGCGTCATGGCCGGAACGGATCAGGCGCAAAGCTTTTTAAAAGAAGACCGGAAAGTCAGTATGTTTGAACTGATGAAAGCCGCCGGTGATCCCGATATTAACCGCGCGCTCGGCTTCGGTCTGCAGTTTTTAAAAGGAATGGGAAAAGAATTACGGGAAACGCCGTCTGAGTAAGCAACGAAAAAGCCATTGTCTTTTGACAATGGCTTTTTTTATTCCTCGGCTTCTTCCAGCCTTTTTTTATAAATAAGTGAACGGTCCACGCAGAAATAAGCGCCCGCTAAAAATACACAATCCGTTACAAACATCAGCATTTTCTGGCCCGCCGTCAGCCCTTGTCCGGGAAGAACCGCGCCGATATAAATGAAGGTGCTGACTGCAAGCAGAATAAATGCGTAATGCTTAAAATCTTCTATTAATGATTTCAGTCTTTTCTTCTCCATATAAGGCCACCTGCCAGTTTTATAGTCTAACAACATTATAATATAAGCTGGCAGCCGACAGATAATGTAAATCTATCCAATTTTTATAAAAGTGAATCAAGCGCCTGTTTCACATCCGCCGTTAAATCCTCAGTATCCTCAATACCGACTGAGATCCGGACGAGCCCGTCTGTTATGCCAAGTGCAAGCCGGCGGTCGCGCGGGATTGAAGCATGCGTCATTCTGGACGGCACGGAGATTAAGCTTTCAACCGCTCCTAAGCTTTCCGCGATCGTAAACAGGTTCAATTTTTCTAAAAATGCGTCGACGCGTTCGCTGCTGCCGATATCAAAGGAAATCATTCCGCCGAAACCGGAGCTTTGCGCTTTTGTCAGCTCATGGCCCGGGTGTTTCGCTGATCCCGGATAGTAGAGCGTCTGAACGGCATCATGCGCTTCAAGCAGCTCGGCGATTTTTCCGGCGCTGTGATTGATGGCATCCATTCTGAGTCCCAGTGTTTTAATGCCTCTCATTAAAAGCCATGAATCCTGCGGTCCTAAAACGCCGCCTGTTGAGTTTTGCACGTAATGAAGCTTTTCACCGAGCTCTTTATCAGCCGTCACGACTAAGCCGCCGACGACATCGCTGTGGCCGCCGAGATATTTTGTCGCGCTGTGCAGCACGATGTCAGCGCCGAAGCTGAGCGGCTGCTGGAAATACGGCGTGTAAAACGTATTATCGACGATAAGCAATACGCCCGCTTCTTTTGCGATGTCAGACATCAGTTTGAGGTCAGTCACTTTCAAAAGCGGGTTTGTCGGCGTTTCGATATAAATGGCTTTCGTATTCGGACGGATGGCTTTTTGGACTTTTTCTTTGCTGCTCGTATCGACAAAGTCCGCTTCAATGCCGAAGCGGTTCAGCACGCCTGTCATCACCCGGTAAGTGCCGCCGTATACATCATCCGTCAAAATAACATGGTCGCCGCTGTCAAACAGCATCATGACGGCTGTAATCGCAGCCATACCAGAACCGAATGCATATCCCGCCGCGCCGCCTTCAAGCTCCGTAATTAAACTTTCAAGAGCCGTCCGCGTCGGATTGGCCGTTCTTGAATATTCATAGCCCGTGTGCTCGCCCGCTTTCGGCTGCTGGTACGTGCTTACTTGATAAATCGGTACGGAAACCGCTCCGGTCTTTTCATCTCCCGTAATTCCTCCGTGCACCATCAGCGTTTTTTTCTTCATCTTACTGACCTCCTTGGAAAATGTTTTTGCTTATATAACGATCGCTGCCATCTGGGAAAATGGTGACGATATTTGAGCCGGCGGGCGCTTTTTTCGCTTCTTCCAGCGCCGCATATAGAGCCGCCCCTGATGAGCTTCCGATTAAAAGGCCTTCTTTCTCGGCCGCTTCTCTGACAAACGAAAACGCCTTATCGTCTTCCACCGTGTAAATGGCGTCAAAATGGCTCTCTTCCATATAATCCGGGATAAACTCCATACCGATGCCTTCCGTTTTATGGGCGTGCGGTTCTCCGCCGTTCAGGATGGAGCCTTCCGGTTCAACGATTACCGTTTTGACGGCAGGATTTTTTTCTTTTAAATAAGCTGCCGTTCCGGCAAAGGTCCCGCCGGAACCCGCTCCGGCGACAAAGGTGTGGATATTGCCGCTGAGTGCGTTCCAAATTTCGGGACCGAGTGTTTTATAGTAAGTCAATGGATTTACTCGGTTTTTAAATTGCAGAACGGCATAAGAATTATTAATCTCTCTCTCCAGCTCAAGCGCTTTTCGGATGGCTCCCTGCATGCCTTCTTCTCTCGGCGTATGCACAATGTCCGCTCCGAGCGCTTTCATAATCTGCTGCTTTTCTCTGCTGAAATGCTCCGGGACGCAAAAAACGGCGCGAAGCCGGTGCTTTCTGGCGCACAGAGCGAGTCCGATTCCGGTGTTCCCGGCTGTCGCTTCAATGATAACGCCGCCCGGTTTCACCTTGCCCGTGCGAAGCGCATCTTCAATGAGCATCTCGCCCAGCCTGTCTTTAATGCTGCCGCCCGGATTCATCATCTCAAGCTTAGCATAAACCGCTGTTCCCTCCGGTATATCAAAATGCTTGAGACGGAGCAGCGGTGTATGTCCGATCAGTTCTGTAATATCTGTTATCACGTTCAATATGGTGTCCTCCCCCTGAAAGCGGAGGAGAACGAGAATCCCCCGCTTAGTGAATTCGTTTGATGACATTCAGGACAAGCTCAGTTGAATGAACGGCTGCCTGTTCTAAAAATTTATCAAATGAAACGTCAGATTCTTTTCCGGCAATATCAGATAGAGCTCTGATGACAACAAAAGGCGTCTGGAACTGGTGGCACACCTGCGCGACAGCTGCAGCTTCCATCTCAACCGCGTACAAATCCGCAAACTTGGCGCGTACGTCTTCAACCCGCTTCGGATCATTCATAAAAGAATCTCCAGTAGCGATTGTGCCTTTTGCGACTTGAATGCCGTTCAGTTCAGAAACCGCTTCCTCGGTAATGCTGATCAGCTTTTCATCAGCCTTGTATGCTGCCGGAAGACCCGGCACCTGTCCGTATTCATAGTCAAACGCCGTCACATCCACGTCATGATGGCGGACATCTGTTGAGATGACGACGTCTCCTACATTCAATGTATGATGAAACCCGCCCGCTGAGCCTGTGTTAATCACATAATCAGGTTTGAAACGGTCAAGCAGAAGCGTCGTGCTGATCGCCGCGTTGACTTTTCCGATGCCTGATTTCAGCAAGATAACTTCGACGCCTTCATAGCTGCCCGTCGTAAACTCACAGTGAGCGATCATTTCTTGTTTTGCGTCTTTCAGTTTGCTTCTTAAAATCGTAACTTCTTCTTCCATTGCTCCGATGACTGCCAGTTTCATTTATACACAATCCCTTCGATTTACCGTTTAATCGCCTCCATTATCCAGACAAAGTCGTTTTGCTGCGTAAATCTTGCGGCAAATCCCTCAGCTGAAAAGATGTTTTTCATTGTCCCGAGTGTCGGATAATGTTCCGTCTTTAAATCGTCCGCTAATTGGTGATAGCCGTTTCGGTTTGCTTTTCTGACGGCTTCCCCGTATGCTTCATGATCTTTAAAGACGGTATCGGCAAACACTATTTTATCATGCTTCTGAAGGATTGTGCCATATTGCTTTACAGCCGCTTGCTTTTCTTCATCGGTTAAATGATGAAATGCGTACGAGCTGACGATGGTATCTATTTGGAAAGGCGGAGCGGGAAACTCCAGAAAATCCCCGTCACTGAACACAGCTCTGTCAGAAAGCTTGTCAGCTGCCAGTTTTCTCATTGACGGAGACGGTTCTACACCAAACACTTTTTTGTTCGCGGCGGCTAATTTCGCCGTTAAATTCCCTGTGCCCGGTCCGAACTCTAAAACGTTAGAACCCGAAAGTGCGACGATGCTGTCAAGAATATTGTCATACCCTTTAAAAACATCAGCATATTGTTCGTCAGCTCCGTGCACCGTGGCGTCATAAGTCGCTGCCCAATCTTCAAATAAAGGAATAAATTCACGGCCCATATTTTTCACTCTCCATAATTTATAATTCCTATGAGTATAGTATGGATTAATCACGGAACAGTTCCTATCCTATCACAAAAAAGAGCGAAAGGGTACTAAAATACTTTGGGATTATTGCGCAATTACAGCAGAAAGGCTTATACTTTCATTGACTCAGAAGAAAAATCAGGAGGATCTATACTGATGAATTTTCAATTGGATTTAATTAAAGATAAAGTAGAATTTTTTGAAGCGGCATCTTTGCAGGAGCTGGAAAAGAAAATAAACGTACAGATTGAAAACAACCAGGCGATTATGCTTCGCGTCCGTTCTGTATCCCATCAGGTGACCGCCGTTGACGGCAGAATCCTTTACAGCGCGTCGGTGCATTTTTCAGCTGACGTATGACAGAAAAAAGCAGCTGAAGAGTCAGCTGCTTTTTTGCGGTTATTTTAAGGTTTCTACTTTTGTCGGCTTCCAGCCTTTTTTGTCTTCCCAAGTGATGGTGACCTGATACTTTTTGCCGTTCGTTTTGTCTAAAACTTTACCCTTCGCATCTTGCGGGCTTCCATTGTTTCCGAGCCACAGCACTGTCATGTGATCTTTTGACACGCCGGTTGCGTAAGAGATGGCGTCAAGCATTTCGGACCAGTCTTCGGAGCTTGAGTCATACGTCGCCGCATGTTCTCCCGTCTGCTTTGTGCCGACTGGTTTCCATTTTGAGTTAACAATTGTTTTATCGACATCGCTGGATGAGCCGCCCTCTGTTATTTTTGCTCCTTTAAAAGGGCCGCTTGAATCAGAGGCTTTTTTGCTGTCATCACTTTTTGATGAATCATCGTCTTTTTTGCTGTCAGAGTCTGAAGATGAATCGGATTTGTCCTTATCCTGTTTATCTTTTTTGTCATCGTCTGAGGCCGTATCTTTTTTGCTGTCTTTTATGTCCTCATCTGATGTCTGCTTCGTCTTGCCTGATGCAGGGGTTTCCTGCTTCTGGCTCACGTCGCTGGACGGACTGTTGATGAAGAGGCTGACTGCAACGACGACAATAAGAATAGATACGATAGCAATTAAAATGTTAAGCACCAGATTTGCTTTTCTGCGCTTATCACGGTTTTCAAAACGAGATTGTTTATTGCTCAATCATTCTGCACTCCTTTATCCCTCTTGCTCAGCATATATTTTAACATGGGCTGAGCGGTTGTTCTATGTCTGATTTGTTTCATTTTCATGTACCTTTTTAACAATATCATAAAACACTGTATTTGTCAGAGCCTTATCTCCCGGCGTGTCCATGTGCAGCACAACGAGAGCGTATTTCGGCTTGTCCGCGGGAAAGTATCCCGCAAACCATTTGTTGTAAAGCGTCTGTTTATCTTTTGTAAACATTCCCGTCTGGGCCGTTCCGGATTTTCCCGCCACCGCATACGGCAGATCTTGAAATCTTCTGCCGGTTCCTTTCGGTGAAGTGACGACTTCTCTGAGAATTTTTTGAAGCTGCTGGGCCGTATATTTATCGATCGTTTTCCCCTTTAACGGCTGATCTTTGAATGACGCCATCGTCGTTCCGTTTTTGTATTCGATTTTGTCCGCGATTTTGACTTGTTTTTTTTCGCCGCCGCGCGCGATCGTCGCCATCATATTGGCGACTTCAAGCGGGGTGACTTTCACGTTTTTCTGTCCGATCGCCGTCTGGGCTACTGCTCTTTTGACGGTTTTATCTTTGGCATCTCCCCAAATGACGCCGCTTTTTTCATTATACAGCTGCCTGAATCCGTCTTCCCGGTACAGCTTGCCTTCCCAGCCCGCCCGCTGTGTGAGACCGAGTTTTTCCGCCATGTTTTCAATAGCGGAGTCATCTTTTTTGACCAATTTTTCCGCAAGGCTTGTAAACGTATAATTGCAGCTTTGGGCAAAGCTTTCTCCAAAATTGAGCGTGCCTTTGTCGTCACCCGGCTCTCCGTACAGATTGAGACTGCAGTTAAAGGATGTGCCCGGCTTCACTTCATTTTGTTCAATTGCGGCTGCGGCGACCACCGTTTTAAACACGGATCCCGGATAAATCGGCGTCAGCATGTAATTTTGCAGTGTCTGCTGCTTTGACATGTCGGCGTCAGGCTTTGAAACCATTCCGAGCACACTGCTTTTTTCAATGTCTAAAAGGACGGCTCCCCCCTTTTTTAACCCGCGGTCTTTCAATACATCTTCCATTGCTTTTTGAATATTGCGGTCGATGGAGGTTTTGACTTGCAGCGGATACAACGCGTTTGCTTCTGCCGTATATTTGACGTCCATTCCGAATAAAGGGTTTCCCCTTCCGTCGACATGATACAAAAGTTTTGTGTCCTGATCCGCCAGCAAAAACTCATCAAACGTCCGTTCCATCCCGCTTGTCCCGATTTTTGCCGTGATCGGCAGTTCCTTACGGCCGGGATATTTCTTTTTCAAAAGCTCCGGGTCCTGATTTGTCGCGCCCAACAGATGAGCGGCTATGTTTGTTTCTTTGCTGTCTTTCATATATACGCCGTAAATGCCGGGATATTTCAAAGAATTGATATTTGACACGGATTGTTTCGTCAGATGTTTTATTTTTCTGCTGTTTAGGATCACCGGTTTTTTCGCTTCCGTGAGAAGCTGCCTGAGCTCATCCTGTTTCATCCCGAGAATGGCGGATACCCGGTCAATCGGCCAATCCTGCGTCACGAGAAAGGGAAACAGAACGACGGCAGGCTGCTTTTTTCCGGTCAGCTCTTTGCCGTTCCGATCAAGAAAAGAACCGCGTCCGTCTGAAATAAGGACTTCTTCAGTCCGCTGCTTGACGCTTTCCTGAATCAGATTAATATTAGATTTTGAAAAAGATTCTGTAAAAAACAGCTGAATTTCAGCCAGCCTGGCAAGCAAAAAGAAAAACACGAGCAGAAAACAAATCACGGCCGTTTTCAGCCTTTTTGATACGATCATAAAAAACACCTCATCCATATTTTGGACGAGGTGTTTCATTGTTAAACGGATCTTATGAAATTTTCACAATTTTCACGAGCATTTCTCCGCCCGGCGTCTGAACAGTCACTTCTTCGTCCACTTTTCTGCCGAGCAGGCTTTTGGCAATCGGCGAGTCGTTTGAGATTTTCCCTTCAAACGGATCAGCTTCAGCGCTTCCGACGATCGTGTAAGATTCTTCTTCACCGTCAGGCAATTCGATGAATGATACGGTTTTTCCCAAACCGACAACATTTGAACCGCCGTCGTCCTCGATGATTTTCGCATTGCGGATCATATTTTCAAGCGTCGTGATGCGCCCTTCCACAAATGCCTGTTCTTCTTTTGCAGAATCATACTCAGAGTTCTCTGACAGATCTCCGAAGCTTCTTGCGATTTTGATGCGTTCTACTACTTCTTTACGTTTAACCGTTTTCAATTGCTCTAATTCTTGTTCAAGTTTTTGTTTTCCTTCTTGAGTCATCGGAAAAACTTTTTCTTGTGCCATGTTCCTTCACTCCTTGGTGGTTGTCCCTCAACAATAACGTGTGATTATGTATGAGAGCATAAACGAAAAAATCAAGAATGAGAACACAGGGCAGTCCTCGTTCTTCTCTCCCATATAGGTACTGTTTATCTTAAACTGAATGTGTGTTTTCTGCAAATGTTTCGGTTTATAAACAGGGAAAGAAGGGAACTGTCTCATTCCCTTCCAGCCTATACATAATATGGTCTGAGTTATTTATGTCTATGCTATGGTATTACAAAATTGCATTTTGTTCAAGGATCGTTTGAATCTTCGTGACCATCAGATCGATCGCGACGTGGTTTTGGCCCCCTTCCGGAATAATGATGTCCGCGTAGCGTTTCGTCGGTTCAACAAACTGATTGTGCATCGGTCTGACGACGGATACATACTGCTCGATGACAGAATCAATAGAACGGCCTCTTTCGTTAATATCTCTCATAATCCGTCTGATGATACGGAGATCCGCGTCCGTGTCGACATAAAGTTTTATGTCCATGAGGTCGCGAAGCCTTTTATCTTCAAGAACGAGAATGCCTTCCAAAATAATGACATCCTTCGGCTCAACCGGAATGGTTTCCTCAGAACGCGTATGGAGTTTATAATCATAAATCGGCTTTTCTATCGGCCGGTAATTCAAAAGCTCTTGAATATGCTCGATTAAATAGTCATTATCAAATGCGAGCGGATGATCATAGTTTGTGTTGAGCCTTTCTTCAAACGGAAGATGGCTTTGGTCTTTATAATAAAGGTCTTGCTGGATCATTAAAATCGAGTGTCCTTTAAACTGTTCGTAAATGGAACGGGTGACGCTTGTTTTTCCTGATCCGGAACCTCCGGCGATGCCTATAACTACAGGACTCTTACCCATTGGGATTACTTCCCCTTTCTCATCATGTTGCTCGGATAAATCTTTTTGTCTACTTTAAATGTAACGATTTGCAGGGGATGGCGGGCAGCATCAAGCTCGTTTCCGTCTTCGTCCCAAATAGTGCCGATGGTGAATGTGAAATTGTCAATTTCAGGACCGAAAAATTCAACTTCGTCACCTTGTTTAAAGAAATTGCGCTGCTGGAGCGTCACCATTTGAGTTTCCTCGTTATATGCGAGCACGAGACCGGCAAAATCAAATGTTGTTTTCTTTCCGTGTTCGCCGAACATCTGCTCCTCAAAACCGGGCGTGCCTTCAAAGAAAGCAGGCGCAGTATCCCGGTTTGCACATTTGTCCAGCTCATCAAGCCATTCTTTTTGAATGACGAAGTTTTCAGGATCAGCGCAGTATGCGTCGATGACTTTGCGATACACGCTGACAACCGTCGCAACGTAATGAATCGATTTCATCCGGCCTTCAATTTTCAGACTGTCGATGCCCATCTCGATCATTTGCGGTATAGATTCAATCAATTTTAAATCTTTCGGGCTCATTGCAAACGGAGCGTCTTCTTCGTCATAGAGCGCGACCGCGTTTGCACCGTCTGTCTGATACAGGTCATAATCCCAGCGGCACGACTGACAGCAGCCTCCGCGGTTGGAATCACGGGCCGTCATGTGATTGCTCAGCACGCATCGGCCTGAATAAGCGATACACATGGCGCCATGGATAAAGGTTTCAATTTCAATATCCACCTTTTCCTTCATTTCTTTAATTTCCAGTCCGCTCGTTTCACGGGCAAGCACCACACGGTCAAGACCTTCTTCTTTCCAGAACTGCACCGCTTTCCAGTTGGAAAGGGACTGCTGTGTGCTGAGATGAATCTCTACGTCCGGGGCGACTCTCCGGCATGTTTCAATAATCAGCGGATCAGCGACGATAATTCCGGCAACTTTTGCGTCTCCCAACGCTTTTAAGTATTCTTCCAGACCGTCCATATTTTCATTATGGGCGAAAATGTTTGTTGTCACATATATTTTCGCCCCGTATTTTTTGGCAAATTCTACGCCCTCTGCAATTTCTTCTATAGAAAAGTTATCCGCATTAGAGCGGAGCCCGTATTCCTGTCCTCCGATAAAAACCGCGTCCGCCCCGTAATGAACGGCAATTTTTAATTTTTCAAGGTTTCCTGCCGGAGCAAGAAGTTCAGGTTTTTTCGTAATGACGCGTTTTCCGTTTACGACTTTGGAAATGGTTTGATTTACGGCTGTCATCCGTTGCACCCTCCTTTTTAATAGACCGTTTCTTTAAAGAAGAATCCTGTGTCGATGCTTCTGTTCACAGGCTGAATGCTTTCAATCCGCTCTATCCAGCTCTCTTTTTTCTCTTCGTATGTCTCGCGGCTTTCGATGCACAAATCGATTGCCTCTCTGTACATGCGGGTCACTTCGGTTAAGTATTCAGGAGACTTCAAAACTCCGTCGATTTTGAAAGAATCAATGCCGGCGTCTATCAGATCCTCTAATTCATCAATCATGCACACATCGTTCGGACTCATGATGTGCGTGCCGTTTTCGTCTTCAAAAATCGGGTATTTATTGCCCCGTTCTTTGTCATGCAGAAACATGCCCGCTTCTTTTTTCTTCTGTTCGATGTCCATGACTTTTCCCTGGTATTCGAAGTAATGGCCCACTAGTGAACGCTTAGATTGGAACATGCACGTCATGCCGTGGATTTGAATTTCAATTTCCACTTCGGCGTTTTCTTTTATGTCAATGACGCTGTCCATATTTAATTCCTTTGCCAGCACTGCGCGCCGTGCGCCTTTGCGTCCCCAGTAATTGCAGGAATAGTAGTTGGTTCCCGTTGTTTCCGTGCTCCAGTGCAGTTTGAGCCCGGGAGCCGCTTCACGCGCCGCCATTAAAACGGCCGGATCACCGAAAACAGCCGCATCCACGCCGGCTTCCTGCAAAAAGGCAAGATAGCCGTTCAGCTCGTCCACTTTTTCATTGTGAAAAATAGCATTGACGGCAGCGTACACTTTCGCGCCTTCCTGATGAGCTGTTTTTACGGCTTCTTTAATATCTTCTCTTGAAAATTCCCCGGCCAGTCTCAGGCCGTATCTTTGTTCTCCGACTAACAGCGCCGTTGCCCCCGCTTGAATGAGCGGAAGAATATCCTGTACGGAAGTCGGAGTCACCAAAAGTTCAGGTTTTTTCATGATCATTCACCTCTTCTTTTTACTGATGGCGATGCCGTCTCCGACCGGCAGTATGACCGTTTGATAGTCAGGCCGGTTCATCAGCCATTGGTTATATTGATCAATTTTTTCAACAAGCTTCCGTCTTCTTTTCGGCTCAATTTCCGAGTGATCTTGCGCCACCAGCCCTTTAAACAGAACATTGTCTGTGAAAATGACCCCATCCGGCGCAAGCATCGGTTCATAGAGCTCAAAAAAGTTCGTGTACTGGCCTTTTGCCGCATCGATAAAAATGGCATCATAAGGAGCCGTGACACGGACAGACTCAGAAAGTTCAATCGCATCCCCGTACAGTACGTGAATCCGATTTTCCATTTCAAAGTCTTTTATATTGTTCACAGCTTCTTCATAGCGTTTGTCGTCCCGTTCAATCGTGTAAATATCCGCATCCGGAAGTTCAAGCGCCATCCGTATAGCCGAATATCCGATTGCCGTGCCGATTTCCAAGATGTTTTTCGCCTGTTGAATCGACAGCATTTGAAGCAGCACTTCAATGCCCGCTTCTTCCATAATCGGAACATGGTGCTCTTTTGCATAGGCTTCAAGCTTTTTCACTTTATCAGGCCGAGGCTTCAGCATCGCGTTTATATACTCGTTTATTTGTTCATACCGATCATTCACGGCAAACAGCCTCCGTTCTAAAAAGGAGTGCCCCTGACGAATCCGCGGGGACACTCTCTTAAGACACTTCTTTATCCATAAGTAAACAACCCGATATATTTTATCATAAAACCTTTCAGAATGGAATAAAAGGAGAGCTTTTGCCCTCCTTTATTCACTGTCTTTTTTGGAAATATACTTTTCCTTCGCTTTATTATGATCTTTTAATGTTTTCGTGAATACGACCTCACCGTTAGATTTTGCCAGGAAATAGAGATAATCCGTTTTGTCAGGGTTAAGAGCCGCTTCCCACGATGAATCCCCGGCGTTTGCAATCGGTCCCGGCGGCAGCCCCTTATGTTTATACGTGTTAAACGGAGAATCAATTTTCAGGTCTTTGTAGAAGACCCGGCTCTTATGCCTGCCGGCCGCATATAATACCGTCGGGTCAGTCTGCAGCGGCATTTTTTCTGCAAGTCTGTTGTAAAAGACGCTTGCGATTTTGTGACGGTCGGCTTTGGCAGTGGCTTCCTCTTCGATAAGCGATGCCATCGTCAGGGCGTTATGGACGGAAAGTTTCTTTTTTCCCAGTTCAGATTTATATGTTTCGATTCGGGTGTTTGTTTCCTGAACCATTGCCGTCAAAATCTTATCAAGCGATGCATCCGGATCATTAAACGGATATGTGGCCGGATATAAATAGCCTTCGAGCGGATGCTTAAGCTTCTTGTTTGAAAGAGCATCCGTTATTGTATCAGGAAACTGTTTTTTCAGTTTGTCGATAAATGTTTTGTCGTCCAGTTTTGCCATGATCTCTTCTTTTGAATATGATGTTTCTTTTGCGATCGCGTCGGCAATCTGTGTCAGCTGTTTTCCTTCGGGAACGGTGATCTGAAAGGCATACCCCGCAGATCCCGCGGTCAGTTTTTTGATAATCGCATCCGCGTCCATTCCTTTATTCAGATGGTAAAATCCCGCCTGAAATCCGGAAGCACCTTTATACTTCACATACAGCTGAAATGCTTTTTTGCTTTTGATGACATGCTGATCCTCAAGAATTCCGGCGATTGCCGAAACCGAAGAACCGCTCGGAATATTAATATTAACTGTCGTTTTGCTGCCTTTGTCAACCGGGGACAGCAGAGATTTTCCATAGAAAAAAGCACCGCAAATGATGATGATCAGAGCGATCACGGAGGACAGTATTATCGTCGTTTTTTTGTTTTTGCGCAGAAATGAATGTTTAGTCTGATTGATATTCATACAAGTATTTTCCTCCCAACAGCTCTTATACTACATGATTCGCGGGCATTCGGCAATTTATTACAAAAAAAGCCGAAGCGGCATATGCGCTCCGGCTTTTTCTGTTCATTTTATTCTTCGTCTTCTTCCGCTAAAAACGTATTCAGCGTTTCTTCGATCATTTCCCACTCTTCATCAGTTTCAATCGGCATCAGTTCGCCGTCTTCGCCGTTTTCGTTCGGCTCGAAGCTTGAAGCGTGAATTTCGATTTCATCATCGTCTTGAGCATCAATCGGATAATAAAGAACGTAAGATTTGTTGAATGTGTCGTTTTCAAATGTAAACAGAACTTCGCAAAGCTGTTCGTTACCTTGATCATCGACAATTGTAATGTGTTTTTCGCCGTGTTCCATTTCTTTCACCTCTTAGTTTAAACTGTCCAGATATCCTTGAAGGATCATGACAGCCGCCATTTTATCAATGACTTTTTTTCGTTTTTGCCTGCTGACGTCAGCCGCGATCAGCATTTTTTCAGCCGCCATCGTCGTCAGACGCTCGTCCCACAGCACAACAGGGACATTGTACGCTGTTTCAAGCAGTTTCGCAAATGTTTGGCTGGCTTCGCCTCTCGGACCGATCGTCCCGTTCATGTTTTTCGGAAAACCGAGCACGACCTTCTCTACATTATAGTCTTTCATCAGCTCGGATAAACGGTCCAGACCGTAATCTCCTTCAGCTTCGTTTATTTTTATCGTCTCAATGCCCTGAGCGGTCCAGCCCATCTCATCGCTTAAAGCGACGCCGAGTGTTTTCGTTCCCAGATCAAGTCCCAATATTCTCATGAGTGTATTTACGCCTCTTTATGCTGTTCTAGATAGGATTTTACCAATTCCTCAATTAATTCGTCACGTTCCAATTTGCGAATTAAGTTTCGGGCGTCGCGATGCCTAGGAATGTATGCAGGGTCTCCAGACAGCAAGTATCCGACAATCTGGTTGATAGGATTGTACCCCTTTTCCTGAAGCGCATCATATACTGTAATCAGCACTTCTTCGACGTTTGTTTCAGCAGAATCATCGGAGAAATTAAATTTCATCGTTTTATCAAACGAGCTCACCGTTTTGCACCTCTTTCCCAAATTCGCAGGCAAAGTTCAGCCTGAGGTCCTCATCTTATCTTCATTCTACACTAGTTGAAAGGATTATAAAACGGATTTTATCCAATCTTCCGCAGATGCGAGCGCCTCTTCCAATTTCTCAGGCTGCTTTCCGCCGGCCTGCGCCATGTCCGGACGGCCTCCGCCTCCGCCTCCGCAGACTTCTGCCGCTTGTTTGACCATTTTGCCGGCGTGAAGGCCTTTTTCGATCAGGTCTTTTGTTACGCCCGCTGACAGGTTGACTTTGTCATTTTGCACGGCGCCGAGAATGATGACCGCAGAACCGAGCTTCGCCTTCAGGTCATCCACCATTGTGCGAAGGTGGTTCATGTCTTTCGCGTTTACTTTTTCAGCCAGCACTTTTACGCCGCCGATGTCTTTTACTTTAGACAGAATGGCTCCGGCTTCCACATTGCCGAGTTTGCTGAGCAATGATTCATTTTCTCTTTGCGCTTCTTTCAGCTCCGCTTGAAGAGACTGGATTCGCTTCGGCACGTCTTTTACATTTGATTTCAGCTCGTCCGCAGCGTGCTGCAGGAGGCTGAGCTGGCTGTTCATTTCCTGATAAGCGCCTTTTCCTGTCACGGCTTCAATTCTTCGCGTACCTGCGCCGATCCCTGATTCGGATACGATTTTAAACAGGCCGATTTCAGCCGTATTCGTAACATGGCATCCGCCGCAAAGCTCAATGCTGTAATCTCCGACTTGTACGACGCGGACGATATCGCCGTATTTCTCGCCGAACAGGGCCATTGCGCCCATTTCTTTTGCTTCATTGATCGGTTTCAGATCAATCGCTACCGGAATGCTCTCCCAGATTTTTTCGTTGACGATTCCTTCAATGCGTTCAAGTTCTTCTTTCGTCACTTGACCGAAATGAGAGAAGTCAAAACGCAGACGGTTTTCGGTAACGAGTGAGCCGGCTTGGTTGACATGTGTGCCGAGAACATCTTTCAGCGCCTGATGCAGAAGGTGGGTTGCCGTATGGTTTTTCACCACGCCGCTTCTCATTTGATCTTCAACTTCAGCCGTGACGCTTGCGCCTTTTTGAATCGTGCCGCTATCCACTGTGCCTTCGTGGACATGCTGGCCGTTCGGAGCTTTTTTCACGTCTTTAATGGTTACGACAGTCTGCGCGCTTCTCAGCACTCCTCTGTCACCGATCTGTCCGCCGCTTTCAGCATAGAAAGGCGTTTCATCAAGAAGAATCTGAACGGTATCCCCTTCATGCGCCTCGCTGATTAATTGCCCGTCATGAAGAAGCTCGATCACCTTCGCTTCAGCTTTTACGGAACTGTAGCCGACAAACGTGCTTTCTGCAGTAATGTCGCGCAATGCGCCGCCCTGCACCTGCATGCTTCCTACATCTTGGCGCGCATTTCTCGCCCGTTCACGCTGTTTTTCCATTTCGGCTTCAAAGCCTTTATGATCAACCTTCATTTGCTCATCTTCCGCGTATTCCTCCGTCAATTCAACAGGGAATCCGTACGTATCGTACAGTTTGAATACGTCTTTTCCGGAGATGATGCCGCTGCCTTTTTCCTTTTCTTTCTTTATTACGTCAGATAAAATGGCAAGACCTTCGTTCAATGTTTCATGGAAGCGCTCTTCCTCCGTTTTGATGACTTTGGCGATAAACTCTTGCTTTTCTTTCACCTCCGGATAGAAAGCGTCCATAATTCCAGCAACAGTCGGTACCAGCTCATACATAAACGGACGGCTGATACCGATTGTTTTCGCGTATCGCACAGCCCGGCGAAGGAGGCGTCTCAGAACATACCCGCGCCCTTCGTTTGACGGCAGAGCTCCGTCGCTTACCGCAAATGCGACCGTTCTGATATGATCGGCAATTACTTTAAAGGCTGTGTCCTTCACTGCATCCTTTCCGTAAGCATCTCCGGAAATGCGCTCTGCCGCTTCAATAATCGGCATAAACAAATCAGTGTCAAAGTTTGTCGGAACGTCTTGAATAACGGAGACCATCCGTTCAAGCCCCATGCCCGTATCAATGTTTTTCTTCGGAAGCGGTGTGTACGTGCCGTCCGGATTGTGGTTGAACTCTGAAAATACCAGGTTCCACACTTCAAGATAACGATCATTTTCGCCGCCCGGATATAATTCAGAATCTGACGGGTCATTGCCGTACTTCTCGCCGCGGTCATAGAAAATTTCCGTATTCGGTCCGCTCGGGCCTTCGCCGATATCCCAGAAGTTTCCTTCCAGGCGGATGATTCTTTCTTCCGGAACGCCGATTTTTTCCGCCCATAGCGTATAAGCTTCTTCATCCTCAGGGTGAACCGTTACAGACAGCAGCTTCGGATCAAAGCCGATCCACTTTTCGCTCGTTAAAAACTCCCATGCCCACGTGATGGCTTCTTCTTTAAAATAATCGCCGATGGAAAAGTTTCCGAGCATCTCAAAGAACGTATGGTGGCGCGCCGTTTTTCCCACATTTTCAATATCATTTGTGCGGATTGATTTTTGCGCGTTCACAATTCTCGGATTCTCCGGCACAACGCGGCCGTCAAAGTATTTTTTCAGCGTCGCAACGCCGCTGTTGATCCACAATAAAGACGGATCTTCATGCGGAACCAATGAGGCGCTCGGTTCAACGGCATGGCCTTTTTCTTTAAAAAAATCTAAAAACATTTGACGCACTTCAGCAGAAGTTAAGTGTTTCATCTATATTCCTCCTTATCACTACCCGAAATTCTCTTTCGCGACAGCAAAAAAGCCCTCTCCCTATGCAAACCATGCGTTCACACAGGGACGAGAGCTGTCTCGCGGTACCACCCTGATTACAGGCCGAAAAAGGCCCGTCACCTTTCATCCCGTAACGCAGGACTGCGGCAGCCTTTAACTGCACTCAGGATTAGCTTCGGCCGATCTTCTGCTGAAGCTCCTTTCAGCGTATCGGAGCTTCTCTCTTAAACAGGGCTTCGGCGTACTCATATCCGTCACTCGAGATTCGTATGTATTCTACTCGAAATTATAGACAAGCAGAACCCGAATGTCAATGTTCCGTCCTGATCCGCAAAAAGTGAATGGCCGTCACTTTTAAAACGGCTGCTGCAGGAACAGCGAGAATCATGCCGGGAATGCCCGCAAGCTCTCCTCCGGCAAGAAGTGCAAGCATAATCACGACGGGATGCATTCTGAGACTGCGCCCGACAATGAGCGGGCTCAAAATGTTTCCTTCTATAAATTGAAGAATAAAAATCGTGACGATTACGATGATCACAGCTTTAGCAGAAATCGCCAGCGAAAGGAGCAGCGCCGGAACAGCGCCGATAAACGGACCGAAATACGGTATGACATTCGTAATCCCGATGGCAAGACCTAAGATCAGCGGATAAGGAAGGCCGAACAGCCAGAAAGAAACGCCGGCTATTAATCCGAGCAAAAAACAAACGAGAACCTGCCCGCGGATATAGTCGCCGAGAGAGTCGTCCACATCCCGCAGAAATTCACTCCCCCTTTTCCTCCAAGACTTCGGCGTCAAATACCAGACCGTCTTTTTCATGACGTCTATATCCTTCACCATATAGAAAACGAGAAAAGGAATCGTCGCCGCGATCAGGATATAATCAAGCACGAAACGGATGCTTCTGATCGTGCTCTCAATCGTGCCGGCAAGAAACGTTTCTGTCTGCTGAATCATTTTATCCATCCGATGGTGCATGCCGTCAGGCCAATGATCCGTATGATTATGCAGATGCCTCAGCATGATGTTGTAGTTTTCAGCAAGACCGGGAATGCTCTCAGACAGATCCTGCAGCTGTTCAATTAAAACAGGAACCCCTTTATAAGCCCCCCAGCCGATTCCGCCGAAAAACAGGCAATAAATCAGAAGCAGGCTTAAAGTTCTAGGCATCCCTTTCTTATGAAGCCATTCAGTAATCGGAAGCAAAAGATAAGCAATAAATACTGCAATGAATATAGGAATAAAGAGAGATTTTATAACAAGCCATACGGGTGACCATAACATATCGAGCATACAAAAGACATACACTGTTAACAAAACGAGCAGACATACAGCCGTCCACATTAAGAGCTGCAGCGGTTTTTGAAGCATGATGTTTCACCTCTTGCTTTATCTTTTGACAGAAAGCCGGAATTATTCCCGTTTCCTAAAGTCCGCCTTATGTCGCAGACCTCATGACGGAATTAATTATCTGAAATTACTAAAAAGTTTGAATATATTTTCCGGAAATTTGTATAATCATCGTAACGTTAAAGAAATTTCCATAACTGTTAGTTAATATGACGCATGTTTTTCTAAGGAGGATGACCATGATCTCATTTCAGGATGTCAATAAGCACTACGGACAGTTCCACGTGCTGAAGAACATTAATCTGCACATTAAAAAAGGGGAAGTCGTCGTTGTCATCGGACCATCAGGATCCGGAAAAAGCACGCTTCTCCGCTGCATTAATCAGCTGGAAACGGTTGATGGAGGCGTTTTAACGGTAAACGGCGCCTCCATCCATGACAAAAAAACGGATATGAATAAAGTCCGCCGCAATATCGGCATGGTGTTTCAGCATTTTCATCTGTATCCGCATAAAACCGTTCTGCAAAACATTATGCTCGCGCCGATCAAAGTGCTCAGGCAATCAAAAGAAGAAGCAAAAGAAACGGCCTTATATTACCTGAAAAAAGTCGGCATACCCGACAAAGCGGACGCTTACCCTTCACAGCTTTCAGGCGGCCAGCAGCAGCGCGTCGCCATCGCCAGAGGACTTGCGATGAAGCCCGAGGTGATGCTGTTTGATGAACCGACATCCGCGCTTGATCCGGAAATGATCGGAGAAGTGCTGGATGTCATGAAAACACTCGCAAAGGAAGGCATGACCATGGTAGTCGTCACACATGAAATGGGATTCGCCAAAGAAGTGGCTGACCGCATCGTGTTTATCGACGGCGGTTCCATCTTAGAGGAAGCTGCACCGGCTGAGTTTTACGAAAGCCCGCGTGAAGAGAGGGCGCGTTTATTCTTAAGCCGTATTTTAAATCACTGAAAAGAAACGGGGGAACGCTTATGTCACGCGTAACAAAATGGTTATCTTTCGGATTGATCTCACTGCTGGCCGTCTTGATGCTGGCCGCCTGCGGAGGGAAAGAAACGTCCGGGGATTCAAAGGGCACGGGAAAAGACACGTTAGCTTCTATTAAAGACAGAGACAAAATCATCTTCGGCGTTAAAACGGATACGAGATTATTCGGACTGAAAAACCCAAGCTCCGGGGATATCGAAGGGTTTGATATTGATATCGCCAAACAGATTGCAAAAGATATTCTGGGAGATGAGAAAAAAGCGGAGTTTAAAGAAGTGACGTCAAAAACGAGAATTCCGATGCTGCAAAACGGCGATATCGACGCCATCACGGCCACGATGACGATAACGGATGAGCGGAAAAAAGAAGTTGATTTCTCAGACGTTTATTTTGAAGCCGGGCAGTCCCTCCTCGTCAAAAAAGGAAGCCGCATCAAAAGCACCGAAGACCTTGGAAAAAGCTCAAAAGTATTGGCGGTAAAAGGCTCCACTTCCTCACAGAACATCAGGGAAAAAACGCCTGACGCCTCAGTGCTGGAATTTGAAAATTACGCCGAAGCGTTCACTGCGCTTAAAGCGGGACAGGGAGATGCGCTCACAACGGATAATGCGATTTTATACGGCATGGCGGATGAAAATAAACAATATCAGCTGACAGGCGGCACATTCACCGATGAACCTTACGGAATCGCCGTTAAAAAAGGCCAATCCGGACTCGTCAAAGAAATCAACGCCTCTTTGAAAAAAATGAAAGCCGACGGCAGGTACGGAAAAATCTATAAAAAATGGATTAAAGAAGAACCGGCAAAATAGAATCGACCGCGGGATGAGCAGACATGCTCATCCCCGTTTTATAAGGAGTGACAAAACATGAACTTTACAATCTTAACGGAAAACTTCGATATGTACCTGGACGGTTTCCTGCACACATTGCTTGCGAGCTTCATCGCGCTGGCCGGCAGCTTCGCTCTTGGTGTTCTGATCGCAGTCATGAGAATCACGACGTTCAAACCCCTCCAATGGATCAGCACTGCGTATGTGGAATTTATCCGGAACATTCCGCTTCTCCTCATCACATTCGTTTTTTATTTCGGACTTCCGAACGCCGGATTGAGACTGGACGGCTTTCAGGCGGGAACGATCGCGCTTACGATTTATACGTCCGCCTTTATCGCAGAAGCCATAAGAGCCGGAATTCAGACTGTCTCCAAGGGACAGATGGAAGCGGCCAGATCGTCAGGCTTCACCTACAGTCAGGCGATGAGATACGTGATTCTCCCTCAGGCTGTTAAAATCGTGATTCCCCCGCTCGGAAACCAATTTCTCAACCTTGTCAAAAACTCATCAATTCTCGGAGTGGTGGCGGGACTGGATTTGATGTATCAGGCCGATCTCGTTTCTTCAAGCACTCTCGTCGTGTTTGATGTTTATATCTTTGCGGCGCTTTTTTATTTGATTTTAACGATACCGCTCAGCATCGGGGTTCATTATTTGGAAAGACGCCTCGGAAAAAGTGATTAAAGAAGGAGAGTGAAAAACATGGATTTTAGCGGCGCCTATACACCTGACCACCTGCTGTTTTTATGGAACGGCTTTTTGATCACGCTTTATGTTGCGTTTATTTCCATTGTCCTGAGTTTTATTTTCGGGCTTGCCGCCGGCACTTTGCGCTATGCGAAAATCCCTGCCGTCTCTGGCATTATAGCCGCCATTGTCGAAACCATCCGCAACCTGCCGCTGTTGTTAATCATTTTCTTTACGTTTTTTGCCCTTCCGGAAATCGGCATCAAACTGGAAATGACCGCAGCCGCCATCACAGCGCTGACGATTTTTGAATCAGCCATGCTGTCAGAAATCATCAGAAGCGGTTTGCAATCCGTTGAGAAAGGCCAGATTGAAGCGGCGCGTTCTTCAGGACTGACCTACACGCAGACTCTTTTTCTCGTCATCATGCCGCAGGCGCTCAGGCGAATGGCTCCTCCGATTGTGAGCCAATTTATTTCTTTATTAAAGGATACATCACTTGCGGTGGTCATCGCTCTGCCCGAGCTGATTCATAATGCGCAGATTTTAAACGGACAAAGCGCTGACGGGGGTTATTTTTTCCCGGTTTTTCTGCTGGCGGCCCTGATGTATTTTGCGGTCAATTACAGCTTATCTCTTCTAGCCAGGCGGCTGGAAGCGAGACAAACGTAAAAAGGATACTTCGAAGAAGTATCCTTTTTACTGCTTAGAACATTTTCATAACTCGTCTTCTCATCCGTTTCATACCTTTTTTATTCAGCATATCGGACTGAGAAGCCATACGATACATAACGGCTCCAGCTCCTAAAGCCAATAGAGAAGTCATTGTTCTGCCCATCGCGCGTATCTCCTTTCAACATTAAAAATTGATACTGCGTTCGTCTTCAGAAAACAAATCATCAAGACTGCTTAACGTGCCGTCTTCCTCTACTTGATGTGTCGCAATTTTGCCTTTGGCCACCGTCAGCTCTATGAAGCAGCCCCAGCAATAGTATTGGTTTACGCCGATTTTGCCGATATCTTTACTTTTGCAGTTCGGACATACAAGCACAGACTACACCTCTTATCCGTTCAGGACGATGCCGTCTTTCCCCGCTTCAATAAGCGTATCGGCAGCGCGCCGCACTTGGCGTCTGCCTGCCAGATCTGAAAAGAAGCCGTCCGAGAGTTCATATGCTACGATTATGCCCTTGTCCAAACAAAAGTATACATCTTCCAGCAAACCGAACATTTCACCATCAGGCGATTTCACCGGCTGCATCTTAATCTGTTCAAAGGTGAAACAGCTCTTCGGCAAAGGCTGCAAGTGAGCTTCGGCGGCAGCTACGGCTTCTTGTTCCATCTCTTTTATATCACTGGCTGCTAAAAAAAGATGGCGGTTGTGAAACAGGCGTTTCTGCTCAAGCACGAAACCGAGAAACCGGCCGTCAAGAGAGAAACACACATCCGATATCATCCCCAGGCTGCGCCGGGTGTGTTCGTCATATACGGTTCGTCCTTCAGCTGCATGGCATGTTCTCAAAGTGTGATCAACCACCTTTTGTTGAACACGTATAGGTTTTGCCAAGAAGCCGGGCGCCATACTTTGAAATGACTTCCACAGGCGAAAACCCGGCGCATGAACATACGCCGGGTTTTATTTACGCTTTTTCTTCCATAAAGTCAAAAGGCGTGATGCCTTCCATTCCGATATTTGCATCGTAAACACTGAACGGCAGCTCTTTTTGCAGGGCGGCCAGTTCTGCATCCATCTCTTCAGTCTGCTCTGTGAGCCTGTTTTTAAGTGACGTCTGTCTGACGGTGGCATCATTGTTTTTGACGCCCCATTCAAGCGCTTCTTCTTCTCCGCAAAGAATCAGAAATTTTTTGGCTCTTGTAATGGCGGTATAAAGGAGATTTCTCCTGAGCATTCGATAATAGCCTTTGACGACAGGCAGGACGACAATCGGAAATTCGCTGCCCTGCGACTTATGAATGGAACAGCAGTAAGCGTGGGTAAACTGGCTGAAATCCTTTTTTGTAAAGGTGATTTCGTTCCCGTCAAACGAGACGACGACCATGTCTTCTTTTTCCGTATTTTCTTTGGCATAAAAAATGGACACGATTTCGCCGATATCTCCGTTAAACACATTGTTTTCCGGCTGGTTGACAAGCTGTAATATTTTATCGCCCGTCCTGTAGACGACATCTCCGAATTTCAGCTCCCGCCTTTTTTCTTTCGGCGGATTCATGATGTCTTGAAGAAGCACGTTCAGTTCGTTAATTCCCGCTTTTCCCCTGTACATCGGCGCGAGTACTTGAATGTCTTTAGAAGTATACCCCTTTTTTAGCGCATTTGAGACGACTTGATCCACGACTTCTTTAATTTGTGAAGAATTACAGCGGATAAACGAGCGGTCCTTTGTCGGCGCGGTCAGCCCCTTGGGAAGCAGTCCCTTTTTCATATCATGGGCAAGTTCAACGATGGATGACCCTTCGGCCTGACGATAAATATCTGTCAGACGCACGGTCGGCAGCACCTCAGAAGCCAAAAGGTCTCTCAGCACCTGCCCGGGCCCTACGGAAGGAAGCTGGTCTTCATCACCGACGACGATAAGCTGAATGTGCTTAGGGAGCGCCTTAAAAAAATGGCTGGCGAGCCAAATATCGAGCATACTCGCTTCGTCTATAATAATCAGTTTCCCTTCAATCGGCTGATCTTCATTGTAGGTAAAGCCTTCAGCGCCATTCCAGCCGAGCAGCCTGTGAATCGTAACAGCCGGCAGACCCGTAGATTCGCTCATTCGCTTTGCGGCTCTTCCGGTCGGCGCGGCAAGCAGCACCGGAAATGCTTCATCTTTTTTATAATCACCGGGGTCAAGCGATACTCCGTGCAGTTCACTGTACAATTCGACGATGCCTTTGATAACGGTCGTTTTTCCCGTGCCCGGTCCCCCGGTCAGTAAAAGCATCGGTGAGGACAGCGCTTTTTGAATCGCATCCTTTTGGCTCGGAGCGTATTGGACATTCATCCGTTCTTCCAGTTCACCGAGCGCAAGAAGAAATTCCGATTCAGGAAACTGATCGGCATACTCCGTCTGGGCCGCAATGTCGAGCACGCGTTTTGCGACGTTTTGTTCCGCGTAAAACAAGGACGGAAAATAGCAGCGTTCTCCTTCTATGACGATGTCCTTACTCTCCCCGAGGGCGATGATGCCGTCAGCCGCATCCATTTCCGTGACGCGGCCGCCTTCAGCTGACTGATTCAGAAGCGTTTGCGTATTGATAATCAGCTGCTTTGTCTCTATGTACGTATGACCTTCTGAAAGACACGTTGATTCAATCGTATATAAGATAGCCGCTTTGACCCGCTCCGGGTGGTTTCCTGACAGCCCCATTTTCCCGCCCAGCTCGTCGGCTTTAACAAAACCGATACCTTCCACGTCCTTTACAAGCTGATAAGGATTTTCCTGAATTTTCTCCAGGGTTTCCGTTTCGTAAGCCTGATAAATCTTCATGGAAAGCTGAGGTCCGAAACCGTATTGGTTCAGAGAAATCATAATCTGTTCAAGCCCCTGATGCCGCTGCAGCTCTCCCGCCAGTTTGTCCGCTTTCTTTTTTGACATTTTCGGCACATCATAAAGCACCGATGCATCAGCCAGAATTTTATTGAGCGCGCCGTCTCCAAGCTTTTTGACGATTTCTTCCGCGGTTTTTTTTCCGATTCCTTCAAACAGATCACTTGATAAATAATGAATGATCCCTTCTTTTGTGGTCGGAATTTCTTTTTTAAAGTGTTCAGCCTGAAATTGCAGGCCGAACTTGGGGTGTGTGGCGGTTTTTCCGTAAAATGTGTAAGTCTCATCTTCTTGCAGCAGAGGGAAGTAGCCCGTTACGGATACGACCTTGTCTTCGATCGCCTCAGACGTTTCTGCAACCTTGACTTTCAGCACTGTATACAGGTTGGTGTCATTGTGGTAAATGACCGTATGAATGACGCCTTTTACATACGGCTGTTCCTCGATGTTCAGCTGATCCACGAGCCTTCCCTCCTTTTGTTATGACTGAGTGATAAGCTGTTTCGCATGAAGCGCGAGCATATGATCAGGCTGTATGCCGATTGCGCCTTCAAGCATCTCAAGCGCCTTTTCACGATTTTCTTTGTAAGCGTAAGCGACTCCGGCATTATAAAATGCGTCCGCATGGCTTGGGTCCTGTTCAATCACCGTCTCAAACTGCGCCAATGCTTCATCCAGCATTTCTTCGTTTGCGAGACACATTCCGAACTGGAAGCGCGCTTCCGTGTCATTTTCGTTTAATTCAACGGCCCGCTGCAAATACGGCAGCGCAAGCTTCGGCTGCTCTAATTTGACGAGAACGGTGCCGAGCATATAAAACAAGTCTCCGTTTTCCATTCCGGAGCGAAGCGCTTTTTCAAACATATCCTTCGCCTCGGAAAACGATTCCTTCATCACGTATACGTTTCCTGCTCCGTAATAAGCGGCCGCCGCTGAATTGTCCAATTCAAGCGCTCTGTTGTAAAATGCAAGCGCGCGTTCAAGTTCGTTCACTGAAGAAAGCAGATTTGCGAAGTTGATGTACGGCACCGGATCTTGGCCGTTTTCCTCAATCGCTTTCGTGAAAGCTTCTGCCGCTTTTTCAAAATCGCCCTCCTGCATGGCATCAATTCCGATTTTATTATAATCCATTTTTAACTTCCTTTCGCTAAAAAACCCCAACATGCGAGTTGAGGTTTTTTACATGTGTTATACGTACCACAATTTTGTTCCGTCTTTATAAACGTCATCTATCGTTCCGCCGCCGAGGCACTCTTCTCCGTCATAAAAAACAACGGCTTGTCCCGGCGTTACGGCGCGGACCTGCCCGTCAAAAATGATTTCCGCTTCATCGGCACCCGTCATTTTCACCGTTACTTTGTGATCTTCCTGACGGTAGCGGAATTTCGCCGTGCATGTCATTTCGCCGCCGTCCATCAGACCGGGACGCGTCCAGCTGACATTTGTCGCCGTGATCTTATCGGAATACAGAAGCGGATTGTGGAATCCCTGATCGACATACAGAATGTTTTTCTCGAGATCTTTACCGACAGCGAACCATGGCTCGCCGCTTCCGCCGATTCCTAAACCGTGGCGCTGTCCGATCGTATAATACATCAGTCCGTCATGACGCCCTTTTACTTCTCCGTCCATTGTCATCATATCGCCCGGCTGAGCAGGGAGATATTGGCTGAGAAACGTTTTGAAGTTGCGTTCGCCGATAAAGCAGATGCCCGTGCTGTCTTTTTTCGCAGCTGTCGCAAGTTCCGCTTCTTTGGCGATTTCCCGCACGCGGCTTTTTTGCAGATCACCGATCGGGAACATGACTTTGCTGAGCTGTTCCTGATTGAGCTGATTCAGAAAATAAGTCTGGTCCTTGTTTTCATCCAGACCGCGAAGCATGCGCACTGTACCTGTGCTTCTGTCCACACGGGCGTAATGGCCCGTCGCAAGGTAATCCGCGCCGAGTGATAAAGCATGATCCAAGAAAGCCTTAAACTTAATTTCTTTATTGCACATGACATCCGGATTAGGGGTTCTTCCGGCTTTATATTCATCAAGGAAATACTGAAATACCTTTTCCCAATATTGCTTTTCAAAATTGACGGCATAATACGGAATTCCGATTTGGTTGCAGACCCGGATGACGTCTTCATAATCTTCCGTCGCCGTGCAAAAACCGTTTTCGTCCGTATCATCCCAGTTTTTCATAAAGATTCCGATTACATCGTAGCCCTGCTCCTTCAGCAGAAGGGCCGCCACAGAAGAGTCCACTCCGCCGGACATGCCGACTACGACTCTTGTATTCTCCGGCCGTTTTTCCATTTGCATTCACTCCATTAAAAACGTAAGTCCGCCGTTTTAAGCAAGCCGTTTAACGACGTCGGCAAGCTTTTCGGCGGCTGTTTCGATTTGTTCCGCCGTATTGCCGAGGCCGAAGCTGAGACGGATTGACGAGGTCAGTCTGCCGCTTTCACTTCCGAACATGGCCGTAAGCACATGGGACGGAAGAACGGATCCCGCCGTACACGCGGATCCGCTGGAGACGGCAACGCCTTCCATGTCAAGATTGACCAGCAGCGCTTCCACCGGCACACCGGGAAAGTAAAGATTTAAAATATGAGGCAGGCAGTTCTCGGCATCTCCGTTCACCTCCGCTGTCACGCCGGCTTTTTCCAGCGTGCTCATGATGATGTTTTTAAACTCCTTAAACTTCGCTGTTTTCTCTTCCCGCTCACGGTTTGAAAGAACGACCGCTTCTTTTAAGCCGGCGATGCCCGGTACATTTTCCGTCCCCGCGCGGCGCTTTCGTTCCTGCTCTCCCCCGAGAAGAATCGGTGACAGCTTCACCTCTTGATTTACATATAAAAAGCCTGTCCCTTTTGGCCCGTTAAGCTTGTGACCGGAAACAGACAGCATGTCAATTCTGCTTTTTTTCACGTCAATCGGCATATAACCGAATGCCTGGACGGCATCTGTGTGAAAATAGGCCTGATGCCCGCTTAACAGCTCTCCGATTTCGTCAATCGGCTGAATGGTTCCGACTTCGTTATTGCCATACATGACGGTAACAAGGATTGTATCATCACGGAGCGCTTCTTTCACCTGATTTGCACTGATCCGTCCTGAAGGGCCGGGGATGAGGTATGTCACCTCAAAACCGTCTTCTTCCAGCTTTTCGCAAGCGTGCAGTACAGCATGATGCTCAACAGCGGTCGTAATGATATGCTTTCCTTCATTCTTCCGGGCGGCAGCCGTTCCGAAAATCGCTAAATTATCAGCCTCCGTGCCGCCGCTTGTGAAAATGATTTCCTGTTCTTTCGCACTGATTTCACGGGCGATGTCCGCTCTCGCTTCGTCGACCCATTTCCGGGACTCTCTTCCAAATGAATGGATGCTTGACGGGTTTCCGAAGCTGCCGAAGAAATGCGGCTTCATTTTTTCAAGCACACGCTCATCCATCGGGGAAGTCGCGGCGTGATCTAAATAAATCCGTTCCATTGTTTTTTACACCTCTGGTTTAAATATAGAACATATAGGCTTCCTGCTCGCCGTCCGTGTAGCTCGCAAGGTCTTCTAACGTCGTGCTGTCCAGCACGTCTTTTACGGCGTCGCGGATGCGGATCCACAGCTCCCGCTTGGCAGGCTCTTCATCCTCAAGAACTTCCACCGGGCTGATCGGTCCTTCCAGCACTCTGATAATATCTCCGGCCGTGATCTCTTCAGGCTGCCCGCCGAGCACATAACCCCCGTAAGCGCCTCTGATGCTTTTTACGAGTCCGGCGTTTCTAAGCGGTGATACAAGCTGTTCCAAGTAATGCTCAGAAAGGCTGTTTGTTTGGGCGATGCTTTTGAGCGACGTCGGACCGTCTCCGTGCTTTTTCGCCAATTCGATCATAATGGTGAGCCCGTATCTTCCCTTTGTCGATATTTTCAATATGAACACCCCAGTCAATTCTAATTGTTAATTTATACAAGTAAATGGATATGAATAATCTGTTTAGTATCTTATAGACCAACTGTTATTATAACATAACTTATCCTAATTTTCATTGAAACACGGGGCCTGCCGCAATTCGCTTTTCTAATCGTCCGTTTTCCGTTACCCTGTATATGTAAGGAGAGATGTTCATGAAACCACTGGCGTATCGGATGCGGCCTGCCAATATCGAAGACATTATCGGCCAGGAACATCTGGTCAAAGAAGATAAAATCATCGGCAGAATGGTGCGTGCAAAGCACTTATCCTCCATGATCCTGTACGGTCCGCCGGGCATCGGAAAAACGTCCATCGCCACGGCGATCGCAGGATCGACAAGCATCGCCTTCAGGAAATTGAATGCCGTCATTCATAATAAAAAAGACATGGAGATTGTCGTACAGGAAGCGAAAATGTCAGGCCAGGTCATTTTAATCCTTGATGAAGTGCACAGGCTTGATAAGGGGAAACAGGATTTTCTGCTGCCCTATTTAGAAAACGGCATGATTATTTTAATCGGCGCAACGACCGCCAATCCTTATCATGCCATTAACCCGGCGATCAGAAGCCGGACCCAGATATTCGAGCTCGAACCGTTAACACCCGATCTGATCAAGCAGGCATTGAAAAGAGCGCTTACAGATGAACACCGCGGACTCGGTTCCTACAGCGTTTCGGTGGACGGCGATGCGATGGATCATTTCGCGCAAGGGTGCGGAGGAGACGTCCGCTCCGCTTTGAACGCGCTGGAGCTTGCCGTGCTCTCCACAAAGGAATCAAGCGACGGCACGATCCGGATTACACGGGAAACAGCGGAGGAATGTCTGCAGAAAAAAAGCTATACCCATGATAAAGACGGAGATGCGCACTATGACGTCTTATCCGCGTTCCAAAAATCAATCCGGGGCTCTGACGCAAACGCAGCCCTTCATTATTTGGCCCGTCTGATCGAAGCCGGCGACCTTGAAAGCATATCAAGAAGGCTTCTCGTGATCGCCTATGAGGATATCGGCCTCGCAAGCCCCCAGGCAGGCCCCCGGGTGCTGAGCGCGATTCAGACCGCAGAACGGATCGGCTTTCCGGAAGCGAGAATTCCGCTGGCCAATGCGGTCATCGAATTATGCCTCTCGCCAAAATCAAACTCCGCCATCTCAGCCGTTGATGAGGCGCTTAAAGATATCAGAGCGGGTAAAATCGGCGATGTGCCGAAACATTTAAAAGACGCCCACTATAAAGGGGCCCAAGAGCTAGGACGCGGGATCGGCTATCAATATCCTCACGATTTCGAGAACGGATGGGTCGAACAGCAATATTTGCCCGATCCGTTAAAAAACAAGCAATACTATAAACCGAAACAAACGGGGAAATTTGAAGCCGCCATAAAGCAAGTGTATGAAAAACTGATGAAGAAAAAATAACCGGGCAAGGACACTCCATGTGTTCTTGTCTTTTTTGTTTGATACTGGCCAGACCGTCCGCACAGGCGGCGGATTCAAATAAAAAAACAGCCTTTCTTAATGAAGGCTGTTTTTCTTTTTATTTATCTTTAACCCGTTTAATCTTGATGTCCTTTAAGAGCTCCATCACGACATGTCCGCCCATAATCAGGCCGGCCACTGACGGAACCCAGGCGTTGGAAGACGGCGGCATTTGCGCTTTGCGGATTTTCGCTTCATCATTCCCGACTTCTTTTCTGACGTCTTCACGGATGACGATCGGGCTTTCATCAGAAAAAATGACCTGTACGCCTTTTTTAATGCCCTCTTTACGAAGCCTTGTGCGGACGACTTTGGCAATCGGATCAGTATGGGTTTTTGAAATATCAGCAATCTGAAAGCGTGTCGGGTCTGTTTTATTCGCCGCTCCCATGCTCGAAATCAGCGGAACATCCCGTTTCAGACATTCTTTCATCAGATGAATTTTATAATGAATCGTATCCGACGCGTCAATGACGTAATCGAGCGGATACTCAAAGAACTGCTCATATGTCTCTTCTGTATAAAACATTTTTAAGGCGACGACATCGCAATCCGGATTAATATCCGCGATCCGCGCTTTCATCAAGTCCGTTTTCGGCTGTCCCACCGTCGACAAGAGCGCATGCAGCTGGCGGTTTACGTTTGTAATGTCAACATCATCTTTATCGACAAGGACGATCCGTCCCACTCCGGACCTCGCCAGTGCTTCGGCTGCGAATGAACCGACTCCGCCGACGCCGAGAACGGCCACCGTGCTGTTTTTTAACGTGTCCAGCCCTTCTTTTCCAATCGCTAGCTCATTTCTGGAAAACTGATGTAACAAGAACCTCACTCCACATTCTGGTTTTATAAACTCGGCTTGTCAAAAAGCCGCTGGTTTCAGCGCACAAAAAATAAAGTCCCAATTGTGCCGTTGCAGCTTTCCTTCGTTTTGAACCCGCTCTCAGCAGGTGGGTGCCCTTTTTCAAATCTTGTAAGTCCTCTTTACCGAATGAAAAGAGGCATGTACGCCATTTAAAAATACGGGCTCCCAAAGCAAAAAAATGTTCGGTCAAAACTAGGTGTACAACTAACACATCAGGACTTTATTTAACTTGTCAAAATCATATCACAGCAGATTTTGATTTTCAAGAAACAAACTGCTGATCTTTACTGTTTCACTTTTCTTTTGACAGAAAGGTGAAGTTCTTCAAGCTGGGCGTCGCTCACTTCGCCGGGCGCTTCCGTAAGAAGGCAGCTTGCGCTTGCCGTTTTCGGGAAAGCGATCGTATCTCTTAAGTTTGTACGGCCTGCAAGAAGCATAACGATACGGTCCAGACCGAGCGCGATGCCGCCGTGCGGAGGAGCGCCGTATTCAAAGGCTTCAAGAAGGTATCCGAACTCCTCTTCCGCTTCTTCTTGTGTAAAGCCGAGAAGCCCGAACATTTTTTCCTGAACGTCCTTTTCAAAAATCCGGATGGAGCCTCCGCCGAGTTCATAACCGTTTAAGACAAGGTCGTAAGCCTGCGCCTTCATATCTTCAGGCGCTGTTTCAATCAGATCAAGGTCTTCACGGACAGGCATAGTAAACGGATGGTGAGCCGCATAGAAACGGCCTTCTTCCTCGTCATGCTCCAATAACGGCCAGTCCACAACCCACAGGAAGTTGAAGAGGCTTTCGTCAATCAGCCCGCGTTCTTTACCGAGCTTTAAGCGCAGCGCACCGAGGGATTGAGCCACAACCTCAAACTTATCAGCGCCGAACAGGAGCAGATCGCCTTCAGAAGCATCCAGCGCTTCAGCCAGTTTTGCCTGCTTCTCATCATCAAAGAATTTCGCAATCGGGCCTTTTACGCCGTCAGCTTCAACTTTGACCCAAGCGAGACCTTTCGCGCCGTAATTTCCGGCGAAAACGCCGAGCGCATCAATATCTTTTCTGGAGTAGTCGCCGGCAGCGCCTTTAACATTGATCGCTTTTACAACACCGCCGTTGGCTACAGCTGATGAGAACACCTTAAATTCAGTATCTTTCACAATGTCTGATACGTCCGTCAGCAGCATGCCGAAGCGTGTGTCAGGCTTGTCGGAACCGTAGCTGTTCATCGCTTCTTCATATGTCATTCGCGGAAGCGGCAGCGATACTTCGACGCCTTTTGTTTCGAGCACGACCTTCGCCATCATCTTTTCCGCCAGAGCCATGATGTCTTCTTGACTCATAAAGGACATTTCGATATCAATCTGCGTAAATTCCGGCTGGCGGTCGGCACGCAGGTCTTCATCGCGGAAACAGCGGGCCACTTGATAATACCGTTCAAAGCCAGATACCATCAGAAGCTGTTTAAAAATCTGCGGCGATTGCGGAAGAGCGTAAAATTCCCCTTCATGCACCCGGCTCGGCACCAAGTAATCACGGGCGCCTTCCGGAGAGCTTTTCGTTAAAATCGGGGTTTCAATATCAAGAAATCCGTTTTCATCCAAGAAATGGCGGATGGATTTTGTGACTTGATGGCGCATTTGCAATGTTTGAAACATCGCCGGGCGGCGCAAATCCAAATAGCGGTGTTTTAACCGGACGTCTTCAGAAACGTCAGCCGCCTGGTCACTGATCGGAAACGGCGGCGTTTTCGCCGTGCTGAGCACCGTCACTGCTTCGGCTTTAATTTCAATTTTACCGGTTTTCAGGTTAGGGTTCACCGTGCCTTCTTCACGGGCAGAAACCGTGCCTTCGATATCAAGCACATATTCGTTTCTGATTGCTTCTGCCGCGGCAAGAGCTTCTTTCGAGACGTCAGGATTGAACACGACTTGCACAATACCCGAACGGTCGCGCAAATCAATGAAAATCAAGCCGCCGAGATCGCGCCGTTTCTGCACCCACCCTTTCAGTTTGACGGTTTCGCCAATCGCTTTTTCAGTTATCTCGCCACAATAATATGTTCTTCCAAACATAGCGTTCCTCTCCTTCACTGCTTTTGATCTGCCTTTAACACTTGTATCAGCTCGTCTAACAACACTTCACGCTGCTCGCCTGTTTCCGCATCTTTTACATTGATTTTATTTTGGGCAAGTTCATCTTCCCCTAAAATCGCGATAAAGCGTGCGCCGAGACGGTCAGCTGTTTTGAATTGGCCCTTCATTTTTTTGTTTTCATAATCGATTTCACTTGAGATGCCCGCTTCTCTCAGTTTGTACACGAGGGAAACGGAATAATCCTTCGCTTTTTCTCCGAGCGTCACGATATAGCAGTCAATCCCCTGATTGACGGGAAGCTCTGCTTTCTCAGCGTCAATGGCTGCCAGCAGACGTTCGATGCTCATCGCAAATCCGATACCCGGCGCTTCAGGTCCGCCGATCTGTTCAACAAGCCCGTCATAGCGCCCCCCTCCGGCAAGTGTTGTAATCGCTCCGAAACCTTCGGCGTTGCTCATGATTTCAAACGCGGTATGATTGTAGTAATCAAGCCCTCTGACAAGGTTCGGATCAATTTCAAACGGGATGCCGAGATCGTTTAAGTATTGTTTGACCTTCTCAAAATAAGCGGCTGATTCTTCATTTAAGTAATCAAGAATGGATGGTGCCGATTTCATCAGTTCATGTTCTCTGTCTTTCTTGCAATCAAGAATTCGGAGCGGGTTTGTGTGCAGGCGTGACTGGCAGTCTGAGCAAAATTCTCCGATGCGCGGTTCAAAATGTTTGACGAGTGCTTCACGGTAGGCTTTGCGGCTCTCCTGGTCACCGAGGCTGTTCAGCACAAGCTTGACATTTTTCAAACCGGCTTTACGGTAAATACTCATCGCAAGCGCAATGACTTCTGCATCCACAGCCGGATCTTTGGAGCCGATCGCTTCAATTCCGAATTGATAGAATTGGCGGAAGCGCCCCGTCTGCGGACGTTCATAACGGAACATCGGTCCGACATAATACAGCTTCGTCGGCTGCACCGGGTTCGCAAATAATTTATTTTCATTGAACGCGCGGACTGCGGCAGCTGTTCCTTCCGGCCGAAGCGTCAGGCTTCTCCCTTTACGGTCTTCAAACGTGTACATTTCTTTCTGCACGATATCTGTAGATTCACCGACGCCTCTTGCGAACAATTCCGTATGCTCGAAAATCGGCGTGCGGATTTCTTTATATTGATAAGTGCGGCACGTCTCTCTCATAATTTGTTCGACGAACTGCCATCTGTCTGATTCACCCGGCAGTATGTCCTGTGTGCCTCTTGGAATGTGATATGCCATGTAACAGGCCTCCTTAATGTCTTTCTTCAAATAAAAAAACCCCCGCTCCTACTATACATGTATAGTAGGGACGAGAGTTATACCCGTGGTGCCACCCTAGTTGGAATGCTGAAGCATCCCCGCTCTGACCGTTAACGCAGGTTCACGTCCGCTGCCTAATGACTCGCTAAAGCGTTCAGCAGGGAACCTCCGGAGTGTTGTTTCGAGAAAGATGCAGTGCGGATCCGCTTTCAGCCCGGGACGGTTCCTCTCTTCTCCATGCATTCTGACCTACTCTTCTCCATTATCGGTTCAAAATCGTTATTTTGACTTATGTACATCAATTTCTATTATAATAATGGGATTGCACTCCCCTGTCAAGTTTTATTCCGTCTGTTTTTCCTTGCGACTGCATCTTTCGATAAAAGACCGAACTCCGTCGCCGTCTCTTCAAGAAAACCCGCCTTCTCTTTATCGCTCTGATCACTGAAGTGCAGATTTCCTTCCGCATCGTGCAGGGCGCGTCCCATTTTTGGTTGATATTTCATGATTTGCACACCTTTTCGCTGTATTTACAACTAGTATAAACAAACCATTTTATTTTTATTTAACATTCAACAAGGAAAATACGATATTATACAAGAATGTATTTTAGTTAGTTCAGAAAGGAGGACAGCCATGAATAAGAAAACTCTTGCTCTTATTTTATGCGGCGTCATCATCACGGCACTTCTTCCGTCATTTCATACCGCAATCGCCGCTGAGGGAGAAGCGGTTATCGCGACAGACAAGATCAATGTCAGAGGCGGTCCCGGCCTGAGCTATGGAATAAAGGCTGAAGTGAAAAAAGGGGAAAGATACCCGATCACAAAAGAAGAGGGAGACTGGGTACAGCTTCAGCTGAGTCCCGGTAAGACCGGATGGGTCGTTTCCTGGCTGATATCAAAAACAGCCGGAGGAGCAGACCATTCATCCGCCACAAGCGGAACGGTCACTTCCAACGACCCTGATCTCCGCATCAGAAAAGGCCCGGGGACATCATATGAAGTCATCGGCAAACTTCCGCAAGGCGCACATGCTTCTGTGCTGGACAAGAACAGCGGCTGGGTGAATATTTCTTATCAAGGCACAAGCGGGTGGGTTTCTTCCGAATACGTCACCGCGGACAGCGGCGGATCGGATTCGAAAGCAACTTCGTCCCAAAACGGTTCAAAGAACGGGACGGTAGGCGTTTCTTCATTGAATGTCAGAAGTGCAGCGTCACATGATTCAGCGATTATCACTAAATTATCACGCGGAACAAAGGTTTCCATCTTAAGCGAAGACCACGGCTGGCTGAAAATTGAAGCAAACGGGCAAAAAGGCTGGGCAGCAAGCCACTACATCATAAAGGATTCCGACTCATCGGACACCCCGTCCGAATCGGGAGACGGCTCTGAGGGCTCAGGCTCCTCGAAAAAAGCGTATATCGTTTACGGCGGCACCAACCTAAGAAGCTCAGCCTCGACTTCCGCTTCTATCGTAAAAAGAGCGGATAAAGGCGCAGCCTATCCGATTGTCGGTTCAAGCGGCAAGTGGTATGAAGTCCGGCTGGAAAACGGGCAAACGGCATATGTGGCAAACTGGGTCGTGCAAACGTCAAAAAGCGGTGAAGAAACAGGAGAAGCACCTTCTCCCAACACGTCAGGCGGCAGCGGATCGCTCAAAAACAAAACGATCGTCGTTGATCCCGGACACGGAGGAAAAGACAGCGGAACGATCGGCTACTCCGGAAAGTTTGAAAAAAACGTAACGATTAAAACAGCTAAGCTGTTAGCCGGAAAATTGAGAGCGGCCGGGGCAAACGTGTATATCACAAGGCAGGATGATACATTTATCAGCCTGCAGGCCAGGGTTTCAACGTCCCATTACCGGAATGCGGATGCCTTTATCAGCATCCACTATGACAGCTATGCCGATACGTCAACGAGAGGAAGCACGGCTTATTATTACAGTCCGTCTAAGGACCGCCAGCTTGCCTCAGACGTCCATTCTGAAGTAGTGAAGCGTTCACCTATTCCTGATCGCGGCGTTCTGTTTGGAGATTATTACGTCCTGAGGGAAAACAAACGGCCTGCCATGCTGTATGAGCTCGGCTATCTCAGTCAACCGCAAGAAGAAACAATCATACATAGCGGCTCTTACCAGGAAAAAGTGACAGACGGAATTGAAAGCGGATTGGAACATTATTTTCAATCATAAAAAAAGCTGCCGAACGGCAGCTTTTTTATTGTTTAGAATCCATAATCAATGTAACGGGCCCGGAATTCGTCAGCTGAACATCCATCATGGCCCCGAATATTCCCGTTTCAACTTTGACTCCCTTTTCCCGAAGAAGTTCGTTCCACTTTTCATAAAGGAGCAGAGCCTGATCCGGTTTGGCCGCATTCATAAAATTCGGACGTCTCCCTTTCTTCGTTTCGCCGTAAAGCGTAAACTGGGAAACTGATAAAATCTCTCCGCCCGTATCTAAAAGCGATAAATTCATCTTACCGCTTTCGTCCTCAAAAATCCGGAGATTCACGATTTTATCCGCCAAGTAAGCGGCATCTTCCTCTGTATCTTCATGAGTGACACCGACAAGCGCCATAATACCGGGTCCGATCCGGCCGGCGACAGCGCCGTCAACCGTCACACTCGCTTCTGTTACACGCTGAACAACTAATTTCATAGCAAGCTCCTTTTAGTTCATAACCCGTCGGACTGAATAGATGTCTCTGATCTGCTTAATCCGCTCGACCACTTTATGCAGATGATTGATGTTCTGAATAAAAATCGCCATATGAATCGTAGCGACTTTATTGCGGTCGGATTTGCCGGATACAGACGAGATGTTGGTTTTCGTTTCATTTACGGCCTGGAGCACTTCATTTAACAGCCCGAGACGGTCATACCCCAAAATCTCAATCTCAACGTTATATTCCTTGCGTCTTTGAACCTGTGATTCATGCTCCCATTCAACAGGGATCAGACGTTCCTGCGCTTCATTCGTTTTTACATTCGGACAGTCATCGCGGTGAACGGATACACCGCGGCCTTTTGTAATAAAACCGACAATATGGTCTCCGGGCACGGGATTACAGCATTTCGACAAACGGACGAGAAGGTTGTCGATGCCTTTCACGCGCACACCCGCTTCCCGTTTCCTTCCTTGCGGGTACTGTTTCGGCTCGGAAGCGACTTCCTGAACGATTTTTTCCTGCTCTTCCTGATCACGCTGCTTCCGTTCTTTTTCAGTGAGCCTGTTGGCCACCTGCAAAGCGGTAATGCCGTTATACCCGACAGCCGCGTACATATCCTCTTCATTTGAGAAATTAAACTTGTCGGCAACCTTTTGAAGGTTTTCGAGCGTTAAAACATCCTTCACTTCAAAATCAAGATTTTTAATTTCTTTCTCGACAAGTTCACGGCCTTTTTCGACGTTTTCTTCACGGCGCTGTTTCTTAAAGAACTGGCGGATTTTGTGTTTGGCCTGCGACGTCTGAGCGAGTTTGACCCAGTCTTGGCTCGGTCCGTACGAATGCTTGGACGTCAGGATTTCAACGATGTCGCCCGTCCGGAGCTTATGGTCAAGCGTCACCATTTTCCCGTTCACTTTCGCTCCGATTGTCTTATTGCCGATTTCCGAGTGAATCCTGTAGGAAAAATCAATCGGCACAGAGCCTGACGGCAGTTCAATGACATCACCTTTTGGCGTAAATACGTATACCATGTCAGAAAACAGATCGATTTTCAGCGATTCCATAAATTCTTCCGCGTCGGTAGACTCGTTTTGGAATTCCAGAATTTCGCGGAACCAGGACAGTTTTTTCTCAAATGTCGCTTCTTCGTTTGCAGCCTTGCCTTCTTTATATGCCCAGTGCGCGGCCACCCCGTATTCAGCGATCTCATGCATCTCAAATGTTCTGATCTGCACTTCCAGCGGATCGCCTTTAGGCCCGATTACGGTTGTATGCAGGGACTGATACATATTCGGCTTAGGCATCGCAATATAATCCTTGAATCTGCCCGGCATCGGCTTCCAGCACGTATGAATAATGCCGAGTACGGCGTAGCAGTCTTTAATGCTTCCGACAAGAATACGGACGGCGAGCAGATCATATATTTCATTGAACTGTTTATTTTGCAGCGCCATCTTGCGGTAAATGCTGTAGATGTGCTTCGGACGGCCTGAAAAGTCCGCTTTGATATTCACTTCTTCGACGCGTTTTTTCACTTCATTGACAACCTCATCGACATAAAGTTCGCGTTCCGCGCGCTTTTTCTTCATGAGGTTGACGATTCTGTAGTATTGCTGAGGATTCAAATAACGGAGAGCGGTGTCTTCAAGCTCCCATTTAATTTTCGAAATCCCGAGCCGATGTGCCAGCGGAGCGAAAATTTCCAGCGTCTCATTTGAAATTCTCCGCTGTTTTTCCTGCGGAAGATGCTTTAACGTCCGCATATTATGAAGGCGATCCGCCAGCTTGATCAATATGACTCTGATATCCTGAGCCATAGCGACAAACATTTTTCGGTGGTTTTCCGCCTGCTGCTCTTCTTGAGATTTATATTTAATTTTACCGAGCTTCGTTACACCGTCGACAAGCATCGCCACTTCTTCAGAAAATGCTTCCTTCAGGTCATCGAGGGTGACATCCGTGTCTTCCACCACATCATGCAGAAAACCGCCCGCAATCGTGGAAGGGTCCATTTCCAGATCGACGAGGATTCCCGCAACCTGAATCGGATGAATGATGTACGGCTCACCTGATTTGCGGTACTGTTCGCGATGCGCGTCTTGCGCATACAGGTAAGCTTTCTCAACAAACGCAATCTGCTCCTCCGGCAGATACGTGCGCGCTTTATCTATTACTTGCTCGGCAGTCAATACTTGTTCGTTCGCCATGGAATCACCTTTTTTAAATGTAAACTGTATTAGTTTATTATCAAGAAAAAAACGAGAGATGTAAAGGGCAGAAGTTCAAAACACCTAAAGAATCTGTCAGGATGATGAAATAATAGGAAAAAAGCACCCTGACACGAGTGCTTTTTTCCATATGCGGTTAATATTTCATTAATGTTAAAATATCGTAATCGTCAAGCTTGTCTCTGCCGTCAAGGTAAGAAAGCTCGATTAAGAATGCAATACCGGCTACGACGCCGCCCAGTTCTTCGACAAGCTTAATCGTTGCTTCGATCGTGCCGCCTGTTGCAAGCAAGTCATCAGTAATCAGCACGCGCTGTCCCGGCAGGATCGCATCTTTATGAATCGTCAGTACGTCTTTTCCGTACTCCAAACCGTAATCGACTTTAATGACTTCACGCGGAAGTTTTCCTTCTTTCCGAACCGGCGCAAAACCGACTCCGAGAGCGTATGCAACCGGACAGCCGATAATAAAGCCGCGGGCTTCAGGTCCGACAACTAAGTCAATTTCTTTTTCTTTTGCATATTCAACAATTTGGTCAGTGGCGTAACGGTATACGTCGCCTTTGTCCATCAATGTCGTAATATCTTTAAATTGTACGCCTTCTTTCGGGTAATCGGGCACAATTGTTACGTATTTTTTAAGATCCATCTGTTCTATGTCCTCCTCGTACTTTCATAAGCCTCTGAACCTTGGTTCATCAGCTTATTCAGCCATTCCTTCAGCTCATGGGCCGCGGAATAATTGAGCTTCTGGTCTAATTCCATCAGCTGCTGTTTTACCTGGTAGGTTTGCGAATCTGCGAGGTCGCGTTTTTTCGCGCCGCTCACGACAGACAGCACACCATCTTCTATTTTAACAAAACCGAGATCAAAAAACACCTTTGTCATGAAATTGATTGTGTCAATTGACCATCCTTTGTGTCTCGCAAGCTCCGAACCATGCTTACTTAAGTCAAAATTGCCCCTTTTCAAGAGAAATGCGTAAAACCACTTGAAATCACTCCGCGATGGAAATGAGGACAGAAAATGTTCTTCATGATTGATAAAAACAAAATAAATCCGTTCCGGCTTCTTCCCGTCAAGCAAACGCTTGAGCCGCTCCTCTGACGGCGGCACATCCAGAAAGACGGCATACTTTCCGTCAAGCGGAAGAGCCTCCGCCTCGGATTCCGACGTGATCTGAGCCAGCTCGTCCGGCAGCTCTTCGCCACGGAGTTTTCGGACAGTTTTTTCGTTAAAACTGATGAGCACCCGTTTTTCCTTCGGCAGCGCAGCAACCGTATCTTCCCACGTCCGCTTGCCTCTGATATCAAAAAGCTGCCATTCCAGCACCGCAGCGTCTTTAATCATCAGCTGGGGTTTCTTTCTGTTGTTCCATTCATTAATAGACATTTCGCCGACAATGGAAATCGCTGATCCGGGAACAATTCCGGCTTCCAGCTCTCCTTGGTTAAAGCCGACGCAGTCGAGAACGGCGGCATCATTTTTCACCGTCATTTTCACGTGATTTTTATTCGCTCCGATCAGGCGCACTTCATCAAGCACGGCGTTTTCCACCATGACATGCGGTTTAGGGTTAAGCATGCCGAACGGCGAGAGCATATTCAATTCTGTAATGCTTTCAACGGTTATGTCTTCGACGCCGCAGACAAGATCAATCTCCTGAATCGGGATAAAATCCTCTTCCGTAAGGGTTTCTTCAGCCAATTGATTCAGCCTGTCTCTTAAATCCGGCACATCTTCAGCCTTTAAAGTCATTCCTGCGGCCATCGGATGCCCGCCGAAATGAGGGAGAATGTCTCTGCACTGTGAAAGGCTCGTAAAAAGGTTGAAACCCCTGATGCTTCGTGCCGATCCTTTAGCGATTCCCTGCTCCTCATCTATCCCCAGCACGACAGCGGGGCGATAAAAACGTTCAGCGAGCTTCGATGCGACAATACCGACAACCCCCGGGTTCCAGCCGGCTTTTGCCACTACAATGGCAGACGGGTTTCCGTCTTGCTGCTGAACCATTTCAACAGCCTCTTCGGTCATGGTTTTCACCATTTTCTGGCGTTCCTTATTCAGCCTGTCAATATCCGAAGCCAATTCCTCCGCTTCAAACTGGTCTTCGGTCATCAGCAGATGCACGGCGGGATCAGCCTGTTCTATTCTTCCGACGGCATTCAGCCTCGGTGCAACCTGAAACCCGACCGTTTCCTCATCAGCTTGTCCGATATCCCCGCCGGAAAGCTTAATCAGAGCTTTGAGACCCGGCCGATTTGTCGTCCGAAGCTTTTCGATCCCAAGTGACGCAATTAATCTGTTTTCATCATGCAGCGGCACCAGATCCGCAACCGTACCGATGGCCGCTAAGTCCAGCATAGCTTCCGGCAAAGAACCCGTAAGCGCGTGGGCAAGCTTAAACGCCACACCGACGCCGGCCAATTCTTTAAACGGGTAGCTGCAGCCCGGCTGCTTCGGGTGGATGATCGCGAATACGTCGGGAAGCTCGGGTCCCGGCTCATGGTGGTCGGTAATAATGACGTCTAAGCCCAGCTCTTTTGCGACTTCAGCTTCATGGACGGCGGCGATTCCCGTATCCACTGTAATGATCAGCGAAAATCCCCGCTCTTTTATGGAGCGGAAAGCTTGTTCATTCGGGCCGTAGCCTTCTGTGAAACGGTCGGGAATATAAAAGTCAACGTCCGCCGACAGCTGTCTGAGTGCCGTCAGCATCACCGACGTGCTTGTAACGCCGTCTGCATCGTAATCTCCGTAAATCATAATCGGTTCCCCTTGAGAAACCGCCAGCTTTATCCGATCAACTGCTTCCCGCATTCCTTTTAATTCATACGGGTCATAAAAGTCTGCATCCTTTGTATGTAAAAAATGCCTTGCGCTTTCGGCAGTATCAAAACCTCTTTTTACAAGCAGCGATGCCACAAGAGGTGTTATGTCCAATTGTTCTGTGAGTGATTTGACCTTTTCCTGATCCGGCTGCTGGATTTCCCAGCGCATTTTTGACGCTAACATAAATTCACCCCTCAACCACCCTATTATACTAGAGCGGACTGAGGGGTTTCAAATGTTATTCTGATCCTTTTTTCTCTTCCAATATTTCTTCCGGCGGCGCGGCCGGTTTTCTGCCGTCCGGATCAGCCGGCAATTCAGCGGCGGATCTGTTTTCTTTCCGCAGCATTTTAATTTCCCGCTTCAGCTTCATCACTTGAAATATACCGGCTGAAAATACGATCAGCGCTCCCATTAACACAGAGCCCAAAATGACTAAAATCAGCGGCCATTCAGCGGTGCCGAACAGATAATCAACTTCAACCGCCCGCACGTTAATAACAGCAAAAATGGCGACAATCAGAGTAAATAGTAAAGCGAATATAATAGTCCATTGTTTATTCATACGTCAGCCCCCAATTATTAATTCTTATCTTTTCCCTCATTTTCCAGAGATTAAACCCCGGTCTCAGGAAATCCGGGCCGTTAACTGCTCACGGACCAGCCTTTTCAATCCGCTTCTTTCACCGGATAAGACGAGGGTGTCCCCTTCTTCAATCACAGTATCAATGCCGGGGCTCAGCTGTTTTTGCCGGTTTTTCTTAACGATCGCAATAATCTGGACGTTGTAATGCTTCTTGATATCCAAATCTCCGATTGTGCGGCTGACAGCCGGTGCGCGGGATTCGGCTTTAAACCACTCAATAACGAGATCATCAAGTGCAACTTCCACAGATTCCAGCGCTTTCGGCTTATACGTCATCCCGCCTAAAATAGCGGAAATCTGCCTCGCCTCTTCATCGTTAAATTCAACGGATGCCAAGCACTCGTCATAGTCTTTCTCATCGAAGTAATAGAGCTCTCTTCTGCCGTCATCATGAAGAATAATACTGATTTTATCATGATTTTTCGTAATGATTTCGACTTTCTGGCCGATGCCCGGAAGTTCCGACTCACGAACATTCATAAGAACCCTCCTACATGTTTTTACAATGATGATTGATTATGTAAGCGTATGTCATTATAGCAAATGCAGGTTTTAAGTTCAACGCAGCCTAAAAAACAGGCTGCCTTCTGCAAGACAGCCTGTTCCCATTTTACTCTTCGATTGATTTTTTCCCTTTAAATTCTTTTCCTTTCCATACAAGCCACAGCTGTGAAGCGATGTAAAGAGAAGAATAAACACCCGTCAATAAACCGACCAATAAGGCGACTGAGAAGTTCGTAATTGACGATGAGCCTAAAATAAGCAGCACGACGACTACAATCACAACGGTTAAGACCGTATTGATCGAGCGTGTAAAGGTTTGCTGCAAACTCAGATTCACAATGTGTTCCAGATCGGCAAATGACTTCGGCTTGCGTTTTTTCATCTGCTCGCGTATCCGGTCAAATGTAACGATCGTATCATTTATCGAGTAACCGATTATGGTGAGAATAGCGGCGATAAAGGTGACGTCGACCTCAAGCCTTGTAATGCTGAAAAACGCGACGATAAAGAAAGCGTCATACAGCAGGGATACAATCGCGGCGATAGCCATTCTGTACTCGAAACGGATTGACACGTAAATAATGATGCCGATTGATGCAATGGCGACAGCATATAAGGCATTACGGGCCAGTTCTTTTCCGACTGTCGGCGATACCGTGCTGACATTCGGTTCAGCTCCGTATTTATCCTTAAAGTACGTTTTGATTTCAGCGATCTTTTCTTTAGATGGCTCTCCGACAAACCGGGCTGCGGCAACATGGTTCTCTTTACCCGAGAGCACGATGTTTTCCGGATCCATGCCGAGAGAGTCAAAATCTTTTTCAACCTGCTGCGCCGTCAAAGCATGATTGCTCTGCACGTCAATCCGCGCACCGCTTGCAAAATCGATTCCCAGGTTGAGCTTAAAGATCAGCAAGATGATAATTCCCGCAACGGTTACAGCGCTTGAGAAAATAAAGAAGTATTTTCGTTTGCTCGTGAAATCCCATTTCTGGAATGCCGTATGCGGTTCAGTATTTTCGTCGGTCTTCTGAATATCCATAATGTGTTTTTTCTTGACGCCGAACCAGCCTTTTTTCCGGTCAAGCCATCTGCTTTCCACAAGAAGTCCGAGCAGGAATCTTGAAAGGAAGACAGCTGTGATAAAGCTTGTCAGTATTGACAAGATCAGCATCGTCGCAAACCCTTTTACAGAGCTTGTCCCGAAAATAAAGAGCACGACCGCTGCGATGATCGTTGTGATATTCGCATCGAAGATCGTCGCAAATGACCGTCTGTTTCCTGAACGGAAAGCCGAGCGGACGGATTTGCCGAGTTTCAGCTCTTCTTTTATCCGTTCATAGGTGATAATGTTGGCGTCAACCGCCATCCCGACACCCAAAATGAGCGCCGCAATACCCGGCAAAGTCAGCACAGCCTGCATCCAGTCAAACACTTGCAGCGTAATATACACGTATACAGAAAGCGTAATGACCGCTATGAGTCCCGGCAGTCTGTAATAAAGCAGCATAAATAAGAAAACAATTGCAATCCCGATGATGCCGGCCTCGACCGTATCATGTAAAGCCTGCTGTCCGAATTGTGCCCCTACTGAGGTAGAGTATTTTTCGGTCAGTTTCACAGGCAGTGCGCCCGCGTTTAAAATATTGGCCAAGTCCTTTGCTTTTTGAACGGTGAACTGGCCTTCAATCGTGACATCCTTTGTATTTAATTCCTTGCTCACATTCGGAGCGGATACAAATTTCGGATGTTTTTTGCCGACTTCTTTTTTAAATGAATCGCCTTTTTGATAATCGAGCCAGATGACGAGCTGATTATTAGGCGCCATTTTCTTGACCTTTTTCGTCACTTCTCCGAACTTGTCCGCATCCTTCAGTTTCACGCTGACAATCGGTTCGTTCGTTGTCGGATCAAAAGTCTGCTTCGCGCCGTTTTCCACGAGATCAGAGCCGTTTAAAAGCTCTTTATCATTTGTGTCCCTGAATGAGAGCTGCGCTTCCGTTGAGAGAATTTCGCGCGCCCTGTTCTGATTCGTGACGCCCGCCAGCTGTACGCGGATGCGGTTGTTCCCTTCAATCTGAATGTTCGGCTCGCTTACGCCGAGAACGTTAGCCCGGCGGTTCAGCGCCTGCACCGTGCTGACGAGCACGTCTTTTGTAATTTTATCGCCTTTTTTGACGGGCTGCACGTCGTACAGTACTTCAAACCCGCCGCGTAAATCCAATCCTAACGTAATATTATTGGCAGCCGGTTTTGTAAAATACCCCAGCCCTGTGCCGATTAATAATACAATCAGGAAAAACGCAATCAAGCGTCCTTTTTTCATTATGTATTTCCTCCTTAAACCTATGCCGTCAAATCATTATCTCAGCAGTTCATCCAAAGCTTCCTGACCTTCATCGCTTTCCAGCCAATTAGACGACTTAAAAGCTTCAACGGTTGCATAGTTCATAAAATCGCCAATTTTAACTGATAAAATATCGCCGGCCAATTCATACAGCGGCATTTCCTTTTTCTGTTTCCACTTTTTATGTATTAGGTATGACCATAAACTCTCGTGTTCAACATCATCGTATCCAAGAATTTTGAACTCTTCAAGTTTACTGTACAAAAAAGGCCGCAAATGATCCTTATACATTTCGGCGGGATGCTTCTCCATGGGCGCTCGCTCCTTTTTCCCTTTTTCTCGAAGACTTGTCATGCTCGGACGACATCGGCGCATATCTTTATTGTATATGATTCCAGGTAGTTTGAGAAGGCAGGGGTTATAAAATGGCAAAACAGACTTTTTTAAGGGGCACTCTTATTCTCATCGCAGCGGGGATGATTACAAGAATGCTCGGCTTTGTCAATCGGGTGGTCATCGCCCGGTTTATCGGTGAAGAAGGTGTCGGATTGTACATGATGGCTGCCCCGACATTTTTCTTGGCCACCACTTTGACCCAATTCGGCCTCCCTGTTGCCATCAGCAAGCTCGTCGCTGAAGCAAGCGCCCGGGGGGACCGGCAGAAAATGAAACACATTTTAGTGATGTCGCTTACCATCACCGGGATATTAAGTCTCATCTTCACGCCGCTGTTTTTATGCTTTGCGCCGATTATGGCGGAAACGATGCTGACTGATCAACGCACGGTTTACCCGCTTCTGGCGATTACGCCCGTCGTGCCGATTATCGCAATCTCCAGCGTGCTGCGCGGTTATTTTCAGGGCAGGCAGAATATGAACCCGCTGGCATTTTCCCAAGTGCTTGAGCAGATTGTGCGGATTTCACTTGTCGCGGTCTGCACGACAGTGTTTCTGCCGTACGGGATTGAATATGCCGCAGCCGGAGCCATGATTTCATCTGTCATCGGAGAGCTCGCCTCTCTTATTTATTTATTCATTTGTTTCAAAGCTAAAAAAACAATCAGAATCAGAAAACAATTTTTCAAATCGATTGCAAATGGAAAAGAGACCTTTCGTCAGCTGATGAGCGTATCGCTCCCGACAACCGGAAGCCGATTCATCGGAAACTTGTCTTGGTTTTTTGAGCCTATTGTCGTCGCGCAGAGCCTTGCAATTGCAGGAGTCGCCACCGCTGCTGCCACCAGCCAGTACGGGGAGCTGACCGGATTTGCCATGACGGTTTTGACGCTGCCCAGCTTTATAACCTATTCTCTGTCAACGGCCCTTGTTCCTGCGATTAGTGAAGGAATGGAGCAAAAAAAGCTGCAGGTTGTCGAATACCGTCTGGAACAGGCGATGAGGCTGTGTCTTTTAAGCGGGGGCATTTCGGTGGTTATTTTATTCTCTTTCGCTGATGAGCTGATGTCCGTCATGTACGGATCGACTAATGCGGCGGTTTTTATTAAAGTCATGGCGCCGTTTTTTCTGCTCTATTATTTTCAGGGGCCCCTTCAAGCGGTGCTGCAGGCGCTCAATTTAGCCGGAGCCGCCATGATGAACAGTTTTATCGGCGCCGCTGTTAAAACAGGCCTTATTTTTGTGCTGGCGACCAGGCCTTCTCTGGGCATTATGGGCGCGGCATTGGCGATTGTGACGGGAATGGTGCTCGTCACCCTTCTCCATGCAGCCACTGTAAGCAAAGTGCTTCCGATCAGCATTAAAATAAAAGAATACGCGCTCTGTTTTGCGGTCATATTCATCTGCGGTTATGTGAGCCGACTCATAAAGCGCGCCGTTCATTTTTCAGGGTCAGAGGCTGTTAATCTTACAGGCTGGATTGCCATGACCGTCATACTATACATTGTGCTTCTGCTGTTATTCAGGCTGATTAAAAGGGAGGAGCTGATCCGGATTCCGGTCATCGGACGGTTTGTGACGCGGTGAAACCGATTAAGGCTCTCCTTTTTCATCTTTAAGATCAATAAAAAAAGCCCCGTCCGTAAACGTGCAGAATGATATTTCCGAAAGATCCTGATATCCTCTTTTCGCTAAGTTTTTTTCGAGCCAGTGTTTATCTTTCCCGATTCTGTCCAGATGCTCGTTCTGAATGACCCCGTCAACGATAAGCGATGTTTCCATCTGCTTATCCTTATTGTTTTTCTTTTTGACGATTGACAGCTTTCCCGACGACTCTAATATGGCGTATGACACGTCAGAGATTCTCTCGATGTTATTTTCCCTCAGCTGCATAAGAAGATCATCAAAATTGTAGCGCTGCGACCTCATCGCACGTTCGTCGATTTTTCCCTGTTTAATGATAATAGTGGGTTTGCCGTCAAGCAGCTGCCGTATTTTTTGGCTTTTGAGCGAAATAAAAGCAAGGCTTACTTGAATAATCATTAAAATGACGATCGGCACAATGGTATGCAAAAGCTTATCTTCTACATTTTCAATTGCCAATACGGCAATCTCGGCAATCATAATGGAAACGACAAGGTCTAAAATGCTCAGTTCTCCGATTTCCCGTTTTCCCATCAGTCTGAAAATCACAAGAATGATAAAATAAAGCACTATCGTACGAAACGTAATAATGAAAATATCTCCCATATCGCACCTCCAACGTTCATAGCATTTACGATCCGCTCTGTTTTATGTAAGAAATGAACTGAACATGATGCTTTTACGTCTAATCCGAACATTCAGAGAATACATTTAGAAAAAGACGGGCTCCGGCTTGTCATATGTCAGGCCCAGAGCGGAGAGGAGATCAAAATGGAAGAAACAAAACAAGTGGGTAAAGGCGTCTTGTACGGCTTAGTGGCTATCTTTGCAGTGATGCTTCTTACGAGTCTGGCGATTTCACTGCTGCTGACGGTTACCTCAATGGAAGAGTCATCTTTCAGCTGGCTGGTCACCGCGCTTTCTTTTCTTTCTTTATTTGCCGGCGGTTTTATTTCCGGCGGCAAAGCAAAAGAAAAAGGCTGGATGATCGGAGCGTTAACCGCCGTTTGTTTCTCATTAATCATCTTGCTGTTTCAATATTTAGGGTTCGGAAAATCATTTGCATCCGGTCAGCTTTTGTTTCATCTCGGCTTTTTGGGAGTCAGTATGCTGGGCGGGATTTTCGGAGTGAATTTGAAGGGCAGCAGATCAGCGTAATAAAAAAAGAGCGGATTCTCCGCTCTTTTTTAGTATGTATGAGCTTCGCTGTTATTCAGCAGAAGCTTCTCTGATTGCGCGGCGGTCAAATGTTAAACGGGTGTTATCACCTGTTTTAATGACGACCTTGCTTTCATCAATTGACTCAACAGTGCCGTGCAATCCTCCGATTGTCACCACTGAATCTCCTTTTTTCAGCTCTTCCTGCATCTGGCGTACGGCCTTCTGCTGCTTTTGCTGCGGACGGATGAGCAGGAAATAAAGCACTGCAAACATCAAAATAATAGGAACGATTGTGCCTAAAGTACCCATCTGTTTCCCTCCTTTCAAAAATGGTTTTTATTTAGAAGCTTTTCGCATTTGGCTTATTATAGCCGTAACGCTCAAAGAACTCTTCTCGGAAATCACCAAGACGATCCTCTCGGATAGCTTGTCTGACCTGCTCCATTAAGTGTAACAGAAAATGAAGGTTATGGTAAGTTGTTAATCGAATTCCAAACGTTTCATTGCAGCGGATCAAATGTCTGATGTAAGCACGGGAGTAATTTTTGCATGTATGACAGCTGCATTCTTCGTCAATCGGTCGGAAATCGCGCTCATATTTGGCGTTTTTCATGTTCAGGCGCCCTTCATTCGTAAACACCGTGCCGTTTCGGGCAATCCGGGTCGGCAGTACGCAGTCAAACATATCCACGCCGCGGATGGCACCGTCAATTAAGGCATCCGGTGAACCCACACCCATTAAATATCTCGGCTTGTCCTTCGGTAAAAGCGGAGTTGTAAACTCAAGCACTCTGTTCATGACGTGCTTCGGCTCGCCGACAGATAATCCGCCTATAGCATAACCCGGGAAATCAAGTGAAACCAAGTCTTTGGCACTTTGTGTCCGCAAATCTTCATACTCTCCGCCCTGTACGATTCCGAACAGTCCCTGCTCATCAGAGCGCCCGTGCGCCTCCAGACAGCGTTCCGCCCAGCGGCTGGTCCGTTCCACAGAGCGTTTCATGTAATCATACTCTGCCGGATACGGAGGACATTCATCAAACGCCATCATGATATCAGAACCGAGGGCGTTTTGAATTTCCATCGCTTTTTCCGGAGATAAAAACAGCTTGTCTCCGTTTAAGTGATTGCGGAAATGTACGCCTTCTTCTTCTATATTACGAAACTTGCTCAATGAAAAGACCTGAAAACCGCCGGAATCCGTTAAAATCGCGCGGTCCCAGTTCATAAACTGATGAAGCCCGCCCGCTTCTTTTACAATGTCATGTCCGGGGCGGAGCCATAAATGGTACGTATTGCTTAAAATAATACCCGCATCCATAGATTTCAGCTCGTCCGGAGACATCGTCTTTACCGTAGCAAGCGTGCCGACCGGCATAAATACAGGCGTCTCAAAGGAGCCGTGGGGCGTATGAACTCTGCCCAGACGCGCTCCCGTTTGTTTGCATTCCTTTATAAATTCATAACGTATCGGTTGTTCAGCCACTTTGTATGAGGCCTCCTGTCATTCAAATTAGATAATCAGCATGGCGTCGCCAAAGCTGAAGAAACGATATTCCTCTTCTACCGCATGACGGTAAGCGGAAAGAACATGCTCTCTGCCGGCAAGCGCAGAAACAAGCATGATAAGCGAAGATTTCGGCAGGTGAAAATTGGTGATCATGCCGTCAATCGCTTTAAATTCATATCCCGGATAAATGAAGATCGACGTCCAGCCGCTTGAAGCGGTAAATACGCCGTCATGCTCGCCGGCAATGGTTTCAAGGGTGCGCGTTGATGTCGTCCCGACCGACACGATGCGCCCTCCCGACTTTCTGATCTCGTTTAAAGAGGCGGCGGTTTCTTCCGTCATTTCATAAAATTCCGCGTGCATGTTATGCTCTTCCACATCATCCGCACTGACTGGGCGGAATGTGCCGAGTCCAACGTGCAGGGTGATAAATTCAATCCGCACACCCTTTTGCTTCAGCTCGTCCAGAATCTCTTCCGTAAAATGAAGTCCGGCAGTCGGAGCTGCGGCGGACCCGATTTCTTTTGAAAAGACGGTCTGATACCGTTCTTTATCATCAAGCTGTTCTTTAATGTAAGGAGGAAGCGGCATTTCACCGAGCGATTCAAGCACTTCGTAAAAAATCCCGTCATACCGGAATTCTATTTTCCGGCCGCCGTGATCAAGTTCCTCCGTGCAGACCGCTGTCAGCCGGCCGTCCCCAAATGTCAGGACCGTTCCTTTTTTTACGCGTTTCGCCGGCTTTACAAGCGTTTCCCATGTATCATTTTCTTCCTGTTTTAACAACAGGAGCTCCACTTTCGCTCCCGTATCTTCTTTTGTGCCGAATAATCTGGCAGGGAGCACGCGGGTATTGTTCAAGACGAGACAATCCCCTTCTTTAAAAAAGCTGACAATCTCTTTAAATGAACTGTCCGTCAGACCGCCCGTCTGTTTGTCAAGCACCATCAGCCGCGATGCGTCACGCTCTTTCAGCGGCACTTGGGCAATGAGGCGTTCAGGCAGTTCAAAATCAAATAAATCGACTTTCATCATTTCACCTTTATTCTGTCTATTGTTATTTCATTCTGCCGAAAAAATTGAGCAGGATGGATAGTATCACACTGATTACAATACAAGTAACAACGGGAAAGAAAAATGTGACATTTCCCTTTTTAACGAAAATATCTCCGGGCAGCCGTCCGACAAAGTGCCAGACTGCGCCGGCAATAAGCAAAACAGCACCGAGAACCATGAGAACCTTCGGAAAATCAGTCACAGGCGGGTGCCTCCAATCGAAAATGCTCATACACAGCCGGGGTCACGACCCGTCCCCTCGGCGTCCTCTGAAGAAATCCGATCTGCAGCAGATACGGTTCGTACACATCCTCTATTGTATGCGGTTCTTCGCCGATTGTCGCGGAAATCGTATCAAGGCCGACCGGACCGCCGCTGAATTTTTCAATCATGCCCATCAGCAGCTTGTGGTCAATATGATCAAGGCCGAGTGCATCGACTTGAAGACGTTCGAGCGCGTCGTGAGCGATTTCTTCCGTGATGCGGCTGTCGCCGAGCACCTGGGCAAAATCTCTCACCCTTCTGAGAAGCCGGTTTGCAACCCGCGGCGTTCCCCTTGACCGTCTGGCAATTTCCAGAGCCGGCGCTTCTTCGATATCCACTTCAAATACTTCAGCCGTTCGTGACACGATATCTGTCAGCTCTTCCTGCGTATAGTATTCAAGGCGCGACAGCACCCCGAACCGGTCTCTGAGCGGTGCGGTCAATAATCCCACCCTGGTCGTCGCTCCTACCAGCGTAAAAGGCGGAAGGTCAAGACGGACAGAGCGGGCGGACGGGCCTTTACCAATGACGATATCAAGGCAGAAATCCTCCATCGCCGGGTACAGCACTTCTTCAATTGAACGGTTCAGCCTGTGAATTTCGTCTATAAACAGCACATCTCCGGGTTCGAGCGCCGTCAGAATGGCTGCCAGGTCTCCCGGCCTTTCAATCGCCGGCCCTGACGTCGTCCGCATCTCCACACCCATCTCATTGGCCACGATCGACGCAAGCGTTGTTTTTCCGAGACCCGGAGGCCCGTATAAAAGAACGTGGTCAAGCGTTTCCTGCCTCATTTTCGCCGCATCGATAAACACGCGCAGATTTTCTTTCACCTTCTTTTGGCCGATGTACTGAGCGAGATTCTGCGGCCTGAGGCTTTGCTCGATTATTGATTCATGGCTGTCTGCTTCACTTGAAACGAGCCGTTCATCCATGAACATCACCTTACTTTAATAATTTTTGCAATGCTTTTTTCACATATTGATCTGTTGAAAGCGCCGTTTCCTCTTTTAGGTGAGGAAGCACTTTTTTAATTTCTTTTTCAGCGTAGCCGAGAACCCTGAGCGCTTCAAGCGCCTCGTCAAGCGCCGTTTCAGCCTCTTGTTTTTCAATGCGCGCTTCATGATTGAACAGGTTGTCAATCATTTCAGGCACGACATCGGCCAGTTTGCCTTTTAAATCAAGAATAATCTGCCGCGCCGTCTTTTTGCCCACACCCGGAAATTTCACCAAAAAGGCTTCATCTTCCTGTTCAATCGCTTCGATGACGGCTCCCGGATCACCGGAACCGAGAATGGCGAGCGCCCCTTTCGGCCCGATGCCGGTGACGTTCAGCAGCTTTGTGAAAAGCGCTTTTTCTTCCCTGGTTGAAAAGCCGTACAGAGAAAAGGCGTCTTCTTTTATATGATGATACGTAAAAATGGTCTCTTGATTGCTTACCTTATAAATAAACGGATTCGGAGTGAAGACCTGATAGCCGATTCCGCCGTTTTCAATCACGATGTATTGGGGAGATACGTAATCAATCGTCCCCTTCACGAATTCAATCACACCTATTCACCTCTTTGACTGCTTATCATTGTAACACAAAAACAGCCAAAGTCTTATAGAAAAGTTAACGTATGTTCGCTTTGACACCTTCCGTTCAGAAAAAAAAGACATGTGTCACATGTCTTGCGTCAAAGTCAGCCGCTGTAAGTCTTAATATGATCGATCACGCTCTCAAACTCCGCTTTTGTCCTGTACGGTATACCGTGTTCCAAATGCTTTTGCAACCGGCTTTCCAACCGCTCTAAATCAATTTGGAAGAAAGACTGGATCGGCTCCGACAGCGATCCGGGACGGCCGTGAAAAGTGGAAATCACCCCTCCGTCCGTGACACCGATATAACCGTTTACCTTACTGAGCGGAGAAATATCATCAACATGCTTACGGAAAAGAACGAAGCCTTTTTTCTGCTCAACGAGCGTCCAGCCGGCGTATGCGGCCCAAAAGTCTTCCATCGCCAAAACGGTTTCATCCGTATGTTCGATGCCGACATCACCGTCAAGATAGACCTTTTCCAGCTGGACGTGCACCCGAAGCGGCCCGTAATGCTCGACCTCTGCCCCGTATGCACCGTTTCCTCCGCAAATCAGGACTGCAGCTGATAAGATAAACATAAATAAAAGACGCCCACCGCAAATTCGTTTCACCAATAACACCTCTTTATTCAATCAAACTCTTGATGCTAGTTTGACCAAAGATGCCGGTGCTTAACCGTTTTCTTTCTTTTGACTGCTTCGCCGAAAAAAAGCAGCCCTCTAATAAAGGCTGCCCCGCTTTATTATGCCCGGCCGGCTGATATCAGTTTCATCTGTCCGGGCGTCAGTTTGAGTCGGTATCCTCTTACGGTCAAATACACAGTTTTTGTCCCGCGGCTTTTGTCGCACTCCGTTTTTTTCATCCCAGCCCCTCCGTTACGTTTTATTTTACTTTTATGTTAACAGCGCAATATAAAGAGCGTTTTAAGAATATGTAAAGAAATGATGAAAAAAATACTGCCGGATGAAATCATCCGGCAGTCCCGTCTAACGGCTGTTTTTGTTCATGTCTTGAAGCTTTGTAAAAGTGGCGTTATCAGTAAATACTTGAATTGCGCGGCCGTCCGCGAATTTTTTGGCTGCATGTTTGACATGTTGATCATCATTTTTCGTAAAAGGATGATTTGTTCTGACAGCAATGACGACTCTCGTGTCAGTCACGACGACCTGACTATCCTGTACGCCTTTTACTTTTTTCACGCGGTTTGCAATTTTTGCCGCCATTCTGATGTTTTCGGCATTGTCATACCCATTATAAGACATAGCGGCCGGCGGCGTATTGGCGTTGCGGCCGTTATATGTGCCGTCCGTTGTTAACGGAACCCCGTTATTCGGCGTGTTTCGGTAAGACACGTTTGTCGTATCCCGGCGCCCGTTTCGGTTTTCCATCATTTCGGAAACAGGTCCTTGATGGTCCATTCCGTACTGGCGTCTGCCGTTATCATTGTCATTTGAATAATACCCGACCGGACGTGTTGTCTGATTGTAGCGTCCGTCATTCATGGCATTATTTGCTCCGCATGCCGTTAAACTTGCAGTCACGGCTAAAACGCCTGCGATTGTCATCAGTTTTTTGCCCAATGGAAAAACCCCCCGTGGATTCATCGCTGTGTGAGCGTTTCCGCTCATGTTTAGGATGTGCGGCCGACGGCGGGTTTAAGCTTGTCAGTTATGTCCATTCTTCTTCGGACATAAAAAAAGGAACGACATACATCGTCCCGATACATTAGTCTTCATCTTCCTCCGGCCGTCCGAATACTTGATTTGGACTCGGCTGATTCGGCGCGGCATTGGGATTTGCTCCGCCGTAAGGCATAAAATATCCGGCACTTGCGCCCATATTCGGATATGGCTGCACAGGCATATTGGCGTGATGGTGATGTGAACCATGATGATGTGAACCGTGGTGGTGATGATGGTGATGATGCGAATCATTGCAGCCGCAATCATCGTCCTTAAATTTTCCATCGTGATGAGGCTCGTTTGCATAATGTGATGAATAGCCGCCGTAATACGGCATATGTCCGTATGGAGCACCGCCGAAACCAGATGCAAAACCATCAAAATGCTCTGCATTTTCATGGGCCTGGTTTTCATATTCACCGTAACCCGCTTGCGGCCCAAATCCCGGATGATGGAATCCGTACGGTAACGGCATCGGCATTACCGGAAAGCCTCCAAAACCTCCTCCAAAACCGCCGAAACCTCCGCCTACCGGGAAGCACGGATGGCATAATCCCGAACCCGGCAGCATCGGTGTCACCGGAACCGGACAAGGACAAGGCATGCACGGAATCGGGTAATGCATAAAAGGCGGTTCAACGGCCGGCATATTCGGAAATGGGACATTCGGGATGTTTGGCATGTTCGGCAGATGATAAGCTGCGTTTTCTTCTTCCATCTTTCCGGCTTGAGGCGCCTTTGGCATATTCGGGTAATTCGCGTTTTCCATGTTGATCATTTCCTCCTGTTGTGGAATGTTATTGTCATGCTCTTTTTCTTTCGGCTCGACAAAATGTGTCACCGGTTCCTCCGGCTTAGGAGGCGACCACGGCTGAAACAGCTGATTGGTCGGATAATACTGATTCATATCAGCTTCCGGCAGCACATTTTCATGCTTTTCAGGGATCGGCGGCACATACGGAATTGACGGCTTTGGTTCTTCCGGTATGGTGTCTTCGATATCCACAACTGATTTCGGTTTTTCTTTGGCATATGGATGCTCATGCTTATGCGCAGACGTTCCGAAGTTTGCCTTTGGTTCTTTTCTGACCGGAACGGCTTCTGAAGGCACCTTTATCTTCATTCCAGGCATAATTAAGTCTGGATTGCTCAGCTGATTATTCAATTTCTTTAATTCTTCAAAATCAACTCCGTATTTTTCAGCTATTTTCCAGAGCGAATCGCCTTTTTGAACGATATGAATTTTCAACGTTTTCCCCTCCTATGCACAAAACGTGAACGGTACATTTGTCATTACAATACGTTTCTTCACACTATATGCAGGCGAGCTGGGCATGATGATAAAAAATTTGGAAAGGAGGGGAGTTTTTTATTTTTACGTATGGCTCAGCATTCTGTTCAACGCACGAAGCGCTTCTGTCCGAACCGCTTCCGGAACCTTAATGACACCCTTCGGTTCGCCTTTTTCAAGCTGCTCAAGCGACCACAATAAATGCGGAAGGTCGATTCTGTTCATTGTCAGACACGGACACATATCCGGATTCAGTGATTCAATCTGTTTATCCGGGTGCGATTGAATGAGGCGCTGCACAAGATTCATTTCCGTGCCGACAGCCCACTTGCTTCCCGGCTCAGCCTGTTCAATCGTATCAATAATGTATTTGGTAGATCCGCTGTCATCACTTAGCGAGACCACTTCCCGCGAACATTCCGGGTGAACGATAATGCGGATGTCAGAATCCCGCTGCCGCAGCTGAGAAATATTTTCCGCTGTGAATTTTTCGTGTACGGAGCAATGTCCTTTCCAAAGGATGACCTTAATGTTTTCCGGGTGGTCAGTAAGCAATCGGTTCTGAGCCGGGTCCCATACAGCCATTTCTGTCAGCGGAATGCCGAGGTCATATGCTGTATTTCTGCCTAAATGCTGATCCGGCAAAAATAAAATTCTTTCCTTTTGTTTAAAAGCCCATTCCAGCACGCTCCGGGCATTCGAAGAAGTGACGGTCGCTCCGCCGTGCCGCCCGACGAATGCTTTAATTTCCGCCGTCGAGTTAACATATGTTAACGGAATGATGGTGTTACCGTACAGCTCCTGAAGCTCTTGCCATGCTTTATCCGTCTGCTGTATATCAGCCATATCAGCCATCGAACAGCCGGCGCGCATGTCGGGCAAAATGACGGTTTGGTTATCATCAGTCAGCATATCAGCCGTTTCCGCCATAAAATGCACGCCGCAAAACACAATATATTCCGCATCTTTATTTTTTTCGGCTACTTGGGCAAGCTGCAGGGAGTCACCGGCAGTATCGGCAAATTGTATCACTTCATCTTTTTGATAGTGATGTCCCGGAATGAACAGACGTTTTCCGAAGGACTGTTTAATCGCGGCGACCCGCTCCTCCATTTCTCCGGTGCTCAAGTTTTTATAATGGCTCGGCATCATTTCAGCTGATGCAGTTAATACGTCAAAGATAGACATTATGAAAAATCCCCCTGTTCCGCCGCCGCAACATCCATACTGATATCGGCGCTTTTTACTGAATGAGTCAGAAATCCGAGTGAAATATATTGTACGCCTGTTCCTCTATAAGCAGGCAATGTGTCGAGCGTTATGCCTCCGGATGCTTCCGTTTTGATATGGGCCGGTGTCATGGCTGCAAAACGCCGGACGGTCTCAGGCGGACAGTTGTCAAACATAATAACGTCTGCGCCCGCGTCTATTGCCTCCAGCAGCTGCTCTTCGGATTCGATTTCGACTTCTGCCGCAAGCATCTGCCCCGCCGCTTTTCTTGCCCGCTCCATGGCCGCCTTTATCGATCCGCAGGCGGCAATGTGATTATCTTTAATCATGATGCCGTCGTATAGGCCGAAGCGGTGATTACAGCCGCCGCCGATCCGGACGGCGTATTTTTCCAGCATCCTGAGCCCCGGTGTCGTTTTTCTCGTATCGCAAAGCTTAATGGACGGATCATCAAGACGCCTTTTGGCCTCATCCGTCATTGTCGCAATGCCTGACATTCTTTGTATAAGATTCAGGATGACACGCTCCCCCGTAAGAAGAGCCGCCGCCGGGCCTTCCATTTCAGCAAGCACGTCTCCTTTTTTCATCCGTTCTCCGTCTTTTTTCAGAGAGCGGACGCGGATATCGTTGTTTAAAAGCTTCCAGCCTTCTCGGATAACGGCTTCTCCGGCAAACACACCGTCTGTTTTTGCGATAATCTCCGCCTTACATTGCTGATCCGAAAAAATCGCTTGTGACGTTGCGTCACCCGTTCCGATATCTTCCTGAAAAAAATGTGTCAGCATTTGCTTCAGCTGCAGAATGTCCATAGTTCCCCAATCCCTTCGTTTTTTCTGATAACTGTTCCTGATGCTGAATGAATGATTTGTTTTCCATGCCACTCTTTCTCTGTCCCGGGAAAATCAGCGCGAAAATGGGCGCCTCTGCTTTCCTCCCGGATAAGAGCAGAAGATACGGCGAGTTGTGCGGTCTGCCATAAGCAGGACAGCTCGGCTTGTTCCGTTGTGATATCCTTCACATTCATATGATGAACAGGTACTTTGTTAAGCCAGGATGCCAGCGCCTGCATGTCTTCTTTATCTCTGACGATGCCCGCTCCGGCTGTCATTTTGGCTTGGAGCATGTGAAGCGTTGTGTCCGGCACTTGTAAGATGACGTCAGATTTTCTCGAAGCTTTTTTATATCTTCCGTTTAACGGCGTTTGAATGATATGTTCCGCACACCTTTGTCCGCTTGCCAAAGCTTCCAGCAGCGAGTTGCTCGCAAGCCGGTTTGCCCCGTGCAATCCTGTGCAGGCGGTCTCGCCTATGGCGTAGAGATCAGGCACAGACGTTTTCCCCCATGTATCGGTTTTTACTCCGCCCATTAAAAAATGCATCCCCGGGGCTACAGGAATTCCGCTTTCAATTTCTACGCCGGCTGTTTTACAAATTTCTGTTATGGTCGGAAAACGTTTGTTAAAATCGGCTATCCGGCTGCAATTCATGTAAACTGGATTTTCTTTCATTATTTCTTCGAAAATCGCCCGTGAAACGACATCCCTCGGCGCCAAATCTTCAAGCTCGTGTCTGCCCGTCATGATTCTGCGCCCTGAACGGTCCGTTAAATATCCGCCGTCCCCTCTCACAGCTTCAGAAATCAGCCCGTACACAGTCCCGTTTTTCACAAGAAGGGTCGGGTGAAACTGGGTGAACTCCATATCCGTGATCTCTGCTCCCGCACGTAAGGCAAGAGCGATGCCGTCTCCCGTTATGGCGGAATCATTTGTATGATACTGATACAGACTGCCGCACCCGCCTGAGGCAAGCACTACGCAATCCGCTCTTCTGCAAGAAACGGAGCCTGAAGCATCCTTTACGGAAACGCCCGCGCATCGTCCGTCTTCAATCAGCAGCTCAACAGCCGTTTCGTGTTCAATGATCCGTATGCCGTCCCTCAGCTGCCGAAGCAGATACTCAACCAAAATCCGCCCGGTCGCATCTCCCCCGGCATGCAGAATTCTTCTTTTAGAATGAGCGCCTTCCCTGCCGAGACAAAATGTTCCGTCTGATTTCGTATCAAATGGAAATTGACTTTCTATCAGCTGGTTTATCATGCTTTGTCCGCTTTGCAGCAAATCCCGCACGGCTGTCACGTCATTATGGCCGCAGCCCGCATACAGTGTATCGTTCACATGGGAGTCAATGGAGTCATCTTCTGCATATGAAACAGCAATCCCGCCTTGAGCATAATGCGAATTGCTGTTTGTTACGTTTCTTTTCGTTATGACGGTCACTTGGTATGACGGAGGAAATGCAGAAGCACAGGCAAGGGCCGCCGTCCCCGAACCAATGATGATAATTGTTTTTCCAGACATAATCACCCTCCTGTTATGTTTACACCTGTCTTGACACCTATATTTACACAAGGATAAAATAAACTCAAGCTTTTTTTAACATAAACGGATAGGAGACGGCCTGTATGATTTATCTTGATTATGCGGCGGGAGCGCCTTTAAGCCAAAAAGCCGCGGAAGTCTTTCAGCATCTCAGTACAGAAGTATTCGGAAATGCAAGCAGCCTTCATGATGCCGGAGGGAAAGCGGCGGATGTGCTGGAATATTGCAGACAGTCTGCAGGAAAATTGATCGGCGGGGCGGCAGACGGCATTTATTTTACAAGCGGCGGCACGGAAGCGAACATTCTGGCCGTCCAATCATTGCTGCATGGTCTTCCCCCTCACAAAAAACATTTTATTACGACTGCAATGGAACACCATTCGATCCATAATGCCGCGGCGTTTTTAACGGATCAGGGAATTGAAGTCACTGTCATTTACCCCGACAGAAACGGCCTTATAACCGAGGACATATTGGCGGCTCATATCCGTCCTGACACGGGGCTTGTTTCTATACAGCACGCCAATTCAGAAACCGGTCTCATCCAGCCATTGGATCGCCTGGCCGCTTTTCTTCACCATCGAAACATTTTGCTTCATTGCGATTGTGTTCAAAGTTTCGGCAAACTGCCGATTAATGCAGATCAGACGGGTATCGATGCCCTTTCCGTCTCCGGTCATAAAGTATACGGCCCGAAAGGCACCGGGGCTGTTTACATTCGGCCCGGCGTCAGCTGGAAGCCGGTTTATCCGCATACCGTGCATGAAAACGGGTTCAGGCCCGGTACCGTGAATGTACCGGCCATCGGCGCTTTTACCGCTGCTGCGGAGTATGCAGTGAAACACATGGCGGAACACCGTGAGCATGCAGACAGACTGAGGAAATATTTATATGAACAAATTCGGCTTCAGGGCCTCCCTATTTCATTTTCGGAGGAAGAAACCGGCGGTGAATGTCTGCCCCACATTGTCGGGTGTTTTTTTCACTCCTTTGAAGGACAATATGTTATGTTAGAATGTAATCGTAACGATATTTGCATCTCAACCGGGAGCGCATGTTCCGCCGGCAGTCACGGCCCTTCTTCAGCTATGAAGGCGCTGCGAAAAACCGAACGGGAAGCGCGGCAGTTTTTCCGGATCTCATTCGGAAATGAAACAACATGTGAACAGCTCGATATGCTGATACATACATTTACGGCGCTATGGGAGCAAAAGAAAGGAGAATCAGCAATTTGACAGAAGGAACAAAGCTTACGGGGGCGAAAAGACGCGACATGCTGCTTCAATGGCTGAAAGAAGCCGGCTCACCATTAACAGGGAGCGAATTGGCCAAAAAAGCAAATGTCTCAAGACAGGTGATCGTGCAGGATATATCCCTCTTGAAAGCAAAAAGCGAACCGATTATCGCAACGAGCCAAGGCTATTTATACATCAGCATGAATGCCGGCGGCGAAAAAAACGCCGAACGGATTGTCGCCTGCCTGCACGGCCCGGAGCGGACGGAAGAAGAGCTTGAACTCATCGTCGATGAAGGTGTCACCATAAAGGACGTCATCATTGAACACCCCGTATACGGCGATTTAACCGCTGCCATAAGAGTCAGCACACGGAAAGAAGTCAAACAATTCATGGATCACATTAACTCGACAAATGCCGCTTACCTTTCACAACTGACAGGAGGCGTGCATCTCCATACGTTAAGCGCGCCGACGAAAGAGCGGATTGATCAAGCCTGCCAAGCCTTGGACGACGCGGGTATATTAATAAAAGATTAAAAAAAAAGCCCCCAGAAGGGCTTTTTTTATATCGAATAGGATTGATATGTTCCCAGAAGCTTGACCCGGCAGCCGAGGGCTTCCATCTCTTGAACGGCTCCGGGAATGAGCACCTGATCCATCGCCTGTTCAATATCAATGATAAAGAAATAGTTGCCGAGACCCGTTTTTGTCGGGCGCGATTCGATCTTTGATAAATTCAGGTTTCTCCATGAAAAAGCGGACAGCACCCTGTGCAGTGCGCCTGATTGGTCATCTTGGGGAAGCGTCACCATCATCGTCGTTTTCGATCTTGATGACAGTTTTGCATTCACTTCAAATGAGACGTCTTTTTCAGGCGAAAGAATGACGAATCTCGTGTGGTTATCCTGATAATCCTGAATATCCCGCTTCACGATGCTCAATCCGTATGTAGCAGCCGCCATTTCATTCGCAATCACGCCGATCGGAAGTTCCGGATGCTCACTCACATACTTAGCAGCCGCACCTGTTGACTTCGCATACTCATAAGGGACGGACGAAAAATGCCGATGAAGAAATTTGTGGCATTGCGCAATCGCATGTGAATGAGAAAAAATTTTCTCAAGCTTTTTCCACTCATTTTCTCTCGAAGGGTGAACGAGCAGGTGCTGGTAAATCGGCAGCGTCATTTCCCCCACAATCGCAAGAGGCTGCTCATGAATCAAATAGTCAATCGTTAAGTTAACCGAGCCCTCCAGCGCGTTTTCCAAAGGAACAAATGCAAGATCCACTTCTCCCGCAACCGCCGCATCCATGCACGCCGGTATTGTATGATAAGGTGCTTGTGTCACGCTGTTTTGAAAGCAGGAACTGACTGCTAGATGTGTAAATGTGGCTTCTGGCCCTAAATAACCGACTCTCATGTTTCTCTTCTCTCCTTACGCGCCTGACCCTAAGATCTCAACTTTTTCTATAAAATCAAATTTTCTCAGTTTATTCATTAACGTATGAATGTTTTCTTCCATTGCGGATGTGCTGATTGAGAGCGTGACATTCGCCCTGCCCTGAAGCGGAATCGACTGGTGAATGGAAAGCACGTTGCTTCCTGAGTCAGCCACCGCCTGCAAAAGCTGGGACAACGCGCCTGACCGATCCTCCAAATGAAAGAAAAGTGTGATTATTTGTTCTTTAACCATCGTGTAAAAAGGGAAAACCGCATCTCGGTATTTGTAAAAAGCGCTTCTGCTCAAATCAACTTTCTGCACGGCATCTGCAACCGATTCAGCCTTTTTTCTGTCCAGCAGTTTTTTGACTTCAAGGGTTTTCCGCATCGCATCAGGCAGAACGTCTTCACGCACTAAATAAAATGTCTCTTCTTTCACCTGCACCCCTCCCTCTTACATCAGAGAGCCTGCATCGCAAGCTCTCCGTCTTTTTAATCAATAAATTCAAATTCAAATTCCAGAAGCCGGATGATATCGCCATCTTTAGCCCCGCGTTCTCTGAGCGCTTCATCAACGCCCATTCCGCGCATCTGTCTTGCAAAACGCTTGACGGATTCGTCACGGGAGAAGTCAGTCATTTTAAAGAGGCGTTCCAGACTGTCACCTGAAAGCACAAACGCACCGTCCGGATCACGGGTAATGTTAAATGGAATTTCTTCATCTTCCATCGTGTACATCACGCGGTTTTCCGCCAGTTCTTCTTCATCATACAGCGGGAATTCAGGCGTTGTTTCCAGCTGGTTGGCGACTTCAAACAGAAGATCGCGGAGCCCTTCTCTCGTCACCGCGCTGATTGGGAAGACAGGATGGTCATCCTGAAGCTTTTCTTTAAACGCTTTAAGATTTTCAGCCGCTTCGGGCATGTCCATTTTATTCGCAACGATAATTTGCGGACGCTCCGTCAGCCTCAGATTATATTCACTGAGCTCCTGATTAATGGTCACATAATCCTCATACGGATCACGGCCTTCCATCGCTGACATGTCAATGACATGAACGATGACGCGCGTCCGTTCGATATGGCGGAGAAATTGGTGGCCTAAGCCGACGCCTTCGTGCGCTCCTTCAATCAGGCCGGGCAGATCCGCCATGACAAAGCTTCTTCCGTCATCCGTTTCCACCATGCCCAGATTCGGAACAAGCGTTGTAAAATGATAATCGGCGATTTTCGGCTTTGCCGATGAAACGACAGACAGAAGCGTAGATTTCCCGACGCTCGGGAAGCCGACGAGACCTACGTCTGCAAGCACCTTCAGTTCAAGCACGATATAGCGCTCTTTTCCGGGCTCTCCGTGCTCTGACAGCTGCGGTGCCGGGTTGGCCGGTGTCGCAAAGCGGGTATTCCCGCGTCCGCCGCGTCCGCCTTTTGCGATGACGGCGCGCTGTCCATGTTCAGTCAGATCGGCAATGACCTGTTTTGTATCGTCATCCGTAACGACTGTGCCGGGCGGAACTTTAACAACCATATCGTCCGCGTTTCTGCCGTGCTGGTTTTTAGACATGCCGTGCTCGCCGCGTATCGCTTTGAAATGGCGCTGGTACCGGAAGTCCATAAGCGTGCGCAATCCTTCATCAACCTCAAAGACGACGTCGCCTCCATTACCGCCGTCACCGCCGGCAGGCCCGCCTTTCGGCACATATTTTTCACGGCGGAACGCAACCATTCCGTTACCGCCGTCGCCGCCTTTTACATATACTTTCACCTGATCTACAAACATAATATCCTCCGTTCTAAACCGTAAAAAACCGCTAGTTCATTCCAATTTCGGCCACACATTCATGGCCGGTCAGCTCAAATTGCATGACATCAAAGTCCTCATACCGCGATTTGCGAAATTCATCAAACACATCTGCATTTGCAATCGTTCCATGAAAATCGAGATATACAATAAGCTGTCTGTCAGGGTGATCCGTCTGCAGCGATACGGTCAGATGATTTTCACTTTCATTGCTTACCGCCAGACCGAACAGATGAAACAGTTTTCTCATCAGGTTCGACAGCTTTTGATCATATGCCGATAAATCTTTAATTTCTCCGAGCACTTCGTATTCGAGCCTCATATAACGGGACTTCCAATTAAATGTAAGAAAGTCAAACGCCAAGTGCGGGGTTTTCAGGTTTGAGAGCTTTGACTCGTGCTTTGCATCTATGACCATTTCGTCGATTATTTCAACGACCCTGTCATACTTCTGCAAACTTAAGTTTCCTTTTATCAGCTGCAGCTTATTCATCCAATCATGACGGAAATGGCCCATTAATTGGATCAGCTCATTAATCAGAGCCGCATCGCTTACAGGTTCTTCTTGTTTCTTCGATACATCCTTCATTTTCGCACTCCCAATCGTTTAATTTCTTTTTAGGAGTCTTGATAAGTGTGTACTATGAATTATAACAGAGAAGGCTTTGTTAGAAAAACACTTGTTTTTCCTGGTTCATCATGTTCCTTTTTCGGATCGCATGCACTGCGGATGCCAGGCAGAAACATTTTTGGTATCACTGCTTGGGGAACATATCCAGTGGGTATGAGAAGCTGATGTCCTCATTCAAGGCGGGGTTCACTCACGCATCCTCTGCTTTTCATTCTTGATGTTACTCCGCTTACTGCAAAAAAAACTCCAGTCAACGACCGGAGTTTTTTGTGTCATTATTGAGCTACAGGATATACGCTCACTTTTTTGCGGTCACGGCCGAAACGTTCGAATTTAACAGTTCCGTCGATTTTAGCAAAAAGAGTGTCATCTCCTCCGCGGCCCACGTTTTCACCTGGGTAGATTTTCGTTCCGCGTTGACGGTAAAGGATAGATCCGCCTGTTACGAATTGACCGTCTGCACGTTTAGCGCCTAAACGTTTAGATTCAGAGTCACGTCCGTTCTTTGTAGAACCTACACCTTTTTTAGAAGCGAAAAACTGAAGATCTAATCTAAGCATGTAACTCACCTCCTATATTTGATTTGCAGTCAACCGTAAGTGTTCACTGTAATCCCGCTCGATCGTTTCAAGAGAAACAATCATGCCTTCAATCAGCAGCTGCGCTTTTTGCAAAGCTTCCTGATCAGCGGCTTCAGGGAATTCAAAGTAGAAATAACCCCCGTCCTCGCCTATATCAAGAATCGGTTCGAGAGGAGCCAGTGCGATAACCGCATTGACCGCCCCGAAAACGACAGCCGTAACCCCGGCGCAAACGAGATCTCGTCCATGTTCAGCAAAATCGGCATGTCCCGTCATTTCAAAGGACAAAATGCCCCCGTCATTTCGGGATCTTCGAATTGTTGCCTCAATCATGCTTACGCGTTGATTTTTTCGATTGTCAATTTAGTATAAGGCTGACGATGACCTTGTTTTTTATGAACATTTTTCTTTGCCTTGTAACGGAAAACAGTGATTTTTTTCGCACGGCCTTGTTTTTCAACTTTAGCTGTAACTGTCGCGCCTGCAACTGTTGGGTTGCCGACTTTCACGCTGTCTCCGCCAACAAACAATACGTCTTCAAACGTCACTGTTTCACCTGCTTCAGCAGCAAGTTTTTCGATGTAAACAGTTTGACCTTCTTCAACTTTGATTTGTTTTCCGCCTGTTTTAATGATTGCGTACATTCTCTGCACCTCCTATTAGACTAAGACTCGCCAGCAACAGGGGGCTTTAAAGCTCTTATCACCTGTCCCGAGCGGTTGTAGCATTGGTGCTACATCCATAACATTAAAAAATATATCAGAACCAAAGAGATATGTCAATCTATTTCTAGTAAGGCAGCAGCAGGTCTTCCATGGAGGAATCTGTCCGTTTATCAGCAAAATATGCATGAAGCACTTCATTTTCATCAAGCTGGCTGAGCTTCTCGCCGGCTTTTTCAATGATAATGGGATGCTTGCAGCCCCGTTTGAATTCGGCCATGACATGCTTTACTTTGGCATCGGCTGCGACAGTCAAAGGATGCAGCATGGCGACATCGCGGTTTTTACCGTAATATCTCTCTAAAAGAAACCTCAGCTGAATATAATGCCGCTTGCGGTATTCATCCCATAAAGAAGCGGCGAGAAAGACGAACAGCACCCATGCGCTGACCTGGAGGGGGACGGCCAGCACAATCCAGCAGCAGAGCAAAAGTGCAAAAACGGCTGATGTCTGCAGGCTGAGGAGATGCGCTTTTTGAAAAGCCATTTGTTTAGAGAAGTATAAAAACACAAACTTTCCGCCGTCAAGCGGCCAGATCGGCAAAAGATTGATGAAAAGAATGGAGAGATTATAAAAGGTAAACATCTCAAATGTCTGCTGACTTGTAAAGCCGGACATAAAAAGGAGCCAGGCTGCCGCCTGAAGCCACACATGCTGGAACGGGCCCGCCAGAATGACCGCGAATTCCTCTTTAAGCGGCCGGTTTCCGTGCTCCTCCACCTCAACCGTCCCGCCGAAAGGGAGCAGAAAGACGCGTTTAATGCGCCACGAAAAAAACACAGCCAGAGCAGCATGCCCCAGCTCATGAACGGATACGACCAGCAAAAGACACAGCAGCGCTTTAATGTGCCCCGTCAGAAGACCAAGCCCCATGATAATCCAAAGAAAAGGATGGACATGAATTTTGAAGAGAAGGCTGAGCCATTTATTCATCAAATGTGATCACCTGAATCGGATCTATGAATTTATCGCCATCCTGAATCGCGAAATAATACTGTCCTTTACTTTTATCGTTAAGCTTGATCGAACCGATCTTTTTTCCTTTATCGACAAAGTCATACAATGATACGTCAACATCTTTGAGCCGGCCGTAAATGCTGCTTGTATCGTCGGCATGCTGCACCTTCACCGTCAGCCCTGTTTTTTCATCTTTGCTCACTTCCGTAATGTAGCCTTCTTTTACACTGTCAATGGCTTCACTGGCCGTTTCAACAACGACGCCTTCTCCGTTATTCTGAAAGTTTTGCTGGATTTTCCCCGCGGCGGGAACGGACATATCCTGGCTGACCGCTACCTGACCGTCCTTCTTTTTCATTCCCGGGGTGAGAAAAGCGAGCGGGTTTCCGAATGAGGATACAAACCAATGATTCACGGCAGCAAACTGAAATTCTTTTTGAAAGGTTTGTGCAATCGCCGGTTTAATCTGACTCAGCGGCAGTTTGTCAGTTTTATAGGCGATAGCGGAAATCAGTACGAGACAGGCGGCCAGCAGGCATTTCAAAATAATAGAATGAGCGTTGATCAACGGATGCCGTCCGTTAAATTCGGGCGGATGTTCCGGTTGATATTCATAGTCCGGAAGGAGCCTGTGCTTTTCCTGCTCCTTGACCGTCTGCCATGCGGGAGGCTTCTGCGGTCGGGCGTTTTGAACGAAAGTCCGTTTTGATTCAGGGCGCGGTTTTCTCCTTTTGGCCAGTCTTTTTCTAATTTCATCAGCTCTGTGACTCATCGCCATCATCCTTTGCAATCGTTGGGTTTGTACATCCTATGCCTTGTCCATTGCAAATATGCGCCCTGTTGAACAACAAAAAAGACCTGATAAGCTGGGCTTTATCAGATCTTTGTATTCCAGTATATTTATGAACGCACGCCGAAAAACGACTTGATTTTCGCCATCATCCCTTTTTGCTGCTCTTCAAGCACCTGCAAAGGAACGGATTCTCCCAAAATACGCCGGGCGATATTGCGGTAAGCAATGCTGGCGCGGTTTTTAGAATTCATGGCAATCGGTTCGCCGATATTTGAAGCTCTGATCACTTCATCATCGTCGGCAACGATTCCGAGGAGATCAATAGACAGATGATGAACAACCTCATCCACATCCATCGTGTCACCGTTTTTCATGAGGTGATTTCTGATGCGGTTGACGATGAGGCGCGGCGGTTCAATATCTTCCTGCTCTAAAAGTCCGATAATGCGGTCAGCATCCCGAACCGCTGATATTTCCGGCGTCGTCACCACAATCGCCTTATCAGCTCCGGAAACGGCATTTTTATAGCCTTGTTCAATTCCGGCCGGACAATCGATAATGACATAATCAAATTCCTGCTTGAGCTCCTGCACAAGCGATTTGATCTGCTCAGGGACAACAGCCGTTTTGTCGCTTGTCTGGGCAGCCGGCATTAAATGAAGCAGATCATCAAAACGTTTGTCCTTGACAAGCGCCTGATGCGTCTTGCATCTGCCTTCAATTACATCTACTAAGTCGTAAATAATTCTGTTTTCAAGACCCATTACGACATCAAGGTTGCGCAGTCCAATATCTGTGTCTACCAGACAGACGCGCTTCCCTAAAATGGCTAAGGCGGTACCGAGGTTTGCAGATGTTGTTGTTTTACCTACTCCGCCTTTTCCCGAAGTTATTACGATAGCCTCACCCAATTTCACATTCCTCCCTCAAGCCTTGTTAGATCAGGTCTTAAATGAGCCAATTGTTGAAGGCGTTCAATGACCATATTTCCGTCAGTATCTAAATAAGCACATTCCATGTCGTTCCCTTTTTGAATGTGGTCTGGGGAGCGATTTAACACATGATTGATCCTCAATTGTGTCGGCATCATTTCGGATGCGGCGATCACAGCCCGGTTATTTCCGTTATAACCCGCATGGGCAATCCCTTTTAATGAACCGAGAACAAATATATTTCCTCCGGCTTTGATCGTACCGCCGGGATTCACATCTCCGATTAAAAGCAAATCTCCCGTTACGTGAAGCACCTGACCTGAACGGACGATTTTAGAAACAGAAACAATTTCCTGCTCCTCTTTCATCCGCTGCGCTTCTTCTTTGGCGATGACTTCACTGTCAATTGAATGCACGACTAAATCTTTCTTTGACGCGATCAGATCAGTCAGCTGCTCTGCCTGTTCCTGATACAGATACCGATGCCCGAGTTTGATATGAACACTGATTTTTTGGCCTTTGCCATCAGTATATTGTTCAATCGACAGCATATTTTGAAGACCATCGAGAAGCTGATCAAAAGAACACGCATCATCCAGATGCAATGTTAAGCCGTTTTTTGTTCCTTTTATTGTTACATATTGCTGCTTTTTGGTCTTCATCAATGTTCACCTCAACAACATACTCTTTTCGTCAAAAAAAGATAAAATCCTTTTTACTCATCTCTTAATTCTTTCTTCAGACTTATATAAAACAGCATAAAGGGCAGGACTAATATAATGGCTCCCGCAATATTCAGCACAGCGGTCGGCAAAAACCGCTGAATGACAAAATCGTTAAACGTCATTGCGCCGCTGCGGATTAACGTCTGAATGCCGTAAACGTAAAATTCAAGCAAACATACGCTCAGCACAGCGACCAGAATGACCATCAGGGCATTTGTCTGCAGCACTTTAAACGCTTTGGCCGCCAGGTAGCATAAACCGGCAAAACCAAACATATAAACGCCTAAAACACCCGTATAATTGATGTCATAAAGAAGTCCGAAAATGAGACCGTAGATCACCGCATGCTTTTGGTTGACATAAGCGGACATAAAAATCAGCGCAAGCAAAAGAAAATGCGGAACGACCTGCTGCTCGTCGGAAACGAAAGGAAAATGCACCAGATCTGTATAGATGCTTTCCGCACAAAAGACCAAAATCATAATCAAAGGGAGAAGGAAACGTTTCACGATCCTTCCTCCCCTGTTGCTACGCTTCGGTTGACAACGATGACATGGTCAAGATCATACAGATCGGCAGCCGGTTTCACGTAAGCGATTTTCGTCAGGCCGTAAGCATCTGATTCGACATCGGTTACTTCGCCGACCGTCAGCCCTTGAGGAAATACGCCGCCCGTTCCGGAGGTCTCCACAAGGTCGCCTTTTTTCACTTCGCGTTTTTCATCCGGTTCAAGGATAGTCATTTTCAGGGTCTGTTTCTTTTTATCATACCCCTCAATTAAACCGTAGCCTTTGCTTCCCTTTTTACCGGAGATTTTGGTGGCCACTCTGTTATTGCGGTCAACATCGCTCAGCAGCTGAACGGCGGATGTGAAACTGTTAAGTCCGCTGCTTTTGATCTTCCCGACAAGCGCACCCTTTTCGTTTGTGACCGCCATGTCCTTGGCCACTTTCTGCTTCGTTCCCTTATTGATCATGATCTGCTTGTACCATTGATCAGGATTTCTGGCGATAACGGTCGCTAAAATCGGATCATAGTCGGAAATCGATTTGACATGCCCGAGTTCATCACGCAGCTTCTTGTTTTCATCTTTGAGTTCTTGGAGCTTCGCTTCATATTGTGTCTGTCCGTCCAGCTTTTGTCTTAAGCGTTCGTTTTCTTTGTACGTGTTTTTCAGGTCTTTTATGTCCCCGAAGAACCCTGCAAAATATTCGGCAGGCGTGTGAAAAATATTTTGAAATACTCCCGTCGTATCACCGATCAGCTTTTCAGGCCAGGTGGTATTACGGCCGTTCTTCAGCGAGAATCCAATCATAGCCACCAATATGATAATACACAGAAGTAATAGCATTAACCGTTTGTTCGGCATCGTGATACACCTCTTCTATTTAACTCCTGATTATCTTGTTTTTCCTTTGAAAAGATGGATGTGCTCCAGTGCTTTTCCAGTGCCGATCGCAACACAATCCAGCGGATCTTCAGCGATGAGTACAGGCATTTTCGTTTCGTCGCTGATGACTTTATCGAGATTGCGGAGCAGGGCGCCTCCCCCGGTTAACACAATACCTCTGTCCATAATGTCAGCGGCCAGCTCAGGCGGTGTTTTTTCAAGCGTGCTCTTCACCGCGTCAACGATTGAAAGAACTGTATCACGCAGGGCATTTGCAATTTCCGTTCCCGTGATTTCGATCGTTTTCGGCAGACCTGTCAGAAGGTCGCGGCCGCGGATTTCCATTGACGCATTTTCTTCACCGGTTTCTGCTGAACCGATTTCCATTTTAATGGCTTCCGCTGTACGGTCACCGATCATCAGATTATATGTTTTTCTGATATAGCTGATGATTGAGTCGTCCATTTCGTCACCGGCTACGCGGATTGACTGAGACGTGACAATGCCTCCTAAAGAAATGATCGCCACTTCAGTTGTTCCGCCGCCGATATCAACGACCATGCTGCCCGTAGGCTCCCATACAGGAAGATTCGCGCCGATTGCTGCCGCAAACGGTTCTTCAATCGGATAAGCGTCGCGTGCGCCCGCTTGTCTTGTCGCGTCAATGACCGCCCGTTCTTCAACGGCAGTAATACCTGACGGCACACACACCATAACGTACGGCTTTCTCGCAAATAACCCTTTATTTTTCACAGCCTGATTAATGTAGTATTTCATCATTGTCGCAGTTGTTTCATAATCAGCGATAACGCCGTCTTTCATCGGACGGAGCGCAACCACGTTGCCCGGAGTTCTTCCGATCATGTTTTTTGCATCGTTACCGACCGCCACGATCGATTTCGTATCCGTTTGCAGAGCAACAACTGACGGCTCTCTCACTACAATTCCTTTACCTTTAACAAACACAAGCGTATTCGCAGTTCCCAAATCTATACCAAGGTCTCTTGTACCAATTCCGAACATATGTATGTATCTTCCTTTCTTAAAGCAAAAATACCCTAAAGGGAAAAACTCATAAAATCTATTATATCTTAAATCAACGAAAAAAAAAGTGTTACAAATATCCTTTTTCCTTTAAACTCACAAATTTTTTGTCACCAATGACCAAATGATCGAGCAGCTCGATGCCGATTAGATTTCCGCACTCAAAAAGCCGCCTGGTTACTTCTATATCTTCCCTGCTCGGTGTAGGATCTCCTGAAGGATGATTGTGAACGCAAATGAAGGACGCGGCGGATCGTTTGAAAGCTTCTTTAAACACCTCCCGCGGGTGGACAATAGATGAATTCAGACTTCCGATAAAAACGGTGCGTTTATGAATGACTTGATTTTTAGTATTTAAATATAAACAGACAAAATGCTCCTGGGATAAAAAGCGCATGTCCTCCATCACATACTTCGCCCCGTCTTCGGGAGAACGGATGACCCGGTGCTCCCCGGCGGCAGTCTTATGAATACGGCTGCCCAGCTCAATTGCGGCAAGAATCTGAACGGCCTTCACCGTGCCGATTCCGGGAATGCTGGAAAGCTCCTGGGCAGAGGCGCCTTTTAACAGGCGCAGCCCGTCAAACGTCCGCAGCAGCCGGTGAGATAGGTTCATGACGGACTCGTGTTTCGTTCCCGTCCGCAGCAGGATGGCAAGCAGTTCATTGTTAGACAGATGTTCGGCTCCGAAGTGCAGAAGCCGCTCTCTCGGTTTTTCATTTTTGGGGAAATCTCTTAATTTTAACGGCAGATCACGGATGATCAACCCCTCCTTGTTCCCCTTCCCGGTTTGAACATCAAGCTTTTATATTAAATTCTTTCAGGGCTCTCATTGTTTTAGCGACAGGAAGCCCGACGACAGAATAGAAATCACCGTCTATTTTTTTCACTAAAAGCGCGCCTTTTCCTTGGATGCCGTATGCACCTGCTTTATCCATCGGTTCTTTAGTTTCAATGTAGAGCTGTATTTCGTCTTCACTGAGCGGCCAAAACGTGACTTCCGTCGTGTCACAGAACGTTTCTTTCCGGTCATGCGTCTGAATGCTGACCGCCGTAATGACTTGATGGCTTCGGCCGGAAAGCCTCCGCAGCATGCGTGCCGCTTCTTCTCTGTCACGCGGTTTGCCGAGGCACTCGCCGTCTATGCACACCATCGTGTCAGCGCCGATAACGGCTGCATCGGGATTTTCGGCCAATACAACACCGGCTTTTTGCTCGGCCAAACATTGGACGTTTTCTTCCGGCGAAAGGTTTCGATTTAATTTTTCATCTGTGCGGCTCGCAATAATGCTGTAAGGAATCTGAAGAAGATTAAGGAGTTCTTTTCTTCGCGGAGATTGTGATGCGAGTATTAAGCGTTTTGTCATGCTTGTCATCCTTTCAGGGTTTGCTTAAGAAAAAAAGATACTTGTCTATCCTACCAAATCAAACGGGCAACCACAATTTCAGAAAAATAACTTTTTGATGACAAAATAAAAAATCCCGCCGGATGACGGGAATTGAGAGATTATTATTTCACAACGCTTAGAAGCTTTTTTTGGGCTTTCCAGCCGGATTCGGAACCGGACGTTTCCAGTTCTTTCAGCGCTTGAAGCACGGCCTCTTTCTGCTTTTTGTCAGCGGCGTCTGCGCCGTCTGCGGCTTTCGCTGCTTCAGCCACATCCGCTTTTGAAATGTCTTTGCCCGTAATCGCTTTGGCCGAGAGCTCAGATGCTTGTTTAAAAGAGCCTTCCAACCCTGAATCGACCGCAAAGCTGAGCTCTTTTCCGCCCCAAGCCTCAAAATCATGGTCTATCAGCGTCTGGCCCAATTGCTGTGATAAGCTTTTTTCCGCTGCAAGACCGGCGATCACGTATGTGTACCCGTCTTCTTTTGCCAGAGAGACAGCCGAGTATCCTTTTTCAGTCAGCTGGTCAACAAGCGTTTGCGCTCCTTTTTCTGATGAAAATTTTCCGGCCTGCACCGCAAATGTTTTATAGTTTCCGTCTGACTGTTCCGCGTTTCCTGTGCCATTTGTTTCTGATTTGTCTTTTGAAACGTCTCCCGCTTTCACCGTCTGTCCTTGTGAACCTTTGTCAGCGGATGCGGGGGCGGAGGCTTCTTTACTTCCCGACATATTTAAGGCGACAAGGCCGAGGCCGGTGCCTAAAACAGCCGCAACAGCAATTGTCGTGACCGCTTTTTTTACTGGAGAAGACGGCTGCTTCTTTTTCGGAAAATGAGGACCCGTGTTTTTCTTCTGGTATGGCGGGACGACTTTCGGATCGTCTTCAAATACCTCATGATTCTTCTCATCATCCCAATTGAAGTCTTCTTCTTTCGGATCTTCATGAGATGCTGCAATCTCCTGCTCCGCCTTCTTTGTTTCTTCCCAATTTGAAAATGTGACGGTTTTCTCCCCGCCTTCATTCACATCTTCTTGTCCATACATCGTTTCTTCTTTTCCGTTAATCGTTACTTTAAGGGCATCGTTTTTGGCTTTGCTGTTCTTTTTGCTTTTCCTTTTTTTCAACGTCTCTTCCCCCTTGCATTCGTCTTGGCCGTACCTTGAACTGATCATGGTTCACACTTTAGCATAGGCGTAAAAAAAAAGAACAAGACTTTTGTCGTCTTGTCCAAAAAACGTTCGCCAAATTTTTCAAGCCCCGCCTGAAGCGAGTGTGATGTAAAACGCGAACAGCTCTTCACCGTAAAAGTAACTTACAGCGCTCCCGGCTGCGATGGCCGGCGCAAACGGGAAAGGCTGCTTTTTACCAAGCCTGCCTCCCGCTGCGGCGCACATACCGTATACGGCTCCGATTATAACGGAAAGAAAGAATGCAATAAGGACAAGCTTCACGCCGAGCGCAAGTCCGATCACTCCAAACAGCTTCACATCACCTGCGCCGATGCCTCCTTTACTGACAAACATGATAAAAACAAGCAGAGCAAATCCGCAAACAGCTCCGGCAACCCCCGCATACCATGAATCCAGCGGAGAAAAAATACGGCCGACGATAAAAAGCGGAAGAAAAAACAGCAGAACTTTGTCAGGAATCAGCATATATTGCAGATCCGTCACAGTCACAATCATCAGCAGAGACAAAAATAACAGCGCGATTAGCAGCTCTTTTGAGAAACCGAAATGGATACCGGCAGCCGTGAATAAACATGCCGTCCAGCATTCCGCCGCCGGATACATCACTGACAGCTTCTCACGGCAGTGTCTGCATCTCCCTCTTTGCAAGATATAGGAAACAACGGGCACAAGCTCCCCCCAAGAGAGCGGCAAGCCGCAGAACGAACAGGATGAGCGCGGCGAAATAACCGAGATTCGAAGCGGAATACGGCATGCGACTGTATAAAAAAAAGAACCGAAAATCAGACCGAGAACAAACAGAATGAAAAGCACTCAGACCACACCTTTTCTATCAATCTGGCTCAGATTGTAGCATAGAAAAATACCATGCCTGAAATGGCTGAAAATGTGTTTTCCTCATAAAAACACCCGGCAAAACCGTAAAATGGCTTGCCGGGTGTTCCAGGGGCTGTCAGATCAGCCGCTTTCTCATTTCGGAAATAAAGTATAAGGAACCGGTAATGATGATGACATCATCCGCTCCGTCTTTTTGTTCTATCCACTCTTTCACACTGTCCGGATTCTCATCAAAGCTCTTATCCGCAAGACTGCTTGCATTGTAAAGGTCTTCGGCGCTTGCGGCACGCGGAAAGTCAAATGACGCAAAATGAATGGAATCCGCTTCGGTTTCAAGCTTTTTAATCATTTCCTGATACGGTTTGTCTTTTAAAGCGCTGAATACGACATGGACGTTTTTATCGGCAAATCGCTGCCTGATCGTTTCTGTCAGCGTATTAACGCCTTCTTCATTATGGGCGCCGTCCGCAAACACTAAAGGGCGGCTTTGAAGCCGTTCAAACCGGCCCGGCCATGAAGCTTTTTTCAGACCGTTTCGCAATGCTTCTTCAGAAATGGCTGTGATTTTCAGGCGATTCAGCCATTCAGCAGCCAATATCGCCAAGGCCGCATTCTGCCTTTGATGAATGCCGATCAGCGACGTTTGAACGTCCTCATAACATTTCGTTTCCGTTTCCAGCGAGAAGCTTTCGCCGGACGGAAGCGCCGCACCATTAAACAGTCTGCATGTTTTATATAGCGACTGGCACGGAGCCTGCTTTTCTTCGGCCTCCGCTTCAATAACGCCGAGTGCTTCCGGCTGATTGACACCTGTAATGACCGGAATGGCTTTTTTAATAATACCGGCTTTCTGCCCGGCGATCTCCTCGATGGTATTGCCTAAAATCGCCATATGGTCATGTCCGATGCTTGTAATGACCGACAAAAGCGGTTTCACAATATTGGTTGAATCGAATGTGCCGCCGAGCCCCGCTTCAAAAATGACAAAATCGATATCATCCCGCTTCGCAAAATATAAAAATGAACACGCTGTAATGATTTCAAATTCTGTCACCGTTCCGGCATCGGTTTTATCAATCTCATCGACTATCGGTTTGATTTCATTAACGAGCGCTCTCCATTCCTCATCAGAAATCGGCGTGCCGTTTACGCTGATACGCTCATTGAACGTAATGATGTAGGGAGATGTGAATGTGCCGACCGTATAACCGGCTTCTTGAAGCACGGAACGGATAAAAGAGACGGTGGAGCCTTTGCCGTTTGTGCCCGCCACATGAATGGCGCGAATATTCTTTTCCGGATGTTCTAATTTTTCCATCAGCCTTTCCATACGGAGAAGGCCAGGCTTAACGCCGAACTTGAGTCTGCCGTGAATCCAGCTGATCGCTTCTTTGTACGTATTAAACAATGAAATCCCCTCTTTTATACAACAAGGCGGTTTCTTAGGAAACCGCCCCGCTGTTTTATCAGCCTTTCAGCTCTGCGATCCGCTGCCGGACAGCTTCGCGTTTTGCCGTGTAGTCTTTCTCTTTTGCGCGTTCTTCTTCAATGACTTGCTCAGGAGCTTTTTTGATGAATCCTTCGTTGCCGAGTTTTTTCTGAACGCGTTCGACTTCTTTTGTCAGCTTGTCGAATTCTTTTTGCAGACGGGCGATTTCCTCATCGATGTTAATCAGCCCTTCAAGCGGCAGAATCACTTCCGCTCCGGTGACGACCGCTGTCATCGCTTTGTCTGCCGCGGTGATATCCGTCCCGATTTTCAGCGTGCTCGGATTCGTGAAACGCTCAACGTAAGAACGGTTCTTCTCAAGGCGTCCGGCAATTTCTTCCGTAGATGTTTTAATGTAAAGTTCAACCTGTTTGCTCATCGGTGTGTTAACTTCGCTTCGGATATTGCGGACAGAACGGATTAATTCAACAAGCAGTTTCATATCCGCCGCTGCCTCTTTGTCCGTATGTTCTGCTACCGGAACAGGCCAAGAACTGATCGTGATTGACTCGCCTTCATGAGGAAGGTGCTGCCAGATCTCCTCTGTTAAGAACGGCATAAACGGGTGCAGAAGACGCATCGTCTGGTCAAGCACGTAAGCAAGAACAGAGCGGGTTGTTTTCTTCGCCGCTTCATCTTCCCCGTACAGCGGAAGCTTCGCCATTTCGATATACCAGTCGCACACATCATCCCAGATAAAGTTGTACAGATGGCGTCCGACTTCACCGAATTCATAACGATCCGCAAGCTGGGTAACGTCTTCAATCGTTTCATTCAGTCTTGTAAGAATCCACTTATCAGCAACTGATTTTTCACCGGACAGATCAAGTTCGTCATACGTCATGCCGTCCATGTTCATTAAAGCAAAACGGGAAGCGTTCCAAATTTTATTTGCGAAATTCCATGTGGATTCCACTTTTTCATAGCTGAAACGGAGATCCTGTCCAGGTGAGCTTCCGGTTGCCAGGAAATAGCGCAGTGAATCTGCTCCGTACTTGTCGATGACATCCATCGGATCAACGCCGTTCCCAAGGGATTTACTCATTTTTCTGCCCTGCTCGTCACGGATTAAGCCGTGGATCAGCACGTCTTTGAACGGGCGCTCGCCGGTAAACTCAAGACCTTGGAAAATCATCCGGGATACCCAGAAGAAGATGATGTCATACCCTGTCACAAGCACATCGGTTGAGTAATAACGCTTAAAGTCTTCAGCATTTTCATCAGGCCAGCCCATTGTAGAAAACGGCCACAGCGCGGAGCTGAACCATGTATCAAGCACGTCTGAATCCTGTTCCCAATTTTCGCTGTCCTCAGGCGCTTCAAGGCCGACATACACTTCTTTTGTTTCTTTATGATACCAAGCCGGAATGCGGTGGCCCCACCAAAGCTGACGGGAAATACACCAATCACGGATGTTTTCCATCCAGTGCAGGTACGTTTTCTCGAAACGGTCAGGAACGAAGTGAACTTTCTCTTCTTTCGACTGAAGGTCCACCGCCGCATCGGCCAGCGGCTGCATTTTGACAAACCATTGTGTGGACAGGTACGGCTCAACAACGGCGCCGCTTCTCTCACTGTGTCCGACTGAATGCATATGGTCTTCGATTTTAAAGAGAACGCCTGTCTCCTGAAGGTCTTTGACGAGTTTTTTGCGGCATTCAAACCGGTCCATGCCGTTATATTGCAGCGCTTTTTCATTCATTGTACCGTCTTCGTTCATGACGAGAATCCGTTCTAAATTGTGGCGGTTTCCGAGTTCAAAGTCATTCGGGTCATGGGCAGGCGTGATTTTAACGGCTCCTGATCCGAATTCCATGTCAACGTAATCATCGCCGACGATCGGAATTTCGCGGTTTGTAATCGGCAGAATCACCGTTTTGCCGATTAAGTGCTTGTAGCGCTCATCTTCAGGATGAACCGCGACAGCCGTGTCGCCAAGCATCGTTTCCGGACGGGTGGTCGCGATTTCAATTGAGCCTGAACCGTCTGCTAACGGATAGCGCAAATGATAAAACGCGCCCTGTACGTCTTTGTAAATCACTTCAATATCGGACAAAGCCGTTTTTGTGGCAGGGTCCCAGTTGATGATATATTCGCCTCTGTAAATCAAACCTTTTTCGTACAATTTGACGAATACTTCACGCACGGCTTTGTTCAGCCCTTCATCAAGAGTGAAACGTTCGCGCGAATAATCGAGCCCGAGCCCCATTTTGGCCCATTGGCTGCGGATGAAATCAGCGTACTCTTCCTTCCACTTCCACGTTTCTTCAAGAAACTTTTCGCGGCCAAGGTCATAACGGCTTGTACCCTGTTCGCGGAGTTTCGCTTCGACTTTTGCCTGAGTGGCAATCCCGGCGTGATCCATACCCGGAAGCCAGAGCACGTCATAGCCCTGCATGCGTTTCATACGCGTAACGATATCTTGCAGCGTCGTATCCCACGCATGACCGAGGTGCAGCCTGCCCGTCACGTTCGGCGGCGGAATGACGACAGAATACGGCTGTTTCGTTTGATCGCCGCCCGCTTCAAAATATTTTCCTTTCAGCCAAAAATCATAGCGGCCTTTTTCAATCGCAGACGGATCATATTTTGTCGGCATTGTTTGTTCGTTTGTATCCATGATAACCCTCCAGCATGTTTAGAAATGGCTGAGCAACTAAAAAAGAGCCTTCATCCTGATAAAGGACGAAAAGCTCTTTCGCGGTACCACCTTTTTTCATGAACAGATTTGTTCATGCACTTAAACGGATAACGGGTGCGGCCCGAATTTCTCTACTGTATGTTCAAGAAATTATGCTCCCGGGCGACCTTCCAATGAGACGGCATAAGAAGCCTTTCAGCACAATAGCTTCTCTCTCTTCATGCGTCTTTCTTGTACTCTTCCCGTTCAAAGCAGGTGTATTTATATCAGCTCATGATCTTATTTATTATGTTCTTTATTATAGTAAAAGTGTTTTTGTTTCGTCAATCATCTTTTCCAAAAACCGCTGCCGTCATACATAAATGGGCATGCACCCCGCCCTTTCCCTCACATACGATACAAAGAAAGGCGAATGTAAGGAGGAATTGCCGTGAGAAAAAAATTCAATTCTTATTCGCTCCCCCCGTGGGCCAGACAGGTCCGCCTTGTATCAGCGCAAGTCATTATACCGATTACGATCTTTCAGGGGATCAGGACGATTTTCTTTCCGACGACTTTTGACGTCCTGCTGCTTGCCATCCTGCTGTTTTTAGCGTGCGCCCTGCATTTGGAATGGATATAAAAAAACGAGTCCCGCTATGAAGAGGACTCGTTTTCCGCCTTTCTTTTTTTCTCCTGCTCAATCTGATACACCTTCATGAGAAAAGGTTCAACATTTTTCATCTGCCAAAACGCTCTTAATAACTGCGTGCACTCTTCTTTCTCAGAACCCCTTTGGGCGGTTTGATACCGTTTCAGCACTTTGTACATGCCGCTCGGATAAGCCATATAGCTGAGAAACAGGCTGATTTCCGCTTCACGGAGGGGGAATGATTTGTGATACGTATAAAACCATTCAAGGCACTCCGGACACGCTTTCGGATAGCTTCTGAACATTCTGGAGTAAAAGCCGAGCAGATCATTTTGCGGAGGTCCGAGCCCGGCTTTCTCGAAATTTGTAAAAAAGCCCGTTCCCACATCATTATATAGAAAATGGCGGCTCGATAAGCTGCCGTGATTGATCACCGCTCTCGTTTTGTCATGATCCTTTGCCGCGTCAAACCATTCTTCCAGACGTTCAAGAGCAAAATTAACGGCTGAAACCGTTTCTGTAAGATACGTAACAGCCTGCAATTCAAAAGGAGAAAGGTACCACTCTTTTTCCGCCCGGTCGGCAAATTGTTCATAGACGAGCTTATCATTTTCCCAATCTCTTTTCGTCAGTTCATAAAAGCTGCTGATATCTTCAGTCCGGATTTGGATGTCCCGCACGGTCGCGGAATGGAGCTTCGCCACCTCTTTAAAAAGGTAAACATGTTTTTGATCCCGTTCTTCTTCCTGATCGTACTGAAGCCAGGGCATTAAATAATAAGACGCCTCCGTCCGGCTTCCCGCAAAAAAATCGCCTGCATGCGTGCGGTAGATCGGCACAAATGAACGGTAGCCTTTCTCCTCAATCTCAATCATATAGTCCGTAAATTCACTGCTGCGGGCCGGCTTGAGCTGTTTCAAAGCAAAAATGCCGTGGTTTGAGTAGACTTTCCATACATGCGGGCTGACAGGCTCAATATACTCGGCCTCCAGCCCGTATTCCTGAAGCACTGATTGGACTGCTTCCATTCCATTCACCACATTTTTACGGCCTCTTTGTGCTTACGCATGGCTGTTATTATATTCAGGTATATACAGAAGCTGACCTTCTTCCAGTTCGTCATCAAACGATAAAGCATTCGTTCTGATGAGCTGCTGGGATGTGATGTCATATCGTTCACACACCCGGTCGATTGTATCTTCCTGCTGCACGATGCAGATTTTCATTCTAGAAAACTTTTCTTCTTCTCTTGTAAATAATTTCGTCAAATAATGAGAGTTGTCATTTTCCTTCTGCTCCGTTTTCGATGCCGCTTCTTGATTCTCTCTTTCTGATTTAAGCGGCTCAGACGGCTCAGGTGCCGCTGGTTCCTCAGGAGGCAGTTTGGAAAACTGAAAGGACAAATCAAGAGGCTCCCCGGTTTCCTCCTCCGGCTGCGCCATCTTCCTCACCTCAACTTCAAATCCTTCATCAGCCTGAGCTTCTTCCTCAAGAAACTTAGGTGCGCTGTAAAATGCCTCTTCCCGCGGTTCCGGAACGAACTCGCGATAAGGGGGCGCCTGCTCTTCTTCAAAAACCGCAGGCTCATCTTCGGCTTCTTCCGCCTCCTCTTGATCACTCTGACGGAGAAGCGGTTCGGCCTCAGGCTGCTCTTCTTTTTGAAGGACGGGCTGTTCCTCAATCTCTGCTTTATCGGCATGCGGGGTCAGAGTAAAAGCAGGGGAAACCGGTTCAACATCATCTGCTGTTTCTTCAAGCATTTCCGCTGAATCATCCTCAGATACAGGTTCATTCCTCTCAGCCGCCATGATTGCAGGCTCCTCAAGCTCCTCAGCTTCTTCCGGCTCTTCCGGCTCTTCCGGCTCTTCCGGCTCTTCTTCCTCCAGGATGGCAGCGGGAGGGGGAGGCTCAGTATATGAGACAGGTTCCGGCACCTCTTCCAGCCTCAGAACAGGGGCAGTTTCTTCAGTTTCCTCAGCCTCCTCTTCTTCTTCCTCTTCCTCCTGCCTGAATATAGGCGGAGTCTCTTCCTCATTCTCCCCGGCTTCTTGCGCCGCTTCTTCTGATACAGCCAGGGGTTCTTCAGCTTCAGGCAGAGGTTCTTCAGGCCTCTGGCGTATCACTAATTCAGGTTCGTTGTCTTCCTCAGAGCGATGGTCAGCAAGATTGATCATTTCTTCTCTGGCAAATTCAGGCGCCACATACAGAGGGATCTCCGGCTCTTTTGGCTCGGATTCCTCAAGCAGCCCTTCAATTGCCAAATCAGCCTGAATGGTTAAAATCCTTGAATCCGTTAGCTGATAATCAAAGGCATCAATAAAAACGAAAACGTCATTGAGGTGGCTCACTTTATTTTTCGGAATCGTGATGTCCACCGGGAAGCAATGAAGGAGCTCGGCCGTGCCATCCTCCCTCGCCCTCACTTCCTCTACATGTCTCAGCTCTCTTCCAAGCTCTTCGAATTGACTGCTGTGATCTATGTTGTACTCGCCAGTAAGTTCTAATGATCCTTTAATTGAGACATAATCATTTACTTCCTGCACCCTGATATCAGGGTCTAATGAAATCGAAAGTAATTCAGAAACTTCCTGTCCTTTTTGGAAACAGATTGATTCTTCAACAGAAAATTGCAACCGGTGATTATGCGGCAAGTTCATATCCTCCTTTCATCTAATCCTTACAATTAGATGTCACTAAAGGTGTATGCCGCAATATGGATAAATATGATAAAGGAGGCATTGAAAAAAGCCGATACAAGACTTGCTTGCATCGGCTTTTCGGTATCAGCGGCTGATCGCCTGGAACACTTTCTCAGCGGCTTGAATGGTTTTTTCGATATCCTCCATTGTATGCGCAGTGGAGAGAAACAATCCTTCAAATTGAGACGGCGGCAGAAATACGCCTGCGTCAGCCATCCCTTTATAATATTTGGCGAACAGCTTTAAATCAGATGATTTGGCTGTTTCATAGTTAATGACAGGCTCGTTTGTGAAAAAGAATCCGATCATTGAACCGGCACGGTTAAATGTGTGCGGAATCCCATGTGCTTCAGCGGCTTTTGAAATGCCTTCTTCAAGCATATCGCCTTTTTTCACAAATTCTTGATAAGATTCAGGTGTGAGCTGCTGTAACGTCTCAAGTCCCGCTGTCATGGCAAGCGGATTTCCTGACAAGGTTCCCGCTTGGTAGATCGGACCGCTCGGAGCGATTCTTTCCATGATTTCGGCTTTGCCGCCATACGCACCGACAGGAAGACCGCCGCCGATGACTTTGCCGAGACACGTTAAATCAGGCGTCACGCCGAAATATCCTTGCGCACAGTTATAGTCCACGCGAAAACCGGTCATGACCTCATCAAAAATGAGCAGCGCGCCATATTGTTCCGTAATGTCACGAAGCCCTTGTAAAAACCCTTCCTGCGGCGGAACGACGCCCATATTGCCGGCTACCGGCTCAACAATGACTCCGGCGATATCTTCACCGTACTCCCGGAATGCGAGTGCAACGCTTTCCAAGTCGTTGTACGGAACGGTAATCGTATTCATCGCAATCCCTTCAGGTACGCCCGGGCTGTCCGGAAGACCGAGTGTCGCCACTCCGGATCCCGCTTTGATCAGCAGTGAATCACCGTGGCCGTGGTAACAGCCTTCAAATTTTAAAATTTTGTTGCGGCCGGTATATCCTCTTGCCAGACGAAGGGCGCTCATTGTCGCCTCTGTGCCGGAGCTGACCATCCGCACGATTTCAACAGACGGCACACGGTCAATGACTAATTTGGCCAGTTCGTTTTCCACTTCAGTGGATGCCCCGAAACTTGTCCCGTTTTCCGCTACTTTTTTCAGGCTTTCAACGACGCGGTCATTGGTGTGGCCCAAAATGAGCGGTCCCCAGCTCAGCACATAGTCAATATATTCATTGCCGTCAATATCAAAAATTTTCGATCCTTTGCCGCGCTGCATAAAAATCGGATCCATATCAACTGATTTAAACGCGCGCACCGGACTGTTTACTCCGCCCGGCATCAGTTTCTGCGCTTCTTTAAAAGCGGCTTTTGATTTTTCATAGCTTCTCATCTGCCTCAGCTCCCGTCAAATGAAATCGTTACTCAGCAAGCCATTTTGCTGCGTCTTTTGCATGATACGTCATAATCAGATCAGCGCCTGCACGTTTCATGCTCGTTAAAATTTCAAGCACCATTTCTTTTTCTTTAATCCAGCCGTTCTGGGCTGCAGCTTTCACCATGGAATACTCCCCGCTCACATTATAAGCGACCAGCGGCAGGTGATGGCGGTTTTTCACATCACGCATAATATCTAAGTATGACATAGACGGTTTGACGATTAAAAAGTCAGCGCCTTCTGCGGCGTCTGATTCTGCCTCACGAAGCGCTTCCAGGCGGTTGGCCGGATCCATCTGATAAGTTTTTCGGTCGCCGAACTGCGGCGTGCTGTCAGCCGCGTCGCGGAACGGACCGTAAAATTCACTTGAATATTTCACTGCATAAGACATGATCGGAATATTTGTGAACCCTTCTTTGTCAAGCGCTTCTCTGATTACCGTGACGAAACCGTCCATCATATTTGAAGGAGCGATGATGTCAGCGCCTGCTTTGGCCTGGCTGACGGCTGTCTGAGCCAGCAGTTCAAGCGACTCGTCATTAAGGATTTCTCCGTCTTTGACGACACCGCAATGGCCGTGGTCCGTGTATTCACAAAGACATGTATCAGCGATGACGATCATTTCAGGATAATGCTTTTTAATTTCAGCAATCCCTTTTTGCACAATGCCGTGATCGTGAAAAGCCTGGGTTCCGCAGGCGTCTTTTTCTTCAGGGACACCGAAAACGATGACCGATTTAATGCCGAGTGATATCAGCTCAGCCATCTCATCCTTCAATAAATCAAGAGATACATGGTAAACCCCCGGCATGGAAGAAACTTCTTTTTTCCCTTCAAGCCCTTCAACGACAAATAGAGGGTAAATAAAATCTGAAGGGTGAAGACGTGTTTCTCTTACTAAATCTCTCATCGCAGCGTTCGCGCGCAAACGGCGGTGTCTGTTAAATGTTTGATTCATCATTATCTATCCTTTCCCGACATGCTGCACATGACGTCCAGCATGCCTTCAATCGTATAAGTGTCAGGCACATGGGATGAGATCCCGTATTCCAATAGCGCTTTCTCTGTCAAAGGGCCGATGCTGATATAGCTCGCGCCGCTGTTTTCCCACGCTTTTTCTCCGTTTCCGACCGCATGCATAAACGTATGCACCGCCGATGAACTGGTAAACGTAATAAAATCAAAATGAGAGCGGGATGCAGCCTGTCTCAGCTCGTCCATGCCTTTTTCATCCTGAATGGTATTGTATAACACCCATTCCCTTATTTGATAGCCAAGCGGCTCAAGCTCCGCTTTTATGACATCGCGTGATAAATTGCCCTTTATCACTGAAATGGGTTCGGCAGCTGATGCGTGCCGTTTTAATGTATCTGCCAGACATTCGGCCACATACTCGTCAGGCATCGCATCCGTCCCGGCTCCCCGCTCTTTCAAGGCGCGTGCAGTCTTTTCACCGACAGCTGCGATTTTTTTCCGTCCGGAAAGCGCAAGACCGTGCCGATCAAGGTAGGAAAAAAAGAACCGGACGCCGTTTACGCTTGTAAACACAAGCCATCCTGGTTCAGAAAGGTCTTCCCGGAGACTGTCCGCACATTCATCCGGGAGCGCTTCCTGAAAAGCGATCAGCGAAGCGGAAACAGCCGTTCCGCCGAGCGCCTCCACTTTTTTTCGAAAAGGAGCGGCCTGTCTTTTGTTCCGGGTGACAAGCACGGTCTTTCCTTGTAAAGGAAGGTCATTTGCCATCCTGATCGAGCTCCTGTTTCACGCTGTCGATTAAGGCTTTGGCTCCTTTTTCAGACATCATCGCCGCACAGCGTTTCCCGATTTCTTCCGGATCATGTCCCGCCGCTGTTTCTTTATAAATCGTCTTTCCGTCCGGAGACGCAACCAGACCGACCAGCTCAACTTCATCCCTGTCATTGACGGACGCATACCCGGCAATCGGCACCTGGCAGCCGCCTTCCATCGCGTGTAAGAAAGCCCGTTCAGCTGCCACCGTGCGCTGCGTATACTCATCGGTGAATTGCGCAAACAGCTTCAAAAGCTCCTCATCCGACTCTCTGCATTCAATGGCAAGAGCGCCTTGGCCGACCGCAGGCAGACAGCGGTCCGGTTCGAGGAATTCAGATACGACATCGTCTTTCCAGCCCATTCTTGAAAGACCCGCAGCAGCTAAAATAATCGCATCGTAATCCTCCGTCTCAAGCTTTTGAAGTCTCGTATCTATGTTTCCTCTGATCCACTTAATAGTAAGATCAGGACGCTCAGCAAGAATCTGGGCGCTTCTTCTTAAACTGCTGGTGCCGATAATGCCGCCTTCTTTTATGTCCTCCAGCTTTTGATGCCCCTTCGAAATCAGCGCATCACGCGGATCCTCACGTTTCGGTATGCAGCCGATGACAAGACCCTCAGGCAAAACAGCGGGCATGTCTTTCATGCTGTGGACCGCCATATCAATCTCCTGATGCAGCAGCGCCTGTTCAATCTCTTTGACAAACAAACCTTTGCCGCCCACTTTTGACAGTGTGACATCGAGGATGCGGTCGCCTTTTGTGACAATCTCCCGGATTTCAAAGTTATAGGAAGGATTCAATTCCTTCAGTTTGTTAATCACCCATTTTGTCTGGGTCATAGCCAGCTTGCTCCGTCTGGAACCTACCTTAATCGTTCTCATTTTCTTTCCTCCCGAATCTGTTTGGGCGCGTGACGTTAACTGAACCAATGGAATTGCGACAGGCTTCCGAGCAGGAAGTAATTAATCATCAGCACGAGAAAACATGCTGAATTCCATAACGCCGCCACTTTTCCCTGCAGTTCCTTAATCATTCTGATATATAAATAGTAGCTGTATAAAAGCAGCACAATAAACGAGCCGAGCACTTTTGAATCAAACCAGTACAGCGTTTCCAGAGACACATACGCCCAGATCACGCCTAATATCAGGCTTAACAGCAGCATCGGGACCCCGATAACATTTAAAACGTAAGCCATATAATCAAGTTTTGACAAATCTTCAATTCTCAACAGCCATTTTCCCCATTTTTTCTTCTTTAATAAAGAATATTGAAACTGATAAAGAAGCGAAAAGACAAAAGAAAGGGAAAATGCGCCGTATGAGAGAATCGCCATTGTAATATGAATGACCAAAAGCTCTGAGACCAGCTGGCCGGAAAAGGCGGCCGAATGCTGATCCGTCGGTGAAAATGTATGGATCGCAATCATCGAGAAACCGATGACATTCGTGAAAAACACGATAAAATCAACCCGCAGGATCTGCGTGACAACAAGTGAGAGCGTGACAAGCACCCACGCATAAAAGTAAAGGGCCTCTGTAATATTTAAGACCGGAAATCTGCCCGTCTGCCACATAAAATAAGAAAGATAGACGGTTTGCAGAGTCCAGACAATAGAAAGCAACCAGAAGGCCATTTTCCCAGCCTTCCGGTTGTGTTGAAGAAAATCTATAAAGTAAAAAAGGACACTTATTGCGTAAATCACAATTGTCGCTTCATTAAGCCTTGCCATTGCTGTATCAATCATACAGCACTCACTCACTTACAAGCGGACGCAAGCCCGTTTTTGTTTCTGCCTTTTGTAGCGAATGAACCGTCTGGCGGTTATCCAGGCTTTTGTCCAGCTGACGGCCTGCTTCATCCTCAATATCGAAAATCTGCATAAACAGCTTCAGCTTTTCCTCAGAATCCGCTTCAGCCGCAAGCTCTTTCGCTTTCAGAATCGGATCGCGCAGCATTTGGTTAATGATGCTCTTCGTATGTTTGCTGAGAAGCTTTTTCTCTCTTACCGTCAGATGAGGCAGCTTGCGCTCAATGCTCTGCATCGTATCGGACTGGATAGACAGCGCCTTTTCACGAAGCGCCGAAATGACCGGCACAACGCCGAGCGTATTAAGCCACTGCTTAAACTCAACAATTGCCGCTTCAATGAACAGCTCGACTTTTTCAGCGGTTTCACGGCGTTCTTGTAAGTTGGCTTCAACGATTCCTTCAAGATCGTCGATATCGTACAGAAAAACACCTTCAAGATCGTTCAGCGCAGGGTCAAGGTCTCTCGGAACAGCGATATCCACCATAAATAACGGGCGGCCCTTCCGCTGTCTGCCCGCTCTCTCCATCATATCTTTAGACACGACAAAATCACTTGCGCCTGTCGAGCTGATTAAAATATCAGCTTCAGCAAGTGCATGTTCAAGCTGGTTTAAGCTGCGCGCTTCTCCGGAAAAACGGTCAGCAAGTTCTTTTGCCTTTAAAAACGTTCTGTTGATAACCGTTACTTTTCCTATGCCCTGGCCGTGCAGGTTTTCTGCGGCAAGCTCGCCCATTTTTCCCGCACCGAGAATCAAAATGTGCTTATTTGACAGAGAGCCGAAGATTTTTTTCGCGAGTTCAACGGCCGCGTAACTGACGGATACGGCATTGGCGCCGATATCGGTTTCAGCATGCGTGCGTTTACCGACGGTCACCGCCTGTTTAAACAGCTCATTGAAAATGGTGCCGATTGTCTTTTCTGTCTGCGCCGTTTTAAAGCTCGAGCGGACCTGGCCGAGGATTTGCGTTTCTCCGATGACCATGGAATCCAAACCGCAGGCCACTCGGAATAAATGCTCAATCGCCGCGTCGCTCTCATAAAATTTCAGAAACGGAGACAGCTCTTCTTTCGGCAGAGAAAACCATTCGGATAAAAATGTCTTTATATAATAACGGCCGGTATGAAGCTGGTCGACCACCGCATATATTTCAGTGCGGTTGCAGGTTGACACGATAATGTTTTCAAGAACGCTTTTTTCTTCTTTTAAACGGAGCATCGCTTCTGCAAGCTCATCCGGCTGAAAACTTATTTTTTCGCGTATTTCAATAGGGGCGGATTTATAATCTACTCCCACAACAAGAATATGCATAGCCTTTCATGCACCCCCGTATATCACAAATTATTTATAATCATTCTAACATAGAATTTATTATTTATAATAATTATAACATAGTTTCTTCGTGAAAATGTGAACAGATTTCAAACATGTTATGCTATAGTATAAAAAGCTTCGTTTCCTCTGTAATCATCATACTAAAAATCCTTTACTGCGGGTAGGTGACAGGATGAAAAAAACATCAATTTTATTACCAGGACTTCTGCTTGCCGCTTCCTTATTCGCTTGGCTTCAGAGCGGACAGGTTCACCTGTTTGCAAATCAGGGAGAATGGCCGGTGCTCCTTATGCTTTTGGGCGGCGTACTCTTGTATCAGGGCAAAAAGGAAACTGCGGGATCTCACGTCCTAATCGGCATGCTTCTGTTCGGTATAGGTTTGCATTTTTTCGCCAAACCTGAGCTCTCATGGTGGCCGGGAGATTTTGAAATGCTGCTCTTTGTATTCGGGTTCTCCTTATTTGCGGCTGCCAGAAAAGAATATGTATACGAAGCGGCTGTCATGATTGGTTTTTCCCTCTTTTTATACTTCTTTAAACAAATTACGGCGTGGCTGGAGTCCGTCCACATTCCGACCGAACATTTCAAAACATACTGGCCGTATGTTTTCATCGGAATCAGCCTTTTATTATTGTTTATCAAGCGGAACAAAACTATACGATAAAACCCAAAACGCAATGCGTTTTGGGTTTTTCATTACCGGCTGATCATTTTTTTAATGGCTCCCCATGCCTCATCTTTTCCTTTTTTTGTTTCAGAGGAAAATAAAATCAGCTCATCCTCAGGATCCATATCAAGCGTCTGCTTGACAACCTTTAAGTGCTTGTCCCATTTTCCTTTTGGAATTTTATCCGCTTTTGTCGCAATGACGATGACGGGAATGCCGTAATACTTCAGGAATTCATACATGTTCACGTCTTCAGCAGACGGCGCGTGCCTGAGGTCGACAATCTGCACGCAGGCTTTCAGCTCTTCACGGGTCGTCATATAGGTTTCAATCATTCTCCCCCATGCTTCCCGCTCGCTTTTAGAAACTTTCGCAAACCCGTACCCGGGAACGTCGACAAAATGCAATTCATCATTGATGATGTAAAAGTTTAAGGTCTGTGTTTTCCCCGGTTTTGATGACGTTCTGGCCAGGTTTTTCCGATTGATTAATGAATTGATAAAAGATGATTTTCCTACATTTGATCTTCCCGCCAGCGCGATTTCCGGAAGCCCCCCATCTGGGTACTGCTCAGGTTTGACCGCACTGATCACGATTTCTGACTTTGTGACTTTCATTTCTTCTCTCCTACTAAGGCATGTTCCAAAACGTCATCGAGATGAGACACAAATATAAATTTCAGCCCTTCTCTGACGCTTTCAGGAATATCCTCTATATCTTTTTCGTTATCTTTAGGCGCAATAATCGTGGTCAGGCCCGCTCTGTGCGCGCCGAGCGCCTTTTCTTTCAGTCCGCCGATCGGAAGCACGCGGCCCCGCAGCGTGATTTCCCCGGTCATACCGACTTCGCGTTTTACCGCACGGTCTGTTAATGCCGATACGAGCGCAGTAGCCATCGTAATTCCCGCAGAAGGGCCGTCTTTCGGCACCGCTCCTTCAGGGACATGGATATGAATGTCATACTTCTCATGGAATGTCGGGTCGATTCCGAGCTGCTCCGTTTTCGAGCGGACATAACTGAAAGCGGCCTGCGCGGATTCCCGCATGACATCTCCGAGCTTCCCGGTCAGAATCAGCTTCCCTTTTCCCGGTGACAGTGACACCTCGATTGAAAGCGTATCTCCGCCGACCGTCGTATACGCGAGACCCGTGACAACTCCGACTTGATCCTCGGTTTCCGCCTGTCCGTATCTGAACATCCGTTTTCCGAGATAGTCGGCCAGATTTTTGTCTGTAACGGTAATGCGTTTTCTCTCTTCAGAAACAATGGCCTTTGCAGCCTTTCGGCAAATAGCGGCAATCTGGCGTTCAAGCGTTCTCACGCCGGCTTCCCTCGTATAGTAGCGGATGATATCGGTAATGGCCTGATCCCGAATCTGCAGGCTGCTCTTTGTGAGCCCGTGCTCTTTAATCTGTTTCGGAAGCAGGTGGTCCTTTACGATCTCCAGCTTTTCATTCTCAGTATAGCCTGACAGGCTGATAATCTCCATTCTGTCTCTGAGAGGGCCCGGTATGGAACCAAGGTTATTCGCAGTCGCGATAAAAAGCACTTTCGATAAATCGAACGTCTCTTCAATATAGTGGTCGCTGAATGTGCTGTTTTGTTCCGGATCCAGCACCTCAAGCATCGCCGAAGACGGATCGCCTCTGAAGTCAGATGACATTTTATCAATCTCATCGAGGAGAAAGACCGGATTTTGTTTGCCGGCTTTTTTCATTCCTTGGATAATCCGGCCCGGCATCGCTCCGACGTATGTACGCCGGTGGCCGCGGATTTCAGATTCATCGCGCACTCCGCCCAGTGAAATTCTCACAAAACGGCGTCCCATGCTCGTACTGATTGATTTTGCAAGAGATGTTTTTCCGACTCCCGGCGGTCCGGCCAGACAAAGAATCGGCCCTTTCAGCGTTTTCGTCAGCTGTTTCACAGCCAGATACTCCAGAATCCGTTCTTTCACTTTCTCTAAACCGTGATGCTCTTTGTCTAAGATTTCCCCGGCTTTTTTAATATCCAGTTTATCTTCTGTTTCGTCCGACCACGGCAGGGCGATGAGCCAGTCAATATAGTTGCGGATAACAGAGCTTTCCGCTGAGCTTGACGGCACTTTTTCGTAACGGCTCAATTCCTTAAGCGCCGTTTCTTTGACACGTTCAGGCATGCCCGCTTCTTCTATCTTTTCCGTGAGCGACTGAACTTCGCCGGTTTTGCCTTCTTTGTCGCCAAGTTCCTTTTGGATGGCTTTCATCTGTTCACGCAAGTAGTATTCTTTTTGGGTGCGCTCCATCGAACGTTTGACGCGCTGGCCGATTTTTTTCTCAATCTCCAGCACTTCTTTTTCATTATTAATCGAACGGATGACCTTATTCAGACGTTCTTTAATATCCGCCGTCTCTAAAATGTCCTGCTTGTCCTTTAATTTCAGCGGGAGATGAGAAGCGACGATGTCCGCCATTCTGCCGGGCTCTTCAATATCAGTCACAGCCGCATACGTTTCTGCGGAGATTTTTTTTGAAATTTTTATGTACTGGTCAAAATGGTCCAGCAGCGTCCGCATAAGCGCCTCATCTTCTACGTCTTTCGAATCGTCCTCATGCATCAGCTGTATATCGACCGAAGTATAATTTTCTAGTTCGGTGTATTCAAGGATCTGCGCCCGCTGAATACCTTCTACAAGCACTCTGATCGTACCGTTGGGCAGCTTCAGCATCTGTTTGATTTTTGTATAAGTGCCGACGGTGAAAATGTCGTCTTCACCCGGTTCGTCTATCGAAATATCCTGCTGAGTGGCTAAAAAAATCATATGATCATGCATCATTGCCTGTTCAAGAGCCTGAACCGACTTGTCCCGGCCTACATCTAAATGTAAAACCATCGTCGGGTATACCAATAAACCTCTTAAAGGGAGGAGCGGGATGCTGCGTTTTGTATCTTCTGCCATATGACTGACACCTCCGTGACTTTAGTATGAACCATTATAATACAACTTTTTCATCGTTGTACAATTCCGGGATCGGGCTTTAATCGGCTTACCGCCTGCCCAGTATATAAAACAGTCTCTTCGTAGTATACCCTTTCTTTCTGTTCTGAAAAAGGAAAAGATGTCCTCCATAAAAAAACCCCATTATAAAAATGGGGTTTATACGGATTCTTTATTCATTTGGATATCAAACGGTTTTTGTTCTGAAGGTGGATCAACCAATATGACGTCAAGTACTTCCTGGAACGTTTTTACCGCTTTAATGGTGATTCCGTCTATTCGTTTCAGAATGGACTGCTGATTTTCGTAAGGGATAATGACGGTTTTAGCTCCAGCCTGTTTTGCGGCTTTAATTTTCGGAATGACGCCGCCGATCGGTTTGACAAGGCCCGTCAGGCTGATCTCTCCCGTCATCGCCACCGTATGGTCGATAGGGATGCGGTGAATCGCGGAAAAAATCCCCGCGGCCATTGCGATGCCCGCTGACGGTCCGTCAATCGGGCCTCCGCCCGGAAAATTGACATGAATGTCATAGTCCGAAGGTTTGATGCCCATTGTGCGGAGAACCGTCAGAACGTTTTCCACCGATCCCTTCGCCATGCTTTTGCGGCGGATCGACTTCGATTGGCTGCCGATGCTCTCTTCCTCTGCAATCCCCGTAATATTCAGGCTTCCTTTGTCCTGTGCAGGCGTGACATTCACTTCGATTTCCAGCAATGCGCCGCTGTTCGGCCCGTATACGGCAAGTCCGTTCACGATGCCGACTTGCGGTTCATCGGCGATTTTCTGCTCATTTTTAGGTGTGAGCTGACTTGAATGAACAACCCATTCTATATCTTCTGTCGTAATTTCGTTTCTGTCTTCGGTTACCGCCATACCGGCAGCAATCTGGATCATATTGACGGCTTCACGGCCGTTTCTCGTATATGCGGTCAGGACACCGAGAGCCTCATCAGAAATCTCTTTCTGAATTTTGTCGGCCGCTTTTTTCGCTACGGTCTTAAGCTCATCCTTTTCCAGCTCACGGAAAAACACTTCAAGACAGCGCGAACGGATGGCGGGCGGAATTTCAGTCGGCATTCTCGTCGTCGCTCCGATCAAGCGGAAATCCGCGGGAAGCCCGTTTTGAAAAATATCATGAATATGATTCGGGATTTGCGTATTTTCCTCACTGTAATACGCACTGTCTAAAAAGACTTTCCGATCTTCAAGCACCTTCAGCATTTTATTCATCTGAATCGGATGAAGCTCACCGATTTCATCAATAAATAGTACACCGCCGTGCGCATGAGTCACAGCCCCCTGCTTCGGCTGCGGAATGCCCGCCTGACCCATCGCTCCCGCTCCCTGATAAATCGGATCATGCACCGAACCGATAAGCGGATCGGCAATACCCCGTTCATCAAATCGCGCAGTCGTCGCATCAAGCTCAACAAAAACGGCCTGATTTTGAAATGGTGACTGTTTATGCTTTTTCGCTTCTTCCAATACCAGACGCGCCGCAGCCGTTTTGCCGACTCCGGGAGGCCCGTAAATGATCACGTGCTGCGGATTCGGACCGCAAAGCGCAGCTTTTAACGCTTTAATCCCATCCTCCTGGCCGACAATATCCTGAAAGCTTTTCGGCCGCACCTTTTCTGATAAAGGTTCTGACAAACTGATGGCGCGCATTTTGCGAAGCTGTTCCATTTCTTTTTTTGATTCTTTATCTATCGTCACTTTTTGTGTACGCTGGTTTTTGAGCAGATTCCAAAAATATAATCCGATGACTATCCCGAAAAACAGCTGTACAAATAATGCGATCCCTGTCCAACTCATGCTGGTCCCTCCTGAAAACGATTTATGTATCCAATTCATTCCTCTGTCCGCTAGTATCTCCCAGCAAAGCCCGGAATAAACATTTTCAGAAGGGTCAGGACAAGAAAAAAAACCTCCTGATCAATTCGAGTCAGGAGGTTTTGTCATGTTATGCTGATGTTTTATCTTGGCCGACAACTGTGCCGTCTTTTAATACAAGACGAGGCGCTTCACCGTCTGCGACTGTCGCTCCGGTAATGACACATTTTTCAATATCATCACGGGACGGCAGATCAAACATAACGTCAAGCATGATACCTTCAATGATAGAACGCAGGCCGCGTGCGCCTGTTTTACGCTCGATCGCTTTTTTCGCAATTTCAGATAATGCCTCGCCTTCAAATTCAAGCTCGACATCATCAAGTTCTAACATTTTCTTGTATTGTTTGACGAGTGCGTTTTTAGGTTTAGTCAGAATTTCAACCAGTGCCGTTTCATCAAGCTGCTCAAGGCTTGCAATAACAGGAAGACGGCCGATGAATTCAGGAATCAGACCGAAACGGAGCAAGTCTTCCGGAAGAACTTTAGAAAGCAGTTCTTCTTTTTCCAGGTCTGCCGCTTTATTATCTGAGCCGAAACCGATGACTTTTTGTCCGAGACGGCGTTTGATGATTTGTTCAATGCCGTCAAATGCACCGCCGCAAATGAACAGAATGTTCGTCGTATCGATCTGAATGAATTCCTGATGAGGATGTTTGCGTCCTCCTTGAGGCGGCACGCTTGCAACCGTTCCTTCAAGAATTTTCAGCAGCGCCTGCTGAACGCCTTCGCCTGATACGTCGCGTGTAATGGACGGGTTTTCAGATTTTCGCGCTACTTTATCGATTTCATCGATATAAATAATGCCTTTTTCTGCTTTTTCCACATCATAGTCTGCAGCCTGAATCAGCTTGAGGAGGATGTTTTCTACGTCCTCACCGACATATCCGGCTTCAGTCAGAGATGTAGCGTCCGCGATCGCAAACGGAACGTTCAGAATACGCGCAAGCGTCTGGGCGAGAAGTGTTTTCCCGCTTCCAGTCGGCCCGATTAATGAAATATTACTTTTAGAAAGCTCGACATCATCCACTTTACTGTTGGAGTTGATGCGTTTGTAATGGTTGTATACCGCAACCGCAAGTGATTTCTTCGCCTGATCCTGTCCGATGACATATTCATTCAGAATCTCACGGATTTCATGCGGCTTCGGAACGTCTTTAAATTCGACTTCTTCTTCTGTACCAAGCTCTTCCTCTACGATTTCTGTACAGAGCTCAATGCATTCGTCGCATATATATACACCCGGTCCTGCAACCAGCTTACGAACCTGATCTTGCGTTTTTCCGCAGAACGAGCATTTTAATTGTCCTTTTTCCTCGTTGAATTTAAACATTCTTTCACCCCTTAATCTTGTCTCACTTTTTCTTTTACCTGAAGGGCAAAAGAAAACGGTTCTTGCTACGATCGAGTATGTATTGCATTTTACCATACTTTCCAGTAAGACGGTAACAATGTGTTTCGCGCTTGCACATTCTATATGTATGACAAAAAACAGCCCGGCAATGACTATCTTGCCCCAAGAAAAAGAGTTATATCATAATTGTACAAAACAAGGCACGAAATAATCGCGCCCTGTTTCATTATGTCTATTATTATGAACCATATTAACGGTTTTCTACAAGAAAATCAATTGCTTTTCGAACTTTTAAATCTTCTTTCATCGCGTCAGTTGAACCGATTGCCTGCTTGATGTTTTCAACCGGCATGTTGTATGCTTCAGCCATTTTAGTGAGCTCAGCTTCAACTTCTTCGTCAGTCACTTCAAGGTTTTCAGCTTGAGCGATCGCTTCAAGAGTCAGGTTTGATTTTACGCGTTTTGCGGCATCCTCTTTCATTTGCTCTTTTAACGCGTTTTCATCTTGACCTGAGAATTGAGTGTAAAGCTCAAGGTTCATGCCTTGCATTTGCAGACGCTGTTCGAATTCTTTCAGCATGCGGTCAAGCTCAGTGTCGATCATCGCTTGAGGAACATCAGCTTCAGCATTTTCAGATGCTTTCAGCACAAGCTCTTCACGCAATTTAGCGTCAGCTTCGTTTTCTTTCGCTTCTTCAAGGCGTTTTTTTGTTTTCTCAGTTAATTCAGCAAGCGTTTCAACTTCTTCGTCAACGTCTTTTGCGAATTCGTCGTTAAGCTCAGGAAGCTCTTTCGCTTTGATTTCATGAATTTTCACTTTGAAGACAGCTGGTTTGCCTGCAAGATCTTCAGCGTGGTACTCTTCAGGGAATGTTACTTCAACATCCTTTTCAGCTCCTGCTTCAAGACCAGTCAGCTGCTCTTCGAAGCCCGGGATGAATGAACCTGATCCTACTTCAAGTGAGTAGTTCTCAGCTTTTCCGCCTTCAAATGCTTCTCCGTCAACGAAACCTTCGAAGTCAAGAACGACTGTATCGCCGTTTTCAACAGCGCCTTCTTCTTTTACGACAAGCTCAGCCTGACGCTCCTGAAGCGCTTTAAGTTCGTTTTGTACGTCTTCGTCAGTAACGGCAGTGTCATCTTTTTCGATTCCTAAGCCTTTGTAGTCGCCAAGTTTCACTTCCGGTTTTACAGTCACTTTTGCAGTGAAAATTAAGCTTTCGCCTTTTTCGATTTTTTCAACATCGATTTCAGGACGGTCTACAGGCTCAATGCCGGCTTCTTCAACCGCTTTAGGGTATTCTACAGGAAGTAAAATATCTAAAGCATCCTGGTAAAGAGCTTCAACGCCGAAACGCTGTTCGAATAAACCGCGCGGAACTTTCCCTTTGCGGAATCCAGGAATAGAAACCTGTTTTACTACTTTTTTAAATGCATCATCAAGAGCTGTTTTGAACGTTTCCGCATCAACTTCAACCGTTAATACGCCTTCGTTGCCTTCTTGTTTTTCCCATTTTACAGACATGTATTTCCCTCCAAAAATCTATTCAGGTTGTGTCGGTCTTCCATTCTAAAGCAATCCGCGGCTTTGTCAAAGAAAAAACCGCTTTGAATCAGAATCATTATGTAATGAACTGGCAGCCTGTCCAACCGTAATTCTCATTTCAGTTAAACCGCTATACATAAATACAACCACTATATTATAACATAACGCCTATCGCTTTCAACTATATGGCGTGATTTACAAATAAGAAATTTCTTCAATATCCTTAATCATCGTGCAGGCTTCTTCGAGTTCGCGGCTGTCAAACTCGTACATCATATGAAGTTCCTCCGGCTCAATGTCAATGCCGTGCATCTCGTAACCGACCTTATGAAGCGCCGCAGCCCATAAATCAGCGTTCAAAAGCTTCGGCATAAAAGGGTGCAGGACGTACAGGTGCCTTCTCCACAGTTCCTCGACGGCGGCGTATAATGTAGGGTTTTCATTGCCAAGCGTTTCATCAAGCACCCGGAGAACGCGGTGCAAAATCGGCGCCGCATCAGGCTGAACGGTTTCACTCGGTATCGCGGTCATTGAATCGCCGAATTTTGTGATATGGACCGGCTTGCTGTAATCGTGCTCTGCCATCAGCGTCAAAATCATCGTCTTGATCAGCGGATGTGCGCCCGGATCTTGCAGAATCGTTTTTAACAGACCCGTGTATTTCGCAATATTGCGGTCTTTGAGAGAATGGATCAGGTTCATTTGTTCAGCGGGGCTGTTCAGCACTTTTTCCGCATCAAGAACGTCTTCATATTCCTCCTCCCACACCTCGTCCTGCTGATCGGGATCGGTCATTTTGCGGCTGAATTCGAGCAGCCGATAGAATTGCTCCGCACTTTCTGCGGGGAGCTGGTTTTCTTCCAGCACAGCTTCAATTGTGCTTTTGACTTCTTCATATTGTTTCAGCTGAATCAAAATGGTCATGTACACCTGCAGCACGGTAAAATAATGGCCGTACCCTTCGTTCAGCATTTTCTCGCAAACTTGTTTTGCTTCTTCCAATTCCCCGAGCTCCAGAAAACAAATCGCCATGCCTAAATGGACGTCGGACTCGGTATCACCGTGGCTTACCGCCTCTGAAAACAGTTCGAGGGCCTCCTGGTACTGTTTATCCTTCATGGCGGCCATCCCTTTATCAACCAAGCGTTCTTTCAGACGGGGGAAAGGAATGATATCAGCTTTTTTCTTGTCATGCGTCATACTCTATTTCCTTTCAGGCGCTTATTTTGTTCAAGTGTATCAACACGCGTCATGAAACACAAGAAAGGATGACGCACATGGCAAAAAAAGCCGCCGGATAAATCCCGGGCGGCTTTTTTCAGGCTTGAAGCCAAGAACTTCTTTTCGATTCAAACTGCTGAATGTCGTCCTCCAGCAGGAGCGTTAATGAAATTTCATCATAGCCGTTAATCAGCATTTCCTTCCAGTGCGGATCGACTTCAAATGAAATTTCTCTTCCTTCACTGTCATGGATGAGCTGGTTTTCCAAATCAACCGTCATGTGAAGAGACTGATTTTCATATTGACCGGCAAGTTTTTTCCATTGATCATACGGCATACGGATAGGAAGCATTCCGTTTTTAAAACAGTTTTGATGAAAAATATCGGCAAATGACGGAGCAATGATGATTTTGAATCCGTAATCATCCAGCGCCCAAGGAGCATGCTCACGGGATGATCCGCAGCCGAAATTCTCTCCGGCAATTAATATGGACGCGCCTTCATAGACTTTGCGGTTTAATTCAAATTCAGGATCAGGCTCACCGTTCTCAAGGTATCTCCAATCAAAAAACGCGAATCTGCCGTATCCGGTTCTTTCAATTCTTTTCAGAAACTGTTTCGGAATAATCTGGTCGGTGTCAACGTTGATCCGGTTTAAGACGGCCGCTTTTCCGGTATGCGTTTTTAAAGGTTCCATCTTTTCGCACACTCCTTACACAACTGTTTTTTCTTGATAAAACTTTCTTACATCGACGAAATGCCCGTGAATGGCTGCCATTGCCGCCATTGCAGGACTGACAAGGTGTGTTCTCGCGCCTTTTCCCTGTCTGCCTTCGAAGTTGCGGTTGGAAGTGGAAGCGCATCGCTCCCCTTCAGGCACGACATCATTGTTCATACTGAGGCACATGCTGCAGCCTGATTCTCTCCATTCAAAGCCCGCTTCAAGAAACACATGGTGCAGCCCTTCTTCCTCCGCCTGCTGTTTCACGCTTTGAGAGCCCGGCACCACAATGGCTCTGACGCTGTCGGCGACTTTTCGGCCTTTGATCATATCAGCAGCCTGGCGAAGGTCGGTCATCCGCGAATTTGTACAGGAGCCGATAAACACATGCTCGACTTTAATATCTTCAACTTTTTGATTCGGTTCAATCCCCATGTATTCGTAGGCACGGATGGCTTCTTTTTTACCGTCTTCAGAATCAATGGTTTCCGGCGCAGGTATTTGGGCATCGACCGGAAGAACCATGCCTGGGTTGATGCCCCAAGTTACCATTGGAGAAATCTCGCTGCCGTCTAACACGATGGAATGATCGTATACGGCGCCCGGATCGGTTTTTAACGCTTCCCATTCTGCCGCGGCTTTTTCAAATTCCTCGCCTTTTGGCGCGTATTTACGGTTTTTACAGTATTCAATCGTCGTTTCATCAGGAGCGATCAGTCCCGCACGGGCTCCCGCTTCTATTGACATATTGCAGACCGTCATGCGTTCGTCCATAGACATGTTTCTGAATACTTCCCCGGTGTATTCAATGACATATCCGGTACCGAATCTCACCCCGTATTTTCCGATGACCGACAAGATGACATCCTTTGCGGTCACTCCTTTTTGGAGCGTTCCGTCAACGCGGATTTCAAGCGTTTTCGGCCGCTGCTGCCAGAGTGTCTGTGTGGAGAGAACATGCTCCACCTCACTTGTGCCGATACCGAAGGCAAGCGCCCCGAATGCGCCGTGAGTCGATGTATGACTGTCTCCGCAAACGATTGTTTTCCCCGGAAGTGTCAGACCAAGCTCAGGTCCGACTACGTGAACGATCCCCTGGTCTGCGCTGTGAAGATCCGCAAGACGGACGCCGAACTCCTCGCAATTTCTTTCAAGCGCGGTTACTTGGCGCTTTGCGACTTCATCTTTAATGTCAAAACGGTTGACGGTCGGAATATTGTGATCCATCGTCGCGAATGTATTCTGCGGCCGTCTGACTTTTCTTCCCTTCTGCCTTAATCCTTCAAACGCCTGAGGAGACGTCACCTCATGAATTAAGTGCAAATCAATATAGAGAAGGTCGGGTTTTCCTTCACCGCTTTTTACAACATGCCGATCCCAAATCTTTTCGATGATTGTTCGAGGCATCATCTTTGTTTCCTCCCTCTACCTATGAACTAAGACCGCTTTCTTTAAGCGTCATACTATAGATTTTGTATTCGCGCCGGCTATTGCGGCTTTTACTTTTTCAGTAATGTCATGCGTTCCGGCATATTGGCCGTCCCGGGCGATATCACGTGTACGGATGCCGTCTGCAAGCACCTTTGCGACCGCCTTTTCTACCGCCTGCGCTTCGTTTTCAAGCCCGAAAGATGTTCTCAAAAGCATCGCCGCTGATAAAATCGCCGCAAACGGATTGGCCATCCCTTTACCGGCAATGTCAGGCGCAGATCCATGCACCGGTTCAAACAAGTGAAGACCTGAACTTGATAGACTGGCTGACGGCAGCATGCCGAGCGAACCTGTCAGCATGGAGGCTTCATCACTTAAAATATCGCCGAACATGTTTTCAGTTACGATGACGTCAAACTGGTTCGGAGCATAGATGAGCTGCATCGCAGCATTATCGACAAGCATATGTTCAAGCGTCACATCAGGAAATTCTTTTGCGATTTCATCTGCCGTTTCACGCCACAGCCTGCTTGAGGAAAGCACATTCGCCTTATCAACTGACGTCACTTTTCCTTTTCTGCCGGCAGCCATTTTAAAGGCTTCTCTGACAACGCGTTCGATTTCTTCTTTCTTATAAAAGAGGGTATCGACCGCTTCTTTTTCTCCCGCTTCATTGACATACTGTCTGCTCGGCTCTCCGAAGTAAAGGCCGCCCGTCAGTTCCCTGACGATTACAAAGTCAACGCCGCTGATATATTCTTTTTTCAGGGGAGATGCCTCAGACAGGCTTTCAAATACGGTCACCGGACGCAGATTGGCAAACAGGCCGAGTTTTTTTCTGATGCCTAGCAGGCCTTTTTCCGGTCTGAGCTCCGGAGGATTTTGGTCCCATTTCGGTCCGCCGACTGCACCGAGCAGGATGGCGTCAGACCTCTCGCAAAGAGCCACCGTCTCCTCAGGAAGGGGGTTTTGATGGGCGTCAATAGCCGCTCCCCCGATCAGCCCGTTTTCAAATTCAAATTCATGTCCGAATTGTTCGGCAACGCTTTTCAATACAGCTGCCGCTGATTCCGCCACTTCCGGTCCGATTCCGTCACCGGGAAGCAAAGCAATACGTTTTTTCAAATCAAACGTTCTCCTTTCTATTACGAGCCGACCGCAGTCTGTCTCTTTAATCCGTCTATATTGCAATCCAGCACCAATTGCCGGTTCACAGCATTCAAATATGCTTTTGCAGAAGCTTCCAAAACATCATGCGCGATTCCCCGCCCTGATGATTCTTTTCCGTTCACGGTCACTCTGACATAAACTTGAGCCAGCGCGTCTTCACCTTTTCGGTTGGATTGAATGCGGTAATCCATCAGTTCAATATCTTTATTAATACAGCGACCGAGCGTGTTATAAACGGCTTCTATGCTGCCTGCCCCTGTTGCCGCCTCTTGCATCAGCTGTTCGTTTTCCTGATTTTTCAAAGAGACTGTTGCAGTGGGCACCTGAGACGTCCCGTAATGCACTTGCAGAGACAAAAATTCATAGCCGATTTTTTTGTCCGTCACTTTTTCTTCTAAAATAAGAGAAATCAAGTCATCATCGGTGATTTCTTTTTTCTTTTCGGTCAGTTCTTTAAACATCGTAAAATATTTATTGATTTCATCACTATCAAACTGGAATCCAAGCGTATTCAGGCGATCTTTGAACGCGTGGCGTCCGGAATGCTTTCCGAGCACGAGCGCATCCGCTGTCACACCGACAAGTTCCGGTGAAATAATTTCATATGTTGATTTTTCTTTCAGGAAACCGTCTTGGTGAATACCCGACTCATGGGCGAAAGCGTTATCTCCGACGATCGCTTTATTGCGGGGAACGGCCATGCCCGTCAGTTTGCTGACAAGATCACTCGTCCGCTTCAATTCATGAAGAGTGAGAGATGAATCAGCTTGATATGCGTCATTTCTGACATGAAGCGCAACGGCGATTTCTTCAAGCGCGGCGTTACCAGCTCTTTCTCCTATGCCGTTAATGGCGCATTCAATTTGATCAGCGCCGTTCTCAATTGCCGAAAGTGAGTTGGCAACCGCCATTCCGAGATCATCGTGGCAATGAGCTGAGAGCTTTACCCGGCTGATATTCGGAACGTGTTCCTTCATATATTTAAAGATGTTTCCGTATTCCGCCGGCGTCAGGTAGCCTACAGTGTCCGGCAGGTTGATGACGCTCGCGCCGGCATCAATCACTTCTTCTACGATTTCAGCCAAAAAAGGAAGTTCGGTGCGGCATGCGTCTTCTGCTGACCATTGAACGATCGGGAAGCGTTCTTTTGCATACTTCACCATTTCAACCGCTTTTTCCTTAACCTCTTCCCGCGTCATTTTCAGCTTATGCTTCAGATGAATGTCTGAGGTGGCGATAAAGATGTGAATCCGCGGGCTGGCCCCGTCTTTCAGCGCTTCCCAGGCTGCGTCGATGTCACCTTTGACAGAACGGGCAAGCCCTGTTACCGAACAATTTTTAATCGTTCTTGCGATTTCCTGCACGGCTAAAAAATCACCTCGGGATGAAGCGGGAAATCCCGCTTCAATAATGTCCACCCCGAGTCTTTCAAGCTGCTTGGCTATCGCCAGTTTCTCCCGCGCATTAAGGTTGACCCCGGGAGATTGTTCACCGTCACGAAGGGTCGTGTCGAAAACGTTAATTTTGCGCAACGGAGACCACCGCTTCCTTCTTTTTACCTTGTTTGACAAACGGCATCATTTCACGAAGCTGTCTGCCGACCTTTTCAATCTGATGCTCGTTTTCACTTGCATTGATCGCATTGAAGCGAGGACGGTTCACTTGGTTTTCCACGATCCATTCTTTTGCGAATGTACCGTTTTGAATATCCGTTAATACTTGTTTCATAGATTCTTTTACCTTCGCATCGACTACGCGCGGTCCTGATACAAAATCTCCCCATTGAGCCGTATCGGAGATAGAGTATCTCATGCCCGCCAAGCCTTCTTCATACATTAAGTCTACGATCAATTTCAGTTCGTGCAGACACTCGAAGTATGCGAGTTCAGGCTGGTATCCGGCTTCTGTCAGCGTTTCAAAACCTGCTTTGACAAGCGCTGTTAAACCTCCGCAGAGAACAGCCTGCTCACCGAACAGATCCGTTTCCGTTTCTTCCTTAAATGTTGTTTCAAGAACCCCGGCACGCGCCCCGCCGATTCCTTTTGCGTAAGCAAGAGCCGTGTCTTTCGCTTCGCCTGATACATCCTGATAGATGGCAAACAATGCCGGTACGCCTGCGCCTTGCTCATATGTTCTTCTGACAAGGTGTCCCGGTCCTTTAGGGGCGACAAGGAAGACATCTACATCAGCTGGAGGCACGATCTGATGGAAATGGACGTTAAATCCGTGTGCGAATACCAATGATTTGCCCGCCGTCAATTCATCTTTGATTTCAGCTTCATATACTTTTTGCTGCTGTTCATCCGGAAGAAGAACCATAATGATGTCAGCCTGGGCAGCCGCTTCTCTTACAGAAAATACTTGATGTCCGTCTTCTTGGGCCTGTGTAAATGATTTGCCTTGTCTGACGCCGACAATGACATCAATTCCGCTTTCTTTTAAGTTCAGCGCATGTGCGTGACCCTGTGAACCGTAACCGATAATCGCTACTTTTTTACCTGCCAATACGTTCTCTTTGATATCACCGTTATAATATACTTTTACCATTTTAATCTCTCCCTTTTTTGTGTTATACAATAGAAATTGTTTTATTGGATGACGCCTTTTGCTGGGTTCCCCTCGCAAAAGCCGTTGTGCCTGTTCTCGCGATTTCTTTAATGCCGTAAGGTTTGAGAAGCTCTATAAGGGCTTCGATTTTATCAGACTCGCCCGTGACCTGAACGACGATGCTGTCCTTTGAGACATCAACGACGGAAGCTCTGAACGGCTCAATGATTCCATTGATTTCCGTTCTGGTCGGCGGTGCAGAAACAACTTTAATCAGTGCAAGCTCACGCTGTACGATTGATTGGTTTGTAATATCCGTCACTTTCAGGACGTCAATTTGTTTGTTAAGCTGCTTTGTCAGCTGCTCAACGTCGTTTTCGCCTTCCACATGGACGACAAATGTAATCCTTGAAACACCGCTTGTTTCCGTATGGCCTACAGTAATGCTTTCGATATTATAGTGTCTTTTTGTAAACAGGCCGGTGATCCGGTTTAATACCCCCGAGCGGTTGACCACCGTTAATGTGATAATGCGTTTCAAGGTTTCACCCCCACCATTTCATGAAGTCCTTTACCCGGCGCAATCATCGGGAATACTTTTTCGCTTTTGGCGACCCGGACATCAATAACGGCCGGCTCTTTTGATGAAAGCGCCTTTTGCAGCTCTTTTTCCGCCTCTTCTTCTGATGTAATCCGGATGCCTTTAATGCCGTAGGCTTCTGACAATTTGACAAAGTCAGGCTGCGCTGAGAATTTGGATTCAGAGTAGCGTTCTTCATAGAAGATTTCCTGCCACTGTCTGACCATGCCCAGGCATCCATTGTTCAAAATAATCACTTTGACCGGAAGATTCAGCTGCCGGATGACATCTAACTCCTGCAGGGTCATCTGAAAACCGCCGTCTCCGAGGATGGCAACGACCGTGGCGTTACGATCAGCCAGCTGCGCTCCGATAGCCGCCGGAAGGCCGAAGCCCATTGTGCCGAGCCCTCCCGAGGTCACCCACTTATCAGCCTTTCGGAAAGGATAGAACTGAGCCGCCCACATCTGGTGCTGGCCGACATCCGTCGCCACAATCGCCTCTCCGTTTGTGAATTGGTGAATATACTCAATCAGCTTTTGGGGTTTTAAGCCCTCTTCACTGTCGTCTGTATACCAGAGCGGATATTCTTCTTTCCATTCGGAAAGCTGCTGTTTCCATTCATCTGACTGTCCCTGTTTTCCGTTTTGCTTCAATAGTTCCTGAAGGACGATTTTACTGTCGCCGACCACCGGGATCTGCGTTTCGATAATTTTTCCGATTTCAGCCGGATCAATATCGATGTGCGCCACTTTGGCCGATTTTGCAAAATGCTTCAGATTTCCTGTCACACGATCATCGAACCGAGCTCCGATGCTGATCAGCAAGTCACAGTGATAAAGCGCCATATTCGCTGTGTATGTGCCGTGCATTCCCGCCATCCCCAGAAAGAGAGGATGATCTGCCGGGAAACCGCCCAGACCGAGAAGCGTGTGGGCTACCGGTATTTGCTGCTGTTCGGCATAATTTTTTAAATCTTCTGAAGCTTTACCGTGCAAAACACCCGCTCCGGCTAAAATAACCGGCTTTTTCGCACTGCTGACAGCTTCTACGAGCTTTCGGATCTGCAGATAGTTAGGCTCTTTTACCAGCTGATAACCCGGAAGATTGATCTCATGATCATATCTGAATTCCCCTTCAAATGCTGCGACATCCTTCGGAATATCAATTAATACCGGACCCGGTCTTCCCGTCGTGGCGATATGGAAAGCCTCTTTGATCACACGGGGAAGATCTTCCGGACGGCGGACCTGATAGCTGTGTTTCGTAATCGGCATCGTAATTCCTAAAATGTCGGCTTCCTGGAAAGCGTCGCTGCCGATGACCGAAGTGGCCACCTGGCCTGTAAACACTACGAGCGGCAGTGAATCAATCATCGCGTCCGCAAGACCGGTCACTAAGTTTGTCGCTCCGGGTCCTGAAGTAGCGATGACAACCCCCGGCTTCCCTGAGACTCTCGCATACCCTTCGGCCGCATGAATCGCGCCTTGCTCGTGCCGGGGCAGGATGTGAACCAATCCTGATTGATAAAGCTTATCGTAAATCGGAAGAACGGCTCCCCCCGGATATCCGAAGATCATTTCGACTTTTTCTTTCTTTAATGATTCAATCAGCATCAGAGCCCCGTTCATTGTCTTTGTACAATCGGCAGACGTAGTATCCGCCTGTACATTTGTGCCCATTTTCAGTTCCTCCTTTTCAATGTTCCCTTCTAAAATCAAATTCATAAAACGCAGCGCCGGCTGACGCAAATAAAAAAGCCTTCCCACCCACATTCAGCCAAGCATTTCATGCGATAGCCAAAAGGGGCGAAAAGGCTTTGCTTTCCGCGGTACCACCCTTGTTTACGGTCATATGAAGACCGTCTCATGGATAAATTACTATCCGTTTTGATAACGAGTAAACGTTGCGTTCACTCGGCCGAGTCCTACTCTTCACATTTCAGACCGGCACTCTGAGGTGAGTTCACTTTGCTTTGTTTTTGCCGGCTCTCAGCGTTACCGGCTCTCTGTAAAAAACTTCTGCAAAGCTACTTATCCTCTTCTGCGCTTTTTATTATGGCAGCTCTTTTATTTAAAAAAAGAACCCTCATTTGTTTGTTTTTCAGTGTTTTATGATTTTTCTTTTTAGTGTGAATCATTTATTTATTTTTGTTTGAACTCATATTACGCCCGTTTGCAGACAGTGTCAACAGCATTTTTATAATTATTAGACAATTTAGATTAATCAATCTATTTTGTATACGCTTTCATTACTGGTACAAAGGGATCTGTAAATGTTAAAAGTTTTTATCATTTTTTTGTTAATCTCTCAAGATTACATGAAATTTTTCCGTTCTTATACGATTATGTCACATTTTATTACACAATTTTTCATGTTCTTTCCGGTCTGCTTGTCAGATATTCCGTTCAGATTGAACAGGCTCTTTATACAGACATACGCATACACTGTTCTTATCTCGTGAAGAAATGAGTGATGTCATGAATAAGATGTTATCAGGCATGCAAGGCCTGCCACCCGGATTTCCGCCTTTACCGGTTCTGCCGCCGCAGTCTTATTATCCTCCGGCACCGATGCATACAGCTCCGTTTCAGGGCGGCCCTTCTTTTCAGCAGGGATTTCCATCATCCGGATACGGACAGCAGACCCCGCAAAGCTCGCTGTCATTCGCCGGGCAGCAATTCGTCCCATACCCTTATACAAGCGGGTACTACGGTCAAACCTTCAGTGATGTCGGCGGAAGCCTCGGCGCAGGGTCCCATCCCGGCGCGCTCGGGGGCGGTTTCAGCGGCCATGCCGGAGGCTTCAGCGCTCCGAGCGGATTCAGATGATATAAAAACCGGTCTCCCACGGCCGGTTTTTTCTTACTTACAGTGTATAACAGTCATTCCATTGATTTATTTCCTGCTCCGTATCGTAATCAGCCTTTGAAACCTCAACAATGATTAAACCGCATTGAGTCATTAAAAATTGTTTCAGTTCCTCAAACAGCTCGTCTTTTCCGCAAAAGATCGTTTCTATCTTGTCATTTCTATATGCAAATGCGTACTTCAAAAGCTAATTCCTCCCGCTGTCTTTCTATCAAATATTAACAAAATTAAATAATAGAAATCAGATATTTTATCACTCAAGGGCGCCTTAAGTATCTTTATACATATATTTCTTACGGTAAATATTTCATTAAGTTTCATTTATATTAAAATTTCTTTACAATTTTCATTAAATACAGGACTTTTATTTCATAAAATAAAAAACAAATACAAAAAAAACCTCAAACCCATTGTCAGGGCTTGAGGTTTTTTATTATACGTCCCAGGAGAGATTCGAACTCCCGACCGACGGCTTAGAAGGCCGTTGCTCTATCCGGCCTTTATCCTTTATATATCGCTATTCGTTTACATTCATGTATAACGGTCACTTTCCGAACTTTGACCGATTGACATAATTTCTATTATATTTGCTTACACTTTATAATTCAAGCATTCATATAGTAAAAAACAATCCTATTGAAAAGGCAATACAGTTGTACTTAAATCTGCTATATTAAAAGGTAAAGGTATTTATTTAAAGGAGTGATTCCATGAGAGATAACAAAGAATGTTGTCCCTATTGCAATGCTGATTTGAAAAGAGAACCTATTCCTAAAGAATCGCAGAAAGTATATGGATCTGCCCATTTCATACGAAAAATTGGTATCAATAGTATCGAAGGTGATCGGATTATTAAATGGAAATGTCCAGACTGTAATAAAGAATGGGATAGAGATTGATTATTTGTCCAACAAAAGCATAAATCAGATAAGGCTGGTTTTGATAATAAATAAAATCGATATTTCATTAATATAAAGGTGAACTTTTCCCCAATAAAAAATCTAAATCAGAACTAGGTTAGATGCAGGTTCAAAAATACATTCAGTTTACAAGTCAAAACAAAAGTAGAATGATAATTCATGAAAAGTCACATTGCGTGGAGAATCGGGTGTATACACCCATTTTTGTTAAAGGGAGTTTACTATCCAACGGCAACTTCTTCATTGTTTGCATCAACATTATTATCTATTTCTCTTCTGATTTTCAATTGAGTTACATGGTACCTTATATTGCGTAAGTGCTTTACAGATTGCATCATATTTAATTTAGAGAAAAATGGTAACCTTTCATGAAGCTCTCTATCACTAGAGTCAATAATTGCATAAACAACTTCAATCTCAGAAGGATCATAATGATCCTCACTAATGTATTCAACATAGCCCTCATTAATTTCTGATATTTTCTCTCTACTTGCTTTTCTAAAATCAACGTCTTGAAACAAACTCTCACTAGATACCCTACCTTGAGAAAACAAATGACTTAATGTTGAAGAGCTTTTCCAAGGTTTCACATGAATAAGATGTTTTTCATTACTCATTAAATCACATATTTCAATTTTACTTCCTTGGTACATAACATTTTTTGTATCGAGGGTAATCATATTTGTGACTTCTTGTCCAACTCTTAGATTATATTCCCCTTCTTTTTCCTCTTGTTTACAAGGAGGTAAGTCAATTGAAGAAGTTGGTATATTCCTAACATATTCTTCTACTGAAGTTGCAAAGTCATGATTTATCTTGAACCAAATTCCTACTGTTAGGACATATATTTCATCTTCATAAACTGTTTCAAATACTACACAGTCATATAGCTTCCATTTTGCTACTCTATTATCATTACTATTATCCCAAGTATAGACAGAGTGACATTTAAACTTTTCTAAATCAAATTCGTCAAATTTAGTGATGTAATCGAAATATTCTTCAATACTCAAGTCATTTATTTTATTACCATGCTCAGTAAATGAAAAACCTCCAATATCGTTCCAGTCAATAATTTCTGGTGGTGCTATATGCAATTTGTTCTCTTCTCGAACATTAATATTATCAATCAACTTCTGATCCAGTTCTCTCTTCAGAACGCTATCATTTACTATTTGTAAATTATCAACCCAGCTAAAATTCTCTCTATAACTATCACTGTTATACTTTTCTTTTAAAATGGTACATATTACTCCAAATTTCCTGAAGTCATCTTCAAAGTCATAACTGAACTGGACGGATTCTCTACCAGTAATTATTGTTCCAAAGTCCTCATTGGTCGGCTCGCCAGTAACCGATTTTAGAAAATCTTTAACAACATCGATTCCAAATGTATTAACATTTGTAGTTCTGCTGGTTTGTGTTCTTGAGTGTATTGTCATTTCACTTATAGTCGCTGTATCTATACTTCTCAATTTTTGAGGATCAACGCTGTTCAATACAACTTTTATTCCAAAATCCTTAACAATTGCCTCATCTTTCAATAAGTATCTTCCAAATCCAAAAGGGAATGCAAAAATACGATCATTACTTCTAACAAATAATATTGCTCTTGACGAGCTATTAAGTAACTCAGGCAAGTCACTATTTGAACCACTTTGCAATAGCTGTAACCATTGAGGGGAATTTTTTGAAGTGTATCCTACAACGATTATACCATTTAGGTTTAATTCTTCATTTAATTGATAATATTCTACTTCTATGTCTTCTCTGATTACATCTCTAAATTCATAGTATTCCTCTTTAATTAAATAACTTGTAATACTTAGCCTAGCCATCCTCTTCCCCTCCACAATACCTCAATATTCCGACTATTCTCATTATACCACAATCAGGAATTTTCCCCCTTAAGTTTCGACAGACAATTACAACTGCTTAAACTTAATACAATCACAAAGTAAGTCCAAAAAAGTAATCCGCCCTTCAAGAATGAAAACTGAAGCTATTTCATATTTAAACTTCCTTATACCTAAAGACGGAATTCCATTATGTCTCGATTTTTTGTGATGTGTGGCTTAAGCGACATAGGGTTCACCGCAAATGATCCACATGAAACTGTGGAAATTACGCCCCCATACCCTTCGAACTAAAAAAGACCCCATGGGAGTCCCTTATCAACAGACTGCATATGCTCTTTTATTAGTTTATCTAGTGTTGGTCTTGATAATCCTAGTTCCTTTGCTAACTGAGTCTTGGACACTTCTCGTTTCATATACCACTGATAATGCTTGCCGAAGTCTGGGATTGATACTTCTTTTCTTCCTTTATATTTCCCTTCGGCTTTGGCTATGGCAATACCTTCCCGCTGTCTCTCAAGCATATTTTCACGTTCAAAATCATTAATAGCACTAATCATCTTGAACATCAATCTACCTGTTGCAGTTGAGGATCAATATTCTCTTTAATCGATACTAATTGAACTCCTTTTGACTCTAATAGTTCGACTAGCTCTAACAAGTCTTTTGTGGATCGTGCTAATCTTGAGAAATCTGCAACATAGATTGTATCACCTTCTCTTGCAAAGTCTAACATCTCTTGTAGCTTTGGCCTGTCTGTATTTTTTGCTGAGACTTTCTCTTGATACTCCTTATCTATTTTGCATTTCTTTATTGCTTCAACTTGTCTTGCTTCGTTCTGTTCAACTGTTGATACTCTGATATACGCTATTGTTCATGTTCATCGTTCTTCCGTGCTTATCTGATGAATCAAAGATAGCATAATGTAAAATTAGGATCAATAACTTTATTTACATTATGTTAATCAATTATTTTATCAACTTCAAATTTACACCTCACTAATGTCCATCCGCTGTAAGCTTAAGGCACGCTCTAAATTTACAAATAGCTTATCGAAAACAACATAATAAAGGCAGCGGTATCTTTTCTTTGATATCACTTATAAGTCTACCCCTCTGCTATCGATATCATTATAGAACTTGAATAAGGTTTCACTGCAATTCTTATTACTTTACCATGCTAAATCATATTGATAATGTGAGTCGTGTCGGAAATTTACCGATTGTCAGTTTGTGAATGAGAGTGGTTTCTGTATCAAACCAAGACACCAACATACCCAATACCACAACTAGGCATGTATGCAACCATAAAAGACATCCAATTAATTTGGATGCCTTCTTATAACTATTTTACTTGTTCTTGTAGCACTTCTTTCAGCAATTCAATAGCACTTTCTTCACCTGGGTCATTTGTTCCCAGTTCACCTCGGAATGCTTTAGAGAGGATAGATTGCTTTAGTGCTTCAATATTCTCTTCTACGAGAATCATTTCTTTTTGTTTGCTTTCTAGTTCTCGATAATTATTAAGCCAGTTTGTAATTTCCATAACTTCTTCCTGCGAAGGTAAAGGAATCGGTAAAGAAGCCAGTTTTTGTGAGTTAATATTAGCTTGTCCAACCTGTTGGGTAACCATTGATAGAAGTATTTTGCGTCCTACATGGCTATTAATATAATGAGAAACGTAACTAGCTAAAAAATCTTTATAAAACAATCGAACTCTGATTAGATAAGATGCAAATGTAAATCTCTCTGAGACATCTTCTGTTATTACAGACGTTTTACCAACTAATTCATAACTATTTGTCCTATTAAATAATAAATCATTAGTTTGTAAATCATATTTTAAAACATCTTCATGATTGTTCGGGAGATACTTCAAGTTATTTAGTTCAAGATAACCATCAACAATATTCCCCATTCTTAATACTGGTGTTCCAGTTACGTCATCATTTGTTTTAGCAGATGTGCCATATGTAGATGCTTCAATTAGGTCATTTAAGCGCACCCACTTCCATTCTTTTGGCAATTTATATAGCTTTTCTAAAATACTTGAGTCTAATTGGTCTTTATACTTTGTTTTTGTTCCTTCTTTTAATAGATTTATTTGTTCAATCCATTCATTAGCCGTAGTTATATCGGCATTTTCCCCTCTCCACTTCCTCGTCAATTCCCCACGAAACGCCTTATCCAAAATAGCCGCTCGACGAAGTTCAAACGTTTCCTTCGCTTCCTCAATCAACTGCTTTGCTTCTTCAATTTTACTTAAAAGACGCTCCACTTTCTCAGCAATGCGTTTTTGTTCATTTAATGGCGGCAAGGGCATTTTAAAATAAGATAAATCATTTTTATTAAAACCCGACTGTGCAGAACGAGATATACCCATTAAAGGAATTTGAAAGTGTTCAGATTTCAATAGCCAAAATAAAAATTTCTTATCAACTTTTCCCTTTGGATAAACGACTTTTGCCAAAGCGACATTATAAGCACCACTTAGTCCTGTTAATATCCTTCCAATTGATGCACCATATCTTGCTATTAGAATATCTTCTTCTTTCATTTTTCTTAGCTTTTGAGTATTCGGGATATATGTCTTATATTTATCAGAAGAAAAGTCCCTAATTTGAACTAACCTAACGTATCCTTCTCTCTCTTCATCAACAAATTGGCTTTTTGGGGGCTGAGTGCCACCTTGTACATCAAATATGGAAGTGAATTTGAAATATACCCAGTTCTCAGGAACTTCATAAGTCTGCTCTTCCTTTGGAACTAAAGCTTCTTCTAACAACTCTTCAATGGTCTTTTTCTTCTTACTCACTTTGCGACCACCTCATCTTCTTCCACTGCTCGAAGTTCTTCTACTACTTCACTTAATAATTCCATCGCCTGCTGAAGTTTCACTATCGCTTCTTCTGCTGATGCAATTGGGTCTGGCAAGTTGTCGTATGAAGATAATGATTCATCTGCAATTAATCCTATATCTAAACTATCATCTTTTTTTGTGATATCTTCTCGTGTAAATACATTCCAACGCTCATCTTCTATTTTAGAACGGTCTTTAGCTACATATGCCTTCATGAAGTTTTCAAAATGAGCCATTGTTAGTTGATTACGTTTGCCAAATGAATTCATATTTGTCCGAAGATCATATACCCAGACATCTTTCGTGTTATCTTGGTCTGTTGTTCCTCTTGTAAAGAACAAGACATTTGTTTTTACACCTTGTGCGTAGAATATACCTGTTGGTAATCGTAAAATCGTGTGTAGATTACATTTGTTCATCAAGTCACGACGAATTTGTGCGCCAATACCGCTTTCGAACAACACGTTGTCGGGCAAGACAACCGCTGCTCTTGCATTTCCATCATCTTTTAAAGCGTTATAAATTAACTGCAAGAAATTCAACTGTTTGTTCGATGTTTCAAACGTTAAATCGTCACGGGATACCCGTTCCCCGCCTTTTTTTGTACCGAACGGCGGGTTTGTTAAAATAACATCAAAGTTCTTCATCCATTTCCCGTTACCCGATAAAGTATCGCCTTGTTCCAACCGTCCTTCGATATTATGAAGCAACGCATTCATGAGTGCCAGACGATGCGTATCTTTAACAAGTTCCATACCTACAAAAGCTTCTTTCTTTTGGAACTCGGCTTCTTGTGGTTCTATATCGAAGTAGTCATCTGTTTGATTCTTTAAATATTGGTCTGCAGCAATCATGAAACCGAATGTTCCAGCTGCAGGGTCAGCACACCGCTCACCAATTTTCGGGTCAATTAATTGAACCATCACATCAATTAATACACGAGGTGTGAAGTATTGCCCCGCTCCCGATTTCTTTTCACTGGCATTCTTCTCTAACAATCCTTCATAAAGATTGCCCAGTCCTTCTTCTTTTGCATTGTACCAATCAAGCGCATCAATCGATTTAATAATTTTCTCTAAGTTTTTCGGCTCAGCAATACTTGTAGAAGCATCACTGTATATTAGACGCAGCCGCTCATTTTCACTGCTTCCTAATTCAAGTAACAATCGCTGATAAAATGTCTTTAATCCCAAACCTTCTTTATCTAACAAATCATCCCAACGATATCCTTCTGGAATCACACCTTCTGTTTCTTGCTCCTTCATCATTTTGAGGAATAATAAGTAGGTTAACTCTGTTACATATTGCTGATAGGTAATCCCATCATCACGTAACACATTACATAAATTCCATAGTTTTTGAACGATTTCTTGGTTGTTCATTTATTTTCCTCCTGCTAACTCCGTGTATATTTTAATTTTGGATTCTCATTCAAACGTCATTAATGTGAAAATCAAAGGTAAAGTAACTTATCTATTATAACTTAAAAAGTGCCCCTATGAAGAGGCACATTGTTAACTAATATAAAGGTTCTCATTTATAGTGGTAACAACCGCATCAATATAGTCACCGAGCTCCCGCTTCAGCAATTTGTAGCCGCCAAAAGTTTTAAATGGTTCTTCCGAGAATGCCTCTTCTGCAGTTGGTGCTAATACAGGCACTTTAAGTAACTGTTTTTCAATTCTCTCTAACCATTTCTTCTGTCTTGGCGTCCAATCATGCAGTGAATACACTTTTTGCATCACCTGTTTAATACGTGCTTCATGGGCAACTAGTGCTTCACCTAATGCAGCCTGGCGAATAAAGCTAATAATGTCTGCTGCAATGTCTTCATTTTTTGTCTGCTTCCAAGCTGTCTGCAGATGAGATTTCTTAAAGCCTTTCGTTTCTAGAATGGTAATAAGTTCTCGTAAATCCTGCCTTGTTAAATCTTTCGGTCGTGTGCAAATAAGATGAAGAGCGGGAATTTCATTAATATTTTCTTGGATAAAACGAACGAAACCTTCTAAATAATCTTCTGGTCTCTTGTTTCCTTCACCGTATCCCCGAACCACATCTGTTACTTCATCCTCTTTGTTGGAGATATATCGTTTCTCGCCTTTTACCCGATAGGCTTCCATATATTCAAATAACATGTTGTGCTGTTTTGCTTCTTGTGGCGTATACGTTTGAATTTCTTTCGCCCACTCATCCACATTTTTTCCATTCGACAATTCTTCAAACTTTTGTTTTCCTTCTTCATTCAGCCTTTGCTTGCGACGCTGAATTTTTGCTGCCAATTGGTCACGATAAAACGAAGCTTCATCTTCTACAGTAGCATTGGCAAGTGATTCATATAGTTCACCGATACTGTAATTTTGTTTCTTTACAACAGGTTTCATCTCTGTATAGCTTTGCAATTTATCGTAGATGCCCACTGCATCGTAAATGTTAAAATGTGTTTTTCCAATGTCGGGACAAAGACGGGTTGCACGTCCAAGCATTTGGTCATAAAGAATACGAGACTGTATACGCCGTAAGAATACTAGATTTGTTATTGGAGGAACGTCAATGCCTGTGGTGAGTAAATCAACCGTTACAACGACATTTGGCAGCCGCTCGTTCTTAAACCTTTTAATGGCATCTAATGGCTTATAGATATAGCCAGTAATTTTCATAATAGCATCATCTTCAATTTCATCGCCACGTTCTTTAAAGGCTTCCTTTAATAACCGAACAACTAAATCTGCGTGTTGGTCAGTGGCTGCAAAGATAAGAGTTTTCTCTTTTCCTGTCGGATCAATGTATTCAACCAGTTTGTTTAGAACCGCCCGATTAAAAGGTTCAGTAATTACCCGTTTATTAAACTGCTCAACCTCAAAATGAATGGTATCTTCCATTTTTTCTAGTTGAATCTCGCCTTTATCAACATCATACACTTCAACTTCTTCGTCTTTTTCAAGAGTAATGCCGACTTGTGAAAGTTCTGTCTTAAACAGATATGGTGGTTCATGGTCAACTAAGTAGCCATCCAGAACTGCTTCACTATAAGAATACTTAAAAATAGGCATACCAAAAATCTCTGTTGTATGAAGAGCTGGTGTTGCAGTAAGTCCTAAACATGCCGCATCAAAATAATCAATTACACGTCGATATTGGCTAATATAATCATTTTGGTCACGGAATTCCAATTCTTCCTCTGACATTTCTTTGTCACTTGTATAACCACGATGTGCTTCATCTACAATGATGAAATCATACTGCCCAACACTTGGAAGCTTTTCGTTATCGCTATAGAAAAGTCTTCTGACCATACCCTGCACCGTCGCAATTTGCACCTTCGTTTCAACTTCTGGAGACATGTCTTCTAAAGACTTTACATCGTATATATCAGTAAATGAGTAGCCTTCAATTTTTGTATCCTTAAGTGCATCCTCTGTCTGTTTTCCTAACGAATTACGGTCTACAAGGAAAAGAATACGACGACATTTTTTGGACTTAATTAAGCGATACATGAGGGCGATAGCTGTACGAGTTTTCCCAGTTCCCGTTGCCATCGCAATAAGCATTCTTCGTTGCCCTTCTTTTAATCCCTCTTCAGCGGAAAGTACCGCTCTTTGCTGATAATGACGCAAACCAAACTTCGTAATATCCTCTTCTTCTAACCGTTTATTTGCATCCTTATCATCTTGACTAAGAAGCAGCTGCAAGTCATCAGGTGAATGCCAGCCTTCTAATGGGCGAGCATGTTCTAACGGTTTGCGTGAATCCCAAAACCAGATGCCCGACTCTTCTTGAAGTTGTCTCAAGTATGGTCGGCCGTTCGTTGCGTATAAAAACGGCACTTTATATTCACCTGTTGTAGGTGTGATGACTTCATCTTCGACTTGTGCCACATTTTTTGCATACACTTTTGTTTGACTTTCTAATGCGCCAGGAATCGTTTTCTTTTTTGCCTTAGCTTCAATAAAGCCAACAAGCTTTAAGCCAATAAACAACGCATAGTCAACCCTGCCGCCATTGACCTTCCATTCAGCAATTGCCATGTTTCGATTTTTCTCTGGCAGCGTTCCGTTCTTTTGATGATTGAGTACAGTTGTGTCTACTTCCCACCCAACAGCACGTAGTTTTCCATCAATAATCGTACGTGTTTCAGCTTCAGTTAATTGCTGTCGACACATAAAGTTTTTGGATATCTTTTTACGCTCGATTTTTACCTCTTCTTGTTCCACTTCCGCCTGTCGACGAATTGCCTCTAATTCTTCTTCAAGCTTTTTGACTTTCTCCTCATATTCTCGCTGAAGTGTTTCTGTACTCTGTTCTACTTGTTCTTGAGGTTCTACATACTCTGGTGCTTGAAAATCCCAATCACTATATACCTCCATGAACCAAATGGACAAGCGGAACGCTAATTGCAACAAAGCCTTTGCTTCTTCTACTTTTCCATAATCCGCTTCATGCATCGCTACATTCCCTTTGCGACGAAGAGCCTCTAATATATCAATTAATTCAGGCTCAAGTAACCTTTCCCGACGCAAAGTGTTAATGCGATCCACTTGTGTTGTACCATATGCCTCTTTAATATTTTCAGCGGCAAGAATAAATTTAGTTAGTGTTTCAGCGAACAATCGCAGTTTCATTACTGTTGTATGGGGGTCATGATATACATTTCTCTCAGCTGTCTCTCCCAAATTAGCAAGTACATCCCATTTCCCTTGAAAAAATGAAAAGTTGCCACTCATTGTTATCACCGGTTTTCCTAAAAGGTTGTTTGTGTCTATTATACTATAATCATGCAAAAATTAGGAATAATATGTATCGCTTTTTTTCTACTCTGCTCCTTAGTTTAGGTTCATTCTTTAACCAAGTGAATAAAAGACGGGTTTTATTAGTTATTGTTTAAATATCGAGGCTACGACATCAGATTTGATCGATAAAAAGAAGAGCCTCAATTAAGAGACTCCTACAAGGTTTGTGCCTTTTAGGTTATATAAATCGAATAATTGCCGCATCAACATCTAATAATCCTTTTCTTTTGGTCACAACAAAAAACCTCCTATATCGAAAGTGATATAAGCCAATAACAGGTGTAATTTCTTACGTGACTGTTATAGTAACCGTTTCACTAAACAATATAGGAGGCTGATTTGACGGCTTTTTCAGCCGGTTTTATTATACGTCCCAGGAGAGATTCGAACTCCCGACCGACGGCTTAGAAGGCCGTTGCTCTATCCGGCTGAGCTACTGGGACATGAAAATCAAATCGTTCTGCTGATCATTTTACCATGATGTCAGCGAATTGACAATATGGTCATCAGATAAAAAAGGCCAGCGTCATCAGTTTTCACTCTGATGTCACCAGCTCTTTTTCTGTACGTCCCAGGAGAGATTCGAACTCCCGACCGACGGCTTAGAAGGCCGTTGCTCTATCCAGCTGAGCTACTGGGACAGGTTTTGCTTTATGTATCAGCGACAAGATTTATTATATACAGGTTCATGTCATAAGTCAATATTTTTTTAGAAACTTTTGATGGGGAAGAAAGAAATCTTCCCCATCAAATGTTAAAAGCTGATTGTATTCCGCAAGTCCTTCAATTCCTGACCCGTTTCGTCGTAAAACGTCACAGTGCCTTCACTTTCTGTAAGAGTAAGAATGGCATAGCTCTTCACATTGCGGACTCTCGGAAGGCGAATGCTGCCAGGGTTAATCAAAAGCTTGCCCCGAAGCACTTCACTCCCGGCAATATGCGAGTGGCCGAAGCAGACGATATCCGCTCCAAGCTCTTCCGCCCGGTAAAAAACAGTTAAAAGTGACTGTTTAATGCCGTGAAGATGTCCGTGTACGGCCAGGATTTTCTTTGAACCGGCGTCCAGCAGGAGCTCCTCCTGAAACCCGCCGCCAAAGTCGCAATTGCCTTTCACCGTGTGATACGGCACAAGCGCCGGGTGTGCGGCATCAAGCTCTGAATCACCGCAATGAATCATCAGATCCGCTTCGGCTTCGTGCCGCTTCGAGATCGTCTCCAATTCGTCTTCGAGGCCGTGACTGTCACTTATTATCAGCACTTTCATTGCATTACGCTCCCCCTTACGCGTCAAGCAGCTTTGACAGTTTCTTGAGCGCTTCCGCCCTGTGGCTGATTTTGTTTTTCTCAGCGCTTGTCAGCTGAGCCATTGTTTTATCTTTATCCTTTACAATAAAAATGGGATCATAGCCGAACCCGTTATCTCCTTCGGGTTCTTCTGCTATATATCCTTCAACATGACCTTCAACCGTTTTTGTTTCCTGCCCCGGCATGCTGACGGCAAGGGCGCAGCGGAAACGGGCCGTACGCTGCTCTTTTTCGATGCCTTTTAATTCTGACAGCACCTTGTCCATATTCGCCTTATCATCTTTTGCTTCGCCGGCATAACGGGCTGAATAAACGCCCGGTCTGCCTCCAAGGTTGTCCACTGATAAACCGGAGTCGTCTGCAATGACCATTTTGTTGACGGCTTTTGCCACGGCTTCCGCTTTTAAGATGGCGTTTTCTTCAAAGGTGTGTCCGGTTTCCTCAATTTCTTCCGTAAATCCGATTTCCGCCAAAGAAGAGACGCTGTAGCCTTTCGGTTCGAGTATTTCCTTAAATTCTTTTACTTTTCCCGGATTGTGTGTCGCAATAATAGCTTCTTTCACGCTGATCAGGCCTCTCTTTCTTTATTTCAGTTCAGGCAATGTTTCTCCCAGCACTTCTTTTTGCTTTTGAATAAGCGTCTGGATTCCTTTTTCGGCAAGGCTTAACAGTCCGTTTAAATCTTCACGGGAGAATGTAGCTTCTTCGCCCGTCCCTTGAAGCTCTACAAAACGTCCGCTTCCCGTCATGATGATATTCATGTCGACTTCAGCCGTTGAATCCTCTTCATAATTCAGATCCAAAAGCAGACCTTCTTCTTTATCCATCCCGACAGAAATGGCCGCAAGATAATCTGTCACGGGAGAAGTTTTGATAACGCCGCTTTTTACGAGTTTTCCGGCCGCAATGGCCATTGCCAAGAAGGCGCCGGTAATGGAAGCCGTTCTTGTTCCGCCGTCCGCCTGAATGACGTCACAGTCGATCCAGATCGTCCGTTCGCCGAGCTTTTCCAAATCAACGACGGCCCGAAGCGCACGCCCGATCAGACGCTGGATTTCCATCGTTCTGCCGGAGACCTTTCCTTTTGAAGATTCTCTTATCGTTCTTTGATTCGTGGCGCGGGGAAGCATGCTGTATTCCGCTGTGATCCAGCCTTTTCCTCCGCCGCGCAAAAATGGCGGCACCCGGTCTTCCACAGATGCATTACAGATAACCTTTGTATTTCCCGCTGTAATTAAAACAGAGCCCTCCGGGTGAGTGATAAAATCCAAATCAAATGTGATAGGGCGCAGCTCATCGTGCTGTCTTCCGTCGTGTCTCATATTTTACCTCCGATTATATGTACATAAACCTTTTGTTCCGGATTGTGAATAAAGAAAGAGGCAGCCCGGAACGCTAACCTCTTTTTTACTAGTATATCAAAAATCACAAATTAAAAACTACCCGTATTCACTTGTGACGGTCTCGAAACGGGTTTTGAAAGGGATTCACCCTTTTCATTCACCAGTTCTGATTTTCCGTTTACTTTTATAGAAACACTTTTTATCGACGGCTGTTCTGTTAATGTGAGAACGATGCTGTCCAGCACGCCCGATGATACCATTTTTGTTTTTTCATCGGCGCTTCCGTAAATAGAGCTGTTAAAGTCAAGTGTAACCCGGCCGTCTTTTACTTCCGGTTTGCTGAGCAGCTTAACATCGTTATTAAAGTCCGTCAAAAGCCCGCTTGCTTTGCCCGGCCCGTCGGCGAGCTGTTCAACGGCAGCGGTGATGTCATTTGTTTCCGAATTGTCAATCCGCTTTGTGACAGGCACGTAATATTCGCTCGTCTCTGTTTCCGCCAGATAGTATACAGTCAGCGGATGGGTGTCTGTCAGATCATTCACTCCGGCGGTTTCAATATTAATTCCGTCTTTTCTGCTTAAGTCGCCCGTAATCGGCGTGCCGCCTACAGGCATTTCTTTCAGTTCATGCCCGTTCATTCTGATTTTGACTTTATCTATGGAGCTGAATTGGGTAAGCGTCCATGTAATCGATTGCAGGATTTTTTGTTCGTCTTCTTTTTTATAGTTTTTAAATTCCTTCGAAAAATCAGCGACGGCGGTACCATCTTTTTTAATGTCAACATTTACCGTCGTATCAACAGGAAGCACCGCTCTGAATCCGTTCGGCAGGATTTCTGAGACAGGCCCCCCCTGAACCAAATACTCAAGGGCCTGCTTTGCGGTTCCCTCACTGTTCGGAAGAGGCAGTGTCTGTGCTGCGACATAGCCGTTTTTATCAATCAGATACAGCTCTCTCATGACTGTATTGGCCGGCTGGTCGGCTTTAGACGTGCCGTTTTTTTCTGATTGCTTTGATTTTGCCTGTATCCCCGCTTCACCCTTTACATATGAAATATCTTGAGGCGGGTCAATTTCCCCGGCTGTTTTATCGGATTGAAACAAACCGCATCCTGATAATACAAAAGCCGAAGTAAGACATGTTGCAGCAATGACTGCAGGTCCTTTTTTCAGCATACTTTTCCCTCCTAAGGCTGTTTGTACTATGATGTATACGAGCCCTGTCCGGGAAATAGACCGGGATGCGCAAAAAAACCCGCCGTAAACAGCGGGTTTTTTGATTTATTTTCTGATCGGCTCTTGAAGGGAGATGCTCTCGACATGGCCGATTTCATGGCCGAACCAGTCTTCGGCAATTTTTGCGAAGCCGTTCCGTTCTCCCGTTGTAAGAAACTGATACTCCGGTGCATGATTCGATTGGTTTAACAAACCTTTATAAGACAAGATGGTACTCACTTCTCTCGCTGTCTCGTCACCGGAGGAAATGATTTTCACATGATCTCCCATATAGTCCTGAATCGGTTCTTTCAAAATCGGATAATGCGTGCATCCTAGAATCAGGGTATCAATTGCTGTACCTTTTAAAGGCTCAAGTGATGCTTCGACTGCTTCCTCCGCCGATTCCTGCAGAAACCGTCCGCTTTCCACAAACGGCACCAGCAGCGGACAAGCCGTGTTCTCGACTTGAAGGTCTGCATTTAAACCGAGCAGCGCCTGCTCATACGCTCTGCTTTTAATGGTATTTATCGTGCCGATGACGCCGATATGCTGGTTTTTCGTCACCTTTATCGCCGTTCTCGCACCCGGCTGAATGACGCCGACAACCGGAATATCCGTTTTGCGCTGAATATCCTCCAAGGCAATGGCCGTGGCCGTGTTACAAGCGATCACGAGCATTTTGATATGGTGGTTTTCCAGCAGGTAATCGGTCATTTCCCACGTGTATTGAAGAACTTCTTCTTCAGGACGCGGGCCGTACGGGCAGCGTTTTGTATCTCCCACATAGATGATATTTTCCTTCGGTAGCTGTCTCATGATTTCCTTAGCAACGGTTAACCCGCCAACCCCGGAATCAATGACTCCTATCGGCTGTTCCAACAAAATCGCCTCATTTTCTTTTCATTTCATGCTGCAGTTTCAATAATGATTTTTCGAAGACGGCTGTTTCTTCTTCGGAAAATGTCTCAAACATATCCCGCAAATATGCCTGCCTTTTTAAAATCACTTCCTGAATAATGCGCTCTCCTTCAGCGAGAAGATGAATTCTGACGACCCGTCTGTCAGCAGGGTCTTTCACCCGTTCGACAAGCTTATTTTTTTCCATGCGGTCTATCAGATCCGTCGTCGTGCTGCAAGCCAAATACATTTTGCCTGATAATTCGCCTATTGTCATATCCCCCAATTCATAAAGCCATTGAAGGCCTACGAATTGCGGCGGTGTAATTGCATATTGGTTAAGGATTTCTCGTCCTTTTTGTTTAATGATCGCAGCGATATGGCGGAGTGATTTTTCGATATCCGCAACATGCTCTACAGATTTTGATGTCATTTGTCCATCCCTCACTCAAGGATCTTTCTGGGCTATTCACGCTCCGTGTCTATTTTCCTTCTTTTTTTAAGAAAATGCAAGACTGACGGAGAAAAAGGAAAAGCCGGGATTTTCATCGCATGCCTATCACCCCGGGCGCCAACACAAATAACCGGCTCCTTCTCGTAAAGAAGGAAAACCGGCAAGAATCAGAGCTCTAGCTCACCCATTCTAAGAAGCTCGACAACAGCTTGCGAACGCCCTTTCACACCTAACTTCTGCATGGCATTTGAAATGTGATTCCGTACAGTTTTTTCACTGATAAATAGCTCGCTTGCAATTTCTTTTGTTGTCTTGTCTTGAACGAGCAATTCGAATACTTCTCTTTCTCTTTTGGTCAGCAGCGGCTTTGATTGAAAATCTTTCTCCTTCAAGTATTGTAACCCTCCTTGCTAAGGTGAGAGCGAATCTGAAACGAATGGGTTTATATAGTCAAGATATCATATGTAAAAGCCGCTTCGGAGGTGACGTCACTTAAAGAAATAGTTATCCGTTCAGGCGAGCAGAATGCCTTTCTCCCGCTCCGTCCAGCTGACCGCTTTGCCGCTTGTCTTTGATACTTGTACCATAACGACGGAACCGGTAAAGCACGGCAGGCCTGACTCGTTTTCTCCAAGGTAATGAAGGGTGACGGACGCATTTCCGACAGAGCTTGCTTTGACATAAATCCGCAGATTTTCATACGGCATCACCTGACGCATATAGTCACACTGCTGGCTTGCGACGACTGTCATCGTTTCTGCATTTTGCGCTTCCATGCCGCGCTGCTTAAAGTAGGCGATCCGGGCTTCTTCAAAATAGATGAAAGGGGTTACATTATTCATATGGCCGAACATATCCGTTTCTGAAAAGCGAACTGATACTTCAGTAAAGAAAGAAAACGACTGTCTCCATTCTTCAAACGGGATGTCAATGTATTGCGGTTGTTTCATCACCTTCAGCTCCTTATAAAAAAACCTCTCCCGTGCGGAAGAGGCTCTTTTTCTTTATCTTATACTCTGTCGCTTCCGAAGAAATTGCGGAATGCTTGTAAGTTGGTATCTCTGTTCAAAGCAGCGATTGAAGTCGTGAGCGGAATGCCTTTCGGGCAGGATTGAACACAGTTTTGTGAATTCCCGCAATCTCCGAGACCGCCGTCTGTCATTAAAGCTTCTAAACGTTCTGACTTGTTCATCGCGCCCGTCGGATGGGCATTAAATAGACGCACTTGCGACATCGGGGCAGGCCCCATGAACTTCGATTTGCTGTTGACATTAGGGCAGGCTTCAAGGCAGACGCCGCAGGTCATGCATTTAGACAACTCATATGCCCACTGGCGGCGTTTTTCCGGCATTCTCGGCCCCGGTCCCAAGTCGTAAGTCCCGTCTATCGGCACCCATGCTTTCACTTTTTTCAGTGAATCAAACATTCTGCTGCGGTCAACCTGAAGGTCACGGACAACCGGGAATGTTTTCATCGGCTTCAGACGGATCGGCTGTTCCAGCTTATCAATCAGCGCCGTACATGACTGGCGCGGTCTGCCGTTGATGACCATGGAGCAGGCGCCGCACACTTCCTCAAGACAGTTCATGTCCCATGCGACAGGAGTTGTTTTCTCCCCTTTTGCATTCACGGGATTTCTGCGGATTTCCATCAGGGCGGAAATCACGTTCAGATTCGGGCGGTAATTGATTTCAAATTCTTCATCGTATGGCGCGCTTTCAGGCGTATCCTGACGTGTAATGATAAACCGTATCTTTTTCTCACTCATGATTATTTCGCCACCTTCTTCTTCGAGTAGTCGCGTTTACGGGGCGCAATCAGTGATACATCGACATCCTGATATTCAAATTCCGGAGCTTCAAACGGACCGGCATGTTTAGCCATTGTCGTTTTGAGCCACTCATCGTCATTTCTTTCAGGGAAATCCGGTTTATAGTGCGCTCCCCGGCTTTCATTTCGGTTGTATGCGCCGAGCGTGATGACTCTGGCAAGCTGAAGCATATTGGAGAACTGGCGGGTGAACATCGCCCCTTGGTTGCTCCATTTTGTCGTATCATTAATATTGATTTTCTTAAAGCGTTCCATCAGCTCTTGGATTTTATCATCCGTTTTCAAAAGCTTGTCATTGTGGCGGACCACCGTTACGTTGGCCGTCATCCATTCTCCGAGTTCACGGTGAAGCACGTAGGCATTTTCATCGCCGTCCATCTTCATGATGTCTGCCCATTTTTCTTCTTCTTTTTTCACATAGGAATCAAATAATGAAGAAGACAGATCTTCAGCCGATGTTTCAAGTCCGGAAACATATTTCACCGCATTCGGACCGGCAACCATTCCTCCGTAGATGGCGGAAAGCAAAGAGTTTGCCCCTAAACGGTTTCCTCCGTGCATTGAATAATCACATTCACCCGCCGCGAACAGTCCGCGGATGCTTGTCATCTGATCATAATCAACCCACAGGCCGCCCATTGAATAGTGAACGGCAGGGAAAATTTTCATCGGAAGCTTGCGCGGGTCATCACCCATGAATTTTTCATAGATTTCGATAATGCCGCCGAGCTTAACGTCAAGCTCTTTCGGATCTTTGTGCGAAAGATCGAGATACACCATGTTTTCTCCATTGATGCCGAGCTTCTGGTTCACGCACACGTCAAAGATTTCGCGTGTCGCAATATCCCGCGGCACAAGGTTTCCGTAAGCCGGATATTTTTCCTCAAGGAAGTACCAAGGTTTTCCGTCTTTATACGTCCAGACTCTTCCGCCCTCGCCGCGCGCCGATTCACTCATCAGACGGAGTTTATCGTCTCCGGGAATGGCAGTCGGGTGAATTTGAATAAATTCTCCGTTAGCGTAGTAAGCGCCCTGCTGATAAACGATTGATGCGGCAGATCCCGTGTTGATCATGCTGTTTGTTGATTTGCCGAATACGATTCCGGGTCCTCCCGTCGCCATAATAACGGCGTCAGAACGGAATGACTCGATTTGCATATTGGTCAGATTTTGGGCTACGATACCGCGGCACGTGCGCTCATCGTCAAGAACGGCGCCGAGGAATTCCCAGCCTTCGTATTTTGTAACGAGACCCGCCACTTCATATCTGCGCACCTGCTCGTCCAGTGCGTAAAGAAGCTGCTGACCTGTCGTCGCTCCCGCGTATGCGGTTCTGTGATGCTGTGTACCCCCGAAACGGCGGAAGTCCAAGAGCCCTTCCGGCGTTCTGTTAAACATAACCCCCATGCGGTCCAATAAGTGGATAATGGACGGCGCCGCTTCACACATCGCTTTTACAGGCGGCTGGTTTGCTAAAAAGTCGCCTCCGTAAACCGTGTCATCAAAATGCTCAAACGGAGAGTCTCCTTCCCCTTTTGTGTTGACAGCTCCGTTTATCCCGCCCTGCGCGCAGACCGAGTGAGAGCGTTTGACCGGAACGATGGAAAACAATTTAACGGCCGTGCCTGATTCCGCTGCTTTAATTGTCGCCATGAGGCCGGCAAGACCCCCGCCGACTACGATAATGCTTGATTGACTCATGATAGCCCCTCTCCCTCTAGTAATCTAGTTCTCTTACACAAACGCAAAAATCGCTTTTAGACCCACGTATGAAAGCGCTAAAAATATAATCAGCGTCACGTAAGTCGAAATTCTTTGAGAACGCGGCGTGACCGTGATCCCCCATGTGACCGCAAAAGACCATAAGCCGTTTGAAAAGTGAAAAATGACTGATAAAACGCCTACAATATAAAATCCGAGCATAAACGGCGAGCTCAGAATATTCGCCATCATATCGAAGTTGACTTCAGCGCCCATCTGTGCGGCAATCCGCGTCTGCCACACATGCCAGCTGACGAAAATAAGGGTGAGAATACCGGTGACACGCTGAAGCACAAACATCCAGTTTCTGAAATAGCTGTAGTGGCCAGCGTTGTTTTTCGCAGTAAATGCTATGTACACACCGTAAACCGCATGATAAATTAAAGGTAAGAAAATAATAAAAATTTCTAACGCATACCTGAACGGCAGACTGTCCATAAAGCCGGCCGCCTTGTTAAACGCATCCGCTCCCCTTGCGGCAAATTGGTTGACGACTAAATGCTGGATCAAAAAGATGCCGACCGGAATCACACCGAGCAAGGAATGCAATCTTCGAAAATAAAACTCTCTGTTCCCAGACATTACTTTACCCCCTGTTTGATTTAAGTGCGAAATGTGCTAAAATCTCTGCCCCCACTTCGTTTCAATTGTAAGCACTTTATTAAAATTTATTGACAATTTCATTTTACTCCTCCCTCAAAAGGGCGTCAAGAAAACGTGTACATAAATTATAATTTTCGGAATTGATTATTTGACGTGAAAATTTTATTTTCCTGCAATACCTTTCTCACTTTTTTTCACGTGTTTTATAGGATCATCCTGTAATCCTCCCCCCTGTTTAAGCTATAATAAACGAAGGAGAGAGGGGAATACATAATATGAAGAATAATTATGAAGCAGCTTTAGAACCTTTAACTGAACTCGGCGTCAGCGCATACGGCTACGAATTAATCCGGGAAATCGTGCTTCCGGATATCCTCGGCCCGGAGCATTCATCCATGATGTATTGGGCGGGGAAACGCCTCGCCCGCAAATTTCCTCTTCAATCATGGGAAGAAATCCCCGCCTTTTTTGAAAAAGCCGGCTGGGGAACTTTGACAAACACAGGATCAAAAAAGCAAGAGCTGGAATTTGAACTGGAAGGACCGCTCGTTTCCAGCAGGCTCAAACACCAGAAAGAGCCTTGTTTTCAGCTTGAAGCCGGTTTTATAGCCGAACAGATTCAATTGATGAACGATCAAATTGCAGAATCTTATGAACAGGTCAAAAAGAGAGCGGATAAAGTCGTCCTGACCGTGAAATGGGATATGAAGGACCCTGTATAATTGAAAAAAGGCGGTGACTTAAAAGTCCCGCCTTTTTGCCTGCCCGTTTATACGGCAGACGGCTGTTTAGAAAGCTCAAACGCATCATGAAGCGCTTCGACGGCTTTCACCATATCATTTTCACTGACAACCGCTGATACTTTTATTTCAGATGTGCTGACCATTTTGACTTGTACATTTTTTTCCGCCAGTACGGCAAACATGTCCGCGGCGACGCCGGGATTAGAGACCATGCCTGATCCGACAATGGATACTTTCGCCAGCTTTCTTTCAGTTTCAATTTTTTCATAGTCAAGCGCGTTTTTATATTCTTCAAGCACAGCGACCGTTTGCGCGGAATCTTCCGTTTTCACTGAGAAAGAAATGTCTGCTTCCCCATTGTCCGCTTGTGTCTGAATAATGATGTCAACGTTGATGTTTCGTTTCGCCAGCGCAGTGAAGATTGTTGAAAGTGTTGTCAGCCCGCTTGTCAGGCCAGTAACGGACACCCTTGTAATCTGGTCTTCAAATGCAATTCCTCTGACGATTAAATTCTGCTCCATTGATGATTCCTCCTCAATTAATGTTCCAGCTTCATGTTCCGTGCTTGACCGCACTTCCAAAGGCACTTGGTAGTTTTTCGCGAACTCAACCGCCCGCGGGTGCAGAACACCCGCTCCGAGATTTGCAAGCTCCAGCATTTCATCGTAAGAAATTCCCGCCAGTTTTCTCGCTGACCGGACGTACCGCGGATCTGTCGTAAACACGCCCGGAACATCCGTGTAAATGTCGCATTTATCCGCTTTTAAAGCTGCGGCAAGAGCGACCGCCGTCGTATCGGAACCGCCCCGTCCGAGCGTCGTGATGCCGCCGTTTTCCGTTACTCCCTGAAAACCGGCGACAACTGTAATCCTGCCTTCTGCAAGCTGCGCCTGAATTGCGGTGATATCAATATCCGTAATTCTCGCATTGCCGTGGACAGCCTCCGTGCGGACACCCGCCTGCCAGCCCGTATAAGAGACGGCGTCATATCCTTTTTCCTGAAGCGCCATGGCCAAAAGCGAAATCGTGACCTGCTCTCCCGTAGACAGAAGCATATCCATCTCGCGTCTGCTTGGCTCAGATGTCATTTCCGCCGCCAAATTAACGAGCGCGTCGGTTGATTTTCCCATTGCCGAAACGACGACTACGACGTCATGGCCTTTTTTCTTTTCAGCAATGGCGCGATTTGCGGCATTTTGAATTTTTTCGGCAGAGCCGACGGAAGTGCCTCCGAATTTTTGTACGATAAGACCCATACTAGACCACCCTTTACATTTTGGTTCGTGCGGGTGAGGAGAAAAGAGCGTTGTGTCCACAATAAAAAAAGCAATGAGAGGAATAGCTCTCATTGCTTTTTCATATCATTACGATTGATTATGAACAACGAGATAGCCCTCCAAGAAAATGAATTCTTGACAGCTTTACATTTATTTAATGCAAAGCCAGCAAAGCACACCGATGGGATGTGTTTCACTTCGGCGAACTCCCCTTTCAGCCTTTTTCGCAGAATCCATCATTCTCCAAAGGCATACTATTGAAGTTCGCACCTCTATCTTCACCATATAACACGATCTTATGAAATTAGTTCACATTCTAGCAGACTTTTCAGAAAAGCACAATACTATTTTTTCAATTTTTCAAACAGCAGCTGAGCGGCCGCAGCCGGCACACCGGCTTTTTTGATATCGTCAAGACTTGCTTCCTTCATCTTTTTGACAGAACCGAAATGCTTTAAGAGCATTTTTTTGCGTTTTTCGCCGATCCCCGGGATATCATCCAATACGGATTGAAAGGCGCTTTTTCCCCGGATCTGTCTGTGAAAGCTGATCGCAAAACGGTGAACTTCATCCTGAATGCGCTGGAGCAGGTAAAATTCCTGGCTGTTCCGCTCCAGAAATACCGGTTCAAGCGGGTCGCCGATCAGAAGGTTGGATGTTCGGTGTTTGTCATCTTTCGCCAATCCCGCTACCGGGACATCAAGGCCGAGCTCATTCTCAAGCACGTCGCGCGCCGCGTTAATCTGCCCTTTTCCGCCGTCAATGATGATTAAATCCGGCAGCGGGAGATTTTCGCGGAGCACCCTCGAATATCTTCTTCTGACGACTTCTCTCATTGATCCGTAATCGTCAGGCCCTGTTACGGTTTTGATTTTATATTTGCGGTATTCCTTTTTATTCGGTTTTCCGTCAATAAAGACAATCATGGCCGATACAGGGTTTGTGCCTTGAATATTGGAGTTGTCAAACGCTTCAATCCGGTGCGGCGTGTAAATGTTCAATGCTTCGCCGAGCCGTTCGGCTGCTCCGATTGACCGTTCCTCATCCCGCTCGATTAATGAGAACTTTTCCCGCAGGGCGATTTTCGCGTTTTTGTGCGCAAGCAGAAGCAGTTCTTTTTTCGGGCCTTTTTTCGGCTGATGCACGGCGGTTTCCAAAAGCTCGCTGATCATGTCCCTGTCAACGCTGTCAGGCACCAGAATTTCCTTGGGCAGAAAGTGATTGTTTTTCGAATAGAACTGGCCGATGAAGGTCAGAAATTCTTCATCCGCTTCCTGGTACATCGGAAACATGCTGACATCGCGTTCGATCAGCTTTCCTTGGCGTATGAAAAAGACTTGAACGCACATCCAGCCTTTATCGTACGCATAAGCGAACACATCGCGGTCCAGAAGGTCATTCATGGTCATTTTCTGCTTTTCCATCGTCGATTCGATGTAAGCAAGCTGATCGCGGAATTCTTTAGCCCGTTCAAATTCAAGCTTTTCCGCCGCCTCTGCCATTTTCTCTTCAAGCTCTTTTTTGACCTCGTTATGTCCTCCCTTTAAAAAGCGGGTGATGTCTTCCACAAGCTCGCGGTTTGTCTCCTCAGAAATATCCTTTACACATGGAGCGAGGCATTGTCCGAGATGGTAATAGAGACAGACGCGGTCCGGAAGATTTGAGCACTTCCTGAGCGGATAAAGGCGGTCCAGCAGTTTTTTCGTTTCCCGCGCCGCCTGTACATTCGGGTACGGGCCGAAATAGCGCCCTTTGTCTTTTTTGACATTGCGGGTGACAATAAGCCGCGGATGGCGTTCATGGGTGATTTTAATAAAGGGATAGGTTTTATCATCTTTCAGCATGACATTGTATTTCGGATCGTATTTTTTAATCAGATTCATTTCCAAAATAAGCGCTTCAAGATTGGAGGAAGTCACGATATATTCAAAGTCCTCAATCTCCGTCACAAGCCTTTGGGTTTTTGCATCGTGAGAACCGGTGAAATAGGATCTCACCCTGTTTTTCAGCACTTTCGCTTTCCCCACGTAGATGACTGTTTTTTGACGGTCTTTCATTAAATAACAGCCCGGCTGATCGGGAAGGAGGGCCAGCTTTTCTTTCAGTTGTTTATTCATACGTTACCCTTCCTTACATTCATTTCTTGTGTCCATTCAGTGTATCACGAACATTTGTTTTTCTCCATTCTCAGCTTTTGGAAGATCAAAAAAGGCGATCCCTTTTAAAGGAATCGCCCTGCCGCAGCCGTAACGGAAACTTTCGGCTTACAGATGTTTGTTTACAAGCTCTTCAAGGGCTTCTTTCGGTTTGAAGCCGACAGATGTTTCAACCACTTCTCCGTCTTTTAACACAAGAAGTGTCGGGATGCTCATGACGCCGTATTTACCGGCAGTTTCTTGGTTTTCATCCACGTCGATTTTGACGATTTTCAGTTTGTCTCCCATTTCTTGATCAAGCTCTTCAAGAACGGGCGCGATCATTTTACAAGGTCCGCACCAAGGAGCCCAGAAATCAGCTAATACGACACCTTCACTTGTTTCAGCTGAGAACGATTGATCAGTTGCTTTTACGATAGCCATTTGTTATTCCTCCAATTGTCAAATGATGATTTTTAGTATAGCATCTCCCATTCGTTCATGCTAATTTAATGCTTATATTATTTTCTCCCGAACACGCCGAAAATAATCTTATTTATAGAATGTATGATAACCGGTCAGCAGGCGTTCAAAACTTAAGATGGACCCGCCGGCAGCGTGATTAATACAACCGCCATTGGAGGAAGCTCCGCCTCCAGGTTTCCGCCCTTCTGCGTAAACCCGGAAAACGGCTTCGGTTTGACGTTTTCAGGGCTGCTGAATGTATTGTGGGCATTCATTTTTTCAGCATGCAGAATCGTCGCGGAAGGCTTCCCTGTCTTTTTCATGCCCCGCAGTTCAATCTTCACGTCAGCTTTGTGCAGATGATCGATATTGCACATGCTGATATGGATGTCTCCGTTTTGCTGTTTGGAGGCGGAAATACTGACTTGCGGGAGCCTGCCGTCTTTCCATTCGTATCCGGCCGCTTTTGTTTCTGCGGCCAAAAGAGAAGCGTCCTGGTGAACCTTAAACATATCAAATACATGATATGTCGGCGTCAGCAGCATATTTTTCCCTTCTGTCAGGATCATTGCCTGAAGCACGTTGACGGTTTGCGCGATATTGGCCATCTGCACACGGTCTGCGTGCTGATGAAAAATGTGAAAATGCGTGGCGGCGACAAGTGCGTCGCGGATCGTATTTTGCTGATACAGAAAGCCAGGATTCGTGCCAGGCTCAGGGTCAAGCCACGTCCCCCATTCATCAATGATCAGACCGACTCTTTTTTCCGGATCGTATTGATCCATAATGGCGCTGTGCCTTGTAATCAATTCATTCATATGGGCCGCCTTTTTCATCGTGATGAACCATTCATCTTCCGTAAACTCCGTCGCTGATCCTTTTCCCTTCCAAAAGTCGCCCGGTATTGTGTAATAATGCAGGCTCAGCCCGTCCATGAGATCAGCGGCTTTTTTCATTAATGTTTCTGTCCAGCGGTAATCGTCGACATTCGCACCGCCGGCAATTTTATAGATTTCATTCCCGCTGTAATTGCGGACATAGGTTTGAAAGTTCCGGTAAAGATCGGCATAATACTCAGGATGCATGTTTCCGCCGCAGCCCCAGTTCTCATTTCCTATACCGAAATATTTGAGCTTCCACGGTTTTTCCCGCCCGTTTTCCTTTCTCCAGTCGGACATCGGTGTGCCCGCTTCAAACGTCATGTATTCAATCCAATCAGCCATTCCCTTAACCGTTCCGCTGCCGACGTTTCCGGCGATGTACGGTTCGCAGCCGAGCAGTTCACAAAGCATCATAAATTCGTGCGTGCCGAATTCGTTTGAATCAATCGTTCCGCCCCAATGGGTATTCAGCATGGTTTTGCGTTCTCCTACGCCGTTTGCCCAATGATATTCATCAGCAAAACAGCCGCCGGGCCATCTGAGAACGGGAATCTGGAGCTGTTTGAGGGCGGAGGCGACATCCGTCCTGATTCCGCCGGTATTCGGGATATCGGAGTCTTTTCCGACCCAGATGCCCTCATATATGCCTCTTCCTAAGTGTTCCGCGAAATGTCCGTATATGTTTTTGTTAATGGTTCCCCGTGTGATATCCGTTTGAATGACTGCCGTATTGTGAGACATACTTGATCATTCCTTTCTTAATAAGAATGAAAGCACTACAGCCAATCTATGTATCTGGGATATATGCTGAAAGGATAATTATGTAAGCGCTTTACAGAAAGCTTATTATATTGGTTCGTACATGTCAATCTATTATTTTGATAATAGATAATTTATACGAACCAATCATCACAAACCAAAACCCTCTGACAAATGAAGCCAGAGGGTTTTGGTTATGAATGAATATTGGCCTTTTTAAATTCCTGGGTCAGGAGCGGAACCACTTCGAACAAATCGCCGACAATTCCGTAGTCCGCTATTTTGAATATTTCCGCTTCCGGGTCTTTGTTGATGGCAACGATCACTTTACTGTTTGACATCCCCGCCAAGTGCTGAATCGCTCCGGAAATCCCGCAGGCAATATACAAATCAGGTGTAACGACTTTGCCCGTCTGGCCGATTTGAAGAGAATAGTCGCAATAGTCCGCGTCACACGCGCCACGCGAAGCGCCCACCGCTGCTCCCAGCACTTCGGCAAGTTCTTTTAACGGTTCAAACCCATCTTTGCTTTTTACACCGCGGCCGCCCGCAACGATGATTTTCGCTTCTGATAAATCCACGCCGTCCGCTGTTTTTTTAACTACTTCTTCAATGACCGTCCGCAAATCTGCCGGCGGGGCCGCAAGCTCTTCAATATCACCCGAGCGGCTTGCATCTCTTTCTAATGCCTGAATGTTATTCGGACGGATTGTCGCCAAGATGAAAGGATCGGTTGAAATCACCTGTTCAAAGGCTTTGCCGGAATAGATCGGTCTTGTAAAAACGATGTTGTCTCCGGTAACGCTTACATCCGTGCTGTCTGAAATCAACCCCGTTTCAAACCGGGCCGCAAGCTTCGGTGACAAATCTTTTCCCATAGAAGTATGGCCGAAAATAACCGCATCGGGCTTTTCATTTTCGATCAGATCTCCGAGAACCGCGGCGTATCCGTCCGCCGTATACTGAGAAAGCCCCGGTGCATCGGCCGTAAATACCTTGTCGGCTCCGTACTGAATGAGTTCTGATGCTGCATCAGCCGCGCCTTTTCCCAACAGCACGCCGATGACATCTCCTCCGCCGGAAATGGTTTTGCCTGCGGCTATGGCTTCAAAGGTGACGTTCCGTAAGGCGCCGTCACGAATTTCTCCGAGTACGATCACTTTTTTTCCCATTCTGACATCCCCCAGTTTCTTTAATATCGGTTTATACGACTTTGGCTTCTTTTCTCAGCAGTGAGACAAGCTCCTTCGCCTGCTCAGCGGCTTCTCCTTCGATCAGTTTGCCCGCTTCTTTTTGCGGCGGCAGAAAACGTTCGATCGTTTTGAGCTTCGGTGCAGCATCATCCTCATCAATTCCGAGGTCATCGAGCTCAAGCTCTTCCAGCGGTTTTTTCTTCGCCTTCATAATGCCCGGAAGCGACGGATAGCGCGGCTCGTTTAAGCCTTGCTGTGCCGTGATGACTAAAGGAAGTGAGGTTTTAATGACCTCGGTATCCCCTTCGTTGTCTTTCTCTGCCACAGCTTCATCACCGCTGATTGTCAGTTTTGTAATCGTGGTGACGCAAGGAATGTTCAGCAGCTCGGCAAGTCTTGGCGCCACTTGGCCGGAACCGCCGTCGATCGCGACATTTCCGCCGAGAATCAGATCATATTCCCGGTCCTTGAAATAGTGATATAAGATCGTGGAAATGGAGTATTGGTCGGGATCGCTCAGGTCATCCTCAATATTGATTAACACCGCCTGGTCGCACCCCATCGCAAGAGCAGTGCGGAGTTCTTTCTCCGCATCTTCTCCGCCGACGGTTACGGCGGTAACGGTTCCGCCATGCTCTTCTTTCAGCTGAATCGCTTCTTCAATGGCGTATTCATCATACGGATTAATGATAAACTCGGCTCCGTCCTCCTGAATCTTTCCTGCTTCAATGACGATTTTCTCTTCTGTGTCAAACGTCCGTTTCATCAGTACAAATAGATTCATATTCTTATCCCCTTTATCTTCGCCCACCGAATTGAGGCTTTCTTTTTTCGAGAAATGCCTGAATGCCTTCTTTTGCGTCTTCTGATGCAAATGCTTCCCCAAAGCGCTTTGCTTCGAGCTTTAAGCCGCCGTCATAAGAATAGACTTTGTTTGAATAAAGAAGCTCAAGCAGGGAAGCCATCGACTGCGGGCTTTTTTCCGCAAACTTGCCCGCTAGCGTTTTCGCCTTTTCCAGCAGCTCCTCTTCATTTTCGGCGCCTATTGTGACAAGCCCGAGGCTGAGCGCTTCTTCTCCGGTCACAGGTTCTGAAGTGCCGATCATCTCAAGCGCTTTCGCCGTTCCGACGTACCGGGGCAGACGCTGCGTCCCGGCAAAGCCCGGAATAATGCCGAGATTCAGCTCGGGCAGGCCGAGCTTTGCATCCAATGTGGCGATTCTGATATGGCAGGCCATGGCAAGCTCCAGACCGCCGCCGAGCGCAGCGCCGTGAATCGCCGCGATAACGGGCTTCGGAAACCCTTCAATTCTTTCCATCAGCTGCTGGCCTTTATCCGCCATGGCAGAAGATTGCTCAAGATCATCAAGCGACGTAAATTCCTTTATATCGGCGCCCGCCGAAAAAAATTTCCCCTCACCGCGAATGATGATGCTTCTGACGCTGTCATCTGTTTCACACCGGTCGAACAGACCGGATAATTCAGCTAAAACCGCGCCGGACAGCGCGTTGGCCGGCTGATGATTGATAGTGATCACCGCGACAGATTGTTCAACCGCCACTGAAAGACTGTTCATCCGTCAACCCCCTTTAGTTTTGATGAATCCCTGACACCAACAGTTCCAATACCTTGTCTGACAAATCCGGAAGATCATATTTCTGATCGTTCATCACCCATGTTGTCACTGTTTCATCTATCGTCCCGAATATCATCTGCCGGGCGAGGCGGACGTCGAGATTGTCTTTCCATTCGCCCGACTCGATTCCTTCGGTCAAAATGGTGTCCAGCATGTTTAAATAACCTTTTAAAATATCATTGATTTTCAGGCGCAGCTTGATATTCGACTGTCTGAGCTCAAGCTGGGTCACAATCGCGAGGTGGCGGTCATTGCCGAGCAGTGTGAAGTGCTGCTTAATGACGAGAGCGAGTTTTTCTTTTGCCGTCGTTTTTTCTTTCACTTCTTCTTCCATGCGTTCAATGAACTGGCCCATCTTTTCTTTAAAAAGAGAAATGAGTATATCCTCTTTGTTTTTGAAATATAAATAGATGGTGCCGTCCGCAACGCCGGCCTGCTTGGCGATTTTGGACACCTGTGATTGGTGATAGCCGTTTTCCGCTATGACTTCTACTGCTGCATCAATGATCTGCATATACTTTGGCCGTTTTTGGTTCAATGTCATCGTTCCTTCCTTCAATAAATGAATGACCATTCATTCATAACTTCATGATAAAAAGGATTCCCGGTTTTGTCAAGTTTTTCTTTTAAGGCACCTTGTTTACATGGGAAGCATCTTCCTCTTCGACCAGACGCCTTCTTAATATCTTTCCGACGGCCGTTTTCGGAAGCTCTTTTCTGAATTCGTACAGCTTCGGGACTTTGTACGGCGCAAGCCGCTCTCTGGCAAACGCATCAAGCTCATCGGCATCCGCTTCGGCACCTTTTTTCAAAACGATAAATGCTTTCACCGTCTCCCCTCTATAGGAATCAGGCACGCCCGCTACGACGATTTCCTGAACGGCTTCATGCTCATACAGCGCCTCTTCCACCTCACGAGGGTAAATGTTGTATCCCCCGGCAATGATGATGTCTTTTTTCCTGTCGGCGATGTAGAAAAATCCTTCCTCATCCATATATCCCATGTCACCGGTAAACAGCCAGCCGTCTCTGATGACCCGGGCCGTCTCCTCCTGCCTGTTCCAATAACCTTTCATAACCTGCGGGCCTTTTACGATCAGCTCGCCGTGTTCATACGGCTCCGCAAGCCCGCCTTTTTCTTCTGAATAGATTCCGGCGTCGGTATTGGGCCAGGGACAGCCGATGCTGCCGGGCTTATTTTTTCCCCAAATGAAATTTGAATGGGTCACCGGTGATGCTTCGGATAATCCGTAGCCTTCCACAAGCTTTCCGCCGGTCACTTTTTCAAATTTCTGTTTGACTTCGACCGGCAGCGCCGCTGAACCGCTCGGACAGCTTTTTATGGAGGACAAATCATATTGATTCAGTTCCGGATGATGCAAAAGCCCAATGTAAATCGTCGGAGCTCCCGGAAAAACTGTCGGCTTTTGCCTGTCGATTGTTTTCAAGGTATCCAAGGGATTGAATTTAGGAAGCAGAATCATTTCACACCCCTGCATGATGGAGAAATTCAGCACGGCGGTTAATCCGTACACATGAAAAAAAGGTACGATGCCGAGCACTTTTTCGGCTCCCTTTTTCATTTTGTACATCCAGGCGGCGCCCATTTCTGTATTGGCCTGAATGTTTTTGTGCGTGAGCATGACGCCTTTCGGATAGCCGGTTGTTCCGCCCGTGTATTGAAGCACGGCGATGTCATGCTCAGGATCAATATCAAATTCCTCCGCCTTCTCCGCTTTTTCATTTTTTAAAATGTCCGCTAAGCTGTGAATCTGTTCATGTCCGTCATAATCGATATGCACCTGTTTTTTTTGCGTGAGTGTATAAAGCATATTTTTCGGAAACGGCAAAAAGTCTTTGATACTGGTTGTAATAATGCGTTCAACGATTGACAACGTTTTCATTTTTATCACCTTCGGAAACAGCATATCGAGGGTGATGATCACGCGCGGCGAACTGTCTTGCAGCTGATACTCAAGCTCGTGTTCCGTGTAGAGAGGATTGGTCTGAACGACTATGCCCCCGGCAAACAATACGCCGTAAAATGCGATGACCGACTGCGGACAATTGGGCAGCATAATGGCGGCTCTGTCGCCTTTTTTCAGGCCTGTTTTACGTAAAAAAGCGGCTAGCTTTAATGAATCTGTGAGAACGTCTTGGAATGTGAGTTTTTTTCCGAGAAAATAAATGGCGGTATGGTTCGGGAATTGAGCTGCGGAGTTTGTCAGATTGGATGGCAGGGTTTGACCGGTAAATTCAAGCTCATGCGGAATCTCTTCGGGATATTGAGAAAGCCATGGCTTTTCAGACTGCATAAAACCTCTCCCTTCTGTTTTCCTATACGCTATTATTATAGCAGAAGGCTGATTGGAATTGGAAAGCGTTTCATGTTATTTTCGGGTTCAGGAGGTGTTGAGTTTGCTGGAAACGATGCATTTTGAAGAGGGAGTTCCTATCCTGCGCCAGCTGCCGAAGCCGTTTACTTCAGCCGCCTTTTTGCTTCATCCCTTTGTCCGAATGCCGGATGGGTGGGAAAAGCAAAAGCGCAAGCGGCCTTTTGAGCATATTTATCCGAGTGATGAAGAAATCCTTGCGATGGGCAGACCCGTTTCCTGGAAAACCGCCATGACCGTCTGCGGACTGCGCTCTGAAAAAGAGACCGCGCTTGCGCTGATGACCGCTGTCATGGCACTTCGGGATGAATGTGCACAGCCTGAATCCGCCGAGCTGTTAAAACGGCTTCATCATCCCGATCTGTACTTGCCGAGCGATGATGTCACTTCGCCATTTTTAATACCGGGACTCTTGGACGTGTTTCGTTCAAAAGGCATTGAGCGCTGCACTTTTTATGAGCCGATCGAAGCGGAAGGCCTATTTTCGCTCAAGCAAACGTCGCCTTCGGATGTATGCGGACTGCTGCAGGCTGACATGATGATTGCCGATGTAAAGCGGCGCGCCGCTTTTATGAGTATGTACGATTCTTTCACAACACTCTTTCTCATGGAAGACCAAAACATGCTGTCTGTTATCCGCGCCATGAATTGGGAAGCCGTCATTTGCTCTGATACGATGTGCATCAATTGGTATTCTCAATAAAAAAGGCTGCCGATCTCAATTCGGCAGCCTTTTTTCCGTATTAAGATGTCATGACCAGATAAATAAGTCCGATGAACAGAAAAATTCCCGCTGCCGACAGCAGCACTTTCGCAAGCTTCTCCATTTTTCCCCGTCCCCTTAAATCCCGGCGGCCACCACAAATGACAGGCCGACTGAGATGACAAATGAAATAAAGCCGACAGCTCTGTTATCTTTTTCGATTTCTTTATCAATTTTAAACCGGGGCGTCAGAAATTCAAAGATAAAATAGCTGATTAAAAGCATAATAAATCCGTATACGCCCCAGCCGATCATTTGCAAAAGCGAATTATGCTGGGCGATGCTGTGCTGAAAGACATTCGCGATACCGAGAATTTTCCCTCCGGTCGCCATCGCCACCGCAAGATTGCCTTTTTGAATTTCCACCCAGTTTTTATAGGATGTCACCAATTCAAACACGGTCAGAAAAATGACGAGACACAAGACGGCCACACTGTAATAAGCCGCGATTTCAACAAGCTCATTTTCCCAAAAAGCATTCATGACGTTTTCTCCCTTTTTATTTTAGTTCGACAATCGTTACGCCTGATCCTCCTTCTCCCGCTTCCCCGAACCGCGAGCTTTTCACGCTGCGGTGGTTTTTCAGAAGATCCTGCACCCCTTTGCGGAGGGCACCCGTGCCTTTTCCGTGAATGATGGACACTCTCGGATAGCCGGCAAGCACCGCGTCATCTAAATATTTTTCGACGCGGCTGAGGGCGTTTTCGTAACGCTCCCCCCTGAGGTCAAGTTCAAGGGATACGTGATAATCCTTCCCTTTTACGGCGGTGATTGCTTTTTCTTTTTTCGGTTCAGGAGCCGATTTGAGAAACTCGAGATCTTTTTCCTTCACCTTCATTTTGAGGATGCCGATTTGGACGTTCCATTCTTTCTCGCCGGTTTTTTCAAGCAGCGCCCCTTTTTGTCCGAATGTGAGCACCTTTACTTCGTCGCCCGGCTTCAGCTCGCGTTTTTTCTCTGTTTTTCTTTCCGGCTGCTTTGATTTTTCAAAAGCCGGCATCGCGTCTCCGAGACGTTTTTTGGCATCAATCAGCTCGTGTTCCTTAAAGGATCTGTGTTCTTGCTTGATGGACCGGAGCTCGCGGATGATCTGTTCGGCTTCATTTGCGGCGGCTTCCAGTTTTTCCGCCGCTTTTTGTTCGGCTTCTTCCATCATTTTATCTTTTTGGGCGTTCAGCTCAATGATTTGCTGCTGAAGCTCTTTGTGCAGTTTTTCTGCTTCTTTTCTGATTGATTCGGTTTCAGAAAGCTCTTCATCCGCTCTTTTTTTGCTTTTTTCAAGCGATGCGATCATCAGATCGACTTCGTTGTGTTCGGCGGTCATTTCTGACTTCGCCTGGCCGATAATATGCTCCGGCAGGCCGAGGCGTCTTGAAATTTCAAATGCGTTGCTTCGGCCCGGTACTCCGATCAGGAGCCTATAGGTAGGCGAAAGCGTTTCAATGTCAAATTCAACGCTGGCATTCATGACGCCTTGCCGGTTATATCCGTATGCTTTCAGTTCCGGATAATGGGTTGTCGCAAGCACTCTGGCGTTTGTCCGGTGGACTTCGTCAAGAATGCTCATGGCAAGCGCCGCCCCTTCCTGCGGGTCTGTTCCGGCACCGAGTTCATCAAACAGCACAAGACTGTTTTCAGACACTTCTTTTAAAATACTGACGATATTGACCATGTGGGATGAAAATGTACTCAGACTTTGTTCGATCGACTGTTCATCTCCGATATCGGCAAACACATTGTCAAATACGGCGGCTTCCGATCCCTCATCAGCCGGTATGTGCAATCCTGCCTGCGCCATTATCGTCAGCAGCCCGAGTGTTTTTAACGTAACGGTTTTACCGCCCGTATTCGGGCCCGTGATGACGATCGTTGAATAATCTCCGCCCAGTTCAATATCGTTGGCGACGACTTGATCTTGGGGCAGCAGCGGATGGCGCGCTTTTTTGAGACGGATAAAGCCGTCTCCGTTCATGAATGGTTTTGTCGCCTTCATCGCTTTTGCGTATCTCGCTTTGGCGAAAATGAAATCCAATGTCTGCAGCACTTCTACATTTTTAGCGATTTCATGTGTGTGTTCAGCCGTATGCTCCGTCAGCATCCGGAGAATCCGTTCGATTTCCTGTTTTTCTTTTACCTTCGCCTGCTGAAGCGAGTTGTTCATATCTACGATCGCCTGAGGTTCAATAAAAAGCGTCGCACCGGATGAAGATGTATCATGCACGATTCCGCCGTAGCTTGATCTGTATTCCTGTTTGACCGGAATGACAAAGCGGTCATTCCGGATCGTAACGATGGTGTCAGACAGCATTTTTGAAGCGGAAGATGAACGCAGCATCGATTCAAGCCGGTCTCTCACTCTTGATTCAAGCGTCCTGAGCTGCGTCCGGATTCCTCTTAGGGCGGGAGATGCATGATCAAGCACTTCGCCGTGATCATCAATGCAGGAGTTAATCTCCCTTTCCAAATCGCCCAATGTAATCAGTTCTTCTGCATGGGCCTGTATCAGCGGAATGCTGACGCCGTCTTCTGTCATTTGGCTGATAAAGTGCTTCATTTGTTTAACGGCATACAGCAGCCCGGACAATTCGGTAAATTCCGCCGGAGTCAGCACACTGCCGATTTCCGCCCGCCGCAAAGCCGATCTTATATCGGTCAGCCCGCCGAACGGAGCATGGCCTCTTAAGCGCATGACCGCGGATGCTTCTTCGACTTCATCCAGCTGTTTTTGGATGTCGGCGAGATCCGTCAAAGGCTTCAGCTGCAGAAGCTTTTCCCGGCCGAGCGATGAGGCGGCATGAGCGGTAATCTGTTCTTTTACTTTATGAAATTCAAGTGATGATAACACTTTTTGCTGCACGGTTTTATGGTCCTCCTTACTTAATCATTGCGTGTCAGAAATGCTTTGACCTCATGTAACGGCCGGGCGTTTAACACATGCTTTGTTTCAGTCCAGCCTTTGCGCGCAGCGGTCACGCCCGTTTTCATGTCATCGAGCATCTCTATATTATGGGCATCCGTATTAATGACCAAAGTCACGCCTTTTTCGTTTGCTTTGATCAGATGCTCAGTCCGTAAATCGAGGCGCGCGGGGTTTGCATTCAGCTCAAGCGCCGTATTTGTTTTGGCTGCGAGCTCAATCAGCATGTCGATGTCGACTTCATAGCCGGCCCGTCTGCCGATCAGGCGGCCCGTCGGGTGGGCGATAATGTCCACGTGCTTATTCGTCAGCGCCTGTTCCAGCCGTTTCATAATGACATGCTCCGGCTGGCTGAAGCTTGAATGAATGGATGCGATGACAAGATCCATTTCAGACAGCACACTGTCATCATAATCAAGCGAACCGTCGGGGAGAATGTCCATTTCTACGCCTTTAAAAATATGAAAGTTTTCAAACTCAGCGTTTAACGCATCAATTTCTTCCGCTTGTTTTCTGAGCCGTTCGGCCGTTAACCCGTTGGCTACCTTTAAATATTGGGAATGGTCGGTGATCGCCATGTACTGATAGCCTTTTGCCATACACGCTTCTGCCATTTCCCTGATGGAAAAAGCGCCGTCACTCCAGGCTGAGTGCATGTGGAGATCGCCTTTTATCGCTTTTTGCTCCACAAGGTCTGTTTCTTCCAGGTACGTGTCGACCTCCTGCCCGCTTTCTCTGAGCTCCGGAGGAATAAACGGCAGACCGAAGTGGGCGTAAAAGGCTTCTTCACTCGGAAAAGTTTTGACTTCTCCCGTTTCTATGGTTTCTACCCCGTATTCGCTGATCCGTTCGCCGCGCTCTTTCGCCAGCTGGCGCATCTTAATGTTGTGATCTTTAGAGCCGGTAAAATGATGCAGTGTGGTCGCAAACTGCTCCTCTGTCACAAGCCGGAAATCCACACTCGTCTCATATTCAAAGGTCAGGATAACTGATACCTTTGTATCCCCGCTCGCTATCACGTCTTTTACGTTCGGCAGGGACAGAAGCTGATCTCTGACAGCCTTCGGATGATCTGTAGCAATAATGTAATCGAGATCTTTTACAGTCTCCCGCGCTCTTCTGAGACTGCCGGCCCGGGAATATTTCTGAATATCCGTCAGCCGGGCCAAATGTTCTTCAATGACTGAAGCAATGCTGAGCGCATAGCCTATTGGAAAACGTTCCGGCTGTTTTCCTGCTTCTCCGAGAGCCTGAAGGATTTTCTCCTCCGTTTTTTTTCCGAAACCGGCGAGCCCTTGCACCTTTTGCTGCTCGCATGCTTCTTTCAGCGATTCCGCATCATGAACGCCAAGCTCCTGATACAGCTTGGCGATTTTTTTGCCGCCGAGGCCCGGAAGCTTCAAAAGAGGAACCAAGCCTTCCGGGACTTCTTTCTGCAATTGGAGAAGCGTGCTGGACACACCTTCCTGCATATATTCACGAATGACGCCGTAGGTGCCTTTTCCGATTCCGGATAAAGACATCATGTCGTCGATTTCCGACAGGCTGCGGTCATCCTGCTCAAGCGCCGCTGCCGCTTTTCGGAAGGCTGATATTTTAAACGGGTTGTCCCCTTTCAGTTCCATATAGACCGCAATCGTTTCAAGCAGCCTGATGATATCTTTTTTATGCATACTGTTAACCCCCAGTCGTTTCCTGCTTTTCATCATACAAATTTTTCTTCTCCGGCACAACTGACGCAGAGCTTGAAAAAAACTTCTCCGGTCAAGAGAAGTTTTTTATGCCCCATACTGGGCCCACAGTTCTTGCAGAAGCCCTGACAGATACGGCGTATGATGCGTGATGATATTTGCAAGCGTCGATTGTGCGAGCATATCCTGAAGCGTGCTTACCGGCAGTACGGATGCGACGTATAACAGGATAAACGCAAATAAATAGACTTCCACAAACCCGAGCACCCCGCCAAGCAGTTTGTTGATCTGTTTTATGACCGGAATGCTTGCGATGATATTAAGCGCCGCTCCGATAATCCGAAGCAGAATCTTTGCAATGATAAACAAAATGACAAACGCGATCGCGTTGTAATAAGCGGTCTCTACGTTTCCTTTAATAAAAGAAAGAGCCGACTGCCCGCCGGAAAAATCAGGCGCGGGTATAAAACTTAAATGCGGGGCCAGATTTTTGTAAAAAAGCGCCGCAAACGCAATCGAGAGGATGAAACTCGTTAAATATATAAATTGGAGGATAAATCCTCTTTTCAATCCAAGCAATGTGCCCATCAAGAGCAAAACTAAGATGATGATATCTATCATATGGTGTTCATTCCTTTTCTTTAAGCTGCCGCTCCAGTAATTCATATTTTTCTTGCAGTTTCATATAATCATGCACGACATTGACCGCAGTCAAAACAGCGAGCTTATTTATATCAAGATATGGATTTTTCTCGTTGATTTCTCTCATTTTATCATCAACCATTCCGGCCACATGACGCATGTGCGCTTTGCTTTCTTCCCCGATAATGGTGAAGTGCTGGCCGTAAATGTTTACTGTCGTTTTGGTTTTTTTGCCGTCAGACAACGTTTCTCCTCCATTCCGCGAGAATCCTAGTTCCTATCATACCACGATTATCGATTGAATGGAAAGACGAGCCTCAGGCTGTTATGATACACTGGTATATACAGTGAAAAGTGCCAAAAAAGGAGATTATATCGTGTCCCATTCTGTTATAAAAGTATCCGCTTCCGCTATAAAACAAATGAAACAATCCTATGCCGGCTCCCTTACTCCGGCCGTTCCGCAGGGCGCCGTCTTCCAGGCTAAGCCGCCGGGCTGTACCATTACAGCCTACCGTTCGGGCAAGGTTCTCTTTCAAGGAAAAAACGCCGGCACAGAAGCGGCCCGCTGGGGAACGGCTGAGGCGCCGAAAGCAAAGAAAACCGTCAAAAAAGCGGCCGACCCGCTCTACGCTCCTCCGGCGGGCATTGCGTCCATGTCGGTAATCGGCTCAGATGAGGTCGGAACAGGCGATTACTTCGGGCCGATAACAGTTGCCTGCGCCTACGCCGACAAAACAAAGCTTCCTTTAATGAAAGAACTGGGCGTGAAGGATTCGAAAGATTTAAAAGATCCGCAGATTATCGAAATCGCCAAACTGTTAATTAAAACCATTCCTTACAGCCTGCTTGTGTTAAAAAACGAAAAATACAATCAGATGCAGGAAAAAGGCATGAGCCAGGGGAAAATGAAGGCGCTCCTTCATAATCAGGCGATTTCCAATCTGCTGAGGAAAATGAACGGCGTCAAACCGGAAGCGATTCTGATTGACCAATTTGCAGAGCCCGGCATTTATTTTAAGCATCTTTCCGGGCGGGATATCGTAAAAGAAAAAACGTTTTTCAGCACGAAGGCGGAAGGCATACATCTTTCCGTCGCCGCAGCCTCTATCATCGCGCGGTATTCTTTCTTAATTGAAATGGATAAGCTTTCCCGGGAAGCAGGGATGACGATTCCGAAAGGCGCGGGGCCGCACGTCGATGAAGCTGCCGCCAAGCTGATCATCAATAAAGGAGAAGATGCGCTCAGAACGTTCACCAAACTTCATTTTGCCAATACGCAAAAGGCGAAGCGCCTTGTTGAAAGGAAACGGCCACAATAAAAAAAGCTTGCAGAGTGATCTGCAAGCTTTTTCTTTATCCTCTTAATACGGCCTGATACGTTTCTTCCAGCGCTTTCAGCACGTTTTCGTGGACTTTTGTCACTTCTTCTTCTGTCAATGTTTGTTCAGGGTTGACATATTGAAGCGAGAAGGCGACGGATTTTTTGCCCTCTTCCATATGCTCACCTTCGTACACATCAAATACAGTGACTTCTTTCAATAGCGCGCCGCCGGCTTCCTTGATCACGGCTTCGAGCTGTCCGCTTGTGACGGTTTTATCTGCAACAAGCGCAATGTCGCGCGTGACGGACGGGTACTTCGGAATCGCCGTGTACACGACAGGTTCTGTTTCCTCGGTCAGAAGCGCGTGCAGATCAAGCTCGAACACATACGTTTCTTTGATATCCAGCTCTTTTTCCATTGCCGGGTGCACCTGTCCGATAAATCCGGCAAGTGAGCCGTTCAATAGAATGTTTGCGGTCCGGCCGGGATGCATGTTTTTGCGTTCTGACTGGACAAATTCAATCCGGTCTGACACATTCAACTGATGCAGCAGGCCTTCAACGATTCCTTTGACGACGAAGAAATCTACCGGCTTTTTCTCACCCTGCCATAGGTTTTTGCGCCATAATCCGGTTACGGCTCCGGCAACCCGTTCTTTTTCAACCGGTTTTGTGTTTTCTTCCTTCGTCAGAAATACAGAACCCGTTTCGTATAAAGCAACGGAATCAGTCTGTCTGGCCAGATTGTATGAAACGGCTTCAAGCAGATTCGGCACGAGGCTGTGTCTGAGAATGCTTCTTTCTTCGCTCATCGGCAGAGCAAGCATCGTATTGAATGATTTTTCGATCGCAAAAGCAGCCGCTTTTTTATCATTCGTCAATGAATATGTGGTCGCTTGTGAAAGACCCGCTCCTTCAAGGAAACGTCTCACTTTCCGGCGTTTTGCCTGATACGGGGTCAAGCCGCCTGTCGTGCCGGCCGTTTCCGGAAGCGTGGACGGAATATTGTCATACCCGTACAATCTCGCCGCTTCTTCAATCAGGTCTTCTTCGATTTTAATATCTCCGCGGCGCGACGGCACCGTTACGACGAGAACGTCTTTTGCTTCACCGACTGCAAAACCGAGGCGCTTGTAAATGCTGATGATTTCTTCTTTAGCGATTGTCATGCCGAGCACGGCGTTCACTTTTTCAACAGATACATGAATGTTGTTCGCTTCGATTTTCAGATGGTTTTCTTCAACCGTGCCTGAGAGCACTTCTCCGCCGGCATATGCCTGAATGAGGCTGCAGGCCCGTTCAGCCGCCAGCAGAACGCGTGCCGGGTCAATGCCTTTTTCATATCTGGCGCTCGCTTCGCTTCTCAGCCCGAGGTCTCTCGACGCTTTGCGGACGGTCTGTCCATCGAAATAAGCGGCTTCCAGTAAAATCGCGGTAGTGTCTTCACGGACTTCAGATTCAGCTCCGCCCATGACTCCCGCAACGGCTTGTGCTTTTTTTCCGTTTGTGATGACCAAATGGCTGCTTGACAGCTTGCGCTCCTGTTCATCCAGCGTCACGATGGTTTCGTTTTCCGCCGCTTTTCTGACGACGACCTCTTTTGAACCGAACCGATCGTAATCGAAAGCGTGAAGCGGCTGACCGTACTCAAGCAGGACGAAGTTTGTAATGTCCACGACGTTATTGTGCGGGCGGATGCCTGCATTCATCAGCTTCGTCTGCATCCACAGCGGAGACGGGCCGATTTTGACGTTTTTAATGATTTTTGCGGCATAATGCGGATTGGCCTGCGTATCTTCAATTTTGACGGAAACAGCGTCCGCCGCTTTTTCTGCCGCTTTTTCATATGAAGTCTCCGGAAGCTTTACCTCGGTGCCGAGAATAGCCGCAACTTCATAAGCCACGCCAAGCATGTTCATCGCGTCGGCGCGGTTCGGCGTTAAGCCCAATTCTAAAATCGCATCATCAAGCTGAAGGGATGCCATTGCGTCAGCTCCCGTTTCAGCATCATTCGGAAACACGAAAATGCCTTCCGCATATTCTTTCGCCACGAGCTTGCTTTCAATGCCGAGCTCCTGGAGAGAACAGATCATGCCGTGAGACGCTTCGCCGCGCAGCTTGGCTTTTTTAATTTTGAAATTGCCGGGAAGCACGGCGCCGACTGTTGCAACGGCAACCTTCTGTCCTTTATCAACATTCGGGGCGCCGCAGATAATCTGAACGGGTTCCTCCGCACCGATATCGACAAGGCATTTGTTGAGTTTGTCGGCATTCGGGTGCTGTTCACGCTCAAGCACGTGTCCGATGACAACGCCTTTTACGCCTTCCCCTTTATACTCGATACCCTCAACTTCAATACCGGCTCTCGTAATTTTTTCTGCAAGCACGGCCGGGTCGATTCCCTGCAAGTCAACGTAATCTTCTAACCATTTATATGAAACAAACATGTGTATCCTCCTCTTACGCCTGTTTAAACTGCGAAATGAATCTGACATCATTGGTATAGAAATGGCGGATATCTTCAATGCCGTATTTCAGCATTGCGATCCGTTCCACACCCATTCCGAAAGCAAAGCCCTGGTATTCCTCAGGATTGAATCCGGCCATTTTCAGCACGTTCGGGTGAATCATGCCGGCGCCGAGAATTTCGATCCAGCCCGTTTTTTTGCAGACGGAACAGCCTTGTCCGCCGCACTTAAAGCAGGTCACATCCACCTCGACAGAAGGTTCAGTGAATGGGAAAAAGCTCGGACGGAGCCTGATTTCACGGTCTTGGCCGAACATTTTTTTGGCGACCAATTCAAGCGTTCCTTTCAGATCGCTCATGCTGATTTTGCGATCTACGACGAGACCCTCAATCTGCATGAACTGGTGGGAATGTGTCGCGTCATCGTTGTCGCGGCGATACACTTTTCCGGGACAAATGATTTTGACGGGGCCTTTGCCTTTATGCTTTTCCATCGTGCGCGTCTGCACCGGTGACGTCTGCGTTCTCATCAGCATTTCTTCTGTAATGTAAAAGCTGTCCTGCATGTCGCGGGCCGGGTGCTCCTTCGGCAGATTCAGCGCCTCAAAGTTGTAATAATCCGTTTCCACTTCAGGACCTTCTTCGATGGTATACCCCATGCCGATAAATAAATCTTCAATTTCTTCAATAACGACCGTCAGCGGATGGCGCCCGCCGATGTTTACCTGACTGCCCGGCAATGTGACGTCAATCGTCTGGCTGCTGAGTTTTTTATTCATCTCTTCTTGTTCAAGCTGTTCATTTTTCGCCGTAATGGCTGCTGCAATGCGCTCTCTCACTTCATTGGCGAGCGCTCCCATTTTCGGGCGTTCTTCAGCGGACAGTTTGCCCATGCCGCGGAGAACTTCTGTAATCGGCCCTTTTTTTCCGAGATATTGCACCCGAATGTCGTTAACTTCTTTTAATGAACCTGCTGCTTCTACTTTTTCTGCAGCTTCCAGTTCGAGCTGTTTAAGCTTCTCTTCCATCATGCATCCTCCTTTTATGTAAACCAAACCGTTCTATGCCTTTTTCAGAAAACAAAAAAACCCGCCCCTTGAGAGAAGGGACGAGTTGTGGCCGCGGTACCACCCTTTTTAAGGCAGACTTCATCTGCCGAAGCTTCATTGACATAACGGAAACGATCGTTCCGGTTCACCTTTACGCGCGTTTAGCGCGGTCCCGGTGACAACTCGAGAGGTGAAAATCAATTTCTGTGCTGCGATAAAAATGCTTTCAGTCGGCGGCATTTTCTCCCTGGAAGGCAGCTTGTGAAAAAATTGACGTCCTCTGTCACGGTTTTTACATTATTGCTATCTATTATAGTGAAATTCGCGGCTTTGCGCAACCTATCCTCTGAGATGATAGACGAGGATGGCGGCCGCCACCGCCACATTCAGCGACTCCGCCTGTCCGTACAGCGGCACGTACAGGTTGAGATCCGTTTTTTGCAGAAGGCCGGCGTCCACTCCCGCCCCCTCGTTCCCGACGATTAACGCGAACGATTCTTCAGGCTTCACGCTTTGATAAGCCGCACCGTTTTCAAGCGCCGTGCCGTAGATCGCGATGCCTTGCGATTTCAGCTCATCGGTAAACTCGTGAAGCGGACGTTTCAAAATGGGAATATGAAAGTGAGATCCTTGGGCTGAACGCAGCGTTTTTCCGTTGTATGGATCTGCCGTTCCCTCACCAAGGACAACGGCGTCGATCCCCGCCGCATCTGCCGTTCTGATCATTGTTCCTAAATTCCCCGGATCCTGCACGGCATCAATCAGAAGCAGCCGCTTCAGCCGGTCAGGCTTTTCGTCCGGCATATGGCAGACTGCGGCGATCTGCTGCGGCGTTTCCGTTTCCGTCACGGCTGAAAACGCATCTTCGCTCAGCACATAGCACGGAATGCTCATGTCCAGATCGGCCGGGATGGCGCTCTCATCTTTTACGAGAATTTCTTTTACCGTTCCCTTTGACTTGAGCGCTTCTTCTGCCAGATGCTCTCCTTCTATCAGAAATGTATTCGTTTTATGTCTCTCTTTTTTTGTGTGAAGTTTTTTCCAGTCCTTCACTTTTTGGTTTTTTGCCGAGTCAATTCGTTTCACTTTATTTCTGCGCTCTCCTTTTTTCATGCATGTTGTTATTATATCTCAAGAACAGCACATAATAAACCGCGTGCGCGGTAAGAATATGCGTATCACATTCAGGAAAAAAGGAGCGGTTGTAATGGATCTTAATTTACGCAACGCCGTTATTGCCAATGTGACCGGCAATAATCAGGATCAGCTGGAGCATACTATCGTAGACGCCATCCAAAGCGGTGAAGAAAAAATGCTTCCGGGTCTCGGCGTCTTATTCGAAGTTCTTTGGCAGCATGCGTCAGACTCAGAAAAAAATGAAATGCTCAAAACACTTGAAGGCGGATTAAAACCTGCACACTAAGCATGAAACCGGGTGATGGCACACCCGGTTTTTTTTGTATAATAATGGCGAGGGGGATCGCCAATGCAGTTACAGCCGGAACTGGCAAAAAAATTGATTGCCGAAGTCAAACATATGTACAGCCGCGAAGTGATTATTGCCGATACAAAAGGAATGATCATCGCGGGCACCAACGAGGCGCGCGCCGGATGTTTTCATGAAGGAGCTCTGATCTGCGCGCGGGAAAAACGGAATGTCATCATTACGAAAGAAGATGAAAAACGGCTTGAGGGCGTAAAAGCAGGATTGAACCTCCCCGTTTTTTCGGGTCATGAGGTGATCGGAGTATTCGGTCTGACAGGAAACCCTGACGATATCCTGCCTTTCGGGGAATTGCTCAGAAAAATGACGGAACTTTTTATAAAAGAAACGCGCCACCTGGAAGAAGTGCAATGGCGTGAGAGAATGCTTGAATCCTTTATGGTGGATTGGCTGCAGTTAAAAGAATGGTCCCCGGGTTTTTTAGAAAAAGCAAAGCTCCTTGCAGCAGACCTTCATTCGCAACGCCGAATCATACTCATTCAAGGCCGTTATGAGCAATATGAAGCAGAAGAGCTCGGGCGCCTCTGGCAAAGTGAATACCCTGAAGACCTGTTTGTCCGCTGGGGAAATGAGCGTATTCTCATTAATCATGAGACAAACTCGGATTCTAGGGAGAGGCTCATCAAAAGAATCAACACTGTTTTTGGGCAGCCTGTCACGGCCGGCATCGGACGGATCGTTCCGGGAGAACGCCTGACGGAATCATACGGACAGGCGGAGAAAGCTCTTTCAGCGGGCGCTATTGACAAGCAGGCCGTCTTTGAAGAAGATTTAAAACTGGATATGTGTCTTGCCGATATTGCGCCCGGCACGCGGTCTGAATTTCCACGGCGGGTTCTCGAGCATGTGCTCGGCCGTGAAGAACTTCTGGATACGCTGCGCGCCTTTTTCGACCGGCAGTTATCGTTAAAGCGCACCGCTGATGACATGCATATTCATATTAATACGCTGCGCTACCGTCTTTCCAAACTGGAATCACTGACAAATATGAAGCTTGACCGCCCTGAAGACATAACGGCTTTTTATTTGGCGCTTCGCTTTTTAGATCAACATACAAAAAACACGTAATACCACCATCATTTTTCATACGTTTCTCCATAGTTTACGAAATCATTTTTCTTTACAATTAAATGAAAACGCTTTTCTATCGGGAGGTTGGGAGAATATGATTTCACGAGAGGCAAAGGAACAGTTCATCCGGGCGGTCGGGAAGGAGAATTATGATGATTCGGCGGCTGGCCGTCTTGTGTATTCGTACGATGCGGCCCCTCAGCTGCAAGCCATGCCGGATGCGGTAATCGCCCCCCACTGTGCGGATGACGTGTCCCGTATATTAACGATTTGCAGCAGGCATGACATTCCGATCGTGCCGAGGGGTTCAGGCACAAACTTATGCGGCGGCACATGTCCGTCTGAGGGCGGTCTTGTTCTTTTATTCAAACATATGAACCGAATTCTTGAAATTGATGAGGAAAATTTGACGGCAACCGTCCAGCCGGGCGTGATCACGCAAGATATGATTCATGCGGTTGAACGGAAAGGGTTATTTTATCCGCCTGATCCGAGCAGCATGAAAATATCGACGATCGGCGGAAATATTAATGAAAATTCCGGCGGACTGCGCGGCCTGAAGTACGGTGTCACCCGGGATTATGTCCTCGGCCTTGAAGCCGTCTTGGCTTCAGGCGATATCATCCGCACAGGGGGAAAGCTGACAAAGGATGTCGCCGGTTATGATCTGACCCGGCTTTTCGTCGGATCAGAAGGGACGCTCGGTGTTGTGACGGAAGCGACTTTAAAGCTTGTTCCGAAGCCGGAAACGAAAAAAACGCTGCTCGCACTCTATGAACATATTGAAGCGGCTGCAGAATCGGTTTCTGCCATCATCGCTGAAAAAATCATTCCGGCGACACTCGAATTTCTGGATCAGCCGACACTGCAGGTCATTGAAGATTACGCCAAGATCGGGCTTCCGACAGACGCAAAAGCCGTACTGCTGATCGAACAGGACGGTGACAGCGACACGGTCAGACGCGATATGGAAAAAATCGAAGCCATCTGTAAAAACGGAGCCGCCGTATCCGTCCAAACGGCTGAAACCGAGGAGGAAGCATTCGCCCTTACAGAGGCCAGACGGTCCGCACTATCAGCTCTCGCCAGACTGAAACCGACGACGATTCTGGAAGATGCAACCGTGCCGAGATCACAAATTGCCAATATGGTCAGAGCCATTAACGAGATTGCAGAAACATACGGCTTGTCCATATGCACATTCGGCCATGCAGGCGACGGCAACCTCCATCCGACGTGCACCACCGATATCCGAAATACAGAGGAGATGGAACGTGTCGAAAAAGCCTTTGCCGCCATTTTTGAGAAAGCGATTGAGCTGGGAGGAACGATAACGGGTGAACATGGGGTCGGCATCGTAAAAGCGCCGTATTTAGAAATGAAGCTGAAAACAGAAGGCATCATCGCCATGAAAGCGATCAAACAAGCGCTCGATCCCCAAAACCTGCTGAATCCGGGAAAGATATTCGCTAATTCGTCAAGGAAACGCGTGGTGGTGATGAAATGACAACGGCTAAAGAGCAGAAACAAATTCAAACAGAATTCAAAAACCGCATGGATGAAGGTGAATTGCTGAACTGTATGCGCTGCGGCTTCTGCCTTCCTTCCTGTCCGACCTATATCGAATCAGGATTTCAAGAATCCCATTCGCCGCGCGGCCGAATCGCCCTGATGAAAGCCGTCACAGACGGACTGATTGAGCCGGATGAAGATGTCGAGCGCTCACTTTCGCTGTGTCTCGGATGCCGGGCATGCGAGCCCGTTTGTCCGGCAGGAGTCAATTACGGACAGCTGCTTGAAGAAGCAAGGGATATCATTCATCAAAATAAAAAACACAAGCCGGGCGTGCGCCTCTTGCGGAAAGCGGCATTTACCGGGCTTTTCCCCCATCAAAACCGCATGCAGACAGCGGCGAATCTTCTTGGGATATACCAAAGATCAGGGCTGCAGACCGCCGTCAGAAAAACCGGTATGCTGCGCGTTTTGCCTGAGCATCTGCGTACAATGGAACAAGTGCTCCCGCCCGTTCCGAAATGGAAAGACATGAAAGAACGGCCGCGTTTTCTTCCCGCCTCGGGTCCCGTTCAAAAACGGGCCGCTTTTTTCTCGGGCTGTTTAATGGATACGATGTTTTTAGCAACAAATCATGCGACAACGGCGCTTTTACAGGCGGCCGGATGTGAGATCGCGGTTCCGGAAGGTCAGGCGTGCTGCGGCGCGCTTCACGGGCACAGCGGAGAAAAAGAGACGGGAAAAGAACTGGCCAAGCGGAATATCGCCGCTTTTGAAGCGCTTGACGCAGATTATATCATTACAAACGCCGGCGGATGCGGCGCCTTTCTTCAGGAATATCCGCATTTGCTGAAGGATGAACCTGAATGGGCGGACCGTGCCGAACAATTCGTCCGGAAGCTCAAAGACTTTTCATCCGTACTGGTTGAACTGAAATTCCATCAAAGGAACCTTCAGGCGCAATCCCCTCATATCGTCACATATCAGGACTCCTGCCATCTCCGCAATGTGATGCATACGTCAGAAGAACCGCGCATGCTTTTGAAAAGCATTAAAGGGGCCGAGTACAGAGAAATGGAAAAGGCCGACAGCTGCTGCGGGTCGGCGGGAATTTATAATATAACAGAGTCAGAGATGTCTATGAAAATATTAGACAGTAAGATGAAAGCCGCCGGAAAAACGGAGGCGGCCGTCATCGTGACAGCCAATCCCGGATGCCTTTTGCAAATGCAGCTCGGCATTTTGCGCGAAGGATTAACAGACCGTGTCCGCGCGGTACATTTGGCGGATTACCTTTTGGAAGCGGCGGATTTGTCATAAGATGAAAGCAGAGAGACCGATCGGCTCTCTGCTTTTTTATGATGCTGCAATGTTCGGACGGCCGCGGATTTATCCGGGTATTGAAGCTTCCAGTCTGGCACTCGGATCACGCCATACATTCGCCCATTTTTTCACAGCCGCCATGATAATCACAAGCCCGAGAATGAGCATGATAATGGATAAAACGCCATTCAGCACGTTGTATCCCGCCGCTTCAGGATTCAAATACACATACCGCACCATCCAATAACCCGCATAGTTGACGGTCACGTACAAATAAGCGAGAGGAATCAGGCACGTCAGCATATAGCGCCGCTTATCGGCTATCTTCAATACGACAGTCGCACCGATGATTAATCCGACAGACGCCATAAGCTGATTGGACACGCCGAACAGCGCCCAAATGGAGCTGATGTCGCCCGAATACAGAAGATAGCCCCACAGCAGGCAGGCGAGCGCGCTTGAGAAAATCGAGCCCGGCAGCCAGTCTGTTTTTTTCAGCGGCTTATACACCTCTCCGAAAAACTCCTGGATCAAGTAGCGGGCGACACGGGTTCCCGCATCAATCGCCGTTAAAATAAACACCGCTTCAAACATAATGACAAATTGAAAAAAGTATGAAGCCAAATGACTGAAAAACGGAATCTCCGTAAAGATATACGTCATTCCGACGGCAAGCGTAACAGCGCCGCCCGTTCTTCCTTCCAGACTGAGCCCGATTTCTTTACTCAATTCAGGCAGATGGACGACATTCATCCCAAGGGCGCGGAAAATTTCCGGCGCGCTGTTAATGGCAAAATAGTCCGCTGGCTCAAGTGCGGCGGCTGCTATGAGCGCCATAATCCCGACGAGACATTCAACAAGCATCGCTCCGAAAGCAACCGGCTTTATATCACTCCATTTATCCAGCATTTTCGGCGTTGTGCCGGAACCGACAAACGCATGAAAGCCTGAAATAGCGCCGCAGGCAATCGTTATTGAAATAAACGGCCAGACAGGTCCCGCGATCACCGGTCCGCCGCCGTGAATAAACTCCGTTACGGCCGGGAATTTAACGGCGGGATTGACGAAAAAGACGCCGGCGATCAAAGCGGCAAATACCCCGATTTTCATAAAACTGCTTAAATAGTCACGCGGGGCAAGCAAAAGCCAAACCGGAAGCGCCGCGGCAAAAAAAGCATAGACGGGAAGCGCCACCGCGAGTGTTTTCGCATCCAACGTCAGCATGTCGCCGAGAGCCGTTGTCTGCAGCCGCGGCCCGATCACAACACCGGCCATTAACAAAAGAAAACCGACAGTCGATGCGAGTTTGAGATTGCCCGTTTTTTTATAGTAGACGCCGACCCCCATCGCGATCGGAATCGTAATCCCTACCGCAAACGTTCCCCACGGGTTTTTCTCAAGTGCGTGCAGCACAACCATGGACAGCCCCGCCATCGTGATCGTAATGATAAACAGCATTGAAAGACCAGTGCAAAAGCCCGCCACCGGGCCGAGCTCATCTTTGGCGACTTCAGAAAGCGTTTTACCGTTTTTCCGCATGGATGCAAACAATACGACAATATCGTGTACGGCTCCTCCGATCACCGCCCCGATTAACAGCCATAAAAGCCCGGGCAGATAGCCGAATTGAGCTGCGAGAATCGGTCCGACAAGCGGGCCGGCAGCGGCGATTGCCGCGAAATGGTGGCCGAATGACACCCATTTATTCGTCGGCACATAATCTTTCCCATCCTCAAGCACATGGGCCGGAGTCGGTGTCTGATCATTGATTTTTAATACTTTGACCATCATAAAGGTACCGTAAAGCCGATAGGCGATCGCCAAAATACATATAGACGCTATGACGATTGTAATCGCATTCATTTAATCCCAGCCCCTTTTCTCTTTTTCTAAATATTATCACAATTATCAGATAACCGGAGGTGATTTTTGCGTAAAAAAAAGCCGGCGGCAAAGCCCGGCTTTTCGGAACATTATTTTCCTGATAAACGGATAACATTCCAGGACAGCGGCGTAAAATGAGCCGTTATCCCTTCAGCGTTTGCGGAAGACGTTCCGTTTGAGTGAGGCATAACTTCTTTTCTGTTTTTTTGATTGGTCGCTTTCATATCCTGATGCTCCAGCACGATATGCTCAATGATGCGGTAATCTTCAAACCCTCTCAGTTTGATCTCCGTTTCCATCGGTTCCTTGCTTTTGTTAACGGCAAAAATGGTCAGGGCTTCATCTTCTTCATGGTAAACAGCCGCGGCATCAACATACGGCACATCCGTAAAATCCGCTGAGTCGTATTTCGGGGAGGTAATCAGCAGCTTCATTGAAGTCCCTCTCCCGTAGACAGAGGCGTGCATGTAAGGATAAAAGATCGGCTGCCTCCATGCTTCTCCGCCCTTTTCAGTCATGATAGGCGCAATCACGTTGACAAGCTGGGCGAGACAGGCGATCTTTAGTCTGTCCGCATGCTGCAGCATCGTAATCAGCAATGAACCGATCAACAGCGCATCTTCAAAATTGTAGATGTCTTCCAGAATCGGCCGGGCCGTAATCCACGGCTCCACTTTTTTATCCGCTTCATTTGAGTGATACCACACATTCCACTCATCTAAAGAAAGGTGAATCGTTTTTTTGCTCCGTTTTTTCGCTTTCATATAATCACATACGGCTGTGACAGATTTGATAAAATGGTCTAAATCCATCGACTTCGCTAAATAGTTTTCAAGATCATTTTCATGGTTGCCGTAATACGTATGCAGTGAGATGTAATCCACATGCTCGTACGTATGCTCAAGCACCTCCGCCTCCCACTCGATGAAGGTCGGCATGCCGCTGTTTGAGCTTCCGCAAGCCACCAATTCGATTGTCGGGTCCGTCCATTTCATCACTTTCGCCGTTTCAGCGGCGAGCCGTCCGTATTCATGCGCCGTTTTGTGCCCGATCTGCCAAGGGCCGTCCATCTCATTTCCTAAGCACCACGTTTTTATGCCGTAAGGTTTTTCATAGCCGTGCGATTTTCGCAAGTCGCTCCAGTATGACCCTCCAGGATGGTTGCAGTACTCGACGAGGTTCCGGGCGGCATCGATGCCTCTCGTCCCTAGATTGACCGCCATATTCACTTCGGCGTTCACTTTTTTTGCCCACGTTAAAAATTCGTTCGTCCCGACTTCGTTCGTTTCTGTCGTCTGCCATGCCAGATCAAGCCTCCGCGGGCGGTCCTTCACCGGTCCGACGCCGTCTTCCCAATTGTAGCCTGAGAGAAAATTCCCTCCCGGATAGCGGATGAACGGCACCTGTAATTCTCTGATCAGCTTCTGCACGTCTGTTCTGAATCCGTCCTTGTCGGCTTTCGGGTGTCCGGGCTCATAAATGCCTTCATACACCGCCCGGCCCATATGTTCTATAAATGATCCGTACATCCGTTTGTCCACTTCACCGATGATGTATTCTTTATCTGCTGTAATTCCCGCTTTTTTCATTATGTTTCCTCCCTCTCTCTATCCCTTCACTCCGCCGACTGTCAGGCCGGAAATAAAGTATTTTTGGAAAAACAAGAATATGATAATCACCGGCAGTATCGCAAAAACGGAACCGGAGATCAGCATGTCATAGTTATTGCCGTACGGACTCAGCAGCCCTGACAGTCCGATTGGAAGCGTAAACATTTCTTTCGACCGAAGCACGATCAGCGGCCATAAAAAGTTATTCCAGCTGTTTAAAGATTGGAGAATGATCATTGCCCCAAATGCCGGTTTCATAAGCGGCGCCATAATTCTGAAGAAAATGCCGAATTCCGTGCAGCCGTCCATTCTCGCTGAATCGAGCAGATCCCTCGGGAGGCCGAGCGCGTATTGCCTGAAAAAGAATACGGCGACAGGCGACACAATAAACGGCAGAATCACTCCCGTATAAGAATCAATCAAATGAAGCCCCACCGTCAGTTTAAATAACGGAAGCATCATCACTTCAAGAGGCACCATCATAATGATCAGCACAAGAACGAAAATAACATTTCGGCCTTTAAACTCATACACACCGAGTCCGTAGCCGATCATTGAGGAAAAAAACAGCGTGAGAACCGTGGTGAGAACGCCGAGCAGCAGGCTGTTAAAAAACCATTTGAAATAAATGCTCCCCCCGTTGAACAAATACGTGTAGTTATCAAGGCTCATCACATCCGGATCAAGACGCAGATTCAGTCCGATGCGCATCAGCTCGGATGACGGCTTTAATGAACCGAGCAATAGGCAGATCATCGGAAAGATATACAGCAGGCTCAACATGATAAAAAACAAGGTAAACGCGACTCTGTACACGGAAAACATGTGATTGTTACGCACCACTTATCCCTCCCCTTTAAACGAACCGGACAGTTTCAGCGACACAAGGCTGACTAGTAAGATGACAAGCAAAAGGACAATTCCGATGGCGGCCCCGTACCCCATTTCGTTGTACGCAAGCCCCTGCTGATATAAATAACCGACAAGCGTGAGGCCGATATTGCCCGGGGAATTATTCTGCCAAAGCACATAGCTTTCCTCAAACATTCTGAAACCGCCGATCATACTGATCGTTAACACATAAACGGATACCGGCTTTAAAAACGGGAGGGTAATATGCCGGAACTTTTTCCACGTACTCGCCCCGTCAATTTCAGCCGCCTCATATAATTCTTTCGGCACGTTTTGCAATCCGGCCAGAAAATAAAGAATGTTAATGCCCATCCATCTCCATGACGCAAGCAGCACCATTAAAAACATGCCGGTTCCTTTGTTATTGAGCCAGTTTTGAGGCGATACGCCAAGCTTCATCATCAGCTCGTTTGCCAGCGACGTATTCATTTCTCCGAACATCAGCCGGAATATAATCCCCGCGACGATCGTCGATGTCAAAGCCGGTACGAACAGTGCCGATTTAAACACATTTCTGAATCTGACGAGCTTCGAATTCAGAATCACCGCCAAAAGAAGCGGCACCGGAATCAGCACGATCAGCGTCCAAAAGGTATATTCCAATGTATTAAACAGGGCGGTGTAAAAGGTTGGATTAAGAAGAGCGGTGTAATTGGAAAACCCGACAAATGCAGCTTCTCCCGGCAGTATCCGCTGAAAGCTCATGATAAACACGCTGATGATCGGATACAAAAAGAAAACGAGAAACGAAATGATAAAAGGCGCCGTAAAAAGATAAGGCGCCGCTTTTTTGGAATACAGCACATTGCGCCGGCGCGGCTTCTTCCGGGCTGCGGAAACGGTTTGCGCTGTCTCTGTCTTTACAGGTCTCATAAAAGCTCCCCCGCTTTCTCTGTTAAAATGGGCGGCTTCTTATTTTTCCAATTGCTGCGCCGCCTCGTCCAAGGCTTCCTTAGGTGTTTTTTCCTGCGTCTTCAGCGCATCGAACAGCACCTGTCTGACGACGAGATCAGCCGCTTTAGAGAAGTCTTCATGCAAATAAATCGGATTGATCTCATCTTTTACTTCAAGGAGCGTGGAAAAAATGGATGTACCGTTCCGGAAGAAATCCGTGTACTTATTTTTCTCCTTCAATTCTTTTGAATCCCACACGTCCCAGCGGAGCGGATCAAAGCCGAGCACCGTCCACAGCTTAATATTTCCTTCCTTTGAACCTTTCGCAAATCCGAGAAATTCTTTCGCGAGCTTCAGATGTTCAGCCTGTTTCGGTACGACGGTGGCTGTTCCGCCCAAGCCCGCTGATCTGTCGCCGCCTTCTTTCCAAGCCGGCATAGGGTAAATCGCCATTTTTCCTTTTAAATCAGGCATATAATCGATAAACCGTCCCATGTACCAGATGGGCATCAGCACTGACGCTGCCCCGCCCTGATTCATAAAACCGTAGTATTCTTCACTGTGATGGCCGCCGCCGGGAGCCGGCAGAAGGGTTTTATCATTTACCATGTCCTTTAAGTCATTTAATGTGTCTATATTCGTTTTATTGTCCAAAATCAACTTTCCGTTTTTGCTGAAGTAGCCTGATCCTTGCTGCGAAATCATGGAAAGAAATGTGGCGGAGTCATTTGTTTCAACCGTTCCCATCGGTTTTCCCGCGATTTCGCGCACTTTTTTCCCCGCCCGCCGGTAGTCCTCCCATGTCTTAATCGATGCGGGATCAACGCCCGCCTTTTTCATAATATCCATGTTGTAAAACATCACGGTCGTCCCTACATGTGTGTCAAGGCCGTACAGTCTGCCGTTTTTGCTGTATAAGGCCAGGCGCGCTTCCACAAACTTATCGCGGTCTTTTTCAATCAGCGGAGTCAGATCGGCAAGCGGGATATCCTTCCCCTTCAGAAAGTTCGAGAATCGGCTTAATTCCACGTCGGCTATATCAGGAAGCCCTTCGCCCGCGATCAGGGAAACGGATAGATTATCATGCATTTGTCCATAAGGATAAACAACGGTATTCAGCTTAATTTTGCGCTCCGGATATTTCTGATTCCAGTCTTTGGCCATTTCCTGATAAAACTGTTCGTGCAGTCCGTTAAACGTCCAAAATGTCAGCTCCGTTTCTCCCGCCCTGCCGGCAGTCCGTTCTTGTGAACAGCCGGCGGTAAACAATAAGATCATCATCAGCGCCAAACATACGGCGATCGTTTTTTTCATGTCATTGCCCCTTCCGCTTCAGGCCGTGCGGCGAATGATGTGCAAAGAGCGCTGCATTTTCATTTATGATGGTTAAGCCGGTATAACGGTCTCGCAGTGTGTGTGCGTGCTTAAGGGCGTCGCTGACAAGGTCCTGTTTTACACCGATTTCATCAAAACTGGCGGGACCTCCGGCAGATGTGAGCCACCCGGCAATTGTTTTGCCGTCAGGAAGCCCTTCATATGCTGATTGAACCGCCTCGCGAAAGTCCGGCGGAAGTTCTGCAAGCTTTTCGTGACAGGCCAGATCTTTGTAAATATCACTCAGCACCGCGCACGCGCAGCCCACCTTCGCACCGTGGAGAATCGGAGGCTGTTTCGTCTTCAGCAGTTCCATCTCAATCCAATGCGAGATGTGATGCTCTCCTCCTGAGGCGGGACGGGAGTGATCAAGGGCAAGCATGACAAGACCCGAAACGATCAGCGCTTCCATCAGGATGCGAATGCCGGCCTCTGTTCCCATGGCAATGTCAGCGCGGTGATCAATGCACTGCCAAAGCGCGTCTTTCACAAGTTTCGCGCCGGCTTCTGAGTACGGCTCATCTGCAAGCTTCCGGGAGATCTCCCAATCTGCCAGCGAAGTTATTTTTCCGAGCATGTCGCCGAAGCCCGCGGCTGTCATTGCGCGCGGCGCTTCTTTTAATAGATTCGTATCCGCAAATAAGGCGATCGGCGCTTTCGTCTGAATCGTCGTTTTGATGCCGTTTAATATGAGCGGCGCTCCAGCCGATGTAAATCCGTCGACTGAAGGAGCGGTGGGGAATGAGATAAACGGCAAACCGCGCTGGCAGGCAGCAAACCGCGTAATGTCGTGAATCGTTCCTGACCCGGCCGCAATGATGACATCCGTCTCTTCCGCGATATTGATCAGCGTATAGATCAGTGTCTTTTCATCAGCCGCCGCGGTTCCTGATTCATGCTCCGGAATGATGATCTTTGCCGCTTTGATTCCGCCGGCCTTCAATTCGTCCGCAAGCATCCCTCCCGCCGCTTCGTCAGTGTTCCGGTCACAGACGATCGCCGGATGTTTCCAGCATTTTTTTTGAAGAAATCTGAAAAGCTCTTCTTTTGCATCCGCTCCGATGATGATGTCTTCTATTTGAATAGGAGAGCGGCTGCCTCCTTCCTTATTAAACTCGGATTGAATGTCCGCCGGAGAAAGTTTCATAAAAGGATTCCCCCCTTCGCTAATTCTGTCAGGTCTTTCATAGAATCGAGCACGATGTCAGGCTCATAGAGACGGGTCTCCCCAAGTTTTGCCGATCCCGTCAGAACCAACACGCTTTTCATCCCGTACAGCCTTCCCATTGCGATATCTGATTCGAGGCTGTCTCCGATTATTGCGCATTCTCCCGGAGAAAGCCCGAGCGCTTCACATGCTGCCTCAGCCATCAGCCAAGACGGTTTGCCGACGACAAGCTCCGTTTTTACTCCGGCAGATGCCTCAATGGCCCCGATCATTCCTGCAACATCCATAGCATGGCCGCCTTCATTCGGAAACGAGCGGTCCCGGTTTGTGGCGATGATGCGCGCGCCGGAGGAAGCTGCCTGAAAAGCGAGATTCAGATCCTCATAGGTGACGGTTTCATGCAGAGAGATAACAAGCCAGTCTGCCGCCTGCGGTTTTGGCGCCATGGTGACACCCGCTAAAGCGAGTTCATCCGTCAGCCCTTTCTCTCCTAACACCCACACCTTTGACAAAGGATAATGCTTCTTTAAAAATGATGCCGTCACACTGGAGGACAGCACGATGCTCCGTTCATCCGTGCGGATACCGGCACCAAGCAGTTTCTTTTGGCACATGGCTCTTGATAGATTGCCGCGGTTGCTTAAAAAGACAACGGCTTTGCCCAGGGACTGAAGGGTATGAATGGCTTCTGTTGCGCCGTCAATCAGCTCCTGCCCCCTGAATACGGTTCCGTCTAAATCAATCAGAAACCCAGCTGCGTCAAGTTTGGCCATAATAAGCATTCGCCCCGTGTTTTCTGTAAAAATGCTTATCATGCAGCACTCTGTCTATCGGGCTGAGCTGTTTGTTCAGCATAAGCGAATGGTAGGCCATTTCCGCCACGGTTTCGAGCACTACAGCGTTATGCAGGGCATTCAGCGCGTCCGTTCCCCAGCAGAACGGACCGTGGCTGTGGACAAGAACACCCGGATTTTGTTCATACGATTCATTTTGAAAGGTTTCCGCTATAACTTTGCCTGTATGATATTCGTAATCTTTCACAATTTCTTCTTCATACATTTCCCTCGTACAGGGTATAGCGCTTTCAAAATAATCCGCGTGAGTCGTGCCGAGCGCGGGAATGTCTCTTCCTGACTGCGCCCAGCTCGTCGCCCAGCGAGAATGCGTATGAACGATTCCGCCGATAGCGGGAAAAGCTTTATACAGATAAAGATGGGTCGGCGTGTCAGAGGACGGCTTCAGCGAGCCTTCCAGAATCTCTCCGTCCTCATTCAGGACGACCAGTTTGTCTGCGGTCAGCTCACTGTAATCGACACCGCTCGGTTTAATGACGATTCTCCCGCTTTCTCTGTCAATGCCGCTGACATTTCCCCATGTAAACGTGACAAGATTATGTTCCTCAAGCTTCAGATTGGCGGCGAGCACTTCTTCTTTTAACGCTTCAAGCATGGCGGCTCTCCCCTTTCGCGAACTCACGGTTTTTAATGGCTTTCAGGCGTTTCATGACATTGTTTTCTTTGCCGAAGTAGTGAACGAGCTCTTTGTATTCCGCATATAAGCTGTCATAAATCTCAGCTCTCCCCCGATTCGGGACGTAAGAACCGTCTTTTAATTTCCCCATATGTGCGCAAGCCTCAGCAATATTGGAAAAACCCCCGTTTTCCCGTCCCGCAGCGAGCGCTCCGAAAATCGCGGAGCCCAGTGCCGGCGCCTGCGGAGACCCGGATAATTTAATATCCATATTTGTGACGTCTGCATAAATCTGCATGACAAACGGATTTTTTTCGGCGATTCCTCCGGCTGCGTAAAGCTCTTCGATCGGAACGCCGTTTTCCCGAAACGTTTCGATAATCATCCTCGTTCCGAACGCCGTCGCTTCAATCAATGCCCTGTAGATTTCTTCCGGTTTCGTGTGCAGCGTCATGCCGAGCATCATGCCCGTCAAATCGGCGTCCACCAAGGTTGACCGGTTTCCGTTCCACCAGTCAAGCGCGAGAAGACCGCTTTCCCCCGGAGCAAGCTCAGCTGCTTTTTCGCTTAAAAGCTCGTGAATATCAATCTGTTTTTCCTCGGCTTCCTTCTCATACTCTTTCGGAACGCATGTTTTAACAAACCATTCAAAATGGTCGCCGACACAGGACTGCCCCGCTTCATATCCCGCATATCCAGGCAAGATGCCGTTATTGACAACTCCGCACATACCGGGGACGATATGTTCTTCCTCGCCGAGCAGCACATGACAGGTGGACGTTCCCATGATCATCAGCATTTTCCCCGGCTCTGTAATGCCGACCGCTGGCACTGACACGTGAGCGTCAACATTGGCGACGGCAACGGCCGTCCCCGGCAAAAGCCCGGTCAGCTCCGCCATTTTTTCGGTCAGTCCTCCTGCCTTTTCTCCGACTGAATAAATGGTTCCGCTTAATTTATCATTTGTAATCGTTTTCATTAACGGGTTGAGCCTTTCGAAAAAATGATCAGACGGATATCCCGTCTCCTCATTCCAAATTGCTTTGTAGCCGGCCGTGCAGTTGCTCCGCTTCAATGAACCGCACAATTGATAGACGATCCAGTCTGCTGCTTCCACAATCCGATCTGCCGCCTCGTATATATGCGGCGCTTCTTCCGCAATTTGCATGATTTTCGGAATCATCCATTCGGAAGAAATTTTACCGCCGTATCTTTTGAGAAATTCTTCTTTTGTGTCTTCGGCAATCGCGTTCAAACGGTCTGCATGCTTTTGAGCCGCATGATGCTTCCACAGCTTCACATAACTGTGAGGCTCCCGTTCAAATTCCGGAAGCATACAAAGCGGCTGTCCCGCGCCGTCTACCGGCAAAATGGTGCAGGCCGTAAAATCAATTCCTATGCCGATCACATCTTTTGGATCAGCGCCCGATTGCTGAAGCAGGCTCGGAATCGCCGTTTCCAAAACTTCAATATAATCGGCGGGATCTTGAAGCGCCCAGTCACGAGGGAGCTTTTCCCCCGTTTTCGGCAGCGTACGGTCGATAACGGCATGAGTGTATTCTTTGACCGCGGATGCAATTTCTTCTCCTGTCCGGACATCGACAAGCACCGCCCTGCCGGACAATGTGCCGAAATCTACACCAATTGTATACGCCATATCAATTCCCTCCCAGCCGGTATAATACGTCATTCCACTTCAGCTCTTTTTTCAGCTCGCGTATTTCGGTATTTCGGGAAATAAAGATGCTTTCAATGCCTGCCATTTCAGCCCAGTCAAGCATCTGTTCAGCCGTAAGCCCAAAGGACATACAGGTATGATGGGCGCCTCCCGCCAAAATCCATGCTTCCGCAGCCGTTTTCAGCGATGGCTCAGGCTTCCACAGCACCCGCGCCACAGGCAGATTCGGCATGTCATGTTCAATTTCCCTGCCTTCCGCTTCATTCAGAATGAGACGGAACCGCCCTCCGATGTCAATGATACTTGCGATGATGGCTGAACCGCCGATTCCGTTAAACACCAATCGGGCGGGGTCTTCCTTTCCCCCGATTGAGAGAGGATGGACTTCGATTTTCGGTCGATCATGGGCAATCGTCGGGCATACTTCAAGCATATGTGATCCGAGAATCATCGCACGCCCCGGCTCAAAATGGTACGTGTAATCTTCCATGAAGGAGGTTTGTTTTCCGTCCGCCATTATTTTCATCATTCGCACCAAGGCAGCCGTTTTCCAATCGCCTTCGCCGGCAAATCCGTACCCTTTTTCCATGAGACGCTGAACGGCAAGCCCCGGAAGCTGCTTCATTCCGTGCAGCACTTCAAAGGAGGTCGAAAACGCTGTATATCCGCCCCTTTCGAGAAAAGCCGTTAACCCGAGCTCAATTTTCGCCTGTTCTTTAATGGAAGAAACTTTTGCTTCATCCTGTTTCGTTTCGTCGCTGATGACATACAATTTGTCGTATTCTTCATAAAGCGCTTCAATTTCTGCATCGGTGACATTGTTCATCACCTCGGTAAGATCGCCGATTCCGTATCCGTCAACCTGCCAGCCGAATTGAATGTGGGCGCCGACTTTGTCTCCGTCAGTCACGGCTACATTCCGCATGTTGTCGCCGAACCGGGCAACTTTAATATGCCTGCTTTCATTCCAAGCGGCAGCAGTATTCATCCATTGTGAAATGTCACGTTTAACTTCTTCGTCATCCCAATAACCTGCAATGACTTTTCTCGTCTGCCCCATTCTTGACTGGATATATCCGTATTCCCGGTCTCCGTGGGCGGATTGGTTGCTGTTCATAAAATCCATATCAATCGTTTCCCACGGAATGTCACGATGATATTGGGTATGCAGATGAAGCATCGGCTTTTGAAAGGCGGAAAGACCTTCAATCCACATTTTCGCCGGAGAAAATGTATGCATCCACGTGATGATCCCGGCGCAGTTTTCTTGATACTGCGCTTCCCGCAAAACCTCTCTGATTGTTTCAGATGACGTAACAACCGCTTTATGCCTGATCTTGTATCTTGATGACACTCCGCCGAGACCGTCACATATCCCTTTTGCGTGTTGATCGACAAGCTGTAGCGTTTCCTCTCCGTATAAGTGCTGGCTTCCCGTCACAAACCAAAATTCATATTCTTTGTTCTGAAGCACATTCATTTCCCCTTCCTGTCAAAATAAAGCGCTTGCATTTAAAAATATACGTATAAATTAAAATATTAAACTTTTAACCTTTTATTTGTACGAACAATTTTATTATAGTTAAGGAGGAATCAAACTGTCAATCTTTTATTGCAAGTAAAAAGCCGGACACACATGCCCGGCTGCTCAATTAATAGGATGGCCACCCTGAACTCCAATCGATATCATTGATGAGCATCTTCGGGATTCCGCTGTTTTCGGCATCATACGCATGGCGCACTAAAATATTTCCGTTCACAATGTCTTGGCCGCCCGGGCCTTTCCAGCGGTCATTGCCGGAATCAAGAATCGTCCCTCCGCCTTCTGACATGCTTTTCCCGCTTTTATCAAGATATGGACCGGTGATGCTTTTGGATCTTCCATAAGCAATTTTGTACGTACTATTCACCCCTGAACAGCATTTATCAAATGACACCATTAAGTAATAGTAGCCGTTCTGATAGGTGATGGCAGGCGCTTCCAAAGCTCCGCCGTTATTCGGTCTTGAGGCGATGGAATAAAGAGATCCGGTTGGTTTCATTGTGTTTTTATCGAGCTTTGTCAGCTTGATGCCGCTCCAAAAAGAACCGAAGGCAAGCCACGGATTTCCGTCTTTATCAATTGTCAGCTCCGGATCAATTGCATTGTAATGATCGGCGCTTGTCGAACGGATGACGAGCCCTTCGTCCTTCCAGTTTCCTGAACTGAGGTTTGCTGATGAAGCGAGACCGATCGCGGAAGTATTTTTGCCGAATGAAGAAACGGCATAGTACAGCCAATACTTTCCGTTATAAAATTGAACATCGGGGGCCCATTGATTCAGCCCGTAATTCGGCACGTAATTGCCCCACCAAGACAGCGGGGAAGTAAAAATTGATTTCTGAACGGTCCACACGCCGCCGCTGCCCGCCTTTAAGACGCGAAGCCCCCGCTCACCTTCCAAACCGGTTCCGAACGCGTACCACGTGTTTCCTTCTTTCGCCATTGTCGGATCGTGCAGCAATTCATTCGACGCACCCCAAAACGCGGCAGATACCGGGGACGAAGACAGCAGCAGCAGCCCGGCTGTGACGGCTGCACACGAAAAGCGGATCATGAGTTTGAATCTGTTTTTCATTTCATAACCCCTCCCTTTTTAAAAGCGCTTACAAAAATGTTCTGTAAGATTTTTCTATGTCTTTTCTTATTGTAGCCATTGTGATTATATTTGTACAGACAAAAAAAAGAATCTGCTTTAAAAAAGCAGATTCTTCCGTATCTTTATTGATATGTAATACGGTCAACCGTTTCCCGGTCTAATTTTTTAATTACTTCTGTGATCAATTTTACCGTATTCTCATAATCATCCCGATGCAAAATAGCGGCATGAGTGTGAATGTAGCGTGTTGCGATCGTAATGGACAGCGCCGGCACTCCGTTTGCGGTTAAATGAATGGAACCTGAATCCGTGCCCCCTCCGGCAATGGAATCGAATTGATACGGAATTCCCGCTTCTTCCGCCGTGTTTACGACAAGGTCGCGCAGCCCTTTGTGAGAGACCATAGATGCGTCATACAGAATAATTTGCGGCCCTTCGCCGATTTTACTTTGCGCTTCTTTTTCAGAGATTCCCGGTGTATCTCCGGCAATTCCGACATCCACACCGAACGCGATATCAGGCTGGATGGTATGCGCCGCTGTTTTAGCCCCGCGCAGCCCGACTTCTTCCTGAACCGTTCCCACTCCGTATACTTCATTCGGATGATCACTGTTTTTCAGATTTTTTAATACATCGATGGCAATCGCACAGCCGATACGATTGTCCCATGCTTTCGCCAATAAATGTTTTTCATTGTTCATCACTGTAAATTCAAAATACGGCACAACCTGGTCACCCGGAAGAACGCCCCATTCCATTGCTTCTTCACGGCTGGACGCCCCGATATCGATGAACATCTCTTTGATATCGGCGGCTTTTTTTCTGGCGTCAGGCGGTAAAATATGCGGCGGCTTCGAACCGATGATTCCCGTGATGTCTCCTTTTTTTGTCACGACGGTGACGCGCTGGGCCAGCATCACCTGAGACCACCAGCCGCCGACCGTTTGGAAGCGGAGAAAGCCTTTATCAGTGATTTGCGTCACCATAAAACCGACTTCGTCTAAATGGCCTGAGATCATGATTTTCGGACCGTTTTCTTCACCGGTTTTTTTGGCGATTAAGCTTCCCAGCCGGTCGGTTGTGACCTCATCGGCAAATGGTTCTATGTATGATTTCATCACTTGTCTTACTTCTCTCTCATTTCCCGGTATCCCTTTTGCGTCCGTTAACGCTTTCAGCATGGTAAGCGTTTCATCTAATTTTGTCATCAATAAACCTCCTTTTTTTCACTACCCTTCTTATTATACAGAACCGATGCAGAAGCATACGATTAATTCGCCTGAAAAACGGGTAAATGTTTTTATCTATTTCTTTTAAAAAAATGAAACCTTTTGTTTTGTTTTTCGTATTACATCAGATCATGACAAAGGTGAGGAGGTGCCTTCACACAGATGGCCATTACAGTATTCAGGATTGTCTTGCTTGCACTTCTTATTTATTTTATTTACATGGCGGTCAAATTCTACGCAAACCCGAAGAGAAGGCTCAGACTGGCACAATCAAAAGAAAATTTTTATTTTATTGATGAACAGAAAAACACGCGAAAAAATCTCCAGCTTACTTATAAAGGAGTGCTCTTTGAAGGAGAGAAGCATATCCCTTCCAAAGACCATCCGCTGTTTATTCATACGATATTTGTATGGACTGAGACTCCGGAAAAGCTAAGCAGCTTTTCTGCAGATGATTTCGAAGAAGTTGAGAAAAAGGTATTGGAGCGGTACCCGAATTGCAAGATTGATTGGGACCAGCCCATTAAAAAAGCGAAAAAAGCAGGCGGGCGCTGAGCCCTCCTGCTTTTTATTTATCATTCAAATAGATCAGCACAAGGGCGGCTTCAACGAGAAAAAGCAGCGGCACCCCGTATAAAAAAGCTTTGTGCTTTGTCTTATGCCTGAAGGTGCGCATGCCGAGCCATACGCCGAGTGAGCCGAACATGGCGGCTGTGAGCCATATTCGTTTCTCTGATATTCTCCACCTGTGCGCTTTCGCTCTTCTTTTATCAGCGCCCATGATCCAAAAGCCGTATCCGTTTATCAATACGGCATAAATGAAGAGAGCCATTAATTGTCACCCTTTACGTAAAAAAACCGCTCCCGGAAAGAGAGCGGCTTTTTTCAACTTACTTGTCTAACTGAGCTTTAGCAGCATCAGCAAGCTGATTGAAAGCAGTAAGATCATTTACAGCAAGATCAGCAAGCATTTTGCGGTTTACTTCGATGCCTGAAAGCTTAAGACCGTGCATTAAACGGCTGTAAGAAAGACCGTTCATACGAGCAGCTGCGTTGATACGAGTGATCCAAAGCTTACGGAAGTCACGTTTTTTCTGACGACGGTCACGGAAAGCGTAGTTTCCAGATTTCATGACCTGCTGGTTTGCTACTTTGTATAATCTATGTTTTGAACCGAAATAACCTTTTGCTAATTTAAGAACCTTTTTACGACGCTGACGCGACACAGTTCCGCCTTTTACTCTTGGCATTATATTTCCCTCCTAATTGTTCCTTGTCCGATTACTTGATGTTAGCAAGCTGTTGTTTGATACGTTTGAAGTCTCCTGCGCTTACAATAGCACCCTTGCGAAGCTTACGCTTTTGCTTTTGGGATTTGTTGGCGAATAAGTGACTTGTATATGCATGAGAACGTTTTAACTTCCCAGAACCTGTCTTTTTAAAACGTTTAGCAGATCCGCGGTGAGTTTTCATTTTTGGCATGGGATTTCCTCCTTATTGCTTTTCGTTTTTCGGCGCGAGCATTAAGAACATGCTGCGGCCGTCCATTTTTGGTTTTGTTTCGACTGTCGCAACTTCCGCACATGCTTCAGAGAAACGGTCCAATACGCGCTGGCCGATTTCTTTATGAGTGATTGCGCGCCCTTTAAAGCGGATAGAAGCTTTCACTTTATCGCCTTTTTCAAGGAATTTAATCGCATTGCGCAATTTCGTGTTAAAGTCATGCTCATCGATTGTCGGACTTAATCTAACTTCTTTTAAGTTAATGATTTTTTGATTTTTGCGTGCTTCTTTGTCCTTTTTCTGCTGCTCGAATCTGAACTTACCGTAGTCCATGATGCGGCAGACAGGCGGTTTTGCATTTGCTGCAACTAACACAAGGTCAAGATTTGCGCGGCCGGCGATTTCAAGTGCTTCCTGACGGGACTTGATGCCGAGCTGATCGCCATTTTGTCCGATCAGACGAACTTCACGTGCACGGATACCCTCATTAACCAATTGATCTTTGCTAATAATGAGCCACCTCCATAGTTTCTTCGAATTGATTCACAACGCGTTTTGACTGCATTCTGCAGGCAAACAAAAAGTGCGGGCATGACAACACACCCACACTACGAACATCTGCATAAATAAAAATGTACGGTCAACCTGCCAACTACATGAATGTGTCAATCAGGTGAGAAGCGGGTGCCTCTGCTTGTGATTTATATTCAATTCAATAACTATTCTACACAATACCGGACCGTTAGTCAAGAATGACTTATCCGGATCAACTTTTTCATTTTAACACGGCACCGGGGGGAGCGCAAGGAAAAATGTGAAATTTCGTTCTTTGCCGTCCGCGGATGGGCCGGACAATAAAAAAACCCGGGTAAATGATCCGGGTTTATCCACCAATGAGCTGAACGAATACCGGGATGACCAGCACCGTCACCACTCCTACGACGACAACCGCGATACTTGCCATTGCCGCTTCTACTTCTCCCATCTCAATACCGACCGCAACACCGAGTGCGTGTCCGGATGTGCCGAGAGCCAGTCCTTTAGAGATCGGATGTTTCACTTTAAACAGTTTTAAGAATAAAGCCCCGAGAGCATAGACAATGACGGCGTTGAAAATGACGGCGAAAGCAGTGATGTCGGTGATGCCGCCGATCCCTTTTGACAGCGGAAGGGCAATTGCCGTTGTCGCCGCCTGCGGAAGCATGCTTTTCATAACGGCCGCGTCAAGATGAATGCCTTTTGCGATCAGATAGACAATCGTGACTGAGCAGATAGAGCCGACAATGATAGATGACATGATCTGCCACCAGTATTTTTTCAGCTTGTCACGCTGTTTGTATAAAGGAATGGCAAAAGCAATCGTCGCGGGCTCCAGGAAGAACTTAATAATGTCTCCGCCGCTTTTATAATCTTCATATGAAAAACCGCCGAGCTCCAGAAAAAGGATGCCAAGCACCATCGCGACAAACAGCGGGGTGAAGAGGAAAAATCCTTTCGTTTTTTTAAATAAATACGTACCGATGCCAAAGGCCGCAAGTGAAACGACAATACCGAAATATGGACTCATCCGATTTCCCTCCTAATGCTGCACAAGTTCATTTTCTTGATTGGAACGGCGCACCGTTTGTTTATCAGTCGGAGCTGCCTTCTGACGTTTTTGGCTGACTGACAGAATCAGCTGAGAAAAAAGGCCCGTCGCCCCTAACAGAATGATGGTGGCGAGTAAGATGACGAGTGCGATCTGCACGCCGTACTGCTGCATGACGCCAAGTGAATTCATCACGGAGATGCCCGACGGGACAAATAAAAATCCGATCAGTGACGTTAATGATGTTCCCAGCGTTTCTACTTGTTCAAGTTTTATCACTTTCAGGCATAAAAGGACAAATAATAGCACCAAACCTACTACGGAAGCGGGTATAGGAATGGGGACAATCGCTGCAATCCCATTAGATATGAGCATAATGCCGGCAAAAATAAATGCTTGTGTCAGAAATCCGTACACTTTTTTCGCACTCATTTTCTTCACCTCTTTCTCTAAGTTAGGTCCATTATAAAAGAGAAACCGATTTATTAAGCGCTTTCACCACAAACGGCAGAATATTCAATCTGAAATGCAAAAAACGGCTGCTGAAATGCAGAAAGCCGCCTCATATAATATGAAGCAGCTTTTTTAAGTCCTTTGCGTATGTACGGCTGACGGGAATTTTAGAGCCGTCTTTTAAAATCAGATTGTAGGTCGAATTAAACCACGGATGAATTTCCGTAATATGCTCCGTATTCACGATGAACGCGCGGTGCACTCTCAAGAAGCCCGTCTCAGGGAGCTTTTTCTCAATGACAGCCAAGGTTTCATGAACGGAATAAGACGCGGCAAACGTTTTGACGGAAACGTGCCCGTCCTCCATGCCCGCAAAAATAATATCCTTCGTATCTAAAATGACAATGGATTCGCCGGCGGATACCGCAAGCTTATGCGCTCCGGCTGCGGACGGCTGTTCTGAGACGGCTTCTGCCCTGTCCTGCTTCACTCTTTTAAACTTTCTGATTGTCTGGCGGACTCTTTCTTCATCAAAAGGCTTTGTTAAATAGTCGAGCGCATCGACTTCAAAGGCTTTTAATGCATATTGGTCATACGCCGTCGCAAAAACGACAGCCGGCGGATTTTTCATGTTTTTCAGCCGCTTGGCAATGTCAAATCCGTTTTCTCCTGACAAATCAACATCTAAAAACAGCAGATCCGGTTTTTGATCCATCATGCTGTCAAAAGCGGATTCAATATTTTCCGCCTCGTTTATATCATCTACTTCATTCGTCCGTTTCAGCAAATAAGCTAATTCATCCCTTGCCAGCATTTCATCATCAACGATTAACACCTTCAGCATGTTCTTCTCCTTTAGTCATCAGTTTCAAAGGCAGCTCAAATGATACGTCCGTACCTTTTTGGGGTTCACTTTCCAATCGCAGAGCGGCTTCAGGACCGAACAGCCCGATCAGCCGCTGATTTAAATTGTAAAGCGCGGTTCCCGTTCCTTCTTTAGACGGCAGCGGACGGTTTCCGAGAACGGACAGCAATTCCGGATCAATTCCCCGCCCATTGTCCCCCACCCGCATTAAAACCGACGGGCCGGCGGATACCACGCTGACATTGACGGCACAGCTGTCCTGCTTTCTTGAAAATGCATGGCGGAGCGCATTTTCGACGAGGATCTGCAGCACAAAAGGAGGAATTTCGATGTCCTCCAAACCGTTTTCAATTTCAAGGCTGATTTTATATTTCCCGGGAAAACGGGCCTGCTCCAATGACAAATATGCCTGCAGATGGTTCAGTTCTTTAGAAAGCGGGATGAGCAGCTGCCTGGCGCCCTGCAGGTTGGAACGGAAATAGACACTGAGCTGCAGCAGAAGCTTTCGGGTTTTTTCCACATCGGTACGGCAAAGAGCAGAAATCGTATTGATTGCATTAAACAGAAAATGCGGATTGACCTGTGCCTGAAGCGCCTTTATTTCTGCATCTTTCAGCAATTTGCTCTGCAGTTCCGCCTCGCCGAGTTCAAGCTGGGTGGAAAACAGCATGGCGAGCCCCTCTGCGAGTTCTTCTTCAACCCGGCTTAAACCTGACGGGCTTTTAAAGTACATTTTCAGCGTCCCGATTGTTTTGCCGTTTGACGTCAGCGGCAATACGATCGCCGCATGCAGCGGACAGGGATCGTGCGTGCATTCAATTTCTTCCTTTGATGTCGCTTTCATAATATGCCCCGTTTTAATGACGCGTTTTGACAATCCGGTGATCAGGCTTTCAGACGGAATATGATGATCGGCCCCCGCGCCGACGTGAGCTAAAATCTTTTCATTATCCGTAAGCGATACCGCGTCCGTTCCTGTTTGCCTGTGGATGATGGCAGCGACGCTTTTGCATGAGCTTTCATTCAGCCCCTGACGGAAAAACGGAAGCGTCTGGTCGGCAATCATCAGCACCCTGTGGGTTTCAAGAGCTCTTGCCCGTTCTTCCTTCCGGATCATCGATTGAATGATCGAAAGAAAAATAAAAGTCCCTGATCCGTTTACCAATATCATCGGGATGCCGATGATGCTCACTAGCGTCCAAGCGTCAGAAAACGGCTTGGCCATTAACAGAATGAGCAGCATTTGCAATGATTCCATCCCGAGTCCGACCAGCGCGGCCACTCGCGGTGTCGGCATTGCATAGCGTTTTCTGAAATACCGCCCGATCCAGCCGGACAAAACCCCCGCTAAAACGGATGAGACGGCACAGCTGACTGCGGTCGCGCCGCCTAGTGATAAACGATGCAGGCCGGACAGTATGCCGACACCGATCCCTACATACGGGCCGCCCAAGAGTCCGCCGATTTCAACACCCATAATCCGCGTGTTGGCAATTGAACCGGACGGATTAATTTGAAACACCCAGTCATTATTCATGATTGTATTCTGCTGAATTTCTATTCCCGTATAGTTGCTGATGATACTGAACAGCGAGAAAATTGAAATCAGCACCGCTTTGCCTTTATAGCTCTCAGGCTGCTGGAGCGCCTGTCTGAACAATCTGGTATGAGCCAGAACAAAGCCCAATATGACGATTATTCCGACTCTTTCCAGCATCATAATGATCAAATGCAGCATGCTTTTTCACCTGTTCTTTCAAATTTTATTTTATCACGTTTTAACGCTTGAGACAGAATATGACACAAATCTGCCTGTTTTTTTCAAATCATCTGAAAACAAATCTTTCGCAGTCTATGTATCTATTGTAGAATAAACGGGAGCCTTGCGGCAGAGAGTTTAAGAATATACCAAAGAGGAGAAGATCATGAAAGCCGTATTTTTTGATTTGGACGATACACTGTTATGGGATGAAAAGAGCGTCAGAACAACATTCAGGGAAACATGTTTACAAGCGGAAAAAAAATATGGCCTTGACCCGCACACTTTTGAAGAAGCGGTTCGGAAAGCGGCACGGGAATTGTATATGTCATACGAAACCTATCCTTATACGGTCATGATCGGCATTAATCCGTTTGAAGGGTTGTGGGCGAATTTTTCCGAGCCGGTCAGCGAAGGATTTAAACAGCTGAATCAGATTGCGCCGGAATACAGACGAAACGCCTGGACGAACGGCTTAAAAAGTGTCGGCATAGACGATGCGGCTTACGGCGAATATTTGGCGGAGTTTTTCGCGGCGGAACGCAGACAGCGCCCGTATGTGTATGATGAAACATTTGCGGTGCTTGATAAGCTGAAAGGTGTTTATGAACTGCTTCTGCTGACAAACGGCGATCCCAGCCTGCAGAAAGAAAAACTTGCCGGCGTTCCTGAGCTTGCGCCTTATTTTAATGAAATCGTCATCTCAGGCGCTTTCGGAAAAGGGAAACCCGATGCCTCCATATTTGAACATTGCCTCAGCCTCCTGAAGCTGAAAAAAGAAGATGCCATAATGGTCGGAGATAATCTCAACACTGATATTTTGGGAGCGAAACGGGCAGGCATCACGACGGTGTGGGTAAACCGGACGAATAAGAAAAATGAAACAGACATTACGCCTGATTATGTGATCAGCGATCTTCACGAGCTGTTTGCGATTATAGAGAAGCAGAAACAAAAATAAAAAAACCCCCCATTCATTCAGAATGGGGGGTTTTGTGTGTCTGGTTATTTTTTCGCTTCGGCTACAGCCTTTTTCACAAAATCGTCCAATGAAACGGTTTCGGATTTCTGCTCGCCGTATTTCCGGACGTTTACCGCCCCGTTTTCAGCTTCTTGGTCACCGACCACAAGCATGTACGGGATTTTTTGCATTTGCGCTTCACGGATTTTATAGCCGATTTTCTCGTCCCGGCTGTCAAGCTCGACACGCAGGCCTTCGCGCTGCAGGCGCTCCTGCACTTTTTTCGCGTAGTCAAGATGCACAGACGGTGATACAGGAATGACTTGGAATTGTACAGGCGCAAGCCATGTCGGAAGGGCGCCTTTGTGCTCTTCGATTAAGAAAGCAACGAAACGCTCCATCGTTGACACGACGCCGCGGTGAATAACGACTGGACGGTGCTGTTTGCCGTCTTCTCCGACGTAAGTGAGATCAAAGCGTTCCGGAAGAAGGAAGTCAAGCTGCACGGTTGACAATGTCTCTTCTTTGCCGATCGCCGTTTTCACCTGCACGTCAAGCTTAGGGCCGTAAAATGCCGCTTCGCCTTCCGCTTCATAGTAATCATGGCCGATTTCATCCATTGCCGCCTTCAGCATAGATTGCGCTTTATTCCACATCTCATCATCATCAAAATATTTTTCCGTATCTTCAGGATCGCGGTAAGACAGGCGGAATGTGTAATCACTCAGGCCGAAGTCTTCGTATACGTCTTGAATCAAACGGACCGTGCGGATGAATTCTTCTTTAATCTGATCCGGGCGGACGAAAATGTGTGCGTCATTTAACGTCATGCCGCGTACGCGCTGAAGACCTGAAAGCGCTCCTGACATTTCATAACGGTGCATCGTTCCGAGCTCGGCGATGCGGATCGGAAGCTCCCGGTAGCTGTGAATGTCCTGTTTGTAAATCATCATATGGTGAGGACAGTTCATCGGACGGAGCACAAGCGTTTCATTGTCCATTTCCATCGGCGGGAACATGCCGTCCTGATAATGTTCCCAGTGGCCTGATGTTTCGTACAGGTCTTTGCTTCCGAGAACAGGCGTATACACGTGTTCATAGCCGAGGCTCAGCTCTTTATCCACAATGTAGCGCTCGATCACGCGGCGGATGGTCGCGCCTTTCGGCAGCCAGAGCGGCAGGCCTTGTCCGACTTTTTGAGAGTTGGCGAACAATTTTAATTCTTTGCCCAGTTTTCTGTGGTCGCGTTCTTTCGCTTCTTCAAGCATGCGCAAATGCTCTTTCAGGTCATCCTTTTTAAAGAAAGCCGTGCCGTAAATGCGCTGAAGCATTTGGTTTTTGCTGTCGCCGCGCCAGTATGCGCCTGCAAGGCTGAGCAGCTTAAATTCTTTAATTTTTCCTGTAGACGGCACGTGCACGCCGCGGCAGAGGTCAAAAAATTCACCCTGCTCATAAATGGAGACCGTTTCTCCTTCTGGGATGGCATCCAGCAGTTCAAGCTTCAGATTATCGCCGATTTCCGCAAACATGGCTTTTGCTTCCTCACGGCTCACTTCTTTTCGGATGATCGGCAGATTTTCACCGACGATGCGTTTCATTTCTTTTTCAATCTTCGGAAGATCATCCGGCGTCAGCGCCTGCTCCATTTCAACGTCATAATAGAACCCGTTTTCAATAACGGGACCGACTCCGAATTTCACATCTTTATAAATGCGTTTAATCGCCTGAGCCAATAAATGCGCCGTGCTGTGACGCATGATATTCAGGCCTTCTTCTGTGCCTTCTGTAATAATTTCTACGGCACCGTCCTCTTGAATCGGCGTTCTTAAATCAATTTCCTGTCCGTTCAGTTTTCCGGCTAAAGACTTTTTCTTTAATCCCGGACTGATGGATGCCGCGATATCTTCTGTTGTTGTTCCTTTCGGAAATTCCTTTACCGCTCCGTCCGGAAATGTGATGTTGATCATATCTGACATCTTCGTCACTCCTTTTTTTATGCAAATCAAAAACCCCGCCCCCTATGAAAGGGACGAGGTTAAATAAACGGAATCGTGGTTCCACCCTTTTTTCCGCGCGGCCGGTTTTATCGGCACCTGCGGCTCTAAACTCTGTAACGGGAGTTCCCGTCAGCTATTACTGGCGCTTATTCCGGCGTTCACAGCTGAAGTTCAAAGGCGGTAAAGACAATGATCCATAGCTGGAAAGCTTTCAGCCTGGGCTCTCCTCTCTTATAAAGCCGGTATCAATGCTTCATGTCCTTATCAATACGTGTAGCAATCATTAATCTGTTATGTATTATAAAATGTCTGTGAGAAAAATGCAACTCGGTTTTCCGTCTGATTTCGCACAGACAGCCCCGCTGCTGCCGCAAGGCCGTCTGTGCAGCTATCCTTCCGTCTTTTCCGCCGCAAACGCGCCTAACGGAAAAAGACGCACCCGCTCCTGAAACACGTTTTGGATCGTTCTGGACATCATATGCTCCGGTTTGTCCGTATACAGTTCTACCGTCTCAGGCGCGATGGAGATCAGCGGCGCAAGCAGGTGGGAATCTATATACATCGGGTGCTCCCGCACAAACCGTCTGTCTATGTATTTTTTCTGTTCCCGTTCTGACACATAGCGCAGCTCCCACAGTGTAAAAGCCCGGTCATGTACGATATGGACTTTCTTCATCCGCGGCGGATTGGATGTCACGTAATCTCTCAAAGACTGGATAAAGTTTTGATATTCCTGTTCCATCCGATATTCATCTATCGCAGCCTCGGTGTATTCCCTGAGCCGCTCATAATACCTGCCGAGCCGGAACGTCTGAAACGAACGCACGGAAAAAACACCCGCATCAAGTGAAATCGTCCGGAGCGCTTCTGAAATAAACTGTGTGCGCGGCTCTTTCTTCGGCTCAAACGGATGATCATCAAGCTCTCCTTCCATAATGCTGTGTGCAAGCTGAAGGATTTGCTGCTGTTCATCCTGATCGGTGAAGCAGTATTCGTCTTCAATAAGCGAAAGCATATGCTCGTCTTCTTTACATTCTAAAAAAAATCTGACCAGAATCGGCTCAATAAAGCGCTGAACGCAAAAAGCCGATTCAGACCTTGCGATTCCGACTTTTTTTATGCCTTCACGGACAATAAAATGTCTCCGGTCGTCCGATTGCTGAATGAGATGTAAAAAAGCGGCGGTATCGTGGTCATCTTCAAAGATCACTTCAAGCATATTTGTCCCCCCTTACGGCATCTGTTACAAGTATATGGGGGATGTTTTTAAAATAGACGTAAAGGTTAGCTTTCACCGCCGAACAAATGGCGGACCTTCTTCTTAAAGATGAGGGGAAGCGATAAAAACACGATGTAAAGACAGATGACTCCGAGCACGTTCAGCACATTTCCGGACATAAAGCTCGCGCCAAGCACATTCAGGACGATCGTCCCCGGGATGATGCCTGCTGCAGTCGCCAAAAAATACGTCATCGGCCTGACTTTCGAAAGACCCGCGGCATAGCTGATCACATCAAAATTTACAGGCAGAATGCGAAGAATAAAAATATAAAAGAAGCCATTGGTTTTCATCTGCTTTTGAATGGCTTCCATTTTTCCGTGACGGCTTTTTTCTTTAAAGGCAAACAGCCCGGCCGCAAAAAAAGACGCGGCCGCAGCGCCCATTGAGCCCGCCAGCGTATACACGGTGCCGAAAAACGGTCCGAACGCCAATCCTCCGGCGACGGAAACGATTGATACGGGAAACAGCACAAAAGGCCTGACGATGGAAATTCCGATAAACACAAGCGGCGCAAAGACACCGAACGATAACACCCAAAGACGGATCTCCTTAGGCGACAGATTCAGATATTTGCGGTTTGTCCAAAGCAAAAGGCCCGCTCCCGCCGCAGCCGCAGCCCATGTGACAGCCTTCTTATTCCTCATTCCCTCAAATCCTTCCCTTTGGACGCCGGCATTATGGACGGCGGCGGTTTTCCCCGTCAAGACGGACAGGCGAAGCCAAATATAAAATCCGCTCCATCAATCTTGCCGCTTTTACCTCTTCCTTTTCTCCCCGCTGTGAATACGTAAAATGATGCTTCAGCTCGTCAGGTGAAAAATTAGACGAGAAAAACGTGGGAAGCTGCTGGCTCATTCTGTGCTGAAGCACGGTGCCGATGACCTCATCCCTGACCCAGCTTGTCATTGACTCCGCTCCGATGTCATCAAGCATCAGGACGGGCGTCGTTTTGACCATATTCAGTTTCTCCTCCAGCGACTGATCCTGGAGAGAGTTTTTCAGCTCTCTGACAAATTCGGGAACATATACGATCATTGATGAATACTCTTTTTCCGCCAGCTCATTAGCAATGGCGGCTAGAATAAATGTCTTTCCGATTCCGAATTTTCCGTACAGGTACAGCCCTTTGCCTTTGCCCGTTTCATTATAGCTCTTCAGAAAATCCGTCACATGCTGGAAGATGCCGAGTCTGCTCGGATCTGTAATGTCGATCTGCTGAAACGTCGCGCCGAGAAGATCCCGCTGGATATACATGCTCTTCATCAGGGACTTTTGTCTTTTCTGGCGGTCAAGCTTTCTCTTTTCCGGACATTCGTAATATTCAATATCAATAGAACGTCCGTTGATCACAAGCTTCGGATGATAGCCTTCAAGCAGGCTGTTCGTCTCGTTGTCTTTTGAACAGAAGGCGCACCGCTTGCTTTGCTGAACGTATTCGTACAGTTTATTTAACCCTCTGTCAATCATGCTTTGATTAATTACATCTTTCTGTTCCTTCAAAAAAGCCTGGACGTCTTTGTCGGCCATGACTTGCTGCTGCATTCGTTCCAGGCGTTTTTGAAAGTCAGGTCTCTTCGTCACGCCTTCTAAGGATCGGCTGATCGGTTCCATTCAGAATCACCCCGCTTCTCTGTCTCAGTAGGCAGAGTATTTTTTCAGTTTTTTCATTTCTTCCATCATTTTTTTCTTCTGTTCTTCAAGATCCTCCGCGGAAAGAGCCGGCTGTTCAGACTTCTTCCCGGTTTCTTCTTCTTTCATCCAATCAGGGCGCTTTTCTTCCCGGACGGTTTTTTTGCCGCGCGCCGCGCCGTTTGTTTTGCCGTCCGCCCAATCAAGATATTGCCTGTGCTCTTCTATTGCGAGCTTCATTGCTTCCCGGACCGTCTTTACTTTCTTTCTGGCCCAGTGAGCGGCGATTTTTTGAATATAGTTTTTGGACAGCTTCATATCCGTTTTCAGCATGACATAATAAATCAGCACATTGGTGACACCGGGCTCAAGCTTCTGTTCGAACATAATATCGGCGATGATCTGCAGGTCTGCTTTGGACGGCTCGGTCCCGTCCGCAATGTCCTGAAGAAGCTTTCTCGGTGATATGGTCTCAAGCTGTGCAATGAGTTCGGCATTCAATGAATCGTCCTTTTCCGTCTTGTTTTCCCGCAGACGGACAGGCTGTGTTTTATCAATCAGTTCCGGAAGCTTCCCGCTTCTTTCAATTTGATACCAGTCGCTGGCGGCTTTTCTCAGTGCTTCGGCCGTTATCGTATCCTGTTCATTAATTGCGGTCATGACGACGTGCTGCATGGAGATAGGATCTATTCCGTATAAATATGAAAGCTTTTTAATGCTCTCCCGCACGTCCTGCGTGATTGATTTGCGCGGTATCATCGTTTCTGACAGTCCCGCCATGAAAAGCTCAAAATCAAACACTTCCTCCGTCACCGTATAGGAAGGCGCTTGTCCGACAGACGCCGTCTCATAGTCCTCGGGGAGCTTCATCGCTTCTTCCATATCCGGCGTCATTTTCCATTCGCTCGGCTGAAAAGAGGCAAAGGCGTGATTAAACGGACGCGTAATTTCCCTTGCATCCGCGCCGACGGAAGGATGCGTGTAAAATTGTCTCAGCTGCTGGTATTTCGTTTTACCGACTCTGTTATAAAGAAAGACATTCAGCATGCCGTCTTCAAAAAAATCATTCGGTCTGAGCGGGGGCAGCAGCTCATAAATAAACATCCGTTCCTTTTGCTCGGACTCCCGGATATACACTTTCAGCAGCCCGATTCCTTCAAGCTTCCCCTGTTCATGATGAATCTTTTTTAAATTTGCCTGCATCATGCCCATCAGCTGTCTGTGCGTGGATTCAGCTCCCCACAAACGGTTCTGCTCAAGCTCCCCCCATAAGGTCATATACAGGGAAAATGCAAATGAACCGATCAGCGGCTGGTACAGATGTGTCAAAACCTGTCTGTCGACATCCTGAAGAAGCGAACGGCTTTTGACCGTATAAGGATCTACAGGCAATACGTCATTCCAATAGTCAGCCATGATTCTCAAACCTTCCGATATGTTTCTACTCTCATTTTACACCGTTTCCGCCATCTATCAAATGCCAATTTTGCTCATGAGAAAAGAGCCAGACATCATCTCTTAGCTCTTTAGCGCTCTTTCTTTATTAAATCTTTCAATTCATCAATAAACACGTTTATATCTTTAAACTGCCGGTAGACGGAGGCAAAGCGGACATAAGACACCTCATCTATTTTCGCCAGCCGGTCCATCACCATTTCTCCGACAAGTTCGCTTTTGACTTCAGATACGCCTTGGTTTCGCAGCTCTTTTTCAATGTCAAAGCACATGTCTTCAAGTGTTTTTAAAGGAACGGGCCTTTTTTCACAGGCTTTAATTAATCCGCGCAGCATTTTTTCACGGCTGAATTCTTCCCGGACGCCTTCTTTTTTCACGACGATCAGAGGCATCTCTTCAAACTTCTCAAATGTAGTGAAGCGGTAATGGCAGGCTTCGCACTCCCGCCTTCTGCGGATTGATTTCCCTTCGTCCGCAGGCCGTGAATCAAGTACGCGGGAACCGTTATGCTGGCATGAAGGACATTTCAATTGGATCAGCTCCCATCTGTTTCATTGCTGTAATGCGGTTCGCAAGCTTCCGGTAAATGCCCGCCAACGTATCTAGGATGAGCCTATTGTGTTGGGAGAGCCGATAGACCGGCCTTATCTTTCTCTATTTTACAAAAAAATTGCTTAAAGAAAAAGCAATGCTGTTTTTTTACATTAGAAAAGGAGCATCAGCTTCAAAGCGCGTAATGGCTTTTTCAGCTTAGCTCCCTTGTGTTTGCGTTTTGAAAATTACAGTACTTTCGCTTGTGCCTGTTTAATCTGTACAGGCCCCATTCCTCTCGGTATTTCAATGTTTTCTCTTGTATCTGCATGTAATGCGTCCGCAATGTAATCAGCAGCCACATTAGGATCCAGGTCTCCACAAGTATAAACATCAATGCTTGCATATCCGTGTTCAGGAAAACTGTGAATCGTTAAATGTGACTCAGAAATAATAACGACTCCGCTTACGCCTTGCGGTGCAAATTTGTGAAATGCGACCTCGCGCACTTCAGCTCCTGATTTCAAAGCAGCATTTACAAACGTTTTTTCAATAAAATCCATGTCATTGAGCTTATCAAAATCGCATCCCCACAGCTCGGAGATGACGTGACGCCCCATTGTTTCCATAATCATGGACCCCCCTTAACAAGAATTAAAAAAGTGAATTTCCGAGAACTGACCCGGCCATTTACCACGGGGGAAAGTTAGTCCGGAGAGGTCCTAACCCTTTAAGTAATTCCGAAGCAGTCACGAGCAAGAAGTTCACGAAAGATAGTATACTGTGTTTAAGTTTATTTTGCAAGGAGTGTTTTTTTGCAAATATGCCGTTAAGGGTTTTTTCTAACAAATGTCCATGATCTTTATTCTACACAGCTGACGGGTGTTTCATTCGCGCGGCGACGTGGCGGATAAGATCAACGACCCGGCAGGAATATCCCCATTCATTGTCATACCAGGCGAGCACCTTTACTTTTCGGTCTTCCATCACCATTGTCGTCAGCCCGTCAATGATCGCGGAGTGTGAATTCGTATTATAATCCGAAGAAACAAGCGGTTCATCCGAATAATCAAGAATGCCGTACATTGACGTCTTTGCGGCTCGTTGGAAAGCGGCATTCACTTGCTCGGCCGACACATCTGTTTTCAGGTCACAGACAAGGTCCACTAAGGACACGTTGGGAACAGGAACCCGCAGAGCCAGACCGTGAAGCTTTCCTTTCAGATGAGGCAGCACGTGCGACAGCGCTTTAGCCGCGCCTGTAGAAGTCGGAATGATGGATTCTCCGCACGCTCTCGCCCTCCGCAGATCTTTATGCGGATTGTCGATATTTTTTTGGTCATTCGTGTAAGCGTGAACGGTCGTCATCAGGCCGCTCTCAATCCCAAATTCCTGATCAAGCACTTTGACGACCGGTGCAAGACAGTTTGTCGTGCAGGATGCATTTGAAATAATCACATGTTCATCCGGATTGAACTTCTCTTCATTCACTCCCATGACAATGGTAACGTCTTCATTTTTACCCGGAGCCGTTAAAATAACTTTTTTCGCCCCTGCTTCAATATGGCTCATCGCTTTTTCTTTTGAATTAAATTTTCCCGTTGCCTCTATGACGATGTCTATTCCGCACTCTTTCCACGGTAGCTCTCTCGGGTCCCGCCGATTGAACAGCATAATATGTTTTCCGTTGACGATCAGACTGTCTTCGGCGGTCTCGACTTCTTGCTCGTATTTGCCGTGAATTGTGTCATACTTTATCAAATGAGCAAGCGTTTCCGGGGGATAGCTTGCATTAATGGCTGTTATTTGAATTTGATCATCTTCCATCGCTTTTCTGAACACCATTCTTCCGATTCTTCCAAACCCGTTGATTGCTACTTTTACCTTCATGCCCAGGTCACCCCTTTTTAATATGCCACTCTAATTTAATTTTAATTACATATAGTATAACACATTAAAAGAAATCCGCCAGTACAACTTGATAAAAATCCGCCCTTATACCGATCAATATGTTGTTCAATCGGTTTTTTTGCATATAAAATGATCTTTTTTCCATAAAAAAAGCAGGATCAGCATCTCTGGCTGCCTGCTTTTTTCTTATATTTGTTCCGGATCTTTAAATTTGTCATTTAAAATGCTGTCCTCTAATACGGATGACACCTCGCCGTACCGTTTGGAAATATGCATCGCGCCCCAGTCGCACAGCGCGTTTAAAATTCTTTCCAGGCTGTGCCCGTATTCACTCAATTCGTATTCCACTTTCGGCGGCACCTGATTGTACACGATCCGGTTGATGACGCCGTCAGCTTCCAATTCCCGCAATTGCTGTGTCAGCATCTTTTGGGTAATGTCCGGCATAAGCCGCTTCAATTCGCTTGTCCGCTTTTTTCCGCGCATCAGGTGGCAGAGGATCACACACTTCCATTTTCCGCCGATCACTTCAAGCGTCGCCTCTACAGATATATTATATTTTTTCTTCAGCAACGGTAATTCCTCCTCATCTATAGGAACTAAAAAGTGCCTATGGCACTTAAAAGTACGTTCTTTTCAATGACTCATCTATCGATCATAATGACATTTGCCGGCTGAAAAGGAATGTACTCTTATACTTATATCGTTTACCCGGCATCATTTCAACCATACATTTTCGTTCAAGGAGGAAAACAGATGTCTTCACATCGCCAAAGCTATTTACCAGCGCTGCTGGCATTAGCCGTCAGTGCTTTTGCGATCGGCACAACCGAATTTATCAGCGTCGGACTGCTGCCGCTTATATCTCATGATCTGCATATACCTGTGACAACGGCGGGACTTACCGTTTCCATGTATGCTCTGGGTGTGACATTCGGCGCCCCGGTTTTAACTTCTCTTACATCAGGCATGTCGCGGAAAACGCTGCTGCTCTGGGTGATGCTGATTTTTATCGCCGGAAATACACTTGCAGCGAGCGCTTCCTCAATCGGCGTCTTACTGGCAGCACGGGTCATTTCGGCTTTTTCCCACGGCATTTTCATGTCAATCGGGGCAACAATCGCCGCCAATATCGTGCCGGAGCATAAAAGAGCAAGCGCGATTTCCATCATGTTCACGGGGCTGACGGTGGCTACAGTGACCGGTGTTCCGTTCGGCACCTATCTCGGCCAGCAATTCGGATGGAGAATCGCATTTGCCGTCATCGTCGCGGTAGGAATCATTGCATTCCTTACAAATGCGCTTCTCGTTCCGTCACATTTGCGCAAAGGAACGAAAACCGCATTTTCCGAACAGATCAAACTCGTCAAAAACGGCCGGCTGCTGCTTTTATTTATTATTACAGCGTTAGGCTACGGCGGAACGTTTGTCGTGTTTACGTATTTATCTCCGCTTCTTCAGGAAGTAACCGGTTTTCAGAAAGAAACCGTCGCGGCCATCCTGCTTGTTTACGGAATTGCGATTGCCATCGGAAACATGATCGGCGGCCGGTTATCAAATCGGAATCCGCTGAGAGCATTGTTTTACATGTTCATTGTCCAGGCGGCTGTGCTGTTTGTCCTGACTTTTACCGCGCCGTTTAAAACAGCCGGATTAATCACCATTATTTTTATGGGGCTGTTGGCGTTTATGAATGTGCCTGGGCTTCAGGTATATGTCGTGATGCTGAGTGAACGTTTTGCGCCAAGCGCCGTTGATACAGCATCAGCCTTAAACATCGCGGCATTTAATGCCGGAATCGCAATCGGTTCTTTTGCCGGCGGGATTATAACAGATTCAATCGGGATTATTCATACCGCTTGGATCGGGGCGTTAATGGTGCTCAGCGCGGTCGTGTTAACCGGATGGAGCAGAAAGCTTGAAAAGCGGGATCGCACTGTCCTTGAAAGGAGGTGAGTTTTTCTTCAGCGCATTTTAATTTTTTTAACAAACAATAGGAGGAACATATACATGACAACACATTTACAAGCAAAAGCAACATTGCATAACGGAGTAGAGATGCCTTGGTTCGGCATCGGAGTTTTCAAAGTAGAGGAAGGCGCGGAACTCGTCAACGCGGTGAAAACGGCATTGGTGCACGGCTATCGCAGTGTTGATACCGCCGCGATTTACGGAAATGAAGAGGGTGTCGGCGAAGGCATCCGCCAAGGATTGCAAGAAGCGGGATTAAAGCGTGAAGACATTTTTGTCACGTCAAAAGTGTGGAATGCCGATTTAGGGTATGAAGAAACGTTAAAAGCATTTGACACAAGCTTAGAAAAACTCGGTTTAGACTATTTAGATTTATATTTGATCCATTGGCCTGTCGAAGGAAAGTACATCGATGCGTGGCGGGCGCTCGAAACCCTCTACCGGGATGGACGGATTAAGGCGATCGGGGTCAGCAATTTCCAAATTCACCATCTGAAACATCTCATGAAAGAAACGGAAATCAAGCCGATGATTAACCAGGTGGAGTACCACCCCCGTCTGACACAGAAAGAACTGCACGCTTTCTGCGCCGAACAAAATATTCAGCTTGAAGCATGGTCGCCATTGATGCAAGGCCAGCTGCTTGATCATCCCGTCTTACAGGAAATCGCTGAGAAATACGGCAAATCAGCCGCTCAAGTGATTTTGCGCTGGGATTTGCAAAACGGCGTCATCACCATTCCGAAATCAACTAAAAAACACCGTATTGAAGAAAATGCAAATGTCTTCGATTTCGAACTGTCAGCTGACGATATGAAGCGGATTGATGATCTGAACGAAAATCTCCGTGTCGGCCCGGACCCTGACAATTTTGATTTTTAACCAGAAAAACACCGTTCGGTTTTCCGAACGGTGTTTCTTTATGTCCAGCTGCTCAATATTTCCTCCAGCTGATGCTTCGTATAGTCAAGACTGCCGCTGTTATCAATGACGGCGTCAGCTTTTTTTGTTTTGTCCGCTAAAGGCATTTGCGATGTTATCCGGCTCATCGCTTCTTCTTCTGTAAGTGAATTCCGCTTCATCAGCCGTTTGAGCTGGATGTCTGCCGGTACGGTGACGACGAGCACTTTGCCGACCAGATAGTCAAGCCCGCTTTCATACAAAAGCGGTATATCCAAAACGACGAACCGCTCTTTTCGCGCAACGGCTTCATCCCGCTGTTTCATCATTTCCGCACGCACTGCCGGATGAACGATCTGATTCAGCATCAGACGCTTCTGTTCGTCCGTAAAAACGATAGAACCGAGTTTTTTTCTGTCAATGCCGCCGTTTTCCAGCAGGATGTCTTTTCCGAACGCTTCAACGATCTGTCCGTAAGCCGGCATTCCTTTTTCCACCGCCTGCTTAGCGATGACATCCGCATCAATGACTGTTATTTTTTTGTCGATCAGCATGCGCGCTACCGTGCTTTTGCCGCTGGCGATGCCTCCCGTTAAACCGATGACCAAGCTCAAAAAGCCCACTCCTTCTTACATTTTCCAAATCCCGATGATAATCAGCAGGATCCCCGGCAAAAATGTCATTTTATCTATCCAATTACATCTTGAAAGAAAATGCCCGGCGTTGATGCCGAATGACACAAACAGCGAGCTCATCACCCCGACGGTCACGCTCATCATAACCGGAGAAAAACCAAGAATGGCCGCTCCCATGCCTGCGCCAAAGGCGTCAATAGATAAGGCGATACCGAGCAGAAGCGCTTCGACTCCGTTAATGGTTCCGGATTGATCAATATCTGCGCTGGTCGGCTTTTTCAAAATGTGAATCACGATGCCGAGCGATTTCACTTCAAGGTTTAGCAGTGTTTTTTCGTGTAATAAGTAATCCGGCTCTTTCGCCGGTTTAAAAAATTGATAGATGACCCATGCCCCGATTCCGATTAAGATCAGCCCGCCCAGTTTCTCCGTGACGGATACAGGGAAAATCTTTGTCAGAAAATGGCCGATCAGCATGGATATAAACATCACAGAGGCTGAACAGCAAGCGATCACGGCAATCGCTTTGAACGGGATTTTCATTTTTCTCAATCCATACGTAAACCCGACTGAAAAACTGTCCAAGCTGACAGCAAAAGCCAAAAGCAGCAAAGAAACAATCTCCATATCCGTTTCTCCCTTTCTCTTGATCGGCAATTGTGACATATGCCTATTGGGTGAATCACAATATATATATGGAGAAAGGTCATCAACTGTGTTAGAAAAAAGTCATTCTGCTGCCGCCTGCTTGAACAGCTTCAGTTTATGATTTTTTTTTGGCATCGGGCGCAGAAATGCGTACCCCTTCCGCCGACTACGATTTTAGAAATCATCGTGCCGCACGTTTTGCACGGCTCATCCTTTTTGCCGTATACGTAATGTTTGAGCTGAAACATTCCGATTTCCCCTTGAGAATTGATATAAGACCGGACGGTGCTCCCGCCCGCGTCAATCGCTTCCTGAAGGGTGTCTTTAATTTCTGTATGAAGCTTTTTTATCTGTCCGTCAGACAGGCTGTTCGCTTTTGTCTCAGGGTGAATCCGCGCCCGGAATAAAGCTTCATCGACATAAATGTTGCCGAGGCCGACGACCGCTTTTTGATCGAGCAGGGCGGTTTTTACCGCGCGGTTCGTTTTTGCCAGCCGCTCTTTTAAATAGGCGGCGGTAAAGGCTTCATCATCTGGTTCGGGCCCGAGCTGTGAAAGCGGTAATGCATTCAGTTCCTCTCCCGGCGCAAATAAATGCATCGTGCCGAATTTCCGGACATCCCGGTAGCGGAGCTCTGTTCCGTCCGTCATGCGAAACACAACGTGAACATGTTTATCGTCAGGCTCATCGGCCTGATAAAGACCGTATTTCCCCTCCATCCGAAGATGGGACACCATGACATAATGATCCAGATGGAAAAGCAAAAACTTTCCCCTTCTTCCGATGGATCGAATGGTTTCTCCTGCAATCTGCCGCGCGAATTCCTCCGGCTCGGCGGGTTTTTTGATGATATTCGGCCACCTGATGTCCGCCGATTCAATCGTTTTTCCCTTCACAAGACCGGTCAGAGTGCGCCGGACCGTTTCAACTTCTGGTAATTCCGGCACAATCATCACTTCCTTTTTCTCTGTTTATTTATTTTGCATCGTACCAAGACGGTCCTGAAGCATAATCCGCCTTTAACGGCACGTCTAATGCCAAAGCATGCTCCATCACTTCAGGAACCAGCTTCTCTAATATTTCAATTTCTTCCTTAGGCGCTTCAAAAATCAATTCATCGTGCACCTGAAGCAGCAGTCTTGCCTTCAGTTTTTTCTCCTTCAGCTCAGCTGCCATATCAATCATGGCTTTTTTAATAATATCAGCGGCGCTGCCCTGAATCGGCGTATTCATAGCCGTCCGTTCCGCAAAGCTCCGCAGGTTGAAGTTACGGCTTGTCAGCTCAGGGATATAGCGGCGGCGCTGCATAAGAGTCGTCACATATCCTTTTTGTTTCGCTTCCTGCACCGATTCTTCCATATACGCCTTGACGCCCGGAAAGCTTTCTAAGTAGCGGTCAATAAAAGCGCCCGCTTCCTTCCGGGTAATGCCGAGGTTTTGAGACAGCCCGTAATCACTGATGCCGTAAACGATCCCGAAATTGACGGCCTTTGCCTGACGGCGCATCGCCTGTGTCACTTCATCCTCGCTGACATGAAACACATCCATTGCGGTTTTTGTGTGAATGTCCATATCATTCGTAAACGCCTCAATCAGATTTTCATCTTTTGAAATATGCGCAAGCACCCTTAACTCAATTTGTGAATAATCAGCGGCGAAAATAAGCCAGTCCGGTTCTGACGGAACGAAAGCCTGACGGATTTTCCGTCCTTCCTCCAGCCTGATCGGAATGTTTTGCAGGTTCGGATCAGTTGAGCTGAGGCGCCCGGTTTGAGTCAATGCCTGATTGAATCGGGTATGCACCTTATGAGAATCCTTGCGTGTGACTTTCAGCAGCCCTTCAATATAAGTCGATTGGAGTTTGCCGATTTGTCTGTATTGCAGGATGTAGGCAACGATATCATGTTTGTCTGCGAGCTTCTCCAGCACATCGGCTGAAGTGGAATAGCCTGTTTTTGTTTTCTTTACTGGCGGCAGGCCGAGCTTTTCAAACAGAATGACGCCGAGCTGTTTTGGTGAATTGATATTAAACGGTTCACCGGCGATGTCATGGATTTTTTCTTCATATTCTTTCAGCTTCGCGCCGAGCTCTTCGCCCATTCGCTTCAGTCTATCAACATCCACTTTGACGCCCATTGATTCCATTTCTCCGAGAATAAGCGCAAGCGGGAGTTCGAGATCTTCATATAATTCAAGCTGATTATTTTCTTCCAGCGCGTGCAGCAGTTTGTCCCGGAGGCTGTTAACGGCAGACGCTTTTCTCGCAAGATGATCGGCAAGCTCTTTTTCAGCCGGAACGGCGCGCTTTGCGCCTTTACCGTAAACCGCTTCATCTTTTGAAACGATATTCAGGCCGTATTCTTTCGCTACGCTCGCGACATCGTCGTACGAATTGCCCGGGTTTATAATGTAGGCGGCAAGAAGCGCGTCAAATTCCGTTCCCTTCAGCTCAATTCCCTGCCAGCGCAAAGCGACGACGGAGCGTTTGCTGTCAAACACCCACTTTTTCTTCGATTCATCTTCAGCCCAGGATTTAAACGCTTCGGACTGGATGGCGGTTTCTTTCGGAATATAATAAAGGCCTGCTTCATTCACGATGGAAAAGCCGAGTATCGGTTCTTCGTGATAGTTATCACCGATTTGTTCGACGACTAAAGCGGACGGCGAAACGAGCATAGCTTCGGTGATTTCTTCGGCCGTTTCAACATTGATGTCCTCAAAATCTTCTTCCGCCGTTTCTCCGCTATCTTCACCGAGCCGCTCAAGCAGCGTGTTAAAACCGAGGTCTTTAAAAATGGCAACGACTTGTTCACGGTCGAACCCTTGATAATCTAAATCGTCAAGCTTGACTTCAATCGGCGCATTTGTCATAATCGTCGCCAGCTCTTTGCTCATCAGGGCTTGTTCTTTATATTCTTCGAGCTTTTCTTTTAATTTTTTCCCGCTGACTTCATCAATTGATTCAAGCAATTTCTCAACCGAATGGAACTGCTTCAAGAGTTTAATTGCCGTTTTTTCGCCGACGCCGGGAACACCCGGAATGTTATCGGATGAATCCCCCATTAATCCCTTCATATCAATGATTTGCAGCGGTGTCAGACCGTACTTTTCTTCGACGTGCTCCGGCGTGTAATCTTCCACGTCGGTAATGCCTTTTCTCGTAATGGCAACGGTCGTTTTCCCGGTTGCAAGCTGCGTTAAGTCTTTGTCTCCGGAAAATACCTTTACTTCAAAGCCGTCTTTCTCAGCAGATACTGCAAGCGTGCCGATAATATCATCCGCTTCATATTCAGGAAGCTCATAGCGGCTGATATTGTAAGCATCGAGGAGCTCACGGATGAACGGCATCTGTTCAGAAAGCTCCGGCGGCGTTTTTTGTCTTCCGCCTTTATATTCTTTAAACGTGCTGTGGCGGAAAGTCGTTTTTCCCGCATCAAAAGCCACCAGCATGTGGGTCGGTTTTTCATCCTCCAGCATTTTCATTAAAATCATCGCAAACCCGTATACGGCATTTGTATGAATGCCTTTTTCATTGCTTAGAAGCGGTAATGCAAAAAACGCCCGGTACGCCAGACTGTTTCCGTCGACAAGCACTAATTTTTTTCGTTCCGTCATTCAATATCCTCCTAAGAGCAAAAGCTCGTCATTCCTCTGTTTTTTAATCTCACAGCTTCTCTTATTTTAACAAAGTTCAATTTGAAAGGAAAATGAGCGGACCCCGTGAAAACGCAAAAAAGGACGGGAACAAGAAAACACGTTCCCGCCGTCAAAATTGGCTCCTTGGATGAAGGGGTTCTGTTACATCCTAACAAGATAGGTTTAACAGGTCATGAAGAAATTGTTAATCCTTTGTAAAGCCGATCACGCTGCCGGCGGCCGCTTCAGCGTCACAGTGAACACGGTTCCCTGTCCCGGCTCGCTTGTGACTTCGATTTTGCCTTCATGGGCTTCTATTAAGTGCTTTACGATGGCAAGACCGAGCCCGGTTCCTCCCGAGTTGCGGCTTCTGTCTTTATCCACGCGGTAGAATCTCTCAAATATCCGCGGAATCTCTTCCTTCTGAATGCCGATTCCCGTATCGGACACTTTGATATCAACAGCGGTTTCTTTCACATTTACCGAAATCGCCACCGTCCCTTTTTCAGGCGTGTAGGTTAAAGCGTTGTTCGCCAGATTCAGGAATACCTGCTTCAGCCTGTGCACATCACCCATCACAAAAATCGGCTCCTCCGGAAGGTCAAGCTGAAAACTGATGCCTTTTTCCTCAGCCTTATGCTGTAAAAGGGCTTCGATTTCATGGAGGATTTTTGCGGCGTCAAAGGATTCTACGCGCATCGTAAAGTTCTGCTGCTCCATTTTGGATAAATCCAATAAGTCCTGTACGAGGGATTGGAGCCGCTCACTTTCTTTCAGAATGATAGACAGAAAGTCTGAAAGTGCCTTTTCATCTTTCATCGCCCCATCTAACAGCGTTTCCGTAAAGCCTTTAATCGAGGTGATCGGCGTTTTCAGTTCATGGGAAACATTGGCGACGAAGTCCTTCCTCATCTGCTCCAATTTTTTAATTTCCGTTATATCGTGAAAAACGAGAACAATGCCCTTCCATTCATCATCAGGACCCATGATCGGAACGCCGTCAACTTCAAAGTAGCGCCGCTCAATGTTGATGGGAAGTCTCAGCAGCTGGCATTTTTTCGTCTCCGTCATAAAAATATCTTCGACGAGCCGAATGATTTCCTCATGCTCAAACGCATCATGGTAAAGGCGGCGAAGCAGACGGTCAGGCTTTGTATGAAACTGCTTCGTGTACGATCGGTTCACGAGATTAATAAAACCTCTTCCGTCTATTAAAATCAAACCTGAACCGATATTTTCAATGACGGTTAACAGACGGTCGCGCTGCATATCCTGCGTTCTCGTCATTTCCATCAAATCGACCGCCAGACTGTTCATCGCACGCCCGAGACGGTCAGACCGCCTTGCATAACCGCTGTAGGAGCGGGCGTCATAATTGCCTTTGGACAGTTCCGTCGCCACCTTCGTCGCGGCGTCGATTGATTTTTTGTAACGGGACGTCATGTTTGTATAAAAGAAAACGATAATGATAAAAGCGGTACAAAGACTTGCTGCCAGCATACCCCACATTTCTCCGGTAATACTTGAACCGCCGCTGATTTCCGAGGAAACGAGCACATATCCCGCCGTTTGGCCGGCGTCATTTTTTACGGCAGCGCCGCGGATCATTTTGCTTCCCGCCTGTATGGCTGCCTCATTTTTATTGTGAGAAATGAACTCCTTTACGGCTGCATCATCAGCATGCCTGCCGGAATGATAAACGGCGTCACCCTTCTCATTGAGAACAGAGACGTTTATACCGAGGGTGCGGCCGGCGTCGCGGATCACCGTTTCATTGCTTTTATTGCCGATTCGGCCGGTATCAAGAAGGCCCGCTATGTATACCGATTCCTTTTTCAGCTGATCCGCCGTTTTGTCTTTAGCGGCTGAAGAAATAAGCTGCTGTAAAAAAAGGCCGAGAACACTGAAAACCAATATGATACATACAACAAGTAAAGCGAACAGACGCACACGGACTTTATTCATTCATTTTTGGCTCCTCCAGTTTATACCCCAAACCTCTGATTGTTTTAATATAGATGGGTTTTTTGGTATTTGATTCGATTTTGTCGCGCAGATGGCTGATATGAACGTCAACAATCCGGGTGTCCCCGGCAAAATCATAGTTCCAGACCGCGCTCAGCAGAAGATCTCTTGTCAGCACTCTTCCCTTGTGTTTTCCCAAATACAGAAGCAGTTCAAATTCTTTAGGCGTCAATTCCAGCTGTTCCGACTTAAAGTACGCTTCGTAATGCTCCGGAAGAATTTTCAGCTCGCCGATAAGGATCTGCCCGTCCTTTTCCTCTTCTCTGCCTTGTGACAGCGAAGAAATGTCAGCCCTTCTTAAAATGGCTTTCACCCGCGCAGTCACTTCCCTCGGACTGAACGGCTTTGTCATGTAATCATCCGCTCCGAGCTCCAGTCCCAGCACCTTATCAAACTCCTCATCTTTTGCTGTCAGCATCAAGATCGGAACCATCATTTTCTGCTGTCTGAGCTGTTTACAGACGTCGATTCCGTCCACTTTCGGCAGCATGACATCCAGTACGATTAAATCCGGATTTTCCTTCTCTGCCTGCTCCAGAGCCTCTTCGCCGTCTGATGCGGTAATGACATCATAGCCGGACCGTTCCAGATTGTACTGTAAAAGAGTAACGATAGATTGTTCATCATCTACAACTAAAATTTTTTTGTTCATGCTGCGCCCTCCGCTGTCTATTTTCCCCGACATCCAATTTTCTCTATTTTATGTGCTGCATATCACTTTATGATTTCATTTTATCTAATACTGCCCGTTCAGACAATTCGCCTTTTTGATCATTTTCAGAGAAAGGATCGTTCAGGGAAAAAGAAAACGCTTTCATTAATTGTAAAAAGAGGAAGGCTTCTGATTCGGAAGCCTTCCCTTTTTTCTTATGACAATACTTTCATCACGTTTTTGACAGATTCAACTGATTTACTCAGCTGTGCTTTTTCATAGTCTGTCAGTTCAAGCTCAATGATTTGCTCTAGGCCGTTTCCTCCGATAATCGTCGGTACGCCTAAGTAAATGCCTTCATGACCGTATTCGCCTTCTAAATAAGCGATGGTCGGAAGCACGCGGCGCTGATCTTTCAAAATGGCTTCTACCATTTCTGTCAGTGATGCAGCAGGCGCGTAGTAGGCGCTTCCGTTTCCGAGAAGGTTGACGATTTCCCCGCCGCCTTTTCTTGTGCGCTCTACAATCGCATCAAGACGGTCTTTCGGGATAAGCGTTTCGAGCGGAATGCCGCCCGCATAGGAATAACGGACGAGAGGAACCATGTCGTCACCGTGTCCTCCGAGAACAAAACCGGTCACGTCTTTTACTGACAGGTTTAATTCTTCAGCGACGAATGTTCTGAACCGCGCAGTGTCAAGCACTCCGGATTGTCCGATAACGCGTTCTTTCGGGAAGCCTGATTCTTTGTACACCGCATATGTCATCGCATCAACAGGGTTTGTTAATACGACGATAATGCAGTCAGGAGAATATTTCACGATCTCACGTGTGACGCTTCTCATGATTTTTTCGTTTGTAGATACGAGATCATCACGGCTCATGCCTGGTTTTCTCGCAATTCCGGCCGTGATGACGACGATATCAGAACCAGCTGTGTCCTCGTAGTTGGACGTGCCTGTGATTTTCGCGTCAAATCCTTGAACCGGACTTGCTTCGAGCATGTCAAGCGCTTTTCCTTTAGTCGGGTTTTCTAATTGTGGAATATCAACGAGCACAACATCCGCAAGCTCTTTTTGAGCTGTAAGGAAGGCTGTTGTCGCTCCCGTAAATCCTGCTCCGATAACAGAAACTTTACTGCGTGTTTTTCCCATGATTCTCTTCTCCTTTTTTGGCTTCATTAGAAGTCTGCTTTAGGTTCAGTCCATGTTTTTGATAAGCTCTTCACCGAACTCTGAACATTTCACTTCAGTTGCACCGTCCATTAATCTTGCAAAATCGTAAGTTACTACTTTTGAAGCAATCGTTTTTTCCATAGATTTAATGACTAGGTCAGCCGCCTCATTCCAGTTCAGGTGTTCAAGAAGAAGCACTCCTGAAAGGATAACGGATGACGGGTTGACTTTGTCAAGGCCAGCATATTTAGGAGCCGTTCCGTGAGTCGCTTCGAAAATCGCATGCCCTGTTTCATAGTTGATGTTCGCTCCCGGCGCGATTCCGATTCCGCCTACCTGAGCGGCAAGCGCATCAGAGATATAGTCTCCGTTTAAGTTCATCGTCGCCACGACGTCGAATTCACTCGGACGGGTTAAGATCTGCTGAAGGAAAATATCAGCGATGCTGTCTTTGACGATGATTTTTCCTGCTGCTTCTGCTTCGCTCTGCGCTTTATCAGCCGCTTCTTTTCCGTCTTTTTCGACGATGCGGTCATATTCGGCCCAAGTGAATACTTTATCTCCGTATTCTCTTTCGGCAAGCTCATAGCCCCAATTTTTAAATGCCCCTTCAGTGAACTTCATGATGTTTCCTTTGTGGACAAGCGTGACAGACTTGCGGCCGTTTTCGATCGCATACTCAATGGCAGCTCTGACTAAGCGGCTTGTTCCTTCTTCAGAAACAGGCTTTATGCCGATTCCTGATGTTTCAGGGAAACGGATTTTGTTAACGCCCATTTCATTTTGCAGGAAGCTGATCAGCTTTTCAACTTCTTCAGAACCTTTCGCATACTCAATTCCGGCGTAAATATCTTCCGTATTTTCGCGGAAAATGACCATATCCGTATCTTCAGGACGTTTGACCGGAGAAGGCACCCCAGTGAAATATCTGACAGGGCGCAGGCATGTAAACAAATCAAGCTCCTGTCTCAGCGCCACGTTCAGAGAACGGATACCGCCGCCGACCGGTGTCGTCAGAGGTCCTTTGATAGCGATGAAGTACTCTCTGATGTCTTCCAGCGTTTCGGCAGGAAGCCACTCACCTGTTTTATTATAAGCCTTTTCACCGGCATAAACTTCTTTCCACGTGATTTTTTTCTCGCCTTTATATGCTTTTTCAACAGCGGCTTCCAATACTTTAGAAGCGGCATTCCAAATATCAGGGCCTGTGCCGTCACCTTCAATAAACGGGATAATCGGATTATTTGGTACGTTTAATACTCCATTAGAGACTGTAATTTTTTCACCTTGTGACACAATATTACCTCCCAGTATGTAATTCATATTTAGAAAACATTTTATTTTTCTTGTATAGAAAATAAAATGATTTTTCTCAAGATTCTATCAAAATTGTAAACCAACTTGGGCTTGATTAACAAGAGGCTAACGACATGAAAATCACCAGCCTCCCGTTTGATCAGGCTCTTTCGTCAATCGGAACAAAAGTCTGCTTATCCGGACCCGTGTATTCAGCGCGCGGGCGGATGAGGCGGTTGTTATCGTATTGCTCAAGAATGTGCGCGATCCATCCGGACATTCTGCTGACCGCAAAGATCGGCGTAAACAGATCGTGGTCAATGCCGAGACTGTGGTACACAGATGCGGAATAGAAATCAACGTTAGGCGGAAGTTTTTTCTCCGACGTCACAATTTCTTCGACACGGATTGACATGTCGTACCATTTGCTTTCACCCGTCAGATTCGTCAGGCGTTTGCTCATTTCTTTTAAATGTTTGGCGCGCGGATCCCCATGCTTATACACGCGGTGTCCGAAGCCCATCACTTTTTCCTTTTTCTCCATTTTGCTGCGGATATAAGGCTCGGCATTTTCCGCTTCTCCGATCTCTGTCAGCATTTTCATGACGGCTTCATTGGCTCCGCCGTGAAGCGGTCCTTTTAATGCGCCGATGGCCGCCGTGATGCCTGAGTAAATATCGGATAAGGTGGCGACACATACTCTCGCCGTAAATGTTGATGCATTCAGCTCATGATCCGCATGAAGAATGAGCGCTTTGTTAAACGCTTCCACTTCGATCGGAGAAGGATCTTCACCATTTAAGGTGTAAAGGAAGTTCTCCGCAATACCGTACTCTTCCTTCGGTTCAACAGGATCAAGTCCTTTGCGGATTCTTGAGAAAGCGGCGACAATGCCCGGCACCTTCGCCTGCAGACGGATGGCTTTTCTGTAGTTCGCTTCCGGATTCATGACATCGGCTTCACTGTCAGTCAGACCGAGTAATGAAATCGCCGTCCGGAGCGCAGCCATTGGATGCACGTTATTGAGGGGATAGGATTTGAAGTGCTCAATGATTTCTTGTGGAACGGCAGCTTCTTTCGCAAGCTGTTTTCTCAGTTCAGCAAGCTCTGTTTTATTCGGCAGGCGCAGATGCCACAGCAAATAAATGATTTCTTCAAAACTTGCATTCTCTGTCAAGTCGTCAATATCGTACCCTACATATGTAAGGGTATCGTCGATAATAGAGCTTACAGATGATGTTGTTGCTACAACCCCTTCAAGACCGCGTGTTGCTGTCATATTCAACCTCTCCTTTTCAATCAAAATTCCCCTTTAAAGAGTACATAAAACATACGGCTTACTTAAAATGAGTCATGTAAACACTCCCTTTCCCCTTTAAGAAAATGCTTACATTTCAATGATTGCGGTTACATAACCGGTATGCTTATAGAGGAACATAACAAATTCTTATAAGCTTATTTAAGTTTAAGCCTATTCTTATTATAAACAATAATCAGATTAATTTGTAGACTTTTAACTAAAAATGTTTTAAAAGCCCTATATATCAAGGTTTTCCGTTAATTTATTTAATCGCTCGCTTTCAGACGCTTTGTAAAACCATGTATTCTCATGTTTTCATTTGGGGGAGCTTTGGGAGTTCGCACCACTCCACTACCCGGGTTATTCACAAATGAACTCCAGAAAAGCGCAAAAAAAAAAACCCTATCCGGGGCTTTTTTATGTGCCAACTGGCCGCTCTGCTAATTTTAGTGTACCCACCGGGCGCTCTGTTATTTTAACATCTGATGATTCTTGATTAATCTTGACTACAGCTAAACCACTTAACGTAACGAAAGTTAGGGCTGCACAAAGAATCATTTTTTTCAATTATAATCCCTCCAGGTGCCTCATTTTCTCCTCGGCTAAAATAGCATGCTTAGAAAATTCAAGCGCCTCTTTATAGAGTCCATGCTTCTCACAGTGTTCTGAAATAACCAAAGAAAGATCAAAGACGCTATCAAGGTCATTTACTTCATATAAGTAAAAAATACCACCTCGACAAGTTTCAATGCTTTTCCTCTGATCCTGCTGCAGAACTCCGTAAATAATATTTATTTTAGCCTCATAAAGAGGATATCCTATGTAGAGTATCCTGTTTTATCAATTTTGCCTTGTGGAGTTGTGATGCTTTAAATGCAGGAATGTAACTGCTGAATCTCTGTCCCTTGAACCAGAACCCAAAAGGAAGGGGTCTACTCTGAAAGTCAATGTATCGGTTCCTGAAATCTTGCCTTTTTTACCCGGAAGCTTTGAATGAGGGATAATTATGAACTTCACTATATACCTGCCTTCTTTTTCTTCGGATAATTTAACGCCTCCTTTAATGGTAACAGAGAGTGTGTCATCCTTATAGAATTCGCGGGCACTGTCTAATATATTTTTACAGAAAAGCTCATGCATAAAAAAATCAAATAGCTCCTGAGAAACTTTTGGGTTCTGCCCGTGTTCTTGTTTAGCAGCAGCCACTGTGATAGAGCTTAACGAAAAACATAAGATCACCAATACAATTATTTTTTTCATAGTAATCATCTCCCTTCACTTTAACATTTGCATTCCTTTATTTTTTATTACATCTTGAATATCTAATAACTTCGAAAAGTCTTTTCCCTTCATAAAAGAGAGAGCTTATTATTACTTCAGCTAAGACAAGATTTTCGCTTTTGTACTCAGCCCTAAATATCCTCATCAAACCGTTCATTAATTGAAACTGACTCATTTACTGATGTAAGTGAATTTAAATAAATTGCAGAAAAACCCTCCTCATCTCGAGAAGGGCTCGATTTCTACTTCTATTTTCTTAATCAGTCCGAAGAAAAAACTGATGCCGCTCACCTTTTTAATCGGAGAGCTTCATAGGGTTCTCCAACTATTTGCCCCTATGCTTTTCTTTTGCTTTTTGTTTTCTGATTAAATATTTTTGTTCCTTTATTTTTTCTCTTTGTTTTCTATTCAGTTGTTTTTTCTTTTCTTTTCTTGTTTCCAGCTCCTGTTTTATTGCTTTTTGTGCCTTAGTTGATATCCCGATATTTTTCATCTCTTTAGAAGCTTGTCGTTGTAATCTTTTTGGATTTAACTTCTTAGATTTTGTTTTAACACAAACCCCTTCTTGTTCAGTGCGGGAGAGAGTCTGTAAAAGTTGATTATTCACAAAATGCATTATTTCTGAATCCTTTGGCTCTTGTCCAAACAAATGACGAATTGCTCTTAATTTCCCATCATTCACAACTTCAATTACTCCTACCCAAAACTGACCATCGTAGTAAACCGTTAATTTCATAACGATTCCCTCCTCCTAAATTTACTGAAGAATGATGGACATCCCGAGGAGGGGAAGGTTACTGACATTTTAAATAATGCATCCGGACTACCAACCGAATTGTGTTTTTTCATTCTCATTATAAATTTAACAAACTTTCAAATTGAAGGAAAGGGTCTCAGCTTATTTTAACAACACTTCAAGTTTTGATTTGGTTCAAGTGCATAAATTCCATCAGCTTTTAATCCATTCATCAATTGGAACCGCCTTACTGCATCTTCAGTCTTCGTGCCATATGCGCCATCGATTCCGAAGTTCTTTGTTACATGGTAAGCCACTTCATTCCTCAGAATAATGCAAATGGCATTTGTCTGAACGACAAAATGCGCAGGTGCAAACTCTTATTTCACCCGCAAAAAAAGCGGCTTACGAAGTGAATATTTTAACGATCTGCATGGCCAGATAGGCAATTCCGGCGCCGATTAACGGACCGACGGCGACGCCGCCGAAAAGCGCGACGGCAAGTATCGTGCCGATCACCAGCGCAGTTGTAATATGAGGATCGTTTTCCAATAAGGTGAGACCGTTTTTGGCGATTAAGGCTACGGCGATTCCAGCGCCGAGAGCGATCCACGCATAATATGATTTCATCGCTTCTCCGAGCTGTTTAAAACCGATGTCACCTGTCGCAATCGGCACTAAAACGGCGATTGTAATGACGGTGACCCCCCAGTTGATTCCTTTTGACTGAATCACCGGGAACAATTTCTGGTCAAGACCGACAGCTTTTATCACAATGAGAAAGCCGACGGCAAAAAGCAATGACTGGTTTTTGGCTATCAATGCGATGGCCAGCAATAATAGTAAGAATAAATTCGCCTGTGTAAACATCCTGAAAGCACCATCCTTCATCATAACTGTATTCATATCCTTTTTTTTGACGAATAAACTAATGTAATAGGACGTGCCGACCGAGAGGAGGATCGATGTGAATCCGCACTATGCAACTGTTTTTTTCCGCGCGCTGTTTGTACTAGCTGCGGCCGGCGGCGCTTTAGCGGCCGGTTACGCCTCATTCCCGTTAACTTATCCGTTTCTGATCGCCCTTATTCTGTCATCGGCGATTATTCCCGTTGTTGACTGGCTGGACAAAGTGACAGGGCTGCCCCGATCAGTCAATACAGTCATTGTCCTGGCCTTCTTTTTGCTGATTCTTCTTGGCGCTGCGACTTTTCTCGTTGCGGAAATCATCTCGGGAACCGCCTATCTGGCCAAAACGCTCCCTCCCCATATCAGCGCCTTTATAACGTATTGCGAGGAGTTCTTCACTTCCCGCATTCAGCCATTGTACCACGAGCTGACTGTCTTATTTAACGGGCTGGAAACCAATCAGCAGGCATCCATCGTGACGCATATCCAGACCCTTGGTGATACAGCCGCTAAAAATGCGGGGCTGATGCTTTCACATCTTTTAGAGCTGGTGCCGAAATGGATTGCCTTCCTTCCCAATACGGCTGCTGTCTTCGTATTCGCAATGCTGGCGACTTTTTTTATGACTAAGGACTGGCACAAGCTGAAAGCGATGCTTTATTCCATTCTTCCGGAACGCGTTTCGGCAAACGCCAAGGCCGTGTCGGGAGAACTGAAAAAAGCGATGGCCGGTTTCATTAAGGCGCAGGCCGTGCTCATCCTTTTTACGATGATCATTGTCTTTATCGGACTGTTTCTTTTAGGAATTGAGCATGCGGCGACCATTGCCTTTTTTATCGGCCTGGTGGATCTTCTCCCGTATCTCGGCGCCGGATCGGTATTTGTTCCCTGGATTATGTATTTGGCCATTGCCGGTCAGCTTCCCCAAGCGATCGGTCTCGGTATTTTATATATAGTGGTTCTCATTCAGCGCCAGCTGACGGAGCCGAAGATTTTAAGCAAGTCAATCGGGCTTGATCCGCTTGCGACCTTAATCGCCCTGTTTGCCGGTTTTAAGCTGTTCGGAATTTTAGGACTGGCTGCGGGGCCTGCGCTGCTCGTTTTCATTCAGGCCTTTATCACAACGGGCGCTTTAAAAGAAATATGGGCCTATATTACTGTCCAGTCCAAATAAAAACAGCAGCCCTGCAAGAAGGCTGCCGTTTTTATTTGATAATGATCCGCTTGTTTTTTGACATTCCTCTCAGCCATTTGAACAAAAGCGGCTTCATGCGGTTCCGAGTGAACGGAATCAGAAGACAAGCCCCTGCAATATCGGACAAAAAACCCGGAAGCATCAAAAGCAGGCCTCCGATAAAGACGCATATTCCATCAAGAAGCGCGTCCCCCGGCATGCTGCCGTGCTGCAGGTCGCGCATTACCCGATGATATACATCAATTCCCTGTCTTTTTGCCACCAAGGCGCCCAGCACGCCTGTCAAAATGATGAGAAGGACGGTCGGAAAAACGCCGAGCCATTTTCCCGCCAGCAGAAACAAGCCGATTTCAATTGCCGGACACACGATAAACAGTAAGAATAACACTCTCATTTTTCTGCCCTCCTGCCCTTCTAAAAGCGCGTCACCGTCCGCATGGGAATAGGAAAATCAACCTAAAGACAAAAGAGAAGGGAGAACCCCCCTCTCTTGTTTAAAGCTGTTTAAAGAACGCTTGCGCGGCCTTCATACACAGCGCCGCGGGCAGCGTCAACTGTGATAACCTGTCCTTCTGCTAAAACTGAAGTTGCGTTCTCCAGACCGACGATAACCGGAATGCCCAAGCTTAAACCGACTACTGCTGCATGGCTTGTCAGTCCGCCTTCTTCCGTGATGAGCGCTGATGCTTTTTCAAGCGAAGCGATCATGTCACGGTCAGTGCTTGAAGCAACCAATACTGCGCCGTCTGTCATTTTTTGTTCAGCTTCCTTCGCATTTTTTGCAACAACAACCGGACCGAATGCTGATTTGCGTCCGATGCCTTGTCCTTTTGCGATAATGCTGCCGACAGTGTGAACTTTCATCAGATTCGTCGTACCTGATTCACCGACAGAACCGGCTGTAATGACAATCAAATCACCGTGTTTCACGATTCCGCTGTCAAGTGATTTTTGAACTGCATCTTCAAGCATTTCATCTGTAGAATTCGCGTTTTGGCCGCTTGCCGGGAAGACACCGAATACAAGGCCGAGTTTGCGTGATACAGACTCATTCACTGTAACGGCTACAATCGGAGCCTGCGGACGGTATTTCGCGATCATACGCGCCGTATGGCCGCTTTCTGTAGGCGTAACGATAGCTGCCGCGTTCAGATTGATCGCCGTGTGTGCAACGGATTGGCCAATTGCATCGGTAATCGTCATGCCGACCTGATCTCTGCGTTTAGACAGAATTTCTTTGTAGTTCAGAGATTCTTCCGTACGTGTGGCGATGTTAAACATTGTTTGAACCGCCTCAACAGGATATTGTCCCGCAGCCGTCTCACCGGAAAGCATGATCGCATCTGTGCCGTCGAAAATAGCATTGGCAACGTCACTTGCTTCAGCGCGTGTCGGACGTGGGTTGCGCTGCATGCTGTCAAGCATTTGAGTCGCGGTAATAACCGGTTTGCCGAGCGCGTTGCATTTTTTGATCATTTCTTTTTGCACGAGCGGCACTTCTTCAGCCGGAATCTCTACGCCGAGGTCTCCGCGCGCTACCATTAAGCCGTCAGATACTTCCAGGATCGCATCCAGATTGTCTACGCCTTCCTGGTTCTCAATTTTAGGGATGATTTGAATGTCAGACGCGTTATGCTCTTCAAGCAGTTCGCGGATTTCCAGAACATCCGTAGAGCGGCGTACAAATGACGCAGCGATGAAATCAACGCCTTGCTCGATACCGAAGACGATGTCTTTAGCGTCTTTTTCAGTAATTCCCGGAAGGTTGACGCTGACACCGGGAACGTTTACGCCTTTTTTATTTTTCAGCGTGCCGCTGTTTAAGATTTTTGTTTTGATTTCGTGTTTTTCCGGATTTGATTCAATCACTTCCAATCCGATTAAACCGTCATCCAGCAGGATGATAGATCCTGCTGACACGTCGTCTGCCAGGCCTTCATAAGAAACTGAGAATTTTTCAAGCGTTCCCAGTACCTGTTTTGTAGAAACGATAATTTCATTTCCCGCCTGAAGCTCAAGCGCGCCGTTTTCCATATCGTGCGTGCGGATTTCCGGACCTTTCGTATCGAGGAGAATCCCCACGTTTTTGCCGAGCTTTTTGCTTGCTTCTCTGATGTTTTTGATTCTTGCGCCGTGCTCTTCGAAATCACCGTGTGAAAAATTCAGACGAGCAACGTTCATACCCGCTTCCATCAATTTTGTCAGCATTTCTACACTTTCACTGGCCGGACCGATTGTACAAACGATTTTTGTTTTTTTCAACTCGTTCACTTCCTTCTGAAATCTTCAGCTTCTTCCGTCTTAAATAGACAGTTCTTTTGAAAGCTGATACATGTTTGGTTCAACAGTATGTTTTGATTCTAAAATTTCTATAATATCATGGTCTACAAGCTTGTTGTTTTGTATACCTACGCAGCGTCCGCCTTTTCCTTTAAGCAGAAGCTCAACCGCGTAAGCGCCGAGGCGGCTTGCAAGAACCCGGTCAGAAGCGCTTGGAGATCCGCCGCGCTGGATGTGCCCTAAAACGGATACCCGTGTTTCAAGGTTTGTTTCTTCTTCGATGCGTTTTCCGAATTCAACCCCGCTGCCTACCCCCTCAGCAACGATGATGATACTGTGTTTTTTGCCGCGGTCGTGCCCTCTCTTCAAACGGCCGATAATTTCCTCCATATCGTAGTCCGCTTCAGGGATTAAAATGGATTCCGCTCCGCCTGCAAGACCTGCCCATAAAGCAATGTCGCCTGCATGGCGTCCCATCACTTCAATTACGTATGTACGCTCATGCGACGTAGCTGTGTCACGGATTTTATCAATCGCATCAATTACGGTATTTAACGCCGTATCAAATCCGATCGTAAAATCAGTTCCCGGGATGTCATTATCTATCGTACCCGGTACACCTACACACGGAAACCCGTGTTCCGTTAATTTTTTCGCACCCATGTACGAACCGTCTCCGCCGATCACGACAAGACCTTCAATGCCGAGTCTCTTTAAATTTTCGATTCCTTTTTCACGGCCTTCAACTGTTTTGAATTCAGGACATCTGGCTGTATACAGCTTTGTTCCTCCGCGGTGGATGATGTCACCGACCGAACCAAGCTCCAGTTTCTCTATTTTTCCGCTGATTAATCCTGAATAACCGTTATAAATTCCGTAAACTTCTACATCGTGATAGATAGCTTTACGCACAACCGCTCGCACCGCTGCGTTCATCCCCGGGGAATCCCCGCCGCTCGTTAATACTCCTATACGCTTCATTTCCTATTCACCTCAGCAACATATATATGTTAAACATATCATGATCATTGCCCTAAAACAATGAAAAGGGACGCCTGAGCTCCCATGAAACCTTACCTATTATACAATTAAATAAACTGTTTTTAAATAAAATTTAAGGAATATCACAAAAAACACAAAAAATAAACGTGAGCCATAGGCTTCACGTCTATTCAGTTTGCCCCGATATATTGATCCTCAACCGAAACTTTTCCGATGGCTTTGTATTTTTCGTAGCGCTGTGAGATCAATTCTTCGGCGTTCAATGGAAGAAGAGATTTTAATGTTTCTTTAAGGATGCCGTCAATGTAGCCCGCCTGCTGCTTAATATCATGGTGAGCTCCGCCCTTCACTTCTTTAATCATATTATCTATAATTCCTAATTCTAATAAATCGGGCGCAGTAATCTTCATGGTTTCAGCCGCTTTTTTGGCAAGGCTTGAATCTTTCCACAAAATGGACGCGGCTCCTTCAGGAGAAATAACGGAATACGTCGAGTTCTCCAGCATCAGCATGCGGTTGCCCACACCTAATGCAAGCGCCCCTCCGCTGCCGCCTTCGCCGATGACGATACAAACGACAGGCACTGTCAGTCCGGCCATTTCGAACAGGTTCTTAGCAATGGCTTCACTTTGTCCCCGTTCTTCCGCCGCTTTGCCCGGATACGCTCCCTTCGTGTCGATGAAGCAGATAATCGGGCGGTTAAACTTATCCGCCTGCTTCATGAGGCGAAGCGCTTTACGGTAGCCTTCAGGGTGAGGCATTCCGAAATTGCGGACAAGGTTTTCTTTCGTGTCTTTTCCGCGCTGATGACCGATGACGGTAACCGGCATGCCGTGATATTTGGCAACTCCGCCGACAATCGCAGCATCGTCTCCGTATGTTCTGTCTCCGTGGCACTCAAAAAAGTCGGTAAACAGGTATTGAATGTAATCAAGGGTCGTCGGCCGTTCGGGAAGGCGTGCGATCTGCACTCTGTCCCAAGGCTTCAGGTTTTTATAAATTTCATCCTGGAGCTTGCTGAGCCGGTCTTCAAGCCTTGCGATTTCAGCGCTTAAATCCATCTCCGAATCTTGGGTGAATTTTTTCAGTTCGGCGATTTTTGTCTGCAGTTCAATCACCGGTTTTTCAAATTCTAATCTTGCAGCCACTCATGCTCACCTCCTGTTTGGTGCATGTCCAGCAGAAATGCGAGTTTGTCTTTCATGTCGTTTCTGTGAATCACCGCATCAAGCTGGCCGTGCTTTAATAAAAATTCCGCCGTCTGGAAATCTTCCGGCAGTTTTTCTCCGATCGTCTGTTCAATAATACGTCTTCCGGCAAATCCGATCAAGGCGCCCGGTTCAGCGAAATTATAATCACCGAGAGACGCGAAACTGGCCGATACGCCGCCAGTCGTCGGATGGGTCATAACCGAAATAATCAGCCCCTGCTCTTCACTGAACAGTTTCAATGCAGAGCTTGTCTTCGCCATCTGCATAAGGCTTAAGACCCCTTCCTGCATACGTGCGCCGCCGGAAGCGGTAAAGATGATGAATGGGACTTTTTCCTCTTTCGCTTTTTCAATTGCCAGCGTGATTTTTTCGCCGACAACCGAGCCCATGCTGCCCATGCGGAATGTCGAATCCATGATCGCGATTACGGCAGGGAATCCGCTGATGGTCCCTTTTCCGGTAACAACCGCTTCATTCTGCGATGTTTTCTCACGGTCTTTTTCGATTTTTTCTAAGTATCCCGGGAAACCGAGCGGATTTTCAGATATCATTCCCTGGTTGAATTCTTCGAATGAATCTTCATCCAGGAGGATTTCAATGCGCTGCTTTGCATTCATCGGGAAATGGTGCCCGCAGTTCATGCAGACGCGCAGGTTTTTATCTAACTCTTTTGTGAGCATGATTTTTTTACATTTGGGGCACTTTGTCATAATGCCTTCCGGAACATCATGTTTTGCCTGCTCAGACGGCACGGAAGCATATTTTTTCTTTTTTGTGAATATATCCTTTAACAAATGATTACCTCCCTTTTGTGAAGGGTTCTCTTCACTGCATGTCTTCCGATTAGATAGACTTAATAATAACTTTACCGAAACTATTGTACTTTTTTTGTCAAACGGTGTCATCCTCCATTCGACATTTTTTGCTGAAAAGCAGGCGGAAACGGACGGATAACAGACCTTTAAAAGCGTTGCTCAGCCTTATCTGTCAGCGTTTTCAAAAGAAATAAAGATTCTGCTGAATTTTTTTTAAGACCTGCCCTTAAAAAAATGCCAGCAGTCCGTATATTGAACAGCAGCGCGTTGTTTTTCCCAACGCGCTGCCAATTCTTTTTGTGTTATTATTCGCCGATGACCGTGAGCTGTCTTGTTTTTTCAGCCACTTCTTCAGGGTCGACCGTAATTCTGGCGACGCCCGTTTCCATCGCCGCTTTCGCAACGGCTTTCGCAACGGCAGGAGCCACGCGTTTGTCAAATGGAGCCGGGATGACATAATCCGCGCTTAATTCATCCTCTGAAACGAGGGAAGCGATCGCTTCAACCGCAGCTATTTTCATTTCTTCGTTGATGTGAGTCGCGCGAACGTCAAGCGCTCCGCGGAAGATTCCAGGGAATGCAAGTACGTTGTTGACCTGGTTCGGGAAGTCAGAACGGCCTGTTCCGATTACGCTTGCGCCGGCTGCGCGCGCGTCTTCAGGCATGATTTCCGGATTCGGGTTGGCCATTGCGAAAATAATCGGATCTTTCGCCATGCTTTCCACCATTTCTTTCGTCAGAGCGCCTTCGACTGATACGCCGATAAAGACGTCTGCATCTTTAATGACATCCTGCAGCGAACCGTCATTGCGGTCTTGGTTTGTAAACTTGGCCACTTCGTTTTTCACCGCATTCATGCCGGCAGGACGCCCTTCGTAAATGGCTCCTTTAGAGTCGCACATCACGATGTCGCGAACGCCGAAATGGTAAAGAAGCTTGATGATCGCGATGCCTGCTGCTCCCGCTCCGTTTGCCACAACTTTAATGGATGACATGGATTTTCCTGATAATTTCAGCGCGTTTACAAGTCCGGCTACAGTTACGATGGCAGTGCCGTGCTGATCATCGTGGAAAACCGGAATGTTTGTTTCTTTTTTCAGGCGCTCTTCAATGATAAAACAGTTCGGCGCCGCAATATCTTCAAGATTGACACCGCCGAATGTCGGTTCAAGCAGCTTCACCGTGTCGATGATTTTGTCCACGTCGTTTGTGTTGAGCGCGATCGGGAATGCGTCCACGCCCGCGAAGCTTTTGAACAGAACCGCTTTTCCTTCCATGACCGGAAGTGAAGCTTCAGGCCCGATATTTCCGAGACCGAGAACCGCTGATCCGTCTGTTACGACTGCTACCATGTTCCCCTTCATTGTATAATCATATACTTTATTTTTATCGTCATAAATCTCTTTACAAGGCTCAGCTACCCCCGGAGAGTAGGCAAGGCTTAAATCGTCCGCATTTCTGACTTCCACCTTTGCTTTTGATTCAAGCTTTCCTTGGTTTACTTTGTGTAAATGTAACGCTTCTTCTCTTAATGACATGCTAAACACTCCTTTTAAGTACTTTGTTACATATTCTGCCGCATAGACTGGTACAATCTCTGGAGGTGAAAAATTTCAGAATCTTTAAATAAGATAGCACAATTGTTTCAATTGTATAACAAAACCATTGTTGTTACCACTATTTTAACACGACGTTTTCGCGGCCCAGCAGCTCTTTTAAACGGTATAACGCCTGATGGTCCGCCTGAATATGAAAGGTGTCGGGCAGCCTGATGGTCTGCTTGTCTTTTTCATAATAAAGATAAACGCCGGTTTCCCCTTTATGCTCCAGTAAAATACGCTTCATCTTTTCCAAAAACTCCTGATTGTGCCGGCCGCCTTCGATTTTGATGTAAACAGACGGCGCTCTGCCTGTCTCTGTCTCCGTCTCCTCAAGGAGAGAGGCGGATGACATGATGAATTGTGTCTTCTCCTGCCGCTCTTCCATTTTTCCGGCGGCGAATAAAAGTGCGCCTTCTTTTAACAGTGGAGACAGCCTTCTGTATTGCTCAGGAAACACGACGGCTTCCATTTCTCCCGTTTCGTCGCTTAATGTGAGAAACGCCATATGCTGACCTGTCTTTGTCCGAATCGTTTTGATGCCTGCGAGCAAAGCGCCGATCGACAGCTGCCCCTTAGGCATCTGCCGCGCTTTTGCGATCGCTTGCGCACTCCGTTTTTTCAAGAGATCCCTGAAAGCGGACAAAGGATGGCTTGAGAAATAAACACCGAGAGCTTCTTTTTCAAACCGAAGCTTGTCCACAAGCGGAAATTCCTCAGCCTCTACATATTTTGGCTTAATGGAGAACGATTCTTCCAAAAACAATCCCATTTGATCATCATCTGCACGAAAAAGTTCAGCGTGCTCTAAAGCGACATCAACGGAGGCCAGCAAGGAGGCGCGGTTTTGATTGAATTCGTCCATGGCGCCAGAAAATATAAGGGCTTCGATTGTTTTCCGATTAACGCTTTTTGCAGGTACGCGAAAGCAGAAATCGAAAAGATCCTCGAACGGTTTATGTGTTCTTGCTTTATAAATATCTTTCACTGCCGAGACGCCTACGTTTTTCACGGCCCGCAAACTGTATCTGACGGCTCCGTTTTCCGGCGCAAACGGAAAACCGCTCTTGTTTATTGACGGCGGAAGAACTTGGATCCCGCTCCCCTTCGCTTCATGCAAATATTGCGATATTTTGTCCTCATTGCCGATGACGCTCGTCAAAAGACCGCACATAAAATATAAAGGATAGTGCGCTTTTAAATAGGCGAGCTGATAGCCGATCATGCTGTATGCGACAGCATGGCTTCTGTTAAATCCGTAGTTGGCGAATTTGACAATCAGATCGTAGACCTCGTTTGCAGTGACTACAGAATACTCCTTTTTTAAGCACCCTTCAACAAAATGGCTTCGCTCTCTGTCCAGAATGTCTTTTTGTTTTTTGCTGACAGCCCGTCTGAGCAGATCCGCTTCACCTAATGAAAACCCTGCCATCCGCGAGGCGATCATCATAATCTGCTCCTGATAGACGATGACGCCGTACGTGTCACTGAGAATATTTCTTACATCCTCATGCGGCACTTCCACACGCGCCCGCCCGTGCTTCCGATCGATAAATAATGGAATATTTTCCATCGGTCCCGGTCTGTAAAGCGCATTCACCGCGACAATATCTTCAAGCCTCGACGGCTTCAGTCGCTTCAGCACGCTCCTCATCCCTGATGATTCCAGCTGAAAAATGCCCGTCGTATCGCCGTTTGACAACAGGGAGAACGTTTTTTCATCCTGGTAAGAAATCTCGGAAAAATCAATTTTCGTATTCGTCTCTTTTTCAATCATCGTTTTAATGGATTCAATAAGCGTCAGGTTGCGCAAACCTAAAAAGTCCATTTTTAAAAGACCCAGATCTTCCAAGTGATCCATCGCATACTGCGTTAAATACACGCCGTCATGCCCTTCTTGAAGAGGGACAACTTCAGAAAGCGGATCTTTACTGAGAACAACGCCGGCCGCGTGTGTTGACGTATGCCTCGGAAGACCTTCAATTTTCCTGGCGATCTGAAACACTTTATGAAGAACGGCGGATTCAGACAGCCGCCTGTTCAGCTGAGCGGACTGCCGCCTCGCTTCCTCAAGCGTCATTCCCGGCTTTGACGGAATCAGGCGGGCAAGCTGGTCAGCTTCTTTCGGATTGATCCCGAACACTCTTCCAGTGTCTCTTAACGCCGCCTTTGCGGCCAATGTTCCGAAGGTGATAATCTGGGCGACGTGCATGGCCCCGTACTTATTTTGTACATACTGAATGACCTCATCCCTTCTCGTATCTGGGAAATCGATATCAATATCGGGCATGCTGATCCTCTCAGGATTAAGAAACCTTTCAAACAGCAGAGAATGTTTCAGCGGATCCACGTCTGTAATGAAAAGAGAGTAAGCGACAAGCGAGCCTGCCGCAGATCCTCTTCCCGGGCCTGTCACAATGCCCTTTTCATGCGCGTACTTCATAAAGTCCCATACGATGAGAAAATAATCACTGAATTTCATGCGCCTGATGACGTCCAGCTCATATTCAAGCCGGCGCACGGCGCGCTCATCAGGAGTGCCGAAACGGAGACGCAGCCCCTCGTGACAGACTTCCGCCAAATAATCATCGGCTGATTTGCCGTCCGGCGCCGGAAAAGACGGAAGGCGTGTCTGTCCGAGGCTGACATCGACCCGGCATTGCCCGGCGATACGCGCGGATGCTTCAATCGCTTCCGGATGCCGCGTGTAAAGCTCCGCCATCTCTTCAGGCGGCCTCAAGTGTAAATCCGGCAGATTCCCGCTCTGATCCTCCCATTTCTCACCGGCTTTAATGGCGCACAGACAGCGGTACGCATCTTGATCTTCTTTCTTGATATAACGGACATCCCCCGCCGCGCAGACTGGGATTTCCGTCTCGGCTGACAGGCGGAGAATATCTTCCGATAACGTCTCATGACCTTTGAACGGCTGGTATCCTAAATAAAAACGGCCTTCTCCGAACAGTTCCCGGAATCCTTCGGCAGCTTTGACCGCTTCTTCAAATTTCCCGGCTTGCAGCAGACCTTCAATGTACCCGTTTTCACCGGGCGTAATGGCGATCAGCCCCTCATGATAGCTCTTCATCCATTTTCGCTTCATGCCGCCCTTTGCTATGGATTGCAGCGCACTTGAGATTTTCAGCAGGTTCTGATATCCGGTGTTTGTCTCCGCCAAAAGAACAAGCGGGTGTGCTTCAAGTTCCGTTTCGTCCGTGTATATAGAAGCGGTCAGACCGATAATCGGCTTTATTCCGTTTGACTTGCATGCTTTATAAAACTCAATGGCGCCGTACAGCACATTTTCGTCGGTCAGCGCCAATGAAGAATAACCGAGCTCCTTCGCTTGTGTAACAAGATCTTTTACAGAAGCGGCGCTGTTTAACAGGCTGTAGCCGCTATGTACTTGCAGATGAACAAAAGACAATGCCGCCACTCCTTTCCGTATACGTTCATTTTGCCTTTCTACATTATAAGACGGGTTTTCTTAAGAAACAAATGTTCTTTTTTGACTCATCATCATACTTGTCCGCTTTGCTCAATATGATAGAAAAGTGAGGTGGTGTATATATGGATCAGGAAGCCGGCTTTATGGCGAATTTTATCAGCAGTTATTTTATCGCCCTCGGCGTTTTGCTCGGCGGAGCGCTCATCGGCGGCGTCGGAGCTTATTTATCAGGCGAGCCTCCGCTGACGGCGATTACAAAATTGGCGAACAGGCTGAAGATCTGGGCGCTTGTCGCGGCCATCGGAGGAACATTTGACGCGGTATACAGTTTTGAGCGGGGGCTGTTTGAAGGCAACACGCGCGACATCTTCAAACAGCTTCTATTAATTATTTCAGCGATGGGCGGCGCGCAGACCGGCTGGCTGATTGTGTCATGGCTGGCTCAGGAGAATATGCCTTCATGAGAATTCCCGAGTATTATAAAAAACCGGGATGGCAGCGTTTTTTTGCGGGAATGATGTGCGGAGCCATCGTCAGCTGGCTGTTCTTTCTGTTTACATACGGAACGTTTCAGGAAGAACAGGTGACGTTAATTGAAAAACAGCGGGAGCACGCACGGGATTTGAAAAACCAGATCTCCATCTATCAGAAAGATCTTCATAAATTAAATGAGGATAATAAACAAAGACTGCTTATCCAAAGTGTTGATGTTAAGCTGATCAATGGGGAAAAATACAGAATCGCCCAGCCTGATAAGATGAAATTTGAAGAACAGGTGAAAGATGATATTTCTGAAGTCATCACAAAGGATATTGAGAGCGTGTATAAAACAAAGGAGCTTTTAAAACGGACGATTGAAAACAAGGTGTACACCATAAATGAAAAGGAATATAAAGCTCAAGTAAAGGAACTGACGATTTATACGAGATTGTCTGTCGAAATTCATATTTCTTTTGCGACGTAATTATGTCATTTTTAAAAAATTTCCATAGATCTGTCGCTTTTTTCTCCGCTTTTTTATAAACTGTAAATGAGACATTTTCAAAGCTTCTGAAGGGAGGAAGGGAAAATGGAGGTTTTTAGTGAACGCCGCCTGGCAAAAGATCATGCAGACCGAATCAGAAAAGGCTATTCCGCATATGCAGAAACAGACACACTCGCTTCCCTCATAAAAAAAGAACTCCAAATCTGTAATCTCCGCGTCTACGAAGACCTGACTGAATTCGGCTGCTGGTTCATCCCCGTGACAGATGAACACTAAGAAAGAGGGTCTCCCCTCTACTTGTGTTCGTTACATATCTCTTCAAGATCAGCAAGAATCGGACCGGTTTCATCCCAGCTGAAGATGGATGCGCCGGCTGCAAGCGGATGTCCGCCGCCATTGTATTTCCGGGCAATTCCGTTGATGACCGGACCTTTTGAACGGAACCGGACTCTGATTTGGTCGTCTTCTTCTACGAAAAACACCCAAGCGCGAATACCGGAAATATTTCCGAGTGTTCCGACGAGCTGCGACGCTTCAGAAGCGGTGGTTCCATATGTCTCCAAAATGTCTTTTTTAATGAAAACGGAAGCGACGCCGTTTTCAGACAATGACACATTTTGATAAATAAAGCCATTCAGCTTCACCACATTTAATTTCGTTTCATACAATTGATTAAACAGCTCTGACGATGAAAATGGGAACTCAATGAGCTCTCCCGCGTATTTTAATGTCTTTTTTGTGGTGTTCGGGAATAAGAAGCGTCCCGTATCACCGACGATACCCGCGTAGATCAGCTCAGCTGCTTTCGTATTCAGCTTCCAGCCGTGCTGCTTTCCTTCCAGGTACAGCTCATAGATCATTTCGCTTACGGAGCTTGCATTCGTATCGACCCATAACAGATCGCCATACGGATCTTCATTTGGATGGTGGTCTATTTTCATGAGCTTTGCGCCGGAATGGTAGCGCTGATCGTCGATCCGTGCTTGGTTTGCGGTGTCGCACACGATGACAAGAGCATCTTTGTAGGCTTCGTCACCCACCTCATCGAGGGAATATAAGAAAGACAGGGACGGCTCAGGCTGTCCGACGGCAAAAATATTTTTTTCGGGATACGTTTCCCGCAGGATTTCCGTAAGGCCGCACTGTGATCCGTAAGCGTCCGGGTCAGGCCTCACATGTCTATGTAAGATAATGGTGTCATATAATGATATGGTTCTGATCAATTCGGATTTCATCGTTTTCTCCTTTTGTTTTTATTCATTTAATCATACTCTTTATCCGTGGAAAAGGAAAATCTTTCAGCAATGGTATAAACGGTTTTGCAAACTCATATAATGGAGGATTTCATTTATGCTGGTTTTTGTTTTTCTCATCGGGCTTTCTGCCTGCTTTTACGTGTATTACAAAGTAAAAGGCATCCAGACGAAACGGGCGCTGGAGAAGGAATGTTTTTCGGCTAAATCAAGTATGGCGTTAGGCGCGCTGGTGCTTTTGTACGGAGTAAACCAAATGATTCTGTTTCACTCCGTCCTGACCCTCGTCATCGGCGGCGTCTTCATTTTAATCGGAGCAGGCAGCGCATGGGCAGGGTATAAAGCCTATAAGCATTATGAACCCATCCATGCAAAAGAAGCGGAGAGAGACCACGCATAATGAATGTCAAGGGACCGAGATGCGTCCCTTAACTTCTCTCCATCAGCTGCACCATGAGCATCGCTTTTGAAACAATGCCGCTTTGGCTTGACACTTCCACTTCCATTTTTCCGAATTTCCGGCCCGCTTCTAAAATGCGCGGCTTCACTTCAATGACCGATTCCATCTGCACGGGCTTTAAGAAGAAAATCGTAATGCTTTCAATGACCAGCTCGCCGCGTTTGCGGGACCGTAAAAATCGGCTGGCGGCCTGAGTTAAAATCGTTGTAAACACCCCGTAAGAAATCGTCCCGAGCTGATTGGTCATCTGCGGCGTGACTTCATATTGATAAACGGCCGGCGTTTTGTCATCTTCCTCTTCTTTAAATCCCCTTGAAACGATATCATCAAGTTTTTCCCCGACCTGAGGCTGCTTTTGAATCATTTGCAGCGCTTTTAAGACGTCCTGACGGCTGATCATGCCGATCAGTCTGTGGTTCCCGTCTGTCACCGGGAGCACTTCGATTCCTTCCCAAACCATCATTTGAGCCGCTGAGGCGACAGACGTTTTCCCGATTACCGTGACAGGGTTTTTGGTCATTACTTTTTCAATCGGGACTGACCTGTCATGTCCGGCGATATCTTTCGGTGTGAGGATCCCGTGGATTTTCATCTGCTGATCGATAACCGGAAAGCGGCCGTGTCCGGTTTCATCGTTTTTTTCGTACCATTTCTCCAGTTTATCTTTAGGAGACAGCGTCACTGTCCGATCGGCGGGAGTCAAAATGTCCTCCACGAGCACAATCTCTTTTTTTATGAGCTGATCATAGATCGCCCGGTTGATCATCGCGGCTACCGTAAAGGTATCATAGCTTGTGGAGAGAATCGGAAGCTCAAGCATATCGGCCAGCTCGATAATGCTGTCATCGGTATTAAATCCTCCGGTTACCAAAACAGCCGCGCCCGCTTCAAGCGCCTGGCGGTGGGCATTGATTCTGTTTCCGACAATTAACAGGTTCCCCGCCGCCGTATAACGCATCATCGCGTCAAGCTCCATCGCCCCGATCACAAACTTATTCAGCGTTTTATGCAGACCGGCTTTTCCGCCGAGCACCTGGCCGTCTATCACGTTGACAACCTCGGCGTATGTCAGCTTTTCGATATTTTCCTTTTTCTTCTGTTCAATCCGGATGGTTCCCACACGTTCAATAGTGGAAACGAACCCTTTATTTTCGGCTTCCTTAATGGCTCTGTAAGCCGTTCCCTCACTGACTTTCATTTCTTTCGCAATTCTTCTGACCGAAATTTTTTCACCGACAGGAAGCGAATCTATGTACGATAGGATTTGTTCATGCTTTGTTGCCAAGCGTTTCACCTCTAAGGACAGTCTTCTGCTTTTATTATAAGGGCACGGGGGATTCATTCGCAATGAGACGCCCGAAAAAAGGCGTCATCACAAAAAGACCTTCTGAACGTTTGGTTCAGAAGGTCTTTGACACATATGTCAGGCAAGCTCAATGGTCTCGCCGACCGCCATGACTTTACCGACGCCTCCGGGCAGACTTTCAGCGAAAGCGTCAGGGTCCTGTTCAATGACAGGGAATGTATTGTAATGAACGGGAACGACCTGTTTCGCTCTCAGCCATTCAGCCGCGAGTTTCGCATCTTCAGGCCCCATGGTGAAATTATCACCGATCGGCAGAAACGCCAGGTCAATGTGATTCAGTTCCCCGATCAGTTTCATATCTGAGAACAGCGCCGTATCGCCGGCGTGGAAAATCGTTTTGCCGTCAATCGTTAATAAAATCCCGGCCGGCATCCCGGTGTATGTGATGGTTTTGTTTTCTGCATCAGTGACCGCCGATCCGTGGAACGCCTGTGTCAGTTTCACTTTGCCGAAATCAAATTGGCGCGCCCCGCCGATATGCATCGGGTGGACGTTTAACCCTTTAAAACCGAGATAAACGGCCAGTTCGTTCGGCGCAATAACGAGTGCGTCGTTTTGTTTGGCGATCTGCTCTGTATCTCCGACATGGTCATTGTGTCCGTGAGTAAGCAGAATGACATCCGCTTTCACTTCTTCCGGCTTCAGATTGGTCAGACTGTTTCCGGTTAGGAACGGATCAAAAATAATGTTATGGGTTTTCGTTTCCACTTGAATGACAGAATGTCCGTGATAAGTCACTTTCATCGTTTTCACCTCATAAAAAATTAATATTTATCAAGTTCCCTTTTTGACAAACGAAAAAACTTACAGGGATTGATGCCTGTTAATCACATTCAGCCCGCCAGTTGCTTCTATGACCGTCCCGGTGACAAGATCGGAATCCTCTTCACATAAGAAGGCGATGATTCTTGCAATGTCTTCTCCGGTTCCGGACCTCCCGATCGGCGTGTTTTCTTTCCCGATTTTCCGTCTTGCTTCTTCTATAGACGCTTCTTTCATATCTCCTACAATATCACCCGGGCAGACCATGTTGGCCGTGATGCCTGATTCGGCTTCTTCAATCGCGATTGTTTTCGTTAACGAAGCCAACCCGACTTTAGCCGCTCCGAAAGCGGAACGGTGAAGCCAGCCGGGGGCATGGTCTGCGCCTTGGAAGCCGTATGTAATAATCCGGCCGAAGCGCTGCTGTCTCATTACCGGGATAACCGCTTTAAACAGATGGAAAACGGCGCTTAAATTCCCTTCAAGCATGCCATACCATTCGTCATCGGAGTAATCGGCAAGCTTTTTGCGCTCAAATATGTACGGCCCGGCGTTGTTAATCAGTATGTCAATTCTTCCAAACCGCTGAAGGGCTGCATCGGCGATCCGCATGAGATCTTCTTTTCGGGTTACATCGCCCTTAACGAATTGCAATCTGTCATGGCACCGGGGATAATCAGCCTTCAGACAAGCGACGGCTTCTTCGTCCTGTCTGTAATTCACTGTGACCGAAAAGCCTTTTTCCAGCAGCATTTCAGTCACTTTTCGGCCCAATCCCTTCGTGCCGGCAGTGATTAGAGCATGTCGCACATTGAATACCCTCCCCAGGCAACGTTGCCGCTTCAATAAAATAAAGTCGTTTCTCCCTCTACTTTACTATAAACAAGCGGCAATATCACTTTTTTGCACTTCATCCGCACGAAAAAAGCCGTCTTTACAGACAGCTTAATTTTCTGAAGGGGCTGAGGCTTCCTCCAGACCGACATAACCGCTTTGGTATGCCTCTGAGATGAGCCGGGCCGTTTCTTCACTTTCTTTTTCATCATAGATGTAACGGTCTTGTTCTTTGCGCATTCCTTCTACCTCCCATCATTATAGATGTAGCGTGTCTGATATGACGGGAAAATATGAAGGAAATTTTAGCAAATTAAACGCCGGCGCAGGCTTTTGCTTTTACGAGCGCCTGTTTCACCTGCTGAAAACCCGTTCCGCCGGCGCTCATTCTTTTTTCAACCGCATGGTGCGGATCGAGCACGGTATAAATATCTTCTTCAAAGAGACGGCTGGCTTGAAGGAATTCTTCAAATGCCATATCACTTAAAAAGATTCCTTTTTCAATACAGCTGTACACAAGCTTGCCGACCACTTCGTGCGCTTCTCTGAACGGCATGCCTTTTTTGGCTAAATAATCGGCAAGTTCCGTCGCGTTTGAAAAATCTTGTTTTGTCGCCTGTTTCATAATGTCTTTGTTTACGGTCATCGTTTCAATCATGCCCGTAAAAATCTGAAGGCTTCCTTCAACGGTTTTCACCGTATCAAACATGCCTTCTTTATCTTCCTGAAGGTCTTTGTTGTATGCGAGCGGGAGCCCTTTCATAATCGTGAAAAGCCCCATCATATCACCGTATACGCGTCCGGTTTTTCCGCGGATCAGCTCGGCCATGTCCGGGTTTTTCTTCTGCGGCATCATGCTGCTTCCCGTTGCGTACGTATCATCCAATTCAATGAATCTGAATTCCTGCGAGCACCATAGAATGATTTCTTCCGAGAAACGTGAAAGGTGCATCATCAGCATACTGCTGCTGCTTAAAAACTCGAGAATAAAATCTCTGTCGCTGACCCCGTCAAGACTGTTCTCATAAATGGAGTCAAAACCGAGCAGCTCCGCCGAATAGCTGCGGTCTATCGGAAACGTCGTTCCGGCAAGCGCCCCGCATCCGAGAGGCGATATGTTAATCCGCTTCAGCGCGTCACGGAAACGCTCTTTATCCCGTTCAAGCATCCAAAAATAGGCGAGCAGATGGTGGGCGAAAGAAATCGGCTGGGCCCGCTGCAAATGGGTGTACCCCGGCAGAATGGTCTCGACATTGGCCTCTGCTTTTTCGATCAGCGCTTTTTGGAACTGTTCAATCAGCCCGATGATATGGGAGACATGATCTTTCAAATATAGATGCATGTCTGTCGCCACTTGGTCGTTCCGGCTTCTGCCTGTATGGAGCTTTCCGCCGAGCGGTCCGATTTCTTCAATCAGCATTTTTTCAATGTTCAAATGAATATCTTCATAATCAACAGAGAATTCAAGCGTCCCTTCCTCTGCTTTTTGCAGGAGGGTCTGCAGCCCTTGACGGATGGCGCCTTCTTCTTCCTCCGTCAGAATGCCGCATTTTTTCAGCATTGCCGCATGAGCGAGAGACCCTGTAATATCCTCTTTGACTAAGTTTTGGTCGAATGTGATGGATGCACCGAACTCATCGACCCACTTTTCCGGTGTTTTTTGAAAACGGCCTCCCCAAAGCTTCTTCATGCTTCAATCTGCTCCTTCTTTTTCACAATGCTGTTTACTTTTGTCGGCAGTCCCCAAAGCTCGATAAAGCCGATTGCCGCATGATGGTCAAACGCATCGTCTTTTGTATATGTCGCAAGTTTTTCATCGTAGAGAGAATATTCCGACTTGCGTCCTTCTACAATGGCATGGCCTTTAAACAGCTTAACGCGCACAACGCCGGTGACGTGCTTTTGGGTTTCTTTCAGGAATGCAAGCAGCGCGTCTTTTAACGGTGAGAACCATAAACCGTTATAGATGATTTCAGACAGTTTTTGTTCAATTGCCGGCTTGAAGTGAGCCACTTCTTTCACTAAAGTCAGATCCTCAAGCTCTTTGTGAGCCGTAATCAAAGTCATTGCGCCCGGGCATTCATAAACTTCACGGGACTTAATGCCGACCAGGCGGTTTTCGACATGGTCAATCCGGCCGATGCCGTGTTTTCCGGCAGTCTCGTTCAGCTTGAGAATTAAATCAGCAAGCGGGTAGGACACACCGTCGATTGAAACCGGCACACCGGCTTCAAATGCGATTTCGATGATTTCAGGAACGTCCGGCGTATTTTCAAGAGATGCTGTCAGGTCATATGCCCCTTCAGGCGGCGCCGCCCACGGGTCTTCTAATATACCGCATTCATTGGCGCGGCCCCACAGATTCTGGTCGATGGAATAAGGGCTGTCAAGATTGATCGGAATCGGTATGCCGCGGCTTGCGGCGTATTCAATTTCTTCTTCACGCGACCATTGCCACTCACGGACCGGAGCGATGACCTCCAGATCAGGGTTTAATGATTTAATGGATACTTCAAAACGAACCTGATCATTGCCTTTTCCTGTGCAGCCGTGCGCCACGGCCACTGCGTTTTCCTTTTCCGCGACTTCAACGAGTTTTTTCGCAATTAACGGGCGGGACAGTGCAGATACGAGCGGATACTTCCCTTCATACATTGTATGAGCCTGCATAGAAATAAGCGCGTACTCTTGGGCGAATTCTTCTTTTGCATCAATCACATACGAATTTACGGCGCCTACTTCCAGCGCTTTTTGCTGAACGAATGCCAAATCCTTTCCTTCCCCTACGTCTAAGCAGCATGCAATCACATCGTATCCCTGTTCTTGCAGCCATTTTATCGCTACAGAAGTATCAAGACCTCCTGAGTATGCCAATACAACTTTTTTCTGTTCTGCCATGTTAAAAGCTCCCCCTGTATAAAAATTAGTTTTAATTAATAAAAATGCATTTTGTATGTATACACTGTAACAAGTAAATTCTGTTTTTTCAAGCTTTTTATAAAAAAACTCCACCCAATTTTTTGAGCGGAGCAAAGCCTTTTTATCCATTTATAAGTCTTTTCGGATCTCCCGGAGCACATGAGGCAGTTCAGGAATAATCAATTTCTTCATTGCAAGCTTGACGGCGCCTGAGGAGCCCGGCGTGCAGAAGACTGCGGTATTTTGGATCACACCCGCTGCCGCTCTGGACAAAATGGCGGCGGAACCGATGTCCTCCGTATAGCTCAGCATGCGGAACAGCTCGCCGAATCCCGGGAGCTCTTTCGAAAACAGCGGCGTGACCGCTTCAATGGTGACATCCCTTTCGGCAATGCCCGTCCCTCCGTTTAACAGCACCGCATCTGTATATTCATCCATACAGCCGGATAAAACGGCTTTCTGCAATTCACCTTTCTCATCTTTTACGATGTCATAAGCGACCGTCTCAAATCCCGCTTCCCTGATGAAATCCATCATGACGCGCCCGCTTTTATCGGTTTCTTTCGTTCTCGTGTCGCTGACTGTGATCACTTTGCAGCGCACCGCTGACGGGGCCTCCTGTTTATGTTCATGCACACTCATTGTTTCACCTCATCATTTATGTACTAAGCATATCGTAACGTTTGGTGCTTCAGCATTCAATAAAAAAGCACATCCTTAAAGGATGTGCTTTTTTCGATCATTACTGTGCGAGGCGGACAACGTCGCGCGCGATCATGACCTCTTCATCAGTCGGAATGATGATGACTTTGACAGGAGAGTGCGGGTAGCTGATAAACGCTTCCTCGCCGCGCACGTTGTTCAGCGCAGGGTCCCAATAAACGCCCATGAATTCTAAGCCGCGAAGCACGCGTTCTCTGACTTCAACGCTGTTTTCACCGATACCGGCAGTGAAAATAATCGCGTCAACGCCGCTCATTCTCGCAGCGTAAGAACCGATGTATTTATGGATTCTGCTTGCGAACACTTCAAGCGCCGTTTCCGCTCTTTCGTTGCCTTCTTTTGAAGCTTCTACGATATCGCGAAGGTCGCTTGAGAAACCGGATATGCCAAGCAGTCCGCTCTTTTTATTTAATGTATTTAATACTTCATCAGCCGTCTGATCCGTTTTTTCCATGATATACGGAATTAAGGCAGGGTCGATGTTTCCTGACCGCGTTCCCATCGCAACACCCGCAAGCGGTGTGAAGCCCATTGACGTATCAATTGATTTTCCGCCTTCTACGGCTGCGATACTTGCTCCGTTACCCAGGTGGCAGGAAATCAGGCGCAAGTCTTCAATCGGACGGCCAAGAAGCTCAGCTGCGCGCTGTGTCACGTATTTATGAGATGTGCCGTGGAAACCGTATTTGCGGATGCCGTATTTCTCGTAGTATTCATACGGAAGGCTGTACAAGTAAGATTGCTCAGGCATCGTTTGGTGGAACGCCGTATCAAATACTGCAACCGCAGGTACATCCGGTAGCACTTCTTTAAAGGCTTTAATGCCGACGATGTTAGCCGGGTTGTGAAGCGGCGCAAGTTCTGCAATCTCTTCAATCTCACGGGTTGTTTCATCCGTAAGCAAAACAGAATCGCTGAATTTTTCTCCGCCGTGAACAACACGGTGGCCGATTCCGTCAATTTCATTTAAATCCTTTATAATACCGAATTCAGTCAGCTTGTGAAGCAGCATCTTCACCGCGACCGCATGATCCGGAATATCTGTCACTTCTGTATTTTTTTCGCCGTTAACAGAGATTGTGAAAACGCTGTCGGCAATACCGATCCGTTCTACTAAACCTTTTGTTAGCACCTTTTCTGAAGGCATTTCGAATAGCTGAAATTTTAAAGATGAGCTTCCTGCGTTAATTGCAATAATTTTAGACATAAATGACGCTCCTATCAAAATTCTTCTTCGTTTGTTTCGTTCTTTTTTCCCAGACCGTAACTGCAGTCCAAAAAATATCTGACTTTTCCATTTAAACATTGTCAACTCAGCATTTCAAGTCAACATCCATATTGGCACCGCTTACAAAATGAAGTCATTATTTTCTGATAAATCCGTACTGTGCCAAATGGACGGCTCGGTCTTACGGAATGTTATGTTCTTTCCTTAAGTTGTGTCAGCACCCTGATATCCATTCATTTTCAAAAGCAAAAAGCAGTGCGGGATTTTGCGTCCCCACCCTGCTTTTTCGCCATTATTTTTCTTTTTGAATCCATTGATCCAATTTTGCCATCATCTCCCGCATCGCCTGCTGGTTCGCGAAGGAAGGAAGATTGGCCAGAAGCGTTTGTTTCGGCGGCTTTGCGCCATCGCCTTTTTTCTGCAAAATTAAAATGCTCTTTGCCTGCGCTTCGTCTTTAAACAGAGTAGCCGGCAGCTGAAGAAGGGCGTTGATATACACTTTTTCCGCAAAAAACCGCTTCAGTTTATCGCTTTGGGCGCTGTCAAACAGATGGTTCGGAATCATAAAAAATAAGTATCCGCCCGGTTTTGTATGCTTGACGCTTTGCTCAATGAATAAGTGGTGGGCAAATGAGTGGCCTTCATCCGCTTTCAGCTCAAACGCTTCTGCGCCTTCGTCATTCGGATAATAGCCGACCGGCAAATCGCAGATGACTGCATCAGCCGGTTCGATAAATAACGGCTGAAGACTGTCCTGGCAGAACAGCTCCATTTCTTTTTCCTGCAGATTCGCCTGGGCATAAGCGATCTTCAGAAGGACATCATCAATTTCAATGCCGAAGCTTTTTGCCGCTTTGTCAGAAAGCTGGTTTGCCGCGGTCAATAGAAGGTTTCCGGTGCCGCAGGCGGGGTCCAGCAATGTCAGGCCTTTTTGGCCGCCCGTAAATTTATTCACGAGGTAACTGATGAAAAGGCCGATCGTATCAGGCGTCATCTGTCTGTTCGGATGGGATTTATCTTTCAATCCTTTTAAAATGGCGAGCTGGAATGCCTTGCGGGTCCATTCAGACTCCCATTGTTTGAAGTCTGCTTTCGCAAGCAGGCTTTTAAGCTGTCCGGTTTGTTTTTCCTGAAGCCGAAGCTGTTCGGCCGTTTCGAGAAAATACATCTCTCCCGCTTCCGCAAGCCCCTCAATATAAGACAGCTGAAGGCCTTCTGCTATTACTTGGGCGGCTTCATCTAAAAGTTCGTAAATCTGACCGACATGGTCGTGTTGCATGCTGTTTCCTCCTTGCCATGAAAAGAGCTCCGCGGCAGCACCCGGAGCTCTTTTTCTCTCTTTACTTGATTAACGCTTTTGCAGCTTCGATAGGCTTTTCATAATTCGGGTGGTTTGTCGCTTCGCTTACGTATTCCGCATAAACGACTTTTCCGTCCTGATCAAGAACGAATACGGAACGCGCCAAAAGACGAAGTTCTTTGATGTAAACACCGAATGCTTCACCAAATGACATCTCTTTATGATCCGATAATGTTTCAACTTTGTCGATTCCGTTCGCTCCGCACCAGCGCGCTTGTGCAAACGGGAGGTCGGCGCTGATTGTATAAACGTTCACATCGCCGAGTTTTGCTGCTTCTTCGTTGAAGCGGCGCGTCTGCGCGTCACACACGCCTGTGTCAATGGAAGGAATAACGGATATGATCGTTACTTTCCCTTTCATATCTGCTAATGTCTTCTCTTCTAATCCGTTTGTCAAAACCGTGAAGTCAGGAGCTTGGTCACCCGGTTTCACTTCTTGTCCGATCAGCGTCACGGCTCCGCCTTTAAATGTAATCTCAGCCATTCTGATTCCTCCCTTATCTATGTATAGCTCTATCATAGTCGAGTTTTATGCAAACTGCAAAGGTTATGCCGCATCGTAAAAAAAAGCTAACTGCGGGCGGCAGTTAACTTTTCTGTTATAAATCAATATCCGTTCTTTTTTGGTTCCGGCCTTTTTCGTTTTTTTTAAACATATGCTGGATGCGTTCAATCGTTTGAGGCGCGGAGTCTAACAGTTTATCAATCAAATGGGTGTTCTCGTCTAAATGAAGCATACGCACGCCGTTTGTTCCGACAATCAGAAACGCAATCGGCGTAATGGATACTCCGCCGCCGCTTCCGCCGCCGAACGGGAGCTTCTGCTCTTTTCTTTCGTCGTCCTCGGTTCTTTTTTCAGCCGGTTTTGCTCCAAACTCGCTTCCGCCCGCCGCAAATCCGAAGCCGACCTTTGAAACCGTTAAGATTACGCTGCCGTCAGGCGTTTCAACCGGATCACCGATGATTGTATTCACATCAATCATTTCTTTTAAATTTTCCATAGCGGTTTTCATTAAACCTTGAATGGGATGGTCTGCCATGTGCGCTCCTCCTTAAACTGATGAATCATTCTTTGAAGCAACCGGAACCGGCTGTTTCTTTCGTATGATAGAAAGTCCGTTCCGCCCGTATTTGAGCAATTTGAAAGCTGCACCTATAAGATGTCCAAAACGAAAAAAGAATATACACTGCAAATGCGTCTTGGATGCAGGCACTTGAAAAGACGGAATGACTTCGCACACCGGTTTATGTATAAAACGCAGATGGTCATACAGCAACGCCGTAATGCCTCCCTTTACGGCCCACAAGCCGCCGGCGGCGATTCCCGTAACGGCGGCGTCCTTTATTCCGATAACCGTCACCCATTCGAACTTCGTCACGCGGACTCCCGCAAGAAATGAGGCGCCGATTTGACGCATTCTGACGACCTGCTGCAGAATCATTTCTATTCTGTGAATGGTCTGTTTGACATCTTCATATGTGATTTTTTTCTTCTCTTTGTGCTGACCCTTTATTTCAGATTTTGTGTCTTGCTTGACATCAATTGACGCATCTTCGCTGTTTACTTTAATAACGGGCAGCGTTTTTTTAAAACGGATCAGCCCGTATAAGGCAGAGAGTTTAAACGTCATTTTGTCGTTATCTTTATCATGCAGATATTCGAAAGTCAGATGGATTTTCATCCTCATGAGCAGCCAGAACAAAATGAGAATGAGAATAACAGCTGCTGCGGCATATCCCATAAGCTTCACTTCCTTAGCTGCATTATCGCCAAAACCAAAAAAAATAAACCCGGATGTTTATCCGGGTTTAATGCTTTTATTTGCGGTACAGTGCTTCGTGAATCACCGTTGTGTCGGCGATAAGATCATGAATTCCCTGCTTCTTAGGCGTAAACGCAATGACAATATAAAGAATCCAGATTTTATCGATATAACGCCCCACTGCTTCCCTGAAAATGACGGTGCCCCATGTCAGCGGTTTTCCGGGCGTCAAAGAAGTGACCTTTAACCCGAAGACCATTTTGCCGAGTGTCTGATGAAACCATTTTGTCATGAACACAAAATAGGCGAGGTAGACGATCAAAGTTGTGACGGAATAGGCTGAGATTGTAAACATTCCGCTTGTTTTCGGTAAATTCATCAGCGTGAACACCGGTGAAACGATGAGATGGTTAAGCCCCCAGATCACCAGCCAATCGAGAAGAAACGCCCAAAACCGGATCCAAAAGCCCGCGTAAGCCGGGTCGAGCGCCCCCTGTTGTTCGGCTTCCTCTTCTTTGCCGTGAAAGCCTTCGTAAGTTGCGTCCATTCTTTCTTCCCCCCTACTTTGCATAGAGATACATCATCCGCGGCGAACCGGATTGCGAAATGAGCTCTTTCATATTCAGAAAATCAATTTCGCTTTTAAACATTTTCGCTGCGCTCATGGAAAAGAGCGAGCCTAATCCGAATCCTTCCTCATACGTAATGACTGAAGCGTTTTTCATATTTTTATGGTCCTTTTTCATCGCGCTGATCGTATCATCGTAAAAACCGAGATCATCAACGAGGCCGATTTTTTTCGCTTGTCTGCCGTCGTAAACACGGCCGTCGGCAATTTTTTTCACATCCGCTTTTGACATGTGCCGGCCTTTTGAAATGACATTGACAAATCCTTCATAAGAATCATTGACCATCGTCTGCATGATCTTTCTTTCTTCCTTCGTCATGTCGCGGGTCGGTGACATGATGTCTTTATGCGCGCCGCTTTTGATGGTTTCAAACTTGATGCCGAGTTCATCAGCGAGCTTAGAATAATTGACGCTTTCCATGATGACGCCGAGTGAGCCGGTGAGCGTTTCCGGTGAAGCATAGATTTTATCAGCGGCCGTTGAGATGTAGTAGCCTCCCGATGCCGCCATCGAGCCCATGGATACATAAATCGGTTTCTTCGTTTCTTTCTTTAGTTCTTCCAGTTTTTTATGTATTTCCGCGCTTTCGTACACGCCTCCGCCTGGGGAATTGATTTTCAGGACAATTCCTTTGACGCTTTTATCTTCTTTCGCACGCTCTATTTGTTTTAAAAATGATCTGTGATCATACCCGCCTGAGCTGAGCAGGCCTGCGGACTCCCCGTTATCCTCAATCGTGCCGTCCACTTCAAGCACGGCGATTTTACTGCCGGGGCTCCCCTTATCAAGCGTCACTTCCTCTGTGTCATCTGTCAGGGATGCAAAGTCAGACCCTGTATCTCCGACATTTTTCAGCACCCCGACAGTCACACTTGCAATGACTGATACGCCGAAAATGCCGATGGCGATGACGAGCGCAATCCATCTTTTTGCATTCATTTGTTCTGCCTCCTTTTCTGTCACTATTCGTACGTTCTCCTGGAAAAAAAGATTCACTTTTTTCATGAAGCGCTTTCACTTAACGGATAAACAGGAAACATGTTACACTATTGCCACAGGTATTTTAACACAATATCTGATGGGAGAAAAACGTAAATATGACAGCAAAGGGGAATGGAGATATGACCGATCTTCGCCGCAATGTTTATTTTTTTCACAAACAAGACAACGAAACAAAAGAACAAGTCAGCTCTCTGAAGCAGCTTGCCAAATCGCACGGTTTTACAGTTGCGGCCCAACCGGAGGATGCCGGAATTATCGCCAGCATCGGCAGCGACGGCTCATTTCTGCAGGCCGTCAGAAAAACCGGATTCCGTGATGACTGCCTGTATGTCGGCATCGCTAAAAAAGGAAAAGCCCATTTGTACTGTGATTTTCACAGCGATGAGCCTGAAAAAATGGCGGACAGCATGACCGCGGAACAGCTTGAGGTCAGAAAATACCCGCTCATTCACGTAACGGTGGACGGCAGCAATCATTTTCACTGTTTAAACGAGGTTTCCATCCGTTCAAGCATTATTAAAACGTTTGTGATGGATGTGTTAATTGATGATCTGCACTTTGAGACCTTCAGGGGCGACGGCATGATCATTTCCACCCCGACAGGCAGCACCGCCTACAATAAATCCGTTTCAGGCGCTGTTGTTGATCCTTTGATTTCCTGCATGCAGGTATCCGAACTGGCCTCTTTGAATAACAACACATACCGCACCCTCGGATCTTCGTTTATTTTAAGCGCGGATCGGAAGCTGACACTGCAGGTGGTGCAGGACGGCAATGAGCATCCGATTATCGGACTTGATAATGAAGCGCTCAGCACGAGAAATGTCAAAAAGGTTGAGATTACACTATCCGATAAAAAAATCAAAACGGTCAAACTGAAAGACAACTCTTTCTGGGAAAAAGTAAAGCGCTCATTTTTATCATAAAAAAAGAGGACGGGCATTAACGCCTGTCCTCTTTTTCATATACGATACGGCCGCCGACGATGGTTTTGACAGCTTCCAATTCATGAAGCTTTTTCGGGTCCGTTTTAAACGGATCGCCGCTGAGAACGGTAAAGTCGGCATCATAGCCGGAAGCTATCCGTCCGCGGCTATGTTCTTTATGGATGATTGCCGCGCTTCCCTCCGTGTAAAGCTGAATGGCTTCGTACACGGTCAGGCACTCTTTTTCATAATAGGCCGGACCTTCCGGATGCTGCTTGCTTCTACGGAGCACAGCCGATTGAATGCCCAGAATGGGATCTGCCGGTTCTATCGGGGCATCTGAGCCTCCGGCGCACAGCAGCCCTTTCGACAGCAGGGTTTTCCAGGCAAAAGCCGTTTTCATCCGCTCTTCTCCGAGCCTGTCAATCACCCACGGAAAATCACTGGCCACAAAATGCGGCTGAAGATCAAGGCCGATCGGAAGCCGGGCGGCTCTTTCCATCAAACCGTGATCTAATACTTGCGCATGAATGAGCCTGTCTAGCTGTCCGGGCTTTGCCGGGTATCTTTCGATCACATCGAGCACCTTTTCAAATGCAAGGTCGCCAATCGCGTGCACGGCGATCTCCATCCCTTTCTGTCTCGCTTTATAAACAAGAGCGGCAAGGGTTTCGTCATCGTGCACCTGAACGCCGGAAACCGACGGATCATCATGATAAGGCTTTTTCAACAGAGCCGTTCTGCCGCCGAGCGCGCCGTCTGCGAAGATTTTCATCGCTCCGTATTCCAGATAAGGTCCCGTCGATTTGTCCAGAGCGCTCCACCTGTCGACGGCTTCGTGATGAACAAGCAGATGTGCCCGAAAAGGGAACAGCCCGCAGCCTGTTAACGACTCATACGCGGCAACGGGAACGGACGCGTCTCCGTAGTATGCCAGATCCTCGGAATGCCCGCCGGTCAGGCCTTTTGACCAACAGTCCGTGATTGCCGTTTGAAGAGCGCGTTTGACATAGTGAAGCGAGACGGGCGGAAGAGCCTGAGTCACAAGCTCTTGGGCTTTATCCAGCAGAAGGCCTGTCGGACCGGCGCTGTCCCGGACGATAATCCCGCCGTTTGGATCAGGTGTACTGTTTGTAATCCCCGCCGCGCGCAATGCGGCCGAATTGACTGCAGCGGCGTGCCTGCATACCCGCTTCAGCAGGACGGGGCGATCGGGAAAGAGCGGGTCAAGGTCATGCTTCGTTACGTAAACCGGCTGTTCAAACAGATTTTCATCCCAGCCTTCGCCGATCAGCCATTCGCCATCTTCTAATTCACGCTCTGCTTCTTTTGCAGCCTGCAGTATCGCTTCTTTTGACGTCAGCTGTGACAAATCAAGGCGGAGCTGTTTTTCACCGTGTCCGATCAAATGCATGTGACTGTCTGTAAAACCGGGAAACATGACAGCCCCATGTAAGTCGATTTCCTCCGTATCAGGCGAACCGTATGTCTCGCGGAGCTCCTGAAAGCTGCCTGTCTGTCTGATGATGCCGTCTTCGGTATAAACGGCTTCTGTGACATGGTTCTCGTCAAGCATTGTATAGATGGTGCCGCCGTGCCAAATCGCTTTCATCTCCCGCTCACCCTTTTTCTGTATTAAGCTTTTTTATCCGCCTTCAGCCGTTCTTCACGCTGTCTCAGCTCTACCCGTCTGATTTTTGCGGATGCCGTTTTCGGCAGGCTTTCGACAAATTCAATTTCTCTCGGATATTTATAAGGCGCCGTAATCGTTTTTACGTGGTTTTGCAGTTCTTTAACAAGTGCGTCACTGCGCTTTTCATCGTTTTGTAAAACGACATAAGCTTTGACGATTGAACCTCTGATTTCATCCGGGCTCGCCACGACGGCGCATTCTTTCACTTCCGGATGTTTCACGAGCGCATCTTCCACTTCAAAAGGCCCGATTGTATATCCGGAGCTGACGATAATGTCATCATTGCGGCTTTCAAACCAAAAGTAGCCGTCCTCGTCTTTTTTCGCGCGGTCGCCTGTCAAAAAGTAATCTCCGCGAATCTGCTTTTTCGTTCTTTCAGGGTCTTTATAATATTCCTTGAATAAGGCCGGTGTGCTCAAGTGCACGGCGATATCGCCCGTTTCGCCTATTTCACATATTTCGCCTTCATCGTTTATAATTTCTACTTGATTTCCCGGTGTCGGTTTCCCCATGCTTCCGGGCTTAATATCCATATTCTTCAGGACGCCGACTAACAGAGTGCTCTCCGTTTGGCCGTAGCCGTCTCTCACTTTAATGCCGAAATGTTTCCGGAAGATGTCAATGACTTCCCGGTTTAAAGGTTCACCCGCAGAAACTGCGCTGTGAAGGGCGGAAAGGTCATACTTGTCCAATTCCTCCACCTTGGCCATCAGACGGTATTCAGTCGGCGTACAGCAGAAGACATTGATCTGATGGCGCTCAAGCATCTCCAGATACGTCTTGGCGTCGAATCTGCCGTGATAAATAAATCCTGTTGCGCCGCTTCCCAGAACGGCAAGCAGCGGGCTCCACACCCATTTCTGCCAGCCGGGCGCCGCGGTGGCCCAGACTGTATCGTCTTCAGAAATATCCAGCCATGCACCGGCGGATGTTTTTAAATGGGCAAAAGCCCAGCCGTGTGTATGTACAACGCCTTTAGGCTGGCCGGTCGTTCCTGAAGTATAGGATAAAAACGCCATGTCCTCTCTGGTTGTATCAGCGGTTTGAAAACTGTCTCCGTCCGCTTCAATCGTTAAAAGGTTTTTCCAGCCGGCATCATTTTCACCAATGGCCAATGTCACGAGCTGATCAGTTTTCACCTCATCAAACGCGTTTATAAATGTAGGATAAACGATAACACCTTTCACTTCGGCGTGTTTAATGCGGTAGTCCAAATCTTTGGCGCGAAGCATCTCCGAGCAAGGAATGACGACCATCCCGGCTTTTAAGATCGCTAAATATACAGCATACGCTTCAAGCACTCTCGGAACCATGACAATCAGCTTATCGCCTTTTTCAAACCCGAGACCTTTCAGGCGGGCTCCGATTTTATTCGTTTCTTCCATCAGTTTTTCATATGTCCAGACTTTCTTGCTGCCTGTTTGATCCTCCCAAATAAGCGCGTTCTTCTCTTTGGAACGGCTGAACTTTTCGATTTCATTTACTAGGTTATAGTTCTTTGGGGCGATTAAATCTTCTCGTTTTAACACGAACAACTCCTCACTTTCTTTCCCTATTATACATAAACATAGGACGTAACAATAAAGATATGCATAAATTGCTTCATGCCTTCTAGCTTTATTCATGAAAAAAGAGCGGGGAATTCCCCGCTCTCTTAGCCATTATGTGAAGTTGTGATTAAAACTGCTGCTGGCTGCTTCCGCCCATGCTTTGCTGAGCAAAAGAAACAAGACGTTTTGTGATTTCTCCACCGACAGAACCGTTGGCGCGAGAAGTTGTTTCCGGTCCAAGGTTTACACCGAATTCAGAAGCGATTTCATACTTCATTTGGTCGATAGCTTGTGCAGCTCCTGGCACTAAAAGCTGGTTGCTGTTTCCGCTGTTTGATTGTTGTGACATGTGTATCACCTCCTTGTGAGTATAGAATGTGATAAAACACATGTCCTCATTCAAAAAAACTTTGGTAATTGTATACAGTTCTAAAACAGGCCGGCAAATTTATCGTGAGCTTCTTGTTCTGAGTAAACAGTAATGGTTTCAATACCGGCTGCCGCCTCTGCAATCAGCGGTTCAAAATCAACAAAGCTTTCGAAATGCTCGATTTTTTCTTTTTTCGGGCGTGTTTTCGGACTTGGCGGCGTAAAGATGGTGCAGCAGTCCTCAAACGGCTGAATGCTTGTTTCATAAGTGCCGATTTCTTTTGATTTCTCGATGATTTCTGTTTTGTCCATTCCGATCAGAGGACGCAAAATCGGCGTTGCCGTAACGGCATTGATCGCATACATGCTCTCAAGCGTCTGGCTTGCCACTTGGCCGAGGCTTTCCCCCGTAATGATTGCGAGCGCTTTTCGTTCTTCTCTGATTCTGTCCGCGATCTGCAGCATGAGACGCCGCGTCGCCGTCATCGTATAGTTTTCCGGAATTTGTTTTTGGATGAGCTCCTGCGTCTTTGTAAACGGTACGATATGAAGCGTCATACTGCCTCCGAACTTTGCGAGGCATCCCGCGAGATCCATGACTTTCTGCTTTGCCCGTTCGCTCGTATACGGCGGACTGAAGAAGTGCACGGCCTCCACTGATAATCCCCGTTTCATCGCGTAAAAACCGGCGACCGGACTGTCAAAACCGCCGGAAAGCATCAGCATCGCTTTACCCGCAGAACCGACGGGAAGGCCTCCGGCGCCTTTTTCGTTACGAATGGTCAGGAATGTCGCTTCCTCCCTGATTTCAATCCGAAGCGGAATATCGGGATTTTTCACATCGACGGTTAATCCATCCGTGTTTTTCAAAATATGGCCGCCAATCTCAGCGTTCATCGCGTTCGTATCTAATTCAAACTGCTTGTAAGCCCGTTTGGTCTCGACCTTAAACGTATTCCCCGGTTTATATTGGCCTTCCATCGCGGCTAATGCCGTTTTTTTAATCTCTTCAAGCTTGCTTTCGCATTTAATGGCGAGACTGAAGCTTTGAATGCCGAATATATTCTTTAATAAGGAACAAATTTCCTCCGGGTTTTCTCCATTAAGTGTAATTGACATCCGATCCCGGTTTGAAAAGTATTTTACCTTTTTATAATCCTTTAATACCAGGCGGATATTCTGTTTTAATCTCTCAATAAAACTGCGTCTGTTTTTTCCTTTTGTGGATATTTCACCAAAACGGATTAAAATATGATCGTAATTCATTTGCTACCTCATCATTTTTTTTAGTTTTTGAACAGCCGGCGCCAGCGCGGCCATAAACGGTTCTGTAATATCAGCCGTGTGGCTGAAGTTCAGGCTGACTCTGATGCTGCTTGATGCAATCTGTTCGCCTTTATTCATTTGCAAAAGAACACGGCTCGGCTTGTGCTCTCTTGCCGAACATGCCGCGGTCGTTGAGACATATATTCCTTTTTCCTCAAGCATGTGCAGCAGCACTTCCGCCTTGATGCCCGGAACGGAAAAATTAATGATATGCGGGGCGCTGTTTTTTACGGGAGTGTTGATGACGATCCCGTCCGTCCCGCTCAGCCTTTCCATCAGCGCATTCTTAGCCGCCTCCATAGAAGAAAGCCGCTCATTCATGTCACGTGCAGAAAGATTGACCGCTTTCGCAAGGGAAACGGCGCCTGATGTATGTTCTGTCCCGGCACGGATGCCTTTTTGCTGGGAGCCGCCCGTCATAAGCGGAATGAGCCGCGTTCCCTTTTTGACGATAAGCGCCCCGGTTCCTTTTAAGCCGTGAAATTTATGTCCTGAAATGGTGCAAAGGTCGATACCCGCTTCTTCTATAGACAGCGGGACTTTATGAATGCCCTGTACATGATCAACATGAAACAGAATATTCCGGTGCTGTTTTAACAGCCCTCCGATTTCTTTTACGGGCTGAATGGAGCCGACTTCATTATTGACATGCATAACGCTGACGAGTATTGTGTCCGGCCTGATGGCCGCTTTTACATCTTCTAAAGAAACGAAGCCGTCTTGGTCGGCCGGAAGATATGTGACCTCAAAGCCAAACAGCTCTGTCAGCTGATCAAACGTTTCCGTCACGGAAGGATGCTCAATCGCTGAAGCAATGATATGTCTTCCTTTACTCATGTTTGCCCAGGCGGCTCCCTTTAACGCAGCGTTGTTCGCTTCAGTCGCGCCTGATGTAAATACAATATCATAATTTTTCAAACGCAAGGTTTTTTTTATTTGCTGAGCAGCAGCTTCAAGGAGCTGTTCCGTCTCAGTTCCTAATCGGTGCAGGGACGAAGGATTGCCGAAATAACGGCTGCTCGTCTGTTTGTACACATCCAATACCTCTTCATACGGCTCGGTCGTTGAGCTGTTGTCTAAATATATCATTTTTTTTACTCCTTTTATGAAAACGGTACATCGTATGATATTTATGCTACCATAACAAAAGTAAATATAAATTCGCAATAAATCGAGTATTGACTTCTCTGTACATTGCCATATAATAAGTAATGTTCGTTTTGTTATATTATCTGACAATTAATTGACAGAATATTTCAACATAGTATTTAGGAGGATTTTTATGAAACACTCACTACCTGTCAAAGATACCGTTATTATCGGTTTCATGCTTTTCGCACTTTTTTTCGGGGCAGGAAATATGATATATCCGCCGGAGCTTGGACAAGCGGCTGGGCATAATGTCTGGAAAGCGATGGGCGGTTTCTTACTGACCGGCGTTGGTCTGCCGCTTTTGGGTATCATCGCCATCGCATTAACGGGTAAAGATGCAAAAGGGCTTGCCGATAAAGCTCATCCGGTATTCGGGACTATTTTCACCGTTGTGCTTTATTTATCAATCGGACCGCTTTTTGCGATTCCGAGAACCGGAACCGTTTCATATGAAATCGGTGCAGTTCCGTTTTTACATGGCATTCCGCCAAGATTATCTTTATTTGTTTTCACGTTGATCTTTTTTTCCATTACGTATTATTTAGCTCTTAATCCTTCCAAAATCGTGGACAGAGTCGGAAAGATTTTGACTCCTATTAAATTCGGTATTATTTTAATCATCGTCGTAAAAGCTATTGTCACTCCGATGGGCGGACTGGGCGCCGTACATCAGGCATATTCCGGAACGCCGGTATTCAAAGGATTTTTGGAAGGCTATAAAACAATGGATGCGCTCGCTTCGATCGTCTTCGGTGTTGTTGTCGTCAACGCTGTTAAAAGCAGGGGCGTCACCCAGCGTAAAGCGCTCGCGGCCGCTTGTATTAAAGCGGGTCTTATAGCTGCGGCAGGTTTGACATTCATTTATTTATCTTTGGCCTATTTGGGAGCGACAAGCACGGACGCTGTAGGGCCGCTCGGCGAAGGCGCAAAGATTTTATCAGCTTCATCTGATTACCTGTTCGGTTCACTTGGAAACATCGTTCTCGGCTCTGCCATCACCGTTGCGTGTTTAACGACAAGCATCGGGCTTGTTACATCTTGCGGCGAATATTTTTCAAAATTGATTCCCGCTTTATCATACAAAATGGTGGTTACGATTGTCACGCTCTTCAGCCTGGCGATTTCAAATTTCGGGCTTGCTGAGATCATTGCATTTTCAGTTCCTATTTTATCAGCCATTTACCCGCTGGCGATTGTCATTATCGTCCTTTCCTTTATTGATAAAATCTTTAAGGAAAGACGGGAAGTTTATATCGCCTGCCTGATCGGAACGGGGCTCTTCAGCATTCTGGACGGCTTGAAGGCAGCCGGCATTCCGCTCGGATCATTAGATTCATTCTTAAACGCAAATCTTCCGCTTTACAGCATGGGAATCGGCTGGGTGCTTCCCGGAATCGCCGGAGCGATCATCGGCTGCATCATCACGTTTTTTACCAGTCCGCCCATCGAATTAAATAAAGCAAAATCGTAACATTCAGCGTCTGCGGCTTGACGATATCAGCCGCAGGCGCTTTTTATATTCCGTGAGAAACAAAAAAACTGCACCTCTGATGTACATCAGGGTGCAGTTTTTGCTTGCACGGCTATGAAGCGGATTGATCAGCTTTAATTTTTTTCACGGCGCCGGGAGCTGCTTTTTCAACAGCTTCTGCCGCCATCTCATAAGCTTCATTATAGCTGTAAGCGTAAAACAGCCGTTCAGCTTCTTTCAGCTGTTCAGATAAAATGTGATTCTGGCTTCGGAAGCGATTGCCGTACTGAATGATCCGCTCAATAAGCTTCACCTGAATGACAAGTTCTTTCGCCTCTTCGCTGACTTCTTCAACCATCTTTTCAGCTTCGGTGAGGTGTTTGGCGGCTTCCTCCATGTTCAGCGGCAGCTCTTCCAATTGGCTGACGGTTTCTTCTATATGATGATTCGCTGTCTCTAGCTTATTCTTGACCTGCTCGGGAATCCCCGGCACGTTGCTTTTTTGCAGCATTCTGGCCGTATCAGAAATGGTTTTCCGAAGATGCGTCAGCGTTTCCCGCGCCTGCAGTTCTTCTTTTCTGAGCGCCTGCAGATTTTCACGGTATTCAGCGTGCTCTTTCTGAGCCTCTTCCAGCTGTTTTTCGATGGCCTCGACTTCCTCAATCAGCAGTGAGTAAGCGACATGCTCACCGTCGAGTTTTTCTCTCGCCTGCTCAAGAAGCCGGCCGATCGTTTCCATCTGTTTTTCGAACGCGTGCTGTCTGCCGATTTCTCCTGCCGTCAGCTGATAGCTTTCCTTGACGAGCTCTGTTTCGGTTTTTGTGCGGTCTTTTTCGTCCTCAAGCTTCTCATACGCGATGATCAGTTCAGGCATTTTGCTTAAGACGGACTGACCGGCTTCCACTTCGCCTTCCAGCTGTTCATACATCGATTGAATGGTTTCATCAATCAGCTGAAGAATGGCGGACGCTTCGTCGACATCCAATTCTTCCAAAAGCGCATTTTCGGCCCGTTTCACTTGATTTGTGAGTGTCTCCAGCTCTTTTTCGATTTGAATATGCTCCAGTTTGTAGCCTTTTTCCGTCATTTCCCGGTAGCCGTCTTTCAGCTTGGCAATTTGGTTCGGCACGGTCTGTTTACAGTCCGCGAGCAGTTTCGGAACGTCATCTATGTATGTTTGAAGCTGATCCAGCCTGCGGTCCTGTTCAAGCAGCACTTTTCTCGCTTTGATGTAATTGCCGCCTTCCGTCTCTTCTTCAAACTCTTTTATGCCGCTCCAAATTTCATCGAGATCCGTCTCCAGGCTGTTATAAAGCTCACCGTAGAGATGGCTGTACGCCAGAAGGTTTTTCCGCGCTTTTGAATACCGCTCACGCACCTGTTCAATCTCTCCGCGGCTTTTTTCCTCGCTCGTCACAAGGTCGCTGATCTCACGCAGTATGCCTTCTATATTTGATTCAGCGGCGGTGAGGAGGTCGTCGATGTGGACAAGCACCTGATTCGCTTTTTTAAACCGGTATTTGTCGGCGTTCTCTTCGGCATCATAAAGGAGCTCTTCTACTTTCGGCAGATGGGCTGTGACAATTTCATCCCACTCCTCGCGCCATCTTTCAAAGAACTCTTCCGTCTCTCCGGTCATTTTCAAATGTTTGATCTTGGACATTTCTTCCACTATCGAACGGTTTAAAATTTCAATTTTCCATGACTCCAGCCGGTCAATTTCCGTATAAATTTTTTTCCTGAAAAAGTAGCCCGCCGCAAAGAGCGCGAGCAGTATAACCAATAATCCGATGACTAACTCCATAATGAGCCCCCTTGTTGTTCTCTTAATCTGTCAGGGTGTTTTATGTATTCAGAAAGATTTCAATATATGTATTGAGAAAATCTGTCGTTTTCATTGTTATTATGATACCATGTAACCAACATTTTTTGACCAGAAATCAAAAACTTTTTGCATAATTTCGGCAGGATTCTGCAATTTTTTAATGGAGTGACACAAATGGAAAAACGAGACGCTCATATCCACACGCCTTTTTGCCCTCACGGCTCGAAAGACACGCTGAAACAATATGTCGAAAAAGCTCTGGAAAAAGGCTTTGACTCGATCACATTTACAGAGCATGCCCCCCTTCCCCCGTCTTTTCAAGACCCTGTACCGCTTCAAGACAGCGCAATGGATCTCAGACAGATGGAGGTTTATTTGGAGCGGCTGTCACAGCTGAAAAAGGAATACAAGGGACAAATCAGCATTCTGACGGGGCTTGAAACCGATTTTATCACAGGGTATGAAGAAGAAACCGCGGCGTTTCTTAACACATACGGCCCCTCACTGGATGACGGCATTTTATCCGTTCATTTTTTGAAGGCCGGTCCGTCTTATATATGCCTTGATTTTGATGAGCATGCGTTTCAGCAGCTGGCCGCGCACTTCGGCAGCGTTGAAGCCGTATATGAGCAATACTATAAAACTGTGTATTCTTCCATTGTAACACCGCTCGGACCATTTAAGCCAAAACGGGTCGGCCATATCACGCTCGTCAAAAAATTCGCGCGCCTTTTCCCTTATAGCATGTCCTCTCAAATAAGAGAGCTTGCGGCCCGCTGTCTTGACGCCGTGAAAAAGCACGGAATGGAGCTGGATGTGAATACATCCGGACTCAGAAAGAAGTTTGCCGGGGAAGTATATATAGAGGATTGGATGGCTGAGACGGCGAAGCAAAAAAAAATCCCGCTCATATTCGGGTCGGATGCCCATCAAGCGGAAGATGTCGGCAGTTCCTATGAAACGTACAAAAGCATCGTCACTTCATAAGCGCCGCATCGGGACGGCGGAACACGCTTTCGATCCAAATCTTCACCTCTTCAAAATACCTTTTATAAAAGTACGGCTCATGAGGCTGCATATAGAGCACCTCCGTAATATATTGAGGCTGGAGATACGGCATCATTAAGAGGGATTTCAATTGCAGAATAAAATGCGGCACGGGCAGCGTCAGCCGTTTGTGGCGTGACTGCCCTTCTTCAATCACCAGCTGGAAAATATATTTTTCTTTCATTAAGTAAGTAGACATAATTTCCCTGATAAGCACAGAATCAATCGTCACTTCCCGATACACAAAACGTGTTAATTGACGATGATCGTGCTGATAGGATAAAATATCGAAAATCACCCGCAGGATGCGTTCCTGCGCGTCTTCACCGTTCACACTGCCGGCGGCTTTTTCCAGCGCTTCAGTATAGCCTTCGTAAAACTCGGAAACTAAATGTTCCATTAATCCGCCTTTCCCTTTAAAATAGTAGGAGATGTGCGCAACATTTACATCAGCTGACTTTGCGATTTCACGGACGGACGTGCCGGAATAGCCTTTTTGGTTAAACAGCAGGACAGCGGCGTTAATAATTTTGTCTTTGGTGCTTACTTTCATACGGCTCACCCCTTTATGTGTTAACAATTCAAGCAGAAGGGCGCTGTTCCTGTAAGAACTTCTCGACAAATGCCGGCAGAACGGCCGGAACTTTGTTTGATATTATAGAAAAAGTGAGGGTTTTCCATGTTTCATGTCGAAAAACAGTCCGGAGATAAAGAAAAAAGTTATCAGCTTCTGCTTAAACAGCTCGAAGCCATGACAGAAGATGAAACGGATGCGATCGCAAATTACGCGAATGCGTCAGCGCTTTTATACCATTCATTACATGAGGTCAATTGGGCGGGGTTTTACTTCGCTAAAGAGGGCGAGCTTGTACTCGGACCGTTTCAAGGACTTCCTGCCTGTGTGCGCATTCCGTTCGGCAAAGGCGTATGCGGCACTGCCTACTCCAATGGCGCCGTGCAGCGGATTGCCGATGTGAATGCGTTCCCGGGACACATTGCCTGTGACGCGGCTTCCCAGTCAGAAATCGTCCTCCCGATCCGCGTAAACGGAGAAGTGATCGGTGTGCTGGACATTGACAGCCCCGTGAAAAACCGTTTTGATGAAACGGACGAAACCTATTTAGCAAAGTTTGTTGAAACGCTTGAAAAACGATTAGGATAAAAAAAGGAGTTCGGCCCGCAGGCCGGCTCCTTTTTTACGTCGCCGTGCTGTTTTGATGGATGATCAGCCGGTTTTTACCGCTCCGTTTGGCGATATAAAGCGCCTCGTCCGCTTGCTGAACGAGCATTTTCAACGGCTTAGGGCCAGTCTTTGACCAGCAGGAAACGCCGCAGGAAATCGTTACGCGCGGCTCGGTGTTTTCCCGGATGGCGCGGACGAGCCTTTTGGCAATGCACTCTCCGGATGACACGTTGATGTTCGGCAGATAGACAGCCAGCTCTTCGCCTCCCCATCTCGCGGCAACATCGTGCTCCCGGATATGGTTTTTCATAACGGAGGCCACCTGAATGAGGATCGAATCTCCCGTTTGATGTCCGTATGTATCATTAATGTGTTTGAAATTATCGATATCAACGAGGATAAATACACCCCGTTTATGGATTTTCATGCTGTATTGAATTTTCTCATCCAAATAGGTTCTTGAATACAGCTCCGTCAGCTGGTCTGTCTGAACAAGATGCTCAAGCCTGTCGCGAAGCATGGAGTTCGTTACAGCCAATGTCGCATGGTGAATGAGCGCCTGAAAAAGCTTATACATTTCAAACGTAAAAGCATACAAATCCTTTTTCAATAAAATCGCGAAACCGAAGACGGTGTCATTTTCGATCATCGGCACCGCCATCAGTGAACCATAGCCATTTTCGCCAAATACGGTCTTTCCGCTGCCGATAAATACACCCTTTTCTCCCTCGAACAGCTTTTCTTTCACAATGCTGATATACGGGTTGGCGCGTTCTGTCTTAAAAAAGGCGGTATGTCCGGGAAGCAGATTTTGCGTCTCAAAATGATCAATATGAAAAAAAGCCACTTCTTCGGCGTAAAACGATTGGGTCATGATGGCGGCGAGCTCCCGCATCGTATCAGTGAGCCTGAGACGCTGATTCAGCTGGCGCGATGTTTCATTAATGAGCTCCAGATTCGCAATGCTTTTTTTCGATTGCTCATACAGCTGCGCATTTTCAAATGCTTTTCCCGCTGCGCCCGTAAGCAGCAGCATTTCACTCAGCGTGCTGCACGAGAGCGCGGCGTCCTGCATTCCCTCCGTCTTCAGAACCCCGTAAGTCCCCTGCTGGCCTTTGATCGGCAGGTAAGCAGATGACCTGCCTTTCCTGAGCATTCTGCCTGATAAAAACACCTGCAGCGCAAACTGATCGGCGTCTTCTCCGTCCATATGCAATTCTTTTGCGGGGAGCTGTCTGTCCGTATCCTGGTCCTGCGAGATGAACAGTGAAAAACGGAAAGACTGGAAAGCCTTCCTCAAACTCGCCTGCAGCTTTTCCAATACTTCATCCTGATCTAAAAGCGAATGGAACATTTCTGTCATTCTGTGGATTTTCCGCTGATGCTTTGTTTTGTCAAACAGCCCGCTCTGTCTCACAGATTGATTGATAAATTGAGTAACGAGCTCAGGCAATGATTCCGGGATCGGCAGCCCGCCTTCCGTGCGCAGATAAAACGATCTGCCGGACGTCTGATTCCTGATCATAAAACGGCCGTCACTCTCTTTCAGCGGAGCATAATTCGGTTCCTCTTCTGTTTTTATGGTGAAACGTGCGGATTCAGCCGGTGAAAGGGTCAATGAAAGAGATGTAAAGCAGGATTCTAGAGCTGAGGCCAGCCATAACAGCGAGTCGGATAATGAGACGGATTCAGATTTCGTTAAGAAAAAAGAAAGCATTTTCTGATGAAAGGCCGTCACTTCATCGATTGTTTGTTTTTTCATTTTTATCACCTAAACATGTACTACTCATTTTTGTACATTATATCATAAACCGGCAGTCTTCATGGAGAAATGGTTGACGGCGGCGGAGAAAAATCATATAATGTTCTTTGTGTGAAATATTGCAGCCTTTTTGTTCAGCTTCTGTGTTTGCATTTTGTTCCTTAGCTGTAAGGTGTATCGTGTAACTCTCTGCTGCTGGAGCGAGGATACATGAAAACAAAATGTGCACGGTCGGATCGAACAGACGGTTTTTATTTTCCACAAAATAAAACCAAAGGAGGAGTCACATTATGGCTCGCTATACAGGTCCATCATGGAAACTGTCCCGCCGCTTAGGAATCTCTCTTAGCGGTACAGGTAAAGAATTAGAAAAACGCCCTTACGCACCAGGTCCCCACGGTCCGGGACAGCGTAAAAAACTATCAGAATACGGTTTGCAATTGCAAGAAAAGCAAAAACTTCGTCACATGTACGGTGTAAACGAACGTCAATTCCGCACATTGTTTGACAAAGCTGCAAAAATGACTGGTAAACACGGCGAAAACTTCATGATTCTTTTAGATGCACGTCTTGATAACGTTGTGTACAAGCTTGGTCTTGCGCGCACTCGCCGTCAGGCACGCCAATTAGTTAACCACGGTCACATCCTTGTTGACGGAAGCCGCGTTGACATTCCGTCTTACCAAGTAAAACCTGGTCAAACAATCGGTGTTCGCGAAAAATCAAGAAACCTTTCAATCATCAAAGAATCTGTAGAAGTAAACAACTTCGTTCCTGAGTACCTTACTTTCGATGCTGAAAAGCTTGAAGGTACATTCACTCGTCTTCCAGAGCGCTCAGAGCTTGCTCCGGAAATTAACGAAGCGCTTATCGTTGAGTTCTACTCTCGTTAAGTAAAATGCTCTTTAAAGAGCATTGGATTAAACCCTAGAAACGTTGTTATATCAACATTTCTAGGGTTTTTCTTTTGGGCTGTCAGAATGGTGGACAGATGCCCCCCTCTCTTTATTAAAAAAAGCCCCTGTCCGGGGCTTTTTTTATGTGCCAACTGGCCGCTCTGCTAATTTTAGAGTACCGACCGGGCGCTCTGTTATCTTGATATCTGATGATTCTTGATTAATCTTAACTGCAGCTAAACCACTTAACGTAACGAAGGTGAGAGTTGCACAAAGAATCATTTTTTTCAATTACAATCCCTCCAGGTACCTCATTTTCTCCTCGGCTAAAATAGCATGCTTAGGAAATTCAATGCTTCTTTTATAAGGCATTATTGTTCCTGCTGGTTATTTTAATGGGCTGAAACGGGCCGTATACGGATGATTTAAAGCTCATCACTCTGGTGAGTTCTGTAATAATTCTCAGCAGTATAGATATTCCATTCCCAAAAACTTGATCCCTGAGATAAAATATACCTATCTAAGAATATCTCAAAATTAAGTTGCATTGGTTCATACTCAACAAATCTGAGGAACCATAAATAGTTTGGATCTGTGGACATTTTGGTTTTGTCAATTAACAAATAACATCCGTCTAACAGATGTGCGACAGGAATAAACTGAGGCTCTAAAAAACCATTTTGCATATACTTTTCAATCTCTTCTAAATTAAGAATATGCAAACCCCCACCTACATTCTCACCGTAAATCAACAAATCAAATATTCTGGCTCCGTTATGCAATTTTAAAAAGGTTTTATAATCTTCAGGAAGTGAGACTTTTATTTTCTTCTCAAAACTCTCAATCTCCAGATCTGTTGCGCCTTTAGAGAAAGTACATTCTGTTTCTAAAAGAGTTCCTTCATTTCCCAAAATATTCAAGCGGCATTTTTCATCAATTAATTCTTTTAGACCTTGGAGCGTTTTTTCAACAAAAACTGCCATTGAGCCACCTCTTACTTATTAATATTTATCCCATCAAGGATTTAATAGGTTTTGGTGCATGTCACGAGGGAGAGGATACAAATTATTAAAGTTATTTTTTCCCCCATACTTTAGCGGAAGCACATGGTGAATATCGAATGAACTCCAATTCCACTTCGGATCACCGTATGTGTCGATATACTTCTTTATATAGTTACCTTGATCCGTTCTACTATCCCATTTAGTTCTTTTATCGACAGGTACAACCGGGAAATTTGCTTTAGCCGGTAAAGGCATTGTTTTTTTGCTGTGAGTATTTATTATCTCTGGATACAGCATTGCTATTTTATTCGCAAGAGCAGGAGCCAACGTTCCAGCGGAAGTATCAGGAAGTGAACCTTTCCAGCCGGCTACCGAAGTATGTTGGGACATAAAAAACTTTGTCTTTTTAGGATAATACGACTTTGAATATGATTTACCTGCTTTAATATCCTTCCCTAAAAATTCTCTGTTATGGAGAAAAACCCTTCCATATTTTCCGCTATAAGTGTTACTTACATATAATCGTTTGTTCCTCCTCCCCACCGCTTCTTTCCGGGTGCCTCCTATTGTGGTACTTTAAACAGATCGTTTTATGATTATCAAGATCAAAGCTAGGTTTGGATCCTCCCCTAAAGCAATGCTATGGTGAACCGTATTCGCTTCCGTTATCAATCCACGAGGACGGCACTCACAACACAAATAGCCGTCCCTAATCAGAACGACTTTTCTTACTCGCTTCCAGCGTGCTGTATTATAGATTTTGTCTAATTCGTCACGTTGCCTTGCCATGCTTATTCCTTTTCTGATTTACCTGAACAGACTACACACGATAAACAGAAGCACGTGAGCGAAATAAACCATGACGTCTCAAATCGATGCGCATAAATTGTTTCCATGCATGCTCTATCAACATAAAAAAGCTTCTATGGATAGCCGTTTGGGCGTTGACATCCTTTCAGCCGCCCAGCTTAGATTCTTTCCTCATTCCTCAAAGGCTTGACTAATTGTCTCCATGTACTCCCTCCAATATATTCTTTCTAAACCGCCCCCGTCCTCAGACTGTTAACCGCCATTCGTATTTCCGAGATTTATTGGAAGCAGTTTACAGAGAATATAAAAAAGCAGGCTTAAACACCTGCTTTCCCAGTTAGCTATTAGGCAAGTCGATTTTTGTTGGGCTGCTTGTCCAAGGTTTACCCATCGGCTTTTTATGTGCTTTATCTTCAAAAAATTGAGTTGTAGTATATTGATACCATGAGTTAGTCATTGCACCTTTTTCATACAAATCATATTTGTAATAAGCATCAGGGATTCGTTCTTTAGTCCAGTAAGCAAACAAGACACCTGCAGCCTTAGCACCCCAACCAAGCCCAGGAATTGTTCCAAATAAAGATCCCACTAAGGTGATTGCATTTTTAGACTCTTTTGTATGGCCAGACACCGTTCCAACATACTTATATCCTGCCTTTGGTTTCGCGGCCATTGTTGTGAATGTATCTGTCGCTGATGAATTTTGAGTGCCATTTGCTATCTCTGCTTTCTTTTCATCAAAATCATAGTTCAAACCTTTTTGTACTTCACCGTCAACTTTAACAGTATGATCTTTTGCATTAAGCACAGCTTTGTGTTTCTCACCTTGTTTAGCGTATTGAATCTCCACTAGTTTGCCGTCATCCTTAATTACTTCACTTGTGATTTTAAAATCCTTATTTAACTGTTCATAGGAAGGTGCTTGAATGCTTTTAGCAAACGCAGAACTTGTTGGTAAAACTGTACCTGAAGCGATTGACGCAGCCAAAACCCCGGTCAAAATTTTTTTCCTGTTCACTTACTAATCCCCCTTAACGCACCCTAAGAATCAGCCCGACTGACTAACTGTTTGACTTTATACGCGATAACAGCAAGATAAATCACGATAATACAAATCAACGCACCTGTTCCAAAATTAGTTTGCGAAAATAAGTAAACACTTACCCCACCGAAAATAATGTACATAATAATGTCAAAGATAATTTTCTTATTAGTCATTTTGATTTCTCCAATCTGCATAATTCCGGGTGCTTGTTTTTAAGTACACCCACATTTTATAAAACATGAAATATTTTGTCTACTTACAACTTTCTAACAATTTGTTTTTTCTTGTACTAGCTGTAAAGATACTGATTTATAAAAAACATGTTAACACATTATTAGAGGCGGAAAAATGGTAGAGCATAATAAATGATTCTTATTAACTACATGGAAACAAAATCAGTAAATACCAATGACTGATTTACCGGAAGCAAAAAAGCATCTCTATTCAAGATGCTCCTCAATGTGTAACTTTTTAATCCAATGTTGCAATGCATCATATATTTCTCCTGCTGCTACTACGCTTTTATCATTCAGTTTGCCATTGTCCTTCAAAATTTTAAAACATTTATAAATTCTAAGGACTTCGGCAACAAACAAAACATCGTTAATTTTATTGAGTGTATGTCTTACTTCATTGTAAGTGTCAAAGCTAAGTTTGGGTTTTATTTTTAAATAAGTTGATACACTTAATTTGTCTTCTGCCCGCTCCCTAATTGATCTAATTTGTTGCGGACTAATCTTTTTTATATTTTTCGTTATTTCCATTTATAGGAATGACTTTAAATTTCTTGGCTAATTCCTCTTCTTCCTTCTTAACTCTCTCGGCATCCGCATTGGCCTTTTCAATTTGAAGCTTTGCACCTCTCATTGAGCCTAACTAAGCAACACGAGCTGTAATAATTCCGACTAAAATTGTCACCAAGCCGTTTATTATAGCAACTATTATATCTGTGCTCATAATATCATCTCCTCCCTGATATTATCGGTAAAAGAGTATAATAATGGAACCATTCACGAATTTTGTCGAACGATTTACCGGACGCAGTTTACAGAGAACATAAAAAAGCCCTCCCGAAGAGCGCAATTCAAACTAATAATTATTTTTTAATGTTGCCGTTCCTCTACCGAAATCGTATTTTTCATTACATTGCTTACAGTAACAATCAATCTCGATACTTCTGGAACTGGGAATATTTTCTTTTCCGTAAACTACTTGCCCACTTCCACAAGGGCATTTATATTCTTCTCTTATCACATCGCCGATCCCGGCACGTTTCATCCTTTGCCACCCCCATTTCCCCGCCTTTTGGGAAATGCCCTCAGATTGAAACCAATGCATTTATATAAGCATTTCTTTGCCGCTTTCGAGAAACAAAAAACGGGCACCAATCAGAGCACAGTAAATCTGTACAATGATCAGTGTCCGCAGGCGTTCCGTCTTGGACTTATTTAATTAAATCTTCTCCCAGTTCAGATTAAGAACTGGTTAGAATAAACTCAATAAATTTAGTGATTAAATATAGTTTTCTTTGAAAGAACGAACTTTTCCGTACTGAATGATTGGTTATCTTGTTTCCATTTCACTTGAACCGTTATCTTAGATCCTTTTAGATCAGATTCTTCTAAGCGTTCTAAAAATGAAAATGATTTTTCTTTAGCTGATCCATCGCTAGAGGTACCACCTGAATAATCTTTCATAGGGATATCGCTGTTAAAATCTGAAGAATCAAGAAGTGTTTTATTACCTTTCATTATTGTTATGGATTCTATATAAGTTTTATCAGTTTTATCTTTATCGCCAATCCAAAGGATCTCCCCACTGAACTCCTTTGGAGCATCTTCATTCTTTTTAAAGACTACCTCCCAGTTATGATCCTTACTTTTACCTTCCCAGTTAGGATATTCGAGATTGTAATGGTTATAGATTTTTAATGAGAAAAACACTAGGAAAATGATCACCAATGCAGAAACTGTAAATAAAACGGGCCTTTTATACTCGTTCGTCATAAACAACCTCCAAAAAATGTATTGATTTCCCTTTAAAAGTAATTAATATATAATAGTACCATAAATACAAAAAAGGAGAAACAAATGAAAAAAGTTGCAATGAGTCTTTTAGTAACATCAGTTTTGAGTTTTACTTTTCTTAATAATGCTCAAGCAGTTGAAGCCACAAATGAGAATTTAACAGTTAAACAAGGGGAAACTGAAGTACAAAAGTACTTAAAATCATTCTGATCATAACAAAAATTGAACGAGTTGCTGATGCATGACTGGTTCTTTTTTTTCTAAAAAAAATTAGAGATGAGTTATTGAATACTATCTATTATGATGTAGAAAGAGGAATATTCTGTGTGCAAATATTCTTTTTGGTGCTTTCAAACCAGTCTGTTTGAGTGAGATTTAACGTATAGTATGCTGCAATCCAAATTAATTATCATTCGTATAGTACTTGCCATTGGCGAGATAGTGATTTTATATTACGGAATCACGAAGAAATAGAGAAAGCAGGGACTCATCCTGCTTTCCCTATTTCTTCTATTGCATACTGCACATGGCTTTTTTTCTGCTGATAAGACGCTCCCTATTTTCACGCTATTTCCTCCTCAGCGCCAACAGGCTTTCCGTCTTGGACTTATATTCAATAAGACAATTCACCTCCATCCCATTTAATGCGGGTGACCTTACCCTGATTTGTATCTTTGTTTCCCTGTATGTGGGCAGCGGAACCTTCCTTGCAAGAGAATAAAAAAAGCACCCAATCCGGGTGCTTCATACATTAAAATCCTCGTCCTTCCTTCTTTCATCACACCATACTGAGCTGCGGTTCGAATAATTCATAGTGAATCGATTCCGGCGGTGCATTGAATTCGGAAATCAGCTTTTTCATTGCCTTAATGAATGATGGTGATCCGCATAGATAAAAATCAGCATCTTTTTCTGTCATCACTTCTTCTAACAGCTGTTTGTCAATCCGGCCTTCCCGAAAATGAATGTTTTCTGAGCGGTCTTGTTCGGACGGGTCGCTGTAAATAAAGACGGTGGCAACGGATGAGTGTTCAGCGGCTTCTTCAGCTTCATGCCGCAGCGCATGATACTCGCCGCTCCTTGCCGCATGGATAAAGAGAACATTTCGCTGCGGCTGGGTTTTGGCAACCGTCTTTAACATGCTGATCATCGGGGTAATTCCGACACCGGCACTGATGAGAACCAGATTCTTTTTGGAATCAGGGTCTAATACGAAGTCTCCGGCCGGAGCGCTGATCTCAATTGAATCCTTTTCGTGTAATTGGTCATGCAGATATGAGGAAACAACCCCTTCTTTTTTAACGGAAATCCGGTAATAATCCTTACCGGACACATCGGACAAGCTGTACTGGCGGATATGTGTATAACCCGTATCCGGAATGTATACTTTTACACTGATATATTGTCCCGCTTTGAATTCGGGGAGAACTTGTCCGTCTTCCGGTTTTAAATAAAAAGACATGATCTCTTTGCTTTCTTTTACTTTTTTATCAATTTTAAACGCCTTATAGTCTTTCCAGCCGCCTTTTTGTGTTTCCGCTTGTTCATACATTTCCTTCTCAATACCGATAAATGCGTCTGCAATGACGCCGTATGCTTTTTCCCATGCCTGAATGACCTCAGGGGAAGCCCCGTCTTTTAACACATCCTTTATCGCGATTAACAAGTACTTGCCAACGATTGGATAATGCTCGGGCTTAACTCCGATACTCCGGTGTTTTTGACTGATTTGTTTAACGACGGGAACGATGTTTTCCAAGCGGTCAATATTGGCGGCGGCCGCGATCACAGCATTCGACAAAGCTGTACGCTGGGTTTTTTTCTTTTGATTCGTCTGATTAAAGACATTCAGCAGCTCAGGGTGATGCTGAAACAGCAGGTCATAAAATCGTCCTGTGATTTCTTCACCGTGCTCTTCCAAGACCGGCACTGTGCTTTTAACGATTTCAATTGTTTTTTCATCGAGCATTCAGAAATCCCTCCAAAGATGTCAGCATCTCGTTGAACTGAGAAAAGAATTATGTTGAATTCTTTTTTATAAATTTCCCTGATTAAAAAGCATTAACCATCCCAATTTAAAGCGAATTCAGGAAAAACCATACAGATACTATCCGCTCCTTATTGCAAACTGCAAAAATGTGGACTTGCCGTGGTGTACTTGTCCGATGCAAAATCCCCCTTGTCAGCATTTAATAAAGTACGGGAGGTGAGATGAATGGGTAAAAAATCGAAAGTATATTACTGTGACCCTAAGTATATTGTGACTGACACGTATACTGACAAAGAAGTGGTTTACGTCCATCCCATCAAACACATTAAAAGAGAGCATATCCGTTATGTTCCCCGCCACGTATATCAAGAAGAAACAATTCATGAGGTTATTGATCCGGGCGATCCCGGGAAATGCGGATGTAAAAAGCATAAAAAAAGACACAAAAAGTAATCGGTTCGATTTCTTGCCTTATCTCAGGTTAAACACGCAAGTTTCAGCAGGCCTCCGTACCTTTTGGCTCCTCTTTTTCAGAGGGGTCTTTTTTATGCTTTATCTCCAAGCAAATACGTTGAGAGAGAGCGATCTGCCTGATATCCTTGTCATATACAAACTACACAGGAGGCATGACATATGAGCAAAAAAATCGCAGTTCTGATAACAGACCAATTCGAGGATATTGAATATACAAGCCCGGCAGAAGCATTTAAAGAAGCAGGCCACAGCGTGGTGACAATAGATTTGGAAGCAGGGAAAGAAGTGACGGGCAAGCACGGTGAGAAAGTTAAGATCGATCAAGCGATTTCAGACGCAGACGCCAAGGAATTCGATGCGTTATTAATCCCTGGAGGCTTTTCACCGGATCTGCTTCGCGGAGATGATCGCCCGGGTGAATTTACTAAAGCATTCGTGGAAAATCAGAAACCCGTTTTTGCGATCTGCCACGGCCCGCAGCTGCTGATTGATACCGACCTTCTGAAAGGGAAAGATATCACGGGATACCGCAGCATCCGCAAAGACTTAATCAATGCCGGCGCCAATTATAAAGATGAAGAAGTCGTTGTCAGCCATAACATCGTAACAAGCAGAACACCTGACGATTTGGAAGCCTTTAATCGCGAATCATTGAATCTGCTGAAATAAGCAAATAAAAATGCACAGACCAGTTCAGTCTGTGCATTTTTTTATGGGTTTATAAAGAAACACCAATAGTTAGACCTATTCTCTTCCTCATCCATAATAAGTAAAATAAAGAGTGGGTTTTTCAACACTCGACGGGAGGTTCGCTTATGTGGATAATCATTTTTCTGCTTATCATTTTAATCGGTTTTACCGGAAATATCGTCTCGCTTTTAAGAGCGCAACGGCGTGCATCTCAAAGAATGATTGAGCTTTTAGAAGAGAAAAGCCGAAAATAACCTTTCAGTGCTGTTTCATCCGTAATAATAATAAAAATTTCGGCAGATTTCCTGAAAGATAATTTGATGCCCTGTCTCGTTCGGATGAAGGCCTTCTGACATGCACATTTTACGGAAAGCGGGATTATACGGGTCGATGAGATCTGTATCAAATAGGTCGGCATACGGTACAGAAAGCAGGGTGCAGGCTTCTTTCTGGGCTTTTACATAGTCAGCCAGCTTCAAACCCAGTTTATTTTTATCAGTATCACGGCGGACGATTTTTCCGTTTGACATTTTCGCTTGTTTCGTCGGGGTCACTGCAATGATGCTCGCGCCTTTATTTCTGCTGCGGAGCTGCTGAATGACTTGGCAGAAACCTCCGTAAAATGAAGTGATATCTTTTTCATCTGTGCCGATGGGGATGTGGCCGCACCAATCATCATCTGTTCCCTGCACAATAATGACATCTTGTCCCGACGTTTTAAGTGATTGCTGATAAATGTTATCGTTTCCGTTGTTGCTCATATTGACGCCGCTGACAGACAGATTGGTGATTTCGGCGTTTGTCCGGTCTTTCAGAATGTCACCAAAGCTGTATTTCGCACGCAGCCCCCGGGCGACGCTGTCACCTAAGATCGCGATTTTCGAAGCCTTCCGCAGCCTGCTTATGCTGATGAAGTCAACGCTGATATGCCCGCTGTCCGTGATATGCAAAAGCTTGCTGCTGATATCCTGCGAATAGATTGTTTTTCCTTCAGAGTCTTGATACATTTCCTCATTCAGCTTCATTCGGCGTCATCCCTTCCTGTTTTATCCTTCGGCATGTTGTTCAAAAATCAAAAACGGACACGAACAAACAGCGTCATGTTGTCAGTTCAGTGTCCGCAGGTAATACTGGAGTTTTTATCCAGTCCCTTTATTGCCATTATAGCAGATCATCTATCATCGTTTCTACAGTCAGCATTTAAAACAGCGTTTGCGGGAAGAGCGGCGTTTCTTTTGGGACCGTCTTGTGCGATGTGTCCGTTTTTTGCTGCGTGAGCGGTGTGTCCGGTGTGTCCGTTTTTTGCTGCGTGAGCGGTGTGTCCGGTGCGTCCGTTTTTGGCTGCGCGAACGGTGTGTCCGGTGCGTCCGTTTTTTACTGCGTGAACGGTGTGTCCGGTGCGTCCGTTTTTGGCTGCGTGAACGGTGTGTCCGGTGCGTCCGTTTTTGGCTGCGTGAACGATGTGTCCGGCGTGTCCGTTTTTTGCTGCGTGAACGGCGCTTGCTTTTTCCAGAAACCGGTTCTTGGTGCAAATACTCCCCTAAACCTTCTCTATGAGCAACGGCGACTCCATGTTCAATTTCTTTAACAGAAATAGCGTTCAATCGTATTCACCTCCCTCTTTCTTTACACCATAACGTATGAAATGAACGCCTCTCTTGTATAAGCTTCTCTCTCAATCCGTGATAGAAATAGTCATTTACATAACAAAAAGACCCGTATAAACGGGCCTTTCTGGTTAAAACGCAAAATACAAGAACTGATTTATTTCTTCCTTTCACTCTCCGGCTCGGCATGAATCATCACCTGTGCTTGTTTAAATTCATCCGTAATATCCCTTTCAATGCGGTCACACAAGTCATGCACATCTTTAATCGTCACGTGAGACGCCACGACCATGTGAAAATCAATATACTCCTGCGGGCCGGACCGCCTTGTGCGAAAATCGTGAATTTCAATAAATTCGTGATGGAATGTTTCGATAATCTTTAAAATTGTTTTTTCTTCCTCTGCTGACAAACGGGTGTCAATCAGCGGCGGAAATGCTTCTTTCATTAACTTAAACGCTTCATATATGATATACACCGCCAGCACCATACCTATGATCGGATCAAGTATGTACCACTTCGTTAATGTAACGACCAAAAGGCTTGCCGCTACGCCTAATGAGGTGTACACGTCAGTCAGTAAGTGCAGGGCATTTGATTTCATTGCCACGGAATTAACCTTTACAGCTTCTCTTTTTACTAATTTCGAGACGATCAAATTAATGAGAGCTCCCGCAAGCATCACAACGATTCCCAATACCGGCAGATGAACAGGCTCCGGGTTTACCAGTTTTTGAACGCATTCATATATCATCCAAATCCCCGCCGCAAAAATCAGCATTGTTTCGATCGTTCCGGACAGATTCTCGACCTTTCCATGGCCGTACGGATGCCCTGTATCAGCCGGCTTTTTTGAAATCCTGACGGAAATAAAAGCGATGAAGGCGGCGATCAGATCTAAAAAAGAATGAATGGCTTCGGAAAGTATTGCGACAGACCCGGTTACCATGCCTACCGCTATTTTGAGCATGACGACCAGAGAATTGCTTATCACTGATAAAAAAGCGATTTTAGAGGTGTTTTCCACCATGATCCTCCTCATTTTGACTTCTTGAATTTATCGTACCAAACGGCATCCGTGTGGGTCTACGGCAACGTTTTTCACAAGAGCCATACAAGTAACTCGCCCTAAAATAAGTTGGAAAGCGGAAACACAAGCGAATCGTTCTTTCAGCACTCAAGTCCCATTGACAACATACAACCGCTTACATTATAGTAGTTTCATGAATAACCACTATGGAGGATGTTTATGGAGGACGTTCTGAAAGAACTGCAGAAATTCGGATTTTCTCAATACGAATGCAAAGCATATATCGGCTTGTTGAAACACTCGCCTGTTACCGGATATGAAATCAGTAAAAGGTCAGGCGTCCCCCGCTCAATGATCTATGAAGTATTGGGTAAATTAGTTGATAAAGGCGCTGTCCATATTGTGCCGTCTGATCCGGTTACATATGCCCCGCTGGCCGGAAAGGAATTAATCGACCGGCTGCGGCATGACTTCGAGAGCTCCTTCGGCTATCTTGAAGAGAAATTATTGGCGCTTGAAAGCGAGCAGGAGATGAATGTCATCCGCCGCATCAGCACAAATGATCATGTCATCAATGAATTGAAGGATATGATTGAAAAAGCCGAGGAAGAATTGTGGCTGTCTGTCTGGGAACAGCAGATTCCCTTTATTCAAGAGGCCGTTAACAAACGCGCCGCCGAAAAATTGCCCGTCTTTTCGATTGTGTTCGGCCCTCCGGAAGTGAAGCTCGGAAATACGACACATCATAATATGTCTCCTGAAGTGGCGGAAAAACGCATGGGCGGAAGATTAACGATAGCAGCACGGGATAATAAAGAAGTCTTAATCGCCAATTTTTCCCCGCAGACGAATGCCTGGGCCATTAAAACAGAAGATCCCGCTCTCGTTCTCGTGGCCATGGAATATATGAGGCATGACCTGATGTTTGCGGAGCTTGTGAAAGAAGTCGGAGCTGAAAAAGTTGAAGGTCTGATGAAACAAAACCATTCTTTATTTCATGTCGTCACCGGAAATCGGTTCATTTAAATGTGAACCGTATTTTCTTTGATTTTTTCATTAGTCGTTATCATTATAATCTCTAAGGAAGGAGTATAAAAATGATTCAGACAGAAGTGCAAAAAACAGCCGTTTCCCGGGAAATGAACGATACGTTTTTACAGGGGGTGCGGGATTGTGTGCCTACACTGCTGGGCTATATGAGTGTCGGTTTTGCTTTTGGCATTGTTGGCGTTGCCTCACACCTCAGTATTCTTGAAATTTGTTTGTTATCCTTGCTGGTCTATGCCGGCGCCGCCCAATTTATTATTTGCTCACTCCTTGTTTCCGGGAGTCCGACTTCCGCCATTATTTTAACGACGTTCATCGTCAATCTGCGGCACCTGCTCCTGAGTCTGACCATCGCGCCTTATTTCACAAAATACTCTTTGGTGAAGAATATCGGCTTCGGTGCTTTGCTTACTGATGAATCTTTCGGGGTAGCGGTGAACAAGGCGGTTCAGAACGGCAAGCTGTACGATAAGTGGATGAACGGCCTCAATATAACCGCCTATGCGTGCTGGATTATTTCTTGTGTGATGGGCGGGCTTCTCGGACAATGGATATCTGATCCTTACGCCCTCGGTCTGGACTTTGCTTTGCCCGCTATGTTTGCGGCGCTTTTGGTGCTGCAATTGCAGTCGTCCGCGTCGGAAAAGCTGAAACACAGCCTCTCCCTTATTCTCTATATGATCATTTTTATGATCTTGTTATCGTATTTCGTCCCGTCACACATCGCGGTCATCGTCTCAACCGTAATTGTGGCAACAATCGGGGTGGTGACGGACAAATGAGCATCAGCACGCAAATGATCTGGATTATACTCGGCTGCATGATTGTTACGCTTGTGCCGCGCATTGTTCCGTTTATATTTGTCCGGAACATTCAGATGCCGGAATTGGCTTTAAAGTGGCTCTCCTTTATTCCGCTTTGCATTTTGACCGCCTTGGTAACGGAAAGCATGATCGTAAAAACAAACAGCACTTTGACCTTTGATTGGAAAGCAATGATCGTCCTCATCCCGACATTGCTTTGCGCGATGCGGACGAAAAGCTTATCCATCACGGTCATTACAGGCGTCGTGCTGATGGCCGCCGTCAGACTGATATGGTGACAAACAAAAGCCTCCATCCCTTGGGAATGGAGGCTTTTGTTTTATGAGGTCGGATTTTCTTCTTCCGCCTCAGTTTCTTCGGCTTTGACTTCGGCGTTCATGCTTTGCTGCTGTTCCCAATGATCCCGCTGCAATCTTTCTTTCGCAATGGTAAACATGAAATTCACGGCGCAGCGCCCCTTCCCTGTTTTGCTTATACTATGTACTGTACTCATTTCCCGGTGCAGTATTCGCAAAACATAAAAAAAGCAGCCTGCCGCATTGAGCGGCCGGACTGCTCTTTATTTTCAGTATGTGATCAAGAAGTATTTTTTCTTTCCGCGGCGCAGTACGGTAAATTGATCTTCGATGCGGTCTTCCGCCGTCAGCAGATGACCGATATCCGTCTGGCGCTCTCCGTTAATGTAAACAGCCCCGTTTTGAATGTCTTCGCGGGCCTGCCGTTTTGAAGGCGACAACTTAGATTCCACAAGCACGTCTACTAAAGACAGTTCTTCAGAGCGGTCTTTTTCAAGTGAAGGCACGTCTTTAAAACCTACCTTGACGTCTTGAGCGGAAAGCTCTTTAATATTGCCGCTGAACAGCGCCTGAGAAATATGAACGGCCTGCTCAAACGCTTCACGGCCGTGTACAAGTACAGTCACTTCTTCAGCAAGGCGTTTCTGCGCTTCCCTTTTCTCTGGAGCCGTCTCGGCTTTTTCAGCATAAGCTTCAATTTCCTCTTTTGATAAGAAAGTAAAGTATTTTAAATATTTGACGACATCACGGTCATCTGTATTGATCCAGAATTGGTAGAATTCATACGGCGATGTCTTTTCTTTATCAAGCCAAATCGCGCCGCCTTCTGTTTTGCCGAATTTCGTGCCGTCAGCTTTTGTGACGAGCGGAATGGTAAGGCCGAACGCTTTCGCCCCTTCTTCTTCCGATTTTCTGATCAGTTCAAGACCTGCCGTGATGTTGCCCCACTGGTCACTGCCTCCGATTTGGAGTTTGCAGTTCTTTTCTCTGTACAGATTCAGAAAATCGTAGGATTGCAGGATCATGTAGCTGAATTCCGTGTAAGAAATTCCGGTTTCAATTCTCGAGCTTACAGTATCTTTCGCAAGCATGTAGTTGATTCCGAAGTTCTTTCCGACGTCGCGGAGAAAATCAATGATGCTCATTTTTCCGATCCAGTCAAAGTTGTTCGCTATGACGGCTGGGTTTTCTCCTGCATCGAAATCTAAAAATCGGGAAAGCTGATTTTTAATTTTTTGCGACCATTCGACAACGATATCCTGAGTATTTAACGTACGCTCCGCTTTTTTACCGCTCGGATCGCCGATCAGCCCCGTCGCTCCGCCTACAAGCGCAATCGGATGGTGGCCTGCAAGCTGGAAACGGCGCAGTGTCAATATCGGCAGAAGGTGACCGATGTGCAGGCTGTCCGCCGTCGGGTCGAACCCTGAGTATAAACGGATTTTTTCTTCGTTCAGCTGTTTATTCAGTCCTTCTTCATCCGTCATTTGCTGGATTAAGCCGCGGAATGATAAATCTTCTAATAAGTTAGTCATTTTGTCTGCTCCTTTGTTTATAGAAATAAAAAACGCCCCTTCGTTTAAAACGAAGGGACGATATAATCGCGGTACCACCCTACTAATAAAAGCATAAAAAAGCTTTTATCACTCTTTTTGATAACGGACCGTGTCCGTTCTTCCACTACTGAAAGCCTTGGAAGGGCTTTGTTCGCAAAAGCGGTTCATGAGTGTATTCGGCATATCTTATGTGCTGATTTTCACCGGCCATCAGCTCTCTGGAACAATCAGATATCCTACTTGTCTCAATCAAAACCTTTTCGTATGAAGCTTACTCATTTTTAACATAAATAAGATGTCATGTCAACGCCGTCTCTTTAATCTTCCATTGTGGACAGGTCGCCTGCCGGCAGGTTGAGCTCCCACGCCTTCAGCACACGTCTCATGATTTTTCCGCTCCGTGTTTTTGGAAGTTTATCTTTGAATTCAATTTCCCGCGGTGCGGCATGGGCGGCCAGCCCTTGTTTTACAAAAAGGCGAATGTCCTCCTTCAGCTGATCGGATGGCTCATGCCCTTCTCTAAGCGCGATAAATGCTTTAATAATTTCTCCCCGGACAGGGTCCGGCTTTCCGATAACACCGGCTTCGGCAATCGCCGGATGTTCCACAAGTTTGCTTTCGACTTCAAACGGGCCGACGCGCTCGCCGGATGTCATGATGACATCATCGACTCTGCCTTGGAACCAAAAATAACCGTCTTCATCCATATAAGCTGAATCTCCGGAAACATACCAGCCGCCCGGCATGAAATAAGATTCATATTTTTCTTTGTTATTCCAAATGGAATCCATCATGGACGGCCAGCCCTTTTTAATGGCGAGGTTCCCCATTCGGTACGGCGGAAGCTCATTCCCTTGGTTGTCAACGATCGCCGCTTCCACTCCCGGAATCGGTTTCCCCATTGAACCCGGCTTGATCTCCATGCACGGATAATTGCAGATAAGCTGCCCGCCTGTTTCCGTCATCCACCACGTATCGTGAATGCGCTTGCCGAATACTTTATGTCCCCACTTAATGACCTCCGGGTTTAAAGGTTCTCCGACACTCAGGACGTGACGAAGTGAAGTAAGATCAAATTTGGACGCCATTTCATCTCCGGCGCCCATAAGCATTCTGAAAGCCGTCGGAGCGCTGTACCAGACGCTGACACCAAGCTTTTCAATCGTGCCGTACCAGTTTTCCGGACTGAATCTGCCGCCGACGATCACATTCGCCGCTCCGTTCAGCCACGGCGCAAAAATCCCGTACACCGTCCCGGTCACCCAGCCCGGGTCCGCCGTGCACCAATATATATCGTCCTCTTTAAGATCAAGCACCCACTTGCCGGTCTGGTATTGCTGAATCATGGCTTCATGAACATGAAGCACGCCTTTAGGCGTTCCTGTTGATCCTGATGTATAGTGAAGCAGGTAGCCGTCTCTTCTGTCCATCCATTCAATATCAAGTCTCGTGCTTTCTCCCTCAGCCGCTTTATCATAATGAATGATTTTATCTCCGGCTTCTTTGCTGCCGCCGACAATGAAGATATGCTCCAGGTCGGGCAGGCTGTCCGCCGGAATCCGTTCAGCCAGTTCAGGTGTTGTTACGACAACCTTGGCCTGGCTGTTCAACAGGCGGTCTTTGACGGCGCCTTCCATAAACGCTTCAAATAAAGGGCCGGCAATCGCACCGATTTTAATTGCGCCGAGCATGATAAAATAAAGCTCCGGCGAACGCGGCATGAAAATGAAAACGCGGTCCCCTTTTTCTACGTTTCCATACCGTCTCAGCACATTTCCCGCCCGGTTCGATTCCTCCATCATTTCTTTAAACGTGTATTTTTCTTCCCGGTTTGCGTCCTTGTAATACAACGCTACTTTGTTTTTGCGAAATGATTCGGCATGACGGTCAATCGCTTCGTACGCGGCATTCAGCTTTCCGGTCTGATGCCAGGAAAACTCCGTCTCGACTTCTTTCCAATCGAAGCTGCGGTATGTTTCCTCATAATTTTGCAGATGATAATTCCCCTTTTCCGCTGGCAACGTTTTCAAATTCATGCAACATCCCCCTTTGCTTATCTATAGACTAATTATAGTAGATGTTCACAGTTTTCTCAATTTTTAAAATATAAATTGCCGTACTATTGAAAACGCTTTATATTTTGTTATGCTTAAAGGAGATGTGTTTTTATTAAGAACCGACAGGCGGTGAATCAGTGAAACATCATAAAACGTACCATTCTTCATCTATTCAGACAGCAGCCGGCCCTCTTTTGATAGAAGGGCCTGTTCCTCCAGAGGACTTAGCACAGTATGAGTTTCATGAAGGCCTGACAGCCTTTCGCCTTCCTCATGAACAGCACAAAGCGTTAGTCGAAATAGCCGGGCTTCCCGAAGGGCGGATCATCATCGCCAGGGACGGAGAGACGATTATCGGCTATGTGACGTATTTATATCCTGATCCGCTTGAACGGTGGTCTGACGGAAATATGGAAGATCTCCTTGAACTCGGGGCGATCGAAGTCGCTCCCGGCTACAGAGGCTGTTCTGTCGGAAAAACTTTGCTGACTGTCAGCATGATGGATGAACAGATGGAACGGTACATCATCATGACGACAGAATATTACTGGCATTGGGATTTAAAAGGGATGAAAAAAGACGTGTGGGAGTACAGAAAGATCATGGAAAAGATGATGAATGCCGGAGGTCTTGTCTGGTTTGCAACGGATGAATCGGAAATCAGCTCTCATCCGGCCAATTGTCTGATGGCCCGCATCGGCAGGCACGTCAGTCAGGCGTCAATTGAACAGTTCGACAGACTTCGTTTTTATCAGCGATTTATGTATTGACTGACATACAAAGGGGATAAAAAGATGATTGCAGAACAAATCATGAAACGGGACGTCATCACCGTCACAAAAAACGACTCCATAGAAACAGCCGTACATAAAATGAAGGCATATCATATCCGCCATCTCCCTGTCATCGACGAAGAACTGCACGTTGCCGGCATCGTCACAGACAGAGACATTAAACAGGCGGGCCCGGGCAGCTTTGAACAAGAAGACCGCGTCGCGTTTCTGACAAACAAAGTGGAAACCATTATGAAACGGAATGTCATCTGCGCCCATCCGCTTGATTTCGTAGAGGAAATATCGGCTTCTTTCTATGAGCATGGCATCGGATGTCTGCCGATTACGGTAAATCATAAGCTGACGGGCATTTTAACCAAAACCGATGTACTCCGGACCTTTGTCAGCCTGACAGGCGCAGCCCAGCCGGGATCACAGGTGGAAATTCTGGTGACGGATATGACTAAAAGCCTTGCTGATCTCAGCTGCATGTGCCGCGATCTTCAGCTGCAAATCTTGAGCGTGCTCGTCTATCCCCATGATTCCGCCGGGGCAAATATACTCGTCTTCCGGGTGAAGACGATGAATCCGCTCCCTTTTATCCGCAGCGTTCATGAAGCCGGGTACAATGTCTTGTGGCCGAAACAATTGAGGGATCAGTCATGAGAGACAGCGTTTTTGTTTACTCGCCTTCTTATCAGACGTATCAATTTCACCAGGATCACCCGTTTAATCAGCAGCGCGTGCTTTTGACATACGAGCTGCTTCAGGCGGCGGACGCGTTTGAAGAGGGAGATATCGCCGCTCCGCGCATGGCTTCTAAAGAAGAGCTGGCACTCGTTCATACAGAGGATTACATACAGGCGGTTGAACTAGCGGGGGCGGGCCGGCTTCCTGCCGCAGAAGGAGAAAGCTACGGGCTAGGAACGGAAGACACCCCAGTTTTTGCCGGCATGCATGAAGCCGCGTCGCTTCTGGTGGGCGGCACTTTAACAGCGGCAGATTATGTCATGACGGGACAGGCGAGGCATGCCTGCAATTTAGGCGGGGGCCTTCACCACGGCTTCCGCGGCAGGGCATCGGGCTTTTGTATTTATAATGACAGCGCCGTGGCCATCCAATACATTCAGAAAAACTACGGGGCAAAGGTGTTATACATTGATACCGACGCTCATCACGGCGACGGCGTTCAATTTACGTTTTACGACAGGTCAGATGTCTGCACAGTTTCATTTCACGAAACCGGGCGTTATTTATTTCCCGGGACGGGACAGGTACTGGAAAAAGGAAGCGGGCAAGGCTACGGCTATTCTTTTAACATTCCGCTGGACGCTTTCACAGAGGACGATTCCTTTCTTCACGCTTACAAAACGGCCGCTTCAGAAATCGCGGCTTTTTTTAAGCCGGATGTAATCCTGACACAGAACGGAGCGGACGCCCATTATTACGACCCATTGACACACCTGTCCACTACCATCTCCATCTATCAGGAGATCCCCCGGCTCGCTCACTTATTAGCGCATCAACATTGCAGCGGCAGATGGATCGCGGTCGGCGGAGGCGGATACGATATTTGGCGAGTCGTCCCGAGAGCATGGAGCCGCATATGGCTTGAGATGAAAGGGATTGATCCCGGGGAGCACATACCGCAGGAGTGGATTCATAAATGGCAGAAACACTCGCCCTATACCCTGCCCGCGTTTTGGAGTGACCCTGAACAATTATATCCTCCGATTCCCCGAAAAGAAGAAATATCAGAAAAAAACGCCCAAACCGTGGAAAAAGCGCTTTTTGCCATCCGGTCTGAACAGAGGTATAAAACAAAATAAAAAAACGACCCTTACGAGGAGGTCGTTTTTTTTATGACAATTTCCACACGGCGGTTCTCATTCATATGACCGGGGCTTTTGTTGTCCTTCACAGGTTTCGTATCCGCGTATCCGACTGAAATAAACCGTTTTGTGGAAAAGTCTTCTTTCGCGGTAAAATACCGGATCACACTCGCCGCTCTTGCAGACGACAGCTCCCAGTTCGACGGGAATTGATAGGTGGAAATCCGGCGGCTGTCCGTATGGCCTTCCACTTGAATGTCATTCGGAATTGTTTTCAAAAGCACTGCGATCTGATGCAGGACTGGCTCGGCGTTTTTCAGCACATCCGCTTTTCCTGTCTGAAACAGAACGGCCTCCTGCAGCACAAGAACCACTCCGCGCTCATCGCGCTTCGCCGTTAATTTGGAACTCAAATGGTGCGATTTTATGTATGTTTTCACGTTCTGCAGCAGCAAATCCTGTTCTTTATTTTCGTTTGCTTTGTCTGATGACGCCGGTTCACCTCCGCTGCCGTTTGTATGAATCGATGAAACGGCTGATTGAAATTTTTCCGCGTCTATTTGCGACATGGAAAAAAGCAATATAAAGAACACAAGAATGAGCGTGATCAAGTCAGCGAACGTCACCATCCATCTTGGTGAACCGCCGGAATGTTCCGGTTTGTTTCTTCTTTCAAAACGCTCTCTTCTAAGCTTCATGGACAGCGCCCTTTTTCTTGTTCGCAGGCTGCTCTTTACGCCAGTCTTCTCTTGAGCTGAAAACGACGAGCTGACTTTCGAGGTTGCGGGGATTTTTTCCCGATTGGATGCCGACAACCCCTTCGATCATAACCTGTTTGATGAAAATTTCACTTTCCGTTTTTTCTTCAAGCTTTGCCGCGATAGGGATAAACACGAGATTGGCAAGCAGCGCGCCGTACAGCGTCGTCAATAGCGCAACAGCCATGTTCGGCCCGAGGGTATGCGGGTCATTTAAATTTTTAAGCATGAGCACGAGTCCGACAAGCGTCCCGATCATTCCCCAGGCGGGCGCGAAATCACCAGCTTTTTCAAAAACGCGTCTTCCTTTTCTGTGTCGTTCTTCCATCGCGGCGATCTCAGAATCCATCACCAGCCGGATCGTTTCTTCGTCCCAGCCGTCAATCGCAAGCAAAAGCCCTTTTTTCAAAAACGGATCCTTAATCTCGCGCGCCCGGTCCTCCAGAGACAGCAGCCCCTGTCTTCGCGCCTGCTCCGCAAGGCTGACGAATACTCTGACAAGGTCCTTCACATTGTCATCCTGACGGGAAAATACCTGTTTTAAAACAGAAGGGGTTTTCTTTAAATCCCGAGGCGGAAAGCTGATAAAGACCGCCGCGGCAAGGCCGCCTGTGACGATTAAAAAAGAAGTCAGATCTAAAAATGAACTGATTCCCGCAAGTCCCGTTCCTGAGAGAATTCCGATTGCGACAATAATACATCCTAACATAAATCCAACGGGTGTCAGATAATCAAAACGTTTCATATCTTCTCCTTACTCAAGTAAAAAAGCAAGATTCCACTCCTCAGAGTGAAGCTTGCTTTTCCGTTTTTTTATGACTTTGTTGATTGTCTTAATTCGATGCGGTGAGGCAGCTCAACGATATGCTCTTCAACCGGCTCTTTGTTCATCAGTTTTGTCAAAAGCCTCATCGCCACGGCTCCGATATCGTAAGTAGGCTGCACGACTGTGGAAAGCTGAGGGCGGACCATCAGGCTCAATCTCGTATTGTCAAAACCGATAATATCAAGATCGTCAGGAATCGACAGACCTTGATCCTGAGCCGCATGAATAATGCCGAGCGCCATTTCATCCGTTGCAGAAAGGATTGCCGTCGGCTTCCGCTCAAGGCCCATTAAGCTTTGAAGCGCCTCCATTCCGGAATCATAGGTGTAATCGCCTTCCGCTACGAACTGCTCATTAAACGGGATGCCCGCTTCTTCAAGCGCCCGTCTGTACCCTTGCAGTTTTTTCGAGCGGTTGATCGGCTCTGCCATCGGCCCGGAGACAAATGCGATGTCGCGATGCCCTTTCTCAATGAAAAGCTTAACGGCATCATAAATCGCCTGTTCATAATCAATGGCGACAGAAGGCGTCTCACCCTGTTCTTCCACTGATGCCGCCAATACGATCGGCACAGGAGAGCGCTTAAATTCTTCGACATGCTCGTCCGTAATGTTTCCGCCCATAAATACGATACCGTCCACTTGTTTGCCGAGCATCGTGTTTAACAGGTGCAGTTCCTTCTCGAGGTTTTGGTCCGAGTTGCTTAAAATAATATTATATTTGTACATCGTCGCGATATCTTCAATTCCCCGGGCAAGTTCCGAGTAGAAAATGCTTGAGATATCAGGGATGATGACGCCGACCGTTGTCGTTTTTTTGCTTGCCAGTCCTCTTGCCACCGCGTTCGGGCGGTAGCCGAGCCGGTCAATGGCTTCCAATACTTTTTTTCTGGTCGTCGGTTTTACATTCGGATTGCCGTTTACGACGCGGGAAACAGTCGCCATGCTGACATTTGCTTCTCTGGCCACGTCGTATATCGTAATGTTGCTCACTGAAACCACTCCTTTTACTGGATACACTTATCCTTATCTATAGCATAAACACTTTATGTAAAGAAATGTCGTGCGTTTTCGCATTCTGTCGTTTATGGTTGTAAGCGTAAGTCAGTAGTGTACATTATTTTTCATTATTCATCAAATTTAAATACTTCTCATGAAATTATACACGTTTTTCCCAGTGATGAAAACGTTCACTTCCATTTTATAATTAAATAAAATGAAGAAGCGAAAAAGGGCCGCACAGGCGGCCCTTAAAGAACGGAACACTTTATTATGCTTTTACTTTCACCATCGGCTTTAATTCGTTCAGCCATTTCTCGAATTCAGGTATATCCATCTGCTGCGCAGAGTCTGAAAGGGCAACGGAAGGATCAGGGTGAACTTCGGCCATCACGCCGTCAGCGCCGATCGCAAGCGCTGCTTTTGCTGTCGGAAGCAGGAGATCGCGGCGGCCTGTTGAATGTGTGACGTCAACAAACACCGGCAAGTGAGTTTCCTGTTTCAAAATCGGCACGGCAGAAATGTCAAGCGTGTTTCTCGTTGCTGTTTCGTACGTTCTGATTCCGCGCTCACAAAGAATGATTTGGTCGTTTCCTTGTGACATGATGTATTCAGCTGCATTGATGAACTCTGAAATCGTTGCGGCAAGACCGCGTTTTAGCAATACCGGCTTTTTAACCGAACCGGCGGCTTTCAGTAATTCAAAGTTTTGCATGTTACGTGCGCCGATCTGAATGACGTCAATGTAATCAATCGCTTGCTCAATGTGGGCAGGCGTAACGATTTCACTGATCACCGCGAGGTCATATTCATCAGCGACGCGTTTGAGGATTTGCAGGCCTTCTACGCCGAGACCTTGGAAATCATACGGGCTTGTGCGGGGTTTGAACGCACCTCCGCGCAGGATTTTAATGCCTTGTTTTTTCGCAGCGGCCGCTACTTCCGCAACCTGCTCATAGCTTTCTACGGCACAAGGACCGACGATGAATCTCTGATCGCCGTCACCGACTTTTTCGCCTTTAATGTCAACGATCGTATCTTCTGCTTTTTTCTTCCGGGAGACGAGCAACGCTTTGCTGTGATCCTCTTCTTGAAGCTCAAGGCCGGCTTTGAAAATTTCTTTGAAAATATGCTGGATTGTTGAGTTTTCAAACGGGCCGTCATTGCTTTCAATAATGCGGTTAAGCATTGTACGCTCTCTGACGGGGTCAAATCGGTTGACACCCTGTGCTTCTTTGGCTTTACCGATTTCTTTTACAACGGCTCCGCGTTCATTGATTAATTTAAGGATTTGTAAGTTTAGTGCGTCTGCCTGCTGTCTTAGGCTCTCTAATTCCTTGTTGCTCATCTTTTTCATCCCTTCTATGCTATGTTTTATTTTAATGGTTAACATGCATCTTACTACAGTTATGCGAAAATAGGAATATGAAACAATAAATTTCTTCACATTTTACTTTATCACCAAAACGCTTTTAAGCTTTTATGCGTTGAAGTAGTGTATATTGATATCCTACATGATATGGCTGAAATGATCAATAGTTTTTTTCAAAAAAAAACCGCCGGTATCATCCGGCGGTCAGTAAATTATGAAAGGTGCTGCTCTATTGCGTTTTTTGTGATTTGAGAATGAGACGCGTGCCATTTGACTTCTCCGTTTGTAATGACGAATACTTGCGGGCTTTCATGTTTCACACCGTAGGTCTCGGCGATATAGTTTGAAAGCGGCCGGCTGTCCTGCACCTGCAGATAATAAGAAGGCACTTCTGAATGCTCTGATGCAAACGCGTCAAACTCCTGAAACGCCGCTTGGCTAATCGGGCAGGTTGTGCTGTGTTTCAAAAACACGAACGTGCTTTCTTTCTCAGCGGCATTTTTGAACTCTTCTTCTGACGATATCAGCTGCTTTGTCATGTCTGTTATCTCTCCTTATTGAAGATCAGCGATTTGCCTGACCGGCTTTTTCCCCTGCATCTTCCGCTTCGGCTTTGATGCTTTGGGCCGTGTCCTGCATTTCGCTTCTCGTCTCTTCGGCTTTCTCGGTTAGTGTGCTCTTAGAACGGTCTTTTAAATCCTTCACTTTATTCATAATCTGGCCTGACTGATCAGCTACCAGCTGGGTGATGTTAGATGTTTTGTCCTTGGCGATGCTGACATATTGAGAGCCTTTTTCTTTCGCGTCGGCCGTCATTCTGTCCGTCTTATCCTTCAATGCGGAAGCCTGGCTGCCGAGATCGTCGCGCAGCTCCTTGCCTGATTTAGGCGCCAGAAACAAAGCCGTTGTCGCGCCGATAATTCCCCCGATCAGCGTTCCGATTAAAAAATCCTTACTATTGATTCCATCTTTGCTCATTATGATTCCTCCTTAGTGGATTTTTCTTATGATTAAAGCGATGTTTTTTTCTTTTGCTTCCACTTGTCCCATATTTCCATAGCGGCCTGGCTCCAGGTGACAACCTGACTGATCTTATCCTGGTTCTCTCTGACAGAGGCCGAAACGGAACCGGCTGCCTGCTTTATGGATGTATTAAACTGCTGGACGGAAGTTCCCACTTCCTGCACAGCATGGACAACCGTATTTAATTTCTGTGATTTTTCCTGAATGTCTTCCGCGAGACGGTTTGTCTTATGTAACAGCTCGGTTGTCTCTGCGGTAATGCCCTTCATCTGCCCTTCAAGGCCGTCTAAAGTCGACGCTACGTTTGTTAAGGTCATCTGCACAGACTTTAATGTTTTGGACAGATAAATGACGAGGATGAGAAATGCTACGGCAATGAGTGCGACGCTTAAGTAAAGAATGATAATCATCTAATACCTCCTTATTGCAGGATATAATGGTATATACCCAATTATTAAAATGATAAACATATATGAAAGGGGCTGTATGTATACTATTTCTCCGTTTATCGGTAAATCCCTTTGCAGCACGCGCAAAAAAGCAGTGAGAGCCCCACTGCTTTTTTGTTACGCTATGACGTTTTCATAGGCCCTCATATATTTTTGAATGTCTCCGGCGCCCATAAAGATCAGCACTGCGTCTTTATGCGCTTTTAACACGGATGTGTCATTCTCTTCAATGAGTTCTGCGTTATCGATTTTTTCCTGCAGATCCGTGATGGTGAGTTTGCCGACGTTCTCGCGGGCAGAGCCGAAAATGTCGCACAGATACACGCGATCGGCCGCGCTCAAGCTTTCTGCAAATTCATCAAGGAATGATTGCGTCCGTGTAAACGTATGCGGCTGGAATACCGCGATGATTTCACGTTCCGGATATTTTTGGCGCGCCGCCTCAATGGTAACTTTAATTTCAGTCGGATGGTGGGCGTAGTCGTCTATCAGCACCTGGCTGCCGATCACTTTTTCATTGAATCTGCGTTTGACGCCGCCGAATGATTCAAGTCCGCGTTTAATCATGTTCACGTCGATCTCTTCATAGTGGCAGAGCGCAATGACCGCTAATGAATTGAGGACATTGTGATGGCCGTATGCCGGGATGTAGAACGTATCGTAAAACGTATTGCGGACAAAGACGTCAAATGTCGTGCCTTCCGTATTTTTTACGATGTTTCTCGCTTGAAAATCGTTTTCTTCTCCCGTGCCGTAATAAACAACAGGCACATTGGCGTGAATTTTCGGCAGATACTCGTCATCACCGCAGGCAATGATGCCTTTGTTGACTTGAAGCGCCATGTTTTGGAAAGCATCAAACACATCGTCAATGTTGGCGAAATAATCAGGGTGATCAAAATCAATGTTCGTCATGATCGCGTAATCAGGCTGATAGCTTAAGAAATGACGGCGGTACTCGCAGGCTTCAAATACAAAGTATTCACTGCTTTCATTTCCTCTGCCCGTCCCGTCTCCGATAAGAAACGAAGTCGGCTTCGCCTGCTGCATCACGTGTGCCAAGAGACCCGTAGTGGACGTCTTGCCGTGTGCGCCCGTAACCGCGACACTTGTGTATTTTTTCATATATTCAGCTAAAAATTTATGATATCTGATAACAGGAATTCCTTCAGCGAGCGCCTTTGCGATTTCCGGATGAGAATCAGGGAATGCGTTTCCGGCGATTACCGTTAAGCCCGGTTTGATGTTATCGGGGCTGAACGGATAGATCGGGATATTTCTTTTTTCAAGGGCAGCCTGAGTAAAAATCTGCTTCTCGATATCCGATCCCTGCACCTGATACCCTGTATCATGCAGGATTTGAGCAAGCGGGCTCATACCTGTCCCTTTTATTCCAACAAAATGATAAACAGTCATAATCGTACCTCCAACAAACGTCTATCTGTTCCCCAGTATATGACGCTCATTTCATTTTGCGACCGCCGCGGGCGAAAAGCCCGCACAGCGGCGCTTCCATTTATTTTTACATTATCGTCAGTATCTGTAACTTTCTTTTTGATTAAACCTGCCGCATGATATTTCAGCGCGTGACAGTGATGCTGTTTGATGGTCCATCCATTATCATACCATGTTTGTGAGAAAAATGAACGATATTCTTATTCTTGAGTAATGTCAGCAGCCGTAATCAGCACTTCGCGGGGTTTGCTGCCCTTTGCTTCTGAGATCATGCCTTCAGCTTCCATCATGTCAATCAGCCTCGCCGCACGGTTATAGCCGATCCTGAACCTTCTTTGAAGGCTGGAGGTGCTGGCGCTGTTTTGCTCCACGACAAATTGGCACGCCTCAGGAAACAGCTCGTCCTCTTCCTTGAGGGCGGTTCCCTGCCTGATCAGTTCTTCCTGTTCAAACAAATAAGAAGGCGGGAGCTGCTTTCTGACATGAGAGACGACGCGGTCGATCTCGCTGTCTGAGACAAAGTTCCCCTGCAGACGCACCGGTTTACCGGTACCGTTTTCCCAGTACAGCATGTCGCCTTTTCCGAGCAGCTTTTCCGCCCCCGCCATGTCGATAATCGTTCTGGAATCGACCTGACTTGAGACGGAGAATGCGATCCTCGTCGGGATGTTCGCCTTGATCATGCCGGTAATGACATCGACAGACGGACGCTGTGTCGCGACTAGGAGATGAATGCCGCAGGCTCTCGCTTTCTGCGCGATTCTGGCAATGCTTTCTTCCACATCGTTCGGCGCGACCATCATTAAATCGGCAAGCTCATCAATAACCACTACGAGGTACGGGAGCTTTTCGCCTGTCTTATGATCGGCCGTTAATTCATTAAAGCGGCCGATATCTCTCACACCTGAATGGGCAAATAGTTCATACCGCCGTTCCATCTCTTCCACAACCCATTTTAACGCTGCGGTTGCGGCTTTGGCGTCCGTGATGACGGGGCTGACTAAATGCGGAATTTTGTTATAAGGCGCAAGCTCGACCATTTTCGGATCAATCAAAAGCACTTTGACCTCGCTCGGATCTGCCTTATAAAGCAGACTGACCAAAATGGTATTGATGCAGACGCTTTTTCCCGATCCTGTCGCACCCGCAATCAAGCCGTGCGGCATTTTTTTCAAATCAATGACGACCGGATTGCCGGAAATATCGACACCGAGCGCGGCTGTAAGCGGAGACGGATTCGTCCTGAAAGCGGCGCTTCTGATCATCTGCCGTAAATCAACGACCTTGCTTACGCGGTTCGGAACTTCAATACCGATCGTGTTTTTGCCGGGGATCGGCGCCTCAATCCGAATATCCTTGGCAGATAAACTCAGCTTTATATCATCTGCTAAGTTTGTAATTTTGTTTACTTTCACTCCCGGCTCAGGATGCACTTCAAATCTTGTGACGGACGGGCCTTGTGTGACATGAACGACTTGGGCGCGCACATTAAAGTTTTTCAGTGTAACGTTTAAAAGCTCGCGCTGTTCTTCAATCCATGATTGGTCGTCATGTCTTTGCGCCGGCGGTACGTCCAGAAGCGACAGATTCGGGAAAACATAGCCCGCACCGCTTTCTGACGTCTTCGTCTGCTTGTGTTTATCGCTTTTGAGCATCATAACGTTAAACGGAACACTGCGCTCTTTCGGCCGCTCCGCCGTTTTCACGGGCTGTTCGTAATTCTTCGTTTTTTCTTCGGCAGGCGGGGCCGGGGCTTCGGCCGGCTCGATGACTGCAGATTCAGGCTCCGGTTCAGAATGCGGAGGGGCTTCGTTGAACTCAGGCTGTTCCTCTGCTTTTTGTTCCGTGTCAGCCTCAAGCGATTCAGACTGCGGCTGAACTTCCTCTTCATACCCGGGTTCTGAGTATGTATATACCGGTTCCCCAGCGGTTTCAAAAGTTTGAGCGGCTTCCGCCTCAGGCTTTTGATACTCCTCCTGCTGCGGCGCTTGTTCTTCTGTGTGTTCAGACGGCCGGGACGCTTCATACTCAGTCTCATTTAAAGGCTGCGGCTCGGTTTGTTCCAGCTCTTGTTGATCTGCATAGCCGGCAGGTTCCGTGCTTTCCGGCTGCTGCAGGTCTTTAGCCTCGCGCGGTTCTGATGCACTGTACACTTGCTCTTTTGCATTCTCAGCCTCAGTGTGCGGCTGCTCTTTTTGGGCGGCCTGGAATTCTTCCGGTTTCACAGACGGGTCCGGCCGGGTGTCCGTCTGTTTTGTCATGGCGGATGCTGTGAATGCGGGCTCTTTTTCCGTTTCCTGACCGGACTTTGGCGGAACAAATTGCTCCTCTGACAGCAATGTCACGCTCTCTTCACGCTGTTTTTGCGGATTAGGCGCTTTTTTAATGCTGTGCTGAGATTGAAAACCGTAGACCGGTGAAGGAATGGATGTCGGTTTAAAGGGCTTTTTCACCGGCTCCGGCTTTTCATATGTATGCTGTTTCCGCTCCCGCTCCGTATGCTCCTTCCCGGCGGCATATCCCCGGGACGGCTGGCGGCGTTCATGCCTTTCCTGCTGTCTTTGTTCCGTTCTCTTATAGCCGTCCGGAACGATGGGAAAGCGGAAATTCCCTTTCGGATATTCGTAATATATTTTAGGATCTTCCATGCGCGTTAATTTGCCTTCTGGCTGATCCGGTATCTGCTGTTTCGGGATTTGGGCATGTGTGTTCGGTTCATGTTCATGCTCTTCTTCTTTTTCACCTAAAAATAAGTCAAAAAATTTATTCAGCCAACTCATGTTTAATCACTCTCTAACTCCCTTATTAGTAGTCTGGGACGATATTTAGTATACCACTGCCGGGCGGCTCAGAAAAGATTAAGCTCCCAACTGAAGAAAGCCGTTAAGCAGGCCTGCTTAACGGCTTTCTCTCACATCATTCGATTCTGTGCGCTTATTTATGGGAGTTAGAATTGAAATGCTTCGCCGGCCTGGCGGCTGTCTTCAAGAACGAGAATGCCTTTTTCCGACGGTGCATCCGGCAAAGCGAGTTCTTTCGCGGAGCAGATCATGCCGCTTGACGGAACGCCTCTTAATTCAGCGTCTTTAATGACAAGCCCGCTCGGCATCACCGCGCCGACTTTAGCGACGACGACTTTTTGTCCTTTGTCTACGTTCGGCGCGCCGCAAACGATTTGAAGGGTTTCCTCTCCCACATTCACTTGGCAGATATTCAGTTTATCCGCATTCGGATGTTTTTCTTTCGATTCAACGTGACCGACAACAAATTTCGGAGAAAGGTCAACCGTCAGCGTTTCTGAAACACCGTTTCTGTTCAGTATTTCATTCACGTCCTGAACGAATGTCTCAGACAAAGCGACAGGGCCGTTGTCCTCAATCTGTAAATAAGAAGACACGTTAAAAATATTAAAGCCCGTCGTTTCTTTTGTTTCTTTGTTAAAGATTCTGACGACATCGCCTTCTCTTTCATAGCCGATTTCTTCACGTGCTGCATCTTTAAGAGAGATCAGAAGCGTATCTCCCACACCTTCTTTATTGTAAAAAGCGTTCATAAGAAAAATCCTTTCTAATCCTTTTTCGGCCGGCTTTTCGCCATGATAAACACAGGTTCCAGTCTGCCTTCATTATAGAGAAATGAAAGGGCCGTAATCGGCACCGTGCCGCTTGCAAAGAAGCTCATGGACATTTGCCCTAAAATATCATAACCCGATTCATTTCGAATGTCAGCAAGTATTAATACATCCTGATGCGGGACAGAAATCGCTAATTCGCCTTCAGCGGCCTGTTTGTATTCATGAAGAATCGAATCATTGAGAATCCGGCTGGCGTCATAGCCGTCATTCGCTCTGAAAAAATAAAAATAATTGCCCGCAACCGTATCCTGCTTTACGACCGAAGGGAGCGAGCGGAGATTGAATGATGCCGTCTCCCTGATCCGTTCTTTTGTCCAGTTTTCTTTCTCAAGCATCCGGCTGTCAATTAAGCGGTACGTCTTGCCGAGATCAAGCGCGTAGTAGATTCTGGTTTCGGCGGTATGGTCATCATACACGAGCGGAATGCCGTCGCCCGTTTGATCAGGAAATGACGTGGAGCGGATCACCGGATAAATTCCGGCTTCCTTTCCGGACATCTCCTGTCCGCTTCCTCCCATCGCCTCCATCGCTTCTGACACATAGTAGACGATCTCGTCGATCGCTTCTTCTTTTTTCGTCTCCCACTTGGCGATGATCGGCGGAAGTTCTAATGTGATGCCTTTTTTAGTCGTTTGATCCTCAACACGGAGGGTGTCTTTTTCTCTGTCAAAAAAGAAGGATCGGTTCTCGTGCTGCAGGCGCTGTTTTAATAGATCCGACAGCTTCCTCGACGTCATCTTCAAAGCCCGTGGCCTCCTTTATGCTTTAGCAAGGGAATCGGTTAAAAATTGCTCGATTTCTTCTTTTGTTTTGCGGTCTTTGCTGACGAAGCGGTTTACTTCTTTTCCTCCGTTAAATACCACAAAACTCGGAATGCCGTAGATTTCCCATTCCGCACATGTATCGATAAATTGATCGCGGTCTACGTAGTAATAAGTGAATTCAGGAAAGTCCGCTTCCAGCTCAGGGAGAAACGGCTCCACAAAGCGGCAGTCCGGGCACCAATCCGCAGAAAACATAAATACCGCCCAATCGTCCTGTACCGCTTTTTGCAATTCTTCCGTGCTTTCAATCTTTTTCATTGTCATTCCTCCATCTGGATTTTCAAGTTTTTTTGTATGCTGATGTTTGTCCAATTGGATCATACCAGACTGTTTACAGCAAGACCAACTATATGCAATATCATTATCATATTTCATTTGCATTATCAAGCAAGTTTCGTTTACCATTTTGCTTATAGCCGTACGAAAATCTGAATATGGAATAAGGAGGAGCAAAAGATGCAGTTTGTCGTATATTTAGCCGGTGAAATCCACAGCGATTGGCGGAACGAGATCAAGAACAAAGCAAAAGCGCTGCACCTGCCGATTACGTTTGTCGGACCGATGGAAAACCATGAGCGCTCAGACAATATCGGAGAAGAGATTATGGGCGAGCAGCCTGATTCTGTTTTAAAGGACGCCAGAGCCTCTGATATCAACAATTTCCGTACAGAGGTGCTGATGGAAAAAGCCGATTTTGTAATCGCCCTGTTTGGCGAGAAATATAAACAGTGGAATACCGCGATGGATGCTTCTTATGCCATAGCAAAAGGCAAGCCGCTCATTCTCATCCGTCCGAAAGAGCTGCATCATCCGCTTAAAGAGCTTTCCGGCAAAGCGAATATTACGGTGGAAACCGTCAATCAGGCGATGAAAGCACTCTCTTATTTATTTGAAACAGAATAAGCAGGCCGCCTTATGCGGGCCTGCTTATTTTTTCACACATTTTCTCTGATCGTTTCAACCGTCTGCTTGTCACTCGCCATGACCAGCTTAATGAGCATTTCTTTCGCTGCGGCATAATCATCGACATGGATGATGGCGGCATTTGTATGAATGTATCTTGAACAAATGCCGATGACGGCTGACGGAACCCCGCTGTTTGATATGTGAACCCGCCCGGCATCCGTTCCCCCGCCGGAAGCGAAATATTGATAAGGGATATTGTGCGTTTCCGCCATATCAAGGACGAACTCTCTCATCCCGCGGTGCATGACCGTCGTTCTGTCGAGGATGCGGAGCAGCACTCCCTCGCCGAGACGGCCGAACAGCTCCTTATCGCCGCTCATATCATTTGCCGGGCTGGCATCCAGCGCGAAGAAGAGATCAGGCTGAATCATGTTGGCCGCTGTCTGCGCCCCTCTCAGGCCGACTTCCTCCTGAACGGTGGCCCCGGCGTACAGGTTGTTCGGCAGCTCTTTTCCGTGCAGCTCTTTTAATAATTCAATGCTTAATCCGCAGCCGTAGCGGTTATCCCACGCTTTGGACAATATTTTCTTCTCGTTGGCCATCGGGGTGAACGGGCAGACCGGCACGACCTGCTGACCCGGTCTGATCCCCATTTTGACCGCATCCTCTCTGTCATCTGCACCGATATCAATCATCATATTTTTGATCTCCATCGGCTTTGCGCGCTGGGCATCCGTTAAAATGTGGGGCGGGATGCTTGAGATGACGCCGATGACAGGTCCGTTATCCGTCTGAACCTCGACGCGCTGGGCCAGAAGCACCTGGCTCCACCAGCCGCCGAGCGTCTGAAATCTCAGCATGCCGTTATCCGTAATCTGCGTTACCATAAATCCGACTTCATCCATATGGCCTGCTACCATAACAGTGGGCGCATCTTCAGCACCGCGCCTTACGCCGAAAACACTTCCGAGTCTGTCCTGCACGATGTCATCCGCATATTTCGCAAGCTCCCGTTTCATAAAGGAGCGGACCTGATGTTCATTTCCCGGTGCGCCGGGAAGCTGCGTCAGCGTCCGGAAAAGCGTTTTCGTTTCCTCATTCATATTTTCCCCTCATTTCTATGTAATGCTTTTATTTTATTAGAAAAACAACTGTTTTCCAAGCGGTCAGATTGAATGGGCTGTAAAACCGCCGCTTTACTTAACACCGTCTGGCATCTTCTGTATAATAAAAATACGACATAATTGGAGGTGCTTCATATTGAAATTACGTCATTTTCTCTTAGGTGCAGGAGTCGGATTATGCGCTGCCATCGCAGTGAAAAAGTATGCGATGAAACCTTATATCTCTTCAGAAAAAGCGCTCCGTATCGTGAAAGCGGCTTTTAAACAGCGCGGACCGATAGACGGATCGTGGATTTACACAGAGCCTGAGCCTTACCAGGTAAACGGAGAAACCATCCAGGTATACAAAACCGGCGTGACACGTTCGGCTTTCGGCGAGCTGGAGCAATATGAAGTCATGGTCAATGCAAAAACAGGCCAGATTGTCGATGTCATTGATTCTGTCGCCTCATAATTCGGACAAGCAAAAAATAAAGCCCAAAACCATCAGCGTTTTGGGCTTTATTCAGTTACATCGGCCGAATCCGTTTGTATACAGGGTGCCACATCTCGTCCTGCACCGTTTGGATCAGATCCTCGGGTTCCGTTTCCGCTACACCGTCCTGGATGGCCGCTTTTGCTACGGCTGCCGCTACAGTTGCCGATACCGTTCTGAGATCTTCCACTTTCGGGAGCATCGGCGCTCCTGGCTTGCCGACATCCACCATACCGGCGATGGCATTCGCGCAGGCGACAAACATGTTGTCCGTAATGAGCCTTGCCTTTGTCACAATCGTGCCGAGTCCAAGTCCCGGGAATACGAGCGCGTTGTTCGCCTGGCCGATATGGTACGTAACGCCGTTATACTCAACAGGCGGGAACGGACTGCCCGTCGTGACAAGCGCGCGGCCTTCCGTCCATTTAATTAAGTCTTCCGGTTTTGCTTCTGATAATGTGGTCGGATTTGACATCGGCAAAATAGCGGGCCGTTTAACATGTGATGCCATTTCTTTGACGATTTCTTCTGTAAATGCGCCTGATACAGTAGATGTGCCGATCAGAATCGTCGGCTTGGCCTGACGGACCGTCTCCGCCAGATCAATTGATCCGCCTTCACCGCTGCGGCTGTACTCTTTCACTTCATCGGCAGACCGGGCGTACGGAACCTGAAAATCACGCAAGTCTTTCATGTCATCCGTTAACAGTCCGTTTCTGTCGATACACCAAAAGCGGCTGTATGATTCTTCTTCGCTTAATCCGGCATGCACCATTGCTTCGCGCAGCTGCTCAGCAATTCCGATACCGGCCGTTCCCGCGCCGAAGACGACGACTTTATGTTCTTTTAAAGGCACTTTTGATGCTTTCGCGCAGGCTAAAACAGCTGCAAGCGACACCGCGCCCGTTCCTTGAATGTCATCGTTAAACGTACAGACTTTATCTTTATACCGTTTCAATATGCCGCGGGCGTTAGCCGTGCCGAAATCCTCCCAATGAAGCAGCGCATTCGGGAATGTTTCCCGGGCAAGCGAGACATACTCATCAATAAAGCGGTCATATTTCTCGCCGCGCACTCTTGAATGCTGGTTTCCGACGTAAAACGGGTCATTTAAGAGGCTTTCCTGATTCGTCCCCGCGTCCAATACGACCGCAAGCACTCGTGACGGGTCAATTCCGGCCGCTGCCGTATACACCGCAAGTTTTCCGACAGAAATGGCGATGCCGCCGACGCCCCAATCACCGATTCCCAGAATGCCCTCGGCATCTGTCGCAACGATTAAATCAATGTTTTCATTTTTTCCGAACTGCTGAAATGCGGCGCGCATTCCCTCAGGATCATCTATCGACAAATACAGACCGCGGGGTTTTCTGTACTCATGGCTGTAACGCTGGATCGCGGTGCCGACTGTCGGCGTATATACGATCGGCAGCATTTCGCCTAAATGATCATTTAACAGCCTGTAAAATAATGTTTCATTCCGGTCATGGAGAGCAGTCAAGTACACATTTTTGCTCAGCTCATCAGGCTGCGAACTGAACTGTTCGTAAGCCCGCTTCACCTGCTCTTCGATTGTCAATACCTTCGGCGGCAGAAATCCCTCGAGTCCGAGTTCCTTTCTTTCCTCTTGTGTAAAGGCCACCCCTTTATTTAAAAAAGGAGTAGAAAGAACTTCTAATCCGCGCAGAGTTGTTTTGATTTCTCCATCTGTTGTCACTTGAAATTGATTCACCTGTCTCTTCCTTTCAAAGCAATTTGTCTTAGGTTTGCTTTTATTCCCGAAATTCATACAGGTAAATCATTTGATTCCGCTTATTTTCTCTCCCGTTTGACAGACGCGGCCACTTCGCCGTTTTTGCCCCATTTTACGGCTCTGTAAATCGCGTCGTGATAGAAAATCAGCCAAGCATTTTTCTCTGCCGCGAACGCCTGCCATTTTTGCTTTTGCGGAATGGAGGTCATCGGATAGTCATCATATGCCAGCACCCATAACGGATTTTTATGCGCGTTTGTCGGCATCAGGTCAGCAAAATGCACAGCCGTTTCCCCTCCGTCTTCTAACACAATGACACTGTGTCCGTCACTGTGGCCGCCGGTATGGTGCATCGCAATGCCTTCTGTGAGCTCATACGCGTTCTCAAAGGTCTCGACCTGATCTTGTACAGCCTCCCAATTTTCTCTCCAATATGTATTTTTCGATCTGATATTAGGGTTTCTCATTTCTTGCCACTCTGTCGCAGAAGTGATAATGCGGGCGTTCGGGAAAACAGAGACAAGCTCCTCTCCGCGGTATTCCGTCAGGCCGCATGCATGGTCAAAATGAAGATGGGTCATTGCCGCAATATGAATGTCTTCACAGGAAAGCCCGAGTTCACTCAGAGATTTTTTCAGATTGGACTCCTGCGTTACACCGTAATTCCTTTTCTGCTTATCAGAGAATTTTCCTCTGCCGATCCCCGCGTCAACCAAAATATTCAGGCCGTTTTTTCTGATCAGAATCGGGTCTGTTCTTAATTCAATCTGGTTTTTGTCGTTTACAGGGTATTTTCTCGACCATAAAGGCTTCGGGACAACGCCGAACATCGCTCCTCCGTCCATATGCGTTACACCGCCGTCCAGCCATGTTAATGAAATATTCCCAATATTCAATGTCTCCATCTTGATCCCTCCTGATGTAATCGTAGCAAATGGAAGCATAAAAAAACAGACTCCCGCATCAGAGTCTGTCTTTTGTTCTCCATTCAACTTCAGCCCGGTAAATCGGCTGGCCGAGCGCGGAGAATTTTTCTTCGTATTCTGTCATAATATTGCCTTTCGGATCGCTGTTGTGCAGATCGAGACTGACTTCCTTCAGAAGCAGGCCGTATTCGGAAAAACTTTTCAAAGAATATTCAAACAACCCGCGGTTATCGGTTTTGAAATGAATCTCACCCGTTTCGCCCATGACTTCTTCGTATTTTTTCAAGAACGCTTTAAAGGTTAAACGGCGTTTTTCGTGACGGTTTTTCGGCCAAGGGTCAGAAAAGTTTAAATATACGCGCTTGATTTCTCCCCGTTCAAATACGTCATTCAGTGTTTCCGCGTCTATATTTAACAAACGGACATTGTGAGCCCCGCTGTCCTTTACTTTTTGGACGGCAGTGACGATGACGCTTTTAAACAGCTCAATTCCGATATAGTTGATATCCGGATTTTGCTTGGCCATTCCTGAAATGAACTGCCCTTTTCCCGTACCGACTTCAATATGGATCGGGTTGTCATTGCCAAAGACCGTGTTCCAACGCCCTTTAAACTGAGCCGGATCACTGATGGCGATGTCAGCGTTTTCTGCCAGAAAATCATTCGCCCAAGGTTTATGGCGCATTCTCATATGATTGACACCTCTATCTATAATTTCGAGTAACAACATACCATGAAACAAAAAGAGCCGCAAGCGCCTTTTAAAGGCTCCGGCTGCATAAAAAAAGAGGCTCCCCGGTCCGGAACACTCATGTGATGCATAAAACCGCACCGCTTTGCACAATGTATGACACAGAAAGGATGTGTATATGAATCATGGGCTTAACAAGCGAACATCAGGTCCGGTTATTAAAGGACATACTGGCCGACCACCAATTGGATTGCTGCGGCACGGTTGCCGAGTATGAACAGCTCGAGCGCGTCATCAAATCACTGATGGCTAACACCGGGCTTGATTCAAATATAAAAAACGTGCTCGAGGATGTATACCGCTACAGCCAGTCAGGCATCACGGCCGATTCCATCGACACGCATATTCAGGAGCACCAAAACCATTTGTCCCAATGGGTGGAGCAGATGGATTCGTACTCCTGACTACTTGACAATCCGCTTCATCAGGGCATGAAGCTCTTCCATAGCATCATGGTACGCTTTGTCGTTCCCTTTTGATTTGTGCCAGGCGATGAAGGTGATGGTCTCTGATAACATGTACCACGCCATCCGCAGCCGAAGCCCTTCCGTGAGCTTCATGCCGTACATCCCAAGCCAGCTGTCCCACGCTGGCTCTTCGACGTAATGATACAATAAAGGGCCGAGATCCATGGCCGGATCAGCTATCATCGCGCCGTCCCAATCTATTAAATACAGCTGGTCGTCTTCAGACAAAAGCCAGTTATTATGATTCACATCACAATGGCAAACGACTTTTTCACCGAATTGCACCTGATCCACATGAGCTTCCAAATAAGCAAGGCCTTCCTGAATAAGCGGCGAAAATTGCCGCACAGCAAAGACGGCCTGCTTCAGCTGCGACAAAAGAGCGCCCGGATCGAGCGGTTCTTTCCCCAATCTTTTCAGCATGTCAAGCAAGGCTTTCGATGTGTGGATTTTGCGGAGCAGCTCAGCCACCGGGCGTCCGCTCATATCCTTCGGCTTCAGCTCTCTGCCCGTCATCCAATGCTGAGCCGTAATAACGTCTCCGTTTTCCATCCGTTTCGTCCAAACCAGCTTCGGAACAATGCCTTCGGCGGATAACACGGCTAAAAAGGGCGAGCTATTACGTTTTAAAAAAAGCTGTTGGCCGTTATGTTTCGCATAATATGCATCTCCTGTAGCTCCTCCGGCGGGGAAGATCTCCCAATCGCTACCTAGTAATTGTCCCAACCAGTTCATATCAATGTTCAACCCATCATTTCTTAAAATATTTTAGAATAGGCCTCCAGCCTTTCTCTTTCGGCGGAGCAGCCTGTCATAAACAATTTCTTGAGAATAAAAAAGACAGCTATTGAGAGTCTCATATGCTAATCAATAGCCGTCTTATAAATTTTAGCGCTACAGCACAAACTTCGTCAAGCAAAACTAGCAAGAACACCTGTGAATTCTGAAGATTTATGCCGCAAACCGTTCTTTGCCGAGAAAGATTTGACGGGTTTTATTTTTATTATGTTTTTATTTTTAACGGCGCTCCGCCCGGCATCAGCCGAAACGGCGTCGTTCCGACCAGTTCGCCGTCAGCGTGAAACGGAATTTTCCCATCTGTTTCAAAAATGAATTCCTTCCCCTTTATCATCGTCACTCCGTCCATTTTGATATGCCGGCCAAAGCTCATCGCCCATAAAAAACGATACAGCGAGAAAAAGGACAGGTTTTCCGCAATGACAATATCAAAATCGTTTTGGCGGGGATTTGCAGAAGGCGCCGCTTTCATACCGCCTCCGTAATAAGGATGATTAGCCGCAATGACAAACCAGACATTGCGGAATTCATGCCTTTGGCCGTCTGCCGTGCAGGCAAACCGGAACGGCTGAAACCCCGAGGCCGTATGTATATGCGCAAGCGGGTAAATCACAAAGCCGAGACGCAGAAACCGAAGAACACGCGAAAACGGAAACTCCGCGGCTGCCTTCGAAACCGAGGCGTCAAACCCTATAGACAGGTGGTTAATAAAATAAAGAGATTGTGCTTTGTCATGAAAAAAGTTGATGCTTCCCCCGAAAAATTTCCGTGTGAGCGGGCGGTGCAGACCTTTGATTTCATGGAGGAGCGCCGACTTCTTAACACCGAGGCCTTTGGAAAAGTCATTGTACGAACCGGCGGGCACAAAGGTCAGTTCAATCTGATCCATTCCTTTCAGTCCGTTAATGACTTCATGCATCGTGCCGTCACCGCCGATGACAAAAAGCCGCTTCAGCTTATGATCCTGCATCATTGAAATCTGTCTCGCCAGCACTTCCGCATGCCCGGGATGTCCGGTCAGAAAGGAGCGGTGGCTGACACCGCGTCTGGTCAGCTCTTTTTGAACCGATTTCCAGACACGCCGCCCCCTCCCGCCTCCTGAGACCGGATTAATAATAAAAAACCATTGACTCATCGTTTGTTTTCACCTGCTTCATTGAAGAAGAGACAGCCTCCAAACGTCCGTTTTAATCAAGCCATTCCTCTCTCCGGTGTGAATGACTTAAGCCGTAAGACAAAAGTGCCTTCGCCGCCTTCAGCTGATGGTGCTTGATCGGCGCCGTATTTTTCCGCTGCTTTTCCAGCCACTCTGCGGCAGTCCGTTTATCGGCTATATCCAGCCCGAATGGCGGCTCCGGGTAATCAAAATAAGACGTTCTGCTGAGCAAAAGCTTTCTGACGGGAATGTCGGCCTGCTTTTCTTTTACGATTTGCGAAACGACCGAGCCCGTGCGGTTCAGGCTGAGAGACGGATTTAATACTTGGCGCGTGCTGCCGGAACCCCTCTCTTCCCAAAAACGATGTTTTGATCCGATATATACGCTGTCCTCTTCAGCTTCCATAAAAGCAGCGCAGAAAATCTCCAGCGGGGAGATGATGATGATGCTCAGCTCGACGGACGCCTGCTGGATTTGAAGAACCGGATGATACATCACAAAATACGAATCGGGCAGCTTTTGAGCAAGCATTTTTAATATCCTGTCCCTCTTGACCGCCTGCGAAAGCTCAGACTTTTGAGAAAGCGTGGAGCTCGCCCATTTTAATTGAAAGTCATACAGCTGTTCTTTGAAAAAAGACGCGAGCTCAGACTTTTGAGACGGAAGATTTCCGAACAGCGCCTCTTCTTCCTCCGGCTCATCAAACCATTGGTGCCTCTTTTCATTTATATCGGCCGTTTTTTCTTCTTTTCTCTTTTTTAAGAAAAATTTTTTTCGGGCCGGCGTTTGGCCGGTTTCACCGCCTTGAGCCGTTTCTGTTTCTTTTTCCTCCGTTTTCCGGTCAAAGGCTTCAAGGAGAGCCTCCCAGCGTTCTTTCTTCAGCCGGATAAACTGGTTCATATAATGATATGGATCGAGCTCATATCTTGAAATGCAATCGTGTATTTTGATGATCTGTGCCATGTGATTTCCCCACTCCGAATATTTGTTTATGTCAATTGAAACTGTGCGATTTCTTCGTATTTAGGCGACCGGTCAAGGTGGGTCTGAAACAGGGAAAACCGGCTGACGGCACTTTGCACCCTGCCGCTTTCAAACGGCACATCGTCCGGAAACGGCCGGTCTCCCGCCCACTTCCGCGCCATCGTCATATGAGGATGATACGGCCGTTTTTCCACTTGAAAACCGGCTTTCAAAACAGCCTGTTTTGTTTTTTCCCGCAAATCAAAGAGCCGTTCATTCCGTTCAGGTTCTAGGTGAAGCACTCTCGGCTGTCTGCGGTCGCCGAAAACATCCAGCTGCTGAAACTGTACGGTAAACGGCTGCGCTTTCGACGCAGCATCTGCGAGCAAAGGCAATAGTTTCGCAAGCCGGGCTTCATCCGCGGCCCCGAGAAAAATGAGTGTAATATGATAGTCATGCGGATGCACCCATTTTGTGAATGTTAACGCCGGCTCCTTTCTGGCTGCTTCCCAAATCGGTTCAGCAATGTCAGCAGGAATCGGAATGCCGATAAAATAATGCGGCAATGAAGCTTTCATATGAGGATCTCCCCCTCTTTTGTTATGGTGTTAATTATAAAACGGATAAGCGGAGAGGAGAACCCTGTCCGCTTATTATGATAGGATATTATGTACCGAACGTTTTATACAGAAAGGAATGAGCCGGTCTTGAAAATCGTAAACAGCACGGCGGAGCTGATCGGCGGCACACCGATCGTAAAGCTCAATCGCCTTCAGCCAGAACATGCAGCTCAAGTCTATTTAAAATTAGAATCATTTAACCCAAGCGGCAGCGTCAAAGACAGAGCGGCTTACAATATGATCATTGAAGCGGAAAAAAGCGGGCATTTAAAACCCGGCTCTGTCATTATCGAACCGACAAGCGGCAATACAGGCATCGGTCTGGCGATGAACGCGGCGGCCCGCGGCTACAGAGCAATCCTCGTCATGCCTGACACGATGACGAAAGAACGCATCAACTTGCTTAAAGCGTACGGCGCGGAGGTGGTATTAACGCCGGGGGCCGAAAGAATGCCCGGCAGCATCAAAAAAGCGAAAGAACTCGCCGAACAGATTCCGGGAAGTTTTATCCCGATGCAATTCGATAACGGCGCAAATCCGGACGCCCACCGAAAAACGACCGCGATTGAAATCTATCAGGCCGTTCAGCAGCTCAACAGGCCGCTCGGTGCTTTTGTTGCAACGGCGGGAACGGGCGGAACCATTACCGGAACCGGAGAAACGCTGAAGGAGCTTTTCCCTGATATGATTGTTCATGTCGCCGAACCCGCGGGATCCCCGGTACTGTCCGGCGGAAAACCCGGCGCTCATAAGCTGGTCGGGACAAGCCCCGGATTTATTCCCGGCATATTGAATCAGGACGTTTACGATGAAATCATGAAAATATCTGATGAAGATGCGTATACGACAACCCGGCGCCTGGCCCGGGAAGAAGGTATACTCGTCGGCCCGTCTTCAGGCGCCGCCTGCTTTGCGGCCATTGAAACCGCAAAACGCCTCCCTTCCGAACAGATCGTCATCTGTATGACGGCCGATACGGGAGAACGTTATTTATCAACGGATTTATGGTCATTTGAATGATAAAAAAGGGATGCCGCTTTCGGCGTCCCTTTTTGTGATCACTTGGCAAGCTCATAAATGGCTTCGGCGTATAAAGCGGTTGACCGGAGAAGGTCATCAATTTCGATGTACTCATCCTTTTGATGCGCGCTGTCAGGCCGGCCGGGAAACAGCGGCCCGAACGCCACGCCCGCCGCAAGGGATCTCGCATACGTTCCTCCGCCGATTGAAATCAAATCCGCTTTCTTTCCCGTCTGTCCTTCGTAAACCTTTTGAAGTGTCTTTACGAGCGGATGATCGCCAGATACGTGGTGCGGTTTGCTGTCTTTAAATTCTTCAAGCCGGAATTCAGCAGCGGACATAAAGGCATCACGAATCACTTGGCTGTCCGAAGTGACGGGATAACGGATGTTGATGCCGAGTTCTCCGCCCTCACCCTTTCTGTATGTAAAGGTGCCGACATTCAATGTAAGCTCTCCGCTGATGTCATCCCTGCAATCAATCTTCAGCTTTTTGCCCCGTGTATCATTTGAAAAATAGTCACTGACGGTTTTGACAAAGTGTTTTCCGGCTTCATCCAGTTCCGTTCCGTTAAGACATTCAGCAAGCTTTAAGCCGGCATTGACACCATTATTCGGTTCCATTGCGTGGCATGATTTTCCGAACACCCGAAGCGTCAGTTTTCCGTTTTCCGAAACCGCTTCACCTTGTGTTTTTGACTGTTCCAGCCAGTTGCTGAAATATGCGTGCACGGCATCCTGGCCGGCCCCTTCAATGACCGCTTCGGCCGCATCCGGCACCATGTTCAAGCGCAGCCCTGAACGGAATGACAGAAGCCCGTTTTTTGCGTCTTTGTCAGAAGTTCTTTTTGCAATACGCAGTGTGGCATCTATCATTCCTTTTTCCGCGTTAATGATCGGAAAATCGGCGTCAGGGGCAAATCCGATGTCAGGCATTTTTTCGTGTTTGAAATAGTGGTCCACGCATCTCCAATCACTCTCTTCATCTGTTCCGATGATGATTCTCACGCGTTTGGATAAAGGCAGCTGCATGTCTTTGACGATTTTCAGCGCGTAAAACGCCGCCATTGTCGGCCCTTTATCATCAATGGCGCCTCTGGCATATATCCGGCCGTTCCTGATTTCGGCTGAAAACGGATCGCTTGTCCAGCCGTCTCCGGGCGGAACGACATCGACGTGGCACAGAACGCCGACAATTTCGTCACCCGTTCCCCACTCAATATGGCCCGCATAGCCGTCAAGATTTTTGACGGTGAAGCCTTCTTTTTCGCCGAATTCCAGCAGTGAAGTCAGGCTGGCATTGACGCCTTCCCCAAACGGCCGGCCGGGGCCGGCTGTTGATTCGTCCATTACGCTGTTGATCTGTAAAAATTTCTGCGTGTCACGGATGAGATCTTCTTTGTTTCGGATAACTTCAACTTCCCAGTTCATCACAAATCCCCTTTCTTGATAAAGACTTGCAAAATGTTCATAAAACGAATAATATAGATGATGTTTTGAAAAAATGTTCGTCATTGGAGGTACTTATGTTTCATCTCGACAAGCATCAAACGACAATAAAAAGAGAAATTACCGCGGGACTGACCACCTTCTTTACAATGGTGTATATCATTGTCGTCAATCCGGTGATCCTTTCAAATGCGGGAATTCCGTTTGACCAGGTGTTCACCGCCACGATTATCGCTTCCATTGTCGGAACTTTATGGATGGCTCTCGCTGCGAATTTTCCGATTGCCATTGCCCCCGGCATGGGCTTAAACGCGTATCTCGCCTTTCATGTCGTCGGCGCAGGCAGCGGCATTTCGTATCAGACGGCTTTCAGCGCCGTATTTATCGCGGGAGTCATCTTTATCATTTTATCGTTAACGCCTTTAAGAAAACAACTAATAGAAGCCATTCCGGGCAATTTAAAATACGGAATTACGACCGGCATCGGCTTATTTATCGCGTTTATCGGCTTGCGCCAATCCGGTATCATCACGGCTGATAAATCTAATTTAGTCGCACTCGGCGATCTTCATTCGCCTGCCGTCATTTTAACGCTTATCGGGCTCATCATCAGTATCGTGCTGATGGTGCTGAATGTAAACGGAGCTCTGTTCATCGGTATGGCGCTGACTGCTGTCATTGCCTTTTTGACCGGTCAGATTCATTTTACAAAAGGGTTCATGTCCTTCCCGCACCTGCCTGAGGGGCTTTTAATAACAAATCCGTTCGGAGCCCTCGGGGATGTCGTGCACCACGGTCTGTACGCCGTTGTGTTTTCTTTTCTTCTCGTTACGATTTTTGACACGACCGGCACCATGATCGGTGTCGCTGAACAGGCGGGATTGATCAAAAACAATCAGCTGCCGAATGCGCGAAGAGCGCTTTTGGCTGATTCGACCGCTACGACGGTCGGAAGCATCTTCGGCACCAGCCCGACGACCGCGTTCGTTGAATCTTCAGCAGGGGTGGCCGCCGGCGGAAGAACGGGCCTGACGGCGCTGACGATTGCCGTTATGTTTGCCGTTTCCATGTTTTTCAGTCCGCTTGTCAGCGTCTTATCAGAAGTGTCAGCCATTACGTCACCGGCTCTGATTATTGTCGGCAGCCTGATGATGGGGGCGGTGTCGAATATCCGCTGGAATGAGCTTGATGAAGCATTCCCGGCCTTTCTCGTCATTTTGGCGATGCCTTTAACATCCAGTATTTCAACCGGAATCGCGCTCGGCTTCATTTCATACCCGCTTGTGAAGCTCGCCAAGAAAAAATGGCGCGAAATCCATCCTTTAGTCATCATCTTTGCAGTGCTGTTTTTTATTCAGCTTTTTATTTTGAACGGACATTAAAAAAATCCCTTTCCTTTTTCGGAAAGGGATTTTTCACATATAAAGAGCGGAAAAAACCGCCGCAATGAGGCACCATCCGGAACCGATGATTTGAATGAAGGTTAATACGCTGTTTCTCGCCCGGAAATAGTCATCACTGTCTTTTTTGATACCGCTTAAAACCGGTTTGTCCGTGATCCGGTCAAAGAGAAGCGACGCGGCGTATCGGCTGACCAGTGTAAATAAAATGAGGGCTGCCGGCTTCAGCAAAAGCGGAAGAACGAGAATAAGAGCCGTAAAAGCCGCGGTTAAAAGGTAAAGCTGCCGGAGATACCCGCCGTTTCGGATCAGCACTTTAAAAAATAATTCTTTCCACGCCGTATACGCCGACCGTTTTGTAAAGATGTGCTTTGAGCCGGGATATAAAAACGGCTTGCTCCGCCCTTTCTTTTTCACATTCGGCAGCTGCACATCATGGCTGAGCATCAAAACAGAAGCGGTGAATGAAAGCTTTCGCCTGTTCTCCTCAAGCACTTCTTCCTCAAAAGCTGATAAGGACTCCGCTTCTTTCCAAGTCAAAAGGGCGGAACAGATGAACAATATACATCCTGCCGGCCAAAGCCAGTACCACTCCGCGGCAAACCGGATCATGAAACACGCGCCCGCCAACAGAACCGCCGCTTTCAGCCAGCCTGCCGCCTGATTTCCGAATGTCTGCCGTCTGATTTTTCTTTGCCGATGCACTGCCAATATCGCAGCATGAAAGCCGGACAGACAGCAAAAAATGCCGAAATATGCCGAAAAGGTGCAGTCACCGTACTGTCGCCATAAGGGAAATAACAGCACGGCAAGCACGCCCCATTTGATAAGTGAAAGGAACATCGAATACAAAAGCGCGTACCGTTTCAGCTTTTTCATCAGATATTTTGTATGCACCAAAAACACATGATCCGCTTCCAGCAAAAAGGTATGAATAAAACCGGTGCATAACAGCAGGACACTGAAGACATACAACCAGCCCCAGCCTAATACTCCTGCCGCTCCATTAAGAAGCCCCCTTCCGTTCAGCCATTCAGCATATTGATAAACGGCAAATGCGGCAGCAGGAAGAACGATATACAGCGCGACCGTCCAATCAATGACCGTCTGAAACACCTTCCATTGATACCGCCAAAAATGAAACATCCTTTGAAAAAACAAAGCCCGCCCGGTCATCGCTGACTGCTCCGAACCGCTGAATAAAAGCAATCTAACAATGAACGGCTCCCCGTTTTTTCTTGAAGCTCCGCTAACGTGCCTTGAAGAAGCAGAGCGCCTTGATCCAGCAAATAAAACCGGTCGCAGATTTTTTCGGCGGTATCCAAAACATGGGTGCACATCAGAATACCCGCGCCCCTTTCTTTCTCAGCAATCAGCATGTCGGTAAACAGCTTCGTTGAGATCGGATCAAGTCCGATAAACGGCTCATCAATGATGTAAATATCCGGCTTCGCCAAAAACGCCTGTATGAGCATCAATTTTTGCTGCATCCCTTTTGAAAAACCGGAAGGCAACTCATGTTTTACCGCCGTCAATGAAAATTCATCAAGCAGCCGCCCGGCCCGCTCACGGCACTCTCCGGCTTCTATCCCCCGCAATGACCCTGTGAGTTCAAGATGCTCCCAAAGCGTCAGTTCTTCATAAAAACTCGGACGCTCCGGTATGTAAGCATAGGATGAATCATTCCATTCAATTCCGCCTTCTATATCCCTGCACAGCCCGAGAATCGCCTTAATCACCGTACTTTTCCCCGCTCCGTTTGCCCCGATTAACCCGGCAATTTCCCCCGCGCTGACCGACAGAGATACATTTGAGATCACCTTCGGCCTGTCAGCATAACCGGCGCAGACGATGTTTGCATTCAATAAGTCTCCCAAGCTTCTCCCTCCCCCGTTTTCATACGGACACGTATAAAAAAAGTTTCAGTTACCATAATAATAAAAGCGGGCCGGGCATAGTAATGCACCAAGGCACTCCCAATTGGTAAAAATTATCTGCGTTTATTCCTAGATTCATGTCCGCCATATCGTGTATAATGGAGGCAGTTAAAAGAGAAAAAACAGAATGTCTGCCTTTGTTGCTTATTCGTACGAAGTTTTAGAGTCGAAAGTTGTGGTATATCAAGTCCTTCCGATCTTATGATAAGGAGTGGTTTTTTGAAACCTTCAACAAATCGTATGCTGACTCGGATTAAATCAGTTTACATGTTCATCCAGGAAAAAGGTCTTGTGACGACACAGGAACTGGTTGATGAATTCGGCATTACACCTAGAACCATTCAGCGAGACTTAAATGTGTTAGCATACAATGATCTTGTTCATAGTCCTAGCCGAGGCAAGTGGGAGACAACACGAAAAAAAGTAAAAATTACATCTTAAGCGAACAATTACATAAGGCCCTTTTCAGCCTGACATGCTGCAAGGCAAAGCAGCGTCTTTGCCTTGTTGTTTTTTTGTTCCTCTATATAAAAAGCCCAAAACAAATCTGTTTTGGGCTTTTCTGATATCGATTACACTTCAGTATCTTTCAGCGCTGCGAGCTCTTCTTCAGTCAGCTCGCGAAACTCTCCCGGCTTAAGCTCCGGATCAAGAGAAACAGCCCCCATCGAAAGCCGTTTTAAATAAGACACTTCATTTCCGACAGCCTTTGCCATCAGCTTCACCTGATGATATTTGCCTTCTGTAATGGTCAAATGAATGGCCGTTCCATCCGGGCTTTCAGTAATGGCTTCAACGGCTGCCGGCTTCGTCTTATAGCCCCCTTCAATGACGACGCCTTTTTCCAGATTGATGATGTCTTCCGGTGACAGAGGTGAGGTTAACCGGACCTCGTATGTTTTAGGCACGTGCTTTTTCGGAGAAAGCAGACGATGAGCGAGCTGCCCGTCATTGGTCAGAAGCAGAAATCCTTCGGTATCCTTATCAAGACGTCCCGCCGGAAACGGTTCGAATCTCTGTTCTTCAGGCGTCAGCAGATCAACCACCGTTTGCTGGCGGCTGTCTTCTGTAGCGGACAGCACTCCTTGCGGCTTATTCATCATGACATAAATAAATTCCCGATAGTCTGCCGGCTCTCCGTATACCGTGATGTCCTGTTTATCCGGATCGACATGGGTTTTCACATCTTTCGCCGGCTCTCCGTCAATCATGACAGCCCCTGCCTTGACGATTTTTTTCACATCTTTTCTTGAGCCGAATCCGCTGTTTGAAAGCAGCTTATCAAGTCTCATCCTGATCCTCTCCTTTAAAAAGAAAAGCCCGCAATAAGCGGACTGTTCATTATTCCTCAATGGGCGGAATGCCTGCCTCTTCTTAAAATCCGCGGCAGACGGTTTCCAAACATTTTCTGCAAAAATCCGATTCGGTACGCGGCAAACATGTACACCGCACCGCCGACAGCGGCACAGACAAAGACGACAATCGCCGCATGCAGCTGGCCGCTTTGGTACGTTACGAAGAAACTGAGCAGCCATTGAGTCAGCTTGACCGCGACTCCCATTACAACGGATAAGACCGCAATTAAAATGACCCGCCTCATAAGCACCGTATACGAATAGCCCGCATGGCGCTTAATCATAATAAAACCGTACAGAAGAGAAGCGATATAACCGAGCGCCGTTGCCAATATGGCGCCGTCTCCCTGAAACAGTTTGATCAGCGGCACGTTCAGCACCACTTTTATAATGACGCCGATGAAAAGGCTCACAACCGCAAATTTCTGCTTATTAATCCCTTGCAGGATCGCGGCGTTTACTGTAAACAGAGAAAACAAAATCGCGACAGGCGCGTACCAGAACAAAATATCCTGTCCGATATCCGGACGAAGGCTTTCAGAACCGTAGAAGAACGTATAGGCCGGCCCTGATAACACCGACATCCCGACAACGGCGGGGATAACCAGAAACAAAATGATCTGCATCGTCTGGTTAATCTGCTGGTTCAAAAGCTTATAATTCCTGCTCGTAAATGATTCGGTTATCGTCGGGATCAGCGTCAGACCGAAAGCGGTCGCCAGAGAAACCGGAATCATGACAAGCTTCGGTACATAGAGGGTGACAATCGCCAGCATGTCCTGGCTGATGTCCTTATGGCCCGCCGCAATCATCGCTTTATTAAACGTATTTGTATCGATATAAGAATACAAAGGAATCGCCAGTCCGACAAAAACGTAAGGAGCGGCATAGCTGAAAAGCTCAATGAACATTTTTTTATAGCTTAAGTTCGCTGACGGGACGAGGTTCGGCTTCATCGCCAGAAGATCGCCTTTCCGCTTATTCCAGTAAATATAAAGGACGACAAGCCCTCCGAATGATCCGATCAGCGCTGCGAAAGTCGCATATCCGACTGCGATGACAAGGCCGCCGTTAATCACTCTTAAAATCAAATATGTCGCGCCCAATAAGAAGATGATCCGGGCAAGCTGTTCCACAACCTGAGAAACGGCTGTCGGCCCCATCATCTGGTGGCCTTGGAAAAAACCGCGTACAAGACTCATAATCGGCACAACCAAAAGTGCCAGACTGACCATCCGGATGACATAAACGACGTGGTCAATCGTAAGCCCGTTGTTACTTGCGCCGCCGAGAGATGTTTCCGCAAAAAACGGCGCCGAAATATAAAGAATCGAAAAAGCGATCATCCCGGTAACGAGCATAACCGACATTCCCGCTCTCAGCATCCGCCTGCTCGTCTCATAGTCTCCTTTGGAATTATATTTCGAGACAAACTTTGAAACCGCGGCGGGAAATCCCATCGTGGCAATGTTTAAAAACAGTGTATATTGATTATATCCGTATTGAAACAAAGCTCCGCCCGTCGCTCCGACCATCGCTCCGAACGGGATCAGATAAATCATCCCTAAAATCCGCGATATATAGGTGCCGAGCGTCAGCACGAACGTGCCCCTTAACAATTTGCTTGACATGTTTCCTCATCACCATTTTCTACGAAGATTCAACTTTTCTATTTTAACACAATTGGGCAAATAGACGGTAATAATTACAGCGGGAAACTTTTTGGGAAACTTTAAAAACACAAAACACGTTTATGGAATCCCTTTCTTTCGCTATAATAGCAGGAAGCGGACATTTCCGCCTATTATACGCGAAAAAGAAAGTTGTTGATGAAATATGAAACATTATGACGTGATTGTGATCGGCGGCGGCCCGTCCGGTTTAATGGCTGCCATTGCCGCAGGTGAAGAAGGGGCAGATGTTCTATTAATTGATAAAGGAAACAAGCTGGGACGGAAGCTGGCGATTTCCGGCGGCGGGCGCTGCAACGTGACCAACCGCCTCCCTGTTGAAGAGATTATCAAACACATTCCCGGCAACGGCCGCTTTTTATACAGCGCATTTTCCGAATTTAATAATGAAGATATCATCGCCTTTTTTGAAAACCTCGGCATTCAGCTGAAAGAAGAAGACCACGGGCGCATGTTCCCGGTGACGGACAAAGCGCAAAGCGTTGTCGATGCGCTTTTGAACCGTTTAAAAGAACTGAATGTCACCATCCGCACAAATGAAAAAATCAAAGAAGTGCGGTACGAGAACGGCAGGACAGCGGGCATTACGACAAACAATGACGAACACATTAACGCACGCGCCGTCATTGTCGCGGTCGGCGGAAAATCAGTCCCGCATACCGGCAGCACCGGAGACGGCTATGCATGGGCGGAAGCGGCCGGCCACACCGTAACTGAACTCTTTCCGACAGAAGTGCCGGTTACGTCGTCAGAGCCGTTTATTAAGCAAAAAACCCTTCAGGGGCTGTCTCTTAGAAACACGGCCGTCAGCGTCCTGAATAAAAAAGGCAAACCTGTCGTCACACATGTGATGGACATGCTGTTTACCCATTTCGGCTTGTCAGGCCCCGCCATTCTCCGCTGCAGCCAGTTTGTCGTCAAAGAACTGAAAAAGCAGCCAGAGGTCAAACTCCGCATCGATCTGTTTCCCGGCATCACCGAGGAAGAGTTATTTCAGCGGATGCACAAGGAGCTGAAAGACGCGCCGAAAAAAGCGCTCAAAAACGCGCTCAGACCATGGATGCAGGAACGGTACCTGCTTTTCCTTCTGGAGCGGAACGGCCTTGATCCTCAGATCAGCTTTACGGAGCTGCCGAAGGATCAATTCAGGGCGTTTGTCAAAGACTGCAAACAATTTACGGTTTCAGCAGACGGAACGCTTTCTTTGGACAAAGCGTTTGTCACGGGCGGCGGTGTTTCCGTAAAAGAGATTGAACCGAAACAAATGGCGTCTAAAAAAATGGAGGGCTTATATTTTTGTGGGGAAATCCTTGACATTCACGGCTACACCGGAGGCTATAATATCACGTCAGCCCTTGTTACGGGACGTCTCGCCGGCTTGAATGCAGGACGTTACTCACACTCGCTGTAAAATGGTTTTAAGCACATTAACCTGAGCGCCCCACCAAAAACATGATAGAGTTTTCTGCGTTTTGTTTCACCTGATTGAGGGAATAGGAAGAAAAGGATGATCTGCAATCGTACGATCATACTAAAGCAAATGGCGTATTGAAAAAATAGTCAGAGGGTGAGAACGTTTGAAGAAAAAGAATATCTCCAGTGTTTTTTGGATTGTGATCGTTATCACAGCCGCTGCGGTTTTATGGGGAGTTATTTCACCTGATAGCCTGCAGCAAGTGACAGATACGGCACAACGTTTTGTTACGGATTCTTTCGGCTGGTATTATCTGCTGGCCGTTTCAATATTTGTCGGTTTCTGTCTCTTTCTCATCGTGAGTCCGATCGGCAAAATAAAACTCGGAAAACCCGGGGAAAAACCGGAATTCGGCTTATTATCATGGTTTGCCATGCTATTCAGCGCAGGCATGGGAATCGGCCTTGTATTTTACGGGGCTGCGGAACCGATCAGCCATTACACGATCAGCTCTCCCTCAGGTGAAACAGAAACGCCCCAAGCTTTTCGTGATGCGCTCCGGTATACGTTTTTCCATTGGGGGCTGCACGCTTGGGCCATATACGCCGTCGTCGCTTTATGTATCGCATATTTTCAATTCAGAAAAGATGCCCCCGGTTTGATCAGCAGCACACTGACACCGATTTTAGGCGATAAAGTGAACGGTCCGATCGGCAAGACGATTGACTGTATCGCCGTATTTGCAACGGTTGTCGGTGTGGCGACAAGCTTGGGGCTCGGCGCGACTCAGATCAACGGCGGTCTGCATTATTTATTCGGCATTCCGAAGACATTTTCCATTCAGCTGATCTTGATCGTTGTCGTGACCGTGCTTTTCTTAATTTCTGCGTGGAGCGGAATCGGCAAGGGAATTAAATACTTAAGCAATACCAACATGGTGCTCGCGGGTATATTAATGCTTTTCATGCTCATTGCAGGCCCGACGGTGCTGATTATGAACTCATTTACCGATTCTATCGGGCAGTACATCCAAAATATCGTGCAGATGAGCTTCCGTTTGTCACCGAATGATCCCCAAAAACGCGAATGGATTAACAGCTGGACCATTTTCTATTGGGCCTGGTGGATTTCCTGGTCTCCGTTTGTCGGCATTTTTATCGCCCGTGTATCAAGGGGCCGGACCATCCGGGAATTTTTAATCGGTGTGTTAGTGACACCTTGTATATTGGCCTTTTTATGGTTTGCGATTTTCGGCGTATCTGCAATGGATCTTCAGCAGAAAGGCGTCTTCAATGTCGCCGGATTGTCGGCGGATACGATGCTGTTCGGCGCTCTCAGCCACTATCCGCTCACAATGGTGACATCCGTGTTGACGCTTGTTCTGATCGCTGTATTTTTTATTACATCAGCCGATTCAGCGACATTTGTGCTTGGAATGCAGACGACTCACGGCTCGTTGGACCCTTCAAACCAGGTGAAAGTCACTTGGGGCATTATCCAGTCTGCCGTGGCAGCGGTTTTATTATATTCCGGCGGCCTTGCCGCACTGCAAAACACAGCCATTCTCGCTGCGGTTCCGTTTTCAGTCGTGATCCTTCTGATGATCGTGTCTCTGTACAAGTCATTAGCGAGTGAAAGAAAAGGAATCAAACAAGCGGAGAAATACCAAAAGCCGAGAAGTCCCCGCGTCAAAAAAGCATAATGCACAGTGAAGCCCGGCCATTCGTCCGGGCTTCTTTATTTCCGATATAAAATGAGAGCGGAAAAACAATAAAGCTGCTCCCCTTCCGGATCACAGGCTGCCGCTACCGTATATTTGATATCAACGAGCTGTTCTTCAGAAATCCCCTTTAAAAATGAATTGACTTCAGTCTGCAAATCCTTCTCATGCTCCTGATCAAACACAGCTATCTTCAGCACGTCATCCTCTCCTTTCCCTATCAATTTATTCCGGCAGAAATGAATTATGATAGGGAATAAACAAGTTTTTATTTTTTACTGATCTTTACTAAAAACAACCGAAAATCGTTATTGAAAACGCTTGCAAAAATGTGACGGAGCTGATAGACGAACTCCAAATTCCGCTTGATGAATATCCTAGGAGATGCGCAGAACAAATCAAAAATTGGGAAACGATGAAAGACGGCATCACCAACAATCAAAACCTGACGCATGAACGCTCGAAAGAATATGGTTCGAGAATGATAGAAGATGGAGACGGGGCATCCGTTTATGTTCGGCGGCAATGTGCTGAATACGGGGCTGATAGAATCTGCAGGCGAAAGCGATCGCAGAAGTGCCGTGCGCCGCCGTCAAAAATCAAATGATGCCGTGCTATTCAGGCGAACTTCCGGAACAGCTCGCGGCGCTCAACAGAACGAACATCAACACACAGCTTTTAACCATTGAAGCGGCCGTCACTTTAAAAAAGGAAGCTGTCTATCAGGCGGCGATGCTTGATCCGCATACGAACGCCGAGCTTTCCATAAATGACATCATATCTTTGTGCGATGACTTATTTGAAGCGCACAAAGACTGGCTTCCGGCTTATCACTAATCATTCGCGATCCGGCCCTTGAGGGGGGCCGGACGCTTTATATGTTCAGCACCAGTTTGACCGTCTGTAAGGTGTGTCCTTTAAAGTCTTCTTCAAATTCACATACCCATTGAAATCCTTTAGCCTGATAAAAGGACAAGGCGGGGCGGTTCTCTTTTTCTGCATGGACATAAAGCTCTTTTATCCCGCCGGACTGTCTGATGCACTCTTTAAGAAGTGCCGTGCCTATCCCGCTTCCCTGGCAATCCGGATCAATATAAATGGCGGCGAGCTCCGCTTTCCCGTCTTTTTGAACCGGGGTGGCATTTGCAAAACCGAGATGTCTTCCCTCTTTTTCTTCTGCCACAAGGAACAGTGAATGACGAAGCCGGCGTTCCATCATCTCATCATGATAGGCAGATTCGAGAAACTGATCCTGAATGTGTCTGGGGATAATCCCTTCATACGTATGATGCCAGCTTCGTTCCGCGATTTGCCGGACCTGTTTGATATCACTTGCTTTCATAGCGCGTATGACCGGTTTCACCTGATCGCCTCCCGTTTTTTCTATAAAAAAAGAAGAAAAGACGTACATCCCTTTTCTTCTTTCACTTCACAACGTTATTTCTTCGGTTTTGTTTCGCCTTCCCATTCCAGCATTCCGCCTTCAACATTAACCGTACGGAAGCCCTGCTCATGTAAATACATACAAACGTTCATGCTTCTTTTTCCGGAACGGCAGATAAATACATATTCCTTGTCCTTGTCTAACGCATCCATCTTTTCTGGGATGTCCTCCATGCGGATATGAACAGCTTGCGGAATCATTCCTTCGGCTACTTCTTCATCTTCTCTGACATCAATCAGATACAGCTCTTCTCCAGCTTTTAATTTTTCTTCAAGTGCGGCTGTGCTGATTTCATTTATTTTCAATATGTGACACTCCCATTCATCTTTATGATGTTAAGTATACCAAAGCCCGCAGTGCAATTTCTATGATAGAGGCCTGATAAAAAAGCCCCTCTCAGTAGGAGAGGGGCTTCGTCCGGTCAGTTTGCCACGATATTGACAAGCTTGCCCGGTACGGCAATGATTTTTCGGATCGTTTTTCCTTCAAGCTGCTCTTTTACTTTTTCGTCAGCTTGTGCGAGCTGTTCTAATGCTGCTTTATCAGCATCAGCCGGAACCATTAATTTCGCTTTTACTTTTCCGTTCAGCTGGACGACGATTTCCACTTCATCATCCACCAGTTTTGATTCGTCATAAGCAGGCCAGGCTTCGTATGCAATCGAACCTTCGTGGCCGAGTTTTTCCCACAGTTCTTCCGCCAAATGCGGTGCAACAGGAGAAAGCAGCTTCACAAAGCCTTCGACATATTCTCTCGGAAGTTCATTCGCTTTGTAGGCTTCATTAATGAAGACCATCAGCTGAGAGATGCCCGTATTAAAGCGAAGCGCTTCGAAGTTTTCTGTCACTTTCATAACCGTTTCATGATAGACGCGCTCAAGAGTTTCGCCCGCGCCTTCTGTCACTTTGCCCGTCAGCTCGCCGTTTTCCTCGATAAACAAACGCCATACACGGTCAAGGAAGCGGCGCGCTCCGTCAAGACCTGATTCAGACCAGGCGATAGAGGCGTCAAGCGGCCCCATAAACATTTCGTACAGGCGGAGCGTATCTGCTCCGTGAGACGCCACAATTTCATCCGGATTAACGACGTTTCCGCGGGATTTACTCATTTTTTCATTATTTTCCCCGAGAATCATTCCTTGGTTATACAGCTTTTGGAACGGTTCTTTCGTCGGTACGACACCGATATCATAGAGGAATTTATGCCAGAAACGCGCGTACAGAAGGTGAAGCACGGCATGCTCCGCTCCTCCGATGTAAATATCGACAGGCAGCCATTTATCCAGTTTCTCAGGTGAAGCGAGCTGATCCGGATTTTTCGGGTCGATAAAGCGAAGGAAATACCAGCAGCTTCCCGCCCATTGCGGCATCGTGTTCGTTTCTCTTCTGCCCTTTCTGCCCGTTTCAGGATCAGTGACCTCTACCCACTCTTTAATGTTGGCAAGCGGTGATTCACCTGTTCCGCTCGGTTTGATCTCATCGGTTTTCGGCAGAATCAGCGGCAGCTCTTCTGCCGGAACGGCTGTTGAAGTGCCGTCTTCCCAATGAATGACCGGAATCGGCTCGCCCCAATAGCGCTGGCGGCTGAACAGCCAATCACGCAGACGGTATGTCACTTTTTTCTCACCGTTTTTCGTTTCTTCAAGCCAGGCAATCATTTTTTCAATCGCTTCCGCTTGATTCAGTCCGTTCAGAAAGCCGGAATTGATATGTTCTCCGTCTCCCGTGTACGCTTCCTCTTCCGTGTTTCCGCCTTTTACGACTTCTTTGACAGGCAGGCTGAACACTTTGGCGAATTCAAAATCGCGTTCATCATGCGCCGGCACGGCCATTACAGCACCCGTTCCGTAAGAAGCGAGGACATAATCAGCTATCCAGATCGGCAGCTTTTCCCCGTTTGCCGGGTTTACCGCATATGCGCCCGTGAAGACGCCTGTTTTTGTTTTCGCAAGATCCGTCCGTTCCAGGTCACTTTTCGCCTGAACTTCTTTAATATAAGCGTCTACCGCTTCTTTTTGTTCAGCCGTCGTGATGGCCTCCACAAGCTCATGCTCTGGAGCCAGCACGGCATAAGCCGCGCCGAACAGCGTGTCCGGTCTTGTCGTAAACACCGTGAATGTGTCGTCAGTGCCGTCGATCGCGAAATGGACGTTTGCGCCTTCTGAGCGTCCGATCCAGTTGCGCTGCATGTCTTTAATGCTTTCAGGCCAGTCAAGCTCTTCTAAATCTTCAAGAAGCCTGTCCGCATAAGCGGTGATTTTCAGCATCCATTGTCTCATCGGGCGGCGTTCAACCGGATGGCCGCCCCGCTCGCTTTTGCCGTCAATGACTTCTTCGTTCGCAAGCACCGTTCCGAGTGCCGGGCACCAGTTGACCGGCACTTCGTCTACATAAGCGAGACCTTTTTCATACAGCTTGGTGAAGATCCACTGCGTCCACTTGTAGTAGTCGGGATCAGTCGTATTGATTTCACGATCCCAATCATATGAAAAACCGAGCGATTGGATCTGGCGGCGGAAATTATCGATATTGTGTTTCGTAAACTCAGCCGGATCATTCCCCGTGTCAAGCGCGTATTGCTCGGCGGGAAGCCCGAACGCGTCCCATCCCATCGGATGAAGCACATTATACCCTTGCATGCGTCTCATGCGTGAAAGAATGTCGGTTGCCGTATAGCCTTCCGGATGCCCGACATGAAGGCCGGCTCCTGAAGGATACGGGAACATGTCAAGCGCGTAAAACTTCGGCTTGTCACTCTCTTCGCTGACGGCGAACGTTTTATGCTCCAACCAGTAATTCTGCCATTTCTTTTCTATTTTTTCGTGCTGAAAACTCAACGCAAAAACCTCCTTCTGATTGAATACGGCGTATGTAGTCCAAGTATTGACGGGATAAGGAAGATGATATTCAGATTATTCTAAAACTAAAAAAAACTCCCTCATCCCAAAAAGGGACGAGAGATTTTTGTTTCCCGCGGTACCACCCTCGTTAGCGCGGTTTTAAGCCGCACTCACTTGATACTTTTAACGCAGTTATGCGTCAGCGGTTTTGCCGCTGCAACTCTGAGGCGAGTTCGGAAACAGACTTGATTGACTTGCACCGGCCGTCAACTCTCTGACTGCAAAATCTGCTTCTTACTGCTCCTCTTCACTGTTCTTATCGCTACCGTAATCTTACCTGTATTTTATAGAATTCTGTTCATAAGTGCAAGCAGGTTTGTATACAATGGGAATGTACCCAGAACGGGTCATGAGCGGGGATATTATTTTGATGGAGGATTTTTTTGCTGGTGTGGTTTTGCTTCGGCCGAATCACTGTTTTGTTCTCTGACAAAATCAAAGCTCCTGAGAACAGCTTCTCCGCCGTAGCCTGCGATTATGGATAAGATGACGAGTTGAATTCCTGAATCGGGGTCAGCGGATAAGACAAGTAAGATGGAAGCAGCCATTCCGATAAAACCATCTTCCAAAAAACCGAGATAGATAAACCGCTTTGTCATTCTGGGTTTCTCCAGCCTGCCTCTCTTTTTCACATGACCGAGAACCCCCATGATTCCTCCAATTACACAAGCAATAATTACCTGATGCAGCATCTTCATCACCTTCCTAAAGCCCTTATTTAGTAAAGCGACTTCAGGCCATCCAGCCCCCTTACGAATACGATGATTTTCGATATCTACATACCGGCGAATGAGCAGGAAAGTAAAAAGCTTGTTTCTTCCATTATATGTGAACACATGATCGGTAAGCTTGATGCATTAGATTCATTTTTCACCCAGTGACAATGACCTAGTCACTTACTTAGCGATGATGTGCCTCCCCTTATATATTCAGTGTATATGAGGACAAGCCCGAATGACAAATTGCAAACTGCGGCTGCTTGAAACAGAACATGTGTTATGCTACGGTTACTGTAGATTCATTTAAAAAGGGGAGAAACAATGGCTGAAAAAAGTGCACAGCTTTACGGCCAAAAGGGGGTTTTATATGGCTGACTCAAATGTATTCGGAAAACTGGAGCAGCTGGAGCTTATCAAAAAGGCGCTTGATCACGCACGCATCGGCGTGGTGATTACAGACCCCTCTCTTGAGGACAATCCCATCATTTATACGAATCAGGGATTTATGGATATGACAGGCTATTCTTCCGAAGAGATATTAGGTAAGAACTGCAGATTTCTGCAAGGAAAAGAAACCGACCGAAAACAAGTCGCGAAAATAAGAAAAGGCCTAAAACATAAAGAAAAGATCACGGTGCGGCTGAAAAATGTCAAAAAAGACGGCACCCCGTTTTGGAATGAACTCAATATTGATCCTCTTTATGTTGAAGACAAGCTCTATTTTGTCGGTTTTCAAAAAGACATCACAGAGCAGAAAGAGTACGAAAAGCTTCTTGAGGATTCCCTCGGAGAAATTGCGACGCTGTCAACGCCGATCGTTCCGATTCGAAACGGGATCTCCGCCATGCCGTTAGTGGGGAATTTAACAGAAGAACGATTTGATTCCATCGTGACAACTTTGACAGACATATTAACCGCATCTAAAGATGATTACTTAATTATAGACTTATCAGGTTTAGCTGAGGTAAACGAACAGACCGCAGACCGGATTTTCAAATTGCATCATCTGCTTAATTTAATCGGCACAGAATTGATCATCACCGGGATCAAGCCTTCCCTCGCCATGAGAATGAATCAGCTTGATGCAAGCTTTACTTCATTAAAGACATATTTAAATGTTAAGGACGCGGTCAACGTGCTTCCGGTCTTATAAACAAAAAATCCCGCCGAAACAGCGGGATTTTTCATGTCGTCATCGCACTTGGACGTTTTGTTTATTAACGGTTTTCAGACGTTTGTCATACAGCACCGTCGCTAGGATGCTGACGACAAGAAGCGCCATCAGGATCAAGAGCAGCACGCTCATGCCGTATTGATCAACCAGTACGCCGCCAAGGAGCGGCCCGATCATTCTGCCGCCCGTCGCCGCACTGTTGACGAACCCTTGGTAAAACCCTTCTTTCCCCTTAGGCGCAAGCTGATCGGCAATAGTAGGCACGGCAGGCCAGACAAGCATTTCTCCGATTGTTAAAATCACCATCGCGGTAAGGTACATCGGAAAGTGCTTGGCGCCAAGGAGCACGCCGAACGAGACGATAAAAATACAAAAGCCGATGACCATCTGCGTTTTTAACGCACCGGACCATTTTTTCAGAACAGCACCTATAAGCGGCTGTCCGGCGACAATCAGGATTCCGTTTACGGTCCAGAGCACACTGTATAATGAAAGCGGCATACCGATGCTTTGAGTATGTGACGCAACGGTTGTGGACCACTGCGAATAGGCAATCCACCCGAGAACATACCCGCCGCTCAGTATAAGAAGCGCCGTAAATTTCGTTCTGCTGCTGACAGGCTCGTAGTCCAGTACAGAGACCTGGCCCGCATTTCCGGTTTTAATATTTCGAAACCCGAAAAATACGATAAGGAAAAACAGCACATACAGCAAAGCATTAGCTAAAAACACGTACGTAAACGAGTACGCCGCAACCATTCCGCCGAGTGCCGAACCGACCGCGACACCTGCGTTCTGAGCTACATAAATTGCATTAAAAGCTTTCCGTCCGCCCTCTTTCCAGACTGCTCCCGCCATGGCGTAGCTGGCCGGAAACACGATGCCGGAACCGAACCCGACAATGACGAGCAGCCAAATATAAACGGGCCACTGGTGAAACAGAACGAGTCCGAGAAGACTTGCCAAGGTGATGATAATGCCCAGCATAATGGATTTGAATCCGCCGATTTTATCAAACAAAAATCCGCCGCATAAATTCCCCGCCACACTGGCTCCGGAATTCAGCATCAGAACAATCCCCGCGACAGTCAGCGATTTTCCTAAGTGATTATGAATATAGATCGTATTCAGCGGCCACAAAAAAGATGCGCCCGTCACATTGATAAACATTCCGATAATTAATATCTTCAAAGCGCGCGGCATACCGATCCCCCTTTCTCTATAAAAAACCCCATGAAAAAACGGAAACCGCAAGCTGCAGCTCCGTATCGATCACGTTATCATAGCAGATTCATTTTATCGCCGCGGACGCCTTTTTACAACATCAGAATCTGAAAAAAATAATGCCGGAATGTTGAAAAAATTACAATTGATCGGCTTCACAAACATAAGCGGGCTTTATGCTCTTTTTCTCAGAAGCCAAAACGGAATATACAGAATGAAAAAGCTCAGCACAATCGCCGCTTCCATTGAAAGAAGATACCACGGCCAAGGGCCGAGAACATTCAGAAGCGAAGCGGTCTTCGGTTTTTTCATTAAATAGAGGTAGTTTGCATTCAGCACACGGTCAATCAAAAAGACACACGCCCCGTACAGATTTACGATCAGCAATGACACCCAGAGCGCGCGCACCGACGGTCTGTACTTTTGGGCACCGGCCATAAACAGACAGGCTAGAAACACACAGCCGTGCGAGATGAAAAATACGATGTACCGAAAATGAGGGAAAGAATACGCCCCTAAATCAGGTGTGGCCATTGCTTGTATGGCGCTGCCCAAACCGGCAAAATAGAGAAAGGCGAACAGCTTTTTGCTTTTTGTCATGACCATCAGCATTGCCAAATAGACGGAAAGGTCGCTCAGCTGCAGCGGCAGAGATGTTTTCAGCGACCAGACATGTTGGCTAAGCAGCCATATATGATAGCTGATCTGCGACACGGCTAGAAGAATGAACAGCACATATCGGAAAACACGATTCGGCCGGCCGTGATGGAGCTTTTTCCGGAATACGATCACGCCCGCCCCCAGCAATCCGATGATCAGCAGCGTGAAAATGTGTTCCCTGGAAAAAAGATGAAAAGCCCCTGTTTCAGATTTCAATTGAAAATACTTCTGCATAAGGCTCCCCCGTGCGAAAAAATGACGTATGTCTATTCTTTTAAAAATCGCTTTTTTCTATTCATGCAGAAAAAAGCCCCGCACAGCGGGGCTCCTCAACTTGTTTTACAATGCGGACCGAATGACCTTTTTATAATAAAGCACCGACAGCATGCCGAAGATGGAGTACAGCAACGTGTACAGCGCCATGACGATGATCATCGGCGTCCATACTTCCGTTCCGAACAAAAACCATCCTGACTGAACGGCAAAATAGCTGTGAAACAGCCCGAGAACGAGCGGAATGCCGAAATGATACGCCTGCTTCCGGCGGATGCCTTTCAGCAGATCTCCCGTTGTGAAGCCGAGCTTCCGCAATATCGTGTAATCAGCTTTCTCATCCTCACACTCGCCCATTTGTTTAAAATAAAGGATACAGCCCGAGGTGATCAGAAAAGTTAAGCCTAAAAACCCGACAATAAACATGATCAGCCCCATATTTTTCTTTTGGGTGTCAGCCGTTTCAAACTGTGAAAGGGCGCCGTCTGAATAATGCTGCGCCTGAAACAGGTCATCAGCTTTTTGGACGTCCTCTTCATGTTTGAGTGTAATGCCGAAAAACCGATTTGATTTTCCCTGAATGGACGGGTCGATATCTTTCTCGATCCTGTCAAATACGTGCTGTGTGACGATCACGGTCGGCAGCCCTCCGCTTGTAAATGGATATGACAGGAGGAAGTCGTTCTTCAAGCCCTTATACGCAAGCGGTATTTTATCCGTTTTGCCGTTTATATCAATGGAACCCGACGTTTTCAAGTCGAGAAATCTTTTCATCATATCATTATATCCGGTAAACACGGCTTCTCCGTCAGAAAGCTCCGTCCCTTCTGCGTCTTTCTCGCTTATAATCGGCAGCGCCAAGCTGGACGGGTCTTGTTGAAAGTTTTTCATATCGCCGTTTATGATGTTCTTCATATTGACACCGGCTTGAATGGTCTTTATTGTTTTCACTTTATGTTCAATTCCGTTTTTCTTCAATAAAGCGGTAAATGAGTCAGTCTCCTTTTGGTTATCAAACGCAAAGTCCGCGGCTGTATTTTGCTCAGCAGATTTTTCCGCGGAATAGTACGAGATATAGCTTAAAGACAGCAAACCGATGGACAGCGCCGACAGCGTCGTAATAATTGTCAGCAGGACGGCGTTAGACTTCATCCGGAACATAATGGATGACAAAGACAGCACTTCACTTACATTCAGATACCCGCCTTTTGATTTCCGGATGAGGTTTGCCAGAAAGCTGACTGAACCTTTAAAAAACAGATACGTTCCGATAATGACCGATCCGAGAATAAACACCATTGCCGAAAACAGTTCATTCATGGTTGTAAAACTGCCTCCGAATAAATCTGCGGACACGGCATAGCCGGCGATAATGGCCGCGATACCGATGACGCCGATTGTCATCTGCACCCAAGAGAGCCGCCTTATGCCGCTTTCTGACGATGACGCGGTTTTAAATAAAGACAAAATGCTTTGCCGTTTAATAAATAAGTAATTCATCATCATAATCAGCACATAAATGGCCCCGAACACAATTAACGTCTGAACGAGCGCCTTGCTTGAAAAAAACAGTGAGACAGAGGCTTTCACACCGACTGTATGAAACAGCATCATCATACATAATTTCGAGAGAGAAAAGCCGGCAAAAATACCGATCCAAATCGATCCGAAATACAAAATGAAGTTTTCTGTGCTGAGTATGCGGAAAATGTGCATTTTCGTCATGCCGATTAATCGGAATAAGCCGATTTCCCGGCCGCGGCGTTTGATAAAAATGGTGTTGGCGTATAAAAGAAATACCGACACGATCGCCACAAGCAGTATGGAGGCGGCCCGGATTGCCGCCGCTCCTTTTATGGAGCTTTTCATTTCATCAAGCGCCGGATCGTATTGCATCGTGACAAACGCGAAATAAAGGGCGGCGCTGAACACCAGCGCAAACACGTAAAGGTAATAGTTTTTCATATTCTTTTTCAGGTTCTGGAAGATCAAATGATGAATGCTCATGCCTGAACTCCGCCCAATACACCTTGCGTTTTCATAATATCCTGAAAAAAGTCCGGTCTGTCCTGGCCGCCTTTATTCAGCTGTGTATACACGCGGCCGTCTTTAATGAAAACCACACGTCCGGAATAGCTGGCGGCAACCGGATCATGCGTCACCATCACAATGGTGGCGCGGCGCTTCTGATTCAAACGGCTGAGTTTATTCAGCAAATCCGAAGCGGCTTTGGAATCAAGCGCTCCCGTCGGCTCATCAGCAAAAATAATCCCCGGCTCGTGAATAACAGCTCTCGCGGCAGACGTCCGCTGTTTTTGTCCGCCGGAAATTTCACTCGGATACTTATCTCTCAACTCATAGATGCCAAGCTCCTCTGCCGTCTCGGCAAAACGCCGGTCCGCCTCTTTTTTAGGCATTTTCGTAATGGATAACGGCAGGAGTATGTTTTCTTTCACGGTCAGCGTATCCAATAAATTATAATCCTGAAAGATAAAGCCGAGGTGCCGTTTTCTGAATTCGGCAAGCTGTTTTTCTTTCATGGATGTGATCTCCGTCTCATTCAGTCTGATCGTGCCCGCGCTCACTTTATCAATGGAAGAAAGCACATTCAAAAGAGTGGTTTTCCCTGATCCTGACGGGCCCATAATGCTGACGAATTCCCCTTTTTGGATCTGAAGATCAATTCCTTTCAGCACCTCCTGCTTATTCAGCTTATTTCCGTAGTTTTTTCGAATATTGCCTGCTTCTAAGATCATTACGTTACGATTCTCCTTTTACATTGGTTATCTTCATTTTAAAAACAAAAGCCGTTTTTTTCGTTTGATTAAGCGAACAAAAGAGAAAAGCATGTGACACTTTTGTCACACGCTGAACATGCTGACGGCGTCGTTTTGTTTCGGAAATACCAAGGTAAAAACCGTGCCTCGTTTCGGCTCTGATCGTACGCTGATCTGGATGTGAAGCGGAGCCGCAGCTTTTTGAGCCAAATACAGGCCCATTCCCGTTGACGCGTGATCACGGCTCATCCGCGTGGAGGTAAACCCCTTTTCAAAAATGCGCGGAAGATCTTTAGGCTTGATGCCGATGCCGCGGTCTTTGATATCCACATGCACCCGGCCGTTTAGTTCATAGCTTTTTACGGTTATATCATCCGCTTCACTGTATTTGACGGCATTGCTTAACAGCTGTCTGATGATGAAAGAAAGCCATTTTCCGTCACTGAGAACGTCCGGTGCCTCAAGCTGTATGTCAAACCCGATTCCTTTTTGTATACACCATGATTGCAGATTTTTAATTTCTTTGAAAACGAGCGGGCGGAGCTGAATGCGCTGGAACGATAAATCATTTTCGATAAAAGACAATCGTTTCTGATGAAGCTGCTGGTCGAGGAGATGGTGAATCCGCAGCCATTCATAATGCAAAGGGGCTTTCAGCGGCTGTTCATCAAGGCGCTCGATCATGAGATGCATCGCTGTCAGCGGTGTTTTGACTTCGTGAATCCACGACATCAGCTCATCCTTCTCATGCTCTGACGCCGCCTGCATATGAAGTGAGCTATTTCTTAATCGCTCTGTTTGTTCTTCAATACTTTCTTCAATAATCGACTCAAACGGACTGTCGGGCGTTTTAAGACCGGAAATATCTAAATCAGCGTCCCAATCTTTTAAGCTTTTATAAAAAGCGGTCTCTTTCTGATAGCGGAACAAGAGAAAAACGAGAAAGGCGAGAAGTGACAAATAAATAAAATACAGCGCCGATAAAAACGGAATGGACGGATCAATATATGCCGCAAAAAGGATCACGGCCTGCTGAAAAAGAAACATCGCGATCCAGCTTTTTCTTTCGAGCAGAAATGATTTAATCATAAAGACCGTCTTCCTCCTTCGCGATATACCCCTGTCCCACCTTGGTTTCAATCATTTTCCCGATACCTAGATGATCGAGCTTTTTCCGCAGCCGGTTGACATTCACCGTCAGCGTATTATCACTGACGAAACGCTCATCATTCCATAGGCTTCTGATGAGTTCTTCGCGGCTGACGATTTTATTTTTCTGCTCGGCCAGCAGCTTTAAAATCAGCATTTCGTTTTTGGTCAGTTCGACCGAACCGTTTTTATGGCTGACTGTGCCGGTTTCTGTGTCAATGACCGCCCCGCACCATCTTTTCATCAGCGCCGGTTCTGTGCCGTATTGGTGCACGCGGCGGAATACCGCCTGGATTTTCGCGATTAACACATCAAAATGAAAAGGCTTCTGTATAAAATCATCCGCCCCAAGCTGCATCGACATGACCATATCCGCGGGATGATCGCGCGAGGACAAAAACAGAATCGGTACGTTTGATTGAGAGCGTATCATTCTGCACCAGTGAAAGCCGTCAAATTTCGGCAGCTGCACATCAATGATTACCAAATCAGGCTTGATTTCTGCAAACTCCTGAATGACCCGGCTGAAATCCTTTATTCCGTGCACCGCAAATGACCAGCCTGTTAATCTTTCTTTCATCTCGTGAAACAAAGTGTTATCATCTTCTATTAACAAAATGTGAAACATGGTATCCGCCCTTTTCTGATAGATAGAGGAAAAACCGGCTGATGTCCAGCCGGCTTTTTTCCTTTACAGTTCTCTTCTTAATGCAGTCAGAACGTTGGTTTTTGTCGCTTTGCGGGCCGGATTCATACCGGAAATCACCGCGACCCCCGCACAAATGACCACTGCGATCACAACGAGGCTGAGCGGGATATAAGAGAAGGTATAATGAAGATCTTCAGCTCCGGTATTTCCCCCTACCGCCTTCAAGATAACCGGCACAGCCAGATTGACGGCAAAACTCACTCCGTAGGAAATGATAATACCAATGACAGAACCTAATATTCCGATATAGGCGCTTTCCATCAAAAACATTCTGCGGATGATGGACGGGCTTGCGCCGATCGCTTTCATAATCCCGATTTCCTGCGTTCTTTCCGTAACCGCCATCGTCATCGTATTGAAAATACCGATGGCAGAAATGACGACGGCGATAAAGCCGACAAAGATCAGACCGATTTTAAAGACGAGGAAAAACGTGTTGACGCCTTGCAGCTCGGTTGTGACGGACATGACTTGATAACCGTCATCACTCAAATCATTTGTTAACTGTTCAACATTGTCAAATTTGTCAGCGTAGACTTTTATGCTTTTTTCAGCATTTCCGCCTTTAAAATCTAAGAATTTCGAAAAATCCTTTTTGAATTGATCACTGATAAAAATATTTGTGTCCTCCATCCAATCTTGGGACGGTTTTTTTGTAATCCCGACAATTTTAAAGTCGTATGTTTTGGTTCCTTCCGTTTTTCCGCTATCATTGTTCGTTTTAGAAATGCTCAGCTGTATGGTTTTATTCAGCAGATCCTTCGTATAGCCTTTTGGCTTTTTCACATCCGAGACATCGTCTTGATGATCCTTTAAGTCCTTGTTGTAAGCCTCAGCTTCTTTTTTCGTCCATAGGTTTTTCGCGAAATCATAACCGACCACAATTTCATTTTCTGATTTAGCTACTCTTCCCTGATCAAGCTCCATATTGGCTTTTACTTCATCTTTCATGTTCGTTAACACGACCGTTGAACCTTCGTTTGTCCTGTTATCCAAAGACGCTTTATTCGGTTCATATACTTCGGTTCTTTCAACGACAGACTTGACATTCTTATATTTTTCCAAGTCTGATTTCTTCACGGCTTTTCCGTTCTCCTGGCCGAGCACTCTTATTTCCGTTACGATCTGTTGACTCATAGTTATGTCTGTTATCGTTTTTTGTATGCCGAATCCGACGGAGGCCAGCACAACCAAAAATGCACATGCCATCGTTGTTGCAAGCACAGTCATGAAAACACGCAGGCGGTTTTTCTTCATATTTCTTCTAATAAAGTGAACCTGATCCTTAAATCTCAACAGTAACGCCCCCTTTTAATACGCCGTCATGCAGCTGGAATTTTGAGTGTGCAATCGAAGCGACTTCATCGTCATGCGTGATGATGACAAAAGTAATCCCGCGCTCCCGGTTCAACTGCTGAATTAATGCCAGCACCTCAAGCTCCGTTTCCGAATCAAGGCTTCCCGTCGGCTCATCTGCTAAAATGATCGACGGATTTAAAATCAGCGCTCTTGCGATACTGACACGCTGCTGCTGGCCGCCCGACAGCTCATTCGGATAATGATTCGCATGATTCTCAAGTCCGACCCGTTTCAGCATGTCTGCGACTTTCTGCTTCCGTTCAGATGGTTTAACTCCTTTTAAGGCAAGCGGCATTTCAACATTTTCATAGGTTGTCAGACTCGGAATGAGCTGGAAGCTTTGAAAAATAAAGCCGAAATGCCCGAGGCGGAACTGAGCCCACTCCTTTTCACTGAAGCCCGTCACATCAGTGCCGTTAATGACGATACGCCCCTTCGTCGGCGCTATGTAGCCGGAAATTAAATTCAGAAGCGTCGATTTTCCGGAACCGCTTCGCCCGACGATACAGGCGATTTCCCCTTTTTCAACCGTCAAAGAGACGTCCTTCAGCACCGGAACCTGACTCTCTCTGCCTTTCCTGCCGATTTTAAATGAATGATCGATATGCTGTACCTCTATCACGTACACCACTCCCCTTTATATTTGTTTCGTTTTTTTATAGATGAAGTAATAACTGATGAAAAACCCGATCACCGCGCCGATCAGCATGCCGAATATGTAACCGGTATATGAACCGTTACCGTTATAAGCATATCCGCATACACCCGCACTTCCCAGCATACTAAGCGCCATGACCAGCCCTTGGATCATGCGTTCTGTATGTTTGTTTAAGATAAAATGTCCGCTTCGCTCACTCGGCATTTTCAGGAAATTCACATAGCCGAAAAGATAGAAACAAAATCCCATTAAGGCAGGTATAAGCAAGGCATGTTTCGTGTAATACATCCATGGTGTATGGATGTAAGCGGCAGGCATGAAATAGATCAGAAATCCACTCCAAGGAAAATGAATATTCTGCACAGACTGGCTGCCAAAAAGGAACTCAGCATTTAACAGGTAAATGATCAAGACAACGATCGGAAAAACGGAAACCATGAACGCTGTGATCAGCTGTGCTGCTAAATTGCCTGTTATCGTGCCGGCGGCTGTCACTAATGCATAAATCATCAAGCTGATGACCAGCATCCCGGCGCTGAATGAGTGAAAATGATCTACAGCGTCAGGTTTAAGCGCAAGAAACAATATGTCAGATAATCCGTAAGAAACAAGCTGCGAGACGGCTAACACGGCTGCTCCCAACAAAAACTTAGTATGGAATATCCGGCTTCTCGAATACGGCAGACTCAATGTGAACATGTTTTCAGCCCGTCCCGCTCTTGTCAGAAAAAGCCCCATCATAACCGGAGGAATGAAGTGCAGCCCAATCAAATTCTGATTGCTGTAATTCATGCTGAATGTACAAACTGAACCTGAATATTGATGAAGCGCACCCAAACAATCTTTATAGTGAAAATACTCATTTATAATTGCCAAAGGGCCTAATATAGATAAGAACCCCGCTGTAAGCAGCAGCAGCGTCTGCCGCTGCTTCCATTCTTTATAAAGCAAACCGTTAATCGGCACCTTGCCTTCCCCCAAACTACACATTTTCATACAAACTTACATATGCTTTGTTTTCCTGTAAACCGTAAAATAAGTGATAAAAAAACCAATCACAGCGCCGAAGAACATGCCGGCTAAATAGCCGAACATCGTGTTTGTGACTCCATATCCGAATAATCCAAACCCCATAACGGCAAACACAATCACCAAAATCTGCACCGGGCGGTCCAATTTTCTCCAAAGAAAGAATCTGCCGTTCCGTTCATTCGGATGTTTCAGAAAGCTGACATAACCGATCAGATAAAAGACGAGGCTCATCACTGCCGGAATTATTAAGACTAAATCTCTTTCTCTGATCCAGTCGTTAAACACATATCCAATAGGAGTTATAAATACAAAAAGACGAGATTCGATATAGCTGCTGATGAAAGAGAATTGATTTCCCACACTAATATCGAAAACAACCTCCAGATTCGCGGCCGGCAGACCAATGAGTAAAAAGGGCAGAACCGTTACTGTAAACGCCGTTAACAGCTGGGCGAATATATGTCCCGTTAATGCGCCGGCTGCCATTAACAGGGCGTAAGCCATAAAACTGATCACAATCACTCCGATTGAAACATGATCAAAATCGTACGTATGGCTCGGTTTCAGCAAAGATATGAGCAATGACGCCGCTCCGTAGCCTATCGCCTGAGAAACAATAATGACTGCCGCGCCCAGCCAGAATTTAGTCTGAAAGATTTGGCCTCTGCTGTAAGGCATGCTTAACAAGGCGTCCATCGTTCCCTTTGTCCGTTCCAAGCCCAATAAGCAGACAGCAATGACGACACTCACAACCCAGCTGAGGGAAAGAAGCGATCCATTCGTATAACTCACGGTAAATTCACAATATTGCGGATCCAAATACTTCAAACGTCCTTGGTATGATAAATAGTAGTAATAAATCATAAAAGGGTTTGCCGCTATTAAAAAAATACCGCTCAACAAAAACAGCCACTGATTTTTCTTCCATTCTGTGTACAATAATCCCCGCGGTATCATTCCGATCCTCCTCTCTTACACATGCTTCGTTTTTTTATAAATCACAAAATAACTGACTAAAAATCCGATCGCTCCCCCGACAATCATCCCGGCCACATATCCTGTCATTGTCTGTCCCGTCGAGTACCCCGCGAGAGCAAAACCGAGAACGCCGATCATGATCACCACAATCTGAATGGGCCGGTCAAGCTGTCTCCAGAGGAAAAAACGGCCGTTCCGTTCCGCCGGCTGTCTGACATAGCAAAAGTACCCAATGGCATAAAATACAATGCTCATCACTGCCGGGATGAGTAGTATATACTTGCTGGCAGATACCCAGCCCGCATCAACATACGTAATCGGATTCAAATATTGAATAAAATGATATGCTTTTATATAAGCATCTTCTGACGGCATCAGCTCATACATGCCGACCCCGAAGATGACTTCCGCATTTGTCAGCGGCAACGAAATAATCAGGTAAGGCGCTATCGACACAGTAAACGCCGTTAACAGCTGGGCGAACGTATTGCCCGTTAAGCAGCCTGCACTCGCGACCAATGCAAAAGCCAAAATACTCACAATGATCTCACCGACGCTGTAATGATGGAAGAAATATACGCGCTCAGGCTTTAACAGAAGAATGAGCAGCTCAGCCAGCCCGTAGCCGATGACTTGGAATCCGGCAATGACCGCCGCTCCGAGCCAAAATTTGGTGTGAAACACCTGAGCGCGGGAATAAGGCAGACTGAACAGCGCATCAATCGTTCCTTTCGTACGCTCCAGTCCGAATAAGCAAACTGCCAAAATCACAGCGGGCGCCCAGTTCAAGCTCAGCATTCTGCTATCCAAAGAATTCACATAAAACTTACAATATGCTCCGTGGGTATCCAGACAGCCTTGGTAGACCAGATAGGTATTTAATACTTCAAACGGATTAACTGCCGCTAAAAAAATGCCGACCATCACGAGAACAGTTCGATTCTGCATCCATTCTCTGTACAGCAATCCCCTGTCTACCATCTCCGGTTCCCCCCAAACTTCGCGATGAAGACTTCTTCTAAATTCACAGGAAGTTCGTTCCATACTTTCGGCCGCAGCTCTTGCAGAAATTCCTTTTTCTTCTCATCGTTTTTCGGAATCAGCACTGTATAAAATACACCGGCATGGTCGAGAATCGGTATGTTTTGTTCTCTGATCATCAAGTTGACATCCTCTTCAAACGCCATTTGGATTTTTATGTATTCTTCCTTCATATCATCCAAATCCATCACATTCGTCAGCTGGCTGCCTTCCAAAAATCCGATCCGGTTGCACATTCGCTCAATATCTTCTAAACGATGTGAGGTAATCAGGATGCTCGTTTCCCGTTCAGCGACTTCGTCCACCATAAGCTGAAGCACGTCATGACGTGTTACGGCGTCAATGCCGTCCGTCGGTTCATCCAAAAGAATCAGTGCCGGCCGTGAAGCAAAGGCAAGGACGAGCGCGAGCTGTTTTTTCAGCCCTGTTGATAGTTCACGGTATTTCTTCGTTTCCGGAATATTGTACCTGTTCATCAGCTCATTGGCGTAAGTCACATCAAAATTCGGATAGATTCTGCTTACAATCGCAACAAGCTGTTTATATGTATATTTGTCATAAAAAGGATTTTCAACAGGCATATAAATGATATTCTGTTTTACTTTTGGGTGCCGCTTTATTTCCACCTGATTAAATAAAACCGTTCCTTGATCCGGCAGGAGAATCTGCTGAATGAGCCGGAGCAGCGTTGTTTTCCCTGATCCGTTTCGGCCAAGCAGCCCGAAGATTTCTCCTTTTCCGATAGTAAGTGAAATATCTTTGAGCACTTCTTTACCGTCAATTGTTTTTGAGAGATTACGCAATTCAATCATGATCCGTGCCTCCTTTCACATCAGCGCTGATTTCCTTTATCCATTCCTGCAGCTTCTCCAGCTCAACTCCCGCGTAATGGGCATCGATGATGAGCTGTTTCAATTGCTCTTTTATCATCGTCATCTTCCCTTCAACCAATGTCTTTTTTGCATTCTCCGATATATACGTTCCTCTTCCCCTCAGCGTTTCAATGACGCCATCGCGTTCAAGCTCCTTGTACGCTTTGCTGACGGTATTCGGATTGGCGATAATGATCGTTGCCAATTCTCTGACAGAAGGAAGTTTATCCCCCGGCTTCATGATCCCTTTCAAACAAAGCTCTTTCAATTGCTGTATGATTTGCTCATAAATCGGAGTTGAGCTTCTCGGGTCGATTTGAATCATTTACTTCCCTTCTTTCTTTTACGAGCTGCTCGATTTCTTTAAATGTTCTGCCACTGAAAACCGATGACGACAAGAATGACAAACAGACTGCTGGCCAAAACCGAAGCGGCGATAATAAGAGGCACATCTTGTTTTACGGATCTTTTGTTTTTCATGAAAGCTCTCCTTTCCTTTGCTCAGCATTTATATGTCGTTTTTATTTTTTTGAGTGTTTGTAGTGTATTACGTCAAGTAGTACACACAATACAATAAACACACTCCGCCTTATTGTCAATTCTTTTTTGAAAAGAAATACAAAAAAACCCGCCGGGATTCCGGCAGGGTTTTTTGCAACATCTGAGACAGCGCGGTCAGTAATCGAAATTACGCTGCAGAATCATATTGTTTTGCAAAGTCTGCAGCTGCAGCCTCATTCGGTAAAGCTGTTCTCTCTGCTGATCATTCGCAGATAATGACAGCTTGTTTAATTCATTCACCGCGTTTTCAAGCATCATTTGCGCTTCACTGTACTCATTATCATTATAATGCTCTTGTTTTGAAGCGGTTATAAATTGCTCATTCGCAAATTCATACGCCTGTTCGCTTCTTTGGAGATGTTCATCTACTGATTGTCTTGTTGCCATAAACAGGTCCTCCTATTGATAATGTCATATCAATAGTATTTCTAATTCCAAACGAATTCTCACATGAAATATCAGGTAATTCAGTTACACGACAGAGAAAGTATAAAATACGATCAAATGTATAATTTAATCAAGACAGAATGAAATCTTTTTAAATACTCGCCTTTTTAGGACGCTGCACTTTAACGAGCATAACTCGATTGATATGGTGCCTTATTTTTTTACATTTATCGCAAGTTTCCCCTCGACATATTCGCCCTATTTTGTAAAACACCCAGAATTCATTTCGAATTTCAGCACCAACCATAAAATCAAGACGATTTTAACACTTTGTTTTACTCTTCTTTACCTAAAATTGAAACACCTTTAAATTTTTTAAATAAACCATTCAAAAGGGAATGAAATTTAGAAGAATTAAGATAATAGTATGTTTTATTTTGATGTCTCGTACTCTCAACTAAACCTTGCAATGTCAAAATTCTCATATGGTGTGAAATCGTTGCGTTGGTTAAATTGAGCTGTTCAGCAATCTCATTAGCATACATTTTTTTATGACTAAGTAAAATTAATATCTTGAACTTACTTTTATCTGATAAAAGCTTCAAAAAATCAATGATGTGATTCATCTCTGCTTTCTCTAATGTATTTTCAAAAATTTGATCAACTTTATAACCAAGTCCAACATAAATATTATCTTCACTTTTCGTAATAGTTGCAGTATAAGGTAAAAGTGTTGGATATATATTAATATAATCACAAGATAAGTATTCCTTACCTTTTAACGTACTGATTATCTTTTTTGGAAAATCCATATCGATGTTTTTTAATAGATTAGTCCACTCATCTCTAAATTTAATTAAATTATAAATCGCCTCGTTAAGATAACCATTCACCAACATTAATTTGTTGCAAAATTGATCTACATAAGTTTTAGGAGATTTCATTACCTTAAATATGATCCACTTGTATTCGGGCTTTATATTAAGATTATTAAGCAGCTCAAATAAACTTTCCCTATCATTTAAATACTGTTGGGCAGATGTTTCGGTTTTAAGCTCTCCTTGTAAATAAAGTAGAGACTCTAAAATATTTTTTCTTATCTCTTCTTCTGTAGCTCCAGACAAATGATCAATAATTCCAAAAAAATCTTTCGTATAGATCTGTGGGATTTTAAAAAAAGCTGTCGCTAAACAAAAAATATTTGCATTCCTAACATCTTCGTATTCACTAAAGCTGCCAAAATAAAAATTTAAAAACTCACTATCCAGCTCTTTTATTTTTTTAAGATCATCTAGTAATAAAAAATACTCATTATCTAAATTCAAACCCATCTTTGAAGTATAATCTTTGAAGAATTCTTCGTGTTTTAGGAATAGAATAGAGGATATCTTATCAAAAAAATCTGAAACACTGTCATTAATTATTAACTGCACTTCTAAACACCCCATAAAGTCTTTTTTTGCAGATGAAAACGTTTTACCATCTTCCCGCAAGACATATTACATTTTTATTAATCTTATCAATCAAAAGAGAGATTTCATAGAATATTCATTTTCTGTTTTAAGGTTTTTTGCATTGCACTTCGTAATATAAATGTTCGGATACCCGTGCTGAGCATGATCCTGATTTTAAATTACTCTCCTGCGGTTTGGTCCCCCTGTAAGAACCCTTATTCATCTCCCAGTTAGTTTACAGGTATATTTCAATTTCATAAGTTTTTAAACAAGTGGATAAAAAAACAAACTATGAATAATATTGACACTCCTTTAAATTATATTTATCATATTTTTAGATTTATATCGAATATTAAATTAGATTTATATCTAAAGGAGCTGTACGTATATTGAATTTCAAAAAATTAATTATGTTATCTGCATTATTATTAGGTACATTCATTTCGGTAATGGACACTACAATAGTAAATATTGCCTTACCTAAGATGCTGGATTATTTTTCGAGCAACCTTTCTCAAGTAGCTTGGGTGGCTACAGGTTATACTTTAGCTTTTGCAGTATTATTAGTAGGTGCCTCAAAACTGGCAGACCATTTTGGAAGAAAAAAAGCTTTTATATTTGGATTAGCACTTTTTATTTTGACATCGGTTATTGCCTGTTTGAGCACTTCAATTGAAATGCTTATCACAATTAGAGTGATTCAGGGACTATCTGCTGCTTTCATTGTGCCAGTTACAATGCCTATTGCTTTGGCCATCGTTCCTCAAAATAAAAAAGGATTGATCATTGGAGTTTGGGGGGCTTTCTCAGGATTAGCAGCTACTTTAGGACCTGTACTTGGAGGATTATTAACTGAAAATTTTAATTGGCAAGCTATCTTCTTCATAAATATTCCTTTAGGTCTGATTTCTCTTTTTTTAGCAGCATTTTTTATTACTGAGAGTTATGATGAAACAGTGAGCAAAAAAATTGATTACATGGGGATTCTTATTTTATCCGGAGCTCTCTTCTGTTTAACCTTTGGCTTTGCGAAAGTATCTGACTTAGGCTGGTCATCATCATTAATTATCACTCTATTTGTAATCTCTGTATTATTATTCTGTTTGTTTTTCTTTATTGAATCTAAAATTAAACACCCGATGATTCCCTTATCCATGCTGAAGATACGTACGTTTAGTTTCAGTTCATTCACCCTCTTTATGCAAGGCCTTGGATTAACAAGCGGTACCCTTATTATTACTTTACTCCTCACGAATTTAATGGGGAAAACTGAATTAGAAGCGGGGTTAATTGTTTCTACATTGGCTCTATCATCTATGTTTACCTCTGTCCTTTCCGGAAAGCTCTCTGATAAACTTGGGGGAATTTGGCTTTCGGGTCTAGGAATGCTCGGTTTAACAATCACAACATATTTATATGGATACATACGATACGACAGTTCTATAACAACAGTAATTATTCTATTATGTTTGACCGGCTTAGCCTTAGGGCTTGTAATAGGTCCGGCTATGAGTTCAGGGATACGGCTTATTCCTCCTGAAAAAGTAGGAATTGCATCCGGTATTCTTAATATGATGAGAACAGTTGGGCAGGCACTAGGCATTGCGATACTTACATCTGTGCTTACAATGAATATAAATGATCAGACAGTTTCCGCCAAAAAGGAAGCCATTAAAATTGTAGAAAACGACCAGGTTTTTGATAACAATGCAAAAAAAGAGATAATAACCCACTTAAAGCATTCTGACAGTAAAGGTTTCGATCGAAAAAAAAGTATTGCTACATTAGACAAAAAAGAGGATGAAATTCTCTCAGTGACTCCTGACCCATATAAGGAAAAAGTCCAAAGAAGCTTCGATATTCAAAAGAAGGAAGTTATCGCTATCCAGAAAAAAATTTCAAATATATATAATGAAAAAATGAGTGACAGTTTTAATAATACATTCAAAATAGGCGGTTTCATTCTTATATTAGGAATTATTTTTGCACTGTTCAGTGATATATCTCCAAAAAGATTAAAACAACAACAGAAAAGCCAGGTAGATATTACGTCTTGACCGTTCCATAATTGTTTCATTGTTCCGCTCTGTCATTCATGCTACAATTTTAGGATGCATCTGATGTGAGGGAGGCTTTTTGAACATTGAACGAGAATAACCCTTTTCCTTATTCAAATACGGAAAAACGGTACCATACATTAAATTATCATCTGCGGGAGCATTTCGGACATAAAGTATTTAAAGTCGCGCTTGACGGCGGTTTTGACTGTCCGAATCGGGACGGCACGGTCGCACACGGCGGCTGCACGTTCTGCAGCGCTGCGGGATCCGGCGATTTTGCCGGCAACCGGGCCGATGACTTAATCACGCAATTTCACGATATCAAAAACCGCATGCACGAAAAGTGGAAAGACGGCAAATATATCGCATATTTTCAAGCTTTCACGAATACGCATGCTCCGGTAGAGGAGCTGCGTGAGAAATTTGAATCCGTACTCAAGCTTGACGGCGTTGTCGGCATGTCTATCGCAACCCGTCCGGACTGCCTGCCCGATGATGTGGTGGAATATTTAGCCGAACTGAATGAGCGGACATATTTGTGGGTTGAGCTCGGGCTGCAGACCGTACATGAGCGGACTGCCCTTCTGATCAACCGCGCCCATGATTTTGACTGCTATGTTGAGGGAGTCAATAAGCTTAGAAAACACGGCATCCGCGTTTGTTCCCATATCATTAACGGGCTTCCGCTCGAAAACAGGGACATGATGATGGAAACGGCCAAAGCGGTTGCCGATTTGGATGTTCAAGGCATCAAAATTCACCTGCTTCATTTATTAAAAGGCACACCGATGGTGAAACAGTATGAAAAAGGAAAGCTCGAATTTCTTTCTCAGGAAGAATATGTCCAGCTTGTATGTGATCAGCTCGAAATCATTCCCCCGGAAATGATCGTTCACCGCATTACGGGAGACGGGCCGATTGAATTAATGGTCGGGCCGATGTGGAGCGTCAACAAATGGGAAGTACTGGGCGCCATTCAAAAAGAGCTGGAAGCACGCGGAAGCTATCAAGGAAAGCTTTTCAGGAAAATCGGGGAGGAGACTGCCCTATGACCTTGATGCATATCCTCCCTTTCAGTAAAGAATTGCTGAAGTCAGCCGCTCAAGAAGGAGATATCACGGTCGACGCGACGATGGGCAACGGACATGATACATATTTTCTGGCAGGCCTTGTCGGTGAGACAGGACATGTTCATGCCTTCGATATTCAAGCGGACGCACTCGCCAAAACGAAGGAGCGGCTCGGTGCCGCCTTCAGCCCGCGCGTCACGCTTCACCATAAGAGCCATGATCAAATCAAGGCCTCTCTGCCCAAGGAAGCGCACGGGCATGTGGCTTGTGCGGTGTTTAATCTCGGCTATCTGCCCGGCGGCGATAAAAGCATTACGACAAACGGCCGCTCAACCATTTCTGCCATCGAACAGCTCCTTGAGCTGCTGAAGGAAAACGGGCTGATCGTTCTCGTTGTCTACCACGGGCATCCTGAAGGCAAGACGGAAAAAAGTGCATTACTGGAGTACTGCAGCAATCTTGATCAGGAAAAAGCCCGCGTGCTGAGCTACGGCTTTCTCAATCAGCGAAACGATCCGCCGTTTATTATAGCGATTGAAAAGAAATCTGCCGCCAAATAAAGAATCGGCCTGTCATAAGCGGGCCGATTCTTTTTGTGAATGGTGTTTACATTTTTTCGAAAGTTCATTACCATGAATAATGGAAAAAAGTACATATTTAAATGTAACATCCGGGAGGAGCAGCAGTTTGAATATTCTTCGCATCATATTTTCCAGTGTTCCCTATGTCATGTTCGTCATCATCTTATCAAGACATTTAGGATTTGAATTCGCGAAAACCTACTATTGGTGGTTTGCCGCATTTTTCGTCATCGGGCTGATCGGCAAATTTGCAATGCACCTTGCGGCAAAAAAGAAGCCATTTAAAAAAGAGACAGCGTAAATCGCATGTCTCTTTTTATTTACTGCTTTTGCAGCACGTTACGTGTATACGCGGGATTGTTTGTAAATACCCCATCTACTTTTTGTTTCAGCATAATCGGCGTCAGAGCCCGCTCATCTTCCTTATCAAAAAAGACGTGAACCTTCATCTTATTGTGGTGGATACGTTTTACGGCGGCTTCATTTGTTAATTTAGCATTAAGACCGACTGTATCAGCATATGTTCTGATGGTTTGCAGCTGCTTATCATTTATGTTCTCAGCCTCTTTATCTTTTAATAACCGAACAAGAGGGACGTTTTTATTCATAGATCGAACTTTCTTTAAGCTCTTCTCGCTAAAGGATTCAATGACCGCTTTATGACTGGAAATCAACTTATATTTTTGTAATATGTCAATCAGCTTCTTTTCCATCACCAGGCTGCCGTTGCTTTCTCTTGTCTCAATATAGTAATTGGCAGTTTGTCCGAATTTCTCTATGATTTCTTCAATCGTTAAAATCTTTTCTCCTTTTCCGGCATTCAGTTTTTTGATCTCAGCCAAAGACAGATCCTCTGTCAATCCTTTACCATCAGTTGTCCGATCGACCGTTTTATCATGAATTGCAATCAGATGGCCGTCCTTTGTCTCCCTTAAGTCTATCTCAATATAGTCTGCTTTGTCTTTAATGGCACGTGCATAGGATAAAGCAGTATGCTCCGGTTCAATCGCAGAAGAGCCCCTATGCGCTATTAATACGGGATGATAGCCGGCGGAAGCATGTATGACGGAGCAGCCGCCCGTCATGGAAATTAATCCTATGATGACTAAATACTTTAATTTTTTCATAAAATTAAAATATCATATTATGCCTGCGCAAACAATGTTTCATTCTTCACATAAGAATAAAAAAACCGCACCTTCATGAGAAAGGCGCAGTTCACCCATTACGAACTTTTCGTCCAAGCCATCTTTTGAAATTTGCGGTAGGCTCTTCCGTTGATATAAAAGAAAAATGACGTTTTGCCGCTTGCTCTGATCAGCTTTCGCGCGAGGCGGCCCATTTCTTTTTGGCTGGCGACTTTGTCATCGGATAAATAGACGCCGAGCAGCCCCCTGTTAATCAGCCGGTGGAAGTTTTCATGCGGAATGCCGTGCAGATGTTCATCCGCTTTTTCAATAAAATGCTTCAGTCTCTGCATCATTTCTTCATGAGACTGATAATACGTGCAGAAATTCAAATCGCCTTCAAGCAGATCCTCTTCCTGGTCAATTAAATAATCGAGCAGAATGTGCAGGCCTTGTATGTACGGAAAATAACTGCTGCGGATTTTCTCAGCGGTATGTTCGTTAAAATCTGGCTGGAATGAGTAAGCAACGAGACAGAAAATGCCTAACGTCGAGCCGGCGCAGGCCGAGAACTCAAACCATTCCATTTCCGGAAGCTTTGACTGATACTGCTCAAACCAGCTTTTAAGCCTCGGAACGCGTTCATGTTCTACGACATGCTTATGAACCTGAAGATCGCAATAATAATCGCACAGCTCAAGCAGATAAGGTTTAATAAGGCTGTAGTGTTCTATTGACCCAAGCACCCGCTGGCATGTTTTGACCAGCTCATGAAGATAACCGCCGTCATCCTGCTCCTCTCTGTACTGATAGTACGGCTGCACCTCTGCACCCACCGTCAGCGCGTCACGCATGGAAAGGTGAAGCATGCGGAAATCCTCCGGGTCAAGCGATGTGCTGCGGTCGCACAGATTGTCCAGATAATCACTGATCGTCTGATACGCAATGATAAATTGCACGCACTTCTCTTTTTGCTCTCCCGACAGCAGAGCTAAAATGCCGCCGCCTTCACAATGAAACGATTTATCACGGATACTTGCGGCCGCCTGCTGCCGCAGCTCGGTATTTTTAATGGAATCTGATTTTTCCCGCCACATATTCAATTCCTGATGAACGAGCGGAAAAATTTCCCGATACACTTTTGCCATAAGGTTAAAAGGATGTTCCGGTACTGTCAACATATGCACCCCCAGCGAATTCAAATATACTGATCTGTAAAGGCTTTCGCCGCCTTAAACACAGCTTCTCTTTCCGGTTCATTAAAAATTTCATGATAAAGCCCTTCCCACTCCCGGTAAGACTTATTATGGGAAGCCACACCGGCAAACCATTTGCGGACTTTCATTTTATCGACGATTTTGTCATCACCGCCCTGCATAAGCAAAAGCGGCACCTTTAAAAACGCATCGGTCGGCACCATAGCGGCATCAATCGTTTTTATAAGCTCTCTGTACCATCTTACAGATACTTTCGTGACATATAAACAATCGTTTTGATCCGCTTCAATCATATCCGCATTCCTTGTCGCCATATCAGGTGATAAACCGGAGTCCACTCTGATGGACGGAGCGAGGACATTCAGCCCTTTAGACGCAAAATCAAGCACTTTATTGACTTTTATTTGCAGCCCGAGACAAGGTGATGATAAAATGAGTGCCGTAATGCGGGGATTTCTCTGCTGCTTAAACCATTCTATCGCAATCAGTCCGCCCATGCTGTGGCCCAGAAGGAAAACGGGTGCTTCAAGCATTCTCGCTTGATCAATCCAAATATCTACTTCATCAATGTATTCTTGGAAAGAGCGAATATGCCCTCTGGCGCGGGTGGATGTTCCCTGACCCGGCAAATCGCCCATCACCACGTTATATCCGGAAGATCTCCACATTTCAACGAGCCATTTATAACGCCCGTGATATTCGCTTGCCCCGTGGATGATGACAATAGTACCGACGGGCCTGTCTGCTTTCCAAGTCCACATGCAGTTCACCTCTTACATAAATTTAAAGAAAGAAGGATGAGACATGATAATCTACCCTTATAAACAATTTACGCCGGATATACATCCTGATGCGTTTATCGCGGATAACGCCGTCATTACGGGTGACGTCGTTATCGGAGAACAATCAAGCATTTGGTTCTCAGCCGTCATCCGCGGGGATGTTGCGCCGACAAGGATCGGAAAAAGAGTCAGCATACAAGACTTGAGCTGTCTGCATCAAAGTCCCGGCCGCCCGCTTCTTATTGAAGATGACGTCACGATCGGCCATCAGGTTACACTGCACAGCGCAGTCATCAGAAAGAATGCTTTAATCGGTATGGGCTCCGTCATTCTGGACGGGGCGGAAATCGGAGAAGGCGCGTTTATCGGCGCCGGAAGTCTCGTTCCTCCGGGCAAAACCATTCCTCCCGGCTGTCTTGCGTTCGGCCGGCCCGCAAAGGTCATCCGCCGGCTGACAGAAGAAGACATACGGGACATGGAAAGAATCAGAACGGAATATGTTGAAAAAGGCCGATACTATAAAACACTGCAAGAGAAATAAAAAAGATCAGCTTTGTTTTACTACTGTACCATTTTTCAAAATATTATTTAAGTAATAACCATTTGCGTTCCGCTGATTGTCAGGAAACAGTAGCAAATTGTTCAGGAATTTGTTTTATTCTTCCCCCTTTTACCCGATCCTATGAAAAAAGAGCCCATTTCAGCGGGCTCTTTTTTTACGCTTTTTCGGCGAATGTCTGTCCGTTTTCCAGGTTTATGTGTTTTCTTTTGTGGAAGCCTTTCCCGTAATAGGCTGCTAATAAAATGCCGAACCAGACAGGGCCGATGATGACAGCCACCCTGGTTTCTGCATCAAAAGCCATCAGCACAACGACAAATGCGAGAAAAGCCAGTGAGATGTATGAGGAAAAAGGGTATAAAGGCATTTTATATTTCAGTTTTTTCCGTTCTTCCGGCTGTAAACTTTTACGGTATTTCATTTGGGAAAGCAAAATAATCGACCATGTCCAAATTGCTCCGAACGTCGCAATGCTTGTCACCCACGTAAACACTTTCGCCGGCACCACGTAGTTCAGCAGAACGCCGATGCATAACGCACCCGCTGAAACTAATACCGCTTTTCCCGGCACGCCGCCTTTTGTAACCGTGCCGTAGGCTTTCGGGGCTTCATTTTGCTCCGCGAGATTAAACAGCATGCGTCCCGTGCTGAAGATCCCGCTGTTGCAGGAAGAAAGAGCCGCCGTCAAAACGACAAAATTAATGATTCCGGCCGCTGCGGGTATTCCGATTTTTTCAAATGTCAAAACAAACGGACTTCCGCCTGAACCGATTTCCTGCCACGGATAAATTGACATAATGACAAATAAAGCTCCGACGTAAAAAATGAGAATGCGCCAAAAAACAGTATCAATGGCCCGCGCCAATGATTTTTCCGGATTTTTGACCTCACCGGCTGTGACACCGATCAGCTCAATTCCGAGATATGCAAACATGACCATTTGCAGCGACAGCAGCACCCCTTTAATCCCATTCGGGAAAAAGCCGCCGTTGCTCCATAAATTGCTGATTCCAAGCGCGACGCCTCCGTTTCCGAGACCGAATACGATCATCACCAGACCGATCGCAATCATTGACAGAATCGCCAAGACTTTAATGAGCGCAAACCAGAATTCAAGTTCACCATACGCTTTGACCGCCAGAAAGTTGACAGCTGTCATAATGACGAGTGCACAAAGCGCCCAGATCCATGACGGCACGTCAGGGAACCAGTAGCCCATATAAATGCCGACCGCGGTGATTTCCGCCATACAGGTCACGACCCATAAAAACCAATAATTCCAGCCTGTTAAAAAACCGGCCAGCGGTCCGAGATAATCTCTGGCATAGCGGCTGAATGAGCCGGCAACAGGCTTTTGAATCGCCATTTCCCCTAATGCCCGCATAATAAAAAACATAATCAGCCCGCTGCAGGCGTAAGCGGCTAAAATCCCCGGTCCTGCAAGCTTTATGGCAGAAGCTGACCCGAGAAACAGTCCGACCCCTATCGCGGCGCCCAAAGACATAAGCGAGATATGCCTCTCTTCCAAACCGCGGTGAAGCGTTTTTCCTTTGTTTTGCATAACTCTCCCCCCTGATTTTGACAGAAAAGTAACAAACCGAGACGAAATAGCCAGAAAGCACTTTCCAGCATCTGCCCGATTAGTCCTATTATAACCTTTTTCTGAATATTGCGTAATACTTTACTGAAAACATAGCGGAATAGACGGTTTACATAAAACAATAGAAAAAAGGCTTTCGATAACATCGAAAGCCTTTTGGATTAAACGAAAATGACTTCTTTCGGCTGGTGATTCAGCTCTTCCGGCACCAGTCTTTTTTCAACATTGATGCTGTGCCAGATCATGAAGATCAGCACGGTCCAGATTTTGCGGCTGTTGTCCGCTCTGTCGGCGCAATGATCTTCCAAAAGCTGAAGGACATAATCCTTTTCAATATAAGCGTCTGTTTCACTTTCACGAATGATGTTGCGCACCCATTCGTTCATTTCATTTTTCAGCCAGTGGCGGATCGGCACAGGGAAACCGAGTTTTTTGCGGTTCAGCACATGATCAGGCACAACTCCTTCAGCGGCTTTACGCAGAAGGTATTTCGTCGTACCGTTTTTCGTTTTCAGTTCATCCGGAATTTTAGAAGCCACGTCAAACACGACTTTATCAAGGAACGGCACGCGCAGCTCCAATGAATTGGCCATCGTCATTTTGTCAGCCTTTAACAGGATGTCGCCGCGCATCCACGTGTGAATGTCGACATACTGCATTTTATTAATGTCGCTGTATGAACGGCTTTCTGTAAAGTACGGCTTCGTAACATCACGGTATGAAAGCTCTGGGTTGTAATGTTTGAGCAGCTGTTTTTTCACAGGCTCTTCAAAAATCTTCGCATTCCCGATATAACGGTCCTCAAGCGGTGTGCAGCCGCGGACTAAGAGGCTTTTTCCTCTCATTCCTTCCGGCATGACGGACGCCACATGAAGAAGCATTTTTTTCAGACCGGACGGAATGCGTTCAAACGGTTTAAGCGACAGCGGTTCGCGGTAAATATTGTACCCGCCGAACAGCTCGTCCGCGCCTTCCCCGGATAACGCAACCGTTACATGCTTTTTCGCTTCTTTCGCGACAAAGTACAAAGGAATCGCCGCCGGATCTGCAAGCGGGTCATCGAAGTGCCAGACGATTTTCGGAAGCTCGTTCATATACTCCTCAGGAGAAATGACTTTGCTGATATTTTCAATCCCGAGCGCGGCAGCTGTTTCCTTCGCTACGTCAACCTCACTGAAGCCCTGCTGTTCAAAGCCGACAGAAAATGTTTTAAGGTTCGGGTGAAATTCTTTCGCAACTGAGACGATAAAAGAAGAGTCGATGCCGCCGGATAGAAACGAGCCGACAGGAACGTCACTTCTCATGTGGACTTTGACAGAGTCAAAGATTGCGTCTCTGACTTCTTTCACCAATTTATCTTCATCGGACTGAACGGGCTTAAAGTTCGCTTTGAAATATGTTTTAAACGCGATTTCGCCTTCCGGGCGGATCGTAAACTGGCTGCCCGGCTCGACTTTTTTCACTTCAGCGTCAAGCGTGCTCGGTTCAGGGACGAATTGGAAAGACATATATTGCTGTAAAGAAGCTTTATCGAGATCAATACCGTTTTGAGCGGCCATTAAACTTTTTCTTTCAGATGCAAAATACACTTTGTCCCCGATGGTTGTGTAATACAGCGGTTTAATGCCGAACGGGTCTCTCGCGCCGTACATGACACGGTCAGTTTTGTTCCAGATTAAAAACGCAAACATTCCGCGAAGCTTTGAAGCGGCTTCTTCTTTATAATGACGGTATGTCGCAAGGAGCACCTCGGTATCGGAATCTGTATTGAAAGTGTAGCCTTTCGCTTCAAGCTCTTCTCTCAATTCAATGTAGTTATAGATTTCGCCGTTAAAAATGATCCAATATTTCTCATCTTCATATGATAAAGGCTGTCCGCCGTTTTCTACGTCAATAATACTGAGCCGTCTGAAGCCGAATCCGACGTGCTCATCATGATAATACCCATCGCTGTCAGGACCGCGGTGAACGATCATTTGGTTCATTTGTTTGATTAGCTCTTCTTGATCTGCGGTTTGAGTTAATGGATGCTTATTAAAAACACCGACAAATCCACACATAGTATAGCCTCCATAAGTGTAATTTTCTAATTGGACCCCCTTTTTATAGACGCTTTGTTACGCCATTGGTTTCACGCTATGTAAAAAATAAGCATGGCAGCATCTGCAAAAAGGGAAAGCCGCTTAAATAAGCGGCTATAAAATTATTCTCCTAGTGCTTCTTTGCGAAGCGCATCCGCCTTGTCAGTACGCTCCCAAGGAAGATCCACATCGTGACGTCCGAAGTGGCCGTAAGCGGCAGTCTGCTTATAGATCGGACGGCGCAAATCAAGCATTTTAATAATGCCGGCAGGTCTCAGGTCGAAGTTATTCCGTACGACTTCGATCAGTTTCTCTTCAGAAGCTTTTCCTGTATCAAATGTATTGATGGAAATAGATACAGGCTGTGCCACGCCGATTGCGTATGCAAGCTGCACTTCACAAGAATCAGCAAGTCCTGCAGCCACGATGTTTTTCGCTACGTATCTCGCAGCGTAAGCCGCTGAACGGTCTACTTTCGTCGCATCCTTACCGGAGAATGCACCGCCGCCGTGGCGTGCATATCCGCCGTATGTATCAACAATGATTTTACGGCCGGTAAGTCCCGCATCACCTTGAGGACCGCCGATTACGAAACGTCCCGTAGGGTTGATGAAGTATTTTGTTTCGTCATCAATCAGTTCCTCAGGCACGACAGGATTAATGACATGCTCTTTCAGATTGCGCTGAATCTGCTCAAGCGTAATTTCCGGATGGTGCTGAGTTGAGATGACGATCGCATCGATGCGGACCGGCTTATTGTTTTCATCATATTCAACGGTAACTTGCGTTTTTCCGTCAGGGCGAAGGTACGGAAGAATGTCTTCTTTGCGGACTTCGCTCAAACGGCGGGCCAATTTATGCGCCAAAGAGATCGGAAGCGGCATAAGCTCTTTCGTTTCGTTACACGCATAACCGAACATCAGACCTTGGTCACCTGCTCCGATAGCTTCGATTTCAGCATCGCTCATTGTGCCTTCACGCGCTTCAAGAGCCTGATCGACACCCATTGCGATATCCGCAGACTGTTCATCAATTGATGTTAAAACAGCGCAAGTCTCCGCATCAAATCCGTATTTTGCCCGTGTGTAGCCGATTTCTTTAATCGTTTCACGGACTGTTTTCGGAATGTCAACGTATGTTGATGTTGTAATCTCTCCGCTTACCAGCACAAGGCCTGTCGTTACAGATGTTTCACAGGCTACGCGCGCGTTCGGGTCTTTTTTTAAAATCTCATCTAAGATGCTGTCAGAAATTTGGTCACAGATTTTATCCGGATGACCCTCGGTAACAGATTCAGATGTAAATAGTCGACGGTTTTTACTCATTCACTTTTCCTCCTGAAAAAAGATCTTTTGAAAGACCTTCTCATATGATACGGAACTCGCTCCCTCTTAATACAATGTCATACTATATCAGAGAATGTTAATTGGCATATTTTATGAAATAAAAAAACCTTTTCCACTCGAGGAAAGGGTTTGGTCTGTGTGCCTTTCACTCTTATCGCTCAAGGAAATATTAAACCTTGCATCAGGTTAGCACCTTGGTTTCCCACAGTGTATTCACCTGCTTTTTTACAGAGAAACCGGTTGCTGGGCTTCATCGGGCCTGTCCCTCCGCCAGCTCGGGATAAGAGTATCCGCTCAATGAAATATCTTATCGTAAAAGGGCGGAAAGTGTCAATATGAATTAAAGCGATTACGCGCCTTTATTTCAGGAAGCAATGGAAAAACACAAACAAAAAATAATAAACAGTATAGACTATTTTTATATATGTGTTATACTAATTCCACATTCAGCGAAATAAAAATAAACCGGCAAAGGAAGGGTTTTATGAAATTAGTTGATTTAACCGCAGATCTTCAAGCATTACTCGCAAGTCCAAATGTGCATCATAATTTATCGGCGCCAAAACTTACCGAAAAAGTGATCACCCGAAATGAAGGGACGCTGACATCTACGGGCGCCGTACGCGCCACTACCGGTGCATATACGGGGCGATCACCTAAAGATAAATTTATCGTTCGTGAAAAAAGCACTGAAAATCAAATTGATTGGGGCGCGGTGAACCAGCCCATTTCTGAAGCGGCGTTTGAAAAGCTGTACGCCAAAGTCGTCAGCTACTTAAAACAGAGAGATGAACTGTTTGTTTTTGAAGGATTCGCAGGCGCAGATGAAAAATACAGACTGCCGATTACAGTCGTAAATGAATTTGCATGGCACAACCTGTTCGCGCGCCAGCTGTTTATCAGACCGGAGACGGCTGAAAGGGATCCGGAAGCACAGCCGTTTACCATTCTCTCAGCTCCGCATTTTAAAGCGGATCCGGAGACGGACGGCACGCATTCGGAAACATTTATCATTGTCTCTTTCGAAAAGCGCGTCATTTTAATCGGCGGCACCGAATACGCCGGAGAAATGAAAAAATCAATTTTCTCCATTATGAACTTCCTTCTTCCCCAGCAAGATATTCTGCCGATGCACTGCTCAGCCAACGTCGGTGAAAAAGGTGATGTCGCCTTGTTCTTCGGTCTTTCCGGCACGGGGAAAACGACGCTTTCAGCCGATGCGGACCGGAAACTGATCGGCGATGACGAGCACGGCTGGTCAGACTCCGGCGTGTTTAACATTGAAGGCGGATGTTATGCTAAATGTATCAACCTGAGCGAAGAAAAAGAACCGCAGATTTTTCGTGCGATCCGCTTCGGGTCTGTTCTTGAGAATGTTGTGCTTGATGAAAAAACGGGTGAGGCGGATTACGACAATTCCTTCTACACGGAAAACACAAGAGCCGCGTATCCGATTGAGATGATCGGCAATATCGTGCAGCCGAGCATTGCCGACCATCCGCAGGCGATCGTCTTTTTAACGGCGGACGCGTTCGGGGTGCTCCCTCCGATCAGCAAACTGACGAAGGAACAGGCGATGTATCATTTCTTAAGCGGGTACACCAGCAAACTCGCGGGAACCGAGCGCGGCGTGACATCTCCGCAAACGACTTTCTCAACATGCTTCGGTTCACCTTTCCTGCCGCTTCCGGCTCACGTCTATGCCGAAATGCTCGGGCATAAAATCGACGAGCACGGCGCTCAAGTCTTCCTGGTCAACACAGGCTGGACCGGCGGAGGGTACGGAGTCGGAGAGCGGATGAAACTTTCGTATACAAGAGCGATGGTAAAAGCCGCAATTGACGGCACGCTTGATCAGACAGATATGACGGCAGACAGCATTTTCGGCCTGCACAGTCCCGTTCACGTTCCGGGCGTTCCGGATGAGGTTCTTCAGCCTGAAAACACATGGAGCGATAAAAAAGCATACAATGAAAAGGCGCTGTTTTTAGCCAATGAGTTTAAAGAAAACTTTAAAAAGTTTTCTCATGCAGACTCAATTGCCAAAACCGGCGGACCTCTCGTTTAATCAAAAAAGCCAAGGGCGCTGCTGCCCTTGGCTTTTGTTTTTTCAGTTAGTCGAATGAAGCGAAGTGAGTCTATATGTAATGCTCGTCCGGCCGTTCGCCCATTCGAGCTTTTGGACTTCGCCAGTGCCGGATTTCTCGCCGTTTTTTGTTTTGCGCACGTCCATCGGAATATCAAGAGGATAAACGCGGTAGCCCTCTTTCTCCAATAAAAAGATATTTTCCTCTATCCGTTTTTCATTGCCTTTTGTCACAATCATTGTATTAAATTCAACAGGCATTCCCAAAATGAAAATCCCCTTTCATTCTCTTTTTCTTTATTATCATATCATAAATCCGTTATCTTACCTTGTCTTCATCCATTCCGCCAGACGCCGGACAATGCGCCTGTTTTCCTGCGGCGGAAAATAATGTGTAAAACCGCTGTAATACCAGGTTTCCACCGGTTTTCCCGCCGTTTTCAGCCTGTCCTCAATCATCCGGGCATGTTCGATCGAAACATTTTCATCATTCTCGCCGTGGATAAGCAGCACAGGCGCTTGAATAAGGTCTGCTTTTTCAAACGGCGAACGCCATCTGTATTCATCCGGCACCTTTTTCGGCGTGCCGCCGATCACCCGCTTCATCATCCGCCGCATATCCTTCCGCTCTTCATAAGTAAGCACCATATCACTCACACCGCCCCAAGAGACGAGCGAAGCCGCCTGATGCCCCATCTCGATCGCAGTCAAAAGCCCCATGATGCCGCCTCGGGAAAACCCGAAAATATGAACCCGGCCTTCCCTGACGTTCGGGTGATCCCGAAGCAGGCGGAAAGCGGAAAACGCGTCCTCTCTGTCCTCTCCCGCAAAATCTTCATTTCCCTCGCCGCCCTGATTGCCTCTGTAATAAGGTGCAAACACGACAAAGCCTTGGGAAGCAAACTGAACGATTCTTCCCGGGCGGACCATGCCGACATTTTTTATGCCGCCGCGCAAATATAAAAAACCGTCGTATGTTCCCGGCGCCGCAGGCTCGGCAAGGAGCCCCTTTACCTTCAGCCCTTCTGACTCATAGCACACCGCAAAGAGCCGGACATGCGGGCTCGGAGACGGAAACCTTCTCTTTTCAACCAGCAAAGCAAATGAGCCTCCTTCATCATCAGTTTTTTTATTCTTTCCCAACCTGAATATGGGCACTCACACATTTTTTATACCCATCATACGATATGTAAAGCAAAAAAGGTTATTTTAACGCTTAATACAAGGAGGTTACAACGTGAACAAATGGCTCAAAACGAGCTGCATCTTTGTCATATGCGCCTTTTTCCTGCTCATTCTTCCGGCCTGCAGACAGGAAGAAAGTCTGACGAAGGTGAAGGTGGCGGAAGTCACACACTCCATCTTCTATACGCCTATGTATGTCGCTGAAGCGAAGGGTTTCTTTAAAAAAGAAGGGCTTCAAGTGTCTCTTCAAACAACATGGGGCGGAGACAAAACGATGACATCGCTTTTGTCAAACGGCTCTGACATCGCGCTGGTCGGTTCTGAAACATCCATTTACGTGGAAGCGCAAGGAGCTAAAGATCCTATCATCAACTTCGCGCAGCTGACGCAGACAGACGGTACATTTCTCGTGGCGCGGAAGGATGAGACATCATTCAAGTGGGACGATTTAAAAGGAAAAACATTTCTCGGCCAGCGAAAAGGCGGCATGCCTCAAATGGCCGGTGAGTACGTCCTGAAAAAACATCACATACAGCCGAAAAAAGACATCAACCTGATTCAAAACATTGATTTCGCCAACATTTCCAACGCATTTGCATCCGGCACCGGTGATTATGTGCAGCTGTTTGAACCGACGGCATCCCAATTTGAAAAAGAAGGCATCGGCCATATCGTCGCATCCTTCGGAGAAGCTTCCGGCCAAGTGCCTTACACAACTTTTATGGCAAAAGAAAGCTATTTAAAAAACAATGAAAAAACGGCGGAAAAATTCACCCGCGCCATTTACCGCGCCCAGCAATGGGTGGAAAGCCACCCGGCCAAAGACATCGCAAAAACGATTCAAAAGGAATTTGCCGATACCGACCCGGCCATTATTGAAGCATCAATAGAACGCTATAAAAAACAAAAATCATTCTCTTCAGACCCTGTTCTGCAAGAGGATGAATGGGAACAGCTCCAATCGATTATGGATGAAGCCGGAGAGCTCCCGAAACATATTCCGTACAGCAAACTCGTCAACACAAAAATCGCCAAAAAAGCCACCTCAGAACAATAGGAGGAACATGAATGTCTTTTTTACAAGTGGATCATGTGACACATACTTATTTCTCGCTGAAAGAAAGAACAACCGCCGTGAAAGATATACATTTTCATATTGAAAAAGGGGATTTCATCTCCTTTCTCGGGCCGAGCGGATGCGGAAAAACCACCCTCCTGTCCATTCTGGCCGGCCTTATCGCCCCCGCTCAAGGCCGAGTGCTGATTGAAGGAAGCGTGCCGAACCATAAAGAACACCAAATCGGCTATATGCTTCAGCAGGATTATTTATTTCCTTGGAAATCAATTGAGGAAAACGTCCTGCTCGGTTTACACATTTCCAAAACATTAACAGAAGAAAAAAGGGCTGAAGTTCTCAGCCTTCTGCCTAAACTCGGATTAATCGGCGTCGAAAAAAAATATCCGAAAGAGCTGTCAGGCGGAATGCGGCAGCGGGCTGCACTTGCCCGAACGCTTGCGCCGGACCCGGGACTGCTGCTTCTGGATGAGCCGTTTTCCGCGCTGGACTTTCAAACGAAGCTTTCTTTAGAAAACCTTGTCTTCAAAACATTAAAAGATTTTCAAAAAACCGCCGTGCTCGTCACCCACGATATCGGTGAAGCCATCGCCATGAGCGATACGATCTATTTATTTTCGAATCAGCCGGGCACCATCCATCAAATCTTCACCGTGCCCAAGGAGCTCGCGGCCTTAGATCCGTTTGACGCGCGTCAGGACCCGGCCTTTCAGCCGCTGTTTCAAACGATATGGAAGGAGCTGAACTCCCTTGAAAAACAGCAGCGGCACGATTGAACAGCTTCATCAGGAGTTTAAGAAAAATCATCAAAAAGAAAAACGCCGGATCCGTGCGTATCAGGCCGCTATTTTCATCGTATTTTTTGCCGGGTGGGAAATATCGAGCAAGGCAGGCTGGATCGATCCGTTAATCTTCAGCTCACCCTCTGCCGTTTGCCGGCTCTTGGCGGAAAAGATCGCGGACGGATCTCTTGCGGCCCACATCGGCGTTACATTAGGAGAAACCGTTCTGGGCTTTTTGCTCGGCACACTTCTCGGCACATGCCTTGCCGCTCTGTTATGGTGGTCAAACAGGCTCGCCCGTGTGTTAGACCCGTACCTCGTCATTTTAAACGCGATGCCGAAAGTCGCGCTCGGGCCGATTCTTATCGTCGCACTCGGGCCGAGTTTCACAAGCATCGTAGCCATGGGTGCAGTCATCAGTGTCATTATCACGACGATCGTCGTCTTTACGGCTTTTCAGGAAGTGGATGAGAATTATATTAAGGTCATGAAAACCTTCGGAGCGAAAAGGCGCATCATATTTAAAGAAGTCATTTTGCCGGCGTGCTCCCCCGCGATTGTTTCTGCGCTTAAAGTGAATGTCGGTTTATCCTGGGTCGGGGTCATTGTCGGCGAGTTTCTTGTGTCCGAAAAGGGCCTGGGCTACATGATCATTTACGGCTTCCAAGTCTTCAATTTCACTCTGGTGTTCTTAAGCCTTCTGATCATCGCGGTTTTTGCGACACTGATGTATCAGGGAGTCGAATGGTTAGAAAGAAAATGGACGAAAGGAAAAATATAAAAAAGACCCGTGCGATATCGCCGGGTCTCCGTTTTTATGATTGAAATACGCCGTCCTCTTTCAGCTTTTTCAGGCTGATCGGAAGCACTGAATCTTTCATGATGAAACTGAACTTTTTATTTCTCGGGAGATTCTCCGGCAGTTCGCTGAACAGCACCGGCCCCTTCGTTTCAAAATAATCAGCCTGTTTTTCAAGCCTTTCAATATCGGCAAAATATATATTCTTAATGATTATCTTTTCCCTGCCGAGAACTTTATACTGTCCGACGTACTGAAGGTGTCTTACTGCAGCGCCGGTTTCTTCTTTCACCTCGCGCAGTGCCGCTTCCTCCGCACATTCCATCGGCTCCACTTTTCCGCCCGGAAATTCAAACCCCCGGTCTTCATGCTCAGTCAAAAGCCATTTATCGCCATATCGGCATATGACCCATACGTGCTTCGGGCTGTCTGAAAAAGGCTGGTGTTCAAAGGAGAGCTGAACAGTATTCTGATAATAGTCTTTAAACTCGTACATGTTTATCCCTCTAATCCGTTCCTTCATATCTTCCATACATCATACCACAGTTGCGTTTGTTCGGAAGCCCTTTATCAAAAATTCAGAGGAAAACCATCATACCCGCTAGTATAGCCTCGTTTGAAGCAAATGTTACGGTTTGCGCTTGAATTTATTTTTCAAGGTGTCCAAAAGATCGACGAGCACCTGCGGAACCGGGATGCCCAGCGAGCTTGCCGTGATCACAATCTGTACCGATTCGTATAAGATATAAAACATGATAGCCAAATTACGGATAGCGCCTTCGGTATAAAGCAGCTGATCAAAAAAATGGCAAACTGAGACTAATGCCAGGGTCACAATTTTTTTGACCAGCCGCGCAAAAAGCCTTTTTGGGCTCAGCTGATGCAAAAGAGACTCTTTTAAGCTTGTACTGATAAATTCGATCGCCATGACCGATAGCAAAATCAGAAACGAATACTGAAAACCGCCAAAGAAAAATCCCGCTGCCGACACAACCACTGCAAAAAACGAAAAGATGCCAAAGTCTCTGCCCATATGATCCAACATCCTTTCACAGAAACGGCCTTACATTATTCTATGAAAAGTGAACGGAACGGTCTGGATTTTTCAGAAAAATGGACAACATCTCTTCGGCAGCCAAATAAAAGACCGGACGCTCTAAAGCCCCGGTCTTCCCTTGTTAATTATCCCAAATACGCTTTGAGCATCCAGTTATGTTTTTCGATATTCTGGTGAATGGCAAGCAGCATATCGCCGGTCGTTTCATCCCCGACCTCATCTGCGAGATCCATTCCGCTTTTCAGCTCTTCTGCAATGACAGTGAAATCATCATAAATGTTCTGTACCATTTGTTCTGCGTTCTCATTGCCTTCCGCTTCTTTTATAGAAGCAGTTTTCAATGATTCCGTCATGGTGCCGATCGGCTTGCCGTTTAATGCCAGCAGACGCTCTGCAAGGTCATCAATATATGTAGCCGTTTCGTTATACAGCTCTTCGAATTTCTCATGCAATGTGAAAAAGTCCTTCCCTTTAACGTACCAATGATAGTTATGTAATTTCACATACATGACCGTCCAGTTTGCAACTTGTTTATTAACTGCTTCCAATAGTTTTTCTGACATGCCAATCTTCCTCCTTTGGTTTACTATTGATATACCCTATATATCGTGTGTTAAAACATAAATTTTTAGCCCTTGGTTTTCCAGATGGAAAATATGTTATCATTTGTTAAAAAGGAGGGATTCCATGCTGCTTCTTCTGAGTCTCGGCTTTCTTATCGTGCTTGCCGTGCTGCTTTTATCCATCTGGTCGACTGTAAGAGCCTATAACGTAAAGCATACGATCGATCCGCCGCAGGACACATCAAACGGATTGACGGATAAAAACAAACCTTAATGATGTTGTGCCTTTTCCTCATGGCCGGAGGAATCATCGGCAGCTTCAGCATCCCCGACACGCACTTTTACAGTCGGCATATTGTGCTGCTGTTTTGCCGTTACGTGGGATTGAACGGTATACACACCTTCTTTATTGAATTCAGTCCGCAGATAATACGCCCCTTTTTCCTCCTTGGCCTTGCTTGTTTTTCCGCTGCCTTTTTTTCCTTCTTTCCATACTTCAAACATGACTTCATCCGCATCCGTGACCCGCTTACCGCCGTAAAAAACTTCCGCCTTGTATTCTGCTTTTTCATGCGGCTCTGCCGTTTCCGGTCCGGTAAGCTTGACTTCAAGCGCTTTCGGCTTTTCATCCGCGGAGGTTTTGTCCGCATTGCCTCCGCAAGAAGATAAAAGAAATACCATACCGCACATACCCGCCAATACAGCCCGTTTCATTCCATCACTCCTTCATGTTTGCTTCTATTTTAGCAAACGCTTACACATAAGGTGTGACATTTTTTAGAAATATGTAAAAAAGCCTTTTTGCATGACAGCAAAAAGGCCTGTTTTTTATCCGAACACTTTGAGCAAATCTTCTTTATCCTGTGACAGCCAGAAACGCATCAGGCGTTTCGCGCCTTCCAAATCATGAAGTTTCGCCTGGCCGCACTGTTTTTCATTGGCTGCCGGGATCTCCGTAATATCGATGGCTTCTTTCAGCGTAGCGTCAAGCAGGTCGACAATTTCTTCCGCTGTCGGCTCGCCGCTCACAACAAGATAATAGCCTGTCTGGCAGCCCATCGGTGAAATATCTATGATGTCGAAGTGATCGTATTTCTCAGAATGTGTGCGAATCGTAAACGCAAGCAAGTGCTCAAGCGTATGAATCGTATCCGGCTTCATCGCCTGTTTGTTCGGCTGGCAGAAGCGGATGTCAAACTTATTCACGACGCCGTCTGTTCCGACTTTATGCACTCCGCAATGTCTTACATACGGAGCCACAACCGCGTTATGGTCAAGCTCAAAGCTTTCTACTGAAGGCATAATAGCACTCCCTTTTTTTCAGAATATGCATCCATTATAACACAGTTTTCCGATAAGAATTGCGGCGGAAGCTTTTCAATCTGAAATTTTTTTTCTATACTGGCATTAGAAAGGTGGTTTTTTTGATGAAAACCATAATGATTGCGTTAATCCGCGGATACCAGAAGTTCATCTCTCCGCTGACGCCGCCGTCATGCCGCTTCTATCCGACATGTTCTCAGTACGGAATCGAAGCCGTCAGGACTCACGGCGCATTAAAAGGCGGATGGCTGACCTTGAAGCGAATCTTAAAGTGCCATCCGTTTCATCCGGGCGGGGTTGATCCCGTACCGGAAAAAAAACAAAAGCATTAGTCCATATGCTGGTAGCCGTCGATCACCAGATCAAGTTTACCGGTTTCAGGATCAATCACCAGACCATGCACCGGCACATTGTCAGGGAAAAGCGGATGGTGTTTAATGACGTTTACGCTGTCTGTCACACTCGCTTCTACAGAATCAAAGCTTTTCAGCCATTGATCAAGATCAACACCTGAGTGCTTCAGCATGTCAATCCGCTCTTTCGGAATACCGCGGTCAATAATTTTACCGAGCATATCCTCGCTGTTGATTTTGCTCATGCCGCAATCATGATGGCCGATCACGCAGACTTCATCAGCGTTTAATTCATATACGGCCACTAAAAGGCTGCGCATGATGCTTCCGAACGGGTGGGCGACAAGCGCGCCGGCACTTTTAATAATTTTCACATCACCGTTTCGCATGTTCATCGCATGGGGAAGCAATTCAACAAGACGTGTGTCCATGCAGGACAAAATCGCCATCTTTTTATCCGGGAATTTAGATGTTTGGTATTTTTCATAATCTTTGTTTTTAGTGAACTGCTCATTAAAATTCATGATATCGTTTAGAAGACTCATCGTGGTGTTTCCTTTCTGCTTTTTTATTCACAATATAACATAAGGCGGGCCATTTCGTCACTACCCGCACCTGATCACAAAGTAACAGACGGCCCAATAAATAAGACAAACCCCCTCGGGCTTGTCTTATTTCCCCATATTGTATTTTTTGTTGAACTGTTCGACTCTCCCGCCCTTTTCGTTGAACTTTTGGCGGCCTGTATAAAACGGATGCGTATCTGAGCTGACTTCTACTTTAATCAGCGGGTATGTTTTTCCGTCCTCCCACTCTGCCGTTTCCTCTGACGTTTTCGTTGAATGGCTTAAAAACCGGTAGCCGCTGTTCACATCTTGAAAAATCACTTGATGGTTATCCGGATGAATATCTTTTTTCATGCTGATCTCCCTTTCTCAAATCGTAATAATTACGTTTTATTCTAAACCTTAAATAGGCGCTTGTCAATCATATATGCCCCGATCCCTTGATTTCTAAACCCTGTCCATATATGGAATCAGAAGAATAATCTAATGGCTTCAGCAAATAATATAACCACATTACATAAAACGGTAATAAGAAAGGCGGTTTATGACGTGGATGATTTAGTGTTAGCCAGAAGCCTGTTCGGGACAACCATGGGCTTTCATATTATTTTCGCGACGCTTGGTGTCGGGTTGCCTCTGATGATTTTAATGGCTGAATTGATTTATCAAAAAACCAAAGATCCTCATTATGCCATTATGGCGAAAAGGTGGACAAAGGCGCAGGCGGTCCTGCTTGGCGTGGCGATACCGACCGGAACGATCGCGGGTACACAGCTTGCTCTTTTGTGGCCCGGATTCATGGAAGTCATCGGCAGAGTGATGTCACTCCCGTTTCAAATTGAAATTTATGCTTTCTTTATCGAAGCGCTGTTTATGTCCATTTATGTCTATGCCGCTGACCGGCTGACTCCGGCGATGCGCATCATTGCGGTTATTTTCGTTTTGATCGGCGCCGCGGCATCTGCCGTCTTAATTACAAATGTTCACGCATTTGAAGGAACGCCGGCCGGCTTTAAAATTTTAAACGGCAAAATCACTGACGTCGAACCGTGGGCCGCATTTTTTAATCCAAGCTTTTTCACCACCGCGGGCCATGTCGTTCTGACGGCTTTCATGACCGGTGCATTTATCGTCGCCTCTGTAGCGGCTTATAAAATGCTGAGAACGAGAAAACAGGAGCAGATATACCGGTTTCACCGAAAAGCGCTGCTGCTCGCTTTAACGATCGGCGGAATCTTTTCCATTATTGCTTCTTTAAACGGACACGAATCTGCTCAGCTTCTTTACGAATACCAGCCTGAAAAGCTTGCGGGCGCAGAAGGGCTGTTCGAAACAAGATCACACGCTCCGCTTGCGATCGGCGGTTTTACCGATGCAAAAGAAGAAAAAGTAAAATGGGCAATAGAAGTGCCGTGGGCTTTAAGCTTTTTGGCTGCAAACAGCTTTGATACCGTCGTTAAAGGGTTGAATGCGTTTCCGAAAGACGAGTGGCCGCCTTTATTTATCCATACTCTGTTTAACGGAATGGTCGGCATCGGAATGCTGCTCATTTTGTACTCCATCATCGGCATCGTATGGAGAAAAATCTTAAAGAAAGACAGCTTTCCGACTTGGCTTTTGATTTTATTTTTAACAGCAGGACCGCTCAGTCTGATCGGAATTGAATTCGGGTGGATATTCGCTTGTACGGGACGGCAGCCATGGGTGATTTATCATCTGCTGAAAACATCAGATGTCGTTACCACAACCGGTTCAATCGGCTTGCTGTTCATCCTGTTTACGGTGGTTTACGCCATTTTGGCGGCCGCAGTCATTTATGTGCTGCTTTATTATTTCCGCAAACATCCCGTTGAGGAGGATGTAAAAGCGGCGGAATCTTAACAAAGAAAGGGCTGAATTGAAATGGACATTACCATGGACGCTCTCATCGCGATATCAATCGTATGGGGCTTCGTGTTTATCTACGCGGTCATGGCAACGATGGACTTCGGAGCCGGCTTTTGGTCGATGATTTATTTAAATAAAGAACAAACAAAGGCGACAAACATCGCCAACCGTTATTTGTCCCCGACATGGGAAGTGACCAATGTCTTTATCGTCGCAATCGTTGTCGCCCTTTTCAGCTTCTTTCCCGGGGCGACCTTCGTGCTGGGGACCGTTTTATTGATTCCGGGGAGTATCATTCTGCTGCTTTTAGCGATCCGCAGCGGCTTTCTCGTCTTCTCCAATACGGCGAAAGAAAGAAAAATCATGAGATATATCTCCGGAATTTCAGGTTTTATTATTCCTGCCGTGCTGATTTTGGTCCTTCCGGTTACACACGGGGGATTTATCGAGAAGACGGGCGGAGTGTATCACTTAAATTTGGCAAGTGTCTTTACAAGCCTGAATGCGTATACATTTATCGGCTTTGCCATTTTAACCACTTTGTTTTTATCTTCGCTGCTTCTGGCCGACTTTTCAAATGTTGCGGAAGAGGAGCATGCGTACCGCATCTACAGACGGAGCTCTTTAATAACAGGCCCGCTGTCTCTTCTTTTTGCCATCTTCATTATGGTGACATTACGCTCTGAAGCCGGCTGGCTGTATACGGGGATGATGAAAGACAAGACATGGCTCATCCTGTCTGTCATTACATTTATTATTGCCGGTGTGGCCCTGTTTCTGCCAAATAAACGCTTCGGCCAGAACATCGGCAAACCGAGAATCGCCATGATCGCCATTGCGCTGCAGTATTTTCTGGCAAGCTATGCGTACGGACGCGCTCACCTTCCTTATATGATTTATCCCGATATTACGGTCATGTCGGGATTTACGGAGCCGGCAACCTTCAGGGCGCTGTTTATGACGTATATCGTCGCTTTCATTATTTTGTTTCCCGGGTTTTATTTCTTCTGGAAGCTCTTTATGAAAGACAGACGTTATATCCGCCAGGAGGAATAACAGAAATCAGAGCGGTTCATACTAATGGCGTACCTTTTATCATGGAGGGAGAGTCAGCATGGATCATCAAAAAATACTGTGTGAAGTCAATAACTGCTCTTATTGGGGCAAAGGAAACAAATGCACGGCCGACGCGATTTATGTTGTCAGCCATACAGGCGAAACCGCTGAAAAAAGTGAAGAAACCGATTGCAAAACCTTTAAACCGTATGATTTATAAAAAAAGAGCTGTTTTTATACAGCTCTTTTTCATTTCCGCGCCGATGAGAAGCATGGCAGAAACGGCAAATTGGCGGCGGCAGACGGTACAATCCGTATCGCATTTTCATGACATGTACAGAATTTTTTATCAAGATGTACATGTTTGCCTCAGCCAGAAAGCAACGCCTGCGATGTTAAACTGAGACTGTTTGAAAAAAATTATCACATTCGTCTGCTAAAAAAACCGGCTTTTTCAGCCGGTTCAAACGGGGAAGGGGTGATGTTGAACAATTTCAATATAACAGCAGCTTACAGTGTGCTCAACTTGCTGAAATAAAGTTTTATCAGCTGTTTGTTGTGAAAACGTCCATTTGGGTGACGTATTTTCTCATTACTTCCTGATTTACGCTGACACCCAGTCCGGGACCGTCCGGAACAGAGATAAATCCCTCTTCGATACGGATGTCAGGAGTGACGATATCCTCCTCCCAGTATCGGTCTGATGAGGAAATGTCACCCGGTATCGTAAATTGCGGCAGCGAAGCAAGCGCGACTGTCTGCGCTCTTGAAATACCGGTTTCGAACATTCCGCCGCACCATACCGGCATGTGATGCTCTCTGCATAAATCATGTATTTTTAAAGCTTCTGTCAGGCCTCCTACACGCGCCGGTTTTATGTTAATGATTTTACAGCTTCCAAGCTCAATCGCCCGCCTCGCGTCATCAAATGAGCATATACTTTCATCAAGACATATCGCCGTTCTCAAATGTTTTTGCAGGTGGCGGTGATCGACAATATCATCTGCCTGAAGCGGCTGTTCTATCATCATTAATTGGAACTCATCCAATTCTTTCAGCCTGCTGATGTCTTTCAGTTCATATGCCGAGTTGGCATCCGCCATCAGCGGTAAGTTCGGGAAACGGCTGCGGATGGCTCTGACCAAATCAACGTCACGGCCGGGCTGAATTTTTATTTTTATACGTTGATAACCTTCTTTTACGTATTGCTCAATTTCCCGAAGCATCACATCATCCGAAGCAAGACCAACTACGACCCCGGCGGGCACTTTATCTCTTTTGCCCCCTAAGGCTTCTGCGAGAGATATCCCCTTTTTCTTGGCATATAGATCCCACACGGCTGATTCGAGCCCCGCTTTTGCCATGCGGTTTCCTTTGAAACGCGCGAGACTGTCAGGCACTTCTGACGGATGGAAAAACTCGCGGCCTACGATATTTGGGATGAAAAAATCTCTCAGCATATGCGCGCATGTCTGAATCGTTTCTTCTGTATACCAAGGAGAAGAAAACGCCGATACCTCTCCCCAGCCAGTTCTGCCGGTTTCGTCGATCGCCTCCACGATCAAAAATTTGCGGTCCTGCAGCGTTTCAATACTTGTTTTAAACGGTTTTTTCAGCCTCATACTTACATGATAAAGGGTGATTTTTTCTATCTTAATCATGACAATTCTCCTTTACGAAGCTCATTCAGCCGATGTCTCATCAGTTTATTGGACGCATTCCGCGGGAGCTCGTCAACCGCGAAAAAAGCAGCCGGTATTTTATATTTTGCAAGGCGTTCTCGGCAAAAGGCGGCCAGCTCCTCTGCACTGACAGAAGAAGTCAGCACGAGAAAGGCATGCGGCACTTTCCCCCACTTTGGATCTTCGGCTCCTGAAACACCTGCTTCCGCTACAGCCGGATGGGCAAGCAGCGCCGCTTCCACTTCAGCCGGATAGATGTTCTCTCCGCCTGAAATGATGAGGTCCGACCGTCTGTCCAGCACATATAAAAACCCTTCGTCATCTAAATAGCCAAGATCACCTGTTTTAAACCAGCCATTATGAAAAGCGGCCTGATTCGCTTCATCACGATGATAGTACCCTTTCATCACATTCGGGCCTTTTACCGTGATTTCACCGTGTTCAAACGGCGTACAGCGATTTCCTTCTTTTTCAATTCTGATCTCGCATGAAAACAGCGGTTTACCGGCCGAGCCGAGCTTTTCCATGCTGAATTCAGGTGACAGCGTGACAATCTGTGAGCAGGTTTCGGTCAAGCCGTAAGACTGGAAGACCGGAAATTGCTTTCTTCGGCATTCTTCAAGGAGCGGCAGCGGGGCCGGCCCTCCGCCAAGCAGAATACACCGCAATGATTCCGGACATTGTTCGGTTTCCGAAAGCAGGCCTGAAAGCATTGTCTGCACCGCTGATATGATCGTGACCCGGTGTGAGCTGATGCTGGCAAGTACATCAGTAACTGAAAATTTTCGGTGCAGCACGACGGGCATACCGTAAATGACCGACTTAAACAGTGCAGACAGGCCGCTGATATGAAACAGCGGCAGCGCAATAAGCCAGCGGTCCCGCTCCGTGACCCCCAGATTCAGCGCAGACGATACAGCGCTGGAATAATGGTTTCCGAAAGTCTGCTGCACCCCCTTCGGCCTTCCCGTTGTTCCTGACGTATACATAAGAGTCGCCGTATCATCAAGCGTTACATAAGCTTCCGGCTCCATGTCACCCGCCTTTTCAGCCTGCAGCTCGTCTACATCTGCGACAGCGACTGCAGATTCATAATCTTCGCGGCAAAAACCGTCTTCCGTCAATAAAAGCTTTGCCTCTGAATCTTCGAGCTGAAACAGCCGTTCCTGTTTTGAGAGCTTCGTATTTAACAGCACCGCTTCCGCTCCTAATAAGAAGCAGGCGTGGACGGCATAAACCATTTCCGGTCGGTTAGAAAGCAAAATCGCGACACGGTCTCCTTTTTTAAGCTTGCAGTATTCGGACAGCCGCGCGGCCATTTGTTCAGAAGCATGATACAATTCTCTGAATGTCATCTGTTTGTTTTCAAATATGAGAGCGATTCTCTCAGGTGTCAGCTGAGCCCTTTGAATGAGCCAATTTGGCTGTTCTGTCAGCATGTTATCATCTCCGAGGTAAAAGTACTGTGTTTGAAAAGAAAACAGCTTGGACCAGAGCGGCTCAAGCTGTTTCGTAGTGTCATCTGATCACGGAAAACGAGGGAACTGACCGAAATCCGGACTGCGTTTTTCTTTAAAGGAATCGCGGCCTTCTTTCGCTTCGTCTGTCGTGTAATAAAGAAGTGTTGCATCTCCCGCAAATTGCTGAATTCCGGCCAGGCCGTCTGTATCTGCGTTAAATGCTGCTTTAAGGAAACGAAGGGCTGTAGGGCTTTTCTCAAGCATTTCCTCACACCATTTAATAGTTTCTTCTTCAAGTTTCTCTAATGGGACAACCGTATTGACAAGACCCATGTCGAGCGCTTCCTGCGCATTGTATTGACGGCACAGATACCAGATTTCACGGGCTTTCTTATGTCCGACGATACGCGCCAGGTAGCCTGAGCCGTAACCGGCATCAAAGCTTCCCACTTTCGGTCCGGTCTGACCGAAAATCGCGTTATCAGCCGCAATCGTTAAATCACAGACGATATGAAGCACATGGCCTCCGCCGATCGCGTAACCTGAAACCATTGCTACCACTGGTTTAGGAATCACGCGGATTAAACGCTGAAGATCAAGCACGTTCAGACGCGGGATCTGATCGTCTCCGACATATCCGCCGTGACCGCGGACTTTTTGGTCTCCGCCTGAACAGAATGCTTTATCTCCCGCTCCCGCAAGAACGATGACACCAATATTGGAGTCATCACGCGCACGAGCAAACGCGTCAATCATTTCTGATACCGTCTTAGGAGTAAATGCGTTATGTACCTCCGGGCGGTTAATTGTTATTTTTGCAATACCGTTATACGTCTCGTACAGGATTTCATCGTACTGACGTTCACTTTTCCATTCTGCAGCCATTGATATGACCTCCTTCATTTTTGCCTGAGTCCGGCCGAAAAGCTATTTTCTTTATGCTTTACAAGCCGTATAAAAACTCACTTACTATCTTACCAAAAATTCGCGGCTGTTCCACATGTACCGTGTGCCCCGCCTGTTTGACAACCTCTATTTTACTTGATGGGAGCAGGTTATGCACCTTTTGATTAATCACGCAAAACTTTTCGTCCCATTCACCGCATATGAGCAGAACGGGCGCCTTGATGCGGTCTAAAGCATCCCACCAGGAAGGCTGCGAACCCGTCCCCATTCCGAGCAGACTGCCTGCAAGTCCGGACGGATTATTTTTCAGCCTGCCGGCACGGATGGACGCCTTTACGCTGTCCGGCAGAGAAAGCTGTGTGGCAAACAACGGAATGCCCTCCCAATAATCGACAAACGATGTTATGCCTTCCTTCAATATAAAGTCAGCAAGCTTCCGGTCTGACTGAATCCGCTTTTTGCGTTCCTGAAGCGTGCTGAGACCCGGAGTAGAGCTTTCCAAAACAAGCGCTGACACCCGATGCGGAAATGCCTGTGCAAAGGAATACGCAAGTCTTCCCCCCATAGAATAACCAATAAGTTTCACTTTGTGAAGTTTTAATTGATCAAAAACGGCGGCAAGGTCCGCAACCTGCCGGCCCGTACTGTACCTTGCCGCTTGCACAGGCGCGTCTGTCTCCCCATGACCCAGGCAGTCAATCAGCACCATTCGCTTGCCGGGAAACATCTCGCGCAGAAACATCCATGATTCTTTACTGCCCGTAAATCCGTGCAGACAAACAATTGCTTCAGACGAGCGGTCACCGGTATCATTCACCCGGTAGCACACGCCGTCAGCCATTTTGACAGTTACAGTCTCCATTCTTTTTTCACTTCCCGCACTGCGGCCTGCAGCAGATCGCGATGGAATTGAACTCTTGATGTCCGATCTGTTTTCAGCTCGATAATATGAAGTCCGGGCTTGTCCGCCTGCGGCTGATACGCATCCTTAAATGCTTCCCATGTCTCAGGGCAAGTATACGTCCCGCCATACAGCGCTGCGGCATGCCGGAAATCAAGGCCCGTCGGCGTACCGAACAGTTCTTCAAAATGAGTTTTATCAGATGCCTGCGGCAAAAATGAGAAAATCCCGCCGCCATCATTATTTATTAAAATAACGGTAAGCGGAATTCCAAGTTTTTTAGCCGCTAACAGCCCGTTTAAATCATGGTAAAACGATAAATCTCCAATCACTAGCGTGACGGGGGCTTTTGTTCCCTCACATACGCCCATAGCCGAGGAGACAACTCCGTCAATTCCGTTAGCGCCGCGGTTGGCATAGACGCGGAAGGAACGATCTTGCTTTTCAAAGAAAGTATCCACATCGCGAATCGGCATGCTGTTGCCGACAAAAATCGAACTGCCTTCAGGAACAAGGTGCTGAAGGTGGCGATATACATTTCCTTCGAATGACAAATTATCCATGCCCGCATGCTGTAAATGGCCGCGGAACCGCTCATTGACAAACTGCCATTTCTCCAGCCATTCGGATAGCCGTCTTCCCGTTTCAACTGAACGGACCGCTTCCAAAAACACCGACGGATGGCAATGAATCATATGCGCGCCGGCCTGAGTGGGATCTCTCCACCCTCCGTCTTCATCGACGATAAACTGATCAATGGCAGGATCATCCCTGAGCCATACAAAGAGCGGTTTGGAAACCGGCATCGGACCGAAGCGAATCACAGCTTCCGGACGCAGCACTTCTTTTATCTCCTCATCTCTTAAGAACGAGTCATAAGCATCAATGATCAGCGCCTTATCATGCTTTCCGTTTCGCAGATTTGAAAGCGGATCAGCCAAAATCGGGAATTGAAGCATCTCGGCAAGCGCGAGGATCTGCTGTTTTTCTGCTTCTCCGTGAATTTCGCCGCAAACGATCATACCCTTTTCGGTATTCGCAAGACGCTCTGTAATATGACGCAATGAGGCCGGATCGGCAGACTGAATCCCTGTTGTGACAGAGACATGCCGATCTGCTCTCATTCTTTCAAAAGGCCGGGCTGACAAATCAGGCATCAAAGGCTCCCTGAGCGGCACATTGACATGCACCGGTCCCATCGGCTGCTTCCCCGCTTCACTTGCGGCTCTGCCGGCCAACGTTCTGATATAACTCAGCATTTGAGGATTTTCCTCAGGAAGAGCCGAGTCTGTGAAAAACTTAACAAAGTTACCAAACAGAAAATGCTGGTTAATCGCCTGAGGCGCCCCTACTTCCCTTAATTCATGGGGCCGGTCAGCAGTCAGGACAATGAGAGGCACTCTTGAATAATGAGCCTCAATCACGGCCGGATAGAAGTTAGCCGCTGCCGTTCCTGACGTACAAATCAGCATGACCGGACGCTGACGGGCTTTTGCAAGGCCGAGTGCGAAAAAACCTGCGGATCGTTCATCAATTTGTATATGGACTTGAATATCCGGGTGGGCCGCTGCCAAAACCGCCAGCGGAGTCGACCTTGATCCGGGACAAACGACCGCGTCGGTTACACCCGAAAGAGCGAATTCATCAATAAAGCTTCCGATATAATGTGTAATCGGGTTTGTCAAAGCCTTTCACCTCCTAAAGCAGAGATCATCGGCTTTAGTTTAATTTGTGTTTCTTCATATTCTGATTGCGGATCTGAATCTTCAACAATGCCGCAGCCTGCGAAAAGGCGCGCCCTTTTGTCTTCAATCAATCCTGATCGGATGGCCACGACAAATTCTCCGTTTTCCCTGCCGTCCATCCAGCCGATCGGCGCCGCGTACCACCCGCGTGTCATCGGTTCAATATCAGCGATAACCTCAACAGCTTTCTGCTGGGGCGCTCCGCCCAATGCCGGTGTGGGATGCAGCTTTTCAATTAAATCAAACAGCGAAGCGGACGTTTTAAGGCGGCCGGTGATCGGTGTATACAGATGCTGCACACTTTTTGTTTTATATAATTGCGGACCTGCAGGCTTTTTCACATCACTGCAGCTCGATAAAAAAGCATCGTTTATCATCTGAACCACAAAATCATGCTCCGCCAGATTTTTTTCGTCATGCAGCAATTCTTCGCCGAGACGGTCATCTTCTTCCTGACTTTCTCCGCGCTTAATTGAACCTGCCAGACAAGAGGACATGACGTCTTTGCCGGATTTTTTGATCAGCCGTTCCGGTGAAGCGCCGACAAAGCATTTATTTCCCTGCTCAATCGCAAAAACATAGCTTGTCGTTTGGTCCGTCAAAAGCTTGCGGACAACGCTTTCTGCTAGAATCGGCCCGTCATATGACAAAACGACTTCCCTTGCCAGCACAACTTTATCATATTGATTTGCTTTCATATCATTTGTTGCTGTTTTAATGGCGTCAAGCCAGTTTTCTACATCAAGTTCTTCCGCTTTTGTTAAATCAGGATATTCCTCATATGTCATTGAAGAAACTGTAAAAGCTTCAGAAAAAGATTTCAGACGTTTCAGTACATCTTCTGCCTGATTGCCGTCTGCCGCCCATTGATTGACGGTTAAATAATCACCATCCGCCGTCTTTGTCAGCATGAGTGAGGGAATAAAGAACAGTCCTTCTTCGAACCCATCCCATTCGTCTCCTCTTTCTTCAGCGGGATTAAATGAAAAACCGCCGAATAAGACAGGGCCGACCGCGGTTTGCGCCGCCTCTTCTTCTTCATGAATATGATAAGCCGTCTTTTTAAAGCGCTCCCATTGTTCAAAAACGTCTTGATAACGTTTTTCGTTTTTTTCATTCGATTGGAACAGCGCTTCTGTGCCAAGACCGACTATTGTTAATTCACTACCGGGTTCTGACCAAAAAAATCGTTTGCCTTTATATTTTTTTGCTCCGTCTTTGAAAAATGATAGAGGGTCTAAAGACGCAATACGTCTTGAATAGCTCAATAAGACAGCATGGTTGACTTGTTTGGCTTTATGTAATGCATGATCTGCTTCCTCTCGGAACGTATGCTGCACCGTTGTCACCATGAGACATTCCTCCATAATCCGTTAAATGCTTTTAATACAATACACCTGTGATGACTTTGTGTCAAACACACAGATTTGCGCACGACAAAATGCCTGCATTTCTTATTATAAACCTTTTTGCGCAAATGAATAAAGAAACAAACTTGAATTTTCTTTCCCCACTCTCGGCAATCACTGTAACCTTTACTTTACTGTGGGAAAACGACCATTTTTATCCACCATTTTTCTGCACAAAAACGTTCATACTAACAGTCATAAGCATCACATAGAAACGAGGGAATGATGTGCTTACAAACGAACAGATCACACACTTGAAAAAAGAACTCGAAGAAGCCAAACATGATATCTTAAACCGTTTTAAAGAAAATGACCAATTTCAATTAACAGATGAATTCCCGTATCAGTCATCCGGCGAATTGTCTTCCTATGACAATCATCCCGGCGATCAGGCGACTGAATTATACGAGCGTGAAAAAGATCTGGCGCTCCTCGACCATGAACGGGAGCACCTACGCGACATTGATTACTCCCTGAAACAAATTGAAAACGGCACATACGGTATTTGTGAAGTCAGCGGCAAGGAAATCCCTTATGACAGACTGGAAGCTCTGCCGACGGCTACCACCTTGGCGGAATATTCCTCTCAGGATGCCGTTTCTAAAGACAGGCCGATTGAAGAGGAAACACCGTTCGGACAGTTTGAATTTGATGATGATGAATCAATACGGCCGCCTTACGATAGTGAAGACTCATATCAGGATGTAGAGGAATACGGAAACTCAGAAACACCTCAAGATTTAGAGGTTCCGCCTCTCAGCTACAACGATATGACAATGAACTCAGAAGAAAACATCGGCTATGTTGAGGATTATGAAAATTTTATCGCCACAGATATTACCGGAAAAAACATTTCCGTGTATCCAAGCAGAGACCACGAAAAATATGAACAAGAACTGGACGAAGAAGGAATTATGACGACTTTCGGCGATCTTCATGCTGACTAAAACCCCGGCTTACCGGGGTTTTTACATTTGTTGCATTTTTGCAATGGAAACTCATACACTTAATGGTGCATGGCTCTCAAAAAGGTTTGACCTTTCCAAAATCGGGAATGACATTGAACAATGGAGGGAAGAGATGAAAAAGAAGTATATCGGTGCGATCATTGTATTTATCATTACATATGCCTTGTTTTCCTTAGCGGGGTTTCTCTTTCCCGTAGATCGGGAATGGTACGACGCGCTTCAAAAACCTGACTGGACGCCGAGCGGATCAGTGATAGGCATCATATGGGCGGTTTTGTTTGCGCTTATCTCCCTGTCAGCAGCCTTGGTATACGTAAAGTTCTCATGTAAAGAATCCAAAGCTTTCTGGTTGATGCTTCTCATCAATTATATCGCGAATCAAGGCTTCAGCTTTTTTCAATTCACACAGAAAAATTTGCTTGCTGCATCTATCGATTGCCTGCTTGTAGCCGTTACAACACTCATTCTATTGATGATTGCCGGTAAATACAGCAAAGCTTCAGCCTGGCTTTTGGTTCCTTATTTATTATGGAGCGCTTTTGCCACATACCTGTCTTTTACCATTTACACTATGAACTCATAATAAAAAACCTTGCATAGTATGCAAGGTTTTTTAATGACCCGTACGGGATTCGAACCCGTGTTACCGCCGTGAAAGGGCGGTGTCTTAACCGCTTGACCAACGGGCCTTATGGCGGAGAAGGAGGGATTTGAACCCTCGCGCCGCTTACACGACCTACACCCTTAGCAGGGGCGCCTCTTCAGCCACTTGAGTACTTCTCCATATGGCTCCACAGGCAGGATTCGAACCTGCGACCGATCGGTTAACAGCCGATAGCTCTACCACTGAGCTACTGTGGAAAATTATCATGGTGGGCCTGAGTGGACTCGAACCACCGACCTCACGCTTATCAGGCGTGCGCTCTAACCAGCTGAGCTACAGGCCCACGACAATATAAAAATGGAGCGGGTGATGGGAATCGAACCCACGACATCAGCTTGGAAGGCTGAGGTTTTACCACTAAACTACACCCGCATTTGTTTGGGGCGATTGATGGGAATCGAACCCACGAGTGCCAGAGCCACAATCTGGTGCGTTAACCACTTCGCCACAACCGCCAAAACATATTAAATTAAAATGGTGGCTCGGGACGGAATCGAACCGCCGACACACGGATTTTCAGTCCGTTGCTCTACCAACTGAGCTACCGAGCCTTTTTATATAAATGGCGGTCCGGACGGGACTCGAACCCGCGACCTCCTGCGTGACAGGCAGGCATTCTAACCAACTGAACTACCGGACCATTTTTGGTTGCGGGGGCAGGATTTGAACCTGCGACCTTCGGGTTATGAGCCCGACGAGCTACCGAACTGCTCCACCCCGCGATGATGATTAAATTAGATATGGCGGAGGAAGAGGGATTCGAACCCCCGCGGGCTTTGACACCCCTGTCGGTTTTCAAGACCGATCCCTTCAGCCAGACTTGGGTATTCCTCCGTATAAGTGGTGGACCTTGTAGGACTCGAACCTACGACCGGACGGTTATGAGCCGTCTGCTCTAACCAACTGAGCTAAAGGTCCAATGGTAGCGGCGGAGGGGATCGAACCCCCGACCTCACGGGTATGAACCGTACGCTCTAGCCAGCTGAGCTACACCGCCAAAAAACAATTAAAATCAAGTGGAGCCTAGCGGGATCGAACCGCTGACCTCCTGCGTGCAAAGCAGGCGCTCTCCCAGCTGAGCTAAGGCCCCAAAGTGGTCGGGAAGACAGGATTCGAACCTGCGACCCCATGGTCCCAAACCATGTGCTCTACCAAGCTGAGCTACTTCCCGATTTTTCAAAAGTATGTATGGCGCGCCCGAGAGGAGTCGAACCCCTAACCTTTTGATCCGTAGTCAAACGCTCTATCCAATTGAGCTACGGGCGCAACAATAAGTGCCGAGGGCCGGACTTGAACCGGCACGGTAGTCACCTACCGCAGGATTTTAAGTCCTGTGTGTCTGCCAATTCCACCACCCCGGCATGGATGGTATAGTTTAGTTGGAGCGGAAGACGGGATTCGAACCCGCGACCCCCACCTTGGCAAGGTGATGTTCTACCACTGAACTACTTCCGCGTTTGGCAATGCGGATGAAGGGACTTGAACCCCCACGTCTGTAAAGACACTAGAGCCTGATTCTAGCGCGTCTGCCAATTCCGCCACATCCGCAAGAAAAAACATGGTGAGCCATGAAGGACTCGAACCTTCGACCCTCTGATTAAAAGTCAGATGCTCTACCAACTGAGCTAATGGCTCTTTTTACAAGAGACTTATATAGTATAACATATAAAAGTGGTGCCGGCAAGAGGACTTGAACCCCCAACCTACTGATTACAAGTCAGTTGCTCTACCAATTGAGCTACACCGGCCTAATACGCCAACTTATGTATAATAGAAATGGTGGAGGATGACGGGCTCGAACCGCCGACCCTCTGCTTGTAAGGCAGATGCTCTCCCAGCTGAGCTAATCCTCCATATATTACACTTACGTGTAATGGCTTGGCGGCGTCCTACTCTCACAGGGGGAAACCCCCGACTACCATCGGCGCTGAAGAGCTTAACTTCCGTGTTCGGTATGGGAACGGGTGTGACCTCTTCGCTATCGCCACCAAACCATTGAGAGTGTTCTCTCAAAACTAGATAACAGTAAGCATACATTCAAAAATGGTTAAGTCCTCGATCGATTAGTATCTGTCAGCTCCATGTGTCGCCACACTTCCACCTCAGACCTATCAACCTGATCATCTTTCAGGGATCTTACTTCCTTGCGGAATGGGAAATCTCATCTTGAGGGGGGCTTCATGCTTAGATGCTTTCAGCACTTATCCCGTCCGCACATAGCTACCCAGCGATGCCCTTGGCAGAACAACTGGTACACCAGCGGTGCGTCCATCCCGGTCCTCTCGTACTAAGGACAGCTCCTCTCAAATTTCCTGCGCCCGCGACGGATAGGGACCGAACTGTCTCACGACGTTCTGAACCCAGCTCGCGTACCGCTTTAATGGGCGAACAGCCCAACCCTTGGGACCGACTACAGCCCCAGGATGCGATGAGCCGACATCGAGGTGCCAAACCTCCCCGTCGATGTGGACTCTTGGGGGAGATAAGCCTGTTATCCCCGGGGTAGCTTTTATCCGTTGAGCGATGGCCCTTCCATGCGGAACCACCGGATCACTAAGCCCGACTTTCGTCCCTGCTCGACTTGTAGGTCTCGCAGTCAAGCTCCCTTGTGCCTTTACACTCTGCGAATGATTTCCAACCATTCTGAGGGAACCTTTGGGCGCCTCCGTTACCTTTTAGGAGGCGACCGCCCCAGTCAAACTGCCCACCTGACACTGTCTCCCCGCCCGATAAGGGCGGCGGGTTAGAAGGTCAATACAGCCAGGGTAGTATCCCACCGATGCCTCCACCGAAGCTGGCGCTCCGGTTTCCAAGTCTCCTACCTATCCTGTACAAGCTGTACCAACATTCAATATCAGGCTGCAGTAAAGCTCCACGGGGTCTTTCCGTCCTGTCGCGGGTAACCTGCATCTTCACAGGTACTATAATTTCACCGAGTCTCTCGTTGAGACAGTGCCCAGATCGTTGCGCCTTTCGTGCGGGTCGGAACTTACCCGACAAGGAATTTCGCTACCTTAGGACCGTTATAGTTACGGCCGCCGTTTACTGGGGCTTCAATTCGCACCTTCGCTTACGCTAAGCGCTCCTCTTAACCTTCCAGCACCGGGCAGGCGTCAGCCCCTATACTTCGCCTTACGGCTTCGCAGAGACCTGTGTTTTTGCTAAACAGTCGCCTGGGCCTATTCACTGCGGCTCTCTCGGGCTTGCACCCTAACAGAGCACCCCTTCTCCCGAAGTTACGGGGTCATTTTGCCGAGTTCCTTAACGAGAGTTCTCTCGATCACCTTAGGATTCTCTCCTCGCCTACCTGTGTCGGTTTGCGGTACGGGCACCTCTCACCTCGCTAGAGGCTTTTCTTGGCAGTGTGGAATCAGGAACTTCGCTACTATAATTCGCTCGCCATCACAGCTCAGCCTTCACGGGAAACGGATTTACCTATTTCCCAGCCTAACTGCTTGGACGCGGATATCCAATACCGCGCTTACCCTATCCTCCTGCGTCCCCCCATTGCTCAAATGGTGAGGAGGTGGTACAGGAATATCAACCTGTTATCCATCGCCTACGCCTTTCGGCCTCGGCTTAGGTCCCGACTAACCCTGAGCGGACGAGCCTTCCTCAGGAAACCTTAGGCATTCGGTGGACGGGATTCTCACCCGTCTTTCGCTACTCATACCGGCATTCTCACTTCTAAGCGCTCCACAAGTCCTTCCGGTCTTGCTTCACAGCCCTTAGAACGCTCTCCTACCACTGTTCGAAGAACAGTCCGCAGCTTCGGTGATACGTTTAGCCCCGGTACATTTTCGGCGCAGAGTCACTCGACCAGTGAGCTATTACGCACTCTTTAAATGGTGGCTGCTTCTAAGCCAACATCCTGGTTGTCTAAGCAACTCCACATCCTTTTCCACTTAACGTATACTTTGGGACCTTAGCTGGCGGTCTGGGCTGTTTCCCTTTCGACTACGGATCTTATCACTCGCAGTCTGACTCCCAAGGATAAGTCATCGGCATTCGGAGTTTGACTGAATTCGGTAACCCGGTAGGGGCCCCTAGTCCAATCAGTGCTCTACCTCCGAGACTCTTACCTTGAGGCTAGCCCTAAAGCTATTTCGGAGAGAACCAGCTATCTCCAGGTTCGATTGGCATTTCACCCCTACCCACACCTCATCCCCGCACTTTTCAACGTGCGTGGGTTCGGGCCTCCATTCAGTGTTACCTGAACTTCACCCTGGACATGGGTAGATCACCTGGTTTCGGGTCTACGACCACGTACTCATGCGCCCTATTCAGACTCGCTTTCGCTGCGGCTCCGCATCTTCTGCTTAACCTTGCACGGAATCGTAACTCGCCGGTTCATTCTACAAAAGGCACGCCATCACCCGTTAACGGGCTCTGACTACTTGTAGGCACACGGTTTCAGGATCTATTTCACTCCCCTTCCGGGGTGCTTTTCACCTTTCCCTCACGGTACTGGTTCACTATCGGTCACTAGGGAGTATTTAGCCTTGGGAGATGGTCCTCCCGGATTCCGACGGAATTTCACGTGTTCCGCCGTACTCAGGATCCACTCTGGAGAGAACGAAGTTTTGACTACAGGGCTGTTACCTCCTATGGCGGGCCTTTCCAGACCTCTTCATCTACCTCGTTCCTTTGTAACTCCGTACAGAGAGTCCTACAACCCCAAGAGGCAAGCCTCTTGGTTTGGGCTGATCCCGTTTCGCTCGCCGCTACTCAGGGAATCGCATTTGCTTTCTCTTCCTCCGGGTACTTAGATGTTTCAGTTCCCCGGGTCTGCCTTCTCATATCCTATGTATTCAGATATGGATACCACTCCATTACGAGTGGTGGGTTTCCCCATTCGGAAATCTCCGGATCAAAGCTTGCTTACAGCTCCCCGAAGCATATCGGTGTTCGTCCCGTCCTTCATCGGCTCCTAGTGCCAAGGCATCCACCGTGCGCCCTTTCTAACTTAACCGTTAAAAAGAATCACTACGTGATATCTTGCATTACAATTGAATGTGAATTACTTCTGTTATCTAGTTTTCAAAGAACATTATCTCGAAGAATCGAATGATCCTTCAAAACTAAACAAGACAGGGAACGTTCTGTTTATAAGACCCAAGGTCTTATATTCCGTTAAAATCCTTAGAAAGGAGGTGATCCAGCCGCACCTTCCGATACGGCTACCTTGTTACGACTTCACCCCAATCATCTGTCCCACCTTCGGCGGCTGGCTCCATAAAGGTTACCTCACCGACTTCGGGTGTTACAAACTCTCGTGGTGTGACGGGCGGTGTGTACAAGGCCCGGGAACGTATTCACCGCGGCATGCTGATCCGCGATTACTAGCGATTCCAGCTTCACGCAGTCGAGTTGCAGACTGCGATCCGAACTGAGAACAGATTTGTGGGATTGGCTTAACCTCGCGGTTTCGCTGCCCTTTGTTCTGTCCATTGTAGCACGTGTGTAGCCCAGGTCATAAGGGGCATGATGATTTGACGTCATCCCCACCTTCCTCCGGTTTGTCACCGGCAGTCACCTTAGAGTGCCCAACTGAATGCTGGCAACTAAGATCAAGGGTTGCGCTCGTTGCGGGACTTAACCCAACATCTCACGACACGAGCTGACGACAACCATGCACCACCTGTCACTCTGCCCCCGAAGGGGACGTCCTATCTCTAGGGTTGTCAGAGGATGTCAAGACCTGGTAAGGTTCTTCGCGTTGCTTCGAATTAAACCACATGCTCCACCGCTTGTGCGGGCCCCCGTCAATTCCTTTGAGTTTCAGTCTTGCGACCGTACTCCCCAGGCGGAGTGCTTAATGCGTTAGCTGCAGCACTAAGGGGCGGAAACCCCCTAACACTTAGCACTCATCGTTTACGGCGTGGACTACCAGGGTATCTAATCCTGTTCGCTCCCCACGCTTTCGCTCCTCAGCGTCAGTTACAGACCAGAGAGTCGCCTTCGCCACTGGTGTTCCTCCACATCTCTACGCATTTCACCGCTACACGTGGAATTCCACTCTCCTCTTCTGCACTCAAGTTCCCCAGTTTCCAATGACCCTCCCCGGTTGAGCCGGGGGCTTTCACATCAGACTTAAGAAACCGCCTGCGAGCCCTTTACGCCCAATAATTCCGGACAACGCTTGCCACCTACGTATTACCGCGGCTGCTGGCACGTAGTTAGCCGTGGCTTTCTGGTTAGGTACCGTCAAGGTGCCGCCCTATTTGAACGGCACTTGTTCTTCCCTAACAACAGAGCTTTACGATCCGAAAACCTTCATCACTCACGCGGCGTTGCTCCGTCAGACTTTCGTCCATTGCGGAAGATTCCCTACTGCTGCCTCCCGTAGGAGTCTGGGCCGTGTCTCAGTCCCAGTGTGGCCGATCACCCTCTCAGGTCGGCTACGCATCGTCGCCTTGGTGAGCCGTTACCTCACCAACTAGCTAATGCGCCGCGGGTCCATCTGTAAGTGGTAGCCGAAGCCACCTTTTTTGTCTGAACCATGCGGTTCAAACAAGCATCCGGTATTAGCCCCGGTTTCCCGGAGTTATCCCAGTCTTACAGGCAGGTTACCCACGTGTTACTCACCCGTCCGCCGCTAACATCAGGGAGCAAGCTCCCATCTGTCCGCTCGACTTGCATGTATTAGGCACGCCGCCAGCGTTCGTCCTGAGCCAGGATCAAACTCTCCGATAAATGGATCACAGACTAAGTTCACTGCATCCTGCAGTAACGTCTGTGTGATCTGCATCGTGCAGACCTTAGTTTGACTGACTACGCACATCGCTGTGCGATTTATTTAAAACTTTGAATTAACAGGTACGTTTTGTCTTGTTTAGTTTTCAAAGATCATTTTGTCTTTCGTTCAAGCGACTTTATTATTATATCTTATCAATCTCTTGAAGTCAATAACTTTTTAAATTTCTTTTTTTCGTCAGCGCCTTGTTTAGCGGCAACGAATAATAATATACCACCTCACAAATAATAGTGCAATAGTTTTTTAAAAGAAAATCAAAAAAGCTTTATGGACGGCTTGTTTCTAAAAAAGCGCCGTACTGCGATATGCAGAAACGGCGCCTTCCCTTCTATTAGCGATGTCTCATTTGAGGGAATAATAAAACGTCTCTGATAGACGGAGCATTTGTTAACAGCATGACAAGGCGGTCGATGCCGATACCTAATCCTCCGGTCGGCGGCATGCCGTACTCAAGAGCTTCAACGAAGTCTTCATCCATCATATGCGCTTCATCGTTTCCTTCTTCTCTTTCTTTTAATTGTGCTTCAAAGCGTTCTCTTTGGTCGATAGGGTCATTCAGCTCCGTAAATGCGTTAGCGTGCTCACGGCCGACGATAAACAGCTCAAAACGGTCTGTAAAGCGCGGATCCTCAGGATTTTTCTTAGCAAGAGGCGAAATCTCTACAGGGTGGCCGTAAATAAATGTCGGCTGAATGAGTGTTTCTTCAATTTTTTGTTCGAAGAATTCATTAATGATATGGCCCACCGTCATTGAGTTTGTGATCTCGATACCATGTTCTTTTGCATGGCCGCGCGCTTCTTCAACAGTCATCTCATTCCAGAAATCTACGCCTGTAGCTTCTTTGACCGCATCTACCATATGGAGTCGTTTCCATTCAGGTTTCAGATCAATCTGCTCTTCACCGTACTGGATCGTGGTGCTTCCCAGTACTTCCTGCGCAATATGTGCAACGAGGTTTTCCGTCAGGCTCATAATGTCCTTATAATCGGCATACGCTTCATACAGTTCGATCATCGTGAATTCAGGGTTGTGGCGTGTAGAAACACCTTCATTACGGAACACGCGTCCGATTTCGTAGACTTTTTCCAGCCCGCCGACAATCAGGCGTTTCAGATGAAGCTCAATCGCAATACGCATATAAAGAGGCATATCCAGCGCGTTATGATGCGTGATGAACGGGCGCGCAGACGCTCCACCCGGTATGCTGTGCATTGTAGGTGTTTCGACTTCTAAGTATCCATGGTCATCTAAGTATCTTCTCATCGCTTGGATGATTTTGCTGCGTGTGATAAATGTTTGTTTGCTGTCAGGGTTTACGATCAGGTCAAGATAGCGCTGACGGTAACGCTGTTCAACATCTTTTAATCCATGATATTTATCAGGAAGAGGACGCAGTGCTTTTGTCAGCAATTCAAAAGATGTCGCTTTGACAGACAGCTCGCCTACGTTTGTTTTGAAAACTTTCCCGGTGATGCCGATAACGTCTCCGAGGTCTGAGGATTTAAAGATTTCATATTGTTCTTCGCCGACACTGTCTTTTCTTACGTAAATTTGAATTTGACCCTCTAAGTCCTGCAGGTGGGCAAAGCCGGCTTTTCCTTTTCCGCGCTTTGTCATCATACGGCCTGCAATGGTAACTTCAATCGCTTTTTCTTCCAGTTCTTCTTTAGAAAGCTCTTGGTAGGCGTCAATGATCTGCTGAGATTGATGTGTTCTCTCGAAGCGTTCGCCGAAAGGATCAATGCCGTTTTCTCTCAGCTGGTTCATTTTATCGCGTCTGACTTGCAGCTGGTCGTTCAATTCCTCATGATTTTGCTCTTCTTGACTCATTGTTATCACTCCATTACAGATATTGTTTCATGAAAAAAGCAGAAAAACTGCCAGCACAAAACTAGCAGTGAGCAGCAAATAGAGGTGAGTATTATCCTACTTTTGCGTTTTGAAGCTCTTTCGTCTCAACTTCAACCGTAAATGCATCTAAAAGTTGTACAAACTCTTCTCTTGTCTCACATTGATTGATTTCATTGCGAACATTCGCATTGCCTTTTACGCCTTTCAAATACCATGCAGCGTGCTTTCTCATTTCTCTTACCGCTACCTTTTCACCTTTTAAGTTAATCAGGCGGTCAAGGTGCAGTTTGCATACTGACATTTTTTCACGGACTTTCGGTTCGTCTTTTAACTCACCGGTTTCAAGGTACTGAACCGTACGGTAAATCATCCACGGGTTGCCGAGTGCGGCACGGCCGATCATGACGCCGTCAACACCGGTTTCCTCGAGCATGCGTTTCGCGTCCTGAGGCGTTTTGACATCGCCGTTTCCGATCACAGGAATAGAGACGGATTGCTTTACTTCTTTAATGATATCCCAGTTCGCAGTGCCTTCATACATTTGCACTCTTGTGCGTCCGTGCATCGCAACAGCTTTTCCGCCGGCGCGTTCAACAGCCTGGGCGTTTTTCACGGCATAAATGTGATCTTCATCCCAGCCCATTCTCATCTTCACCGTTACGGGCTTATCAACAGCATCTACTACTGCGGATACCATTTCATAAATTTTATTCGGATCGAGAAGCCATTTTGCTCCCGCGTCGCATTTTGTAATCTTCGGCACAGGGCATCCCATGTTAATATCAATAATATCTGCCGTCGTATTTTGATCGACAAACTTAGCCGCTTCTACAAGGGTTTCTTTCTTCCCTCCGAAAATCTGCAGGCTGAGAGGTTTTTCTCTCTCCTCGATGTAGAGCATTCCCATTGTTTTCGCGTTGTTGTACAGAATGGCTTTGTCACTGACCATTTCCGCACATACGAGTCCCGCTCCGAATTCTTTAACGGTAAGACGGAATGCGGCGTTACAGACTCCGGCCATCGGAGCAAGAACCACTCTGTTTTTTAATTCAATATCACCGATTTTAAACACTATTCGTCCTCCTTTCCTGCATTTTCAGGCGGAGCCAATTCCTCCGCGCTTATATTTAAAGCATCAGCAGCGTCACGAATGATCGAAGCTGACGGCAAACGGTTTCCGCGTTCAATCTCGCCGAGAATGGAAACTGAAATACCTATCGCTTTTGCAAACCCTTCTTGAGTATACCCCTTCAGCTTTCTGAATGCACGAATTCGTCTACCCCAGATTTCTGCTTCCATACGCTTACACCTTCTTGGTTTGTTTCATCGCTGATCGTGATATGATCCGCCTGCGGACAAATTTCTTTTAACGGCGCAAGGACAAATAAGCGCTCGTACATTCTCGGATGCGGAACAATCAGCCGCTCTGTTTCAATATTTTCACGATTATACAGCAAAATGTCAAGGTCTGCCGTTCGCGGCCCCCAGCGGATTTCTCTCGTTCTGCCTAATTCAGCTTCAATGCTCTGCGTCACGTCAAGAAGTTCGAAAGGAGTTAATGACGTCTTCACTTCAACGGCCATATTGAGAAACTGATCTTGATCTTCATAACCCACGGGATCAGTCTCATATATGGAGGATACCTTTGACACCGTCACGTCATCATGCCGGCCGAGCATGGCCACTGCCCGCCGCAAGTAACGTTCACGGTCGCCCATGTTAGAGCCGAGACCAATATATGCCGTGTTGTTCATGATTTCGTTCTCGTCATTTCTATGGCTACTGATTTATAATGGCCGGGAATCGGCGGATCAGGCTTAACAACCTTTACCGTACATTGCTGCACCGGCTCAAATTTCTTAAGAACGGTGTCCGCGATCCGCTCCGCAAGCGTCTCGACCAAATTGACGGGCTCGCCCTCAACGATGCCGCGGCAGACGCTGTACAGCTCCGCATAGTTAATAGTGTAAGAAAGGTCATCTGTTTGTCCCGCTTTGCTCAAGTCCAGTTCGGCAGTCAGGTCTACTTTGAAACGCTGGCCGAGTTTGTTTTCTTCTTCGAACACACCGTGATATCCGTAAAACTCCATACCTTCTACATATACTTTATCCATAATGCGCGCCTCCCTTGTTCAACATAGCATCCATCATCTTAGTCATTCTTGCGATCCCTTTGACATCATGCACCCTCACAATGTCGCAGCCTTTCTGGACGCCAAGGCATACTGTCGCCCCTGTCCCCTCGGCACGTTCCTCAGGAGGGAGGTCAAGCACATGGCCGATGAATCTTTTTCTTGATGTCGCCAGGAGCAGCGGATAACCTAACCCGCTGAACACTTCCAGCTTATTCATGACAGCCAGATTGTCCTCATAGTTTTTCGCAAAGCCGATCCCCGGATCCAGAATCATATTTTCATCTGAAACACCGGCATCCGCGGCAATTTTTACGCTTTCCATTAAATCTGCAAGCATATCAGGAATAAGATCGTTATAATTTCTTTCTTTGCGATTATGCATTAAGATAATCGGAACTCCGTGTTTAGCTGCTACCGGCGCCATGTCAGGGTCGCCTTTCGCCCCCCAGATATCATTGATGATAGAGGCGCCCGCTTTCACCGCTTCGTCAGCCACGGACGCTTTGTACGTATCAATTGAAATCGGAACGTCCAGTTCGCTTGTGATCCGTTCTATAGCGGGGATTACACGCGACAGTTCTTCATCAGCCGACACGAGTGATGCGCCGGGCCTTGTCGATTCGCCGCCGATATCTATGATATGCGCCCCTTCTTCAGCCATCTTCGCCGCATGCAGAAGCGCTCTTTCCGTACTATCGTATTTTCCGCCGTCAGAGAAGGAGTCTGGCGTTACATTTAAAATTCCCATAACGAGTGTCTTCTCTTTATAGGATAAAGCGCCTTTTTTTGTATGAATCAGTTTAGGCTGTTCAATCGTTTGCTGCGCCATTTTGTTCCTCCTCCTTTACATTCATTTTGTTTATTTCCTGCTGATACTGCTTGCGGAGCAATTGCACCGTTTTTCCGCTCACTCCGGGCAGCGGCACTTCCTCTATTTTAGAAAACGGGATAATTTCAAGCACGGAGTTTGTCATCCACGCTTCATCCGCTTCAAGCATTGATTGAAAACGGAACCGGCCTTCGGCAACCTCTGTCCCCTGCCGTTTCAATTCACCAATGACAAACTGCCTCGTTACCCCGTCGAGAATGCCTGTATCCAAGGATGGCGTAAAGACCTTGTCTCCTTTTCGCCAAAACACATTGGAGACAATGCCTTCCGCGACATCTCCTTCTCGGGTCAGAAAAATCCCTTCAAGATTCGGATCATTGCCGATTTCTTGTTTAGCATACATATTGTTTAAATAGTGATGGGATTTTAACCGAAAAGATCCTTCAGGTGTGTTTCTCCGGACAGAGAGAAGTTTGCCTTCTTTTTCAAGAGGCAAAGCTTCCGGATTAAGCCGGCTGACGAAACAAAGGACGGTCGGCTTGTCATAAGTCTGGGCGGTAAATCCTTTATCACTGACGCCTGCCGAGACGTTAAGCCGGACACGCGCGCTGCCGTCCTTGATGTCATTGAGGAGCAACAGGCTTGCAAGCATATCAAGCAGCTCCTGTTTATTCACCTCGTACGCAATCTGCAAATCCCGAAGCGCCCTGTTGAGCCTGGCGACATGCGCATCCGGCAAAAACGGCCGGCCGTTATAAAGCCTGAACGTCTCAAACGCGCCGATTCCGTACAGATAACCATGGTCAAAAGGAGAAAGCGCCGCTTCTTTCTCCTCTATATATTGACCATTCAAATATATAATCACACCGTCACTTCCTTCTTGCGGTGTGTCTCAATAAAGTTTCTGAGCATCTCTTTGCCGAAGGAGGTCATGATGGATTCCGGATGGAACTGAACACCTTCAACAGGCAGCTCATTATGGCGGATTGCCATAATTTCTCCTTCTTTGGTTTGAGCGGATACCGTAAAGCAGTCCGGCAATGTGTCCGCTTTAACAATAAGCGAGTGGTACCGGGTTGCGGCCAGCGGATTTTGCAGGCCTTTAAAAATCGTCTGTCCGTCATGCATAATGTCTGACGTTTTGCCGTGCATGAGCCGCTCCGCTCTGACGACGTCTCCGCCGAACACTTGTGCAATCGACTGATGTCCGAGACATACGCCGAAAATAGGAATGCTGCCGGCAAAATGTTTGATGGCCTCGAGGCTGATCCCCGCTTCATCCGGACTGCACGGCCCAGGTGAAATCATCAAGAAATCCGGCGCCAGCTCTTCTATCTCTTCAATCGTAATCTCATCATTCCGTCTGACGATCAGTTCCTCCCCCAGCTCACCCAAATACTGAACCAAGTTGTACGTAAATGAATCATAATTGTCAATCATTAAAATCATCTCTGCTCACCTCATCTAATTTTTTGTCTCTTCTTCGCTCAGCTCTAACGCCTTTTTCATGGCAAAAGCTTTTTTGAACGATTCCTTGTATTCGTGCTTCGGAACCGAGTCAATGACCACTCCTGCTCCGGACTGCATAAAAGCATGTCCGCCGGCTGCATAGATCGTCCGGATCACAATGTTAAATTGCAAATCTCCGTTGAATCCGAACCAGCCTATAGATCCAGTATAAAGCCCCCGCCTTGTCGGCTCAAGCTCTTCTATAATTTCCATCGTTCTCACTTTGGGTGCTCCGGTGATGGTGCCACCCGGGAAAACCGCATGAATAATGTCTGTCGCGTCATATCCGTCCTGCAGCTCCCCCTGTACATTTGACACGATATGCATGACGTGCGAATATTTTTCGATCGCCATAAACTCGTTAACCCGCACGGAGCCGTAGCGCGATACGCGGCCGAGATCATTGCGCTCCAGATCAACAAGCATGACGTGTTCCGCACGTTCTTTCTCGTTGTGAATTAATTCATCAGCCAGCGCCTTGTCTTCTGCATCGTCTTTTCCTCTTGAACGCGTACCCGCGATCGGTCTTGTTTCAAGCTTCTTCCCCTTTTTTGTCACCAATAGCTCCGGCGACCCGCATATCACTTGAAAACCCGGTGTCTCAAGATAAGCCATGTAAGGCGACGGGTTGACGTTTCTCAAATGTTTATACACCTCATACGGGTGAACGGATAAGGATTGGGATTGCCTGATGGACAGATTAACCTGAAACACATCGCCGCTCGCGATATATTGCTTAATTTGTTCTACGGCCTGTGAAAATCCTTCTTCAGTGAACGGAGCGACATACGATCCGTCTCCTTCCCGGTTCAGCGGAGAAAAAGGCTCGTCCCCTGTTTGACGGGAGCGCCACATATCCTCTAAACCGGACAGCTTTTCTTCCGCAAGCCCGGCTTCTTCCGCTTCGGTATGGGTAATGAGCCATAACGCCTCAGCCTCATGGTCGTAAACGGCCACATCATCAAAAATGAGAAAGTATATATCAGGTGTTTCCAAATCATCTAAAGACAGCATTTTAAAATTCTCAATGTATCGGGCGTAGTCGTAACTGATAAATCCAATCGCGCCGCCTTGAAAATCCGGGAACTCATCGTTTGTTTCCGTCCCAAGCGTCTCAAACCAATCATGAAAAGCCCGCAGCGGGTCACCTTCTTTAAACAGCGTTTCCCCTTCATGCTTGATCGTTGTGATTCCGTCTTTCCCTCTGACGGACGCAATCGGATCTAGACCGGCTATACTGAATCTTCCCCCTCTCGCGCTTTCGAGCAGAACATGCCGTTTTCTCGATTTCGAAAGGTTCTCATATTGCTGTAAAAATGCTTGCTTCGTAAAAGGTATCTTTCTTCCTGCCGGTCTGCGTTGTGCCATCTTATCAATCCTCTGCTTCGTTTTCTGTAGTTTTATTTTAAAGCAATCATACTGGTGAAAAAAGTGAATTTCTCTTCCAACCATAAAATTCGAAACGTTTTTTGGATTTTCGATGCTTCAGGCACAAAAAAAACTCCCGGATACAGCCGGGAGCCGTGTGTATGTCTCTATTCAAACTGATAAAGAGGGGTGCTTAAGTAACGCTCTCCATTACTAGGGATGATCGCAAGCACTTTCTTGCCTTTCCCCAGTTTTTTCGCGATTTCCAGCGCCGCGTAAATGGCCGCTCCGGAAGAAATACCGCCGAGAATCCCTTCTTCTTTTGCCGTTTTACGGGCATATTCAAATGCATCCTCATTTTTGACGGGAATGATCTGATCATAAATGTCCGTATTCAATGTTTCAGGGACAAAACCCGCTCCGATACCCTGGATTTTATGCGGACCCGGTTTTCCGCCAGAAAGAACTGGAGAATCCGCCGGCTCTACCGCATAGATTTTGATGGATGGATATGCTTCTTTCAGCACTTCACCCGCTCCCGTGATGGTTCCGCCCGTACCGATACCGGCCACGAACGCATCAAGCTGGTCGTCTCCAAACTGTTCTACAATTTCTTTCCCAGTCGTTTGGCGGTGAATTTCCGGGTTTGCCGCATTGTTGAATTGCTGAGGCACAAAATAGCCGTGTTCCTCTGCAAGCTCCTCCGCCTTTTTAATGGCGCCCTTCATTCCTTCTGCGCCGGGAGTCAGCACAAGCTCTGCTCCGTAAGCGCGCAGCAGATTGCGTCGCTCCATGCTCATCGTATCAGGCATAACGAGAATGGCTCTGAGGCCTTTTGCCGCTGCCACCATCGCAAGACCGATTCCTGTATTTCCGCTTGTCGGTTCAATGATTGTGTCGCCGGCTTTTAATTTGCCTTCTTTTTCAGCCGCTTCAATCATCGCAGCTCCGATACGGTCTTTTACGCTGCTGCCCGGATTCATGTATTCAAGCTTCAGATATACATCTGCGCTGTTTTCATCCGTCAGGCGATTCAATTTCACAATAGGAGTATTTCCGATTAGTTCAGTAATAGAATTTGCAATACGCACCATGTTGGACACCTCAATTTCCGACTAAATTTATTGGTATTATAAATATAAGTTATCAATTTCAAAATTTTTTGTCAATCATTTAGTTCTTTTTTCCCCGTAGAACCAAGAGACTCCCGCCTCTTTCCACAGCGTTTTGACTGTCGCCTTATCACCTAATTGAACCATCGCAATCTGACGTCTGATTTGGCTCTTCACTTCATTATATGAGAAAGTTCTTGCTTTAAGCTTTTCTTTCAGCTGAATGACGGCGTATCCTGAAGAAACTTTAATCGGTTCAGCGGACCATTCATTTTCTTTGAGATTTTTGGCTTCTGTGATATATTCCTGCGGGATATTCTCCTGGTTTTCTGTCACAAATCCGAGGTCTCCGCCATACTGAGACGTGTATCTGTCAGTGGAACGCTCTGCGGCGACGGCTTCAAAGCTGGAACCGCCTTTCAAATCAGCAAGCACCCTGTCCGCTTCTTCTTTGCTTTTGACGACGATGTGCCGGATTCTGTAGGAATCATCGAATTGATACAGTTCTTTATTTTTATTATAAAATGATTGCATTTCCTTATCCGATATATCGATGTCCTTCGTCAGAAGTTCCTCAAGAAGAATGTTGTAGCGGATCTGGTCTTTCCATTCTTTTTCCGTAATATGATCGTCTTCATAAAATGAATTATTCACCGCTTTGATTAAAAGAAATTCACGTTCCAATTCGCTGTTTGAAACTGTAAGTTTATTCTTTTTCGCAAGCTCTTCCACTACTTGTGTATTAATCATGTCTTCCAAGGTCGATTTTCCGTACTGGTCTTCCATCTTTTTCATCCAGTCCTGCCGCGTGATATGTTTATCACCGATTGTCGCGATGGATTCTTCAGATGACCCTGCAGCTTGGGATTTTGTTAACTTATACGCGACTGCCACGCTGCATACTAACAGCGCCGCTACAATAATCGTCAAAAGTGTTCTCGGTTTCAAAATCTACCCCATCCCTTTTTTAAAATAGAACAACCCGCTAAAGAGCTAGCGGGTTGTTTCGTCACGAAGCTCTTCCAGTTCTTCTTTTGTAAATAAATATTTCTCATTACAAAAATGGCAAACCGCTTCGGCTTTTCCGTCTTCTTCTATCATATCTTGTATTTCTTTTTTGCCTAGTCCTAAAATGGCTGCTTCGAAACGATCTTTAGAACAAGAACAGTGAAATTTGACCGGCATATTCTCAAGTACGTCCGGTTTCTGGCCCAGTACTTCTTCTAAAATTTCTTCCGGTGTCAGGCCTTTTTGAATCAATTTTGAAATCGGTTCGATTTGAGATAATCGCTTTTCAATTGTTGAAATGGTTTCCTCATCAGTCCCCGGAAGAAGCTGAATAATGAACCCGCCGGAAGCGAGAATCGTGTTATCAGGGTTCACAAGCACTCCTACACCGACAGATGAAGGGACTTGTTCAGAAGAAACAAGGTAGTATGTGAAGTCGTCACCAAGTTCACCTGAGACAATTTCTACTTGTCCCGTAAAATAATCACGCAAGCCTAAATCTTTTACGACACTAAGTGTTCCGTCCGTTCCTACCGCCCGTCTCACATCCAGCTTCCCCTGTTCATTGAGGTCAAAGTGAACGTGCGGATTTGTTACGTATGCTCTGACTTCGCCCTTTGCATTCGCATCTGCGATGATGGCACCGATCGGCCCGCCGCCTTCTATTTTGACGGTCAGCTTATCTTCACCCTTCATCATCGCTCCGAGCATCAGAGACGCCGTCATCGTCCGGCCGATTGCGGCTGATGCCGTCGGCCATGTGTCATGCCTTCTTTGCGCTTCATTTACCATATCAGTCGTTCTTGCTGCATAAGCCCGAACTTTACCGTCATATGCAATTGCTTTAATTAAATAATCCATCGTTTACCTCCTATACGTGACCCACGCGATTTCGCTCATAAATAATTTCCAGCCCTTTTAAAGTAAGAAACGGGTCAACAACATCAATACAGTCTGATTCATTTGCGATTAATGAGGCAAGACCGCCTGTCGCAATGACTTTGGGCTCTTGTTTGGCCTGCCATTTCATCCGCTTGACAATGCCTTCAACTTGTCCGACATAGCCGAAAAGGATGCCGGACTGCATAGCGCTTACCGTGTTTTTGCCGATGATATTGTCCGGTCGGGCGATTTCAATTCTCGGAAGCTTGGCCGCGCGCGAGTACAGCGCTTCCGTTGAAATCGTAATGCCGGGAGCTATCGCGCCGCCCATATATTGTTTGTTTTCATCAATGTAGCAATACGTCGTCGCCGTTCCGAAGTCAACGACAATTAAGGGGCCGCCATACTGATGAATCGCCGCAACGGCATTGACAATCCTGTCTGCTCCCACTTCTTTCGGATTGTCATATTTTATATTTAAACCTGTTTTCATCCCCGGGCCGACAACCTGCGGCTCGATGTGAAAGTATTTTGTGCACATTCTTTCTAAAGAGAACATAATCGGCGGCACCACGGATGAGATGATAATTCCTTCGATCTGTTCAAACATAAGTCCGGAATGTTCAAATAAGGAGCGGAGCAGCATGCCGAATTCGTCTTCTGTTTTGTGTCTGCTCGTTTCTACACGCCAATGATATTCTAATTCACCATCATGATATACACCAATCACGGTGTTGGTGTTCCCCACATCTATAACCAGTAACAACCTCTATCACCACTTTTGAATAGTTTCTAATCATAACTTTTTCAACATTCTACAATACCATACACGATCTGCGGCTCTTTTGTAAACAAAACGGAACCAGTAAAAAAACCGCCGGTATAAGCCGGCGGTTTTCATATCGGAAAGCGAACTATTCTTTCGGTTCGTCTTTCTTTTCGTCTTCTGTTTTAGACAGAATGTTTACTTTCACATCGTCTTTTTGAAGATGGTCATCTGAGAAATTGCGCTCTGGGAGTTTTCCATGATCCACGAGATGCTTGATTTGTTCCGCATCTAATGTTTCCACATCTAGCAATGTCTGAGCAATCAATTCAAGCTTATCGCGATTTTCAGTCAGGATGGTTTTCGCACGCTCATAACATTCTTTAATGATGCGCTGAATTTCCTGATCGATTTCGTAAGCGATCTGATCACTGTAGTTTTGCTCGTTGTTGAAATCCCGGCCCAGGAATACTTGACCGCCTTGAGATTGACCGAACTGGAGCGGTCCGAGTTTTTCTGACATGCCGAACTCCGTCACCATTCTTCTGGCAATGTTCGTTGCCCGCTGGAAGTCATTGTGAGCCCCGGTGCTGACTTCGCCGAAAATAATTTCTTCGGCAACGCGTCCGCCCAGAAGACCGACAATTTTGTCGAGAAGCTCAGGTTTTGTCTGGAAGTAACGGTCTTCTCTCGGAAGCATGACCGCGTATCCGCCTGCCTGCCCCCTCGGAACGATCGTTACTTTATGAACCATATCGGCTTCATCCAGCACAAGTCCGATAACAGTGTGACCGCCTTCGTGGTACGCCACGATATTGCGTTCTTTTTTCGAGATGACGCGGCTCTTCTTCGCAGGACCCGCAATGACACGGTCCGTTGCTTCATCAATGTCGCGCATATCAATTTTCTTCTTGTTTTGACGGGCAGCAACAAGTGCCGCTTCGTTAAGAAGGTTTTCTAAATCTGCGCCTGAGAAACCAGGTGTTCTTGAAGCGATTGCTTTTAAGTTCACCGTCTCATCAAGCGGTTTGTTTCTCGCATGGACCTGCAATACGGCTTCACGGCCGATGACATCCGGACGGTCTACCGTAATCTGACGGTCAAAACGTCCCGGACGGAGCAATGCAGGGTCAAGAATGTCCGCACGGTTTGTCGCAGCGATAATAATGATTCCTTCATTCGCACTGAAACCGTCCATCTCAACAAGCAGCTGGTTCAGCGTCTGTTCGCGTTCATCATGCCCGCCGCCAAGACCGGCGCCGCGCTGACGTCCTACCGCGTCGATCTCATCAATGAAGATCAGGCAAGGCGCATTCTTTTTCGCATTTTCGAATAAATCACGCACACGGGAAGCACCGACACCGACAAACATTTCAACGAAGTCAGATCCGCTGATGCTGAAGAAAGGAACGCCAGCTTCACCGGCTGAGGCTCTCGCAAGCAATGTCTTACCGGTTCCCGGAGGTCCGACCAGCAGCACGCCTTTAGGAATTCTGGCGCCAAGCTCGGCGAATTTGCGGGGATCTTTCAGAAACTCAACAACCTCAACAAGCTCCTGCTTCTCCTCATCCGCGCCGGCTACATCTTTAAACTTCACGCGTTTCTTTTCTTCCGTATACAGCTTCGCTTTGCTCTTTCCGAAATTCATGACACGGCTTCCGCCGCCCTGAGCCTGGTTGAGCAGGAAGAAAAACAGAATAAAGATGATGACAAACGGAATGATCGTCGTTAAGAACGTCACCCACCCGCTTGTTTCCTGTGCGGGATCAACTTTTACGTCCGTCTTTTTAATTGCGTCAAATATCTGGTCTGCTCCTTTTCCTTCAGGAACATGTGTTAAAAAGTACTGGTCTTTGTCGTATTTTTTCAGCTGTCCTTTTACCTCATAAACACCTCTGACAGGCTGAACCGATACGCTATCAACTTTCCCTTCATCGAGGTTCTTGATAAACGTACTGTACGACATATTTTCTGTTTTCGGGTTTGAAGTCTGGAAGTAACTCACAACCCCGATTACTACTAATAAAATAAGTAAATAAAAAATGGTATTACGGAAGACCCGATTCATTCCTTACCTCCTCCCACAGTAAGCACAACTATGTTCAATAGTACCATAGAAAATCATTCCAATACAACCGATAACCATCTCGGAAGCAGGCAGCCGATCAGCTTTCATAAATCGCCGGTTTCAACACTCCGATGTAAGGCAGATTGCGATAGCGTTCGGCATAATCAAGTCCGTAACCCACAACAAACGCATCAGGGACTTCAAAGCCTACGAAGTCTGCTTTAATGTCCGCTTTTCTTCCGCTTGGTTTATCCAACAGGGTAACAATCTTAATTGATTTCGCTTTACGATATCGGAAGAGTTCTACGAGATAGCTCAAGGTTAACCCACTGTCGATAATATCTTCAATGATTAAGATGTCCCGGCCTTCTACAGATGTATCCAAATCTTTGATGATTTTGACTTCTCCGGAAGAAACCGTGGAATTTCCGTAGCTTGATACATCCATGAAGTCCATTTCCAAATATGTATCAATATGCTTTATAAGATCAGCCATAAAAGGGAGCGCTCCCTTTAACACACCGATTGCCAACGGAAACGTGTCGCTGTACTCGCTTGTTAATTGTTCTCCAAGCTGTTTTACTTTCTGCTGGATCTCATCTTCTGAAATCAGCACTTTTTCGATATCTTGTTTCATGTTAATGCTTGCCCCCTACACTTTTCATGCTGTCTATATTGTAATACAATGCGGTCACTGTTTGAAATCACAAGATTGTCAAAGATGGATTTTTTCAAGCCAGGCAGCCAGATAATTTCACCGCTTGCATCCGTTACAATCGGCCATTCGTCCCGATCACGCAGAGGCAGTTTATGATCAATAAATATATCTTTTACCTTTTTCGAGCCATTCATCCCTTTAAGTTTGATCCGGTCGCCGATTTTTCTCGTCCGGATTGTTAAAGGAAATTGCACCTTATTTCTGCTTGTTATAAAAACAGCATTCCCATTTTTGATATGAGGGTCGGCCTGATCGGCCACCTCTATCATAAAGCCGTTGGGCAGAACAGCAGTCTCGCCTTCCGCTCCTTGCAGCTGCAGCTCAAAGGGAATCTTTTCACACTGCCATTGTTCAAATGTAAACAAACATGTCTGATATGATTTGACCACCTTCAGCCCTTTTGGAAAATCAAGCACTCCTGAGGCGCTTCCGTTTTCTGCCCATTCAAGAAACTGCTGGATATGGCGGGCGGAAAACGACGATGGAACGTTTTCATAAAGATAGTTTAATATTAGTTGAACTCCTCTTCTTTGTAAAGGTATCGGAAGGGCAAGCAATTGAGAGGAATTGACTTCAACTGATGTGTCAGACTTGCTTGTAATAACCTTATTCATTCGTTCTTTCGTTAATGACTGCAAGTATTGTTCGTCTTCTGTCAGTGCTTCACTCACTTTTTGAAACATTTTATGAACGTCAGGTGATTCTTGTTTTAAAAAAGGAAGCACGGTCTTTCTGAATCTGTTTCTTGTATAATCGTCTTTTGAGTTGCTCTCATCCGTTCTGTAGGACAGCCCTTCTTGATGGCAGTATTCAAGAATTTCATCTTTTGCCATATAGAGGAAAGGTCTGATCAGCAGGCCGGATGCAAATTCGCGGACAGGCTGCATTCCCGCAAGCCCCGCCCCGAGCGTACCTTTCGCAAGCCTCATGAGCATTGTCTCAACTTGGTCGTCGCCATGATGAGCCAGCGCTAAAAACTTTGCTTGGTGTTTTGCCATCAGCTCTTTAAAAAACTGATATCTGCAATCACGCGCGGCAGCCTGCTTGTTCAGCTTATTCTTCCTTGCATATGCGGAAACATCAATCTGTACCGCTTCGCAAAGGATGTGTTCCGCCTCGCAATATGACTGCACAAACTTCATATCTTCTTCAGATTCAGATCCCCTGAACTGATGGTCGACATGCGCCGCAATGATAACGGAGGAATGCCCGAAGTGCTTATTCAGCATGCTGAGAAGCGCCATTGAATCAGGGCCCCCGGAGACTCCGGCAATAATCGTTTCTCCCTCCGCCTGAAGATGATATGTTTTGAAAAAATCTTCCACGCTTTTCACAATGTCCCCCTCACAATGAGCAGGTTTTTTAAAGATATACATATCCTATCACTTTCATTCCCTCCAAGCAAAGAAGAAGCATGAACATCGGCGATCGGCCGGCATTAGATGAGAAAAAAGACGATGTAAGCGAAATAAAGGGCGAGAACGCTGATTAGAATAAGTGTTGTTTCAAACAAACCATTGTGTTTTGCGGGCTTTTGTTTTGGTTTATACCGTGTCTGAGAAACAGTGCCCTGCCGCGGTTTTGCCTGCTGCGGCTTAGGCCTGGCGGCGGTTTTCCTTTTGCCGCCCGTGCTCTGTCCTGCCGTAAGGATGTCATGTTTCATCGCTTCAGCAGACGGATATTGCCCGTTTAAAGCAGAAAACAGAACCTTCTTATACTTATTCAAAAACGGGTGGCCTTCAATAATAGAACGAAGCTGTTCTTTCGGCTGTCCTGTCTTTTTGCACTCTTTCTTCTGAACACAGTGGATCATGATCATGGCTGCAGCAAACAGGTCATAGGATGGCTCCGCTTTTCTTGTTCCATACCCCCAATAGCCCCTGTCGTAAAACTCCGTATACTCTTTAATCGCGCGCCCCTGTTTTGTCGTTCCCCCTACATCAATGCAGCGAATGGCAGCCGGAGGTCCGGTTACAATGAGGTTTTCCGGCTTGAGGTCGCCAAAGACCCATCCTTGCTGATGAAGGACAGACAGACTGGAAAGAAGCTGCACCATCAGCACCGGAATCCACTCCGCTCCCTTACTGCTGATATATTGCGGAAGAAGCGGCCCTTCTATGTACTCCATCACGTAAAAAGAGACATTTTTATTCAGCTGCGGTATAAAGGCATCATCCGCATCAAAAAAAGAAGGCCCCATCGTTTGCGACCGGGCCTTTGAAAAGGATTTTAAGACATTCACTTCAGAGGTAACAGACATGCTGTCGCTGCTTATTTTCAAAGCGACATGTCCGCCTGATGCTTCTGCCAGATATACAATACCGTTAGCCCCTTTGCCAAGCTGTTTGAGCAATCTGTAGGATTTGCCGTTCCACTTGCCCTGGATTTCCGTTCCCGGTGCCAGACTACATGCCAAACTCGTTAAAGCGTCGTTCATCATCTGCCAACATGCTCCTTCTTGAGCGGATTCTTTCAAACTGCTGCGCCGCTTCCCGGATAGCGGGACCCGTAGGGGTGATACCGCCGGTTGACAGCTTCGCAAAGAGAGCGGAAAGCGATTCAAGCTTCGGCGTCCAATTCAACACAAGCTCAACTTCCTGGCTTTTCCCGGGAAATATACACATGGCAAATTCATTGTGACCGGCTCGGGAATTTAAACTGATGGAAAGATCAATCAGCGCTTCTTTCACCGTCGGCAGTTTCGGCGCCATACTCGCACTCGTATCAACCAGCACAAGCACTTGCAGATGAACCGTTTCGCCGAGTTCATCAACCACTTCCATCACTTCGCCGCGTTTTTCCGGAGAAAGTTCTTCCATTTCAATGTTTTTCCCTAAAATTTGTTTAAGCTCTTGATTGACGACACCTTGAAGTGTCTGGGTCATTGCTTTTTTTGTCACCATTTGAACCGTTTGAGACAATTGAGACGCATACACAACTTGATGGACGCCGCCTCCGGCCATGGCGATGCCTTCAACTTCCTTCATTGCCTCTTGGTCAATCGCGTTTTCTTCCATAATTCCTATAACATTCACCGTAATCCCCTGCTCCTTGGCGAAAGCCGCCATTGCAATCGGGTCTTCACCATGATTGGAGCAGCCATCTGTAATCAGCAGAACTTGATTTAAATGTCCCTTATTCACATTCATTCCTCCCGGTGATACGATTAGTCCCATCTTCGCCAGAAGGAATGTGATTTATACGAAAGGATTAAGAAATCTCCTTATTATTTTGGAAAACCGCCGGCACCGGTATGGATGCCCATTTCGGCGTATTGTGGTCAATCCGGACGACAACGACCGTCATATCGTCTTCGATTTGGCCGGCACGCGTTCTGATGACCTCTTCCATTAATATATCAGCGATTTCCTGCGGGTCTTCGGTTTTCAGCCCTTTCATTTTCCGTTTCATCCACAGGTCGTGGTTCTCTACGTGCTTCGGCCCTTCAAAAATACCGTCACTCATCATGACGAGCAGATCTCCCGCTTTCAGCTGTTCACTTACGACCTCCACATCAAATTCATTGATGATGCCGATCGGCAGATTGCTGGCCTGCACTTTCATGACTTGATCTCCCCGCTTGATAAAACTCGGCGTTGAACCGACCTTCAAGAATTTACAGCTTGCATCCTGAAGATCAATGATAGAAAGATCGAGAGTTGAGTAGATTTCATCTGTCGTCCGTAAAGACAGAATGCTGTTGATCGTTTTGATCGCGATTTTTTCATCAATACCCGATTCGAGAATTTTTTCGAGAAGTTTAATCGTTTCATTGCTCTCATAATGGGCCCTCGCCCCATTGCCCATGCCGTCGCTGATCGCGGCCGCATACTTTCTCGCCCCCAGTTCCATCATGCTGTAGCTGTCGCCGGAGACAAGGCCCCCTCCTTTTGCCGCGTGAGCCGCGCCTGTCGATACCCGGTAAGACTTGGTCGAACCGAACGCGACATGGCTGTAGCCATTCGGATGAGCCGAGTGCTGTTCGCTTTTGACAAGTATCTGCTCCTCAAGAATGTCAGACAGCATCGGGGCGATAATTTTCTCACTCTCGCCGTGCCCGCCGCTGAACGGTATTGTCATTTCGATATCAATATTGCCCTGCTCCAAGCTGTATATCTCGACATGCTGAATCTCGATTCCGAAATGCTGAAGCGCCTCTATCATTTGTTCTTCCTGAATAAAATGCTGCTCCCTTTCCCGTTTTATTTCCCGAGAAAAGTCCGCCATGACCTCAGAAACCCCCAACAGCTGCTCGGCAACAAGCCTTCTGCTGTCCTGAACTTTTCTCTTCAGGGTCAGATGGGCGTGATGATGGGCAAGTTCGTCTTCAATCAGCTCTTCCACCTGTCTGGATTTGGAACAGTGCTGCTGAAACTCCTTTTTTAATCTGCGGTTTGAGGCATACTGTTTTTCCTCTGTTTCATGCATAACTTGTTTCATTAAATCATATGTTTTATCAAAGTTTTGAACCCAGCATTTGCTTTTCTTATAACAGGATTGGCAGGAATGCTCGGTGATTTTGCTTAAAAAGAGATCCACTTCCCCTTCTTCAGCCTGCTCATCGGAAGACGTCTGATGAAAAGTAGCAAAGCTCTCCGACAAGGCATGAAACACATTGGAGAACTGATCTACTTTCTGGGCAGTGACATCTCTGATTTTTCTCGCGTACTGCTGCTGTTCCTGACTGTGCTCAGCAGTGCCCGGTATGTATCGCGCCACCTTTTTCGTAATCGACTGGGGCGTAATTAAAAACAAGGCAACGGCAATCAAAGATTCGTAAAGGGTGGTCATTAACCCGGCGGACCCTTCCCCATATAATGAAATCAGCAGTGAGCCGATCACTAATCCGACTGCGGCGCCGGCTTTCTTGCCTTCCTTCAGCAGTCCGCCAAGAAGCCCGGAAAACGCAAGCAGACTCATTTGATAGAGATTGCCGATATTCGCAAGCCCGAGAATCAGCCCGGTCACAACACCGACAGTACAGCCGATGCTTGCTCCGCCGACAAAGGAAAAACTCAGAACCACATAACGGGCCAGTATATGTTCAGCCTGCATTCCCTGAAACGAAACGCCTGCAAGACCGGTTAAAACGGATGCGATCAAGATCATAAAACAGATGATTTCTTCTATTTTTAATGATTGTTTCACTTTTTTGATCGTGAAGATCGGCAGACTTTGCAAAAAGATCAGCGTCAAAATAAAGGCCAAGCCAGCCTCGACCACAGCCATCACATAGTCATAAGTGGTAAAAGCGCCGCTATCAAAATATACAAAACCGATTCTCGCGGCAGCCATAGAGAAAAACACTACGATCGGCAGCATCTTCACCCGGTCCTGCATGATATATGTACCGATTTTTGAAAATAGAGTAAAGACGGCCAAAGCTGTGAGAATCAGCAAAGAGTGTTTCGGCGAAATGGTTAAAGCGCCCGCAAGTAATGACAGACAAGCATAGAAGGCTTTATCTCTTCTGATCAAAAGCATCGCCCCGAAAAACGGCAGCGCAAACGGAAGAACCTCAGATAATATAAAAGCCCGTCCAAGCAGAAAACCGATCACGACATAAATGAAACCCTTATAGAAAAAAAGTGAATGCGCCTGATGAACCGCAAGCTTTGCAGCCTTTTCAAAAAACGATTGCAGTTTTTCCAGAGCTTGTCCCGCCATCGGCCCGTTCACTCTTCTTTCCGCTTTTTCCATTGCTCTCATCCCCCACCTGTTTTATTCGTTGCTTGTCATTATAAATGAAAGCACAGATAGGATTTTGTCAAAAGAAGGTAACGATTCCAAAGAACTCTTCGACGCTTTCTCCCTTGTTCCCCTTTCCTCTCTTATTTCCTCCGACATTTCTCAAAAAGTTGTCTAAATATGAAAAAATCGGCTTCTGCAACAGAAGCCGATTCGCTTGATGACCCGTACGGGATTCGAACCCGTGTTACCGCCGTGAAAGGGCGGTGTCTTAACCGCTTGACCAACGGGCCATATATATATGGTAGCGGCGGAGGGGATCGAACCCCCGACCTCACGGGTATGAACCGTACGCTCTAGCCAGCTGAGCTACACCGCCATATAAGGTGCTTATAAGCACAAGTTATATAATACAAAGGTTTCTTCATTCCGTCAACAGAAAGTTTGAAGTTTTAATTTTCTGACTACAGGGATATATACAAAAAAAAGCACCCGCGGGATAGACGGATGCTCCAATGTATTTATAGAAAGCAGCAAGTTATCCTCTTCTTGCTCCGCGCCCTCCACGTTTTGATTCCGTGTTTCGTTTTAAAGATGATAAGCGGTCTTCGCTATCTTTAAGAAACTTGTTCATTTTCTGTTCAAAAGATTCTTTCGGACGGAAATCATTTCTAGGTCTGGCTTGCGGACGGTCTTTAGCTTTTTTAATTGATAAACCAATTTTCCCGTCTTTTTCAACGTTGATGACTTTCACTTCAACTTGATCGCCGACTTTTAAATGCTCGTTAATGTCTTTCACATAATTATCGGCTACCTCACTGATATGAACGAGACCGGTTGAGCCTCCAGGCAATTCAACAAATGCTCCGAAATTTGTAATACCTGTTATTTTCCCTTGCAACTTGCTGCCAACTTCAATCGACATAAAAAAAGTGCTCCTCCTTAGGCTTATAAAAAGATCGTTTGTTTAATTATACCTAAATAAAAATTTAAGTGTCAACAAGGCTACTTGCTCTTCTTTTCTACATTGAAGAGAATCTCACCATTTCCTGACATAAACAAGTCTCTTCTGGCAAGCTCTGTGACGTAATCCTCATCCTTTAATTTGGAAATTTCATCTTTTAAATCAGCCTGTTTCGCGTCCAATTCTTTCACTTGTTTTTCCAGCTGAGCTTTCTTTTCTTCGTTTGCGCTAAGGGAAGAGGTCTGTGACCACAGAGAACCCGCTAAGACAATAGCCGTCAACAACACAAGGGCGCCGAATACGATCAACCGTCTGAAAAGCCCTTTCCGCCTTCTTTTCATAAGCTGGGATTGCCGTTCAACCTGCTCTTTATAGTCGTTTTGAATTTCAGTTATTGTACGTTCTCTAGATAGATTCAAACCAGACGGTCCTCCTTTCATCTTTTCAAAATACGTATCATGGTCGATCTGATTGTTATGATTAGTTTCTTGCTCTTTTGTAAAAATCCTGCACTTTTTTGAAAATATCGTTTGAAAGTAAGACGCCACTTTTCAGGAAGAAGTTTCAATAATTGTTTCAACAGGAAGAACAGCGGATGCAGCAAAAACATTACGATCTTAAAAAGACACTTCACAAAAAAGGCGCTCACCCGATAGGAGTATAAAGAAATAAACGTGATCAGCCCGATGAGCAGCTTAAAAAGCAGAACCACCGGACGGAACAGCACATGCTGAATGAGCTTTTTTGCAAATTGATAAAGAGATACCCCAAGATGGATGGCGAATTTCAGTATTTTTATATACATTCGTTTAAACAGGCTTTGGTACGTCGCAATTCCCAGTAAGACAGCCAAGAAAATGTATATCCTGAGTTCACCTTCATTCACGTTGAGCAGCACATAGAAAAACAGCAGACCTTGTACAATCCAAAAAAGAAGGTCATGAATGAATAACAGCCATCTGGCCGTTTTGGCGCGGCTGACAAACAGCCTGTATGTATCAAGCGACGCTCCGAGCCAGGCGCCCATACCGGTCATTGCCAGCATCGTATAAAATTGGGTCGTCAGCGTCATTTAAACAACTTGCTAAAAAACCCTTTAGCTTTATCCCCTTGCTGCTCGTCTAAATATACAAGGTCAAACACCCTGCCCTTTATAGATACAATCCCTTTTTCCACATCAAGGTTTTTCATCTGCAGATTCTCGCCTCTGACGGAAAGCATTCCCATAACCGTTTCCAGCAAAAACTCTTCGTTGTCAAAACTTTCTACATGCTTGACGCCCGAAATGTCTAAATGCTTTCTCCCTTTCATCGTTACATCATGCTGTTCCGGAACAGAAGAAGAACCTTTTTGCTCATAATATGAATTCATCTATTCAGCCCCCATATCCTCGATACTTTTAGCATTATTACTGCATTGTATGAGGCGGGAGCTTTGTTTAGAACAAGCCTATTCGCCGAGTTTTTCTTCTTTGACGATGGTATACATGCCCGCGGCTTCTTCTTTTTTGGTTGTTTCTTTCAATTCGTTTACCTTTACGGTGACAAGCTTTTGGCCGAAGCGGACCGTCAGTTCATCGCCGGCTTTTACGTCTGAGCTGGCTTTCGCCTGATTCCCGTTAACGGTGATTCTCCCCTGGTCGGCGACCTCTTTCGCCAAAGTGCGGCGCTTAATTAATCTGGATACTTTTAAAAACTTATCAAGTCTCATATCTAGAATCTCCTCTCCATTTCTTTTGCTTCATCCCACAATTTGTCCATATCCTCAAGTGACATTGCGGTCAATTCAAGTCCCTTTGCCGCCGCTTCTTTTTCAATATAAGCAAAACGTCTGCGGAATTTATCATTTGTCATGGCGAGCGCTTCCTCAGGCTCAATTTTATAGTATCGGCCGATATTGACCAATGCAAATAAAACATCGCCGAATTCAGCTTTTAAGCTGATTTCATCTGCTGATTCGGCGGAAGCCTCTGCAGAAAATTCCTTCAGCTCTTCATTTACTTTATCCCATATATCCTGAACGTCATCCCAGTCAAAGCCGGTTTTTGCGGCTTTTTTCTGAAGCTTGGCCGCTTTTGCAAGAGAAGGCAGTGTTTTTGGCACGGCATCCAGCAATGAAGAGGATGTTGTTTGCTTTTCCGCCTTTTTGATTTCTTCCCAGTTGGCGACGACATCATGTTCATCCTGAACCTTAACATCCTTAAACACGTGCGGGTGCCGTCTGACCATCTTGGCGCTGATGTCTCTGATGACATCATCAATTGAGAAATACCCTTCGTCTTCTCCGATCTGGGCGTGAAGCATAACCTGAAGCATAACATCCCCGAGCTCTTCTATCATGTGATCCGTGTCCTCTTCGTCAATGGCCTCAAGCAATTCGTAGCATTCCTCAATCATATATTTCTTTAATGACTGGTGTGTCTGCTTTTGATCCCACGGACAGCCGTTCGGCCCGCGAAGCTCACGAATAATTCTTCGGAATGCGGAAAATTCCTGGTAAAGGAGTTCTTCTTTTTTAATCGGCGGAACATATACACTTGTTAAGTTATTTATCTCTACATTGCGGTCAAGTTCAAACAAAGGCACTTTGGTGATCTTTTCTCCCTTGCTTCCGGCTGCCGTTACGATGACCACTTCATAGTCGTCAGGCAATTTCTCCATAAGCGTCAGCTTCACCTCAGAGGCCGTCATCTGGTCATAAACCTGGCAAATGATCAGGTGATGGCGGAGCTCAAGCTCATCCGGCGTCATTGTTTGCGCATCTGTAAATTGAAACCCTTCAATCGGATCAATTCGCAATGCATTAAAGGTGGCATCCAGAAAGCTTTGTCCTCCGGCGGTATGAACGGTCACCTGCTGTTCTTCCCGGCGTTCAAATAACAGCTGAACGGTTTTCTCAGCGACAAACGGATGGCCGGGCACAGCGTAGACGACATCCTCTTGCTTCGCTTTTTCAAACAGAATGTCCGTGATCTCTTCATAGACCGCTTCAAACTGATCATGTTTTTCATAAATATCATCAAAATACCGGATGTCCGCTTCCGTCTCTTGCTCTAATTCCGGAATCAAAGGGTGGTCTTTCGTTCTTATATATAGATGCTTCGCCTGAGTCAGCAGCTTATGTACACCCACTGTCAACTGATCCATGTCACCGGCGCCGAGGCCGACGACCGTAATGTTACCTGCCATGTTTTTCTCTCCTCTTGTTCAATTTGCTTAAAGCATTGCCGAAAGGAAGGCTGCTCAGCTCTTCGTCCGTAAATATCTTCATTCTCATCATACAATAAATAAACAAAAGCCCTCCGATGACTGACGCAGACAGACTCTCACATACTGCTCCGGTTCTGCTGACGGGAACGAATAACTGCCAAAGCTTCATATACACGAACAGAAAAGAAGCCATCAGCAGAGTGCACCAGCACAAACGGGCAATTATGCCGCCGATATTCGTCAGCCAGCCCTTCGACCAAATTCTCTGCAGATTCAGGCACGCGGCTGCGGCAAATGCCAAGACGGTCGCCAGCGCCGCTCCTGTAATACCCCAGCCCGGGACCAGCCAAACATTCAGCACCCATTTCAGCACCCCTCCCGCCAAGACGGACACGGCGGGGAAGACGGTATGTCCCGCGCCTTGCAGGATCGCGGCTGCCGTAAGCGCAATCGAAGCAAAAAAGATTGATAAGCTGAATATTTGTAAGGTCTGCGTCCCCTCACTGTTTTGGAAAAGCATGATGTTCACCGGTTCTAAAATGCAAAAAAGTCCGGCCGATGCGCCGATTCCTACCGCAAGGCAGAGCTTAATGGCAGAGGTCGCTTTCTCTTTTATAATAAACGCCTTGTTCCCATGCACCGCTTTTGAAATGGAGGGGACAAGAGATGCGGCGATACTGACGGCAAACACGGTTCCCAGCTGAAGGAGCGGCTGTCCGCGGTCATATATGCCTTTCAGCTGTTTCGCAGCATGGCTCTTTGTCCCGTCTGACAGCAGTGAATATAAGTTTAAGGCGTCTACAAGCTGAATCAAAAGCATGAGTACACTGCTGATACAGATGGTGACTGAATAAAGCAGCAGCTTTTTTACAATGATACCTGTTTCGATATGTCCGATGTCCGGCTTCTTGTCTTTCCGCTTGTACCAGAATAAGGCCAATATGCAAAGAGCCGCCAAGCTTCCGGCGATTGATCCCGAGGCCGCCCCTGCACCTGCTGCATATAATGAACGGCCGCTTTTCAAAAGCCAGAAAGATAAACCGAGAAGCACCGCCACTCGAAGAAGCTGTTCGGTGATCTGGGATAAGGCGGACGGCATCATATCATGCACGCCCTGGAAATACCCCCGAAAAACTGCCGTAAATGGAAACAGGATAAAAGCGAACGCCGCTACCCGTATCAGCAGTTCAAGGCGGGCGTCACCCATAAAACCGGCCAACGGCGCCGCGCCGGCATACATGAGCACAAACAGTATAAGTCCGGCCGCCGTGACATAAAGGGCGGAAATTTTCATTATTTTTTGTTTATGATCGCTATAATCGTTCATTAATTTTGAGATGATCACCGGAAATCCGGATGTTGAGAGCATGACCGCGATGCCTAAAAACGGATACACCTGCTGATAAATGTAAAATCCGACGTCACCGACAATATTCTGAAAAGGAACTCTGTACACGGCGCTTAATATCTTTGTCACGATGCCCGCAACAACAAGCACAAAAGCACCTTTCCATGCCGATTGCCGTTTGGCGCCAACTGAATCGTTCATCCAAAAGCTCCTTCCAGCCGCTAGAAAATTACGTCTATAAAACGAGCTTATTATATCACAATCCTAACGGCCGAACCGATAGTGAACACATATGAAAAAGAACAGCACTTGTTTAAGAGCTGTTCTTTCCCCGTTTCTTATTTCAATAATGGTAATAAGACCTACTGTTCCATTTGTCTCGCCAAAAAGCTGGCTGCCGTTTCTACCGCTTTGTGTTCTACCTCTCCAAGTGCCTGTTCTTTAGAAAAAATGACCACGGCACCGATAGGGTCGCCATTCGCCACGATAGGAGCAATTGTATAGGAGCTCATGTCTTCATCAATGTCATTAACAAGCTGTGCGGATTTTACGTCATTTTCCAGCACCGAGCTGCGCTGGTCCATCGTTTTTTCGAGCAAATCGCTGATGGATTTGTTCAAAAATTCTTTTTTGGAGCTGCCCGAAACGGCAATATACACGTCACGGTCGCAAATCAAAACGGAATGGCCGAGACTGTCATACAATGCATCCGCATATTCTTTCGCAAAATCGCCAAGCTCACTGATAGGAGAATATTTTTTCAATATAACTTCTCCGTCGCGGTCAACGAATATTTCAAGCGGGTCTCCTTCCCTGATTCGCAGTGTTCTCCGAATTTCCTTAGGGATGACGACCCGTCCTAGATCATCAATACGACGTACAATACCTGTAGCTTTCATCTCTCTGGTGCCTCTCTTTCATGTGATGATATTTAAGGGAAAGTACTACTTTATGTAGCTTCCGCCACTCGCTTGAAATTAGTATCCGTCACATCAAATGTAATATACACCAGAGAGTAACAATTTTTATGAGGACGCGATTGTTTCTTTCTTCACATCTTGAAGGCCTTTCAGCATGCCGAGTACGGTCTCCAGCCACTCTTCGGTTTTGCGGCCTTTCGTCTGCACTGAGATTTTCAGTTTTTTCCCTTCCATTCCCAGTCCGATCTGCCGGCCATATTTATTGCCAAGTTCAAACAATTTTTGACCGTCAATCTGGGCGCTGGCCTCTTCCGAAATAGTGAATCTGACCGCGTCCTTATCCTGCTTGATGAGTTCGACGCGTTCATATTTGCCGTACACCTTCATCTCAGCAACTGTAAACAGCCATTCAACCTCTTTAGGATAGCTGCCGAACCTGTCGATGATTTCATCTTGAAGCTCATTTTTCTCCTCAATTGTAGCGATTGATCTGAAGCGTTTATACATGTCGATTTTTTGCTTGCCGTCTTGTATATAGTTTTCAGGAATATAGGCATCAAGCTCGATATCGATTTCTGTCTCAAACTGTTCGATTTTCGGCGTATCGCCTTTACGCTCTTCAATGGCTTCTTTGAGCATTTGCGAATACAGGTCAAAGCCGACTGAGTCGATGAAACCGTGCTGCTGGGCGCCGAGAAGGTTCCCCGCTCCCCTGATCGTCAAGTCACGCATGGCAATTTTAAACCCTGATCCCAGCTCGGTAAATTCTTTAATCGCCTGCAGCCGTTTTTCCGCCACCTCAGTGAGCACTTTGTCTCTGCGGTACGTAAAATACGCGTAAGCGACACGGTTGGAGCGGCCGACCCGTCCTCTCAGCTGATACAGCTGAGACAGCCCCATTTTGTCTCCGTCAAACACAATCAAGGTATTGACGTTCGGTATATCTACGCCTGTCTCAATAATGGTCGTGCTGACGAGGACATCTGATTCCCCTTCCAGAAAATTAAGCATGACGCTTTCCAATTCATTTTCGGTCATTTTCCCGTGGGCGTATGCCACCTTCGCATCGGGAACAAGCATGGAAATTTCGTCAGCCTTCCGCTCGATATCATCCACGCGGTTGTACAAGAAATATACCTGTCCTCCGCGCGCCAGTTCTCTTTCGATGGCTTCTCGTACAAGCGCGCCGTTGTATTCCACGACATATGTCTGGACAGGGAAACGGTTTTCCGGCGGCGTTTCAATAACAGATAAGTCCCGCACACCGAGCATGGACATATGAAGCGTACGCGGGATCGGCGTCGCCGTCAGAGTCAGCACATCGACATTGGCTTTGATCTGTTTGATTTTTTCCTTATGCGTAACGCCGAAGCGCTGCTCTTCGTCGATGATGAGCAAGCCGAGATCTTTATAGACGACATCTTTAGATAAGAGCCTGTGGGTTCCGATCACGATATCTACTGTTCCGTTTTTCAGACCTTTGAGCGTTTCATTAGATTCTTTTCTCGTTCTGAATCGGCTGAGAAGACCGATGTTAATCGGATAGTCTTGGAAACGCTCCGTAATGGTTTCATAATGCTGCTGCGCGAGTATGGTCGTCGGCACAAGGAGCGCGACCTGTTTTCCGTCGGCGATCGCTTTAAAGGCCGCGCGGATGGCTACCTCCGTCTTCCCGTAACCGACATCACCGCAAAGCAAACGGTCCATCGGACGCTCTCTTTCCATATCCTTTTTAATTTCCTGAATGGATCGGAGCTGATCATCGGTTTCCTGATAAGGGAAAGCAGACTCGAACTGACGCTGCATTTCATGATCCGGCGAGAACGCATAGCCTTTGCTTGCTTCGCGTTCCGCATAAAGCTTAATCAGATCATCGGCAATATCCCGAACGGAGTTTTCAACTTTTTTCTTCACCCGTTTCCATTCACTGCCGCCCAGTTTATAAAGCTTCGGTTCTTTTCCTTCAGAGCCGACGTACTTTTGCACCTGGTCGATTTGTTCTACCGGGACGTACAGCTTATCACTGCCCTGGTAATGAATGTTGAGGTAATCTTTATGAATGCCCTTGATTTCAAGTGTTTCGATCCCCAAATACTTACCGATCCCGTGGTTGACGTGGACGACATAGTCACCGACTTGAAGCTCAGAATAGCTTTTGATCCGTTCGGCATTTGTCAGCTTCTGCTTTCTCGGCTTCTTCTTGATTCGGTTTTTGAACAGCTCTTCCTCCGTAATGACGGCCAGCTTCATCAGCGGCAGTTCAAAACCGGATCGCAGCTCGCCTTCCATGACATAGACCTGTCCTTGTACAAGCGCTTTGGAGCTGTCCGTTTTGGCGGCTTCAATTTCGTAATCAGCCAGCACGGACGCCAATCTGTCGGTTCTGTCCTTATTTGCGCCTAAAAAGACGACGGTGAAGTTTGATTTCTTAAAGCGCTCCATTTCACCGGCGAGCACATTCATCTGCCCGTGAAAACTCTGCATCTGCCGGCTTGTCACATTCACGATATTTTGAGGGCTTGTATGCTGAACATGACGCAAAAATAATGAAAAGTAAATGGCAGGACGCCGCTTCTCGGCCATAATCTCCTGAAAGCTGAAGGATAAATTGATGTCATGCAGAATTTTTCCTTCTTCCAGCAGACTTGTCATGAATTCGGCTTCTTCTTTTTGGAGCTGATCCTCCATTTCATGAATCCGGCTGACCTCGTCTAACAATAACAAGGTGTCTGACGGTGTATAATCTAGCAAACTAGCAGGCTTATCGTAAAAGTACGAGAGATACTTCACAAGTTCCTGATCAGTCTGTCCCGTTGATAACCGTTCTTTATCATGTGAGATATTGATATGAAGCATTTCCTTTTGTTTGTCCTGCTTCAGCTTCTTCAGACTGTCGGCAAGCCCTTTATCAAGCCTTTCCATCGCGCGGGCTTTTTCTTCCGCCCGGATGATCAGTTCCTTCGCCGGTCCGATGGCCACCGTTTTTAGCGTCTCAATTGATCTCTGGTCATCAGAGTTGAAGCTTCTGATGGAGTCGACCTCCGTATCAAACAGCTCAATCCGCACCGGATGTTCTGACGTCAGCGGATAAATGTCGATTATTCCGCCGCGAATACTGAATTCACCGGGTGCAGAAACCATATCGGAACGCTCATACCCCACCTCTACAAGGCGTGCAGACAGCTGCTCCTGTTCTATATCGTCTCCGAGTGATATGGTGATTTGGCTGCTTTTCCACAGTTCTTTCGGCGGAAGCATTCTTCTCAGTGCCGCAACGGGCGCCACTACGACAGGCGCTTCTCCGTTTGTTAATCTATTAATGACATCAAGCCGCTGAGCGCGCAGTTCAGGACTCGCCACCGCAATTTCTGAAGAAATCAATTCATTTACGGGGTATAAAAAAACAGATTGATCCCCGAGAAGCGCCGTCAGATCTTCCGTCACTTTTTGGGCCTGATATAAATTATGAGTGATAAAGAAAATCGGCTTTTTTGTTTCCTGTGCAAGGGCGGAGGTAAAAACAGAACGCGCGGAACCTGACAGACCCGCAAGCAGCTGTTCCTTCAGCCCCTCATGTAAACCGTTAACAATGGATTTAAAATCATCGCTTTCTTTAATAAAGGTTTGAATATTGTCCATATGGGCCCCTCCTCTCTATTTTCTGCAAGAACAGAAAAACGCTTTGGTCTAGAATCTACACCAAAGCTCATTATTGAATAAATGTGTTGTGTTCATGGTAGTGCGGATTGCGTTCCAGCGCCTCTTGGCAGTCTTCACAAATTGTAAGAACATGGACATCTCCATTGTCTTTATATGAAATCATATCGTTTCTTTCCTCATTTGTTAAGTGCTGAAATCCAAGTGACTGTGTCGGCACCGACGAATACTCCAGGCTCCCTACCTTAAAACCGCAGTGGCGGCAGAAATAATGCAAAGCCATACATTGGACCTCCTGATGTGAAAAAATCATTTTTCCCTAGTATGGTCTCCCATTATTTATCTTATACATTTGCATTAAATTCGTTCATCACTTCTAAAAATGGTTTCGTTAAGGAAGCTTCGCAGGCTTTTACGGTTTTTGAGACGGCATCATTGATATGCGGCGCTTCATCTTTCGTAAAAGCGCCCAGCACATAATCAACGACTTTCATCCCGTTGACGGGACGGCCGATTCCGATTCTGACCCGGTCAAATTCAGGGGTTCCGAGGTGCTGAATAAGCGATTTAATTCCGTTGTGTCCGCCTGCGCTCCCCTTCGTCCGGAGCCTGATTTTCCCCGTCGGAAGATCCAGGTCGTCGTATATGACTTTCAAATCTTCATGATCGGCATCATAATAATCCAATAGCGGCCGCAAACATTCCCCTGATAAATTCATATATGTAAGCGGTTTAACAAGTAGAACTTTTTTTCCGGAAACAAAACCGATTCCGTAAAGTCCGTTGAATTTCGTTTTATTCAATTCAATATTCCATTCTTTAGAAAGCTCGTCAATGGCCATAAAGCCGACATTATGTCTCGTGTTCTCGTAGGTTTTTCCCGGGTTACCCAGACCGGCAATCACAAGCATCGTAAATCCTCCCTCAACATCGCTGTAATTCTTCTCATTCTAGCACAAAAGACGTAACCTCGGGCGGGTTACGTCTTAAAGCGCTTATTGATTTTCTCCTTCGGGCTCTTCCTCAGGAGACGGTTCTGCATCTTCTTCGAATGCTTCCTGCTTAGGAGGAAGGATGGAAGCCACGACTTCTTCCGGATCGTTTGTAAATGTATAATTGCCGTCAGCAGTCAGATCTGCGATGGTCAGCGCATCATTCATTTCAAGCCCGGAAATATCAACATTGATTGTCTGAGGGATGTCCTTCGGCTTAGCCTTGATCGAAAGCTCATGCAGCGGCTGCTGGATGATGCCTCCGTCTTTGACTCCTTTCGCCTCTCCCGTCAGCTGAATCGGCACTTCCGCCTCCAGCTCCTCACTCATATTCACGACTTGAAAATCGGCGTGCGTCAATTCGTTTTTAAGCGGGTCTGTCTGAAGATCAGTCACCATAACCGATTGCTGATTTCCGTTGACATCAATTGTGATAATCGTGTTTTTTCCTTCGTCCCGCAATGTTTTAAGCAATTCGACACTGTCTAAAGAGACAGCCGTGTTCGTTATTTCTTTCCCGTATATAATCCCTGGAACATGTCCTGAATGACGGATTTTCCGAAGCGTCGAACGTTTAAAATCTGTTCTTTCATTTGCTTTTAAAGTTGCCATATTCAGCACCATCCTAATTATCGTTTTATCGTCCTATTAGAACAATACCCACAATAACTGGGATTTAAACCTTAAAGTTTCGGTTTAGCTGAATAAATAGCTGACAGATTGTTTCTCGTGAACACGGATAATCGCTTCAGCCAGAAGCGGTCCGACAGAAAGCTGCTTAAAGCGTTCGATTTTTTTCTCTTCAGGAAGCTTAATGCTGTTCGTTACGACAAGCTCCTTGATTTTAGAGTTGTTGATCCGCTCAACCGCAGGGCCTGACAATACAGGGTGCGTACAGCATGCATACACTTCCGCGGCTCCGTTTTCAACCAGCGCGTTTGCGGCAAGTGTGATTGTGCCGGCGGTATCAATAATATCATCAATCAGAATCGCGGTTTTTCCTTCCACGTTACCGACGATGTTCATCACTTCCACCTCATTCGGTCTAGGACGGCGTTTGTCGATAATTGCGATCGGCGCTTTCAGACGGTCCGCAAGTTTGCGGGCGCGCGTCACACCGCCGTGGTCAGGAGAAACAATGACGATATCTTTCAAGTCTTTACCTTCAAAGTAATGGCCTAAAATCGGAACACCCATTAAGTGGTCAATCGGAATATCAAAGAAACCTTGAATTTGCGGCGCGTGTAAATCAAGCGCGATCACGCGTGTCGCACCCGCTGTTTCAAGCAGGTTTGCAAAAAGTTTTGCCGTGATCGGTTCACGTGATCTTGCTTTTCTGTCCTGGCGCGCATAACCGTAGTACGGAATCACAATGTTGATTGTTTTCGCGGAAGCGCGCTTTAAAGCGTCCACCATAATCAGCAATTCCATGATGTGCTCGTTGACCGGCGCACTTGTAGACTGAATGATATAGCAATCACAGCCGCGAATACTTTCTTCTATGTTGATCTGGACCTCTCCGTCACTGAATCTTGTAACAGAGCACTTTCCTAATTGAACTCCTACATTATCCGCGATTTCTTTTGCAAGTTCTGGATTTGAATTCAAAGAAAAAATCTTTAAATTCTTATCTCCGTATTCGTTAGACATGGTAAACCTCCGATTTTAGGATTATTTTTTATGAATATTTTTCACATAATCTTCTTTATTTACTTGTCTTGCTCTGGCAATGGCAAGCGCTTCGCCCGGCACATCTTCAGTTACGGTTGAGCCCGCAGCGACGTACGCGCCTTCTCCCACTGTGACAGGAGCGACCAGATTGGAGTTGCAGCCAATAAACGCGCCGTCTTCAATTTTGGTTAAATATTTTTTCTTCCCATCATAATTGACCGTGATGGAGCCGCACCCGAGATTGACGTCCGTGCCCACTTCGGCATCACCGATATAGCTTAAATGAGATGCTTTGCTTCGGTCGCCGAATTGTGTTTTCTTGATTTCCACAAAGTTTCCGATCTTCACTTCATTGCCGATTGCGGAATCAGGTCTGATGTGAGCAAAAGGACCGATATTTACATCATTCCCAACTTTGCTCCGGTTGACAACGGATTGTTTAATCACAGTGCGGCTGCCGATCGAGCTGTCCTCTATCTCAGTGTGAGGGCCGATGACACATTCATCGCCGATTTCAGCTTGTCCCTTTAACACAGTTCCGGGATAAATAACTGTATCTTGTCCGATACGTGCGTCAGGTGAGATGTACGTATTCATCGGATCGATTAAAGTGACTCCGTTTTGCATATGCCGTTTGTTAATACGCTCTTTCATATACATTTCAGCCTGAGAAAGAGCGACTCTATCATTCACTCCGAGCGTCTCTTGGAAGTTACCAGTCTGGTAAGCGGCAACAGTTTCGCCTTCGTCTTTGAGGATTTCGATTACATCCGGCAGGTAATACTCGCCTTGGGCATTTTCATTCGAAACCTGTTCGATGACACGAAAAAGAGCCTCGTTATCAAAACAGTACGTTCCCGTGTTGATTTCTTTCACAAGACGTTCTTGCTCCGAAGCATCCTTATGCTCCACGATTTTTTGAACGGCGCCGTCTTCTCCCCGGATGATTCTTCCGTATCCGGCGGGATCGTCGGCAACGGCCGTTAACACCGTGGCTTTTGCGCCTTTGTTTGTATGTTCATTCAGCATGGCTTCCATCGTCTCCGCCGTCAGAAGCGGTGTATCGCCGCAAATAACGATCGTGACACCTTTCTCTCCGTGAAGAAATGGTTTTGCCTGCTTGACTGCATGAGCCGTACCGAGTTGTTCTGCTTGGAGAGCGTAATCGCTTTTCTGTCCGAGCTGCTTTTTCACATCTTCGGCGCCGTGTCCTACGATGGTGACAAGCTTCGCTAAAGATAATTTCAGAGCCTCGTCTGCGACGTGCTCTACCATAGGCTTTCCGCATACCGGATGAAGGACCTTATAAAGCTTAGATTTCATTCTCGTTCCTTTTCCGGCAGCTAAAATCACTGCAAACCGCTTATCCATTTAATGGCCTCCAATATCCCTTTTATCCATAGAAAAATATATCCTAAATAGCTGTTGATTTCAAGAAGACATCAAAAAGTGCAAGAATTTTCTATGTAATCGCTTTATTACTGAAAAATCAGATTTAAAAAAGGACTGCCGGAAAAGGCCTTGTGTCAGCCTTTATCAGCAGTCCTTACATTTTGTTATGTTTAAGAAGCCCCAGCTTCTTCATATTCTAATGCTTCAGAGTCACCCAAACGATGATACTCATTTAAAACAGCATCCTGGATCTTGCCCCGCGTGCTGGAATTAATAGGATGAGCAATATCGCGGAATTCTCCATCAGGGGTGCGTTTACTCGGCATCGCAACGAAAAGACCATTGTTTCCATCAATCACACGAATATCATGTACGACAAATTCGTGATCCAGCGTGATGGATGCAATCGCTCTCATGCGACCATCGGTATTCACGCGGCGTAATCTTACGTCAGTAACTTCCACAGTAGTTCACCACCTTTTCCCTATATAAAAGCATTAGTCTAACAATTCCACGATTCTTTTTAAATTCCTGCACATTTCAAAAAGTTTTTTTGAAAATATAGGATATACATACACAATTAGGTGATAAACCATATTTGGGAATCATATACTGCATAAAAAAAGTGATTCCGGAGACCGGAACCACTTTTCTGAGATTTAAGATTTCACCAGCGCAATGACTTCAATTTCCACGAGAGCGTCTTTCGGCAGTCTCGCCACTTCCACACAAGACCTTGCCGGCTTATGTACATCAAAGTATTGTCCGTACACTTCATTCACTTCCGCAAACTGCTCCATATCAGCAATAAACACCGTTGCTTTTACAACTGTCTCGAGAGAAGCGCCCGCTTCTTTCAGCACAGCCTTTAAATTGCTGAACACCTGATGCGTTTGTTCTGTGATATCACCGTTTACCATTTCTCCTTCAGCAGTAAGAGGAATCTGGCCTGAGCTGTAAAACATGTTGTTTACGATGATTCCTTGTGAATATGGCCCGATTGCTGCCGGCGCGTGTTTTGTATGGATTGCTTTTGTCATTTTTCTGTCTCCCCATTCTTTAAATGCTGTTCTTTAAAAAATCGCAGAAAATTGCCGTTTTGAATCTCAATCGTTTTGTCTTTCATATTGATGGTTGAAAGTGTGAGCAGCGACATGTATTCATCGACAAGCCGTTCATTCACTCCCTCAGCTTCAACCAAGACGCCTATTCCCGCGACGTTCGCATTAAACTCATCAAGCAGGCTGATCATGCCGTTTATGGTGCCGCCCGCTTTCATAAAGTCGTCAATAATCAAAACGTTCGACCCCGTGGCCAAACTTCTTTTCGCAAGTGACATCGTTTGAATGCGGTTAGACGACCCAGATACATAATTGATGCTCACCGTGGAGCCTTCCGTCACTTTATTGTCTTTTCGTACGATGACAACCGGAACGTTCAGATAACTGGCCGCTGCGTAAGCGAGAGGGATTCCCTTTGTCGCAACGGTCATCACCACATCAATCTCCCGCTCCGCAAAAACGGAAGCAAAAAGCCTGCCTACATGAGAGAGGACAGATGGTTTGCCTAAGATATCCGTTAAATATACATAACCGCCCGGAAGGATACGCTCAGGATTTACTAAAGACTGTCCCAGCTCCTGTATAAACGCTTCTGCTTCAGCCTGTTTCACTTTCGGAATGTATTTGACGCCTCCGGCAGCTCCCGGCACTGTAAGCAGCGTCCCAATGCCTTGCTGTTCGAAGGTCTGTTTAATAATCGTTAAATCTTCACTGATTGATGACTTTGCTGATTGATACCGTTCTGAGAAAAACGTTAACGGTATTAATTCATGCGGATGGGTTAACAAATAATTTGTTAAGTCCACCAATCTGCCGCTGCGACGAAACTTCATGAACTTACCCCCAAAATCCGAATAATTTAAAAACAATATAACTTAACATACGGATTTAATCAAGAGCATTCTGTTCGCCGATCATCCGCACCGCGTACACCTGATCACAGAAGCCTCTTAACCCGTTATAAATCCGCTGCACCTTTGATTCGTATTGAACCAAACCGAATACAGTCGGTCCGCTTCCGCTCATTAACACCGCATCGGCACCGAAACGTTTCATTTGATTTTTAATCATTGCCACCTCGGGATGAAGGTTGAGCGTAACCGATTCCAATACGTTTCCTAGTTGGCCGCATACCTTTTGGAAACTTTTTTCTTCAATTGCGTCAATCATTGCCTGTACATCCGGATGCCGAACCTGCTGCAAATTCAGCCGGCGGTACACTTCAGCGGTCGATACCCCGATCGTCGGTTTGGCGAGCACGACCCAGCAATGAGGCGGCGCACTGATATGCCTGATCTTCTCACCGCGTCCGGTTGCCAAGGCAGTGCCTCCGTATACACAGAAGGACACGTCTGAACCGATTTCAGCGCCAAGCTCCGCGAGCTCTTCGACAGAAAGCTTTAAATCCCAAAGCCTGTTCAGCCCTCTTAGCGTGGCAGCCGCATCGCTGCTTCCGCCGGCAAGCCCTGCCGCTACAGGGATCACCTTTGTAATCATAATGGAAACGCCTTTTTTGACTTGAAACCGTTCTTTGAGCAGTTTGGCTGCCTGATAAGCCAGATTTCGTTGATCATCCGGAACAAAGCGATTATGCGACGCCACTCTGATAACGTTTTCGGGCAGTTCTGTCAGTTCAATCCGATCTGCCAAATCAATTGTCGTCATGATCATCTCCACTTCATGATAACCATCCGGGCGTTTACTCCTCACATCGAGGGACAGATTGATTTTGGCCGGCGCTTTTTCTAAAATACGCATAGCTTTCACCTACTTCTCCATCTAAACATAAGTATGAACATTGTATCACATTTGGAGACCCGGAGGTACTTATCCGAAATTGACGCCGATTTTGACGGCCGATAGAAAAAACCGGGGAACGGATTGTCCCCCGGGCCACTGCATTATCGGTTATTTTGGTTCTGAGCCGCCATCTGCTGTTCGGCAATCTCAATCGCACGCTTTACCATATTCCCGGCATCGCGCGCCCGAATGCCGCCCCAGCCCTCGTTTTTCACCGTATCGTAAAAACCAAGGTCCTTTGCCAGCTCATACTTGAACTCATCTGACATAACTCCACGACGTCTGCCCAAACGAAACAACCCCTTTTATAGAATTGATCACCATTCGTGCACGCCACGATAAAACATGTGACACCTATAGCTTCCGTTTAATCAGCTGAAACTTTCGAGGGAATAATTAGAAGAGCTTTAGAAGGCAAAACAAAAAGCAGTAAACAAAAGGTTCACTGCTCATTAAAATGCTACTGAGCTTGCCGCATCATCATTGAATGTCAATTCAACAGTCTCAGTCAGAATATCAGCATAACTGTATGAAACTCTTTCAAACGAATTCTCGTCTTGATCTAGTTGTATCACAAAAACAGAAGGGTACGTCTCAGCTAAAATGCCCGAGCGCTCAATCGTTTTTCGGCGGCCGCCGTTTGCTTTTAACGTAAGCCGTTTACCTAAATTCCCATCAAGCGATCTTTTTATATCGGACAACGTCTTCGCCATTGCATCCACCTCACTACATTTATTGTACAACAAGAGCCCAATTTTGTCAAACAAAATTTAAATTATATCAACGTTAATAAGTCATTGTCAACAAAATTATTTTGACAAAATTCTATTGATTTCTGCATTATTTTTCACAAGTTCCGGTAATTTATGTATCAATATGTAAAATAATTAACCCGCATAGCGAATTTTATGCGGGTTTTTCACTCATCCATTTGATTTATACGGCATACCGACACGCAGCACACCCTTCGTTTCAATTCCTCCCAGCCCTTTCTCTCTCGTCAGCGTATTTCTTAGGACATCCCACACATTAATCCGCTCCATAAACGGAGTGAAGCTGATTTTCACGACAATATATACCGGGTCAAGCGCATGAATATTGACGCGTGACGGTGAACTTGCAAAATTCGCGCCCGCTTTGATTAAAGACTCGAAATGGGATTGGCAGGCACCCGCGAATATGACAAGCTGGTCCAAGTGAGGGACTTTTCGCCTCGCTCTTTGAACCGTTTCGACAAAGTGTTTAGAATGCCTGTAGGCGCTTAAATCGTTCATGTCTCCCTTATGCTTGGAGTATGCATCATGGCCGGTGATGACTAAAATATCCGGCCGGTATTTGTCGAGCAGCTCCTCAATGGATGCCGGCATTTTTTTCTCATGGCAATGAATCCCGTACACCGGCACACCGATTTTTTCGTAAAAGTTCAGGCACTTTTTCAAATAAGCCTCATCGCCGTCCAGATGCAATACCTTGCCGGGCATATGAAAGTAGTGCTCCTGATGCTGATATTGATTCGTCGCATAATATTCCTGTTTTTCCCGAAGCAGCTTATAATCCTGGCGGAGCAGCTCGAGAGATTCATTCATCCTGCTTTCATCTTTCTGCTTTCTCACGGCCTGTTCGTCTTTTCTGACAGGCACCAAATCAGAAAAATCAGCATCCGCAATCAATCTGACTTCGTCACCATGCAGGATGGCAATTGAATTTCCTTTGCTTGTTTGCTCTATGCCGATAATGCGAAATAAAACATCCATTTGATGGGATTTCCTGGCTACCATATCTCCTATTTGAAATTGCACGTTACCCACTCCACAAATAGACTAAGCCTCATCATGAAAGAAGCCTTATCAAATGCACCTCTTTCCGCTGCGGCGCTTGATGTTTCAAGCTTTTCTTGCAGTTGAATGAATAAGGTTCTTCTCTAGCCTATGTAGCGGCAGTCCAAGTGGTGACGCAAAACAAAAAGCCCTTCTTAGAAAAGGGCTTTATACAATCCGTTGGACAGGAGCGCGAATTCTTCTATAGACAGGGATTCACCGCGCCGCTTTCCGTCAATATTCGTTTCTTGGAGAATTTCTTCGATTTGAGCTTTCTTCTCTTTTCCGCCCGGAAGATTGTTCACAAGGTTGTTCAGCAAGGTTTTCCGGCGCTGAGCGAAGCTTGCTTTAATCAGCTGGAAGAAAAACGGTTCATTATCGACGGCAACCGCCGGGCCGTCACGAAGCAAGAGACGGATGACCGCGGAATCGACATTAGGCTGAGGCACAAACACCGTTTTCGGTACGGTCATAACCGTTTTGGCCTCCGTGTAGAACTGAACTGCGATGGAAAGCGATCCGTACTCCTTAGAGGAAGGATCAGCCGCCATCCGCTCAGCGACCTCTTTTTGCAGCATGACGACAATTCCTTTTAAGGGAAGATGCTCTTCCAAAAGCTTCATGATGATCGGTGTCGTTACATAATACGGAAGATTCGCCGTCACCATAATTTCATCACAATCCTGAAACTGCTCTTCAATGACGGATTTGACGTCTGCTTTCAGCACATCCTGATGAATGATCGTTACATTGTCATACGGAGACAGCGTATCATTGAGAATGGGCAGGAGGCGCTGATCAATTTCAAACGCGACGACCTTTTTCGCCCGTTTGGCAAGCTGCTCTGTCAGCGCGCCGATTCCGGGTCCGATTTCAATGACTCCGGTCCGATCCGTTATTTCCGCATGGTCCACAATTCTGTCCAATATGTTTGTATCAATTAAGAAATTCTGTCCCAGACTCTTTTTAAAAGAGAAACCGTATTTTTTCAGAATTTCTTTCGTTCTGATGGGTGTCGCGATATCTTTATTGTTCATCCTGTTCATCCTGTTCCTCCTGCATCATAGCATCGAGCGCATCAATAAAATCACTTCTTTTGATTTGAAACATCTGCAGCCGTTTTTGAAGCTGTTTGCCGTTTGTATAGCCGATCTTCAGCAGGTCGCCCAATCGTTCGCGGCGTCTTTTGGCAGCCGGCCCGCCGATCAGACCGGCTTGTATTAAATCTTCAGCTGAAATTTCACTCGGCTTTGCCTCCATCTCTTCATGCACATTTTCCAGACATGCTCTGATGCTTTCAATGGATGCGTGCTCAACGCCGATGCCGCGCTTGTTTTTCGGTTTGGCAAGATGTTTGGGCAGAAATGCGTGTTTACAGCCGGGCACTGCTTCAGAAATGGTTTTCCGGATCTTTTCCCCCGGAAAATCCGGGTCCGTCAGCACGATGACCCCTCTCGTTTCCTGCGCCAGCCGAATCTGCCTGATGACTTCGTCTCCGATTGCCGAACCGTTCGTCTCAATCGTATCCGCATCAACGGCAAGTTTTATGCGCGCAGTGTCATCGCGTCCCTCGACTACAATAATTTCTTTAATTTTCATTACTTCCTCCAAAAAAACTTTTTATATCCAAAACGAAACCTTTGTTTACATGTCACGTCTAATATACTGAAAATACACTTTACCTATTATAACGAAAAAAACAGAGGGCGCAAAACCCTCTGAATGAATCGGAATTAATTTAAAATTTTTATTTTGACCTGTTTCTTTCCCCAGCGGTACGCTGAAGATTTTTCAGGGAAAAAGACATCAATCCGTCTTCCTTTAATGGCTGAGCCCGTATCTGCGGCAACGGCATCCCCGTATCCGTCTACGTGGACTCTTGTGCCGAGCGGAATGACGCTTGGGTCTACTGCAATGACCTTGGCATTCGGATTGCTTGTCAGGTTAACGCCTGTAGCCGTATGGCCGGAACAGCCGCTGCAGCTTGCGGTATATGCCGTGGAAGACACGGTAATCACTTTACCGGAAGATCCGGCTTCGCCCGAAGATGCCTTCACCGGTGCACTGAGCTGCTCAATCTTGGGACTGTGCCGCTTTGTGCCGACCGCAATGATCTGATCTTTGCTTTTTTCAGATGTTTCTTCTTTGACAAGCTTTCTCGATACTTCTTTTCCATTTTCTTTGACAACATGAAAATGCTTTTTAAGCTTGCCTTCTTTTCCTTTTTGAACGATCTTTTCTTTCCCGTTGTCGAGAGACGCATCCTCTTTTTCTTTCACTCGATACGCTATTTTTTCCTCAACTACATCGGTGACTTTTTCGATACGAGTGATTTGTATGCCGGCCTGATCTTTTGTGAGCTTTTCGTGTAATGCCGGTTTTACTTTATCTTCGTCTTTCATGTCCATCTTATGCTGCGTTAAAAAGTCAGCGACCGTAGTCGAAGTCGTCCATATTTTCTTTTTCTTTCCCGCATCATTTACAGTGACCTGAAAAGCCGGGTCGACCGTGACTTTCATGCCGTTTGTCACTTTCGTATCTGCTGCTGGATCTATTTTATCGTGCTGATTCACAGGTGTATGCTGTTCGTTCAGAAATGCGCCGACTGTTTTTGCCGTTGACCATAAAGTCTTTTCTTCTCCGCCTCTTGTCACACGGATTTGCTTTGCAGCATCATACACGACATTCATGTTGTCAGCCAATGCTGTCTGCTTAGACGGGGTAATCCGGTCTTCATTTCTTGTCTCTATATGTAAATCTTCCAGAAGTTCCCCAACCGTTTTTGCATGAGTGCGTATTTGCTTTTTCTTGCCGTTGATAGAAACAGAGACTGATTGTTTTGAGAGCTCATGTGCCCCGTATGCAGTCCCGGTTCCGCCCAGCAGAATAATAGCTGCAATAAGAATAACCTTGCTTTTACCAAGCTTTACGGAAAACAGTTTTTTCATTTTTTGTGTGATGAAAAACGCCTCCTTCTCCTCGGAGAGATTATATAGAGTATCTAAAATGCTGTCAACCCTCCCATCTCGAAGATCAAAAACCTTCAGCGTATCCCTCATTATGCAAAAACAAAGCAAAAAAAGGAAGAGAGACATATCGACAACCTATCTTATGAGGAGAAGGAAGCTTGTAGAACCGTTTTACATATCCACTGAATCGGACAAGCCTTTACACGTTACGACAGCGCATTTTGTCAGTTCATGCGGAAAAGTCTTTTTGCGTTTTCGGTTGTTATTGAAGCAATTTCTTCATACGTCAGTCCTTTTAATTCCGCGAGCTGTTCAGCAACATATTTCACGTAGCTTGGCTCATTTCGTTTGCCGCGGAAAGGATGGGGTGTCAGGAAAGGACAGTCAGTTTCGATCAGCAAACGGTCATTCGGAATTTCCTTTGCCACTTCTTTTGGTTTCTTCGCATTTTTGAAGGTAACCGGTCCTCCGAATGAAATATAGAAATTCATATCCATACACTGCCGCGCAACCTCCGCGCTGCCCGTAAAGCAGTGCATAATGCCGCCGACTTCTTCCGCTCCCTCTTCTTTCAAAATCGTGACAACATCCTCAGTCGCATCACGGTTGTGAATGATAATTGGAAGGTTCACTTCTTTGGCGAGCGCGATTTGTTTCCGGAATACCTCTTTTTGGATATCCTTTGGTGATTTGTCCCAGTGATAATCAAGGCCCATTTCTCCGATTGCCACGACTTTTTCATGAGCGGACAGTTCCTTAATCCATGATAAATCTTCCTCTGTCATGTCAATCGCGTCTACCGGATGCCAGCCGATCGCAGCGTATATAAAGTCATATTCCTCAATCAGCTCCATCGCCCGCGTGATGGTAGGTTTGTCGAATCCGACAACGACGATTCGTTCAACTTTTTCAGCCTTTGCACGCGCAATGACTTCTTCTAAGTCTGTGTCGAATTGCTCGGCGTTTAAGTGCGCATGTGTATCAAAAAGCATCATAAAAACTCCTTTCTTGTTGAAAAACAAAAGGTGTTCGACGAAATGTTACACGTGAAACACCTTTTGCATCTATTATTTAATTCTAGTGCCTTTCGGTAATGACTGGTCGACAGCTACAACCTTAAGGACGCCGTCAGATTCTCCTGCCAGTATCATCCCTTGGGAAAGCTCGCCTCTCAGTTTTACCGGTTTTAGATTCGTTACACAAATGATCTTCATTCCCACAAGCTGATCCGGTGTGTAATGCTTCGCAATACCTGATACAACTTGGCGCTGTTCAAAGCCCAGATCAATTTGCAGCTTCAGCAGACGGTCCGCTTTTTTCACCGGTTCTGCGGACAAGACTTCTGCGACGCGAAGTTCTGTATCCATAAATTGATCAAACGTAATTTCCGGAAGACGCTCTGCTTCTTGCGGCTCTTCTGTTTTTTCTTCTTTCACAGGAGCAGTCCCTTGCATTTTTTGCTTGATGTAAGCTACTTCCTCTTCAGCTTCAAGACGAGGGAAAAGCGGCTCCCCTTTTTTCACTTTCGCGTTCTTTAATTGGCCGAATGTCTGAATGCTGTCCCAAGCTTTAAGAGACTGATCCTCAATTCCGAGCTGAGCAAACATTTTTTCAGGTGTCTGCGTTAAGAAAGGCTGAAGCAGTACGGCCGAAATACGCAATGATTCAGCTAAATGATACATGACAGAACGTAATTCTTTTTCTTTTTCCGGATCTTTGGCCAGCACCCACGGAGCAGTTTCATCAATATATTTGTTCGTACGGCTGATTAATTGCCATAGCGTTGATAAAGCCACTGAGAACTCCATGTTTTCCATTGCCTTTTCATATGCTTTAACCGTTTCACCGGCTACAGAAGAAAGCTCTGAATCAAAATCGGTCACATTTCCTTCATATGAACCGATCTCACCGTCAAAATATTTTTGGATCATAGCAACTGTACGATTCAGAAGGTTTCCTAAGTCGTTTGCCAAGTCATAATTAATCCGTTCTACAAAACCTTCCGGCGTAAAGACACCGTCTGAACCAAATGGCACTTCGCGAAGCAGGTAATAGCGAAGCTCATCCAAGCCGTAGCGTTCAATCAATGTTACCGGATCAACGACATTTCCTTTTGATTTCGACATTTTTCCGTCTTTCATCAATAACCAGCCATGCGCGAATACTTGCTTAGGAAGCGGGAGATCAAGCGCCATCAGCATAATCGGCCAGTAAATGGTATGAAAACGGACAATTTCTTTACCGACAAGGTGGACGTCAGCAGGCCAGTACTTTTTGTAAAGCTCATCATTTTCCGTATCGTAACCGAGCGCCGTAATGTAGTTGAACAATGCGTCAATCCATACATACACGACATGCTTCGGGTTTCCCGGCACTTTTACACCCCAGTCAAACGTCGTTCTGGAAACGGCCAAATCTTCAAGCCCCGGTTTAATGAAATTGTTAATCATTTCATTTTTGCGTGATTCAGGCTGGATGAAGGAAGGATTGTCCTCATAAAACTTCAGCAGGCGGTCTGCATATTTGCTCATGCGGAAGAAGTATGACTCCTCTTTGATTAATTCGACTGGGTGGCCGCTGTCCGGGCTTTTTCCGCCGACAACCTCACCCTTTTCATTTCGTTCCACATCCACCAGCTGTGTTTCAGTATAGAATGTTTCATCAGGGATGCTGTACCAGCCCTCATACTCATCAAGATAGATATCACCATTATCAAGAAGCTTTTGGAACACTTTCTCAATAATTTCTTTATGCCGGCTTTCCGTCGTCCGGATGAAATCATCGTGAGAAATGTCGAGCTGCTTCCATAGTTTTTGGATCTCAGCCACAGCACGATCCACGTAAGCCTGAGGTGTGATATTCTCTTCCTCCGCTTTCTGCTGGATTTTTTGTCCGTGTTCATCCGTTCCTGTCAGGTAGCGTACGTCAAATCCCTTTAATCTTTTGTAACGCGCCATCGCATCGCCGGCCACGGTAGTATAAGCATGGCCGATATGTAATTTTCCGCTCGGATAATATATCGGGGTCGTAATATAAAAAGTATTATTGTCTTGCGGCATGTTGCAACCTCCCATTCAGAATGTCGAAAAGCTCACGCCCAAAGGACGAGAGCGGTTTTATTTGATATACAATATTGATATTTGTCCTCTATCTATGATACCATCTTAGCCTTTAAGATCAAGGATATATACGTACTGCGCGTAAAAGAGTAAATAAAATTAAAAATTTTTATTGAAATTAAAAAAAGTCTTAACATGTCGAAATTTGTCGTATATAATCTACTAATATAAAACATCTTGGTTCGAAAGTCTTGATTTAAAAGGATTTTCAGTAGGATAATAGGTTTGAAAAAGCAGTCAAAAAGCCTGTTATTTCAGGATTTCCAAGGCTTTACTTACTATAAGAACTAATTCTTACAATCAATAGTAAACAAAAAGATTGACGATTATTGGAAACCTTGTTATGCTAGGAATGTAAGGAATTTTGTCGAATAATGACGAAGAAAAATATAAACTACAAAATAATTATCTCTCGGGAGGAGACTGTTAATGAAATCTACTGGTATCGTACGTAAAGTTGATGAACTTGGACGCGTAGTTATCCCTATCGAACTTCGCCGTACACTGGGCATCGCAGAAAAAGACGCTCTTGAAATTTATGTTGATGATGAAAAAATCATCCTTAAAAAATATAAACCAAACATGACTTGCCAAGTTACTGGTGAAGTTTCTGATGATAACCTTAAACTTGCCGGCGGCAAATTGGTACTCAGCAAAGAAGGCGCTGAGCAAATCATCTCTGAAATTCAAAATCAGCTTCAAAACCAAAAATAAGTTATTTCATACAAAAACCGTTCTTGTTACGATACAAGAACGGTTTTTTTTATGATTGAATGTGATAAGCGTCATAAATCTCGCGTTTCGGAACGTTCCGATCTACCGCTGTTTGTTTTATGGCCTGTTTGGAAGACGCTCCTTCGTTTATGTAATGCTCCACATGCTCTTTCTCAGAAAGCTCCGTCCACCAAGGCTTGTCATCTTCATCCGGTTCAGCAGCTTGATTGCCTTCGACAACGAGACAGAACTCACCGCGGATTTGGTCTTCATTTGCCCATTCCATCACCTCGGCGACCGTTCCTCTGATAAATTCCTCGTACTTTTTCGTTAATTCTCTCGTGACGGCGATGTTTCGATTTCCCAAAACGTCATGCATGGCGGTTAACGTTTCTTTTAATCGGTGCGGCGCTTCGTAAAAAATCAACGTTTCCTGGCGTTTTTTCAGGATTTCGAGTTCTTTCTTCTTTTCTTTTTTCTGTCTGTTTAAGAATCCGTAGAAGAAAAACGGCTGCGGGGTGATGCCTGATGCGGTCAGCGCGGTTAACGCCGCATTTGCACCGGGAAGCGGAACGACATAACCGCCGATTTGGGTAAAATCTCTTACAATCTCAGCCCCCGGGTCGGAAATTGTCGGCATACCGGCGTCACTGACCAAAGCCACATTCTTTCCATTTTTCAGCCATTCAATAATTTTATGGCCGCTGCTTTCTTTGTTGTGTTCATGATAACTGGTAAGAGATGTTTCTATGTCATAGACGTGGCACAGCTTTTTCGTCTGTCTCGTATCTTCGGCAGCTATAACATCGACCGATTTCAGCGTCTCCACTGCACGAAAGGTCATATCCTCCAAGTTGCCGATCGGTGTAGGAACAAGATAAAGGATTCCCATTTCAGATTTTCCGTTAAAACTCATCTGGCGACTTAACATATACAGCCTCCTTGCTGCTTCGTTTTTCTTCTATATATTGTTCTTTTTTCTTTCGGGTCAGCTGCTTAAAACGGTATTCCGCCTGCATGGCTTCCCGTTTTGTGTCAAATGATTCCGCATGGCATAACGAAACCGGCCTCCGCGCCCTTGTGTACTTCGCGCCCTTTCCCTCATTGTGGGTTTTCAGCCGTTTTTGCAGATCATTTGTATAACCGGCATAAAGACTGTTGTCATTGCACAGCAGCACATAAAAGAAATGACTATTTGTCTCCATATAAAATCGTGCGGATCTCTTTCGTATATTCATTTTGTTCATCATATACAAACAGCGGAGGAAGAATTTTCAGGTCAGGTCGGCCGCCTTTAATTCCTTCAACCAAAATAGTGTTCGCTTCTTTTCCTTGTTTCGGATAAATAAACTGAACCCGCTTCGGTTCTATTCGGTACGCTTTCATTAATTCAAAGATTTCCAAAAGCCTTCCCGGCCGATGAACGAGAGCCGCTTTCCCGCCTTGTTTCAGCAGTTTGCTGCTGACGGAAATCACATCTTCAAGCGTGCAAAGAATTTCGTGCCTTGCGATTCTGAGATGTTCGTTCAGGTTTTGCTCAGCCTCTTTCGGTGTTTTAAAATAAGGCGGATTGCAGGTGACAACATCATATTTATTATGTCCGAGTCTTTCCGGCATATTTTTCAGATCATCATGAATGAGGCTGATCTGACCGCCCAGCCCGTTGTATTCCACGCTTCGGAGCGCCATATCATACAAACGCTCCTGAATTTCAACCCCGGTGATATCCGCCTTTGACCTTGTACTGAGCAGAAGCGGCACAATTCCATTCCCCGTACATAAATCAACGATGTTTCCCTTTTGAATCGGAACGTATGCAAACTTTGACAGCAGCACGGCATCTAATGAAAAAGCGAAAACTGTCGGGCTCTGTACAATTTTCATATCCTCTGCTAATAAGTAATCCAATCTTTCATCATCACGTAATGAAACCATAATCTTATTCCTTTCGGTACTCTTTGAAAAAGGCTTCCGACATCAGCGGAAGCCTTTTCCTTATTTTTTATTTAAGAAGGACAGACAAAAAAGGCAATCTCCCTTGCGGACGCTCCCATAATGGACGTTGCAAATATGAAAGCCTTCTTGATACAGCCGGGCCAGATTGTCGTAGCCTTCTCCTATATCACTTTGCTCTGCCTTCTGTGTTTTTGTTTCTTTCTGATCGGCTTTGAATTGCTCAATTTGCTCTGTCGTGTCATCAAGCCGCTTACGCAAATGCTTGTTTTCAAGCTGAAGATGGTGATTCTCTTCAATCATTTCGCCGATATGCTGCTTTAAGTCACCCAGCTGACGGTACAGCGAACCGATTTGTTCCTCCAGGTTTATGACAGTATCAAATAACTCTTTTTTATCCAAGGTTCCACACCTCGTTAATCTGTGGTTTGTGCGGATACGACGCCCTCTTCCAAGAGCTCTTCCCAAGTATATTCTATCACTTTTTCACGATTCTTCAGTTCCACCTGAAGCACCCGTTCCAGAATATTAAGACCGACAACCTTTGCGGGGCCGTTTGCCGTCGTAATCATTTCACCTAAATCCGGCAGCTGTTCTTTTGCCGTCTCATACTCATCATTTTCGTACTTCAAACAGCACATCAAACGGCCGCACAGACCGGAAATTTTCGTTGGGTTCAACGATAAATTTTGATCCTTTGCCATTTTGATGGATACCGGTTCAAAATCACCGAGGAACGTGGAGCAGCAAAGCATTCTCCCGCACGGGCCGATACCGCCGAGCATTTTCGCCTCGTCCCTCACACCGATTTGGCGCAACTCGATTCTTGTTTTAAAGATAGAAGCCAAGTCTTTGACCAATTCCCTGAAATCAACCCGTCCGTCAGCCGTGAAGTAAAAAATGACTTTATTGCGGTCAAACGTAAACTCAACATCAACGAGTTTCATATCTAAGCCGTGGTCAGCCACTTTTTTCTGACAGACTTCAAAGGCGGACAGGGCCTCTTGTTTGTTTTCTTCTACGATGAGAAGATCGCGTTCATCAGCAACGCGAATGACCTTTCGAAGCGGAAGCACAACATCATGCTCGTCCACTTGTTTATTTGCGATGACAACCTGCCCGTATTCGACACCTCTTACAGTTTCAACAATGACACAGCTGTCCTGTTCTATATCAAATCCGTTCGGATCAAAATAATAAATTTTCCCCGCTTTTTTAAAGCGGACGCCTATTACGTTGTACAAGCTTATCCCTCCTGCAACGTTAACACCAAGTGCTCCATTAATCCCTGTGTATTCACATTGGAATGAAGCCGTTTTTTTGCTTCTAAAACAGCGAGAATTTGGTTCGTAACGCTTTCTTGTGTAAATTGCAGCGCATGCTGTTTTATTGATTGGAATAAGTCTTGATAAATCAGTTTATCTTCATTTCCAATTTGGATGGATAATACATCACGGTATATCAATAAGAGCATATCAAGACCCATTTCTTGATGGGTTTTTTCTTTGAAAAAGGGCACCCACTGATCCTGAATGAAGAAAAAGGCATGTCCTTTCCGCTGATGTAAGACTTCATACAATTTTATCACTTTCGCTCTGGACTCTGCAAACTCATCATTTCGACTTAATTCGACTGCTTCTGCAATATTATTTGTCATATTTGCTAAGAGTCTGGCCATGTGAGGGCTTACTTCCTGTTCAACCAGTCTTTCTTCTATTGCTTTCGGCTGAAGCGGCTGAAACGGAAGAACCTGGCATCTCGAAACGATGGTATCCAATATTCTGTGGAGCTGCTCAGTAATCAGAATAGCGATAGTGTCTTGACTCGGCTCCTCTAAAAATTTCAACAGACTGTTTGCCGCATTTGTCGTCATTTGATCCGCGTGGGATATAATGTACAGCTTTTTATGCGATTCCAGTCCTGTTTTAGAAAACTCCTCCTGAAGCGATTGGATCTGCGCCTTTTTAATGGATAATCCGTCGGGCTGAACCACATGCAGGTCGGGGTGGTTTCCGGAATCAATACGCTTACAGTTCCGGCACTCCCCGCAAGGCTCAGTCCCGTCTTCAAGGCAAAAAAAGCTTTTTGCGAGAAGCAGTGCGGCATCCAATTTGCCAGTACCTTTTTTGCCTTCAAACAGATATGCGTGAGAAAGCCTTTTCTTTTCAATGCTATTATGCAAAAGACGCATCACTCTGGGCTGCTGCCCGGTCATTTCCTTCCATGATATTGCCATTGTATCACTCTCTATGTGTAAAGGTTAATCAATAAACCTTTTATTTCTCCGATTCGATCCAGCAAATCAATTGCCGGTTTTTCCTGATCTAACATCTCTTCCGTCAGCTGGAGCAGCTTTTCATCTATTTCTTTCACAAGCCCCAGGGTCCGGCTGCTGCCGTACATGTCAAAGCTTTTCGTCGTTTCATGCGATAATCCGCTGTCAACGGCCTCTTTTACAAAACGTTTTACCAATCCTTTGAATTTCGCTAAGTCTTTGAAGTTCCTCGACTTCGTCAGTCTTTTCCCGAACGTTTCTATATCCGTTAAGAACCTGCTCAGCTGGTCAAATTTCAGCTTGCTGCTTTGGCTGTCCAATGAACTTTTAAACGTCCCGGAAAGCTCTGTCGCTTTATAAGCAGGCTGCTGCTTTTTCTCAATAAATGTGCGTAAGTCAGAATTTATTTTCACGTCGTCAAATCCTTAAAATTGATGAAATTCATCGACCGGAAGGACAAAGACCGTCGCTCCGCCGACTTCCACTTCGACAGGATAAGGAACGTAAGAATCCGCATTCCCGCCCATCGGGGATACCGGGGCAATCATCTGATCACGTTTACAGCCATTTTCTTTAATGAGGCTGAGCGCTTTATCGACACGGATATCCTCCACCCCGATCATAAACGTCGTATTGCCTGATTTAAGAAATCCGCCTGTTGTCGCAAGCTTCGTCACCCTGAAGTTGTGGTCGGTTAATACTTTTAAAAGTCTGTTGCTGTCTTGATCCTGCACCACTGCCATTATTAATTTCATTCTATAGGCCCCCTTTAGGTTGGAAAGAACATGGTCGTTACATTCATTATATCAACTTATGAGAAACAGGTCACAACTGAATTTTTTTCAATGTTTCATTTATCACCTGAAGTACGTCCTGAATGACGAGTTCCTTCTTTTTCGATGCGTCGATTGTATGAAATCTTTCAGGGAAACGCTGCATCACCTTTTGGTATCCTTCACGTACTTTCGTGTGAAAGTGCAGGGCCTCAAGATCAAGACGATTCTTTTCTCTTGAATCATTCGACGTAATCCGTTTCAGCCCTTCTTCCGGATCGATAGAAAAATAGATGGTGACATCAGGCATCGTATCGCCGATTGCAAACTGGTTAATAGAAAGCACTTCATCAATGCCGAGCCCTCTCGCATAGCCTTGATAAGCCAGCGAACTGTCGATAAAACGATCGCACAGCACAATGCGTCCTTCTTCCAATGCAGGCTGCACCTTTTCGGCTAAATGCTGTCTTCTCGCAGCGGCGTAGAGCAGCGCCTCCGTTTTTGCATCCATCAGTGTATTGTTTTTATTTAAGATCACTTCTCTGATCTGTTCCGCAATGTCGATGCCGCCCGGTTCTCTTGTCGCTGTCACCGGAAGCCCCTTTGCCGACAGAATCTCTTTCACTTCCTGAAGCACAGTCGTTTTCCCTGCGCCTTCAGGACCTTCAAATGTAATAAATAAACCGCTCATGATTTCTCCTCTTCTGTATAAACAAGTAGTTGTTCCCCGTTTAACAAGCCTTGAATATGTGCGTCCATACCGATTAAACGGGAAAGCTTTTGTACGATCTCTTCTGTTACCCGTTCTCCGTCCATGATCAGCGGAATTCCCGGGGGATAAGGAATAATGTTCCCCGCATGCAAGCGCCCGGCCGCCTTATTTATATCCGTAAGCTCTTTTGGAAACTTCCGCATCTCATTTTGCGGATATTCAAGTGTCGAAATGGACGGAAAGGTCCAATTCACGGTATCCGGCAATTTATCGGGCGGTGTATTCTCCAGTTTCTGCTGTATGTTTCTTACGGTTTCCTGTTCTATCATCCGCCGGCCGCCTATCGGCAGGACGAGCAATACTTGGTACTCGTCAGCCAGCTCGGCAACAATGTCTTCGCTCTCCAAGATACTTTGTAATGAATAGCCGGAATGTCCGAGCTTTGACCGAAGAATGAATTTTAACGGGTCCGCCCTGAGCCCATATCCGGAAGGCTCGATCATTTCAATAGAAGAAATCGACGCGAACGTTCGTTTGATTTGTTCAATATGCGCCATATGACCGGGGAGTGTCCCTTTTTCAGCGATATCCTGAACATAGGCGCGCGCCGTATCTAAAGAGGCCATTATCGGATATGACGGGCTGCTGCTTTGCAAACTGCTTAAATAATAGGTTAATCGATCTCTGTCAATACGGGTGCTGTTTAAATGAAAGTAAGATCCCATCGTCATAGCCGGAAGCGTTTTGTGAGCCGATTGAACAACGGCATCCGCCCCCATATCCAATGATGATGGCGGGAACGGTTCACCTAACACAAAGTGAGCGCCATGAGCCTCATCCACCAGTACAGGAACGCCGTATGAATGGGCTTTGTTAACTGCCGCGGTCAAATCGGCAGCATGCCCGTAGTAAGTCGGATTAGTCAGAACAAGGCCTTTCGCATTCGGATATGACGCTAACGCTTTTTCAATGACCGGTAGGGATACATGGGCCGGCACATGCATGTTTTTATCAATTTCCGGCGCTAAATACACCGGCTTGGCTCCAGCCATTGCCACCGCATGGAAAACAGACTTGTGACAATTACGCTGGATCAGAATGGGCTCGCCCGGTTCACAAACAGCTAAAATCATCGCCAGATTGCCGGCGGTCGTTCCATTGACGAGAAAGAAGCTCTCCCGAGAGCCGTATAGCCTGCTCAGCAATTCCTGTGCTTCCTTGATGACCCCCGCCGGGTGATGTAAGTCATCAAGCCCTGTGATCTCAGTCATATCAATAGATAAAAGAGATTGATATACAGATCTGGCTTCATCAAAAAAGACATCTCCATTGTGATGTCCCGGAACATGAAAAGAATACGTATTTCGGTGCGCATGCTTCAGCAGCGCTGTATATAAAGGTGTGTCCATATTTTAAACAAATCCTTTGCCTGTCTTTCTTATTATATCGTGCCTGTGAGCCAACTTAAAGCTAAGACTTTTTGCCAGCTAGCCATTATCCCGGCCAGACTTCATATCAAGCAGTTTCTTTTTCAAATCGCCTTCCATGATCATGAGCTCCTCCTCGGCCCGCCTGCGCTTCATCCTGCCTTCTTCTTGAATAGACATGATTTCTTCCAGTGTGGTGACTAAGCTTTCTTGCACTTTTTTTAGGGTATCTGCCTCAACAAGTCCGCGCTCATTGGCTTTGGCGGTCTCGACTGTACTTGTTTTCAGAAGCTCAGCATTTTTCAGGAGCAATTGATTCGTCGTATCCGCCGCCTTCTGCTGTGCATCTGCCGCACTCCGCTGCTTCATTAGTGTCAGGGCGATGGCAACTTGATTCTTCCATAAAGGAATAGCCGTAACAATGGAGGACTGAATTTTCTCTGCCAGTGCCTGATTCGTGTTTTGAATCAGACGGATTTGCGGCGCACTCTGAAGCGTAATCTGCCTGCTCAGCAGCAGATCATGCACTCTCTTATCCAGACGGTCGGCAAACTGGCGAAGGTCATTCACTTCCTGAGCGGCCATTTGATTGTGTTCCCCTAATTCGGCTTTTCTTACCGCTTCGGGAATCAGCTTTGTTTTCAGCTCATCTAACTTTAATTCACCCGCCGCTATATACATATTCAAGTCAGAAAAGTATCGTTTATTTTGGGCGTACAGCTGATCTAACCATTTATTATCACTCAACAGTCCATTTTTAAAAAGTTCCAGCCTTCTGCTGATACGGTCAATCTGCACACTTGTCTTTTGATACTTCGAAAGCACTTCCTGCACAGATCCGGATACCCTTTTGAACAAACGGGCAAAAAAACCTTTGTTCTTCATCTGCAGATCATCAGGATTTACCTGGTCAAGCTTTCTCATCAAATCAGACAGTATCTGTCCCATCTCTCCTGCATCTTTCCTTTGCACATGCTCTATCATCGTGTGGGAAAATTCAAGAAGATTCGCCTGCGCCTGTGAACCAAACAGAACAATGCTTTGCATGTTCCCGGGATCCAGTTTTTCAGCGAGCTGAAGGGCCGCTTCTCTTTTTCTTCCGGCAGCGTATCTGCAAGCCTTAGATTAGCCTGATCATTTCGAGCGCCCATGATATCATCGGAACGGTCTTTGGCCATTTCCTTCCCCCTTTCTTACTTTCTCAGTGACTGCTTTGCCATATCTAATTCAAAATGCAGATCGTCGATGTCTTCCTTCATCAGTTCATGAAGATCCTCTTCCAGCCGCCTGGCAAGCTCCGCAAGAGTCATCCTTGTCTGACTCAAGGACATTGATAAATCTTTATTTTTTCGCGGCTGTGATGAGAGCAGAGCATACTTTTCGGTCAGCTCCACAACAGAATCAAGCGTTTGATAATAGAAACGCTCCGCCTGATAAAAACGCTTCGGCTCCTGCTTTGTGAGCAGATATATCCGCCGCGTTATCCGCAGTATTTCTGCATTCTGCTTCAGCATTTGTATACTTTTAGAGCGAAAAAGCGCCCTGCGTAATCGAACGATTTTATTTCTTGCTTCCTCAAGATTTTCCTTGATATAAGTATATTCTTTTCTTGTCAGCCGGTGTTTTTTTAAAAAGAGGCGCTTCGCATTCCACAGTCCGGCCATACTGACGGCAGTTCCGCCTGCTGCTCCGTATAAAAGCGAATACAGAAAAGGCTGATGCCCTATCGTAAAAGCGGCTGTCCCCGCTAATACAAAAACTGCGCTGCCGCAAAGCGTCCATTTCATATATTGAATAAACGGTTTCATATTTGGATCGACTCCTATTTATTCACTTTTATCAGTATTATCTATTACATTCCATTTCTAAACAAGTTCCTCTTCTTATCGTATCAGTTCTTATATAAAAAGTGAAAAAAACCCCTTATTTTTAAGCAAAAAAAAAGACCCTTTTCAGGGGTTAAGAATATAATGTCGGTGTATGAAGGCTTTTCAGTTTACGAACGAAAAATTCATAATTCGGATCAGAGGTTGGAGTTGAAACTACTTTCTTCTCACACTCTAAACATATAAATTTCGTATAAATATGAATACCCCTGCTTTTTTTAGTTTCACACACAATACATGTTTCTTCATGGCTGGACGTTTCATTCATCTGTGCCCACCTCCGTATGAATAGCCTTCCCTGAAGCCATTGATTGTATACACAATTTGGACCTTTTTGAAGTTTGCAATTAGTATATGGGCGTTGCCGTATTTCGGTGTTTGTATTGTTTTATTCAAAAACAAAAAAGGCAGCTCATGATGAGCTGCCTTTACCTTTATATCGCTTGGCGGCGTCCTACTCTCACAGGGGGAAACCCCCGACTACCATCGGCGCTGAAGAGCTTAACTTCCGTGTTCGGCATGGGAACGGGTGTGACCTCTTCGCTATCGCCACCAAACCATTGAGAGTGTTCTCTCAAAACTAGATAACAGTAAGCATACATTCAAAAATGGTTAAGTCCTCGATCGATTAGTATCTGTCAGCTCCATGTGTCGCCACACTTCCACCTCAGACCTATCAACCTGATCATCTTTCAGGGATCTTACTTCCTTGCGGAATGGGAAATCTCATCTTGAGGGGGGCTTCATGCTTAGATGCTTTCAGCACTTATCCCGTCCGCACATAGCTACCCAGCGATGCCCTTGGCAGAACAACTGGTACACCAGCGGTGCGTCCATCCCGGTCCTCTCGTACTAAGGACAGCTCCTCTCAAATTTCCTGCGCCCGCGACGGATAGGGACCGAACTGTCTCACGACGTTCTGAACCCAGCTCGCGTACCGCTTTAATGGGCGAACAGCCCAACCCTTGGGACCGACTACAGCCCCAGGATGCGATGAGCCGACATCGAGGTGCCAAACCTCCCCGTCGATGTGGACTCTTGGGGGAGATAAGCCTGTTATCCCCGGGGTAGCTTTTATCCGTTGAGCGATGGCCCTTCCATGCGGAACCACCGGATCACTAAGCCCGACTTTCGTCCCTGCTCGACTTGTAGGTCTCGCAGTCAAGCTCCCTTGTGCCTTTACACTCTGCGAATGATTTCCAACCATTCTGAGGGAACCTTTGGGCGCCTCCGTTACCTTTTAGGAGGCGACCGCCCCAGTCAAACTGCCCACCTGACACTGTCTCCCCGCCCGATAAGGGCGGCGGGTTAGAAGGTCAATACAGCCAGGGTAGTATCCCACCGATGCCTCCACCGAAGCTGGCGCTCCGGTTTCCAAGGCTCCTACCTATCCTGTACAAGCTGTACCAACATTCAATATCAGGCTGCAGTAAAGCTCCACGGGGTCTTTCCGTCCTGTCGCGGGTAACCTGCATCTTCACAGGTACTATAATTTCACCGAGTCTCTCGTTGAGACAGTGCCCAGATCGTTGCGCCTTTCGTGCGGGTCGGAACTTACCCGACAAGGAATTTCGCTACCTTAGGACCGTTATAGTTACGGCCGCCGTTTACTGGGGCTTCAATTCGCACCTTCGCTTACGCTAAGCGCTCCTCTTAACCTTCCAGCACCGGGCAGGCGTCAGCCCCTATACTTCGCCTTACGGCTTCGCAGAGACCTGTGTTTTTGCTAAACAGTCGCCTGGGCCTATTCACTGCGGCTCTCTCGGGCTTGCACCCTAACAGAGCACCCCTTCTCCCGAAGTTACGGGGTCATTTTGCCGAGTTCCTTAACGAGAGTTCTCTCGATCACCTTAGGATTCTCTCCTCGCCTACCTGTGTCGGTTTGCGGTACGGGCACCTCTCACCTCGCTAGAGGCTTTTCTTGGCAGTGTGGAATCAGGAACTTCGCTACTATAATTCGCTCGCCATCACAGCTCAGCCTTCACGGGAAACGGATTTGCCTATTTCCCAGCCTAACTGCTTGGACGCGGATATCCAATACCGCGCTTACCCTATCCTCCTGCGTCCCCCCATTGCTCAAATGGTGAGGAGGTGGTACAGGAATATCAACCTGTTATCCATCGCCTACGCCTTTCGGCCTCGGCTTAGGTCCCGACTAACCCTGAGCGGACGAGCCTTCCTCAGGAAACCTTAGGCATTCGGTGGAGGGGATTCTCACCCCTCTTTCGCTACTCATACCG
>NZ_CM174437.1:5000-22500 GCF_057836745.1 Bacillus sp. BACIII | reverse complement strand
CGCTACACGTGGAATTCCACTCTCCTCTTCTGCACTCAAGTTCCCCAGTTTCCAATGACCCTCCCCGGTTGAGCCGGGGGCTTTCACATCAGACTTAAGAAACCGCCTGCGAGCCCTTTACGCCCAATAATTCCGGACAACGCTTGCCACCTACGTATTACCGCGGCTGCTGGCACGTAGTTAGCCGTGGCTTTCTGGTTAGGTACCGTCAAGGTGCCGCCCTATTTGAACGGCACTTGTTCTTCCCTAACAACAGAGCTTTACGATCCGAAAACCTTCATCACTCACGCGGCGTTGCTCCGTCAGACTTTCGTCCATTGCGGAAGATTCCCTACTGCTGCCTCCCGTAGGAGTCTGGGCCGTGTCTCAGTCCCAGTGTGGCCGATCACCCTCTCAGGTCGGCTACGCATCGTCGCCTTGGTGAGCCGTTACCTCACCAACTAGCTAATGCGCCGCGGGTCCATCTGTAAGTGGTAGCCGAAGCCACCTTTTATGTTTGAACCATGCGGTTCAAACAAGCATCCGGTATTAGCCCCGGTTTCCCGGAGTTATCCCAGTCTTACAGGCAGGTTACCCACGTGTTACTCACCCGTCCGCCGCTAACATCAGGGAGCAAGCTCCCATCTGTCCGCTCGACTTGCATGTATTAGGCACGCCGCCAGCGTTCGTCCTGAGCCAGGATCAAACTCTCCGATAAATGGATCACAGACTAAGTTCACTGCATCCTGCAGTAACGTCTGTGTGATCTGCATCGTGCAGACCTTAGTTTGACTGACTACGCACATCGCTGTGCGATTTATTTAAAACTTTGAATTAACAGGTACGTTTTGTCTTGTTTAGTTTTCAAAGAACTTTTTCGACTTCTCTCGAAGCGACTTAATTATTGTAACACATAATTATCATTGCCGTCAATAACTTTTTTGAATTTCTTTTTCGAAAATCCGTTTTGTCATCAGCGACGTATATTAGAATACCACCCTTAATTCATCATGTCAACAATAAACGACAAATTAAATGATGAAGCGTTTAATGACGATTAAAGCCGCAATGCCGGGTATTCCTAAAATCCCGCTGATGCCGGTTGTGATCAGATTAACAGGTATATGAATGCCTAGACTCCCGCCGAATAAATTCACACCTGCCAGAAGAATCGCTCCGGCAATAAACTTAACGGCAGTCACACCAATCCATCTTAACGGCTTTGAAGATACTCCCCATAATAAAAGCAAAGCAACCAGACCGACAATCAAACCGATAATAAAAAAAGGCTCCATGAATCTTCCCCCTCGCTTGTTTAGTACAAGCTTATGAGAAGACCCCGGAGAATAGACCTCTTACTTCCATCTGCTCATTTTTAAATTCCGCTGCTTCGCTTCTTTCAAATAAAAAAAGTATTTAGATTCAGCGACTTTCAACTCAAACAGCACCTCAGCTGAGGGCTCAAGACTTTTATCGACCAGACTCTTCTGTCTGTTCCATTCTTCCTTTTGTTTAAAGAGCTGTTCAATCAGTTTGTCGTCAAACTCTTTTCTTAATGTATTTCTGCGAAGAAAACCCATGCCTCGCCATTTCCTCCCTTACAATTCACGTCTTCCTTCAAGAGCTTTTGAAAGAGTGACCTCATCAGCATATTCCAAATCACCGCCGACGGGCAGACCGTGGGCAATACGGGAGAGCTTGATGCCTGAGGGCTTTAACAGCCTCGATATATACATCGCTGTTGCTTCCCCTTCAATATTAGGGTTGGTTGCGAGGATAACTTCTGTCACTTGATCATCCTGAAGGCGCTTCAGCAGTTCCGGAATCTTAATATCCTCCGGGCCGATGCCGTCCATCGGAGAAATTGCGCCGTGAAGAACATGATACTGGCCGTTATATTCCTTCATCTTCTCCATTGCAATAACATCCTTAGGGTCCTGCACTACACAAATGACAGATCTATCTCTTCTTGTATCCTCGCATATATAACAAGGGTCCTGATCTGTAATATGTCCGCAGATCGAGCAATATGTCAGATTCCGCTTCGCATTGACGAGCGCCTTAGCAAAATCCAATACTGTGTCTTCTTTCATACCTAGAACAAAAAAAGCCAGACGAACCGCTGTTTTCGGTCCGATCCCTGGCAATTTCATAAAGCTGTCAATCAGCTTTGATATTGGTTCAGGATACTGCATGTTTATTTATCCCCCTAGAATAAACCCGGTATGTTCATTCCTTTTGTAAATTGTCCCATTGTCTCATTCGTCATGTCATCGACTTTCTTGAGGGCGTCGTTTGTCGCAGCAAGAACCAGGTCCTGAAGCATTTCGATATCTTCCGGATCAACGACTTCTTCTTTAATCGCAACATCTACAACTTCTTTTTGGCCGTTGACTTTTACAGTTACCATTCCGCCGCCCGCTGTGCCTTCAAGCACTTTTTCAGCAAGCTCCTCTTGAGCCTTCGCCATATCTTTTTGCATTTTTTGCATTTGTTTCATCATTTTTTGCATGTTTCCCATTCCGCCACGCATATTCAATCACTCTCTTTCATCTTATTAGTCTTTTATTTCGATTAAATCCGCTCCGACAAGTTTTTTCGCCTCTGCAATCAGCGGATCTTCTTCAGCCGGTTCGTTTGATCCTTCACTTTCCTGCTGATGATCATTTAAAAATTCTTCTCTTATTTTACCCCATTGTGCTTCCGGAACGCCAATCAAATCCATTCTTTTCCCGAGCATTGATTCGAGAATCTGTTCAAGATTTGTACGGACTCCGTTATTGTCTTCAGCAACCATTTTACAATGGATTTCGTATTTAAATTTAAGCACAAACGCCTTCTGGGCAGCGGCCACCGGTTCACTGTCATTCAAAAGAGCCGCATGAGACACTTTATTCTGCTGTTTCAGGTGTGCCAGCAGCTTGCCCCAGCTGCTTTTAAGCTGTTCAAGGTCAGGCCTTGTGGCTTCCTTCAATATTTCATGAATTCTTCCGGCCGGGGCTTTGTAATGGCTTTTTCCGCCTTTTTGAGGACGCGGGGCTTCTTTCGGAGCACTTTCCGCCTGAACTTTCACCCCGGAAGTCTTCAGTCTTTCCACTTCCTGCTCAAGCTGCTGGATCTTATTCATCAGCATGCCGACCTCTGGGATATCTGCGGCGGCTTGCTGTGCCGTCTGGCATATTTTCACGACAGCCACTTCAAAAAAGATTCTCGGGTGGTTCGTCCACTTCATTTCCTGATGGCTTTTATTCAGGATGTCAATCATCTCATATAAAGCGGGAGCCGGTATTTCACCGCTCAGATTCCGGAACGTTTCATCGACCTTCACCTTCTCCAGGACTCCTTCTAAACCGGGAGCAGCCTGGTACAAGAGCATATCTCTGAAATAAAAGATCATATCTTCAATCAGTTTGGCCGCATCTTTCCCCTGCTGGAGCAGTTCATTCAGTGTTTCCAATGCCTCGGAAACCTGTTTACGGTGAAGAGCAGATGCCAGTTTTCCAATATAGTGCTGGGAAACGGCTCCGGTAATAAGCAGTGCATCATCCACCGACAGCTCCTCGCCGCTGAATGATACGGCTTGATCGAGCAGGCTCAGCGCGTCCCTCATTCCACCGTCTGCGGCGCTCGCTATGATATCAAGGGCGCCATCTTCCACCTTCAGCTGCTCTGCATCGACGATTGTCTTCATTCGTCCGACAATTGCTTTGGATGTAATCCGTTTGAAGTCAAAACGCTGACATCTGGAGATAATGGTTAAAGGAATCTTATGAGGCTCAGTCGTAGCTAATATGAAAATGCAATGTGCCGGCGGTTCTTCCAGCGTTTTCAAAAGCGCATTGAATGCGCCGATAGAGAGCATATGCACCTCATCTATAATATATACCTTGTAGGTAACGGCCGACGGGGCGAATTTTACTTTGTCGCGGATGTCGCGGATTTCGTCTACACCGTTATTCGACGCCGCATCTATTTCGATCACATCTGATATAGAGCCGTTTGTGATCCCCTTGCACGCCGCGCATTCATTGCACGGTTCTTCTACAGGGGCGTGCTCACAGTTGACTGCTTTCGCAAATATTTTAGCTGCACTGGTTTTCCCCGTTCCCCGTGGTCCAGAAAACAGATAGGCATGAGAAAATTTCTTTTGCAAAAGGGCATTTTGCAGCGTTTTCGTAATGTGTTCCTGTCCGACCACATCTTCAAACTGCTGAGGCCTAAATACTCGATATAAAGCTTGGTAACCCACAGGATGCGCCCTCCTCTGTTATTCATCATGTTTATTATACATGAACGGGCTTTTAACGCCAAAACCCGTTTTTCATACACGAAAAAACTCACCTGTCATAAACAGGTGAGTCTGAAATTTGATGATTGATTTACCGTGCACCTTCTGTCGATTCGCTACCCTAAGCGTTACTTAAGCAGTTAGCTCGGCCCAGGCAACCCTGCGGCACATGAGAGGTTTCACTTAATGCTGCTTCCTTCCGGACCTGACATGGTTCATGAATTCCCATTGCGCAGGACCCAGACGTCAACGCCACTTACTTAAGGCAGACCTTACAGTAAACGAACCTCGAGAAGGGATTCGGCCCCGCTAGAGCGGATTGCGGGTACAGGGCACCGCTACCTCCCCGCTTAGCACGGCAAAATAAATATCAAATTTTGATATGCGCACCATTTATGATGCACACATAAGTATATCTGCTTCAGGCAGAAAATGCAACCGTACTACTCAGACAACTTTTTCCTCATGTCTTTCTTTTGCCGGCGAAGCTTTCTGAAAAAAGCGCTGAGCATTTCTCCGCACTCTTCTTCAAGCACTCCGCTCACCACTTCCGCTTGGTGGTTGAACCGTTCTTCCTGAAGAAGGTTCATGAGCGTTCCTGCACAGCCTCCCTTGGGGTCAAATGCGCCGAACACGACCTTATCGACTCTGGAAAGCACGACGGCTCCCGCGCACATCGGGCACGGCTCTAAAGTGACATAAAGAACGGCGTCTTCAAGTCTCCATGTTCCCAGCTTGCGGCATGCTTCGTCTATCGCCAGCATTTCCGCGTGGGCCAGCGACCGCTGTTCGGTCTCCCGCAGATTATGCGCCCGCGCCACGATCTCATCATGCAGAACAAGGACGGCCCCGATCGGCACTTCGCCTTTCGCTTCTGCTTTTTTCGCTTCTTTTATGGCTTCTCTCATATAATATTCATCATTCATCGGTTCAAGCTCTCTTCTTAAGTTTTTTCATGTCTCATAAAGGTTAAAATAGGAATACCCCAGCAGAAAGGAGTTGCCGGCATTGTCTGAACCTAACAACACAGCCCTTCTCATTGTCGATATGATTAACAATTTTCAATTTGATATGGGCGAACGTCTTGCTGAAAAAACCAAACAAATCGTCCCCCGTATTTTATCATTAAAGAAGCATGCAAAACAAAACAACTGGCCGATTATTTATATTAATGACCATTACGGGCTTTGGAAGGCGGATATTGATGCCATCAGGGAGGAATGCAGCAATGACAGAAGCGCATCCATAATAGAAGATATCTCGCCTCATCCGGATGATTATTTTCTCATTAAACCGAAGCATTCCGCTTTTTATGAAACGGCGCTTCATACTCTTCTGACCGAGCTGCAAGTGAACCGATTAATGATTACGGGGATTGCCGGGAATATTTGTGTACTGTTCACGGCTAACGACGCTTATATGAGAGAATACAGCATTACCATCCCGAAAGACTGCACCGCTTCCAATAGCGACGAAGACAATGATTTCGCCTTGACGATGATGGAGAATGTTCTCTTCGCAGAAATAACCACGGAAAAACAAATTATCGACGAAAAATAAACATGATCGGCCTCCTTTTTTCATACATTTGATAGCGGATATGAAAGGAGGCGTTTTTCATTCAGATCTATGTAGTGAAACGGGGCGACACGCTTTCCGCTATTGCGGCGCGCTACCGGACGACCGCAAATGTCATTGCGGAAGCAAATAAACTGCCTAATCCCAATACACTGGTTGTCGGACAAACTCTTGTCATTCCGATTGAGGGTCAATATTACGAAGTGAAACAAGGCGATACTCTTGCGGCAATCGCCGGCCGTTTTCATATATCGGCCGCGGAGCTTGCGAGAGTGAACGGAATTCAGCTCAGCACTCCATTGCGAAGCGGGACCCGCCTTTACATTCCGCCGCAGACAAATAAGCCCCATATCGAATCAAATGCACATATAGAACCGCGGGGAACGAGCGTAAGCGCTAATCTGCAGCAGGCGGCAAGAGAGGCCTCACCTTATTTAACATACCTCGGCGTATTCAGTTTTCAAGTGCAGCGGAACGGGACTTTAAAGGAACCGCCGCTCACCAATTTAAAAAGCATCAGTGACAGGCACAACACCACACTGATGATGATCATCACCAACCTTGAAAATGACGCATTCAGCGATGATCTCGGGCGGCTCATATTGAATGATAATACCGTGAAAACAAAACTCTTTCAGGAAATCGTCTCCACGGCTAGAAAGCACGGCTTTCGCGATATTCATTTTGATTTCGAATATCTACGTCCTCAGGACAGAGAAGCCTACAATCGTTTTTTACGTGAAGCGAGGACGATTTTTCACCGTCAAGGCTGGAAGATTTCAACGGCGCTTGCTCCGAAAACGAGCGCGACCCAGGCCGGCAAATGGTATGAAGCACATGACTATAGGGCACATGGAGAAATCGTCGATTTTGTCGTCATCATGACATATGAGTGGGGATACAGCGGGGGCCCGCCTCAGGCCGTATCACCAATCGGCCCTGTAAGGAATGTCATTGAGTACGCGCTGACAGAAATGCCTGCTTCAAAAATTGTCATGGGCCAGAATATGTACGGCTATGATTGGACACTGCCTTTCAAACAGGGAACGACAGCGAAAGCCGTCAGTCCTCAGCAGGCAATCGCTCTGGCAGCACGCTATAAAGTTGACATTCAATATGACGAAACCGCCCAGGCTCCATTCTTTCGATACACGGATGAAAATCAGAAACGGCATGAAGTATGGTTTGAAGACGCACGATCCATTCAAGCGAAATTCAATTTAATTAAAGAACTTCATTTAAGAGGAATCAGCTATTGGAAACTCGGCCTCTCCTTCCCGCAAAACTGGCTTTTGCTCGGAGATCAATTTCATATTGTGAAAGAGACGTTTCGTTAATTGGAAGCGTCTTTTTTCATGGGCTTTTCTGAGAGTGTGATACAATATAAAGGCCGGCAGATGACGGATGTTTGCAGAATTAAGGAGGATTTTCAATGAACAGAGCCCCTTTTATCGCGGTAGAAGGTCCTATCGGGGCGGGAAAAACGACACTCGCTTCTATGCTTTCTGAAGAGCTCGGTTTTCCTATGATTAATGAGATTGTGGAAGACAACCCTTATCTTGATAAGTTCTATGATAATATCGAGGAGTGGAGTTTCCAGCTTGAAATGTTTTTTCTCTGTCACAGGTATAAACAGCTTGAAGATACAGATCGTGATTACTTAAAACAAGGACAGCCCGTTTTGTCCGATTATCATATTTATAAAAACGTTATTTTCGCAGAGCGCACATTGCACGGACAAAAGCTTGAGAAATATAAGCAGATTTATCATCTGCTCACTCACGACTTGCCGAAACCGAATGTTATTGTATACATAAAGGCAAGCCTGCCGACATTGCTTCAACGCATTGAAAAACGAGGGCGCCCGTTTGAGAAAAACATCGAGCATCAATATCTGGAACGTCTCATTGCAGATTATGACACAGCCATCAGACTGCTTCAGGAAGAAGATCCGGATATCTCTGTACTGACCATTGACGGTGATACCGAAGACTTTGTTTTGAATAAGACAGACTATGAAAGAATTGCCCGTCAGGTAAAGGAGCTTATTAAATGAAAGACATTCATATTCCAAACAACGCCATTATAACAGTAGCGGGAACGGTAGGAGTCGGAAAATCGACTTTAACCAAGGCTTTAGCAAAACGGCTCGGATTTAATACCTCGCTTGAAGAAGTGGATGAAAACCCTTATTTAGAGAAGTTTTATCATGATTTTGAGCGCTGGAGCTTTCACTTGCAAATTTATTTTCTGGCTGAGCGGTTCAAGGAGCAGAAAAACATCTTTGAATCAGGCGGCGGATTCGTGCAGGACCGTTCGATTTATGAAGATACAGGCATATTCGCAAAAATGCATGCCGATAAAGGAACCATGTCGCTGACAGATTACAAAACATACACAAGCCTTTTCGAAGCGATGGTCATGACGCCATACTTCCCGCACCCTGATGTTTTGATCTATTTAGAAGGTGATCTTGAAAACATTATAGACCGGATTGAAAAGCGCGGCCGCGATATGGAGCTGCAGACAAACCGTTCCTATTGGGAAGAGATGTATAAACGGTACGAAGACTGGATCAGCGGTTTTAACGCCTGCCCTGTGCTGAAAGTGCGCATTGAAGATTATGACCTTGAAACTGACGAACAGTCACTGGAACCATTGATCGAAAAAATCAGCCGCGTGATCAACGAAAACAGAAATAAGTAAAAATAAGAAAGCGATTTTCCCCGAACAGAGAAAATCGCTTTTTTTTGCATATAAAAAATCCGCTGCATCAGATGCAGCGGACAAAACAATCTCCAATATATGCTCGAGTTTCATTAGGTTTAAAATCAATATGGCGGAGGAAGAGGGATTCGAACCCCCGCGGGCTTTGACACCCCTGTCGGTTTTCAAGACCGATCCCTTCAGCCAGACTTGGGTATTCCTCCGTATCGACATTTAATAATATACCACATGACTTATTTTTCAGTCAAGCGCTTTTTTCATATTTTTTATTTCTTTTCTTAAACAGCTTGTCCGTCAGCTTTACTATCATACAAAAGACTCGTATCCAAAATCAACCGCTTTCTGTTATACGGGCAGGAAAATACAGTGAAAACCAAGAATACATTCAAATAGATAACCTGTTCATAAAGGTGGAGAACACAATGAAAGTCATAATCGCACCGGATTCTTTTAAAGAGAGCATGACAGCAAAAGAAGCTGCCGACAGCATCGAAAAAGGATTCAAATCAGTCTTCCCTGACGCGGAATATATCAAGATACCCGCGGCCGACGGCGGAGAAGGAACCGTTCAGGCTTTAACGGATGCCACCGGCGGGAGAATCATTAATAAAACAGTGACCGGTCCGCTGGGAACCTCGGTAAACGCCGCATACGGACTTCTGGGAAACGGACGCACGGCAGTCATTGAAATGGCAGAAGCATCGGGACTTCATCTCATCCCCCGTCATCTCAGAGATCCGTTGAACACTACAACAAGAGGAACGGGTGAACTGATAGCAGATGCAGCTTCCCGCGGGGTGAGTGAAATCATCATCGGTCTTGGCGGGAGCGCAACCAATGACGGCGGGACCGGGATGGCGAGCGCGCTCGGTGTGCGTTTCTTAAATGAGGAAGGTCAGGAGATACCTGACGGCGGAGGCTCGCTGCAAACCCTGGCTTCTATCGATATAAGCCGCCTCTCCCCTGATCTGAAACATATTCGTATCCGTGCCGCATGCGATGTCGAAAATCCTCTGACCGGAGAAAACGGCGCATCATATGTCTTTGGCCCGCAAAAAGGGGCGTCAGAGAAGACAAAAGTTGTATTGGATCGCAATTTGCGCCATTTCGCTGATGTATTGAGACGGCAGCACGATATTGAAGCAGATACCGTAAAAGGCGCGGGTGCCGCAGGAGGTTTAGGCGCAGGGCTGATCGCCTTCTTACAAGCAGAACTTCAAAGCGGGATTGACGTTGTATTAGATACACTGTCCTTTTCAGATCAGATAAAAGGCGCTGACCTTATCATCACCGGAGAGGGGCAGATTGACGGACAAACAATATTCGGCAAAACCCCCGCCGGGATCGCCGCACGTGCAGCTGCTCAAAAAATTCCCGTTATCGCGTTGGCGGGTTCCTTGGGAAAAGATTTTGAACATGTATACAACGGAGGCATAACAGCTGTATTTTCTATCGTGCCGGGCGCTGTAAGTCTTGAAGACGCCTTAGCGTCAGGACGTTTTAACCTTGAAAGCACAGCTCGGAATATCGCCGCTTTATACCAAACAGCAAAAAAGGCGCGCCTCTAGGGCGCACCTTTTTATGGTTTGATGACTTCTTTATTTCCCATATAAGGACGAAGCACTTTCGGAATGACAACACTTCCGTCTTCCTGCTGGTAGTTTTCCAAGATGGCAGCTACTGTTCTGCCGACTGCCAGACCGGAACCGTTTAATGTATGCACATGCTCCGGCTTGCCTTTCGCTTCGCGTCTGAATCGAATGTTTGCGCGTCTCGCCTGGAAGGCCTCAAAGTTGCTGCAAGAAGAAATTTCACGATATGTGTCTTGGCTTGGAATCCATACTTCAATATCGTACTTTTTCGCAGCTGTAAAGCCGAGATCTCCGGTACACATGCTCATGACACGATACGGCAGTTCTAGCAGCTGAAGCACCCGTTCAGCTTGATTTGTTAATTTTTCAAGCTCCTCATAAGAATCTTCCGGCTTCACGAATTTCACAAGCTCAACCTTGTTGAATTGATGCTGGCGGATCAAACCGCGTGTATCACGGCCGGCAGATCCCGCTTCTGAACGGAAGCAGGCGCTGAATGCGGCATAATTAATCGGGAGGTCCTCGCCGGATAAGATTTCATCGCGGTGCATATTTGTGATCGGCACTTCCGCCGTCGGAATTAAGAAATAATCCTCTTCCCTGATTTTAAAAGCATCCTCTTCAAATTTAGGAAGCTGTCCCGTCCCTGTCATGCTCGTACGGTTTACCATATAAGGAGGAATGACTTCAGTGTAATCATACTCATCAACGTGAAGATCCAGCATAAAGTTGTAGAGCGCGCGTTCGAGACGGGCCCCTAGTCCTTTATAAAACACAAACCGGCTTCCCGTTACTTTTGAAGCGCGTTCGAAATCAAGGATGTTCAAGCGGTCAGCGATATCCCAATGCGGTTTCGGCTCATATGCAAATGCCGGCGCCTCTCCCCACTTGCGGATTTCAATGTTATCATCTTCCGTTTCCCCTACAGGCACTGAATCGTGCGGGATGTTCGGAATAGACAGAAGGATGGTTTCGAGCGTGGTTTCCACCGTGCGAAGCTCTTCATCAAGCTTCTTAATTTCTTCGCCTGCTTCACGCATCTCTTTAATAATATGATCAGCGTCTTTTTTCTCCCGTTTCAAAACGGCGACCTGCTGAGATACTTCGTTGCGTTTCCCCTTCAGTTCTTCTACTTTGCCGATAAGTTCTCTTCTTTTTTTATCAAGCTCTTCAAACTTGTCAAAGTCAGATAAGTCTTCGCCTTTAGGAATGAGCTTCGCTTTTACTTCTTGAAAATTGGCTCTCAGGACCTTCGTATCAATCATACTTAACAACTCCTATCTGTTTTATCGAAAATAAAAAAGAGCCCTCATCCCCTAAAAGGGACGAGAGCTCTCGCGTTGCCACCCTGATTGAAAACAAGCTTACACTTGCTTCCCGCTTTAACACATAACGGTTTTCCCGTAAATGCCTACTTGTTTTCAGCATTTCGCTCAAGGACGGATTCGGACAGCATCTTCCACCGATTCGCACCACCCATCGGCTCTCTTTGAAAGAGAGGCTTCCTACTGCTTCCTGTCAACGCTTTTCGATCTTTATTTGTGTTTATAATGTACTATAAGTATCATCGGTTTTCAACTGTTTTATACAGCTGTTTCCCGCTTATACTTTTCCGCCATCTTCACAAACAGCTCTGTCACCCGGTGGTCATCCGTCAGTTCAGGATGGAACGAGCAGCCGAGCAAATGCCCCTGCTTTGCAGCCACGATGCGTCCGTTATGCTCACAAAGCACTTCAACATCTTCTCCGGCTTCTAAAATGTGCGGCGCACGAATAAATACACCCGTAAACGGCTCATCAATGCCTTTAATCCTCAGGTCAGCTTCAAAGCTGTCGACCTGACGGCCAAAGGAATTACGCTCGACAACCACATTTAACAGCCCTAAATGAGCATGATCGGTTCCCGCAATCTCTTTGGCTAAAATAATCAGACCGGCGCATGTGCCGAACATCGGCTTGCCTTGAGCGGCAAACTCGCGAAGCGGCTCCATAAAATGATACGTATCCATTAAACGCCGCATCGTCGTGCTTTCTCCGCCCGGCAGGATTAAGCCGTCGATGTCATTCAGCTGTTCAGGACGCTTAATGACAACACCTTTTGAACCACATGCTTCAATTGAACGAATATGTTCTCTTACTGCTCCTTGAAGTCCAAGTACACCAATTGTTAACATGCTTCCAGCTCTCCTATGGTTTTACCAGCCGCGTTCTTGCATACGCTGTTCCGGCAATAGATTTGAGATTTCGATTCCTTTCATCGCTGTTCCCAATTCTTTAGAAAGCTCAGCGATCAGTTTGTAATCTGTGTAGTGAGTCGTTGCTTCCACAATTGCTTTGGCGAATTTAGCAGGGTTGTCTGATTTAAAAATACCTGAACCGACAAATACGCCGTCAGCGCCCAGCTGCATCATCAATGCCGCATCAGCAGGCGTCGCCACTCCGCCGGCAGCAAAGTTGACAACAGGCAATTTGCCGTCACGTTTGATTTGAAGAAGCAGCTCATAGGGAGCACCGAGGTTTTTCGCTTCAGTCATCAGCTCATCATCGCTCATCGCCGCAACTTTGCGCACTTGCGCGTTTACTTTTCTCATATGACGGACAGCTTCCACAATGTTTCCTGTTCCCGGTTCGCCTTTTGTACGAAGCATGGAGGCTCCTTCAGCGATACGGCGCGTTGCTTCGCCGAGATCACGGCATCCGCATACGAACGGAACAGTATATTCATTTTTATTTAAATGAAATTCTTCGTCAGCAGGAGTCAGAACTTCACTTTCATCAATATAATCTACTCCCATTGCTTCAAGGACACGCGCTTCAACGATATGTCCGATACGCGCTTTTGCCATTACGGGAATGGATACAGCATTCATTACTTCTTCAACGATCGTCGGGTCAGCCATGCGGGCTACACCGCCGGCAGCACGAATATCAGCCGGAACTCGTTCTAACGCCATTACGGCAACAGCTCCCGCCTCTTCCGCAATCTTCGCTTGTTCAGCATTTACAACGTCCATGATGACGCCGCCTTTTTGCATTTCCGCCATTCCGCGTTTTACACGGTCAGTACCTGTTTGAGCCATTATTTGGTCCCCCTAGTCAATGTATAGTTAGATAATGTCTATCTCTTATTGTATCCCAGAAATACAATATTTCATATGGATATTCTTATTTTACAGTGTGACGGAAGAGATAGATATCATTTTTTACTAACAATTTGGTTTTTTCAGTATATTAAGCAAAAGAGCCCTAACTTTCATCAGAGCTCTTTCTTATTTCTTAAAACCAGCCTGTTACCGTATCAACGGCGCTGTTCCAGATTCCGGAGAAGAAACCGCCGATGCCGCGCATCATCTGAACAAACCAGTTTGCTTTATCTACATCATTTTTCGTTACAAGATTCACGCTGAACTCTTTGGATTTGAGGAAGCCGTAGTCTTTGTCACTGCCTTTGTATGTAACTTTCAGCGTTCCGACTTTCGTCCCTTTTTTCACAGGAGCCGTGATTTCTTTTTTATCTAAGGTCACTTCGGCTTTATAGTTCTTTTCATCCCCGCTTTTCACAGGAATAGAAAGCGCCTTATCAGTCACAATATCGACTTGCTTGTCTTTCCCTTTGTCAACGTCAATCGTTTTGTGCCCTTTTACTTGAGAGCCTTCAGGGTAAAGGTCTTTCATTGAGAAATTGCTGTTAAATGCGTAATCGAGCATTTTTTTCGTTTCATCAAATCGTCCGGTATGCAGGTTGCCTTTTGCGTTTAACACAACGGTGATGACCCGCATTCCGTTCCGCTGTGCGGTGCTTGTAAAACAAGATCCCGCAGAATCAGTAGAACCCGTTTTTAACCCGTCAACGCCGGGATATTCAGAAACAAGGCCTTTTAACATGAAGTTCCAGTTCGGCATGTCCATTTCATCATCAGTGCCGGCTCTGAATTTCGTCTTAGCGATGCTTGTTGTTTTCAGAACTTCCGGATAATCAGTGATCAGGCGGTCTGCAAGAAGCGCCATGTCTTTAGCAGAAACTTCACTCTCTTCTTTAACGCCTTCTCCTTGCGGCTGTTTGCCGTGAAGGTCTTCATTCACAAGCCCGGTGGCATTTTTAAAATCATAGTTTGTCATGCCTAATTCTTTGGCTTTCGCATTCATTTCAGCGACAAATTTCGTTTCAGTTCCGGCAAGAATTTCAGCAACAGCGATCGCGGCTCCGTTAGCAGAGTAAATCGCCATGGCTTGATACAGTTCTTTGACTGTGTATTTGCCGTCTTTCCGAAGAGGGACGTTTGATAAACTGTTGTCTTGAGAAATTTCATAGACATAATCATCAGGAGTATACGTTTGATCCCATTTCACTTTTCCTTCTTTAATGGCTTCCAGAAGCAGATATTCAGTCATCATTTTTGTCATGCTGGCAATCGGCAGTCTTTTGTCTGCATTTTTACTGTATAAAATTTTTCCCGATGAAGCCTCAATCATTATCGCAGCTGAAGCATTGACATCAACCGGGTCATTGCCGGCTGCCTCCGCTTTAGACATTGGAACAAAGCAAGTTGCGGCCAGTGCCAGTACCACTAATGACACTAACAGCTGTTTCCATTTCGTGATGTTCAATCTTACGACCTCCGTCATTCATTTTAAATCTATAATTAAGCCGTTAAGGACATATTCAAATTCAAAACACAACAGTATAAATTTTATCACACTCGATATAAAAAAAATAGACAGAGTCAGCGACCCTGTCAAATGTTTTTTATTTGTAACAATTATGAGATTGTGTAGTTTGGTGATTCTTTCGTAATTTGGACATCATGCGGATGGCTTTCGCGAAGACCGGCACCTGTCATACGGATGAATTGAGCCTCTTCTCTTAAAGCGCGCAAGTCTTTTGAACCGCAGTATCCCATGCCTGAACGAAGACCGCCGACAAGCTGATACACTGTTTCTTCTACAGGACCTTTGTACGGAGTCCTTCCTTCGATACCTTCAGGGACGAATTTCTTATTTTCTTCTTGGAAATATCGGTCTTTACTGCCTTTTTCCATGGCAGCGACAGAACCCATACCGCGGTACACTTTAAATCTTCTGCCTTGATAGATTTCAGTCTCTCCCGGGCTTTCTGAAGTACCGGCAAGCAGGCTTCCGAGCATTACGGCATGTCCGCCGGATGCCAATGCTTTCGTAATATCACCGGAGAATTTAATACCGCCGTCCGCGATAATTGTTGCGCCGTGTTTTCTTGCTTCAGTGGCACAATCATAAATGGCAGTGATTTGCGGTACGCCTACACCTGCAACGACGCGTGTCGTACAGATGGAACCAGGTCCGATTCCCACTTTTACAATGTTTGCTCCGGCTTCAATCAAAGCCTTTGTCGCTTCAGCCGTTGCCACATTTCCTGCGATAATGTTCAGTTCAGGATATGTTTCACGAATTTTCGCAACTGTGTTCAGTACGCCTCTGGAATGTCCATGAGCCGTATCGACCACAATCACGTCGACATTCGCTTCAACAAGCTTGCTGACGCGTGTCATTGTATCGCCTGTCACGCCTACCGCAGCGCCGACAATAAGGCGTCCGTGTTCATCTTTAGATGAATTCGGGAATTCGATAACCTTTTCAATATCTTTGATCGTGATAAGACCTTTTAATTTATTTTGGTCATCCACTAATGGAAGTTTTTCAATTTTATGTTTCTGTAAGATTTTTTCTGCTTCGTCTAATGTGGTGCCTACAGGAGCCGTAACCAGCTCTTCTTTTGTCATGACATCACTGATTTTCATTGAATAATCAGAGATAAAGCGAAGATCACGGTTTGTAATGATACCGACAAGCTTTTGATCGTCTTTATTATCTACGATCGGAACACCGGAAATTCTGTATTTCCCCATCAAATGCTCCGCATCGAATACTTGATGATCAGGTGTTAAAAAGAAGGGATTTGTAATAACGCCCCGTTCAGAACGTTTGACTTTGTCAACATGTTCAGCCTGCTGTTCGATGGACATGTTTTTATGGATAATGCCCAAGCCGCCCTGTCTGGCCATCGCAATCGCCATAGCTGATTCTGTTACTGTATCCATTCCTGCACTGATGACAGGAATATTAAGCTTTAACGTTTTTGTCAGTTCAACAGATAAATCCACATCACGCGGAAGTACGTCTGATTGAGCCGGTACGAGCAGTACATCATCGAACGTTAAGCCTTCTTTTGAAAATTTACTTTCCCACATTAGTAAATCCCCCTCTTTTCGGCAAAATATTATATGTAGATTATCAACTAGAAAACGGCATGTCAAGGAAGCGAAGAAGAGTTGAAATATTTAGATAAAGGAAAGGGTTTAAAAATACACATGAGAGACCTTGAGTGGAAAGAGTTGTCATTATTTTATTCCGTAGAATCCTCCCAGAAATTCCTAAATAGAGTCTATACAGAAAGAGGAATGGAAGAACCAAAACGATATGCGTTTAAAAACAGTGAACGTTTCATATTTTTTATCAAACACGCCGAGTCCTTTTATAAACAGGCATCTCTGTCCCCTTTAGAAATTAAGCCTATTCTGTTGTTTTACGGGATGTCACAATTGCTGAAAGCCTGTCTTCTGACTACAGATCCAAGCTATCCGAGTCACGCCTCAGTACTCGCACATGGCGTGACTGCCCGGAAACGCAAAAAGCAAAATTACAGTTTTAGGGATGATGAAGTGAAGGTGCAGCGCAATGGCTTATGTATTCATGTCATGAATCACTTATTCGGAATAGCGGGTCTTGAGGAAGAACGGTATACAATGAAAAAACTGCTGACAGCCATTCCCGAATTGCACACTGTATTTCATTTTCAAGAGAAAAAGAATTGGCTGACGAAAGTAGAGCTGAAAGATGACCTTGTTTTAGTTCCTGAACATACGGTGATTCAGTACAATATGTCTGACTCCCGCTTTGCAGAATATATCAGTCATCATTTGAATTGGTCTTTTGTCAGGAAAAGCCATAACCATTTGGTTTTTGAGGCTGATCCGCTAGATACTGAACCTTGGTCTTCGCCAAACTTAGCGTTTCACTTAGAGAGAAATCAATATTATCTTCCCTCTCAGCGTGATCAGTTCCTGCATCTTCCCGAAATGATTATTCATTATTTGGTCCTGTACAATATCGGGATGATTGCGAGATATGAAACGGAATGGTGGTATGAACTGCTGACACAGCATGTCAGCGATGATTATGTATTGATCCGGCGGTTCTTAGAGGTCACAGAACGTAAATTTCCTTATTACATTTCTAATTTCCTCAAGCAATACTTATAAACAAAAAAGGCAGCTCAAGATGAGCTGCCTTTACCGTT
>NZ_CM174437.1:0-2500 GCF_057836745.1 Bacillus sp. BACIII | reverse complement strand
TCACCCGTTAACGGGCTCTGACTACTTGTAGGCACACGGTTTCAGGATCTATTTCACTCCCCTTCCGGGGTGCTTTTCACCTTTCCCTCACGGTACTGGTTCACTATCGGTCACTAGGGAGTATTTAGCCTTGGGAGATGGTCCTCCCGGATTCCGACGGAATTTCACGTGTTCCGCCGTACTCAGGATCCACTCAGGAGAGAACGAAGTTTTGACTACAGGGCTGTTACCTCCTATGGCGGGCCTTTCCAGACCTCTTCATCTACCTCGTTCCTTTGTAACTCCGTACAGAGTGTCCTACAACCCCAAGAGGCAAGCCTCTTGGTTTGGGCTGATCCCGTTTCGCTCGCCGCTACTCAGGGAATCGCATTTGCTTTCTCTTCCTCCGGGTACTTAGATGTTTCAGTTCCCCGGGTCTGCCTTCTCATATCCTATGTATTCAGATATGGATACCACTCCATTACGAGTGGTGGGTTTCCCCATTCGGAAATCTCCGGATCAAAGCTTGCTTACAGCTCCCCGAAGCATATCGGTGTTCGTCCCGTCCTTCATCGGCTCCTAGTGCCAAGGCATCCACCGTGCGCCCTTTCTAACTTAACCGTTAAAAAGAATCACTACGTGATATCTTGTATTACAATTGAATGTGAATTACTTCTGTTATCTAGTTTTCAAAGAACACGTTGGTGGAGCCTAGCGGGATCGAACCGCTGACCTCCTGCGTGCAAAGCAGGCGCTCTCCCAGCTGAGCTAAGGCCCCGTGTATTGGGTAAAGATGGTGGGCCTGAGTGGACTCGAACCACCGACCTCACGCTTATCAGGCGTGCGCTCTAACCAGCTGAGCTACAGGCCCATCTACCATATGAAAGAATCAAAGTTCCTTCAAAACTAAACAAGACAGGGAACGTTCTGTTTATAAGACACAAGGTCTTATATTCCGTTAAAATCCTTAGAAAGGAGGTGATCCAGCCGCACCTTCCGATACGGCTACCTTGTTACGACTTCACCCCAATCATCTGTCCCACCTTCGGCGGCTGGCTCCATAAAGGTTACCTCACCGACTTCGGGTGTTACAAACTCTCGTGGTGTGACGGGCGGTGTGTACAAGGCCCGGGAACGTATTCACCGCGGCATGCTGATCCGCGATTACTAGCGATTCCAGCTTCACGCAGTCGAGTTGCAGACTGCGATCCGAACTGAGAACAGATTTGTGGGATTGGCTTAACCTCGCGGTTTCGCTGCCCTTTGTTCTGCCCATTGTAGCACGTGTGTAGCCCAGGTCATAAGGGGCATGATGATTTGACGTCATCCCCACCTTCCTCCGGTTTGTCACCGGCAGTCACCTTAGAGTGCCCAACTGAATGCTGGCAACTAAGATCAAGGGTTGCGCTCGTTGCGGGACTTAACCCAACATCTCACGACACGAGCTGACGACAACCATGCACCACCTGTCACTCTGCCCCCGAAGGGGACGTCCTATCTCTAGGATTGTCAGAGGATGTCAAGACCTGGTAAGGTTCTTCGCGTTGCTTCGAATTAAACCACATGCTCCACCGCTTGTGCGGGCCCCCGTCAATTCCTTTGAGTTTCAGTCTTGCGACCGTACTCCCCAGGCGGAGTGCTTAATGCGTTAGCTGCAGCACTAAGGGGCGGAAACCCCCTAACACTTAGCACTCATCGTTTACGGCGTGGACTACCAGGGTATCTAATCCTGTTCGCTCCCCACGCTTTCGCTCCTCAGCGTCAGTTACAGACCAGAGAGTCGCCTTCGCCACTGGTGTTCCTCCACATCTCTACGCATTTCACCGCTACACGTGGAATTCCACTCTCCTCTTCTGCACTCAAGTTCCCCAGTTTCCAATGACCCTCCCCGGTTGAGCCGGGGGCTTTCACATCAGACTTAAGAAACCGCCTGCGAGCCCTTTACGCCCAATAATTCCGGACAACGCTTGCCACCTACGTATTACCGCGGCTGCTGGCACGTAGTTAGCCGTGGCTTTCTGGTTAGGTACCGTCAAGGTGCCGCCCTATTTGAACGGCACTTGTTCTTCCCTAACAACAGAGCTTTACGATCCGAAAACCTTCATCACTCACGCGGCGTTGCTCCGTCAGACTTTCGTCCATTGCGGAAGATTCCCTACTGCTGCCTCCCGTAGGAGTCTGGGCCGTGTCTCAGTCCCAGTGTGGCCGATCACCCTCTCAGGTCGGCTACGCATCGTCGCCTTGGTGAGCCGTTACCTCACCAACTAGCTAATGCGCCGCGGGTCCATCTGTAAGTGGTAGCCGAAGCCACCTTTTATGTCTGAACCATGCGGTTCAAACAACCATCCGGTATTAGCCCCGGTTTCCCGGAGTTATCCCAGTCTTACAGGCAGGTTACCCACGTGTTACTCACCCGTCCGCCGCTAACATCAGGGAGCAAGCTCCCATCTGTCCGCTCGACTTGCATGTATTAGGCACGCCGCCAGCGTTCGTCCTGAGCCAGGATCAAACTCTCCGATAA